>CAWFQK010000004.1:0-1711990 GCA_963817955.1 uncultured Gemmatimonadaceae bacterium
TCTGGTCAGCACCCTGGGTATGGGTTCGCTGATGGTTGCCCCGGCCGTATTTGCATTCGGCCTCGTCGCGTTCGGATTCCTGGGCATGGGACCGGTGACCATCGCCGTTGACTCCTATGGTCCGGTCACGGACAACGCGCAGTCAGTGTTCGAGCTGTCGACCATCGAAACGATTCCGGGTGCGGCCGCCGAGATCAAGCAGTCGCATGGATTCACGGTGAATTTCGAGAAGGCCAAGCATTTCCTCGAGGAGAACGACGGCGCCGGCAATACGTTCAAGGCGACGGCGAAGCCGGTACTCATCGGCACGGCCGTCGTCGGCGCGACGACCATGATCTTCTCAATCATCGTCGGGCTGACGAATGGTCTCACGACGAACCTCGAGAACCTGTCGATTCTGCACGCGCCCTTCCTGCTCGGCTTGTTGACGGGCGGCGCCATCATCTACTGGTTTACTGGCGCATCCATCCAGGCCGTGACGACCGGCGCCTACCGCGCGGTGGAGTTCATCAAGGCGAACATGAACCTCGAGAGCACCGAGGCTGCGTCGATCGAGGACAGTAAGAAGGTCGTGGAGATCTGCACGAAGTACGCGCAGAAAGGCATGCTCAACATCTTCTTCACGGTTTTCTTCGCGACGCTTGCCTTTGCGTTCGTGGAACCGTTCTTCTTCATCGGCTACCTGATCTCGATCGCGCTCTTTGGCTTGTATCAGGCCATCTTCATGGCAAACGCTGGTGGTGCCTGGGACAACGCGAAGAAGATCGTCGAGGTGGAGCTGAAGCAGAAAGGCACGCCGCTGCATGCGGCGACGGTCGTGGGCGATACGGTCGGCGATCCGTTCAAGGATACGTCGTCGGTGGCCCTCAACCCGATCATCAAGTTCACGACGCTGTTCGGCCTCCTGGCGGTGGAACTTGCCGTCTCACTCACCGATCAGCGCGGCCCGGGGCTTGGCCATCTCCTTGCGGCCGCGTTCCTGCTCGCCTCGCTCGCCTTCGTGTATCGGTCCTTCTACGGCATGCGGATCGAATCGCAATAGCGGCAGCAGCGGGTGAAGCGCACGCTTCGCTGAACGGTGGAGCGGAACTGCGGTAACGCAGCAACGCTCCACCGTTCGACGTTTCTCCACCACTCCATCACCACCCATGTCTTCCTATTTCAGCCGCAAACCGATTGCCGATCTCGTTGCCGAGAGCGAGAATCCCCACGCGTTGAAACGCGCGCTGGGAGCCGGCGATCTGATCATGCTCGCGATCGGCGCGGTGATCGGCGCCGGCATCTTCGGCGCGATCGGATCGGCTGCCGCCGGCCAGTTCGGTCCGAATGGCGAGGTGATTCGCGTGGGCGCGGGTCCGGCACTCGTGATCTCCTTTCTCCTGCTCGGCGCTGCGTGCGCGTTGGCTGGCCTGTGTTACGCGGAGCTCGCGGCGATGATTCCGCAGGCCGGCAGCGCATACGCGTACTCATATGCGACGCTCGGTGAGCTGGTGGCCTGGATCATTGGCTGGGATCTCATCCTCGAGTACGCCGTCGGGAATGTGGCGGTGGCCATCTCATGGGGCGACTATTTCAAGTCGCTCGTTGGCGACTGGATCCCCATGCCCGATTGGATCACGACCGGGTATCGCACGGCGTTGCTCAGCTCCGACCCCAAGATCCACGGCCTGATCAACAGCGCGCCGCATGTCATGGGCATTCCGATCCTCGTGAATGTGCCGGCCTTCGCCATCGTGGCGTTCATCACGTGGCTGCTGCTGCGCGGTGTCCGTGAGAGCGCCCGGGCCAACAACATCATGGTGGCGGTGAAGCTGATCGTGCTCACGCTGTTCATCGTCATGGGAGCGCAGCACATCAACAGCGCGAACTACCATCCGTTCGCGCCCAACGGTTTTCGCGGCATCCACCAGGGCGCCGCGATCGTCTTCTTCGCCTACATTGGATTCGACGCCATCTCCACCGCGGCGGAGGAGACGAAGAATCCACAGCGCAATCTGCCGATCGGCATCCTAGGCGGGTTGGCGATCTGCACGGTGATCTACATCGTGATCGGCGCCGTGCTCACGGGCATGGTGCCATCGCAGGACCTCGGCAAAGCCGCTGATCCGCTTGCATACGCTTTGAAGGCGACCGGCATGACGAGCATCGCGAAAGTCGTCGCGTTTGGTGCCGTGTTCTCCATGGCCGCGGTGCTGCTGGTGTTTCAGTACGGGCAGCCTCGGATCTTCTTTGCCATGGCGCGCGATGGCCTGCTGCCGAAGTGGGCTGCGCGGGTGAGTCGCAAGTCGCGTGTCCCATATGTGACGACGATTCTCACCGGTGCCGTCGTCGCATTGTGGTCGCTCGTCGGTGATGCCGGTGAGACCTACGACCTTACGAACATCGGAACCCTGTTCGCCTTCGCGCTGGTCTGTATTGGCGTGATCGTGCTCCGTTACACCGATCCCGACCGCCGGCGGCCGTTTCGGGTGCCGTTCGTGCACTTTGTTGGCATCGCTGGAGCGGCGTTGTGCGTATTTGTCATGCGGGGGTTGCCGGCGCTTGCCTGGGTGCGGTTTGGTTGGTGGCTGGTGATCGGTCTGGTTCTCTACTTTGCGTATGGCTACCGCAACTCTACGCTGCGGCGGGGAACCGGCCCCGTCATCGTGGAGTCTTAGTCCTCATCAATCCCACCCATGCAGAATCCTCCCTCCCCGTCCATCCATCCCGTTCCGATCGGCTCTGTTGCTGTCGGAAAGGGCGCCCAGCCTCCGAAATCGTTTCTGCGGCGAATCACGTTGTCGCAGTGGATCATCGTCTCGATGATCGTCGGCATCCTGGTCGGCTGGGCATTCCCGGACTCGGCGCGCGATGCGCACGGCGGCTGGGCAGCCACAGACCTGAATGTCTTGTCGTCGGTCTTCCTGCGCATGATCAAATCGTTGATCGTGCCCCTGCTGTTTTCCACGCTCGTGGTGGGCATTGCGGGTCACGGCGACGACATGAAACGCGTCGGCCGATTGGCTTTCCGGTCAATCTTGTATTTCGAGGTGATCACGAGTTTGGCGCTGGTGGTCGGTCTGCTGGCCGTCAACATCGTCAAGCCCGGGCGGGGAGTGGATCTGGGTGCCGCGTCGACAAAGGAAGCCACGGAGCTCGCTTCGACGCATCCGACGTTGACCGGGGTGATCGAGCACACGGTGCCGACGAGCTTCTTTGACGCCGGAAGCAAGAATGAAGTGCTGCAGATCGTGTTCTTCGCGATCATCTTTGCCGTTGCTCTGTCGCGGGTGCAAGGGCCGAGCAAGTCGTTCATGCTGAGTGCGTGTGAGAGTCTGGCGGACGTCATGTTCAAGTTCGTGAATGTCGTGATGGCGTACGCCCCGATCGGTATCGGCGCCGCCATTGCCGTCACGGTATCGAAGAGCGGTTTGGGGGTGCTGCGCAATCTGGGAATTCTCGTTGGCACGCTGTATGGCTCGCTGATCGTCTTCGTGCTGTTCGTGCTGTTTCCGGTGGCGCTGCTGTTCAGAGTGCCGGTGAAGCGGTTCGTGCGGGCAGTCCGCGAGCCGTGGCTGATCGCCTTCACCACGGCGTCGTCCGAAGCCGCGTTCCCGCTGGCCATGGAGCGCATGGAGCAGCTCGGCGTCCCGCGGCGAATCGTCTCGTTCGTGCTGCCGACCGGCTACTCGTTCAATCTCGACGGGAGCACGCTGTATCTGGCGTTGGCCTCGGTGTTCGCGGCGCAGGCGGCGGGCATCGACATGCCCATATCGACACAGCTCGTCATGATGCTGACGCTCATGTTGACCAGCAAGGGCGTCGCCGCGGTCCCACGTGCATCATTGGTGATTCTGTCCGGGGCGCTGGCACAGTTCGGGTTGCCACTTCAGGCAGTCGCCGTCATTCTCGGTGTGGACGCCCTGATGGACATGGCGCGTACGTCGCTCAATGTCGTCGGCAATTGCCTTGCGACAGTGGTGATGGCACGGTGGGAAGGAGAGTTCGATAAACCGACGAAGTCCACACCATTCGCCGATGCAGTGGTGGGAGAATCGTTGCGTGTTCCACCGGTTCGGACGCCCGATCCGGTCTGAGAAGGCATCGCGCGTCGATGACGCACACGTCAAATCCCGAGGGTTGAGCTCATGGCGATTTCGTTCAAGGTCAATGGGACATCCACGACTGTGGATGTCCCGGCGGACATGCCTCTCCTCTGGGTGTTGCGCGACATACTCGATCTCAAAGGCACGAAGTTCGGCTGCGGCATCGGGCAGTGCGGCGCATGCACGGTGCACGTGAATGGCACACCGACTCGCTCGTGTACGCGTCGTGCTTCGACCGTAGAAGGGGCGGAGATCACGACGATCGAAGGTCTGTCGCCCGACGGCATGCACGCGCTCCAGCGCGCGTGGGAGGAGATCGACGTGCCGCAGTGCGGCTACTGCCATGCCGGCCAGCTCATGGCGGCGGCGGCGCTCCTGATGAGCAATCCGCACCCGAGCGACGCCGAAATCGACACCGCGATGAACAGGAATATCTGTCGCTGCGCCACGTATCTCCGCATCCGCCAGGCGATTCATCACGCTGCCGAGCTGCCGAAGACGGCGGGCTCGCGGTCCGGCGAATCCAACTCGTAGGCGCCATCATGAAACCCAACAACCAGGTCGATCGGCGCTCTTTTCTCCGGGTCACGGCCATCGCCTCCGGCGGCATCCTCTTCGCCAGCTACATCCATGCATTCGATACGGCTGAATCGTGGGCCGCGACGCCGGGCGCCGCGGATTTCGCGCCGAATGCGTTCATTCGTATCACACCCGACGGCATCGTCACGATCATTGCCAAGAATCCGGAGGTGGGGCAGGGCGTAAAGACCATGCTCCCCATGCTGATTGCTGACGAGCTGGATGTGGAATGGAAGAACGTGCGTGTCGAGCAGGCACCGCTCGATTCGACCAAGTTCCAGGGACAGTCGGCCGGTGGCAGCATGGCAACGCCGACAAACTGGCTCCCGATGCGTCGCGTTGGCGCCGCTGCTCGTGCCATGCTCATCACCGCAGCCGCGCAGACGTGGGGCGTACCGGAATCGGAATGCGCGACGTCAGCGGGCTCGGTGCTCCACAAACCAAGCCGCCGCTCCATGTCATACGGTCAGCTGGTGGATAAGGCGGCTCGTGTCCCCGCGCCGGCGCTCGACGCGGTGCGGCTCAAAGATCCGAAGGATTTCAAGATCATCGGTACCCGAGTGCCGAGCGTCGACAATCACGCGATCGTCACCGGTGCGCCGTTGTACGGGATCGACGTCAAGCTGCCGGGTATGCTCACCGCCGTCTACGCGAAGTGTCCCGTGTTCGGCGGCAAGGTCGTCAGTGCCAATCTGGACGAGATCAAGGCACTACCCGGCGTGCGACACGCCTTCGTGCTCGATGGCGGCGCGCAACTCAATGGCCTACTCAGCGGCGTGGCGATTGTCGCTGACAATTATTGGCTGGCTCAGAGTGCCCGCCGACAGCTCAAGGTCACTTGGGACGAAGGCGCCACCGCTCAGCAGAGCAGCGCCGGCTTCGCCGCAAAGGCCGCGGAACTGTCAGCGCAGCCCCCGCAGCGCACGTTGCGGAAGGACGGTGACGTGGATGCTGCGCTGAAGAGTGCCGCCAAGGTGGTAAAGGCGGACTACTACTACCCGTTCATCGCCCACGCATCGCTGGAGCCGCAAAACGCGACGGCCGCTTACAAAGACGGGAAGTTGGAGATCTGGGCGCCGACGCAGCAGCCGCAGGGTGGGCGCACGCTGGTTGCGAGGACTCTTGGCCTGCCAGAGACGGACATCACGGTCCATCTCACGCGGAGTGGCGGCGGCTTTGGCCGGCGCCTCGGCAGCGACTTCATGGTCGAAGCCGCAGCGATTGCCAAGCAAATTCCCGGTGTGCCGGTGAAGCTGCTCTGGTCCCGCGAGGATGATACCCAGCACGACTTCTACCGTCCGGCAGGGTTCCATTACTTCACCGGCGGCGTGGATGCCAAGGGAAACCTCGTGGCCTGGCGCGATCACTTCGTATCGTTTGGCGAGGGTGAGAGCTTTGCTCAGAGCGCGCAGATGTCGCCTGCCGAGTTCCCGGCGCAATTTGTCCCGAACTTTGCATTGGATGTTTCCGTCATGCCATTGGGCGTGCCGACAGGGTTCCTTCGCGCACCCGGAAGCAACGCGCTTGCGTTCGTGATCGAGTCGTTCATCGACGAATTGGCTCATGCGGCCGGCAAGGACCCCGTGCAGTTCCGACTGGATCTGCTCTCGCAGCATCAGGCGACCAGCGCCGTTCAGGCGGGCGCGCCCGGCGGGCCGCCTGGCGGGCCGCAATCCGGAATGGTAGACGCGAACCGCATGCGCGGTGTTCTCGAACTGGTCGCCGAGAAATCCGGATGGGGCAAGACAACTTTGCCAAAGGGCACGGGTATGGGCGTCGCGTTCCATTTCAGCCATCGCGGATACTTTGCCGAAGTCGTACAGGCTACCGTCTCGAAAGCCGGTGCAGTGAAGGTCGACAAGGTGTGGGTGGCCGGCGACGTCGGAAGCCAGATCATCAATCCCAGCAACGCTGAGAATCAGGTTCAGGGAGCGGTGCTCGATGGCATTGCCGAGGCGCTTGGGCAAGAGATCGTGATCGAGAAGGGACGGGCGGTGCAGGCGAATTTCAATACGTTCCAGCTCCTGCGCTTGCGCCAGGCGTGTCCCGTCGAAGTGCATTTCAAGGTGACGGAGTTTTCGCCAACCGGACTGGGCGAGCCCGCCTTGCCGCCGGTCGTGCCGGCGCTCTGCAGCGCGATCTTCATGGCCACGGGAAAACGCGTGCGGTCGCTGCCACTCTCGAAGCAGGATCTGCACTGGGTCTGATCTCCCGGACGCGGTCACCAGACGGAAAGGGTCCGAGCGATGTTTGCTCGGACCCTTTCCGTTCCAGTAGCGTTGATGTCAGTATGTCAGACCATCGCCTCGCCGACGATCCGGAGGGCAGCCCTCACGGCGCCCCGTGCCGCGATGACCGGCTCGCTCCGAACCTGTGCGCCGGGAACGGCTGACTTCAGGCGATGTTCCATGCGCTTCCGCAGCGTGGTGCCGCGTGAGAGCATGCCGCCAGAAAGCGCGACGGAGAGTGCCGCACGCTCGTCGCCGAACAGTTGGCGTGCCAGCGACCGCACGTGCAGCACCAATTCCTCGACAGCCAGGCTGACGAGCGCGTTTGCGCGAAGATCGCCCGAATCTGCGATACTGAGGACCACCGGTGCCAACGTCGCGAGCTGCGCCGGCGGTGCGTCGGCTGCCCAGGCGATCAGGTCCGATGTCTCATTGACCTCGGCCGCCGTGAGAATGGCACCAGTGAGTGCCGTCTCGGGTTCGCGTCCGTCCGCCGCCGAAGTCACGACCGACAGCGCCTTTCGCCCGATCCAGGCACCGCTTCCTTCATCGCCACAAACCGGCCCCCAGCCGCCACACCGCGACGTCGCGCCGGTCGGGCTCCGGCCAAAGGCAACCGAGCCCGTTCCGCTGATCACGAGCACGCCGGGACCGTCGCCGAATGCGTCGTCAAGCGCCACGCTGAAATCGGAGTGAATGACGAGCTCCGAAGCGAGATCTCTGCTGACGAGCGCCTGCCAGAGCGCCTGCCGCTCTGCCTCTCGGCCAGCGCCGGCCACGCCGACGCAGAGGGCTCGGGGTACGACGTGGGTCATGTCGCATGACGCCAGAGCA
This sequence comes from uncultured Gemmatimonadaceae bacterium, assembly GCA_963817955.1. Lineage (GTDB taxonomy): Bacteria > Gemmatimonadota > Gemmatimonadetes > Gemmatimonadales > Gemmatimonadaceae > JAQBQB01. Next base: position 7,727 of record CAWFQK010000004.1, read on the forward strand.
TCTCGCACGACGTCTGCAATGACGTTCGCCGAATGCTCCGCCTGCCCGGGTCGGACGGCGCTGCCGGGGCCGATGGTCTCTGCGATCATCCGACCCTGTTCGTCCGCTACCATGGCGTGCGTTTTCGATCCGCCGCCGTCGATTCCAATTACGATGAACGTCATGTCGTTTTGACTTGCGCCGTCGTCGCCGGACTGGCGCCGTGCGTCAGCGACGAAAGAATGCCTACGAAGAGGGTGATAGTCGTGCCGATCAGCACGTACCAGGGATAGGCAATTGTTGCAACGGGGGCCAAGGTCGGTGCCCAGGCCGGCACGGCGGCGCTGATCTGCTTTGCGAACACGATGACGCTCATGATCGCGATGCCGACGGACATACCCAGAATTGCATCCCGCTGCCGGGCCCTGCGCCAGAAGATAGCGAGGAAGAAGCCGCCGAGCAGTCCGCCATAGGTAAAGGACGCAATGGACAAGGCGATGACGACGACCGGCGTCTTCTGGTTCTGGGGGAAGAGCAGCGCGCCGCCGGTGAGAACGATGCCCCACATCAGCGCGAACAGCCTGCCAACACGCAACGTGTTCGCGTCGCTCGGAGCGCGTTTGGTCAGCGGCAGGTAAATGTCATGTGTCGATGCCGCAGCCAACGAATTGATCGCTCCGGAATGGGTGCTCATCGTGGCCGCAAGGATGGCGGCGAGCAGCAGACCGACGAGTCCGTGTGGCATTTGGTCGACGATGAACGTCGGAAAGATTGCATCGGGCGTTGGGAACTGCTGGCCGCCATACAATGCCCACAAACCGATACCGAGGAACAGAAAGAGCGTGAACTGAACGATGACAACCACGCCGCTGCCGATCACCGCCATCTGCGCAGCCCTGAGCGATCGTGCGGACAACAGTCGTTGCACAATGAGCTGATCGGCGCCGTGCGACGCCATCGACAGAAAAGCGCCGCCGATGATGCCGGCGAACATCGTGTGCGGGTCCCTGAGCGTAGTCGACCAGTTGATGACGCGCATCTTGCCCGCCGCCGCCGCCGCGGTGGTGATCGCACCCCATCCGCCGCTCACCAGGTGGCCAGCGAGGATCACCGCCGCCAAGCCACCGATCAGGTACACCGATGCCTGCACGATCTCGGTCCACACCACCGCGCGCATGCCGCCTTTGATGGTGTAGAGCACGGTCAGCGTTCCAAGCACGAGAACGGCGACGGGCATCACGGCGGCGCGGGGCAGCAGTGGTCCAATGATGAGCGCGATCGGCACCGCGGTGGCAAACACGCGGACCGAGTCGGCCATGCCACGCGTGGCCATGAATACGATGGACGTAAATCGTCGCGTGGCGAGACCGAACCGCTGTTCGAGCAGCGCGTACGCCGTGACGAGATTCCCCTCGTAGTAGCGTGGCAGCAGGGTGAACGCGAGCACGATGCGCCCGACGAGGTAGCCCGTCGCAATCTCGAGGAACCCGAGATTCGTCGTGTAGGCAAGACCCGGGATGCTGATGAACGTCAGCGCGCTCGTCTCGCTGGCGACGATCGAGAACATGACCGCCCACCACGGAATCTCACGATCCGCGACAAAGTAATCTTTGGAGTCGCGTTGGCGCCGCCCGACGTACACGCCGAGGAGCGTGATGCCGGCCAGATACGCGATGATGACGAGAAAGTCGAGCGCGTCTAAGCCGCGCATCTACTCCACCACATAGGCCTCCATCGCGAAGTATTCGGCGAGGCCCAGCCGATCCAGCTCGGCAGCCGTGCCTTTGTTGCGCGCTTCGACGCGCTGCCAAAACTCGCGCTCGTCGTACCCCCCCGGGAAGGGGGCGGAGTCCTTCTGTGATTGATGTTTGAAGATCGCTTGAATCTTCAGCCGCAGCTCTTCCTGGGAGAGTGGCACGAGCCACGTTGCTTCATGAATCGGCCACTCCTGCCACGCCCCGCGATACAGCCAGACCTCGGGACATGGCTGGCCCTTCAGCTCCAGCAGCGCCTTGTCGATCGCTTCCTTGCACATCCGATGCGTGCCGTGAGGATCGGACAAATCGCCGGCCACGAAGATGAGATCGGGCTGCACTTCGGCGAGCAGCGCGCGCACGATCTCGACGTCCGCCGGTCCGATCGGGTCCTTGCGCACCTTGCCAGTCTGGTAGAACGGCAGATTGAGGAAGCGTGCAGCGGTGCGCGGTAGGCCGACCGTCTCGATGCCGCTCACCGCTTCCGCTTCGCGAATGAGCCGCTTGATGTCCGCGACTTCGGGAATGTCCACCTCGCCCGGAGTCTTTCGTTCGAGACACTCATGCACCTTGGCGGCGAGACCATCCAGTTTGGCGCGCTCGATCAGCCCGTGCGCGGCCATGCGCTCGAGAAAGTCGACGTAGCGGCGCACATCGTGATCGAACACCGCGATGTTGCCGCTCGTCATGTACGCAACGATGATTTCGTTGTCGTTCTCGACGGTCTTGCGCAGAATACCGCCCATCGAGATGACGTCATCGTCGGGGTGCGGCGAGAAGCAGATGATCTTGCGCCCCATCGGCAGCTTCGACTTGCCGCGGATCTTTGCACCGAGGATGTTGAACACCTTGCCGTTCACCTCGCCGGGCGAGCCAAACTTCGCAACGAGCGACGACATGTGCGCGTCGGCATAGTCGCGCTGCGTCAGTTTGAGGATCGCCTTGTCGGTCTGCTGCGACAACCAGATCACGGCGCGCACGATGAGATCCTGCGTCCAGTGCACCTCGTCGAGGAGCCACGGCGTCTTGATGCGCGTGAGCTCGGCGCCGGCCGCGCGGTCGACGTAGAAGGTCGTGTTCGGATGGCGCTGGAGAAAAGTGGCTGCGACCTCGACGTCCACGTCGCCCTCGACGGCGCGCTTGACGATGCTGGCCTTGTGCTCACCCGTCGCAATGATGGCAATCTCGCGTGCATCGAGAATCGTCGCGACCCCCATCGTCACCGCCTCGCGCGGCACATACTCGTCGCCGAAGAAATCAGCGGCGGCATCGCGGCGCGTGACGGCGTCGAGTGTCACGAGACGCGTGCGGCTCTCGGCGCCCGAGCCGGGTTCGTTGAAGCCGATATGGCCAGTCTTCCCGATGCCGAGAATCTGGAAATCGACCCCGCCGGCGCGTTCGATGGCCATCTCATAGCGCTGGGTCGCATCGTCGATCTGGTCCCGCGGTACGTCGCCGGGCGGGAGGTGTACGTTCTCTGGCTTGATGTCGATGTGCGAGAAGAGGTTCTCCCACATGAACCGATGATAGGAGTGAATGCTCTCCTTTGGCATCGGGTAATACTCGTCGAGATTGAACGAGACAACGTTCGCGAAGCTCAAGCCTTCGGTGCGATGCATGCGAATGAGCTCGCGGTAGACGCCAATCGGCGTCGACCCCGTGGCCAGGCCGAGCACCGCGCGGTCGCCCGATGCGGTACGCTCGCGAATGAGGGTGGCAATACGATTGGCGACGAGGCGTGCGATGTCCTCGTGATCTTCGACAACGACTGTCCGGATGCGCTCGCCTGCCGACCCGGTATGTGATACGCGAGAGGGCCCGCGATCAATCCGATCGCGAGCCCTCTCTGTCACGACCGCGTCCCGGCGTACGCCAGCGACCGACCGTTCCATGTTTCCTGTGAGACAGGGAAATCGTTACGCGGAGAACGAGCTACCGCACCCGCAGCCGCCGGTTGAGTTCGGATTCTTGAAAGTGAATCCCGAGCCCTGCATGGACGACACGTAGTCGATCGTCACTCCATTCAGATACTGTGCCGAGAACGGATCGACGAATACGCGCCAATCGCCCTGACCGACGACGAGATCGTCTTCCGCCGCCTCGTCCTCGATGAGGAGACCGTACTTGAAGCCGCTGCAGCCGCCCGGCTGGACGCTCACACGGAGCCCGCCCTTGGCCGGATCAACCGCTTCCTGCTCCATAAACTTCTTCACCTCGGCGGAGGCGACCGGTGTCACGGTCACCAACACCTCAGGCTGATTCATTGTGCTCATTGCGGACCCTCCATGTGAGCGGCAGACAAGACCGCGATAGACACAATTTAGCAGTGTCGGAACAGGGGTTCAATCCGCCGCCAGCGTGTCATCGGCAACTGTCGATCCTACTGGTGGCCCGGGCTCGGAGCGGAAGTTCCGCGCGATCCAGGTAAAGGCGATCACGGCAATCAGCGTCAGGATCATGCCGCTGCCGTACTCTCCGAAGATGACCTTGCCGATTCCAAAGAGCGTGGCGTACACGGCAACGATGCCGGCAATCCAATTTGTCCACGCGAGCGCACCGCCCGGCACGGTCTCGAGTCCGAAGCCGAGGCGTTCCGACACGCGACGCCAGCCGAGGCCGCCAGGACGCACACGCCGGTAGAACGCGTCGAGCACGGCGTCGGTTTCAGGCGCCGTCATGTACGTCACGGTGAGCCAAATGACGGTGCTGACTGCCACCGTGATGAGCATGATGACGGAATCCGTACGCGGGTCCTCTGCCGGAAACCAGCGACCCGGCACCGTGAGAAAACAGATCGCCGACACGGCGAATGACGCCAGCATCGCGCTGATCTCCGACCAGGCGTTGATGCGCCACCAGTACCAGCGAAGGATGAGCACGAGGCCGGTGCCTGCGCCGATCGCCAGCAGGAACTTCCAGGCGCCTTCCACCGACGAAAGCTGCCAGGTGACGGCCGTCGATGCGAGGAAGAGAAAGACCGTGGCCCACCGCGACACGCTCACGTAGTGCTTTTGCGTGGCGTCCTTGTTCAGGAATCGACGATAGAAATCGTTCACGAGGTACGACGCGCCCCAGTTGAGTTGCGTCGCGACCGTGGACATGTAGGCTGCCGCGAAGCCGGCCATCATGAGGCCGCGCCATGGCGTCGGCAGCAGATCGACGAACGCCTGCACGTACGCCGCCTCGTGATCGTGTGTGGGACCAATGCCGTTCGGGTAGAGAATGACCGTGGCCAACCCCGTGATGATCCATGGCCAGGGCCGCAGGGCGTAATGCGCAATCTGGAAGGAGAGCGTCGCCAACACGCCGTCGCGCTCCGAGCGCGCGGAGAAGATCCGCTGCGCGATGTACCCGCCCCCGCCCGGCTCGGCGCCCGGATACCAGGCCGCCCACCACTGCACGCCGAGAAATACCGTCAATGTAAGAAGTGGCATCCAGGCGTATGACGTGATGCCGTGGGCCGTGAAGGAGATGGGCAGGACCGAAATCGCGGCCGTCTCGCTCCCGAAGTGCGCTACGAGTTTGGTCTTCATCGCGGCCATGCCGCCCACGGCTCCGACCGCGAATACTGCCAGCACGATGACGGCGGTCATCTTGACGACGAATTGGACGAGATCGGTCCACAGCACCGCCCACATGCCGGCAGCGACCGAATAGGCCATGGTGATGACGAAGCAGATGCCGACCGCAATCACCTCGCCCGAAACCTGTACGCCGGCGATCTGCACGGCGTGCAGGCCGAGCGCGATGGTGAGGATCTTGATCATCGCGCGCGTGACCCAGCCGAGAATGATCAGGTTGATTGGAATCGCCAGATAGAGCGCGCGGAAGATCCGCAGGGTCGCCGCCGGTTTGCCGCTGTAACGCACTTCGGCGAATTCCACGTCGGTCATGACGTTCGCTCGTCGCCACAAGCGTGCGAAGAAGAACACCGTGAGCATGCCGCTCATCAGCATGTTCCACCACAGCCAGTTGCCCGCCACGCCGTGTGCCGAGACCAGCCCCGTCACGACGAGCGGCGTGTCGGCGGCGAACGTCGTGGCGACCATCGACGCACCGGCTAACCACCACGGGACCGCGCGCCCAGAGATGAAGTATTCACTCAAGCTCTCGCCGCCCCGCTTCGTGAAGGCGAGGCCAATGCCTGCCGAGAGGAGGAAATATCCCGCGACGATCGCCCAGTCGATCAGGGTGAGATTCATGGTTTTCCCGGGGCGGTGGATGGTGAGAGCCGATCGAACGTCGTGACCACGCTGTCGGCAAGTGCGACTCGCACACGGCCGATCTTGTTATTGTTACGGGTTGGATCGACGCGATTGCTGAGCAAGATGATGAACAGGTCGCGCTGGGGGTCGATCCAGATCGACGTGCCGGTAAATCCGGTGTGGCCAAATGCTGCATCGGATAGCTTGTGCCCCGCGGAATTGCTGCCGTCCGGTTTCTGCCAACCGAGGGCGCGATCGCGTACCTGGCGCGTGGTGAATGTCGCGATCATCGCCGGCGTGATCACGCGTGCGCCATCGAGCGTCCCGCCGCTCAGGTACATGCGGGCGAACCGTGCCAGGTCATGCCCGCTGCTGAACAGACCAGCATGGGCCGATACACCGCCCAGGTAGTAGGCGCGTTCGTCGTGGACCATGCCTCGCACCAGCCGGTGGCGCTGCACGGAATCGAATTCGGTCGGCGCAATGCGTGGCTCGAGCGCCACCGGTGGTCGGTACATGGTTTCGTGCATGGCCAGTGGCTCGAAGACGTGATCGTGCAGGTACTGGTCCAGCGACTGTTCGGTGACCTGTTCGACCAGCCGCCCGAGCATGTAGGCGCCAATGTCGCTGTAGATCATGCGCACGCCGGGCAGCGTGTCGAGTGGCGTAGAGAACATCAGCTTGGCCAGACTATCGGGGTCGTGCGTCACGGCGTCGTACGGCTTGAACGCTGGCAGCCCGGACGTGTGGGTGAGCAGATGGCGAATCGTCACGCGCTCCTTGTATCGTCCCGTCCAGGCGGGCAGGTAGCGCTGCAGCGGCGCATCGAGGTCGACGCGATGCGCATCGACGAGTTGCATCATCGCCGTCGTGAGGCCGATGACCTTCGTGAGCGACGCGAGATCCCACAATGTGTGCTCGTCCGGCCGAGGGGTGGGTGCCCAATCGAGCTGGCCGACACCATATTCGGCGAGCACGCCGCGGTGAGTGCCGACCACTGCGAAAGCGCCGGGAAAGGCATTGTCAGCGCGTGCGCGATCGAGCACGGTTACGAGGTCCGCTTGGAGCGCGGCGCTGATCGCGTCGACCGTAGGGCTGGCTGTTTGTGCCGCCGTCACAGTAGACACAGGTTGACGACAAGCAGTGGCGACAGCGCCGAGCAACAAACATGTGATCGAGGAGCGAAGATGATGCACGATCGAAGCCGGTTGATGGTGATCGCGCTGTTGTTGGCGACCGCTGGTTGCGGCGCGCGGCTCGTCATGAACGGTGGCGCACCGGCGGCCGTCCGGCCGGGCATTACCGTGTTGCTCGACGACAGTCTTGCGCTCGTCCGCGGCAAGCGGGTGGCCCTGCTGACGAACCAGACCGGGGTGGACGCGCACGGCCAATCGGATATCGATCTGTTGCGCAATGCGCGTGCGCGCGACGCAGGCGTGGTGCTGGTACGGCTCTTCTCGCCGGAGCACGGCATTCGTGGGACCGAGGATCAGGCGCACATCGCAAGCGGGATCGACCAGTCGAGCGGGCTCCTTGTGCATTCGCTTTATACCGTCACGGCGATTGCGCCGCCGGACAGTTTGCTAGGAGATCTCGACGCACTGGTGTTCGATCTGCAGGACATCGGCACTCGGACGTGGACGTACGTAGGATCGATGATCTATGCGATGCGTGCGGCCGCCCGGCACCATATGCCGATCATCGTACTCGACCGCCCGAATCCGATCACCGGCGACCACGTCGACGGCCCCATGCTCGATACGGGTTTATCCAACGCCGAGGAACAGACACCGCAACGGCCAGCGAAACCGTACGCATTATACCCGTTCCCGCTGCGGCACGGAATGACGATGGGTGAGCTCGCGTTGTTCTACAACAGCGTGCTGGGCATTCGCGCGCAGTTGCACGTGATCCCGGCCGCGGGCTGGCGTCGATCGATGTGGCTCGATGAAACGGGCCTGCCTTGGGTTCGGCCGTCGCCGAACATCCCGACGTTGGCGAGTGCGTTGACCTACCCGTCTCTGGTCGCGTTCGAGGGGAGTAACGTCTCCGTGGGGCGCGGGACGAGCGATGCCTTTCAGCGGTTTGGAGCGCCGTGGCTCGACGCGGTGCGTGTGGCATCGTTGCTCAATGGACGCCATTTGCCGGGGGTCACGTTCGTCGTCGATTCGTTCACGCCGAGGAATCCGGGGGATGCAAAGTACGCCGATCGGCATATTCCGGGCGTGCGGATCGCCGTGTCCAACCGGGATCAGGTACAGGTGGGACGCGTGTGCGCCGCCATTCTATGGGCGATCCTGCAGGCGAATCGCGATTCGCTCCGCATCACGGCGAGAACGTTCGACGAACGGTTTGGGAGCGCAAGTACACGCGCGGCCATCGTCAGTGGGGCAGACCCTGATGTCGCGCTTGACCGGCAGAGCGCGGCGGTCGAGAGCTTCATGCGAACATCGGCGCCGTTCCGGATGTATCGGTAATACTGTTTTTTCAGCGATACCTGAGGTCGATTGTCACGCAGTCAACGGATGATCGAGCGGGGCCGGGCCGCCTCGCCCGGTATTTGCCGACTCCCAACGTTCGCCACCTCCGGAGCTTCTGATGAATGCTCGCTTCTTTCCGCTGGCCGCGCTGGCCGCGCTGGCCGCGCTGGCCGCGCTGACGGCCTGCGGTCCGCGACAGGTCGAGGTTCGTACCGCGCCGACCGAGCAGTCGCAGGTTTCGGTGCAGGTCGCGAATAGGCTGAGCCAGGCCGTCAACGTGTACGCGAACGTCGGCGGCGTGGACACGTTCCTGCGCCAGGTGACCGCGAACACGACTACGACGATCCCGGTGCAGGGGTTTGCCCAGGGGACCGCCGTTACGCTCCGCGCTGTAACCGTGGATGGGACGCATACGTATACACGCGACAAGGTGGTACTGATCGGCACCGTCGTGTTTCCGCTACCGTAAGTGTTTGCGCGCCAGTTGCGGTTGCTACAACTCTCTGAGAGAGATACCTTTACGTCCGGAGCAGTACTCCGGTTTGCTTGGCGTCATTTGCTCCGTCCGCCCGCCGCGCCGGAACTCCGGTGCAGCACTGCGCCCTCGCGCCTCATCGAAGCCGAATGAAGCTTCTCCCGGACTGGCTCAAAAACGGGTATTTGAAGGTCATCGATCCGGTCGCCAATTGGCTGGTCCGTCGAGGAGTCCATCCGAACACCATCACCATTTTCGGCACGCTCTGCACACTCGCAGGCGGGGTGATTTACGCTACCGGCCACATCTCCACGGGGGGCTGGTTCCTGAGCTTGACTGCGCTGTTCGACGTGCTAGACGGCACGGTGGCGCGCCGGTCGAACAAGAGCTCCACCTTCGGCGCTTTTCTCGATTCCACGCTCGACCGGGTTGCTGATGGGGCGCTGCTCAGTGGGCTCGCGGTCTTCTATGCACTGAACCCGCAGCACCACAACGTCCCGATGATGGCGGTGTGTTTGCTCGGGCTCATCGGCGCCTACACGACGTCGTACATTCGGGCTCGCGCGGAAGCCCTCGGGTTGGACGCAAAGGTCGGCATGGTGCAGCGTCCAGAGCGGATCGTGCTATTGTCGGTACCGCAGGCGTTCTTTGGTTTGGTGCTCAACGGCTGGATTCTTGGCGCCATCATCGTTTTCTTGTCCCTGACGGCGTGGATCACCGTCGTCCAGCGGATGGTTTTCGTCTACCAGCAGACGAACTCGCGCGGCGTCGCATCGCCGATTCCGCTTCCCACCGAAAGAACATTGTGGTTGCGTCGCCGTCCGCGCACGGGCACGCGCCCTTAGTACCAAAAGGAGAGTAATTCGTGGCTTCGCCCACTATTCGCCCCGCCGGCGGCAAGCTCGGCATCCTCACGCCAGGGCTCGGCGCGGTGGCAACGACGTTCATGGCCGGTGTGGAGAGCATCCGGCATGGCCATGCCAAGCCGATCGGATCGCTCACCCAGACGGCGAAGATTCGCCTCGGAAAGCGCACCGACAACCGGTCGCCCCTCATCAAGGATTTCGTTCCGCTCGCCTCGCTCGACGACATCGTCTTCGGCGCCTGGGATCCGATTCCCGATGACGCATATACCGCCGCGAAGAAGGCCGGCGTGCTCGAGGACCGCGATCTCGAGCCCGTCGCTGATTTCCTCAAGGCCATCAAACCGATGCCTGCCGTGTTCGACAACAAGTACGTCACGCGCATCCACGGCGACAATGTCAAGAAGGGCAAGACGAAGCGTGACCTGGCGGAGCAGCTGCGCCAGGACATGCGCGACTTCAAGGCCAAGAACAAGTGCGATCGCCTGGTGATCGTGTGGTGCGCATCGACGGAAATCTTCATCAAGCCGGGCCCGCAGCATGCCACGATCGAGCAATTCGAGAAGGCGATGGAGCGGAACGACGAAGCCATCTCGCCCGCCATGCTCTATGCGTGGGCGGCGATCATGGAAGGCGTGCCGTACTGCAACGGAGCACCGAACCTTGCGGTGGACACGCTCGCGCTGCAGCAGCTCGCCAACGATCGCGGCGTACCAATTTCGGGCAAGGACTTCAAGACGGGCCAAACCTGGTTGAAGACGGTCATCGCTCCGGGACTCAAGGCGCGCATGCTCGGCCTCGCCGGCTGGTATTCCACCAACATCCTTGGCAATCGCGACGGCGAAGTGCTCGACGATCCGGCGTCGTTCAAGACGAAGGAAGAGTCCAAGCTCAGCGTATTGCACACCATCCTGCAGCCGGAGCAGTACCCGGATCTGTACAAGGATTTCTCGCACGTCGTGCGCATCAATTACTATCCGCCGCGCGGCGACAACAAGGAAGGCTGGGACAACATCGACATCTTCGGATGGTTGGGCTATCCGATGCAGATCAAGGTCAACTTCCTGTGCCGCGATTCCATTCTTGCGGCTCCGATCGTGCTCGATCTGGCCCTGTTTTCGGACTTCGCGCACCGTGCCGGGCTGAAGGGAATTCAGGAATGGCTCAGCTTCTATTACAAGTCGCCAATGGCGGCGCCTGGGCTGCAGCCGGAACACGATCTGTTCATCCAGCAGACGAAGCTCAAGAACACCCTTCGCCACCTCATGGGTGAGGAGCAGATCACCCATCTTGGGCTGGAGTACTATCAGGCATAGAGGGGAGGCGACCATGCGAGGCTGGGTAGGGGCAGTGGCAGCACTCGCGGCAGTGGTGTGCGTGGCGTGCGGCGGCGACAACAAGCCGCCGCCGTTGCGCGCGATGTCGATGACGTATAGCTACACCATCTCGCCCGACGATGTCCCGCCGCATGCGCGGCAAGACATTCATTACACCATTCAGATCTTCGACCGCAAGACGCGTCAGCCGATCGACAACGGAGAAGGGCAGCTCTTCGCTGGCAAACCGATCTATCCGGATGCGCCGACTGGCCCGCAATCGAAAACCTGGGATGCGCTGACGTACGGGCCGGAGGTCGGCACGTACCACGCGAAATTGAATTTCGTAGTCGGCGGAACGTGGGCGGTAGCCATTCGCTTCCGGCGCGATACGCTCCACCCGTTGGAGCGCATCGACTGGATGCAGGACGTTCTCGCCGAAAAGCCTTCATCGATTCCGTAAACTCCTCATGCGACACTTCTTTCGTAGCCATAGGGCGCCTGCCGACGTACTCGCGGCCGCCGATCAGTTCTTCCCAAGCCTCGGGTTGGCGCAGAACACCACCGCGCCCCGCACGCGGACCTACTCCGGCCAGCTCGGCGCGCTCAAGCTGTCCGTCAAGGCGGAAGGCGGCCACTACACGTTCATCCAGGTCGACACCGACCAGATGGGTGAGAGCCGAATGGACCGTAACGTGAAGCGGTTCTTCGTTGCCGTGCACAAGACGGAGCATCAGGAACACGTGCTCAGCGCGAACTACTAATGGCGGTACGTAAGAGGGTCGCGGCTGGCGCCTCGACCCTGTTGTCGCGCGATCAGCTCCTCGACTTGTACTATCGGATGCGGCTCACCCGGACGCTCGAGGAGCGGCTGGTGGCGTTGTACCGGCAGACCAAGGTCGTCGGCGGGCTCTTTCGCTCGCTGGGACAGGAAGCGGACGCCGTGGGCAGTGCCTACGCGCTCGAACGCCGCGACATCTTATCGCCGCTCATTCGCAATCTGGGTGCGATGCTCGTGAAGGGCGCCACGCCGCTCGAAATTCTACGACAGTACATGGCGAAGGCGGACTCACCGACGCGCGGTCGCGAATTGAACATCCATTTTGGCGACACTCGAGCGCGGCTTCATCGGCCAGATCTCGCCGCTCGGCGACATGGTGCCCGTCATGGCTGGTGTGACGTTGACCTTCAAAATGCGCGGCGAGGATCGTGTCGGTCTGGTGTATGTCGGCGATGGAGCGACGTCCACCGGCGCCTTCCACGAAGGTATCAACTTCGCTGCCGTGCAGCGCTGCCCGCTCGTGGTGATTGTGGAGAACAACGGCTATGCGTATTCCACGCCGACGGCAAGACAGACTGCCGCGAAGCAGTTCGTCGACAAGGCGATCGGGTATGGCGTGCCCGGTGAACGGGCGGACGGTAACGACGTGTTGGCCGTCTATGACGTGACGAAGCGCGCGGTGGATCGCGCGCGGCGTGGCGAGGGCGTGACGTTGATCGAGCTCATGACCTACCGTCGCAGAGGGCACGCCGAACACGACAATCAATCGTACGTTCCCGCAGGGCGAGATCGATCGTTGGGAACGCGAGAACGACCCGATTGCGCGCTTTCATGCGCGGCTGCAGGACGACTTCTCCGTCAAGGCCGCCGAGATCGACTCGATCGACGAACGCGTCGGCAAGGAAGTGGACGATGCAACTGACCTCGCCGAGCGCTCCGGGATTCCGGACGCGCACGACGCGCTGGTCGGCGTGTACGCCGATCCTCCGTCCGAGCAGCTGCTCTGGTTCCGCGAAGGCACCGCGAGCGTCGTCGACGTGCACGAACGTCCGGAAGGGTGGGGTACCTACTCGGCGGGCGAGAAACGCTAATGGCCGAGATCACCTACCTCGAAGCCATCCGCGAAGCGCTCTTCGAAGAGATGGAGCGCGATCCCAATGTCTTCTGTCTTGGCGAGGACATCGGCCGCTACGGCGGCGCGTTCAAGGTCACTGAAGGGCTGATCGACAAGTTCGGTGAGCAGCGGGTTATCGACACGCCGATTTCGGAAACCGGCATCGTTGGCGCCGCGGCTGGGGCGGCGCACATGGGCATGCGACCGGTAGTGGAGATGCAGTTCATCGACTTCGTCGCCAACGCGTATGACATGCTGACGAATTACGTGGCGACGTCACGGTATCGCGCGTTTCTGCCATGCCCCATGGTGGTGCGTGGCCCGAGTGGCGGGTATGTCCGCGGTGGGCCATTCCATTCGCAGAATCCGGAGGCAGGGTTCATCCATACTCCCGGCCTCAAGGTCGTCTATCCGTCCACGGCGCGAGGATGCAAAGGGACTGTTGAAATCGGCCATTCGCGACGACGACTGCGTGTTGTTCTTCGAGCACAAGTATCTGTATCGCCGGATCAAGGGTGAGATGCCGGCCGGCGACCATGTTATGCCGATCGGAAAGGCTCGGTTGGCGCGCGAAGGTACCGATCTATCGATCATCACGTACGGCGCGACGGTATGGAAGGCGCTCGATGCCGCGGCGCAGCTCGAGAAGGAAGACGGGCTCTCCGTGGAGGTGATCGACCTCCGGTCGCTCGCGCCACTGGACGACGAGGCGATCGAGGCGACCGTGACGCAAGACGAACCGCGTACTGATCGTCCACGAGGACACGCGGACCGGCGGTATCGCTGGCGAGCTCGACGGCGCGCATCAACGAAAGTTCGTTCGCTTGGCTCGACGCGCCAGTGTTGCGGGTGACGGCGCACGACGTGCCGCTGCCGTTCGCGCCGTCGCTGGAGGACTTCGTTCTGCCGGCGACCGCCGACATCGTGCGGCGGCGCGCCCGGATTCTGGCAGCCTACTGACGTGGATCCGGAGAAGGCGGACTTCGAAGTAGGCGGCGAACCCAAATCCGAACGTATTATGCGAGAAGGTCGCGTCACGACGTTTTCGCGTGGCTGGGTTCGCGGGCGGCGCCATGATGGCGGCGTGCTCATCGCCAAGATCGTAGGCGCGATATCTCACTGCCGGCAGATGTTGAGATGGGGTTCGCTTCGTGCAATTGGTACATGTAGGCGGGGTTCGGCGGGCTGATCGCTGGGGCCGTCGTTGTCCCCATCGTGGCGGTCACATCGCTCCGACGTGCGCGCAGGCTGCACGACAAGCTCGGAACGAGGGTGATGCAGTGGCACGAATAGATGTCCCGATGCCCCAGATGGGTGAGTCGATCGCTGAGGGAACGCTGTCAAGGTGGTTGAAGAAGGTCGGCGACCATGTGAAGCGCGACGAGCCGATCTTCGAGATTTCCACTGACAAGGTGGACGCGGAGATTCCCGCGCCCTCCAGCGGTGTGCTGGCCGAGATTCTCATCACCGAAGGGCAGACGGTCCCAGTGCAGACGATCGTTGCCCGAATCGAGACGGACGTCAACGCGGCGGTGAGTGCGCCCGTAGCCGCGCCAGTTCCTGTCGGAGCCACAGACGCGCCTGCTCCGACAACGTCGACCCCGGTTGCCGTTGCGCCACCCGCTCCGGTCGCTCCAGCCGCACCATCGCATGGAGACGGCGGCGGCTCGTTCGAGGACCGTGTACGCACGAAGTCGTCGCCGCTCGTTCGGCGAATGGCGGCCGATCATGGCGTCGAGCTTACTGCGCTGCACGGGAGCGGCATCGCCGGTCGGGTCACCAAGAAGGACCTGCTCGAATTCCTCGAAGCCGGTGCCAAGACCCCAGCACGTCCGCCTGAGACCGCTGCCGTCAACACTGGTGGTACTGTGCCGCAGGGTCCGCTGCCTGAACCATGGCCCGGCGATCGCGTGGAACCCATGTCCAAGATGCGCGCGCTGATTGCCGAGCATATGGTCATGTCGCGCCACACATCGGCGCACGTCAACACGTTCTTCGAGGTGGATTTCACGCGTATCGCGCGGATTCGAGCAAAGAATCGTGCCGAGTTCGAGCGAAAGACGGGTGAGAAGCTCACGTACATGCCGTTCATCATCAAAGCGGTAAGTGAAGGCCTGAAGGCCTTTCCGGTGCTCAACGCGTCCGTGCGCGGCACGGAAGTGATCTATCGGAAGGCGATCAACATCGGTGTCGCCGTGGCGCTGGACTGGGGCCTCATCGTGCCGGTCATCAAGAATGCCGACAACCTGTCACTCACCGGCCTCACGCGTACGCTCAACGATCTGGCGAGCCGCGCGCGTGGCAAGAAGCTCGACCCGCGCGAAGTGCAGGACGGTACCTTCACCATCAGCAACCCCGGCGTGTTTGGCTCGATGATCGGCACGCCGATCATCAACCAGCCCCAGGTCGCGATCCTGTGCCTCGGTGCCATCGAGAAACGGCCGAAGGTGATCACTGGTTCCGATGGCGAAGATACCATCGCGATTCGTACGTGCTCATATGTGTCGCTGTCGTTCGATCATCGGATCGTCGATGGCGCGGACGCGGACAAGTTCATGTCGCTGGTCAAGCAAAGTCTCGAGACATTTCCCGACGCCGTCCTCTGAGTATGGCGCGCGTCTTGACGATTCAACGAACGCTGGTCACGCCTCCCGACCGCGAGCGCTTTCATGAGGCCCTTCGCCGTAAGGAGGCGTACTACGCCAAGGCGAACTGCCGGTTCTGGGCGTTCGAGGAGGCGGCGCTGCCTGGCGCATTTTTAGAGTTTTTCGAATCAGACGATGCCGAGACGTTGGCGCGGGCCCACGCGGGCGCGCCTGACCCAGTGCTCGATCCCAACCGTGTGTATAGAGAAGTGGAGCTTCACTAGATGCCATCACGCACCATCACTGTCGACGGCAAGCCTTGGCTGGTGTTTCCTTCCGGCCGCGTGACGCAGAACGACCGCGACGAATTCGGGGTGCTGTTCGTGAACGGAGTGGGCGCGAATCGCCTGGTTCGCGTCACGCGCTATTCTCCGCTCGGGGCGCGGTCGCGCGAGCGGTCGCTCGTCGAGCTGAACGACGCCGACCTCGTACGCCTGTTTGGGGCCTCGCAGCCGAGCGATACGTCGCCCGAAGCCGACTACTCGGCGTGAGCGGTCCAACATCGGTCGCCGAGCCTCTCGGGGGCTACGTCGACCTGCACGTGCACTCGACGGCGTCGGATGGATCGCGGTCGCCGTCGGACGTTGTGCGGGAGGCGAAGCGCGTCGGCCTCGCCGCGCTTGCGCTCACCGACCACGATACGCTCGACGGCATTGCCGAAGCGACGGCGATGGGCAACGAACTCGGCATCCGCATCGTATCCGGCATCGAGCTCAGTGCGGTCGAAGGTGACGCAGAAACGCACATCCTGGGGTTGCACCTGTCGGATACGCGCGAGCTCGAGGCCGAACTCATCGCACTTCGCGAGATGCGGCGCTCACGCGCCGAGCGGATCGTGGGGCGGCTGAACGAGCTCGGCGTCCGCATCGAATTTGTGTCGGTGCTCGAGCAGGCTGCCGGCGGCGCGATCGGGCGTCCGCACGTGGCTCGGGCCATGATCGCCGAAGGCTGGGCGGTGGATTTTCGCGACGCATTTGAACGCTATCTGGGCAACGGCAAGCCGGCGTACGTTTCGAAGGACCGCCTCCCCATCGTCCATGCCATCGACTTGATCCATCGGGCCGGCGGATTGGCCATTCTGGCCCACCCGGCGCATTCCGGCACGCGCGAACGCGTTGCGGGTTTCGTGCAACAGGGCATAGACGGTCTCGAGGTTCGGCATCCGGGGCATTCCTCGGAGGATACGGCGCGTCTACTGGCACTGGTCGACTACTTTGCGCTGGTGCCGAGTGGCGGTTCCGATTGGCACGGTGCTGGGGATGGACCGCGCATGCTCGGTATGATGCGAGTTCCTGCTGAATGGCTTGGACGGCAGGACCTGCGGATCGGTGCGCGCGCCGCGTAGGCGGCCCCGTTCGTCTCACCGCTCGAAAGGGAGGGGGAGAGCGCCAAAATGGAACTCCGAGGGCGAACTGCTCTAGTCACCGGCGCCGGTCATCGCGTGGGTCGTGCAATTGCCGTGGCCTTGGGGGCGCGCGGTATGCGCGTCGCGGTGCATTACAACGCCGCGGTTGCCGGCGCACAGGAAACCATCGCGCTGATCGAGCAGGCTGGGGGCCACGCGATCGCCGTCGGAGGCGATCTCACGCAGCCGGACGTCCCGTCACGCGTCATCGACGACGTCGTCCGAGCCTATCAGTCACTTGATGTGTTGGTGAATTCGGCCGCGGTCATGATACGCACGCCGTTCGGCGAGGTTACGCCGCGACAGTGGGATGACATGATGGCGCTCAATCTCCGCGCCCCCTTCTTTCTCGCGCAGGCGGCGGCCCGGCACCTGTGCGCGGCTAAGGGCGCCATCGTGAACATCGCCGACCTCGCCGCGTTCGAGACCTGGCCGGCGTATGTGCCGCACGGCGTATCGAAATCCGGCGTCGTGTACCTGACGCGCGCGCTTGCTCGCGTACTGGCCCCGGAGGTCCGCGTGAACGGAATTGCGCCCGGCACCGTGCTGTTGCCCGACGATTGGGATCCTGCTGCCGCGGCGCATTTGCTCGCAACGACGCCGTTGCAGCGGATGGGGAGTCCGGCCGACGTGGCGGCGACGATGCTGTTCATTCTGGACAACGACTATCTCACCGGCGAGACGATCATCGTCGACGGCGGACGGCACATCCGACAGTGATCGAGATGTTTGGTCCGCCGTTGCGGCGTAGGCAGTGGCATTCCCTGGTCCGCTAGATTTCATAGTATTCCAGGGAAGGCGGCCCTGCTGGGTCCGCCGCGACACGAGGAACTGACTTGCCCACCCACAACTACGACGTCGTCATCATTGGCGCGGGCCCCGCGGGAATGTGTGCAGGCATGTACGCTGGACGTTCCATGCTCAAGACCGTTGTTCTCGAGCGCGGGTTTCCTGGCGGGGAGCTGCTCAATACTGAGGTGATCGAGGATTATCCCGGCTTCGAGCGCATTCTCGGACATGAGTTGGCGCAGCGATTCTACGATCATGCGGCCAAGTTCGGCGCCGAGTTCAAGAATGGTGTCGTCGTGGAGTCCGTAAAGAAGGGCGACGACGGTACGTTCGAGACCCGCACGGAAGCCGGCGACGTTTATCTATCGCCCGCCGTCATCCTGACGGCGGGCGGTACTCCCGTGAAGCTCGGCGTTCCCGGTGAGCTGGAGTACGCGGGAAAGGGGGTTTCCTACTGCGCGATCTGCGACGGCGCGTTCTTCCGCGGCCAGACGATCGCTGTCGTCGGCGGCGGTGACGCGGCGACGGAAGAAGCAGACTTTCTGACCCGGTACGCCGATAAGGTGTATCTGATCCACCGGCGCGGCGAGCTCCGTTCGTCGAAGATCCTGCAGCAGCGTCTGTTCGAGAATCCCAAGGTGGACGTCGTCTGGGACACGATCGTGGACGCCGTCGAAGGGGACGACCAGGGGTTGGTGAACAATCTGAAGTTGCGAGATGTGAACTCCAACGTGGCGCGCGATCTCAGCGTGACCGGATTGTTCGTGTTCGTCGGCTTTCGGCCAAACACGGGCGTGATCGAAGCACACGTCGATCACGACGACATGGGTTACATTCGCACCGATGCGAACATGCACACCAGCTTGCGTGGCTTGTTCGCGGCCGGTGACGTGCGCGCCCAGCTGACCCGTCAGGTGACGACCGCGGTCGGCGATGCGACCACGGCAGCCATTGCCGTTGAGAAATATCTCAAGGCGTTGACCGACGGTACGCCGAGCGAGCCGATCGTCGGCACCGGAGGGTACACGGCATGAGGTTCGAGTTCTGCACCGTCGGCGCGTTTCAGGAGAACGCATATCTCGTCATCGACGAGTCGACGAGTCGGGCCGTGCTGATCGATCCAGGCGCCGAACCCGAACGGCTGATCGCGACGGTGCGCACCTCGCAGGCGACCCTGGAGGCGATCTGGCTCACGCACGGCCATCTGGATCACATCGGCGGCATTGTCGGCGTGTGCCGTGAGTGGCCGGTGCCCGTGCATTTGCACCCAGCTGACCTCCCGCTCTATCTCCGCGGTGAAACGCAGGCGGCGGCGTACGGTCTGCCATTCGACCAGCCCGATCCTCCCACCTGCGAGCTCGTCGATGGCGGCGTGCTGACCGTCGGCACGCTGCAGTTCGAGGTGATGCACACGCCCGGCCACTCGCCAGGGCATGTGATTTTTCGGCATCACGACACCGTATTCAGCGGCGATCTCTTGTTTGCCGGATCGGTGGGCCGCAGCGACTTGCCCTTGTCGAATCCGGACCACATCCAAGAATCGCTGACGCGCATTTGCGAGCTCGCCGACGAGACGCGGATTCATCCCGGCCACGGGCCGGAGACGACCATAGGACACGAGCGGGCCACGAACGCCTATCTACCGAACGGTGCTCGCCTCATGAGGCGATAGACGTGGAGCTTCGCATGTCTTCCATCGTACAGCTCATTGCGCTGGCGCTGTGGTTGGGAGCGGCGGCGTTCTTCAGCGCGGCCGTGGCACCGGCATTGTTTGCCGTGCTGCCGTCGCGTTCCCTGGCCGGCCTGGTCGTGGGACGATTGCTTCCGGTGGTGCTCTACGCGGGTGTATTCGTGGGGCTGCTGGTGAGCATCACCCAGGTGGTCAGCCGCGGTGGCTGGAGTTATCGCGGCCGAGAAACGGCCGCGGCGGTGATGGTCGCCGCCTGCGCCGTGGCGCAGTTCGTGATCGCTCCGCGGATCGAGCGTCTCCGCGCACAGATCCCCGGGCCGATCGAACAGTTGGCGCTCGACGACGCGCGCCGCGTCGCCTTTGGGCGTCTCCACGGGGTGAGCGTGGCCTGGCTCGGTCTGGCCATGATTGCCGCGGTCGTTGCCCTCCTCCTCACGGCCACCGACTGGCCGATGCACAAAGTCTAACTAAACCAATGGAATGATGACCGATACTCGTCGTGAAAAGGACCCGCTCGGACCGCTCGACGTTCCTGCCGACGCGTTGTACGGCGTCCAGACCCTGCGGGCCAAACAGAACTTTCCCATCAGCGGCTTGCTTCCGCTCGAACCGTTCGTGACGGCGCAGGTCTGGATCAAGAAAGCGGCGGCACTGACGCACAAGGAGACCGGCCGCCTCGACGCAACGCGCGCGGATGCGATCGTGCGGGCAGCAGACGAGATCCTCGCCGGCCAGCATCGGAACCAGTTCATCGTGGATCCGTATCAGGCGGGGGCCGGGACGTCGCACAACATGAACGTGAACGAGGTGCTGGCGAACCGCGCCAACGAACTCCTCGGCGGCAAGCGTGGCGACTATGCGCCGGTGCATCCGAACGATCACGTCAACATGGCGCAGTCGACCAACGACACGATCCCGACAAACATCCGTCTGGCGTGCCTGTCGCAGCTCGATGGCCTGCTGAGCGCATTCGAGAATCTGCGAGGGGCGCTGGCGGACAAGGGCAAGGAGTTTGACGGCATCGTGAAGGCCGGACGGACCCACCTCCAGGACGCGATGCCTATTCGTCTCGGCCAGGAGTTCACGGCCTACGCGGGCTCCATCGCGCGCGGCGTGCGCCGCGTCGAACGAGGCCGCCGATTACCTGCGCGATCTCGGCATCGGCGGCAGCGCCGTCGGCACGGGCGTTACCGTGGAGGAGCGGTATCCTGGACTGATGGCACAAGTATCTCGAGCAGATCACGGGACTCGATCTCCGCGTCGGCGAGGACCACATCCAGCTCATGCAGAGCATGGGCGACGTGGCGGGCTTCAGTGCGCAGCTTCGCGTGCTGGCCATCGATCTCAGCAAGATCGTCAGCGACCTGCGGCTCATGGTCATGGGTCCGCGCACAGGAATCGACGAGATCAAGCTGCCCGCGGTGCAGCCGGGATCGTCGATCATGCCGGGCAAGATCAATCCGTCGATTCCTGAGATGGTCAACCAGGTGTGCTTTCAGGTGGTGGGCCTGGATACGACCGTCTCCATCTCGGCGGAGCACGGCCAGCTCGAGCTGAACGTGATGATGCCGGTGATCGCGTTCAACGTGCTCCTGGCGATGCGCATCCTCACCAATGCCACGAACGTGCTAGCCGACAAGTGCGTGAAAGGCATCGAGGCGAACCGCGACATGTGTGAATACTGGGTCGAGCGGTCGGCCGCGTTGGCCACGGCGCTCGCGCCGCAGATCGGTTACACCAAGGCTGCTGAGATCAGCAAGCAGTCGGTAAAAGAAGGCATCCTGATCCGCGACATGGTGAAGCGCGACAAGATCCTGCCGGATGCACAGGCAGATGACGTGTTGGACTTGAAGAAGATGACGGAAATCGGTGTCCCGGGAGCCGCGCGGTAACGCGTGCTCGCGATGTAGCACGCTCGGACGGCCGCTGCGCCGGTGCAGGAAATCTGAATGGGCCGTGACGCCTGGCGTGACGGCCCATTCTGTATTCAGCCGTCTTACACTTTGCTCCCTCGCCCTTAGATTGGAGATTGTGCGAATCACCACTCTCGCCGAATACGGCGTCATCTGCGCTCTCCATCTGGCGCGGCGTGCGTCCGAGGGGCCGATCACAGGCCGCGAGATCGCGGAAAGTGAGCGGCTGCCCGGTGATTACGTCGAACAGATTCTGTTGCGGCTCCGACGCGCCGGGCTCGTCCGCAGCACGCGGGGCGCGCGAGGCGGGTATGCGTTGGCGCGCCCGGCGAATGAGATCTCGATCCGGAATGTGATCGAAGCCTCTGAGGTCACGACGTTCGATCTCCACTGTGTATCGCACCCGGTGGGCGAGGAGCGCTGCTCGACGTCGCACACGTGCAGCATCCGCCCCGTATGGATGCTATTGCAGCGCAAGATCGATGACGTGCTCGAAGGTGTGCGTCTCTCCGATCTGCTCGCCGAAGAGAGCGAAGTGCGCACACGGGTCGGGTTGGCGGACGCAACGGCCGGCGTCCCGGACGCGCGGGTTTTGCCAGTCCTGCAGTAGCGACATGCCATTGTTTGCGCGGTGGCGGGCCGAGCGGGACTTGCAGCGAAAGGCATCGGCGTACGTCGAGGTCTTGTTCCGCGATCCGGAACTCGCGGACGTGAAGTGGCTGGCCGAGTACGCTACGGGCGGCGACGTCGATCATGCGCAATGGGAGCTGCGGTACGCGCGGCGAGCGCTCGGTCTCATCACGGCCCAGCGCGACGCGCTGGACGACCGCACCGCTTCGATCGTGGCGCAGGCGGTCACGAATTCGTTCGGCCGCGACGGAAACATCGCGTCGGAGATGGCAGAAACGGCGGAGCGCCAGTTCAACGCGCGGCTGAGCGCGTACCGCGACGGGCTGGCAGCGAAGGCGGGCGCGCCGACGCTGATCCGGATGGGTCAGACACTGTTCGCGTTTGCTGGCGGGAGCTTCCGAAGCCAGGACGCCAACATCGTGCGCGCCGGCGAACTGCTCAATCGGTATCTCGCGGAAGCGAATGAGGCGCTGCGCACCAACTTCGGTGCGGCGGATCTTCCGGAGAACGTGCCGCCCTCGGCGCTGGTCGGCGGACGAACGGATCGTTAGTCCGTATTTCTCACGATCGGTGTGAATGTGGCCATTTCGGAGTGATCGATCCCGTGTGGACACGCTCGCATTCGATCTGGACGACAAGCGTGAGGATCATCCGCACCGGGGTCCCTGACTCGCGGGCCACCATCAGGCGCTAGAGACGAGCGCCGACCGCCGACACAGGCGCTCCGACTGCGAAGAGACGGCCCTACACACCGAATCGACGCACCTACACGACGAATCGACGCACCTAAACACCGAATCGACGCCCACTCACGACGATTCGACGGCCACTCACGACGATTCGACGGCCACTCACGACGATTCGACGGCCACTCACGACGAGTCGACGCCCACTCACGACGAATCGTCGGCCACTCATTCCGATTCGACGGCCACTTACTCCGATTCGACGCCCACTCAGGACGATTCGACAGCCACTCACGGCGAATCGACGGCCACTCAGGACGATTCGATGGTCACTCAACGCGATTCGACGGTCACTCTGCGGCAACCGACATCACAATTGTTGTCAGATCCCTCCGGCTCGGCACGGATCCGGTTTCCCCGTGCCCCGTCGTCTCTGTGACCGCAGGCGGCGCAACAGCTGGTAATCGCAGAGGGCGCAGAGAACTGCAGAGCTGCAAGAGAACTGCAAGAGAACTGCGGAAGGAAGCTTCTGGAGGTGGAATGCGAGAGACGATTCACCAGTCGGATGATCCCATCTGTCAGATGATCCCATCTGTCAGCTGCGCGACTCCGAGCGTCACGACGGAATCAGCCAAGACTCCCAGGCGAGACAATCCTTCAAGGTCCTCTGCAGTTCTCTTGCAGTTCTCTGCGACCTCCGCGTTGAAAGACTGTTCCATCGGTCACAGAGATCCTTCGCTGTGCTCAGAATGACAGGCCTTCGCGTGTCCCGTGTCCCCCGTCCCGGCCAGTGACGGAACGAAAACGGCACACCGAGCCAGAAGCCCGGTGTGCCGCAGAAACATTCGTCGAATATTGGTCACGCAGGCTACGAATGCCGAAGGGGGGACTCGAACCCCCACGAGCTTGCGCCCACTGGCTCCTGAAGCCAGCGCGTCTACCAGTTCCACCACTTCGGCAGACCGAAAAAGTTAGTCGGCACGTGTGCGGGCGTCAACGTATCGCGTGTTGCTGTGCGTAGATGCCCTGCCTAACTTGCGGCACCGCGCGAGGCCTACGGCCCGCGTCCGCTCCTTCTCGTGGTTCCGATGGCCAAGCCCGCGAAGTCTTCCGAAAAAGCCGACGAGATCAAGTCCATCGCCCGAAACAAGCGGGCGCGGTACGACTACCACATCCTGGACACCTGGGAAGCGGGCCTCGTGCTCAAGGGCACGGAGGTCAAGTCGCTCCGTGACGGCCGCGCCAACATCAGCGACGCCTACGGCATTGTGAAGGATGGGGAAGCCTACCTGCTGAACCTGCACATTTCGGCGTACGATCACGGGGGCTACTCCAACCATGAGCCCGACCGTACCCGCAAGCTGTTGCTCCACCGCAAGGAAATCCGTCGTCTGATTGGAGCCGTCGAGCGGGAGGGACTCACCCTCATTCCGCTCGAGCTCTATTTCAAGAACGGAGTGGCGAAAGTGGCATTGGCCCTCGGCAAGGGGAAACAGCTACACGACAAGCGCGACACCGAGCGTGAGCGCGACGCCCAGCGCGAGATGGCGCGGGCGGTGCGGTCGCGATGATCGTCGGCCTGCTCGCCGCCGCCTTCCAGCTTGCTGCGGCAGCGCAGCCGCTCGTCGTGCGCGATGCGCGCGACGGCCAGCGCCGGGTGCGCGTGCCAGTCGTGGCATCAGCGAACGGACCGATGCTGCGTCTCGAAGGTCTCGCCGGTCTGCTCACCATTCGCGTACACCACGATTCGGGGGCAGCCTATACCGCGGATGTGAACGGTACGCGACTTCAGTTCGAAGCGGGCGTGCCGGTCGTGCGCGTCGGCGCAACCCCGAGGCCGCTCGCCGCGGCACCCATCGTTCAGAACGGGCATCTGTACGTTCCGCTCCAGCTCGTATCCGAGGTGTTTCCCGCGATCGTGCCGAATACGCGATGGGATGCCGACAGCGCGCAACTCGTCGTGATCGGCGCGATCGCCGCGACGTCGATGCGCGCGAGCGAAGGGGAGGTTCTCTCGCCAGCGCAGCATGCGTCTGGCAGCGCGACGAGTCTGGACAGCCGGTTGCCACCAGTCCCAGCCAAGCACAATCGCCGCACAATCATCGTCGATGCCGGCCACGGTGGCGTGGACAACGGCATGACCGGGCCGATCGGCGGCGGTCCGCGGATCTACGAGAAGAACATCACGCTCGCCGTCGCCATGAAACTCGGTGGCCAGCTCCGCGACCGCGGAGTGGACGTGGTGTATACCCGGACGACCGACACGCTCATCGCGCTCGATGATCGCGGCCGCATCGCCAACCGCGCCGGCGGCGATCTGTTCATCTCCGTCCACGTCAACGCGGCGAATCCCAACTGGAAAGATCCTGGCGGCTCGCGCGGATTCGAGACCTACTTCCTCTCCGAGGCTCGAACGGAAGACGCGCGGCGCGTCGAACGGATGGAGAATGAGTCGGTGCGCTTCGAGGACGGCCCAGCAAAGATGGGCAAGGACGATCCGCTGAGCTTCATCCTCAGCGACATGCGCCAGAACGAACATCTGCGCGAGTCGAGCGAGCTGGCCGACATCATTCAGCGGCGGCTGGGCCGCATGCATCCGGGGCCGAGCCGCGGGGTGAAGCAGGCCGGGTTTCGCGTGCTCGTGACCGCATACATGCCGGCGG
Organism: uncultured Gemmatimonadaceae bacterium; assembly: GCA_963817955.1. Classification (GTDB taxonomy): domain Bacteria; phylum Gemmatimonadota; class Gemmatimonadetes; order Gemmatimonadales; family Gemmatimonadaceae; genus JAQBQB01. Next base: position 33,115 of record CAWFQK010000004.1, read on the forward strand.
TGCTCGTCGAGATCGGCTTTGGCACGAATCCGCGCGAAGCCGCCTACCTCAGCGATCCCGATCAACAGGCCGCCCTCGCGTCGGCCATCGCCGATGCAGCCATGGAGTATCTGCAACGATATGAGCGCCGCGTGACCGGCGCCGGTACGGGACCCGGGCGGTGACCACGTCCGTCCGCCTCAGAACGGTCGTTGGTAAGCTGGTATTCAATAATCCTATCGTTCTCGCCGCAGGCACCGCCGGCTACGGCGAGGAACTGTCCGACGTCATGCGACTCGATGCCGTCGGTGGCTTCGTGACGAAGGCGGTGTCCCTGACGGCGCGCGCGGGCGCGCCGGCGCCGCGCGTCGCCGAGTTCGAGGGCGGCATGATCAACGCGGTTGGCCTGGCCAACCCCGGGCTCGATGCCGTGCGCCGCACTCAGCTCCCGTGGCTCGCGTCGCATCTGCCGGAGACGCGAAAGATCATCAACGTCGTGGGTTTCACGGTCGACGAGTATGCCGCCGTCGTCGCCGGTCTCGAGGAGAGCCTGCGCGGCTCTCCGGGCGCGGCCGACGGCTTCGAGCTCAACGTCAGTTGCCCCAACGTGAAGGCGGGCGGCATGGAATTCGGTGCCGATCCAGTGGCGCTCCGCGCCGTGATAGAGTCTGCGCGGCGAGAAACCACACGCCCGATCTTCGTGAAGCTATCGCCGGCGCTCGCCCGGATCGGTGACGCCGCCCGCATTGCGGCGGACGCCGGGGCCGATGCGATCAGCGTGGTGAATACGGTACCTGGGCTGGTGATTGATGTCGAGCGGCGACGGCCCGCGCTGGGGTTTGGCACCGGTGGCGTCAGCGGCCCGGCCATTCTGCCGGTCGGCGTACTCGCCACTTGGAAGGTGCGGCACGCCGTGACGCTGCCGATCCTGGGGCTGGGCGGCGTGGCGCGCGGCACAGACGCGGTGCAATACATCATGGCTGGCGCATCGCTGGTTGGCGTAGGGACCGCTGCGCTACGCGATCCGAAAGCTCCCGAACGCATCGTGCGCGAGCTCGATGGTTGGTGTCGCGCGCACGGCGTGGAGAACGTGCAAGACCTCAGCGGAACCTTGGAGTGGCCGAGCGTATGAGCACGATTCCGATCATTGCGCTGGACGTTTCGACCGCCGCGGACGCGCTCGCATTGGTGAAGTCTTTCGGCCCGCGTTGCCGATTCTACAAAGTTGGGAATGAGCTGTTCACGTCGGCCGGCCCGGGGGTGGTCCGGGAGCTACGCTCGCGCGGCTGTGACGTCTTTCTCGATCTCAAGTTCCACGACATTCCAAATACCGTCGCGGGCGGAGTCCGGAATGCAGCCGCGCTTGGCGCCCGCCTCGTCACGGTGCACGCCTCCGGCGGACGAGCGATGCTCGAGGCGGCGGCGCGTGCGGCTGGCGATAGTTGTGGCGTGCTCGCCGTGACGGTGTTGACGTCGCTCACTCCTGGCGTTGTGGCGGAGGCATGGGGCAGGCCTGGCGGCATTGACCTGTCGGTGGAGGTGCTGCGATTGGCGGAGCTCGCCGCGTCCTGTGGCGTGCATGGCATTGTATGCAGCGGGCAGGAGGCGCCATCCGTGCGCGACAGGTTCGGCGGGGCGTTGGCTGTGCTCGTGCCCGGCGTCCGCGCAGCGGGCGGCCCGGCGCAAGATCAGGCGAGGGTCGTGACGCCCGCTCAGGCCGCCGAAGGGGGTGCGCGGTACGTGGTGGTGGGCCGGATGGTGACCGCTGCGCCGGACCGTTTGGCTGCGCTGGATGCGCTCGTGGCGGAACTCGGCGGGACGAGCAGGGGCCAATAACAAGTCCAACCCGGCCCCTTGCTTGAACTTACTGCCCAGTTTACTGTTCGGGTCTGGTCGTGAAATCTCTCGTCCTGAACTGTCCGGAGCGCCTGTGAAAGTTCGCACAAGCGTAAAGCCGATCTGTGAGCACTGCAAAGTTGTGAAACGCAACGGCGTGACTCGCATCATCTGCAAGCGCAACCCCAAGCATAAGCAGCGTCAGGGCTAACTATGGCTCGTATTGCTGGCGTCGATCTCCCGCGTGACAAGAAGGTTGAGATCGGACTGACTTACATTTATGGCATTGGCCGTCATGCGGCGTCGGAAATCGTGCAGAAGGCCGGCATCGATGCGACGCTGCGCATTCGGGATCTCTCGGATGCCGACGTCAACAAAATCCGCGGTATCATCGAGCGCGACCACAAGGTCGAAGGCGCGTTGCGTACCGAGGTGGCGATGAACATCAAGCGATTGATGGACATCGGCTCGTATCGCGGGATCCGCCATCGTCGCGGCCTGCCGGTGCGGGGACAGCGGACGCACACGAACGCGCGCACGAAGAAGGGTCCGCGTCGGGCGATCGCCGGCAAGAAGAAGGTGACGAAGTAGCGTTCCGCGTTCTTCGTCATCCAACGGGGCGAGCCCCCAAAGGATCTCTACATCACGCGTGGCGAACGGCAGGTCCGTCGCTTCGCTCAGAATGACACCAACGGATTATGGCGACTGGGAAGAAGGCAAAGCGCGTCGTGGAAGCGGAGGGCGTAGCGCACGTCAGCGCGACGTTCAACAACACGACGATCACGATCACGGACACGCACGGTAATGCTGTGTCCTGGGGCTCCTCCGGCAAGGCGGGGTTCAAGGGATCCAAGAAGAGCACGCCGTTTGCCGCGACCGTCGCGGCCGAGCAGTGTGCACGCGAGGCGCTGAGCGCCGGTGTGAAGCGTGTGCACGTGCGCGTGCAAGGTCCGGGGTCGGGGCGTGAGTCGGCGATTCAGGCGCTGGCGACAGCGGGATTGCAGGTCAAGTCTATCAAGGACGTGACGCCGATTCCGCATAACGGTTGCCGTCCTCCCAAGCGTCGGAGAGTCTAAGTATGGGTCGGTATACAGGGCCGAGCTGCAGGCAGTGTCGGCGCGAGGGGACGAAGCTCTTTCTCAAGGGCACCAAGTGCTTCACCGAGAAGTGCCCGGTTGAGCGTCGGCCATACGCCCCGGGACAGCACGGGCAGAACACGGCGCGTCGGCGCAAATCGTCGGAGTACTCCAAGCAGCTGCGCGAGAAGCAGAAGATCAAGCGCATCTACGGTGTCAGCGAGCAGCAGTTCCGGAACACGTTCGAGAAGGTGTCGAGCCTGCCGGGCATCACAGGTCACAACCTGCTGGCTGCGCTCGAGAGTCGACTCGACAACATGATCTACCGCATGGGTTTCGCTGCGAGCCGGAAGGCCGCGCGCCAGCTCATCCGTCACCGTCATATCGAGGTGAACGGCAAGAGGGTGGACATTCCGAGTTATATGGTCGCGCCGGGTGAGGAAGTGCGCATTCGCCAACAGTCGCGCGAAGTGCAACCAGTGCTCGCCGCAATGGAACAGTCGTCGCGCGGCGGGTCACTCTCCTGGCTTGCAGTGGACCGCAACACATTCAGCGGCCGAATGCTGGAACGGCCAAGCCGTCCGAACATTCCGATCGCGGCGCAGGAACAGCTGGTCGTCGAGCTTTATTCGAAGTAAGCAACAACTCCTCGCGAGAGGAGAGTTCGCCGACAAGCCGAGAAGGCTTGTCGGCGTTCAAATGAAAGGTTCCGACCGGTGCTGTCGCACTGGATCGGTACCGGTCGGAGCCCTCATCTCCGTTCGAGCTTGCCGCGCATGAGGGGCGGGGCAAGGCGATGCCGGGGCGAATCCCGGTAGGACCGCACCGAGAACAACACCAATGGCAAACACGATTGATCTGCGCGGACTTGTCCGCCCGCAGCTGGTCGAAGCGACCAAGCGCGAAGACAACCCGAATATCGCCGAATTCCGACTGCAGCCGCTCGAGCGCGGCTTCGGTCATACGCTCGGCAACTCAATGCGACGCATGTTGCTGTCGTCCCTCCGGGGCGCGGCGGTGTGGGGCTTCCGCATCGACGGTGTCGTCCACGAACACCAGACCATTTCTGGTGTCGTCGAAGACGTCCATCAGATCATCGGCAACCTGAAGACGCTGACGCTCACGCTCCCCGAAGACGTGGAGGACGTGGTGCTGCACATCTCCAAGTCGGCGGCCGGTGCAGTGACCGCGGCCGACATCAGCTCGTCGGGCGGCGTGCGCATCATTAATCCCACCCACCACTTGTTCACGCTCCAGGACGACCGCGACCTCAACGTCGATCTGTACGTCAACAAGGGTCGTGGGTACATCGAATCCGACCAGCATCCGCTCGATCGCGGCCTGCCGGTGGATCTCGTGCGCATCGACTCGATCTATAATCCCGTTCGTCGCGCAAACTTCACCGTTGCCGAGACGCGCGTCGGCCAGCGTACCGACTACGATCGCCTCGTGCTCACAGTCGAGACGAACGGCACGATCTCGCCAGAAGAAGCGGTGAGCTATGCGGCCGCGCTCGCGCAGACGCATTTCCAGTATTTCGTCGACTTCGGTTCGCACTCGTCGGCGCCCATCGGGCAGTCGAGCGAGAACGGTGCTGGCGATGGCGTTCGGCTCGGCGGTCTGCTCCAGCACGCCAATCGACGATCTCGAACTCTCCGTTCGCTCGGTCAACTCGCTCAAGAACTCCAACATTCGGAGTCTGGGCGATCTGGTGCGGCAGACCGAAAGCCAGATCCTGCAGGTCAAGAATTTCGGCAAGAAGTCGCTCCAGGAGATCGCTGATCTGCTCGAGCGTGAAGGGTTGAATTTTGGTATGCGCTTCGAGGAAGGCGGAGACGGTGGTGTGCGCGTGCTCGATTGGGGCACGCCGCCGAGCCGGGCCGCCGCCGCAGCGCCCGACGACATGGAGGAGTAAAGGCAATGCGGCATCAGTAAAGCAGGGCGGCAGCTTCGCCGCACATCGGAACAGAAGATCGCCCTGATGCGGAATCTCGCGATCGTCGCTCATCGAGCACGGGGCGATCGAGACCACCGAAGCCAAGGCGAAGGAACTGCGTCCGTTCGTCGAGAAGTTGATCACCAAGGCGCGCTCGGGCACGTTACACGATCGTCGTCAGGCCGTTCGTCACGTGCACAAGCGCGAGACGGCTGACAAGCTGTTTCAGGAGCTCGGGCCGAGGTTCGCCACGCGTCCGGGCGGTTACACGCGCATCCTCAAGACCGGCCACCGCAAGGGTGACGGCGCAGAGATGGCGCGCATCGAGCTGGTCGAGGGCTGAGCCATGGCTATCCAGAGAAACATCTGCTATTCCTGCAAGAAGGGCATCGCGTTCGGCAACAACGTGTCGCACGCCAACAACGAACGCGCCGCACGTGGAAGCCGAATCTTCAGGTCATGCGCACCCTGATCAAGGGCAAGGTCGACGAAGGTGAAGGTCTGTACTCGTTGCATGAATGCTGGCAAAGTGAAGCGGGCGCCGCGCGGGCAGGCGGTGGCGTGATCCCGCCGTCGCAGCGCCGCGCCTGAAGTGAAGGGGGAGCTTTCGGGCTCCCTTTTTTCTTGTCCTCGGCTTTCCTACTAATTTGCTGCGGTAATGAACAAGACTGCTCTCATCACCGGCATCACCGGCCAAGACGGCTCATATCTCGCCGAGTTACTCCTCGGCAAGGGCTATCGCGTCATCGGTATCGTGCGTCGGAGCTCCACGACGCCATACGAGCGGATCGCCATCTCGTCGACCGCGTGGAGCTTGCGTCCGCCGATCTGCTCGACCAGACGTCGCTCACCGATGTCGTCGAGCGAGTACCAGCCGGATGAGATCTACAACCTCGCCGCGCAGAGCTTCGTGCAGACGTCATGGACGCAGCCCGTGCTCACGGGCGAGTTCACCGCGCTGGGGGTGACGCGCATGCTCGAGGCCATGAAGAAGGCCGCGCCCAAGGCGCGCTTCTATCAGGCCAGTTCCAGCGAGCATGTTCGGCAAGGTCGTCGAAAGTCCGCAGCGGGAGATCGACGCCGTTCTACCCGCGCAGCCCGTATGGCGTCGCCAAGGTGTACGCCCACTGGATCACGGTGAATTACCGCGAATCGTTCGGACTATACGCCGTGTCGGGAATCCTGTTCAACCACGAAAGCCCGCGCCGTGGACTCGAGTTCGTGACGCGCAAGGTCACCGATGCGGTGGCGCGCATCAAGCTCGGACTCGCGACAGAGCTTCACCTGGGGAACCTCGACGCGCGCCGTGACTGGGGCTATCGCGGGCGACTACGTTGACGCGATGTGGCGCATGCTGCAGCAGGACCCGAGCCAGATGACTACGTCGTCGGCACGGGACACACCTGGTCGGTGCGGCAGCTCTGCGCGGCAGCGTTCGGCTATGTCGGGCTCGACTATCGCGAGTATGTGTCGCAGGATCGGAAATTCTTCCGGCCCGCTGAAGTAGACTTGCTGGTCGCCGATCCGTCGAAGGCGAAGCACGATCTCGGGTGGACACCGACGGTGTCCTTCGGTGGGCTCGTGCGAAATGATGGTGGACGCCGACCTGGCGCGCTACACCGCGCGTCGATGACTCGGTTTCTTCTGACGGGCGGCGGCGGATTCGTCGGGCAATGGTTGGCGCGCGCGCTGCTCGCGCGCGGCGATGACGTGACGTTGACGGGGATCGGCTCGCTCGACGATGGCCCGCGTCTCCTGTCGGACGTGGAACGCCGCGCCGTACGCTGGCTGGCGGCCGACATGCGGTCGCAGGTGGAACAAGGAGCGGCGCTCGACATTGCGATGCCAGCCGTCGTCGTCCACTTGGCCGGAGTCGCGTTTCCGCCGCAGGGTGACCGCGATCCGGCCCTGACGTACGACATCAACACCTTGGGGGTCGTGCGCTTGCTCAGCGCGCTCAATGAGCGGCGGGCGGCGGGAACGCTCGATCCCGTGGTGGTTGTGATTGGGAGTTGCATCCAGTATGGGCGCCACGAACCGACCGAGATGCCGCTGACCGAGGCGGCAGTGCAGCGTCCGATCACCGTGTATGCGTGCGAGCAAGGCGGCGCAGGAGATTGCGGCGCTACAGATCGCTCGCGCGACGGGCCTCCGCGTCATCTGCACGCGCAGCTTCAATCACTCGGGTGTCGGGCACAGTGGGGAATATCTGCTGCCGTCACTCGTCCGCCGCGTCGTCGCGATGCGCCGTGGTGCGTCTGGCACGCTGGCGCTCGGCAACGACGTGGTGCGCGACTATCTGCACGTGAGCGATGTCGCGGACGCGTACATCGCTCTGGCCGAGCGCGGGCGAGCCGGCGAAGTGTATAACGTGGCGAGCGGCAACGGGCTCAGCGTGCGTCAACTTGCTGCCGATATCTTGCTTCACGCGGGCGTCACCGCTGACATTTCCACAGACCCGTCGCTCGTTCGCGCGACGGACATTCCCGTGCTCGTCGGCTCCCCGGCGAAGTTGATGCACGACACGGGGTGGAAGCCCTCGAGGACTCCTTCCGACATCATCGACGACCTGCTTCATGCCGCGACGCGACTGACCTCCACCGCATCCTCGTCATAGGCTCCGGCCCGATCATCATCGGGCAGGCAGCCGAGTTCGACTACTCCGGCACGCAGGCCACCAAGGCGCTGAAGGAGGAAGGATACGAGGTCATCCTCGATGAACTCGAACCCGGCAACGATCATGACCGATCCAGAGTTCGCGGATCGGACCTATATCGAGCCGGTGACGCCGGAGTTCGTCGAGCTGATCATTGGAGACGCGAGCGGCCGGACGCCCTCCTGCCGACGATGGGCGGGCAGACCGCGCTCAACGTGGCGATGGCGCTTGCCGAATCGGGCGTGCTCGAAAAGTACAGTGTGGAGCTGATCGGGGCGAACGCGCACGCGATTGCGATCGCCGAGGATCGCAAGCTGTTTGGCGAGGCCATGGCACGGATCGGCCTGAACGTGGCGCAGGGCGGAATCGCCGACGAGCTTCGACGACGCGCGAAGCAATCGTCGAGCGCACGGATTTTCCGGCCATCATTCGTCCATCGTTCACGCTCGGCGGCACCGGCGGCGGCATTGCGTACAATCGCGAGGAGTTTGAGCAGATCGTTCGCCGCGGACTCGATCTGTCGCCGACGCATCAGGTGCTCGTCGAGCGTAGTCTCATCGGCTGGAAGGAATTCGAGCTCGAGGTGATGCGCGATCACGAAGACAACGTCGTGATCGTCTGCTCGATCGAGAATCTGGACCCGATGGGCGTGCACACTGGCGACTCGATCACCGTCGCGCCAGCCATGACGCTGACCGATCGCGAGTACCAGGAGATGCGCGACGCGGCGGTCGCGATCATTCGCGAGGTGGGCGTGGACGCCGGCGGGTGCAACATCCAGTTCGCGATCAATCCGCGCGATGGCGAGATGGTCGTCATCGAGATGAACCCGCGGGTGTCGCGTTCGTCGGCGCTGGCGTCGAAGGCCACCGGGTTTCCGATCGCGCGCATCGGGGCAAAGCTCGCCGTGGGCTATCGCCTGGACGAGATCCCGAACGACATCACGAAGACGACGCCCGCGTCGTTCGAGCCGGTGCTCGACTACGTGGTCGTCAAGATGCCCGCGGTTCGCGTTCGAGAAGTTTCCTTCGGCCAGCCCGTATGCTCACGACGCAGATGAAGTCCGTGGGCGAAGTCGATGGCGATCGGACGCACGTTCAAGGAAGCGTTTCAGAAAGGTCTGCGCGCGCTGGAGACCGGACGTCCGGGTTGGACGATCGGCGTCGCGTCTGCATCGACGATCGGCTGGCCGACGAGAGCCTCGAGACGCTGCGCGGCGCGCTGCGGCAGCCGACGCCAGAGCGGATTTTTCAGGTCAAGCGCGCGCTCGAGCGCGGTCTGTCGGTCGCCGACGTCCACGAATTGACGGCGATCGATCCGTGGTTCCTCGAGTCAGATGCTCGAGCTGATCGAGGCGGAGCGGGAGTACGTCGCACACGACGTGGACGCCGATGCGTTGCTCCGCATGAAGCGCATGGGCTTCTCCGACGTGCAACTCGCCTCGTTACGCGGCGAGACGTGAGTCCGCAGGTGCGCGAGCGCCGGTGGGCCTTCGGGCTCCGTCCGTCGTACAAGATGGTCGACACCTGCGCCGGCGAGTTCCCGTCGGCGACGCCTTACCTCTACAGCAGCTACGACGAGGAAAGCGAGGCGCCACGAACCGGCCGCAGTCGGTGGTGATCCTCGGCAGCGGGCCGAACCGGATCGGGCAGGGCGTGGAGTTCGACTACTGTTGCGTGCGCGCGGCGATTGCGCTTCGGGAGCAGGGATTCGAGACGATCATGATCAACTCGAATCCCGAGACGGTGTCAACGGACTTCGATACATCAGACAAGCTGTACTTCGAGCCGCTGACGCTCGAGGACGTGCTCGAGATCGTCCAACGCGAGCAGCCAGAAGGCGTGATCGTGCAACTGGGCGGCCAGACACCGCTCAAGCTTACGCGGGCGCTCGAGGCGGCTGGCGTACCGATCCTCGGCACCTCGCCGGACGCCATCGACATCGCCGAGGACCGCCGCCGGTTCGAGAAGATCGCGCGCGAGCTCGGGCTGGAGCAACCAGCCAACGGCACGGCGACGAGCGTGGACGGAGGCGCTCGAGGCGGCCGAACGCATCGGGTACCCGGTGCTCGTCCGTCCGTCCTACGTGCTCGGCGGGCGCGCGATGCAGATCGTGTACGACGCCACGACCCTCGACGACTATTTCGCGACGGCTGCGCGAGTCTCGGAGGAGCGTCCGGTGCTCATCGACCGATTCCTCGAGGATGCATTCGAGTGTCGACGTCGACGCGATCAGCGATGGCAAGCGCGTCGTGATCGGCGGCATCATGCAGCACATCGAGGATGCCGGCATTCACTCGGGCGATTCGGCCTGCGTGCTGCCGCCGTACCTCGATCGGTGCGTCCGACATGCAGACGATGCGCGAGCAGACGGTGGCGCTCGCCAAGGCGCTCGGGGTCGTCGGGCTGATCAACGTCCAGTTCGCGATCAAGAACGGCGTCGTGTACATGCTCGAGGTGAACCCGCGCGCCAGCCGCACGATCCCGTTCGTGTCGAAGGCGATCGGCGTGCCGCTGGCGTCACTCGCCGCCCGTGTGATGGTCGGCGAGACGCTCGATGATATCGGCTTCACGCGTGAGATCATGCCGCCGTACGTTTCGGTGAAGGAGGCGGTGTTCCCGTTCAACAAGTTCCCCGGCACCGACCCGGTGTTGGGACCCGAAATGCGATCGACCGGCGAAGTGATGGGCATCTCCGACTCGTTCGGCTCGGCATTCGCCAAGTCGCAGCTCGCGGCGTGGAACGGCCTGCCGCTGGAGGGCGTGGTGTTCGATCACCGTCACCGACTCCGAAAAGCCGACGGTCACGCCAATCGCGCGACGGTTCCATGAGATGGGCTTCGAAATCATGGCAACCGCGGGAACGGCGCACGTACCTGCGTGCGCGCGGCATTCCGGCGCACCGGGTGCTGCAAGGTACACGAGGGCCGGCCGAATTGCCTCGACATGATCGTCAACCGCGATATGCAACTGCTCATCAACACGCCGCTGGGAAAGCACGCACAGTTCGACGATTACTTCGCTGCGGCAGGCGGCGATCGTGCACCGCGTGTCCTACACGACCACCATGTCGGCGGCGAATGCGGCGTCCGATGCCATCCTCTCGCTCCGCTCACGGCGCAACCGCGTGCGTTCGTTGCAGGAGTGGCAGGCGGACTTGCTGGAAGCATCTGAGACGCAGGTGCCGGCATGAGCGACGGCGTTTTCGTACACGCGTCCGCGTACGTGGACGAGGGCGCGCAGATCGGCACGGGCACGAAGATCTGGCATTTCTGCCACGTCATGTCCGGGGCCGTGATCGGCGAGCGGTGCGAGCCTCGGGCAGAACGTCGTCGTGATGAACGGCACGCGCATCGGCGAACAACGTGAAGATCCAGAACAACGTGTCGATCTACGAGGGCGTGGAGCTGGAGGACGATGTGTTCTGCGGGCCGTCGATGGTGTTCACGAACGTGATCAACCCGCGAAGCCACGTCTCGCGCAAGACGAGTACAGGCGCACGCTGGTCCAGCGCGGCGCCTCGATCGGCGCCAACGCGACGATCGTCTGCGGCGTGACGCTCGGCGCGTATGCCTTTGTCGGCGCGGGCGCGGTGGTCACGAAGGACGTGCCGCCGTACGCGCTCGTGGCCGGCGTGCCGGCACGGCGCATCGGCTGGATGTGCCAGTGCGGTGAGCGGTTGAACGACGTCGGCGTCGAGCACCTGCCGCGCTTGCGGCACGTCGTACGTGCGGCAGGGCGACGGCATCGCGCCACTCGCGCCCACCTGACTCCACGAGCCCACGGCGACTCATGAGCGGACAGACATTTCGCGTCGCGACTGGTCGGCTGCGGTCGCATCAGCAAGAACCACTTCGATGCGATCGCGGAAGGTTGATGGTCTCGACATTGGCAGCGGTGTGCGACACCGACGCCGATCGAGCGCGCCGCGCCGGCGAGCGAACACGGCGTGCCGCATGGTTCCGTACGATCGACGACATGGTCAAGGCGAGCGCGAAGGACGTGCCCATCGACCTCGTGACGATCTGCACACCCTCGGGGATTCACGCGGCGCAAGGCGTCGGCCGCGGCGCGCGCCGGTAAGCACGTCGTGACGGAAAAGCCGATGGCGATCTCGCTCGACGCAGGCGGATGACCTGGTGAAGGCGTGCGACGATGCGGGCGTGCACCTGTTCGTCGTCAAGCAGAACCGCCTCAACCCGCCGGTGCAGCTCCTCAAGCGCGCGGTGGACAGGGGCCGATTCGGCCGGATCTACATGGCCAACGTGACGGTGCGCTGGCAGCGGCCGCAGGAGTACTACGATGCCGGCACCATGGCGCGGCACGTGGGAGTTCGACGGCGGCGCGATGATGAATCAAGCATCGCACTACGTGGACCTGGTGCAATGGCTGGTGGGTCCCGTGGAGAGCGTCATGGCGCAGACGGCGACGCAGGCACGACGGATCGAAGCGGAGGATTCCGGGGTCGCCATCCTCAAGTTCCGTTCGGGCGCCCTCGGCGTGATCGAGGTCAACGTGCTCACGTACCCAAAGAACCTCGAGGGCTCGATCACGATCCTCGGCGAGAAGGGGAGCGTGAAGATCGGTGGGACGGCGGTCAACAAGGTGGAGCACTGGAGCTTCGCCGACTACGACGATGACGACAAGCTCGTGGAGGCATCGAACACGAATCCGCCGACCGTCTATGGCTTTGGGCACGAGGGATATTACCGAAACGTGCTCGCCGTGTTGCGGGGGGCAGCGAAGCCGGAGACGGATGGACGCGCGGGCCGGAAGTCGCTCGAGCTGATCCTCGGGATGTACGAATCGGCCAAATCGGGCCGCGAGGTGCCGATTCCGCTGCGTCATGTCGTCTGATCACGAGTTGACCTCCTCCGACATTCCTGTGAACTTTAATAATTCGAGGCCCCGCATCGAGGCCAGCGAGGCGCCCAACCGCGGGCGCGATCACATTTCTCGACTCTGATCATGCCAGTTCCTCTGCTGGATCTGCGTGCGCAGCACGCCACGATCCGGGATGAAGTTGTTTCGGCCCTCATGGGCGTTGTAGACTCGCAGCTCTTCATCCTCGGCGCGCCTGTCGACCAGCTCGAGCGCGAAGTTGCTGGACTGTCCAACACTGCTCACGCCATCGGCTGCGCCAGCGGCACTGATGCGCTCCTGCTCGCCCTCCGCGCGCTCGATTGCGGTCCGGGAGACGAGGTGATCACCACTCCCTTCACCTTCTTCGCGACGGCCGGGACGATTCACAACGTCGGCGCCAAGCCGGTGTTCGTGGACATCGACCCGAAGACGTTCAACATTCGCCCCGACGCGGCCGCGGCGGCGCGGACGGCGCATACCAAGGCCGTCATCCCCGTGGATCTCTTCGGTCAGATGGCGGCCATCGAGCTGGTCGCTGCGGCGTTGCCGGGCATTCCGGTGATCGAGGACGCGGCGCAGTCGATCGGAGCCCGACGTAGGATTGGCGGTACGTGGCGCATGGCTGGCGAAACGGCGACGATCGGCACGTTCAGCTTCTTCCCGTCGAAGAACCTGGGCGGCTACGGCGACGGGGGCATGATGGTCACGCAGGATGAAGCATTGGCTGCGCGGCTCAAGCGACTGCGTATGCACGGAGGGGCGAAGCAGTACTTCCACGAGGAGGTTGGGTTACAACAGTCGCCTCGACGCGCTGCAGGCGGTCATCCTCAGCGCCAAACTGCCGCACCTCGCCGAATGGAGCGCCAGGCGCCGTGAGAATGCGGCGTACTATGACGCGGCGTTCGCAGACGTGCCGGAGGTGACGACACCGTACGTCGATCCGGCGAACGAGTCGATCTTCAACCAATACACCATTCGAGTGTCGAAGCGTGAGGCGCTGCAGGCGGCGCTGAAGGAGCGCGGGATCGGCACATCGGTCTACTATCCGTTGCCGTTGCATCTGCAGCCCTGCTTCGAGTACTTGGGCTATCAGGAAGGCAGTTGCCCCGAGTCCGAGCAGGCTGCCAAGGAAGTGCTGTCGCTGCCGATCTTTCCCGAACTGACCAAGACCCAACTCGACGAAGTCATCGATGCCGTCCGGAAATTCTATGGCCGCTGATCGCTCCCCGAAGCAGCAGCTTCTCGAACGTATTCACGACCGGTCCGCCGTCCTTGGTGTGATCGGTCTGGGCTACGTCGGCTTGCCGCTCGCCGTCGAGTTCGCCAAGGCTGGGTTCCATGTCGTCGGCTACGACGTGAGCGAGCGCGTCTGCGCGCTCCTCATGGCGGGCGATTCGCACATCCAGGATGTCCCGGCGTCGGAAGTCGCCGCTCTCGTGCGTGCCGGCCTCTTCGAAGCGACTACGGACGAGGCCCGCCTCGGCACGACCGACGCGATCTCCATCGCCGTACCGACGCCGCTCTCCAAGACCCGCGATCCGGACATGAGCTACGTCATTGCCGCCGCGGAAACGGCCACACGCGTCGCGCATACGGGCATGCTCGTGATCCTCGAGTAGCACCACCTATCCGGGCACCACGCGCGAAGTGCTGGTGCCGGCGCTCGAGCAGAAGGGGTTCACGGTGGGCGAGGATGTCTTCGTGGCGTTCAGCCCGGAGCGCGTCGATCCGGGGAACCCAGTCTATCACACCAAGAACACCCCCAAGGTGGTCGGCGGCATCACGCCGGCCTGTACCGCGCTCGCCACAGCGGTGTACGGCAGTTGCATCGACACCATCGTTTCCGTCTCCAGCGCCCGAGGCGGCCGAGCTGGTCAAGTTGCTCGAGAACACCTTCCGCTCGGTCAACATTGGCATGGTCAACGAGATGGCGATCGTGTGCGACAGGCTCGGCGTCGACGTGTGGGAAGTGATCGACGCGGCGGCCACGAAGCCTTTCGGTTTCATGAAATTCACGCCCGGCCCGGGCATCGGCGGCCACTGCATTCCGCTCGACCCGCACTATCTCGCGTGGAAGATGCGGACGCTCAACTACAAGACCCGATTCATCGATCTGGCGAGCGAGATCAACAGCCAGATGCCTGCGTTCGTGGTGGAGAAGGTGAGCCACGGGTTGAACGGGACCGCAAGCCGGTGAACGGGAGCCAGATCTGGTGCTGGGAGTGGCATACAAGACGAGACATCGACGACATGCGGGAAAGCCCGGCCTTGGACGTGATCCGGCTGCTCGAAGAGCAGGGGGCGACAGTGTCATTCCACGACCCGTACATCGCGTGCCTCCGCGAGGAGGGGCACGTGCGTGAGGGCGTGCCGCTCACGCGCGCGGTGCTCGAGGCGGCCGACGCCGTGGTGATCGTGACGGACCATACGCAGGTCGATTACCAGCGCTCGTGATGGACCACGCGAGCCTCATCATCGACAGCCGCAACGTCACTCGAGGTATGGTCAAGACGAGAGCGCGTGTCGTGTCCCTCGCCTCGGCCCGTCCGGGTGTGGGCACGCCGAACCAGGTATCGGCATCGTGAACATCACCGTCATCGGAACGGGCTACGTCGGGCTGGTCGTCGGCGCCTGTCTCGCCGAGACCGGGCAATCAGGTGGTCTGCGCGGACATCGACCAAGCGAAGATCGACGGGCTGCAAGCAGAACGTCCTGCCGATCTACGAGCCGGGGCTCGAGGAGCTCGTCGAGCGCAACCAGAAGCGCATGGGCGCCTGACGCTTCACCACCGACGTCGCCGGCGGCGATTGCGGCGAGCCGAGTCGTGTTCATCGCCGTCGGCACGCCGCCCGACGAGGACGGCTCGGCGGACCTCCGCCACGTGCTCGCGGTGGCGGAGACGATCGGCCAGAGCCATGACGCGCGAGCTGGTGGTCGTCACGAAGTCCACCGTGCCCGTTGGCACGGCGGCCAAGGTGCAGGCGGCTGTCGCGCGAGCACGCGCGCTTTCCGTTCCACGTGGTGTCGAACCCCGAGTTCCTCAAGGAGGGCGCGGCGGTCGACGACTTCATGAAGCCGGACCGCGTCGTGCTCGGCGCCGAGACGCGACCAGGCGCGCAGCGTGATGGCCGAGCTGTACGCGCCGTTCGTGCGCACGGGGAAGCCGATCATCTTCATGGACGTCCCGTCGGCGGAGATGACCAAGTACGCGGCGAACGCCATGCTGGCCACGCGCATCTCGTTCATGAACGAGATCGCCAATCTGTGCGAGCAAGTGGGCGCCAACGTCGACCTCGTGCGGAAGGGCATCGGCTCGCGACGAGCGCATCGGTCCCGCGTTCCTGTTCCCGGGCCCGGGCTACGGCGGCTCGTGCTTCCCGAAGGACGTGAAGGCGCTCGTGCGCACGACGGCGAAAGACGAGGGGAGCTGCCGATGCGCGATTCTCGACGCGGTGGAGGACGGTGAACGAGCGACCAGAAGCACCGGCTGTTCCAGAAGCTGCAGCGCGGTGCTCGGCGCCTCGACCTGGCCGGCGCGCGCGATTGCGGTGTGGGGGCTGGCGTTCAAGCCGAAGACGGACGACATGCGCGAGGCGCCGGCGCTGACGCTGATCGAGGACGCTGCTGGCGGCGGGCGCCCGGTGGTGGCGCACGATCCGGTGGCGATGCACGAGGCGAAGCGGCGGCTGGCGCACCTGGGCGACGCGCGTCGCGTATGCGGCGGCGAACTACGACGCGCTCGAGGGCGCCGACGCGCTGGTGGTGGTCACCGACTGGAACGAGTACCGGCATCCCGACTTTGCGCGCATCAAGGCGGCGCTCAAGCGTCCGATCGTCATCGACGGGCGCAACCTGTACGACGCCGCACCAAGCATGGCGCGACTCGGCTTCACCTACATGTCGATCGGCCGGCCGCCGTGGCGCGCGCGTGAGCACGGCTTCATGAGAGTCCTGATCACCGGCGCGGCCGGCTTTCTCGGATCGCACCTCGCCGATCGCTTCCTCGCCGACGGACATCGGTGGTCGGGCTCGACAACTTCATCACCGGGCACCGCGACAACGTCGCAGCACCTGGCGAACGAACCGCGACGATTTCAGCTTCGTGCGGGCACGACATCTCGACCGGCATACCCGGTGGACGGGCCGCTCGACGGCGTCCTGCACTTCGCGTCGCCAGCCAGCCCGATCGACTACTCGAACTTCCGATCCAGACGCTCAAGGTCGGTTCGCTCGGCACCCACAACGCGCTCGGGCATGGCGCGCACGACCAAGGGCGCGCGCTTCTTCCTCGCCTCGCACGTCGGAAGTCTACGGCGACCCGCTGGTGCATCCGCAGCCCGAGAGCTACTGGGGCAACGTGAACCCGATCGGCCCCGCGCGGTGTCTACGACGAAGCGAAGCGGTTCGCCGAAGCCGATCACGATGGCGTACCATCGGTATCACGCGTGGACACGCGGATCGTCCGCATCTTCAACACCTACGGCCCGCGCATGCGGCCGCACGATGGCCGCGTCGTCATCGAACTTCATCGTCCAGGCGCTCACCGGCGAGCCAGTCACGATGTACGGCGACGGCTCCCAGACGCGCAGTTTCTGCTACGTGGAGGACGAGGTCGAGGGCATCTACCAGCTGTTTCTCAACCGGGGCGACGCCGAGCCGACGAACATCGGCAACCCCGTCGAGTATACAGTGAAGCAACTCGCCGAGATCGTCGTCGAGCTCACGCGGATCAGCATCCGCCAATTGCTTACCAACCGTTGCCCGACGGACGACCCCAAGCTGCGACTGCCCCGACATCACCCGTGCCCGCCTCGAACTGGGCTGGGAACCGCAAGTACCGGTGCGGGAGGGGATTGCCAGGACAATTGAATATTTCCGCGAACTGATGGCGAGTAATCGTCTTGGGTCGGACGTGAGTACGCGGACCATGCAGCTCGCACCTGGCGAGGCAGTCCGCTGATCGGTTCTGCGCGGGCATATTCGGGTCTGGCCCGAGGCGCCAGGTGGTTATCTTTCCCGGTTCGAGTTCGAACCGATGGCACAGTAGCGGGTAGAATCCCCTATATGCACCGAACCTCCTGGAGACTCGCCGCGGCGTTGTCCATGACTGCCGCCGCAGCGTGCCGGCCGGAATTTCAGCTAAAGAATCTCACGTCGAACGAGTCGCTCTACCGCGCCTCGCTCAACGAGTACAAGCACCAGCGATGGGACAACGCCGTCACGGGGTTCGAGAAGTTGACCACGGACCTTCCGGCCCGTGATTCGCTGCTTCCGCGCTCGTACTGGTATCTCGCGTCGGCGCATGAGCGGCAGGGAGAACATCTCCTGGCGGCACAGAGCTTCAGCCGTCTCGTCGAGACCTTCCCCGAAGACAGCTTAGCCGCGAATGCCGCTCTCGAGGCAGCGCGGTCCTACCGGCGTCTCTGGCGCAAGCCGCAGCTCGATCCGTTGTATGGGCAAACGGCGATTGCCTCGTACAACACGCTCATCGGCCTCTACCCCACGTCTCCGCTCATTCCGACGGCGCAGAAGGAGATCGGGGAACTCGAGAACTGGTTCGCCATCAAGGACTTTGACGCCGGGATGTACTATTTCCGGCGGAAGGCCTACGACTCGGGCATCCTGTACTTCAAGGATGTCCTGGCGAAGTATCCTACGACGCCGACCGCGCGCGACGCGTCGGTACGGTTGGTGGAATCGTACAAGTCGATCCGCTATCGCGAGGATGCGTCCGATCTCTGCGCGCAGATCACTCAGCAATATCCGAACGACCGCGACGTCCGCAACGTGTGCACGGGCGTGCCTCATCCGGCCGGTGCCAAGCCCGACTCGACTCCCGCCACGCAGGCCAAACCGCCGACGTCCTGATCCGTGCGGATCGGGCTTCTCGGGGGGAGTTTCGACCCTCCTCATAACGGCCATTTGCTCGCCGCCGGCGATGCCTTCGAGGCGCTCGAACTCGACCGTCTCGTTTTCATCCCGGCCGCCGTCCAGCCGCTGAAGGCTGGTCAAGCGGCGGCAACCTCGGCGCAGCGGCTCGAGATGGTGCGGCGTCTCGTCGATGACGACGCACGCTTCGAGCTCGATCCGGTCGAGATAGAGCGGGGCGGTTTATCTTATACGGTTGACACTTTGTCAGACCCTGGCGGGGCGTTGGCCGATGGCCGAGCTGTTCTGGCTGGTCGGAGCCGACGTTCCACAATCGTTCGCCAAATGGCGGGAACCTGAACGGATCGTCGCGTTGGCGACCGTGGTGGTCATGCAGCGGACCGCAGAGGTGCCGAACCTCTCGGTCATGCCTGGGACGCCGCAGTTGCTGGCCACACGCCGGATCGACATCTCTTCGACGGAGATTCGCGCGCGGGTGAACGCAGGGCAAGTCGATCCGTGGTTTCGTGCCGGAGCCGGTGCCGACTATATCCTGTCGGAGCGGCTGTACCGATAGGGGAGACTGTATGTTGAAGCTGAGATCATCCTGAGGTCGGTGTTCGGATCCCGACACGAGCGCGAGCGGAAGAAGATCCAGCCGATCGTCGACGAGATCAACGAGCACTACGCGCGGCTCCACGATGTATCGGACGAGAGAGCTCGCGGCGCAGACGCGCGAAATTCCGCGACATCATTCGCGAGCGCACCGGCGCGCTGGAGGCGCGCGTCGCCGAGTTGAAGGACGCAAAAGCGGACGGCGTCCGACGCGACGGAGCGCGAGCGCATCGACGCCGAGCTGAGCGGCGCTGACGGCCGGGCGGGCGCGGAGCGCCGATCTGCGCCGCGGATCGCGACGTGCTCGACGAGATCCTGCCCGAGGCGTTCGCCACCGTTCGCGAGAGCGCGCGGCGCCTCGCTCGGCACGACGCTCAGTGGTGACCGGGCGCGACGATGGAGTGGGACATGGTGCCCTACGACGTCCAGCTCATGGGCGGCATCCAGCTGCACCTCGGCAAGCATCGCCGAAATGGCGACAGGCGAAGGCAAGACGCTCGTCGCGACGCTGCCGCTCTACCTGAACGCGCTGCCCGGGAAGGGCTGCGCACCTGGTGACGGTGAACTCATACCTCGCCCGCCGTGACTCGCAGTGGATGGGGCACCTGTACACGTATCTCGGCCTCACCGTCGGCTGTCTCGACGACACCGAGCCCGGCACGCCGGAGCGGCGGGCCGCGTACGAGTGCGACATCACCTACGGGACGAACAACGAGTTCGGCTTCGACTACCTCCGCGACAACATGGTGGTGTCGCTCGACCAGCGCGTGCAGCGGCCGCCACAACTACGCGATCGTCGACGAAGTGGACTCGGTGCTCATCGACGAGGCGCGGACGCCGCTGATCATCTCCGGGCCCGTCGGCAACGAGAGCGACGGCGAGTACTTCGAGCATCAATGCCAGCGTCGCGCGGCTCGTGCGGCGGCAGACGGAGCTGGTGAACGACGCTCGTCGCGCGAGGCGAGAAGCGCGACTCGCAGACGGCGACGACCAGGCCGCGGCGCTGCGCGCTGTACAAGGCGCAGCTCGGCGCCCGAAGAACAGGCGACTCATGAAGGTGCTGCAGGAGCAGGGCGACAAGCAGCTCGTGCAGAAGATGGAGCTCGACCACATCGCCGACCGGAGGCTGCCGGCCGCCAAGCAGGTCGTATCCGCGACATCGAGGAGGATCTGCTCTACGTGCTCGACGAGAAGGGCCACTCCGTGCACCTCACCGACCGCGGCGTCGAATTCATGGCGCCCAGCGACCATGATGCGTTCGTGATTCCCGACATCTCGCGCGAGGTCGCATCGCATCGACCACGACCACCGAATGTCGCCGGAGGAGAAGCTCGACGCGCGCGGCGAAGATCGAGATGGATTACGCGGTCAAGAGCGAGCGGCTGAACATCGTGCACCAGCTACTGCGCGCGCACGCGCTGTACGAGAAGCGACGTCAACTACGTCGTGCAGGACGGGGAGGTGCTGATCGTCGACGAGTTCACGGGGCGCACGATGCCCGGGCGTCGGTGGTCGCGAGGGACTCCATCAGGCGGTCGAGGCGAAGGAAGGCGTCCAGGTCAAAGGCGAGACGCAGACGATGGCCACGATCACGATCCAGAACTATTTCCGCATGTACGAGAAGCTGGCCGGGCATGACCGGCACGGCGGAGACGGAGGAGACGGAGTTCTTCGAGATCTACAAGCTCGAAGTGGCCGTGATCCCGACCAACCGGCCGATCGATTCGCGACGACCGGCACGATCTCGTCTACAAGACGCGGCGCGAGAAGTACAACGCGATCGTCGAGGAGACGCGCCGGCTGCACGAGCTGGGCTATCCCGGTGCTCGATCGGCACCACGAGCGTCGAAGCGTCGGAGACGCTCTCGAAGCTGTTCCAGCGCGGCGGGATCGTGCACAACGTACTCAACGCGAAGTACCACCAGCGCGAGGCGGAGATCGTCGCGCAACGCCGGCCAGCCGGGCGCGGTCACGATCGCGACGAACATGGCGGGCCGCGGCACCGACATCAAGCTCGGCGCCGGGCGTCAGCCGTCCGAAGCCGTCGAAGGTGAAGGACGCGGACGGCAAGGACATCGAGGTCGAGGAGATGCGGCGGACTGCACATCATCGGTTCGGAGCGGCACGAGTCGCGGCGCATCGACCGCCAGCTTCGCGGCCGGTCGGGCCGCCAGGGCGACCCGGGCGCGTCGCAGTTCTTCCTGTCGCTCGAAGACGACCTGATGCGTCTGTTCGGGTCCGAGCGCATCGCGCGGCTGATGGACCGGATGGGCGCGCAGGAAGGCGAGATGCTCACGCATCCGCTCATCACGCGCTCGATCGAGCAGGCGCAGAAGCGCGTCGAGCTGCAGAACTTCCAGAGCCGCAAGCGCCTGCTCGAGTACGACGACGTGATGAACCAGCAGCGCGAGGTCATCTACTCGCTGCGAGTCGTTCGCGCTCGAGGGCGGCGAGGAGCTGAAGGGCGAGGCCGTGAAGATGATCGAGAAGGCGGTACGCGCCGCGTCGAGACGCGCCTGGCGGAGTTCGAGGAGGACGCGAGGAGTGGGACTTCGACCTCCTGCGCCAGGACCTGCTGATGCACTATTTGCTGCAGGTGCCGTGCATTCGAGGAGACGGAACGCTTCGGCCGACGGATCGAGGCGACGCGCGGCACGCGGCGATCGAGGCGGCGAAGAAGGCGTTCCAGGCGAAGCTGGAGAGCCTCGATACGGTGCGCGATCGAAGCGCGAGTATGCCGACCGGCTGCTGTCGCTCGTCATGCTCAACGTGCTGGACGAGAAGTGGAAGGATCACCTCTACGATCTCGACCAGCTTCGCAACGCGATTCACTACCGCTCGTGGGGCCAGAAGGATCCGCTCATCGAGTACAAGCAGGAGGCGTACACGATGTTCGTGGACCTGATGAACGACGTGCACAACACGTTCGCGAGCGATTCCTCAAGCGTGCAGCTGGTGTTCGAGGCGCCGCCGCAACCCGAGGCGCCGCCGCGATCCGTTGCGCCGCCCCAGCCAATGGGGCCTACCAAGCGCTACAATGCCTTCGGTATCGTCGAGGACATTCCGGCAGAGGCTCCTGGAAGGGACGGAAACGGCACGGAGTCGGCCGTCGACATCGGTCCGGCGGAAACGCCTGCGCCAAAGCCCGTCGCGGCGCGGAAGGATCCCCTGATCGTCGGTGCTGGACGAACGCGTTCGCCCAGCCGCGGTGGCACGCCGGCGAACACTGATTGGTCCACTGTCGGGCGCAACGATCCGTGCCCATGTGGGTCAGGCAAGAAATTCAAGAAGTGCCACGGGGCGCACATCTGATCGTGCCAAGCGGCGAGTGATTGGCCCCGGCGACCAGCGCGTGCTGGTGCGCCGGAGCGATGGAGCGCCCAGTGGCTATCGGGGTATGAGTGCGTGGGATTGATGGTGAACTCAGTGCCGACCAGGTGCAGATATCCGAATTCCCATATCGGAGCCCCTGCATGGCTGGCCCGGAAGCGGCAAAAGCGTTAAGTATTCGAGAGTTGCCTCGATCAGAGCGGCCGCGGGAGCGGCTCGTCGATCTCGGCGCGGCATCGCTCAGCAGCGCAGAGCTGCTCGCGATCCTGCTCGGTTCGGGAAGTGTCGGTCGCACGGCGCTTCAGGTCGGTCAGTCTGTCCTCGCCGAAGCAGGCGGGGCGCTACGATGGATCGCGCGTCAACCGGTGGCCGCTCTCACGGCTGTCCCGGGCGTGGGAATGGCTCGTGCGGTAACGATTCATGCTTCGCTCGAATTAGGGCGGCGCATGGCGGCGGAGGGGCGCGACGACGGCTCCCCGGTGCGATCACCGCGCGATGTCATGGCGTATTTCGCGCCTCGAATGGAAGATCTGCCGGTCGAGGAGTTTCACGTTGCTGTGCTCGACGCGCAACATCGGCTCGAGCGCGACATCACGGTCACACGTGGCATTCTGAATTCGTCCCTCGTGCATCCGCGCGAGGTGTTTCGCGAGGCCATTGCCGAGCGCGCGGCGGCGGTGATCCTCGTCCACAATCACCCGAGCGGCGATCCCTCGCCGTCGGCGGATGACCGGGCCGTGACCGATCAACTGGTCGCGGCGGGACGGTTGCTCGACATTCCGGTGCACGACCACGTGATCATCGGACGCGGGCGGTACACGAGTTTCGCGGAGGCAGGACTCTTGTGACGGCGACGGCGGTTCGTGAAGGCGATTTCATTCCGGGCTGGGGCGAGGATGAGCTTCCGTTGCATGAGAAGCTCGACCGCGACCTGCTCGTGCACGCCTATCAGTACAGCGAATCCGCGCACCGTCGGGCAGCTGCGCAACTCCGGCGACCCCTATATCACCCACTCGGTGGAGGTCGCCAAGATCCTGGCCGGCCTCCAGCTCGACTCGATCACGGTGGCCAGCGGGCTGCTGCACGACGTCATCGAGGACACGACGTTCACGCTGGCCGATGTGGAGCGCGAGTTCGGGCGCGAGATCGCAGCCATCGTCGATGGCCTGACGAAGATCGCCAAGCTGCCGACCGGCGGCTCGACCCAGGAGCGGCAGGTCGAGAGCTACCGCAAACTGCTCCTGTCGATCGCCAAGGACGCGCGCGTCATCATCGTCAAGCTGGCGGATCGTCTGCACAATATGCGGACGCTCGATTGGCTCGCGCCGGAGAAGCGCCGCCGCATCGCACAGGAGACGCGCGATCTCTACGCGCCGCTCGCCCACCGATTCGGCATGGCGAAGCTGCGGTGGGAACTCGAGGACCTCGCGTTCAAGCATCTCGAAACGGAAGAGTATAAAGCCCTCGCCAAACAGGTGTCCCAGAAACGGAACGAGCGCGAGGCGCTCATCCGCCAGCTGGCGGAGCCGTTGAGCATCTCGCTGGCCAAGGCCGGCATCGCGAACGTCGAGGTCAGTGGGCGGCCGAAGCACCTGTGGTCGATCTACAAGAAGATGAAACAACGCGAAAAGCCGTACGAGGAGATTTACGATCTCCTCGCCATTCGCGTGCTCGTCAACACGGTGCCCGACTGCTACCATGCGCTCGGCATCATTCACGACGGGTGGACGCCGGTGCAGGAGCGAATCAAGGATTACATCGCGCAGCCGAAGTCCAATGGCTATCAATCGCTGCATACCACGGTGTTCGGACCAGGGCGGCAATTGTACGAAGTACAGATCCGCACCCGCGACATGCATCGCACCGCGGACTATGGCATCGCCGCGCACTGGCGCTACAAGGAGGACGCGAAGAGCGATGATCTCGATCGCCACCTCTCTTGGTTCCGGCAGGTGCTCGAACTGCAGATGGACGCCAAGACTCCGGACGAGTTCCTGGAGTTCCTCAAGCTCGACTTGTACCAAGACGAGATCTTTGTCTTCACGCCGACCGGCGACGTCATCCAGCTTCCAAAGGGCGCGACGCCCCTCGATTTCGCCTTCGCCGTGCACACGGAAGTTGGTATCCACACCGCGGGCGCGAAGGTCAACGGCCGCATCGCTCCACTTTCCCGGCCGCTCCGCAACTCGGAGACGGTCGAGATCATCACATCGACGACGGCCAAGCCGACGCGGGACTGGCTAGCCCATGTGCGAACCGGCCGCGCGCGGCACAAGATCCGTCAGGTGCTCAAGCGCGACGCGCAGACGTCTGCCGAAAAGCTCGGCCGGGAAATGCTCGACCGCGAGGTGAAGCGCCGGCGGCTTGCTCGTGCCAGTGAGGATGAGCTCGACCGGGCCGCGGTTGCGCTCAGCCTGACTGATTCTACGCATCTGTTGGCGTCGATTGGTCAGGGCGACGTCAACGTCACGTTGGCCATCAAGCATATCTATCCAGAGGCCGAGGACCTGGACGGTGCGAAACCCAACGTGTTCGAGCGCTTCGTGGATCGGGTGCGCGGCACGAATACCAAAGGTGTGCGCATTCAGGGCGTGGACGGCCTCATGGTCCGGTACGCGCAGTGTTGTCAGCCGGTGCCGGGTGACCCGGTGGTCGGATACGTGACGCGCGGACGCGGCGTCAGCATCCATCGCGCTGATTGTCCGAATCTGTTGCTGTTGGCGCACGAGCCGGAACGTCGGCTCGAGATCGACTGGCAGGAAGCGCAGGGCGAGCGATTCGTTGTGCGGCTGGCGCTCGAAGGGACCGATCGGCGCGGTCTCTATGCCGACGTTGCGGCCGCCGTGAGCTCTACCGGCACGGACATGAAGAGCATGGACCTGCGCAGCACCGACGGCCGCACCAGCGGATCCATGCTCGTGGAAGTGGAGAACCTCGCGCATCTCGAGAAGATCATCCGCGCGACGCGGCGCGTGAAAGGCATCGCCGAGGTTGCGCGCCGGGAGCGACTGACGACGGATTAGGCCCACCCGTCGCCGCTCAACGGTTCGACCGACCGATCTGTTGGGACGCGAGTTTCTCCAGCCATGGATCGTTCTTCGGCGAGCTCACGATCGATGTCAGCCGTACGGCCGACACGTCGAGGCGCGCACCCGGAAGCAGCGAGTATGTCTGCCAGTGCAAGACTGGCGTCGCGCCGCGGACCACGAGGAGCGGAAAGCGCGTCCTCATGGTGTACGGATCGATCGTCACGGGGTTCCGCTGGATCGCGCCGGTAGCGGTGACGAGATAGCGCGGCGTGGCACCGACGATCGGCAGCCACTGCAACGGGTTGTGTGTGCGGTATTGCAACTCGACCTGGAGAAGCACGAGGGTGGGCCCTTCGTTCGCCGACGCGATCGTCGGCAGCCGAAGGCTATCGGTACCGGCGGCAACCGTGGACCATCCCAGCAGCACCGGGGCTGGCAACTCGGCGGCGCGGCGTTCCCAGAACAATGACCACGGCGTGTGACCGACCAGCTCGTAGTTGCGAAGCAACTCGACGTAGAAGTCCCAGCTCGTGTCCTCGATCCACGCTTCGTACTGAGTGTAGAGGGGATCGACGGTCTGTACGAGCCGCGGCTTCACGCGGCGGAAATCGTCGACGTACTTCGCGCGGTTCTGTGGTCCGAGGGCGTGAATGATGTAGTCCACGGATGGATGGAACAGACCGTTGCGCGCCTCGAGCAGACCTGCGTAGGTGGACCACAACACGGGGGGGCGGCCCGACGCGTCGCGTCGTGAGTCGAGCATGGCTTGCCCCGCGACGATGGTCTGCGGCCAGATGCCGTCGTACACAGCGCCGACGCGGTGCAGCAGATGATCGCGCACCATGTGCGGGATCGTGACGCGGACCGTGTCGATAATCGCCGGGACGAGCACGACGGCGTATAGCGCCGACGCACAGGCGACCATGAACGTCGATCGGCTCACGCCGCATAACGGGCGGCGTCCCAACCGTGCGTCGCGCCGGACGAGCTGGTGATCCAGGTAGACGGCTCCAAGCAGCAGCAGCACCCGAAGGAGTGGCTGCACATAGGCGTTGACGAACGTGCCAAGGAGCGATGCGCAGGAGATCAGCCCATACAGCGCGAGGACCGTGAACGCGAACTCGCGTCGCCGCGCAGTGCCGGAGTCGCTTCGCCACAACCGTCGCATGGTGAGGCACACGGCGGCGATGCCTGCAAACAGCGTAAGCGGGATGCGGGGAATCGCTGCCAGCATGGCCGGCAGCGTGCCCCAGCTCGACAGGAAGAGGTTCGGTGGCGCGCCGAAGTACCAATACTGATCTTTGGGGACGAGTGAGAAGTTGTACCGCAGCGCGCCGCGCATGCCGTCCGTGCCACCGAGCAGCGTGAGCAGCGAGACGAGTGTGACCATCGCGATCGCGACCATGGCCGCGCCGTCCACGAGGTATTCGCGCCGTTCGCCGTTCCGGCCGCGCCGGAGCGATGCGACGATGGTCGCCAGCACGACGGCCATCACCGCGGCGAGCCCCTGCTCAGTGCTCATGACCAATGCGGCACCAAGTACAATGCCGGCGATCACCGTACGCATGGATCGGCGGACGGAGAGGCACAGGAAGATCGGCACCAGCGTTGGGAGCGTCGAACGGACGCCGAGCAGGCTGTTGAGGGCCACGAGCATCGGTGCCATGCGCAGCCCGATCGAGAGCGCCATCACGATGCCGGACCACACGAGCGCGCGCGTCCAATTGCCAATGAAGAATCGCAGAAACGCGATCAGCGTGATCGGATAGAGCACCGCCGTCACGAGCTCGCGGGTGATTTCGGAGGCGAAGAAGGTGCCGCCGAGCAGGCGGAACGGGATGTAGTGGAGAAACGGAATCCCGAGCCCGTGGAAGAACTGAAAATCCACGCCGGCCCGCTGCCCCGCATAGATCCGTCGGAGTGCGTTGTAGAGCTGGAACGGTCCGTCGATGGCCGAGCCCTGGAAATGGAGCGCAGTCTCCAAGCCGTCCACGACCATTACGACGGAGAAGAACGCGAAGAACAACGCGAAGAACAACGCCCAGCCAGTCGTGGCGGCGCGGGAGGTCCGAGACGGCTCCGGCACGATCACGAGGTCCGCGTTCGCCGATGTGGGTCGGTCACTGCTTGCATGTCGAAGAAGGCTACGAGGTGGGTTCGGGCGCTGGTCCTGGCAGACCGAACAAAACCCGACACAGTGTGTTATATTCTAGCGATGCCGTTCGCCGAGTTCGATCTCCAGGCCCCGTTCCAGCCAGCAGGCGATCAGCCACGAGCGATCGCCGAGCTGTCTGCGGGTTTGGCGCGCGGGGATCGCTTTCAAACGCTGCTCGGTGTCACGGGCTCCGGCAAGACCATGACGATGGCCAACGTCATCAAACAGCTTGGCCGCCCGACATTGGTCATGTCCCACAACAAGACGCTCGCCGCACAGCTGTATGGCGAACTGAAGAGCTTCTTTCCGCACAACGCTGTCGAGTACTTCATCTCGTACTACGACTACTACCAGCCGGAAGCGTACGTCCCGACGACGGACACGTACATCGAAAAGGATGCGTCGATCAACGAGGACATTGACCGCCTCCGACTGCGCGCCACGTCGAGCCTGATGGAGCGTGAGGACGTCATCATCGTCGCCACGGTTTCGGCAATCTACGGCCTTGGCGATCCGGTGTCATACCGCGAGCAGATGGTGACGCTCACGACGGGCCAGAAGATCGACCGTGACGAGATCCTGCGCTCGCTCGTGCGCATTCAGTACGGGCGCAACGACGTCTCGTTCGAGCGGGGTACCTTCCGGGTGCGCGGCGACACGGTCGAGATCTTTCCGGCGTACGAGGAGCAGGGCGTTCGTGTCGAGATGTGGGGAAACGAGATCGAGCGGATTTCGAAGATCAACGTGCTCACCGGCGAGACGATCGCGCAACTCGAGCGCGCGGCGATCTATCCGGCGAAGCATTTCGTGACACAGCGGTCAACGCTCGAGCGCGCCGTGAAGCTCATTCAATCGGAGCTTGCCGTCCGACTTGGCGAGTTGCGCGCCGCGGGCAAGCTGCTCGAGGCGCAGCGGCTCGAGTCGCGGACGAACTTCGATGTCGAAATGATGCTGGAGATCGGCACCTGCGCCGGCATTGAGAACTATTCGCGCCACCTCGCCGGACGTGAGGCAGGCGAGCGGCCGGCCTGCCTGTTCGACTATTTCCCCGAGGATTTCCTCGTGGTGATCGACGAGTCGCACGTCACGCTGCCGCAGGTGTCCGGCATGTTCAACGGCGACCGCGCGCGCAAGCTGACGCTGGTCGAGTACGGGTTTCGCCTACCGAGCGCGCTCGACAACCGGCCACTCATGTTCGATGAGTTCCTCTCGTTGACGCCGCGGGCCGTCTTCGTGTCGGCGACGCCGAGCGATCTCGAGCTGCGGTTGTCCGAAGGCGTGGTGGTGGAGCAGATCATCCGGCCGACGGGACTGGTGGATCCGGAAATCGAAATCCGCTCGGTGCGAGGCCAGGTGGACGATCTGTTGAACGAGATCCGCATTCGCGAGCGAAAGGGAGAGCGGGTCCTGGTGACCACGCTCACGAAGCGCATGTCCGAGGACCTCACCGACTATCTGCAACAGGTTGGCGTGCGTGTGCGCTACATGCACTCCGACATCGATGCGATCGAGCGCGTGGAGATCATCCGCGGCCTCCGCCTGGGCGAATTCGACGTGCTCGTCGGCATCAATCTGCTGCGCGAAGGTCTCGATCTCCCGGAAGTGTCGCTCGTGGCGATTCTCGACGCGGATCAGGAAGGATTTCTGCGCAGCGACCGGTCGCTCATCCAGACGGTGGGCCGCGCGGCGCGCAACGCCCACGGTCGGGCGATCTTCTACGCCGACAGGATAACGGGATCAATGCAGCGCTGTATGGAGGAGACGGAGCGCCGGCGCGAGATTCAACGGGCGCACAACGAGGAACATGGCATCACGCCCACCACGGTCAGCAAGAGCGTGGATGAGGTGCGGTTCAGTACGCGCGTCGCTGACGCCCGCGCAGAGCGTGACGAAAAGGAGAGGAAGCAGGTGGCGGAGCCGGCGCGCGGGTACGCGATCATGGACGCCGCGTCACTCGAGAAGATGCTCGACGAGCAGATGCGTGAAGCGGCTGCGGCCATGGACTTCGAGTTGGCCGCGCAGCTTCGCGATCAGCTGTTCGAGTTGCGCGCCAAGCGTGACGGCAACACGACACGAACTCGCGTGGCGGCGAGCGGCGGACGAGGCGGACGATAGTGCCGCACGCTCCAATCATCCCGCCATTGGCCAGCCAAGGCCGTCTCGCCTGCGACGAATCCGAGCTCAAAGCCTGGGGCGAGCAATTCGGGCATATCGCCTTGCCGCCGCTCGTCGTGACGATCAGCGGTGAGCTCGGGGCCGGCAAGACGACGCTCGTCAAGGCGATCTGCCGCGGCTACGGCGTCACCGACGACGTCACGAGTCCGACCTACGCGCTCGTGCATCAGTACCACTCCCCGCGTTCGGCGGTCTATCATCTCGATCTGTATCGCCTCGCAAACATGGCGGAGTTGACGAACCTGGCTTGGGATGAGATCCTCGCGGAGGAGGCGCTGGTGCTCATCGAGTGGCCGGAGCGGGCGGGGGATCGCATTCCCCGCGTGCACGTGCCGATCAGCCTGCAGCATCTGCCCAACGACCCCGCGCGACGTCTGCTCTACGCAGGGGGGCATGTATGATCACGCTGGCACTGGACGCGTCTACGTACGCGGGAGACGTCGCGGTGCTGGACGGGACGCGCGTGCTGGCGGAGGAGGGGGTGGCGATGAAGGGCGCCGAACACGAGCGACTGATGCCGGCGGCCGCCGACTGTCTTCGCCGCGCAGGCGTCGCGATTGGCGATGTACAGCGCGTCGTTTGCGGAGCGGGGCCTGGGAGCTTTACGAGCCTTCGCATTGCCAGCGCGATCGCCAAGGGGATCGCAACCGGTGTTGGGTGCCCGTTGTACGCGGTGCCCTCCCTGGCGCTGGTGATCGGCGGAGCGGATCTCCCGCTTGGCCGGTATCTCGCGGCGCTCGACGCCCTTCGTGGGGAGCTCTATGTCGGATTGCTCGACCTGACGTTGGACAGCGTTGTGGAGGTGGAACGTGCGCGCCTGATCCTGGCCGCGTCGGTGACCGGCGTGGCCGAGGAATACGGCGCGATGATTGTCAGTCCGGCGCCGATCGACGGCGGAATCATGGCCGGGCCGCGGGCGCGGGCGGTCACGAAGCTCGAGGCGTTGCTTGCCGAGCGCGGCCCAGTAGACCTGGGGACCTGGGAGCCGTCCTACGGCCGGCTCGCCGAGGCGCAGGTGCGATGGGAGTCGGCCCACGGTCGGCCGTTGCCCGCCTGATGAGTGTCTGCATAACTGCCGCGACCGAGGCTGATCTGGCGGCGATCGCGGCGATCGAGCGGGCGGTATTCAGTGATCCGTGGTCGATCCAGTCCTTTCGTGACGCGCGATCGCACCCGGCGGTGTTCTTTGCCTGTGCGCGCAGTGACGACGACTGCGTGCTGGGTTATGTTGTGGCCTGGTTTGCTGCCGACGAGGGGGAGATCGCCAACCTCGCCGTGGCACCCAGCGAGTGGGGCACTGGGCTCGGACAGGCGTTGCTCGACGCGACGCTTGGTCTGGCGATCGAACGAGGGGTGGCGGTGGTGTATCTGGAAGTGCGGGACTCGAATGCACGAGCGCGCCGGTTGTACGGATCGCGCGAGTTCGAGGAGATAGGACGACGGCGGGGTTACTATCGGCTGCCCGTCGAGGATGCCATCGTGCTGCGGCGCACGCTGAAGCAGGATGTGTGAAGTGGATTGTGAAGTGTGCAACAGAAATCGTTGATGTGCGGGAATTTGCTTGCGCATTGACACGGACTGGATCATACCGTGAGCGGCGAGGCAATCGACACTCTCGCCAGGAGGAAACAGTGAGCCGTAGTTTGAATAAGGTCACTTTGATCGGGAATCTGGGTAACGACCCCGAAGTGCGTTCGACGACTGGTGGCAACCGCGTCGCCACGTTTTCGCTCGCGACCAGCCGGTCCTGGAACGATGCGTCGGGATCGAAGCAAGAGAAGACGGAGTGGCATCGCTGCGTCGTCTGGAACACGAAAAGCTCGCAACTCGCCGACATCGTCGAGCGGTACGTCAAGAAGGGCGACAAACTCTACGTCGAGGGCCGGATTGAGTATCGCCAGTGGCAGGACAAGGATGGCCAAACGCGGTACAGCACCGAGATCAACGTGCGTGAGTTGATCATGCTCGGTGGCGGCAAGGGTGGCGGCGGAGACTTCGAAGGAAGTGAAAGCGGGGTGCGTCGCGCGCCGGCGGCAGCGTCAAAGGCCAAGGCTCCGACGACCGGTAGCGAGGACTTCGAGGATTTCCCCAACGCGCTGAACGACGGGGATGACGATCTGCCTTTTTAGGGTTTAGGGTTGATTGTTTAGCGAAGGAAACGCGGCGGCCGGGCGATGCCCGGCCGCCGCGTTTGCGAATCGATGCTACGTGTGTCGTGGATCACCAAAGCGCCTCGCGACGCGCGGGACGCCCACCCGCTGCATCTTCCCTCCGCCCCCTCCCTCGTTTCCCCGGCCTCCTCTGAATCGTCCACCGTCGAGACCGTCGCCGTCGGCCGTCGCCTGTGAATTCACGAATTTCGGGAGTGCATGCTATGCTCGTGCGGGCTGTCCGCAGCCGGCAACGTGGACGGCTGATCCGCGTCGTCGCACTTACGATCCTCGCCATTGCCGCGCTCTCTGCTCGACCTGTCTTCGCGCAGGAGCCGGTGAAACCGATGCCGAAGACGCATACGGTGAAGCGCGGCGATACGCTCTGGGACATTGCCAAGTTGTACCTCGGCGATGCGTTCCTCTGGCCGGAAATCTACCGGCTCAACAGCGGCATCATCGAAGATCCGCACTGGATCTATCCGGGTGAGTTGCTCAAACTGCCGGGTGAGCGAGCGAAGGTCATCGCTGTCACGCCACCTCCTCCCAGCGTCCAACCGTCCGCGCCAGCGCAGGTCCTCGTCGCCCCGCCACGAGTGGACAGCGCACCGCCCGCTCCGCCTCCGCCGGGCAACACGGTGCGAGTAGGGGAGTTTGCCGCCGCGCCGTGGGTCGATCAGCGTGGAGGGCCGCGGCTGTCGGGCTACATCATGCAATCGGCTGACATACCAGGGATCGCGTCGGTCGATCGGTCGCGCATGCAATTGTACGATCGCATCCTTGTATCGCCGCCGGCCGGCGCCGTGGTGCCGGAGCGCGAGCGCTTCCTCGTGTACCGTCTGGGACCCCTCATCGAGGACTTTGGGCAAATCGTCATTCCCACGGGGATTGTCGAGATCACTCAGGCGCCGGGGAAGGGGGAGGCTGCCTCCGCTCGTGTCGTCAAGATCTTCAGCGAGATACTGCAGGGGCAGCGGCTCATTCGTTATGACACGAACGCCGCGATTGCGCTTGGCCGTCCTACTCCGGTGACGAATGGCCGCACGGGCAAGGTCCGCTGGATCTACAACGAGCCAGTGCTGACCAGCTTGCAGAGCTATCTCGTGCTCGATTTGTCGCGTGGAACTGGCGTAAACACGGGCGATCAGATCGAGCTCTATCAACCGCGCCAGAACCCGACCGACGGGCGCGAACTCGCCATCCCAGAGGTATCGATCGGGCGTGCGCAGGTACTTCGCGTCACACCGTTCGGCGCAACCGCGATCGTGACCAGCCAGGAGCAGCCGAAGATCGAGCAAGGCACTGCGGCACGTGTTGCGGCAAAGATGCCGTAACTTGTGATCCGACACTAGATTTTGGCTAGCGCCAATGATCGCGATCGCCCACCTCGCCGCCATCTTCTGCTACCTCGGCGCCGCAGCTCTTGCTGCGGTGCCGTTTGCTCGTCCGGTGCGTGCGCCGGTTGCTGGCGTCATCGGCATGCTCGGGGCAGGCGTCGTCGCGCACATCGCGGCGCTACTCCTCTTCGCCCTTCGGGCGAGTGCACTGCCGCTGACCGGTCTCGGTCCGTCCCTGTCGTTCGCCGGGCTGGTGCTGGCGATGACCTTGCTCGTCGTGGAGGTGCTCGCTCGCGACGTGAGTCTCACCGTAGTAGCCGCGCCGTTCGCCGTGGTGCCGACGATCGTTGCGAGCATCATCGGTCTCACGCCAGGACGATCGGCTGAGGGCGTTCGCGGCGTCTGGCTATTCGCGCACATCGCATTGAGCTTCGTTGGTATCGCTGCTTTCGCCACCGCCGCTGCCGCCGGCACAATGTATCTGCTGCAGCGGCGGGAACTGAAGTCGCACCGATTTGGCACGTTGTTCCGGTTCTTCCCGCCGCTCGCCACCCTCGATCGCATGAATCATTTCGCGGCAATCGTGGGATGGTTGGCGCTCACGCTCGGTGTCGTCCTCGCGTCTGCATATTCGGTCGCCTATCACGAACTGAACCTGCCGCAGCTCGTGTGGGGTACTGGCGCCTGGGTTGCCGTCACGGGCATTGCCATGGGACGCATGACGCGCGGTTGGCAGGCACAGCGCGCCGCGAAGTATTCAAGCGCGGCGTTCGTCCTGGTGCTCGTCCTCTATGTCGCGTTCCGTGTCGCTGGACCAGCGGCGGGACAGTTCCTGTGAGCGCGTGGGTTGCGGCAGGGGTGGCGATATGGCGCTGACCCTCGTTGGGATCAACCATCGGGGCGCTCCGCTCGACATACGGGAGCGCATTGCGTATGCGCCAAGTGACGTCGGCCCGGCGCTGGAGGCCCTGCGCGAGAACGCCGGAATGCGCGAAGCGGTCCTGATCTCCACGTGCAATCGGACGGAGATCTATCTCGTCGAATCGGATACCGATGCCGCGCCGGCGGTGTGGGCCGCGTTGTCGGAACGGATCGGTGGCGAAGCGTCGGAGTACGGATACGTCCGCCGCGATCGGGAGGCAGTCACGCATCTCTTCCGTGTTGCCAGCGGCCTCGATTCCATGGTGCTGGGAGAGGCGCAGATTCACGGCCAGGTGCGCGATGCGTGGGAGAAGTGCCGCGTGCACTCGGGACCGGTGCTCAACCGCCTCTTTCAGACATCGCTCTTGGTGGCCGGCCGTGTGCGCAATGAAACGTCGATTGCGCGTGGCGCCGCCTCGGTGAGCTCGGCGGCCGTGCAGCTCTCGCGACAGATCTTCGGCTCGCTGGCGAACAAGCGCGCCATGGTGCTCGGGGCTGGCGCCATGGCCGAACTCGCACTGGAGTGCCTGGGCGATCAGGGGGTGCGCACGTCCATCGTTGCCAACCGCACGTATGAACATGCCACGAATCTGGCCGACCGGTACGGCGCCTTGGCCATGCATTACGACGAGTGCTGGACGGCGCTTGCCGACGTCGATGTGCTGGTGTGCTCGACTGCCGCGCCGCATGCGGTGGTGTTCGCCGATCACATTCGGCCCGCGCTCGCGGCGCGCGGCGACCGCCCGCTCTGCATTCTCGACATTGCGATGCCCCGCGACGTCGATCCCGCCGTGGGCGATCTCGCGAACGTGTTCCTCTACAATCTGGACGATTTGCAGGCAGTGGTCTCGGCCAATCTCGAGCGCCGGCGCGCCGAGTTGCCGACAGCCGAGCAGCTCATCGCCTCAGAGGTGGGACGGTTCTGGGATTGGGTGGCCGGGCTCGCCGCCGTGCCCGTGCTGACCGAGATGCGTGCTCGCATGGAGTCGGTGCGGACGCGCGAGCTGGCGGATGCGCTTCGACGGCTCGAGCATTTGCCACCGGCCGAACGCGCCGTGGTCGAGGAACTCTCTAGAACACTCATGAACAAATTCTTGCACGAACCGACGGTCCGTTTGCGTGCCGCCGCGGCCAACGGCCGCGGCCTCGGGGTGGTCGATACCGTCCGCTACCTGTTTGGGCTCGAGCGCAAAACGAAAGCGCCGGAAGAGCAGCCCGCTCGCGCTGGAGGCGAGAGATGACGCGACGTGTGCTGATCACGGGCGGCGCCGGCTTCATTGGATCACACGTCGCGGAGCGCTTTCTCTCCGATGGATGGGCCGTTGAGATGGTTGACGATCTGTCGACCGGGAGCCGACGGAACGTTCCCGATGGCGCAGTCCTGCACGTGGCCGACGTGCGCTCGGCCGACGCGGCCCGTCTCGTACAGGGCGGCGCGTTCGACGTCCTGATTCATCTCGCCGCGCAGATGGACGTGCGCCGGAGCGTGGCGGAGCCGGTATTCGACGCCAGCGTGAACATCATTGGCGCGTTGAACGTGCTGGAGGCCGTGCGTCGCAGCGATCACGCCGCGCGGCCACGCGTCGTGTTCTCGTCTACCGGCGGCGTCATTTATGGTGATCTCGCGACGCCGCCGAATCGCGAGACCACGCCAAAGGAACCGGACTCGCCGTACGCCATCGCCAAGCTGTCCACCGAGCTGTATCTCGCCTACTACGCCCGGGTCCACGGTCTCGACACGGTGAGCGTGCGCTTCGGGAATGTGTATGGGCCTCGCCAGGATCCGCACGGTGAGGCCGGCGTCGTCGCGATTTTTTGCGGCCGAATAGTCGACGGCCGCCCACTGACGGTTTTTGGTGACGGCGCGCAGACCCGCGATTACGTGCACGTGACCGATGTCGCGGAGGCTACGTACCTCGCCGCGACGGCACCGATCCCGCCAGCGAATTGCGTGGACGAGCGGGCGTTCAACATCGGGACCGGGATCGGCACGCCGGTGCTCGCCTTGGCCGAAACACTCATCGCCGCGGCGGGCTCGTCGACAGCGATTGAGTTTGCGCCAAAGAGAGCGGGCGAGCAACAGCATTCTTTTCTGTCGATCGACAAGGCTCGCGCCGTGCTCGGATGGTCGCCGCGCATCTCGCTCGCCGACGGTCTGGCGGATACGTACCGATGGTTTGCCAAACGCGCGGCGTCGGTTCCAGCCTGATGTCCCCTCCACTTCTCACATTGTGATCTTCGTTCCCATGCTGCTGCAGGCGTCCCACGGAGCTGTGCCATCGAGTCCGCTCGAACTGATCACGAACGCCACGACCATGACGCAGGTCGTATTGGTATTCCTGGCGGCATTGTCGCTGTTGAGTTGGGGGATCATGTTCGGGGTCTGGCACTCGCTCTCAAAGGCGATTGGCGCCGCGGAGAAGTTCGCGCGCGATTTCGAGCGGTCCTCCCAGCTGGACGACGCGGGAGCGCTCGCCAAGCGGGCGCCGCCGGGCGCGCTGCCGCGCCTCTTTCTGCGCGCCATGCATTTTGTGTCCGATGTACGCGTCGCCAGCCAGCAACTGCGCGAACGGGCCGGCGAGGAGCGTGACGCGCTAGCCTCGGCGACGTTGACCGGCTCGCAGATCGAAACGCTCCATCTGGTGCTGGACTCCGAAGCCTCGGACGAACGCGATCGCATTGGACGCTTTCTGCCCTGGCTGGCGACGATCGGGTCGGCCAGTCCGCTGATCGGGTTGTTCGGAACGGTGCTCGGCATCATCGACGCATTCCTCGGCATTGCGTCGAAAGGCTCGGGCAATCTCTCGGCCGTGGCACCGGGCGTGGCCGAGGCGCTGATCGCGACGGCGGCAGCCCTGGCGGTCGCGATTCCGGCGACGTTCGGCTACAACATCTTCGCCAGCCGGCTGAACCGTTTTGACGGCCGCATGGAAAGCTTCAACACGGCGGTGATCGCGCTGCTCGTGCGCGCAGGACGCATCTGACATGGCGCGCCGCCGCCGTCGCGAACGCTTCGTGCTCAACGCCGACGTCAACGTCGTGAGCCTGATCGACGTCATGCTCCTGCTGCTGGTTATCTTCATGATCACCGCGCCAATGATGCAGGGCGGCGTGGACCTGTCGCTGCCGAAAACCGAGGCCAAACCACTGGAGTCGAAGGATGGCCTGACGATCACGGTGAATCGGACCGGACAGATCGTCGTGGACGATGCGCCGCTCACCCTCGGCGAATTTCGCGTCGCGGTGAAGAGCTTGGCGGCGAACCGATCGCGCAATGGCGTGTATCTCCGTGCAGACCAGAACGTCAGCTACGGTGTGATCGCGCAGCTGCTGGCGATCCTGAATGCGGCTGGCATCAACAACGTCGGGCTCGTCACCGAGCCGGAGGAGTTTCGATAGCGTGTCCGCGGCACCGGCACCGA
This sequence comes from uncultured Gemmatimonadaceae bacterium, assembly GCA_963817955.1. GTDB lineage: Bacteria > Gemmatimonadota > Gemmatimonadetes > Gemmatimonadales > Gemmatimonadaceae > JAQBQB01. The sequence goes on from CAWFQK010000004.1 coordinate 70,462, forward strand.
GACTGACCGCTGGACTGTTCGCGTCGGTGCTCCTGCACGGAGCGGTGATCGCGGCGTTCCTCACACTACGTCCCGCCGCGCCGCTGCCTTCGCCCCCGATGTACCGCGTGCAACTCATCGCGGCACCGGCGGGCGAGCGCGCCATTGGCGTCGTTCGAGATCAGCCGTCCGTGGCGTCGCCCGCGGCGCCGTTACCCGCAGTGCCGTCGCCCGCGGCACCGTCGCCCCCAGTACCGTCGCCGCCGGTCGCCAAAATTGCCCCGAAGACTAAGCCGGCAGCAATGAAGAAGAACAAGGCTGCGCCGGCCCCGAAGACCGTCACGCCGATGCCGAAAGCAACGAGCGGCGACAAGGCGAAAGCCAACGCACCTACCGCTGGTGGCGGTCCCACGGGCGGTAAGGGCGCCGACGTCGCGAACATCGACACGCCCGGCATCGAGTTCCCGTATCCGGGTTACATCAACAACATCACCCGGCAGATCCTGCTGCAGTTTCGCGCGCATCCGACGCGCTTCGTCCTGACGGCGGAGGTGCGCTTCATGATTCGGCGGGACGGCTCTGTCGACGGCATCAACATGGTGACGTCATCGGGCAAATTTACATTCGATCAACAAGCGCTCGGCGCGGTGGAATCCGTGGCCAACGCACACCTCTTCGGACCGCTTCCTCCTGGCTTCCGTGAGGACATCTTGCCGGTGACCTTTCGCTTCACTCCTTCGCTTCTCCGATGACGCGCCTTTCTCGAGCCGTTTGGTCCGTTTTCGCCACGGCATTCCTGATTCCCGTCGTCGCGCGCGGCCAGGACACCACGTTCCGCGGCATCACGATCAACGGCGTGTACGATCCGTTGCGCGACAAGGTTGGGATCATTGTGCTGCCCGTCGCCGGTGCGTTCGGCGATTCCGTGCGGGCGCTCGTGCAGCGCGATCTCGACTATAGCGATCGTTTCACGGTCCTGCAGCTCGACACCACCGACCCGAACGTGCAGAAGGCGCCGGGCTCCGCGGCGGGGCTCAATTATCGGCTGTTCGCGCGCCTCGCTGCCTCAGCGGTGGTGCAGATCACGCCCGTCATCTCTGGGCTGCACGTCGCGCTGCACGACGTCGCGCGCGGACAAGTGACGAACGTCGCCGAGTTCGCATTGCCGTCGTCCGGGCTGAGTCGCGACTGGCGCCTGGCGGTGCACCGTGCGTCGGACGAGATCGAGCGGTGGATCACCGGCCAGCCAGGCATTGCCTCCACGCGCATCGCGTACTTGCGCGGTCAGTCTGTTCGCATCGTGGACAGCGACGGCGCGGACGAGATTACCGTGCCGACCGACGAGAACGGATTCAGCCCAGCGTGGAGTCCGAACGGCTCAATGCTCGTATACAATACGTTTGGCGGTGTCGGCTCGCGGTTGGTGCTGATCGATCTGGCCACCGGGCGCTCGCGCACGCTGGCGACGGCTCCGCGTAACACGCAATACATCACGCCGGAGTTCATGCCGGACGGCAACACCATCGTGTTCTCGCGCTCGGGCGAGAACGGCTCCGACATCTACTCCATTGGCATCGGCGGCGGAGATGCCCCGCGGCGGCTGACGGTAGGCCAGGGTACGGAGAACACGAATCCGACGCCCAGCCCCGACGGGCGTCGAATTGTCTTTGTGTCCGGCCGCGAAGGACACCCGGAGTTGTATATTATGAACGCCGATGGCACCGGCATCGACAAGCTGACGAACTACGACTTCAGCGAGAGGACTTACCGGTCGGACCCTGACTGGTCGCCAGATGGACGGTTCGTGGCGTACCAGGAGCGCATCAAAGATTCAATGCAGATCATGACGATCCGTGCGGGGGGTGGCACGCCGAAGCTGTTGACGAGCGAGGGGCAGAACGAGCAGCCCGCTTGGTCGCCGGACTCCCGGCACCTCATCTTCACTTCGTCGCGCACCGGCGTGCGGCAGTTGTGGGTGCTCGACACGGAATCGGGCCGGATGCGGCAGGTGACGAAGTCGGCCGGGGCGCGGCTGGCGTCGTGGTCGTCGCGGTTGGTTGGGCAGTGATAAGGACCTTCTCTCTATATATCACTCATCTCGTTCCGTTACTCCGAGGAGATTCAGAATGAAGCAGACCCGGCGCATTGCAGTGCTGACGATGGCTCTGGTGTCCGTAGCGGCCCTCGACGCGTGCCACAAGACGCCGGCTCCGGTGCCGGCGCCCGCTCCTGTCGTGGCAAGTCCGAATGCCGATAGTGCGCGCCGTTCCCAGGAAGACGCAGCCCGCCGTGCCGCGGCCGCGGCTGCCGCCGCATCGGCTGCCGCCGCCCACCGCACCGATTCCATTGCCGCCGCGGACGCCGCGGCTCGCGACGCTGCCGCGGCAGCCGCGAATATGCGTGCGACGTTGGCCGCCGTGGTGCATTTCGACTTCGACAAGTCGGATCTTCGGCCGGAAGACCGCTCCATTCTCGACGCCAAGGTGCCGATTCTCCAGGCTAACCCCGGCGTGATGCTGCGCGTTGCCGGCAACACCGACGAGCGTGGCTCAGACGAGTACAACCTCGCGCTCGGCCAGCGCCGCGCCGCGGCGGTGAAGCAGTACCTCGTGGAGCACGGAATTGATGCATCGCGCATCGAGACCATCAGCTATGGAGAGGAGCGGCCGGTGGCTCAAGGATCAGATGAAGCCGCCTGGGCGCAAAACCGGCGGGCGGAGTTCGAGATCACGGCCGGCGGGCAGACGCTCCGTCGCCCATGAGACGCTGGACCTCATTTGCGCCGATCGCGCTGCTTGCGACCGGCGGATGCTTGGCGTCGAAGAGTGACATTCGGCTGATCCAGGACGAGTTGCGCGCCACACGCGCGCAACTCGCTTTGGATGACACGTCCATGCTGCGCGCCAACGAGTCACGTCGGTCGCAGATTGCGCAGCTCTCGGCTTCGATCGACCGAATGAATGATTCCCTGCGCGTCGCGGCCGCGCGTTTGGCGTCATTTCAGGCGGCGACGACCGGCGAATTCGACGCGATGGGCAAGCAGATGGTGCGGGTTCAAGCGTTGCTCGACCAATCGACGCGCAACCTGCAGAATGCACAGGCTCAACTCGAGGCACTAAAAGAGCAGGGTGGTGTCCCGTCGGAGCCGGCAGCCGCTGCTCCGTCGTCCGACACGGCGCGATTGGCGCCATCCGGCCCGGGCCCTTCCACGCTCTTTCTGAGCGCGAAGGACCAGCTCGACACCCGGGCGTACGGCCTGGCGCGTGCGGGCTTCGAGCGATTGCTCAGCACCTATCCGACATCGGAGCAGGCGCCGCGGGCGCAGTTGTACATCGGCGAAGCGTATAAGGCCGAAGGGAACACGGCCGCGGCAGACTCTGTATATCTGCTCGTTGCGAGCAAGTATCCGCGGAGTTCGGCAGCAGCCACTGGCCTGTATCGCCACGGCAAGACGCTGTGGGATGCGAACAAGAAGGGCGATGCGCGTCCGTATCTGAATCGTGTCATTCGCGAGTTTCCGAACTCCGACGAAGCTCGGCTGGCAAAGGATTTGTTGGGCGGAAGAGAGTAGAGCGTCGGAGCTCGAATGCCGATTCAGAAGTCCCCTTTAGCAGGAACGCCGTTCCTCGATCACCTCGAGGAACGGCGGTGATGCATTATCGACTTGCTCGCCGGGACATGACGCAGTGGCTGGTTGCGACGGGATTCGCCTTGGCGATCGGGAGCAGGGGATCGGCGCAGGTGATCCCGCGGTTGCCGACGGGACGCCAGGCGCCGGCTGTACCGCGTGACACAACGAAGGATTCCACGCGTCTGAAGTGGCCAGTTCCGGATTCGGTGACGCAGGCGCTGATGAGCAAGCCTGGGTACTCGATCACGCGCTATCAGGGCGACACGGCTTTCTTTGACGCCGAGCACCGCGCGCTCGACCTGCTGGCATCGAAAACTCGGCGGGCGGCGGTCGATCGCGATTCGCAAATCGTCGTCAGCGATAGCGGTATTTATTACACGGAGGCGACCCGGCACATCACCACCGGGGGACACTACGTGCTCAGCAGCCCAGGGTCCGGGCAGGCCGACATCACGGGTCTTGGCCGCGTTGATTACAGTCTGGCCGCACGGACGGCGCGCATCACGCGTGCGCGTCTTCCAGTCAATCAGGGCGAGATGTGGTACCTCGACGTCGATCTTGCTTCAGTGGTGCAGGACTCGACGGGCGGCCAGGCCAAAGCGACGGCCTACGTGAAGGGCGGCTCACTCACCAGCTGCAGCGACTCGATTCCTGACTACCATTTCGAGTACAAGGAAGCAAAGCGGACCGGGAATACGCTGGTTGCGCGGCCGGCCGTGCTGTACATCAGGGACGTGCCGGTCATGTGGCTGCCATTCATCTTCAGCGATGCCCACAGCGGCCGGCACAGCGGCATCCTGGCCCCGCAATTCGGCATTGGCGATATCGTCCGCAATAGTCCCACGTATCGTCGGAATGTCGAACATGTTGGCTACTACTGGGCGCTGAACGACTATATGGATGCCAGCACCTGGCTCGATTGGCGCAGCTCAGCGGGCGCGACGCAGGGCGATCCGGGATGGCTGCGCTACAACGGTGATTGGGATTACCGCTGGCTCGATCGCTTTTTGAGCGGCCGGATCGGCGCCAACTATACGCAGCAGCGTGACGGGTTGACGAACCTGGCGTTGAGTTGGTCGCACCAGCAGGACTTCTCGCACGACAGCCACCTCACGACGAATTTCAACTACGTCACCAGTACCACGCTGCAGCACCAGAACACGTTCAATCCCTATTCGGCCCTGGCAACGATCTCGTCGCAAGCGAACTATCAGACGAAGCTCGGGCCCGCGTCGCTCTCGCTCGGCGCGACGCAGAAGCAGTATCCCTCACGCCAGCAGGTGGACCGCACGTTTCCAACGGTCCAACTGACGTCCACGGCCATCGGCATTGGCCAGTGGCTGTCGTGGACACCGTCCTTCAGCTTCAGCCGCAGTGACGTGCTGCACATGGATCAGCCGGGACCGGGCGCATTCCTGTTCTCCGTGGATCCTACGACGGGGCTTCGTGACAGCACGCTGTCGAAGACGCGCGGGTCCTCGCAGGATGCGATCACGTTCGACACGCCGCTCCAGATATTCGGCTACACGCTGCGGAATTCGTTCCGCGTGAACCAGCAGCGGTATGACTATGCGCAGCTAACCGATATCTACGACGTGGAAACAGGGGCAATCACCCAGCGAGTGTTTGCCGCGACGTACCGCACTGACGTCGACTGGACGCCCGACTTCCAGCTCCCCGCGATCGCACGCAACAAATTCAATCTCACACCGAGCTTGAGCTTTCAGAATGTCGATCCAGGCTCGTTCTGGGTCGCGACGGAGCGGAGCAACGGCCAGTACGTGCACCAAAGCAAGCGATTTACCGCCGGCCTGGCGGCATCGCCGACGCTGTTCGGATTCTTCCCGGGGTTCGGGCCGTTCGCGCGCATTCGCCATTCGATCACGCCATCGTTTGGCTATTCGTATGCGCCGAAGACCGACGTCAGCGACGAGTACTTGTCGGCCATCGGCGGAACGCGAAAAGGCTACGTCGGCAATCTGCGGCAGAACGCGCTGACTCTTGGGCTGACGCAGAACTTCGAGGCGAAATTGCGGGCGCGGGCCGGGGCCGACACGGGAGCCAATGCTCGCAGCGAGACGATTCGCCTGCTCAGCATCAATATGACGTCGCTCACATACGATTTCGAGCGCGCGGCCAACGCGCGGCTCACGCAAGGGCGCGCGGGGTGGGCCGGACTCACGTCGGAGACGTGGGGTTACTCCGTGAGCTCCGAACTGCTGCCGGGCTTCGACTTCTCGAGCAATTATTCGCTCTTTCAGGGCAATCCTATCAGCGATACGGCCAAGTTCAAGCCGTTCCTGACGAGCGTATCGGCCTCGTTCAACATCAGCCAGCACGAGAACCCTCTCACGGTCCTGTCGCGCCTGTTCGGTCGCGCGGTGCCGCAGGCGCAGGTCTCGCCGACGCCGAGCACGGAAACGGTCCGTCCGCAGACGGACGCCGGTGAGGTCGCAGCGCTAGCCGCGCAACCCGTCGCCGGCAGCGCGCGTAGCGGCGACAGGTTCCTTCTGCCATCGTCTACGGGATGGCGCGCGTCGTTCACGTTCAGCCGTTCGAGCCCCCGTCCGCCCGTTGGCCCCAACGTGATCGAGTATGACCCGACGATCCGCTGCCAGCAGATTGCCGCCGGCAATCCGTTCCTGCTCGATGCCTGCCTTGCGAACGTACGCGCACAGCCGACGATCGATACGCCGATCACATCGCCGACCGGCGGCAGTCCGGTGTACCATATTCCACCCACGACTTCGCTGAATGGCAACATCAATTTCAGCCTCACGCCAAGTTGGACGGCATCGTGGCAGACGACGTACGACTTTGAGCGGCGTCAGTTTGCCAGCCACATCGTGTCGTTGCAGCGGGAGTTGCACGATTGGCGTGCGATTTTTGGATTCACGCAATCACCTAACGGCAACTTTGCATTCAACTTCCGCATCGCGCTGAAGGCGGAGCCGGATCTCAAGTTCGATTACAACCGTGCCACCGTGCGATCGGGCGTGGCACCGTTCTAACGACCTTCGCGAAGGTTCGGTGACACGGGATTGGGACACGGGACACGGGTGTGGGACACTCACAACGCACAACTCGCAACTGGAAACTCCAAACTCGCCGACCGGTGGGCCGACCGCGACGGAGCCGCCAGCGACATCCAGCCTGCGGTGCGCCTGGAAGGTGGTCCGGGAGCAGCCGGTCAACGACCCGGAGCCCCATCCCCGCCGCGCAGCCCGACGAAAGTGGCCTATCACGCGCTCCTTGAATAACGGGCGTGGCGGGTCGAACTTTCGCCATGCTCAAACAAGTCATCATCGACGGAAATTCCCTCACGCTGGAGCAGGTAGCGGCGGTGGCGCGCGAGCGCACGCCGGTTTCACTTGCTCCGCAGGCGCGTCTTCGCATCGGCATCACGCGTGCAGTGGTCGAAGACCTGGTCAGAAACCGGGCGGTGGCCTATGGCGTGACCACCGGATTCGGCAAGCTCTCGGAAATAGCGATCCCGCCTGACCGGCTCGCCGAACTGCAGGTGAACCTGGTGCGTAGCCACGCCGCGGGCGTCGGCGCGCTGCTGCCGGAACGAGAGGTGCGCGCCATGATGCTGCTGCGCGCCAACGTGATCAGCAAGGGCCACTCGGGCGCGCGCGCCGATCTAGCCGAGTTGCTCATCGGTATGCTGAACGCCGGGCTGTATCCGCCAGTGCCGGAACAGGGTAGCGTTGGTGCGAGCGGAGACCTGGCGCCGTTGGCGCATCTCGCACTGTCGTTGATCGGTGAAGGCATCCTGAATTGCGGTGACCAGAGCGGCCCGGCCGCTGAGATGCTTCGCGGTGCCGGCCTCGCGCCGCTGATACTCGCGTCAAAGGAAGGACTGACGCTGATCAATGGAACGCAGGCGCATACGGCGATCGGCGCGCTGGCGCTTGTCGATGCGCACCGGCTCTGGCGCGTGGCGCACGTTGCCGGAGCCATGTCCCTCGAGGCGCTTCTCGGCACCCCGGTGGCGTTCGACGCGCGCATTCAGGACGTGCGCGGACAGATCGGGCAGGCCGCTTCGGCCGCGCTACCTCCGCGAGCTACTGGCCGACAGCGAAATCCGCGAGTCGCATCGGACGAACGACCCGCGCGTGCAAGACGCCTACGCGCTGCGCTGTATGCCACAGGTTCACGGTCCCGTCCTCGACGCGATCGAATTCGCCGCCGGCGTGATCGGGCGTGAGTTGAACGCGGCGACCGACAATCCGCTCGTGTTCGAGAGCGGGGATCTGCTGAGCGGCGGCAATTTCCACGGCCAGTCGGTGGCCATGGCGCTCGATTTTCTCGCCATCGCGCTCACCAACCTCGCCACGATCTCCGAGCGGCGCATCGACCGGTTGGTGCACCCGGATCTCAATCAGGGGCTCCCGCCGTTCCTCACGCGAGACGCTGGCGTGAATTCCGGATTCATGATGGCGCAGGTGACCGCGGCTTCCATCACGAGCGAATGCAAGGTGCTCGCGCATCCGGCGAGCGTGGACACCATTCCGACCGATGGCAACAAGGAGGACGTGGTGCCGATGGCGATGGCGGCTGCCTGGAAGCTGCGCCGCGTGGTCAGCAACGTGCGGTATGTCCTGGCCATCGAGTTGATGTGCGCCGCGCAGGGTCTCGATTTCCGTGCACCACTCCGGTCGGGTCGCGGTGTGATGCATGCCCACGCGGCCGTACGCCGTCGCGTCGCGCCACTCGAGAACGATCGCGTGCTCTCGGGCGATATCGAAGCGCTCGCCCTCGCGATCCAGAATGATGAAATCATTTCACGCATGACGGCCGACGTATGAATGCCTCATCACTGACCGAAAGCGCTCCGCCCGCCTTGCATGGCGCGCGGGTGGTTCGCGCACCGCGGGGAACGCAGATCTCCTGCAAGGGATGGCAGCAGGAAGGGGCGCTGCGCATGCTGATGAACAATCTCGATCCCGACGTCGCGGAGCGGCCGGATGATCTCGTCGTCTACGGCGGCACGGGCCGCGCGGCGCGCAGTTGGGAGGCGTTCGATGCCATCGTCGCGTCGTTGCGCCGACTCGAGAACGATGAAACGCTGTTGATTCAGAGCGGCAAACCCGTGGGTGTCTTTCGCACGCACTCGTCGGCGCCGCGGGTGCTGTTGGCGAACAGCAACCTCGTGGGACGTTGGGCGAACGTGGGATTACTTTCGCGAGCTCGAGCGCGCTGGCCTGATCATGTATGGCCAAATGACGGCGGGTTCCTGGATCTACATCGGTTCGCAAGGCATTCTCCAAGGCACGTACGAGACGTTCGGCGCCGTCGCGCGACGTCACTTCGGCGCCAGCCTCGCAGGCCGGTTCGTACTGACCGCCGGGCTTGGTGGAATGGGTGGTGCGCAGCCGCTGGCGGCGACGATGAATGGCGCCGCCATACTCGGCATCGATGTCGATGAAGCGCGTATCGACAAGCGTCTCGAGACAGGCTACTGCGACCGGAAGACGCACGATCTGGATGAGGCGCTCGCCTGGATTCGCGAAGCAACCGACGCCAAGCGCGCACTATCTGTCGGTCTCGTTGGGAACGCGGCTGACGTACTACCGGAGTTGGTGCGGCGCGGCGTCACGCCGGATGTACTCACTGACCAGACGAGCGCCCACGATATGCTGAACGGATACGTGCCGAACGGGCTATCGCTCACCGACGCGGTGTCGCTCCGCCACCGTGATCCGGCGGACTACGTACGCCGGGCCGACGCGGCCATCGTCGCGCACGTGCAAGCGATGCTCGCCATGCAGCAGCGCGGTGCGATCGCGTTCGACTACGGGAACAACATTCGCACCGTGGCCCTCGATCACGGCGTGACGAACGCCTTCGACATTCCGGGCTTCGTCCCGGAGTACGTTCGACCGCTGTTCTGTGAAGGGAAGGGCCCGTTTCGCTGGGTGGCGCTGTCTGGTGACCCCAAGGATCTGGCGCGCACGGACGACCTCGTGCTGGAGCTCTTCCCGCACGACGAGCACCTCCGCCGTTGGATCACCCTCGCGCGTGAGCGCGTTCACTTCCAGGGCTTGCCGGCCCGTATTTGCTGGCTCGGTCAGGGCGACCGGGCGCGCTTCGGTGTCGCACTGAACGACCTGGTGGCGAGCGGAGAGTTGAGCGCGCCGATCGTCATCGGCCGCGATCACCTCGACACGGGGAGCGTCGCGTCGCCCTTCCGTGAAACGGAAGCGATGCGTGACGGCAGCGACGCCATCGCCGACTGGCCGATCCTCAACGCGCTGCTCAATACCGCGAGCGGCGCTTCGTGGGTTTCGTTTCACCACGGCGGCGGCGTCGGCATTGGCAACTCGCTGCACGCTGGACAGGTGATCGTCGCCGACGGCACCCCGGAGATGCGCGTCCGCCTCCAACGCGTGCTCACCAACGATCCTGGCATTGGAGTAGCTCGCCACGCCGACGCGGGCTATGATATCGCCCTGGAGACGGCAAAGGCCCACGGCATCCAATTGCCCATGAAGCAGGGCTGAGTTGTTATCCGCCCGTTTCTCGCCGTGGGACGTCATTCCGTTCTTCCGCAAGTACGTCTGGCTCACTATGACCCGACGGCCTCTGCTCGTGCACTTCGAGGTGACGCTTCGGTGTAACGCGCGTTGCGGCTTTTGCGACTACTGGAAGACGGATCCTGCCGCGCGCGCCGCGGAGCTGAAGAGCTACGCCGAGGCAGCACGCTACTTCAATCCCATGCTCGTCACCTTCACGGGCGGCGAGCCGACGCTGCGCGGCGATCTCGAAGACATCGTCGCTGAAGTCGATCGCGCGATCTCGCGCAAGTTCATCACGCTGATCACGCACGGCGCCATGCTCTCGGCCGATCGCGCACGGGCGTTGTGGGATGCGGGAGTCAATCAATTCAACATCTCGCTCGACTATCTGGACGAGCGACACGATGCCGCGCGCGGAATGCCCGGGCTGACCGCGCGTCTCTTCGCGGCCATTCCGGCCATGCGCGCGCGCGGCATCGACAACATCCGCTTCAATTCCGTCATCAAGAACGACAACCTCGATCAGATCCTGCCGATCGTGCACCGGGCGCAGGAGCTCGGCGTCGGCGTGAACTTCAGCGTCTATACAGATTTGAAGAACGGCAACCGCCGCTACCTGCTCGGCGAGGATCAACAGATCCAACTCGAAGCGGTCATCGGAGCGCTGCTCGCGTACAAGCGCCGGCGCCGTGGCGTGATCACCAATTCGGACCATTACCTGGAACGCATTCCGCGATACATTCGCGGTCAGTTGAGCGAGCCCTGCCGATCGGGGATTCGCACCATTCACCTTGATCCCGCTGGCCAGGTGAAGCGTTGCCCCGACCTGCCCACCGATTTCCACTGGCGTGACTTCCGGAAATACGAGCCCATGAACTGCAATGCGTGTTACTATGCGTGCCGTGGAGAAGCCCAGGCGCCGCTGAACCTGTCGCGCATGCGCGACATCATGGCATGAGTGCGAACGTGGAGCGCCTCTTGTTCGTCAATGCGTCGCAGGTGGTGACGTGCGACGGGCCACCGCGTGCACGGCGCGGGACCGAGATGAACGACGCCGTGGTGCGCACGGGCGTCGCCGTGGCCGTCGAGGGACAGCGCGTGGCAGGGGTGGGCGACCTGGCTGCGCTCCGTGCCGCATTCGCCGATGCCCGCGAGATCGATTGCCGGCGCGGCGTCCTGATGCCGGGACTCGTGGATTCGCACACCCACGGCATCTTCGGTCGTCCGCGCTACGATGAACAGGAGATGCGCGCGGCCGGACTTGATTACATGGAGATCGCGCGTCGCGGCGGCGGAATTCATTCGTCGGTGCGCGACTTGCGCACGTGTTCGGAAGACGAGCTGTTTGCGCTGGCGCTGATCCGCCTCCGCCGGCTCGCATCCTTTGGCACAACGACGGTCGAAGTGAAGTCCGGCTACGGCCTCAGCCTCGACGATGAGCTCAAGACGCTGCGGGTCATCGCGCGGCTCGCGCGCGAGTTGCCGATGCGCATCGTTCCTACTTTCCTGGGCGCGCACGAGATTCCGCTCGAGCACCGAGGCAGCGCCGCGAGCCGGCAGCAGTACGTCGATCTGCTCGTCAACGAGATGATTCCCGCCGTGGCGGCGCAGCGCCTCGCACGCTTCGCCGACGTGTTTTGCGAGACCGGCGTCTACACGGTGGAGGAGAGCCGCGCCATCTTGACTACTGCGCGGGCGAACGGGTTGCTGCTCAAGCTGCACGCCGACGAGCTCACGTCGTCTGGCGGCGCGGAGCTCGCAGCGTCACTGGGAGCGACCTCCGCCGATCATCTGGCGGCGATTTCAGATACCGGCATTTCCGCGCTCGGAGCCGGGGGGACGACCGTAGCGACGCTGCTGCCCGGCACCATGCTCTTTCTCGGCAAGTCCCGGCATGCACCAGCACGCCGCCTGATTGAAGCCGGGGTTCCAGTCGCTCTGGCCACGGATTTCAATCCGGGGACGTCGCCGACACCGAACCTGCCGCTCGTGCTCACGCTCGGCGTCAGCCAGCTCCGCTTGTCTGTGGCGGAAACTGTGATTGCGGCAACCGTCAACGGGGCAGCCGCCTTGGCGCTTTCCGGCGAAATCGGTCAGATCGCTCCCGGCTTTTTCGCGGATCTCGCGCTTTTCGACATCGCCGACGTCCGAGAGCTGCCGTACTGGTACGGCGATAATCGCTGCCTGGCCACGTACGTGAGGGGCAAACCTTGTTACACGAGTGACTTAGGGCTAACTTAACCCTCCCACTTTCCCGGGTCGGGCGGCGCTGTTTTTCCGTCCGGTTTCCCGTCAGGCGCTGATGTCCAACGTCGCAAAGCTGAAGAAGCAGGCCGCCGAGTTCGAGCTCAAGAAGCAGCCCGAAAAGGCGATTGCTATCTACGTCAAGCTTCTCGAATCGTTCGACGAGCACGCCGACGAGCTCGACGTGGGACTGTTCAACCGCGTCGGCGACCTGATGTTGCGTCAGGGCAATGTCGCCGATGCCGTCGACTACTACGAGCGGGCCGTCGATCGCTACGCCGATACCGGCTTCGTGAACAATGCCATCGCGCTGTGCAACAAGATCCTCCGGCATTCGCCAGGGCGCGCGACGGTGTACTACACGCTCGGAAAGATCAGCGCGCAAAAAGGCTTCAAGATTGACGCGAAGGTCAACTTCCTCGAGTACGCCGACCGTATGCAGAAGGCCGGCAAAGTCGACGAAGCGTTCCGCGCATTGAAGGAGTTTGCCGATCTCTGCCCCGATCAGCACGAAATCCGTCTCATGCTCGCGGATCAGCTGACGAAGGCCGGCCGCATGGGCGAAGCGGTCGATCAGCTCCAAACGCTCTACGAGCGATACGATTCCGAGGGGCGCCTCGGGGAGGCGGCGGCGACGGCGGAACGCATGTGGGCCATCGATCCGTCAGCGGAGCCGCGCTCGTCGGCCGGCGGCACGCACAAGGCGCACGGCGGTGACCTGGTGTTCCTCGATCTCGATGAGGGACCGGCGCCATCGCAGCCGCATCCGCAAGCAGTGATTCCGGCGGAGCCGGAGTTGCCGCCAGTGGCCGCGCCGCTCTCAGATGTCACCCGCATTGGCGACGACGTCATCGGCATCGAGAAGACGCCGTCATCGTCGCTCCTCGGGCTCGAGACAACCCGCCTGACACCGGACGATGCGACCATTGCGACGCCCACCGCGGGATCGCTCCTCGACATCGAGCCGTCGTCGGGCGCTGATTTTGATTTCGTTGTCCCGCCGGTCGAGGAGAAACCGTCACGCGAGACACCGCCCGAGCGGGGAACGCTGGATCTTGATCTCGCGTCATTGACGCTCGCCGGTCCGAGCACGCCGGCGAGCTCGCCGACGTACGCGCGCCCAACGCCGGGCACGGTACACGCTGCACTCGACGGTTTGCCGTTGATGGACCTCGACGTTTCGCCAGCCCCTGAGCTGCCGGCACCCCGTGTGTCGAGTCCGTTCGAGGAGATCGTGTTTGCAGAGGGCCTCGAGCTCATCGAGGGGATCTCCGATGCGACGACTGGCCCCGAGTTGCTCGATCTGAACGCGGAGAGCTTGACGCTCGACGACGACGAGGCACTGGTCATTCCGACTCCGTCGATGTCACGGCGATCGACCATGGTCGCCGTGCACTCGGTGGAGATTCTCAAGGCGAGCGTGGAAGGCGAGCCGGAGAACTGGAGCCTCCGTCGTGAACTCGCCGAAGTGATGCTCGACGCGGGCGATCGCGATGGCGGCTTGCGCGAGCTCGAAGGAGCGATGGTCGGCGCGGAACGCTGCGGCGATCTCGGTCTCGCGTCCTCAATAGCGGAGGAGATCGCACGGCTCGAGCCGGAAGCGGTAAAGCACCATCAGAAGCGCGTCGAGTATGCGTTTCGCATCAACGACCACTCTCGGCTCATCGAGGCCTACCTCGCGCTCGCCGACGCACTGTTGCGTTCCGATCAGGCCGACAAGGCGTGTACCGTCTATCAGCGAGTGCTGGATCTCGCGCCAGACGATTTGCGTGCGCGTGCGGCCCTGGACACGATCGTTCTGGCGGCGCCGGAGTCCCCGCCGCCGCGCCCGACGGGCGTCGGCGCGCGCCGCGCATCTACCGCGCAAGCGCCGATCGCCGAACCGCCGATTCCCGAGCCGTCAAATGGTAGTTTCATTAACCTCGGTGACTGGTTGCGGGACGACCGAGGCCCGTTGGACACCCGCATGGTGGTCGCCGAGCAGGAGCCATCGGGCGACGAAGATGCGGACTTCGCCGACATGCTGCGGAAGTTCAAGCAGGGCGTCGCTGAAAACGTCGATGCGCAGGACTACCAGAGCCATTACGATCTGGCGATTGCCTACAAGGAGATGGGCCTGCTCGACGAGGCCATCGCGCAGTTTCAGAAGGCGCTCGGCAGTCCCTCGAATCATCTGCCGACGTACGAGGCGCTCGGCCAGTGCTTCCTCGACAAGGGCAAGTTCACGCTCGCGTCGTCGATCCTGGGCCGCGCGTTGAACGAGCCCGCGAGCGAGGACCAGCTCATCGGTGTGCTGTATCTCCTCGGCCGTGCGGCCGAGGCGCAGGGTCATCCCGACGAGGCGCTCGGTTATTATCAACGCGTCTTCGTCCTCGACATCCAGTTCCGTGACGTTGCGGAACGCCTCAACGAAGTGGAGCGGACTGCCCGATGAATGCTGTGATCGCGCGCACGCGAGCACCTGCGACCAGCGCGCTGCGAGATATTCAGGCGCCCGTGCGCGAGCGGCTGGAAGAAGTCGTTGGCGAGATGCAGCGCGTCGTCACTGACGACCTGCCGCTCATCCAGGCCGTCAGTGGACATCTGCTCCAGATGCGGGGCAAGATGTTCAGACCGACGCTTACGCTGTTGTCGAGCGCGGCGCTCGGCCGGCCGGAGCCGCGGGCGATCACGCTCGCCGCGACGATCGAGTTGATGCACCTCGCGACCCTGGTGCACGACGATTCTGTGGATCACTCGGTCCTCCGGCGCGGATTACCGACCGTGAACTCGTTGTTCAGCCACCAGGTGTCGGTCATCATGGGTGACTTCCTGTACACGCGCGCCTTGAAGGCGCTCGTGGGCATGGGCGACCTACCGATCATGCAGATCGTATCCGGTGTGGCGAACGAGCTCACCATTGGCGAGATGCGACAGTTGGGTGCGGTCGACTCGCTGTCGTTTCCGGAAGAGGAGTACTATCACCTCATTCGCGCCAAGACCGCGTCACTGATATCCGGTGCATGCGAGAGCGGGGCATTGTGTGGCGCGCCGGAGTTCCGCGGGGCGCTCAAGCAATACGGCGATCTTCTTGGCATGGCGTTCCAGATCGCCGATGACATCCTGGACTACACGGCGGACCAGGCCGTAACTGGCAAGCCGAGCGGTCTCGACCTCCGGGAGCACAAGGTCACCCTGCCTCTCATTGCCGCTCTGCGACGGGTCTCCGCGGCGGGCCGCGGGCGCATTGACGAACTGTTCGCGACGGAGTCGCCGTCCGATGACCTCTTTGCCGACGTGATGGGCATCGTCACGGAGGCAGGGGGCATTGACTATGCGCGCCAGCGGGGCGACCAGTTCGCGAATGACGCTGATCAGGCCTTGCGTGTCCTTCCAGAGAGTCCGGTCCGGTCGGCCCTGGCCGACTCAATCGCTTACGTCATGGATCGGCGGTCCTAATGGCACCTCGTGGTTCATCCAGACACCGGCCGGGGTTTCATGCTCTGGTCCTGGCTATTGGCTTTGTCGTGGGCGGCGTCATGCAACTGGCGGCGCGGAATCTGTTCCCCGCCGGCGCTGCGAAACAGTTCCTCACCGCCGGCGTCACGCCATCACTGGGGCCAGTGTACGTCGATCTGGTGTTGATCAAGTTTGCTTTAGGGCCCGTCGCGCTGGATGTCTCGCTACTGAGTCTGGTTGGTGTCTTGGTCGCGTACCTCATCGCGCGCTCGCTTTTCTGATGCGCTTCGCGACGCGTCGGTGTGAAGCATCCACCGGATGAGGCGGTAGGGAACGACGATCGGTGACATGGTGTAGCGTCGAGGTTCTGGTAGGCGACGCCAAATTGTAGAACACTCAACGTCTCGTCATGCGGTATTTCAAAGGCTGCTCAGGCCGCGGTCTTGGTCCCGCTGAGCCATCCGTAGCTATATCTTACGGGTGGCGGCGTCACGAAGCCCAATTCGCCGCGAGCGGACGCAGGCGTGGCCTCGAATCTCAACGCAGTGGCGCGTCGTAGGTGGCGGCGTGCCCCCGGAACCACTAGATGGCACCTGAGCAAAAGGAACACTTGAGCGAGATGCCGTTCCTCGATCATCTCGAGGAACTTCGCTGGCGTATTCTGAAGAGCCTGCTGGCGATCGCGATCGCGTTCGCGTTCACGTTTTGGCTCTGCACGGCGTCTGGCGTGGACATTATCGGGATTGCCATTCAGCCGATTCAGCCGTATCTCCACGGGAAGAAACTCGTTATCATGGGTCCCGTCGAGAAATTCACGCTGCTCCTCCAAGCCGCCGGTGCCCTGGCATTGGTTATTGCCAGCCCCGTGGTGGGCTATCAGATCTGGGCCTTCCTCATGCCCGCGCTCACGACGAAGGAGCGGAGGGTGGTCATACCGGTTCTGATTGGTGCCGCGGCACTCTTCGCGGCGGGCATCGCGATGTCGGTGTTCATCTTTGTGCCGGTGACCATGGGCCTGATGGACAGGCTTCCAGGGGCATCACTCGATGTCATGCTCGTGGCGTCACAGTATTTCGGTTTTCTCTTCGCCGTATCGCTTGCGTTCGGCGCGATGTTCGAGCTCCCGATTGCCATCCTCGCTCTGACGGCGCTCGGCCTCGTCACACCACAATTCCTGACCAAGTACCGGCGCCATGCGATCGTCGCCACGCTCGTCGTGTGCGAGATCGTCACGCCGGGTGACTTCATCATCTCGACGTTGATGCTGTGGATTCCCGTCTATGCGTTGTACGAGCTCAGCATCATCGTCTCGCGGTTCGTCTATCGCGCGCGGATGAAGCGGGCGCTGCAGGACGAGAACGCAGGGGCGATTGCGGTGTGATGGGCAGGTAGCTTGCAGTGTGATGGCCGGTTATCAGGGGCTGACAGGTGCGCCGGACATTTGTGCTGATCCGGCTCTAACGATAGATTTTGGTGTTATCAAGTTGGGACCGGGATCCTTCGCGCTCGGTGTGTCGATGCTGAGTTTCGCAGGGTCATGGTTGGCTAACCGATTATGCAGTCGCTTTTCAAGGAGATGGTATGCCAGTGCTAGAAGCCTCGATCTTCGGTCCGATGGAAATCGGCCTCCTCATGGTGGTCGTGTTGCTGCTCTTTGGAGCCAAGCGAATCCCCGAAATCGCTGGTTCCTTCGGCAAGGGCATCAAGGAATTCAAGAGAAACATGGATGACGTGCAGAAATCAATTGAAGCGCCGTTGAATTCGACGTCGACTCGGTCGGCGCTGCCGCCCTCGGACGTGGCCTCGATTCGCGAGGAAAGCGAGTCCACTCGGGAGCCGAAGCGATTGCTGTAGGTCAGCATGGCCGCTCAGACGAACGAAAGGGCGGGCCATCGAGTGGCCCGCCCTTTCGTTCGTTGCGTGCCGGCGCGCGCGCTTACGTTTCCGTGCGTCGTGCTGCGGCGTTGATCTGCGTGCGGCGGTCGTCCACCTTCGCGGCCTTCCGCATGTCGTTCAGGAACATCTGGATCTTCTGCTGGCGGAGCTGCTGCAGACGCGTCGCCCTCTGCGCATCCTTCTGCGCCGCCCATGCCGAACTGTCCGACACCACGCGCTTGTCTACGCGGAGCACATACACGGCATCGTCGGTCTTCACTGGCTCGCTGACCGCGCCGGTCGGCAGTCCGAACGCCGCACCAATCGCCTCGTTGAACTGACCAATGCCCGGCACAACGGACGAGCGCGCGAACATCTGAGTCTGCTCGACTTTCTTGTTGGCCTGCTGCGCCGCAGCCTCGAGCGTACTGGTCGCCGCCATCGACGCAAGCTGCTTTGCTTGCGGCATCAGCTTGTCGAGTTGACGCTGCATTGCTATATGGGCTCGTACCTGCTCCTTCACGTTCTCGAACTTTGGCTCGCCGCCTTCACGCAGCGTGTCGAGTCGGGCGAGATAGTAGCCGTTGTCGTCATCGTATAGGTCGCTGGTCTCGCCAGGCTTCGCCCCGCCGAACGCCCAGGCGCTCACACTCGGAATCACGACGCCGTTCACCATAGCCGGCTCGCCTTCCGATACCTGGACCTTCGAGATCGTCAGGCCGAGCTTCTTGGCCGCGCTATCGAGTTTGCTGCCTTGCTCGCTCGCGGCCGCCATACGCGACAGCTGATCGGCTTCCTTGTCGATCCGCGTCGCGGTCGAATCGCTCGCCTGGATGCGCACCAAGATGTGGTGGAGCGACAGCGTGTCGCCCTTCTTGCTATCCACTCTAATGAGGTGAAATCCGAACGGTGTCAGGACGGGCTGTGACACTTCGCCCACCGGCAGTGCGTACGCAGCCTTCTCGAACTCGGAGACGAAGCGGCCCTTGCCGCCCTTGCCGAGTTCGCCGCCGTTCCTTCCAGACACCGTGTCAGCCGACTCGCGCTTTGCGACATCCTCGAACTTCGCGCCCTTCACGATCTCGTCGCGAAGCTTGAGAGCGTGGTCACGCGCTGCCGCGGTATCCGCCGCCGTGGTCACGCGAGGAATCGTGACGAGCGACAGGACGGCCCGGCCCGAGCCTTGAAAATCCGCCTTGTGCTGATCGAAGTACGTCTTCAGGTCGGCATCGGAAATCGCGTTCGCGGCCGCCGCATCGAGTGTCGGAGTGAACGAGACGTAGCTGACCTGCGCACTATCGTGCTGGTCGCGCCAGGCGCGCCACAACTCCGCGTCGGTGACGTACACGCCCGACGCGATCTGGTCGAACAGCTTCTCTCGCGGAATCTCGGTGCGATAGTAGTTCTCCAGCGATACGAGCAGACCGCCCTGACGCGCCTGCGGGCTCGCCAGGAGCCGCTGGTACTTGTCGGGGTCGAAGCGCCCTTCCGTCTGAAGCTCTGGGGCCTGCGTGATCCACGGCGGCGGTGCGTATTGCGCGAATTCGCGCACCTCGTCGTCCGTCACGACGATGTTGCGACGACGGTACTCGCCCTGCAGCAGGATGTTCGATACCATCTGATCGAAAACACTGTTCTCGATCCGGCGCGTATCGTCCAGGGTTAGACTGCGCCCCTCCCGTTGCTGTGCCGCCTGGATCTCCTGCTGGACTTGGGCGGTGAATTGCTGGTAAGGGATATCTTGACCGTTGACGACTGCCACCGCGGTGGTTGCCGTGACGGGGTTGCGGCCCATGAGGCCGGAGGTTTCATAGAGGAGGAAACCTCCGACGAATACCACGGCGACGAGCACCCAGATGTACTTGGCCAAGCCCCGCATCTGTTGCAGCACGGGATGAAACTCCGTAGCGCTGGAGGGAAGGAATAAACCGACGAGCCAAGCTGGAGAAGTTAGGACCCGACATGGGCTAAAATCAAGTGATGGTGTGACTTCTGATTGACTGTTCGCGTCAGCGCGGTGTATTATCCGCTTTCGTCCCGGTCCCGGGCTTCGGCCCTCATTCGCGATCCGCATCGAGGGCAACAATGGCCAGTTCCGCGCGCATCGACGAGCTACGAAAAAAATTCGACGAGAACCCGCGGCGGTACTTCGCTCCCCTCGCCAACGAGTACCGCAAGGCCGGCGATCTCGAGCAGGCGATCTTCATTTGTCAGGAGTACCTGCCCCAGCAGCCGGGCCACATGAGCGGCCACATCGTCTATGGTCAGGCCCTCTATGAAATGGGTCGCCACGACGAGGCCCGCGCGGTCTTCGAGACTGCCTTATCGCTCGATCCAGAGAATCTGATCGCTCTCCGGCACCTCGGTGACATTGCCCGCGAGTCTGGCGACACAGACAGCGCCCGCGTCTGGTATCAGCGTGTGCTCGAAGCTGATCCGCGCAATGAGGAGATCGCTCAGATCATGATCTCGCTGCTCGCCTCTCCGGTCGAGCGTGCCTCGGCGGGCGATGCGGGTTTGCATGTCGAAAAATCCGAGGAATCCGAGATACCCGCCGAGCCGAGCGTTTCGACGTCGAGCGGGCTGGCCGGCCCAGACTTCGAAGCCGTATCAGACTTCGATGCTCTATCAAATCTCGAAGCCGTATCAGACTCCGAAGTCTTTCTAGACTCAGAAGCCGTACCGGTTTCGGACGGTGACGTCACCGAAGAGGACGCGTTGCCGATCGTGGCCTCAGCATCGGCTGCCCCTGAGGTCGATGACGGTCTCCTCGACTTCGGCGATTTCAGCATCGGCGGCCTCGGTGTTCCAGTGTCGGCCGGCGAGTCGGATGACGTGTTGGAACAGCCGTCAGCCGCCGACGCCGGCATCGACACGGCCAGCGAAGAAGAGCCGTTCGAGGCCGATCCGTTTGCAATCGCAGGCGCATCCTTACTGGGCGAGCCCGAGTCTCCGGACATGACGGAACCGCTGGCCAACACGGAGCCGCCTGTCGTCGAGTTCGCGACGGACCTTACCCTCGGATTAGCGGACGACTCGGCAACGGTCTCCAATGAGCCACCGCAGGACGCGCAGATCGACGGACTGGAAACCTTCGAGTCCGGATTCCCCACAGAGGAAGAGACCGTACCCGCATCGGCATTCGTTACGGAGACGATGGCTCAGCTCTACCTGGAGCAGGGGCATCTCGAGTCTGCAGTGGACATCTACCGTCAGCTCGTGGAGCAGCGTCCGGAGGATGCGCATCTCAGCGAGCGCCTGCGCACTCTCACAGAACAAGCGCACGGCGCGCCTGCGTCTGCTGCTGCCGGAGACAGCGTTCCCGAGGAGCCGGCGAGCGCCGGCGGACCGACCATTCGCGAGTTCCTGAGTGAATTGGTCGCGCGCCGGCCCCTCAGCGTCGAGACACCCCTGCAAGTCGCGGACAGTGAGATGAGCGAAGGCTCGGTTGCGGCGGACACCCTGCTCACCGACATGCAGGTGGCGGTCGAGCTGGATACGGAACGCACGGCCGAGCCAGGATCCAGTCGTCCATCACCGTCGCCCTCGAGCGACACGGTGAGCGGGTCGATCGATGTCTTGTTCTCAGGCGCCGAGCGGTCAGTTTCAGATACACCGGCCGCAAGCACATTCGCCGAGGCGTTCGGGCCGAAGGACGCTGAAACGGAACCGTTGCAGGGGGTGCCGGCGCATCGGGCATCGAGCGAGTTGTCGCTCGACCATGTCTTCAAGGGCAACAAGCCGCCCAAGTCGGACGAGGATCCTGATGGCTTCTCGTTCGACCAGTTCTTCTCCGAAGATGCGACGGATTCCTCGAGGCCCGGTTCGGAAGGCGGCACGCAGGCGCAGGAACCGACGGATGACATCGCGCAGTTCCACGCGTGGCTCAACGGACTCAAGAAAACGTGAAGATTGCCATTCTGAATGGCCCCAATCTCAATTTGTTGGGAACGCGCGAACCTGCACTCTACGGCCGCGAGACACTCGCGGATATCGAGGAGTCGCTGCGCTCCGTCGGCCGAGAGCTCGGCGCGGATCTGCAGTTTGCGCAACACAATGGGGAAGGTGAGATCATCGACGCCATCCACGCGCTGCGCGGAGACGTGGACGGCATCGTGATCAACGCTGGCGCCTATACGCACAGCAGTCTGGCCATCCGCGACGCCCTGTCCGCCGTTGCGGTACCGTTCGTCGAGGTGCATCTCACGAACGTGTACGCGCGCGAAGCGGAGCGCCGGCATTCGATGCTTGCCCCCGCTGCCGTGGGTACGGTGTGCGGGCTGGGAGCGTATGGTTACGAGCTCGCGTTGCGCGGGTTGACTCGCACACTCACTGCCCGTGTCTGATCCGCGTTCGCTCCGCCTGGCGTCGCTCGCCGAGTCGCTCACCGCCGCGCACCTCGACGGGTTGCTCATTACCAGCCTGCCCAATATCCGGTATCTCACGGGATTCTCCGGCTCGAGCGCGCTGCTGTTCGTGAGCGGACGCGATGTCCTGTTCATCACCGATTTCCGCTACCAGACGCAGGTCGTCGATGAGCTCGGCGATATCGCGCGCGTGAGCATCGAGGCGCAGAGCCTGTGGACCGGCTTGTGGCAGCGGTTGGTGCAGCTCGGGCATCTGGAGGTGATAGGATTCGAGTCCGGTCATCTGCTGCATCGTGATTTTCAGCGGCTGCTCGAGGCGGGCGCGCGCTGGCAATGGCGTCCGACCGTCGATATCGTGGAGGCGTTGCGCGAGCGGAAGGATGCCGGCGAGCTGTCCCTCATCGAGGCGGCAAACGGCATCGCGGTGCGCGCGCTCGAACGCACGCTGACGCAGGTACGCGTTGGCATGTCCGAACTCGAAGTGGCGGGTGTGTTGGAGAAAGCGTTGCGCGACGAAGGAAGCGAGGGTTTTCCATTTCCTTCGATCGTAGCGTCCGGCCCCCGGTCGGCGCTGCCGCACGCGCGCTCGTCGGCGCGGCGGATCGAACGCGATGATTTTCTCCTGCTCGATTTTGGTGCTGAAACGGCGGGATATTGCGCAGACGTGACGCGTACGGTGGTCGTTGGGCGTGCCCAAGCGGAGCAGCGCGAGGTGTATGAGGTCGTGCGGCAAGCGAATGCAAATGCAGCCCATGGGGTGCGGGCTGGTATGAGCGGACGGGATGCCGATGCCATCGCACGCGACTACATTGAGCACCGCGGGTTCGGAGACCTGTTTGGCCACAGCCTTGGCCACGGCCTCGGGTTGGAGGTGCATGAAGCGCCGCGGTTGGCGCGCACGGCCGACGCTGCACTCGTTGAAGGCGCGGTGGTGACAATCGAGCCGGGAATTTATCGACCGGGATGGGGTGGGGTACGCATCGAGGACGACGTTTTCCTCGGTCCAGATGGCCCGAAAATCCTCACGAGTTTCACACGCGAGCTGATCGAACTCGCGTGAGCCGGTCCGGTGCGACCCTTTAGAGGCCTATGATCGACTTACGATACGTGAAGAAGCTCATTGAGATCATCGACGACTCCACGGTCGACTCAATTGAGATGACGTCGGACAAGGGGATCAAGATCCGCATCTCCAAGAGTCCGCAGCAGCGCGGCGCGGTCCAGGTGGCGGCGCCGATGCCGTCGATGATTGCGTCACCGGCGCCGGTCGGACGGCTGTCTCCCGCCGGCGGGATACTGGCGGTCACCGATGACGAAGGGGCGCCGGCGGCCGAGGCGCCGAAGTCGTCCGCCTTGGAGGTGAAGTCGCCGATGGTCGGCACCTTCTATAAGTCGCCGGAACCCGGTGCCAAGGCCTACGTGTCGGTGGGCGATCGCGTGACGAAAGGCCAGATCGTCTGCATCATCGAGGCAATGAAGATCATGAACGAGATCGAGTCCGAATACGCGGGCGTCGTGCGCGAGGTGCTGGTGCAGGACGCACAGCCAGTGGAGTACGGCCAAGTCTTGTTCAGGATCGATCCCAATGGCTAATCCCCCTGCGGCGGCGGGCGAGCCGACGCCGTCCGTACCGGGTCCCTCCGGCGGCGTCAACTTCAAGTCCGTGCTTCAGGAGATGATCCACCGCAATGGTTCGGATCTTCACCTCAAGGTCGGGCGTCCACCGACGATTCGTGTCGACGGTGAACTGGAGCCGCTCGCGCATGCGCCGCTACGTCCCGAAGATCTGAAAGTGTTGGCCGAGCAGCTCATGACGCCGCGCCAGGTGAAGCAATTCGCTGACGAGAAGGAGTGTGACTTTGCCATTGGCGTGCCGGGGATTGGCCGTTTCCGGGTGAACGTCTATCAACAGCGCGGGTCGCTCTGCTATGCCCTGCGCGCCATTCCCTACCAGGCGCGCACGATCAGCGAACTCAACCTGCCGACCGTGCTCGAGGAGATCGCGATGAAGCCGCGCGGATTGGTCCTCGTCACCGGGAGTAACGGGCTCGGGCAAATCGACGGCGCTCGCGGCGATGATTGCAGCATCATCAACGAGAAGCGTCGGGCCAACGTGATCACGATCGAGGACCCGATCGAGTTTCTGCATCGCGACATCAACTGCCACATCAACCAACGCGAAGTCGGTACCGACACGGCCACGTTCGGTCAGGCGCTCCGTCGCGTGCTCCGTCAGGATCCGGACGTCATCCTCATCGGCGAGATCCGCGATCTCGAGACGCTCGATACCGCGCTCAAGGCGGCGGATACCGGCCACCTCGTGTTCTCGACTCTGCACACCACGGACGCCACGCAGACGATCAACCGCGTGCTGTCCTTCTATCCGCCCCATCAGCAGGCCGAAGTCCGGTTCTCGCTCGCGAGCGCGCTCCAGGCCGTCGTGTCGTTGCGGCTCGTTCCGCGCTCGGACAAGGCGGGCCGCATTCCGGCCTGCGAAGTGCTCATCAACACCGCTGCGGTGCGCGACAACATCCGCGACATGGAGAAGATGCTGGACATTCCCGACCTGATTCGCAGAGGGACCGTGCAATACGGGATGCAGAGCTTCGACCAGTCGCTCATGAACATTTTTCCCGCGGCGTCATCTCATACGAGAGCGCGGTGTTCTATGCGACGAGCCCCGCGAGTTCGCGTTGCGGGTGCAGGGTGTGGCGGGCACGAGCGATACGTCCTGGTCGGGGTTCGAAGGCGATTCAAGAGTGTAATGTTCAAGAAAGTATTAATCGCAAATCGCGGGGAAATCGCGCTGCGTGTCATTCGCGCCTGCCGCGAGCTCGGCGTCCAGACGGTCGCCGTGTATTCGGAAGCGGATCGCGAATCCCTGCACGTCCGCTTCGCGGACGACGACGTGTGCATCGGCCCGGCGCCGGCGCGCGAATCCTATCTCAACATTCCGCGGTTCATCGCCGCCGCCGAGATCACTGGCGCCGACGCCATTCATCCGGGCTACGGCTTTCTCGCCGAAAACGCCGAGTTCGCGGATATTTGCGCGGCGTCGGCGATCGCGTTCATCGGCCCCACCGGCGACCAGATTCGGGTGATGGGAGACAAGGCGGCGGCGCGGAAGGCGATGATCGCGGTCGGCGTGCCGGTGGTTCCCGGAACGCCGGGCGGCGTCGACGACGTCGACGAAGCCCTCGAATTCGCCAAGACGATCGGCTTTCCCGTCATCATCAAGGCCGCCGCCGGCGGCGGGGGAAAGGGCATGCGCGTCGCCAAGGATGCCGATGATTTCGCGCGCTCTTTTCAGCTCGCGCGCTCCGAGGCCCTGTCGGCGTTCGGCAACGGCGAGGTGTACGTCGAGAAATACCTGGCGCGGCCGCGACACATCGAATTCCAAATCCTCGGGGACAAGTTCGGTCACGTCATCCATCTCGGCGAACGCGACTGTTCGGTGCAGCGCCGTCACCAGAAGCTGATCGAGGAGGCGCCCAGTCCCGCCGTCACGCCGGATCTGCGTCTCCGCATGGGGAACGACGCCGTCGCCGGCGCCAAGGCCATCGATTACGTCGGCGCCGGGACGATCGAGATGCTCCTCGACGAAGATGGGTCGTTACTTCTTCATGGAGATGAACACGCGGATCCAGGTCGAGCATCCCGTCACCGAGATGCTCACGGGAGTCGATCTCGTGAAAGAGCAGATCCGCGTCGCCGCAGGCGAGCCGCTCAGCATCACTGAGATGCCGGCGCTCCGCGGCCACGTCATCGAAGTGCGCGTCAACGCGGAGGATCCGGCGCGCAATTTCCAGCCGTCGCCCGGAAAGATTCTGGCCTTCCATCCGCCGGGCGGCCCGGGTGTGCGGCTCGATACGCACGTCTACGACGGGCTACACCGTGCCGCCGTATTACGATTCGTTGCTGGCCAAGCTCATCTGTCAGGGGCGCGATCGGGCCGAGGCCATCGCGCGGATGCACGTGGCGCTCGACGGGTTTATCATCGAAGGCGTGACGACGACCATTCCATTTCTCGCCCGCGTGATGCAGAATCCGCGTTTCGTCGCCGGAGAGGTCGATACGAAGTTCCTGGAACGCGAGACCGAGTTGCTCAAGGAGCCAGCCTAAGTGAGCGTCGACGTCGTCTTCGGCGGGACTGCCCTCGGGCCGTCCGACGGCTCTGGCCGAGTCGTGGTGGTGATCGACGTGCTCCGCGCGTCTTCATCCATCGCGACGGCGCTTGCCAACGGCGCGCGTGCGGTGATTCCGCTCGATAGTTCAGAGGATGTCGTCAACTGTGCCAAGGGATTCGAGCGAAGGGACGTGCGTCTCGCTGGCGAGCGGCGTATGCTGGCCATCCCTGGCTTCGACCTCGGCAACTCGCCGCGCGAATACACGCGCGAGGCCGTCGAGGGCAAGACCGTCATCATGACCACGACAAACGGCACGCCCGCGATCGCCAACACCCAAGGGGCTCGTGACGTGGTGATCGCCTCGTACGTCAACTTCACGGCGGTGCTCACGATGCTGCGCACTGCGGTGCGCGGCAATACCGACATCACCATCGTATGTGCCGGTCGCGACCGGCAGTTTTCACTCGAGGATGCCGGCTGTGCGGGACGGTTCGTGTACAATCTCTCGAAACGCTCGTCCAACATCCGTGTGAACGACGCAGCGCAAGCGTGCGTGCTGATCGACCGCAAGTACGGCGATCAGGTCCTTCGCCTGTTCGAGGCGTCAGAGCACGGCCGAGCGTTGAGCGAGGCGGGATTCGGCGATGATCTCGCTGCATGTGCCGCCGTGGATTCCTACCCAGTCATTCCGCTCTACCAGGATCGACAGATCACCAAGCTCGGACCAGACCGGGAGCGGTAACCCCGTGGGCAGTTCCAACCTGAAGCGCGAAATCCTCGGGATCGCGCTGTTGCTGTTCGCGGTCTTCATGGCTGCCGCGTTCGTCATGCTCGGCGCGGCGCAATTGCGCGCGGGGGTGAGCGTGGAGGCGAGCGTCGGGATCGTCGGCCGCATTCTGGCGAATCCCCTGGTGCTGTTCTTTGGCTGGCCGGCCGCGGCACTCATCCCACTCGTGCCAGCGGTGCATGCGCTGCGTCTGTTCGGCCGTCTCGAATCGCAGACCGACCGCTCGTGGATGATCTTC
This sequence comes from uncultured Gemmatimonadaceae bacterium, assembly GCA_963817955.1. Taxonomy (GTDB): domain Bacteria; phylum Gemmatimonadota; class Gemmatimonadetes; order Gemmatimonadales; family Gemmatimonadaceae; genus JAQBQB01. The sequence goes on from CAWFQK010000004.1 coordinate 97,669, forward strand.
TTTGCCGGCATGGTCGTTTTGCTGCCGGTGGCCATCGGATTGACGATTGCGCCACCGGCCCCCGGATTGCCGAGCGGAGGTGCCGGGTTGTGGGGAGCGCTGATCGGCGGCTGGTGGCAGAGTTGGTTTGGATTCTTCGGTGCGTGGGTCGTGGTTGCGCTTGCCGCGTCGGTCCTGATGGCGGCGACGCTGGCGTGGAATCCCATCCGGGCCCTCGTTGGTCATCGTAAGCGGCGCATGGAAAGCGGCGAGATCGTGTTGGACGACCCGCCGACGGCGGCGGATTTGGCGCCGAAGAAAAGAGGACGGAAGGGAAGGGGCGATAGCGACGGGGCTCTTTCTGGCGACCTCGCGCTCGCGCTCGAGCCGCCGCCCGAAGAGATGCCGGGAATCGAGTCCGAGTCTGGCCAGGAGAGCGGCGATCACGTCTCGCAAGGCACCGCTCGCCACGTGAAGAAGAAATCGAAGGCCGACAAGTCAGCGGCACATGATGCGGAAATCGCCGCGGCGATCGAGGCGACCGCGGCCGTCGATGTCAGCGGTGAGGAGCTTCCCTCATCCGAACTGCTCACGCCAGTGCCGCCGCGTAACGTCGACGCCAGCAAGCGCGAGCTCGATGCCATGGGCCTGAAACTCATGGATGCGCTGCGCACCTTTCGTGTCGAGGGTGAGTTGGTCGGTCGTACGACAGGTCCCGTCGTCACGCAGTTCGAAATCGAGCCGGCGCCGGGGGTGAAGGTTCGCCAGATCGCGAACCTCTCGAATGACCTCGCACTGGCAATGCGCGCACCGTCGATCCGGATCGTGGCGCCGATCCCGGGCCGCGGCGCCGTTGGCGTCGAAGTGCCGAATCCGACATCTGAAATCGTGGCATTTCGCGAGTTGATCGAGACCCGCGAGTTTCAGCACGCGCGCGCCGCGCTGCCCATCGTCCTCGGCAAGGACCTCGAGGGAAAGCCGGTCATCGCCGATCTGGCGAAGATGCCGCACCTGCTCATCGCCGGTGCCACCGGATCGGGTAAATCGGTCTGCGTGAATACCATCATCACCAGTCTCGTCTTCCGACATACGCCGCGTACGCTGCGTTTTCTGATGGTCGACCCCAAGATGGTCGAGCTCTCGGTGTACAACACCTTGCCGCACCTCCGCCACAAGGTCATCACCGACAACCGCGATGCGGCGTCGGTGCTCAAGTGGGCGGTGATGGAGATGCAGGACCGTTACGAATTGCTTGCCGCGAACGGCTGCCGCAACATCCAGGATTTCAACAAACGCGTGCAGGACGGCGCCCAGCTGCAGCTCCCAAAGCGTCCAAACGTCGCGTTCGAGAACACCACCTACACGGGTAGCATCCTGCCATACATCGTCGTGGTGATCGACGAGATGGCAGACCTGATGATGACCGTGCAGAGCGAGGTGGAAACGCCGATCGCCATGCTTGCGCAAAAGGCGCGTGCCATCGGCATTCATCTCTTGCTCGCCACGCAACGCCCGAGCGTGAACGTCATCACGGGCCTGATCAAGGCGAATTTCCCGAGTCGCATCGCCTTCCGCGTCGCGTCCCAAGTGGACAGCCGCACGATCATCGACGGCGCGGGCGCGGAAATGTTGCTCGGCAACGGTGACATGCTGTTCATTCCGCCGGGGAAATCCGAGCCATCGCGCCTTCAAGGAGCGTTCCTGTCGAGCGAAGATACCGAACGACTCATGATCTGGTACCAGGGCGTGCGTGACGCCAAACGCGCCGCGCTGGCCGCGCAGGGTCTCATGCTCGAGGAGTCGAACGACGGCGAGCCGGACATTCTCGAAACCGTGCGCACGAAGGAAGCGCTCGAGGCCGGGCAGTCTGACGCGGACGACCACGACGCGGCGGATCGCGACAAACTGTTCCGCGAAGCGGCAGAAGTGGTGGTGCAGAATCAGCAGGGTTCTACGTCGCTCCTTCAGCGGCGGCTCAAGGTCGGCTACGGCCGCGCAGCACGGATCATCGACCAGCTGCACGCCGCAGGCGTGCTTGGGCCACCCGACGGATCCAAGCCGCGCGACGTGCTCGTCGGGCTCGATCAACTGGACTATATCTGTGGCCCACATTCGTAGCGCGGCGCCGCTCGTCGTGCTTCTGCTCGTCGTCGCTGGCTTCGCCGGCGCGCAGAATGCTCCCGTTGATTCGTCAGCGCGGCATCTTCGCGTGGATGCCACCGCGCTCCGATCGGGAGAATTCGTCTATCAGACGACGCTCGAACGTGACGCCGGCACAACGGTGCTGGGGACGCGCACCATCAGTGTGTCGCAGACATCGTACGTTGGGACGCCCGCGTGGCTGCTGCTTGAAACGCGGGCGGGCGACGGCATTCCTGCCGCCGATTCACTGTTCACGACACTCGGCGGCCTGCGCCCGCTGCACTGGAGCTCCACGCTCGGGCGCGCGCGTCTGGTGGCCGAGTTCCGCGGCGACACGGTGTTCGGCGGCACGAGTGCGCCGCCGGGACGTCGATCCATCGTGTCAGTGCTACCGCCCGATGTCATCGTGAGTGCGGCGATGCTCGAGAGCGTCCTGCGGCTTCTGCGGTTGCAGCCTGCCTTCGAAGATTCGACGACCACACTCTCCATCACGCTGAGCGGCAACGCAGTGCTGCCAGCGCGACTCGCGGTCATCGGCGAGGACCGTGTACGCGTGCCAGCCGGAACGTTCGACTGCTGGGTCGTCTCCGTCCACGCCGGCGACACCGCCCGCGGACTGTACTGGGTGACGAAGAATGATCCGATCCTGGTCCGCACTGCGTTGGACGTGCCGGTGTTGAACGGCGCGCAACTCGTGACGTCATTGACGCGCATCGCGCGTTAGGCGCTCCACTCCTTCGAAATCGATGGTGACTACGCGGGCTCCTTTGGTGGCAGAGCCCGCCGCCACCGCGCCTACGTTGGCCCCATGTCAGCGGCCAGGCAGGCATTTGGCGAACTGGGAGAGCGGATCGCAGAGCGGTGGCTCCAGCGACAGGGATGGCGCGTCATTCAACGCCGGTTCCGGAATGGGCACCGCGATATCGATCTGGTCGTGGAGCGAGATGGTACGGTAGCGTTCGTCGAGGTCAAGGCACGGCGAGGTCGACAGTTCGGCGATCCAGTGGAGGCGGTTAACTGGCGTAAGCAGAAGGAGTTAGTGCGTTCTGCATCCGTCTGGATCGATCGGCATGGCCGTCCGTCCGACTCGTATCGTTTCGACGTGGTCGGGGTGCTCGTCGAAAGGGGTCGCGTACGAGTTCGGCACGTGCCCGACGCATTCTCACTTTCACGCTCGGCTTGAATCAGCCCGTCGATCTTCGTATTTTATTCGGGTATCGAATTGGCCGATTTCCCGGTACGATTACGCTGCACGGCCAGAGCGGACTACAACTAACCGAGAGGATGAGTGAGAAATGGCTGTGTCTACATTGCAGGAGGACAAAAAGAAAGCGCTGAATCTGGCCATCGCGCAGATCGAAAAGAGTTGCGGTAAGGGCTCGATCATGCGGCTTGGAGCGGATCAGAAGGTCCGTGTCGAAGCGATTTCGACCGGAGCGATCAATCTCGACGCGGCGATTGGGGTAGGTGGGATTCCGCGTGGTCGCGTCACTGAGATCTATGGTCCGGAATCGAGCGGAAAGACGACGCTCTGCTTGCATGTCGTCGCGAACGCGCAGAAGGCTGGCGGGATCGCGGCGTACATCGACGCAGAGCACGCGCTGGACACGGATTACGCGAGAAAGCTGGGTGTCGATGTCGAAGCGTTGCTGATCTCGCAGCCAGACACCGGCGAACAGGCGCTCGAGATTTGTGAGATCCTGGTTCGTTCCGGAGCGGTGGACGTGGTCGTCATTGATTCGGTCGCGGCGCTCGTGCCCAAGGCCGAGATCGAGGGTGACATGGGTGACTCGCACATGGGCCTGCAGGCGCGGCTCATGAGCCAGGCGCTGCGGAAGTTGACGGGCGGTATTGCGCGGTCCAATACGTCGGTAGTGTTCATCAACCAATTGCGTGAAAAGATCGGCGTCATGTTCGGCAACCCCGAGACGACGACTGGTGGCAAGGCCCTCAAGTTCTATGCGTCGGTTCGTCTCGACATCCGCCGCATTGGACCGGTGAAGGACAAGGAAGACGTGGTCGGTTCGCATGTTCGCGTCAAGGTGGTCAAGAACAAGGTTGCAGCGCCGTTCAAGCAGGCCGAGTTCGACATCATGTACGCGGAAGGCATCAGCCACGCGAGTCTGGTGCTCGATATCGCTGCCGAGGCGGGGATCATCGATAAGTCGGGCGCGTGGTACAGCTACAATGGTCAGAAGATCGGGCAGGGTCGTGAAAACGCGAAAATGTATCTCAAGGATAGTCCGGCGATGATGGCCGAAGTCGAAGAGAAGGTGAAGACCCTGCTCGGCGTAGGACCGCGGGATATCGTGGCCGACGCCGAGGTGACGGAAGAGTAGGGCACTGCTCTTCCGCCGCCGGTCGATCGGGCCGGGGAGAAGTAGTCTTGCGACGATGGGACCCGGAAACTCCCTTCGGAACAGGCTGCGACTCCCCGGCTCTTTCATTCCCGTACTGAGCGCCGCGAATAGCGGATCGAGGCACCTGCCGTGATGATCACCTCGATTCTTCCCAACATCCGCAAGCCGGGGCGGTTCGTGATCGAGGCGGACGGCCGCGAACTCGCCACACTCTCCATTGAGGCGATCGAGCGGTTGCGCCTGGGAACGGGCTCCGTGCTCGACGAGCGGCTCCAGCTCGAGATCGCGCGTGAATCTGGTGTGCTCGAGACCTATGACCGGGCTCTCAACATGCTGGCGGTGCGGGCGCGATCCGCTGCCGAGTTGCGCCGGTTGCTCGTCCGCAAAGGCGAGCCTGTGGATCGCGTCGATGCTGCGATCGAGCGGCTTCGTGCGATTGGTTTCATTGACGACGCGAGTTTTGCCCGCCAGTTCACACGGTCCAAGGCGCTCGGCGCCGGCCTGTCGCGCCGCAGACTGCAGCAGGAGTTGAGTAAGCGTGGCGTGATGCGCGAGATATCGGACGCGGCAATCGAACAGGTGTTCGTCGAAGAAGGCGTCGACGAGGAAGTGTCGATCGAGCGCGTGGCGCGCAAGAAGCTCCACATGCTTGAACAAGTGGATGCACCGACGCGGCGGCGGCGATTGTACTCGTTCCTCGCCCGGCGCGGCTACGATGCCGACGATATTTCGCGCGTGCTGCGGGTGGTGCTTCGTGATGGTGACGAAGACGCCGCCGACTCGCGTTTCGACGACTGACGTGGCTCCCTGCCTGGGCGATGAGCCGGTATATTGACGATATGCTCGCCTCCGAAATTCGCTCCCGTTTCCTGCAGTATTTTGCCCGTCACGGGCACGCCATCCGCCCCAGTTCCTCGCTGGTCCCTGCGGACGATCCGACGTTGTTGTTCACCAACGCGGGCATGGTGCAGTTCAAGAAAGTCTTCCTCGGTATGGAGGACCCGCCAGACGGGACGCGGCGCGCCACGACATCACAGAAGTGCGTTCGCGCCGGCGGCAAGCACAACGACCTCGAACAGGTTGGGCACACGGCTCGGCATCATACGTTCTTCGAGATGCTGGGCAATTTTTCATTCGGCGACTACTTCAAGCGCGACGCGATCACGTTTGCGTGGGAGTTCGTCACGAAGGAGCTCGGAGTCGATCCATCGTCGCTCCGCGTGACGGTGCACCATTCCGACGACGAAGCGCGCGGCCTCTGGAAGGAGATCGCCGGCCTGCCCGATTCGCGCATCTATGGGCTCGGCGACAAAGACAACTTCTGGCAGATGGCGGACACGGGCCCGTGCGGCCCCTGCTCCGAGATCTACATTGACTTGGCGCGCATTGCGCGCGACTGGACATTTCCCACCAGCGCGGTGGGTGAATGGACAGAAGTCGATCGAGAAGACTTCTCTGTCGACGCATTCGTCGAAGGATCGGAGGCCGGTCGATTCCTCGAGTTCTGGAACCTTGTGTTCATGCAATACGACCGCCAGGCGGACGGCACCATGAATCCGCTGCCGAGGCCGTCGGTTGACACAGGAGCGGGCCTCGAACGCATTGCCGCATTCATGCAGGGCGTGACAACGAACTATCATGCCGACCTGTTCGCGCCGCTGCTGTCGGCCGTCGAGAACGCGGTCGGCATCGACTACTGGGGCCGCGAGAGCAACGACGTGCGTGTCGGCGTGAAGGTCCGGGGCGGCAGGAGCGGATTGCAGGTGCTGTCGAACCCTGTCGATCCAGCATCCTTCCGCGTGCTCGCGGACCACGCGCGCGCCGTGGCGTTCCTGCTCGCCGACGGTGTCTTTCCGTCAAACGAAGGCCGCGGCTACGTCTTACGCCGTATCTTGCGCCGCGCCGTGCGGCATGCGTGGCTGCTGGGCCGCAAGGAACCGACGCTCGTTGCCGTCGTGCAGGCGGTCATCGACTCGATGTCGGATGTCTACCCCGAGCTGCGACAGCGCGCGCAGCACATTCTCAACACGACGCGTGTCGAGGAGCAGGGGTTCCTCGACACGATCGAGGGCGGCTTGTCGCGCTTCGAGCAACTTGCCCCGCTACACCCGGCGGACGGCGGTACCGATATTCGCGGCACCATCAGCGGCGAGGATGCCTTCCGCCTCTATGACACGTTCGGCTTTCCGATCGATCTGACCGAGCTGATGGCGCGGGAGCGCGGTTACGTGGTGGACATCGCGGGCTTCGAGGCGTCGCTCGATGCACAGCGTCGCCGTTCTCAGGACGAGCGCAAGTCGAAGCGTCTGAGTGTGACCGTGGATGCGCTTGAGGATCTGACGGATTGGTCGCTTCCGCCGCAGGCCTCGGCCATCGAGTCGTCGTTCGTCGGCTACGAGACCGTCGAGATCGACACGCAGGTGACGGCCGTCAAGCATCTGCCGGATGGCCGGGTCGCGATCATGTTGCGGGAGTCCCCGTTTTATGCCGAGTCCGGTGGACAAGTCTCGGATCACGGTGAAATTCTCGGCAACGGTTGGCGTGTGGACGTAGACGACGTCCGCAAGATCGACGGCCGACCGGCAGCCATCGGCTCAATCGAAGGCGCATTTCACTTCGGGCACGCCAGGGCGCGCGTGCCAAGCGATCGCCGCCGGGACACGGAACGCAATCACACGGCGACGCACCTGCTGCAGGCTGCCATGCGCCAGGTGCTGGGGGAGAGCGTCCATCAGGCGGGTTCGCTCGTCGCGCCGGACCGATTGCGCTTTGACTTTACTCATCATGGTGCTGTCAACGCGGAGGGCCTCGCCGAAATCGAGGCGATCGTCAACCGCGAGATCTGGCGTGGCGCGGCGGTGACCACCCGCGAAATGGCGTACAACGATGCGCGGGCGCTGGGAGCCATGGCGCTGTTCGGCGAGAAGTATGGCGACGTCGTCCGCGTCGTGAGCATTCCTGAGTTCTCCATGGAGCTCTGCGGCGGCACGCACGTGGGCAACACGGCGGACATCGGCCTGTTCAAGATCGTTGCTGAAACCGGTGTCGCGGCGGGCGTGCGTCGTATCGAGGCAGTCACGGGACCGGGTGCCTACGAGCTGATGCGCAGCTCGGAGCGAACGCTGCGTCGCGTGGCCGAGTTGCTCAAAGTGCCGGCTGAGAGCGTCGAGCGCCGCGTGGTCGGGCTCCTCGACGAACGGCGTGTGATCGAGCGGCGACTGGATGAAGCGATGCGCGGCGGTGGCGGTCAGCTCCAGACATTGCTGCAGCAGGCGGAACGAATCGGCAATGCCGAGTCGAGACTCGTTGCCTCCGTCGTGCGCGCCGGAGACGTCAAGGAGCTGCAGGCGCTCGGCGACGCTGTCCGGGAGCAGCTCGGGAGCGGGGTCGGGGTCCTCGCCGCGAGCTTCGAGGACGGCAAGAATTCGTTGCTCGTCGTCGTAACGGACGATCTCCGGGATCGCGGCGTGCGCGCTGATCTGCTGATCAAGGATCTCGCGGCGGCCGCGGGCGGGCGGGGCGGCGGCAAGCCGCACATGGCGCAGGCGGGCATCCCCGATGCATCGCGCTTTCCGGCCGCATTGGCGCGCGCTCCGGAACTGGTGCGCACTGCGCTCGGCCAATCGTGACGTTGGGGGAGTGGCTCGACGAACGGACGCCGGCACCGCCGCCGAGATTGGCGGCTCGCATTGGCGCGGTGCTCGGCGATCGCGTGACGCGTGATTCCAATCAGGCGCCAGTGTTGTTCGTAGACGCTGCCGAGGAACTGCTGCGCGATCTCCTCGCGCGGCCGTCGGCCGGGCGGGCATCAGCGCTCGACCTCCTGACCGTCGATGCCCTCGTGACGTATGCGTTCGAGGCGGCCAGCGACGCCCCCGAGACGGTCAGCGACCTGTCCACGCTGGCGATGACTCGATTGGCGCTGGGCAGTTCCTGACCTGGAAGCTGAGACTAACCATGGTGAGCACGAACACACGCGAGCACTTCACCGCCGGATTGCGCGATCTTGCTGAACTGGCGGTGAAGGTGAGCCGCGAACTCGGTCCCGATCTCGACCGGGCGCTGGAGCTCGTGAGTGAGACGGTTGCTGCGGGCGGCACATTGTTCTTCTGCGGGAACGGTGGCAGCGCGGCCGATGCGCAGCACATGGCCACCGAATACGTCGTCCGGTACATGCGGAACCGCCGAGCGTATCCGGCCGTTGCGCTCACAACCGACACGTCGCTGATCACTGCAGCCGGCAATGACATCGGCTTCGATCTGATCTTTTCGCGTCAAGTCGAGGCACTCGCCAGGCCGGGGGACCTGCTGGTGATTCATTCCACCAGCGGCAACTCGCCCAACGTGCTCAAGGCAGCGGAAGCCGCGTTGGCAAAGGGAGTACGCGTTCTGGCCTTCAGCGCACGCGACGGCGGCGCGCTGCGCGCGCTTGCCACCCATTCGGTGGTGGTTCCCACGGTGCGAACCGACCGGGCGCAGGAACTACACCTCTGCATAGAACATCTCATCTGCGATTTCGTGGAGCGTTCGTTATGATCGGCTTGAAAGGAAAGCGGGTGTTAGTGACTGGTGGGTCGCGTGGTATTGGCGCGGCCACCGCGCGACTGTTCGCCGAGCATGGCGTGCACGTGGCCATCGGCTACCGGAGTCGGCGCGACACCGCCGAGGCGCTTGTCACCGCTCTGCAAGGACTCGGCGTGACGGCGACGGCGCTCGCGTCGGACATCTCAACGCCCGATGGCGCGCAGCAACTCGTCGACCATGCTGTCTCGGCGCTCGGGGGGCTGGACTTCTTCGTCGGCAATGCGGGCATCTGGCCCTGCGACGAGGTGGCGCTTCACGCCATGACCGACGAGCAGTGGCGTCGCACGATGGCGGAGAATGTCGATTCGGTGTTCTACACGACGCGCGCCGTGATCCGTGCGATCGGCGATGGCGGTCGTATCGTCCTCGTCTCGAGCACCGCTGGTCAGCGTGGCGAAGCGTTCCACGCCGACTATGCGGCCTCGAAGGGCGCGATGATCTCCTTGGTGAAGTCATTGGCGCCAGAGCTTGGCAAGCGAGAGATCACCGTGAACAGCGTCGCGCCGGGATGGGTGGACACGGAAATGTGCGAGCAGCCGTTTGCCGACGGCGGCCGCGATCGCATCTCGGCCGCCATTCCTATCGGACGAATCGCCGCGCCACGGGACATCGCCGGCCCGATCGTGTTCCTCTGCTCTCAGCTCGCCCGCCACATCACGGGAGAAATCGTGAATGTGAACGGCGGTAGCGTGCTCTGCGGATGATAGTCCTTCTGTTTACCGGCGGCACCATCTCCATGCGTCACGATCCTGTGGCGGGCGGTGCCGTGCCGACGCTCCGCGGGCGCGACATCGTCGCGCTCGCGCCGGGCATAGAGGGCATTGCCGAGCTGGAAGTGGATGACTGGGGGGCGTATCCGGGACCGCACATGACCGTGGAGCGCATGTGGGCGCTCCGGAATCGGATCGTTGAGCATTTGGCGCGACCGGGAGTGAAGGGGGTCGTCGTCACCCATGGCACTGACGCCCTCGAGGAGTCGGCGTACCTCGTCGCGCGCACCGTGGATGACCAGAAGCCCGTGGTGTTCACCGGCGCCATGCGAACTTCGAGTGATCTCGGCTGGGACGGTCCGGGCAACCTCGAGGCGTCGGTCCGCGTGGCGGCTAGCGCCGCGGCGCGCGGCTGCGGCGTCGTGGTGGTGATGGCAGATCGCATTCTTGCGGCACTGGACGTGACCAAGGCTCACACCCACCGGCTGGAAGCATTTGACAGCCCAGGGCTCGGGCCGCTCGGGGTGATCGATGACGGGCATGTCATCTTCCGTCGCGCATTACCGGCGCCCGTGTCGGTTCTCACGCCAGCCTCGCCCGTCGTGCCCGTGGACATCGTCTACGCTTATGCAGGCGCTGATTCGCGCTTGCTCGATGCCGCTCGCGTCGACGGCCGCGGGGTGGTGATAGCGGCGATGGGGCGGGGGAATGTGCCGCCGGCGATGGTCGACGGCATCAATCGCTGGATCGCCGAAGACAAGCCGGTCGTGATTACCTCCCGTGCCATGCGGGGTCGGGTGGGCTGGACGTACGGATATCCCGGGGGCGGGCGGCGCTTGGCCGAATCGGGGGCGATCTTCGCCGGTGCGCGCCGGCCGCAGCAGGCGAGAATCGACGTGATGTTGGCGCTCGGGGCGGGTATGGGGCTCGCGGAGATTCGCGAGTTACTCGAGCGGATCTGACGGCGCGATCGCCACGATGTGCACGGGTTCCCAACGCTCAAAGCACTGCCAGTCATATTCACGCGCGGCTCTAATTTGATCGGGGAAGCCGAAGCAGTCGGTCCACCCTTCCTGTTCGGCCCGCCACCGACAGTTCCACGCGAATTCAAAGACGTGCGCCTCGGTTCCCGTTTCGAGACGCACCGTTCCGACGAAATCGGAACAGCCCGATCGGCCATTCAGCGATACGTGCTCGATCCGCAGATGAGATTCGGCGGTCAGCACGTGCATGAGGAGTCGCTTCACCTTGATTGTTGGAGCACATCCTTCAATGCGGATGTGCTCGGCGTCGCCGTTCGTCCAAAAGGTTCGGACGGAAGACTTGAAGGATTCCGCGGCTCGCGACTGCGCGAGTACTCGCTTCAGTTCGGCCAAACCTGCCCTCGGGAGATGTCGCGAAGTTAGGTCGCAAACGACTGTCGCAATATCATGGCGCCAGGCCGCAAGTTGCAGTGGCTGAGCGTCTTTCACCGGCGCGAGGAACCCTGCTATTGTCTACCCTTCGCTCACCTGCACCAAGGAACCACCGGATGATCCGCCTGCATCCACCCGCCACGGTGCTCGAGATTGCCGATGCGCTAGAACGTACCGGGCACGAGGCGTGGTGCGTCGGCGGCGCGATCCGTGATGCGCTGCTGGGCCATCCTCATTCGGACTGGGATCTGGCGACCTCGGCCACTCCCGCGCAAATGAGAGAGTTGTTCGGAGCGAGGCGGACGATTCCCGTTGGCATAGAGTTCGGTACGGTCGGCGTACTCGACCGCGAGGGCGTGATGCACGAAGTCACGACATTTCGACGAGATGTACGAACAGACGGACGACATGCTGAGGTCGAGTTCGGTGCCTCGCTGGATGAGGACCTTGCCCGTCGCGACTTCACAATCAACGCGATAGCCTACTCACCCCGGCATGGAGAGATTCGAGATCCGTTTCAGGGGCAGCTTGACTTGAGGCGGAAGCTGGTGCGCGCGGTCGGAGACCCCGACGCCCGGATGCGCGAGGATCGCCTGCGGGCGCTACGCGCCATTCGGTTCGCGGCGCGGTTCGGCTTCACCATCGAGGAAGCGACATATCGTGCCATTGCAGACAGTGCACCGCACCTCGGCCGGTTGTCGCCAGAGCGCGTGAAGCAGGAACTGGACAAGACGATGGAACAAGTGCGCTGTCCAAGTGGCGCGCTGCTGCTCTGGCGCGACACCGGTGCGTTCGCCTCGCTCATCCCGGCGCTCAACGATCTGCCTCGTGGCGCGCTCGATGTACCCGATTACCTCGCCATTCCCGGACCCGCTACGCGGCCAGCGAGACGTTCACTGCGCGTTGCTGGTTTGCTGCTCGGGCTCAGTGGCCGAGAGACCGCGGATGTACTGACGAAGCTTCGCAGCTCCAAACAGGAGTTGCACATGGTCACAACGCTCATTGATCGCTGGCACACGCTTGGTGCAACAATGGGTGTGGCGGTTCGCGACGCGGCGATCACCGATGGCGAGATTCGTACATGGGTAGCCGCCATTGGCCGGCTGCAGATCGGCGCGTTCATGCGGCTCGCGTCGGCGGCGTGGAACGCCGCGCGGGCCACTGGGCAGCCGGCGCCACCGTCGGCGGGGGTGCGAGTCCTCTATCGCCGGATGCTGCGCAGCGCGTTCCGCGATGCGATCGATCTCGGATCGTTGGCCGTTGACGGCGATGATCTTCGACGGGCGGGTATACCGCCGGGTCCAAGCCTCGGTAAGATTCTCCAGGCGCTCCTCGCGGCGGTGATCGAGGAGCCGTCACGAAACACGACGGACTGGCTGTTGCAAGACGCACGGCGGCAGCACGACCAGCTGCAGCGTGACCGTGGGCAGGGTGGACGATCGTAGAGTGGAGCGACATGTTCTTTCGAGGGCGGCAACCCGAGGCGTCGATCTGGCGTCGGTTCCGAGTCAGTGCCGATGGCTTCACGTTCGCGCAGCAAGGCGATCTGTACACGGCGCACGTTGTCGCGAACGCGGAGCGTGTCGTCGATCTGTTCTACAGTCTGACGGATCAGCTGCCGCCGGCAGTGGATATCGCGATCGATGACTTGCGTAGTGGGCGATCGTGGCAAGCCGAATCGGTTGCGCTGCCAGACCTGCGGGAAGCGCTTGCTCGTCTCAAGATACTGCTGGCGCGCTATGGCGGCGTTGAGTTCTCGGCATACACGGCGGATGATCAACTGACGCTCAATCCGTATCTCGAGCTGTTCATTTACGCGCGGACGGATCGCTGGCTGTATCTCCTCGAGGGGAAAGGGCTCGAGGAACAGCCGCGCGTGCATAGCAAGAGCTGGAGGACCAATCGCCAGCACTTCCCGGCGGCGCCTGATCTCGTCAATGCCGTCACGGCGGCGGCGGAGCGGCTGGGGCTTCAGCCCGCGTGACGCGGCCTGAACTGCTGTACGCGTTGGCCGCCGCCGCCGCCAACATACTCGGTGCGCTCGCAGTCACATCCCACGCGCGGTGGAGCCTGCGCGCGCTCGACGCCATGTTGTCACTCGCCGCGGGGTTTTTGATTTCGGTCTCGCTGGTGGATCTCTTTCCGGAGTGCATTCGCGCTACCGGCGCGGTTGCGCCGGCGGTGGTGTTGCTCGCGTACGTGCTGGTGCACCTGACGCAGCACACGATCGGTCGCCACTTCCACTTTGGCGAGGAGACTCATTCTGTTTCCGAGCTCGTGAGCGTCTCGGCTCTCGTGGGGTTGCTCATGCACACGTTCGTCGATGGCGTCGCCGTGGCGAGCGGACTGCGCGTCAGCACGGGTCTCGGGGCCTTGGTATTCGTTGCCGTGCTCCTGCACAAATTTCCCGAAGGGTTGGCAATCTCCAGCCTTTTTCTCGCGGCTGGTGCATCGCGAGCCACGGCGATCCTAGCGGCCGCAGCACTCGGCGCCACCACGGTGGCCGGAGTGTTGCTCACGGATTCCTGGGGGGTGCTGCGAACGTATGGTCTGGCGGTATCCGCTGGTGTGACGCTGTACGTTGGCGCGTCGAACCTCGTGCCGGAGTTTCAGGATCGCCCGGGCCTCCGTATTCCCCTGAGTTTCGTCGCGGGGTGCGCGTTGTACTTCGCGGCGCGCAGCCTCGCCGTGGGCTGAGCGCGGACGGTCGAGTCATGGCGGAACATAAGAAACGGGGCAGCGCGGGTTCAGGCGACGAGGCGTACACGGAGCGTGGCACGGGCTCGTTGTTCGCGCCCAGCATGCCACAGCCGCTCGCGGCGCGCGTGCGTCCGCGTACGCTCGACGAGATCGTCGGTCAGCGGCACTTGCTCGCGCCTGGCAAGCCGTTGCGGGAGGCGATCGAGAAAGGCACCGTTGGCTCGATGATCTTCTGGGGTCCCCCCGGCACCGGCAAGACGACGATTGCACGGGTCATTGCGCAGTACACCGATCGCGAGTTCGTTCCGTTTTCCGCCGTCACCGAAGGCGTGCCGCGCGTGCGCGAGATCGTGGCTGAAGCCGAAGGGCGTCGCCGACTTGGGCGCGGCACCATCCTGTTCGCCGATGAGATTCACCGGTTCAACAAGGCGCAACAGGACGCGTTTCTGCCGCACGTGGAAGCGGGCACCATCACACTGATCGGCGCCACCACGGAGAACCCATCGTTCGAGATCAACGGCGCGCTGCTGTCGCGTGTGCGCGTCTTCGTGCTACAAGCGCTCGCCGCCGACGACATCCGCGCGTTGATCGATCGCGCATTGAGTGATGCCGAGCGCGGTCTGGGGGATTGGGGACTCGACGTGGACGAAGACGCCATGGCCCTGTTGACGGTCGAGGCGGACGGCGACGCCCGACGCGCGCTCACGGTGTTCGAGGCTGCCGCGGAGCATGTGGGGCGTGCCGGGCGGATCTCCGTAGAGGTGATGCGCGACGCATTGCAGCTTCGCTTCGCCAGGTATGACAAGGGTGGCGAAGAGACGTACAACATGCTCAGTGCGTTTCACAAGAGTCTCCGAGGGAGTGACCCACAGGCGGCGCTGTACTGGATGGGACGTATGATCGAAGGCGGCGCCGATCCGATGATCATGTTTCGGCGTGCGATCGCGATGGCGGCGGAAGACATCGGCCTCGCCGATCCGGAGGCGCTCAAGCTCGCGGTGGCGGCGCGCGATGCCTATCACATGCTCGGCCCGCCGGAGGGCTACCTGCCGCTGGCGCAGATGATCGTGTATCTCGCAACGGCGCCCAAGTCGAATAGTTCGAAAGTTGCGTTGCATGCCGCGCTGGACGCCGCGCGGCAGTATCCAGCCGAAGGGGTTCCACTGCACATCAGGAACGCCCCGACGGCGCTGATGAAGGAACTGGGGTATCACTCGGGGTATCAATACGCGCACGACGCACCTGAGGCGTACATTCCGCAGGAGTACCTGCCGGAGCCGTTGCGTGGGGTGCGATTCTATGAACCCGGAGGGTTCGGGTTCGAGAAGGAGATCGCCAAGCGGTTGGCCTGGTGGGAGGAGCTTCGCCGGCGGGCAAACGAGAGCTCGGGGTAGTTGGGGCACTCACATGGAGAGGGCAGGATGAGAAGAGTTGCACTAGTCGTGGCGGTCTCGGCGGCGATGGCCGGCGGCGCGTGTTCAGCCATCGGACGGGCGGCGTTTCAACAGCCGGTCGTGAGCTTGCGCGATGTGCGGATTCGGGGCCTCGGCCTGACGGGCGGCAGCTTGGACGTGATTCTGAGCGTCTACAATCCGAATCACTACCGGCTCGACGCCACTCGACTCACCTATCGAGTGAATTTGGCGGGCGACAGCGTCACGGTGGCGACGGGAGCGCTCGACAGCCGGTTCACCGTACAGGACAATGACTCGACGACCGTTTCGATTCCGGTCAGCTTCACCTATGCAGGGATCGGCGCGGCCGGGCAAAGCATCATCAACACGGGTGCGGTCAACTATCACGTGGTGGGCGACGTGACGGTCGGCTCTCCCGTGGGTAACTTCACGGTGCCCTATTCATCCACAGGTCGTTTCACGACGACCGGCATCCGTCGTTAAGCGTTCGTTGACGAGGAGTCTCAGATAAGCCGCGATTATATCGACGTCACGCCGCCGGTCGAGCGGGCGCTCCTCGTGGGTGCGCCGCTCAAGCGACCCGGCGCCCGTCGCGTGACCGACGACCATCTCCGCGAGCTGGCCGAGCTGGCTGATACGGCCGGCGCGGTGGTGATCGGCGAGATGATTCAGCAGATCGACCGCCCGCATCCCGGGACCTATCTCGGTAAGGGAAAGATCGACGAGCTTCGCCAACGTGTCGTCGACACCGGCGCGACGCTTGTCATTTTCGATGACGAGCTGTCGCCGAGTCAGGGCAAGAACATCGAGGACGCGATCGGCACGCGTGTCATGGATCGAGCCGAACTCATTCTCGACATCTTCGCGACGCGCGCGCGTACGAGTGAGGCCAAGGTGCAGGTTGAGCTCGCGCAACTCGAGTACATGCTGCCTCGCCTCACCCGCATGTGGACGCACCTCGAGAAGTTCCGCGGCGGTATCGGCGTGCGCGGACCAGGGGAAACCCAGCTCGAGACGGACCGGCGGCTGATCGGCCACCGGATCAAGGTGCTGCGCCAGCGACTCCAGGATGTGCAACAAAGCCGGGCCGTCCAGCGCCAGTCGCGCCAATTGGAGTTCAGGGCGTCGCTCGTCGGCTACACGAACACCGGCAAGTCGTCGATCCTGCGCGCACTGTCGGGGCAGGAGGTGTTCGTCGAAGATCGACTCTTCGCGACGCTCGATCCGTTGACGCGAGACGTCGATCTGGGGGACCGGGCACACGTGCTGATCACCGATACGGTGGGCTTCATCCGAAAACTGCCCCACCACCTGGTCGCGTCCTTTCGCGCGACGCTCGAGGAGACACGGGACGCGGATCTCCTCCTCCACGTGATCGACGCCAGCGCCCCGACCTGGGAAGAGCAGCGGCTCGTCGTCGAACAGGTGCTCGACGATCTCGGGGTGAACGACCGTCCGAAACTGCTTGTGTTCAACAAGATCGACCTCCTTGGCCACGACGCCTTGCTCGCGTTGCAGGAACGCATCTGCGCGCTCGTGCCCTCGGCGGTGTTCGTGTCGGCAACGGCCGAAGGGGGCCTCGAACCTCTCCGGCGCGCGCTCGCGGCGGCCATGCGGCAGCGCCGTCCCCTCACGCGCATCAGCATGTCGCCGTCAGACGGAAGGCTGCTCGCTGAGATCCATCGCGACGGCGAAGTGATCGAGCAGCACATGGAAGGCGACTGCCTCGTCGTCGAGGCCCGGGTCGATGACGCACTCGCCGGCCGCCTGAGGCGTGCCGGCGCCGAAGTAACCAGCAACGGAAAAGCCCCGCGCGAATGACCTTCGCGTCGGACATCTTGGCCCTTGCGCTGACCCCCTGTTTTCGGAATTAATATATAGGACTACGCTCGTCGCACGACGAGCGGGTGCCGAGAAGCAATCGATCGCTACCCACAGGGGATGCGAGCGTGGCGAGAAGGGATCGGTCGGCGTGCAGAGGGGATGTCCGCGTGTTCAGGTGGGATCCCCGCCTGCTCAAGGGAATCCCTCGCGGTCGAGACCGAATTGACGCGTGTGCAGCTGGAATCCCTCGCGGTCGAGACCGAATGAGCGCCGATCGAGCAGGGACTCCGGCGCATCCAGCTCGCACCAGCCGCTGTTCAGGGCGGAGTCATTCCGGTCAAGAGGGAACACCCCGGTGTCGAGCCCGAATGCCGCTCGCGCTACACCGGACCGTCTCGCGCCAACATGCCTCTCCCGCGCATCCACGCCCATCTCATGCGCTTCCACCGACAATCCTCGCCCCGTTCGCTGAGACACTGTGACGTCCACCTGAGATTGTGTCTCGGTCAGGTCGGAGTCTTTCCGGTTGAGATGGAACCCACGCGCGTCGAGGGGTGACTCGTCCGTGGTGAGATGGCACGGCGCCGGTGCAAGCACGAACCCCTCGCGTGCAAGCACGAACGCCTCGCGGTCAAGCACGAACCCCTCGCAATCAACATCGGACTCGCGGCCGTGCAGGAGGATTAGCGATTCATCTAGCTCGTATGCCGGCATGCTCACCACCAACTGCACGCCGTGCCGGAGGGATCGACCGGCGTCACGCGGGGAGTCGTCGCCGTCAACATCAGACTCTCGGGCGTCAACGTCAGACTCTCGGCCGTTGAGACCTCTCTCGCGCGATGTCACGAGGGACTCATCCGTGTCGACGTGGAATAGATCCGTGTCAACGTGGAATGGGTCCGCGTCCACAGGCAATGGCTCGGCGTGCACGACCCAGTCGCTCGCGTTCAGCTGGGATGGCTGACGTAACAGCAGGAATGGCTGACGCAGCCGATCGAACCGTCTCGTGTGCAGGCGCCACGCCCGATCGTGAAGCTCGCAGGCAATCGTCTCGAGGACGGACTCCCCGCGTGACAGGCAAGACCACCGCTTCTCACGCAGACACCCACCGGTCGGAACGAGGCTCCGACTCTTCCGAACACGAGTCTGTCGGTTCCGACGACCATTCCGTCACTCCCGACGACCATTCCGTCGCGTCCGACGGCAATCGCGACACGTCTCACGCCGGTTGCTCGCTTTCTACTCCGGCGCGTCCGGCGCTCGCCGTGGTGCAGTTCTTTTTCAGCGCCCTCATGGCCACCTGAAGGCCATACGAAATACCGTGAAGGCAGTACCTTGGCGACGCTCTGCCGCAGCGCAGATTTTGTCGCGGCACGCCCCGTCTCGTTCGCCGCACCGAACGGCTCGACGATGCTACGGAAGGCATCGCAGCCGCCGCGAAGATTCGGCTCAAGGCAGTCCCGGACTTGAGCTCGCTGACGACGCCGCGGGATAATGTGTCGATGGAGCGGTTGCTCGCTTCGGCGGCCGCGATTGCCGAAGCGCCCGGTGGCACGAGGCTGTGCTGATCGACGGCGGTCTGCCGACCAATCTTATCGCGCAGCTCGATTCGCAACTCCTGCCGCTCATCGGCACCGACCAGGCTTTGCTCGCCGCTTGGCAGGCCGCCAAGCGCATCCAGCGCAAACCCGCCATCAAGATCGGGTCTACGACTGCGACGACGCCGTCGCTGGTCATCATCCCACCGTTCCCCACATCACCCGTTACCACACCGCCGGTAACTCCTCCGCCGGCGAGTGAAGTGCTGGCCGCGTAGTCCGTAACACCACGAGGTCACAACCCGCAGCAGACGCGAACGGCCGCCCGAGGGCGGCCGTTCGCGTTCCTCCCCAACGATGGTCACGCACGGACTCGAACCGTGGACCTCTGCTGTGTGAAAGCAGCGCTCTAACCAGCTGAGCTACGCGACCGAGCTTTGAAAAATAGATCACCGGGCTACGTGAAGGTAGGTGTGGGTGTTTGCCCTGGGCCTGGCCTTCTCGTCCATTAATGGTCCCGGTGGGACTTGAACCCACGACCTGGCGATTATGAGTCGCTCGCTCTAACCAACTGAGCTACGGGACCGCTCTTCGTAGTTAGGTGACGACAGCCCGCCGCGCAAGCGTCTGCGATCAGGCCGGCGTGCCGTCCAGCGCGGTCGCCATGAACGCGTCGAATGCGTCGATGACTTCGTCCGGCGTGACGGTAGCGGCGCCCAGCTTGCCCACTTCAACGCCCGCCGCGTAGTTGGCGATGATCGCCGACTCGGTAGGCGAGCCGCCGGCGGCGAGGGTCAAGGCCAGATACGCCGTCACCGTATCACCTGCTCCGACAACATCATACACCTCGCGCGCCACCGTCGGCACGCGTTTGATCTGTCCTCCCGCCGACATCAGGACCATGCCGCGCTCGCCGAGGGTGAGCAGCAAATGATCCACTCCAAGCCGCGCGAGGGTCGTGGGCAGGGCGGCAGGGTGCTCCAGGTCGACGTCCGCTCCAAGGGCAGCCTCCAGTTCCCGGCGGTTGGGCTTGAAGATCGTGGCACCTCGGTAGAGAAAGAAGTTGCGGTACTTGGGATCTACGACGATTGGAATCCCGCGATCCCGCGCGATCTGCATCGCTGTTTCGATGACGCGCGGCACCAAGATGCCTTTGTTGTAGTCCTCGAGAATGAGGGCGTCGGCGGCCGAAACGGCCGTGCGCACGACGGCGAGCAGACGTTCCACATCGTCACCCTCGAGGTCGACGTCTTCTTCCTCGTCGACGCGCACCACCTGTTGGGACCGGGCAACGATACGCGTCTTCGTCGTCGTGGGGCGATCGACCGCCACCAGAGATTCCAGGCTGGCGCCGATATCGCGCAGCATGGCGGAAAGCTGGCGACCGCCAGCATCGTCGCCGATCGCTGCGATCAGGTCGCATGCGGCTCCCACGGCGCGGACGTTCTGCGCCACGTTGCCAGCGCCTCCGAGCGCATACCGCCGCTCGCGCACGCGGACGACCGGAACCGGGGCTTCCGGCGATATACGGTCGATGTCGCCCCGGAGATATACGTCAAGCATGGCATCGCCGACAACGGCGACGCGGCGATCTGAGGCGGCGTGGAGCAGGGCCACCAGGCGGTCACGTGAGAGGGAACGGGGCATGGCGGCACAAGCTAGCGGCTGCCGCGATACGGGGTCAACGGAAAACTGGTTTCTGGGCACAGGCCTTGCGCCTTCCGGGCTCGACCGTCGCATCCCCGGCGAGACTCCCGACCACACACGCTTGCCCGAAATCCTCACACGGCTCAACGACGCGGCAAAGGCGAAAGTCCGGACCGTTCAGGAGTATTTCGTCCTCGCCGGCAAATCGCTGCGGTTCATCTTTGCGCGCCCGTTCTACGCCCAGGACGTGGTGCAGCAAATGGATGAGATCGGCGTCAAATCGCTCGGCATCGTGGTGCTGACGGGACTCTTCACCGGCATGGTGCTGGCGCTGCAATCGTCGGTGCAGCTCAAGACTTTCGGCGCCACGATGTACATCGGCAACCTCGTCTCCGCCTCGATGATCCGCGAGCTCGGACCGGTGCTCGCTGGTCTGATGGTGGCCGGGCGCGTCGGGTCGGGCATTGCCGCACAGCTCGGGTCGATGCGAGTCACCGAGCAGATCGATGCGCTCAACACCCTGGGCACCGACCCGATCAAGAAGCTCGTCACGCCGCGGCTACTCGCCGCGCTGATCATGGTTCCGATGCTGACGATCATCAACGATTTCGTCGGGATCATCGGTGGCAACATCATCGCGTCGGCGGTCGTCGGTCTGCCCACGTCGCAATACTGGCGTACGGTGTGGACGCAAATCGCATCGGACGGCTTCACCCTGCGCTATTTCCCGAACGATTTCATACAGGGACTGTCGAAACCGCTGGTGTTCGGCGCGATCATCGCGATCACCGGCTGCTATTTCGGGCTCGGCACCACCGGCGGGACCGAAGGGGTGGGGCAAAGCACAACCCGAACGGTGGTGACGTCGAGCATTCTCATTCTCATCGTCGACTACTTCATCACCCAGCTCTTGCTCTCGGTGCTCGCGTATGGCTGACGACCTGGCGGACAGCGATCGGCGCGAGGGCGACCGCCGCGGCGGAACAGAAGCGGTCAATGGGCGCACGACGGCATCGGTGCGCAAAGCGATTCGCACGGAACTCGACAAGGACGCGTCGGCGATGCACGGTCGCGCCGCGAGCCGCGAGCGTGGGCCGAACGCGCCGCCGGTGGTCGAGTTGAAAGACATCTCGTTGGCCTTCGACGTTCCCATTCTCGAGGACATTTCGCTCTCGGTGGGAGAAGGCGAGACGATCGCGATCGTCGGCGAATCGGGGACGGGTAAGTCGACGATTCTCAAGCTGATTCTGCGTCTGCTCGTGCCAGACCGCGGGCTCGTGCTGGTCGACGGCGAGGACATCACCAACCTGACGTTCGAAGAGGCGCTGCGCGTGCGGCAGAAGATGGGAATGGTCTTTCAAGGTGCAGCCCTGTTCGACTCGATGACGGTGTTCGAGAACGTGGCCTATCCGGTGCGGGAGCACACCGACCTCGGCGAGGAGGAAATCGAGCGCCGGGTGCGTGAGAAGCTGGAATTCGTGGATCTGGAACCCGATCGCGTCATGGACCAGATGCCTTCAGAGCTCTCAGGCGGCATGCGCAAACGCGTTGGCATTGCGCGGGGAATTGCGAACAATCCTGAAATCATGCTCTACGATGAGCCAACGTCGGGCCTGGATCCGTTGACGACCGGAACGATCACCCGGCTGATCACCAAGCTCCAGCGCGAGCTGGGCGTCACCAGCATCGTCGTCTCGCACGACATTCGCTCCGTCTTTCGCATGGCCAGCAAGGTCGCGCTGCTCTATGACCACCACATCACGTTCTTCGGCACACCGGAAGAAATGACGGGCGCCGACAATACGTACATCCGCGATTTCCTGGGCGGGATGTAATCATGAAACGCTCCTCGTTCATCACGTGGGATCAGCTCAAGGTGGGCGCGGTCATCCTCGCCGCGCTCGCGGTGCTCGCGGTCGCGATCTACAAGCTCGGTCAGGCGGCCAATCTGTTTTCCCGCCGGTACGAGCTGCTCGCCTACCTCCCGAACGCCAATGGACTCACTGCCGGCGGCACCGTGTTCATTGCCGGACAATTCGCCGGAACCATCAAGTCCATCGAGTTCATGCCTGTCGATTATGACACGACGCGCAACCTGCGCGTCCGGATGGCCATCGATGAGTCGCTGCAGCCGCAAATCCGCCGCGACTCGAAGGCGAAGGTGCGCACACTCGGGTTGCTCGGCGACAAGGTCATCGACATTTCGGTGGGTACGCCGCGCTACGCCATGCTGAAGAATGATGACACCGTCCCGGTTGCGCCGTCGCTCGACTACGACGCCGTTCTGGCGCAAGCGGCGGGCGCCGTCAATGACATGGTCGGTCTCACGCACGACCTGCGGCAGATCACCGGCGGCATTACCAGGGGCGAAGGTACCATCGGGCAATTGGTGACGAACCGCGCGCTCTACGATCAGCTGCTGGGCACCATGGGCCGCGCCAACACGATGATGGCGCAGTTCCAGAATCCGAACGGGACGTTCGCGCACCTGCTGGACGATCCCACGCTGTACAACCGATTCGTCTCGGTGCTGACGTCCGCTGACTCCCTTGTACTAGCTCTCAACAACAAGAATGGTACGTTGGGCAAGTTGCTCCGGGACGATACGTTGTACACGCACATCGTGAATATGGCAGCCGCGGGGGACTCGCTCATGCGGATGCTGACCAACGGCCAGGGGCTCGCCGGCCGCCTGCTGAACGACCCGACTCTCTACGACCGGCTGAACAAGCTGACGACCGATCTCGGGACGATTCTCGACGATGTGCGAAAGGATCCGCACCGGTATTTGCGCGGAATGATCTGCGTGTTGAACTGCAAGTAGCCGCTATGCATTGACGGGTCTGGCGCGCCGGCGTACACTCCCGCGCCATGCCTGCCTCTCTCGTATTGTGTCTGGCGCTGATCGGCATCTCGTTCGCCGGACCGCTCGTCCGCCTCTCGCACGCTCATCCACTGGCGATCGCGATCTGGCGGCTCGGGTTCTCTCTCGTCATCATCGTCATCGCGCTGTTGGTCACGGGGACGTGGCGGCAGTGGAGGCGCCTCGATCGTACGGGCACGTTCGTCGCCGTTGGCGCTGGCGGCATGCTTGCGCTGCATTTCTGGAGTTGGAATACCTCGATCGGTCTGACGACAGTCGCGGCTTCGGTCGTTCTGGTGAACATGCAGCCCGCACTGGTGGCGCTGTTGTCTGCCGGGTGGCTCCGTGAGCCGCCGAGCCCTGGACAATGGACCGGAATCGGGATTGCCATGCTCGGGGCGCTCGTCGTCGCCCTGCCCGATCTGCTGACATCTCAGGGTGGCGCCACCGGACGCGCGCTGCTCGGCGACGGCCTGGCGTTGGCCGGAGCGGCCACAGCGGCGTGCTACTTTGTCGCCGGCAGACGGCTTCGTTCGACGCTGGACATTTGGCCGTACGTCGCCGTCGTCTACGGTACATGCTTTGTGGTGTTGCTCGTGCTCGCAGCGATCGTGCACGCGCCCGTTCTGCGACAGCCTCCCCGCGAAATGGGGATATTTCTTGCGCTCGCGGTCGGGCCGATGCTGTTCGGACACACGGGGCTGAACTGGGCACTCAAGTATCTGCCCGCCTATGTGGTGAATCTCACACTGCTCGGTGAGCCCGTCGGCGCGACCATTCTTGCGGCGGTCCTTCCGGGTATTCGCGAGGTGCCGGGCGTTTCGGCGCTGATCGGTGGCGCCCTCATCCTGGCGGGCATCTACGTCACGGCCCGCCTGGCTCGGCCCGTGGCCGCCTCGGCTTGATCGCCGAGTGCGCTCTCTGCCACGCTCCGATTAGATTTCGTAGCAGTAGTCAGAATCGATCCGTCGACCTGGCAGCGTCTCACGAATTGCGGACGGCTACCCACCAGATGAAATCGCTCGAGCTCGACGTCGTCGCCACGCGAGGTGCGGATATCGAATCCCGGCACCGCGTGCACGCCGCCGTCGTCGGCGCCGACGATACGCTCGTCGGCCGGGCGCATGATGCGCGCCTCGTAAGTTCATGGCGCTCGTGCGCCAAGCCGTTTCAGGTCATGCCGTTCGTTGAATCAGGTGGCTTCGACCAGCTGCATTGGGGCGACGACGAGCTTGCGTTGTCCTGTGCGTCCCATGGCGGTGAGCCGGAGCATGTCGCCCTTGCAGAGCGCATGCTGAACGACATCGGCCTCGAAGAAGGCGATCTCGCCTGCGGCCCGCACGATCCGCTGTCGTCGCGTGGCATGAAGCTTCTGCGCGAGTCCGGCGCGCGCGTGACGCGGCTGCACAACAACTGCTCCGGCAAGCACGCATCGATGCTCGCGCGCGCGCAAACGGCGGGGTGGCACACCTACGGGTATGAGCGCCGAGATCATCCGGTGCAGCGGTGCTGTCTGGAGTCTGTGGCCAAGTGGGCCGGTCTGGCGGATCACGAGGTGCGCCAGGCGGTGGATGGCTGCGGCGTGGTCGCATTCGCCCTGCCGCTGGAGAACATGGCGCGCGCGTGGTCGCGTCTCGCCCGCGGGGCGCGCGACGATAACGAAATTCCCGCGCGGATCGTGCACGCCATCCAGACGCGGCCTTTCCTCATCGGCGGCACTGACCGGTTCGACTCGGTCCTGATCGAGGAGACGGGCGGGCGCGTGATTGCCAAGATCGGCGCAGAGGGCGTTCATTCCGTTGCGGTGCCGGAGCAGGGAATTGGATTCGCGGTGAAGGTCGACGACGGCGCCCAGCGAGCGCAGTTCCCGGCGGTCATTCGCATTCTGCAAATATTCGATGCGCTTCCCGCCGCGCTGCCCGTGCGTCTCGAGGAGTTTCTGCACCGGTCGGTGAGAAACACCCGCGGCGAAGTGGTTGGCGAAATCCGTCTCGCCTCCTGACCCAGGCCGGAAATCCCTTGCGCCTACGCGACGCCGAACGATGACGCCGCCCCTTCGCTCCACCGAGATATTGTCGGTGCTGGACGACGCCACGCGGGCGCTCGTCCGGTTGTCGGCTGTCATTACGTGTGGTTGTGAACAGGAGATTCGTGACGCGATTACTCAGGCGCCGCTCGTCATTCCGGGGCTGTGGGTCGAAGAGTTGCTGCTGCAGAGCTATCTGTTCGCCGGCTTCCCGCGGGCGCTCAACGCGACGCGCGAATGGCGGCGCGTTCAGCCGGAGCCGTTGTCACCGATCGAGCCGGCCGCGTTGGATCGGTGGCGTGAGAACGGCGTCACGACCTGCTCTGCAGTGTACGGGTCCATGTACGAGCGGCTGCGCGGGAACATCCGTGCGCTGCACCCACAGCTCGATGACTGGATGATTACCGAAGGCTATGGCAAGGTGCTGTCTCGCCCTGGCTTGGATCTGGCGCGGCGCGAGCTCTGCATCGTCGCCGCGTGCGCGGCGGCCGCGCAGGACCGTCAGCTGCACTCGCACCTTCACGGCGCGCTGAATGTCGGCGTCGCCCCCGTAGTGCTCGACGAAGTCATTGCGTCGCTGTCTGGCGTGCTCGGCGATCGTCGCGCCCAATCTGTGCGCCTGTTGTGGGCGCGAGTCAAAGGAAAGTGACGGCATGTTCATCGATCGCGTAGTAGTGAACGTCAAGGCGGGCGACGGCGGCTCGGGCATGACTTCCTTCCGGCGGGAAAAGTTCATCCCGTTGGGCGGTCCCGATGGCGGCGACGGGGGGCGCGGCGGCGACGTCATCGTGATCGGCGACAGCAACCTCGCGACGTTGCTGGACTACACCTACCGTGACGCGTGGACCGCACCGGCGGGTGAACATGGGTCCGGCAACAACAAGACAGGTCGGTCCGGTTCGGACATCGTCCTGCCGGTCCCGACCGGGACAGTGATCAGGGATCTCGAAACATCGGCGCTCGTGGGTGAGGTGCTCGAGGACGGAGACCGGATCGTCGTCGCCAAGGGAGGACGTGGGGGAAAGGGCAATTCGTTCTTCGCGACTCCGACGCATCAGGCGCCACGCGAATATCAGCCGGGCGAAGACGGCGAGGCCCGGACGCTCGAGCTCGAGCTCAAGCTGATCGCCGATGTCGGGCTCGTTGGCCAACCGAATGCCGGGAAGTCCACACTCCTCTCCGTCGTTTCGGCCGCGCGGCCCAAAATTGGCGACTATCCGTTCACGACGCTGAGCCCGAATCTGGGCGTGGTGCAGCTCAGCGACAATCGCACGTTCGTGGTCGCCGACATCCCAGGTATCATCGAGGGCGCGCACGAGGGCCGCGGGCTGGGGTTGAAGTTCCTGCGGCACATCGAGCGGACGCGTGTGCTCGCTTTTCTCGTGCCCATCGACGCCATGGACTGGCAGGAGGAATATGATCAGCTTCGGCGCGAGATCGAGTCCTACTCCACGGAACTGGCGCAGAAGCCACATTGCGTCGTGTTCACGAAAATGGACTTGCTTGGCGATGAGACGCCGCCGCCCGTCGACGCACCCGATGCGTTTGGCGTGTACGCCATCAGCGCCGCCGGCCGGATCGGATTGGACGCGCTGCTCTCCGCTTGGTGGAGCCGTCTGCTTGATATGAAGAAGACCGTTGTCCGGCGAACCGAGTCGATCGAGCTCCCCTGACGAACGTCGTGCCGCGCTGGCGCTGACGCTCGTTGCCGATGTCGGCAGCGTCACCCATCGCCAACTGATTGAGCGGTTTTGTACCGCGTCGCGCGCATTGGATGCTGGATTTGCGCGCCACGTCGTGCGTGAAGCGTACGAGGCCGCCGATGTTCAGTTACGCGACGGTGACGCGCGCGGCTTGGCGCTCACGACCACGACGGATGCCTCGTATCCGGCCGCGTTGCGCGAGCTGAATGATCCCCCCGCCGTGCTCTGGTCGCGCGGTGATTGGAACGTGCTGCAGCCGCCGGTGGTGGCGGTCGTCGGGACGCGCCGTTCCACCGGATACGGCCAGCGCGTGACGCGCGAGATCGTCTCCGCGCTCGCGCGTCGCGGCGCATGCATCGTCAGCGGTATGGCCCTGGGAATCGACGGCGTCGCGCACCGCGCGGCTCTCGACGCCGGCGGCCGCACCGTTGCGGTGCTCGGGACAGGCGCCGATGTCGTCTATCCACGGGCCCATGCCGCGTTGCACCGTGAGATCTCAGAACGCGGCCTCGTCTTGTCGGAACTTCCTCCCGGCGCGCGCTCGGACGGCGGCTCGTTTCCGCGTCGAAATCGCATCATCGCTGGCCTGGCGCAGCTCACGATCGTCGTCGAGGCACCGAGGGACAGTGGGGCGCTGTTGACGTCAAATCGCGCGCTCGAGCTCGGGCGCGACGTTTCCGCCGTTCCCGGCTTGATCGACTCCCCGCAAAGCGAGGGATCGAACAACTTGCTGCGCGAGGGTGCCCACGTCATCACGTCCGTGTCCGACGCGCTCCATCTCGTGGGACTTTCGCCGATCGCGCGGATCACGCCCGATCTCCGGACCGGCCCGGAGCGAGCGATCTGGCATGCGTTGCACGAGCGCGGCCTCATGCTCGACGAACTCTGTGCCCGATCCGCGCTCCCCGTTGTCGAGTGTCTCACCGCCGTCACCACGATGGAGATGCGCGGCGTCATCGAGTGCGTGATCACTGGTGAGATCCGTCGCCGGTAAGTGCGCCGGTCCGTATATTCCGAAGTGTTCCCTCGCCATGTCTACGTTCATGTGCCGTTTTGCGCGCGGCGCTGCTCCTACTGCGACTTCTCGATCGCCGTTCGACGCATCGTGCCTGCAACCGAGTACGTGGAGGCGCTGCGGCGCGAGCTCGCGTTGCGGTTTCCGCGTGACGGTCCTTGGACTGTGGACACGTTGTACTTCGGCGGCGGGACGCCGTCGCGGCTTGGCGCCGCCGGCGTCTCGGCGATCATGCGACTCCTTCGCGATCGGCTGACGCTGGCTGACGGAGCGGAAGTCACGCTGGAGGCGAATCCCGAAGACATCACCGACGAAACCGTCCGCGCATGGCATGATGTCGGCGTGAACCGCTTATCCATTGGCGCGCAGTCGTTTGATGACCGCGTACTCGCCTGGATGCATCGGACACACGATGCGGCGGCGATTGGCCGCGCCGTTGATGTCGCCCGGCGCGGCGGCATCGACAACCTCTCCATTGACCTGATCTTTGCATTGCCGGAGAGCGTGAAACGTTCGTGGGCGAACGATGTCGAGCGTGCATTGGCGCTCGATCCGCCGCATCTGTCGCTGTACGGCCTCACGATCGAACCGCATACGCCGTTGGGCCGCTGGCAAAGTCGTGGCCAGGTGACGGAATCGCCTGAGGAGCGCTACGAGCTGGAGTTCACGGAAGCACACCACGCGCTCACCTCCGGCGGGCTAGAGCACTACGAGGTTTCGAACTTTGGCCGGCCGGGTTTTCACGCGCGTCACAATTCCGCCTATTGGGCGGCGGTGCCATATGCCGGCCTGGGCCCCTCAGCCCACGAATTCAATGGGACGGGGCGGCGCTGGAACACATCGGCGTACGTGGACTGGTTGCGCCGGCTTGGCTCAGGGCACGATCCGGTGGCCGGCAGCGAGGAGTTGACCCGCGGCAACATGACAGCCGAGGCGGTGTACCTTGGGCTGCGCACTACGAAAGGGCTGCGTTTGTCGGGCCCGGAAGTCGCCCGTGTCCAACCGTGGGTCGAAGCCGGGTGGGCGGTTCTCGATGCATCCGGGCATATGGTGCTCACCCCTTTGGGTTGGCTTCGTCTCGATGCCATCGCCGCCGACTTGACACTTATCCGAAGTCGTTACTAGGTTTGAAGTTATGGCATCCGAGGAGCTCAGCAGGCGCGAACGCCGTGTACTCGAGGCGGTGATTCGCAGCTACGTAGAAACTGCCGAGCCCGCCGGTTCACGGACGCTCTCGCGGCGGTTTGGGCTCGGCGTGTCGCCGGCAACGATCCGCAACACGATGAGTGATCTGGAAGAGAAGGGTTTTCTCTTCCATCCGCACACATCCGCCGGCCGCATTCCAACCAACAAGGCATACCGGGCGTACGTGGATTCGCTCCTGAGCCTGCCGCCGTTGAAAACCGTTGAGAGCGATCGTCTGACGGAAGAGATTACCGGTGGACCGTCGATGTCGCCGATCGAGACGATCCTGCGGCGGGCGGCCCAGACACTCGGCGTATTGACGCAGGAACTTGGCGTTGCGGTGGGACCACGGATCGACGGTTCTGTGCTTCGCCGGCTCGAGCTCGTGCGCGTCAGTAGTGAGCGGTTGCTCATGGTGCTGACGCTCGACGGCGGGGTCATGCGGACGGTCTTCGTGGAAGTACCTGGCGAGATTGCCGGTACGGCGCTTATGGAAGTCACGACGGTGCTCAACGACCGACTCGCCGGGCTCACGATCGGACAGATTCGTCACTCATTGGCGGTCCGGCTCCGTGACACAGGCACCGACCGCGGCGCGGCGGAGCTCCTCAATATTTTTCTTCAGGAGGGCGACCAATTGTTGGACGCAGCACTCCCGTTGTCGGGCGGAGACGTGGTGCTTGGCGCAGCGTCCGTGCTCGCCGAGCAACCTGAGTTCTCTGGCGCCGACCGGCTGCGCCGACTCCTCGCGCTCACTGAAACGCCACAGGCCTTCGGTGATGCCATTCGCAAGCGCGTGCAAGTTCCTGGCATTTCGATCACGATCGGTGCGGAGCATGATGACCCGCGCTTCGAAGATTTCACCGTCGTCACCGCTGAATATCACGCCGGCTCATTGGCTGGCGTCATCGGTGTGATCGGTCCGACGCGGATGCCCTACGAAAAAGTGATATCGCTCGTCAGCCACACATCGCAGCTGCTGAGCGACCTGCTGGATTAATCAAAACATGGCGGATTTTTACGCAGTCCTCGCCGTCCCGCGCACGGCGTCGGACGACGAGATCAAGAAGGCCTATCGCAAGCTTGCGATGACGAATCACCCGGACCGCAACAACGGCTCGAAAGAGGCGGAGGAGCGGTTCAAGGAGATCACCGAGGCGTACGACGTGCTTCGTGATCCGCAGAAGCGCGCGGCGTACGACCGCTACGGCGAGTCGGGACTGCGTGGGGGCGGTGGCGGATTCCACCACGTAGATCTCTCGGAAGCGCTCGGCATCTTCATGCGAGACTTCGGTGGGTTCGGCGGAATGGAGGACCTGTTCGGGGGGGAGGCCGCCAGGGCAGCAACGGGCCACGTTCCGGTCCAGATGTGAAGATCACCGTGCCGCTGACCCTTGCAGAAGTGGCCACCGGCGTCGAAAAGAAAGTTCCGCTCAAACTGCTCGATTTGTGCGACCACTGCGACGGAACCGGCGCCGAGCCGGGCACGAAGTCACAGGTCTGCGCGACCTGCTCCGGCGCCGGCGAAGTGCGGCGCGCCCAGCGCTCGTTTTTCGGTCAGTTCGTGACGGTCGCGCCATGTCCCAGCTGCCGTGGCGAAGGACGCATCGTCCAGACGCCGTGTAAGAAATGCCGGGGTGAAGGACGTATACGCGGCGAGCACGAGATCAGTGTGCAGATTCCGCCGGGTGTGGCGACCGGGCAATACATGACGATTCGTGGCCAGGGTAACGCCGGTGCGCGCGGCGCCCCCCGTGGCGACATTCATGTCTTGTTCGAGGTTGCCGACGACCCGCGATTCGAGCGGGATGGCGAGGATCTTTATACCGAGGTGCTCGTTACATATCCGCAGCTCGTACTTGGCGCCGAGCTTTCCGTGCCCGCCGTCTCAGGCCACGCGCTGCTGAACATGCCGGAATCCACGCAAAGCGGACACGTGTTCCATTTGCGTGGAAAGGGACTGCCGCGCGTGAACGCGAGCGGAACCGGCGACCTACACGTGCGGGTACAGCTCTGGACGCCGGAGCGGCTGAGCGAAGAGGAGCAACAGCTCGTCGCACGACTGGGCGAGTTGCAGCCGGGAGTGCCCGAGGACAGTCGTGGAAAGGGTTTCTGGGCCAAGATGAAAGAAGCGCTGGGCGCGTGATCGCCGACAGCTCGTGGGTCACCGTGCGCGTGTTCCCCGGCATCGAAGTTCGCGACGCCGTCATCGCCGCGATGTTCGATGCCGGCGTGCAGGGCGTGCAGGAGCTCGGCGATTCGCTCGTCACCCAGGTCCCGACCATGGAAGGCGCGGATGCGATCGTGCGCGCTGCTCTCGCGGTGAGTCCCGACGTGCGCATCGAGAAGGAGCCGCTGCCGCACGTCGACTGGTCTGAGCAGTGGAAGCAGAGTATCCACGTGCAGACGCTTGGTGGATTATCTATTGCGCCCCCGTGGCTGGCCGCCGGTCTCGACCCTGCGCGGACGATCGTGATCGACCCCGGAATGGCATTCGGAACCGGTGAGCATGCCACGACTCGCGGCGTCGTGCGTCTCATGCAGAATGTCATTCGAGGCGGCGACCGAGTCGCTGACCTCGGCGCTGGCAGCGCAGTGCTCGCCATCGCCACCGTCAAGCTCGGCGCTGAACACGCCACCGCGATAGAGCTCGATCCGGACGCGATCGGCAACGCCGAGGAGAATGTCGCGCGCAACGGGGTCGCCGATCGTGTGACGGTCATCGAGGGCGAGGCCGCGACGCTCCTTCCGCTCGTCGCACCGGTTCGCGTGATCACGGCCAATATCATTTCCTCGGTCCTGATCGAACTGCTGCCGTCGATCGCGCTATCACTCGGAGAGGGCGGCCGCGCGATTCTCAGCGGAATTCTCCTGACCGAGCGCGAGGACATGGTTCGGACGCTCGCTGACTCCGGGTGGCGCATTGAAGCTGAGGACAGCGAGGATGCGTGGTGGAGCACGACGATCGCGCGCCAGTAGCCACCTTCTACGCGGAGGCGGCGTTCGCGGTCAGTCACGCGATTCAGCTCGGCGAGGCGGCCGCGCACCACGCCCGCGTGAAGCGTCTCGCTCCGCGCGATCGTGTCCGGCTCACGAATGGCGCTGGTACAATCGCGTCGGGCGACATCGCCGCGATCCGCAGTGGCAGCATGGATGTTGTGATCCATGAGCTGGCGGCGGTCGCTCGGCCGCCCGAGATACACCTCCGGGTGCCGGTCGCGGATCGCGATCGCATGCTGTGGCTGGCTGAAAAGGCAACGGAGTTGGGTGTGACGACGTGGCAAGCGGTGCGGTTTCATCGATCGGCCAGCGTATCGCCTCGGGGGGAAGGCCCGGCGTTCGCCGAGAAAGTGCGCACCCGCATGATCAGCGCGATCGAACAATCCGGAGGCGCATGGTTGCCCCGCGCGCTACCGAACGCGACGCTCGACGCACTCGACTCGGCCGGCAGCGAGCTGCTGCTCGTGCTCGACGTGAACGGACAGGCGTTGCTATCCGTCGTCAACGGAGCCGAGCGTCCGCCCGTTCTTCTGGTCGGTCCCGAGGGCGGGATCGATCCAGCTGAGAGCCTCGCTCTCGCCAATGGGGGATGGATGAGCGTGCGGCTGGCGTCCACGACGCTCCGCTTTGAAACGGCAGGCATGGCCGCAGTCGCCGCCGTCCGGTCGGCACAACTGCTCAGGGAGGGTTAACGATGGCTGACGATTGTCTGTTCTGTCGTATCGTCCGGAAGGAGATCCCAGTGTCGCTCGTGCTGGAGACGGACGACTGCATTGCATTCCGGGACATCAATCCACAGGCGCCGGTGCACGTACTCGTGGTGCCGCGTCAACACGTGGCGTCGCTGAACGAAGCCACGGATCCAGCACTGGTCGGCCGACTCTCGCTCGTCGCCGCGCAGATTGCACAGGACGCAGGGATTGCCGAGTCCGGTTACCGGACAGTGATCAACACGAACCGAAACGCCGGCCAAACGGTCTTTCATATTCATCTGCATCTACTTGGCGGGCGCGTTCTCGGATGGCCGCCCGGTTGAGCGGATTTTCACGGAGTCGAGCGCAAGAAGCGTGCTTGACACCGCTTCGGCGTGCCACGTAAGTTGAATTGCCCTTTACACTTACCTGACGCCCTCTGCGCCACGACAACGAGTTTGTCGGAAGGTGAAAGCCGCATCCGGAACAACCGTTGCAACCACACGCCCAATGGCTCAACTGTTCAGTCGACTGCAGCAGGACCTGAATTCCGCACGCAAAGCACGCGACCAGGCGGGAGTACTTCTGCTTGGCACGACCATCTCTGACGTTCGCAACCGCGAGATCGAGTTGAAGCGCGATCTCACCGACGATGACGTCATGGACGTGCTCCGCCGGGGCATCAAGCGCCGCCGCGAGTCCATTGAGATGTACGAAAAGGGCGGCCGGATGGATCTCGCGAGCACCGAGCGCAGCGAAGCCGCGGTGCTCAGTAGCTATCTTCCAGTTGGCGCGAGCGAGGATGAGATCCGCGCTGCGGTCGTCGCCGCAATCGGTGGCGGCGCGACGAACGTCGGTGCAGTAATGGGCAAGGTGATGTCACAGTTCAAGGGACGCGCGGAAGGCGGCACCATCAACCGGATCGTCCGCGAGGAGTTAGGCAAGACAGCGTGAAGGTGTATCGGTTGGCGAAACTCTTTATCCGGATCAGCGATCCCGCTCGCGCGTCCGGGCCTTGCCGGTTGAGCGCCTCATGAATGCTCATGCGCTGTCCGTCCTCGAGCTCCCGCGCGTGCTCGACTTCGTGGCAGGCTTTGCCGCCTCTGATCTCGGCGCTGCCCGCATCCGCGCGCTGTCGCCACGGATCGATTCCGATTGGCTGCAGCGGGAGCACGCGCGAGTCGCCGCGATGCGCTCCGCGCTGCAGGGCGATGATCCCTGGCGCCCTGATACGATTCCCGATCTCGCGGATGCGCTGACGCGACTCCGCGTGGTCGGAAGCGTTTGGAACGGCGTCGAGCTGATCGCGGCCGCAACGCTGCTGCGTTCGTCACGCCGAACGCAGTTGCAATTGCGGGATCCCAAACGGCCGGCCATCGTCCGCGCACTGCTCGCGTCGTTGCTCGACGCGCTGATCACCGCGTCGGCGCTCGAGGACCGCATCCAGCGAGCCATCCAGGAAGACGGCGAGGTGAAAGACGATGCCTCCGCCGCCCTGCGACGACTCCGGCGCGAACTGCGCATGGCGCAGGGCGAGCTGATTCGCATTCTCGAGCGTGAGATGGATCGCCTTGAGCCGCATCACCGCGTGTCCGACATGTCGGTAACGATGCGCAACGGGCGGTACGTCATTCCAGTGCGGCGCGGAGGGCAGGTCGTGGCGGGAGGCATCGTGCATGACACTTCTGCCTCAGGCGCGACGCTCTTCGTCGAACCGCCGGCCGCGGTGGAGTTCGGGAATCGCATGCGCGAGCTCGAATCGGAAGAGTTCGAGGAGATCGAGCGCATCCTGCTCGAGCTCACCGACGAGATCCGGCCGCGCCGCGACGAGATGGTCGCTACGCTCGAGGCGCTCGTTGAATTGGATGGACTGTTCGCCCGCGCGCGTTACGCGAATACGTACGGCTGCGCGCCGGCAACGCTGGTACCGGCCCGCGACGGCTTTGACATTCGCAGCGGACGCCATCCACTGCTGCTCGCGCAGGGTGCGGACGTCGTGCCCTTCGATCTCCTCATGCACCCGGCGGAGCGGACGCTCCTCGTCTCTGGCCCGAACACCGGCGGCAAGACCGTCTTGCTGAAGGCGCTTGGATTGATTTCGGCGCTTGCCCAGTGCGGAATCCCCGCGCCAGTCGGCCCGGAGAGTCGCATCGCCCTGTTCGATGACGCATTCGCCGACGTCGGTGATGAGCAGTCGATCGAAGCAAGTCTGTCGACGTTCAGCGCGCACCTCAGGAATCTCGCCGAGATTCTGCGCCTCGCGACGGCTGACTCGCTGGTGTTGATCGACGAGCTGGGTTCGGGCACCGATCCCATCGAAGGCGCCGCCCTTGGCTGGGCGATTCTCGAAAGTTTGACAGCGCGCGGCACCATGACGGCCGCGACAACGCATCTTGGCACGCTCAAGGAGCTGGCGACGCAGGTGCCAGGCGTGATCAACGCGTCGCTCCAATTCGACGCCATCGAGCTCGCGCCGACTTTCCGATTGATCAAGGGAATTCCCGGTCGATCGTACGGAATCTCGATTGCGCGCCGCCTGCGATTGCCCGATGCGATCGTCTCACGTGCCGAAGAGCGGTTGCCGCAACATGAGCGGGACGTGGCCGCGCTCATCGAACAGTTGGAGCGTCGTGAGGAGGAGTTGGTCATTCGCGAACGCGAGGCGACGGCCGTGCTCGACGACGCGCGACAACGCATCGCGGATGTGGCGAAGCGTGAGCGTGCCGTGCGCGAGCGCGAGCGAGCCGCAGAGAAGGAGTCTCGGCAGGACGCCCGGCGCTATCTGCTCGATGCGCGCAGCGAGATCGACCGTACGATACGGGATCTCAAATCGCGCGGTGCCGAGGCGATCGACGATGCGGGACGCAATGCGCGCAAGCGCGCCGAGCAGTTGGCAGCGCAGCAGAATGTGGAGCTGGAGCGCCTCGACCGCGAAGAGGCGAACGTTCAACGGCGGACCAGCGCGCGTGCCCGTCAGAGCGCCGTTGCTCCGGACGTCGGCGACCCAGTTGCGGTTGCAACTCTCGGCGGAAAGCTCGGACGTCTGATCGAGTTGCGCGACGGGGATGCGGTCGTCGCGGTGGGTGGGGTCAAGCTGACCGTGCCGAGAGAGTCGCTGACGCGGGTGGAGCAACCGGCCGCGCAGGAAACCGCGGGAACCTGGATCGGCGACTTGCCCGAGGTGTACGCTCCAACAGAGGTCGATTTGCGCGGACTGCGACCGGACGAAGCCGAATCGGCGGTCCTGCAGGCGCTCGATGACGCCATTCGCGCCGATCTGCGCAATTTACGAATCATCCACGGAAAGGGGACCGGAGCGTTGCGGGACCGTGTCACCGAAATGCTTCGCAAGGACACTCGCGTGAAAGGATTCCGCCTGGGGGCTTGGAACGAGGGGGGCGCGGGGGTCACGCTCGCGGAATTCGCGTGATTCCTGACGATGTGGTCGACCGAGTGCGCGACGAAGCAGACATCGTCTCCATCGTCGGTGAGTTCGTGAAGCTCAAGCGGGTCGGCAACAGCTTCCGCGGACCCTGTCCCTTTCACCATGGCAAGAAAGACAATTTCTCGGTGACGACGAAGGGGGGGTACAAGTGCTTCCGCTGCGGCGAATCGGGCGACGTCTTCACGTTCGTCCAGAAGCACGTCGGACTCGACTTCGTGGAAGCCGTGAAGTGGGTTGGGAGCAAGGCGGGGATCGAGGTGCACGAAGTCGCGCATCGCACAGAGGACAAGGACCCGCGGGAGCCCCTCTGGGAGGTCAACGCCACCGCTGCTGACTTCTTTCGTTCGCAGCTCTGGGATTCACCCATGGCGAAAATGGCGCGCGAATACCTCGCGTCGCGAGGCATTTCCAACGACGATGCCGACCGGTTCGGATTGGGATTCGCGCCCCACGACCTGACGGCCATGCGCGACGCGTTGCGGACCCTTGGCTTCGCCGACGAACGACAGATTGGCGCCGGGCTGCTCGTCGTTCGGGAGGATCGTCCCGAGCCGCGTCCGCGCTTTCGCGATCGCATCATCTTCCCGATCAACGATGCATCCGGCCACGTGGTTGGATTTGGCGGGCGCGTGTTCGGCGCCGGAGAGCCGAAGTACCTGAACTCCGCCGAGTCCGAGGTGTTCTCCAAGCGGAAACTGCTGTACGGTCTGAATTGGGCCAAACAGGCCATCCGCAAGGCTGAGCGGTTGATCGTGGTCGAAGGATACTTTGATGTCATTCGACTGATGCTGGCCGGAATCTCCGAAGTCGTCGCGCCCCTCGGCACGGCGCTCACCGAGCAGCAGGCCGCGCTGATTCGCAAGTACACCAAGAACGTATTCCTCCTCTATGACAGCGATCAGGCGGGTCTCAAGGCCACGTTCCGCGCCGGTGACGAACTGCTCGCCAACAGCGTTTCGGCGCGTGTGATCTCGCTGCCCGCTGGGGAGGATCCCGATACCTTCGTCGCCAAACATGGCGCAGAAGGATTCGAGCGTGCTGCCGACGCATCTGTCGACGTGTTCGATCGCAAGATCCAGATCCTCGAGCGCGGAGGTTGGTTTGCAGATCTGCGGCGCAAACGCGAGGCGCTGGACAAGCTCCTGCCAACCATTCGGGTCGCTGCGGATCAGCTGCTTCGCGACCTGTACATCTCGCGCACGGCTGAAGTGGCCGGCGTGTCCCGCGACATGCTGATCCGGGAGCTGGAGACGGGGCCTCGCGAACGGCGATTGGCGGCGGAATCCTCAGCTCCGCCTGGAGAGCCACCACCGGACTTCGGTCCTCCTCCAGATGACGAGGCCTCCGTCGTGCATATGCGGCGCGGCGATCGCCGCGCGGATCGTGGGGCCATTGGCGTCCGTGCCGAGCGGGAGCTGGTCCGCATGCTGCTGCACCAACGCCGCTACGTCGAACCCGCCGCAGAACGAATTGGCGCCGAGATATTTGCGGATCGGGCTTATCGAGCCATCTTCACTGAGCTCACCGCGGGCGACATCGAAGCGTCCGTCGATGAGCTGGCGGCAGCGCTCGACGAGGAAGCCACCGAAGTCCTCCAGGAACTCATGAACGAAAATGGCGGCCTGGAGCGTGCCGAGGAGACTGTGGTGGCGAGCATCAACGCCTTGTTGTCGCGCGATATTTCGACCCGCCTCGGCGAAATTGATCGTCTGTTACCGCTTTCGGGATCAGATGAGCAGGACGACTTGATACGCGAGAAAAGGCGCCTGGCGCTCGAGATGCAGGCGCTCGGACGTCCGCGCTGGAAGAAGTTCAATACGACGCGGACCTGATTCTTCACACATCTATCGGAGGGCTCGTGCACCCAGACGTTGCCGCGCTATTGACCGTGCAGGATGACGACGTGGCGATTCACGATCTTGAGACGCGTCTCGCCGCGCTGCGGCCGCGACTCGAAGCCATGGCACGCGAGCGGGACCGGGCGCTTGCGGCGCTGCAGCAGGCGCGACAGAGCGAGGAGAGCGAGGAGCGTCGTCGCCAGGATGTTGCCGCACGTGTCGCACAGCACCGCTCGCTCCAAGAGAAGAACCAGACGGCGCTGAACAGCGTCACGTCGATGCGCGAAGCGACCGCGGCGACCGCGCAGCTCGATCAGGCCAAGCGGATGATCGACGAGGATGAGCGGGAACTCGCTGCGATCGGCCAGCAACTGGTCGAGGCCAGACGGCTGCTCGAAGAGCGCACACGCGTCGCCGAGGAACTCGAAACCGCGCAGGTGCAGGCCCGCGAGTCACTGTCCGCCGATCAAGCGGCGATCGAAGATCAGCTCGCCGCGGCGCGCGGTGTGCGCCAGAGGAAAGCCAAGGCGGTGCCACGCAACCTGCTGTCGCAATACGAGCGCATCCGCTCGCGAAAACGCGTCTTCGCGGTCTTCGCCCTGCGCGGACAATCCTGCAGCAATTGTGATACGATGATTCCATTGCAGCGTCGGAGCATGATGACAGGCAGTGGTGCGACCGAGATCTGCGAGGGATGCGGCGTGATGCTCTACGCAACGGATTGATGATTGTTGGTGATCCGCACGACCAATAATTTTCGCGAGTGACTTCCTCCGCCGTTCGCGCTCGCCCCAAGCGCTGGCTCCTGCCGACCGAGCCTGACCCCGGCGCCGTCGAGCGGCTGCTGCACGAGCTCCATCTCCCGTTTCCGATCTGCCGCTTGCTCGCGATACGCGGCTACGTGGTGCCGGACGAGGCGAAGACGTACCTCCGTCCGCGCCTGGATCACTTGCACGATCCGAATTGTCTGGCCGATCTCGATCGTGCAGTCGAGCGACTCGTGCGCGCGCTGCGTGACAACGAGACGATTCTCGTGCACGGCGACTATGACGTCGACGGCATGTGTTCGACGACGATCATGGTGCGAGCGCTCGTGGCAGCCGGGGGCAACGCGGTGCCGTTCATCCCTCGCCGTCTCGAGGACGGTTACGACCTCACGGACGCCGGGGTACGCGCCGCCCACGCGGCCGGCGCAACGCTAGTCGTGACGTGCGACTGCGGCACGAGCGCGCATCGTCCGATCGCTGAGCTGCAGGCCACTGGCATCGACGTGATCGTGACCGACCACCATCTTCCCGGCGGCCCGCTGCCGCCCGCGTTCGCCGTACTCAACCCCAAGCGACCCGGTTGTCCGTCGCCGGACAAGGATCTCGCGGCGGTGGGCGTCGCATTCAAGCTGGCGCTGGCGCTGACGCGCGCCGTTGGCGGAAACGAGCACGCGATCCTCGGCATGTTGGATCTGGTTGCGCTGGCCACGATCGCCGACGTCGCGCCATTGCGTGGCGAAAATCGTGTGTTCGTACGCTACGGGCTCAAGCTCCTCAACGAGGCGAAACGGCCCGGCATTCGCGCAATGATACGCGCGGCGGGTCTCGAGGGGAAAATGCTGACGGCGGGCCGCGTGGGATTCATTCTCGCTCCGCGGCTCAATGCCGCCGGCCGACTGGGGAGCGCGTTGCGCGGGGTGGACCTGCTGCTTGCTGCGTCCGACCAGGAAGCCAACCCAATCGCCCGCGAGCTCGAAGAGCTGAATGCAACGCGACAGGAAACTGATCGCGCGATCCTCGCTCGCGCACGATCGCTCGTGCAACAGATGGATCTTTCGTCGACGTACGGCATCGTGCTCGCCGAGCAAGGGTGGCACGCCGGCGTCATCGGGATCGTCGCATCGCGCATCGTCGAGGAGTACGGCCGTCCGACGGTGCTGATCGCGCTCGACGGTGCGGAGGGCAAGGGGTCGGGCCGTTCGATCAGCGCATTCGACCTGCACGGCGGCCTCGCCGAGTGCGCCGACCTGTTGCTCCGTTTCGGTGGACACCGGTTGGCAGCGGGGGTGACGATCGCCGCCGAGCAGGTGCCGGCGTTCGCCGCGCGTTTCAACCACGTCGCCGCCGCGCGGCTCACGGAAGACGATCTCGTGTCCGAGCTGCGCGTCGATCTCGAGTTGCCTCTCCGTGAGGCGGACGATGAGCTCGAAGCGTTGCTTCGCCACATGGAGCCGTGCGGCATCGGGAACCCGTCTCCGCTCTTCGTCTCTCGGGGCGTCACCGTGGCAGCGCCGCCGCGCGTCGTTGGCAAGGACGGGCTCAAGCTGATGCTGAGCTGCGACGGATATGAGCTCACCGCACTAGGCTGGGGCATGGGTCCGCGGGCGCGCGAGCTGTCTGCGGGCGCCGTCATCGATGTGGCGTTCCGCCTGGAGCGCGACGAGTGGCATGGCGACTCGCGACTCCAGGCACGACTTGCAGATTTCGTCACACCAAAACCAGGGCACGCCTAGCACATGCGCATCGTGGCTGGAAAATGGCGCGGACGCCGGATCGCTCCGCCAGCCGACGCACGCGTGCGGCCCACGGGAGATCGCGTGCGCGAAGCATGGTTGAGTATCGTCAACCCGTGGCTCGCGGGCGCACGCGTGCTCGACTTGTTCGCCGGCTCGGGCGCACTCGGGCTCGAGGCGCTGTCGCGCGGCGCCGAGGTCGTGGACTTCATCGAGCTGTCGCCGATCAGTATCGCGGCGATCCGCGGCAACGCCGAACTGTTGGGCGCGGGCCCCGGAGCCGTCTTCCATCGCGCCGACGCCCTGCGATTCGTCGAGAAACTGGAGCCGCATGCGTACGACGTGGCCTTCGCTGATCCGCCGTACGATCTCGGCTTCGCGACCAAGCTCGCTGATGCGTGGCTCGCCGCGCCGTTCGCCGACATCCTCGGCATCGAACATCGCACGAGCGAAACGCTCGTCGGTGGCGAGGACCGGCGGTATGGCAACACGACGGTGACGATCTATCGGGTCTCCGATCCCGGAAACCGGGCGTAGGGCTGGGCCGGGCCCGCGGAGCGATTCGTTGCTGGTCCAGTGGTTCGCAGCCCCGGCCTTCGGTACGTTCCTCGTACGTCCAAGCGGCAACCTCATCTTCCACCGTGTGTTTTGTGCGGGTAGCCATCTACGCCGGCAGCTTCGATCCACTTACGCGTGGACATGAAGATCTCATTCTGCGCAGCCTCGAGTTCGTCGATCGTCT
Organism: uncultured Gemmatimonadaceae bacterium; assembly: GCA_963817955.1. GTDB lineage: Bacteria > Gemmatimonadota > Gemmatimonadetes > Gemmatimonadales > Gemmatimonadaceae > JAQBQB01. Next base: position 138,992 of record CAWFQK010000004.1, read on the forward strand.
GATCGTCGCCGTGGCCACCAATGTCGCGAAAGAACCACTGTTCACGATCGAGGAGCGTGTGTCGCTCATTCGTACGGCGGTGGGAAACGAGGCGCGGATCGACGTGAAGGGATTCACTGGTCTGCTGGTGGAATTCGCCAAGCAGGAAAGTGCGAACGTGCTCATTCGTGGACTGCGCGCCGTGAGTGATTTTGAATACGAGTACCAGATGGCGCTGATGAACCGGCATCTGTTGCCGCGCCTGGAGACGGTCTTCATGGTGCCGTCTCTCGATACGACGTACATCAGCGCGAGTCTCGTGCGCGAAATCGCCCGCTATGGCGGCGACGTCTCCGGTCTCGTGCACCCAGCGGTGGCCGAGGCCCTGCGAGCGAGGACCGCGAAGCCGTGACGTTTCTCACCGACGTGCAGGTGCGTGCGGCGGCCGACGTTCGGCGCATTGTCTTTCCTGAGACGGCCGATGAGCGCACGATTGCCGCCGTCGCGGAACTGCGGCGCCGACAGATCGTCGAGCCGGTGCTCGTGCTCGACCCCACGGCGCCGCAGTCGCACGACGCCGTCCGTGCCCTGGGCGTGGAAGTTCGCGATCCAACGACCGATTCACTCGGACCACGAGCCGCGGAGCGACTGTTCGCCGCGCGTGCGGGGAAGATCACAAAACAGCAGGCTGATGCCTTTCTCCACACCTCCTTGCCCTTCGCCGATGCCCTCGTAGCTGACGGGCAGGCGGACGGCTGCGTTGCTGGTGCCGTACACACCACCGGCGATGTCCTGCGTGCGGCCCTCTGGTTGGTCGGCCCGGGTGAGGGGGTGCGAACGGTATCGAGCGCGTTCTACATGGTGGTGCCGCCATTTCGCGGCACGATCGAGCCGGAGGTGCTTACGTTTACTGACTGCGCCGTCGTCCGGTATCCGGATGCCGAGCAGTTGGCGGACATCGCTATAGCGGCGGCCGGCGATCGACATCGGATCGTCGGCGATGAGCCGATCGTCGCGTTTCTGTCGTTCAGTACGCGTGGAAGCGCGGCAGGGCCGTCCGTCGAGTTGGTGCGTGAAGCCGTGGCGATGGTGCGGGCGAAAGCGCCTCACCTTGCTGTGGACGGAGAATTGCAAGGAGATGCAGCGCTCGCTAACGTCGTTGCCGCCCGGAAGGCGCCGGACAGCGCGGTAGCGGGCCGGGCGAATGTGCTGGTGTTCCCGTCGCTCGATGCCGGGAATATTGCGTATAAGCTGGTACAGCGGCTCGCAGGCGCGAGTGCGGTCGGTCCGATCGTTCAGGGATTACGCCGGCCTTGCAGTGATCTCTCGCGCGGCGCCGATGTGGATGACATTATCAATGTGGCTGCCATCACGGCGCTCCAGGCCGCGGAAGCGCGGGTGGCAACGAACGAGTCCCGCTAGGAGAGTACGACATGAGCTTCTCGATCAAGAAGGACGGAGAGGTCGTCGTGGTTGATGTGGAGGGTCAGCTCATCGTAGGCAATCGGCAGGAGCTGAAGCAAAAGGTGCTTGATGAGCTGGAGCGTGGGGAGAGAAAGTTCCTCATCGACTTCTCGCAGACCGGCTACATCGACAGTTCGGGGCTCGGCGTCCTCGTGTCGCTCTCGAAGAAGATTCGCGAGCAGGGCGGGGAACTTCGCCTGGCCAACCTCAATGACGATCTCAAGACGTTGTTTGAGCTGACAAAGCTCGATACCCTTTTCCAAATCGCTGACACGCGCGAGCGCGCGCTGCAGAGCTTCTGACCGGCGCGTTCTTCGGCGCCACGTGACGTTTGCTCGTGGCTCGTGAGGCGTTGCATTCGCAACGCCTCACGAGCCACGAGTCACGAATACCGGCTATTATTCCCGCATGAGTGCTGCTTTCGAGAACGAACGCTCCCACGACGATGTTCGGGTCGTCGAGGTGGATATCCCCAGCGACGTTCGCTTCATCGAAAAGGTGGTCGAGCTGATCCGCCGCGAGTGTGTGATCATGGAGTTTGCGCAGCGCCAGATCACCCTCAACGTCCCCGTCGCGCTCGCGGAAGCGATCTCCAACGCGATTCTGCGTGGCAACGGCGATGACCCTGCCAAGTACGTGCACGTCAGTGCCCGCGTCGATGCCGAGCGCCTCGTCGTGGAAGTGGCAGACGAGGGCGGCGGCTTCGATCTCGATCGCGCGGAGGTTGACCCGACCACGCCAGAGAATATCGACCGTGAAGACGGCCGCGGGCTCTACCTCATGCGGAAGCTCATGGACCGCGTGGAGCGCGTCGATGCGCCGGGAGGCAGTGTCGTTCGCATGACGTTGAATCGCGAATGAACGATCTCGCGCGCGTCCTCGCCGCTTTCCAGGAAGCCACGCGCTGTGCAGCAGGCGTCTGGGTACAGCCGGCCGTGGGGGACACGCCGCCCGTGCGTGGCGCATCCACCCCGAACGCGCCCACGCCCTCACGCTTTCCTTCGGTCGCCGAGGGTGCCCAAACGGTGCCTGCGACCACGGATGCCGTCCTCGTGGCTGCCGTTCCCGGACCGCGGCGTGCCTGGCTTGCTCTCGGCCCGTGCGAGCAATCGCACGTCGAGCTGTCCAGTTATATGGCGTTCCTTCTTCCCGTGGTCACGCAGTACCTGCAATCGGCCCTCGAAGTGGAGCACGCGGCAAATGAGCTCGCGGAGCGCTATGAGGAGATCAATCTTCTCTACACGATCAGCGAGATCCTCGGTCGGACCGTCGCCCTTGACGAGGCCATGCGGACGATCCTCGGCGAGGTGTCCGAGACGGTGGGTGCGCGCCGCGCGTCAGTGCTGGTGTTCGACCGCGGCACGAATACGCTCAGGCCAGTCGCCGCACTCGGTGCCGACCTCGCGACGGTGCCGCCGATCAGCATCGACGATGGGTGCAGCGTGAGCGCGCGGGTCTACCGGACGCAGCACCCGATGCTCGCCGAACCGGACGAGATGCTCTGCCCTCAAGAGGCGACGTATCGCCGAGGCGCGATGCTCTCCGTGCCGATCATGTGGACGGCGCCGGCGCCCGGCGGCGCCGAGCCGCTGGGCGTCGTGAACCTGTCCGACCGTCGCTCGCCATTCACCGCCGGTGATCAGAAGCTGATCGCCGCCATTGCGACGCAGATCGGAACCGCCATTCAGAATACGCGCCTCGTCCGGGCCTCCGTCGAGCAACAGCGCCTCGCGCACGAAATGCAGCTCGCCCACGATCTGCAAATGAAGCTGCTGCCGAACAACACCATCGTCTCGCCGCAAGCCACGGTCGCCGCGCGCGTCGTGCCCGCGGAGAGCGTCGGTGGCGACTTCTATAATCTCTTCCGCCTCCCCGACGCCAAGACCGGTGTGATGATCGGCGACGTGTCGGGACACGGCTACCAGGCGGCGCTGATCATGGCGTTGACGATGAGCGCCTCGGCGATTCATTCTCAGTCGACCAACGATCCCGGCGAGATGCTCCACGCGCTCATGTCCACGCTGCGCGAAGAGCTCACGATGACCGAGATGTTCATCTCCGCGTTCTACGCCGTGGTTGACCCGGCGCGTGGCGAGCTGCGCTACGCGAATACGGGACATCCGCACGCGTTTCTGCTCACCGAGGGGCGCGACTTCGAGCGGCTCGCGGCGAGCGACCCGCCACTCGGCATGGACGAGCGCCAGCCGGTCACCGCTCGGCGTACATGGCAGGTCGGGCACGATCTGCTCGTCCTGTTCACTGACGGCGTGAGCGACGCGCGCAATCGCGCGGGTGTGCGTCTGGGCGAAGAACGCGTGCTCGAGACCATTCGTGCGCATCGAAATGCGGCACCCGCCGAGATCCTCGATCGGCTCTTCGAAGTGATCGAGTCGCACACGACCGGCGCGCCGCTTCGAGACGATCTCACCATCGTTCTGATGCGGAGCTGATCGCGCATGAGTGCACCGCGTAACGACCGCCCGCCGCGCGGGCTTCCGCCCATTCGCAAGAGCCTCGGCCAGCATTTTCTCAACGATCGCCGCATTCTCCAGCGGATCGTGGATGCGCTCGAGCTCACGGGGCAAGAAACGGTCATCGAGATCGGACCAGGGCGGGGCAGCCTCAGCGCGCTGCTCGCGCCGCATGCGCGTCGACTGGTCCTGATCGAGTACGATCGCGCGCTCGCCGCAAGACTACGCGTCACATACGCCGACACGCCGTCCGTCGAGATTCTGGAAGCCGATGTGTTGACTGTGAACCTGAGCCAGGCGGCCGGCGGCCCGTTCCGGCTCGTGGGGAACGTCCCGTACTACATCACCACGCCAATCCTCTTCCACGCGCTCGAACGCCCCCGTCCGGATCGCGCAGTGTACCTCGTGCAGCGGGAGGTAGCGGATCGCATCGTAGCGCCTCCCGGCTCGGAGGCGTACGGCGCGCTCTCGGTAAACGTGCAAGCCGTGGCCAAGCCGACGCATCTCTTCCGCGTGGCGCCGGGCTCGTTTCAGCCGCCGCCACGAGTGGAGAGCGCCGTGCTGAGCATCGAATCGCGCCCCGACCCCGCGATCACGCCGGACGAGGAGGCGACCTTCCGGCGTTTTGTCCTCGATGCGTTCGGAATGCGTCGCAAGCAGCTGCGACGAGTTCTGCGAAGCTTGTGGCTGCTCTCGGCCGAGCAGGCAGATACGATCTTGTCTCGCGCCGGCATCGACCCTATCGCACGGCCGGAAACGCTATCGCCTGAGGATTTCGCACGGCTGATGCGGAGCAGGGCGTAGCAACCCGCAGCTGCTCAGGATCGATTCGTGAGCGCGAAGCTGAGTCCTTCGAGCTCCATCGCCATATTCACGCTTTTCACGGTCACATCGGCGGGCGCGTGAAGCAGCGTTGGGGCGAAATTGAGAATTGCCTTGATCCCCGCGACGACGATGCGGTCCACGACACGCTGTGCTTCTTCGCCCGGAACAGTGAGGACAACGATATCCGGTTTCTCGCGCTGGAAGTCCTTCTCCAGTTGCTCGATGTCACGCACCGGGATGCCTGCGAGCGTGCGTCCGACCTTGTCCGAATTGATGTCGTAGGCCGCGAGGATCGTGAACCCCCGCTGGCGGAAGCCCCGATATTGCGCAAGGGCGGCGCCGATCTTTCCTGCCCCAATGATTACGACGCGCCACTCGTGCCCGAGGCCGAGGATCTCGCGCAAGCGATTGGCGAGCTCGGGTACTGAATACCCCAAACCACGTTTGCCAAAGGAACCAAAAAAAGACAGATCCTTTCGGACCTGGGCCGACGTCGTTCCACCCTGATGCGCCAGTTCATCGCTCGATATGGTCTCCAATCCTCGGTGCTCGAAATCCTCCAGGAACCGGAGGTAGGCCGACAGCCGACGAACGGTCGAGTCTGCAATATGTTTCACGGGAGACAGGGGCTTGTGAATTCATTCACAAGTTAAGGGAGCTCCTCTGCCTGCACCAGCCGCTCCGGGGCTGCTAGCTTAGGCCCCATGCCCGTCCACGTCTCCTCCGAAATCGGCCGTTTGCGCGCCGTGCTCGTGCACTCGCCCGGACCGGAACTACTTGCTGTTACTCCGAGCAATCGCGCGGATTACCTGTACGATGACATCATCGAGGCCGAGGCGGCCCAGCGTGAGCATCGCCGCCTGATCGCCATTCTGGAGCGATTCACGACTGTCTACCAGGTCCGCTCGCTGCTCACCGACATCCTCGCCAATGCCGAGTCCCGCGACCTGCTGATTCGGGAGACGATGGACATCGTCCCGTCGGAGCCGCTGGCGCGGGACATCAGCGAGCTGGACGCAGCCGCGCTCGTTCGCATGCTGATCGAGGGACGCGAGGAGCCGCCTGGCCCGATCGCCAAAGCGCTCAACGAGCCAGGATACGTGCTGCCCCCGCTGCCGAACATGTTCTTTACGCGCGACAGCTGCATCGTGGCCGGCGATCATGTGCTCGTTGGATCCATGCGGTATGCCATCCGCTGGACCGAAGCAATCATCATGAAGGCGCTGTTCACGCACCACGCCGATCTCGCCAACGCCGGGATTCTGTATGACGGCGCCTCCGAACGGCGCGTCAACTACACGGTGGAAGGCGGAGACGTCCATCCATTGCGGCGCGACTTGGTGGTCATCGGGTTCAGCGAGCGCTCGAGTCCGGCAGCGATCGACCAGCTGGCGTCGATCTTCTTTGAACGGACCGAAGTGCGCGACGTGATCGTCGTCGTCATGCCGAAGGAAAACACGGCGATTCATCTGGATATGATCTTCACACAGATCGACCGCGAGCTCTGCGCGGTGTTTCCTCCGCACTTCATCGGGCCGGAGCGGCTGCCCGTGTTGCACTACCGCAAGGGCGAGCACACGATCTACGAACGGGCGAGTATCTTCGCCGCGCTCGCCGCGTGCGACATGCCCATCGAGCCAGTGTTCTGCGGCGGGGAGCGCCGGACGATTCAGGAACGCGAGCAGTGGGCCTCGGGCTGCAACTTCGTGGCGATGCGGCCCGGCGTGATTCTGTCGTACCAGCGCAACGAAGTAACCCTCCACGAGCTGCAGCGCATGGGATTCCGCCTCGTGAGCGGTACGGCATTTCTCACCGGCGAGGAGCGTGTGGTGGAAGGAGAGCGCACAGTCATTACGTTTGAGGGATCGGAGCTCGTGCGAGGCGGCGGTGGCCCGCGCTGCATGACGATGCCGATTCGCCGCGACGATCCCTGGTCCTGACGCCTGACGCTCGATGTCTGCTGGTCTCACACTCGGCGCCCCTGACACGCTGCTCACCGACCGCGCGGCCGACTATCTCGCCGCCGGTCCGGCCGACGCCCAGTCGCTGATCTCGCACGTGTGCCAGCTGCCCGGTGCGCCGCGCCACGTGGCGGAGCACATGGCCGCCGCGTTGTTTGCCGGCCATCGCCGTTTCTCGCGAGACATCGACGGTCGGTGGCGGCTTCGTGAATTGTCGGCGCCGATCGAGTGCTCGGTTGCCGCGATCACCGAGCTGCAGAGGCAATCGTTCGTCGTCGTCGACGTGGAGACCACGGGTATGCGGGCGGATGGCGGCGATCGCATCACCGAAATTGCCGTGGTGCTCGTGCGCGACGGAGTGGTGACGCCGATATTCGACTCGCTGATCAACCCTGAGCGCGCCATCCCTCCGGCGATCACGGCGATCACGAGCATCACCTGGGAAATGGTGAAGGACGCGCCGCGATTCGGCGACATCTGCGATCAGCTGCTTGGCGCACTCGAGGGGCACATTTTCGTTGCGCACAACGCCAGCTTCGACTGGCGCTTCGTTTCGGCGGAGGTTGCGCGTGCGACGCGCCGGCAGTTGCAGGGGCGAACGCTCTGCACAGTGCGCATGGCGCGCAAGCTCGTCCCGCAGCTACGCCGCCGGAATCTGGATTCCGTCACGACCTTCTTTGGCATCGAGATCCAGGGCCGCCACCGCGCCGGCGGCGATGCCGTTGCTACCGCGCACGTGCTCTTGCGTTTGCTCGACGCCGCGCGCGAGCGCGGCTGCACCACGTACGAGGACATCGACCAGCTCCTCAGCGGTGCGGCGGCACGCCAGAGGCGTCCTCGGCGTGCTCCCGCCCTTCCGCACTCGGCAACCGACGACGCGACGGCATGACACCAGTTCCCAAGCCTCTCGTAGAAACGCGGCAGCTCGGACGCTGGCGCATACACGCCATCCAGGCAGGCGGCCAGAAGCTCGACGGCGGCGCGATGTTCGGCGTCGTGCCGAAGCCGCTCTGGGAACGCCGCATCCAGGCCGACGAACGCAATCGTATTCAGCTCGGAATGCGTTGCCTGCTCATCGAGCACGACATCGGTCCCATTCTCATCGACACCGGCGCAGGCAACAAGGAGTCGGCGAAGTTCTACGAGATCTATGGCGTCGAGAACGCTGGATCTCCCGGGCCGACGGCGCTCGAAGATGGGTTGCGGCAGGCGGGGTTCACGCCCGATGACATCGTGCTGGTGATCAACAGCCACCTGCATTTCGATCACGCCGGCGGCAACACGTTCAGGAACAGTTCGGGCGACGTGCGGCCCACGTTCTCCAACGCGAAGTACGTGATGCAACGCGGCGAATACGAGTATGCCACGCACACGAACGAACGAACGGGCGCCAGCTACTTCCCGCACAACTTCGTACCACTGCAGGAAGCAGGCATGGTAGAGTTCCTCGATGGTGAACGTGAGATCGTGCCAGGCATTCGTGGCATACCCACTCCCGGGCACACGCCGCACCATCAGGGACTTCTCATCGAGTCTGACGGGGAACGGGCGTTCTACGTTGCCGATCTCGTGCCGACGACGGCGCATCTTCCCCTGCCGTGGATCATGGGCTACGACGTGGAGCCGCTGGTGACGCTGGAGACGAAGCGGCGGATTCTTGGTCGCGCATTGGCCGAGGATTGGTTGATGGTGTTCGAGCACGACGCCACCACCCCGTGGGCGAAGATTGCCAACGACGGAAAGGCCTACGGTCCGCGCAAATAGCGGCGGCGAATTGCCCGCTGGATGGTGGATCGATGCTCTCCGCTCACCGGACGGCGCGCGGATACTCGACGAGTTGGCGCGCGAGCCACTGACCCGCGAGAGCGAAATCCGACGCATCACTCAGCTTCGCGACCGATATCCCGTCGAGTTGGTGACGGCGGCCTTGGAGTTGGCGCGGTTGCGCGCACGTGCCGCGCCGAAGTTCACGCGCGCAGACACGATGTGGTTCACGCAGGCGGGACTCGAACAAGCGTCGTCCGAGCGCATGGCGCGGCATCACGCGCGCCGTTACGCCTCGTTCGAACGGATCGCTGATCTCTGCAGCGGTATCGGCGGCGACTTGATCGGGCTCGCGGCCGATCGCCAAGTCGTCGCCGTGGACATGGATCCCGTCCACATCCGCCTCGCGGTGTTGAACGCCGAGGCAAACGCCGTATTGCATCAGGTCAGCACGGTCTGCGCCGACGTACGAGACGTCGATCTCCGAAACGTGTCGGCCGCGTTCATCGATCCGGCGCGGCGGTCTTCCGACCGCCGCTTTCGCGCGGGAACGAGCAACCCGCCTCTGAACTGGTGCTTCGCGCTGGCCGATCGAGGCACCGCCGTGGGCATCAAGGCGGCTCCTGGGTTGCCACTCGATCTCGTGCCGGCGGGGTGGGAACTGGAATTCGTGTCGGAGGATCGCGAGCTCAAGGAGTCAGCGCTCTGGTCGCCCACTCTGGCCACTACGCAGCGCCGCGCCACGATCCTTCCCGGCGGTGAAACGCTGCAAACGGGCGACGCAATCGCGGATATCTGTGTGGACGCACCCGGGCGTTATCTGCTCGACGTGGACCCGGCAGTCACGCGCGCTGGCCTGGTGGATGAGCTCGCGACGGTACTCGGCGATTGTTGGAAGATCGATCCACAAATCGGATTTCTGTCGTCCGATCGCGAACTCGTGACGCCCTTCGGACGAACCCTCCGCGTGGAGGCGTCCGAGGCTTGGAGCCTGAGCCGGCTGCGGACCGCGCTGAGGACGTTGAATGTTGGGACGGTCGACATTCGGAAGCGTGGCTCAGCGGTAGACGTTGACGATCTGCAGCGACGCCTCAAACTGACGGGGACTCGTCGCGCGATTGCGGTACTCACGCGCGTGTCTGACAAACCATGGATGCTCGTGTGCAGTGAGCTGTCGAGCCGGACTTGACCTAAATTACGGTTCGGTCTAGGTTTAGCAGACAACTCGGAAAGTGGACCGTCGTAGGTCCCACCCTCTGGCCCTCGCGTATGTCGTGAGGTGTGCTGCAGGAGTTCACGATTCAGCCGATCGTCCGCCATGTGCGGAGGAGCGGCCGCATGCGCGGACTCTGTCACAGGATCCGCGTTTTTTTTGTTTTCTCTCTTTGAGGACTTTCGGTATTCAGGACACAACGAAGCGTGTGCGAGTCAACCGTCAGATTCGCATTAGCCCGGTCCGCGTGATCGGCTCGGACGGATCGCAGCTCGGCATTCTCGAAGTAGACGTCGCGCTGCGCATGGCGGAAGAGCAAGGGCTGGATCTGGTCGAAGTCGCTGCGACGGCTCGCCCGCCTGTTGTTCGCATCATGGACTACGGCAAGTACAAGTTCGAGATGGCGAAGCAGGCGCGGCAGGCGAAAAAGAAGCAGCATGTGATCGAGCTCAAGGAGGTCAAGTACCGTCCCGGGATCGACGATCACGATTTCGACACGAAGACTCGGCACGCGCGGCGGTTCTTGGAAGAGAAGAACAAAGTGAAAGTGACGATGATGTTCCGCGGCCGTCAGGTGGCGCACCCCGAGCTCGGACAGGCGGTGCTCACGCGAGTGGCGACGGCGCTGGCCGACATTGGGAAAATTGAGAGCTCGGGAAGACTGGAAGGCAAGTCGATCACCATGATTCTCGCGCCGAAATCTTGAGGATGTTCAGATGCCAAAAATGAAGACTCACAAGGGCGCCAAGAAGCGCTTCAAGGTGACTGGCTCGGGAAAGGTCCGCCGCTACAAGGCGTACAAGAGCCACATCCTGACCAAGAAGACGTCCAAGCGGAAGCGCCGCCTCCGTCAGCCCGGTCTCGTCGCAACAACCGGTGACCAAAAGCGCGTCAAGCGCCTGATTCAGGCTTAAGGAGAGACTCCCATGCCTCGTGCCGTATCGAACGTTCCGCGCCTGAAGCGGAAAAAACAGATCATGAAGGCCGCGCGCGGTGCCTTCGGTGCCCGCAGCAAGCTGTGGAAGCCGGCGAAGGAGACCGTCGAGCGCGGTTGGAAGTATGCATACCGCGACCGCAAGAACAAGAAGCGCGATTTCCGCAAGCTATGGATCATGCGCATCAACGCGGGTGCACATCAGCACGACATGAACTACAACACGTTCATGAACGGGCTGAAGCTCGCCGGCGTCGAAGTGAACCGGAAGATCCTCGCCGATCTGGCGGTGCACGATCCGGCCGCGTTTACGGCGCTCGTTGACCGGGCGCGCTCCGCGTTGAACGCAGCGTAAATTCTCGCTAGTCATACACGGCGGCAGCGCGACATTCAGTCGTTGCTGCCGCCGTTTCGTTGCTCGTGACTCGTTGCCGATCCCCGATGCATCTCAACGACTATATCTCGGAAGCAGACACCATCGAGCGCGAGGGCGTCGCGACGCTGCAGAGTGCAGCCGACGCGGACGCGCTCGAGGCGGCGCGCATCGCCTTCCTTGGCGACCGGCAGGGACGGGTCAGGGCGCTGCAGGAAGCGCTCAAGGCGATCGCGAAGGAAGACAAGCCGGCAGCCGGCAAGCGCTTCAACGAAGCGCGCACGCGCCTCGAGACGCTGTACGCCGAATGTCAGGCGAGGCTGGATGCGTCGCGCGGCTCGAACGCCGGTGACGACCTGACGCTTCCGCCGCGCCGGCAGTGGCGTGGCGCCAAGCATCCCGTCACACTCGTCATCGAGGAGATCGAGTCGATCTTCCGTGAGCTCGGGTTCACCATTGCTCAGGGGCCTGAAGCGGAAACGGAGTGGTACAACTTCGGGGCGCTCAATTTCCCGGCGGACCACCCGGCGCTCGATGTGCACGACACCATGTACCTCGAGGCCGAGGGGTTGCTGCGCACGCACACCTCACCGGTGCAGGTGCGCACGCTCCAGAAGTACGCGCCGCCTATTCGCGTGCTGATTCCCGGCAAGGTGTATCGCCGCGATCCGTTTGACGCATCGCACGCCCCGGCGTTCGAGCAGATCGAGGGACTCTGCGTCGACGAGGGCGTCAGCTTCGTCGATCTCAAGGCGACGCTCAACCTGTTCGCCGAGCGTTTCTTTGGCGCGTCGCGCACCCGCTTCCGGCCGTCGTACTTCCCGTTCACGGAGCCGTCGGCCGAGATGGACGTCCAGTGCGGCATCTGCGGCGGGGGCGGCTGTGCGGCTTGCAAAGGGACGGGGTGGATCGAGATCCTCGGCTCGGGAATGGTGCACCCCAGCGTGCTCGAGGCCGCCGGCATCGACAGCGAGCGGTACACCGGCTGGGCCTTCGGCATGGGGCCTGCGCGCATCGCCATCAGCCGGTATGGAATTCCGGACATCCGAATTCTTTACGATTCGGACGTGCGATTCCTGGAGCAGATCGCCGAATGAACGTTTCGTACGAGTGGCTGAAAGCGTTCGTCCCGTTCGAACAGACGGCTGGCGAACTGCGAGAGCTCATCACCGCGCACATCGCGACGGTCGATGAGATGATGTCGTTGCGCGACGACCTCGCGCCGTTCGTCATTGCGCGAGTGGTCGAGGAGGCTCCGCATCCCGATTCCGACCACTTGCACATCACCAAGGTGGACGTGGGCACGGGCACGCTGCTCGACGTCGTCTGCGGCGCCCCCAACGTCGCGGCGGGCAAGATGTATCCGTTCGCGCCCACCGGCACGGTGCTGCCCGGTGGCCTCAAGATCGAGAAGCGAAAGATCCGCGGAGCCGTCTCGAACGGCATGCTCTGCTCGGCGCGCGAGCTTGGACTGGGACAGGAGCAGGACGGTATCCTCGAACTGGATGTCGACGTGCCACCCGGCACGCCGCTGCTCAGCGCCCTGCCGCTCGGTGACATGCAGCTCGTCATCGATGTCGGTGCAAATCGCCCCGACCTGCTCTCGCACATCGGCCTCGCGCGCGACGTCGCGGCGGTGACACGCAGCCCGTTCGGGCTGCCGGCCATTGCAGGTCTCGACGCCGCCGTGCCCACGGCAATTCCTGCGGCCGAAGCGGCACGGGCGGGACCAGTGAGCGTACGCGTCGCCGAGGCCGATCTCGTGCGTCGGTTCATGGGTGTCGCGATTCGCGGCGTGAAGATCGGGCCGAGTCCCGAGTGGCTTGTCCGGCGTTTGCAGGCGGTCGGCTCGCGTTCGATCAACAACATCGTCGATGCGAGCAATTATGTCCTGCATGAACTCGGGCAGCCGACGCACGCGTTTGACCTCGCCAAGTTGAACGGCGCGAGCATCGTGGTGCGCCGCGCGATGACCGGCGAGCGCATCACGACGCTGGACGGCGCGGAGCGTACGCTGCGGGACGACATGATTGTCATCGCCGACGCGGTGCGTCCGCAGGCGGTGGCCGGGGTCATGGGCGGCCGCGACAGCGAGGTGACGGATGACACCACCGACATCTTTCTCGAGGTTGCAAACTTCAACCCAGCGCGCATTCGTGATGCGCATCGCGCACTCGGATTGTCTACCGACGCGAGCCACCGCTTCGAGCGCGGCGTGGATCTCGAGATCGCCCCGCGCGCGCTGGAACGGTGCGCGCAGCTCATCATGCTGCTCGCCGGCGGCAAGGTCGATGGCTCGCCGGTCGACCTCGCGTACGACCGTCCGGCTCCGACGATCGTTGATCTGCGCACGAGGCGCGTCGCTGCGGTGCTCGGCGAAACGCTCGGCACGGATGAGATCGCGGCATTCCTCCTGAGCATTGGCTTCGGCGTGGATCGCGTCAACGACGATCTGCGCGTGACGGTCCCTACGTGGCGCCTGGACGTGACGGCGGAAGTCGATCTCATAGAAGAGGTCGCGCGGCTTCGCGGCTACGACAGTTTCCCGGTAGAGGTTCGTCCATTCCGTCCGGGGACGGTCGCGGATGATCCCCAGTGGGTCGCGTCGAAACGCGTTCGCGAACGGCTCGTCGGCAGCGGCCTGCTTGAAACCCGGCCCATGCCGTTTGTCACGGGCGGCGAGGGCTTCGTGCGTCTTGCGAATCCTCTGTCGGAGAACGAGGCCTATCTGCGGCGCGACGTGCTCGACACACTCGCGCGCCGCGCCGAGTATAACTTGGCGCGCATGCAGGGCAACGTCCGGATCTTCGAAATCGGATCGGTGTTCGCCCCGCGGATGAGCGAATTGCCGAACGAAGAGTTGCGCGTTGGGGCACTCGTCATGGGCCGGCGCCAGCCGCCGCACTTCAGCGATCCCAAATCACTGGAATTCGACACCTGGGCAACATTCGAGCATTGGGACGTCAAGGCACTCGCGCAGGCGATCGCTGAAGCGGCGTACCCCAATGCCACCATCGTGATCGAACCTGGTGAGAGCGATGACGTTCTCTGGCAGGTGACGGCCGACCAGGGGGCGATTGGATTGGTGCGCCGTGTGGCACTCGATGCGCCGGTGTGGGCATCGCCGGCATTCGGTGTGGAGATTTCGCTTGGAGCCATAGACTCCGGGCAGGTGGCACCCGCCGGCGAGTCCGCATACCGTCCCGCTCCACGCCCGGAGCCGACCGTCACCCGCTACCAGCCGCTGCCGACCACGCCAGCAGCCGAATTCGATCTCGCGTTACTCGTGCCGGAAACCGTCGAGGCCGAGCGCGTAGTGTCGGTGATGCGCCGGGTGGCTGGGAGACTCTTGGAGCGTGTGGAGCTGTTTGATCGCTATCTTGGGAAGGGGGTCGATCCTGGCTTCCGAAGCCTGGCCTGGCGGTTGACCTTCCGCCATGCCGAGCGCACTCTACGGGACCGAGAGATCGATGCCCGCCGCTCCGACATTCTTCGAGCACTCGCCGACGAGCTCAATGTCAGACAACGTACAAGCTGAACAACCCGCCATCCACGAGTTAGGGATACTTGTCCATCATCTCGCGGACGAGCTGGCTGGTTTCCGCCGGCGAGCGTTGCTTGCCGAAGCGCGCCTCAAGGAGATCGGTGCCCAGGAAGGCGGAGCGGTGAATCTGGAGTTGGCTACGAGAGTTGCGCAGCTGGAGACGGACAACGCAGCGCTACAGACGAAGCTCGAGACGGCAACCATGCGGGCCAAGCAGATGCTGGACCGGGTGAAGTTCCTTCGACAGCAGGCACAAGCCGGAGGGGGCGAGCGGTGACGACGAAGAAGCACACCCTGCGCGTGTCCATCCTCAACGAGGAATACGCCATCCGCAGCGACACCCCACCGGAGCACGCCCGTGCGGTGGCGCATTACCTGGATCAGGCGATCAGGAAAGTGATGGCGAGTGGCGCGGTCGTGGAATCGAATCGGGCAGTAGTCCTGGCGGCGCTGCAGATTACCGCCGAGCTGTTTGAGGCGAGATCCGCAGCCACGTCCGCGACGGCGTCGGTGCGAGAATTGAGTGAATATGTGCGGCCGTTGTTGCCACCGTCCAAGCGGCAGACGGCGTCTACCTGACCCGGGCTTTGTTGCCTTTTCCGCATCGGGCGTCTAACCTTAGCGGGCAGTTGCCGAGCTGACCCGTAGGTCCAAGCGCACTTTGTAGTTAGCGGACCCATCTCAGGCCCTTCGCCGGCGTGGGATCGGAACGTAAACATCAGGTGCGGCGTCGCGAAGCGGTGGTACTCCTTGTCCTGCGGCCGTGAGGCTGCGGTGGAGCATAGATCCCATATGGACGTGATTGCAATCATTGCCGCGCTAGGCGTGTTCGTCATTGCCGCGCCGGCTTTTTTCTTAGTAGGGCGCAGCATCGGCACCAAGGGCGAGCTGGCGAAACAAGCCGCTGCCAAGGCCACCGCGGAAGAAACATCCAAGCGAATCATCGGCGAAGCCGAGCGCGACTCCGAAAACCTGCGCAAGAGCGCCGTGGTTTCCGGCAAGGAAGAGCTGATCAAGCTCCGCGAGAACTTCGAGTCTGACGTCCGTGGCCGCCGCGAAGAGGTGGAGCGCGAAGAGCGCCGTCTGTCCGAGCGCGAGGGCGTGCTCGACCGCAAATTCGAGCTGCTGGAGCAGCGCGAAAAGGATCTCGGTCGCCGTGCCAGCGAGTTCGGCCGGCGTGAAAAGACGATGGTTGATCGCGAACAGGAGCTCGAACGCCTGGTCGGCGAGGAACGGCGTCGCATCGAACAGATGGCCGGCATGTCGGCTGAGGACGCGAAGAACGAGCTGATTCGCCGTATGGAGGACGAGGCGCAGGCCGACGCCGCCAATCGCGTGCGCGAGATCCGCGAATCGGCAAAGCGCAACGCCGAGCGGGAAGCGAAGAAGATTGTCGCGCTCGCTATCCAGCGCATCGCCGCCGACCACACGGCAGAGAGCACGGTATCGGCCGTGTCGCTGCCGAATGACGAGATGAAGGGACGCATCATCGGGCGCGAAGGGCGAAACATTCGTGCGTTCGAGCTCGCCACCGGGGTCGACGTGATCATCGACGACACGCCCGACACTGTGGTCGTGTCCTGCTTCGACCCGATCCGCCGCGAAGTGGCGCGTCTCGCGCTGGAGAAGCTCGTGTCTGACGGACGCATCCACCCCGGTCGCATCGAAGAGGTCGTCAACAAGTCACGTAAGGAAGTGGAGACACAGATCGTCGAGACCGGCGAACAGGCGGCGTACGAAGCCGGCGTTCACGGACTCCACCCCGAGCTGATCAAGCTTGTGGGACGCATGCGCTGGCGCACGAGCTACGGCCAGAACATTCTGCAGCATTCGAAGGAAACGGCCTGGCTTGCCGGGATCATGGCTGCCGAACTCGGGCTCGACGTGAGCATGGCGCGGCGTGGCGCGCTGCTGCACGACATCGGTAAGGTGCTCACGCACGAGCACGAGGGAACGCACGTGCAGCTCGGCGTGGAAGTCGCCACGAAGTACGGTGAGAACCCGTTGGTGGTGAACTGTATCGCGGCGCACCACGACGACGTGCCGCACGAGAGCGAGATTTCTGTTCTCGTGCAGGCGGCGGACGCCATCTCGGGGTCGCGACCCGGCGCGCGCCGCGAAGCGTTCGAAACGTACGTGAAGCGCCTCGAGGGACTCGAGAAGATCGCGGCGAGCTACAAGGGCGTGGAAAAGGTGTTCGCGATCCAGGCAGGGCGCGAGGTCCGGGTCATCGTGCTGCCTGAGGACGTGGACGACGTGCGCATGACGACAATGTCAGAGGAGATCGCGCGGCGCATCGAAGCCGAGCTGCAGTATCCGGGACAGATCAAAGTGGTCGTGATTCGCGAGACAAGAGCGGTGGACTTTGCCCGCTGAAGCGATGATGGCCGAACAGAAGTTGATCGACGGGGCCGTGTTGGCCGATCGCGTCAAGGCGGAAGCTGCGTTGAAAGTGGCCGGTCTCAAGGCGCGCGGCATCACGCCCGGGCTGACCGTCGTGCTCGTGGGCGAGGACCCGGGGAGCACGGTGTACGTCGGCTCCAAGGAGCAGGCCTGCATCGAGGCCGGCATGCACGGCGAGACGATTCGCCGTGCCCGCGACCACCACGCAGGACGAGCTGCTCGCGGTCGTCGACCGGCTGAACGCCGATCCCGCGATCCACGGCATTCTCGTGCAGATGCCGCTCCCGAAGCAGATCGAGCCCCGACGCGGTCATGCGCCGCATCCGTCCCGACAAGGACGTGGACGGCTTCCACCCGGTGAACGTCGGCAAGGTGCTCATCGGCGAGAACGACGGATTTGCGCCGTGCACGCCGTCGGGCGTGCATGTACATGCTTCAGGCGTACGGCGTGCGGACGGCCGGCACGGAGTGCGTCATCATCGGGCGAAGCAACATCGTCGGCAAGCCGATGGCGACGCTGATGGTGCAGGCCGGGCATCGACGCCACGGTGACGGTCTGCCACAGCCGCACGCGCGATCTCGCCGCGCACACTCGGCGCGCCGACATTCTCATCGTCGCCGCCGGCCGCGCGCGGATGGTCACGGCGGAGATGGTCAAGCCTGGGGCGGTCGTGATCGACGTCGGCATGAACCGCATTCCCGACGCCACGAAAAAGAGCGGCACGCGCCTCGTAGGCGATGTGGATTTTGACGGTGTGCGCGAGGTGGCTTCGCTGATCACGCCTGTGCCGGGCGGCGTGGGGAAGATGACCATCGCCATGCTCATGGCAAATACCGTGCGTGCCGCGGCGCAACTGTCGCAGTGAGCGGTCGGCGCGGTCCGCGCGCCAGCGAGCGCGCGGATCTCGATCTTTTTTCGCTGCCGCCGGCACCGCCGGTGGCAGCGCCCGCGGACCCCGGGGTGTTGGACACCGCGAGCTATCCGGGCGAGACGCCACAGTCGGCCGTACCGGTATCTCTGCTCACCCAGACGGCGAAGGATGTCATCGAGGGCGCGTTCATTCCGCTCTGGGTGCGCGGCGAGATCAGCGATTTCAAGTCACACCGCAATGGCCACTGGTACTTCTGCCTGCGCGACCACGCGGCCCAGATTCGGTGCGTCGTGTGGAAGCGCGACCAGCGCGGCATTGCGGCGGCGCCTGATGACGGCATGCAGGTGGCCGCACTGGGACGCCTCACAGTGTATGCGGCGCGGGGCGAGATGCAGTTCACGATCACGCGCATGGAAGCGGAAGGTGACGGCCTCCGGCGCAAGGCGCTGGAGATCACGCGTGCCCGCCTGGAGGCGGACGGTCTGCTCGCGCCGGAACGCAAGCGTCCACTGCCGCGCTTCCCGCGCGTGATCGCCATCGTGACGAGTCCCGACGGCGCGGCGCTGCACGACATCGTGGCCGTCGCCAGGCGGCGCGGCGCGAACATTCGGCTCGTGGTGGTGCCGGCGGCAGTGCAGGGCGACGCGGCCCCTGAGGAGCTGTGTTTCGCGCTCGATCAGGTGGACCGATGGGGCGGCGCCGATCTCGTCATCATCGGGCGCGGCGGCGGGTCGCGCGAAGATCTCTGGGCGTTCAACGACGAACGCGTTGCGCGGGCGGTGGCCGCCTGCCGTGTGCCGACGATCTCCGCCGTGGGACACGAGATCGACATCTCGATCTGCGATCTCGTTGCCGACCACCGTGCGGCGACACCGTCGGCGGCCGCCGAGCTGGCCACGCGCTCCCGCGACGAGCTGCAGGCCGAGTTGCGCAAATGCTCATTGCGCATGAGTAGCGCCTCACGCGCACTCGTGCGCAGCAAGGCCGACCACGTGCGGAACATCGGGCGCGATATCGCCTCCGCCGGGAGCATGCAGGTGACCCAGCGGCAGCATCAGGTCCAGGCCGTCGCGGGACGATTGCACGCGCTCAGTCCGCTCGCCACGCTCGCGCGCGGATACGCGGTCGCGCGCGATGGTGCGGGCAACACGCTCAGCGCCACCGCGGCGTTTGCGCCGGGCATGCCGTTCGATCTCGTCGTGCGCGATGGCACCGTTCCGGCGCAGGTGCGCGTGAACCAGGGAACGCCATGACGTTTGAGGAACGCCTCGCCCGTCTCGAACAGATTGCGGCCGAGCTGGAGGGCGACGTCGAGTTGGCTCGTGCGCTCGCGTTGTTCGAGGAAGGCATCGAAGTCCTGCGCGCCGCGTCGGATGAATTGACACAGGTCGAGGCGCGCCTGCAGCATCTGGTGGAGCGCGCCGACGGCACCTTCGATACCCTCGATCCCCGTGAATAGCGCGGCCGCCATCCACTGGGTGGCGGATCGCACCGCCATCGATCGCGCGTTGGCCGTGGTGTGCGAGCACTACGCGGCGGCGCTTCCCGGCACCGTGAGTGACGCGGTCACCTACAGCTTGCAGGGCGGCGGCAAACGACTTCGCGGACTCCTCTTGCTCGCTGCGTACCGCACCGCCGGCGGCCGCGCCGACGCGAGCGCCCTCGCGGCGGCGATCGAGGTGGTCCACGCCTACTCGCTCGTGCACGACGACCTGCCATGCATGGACGACGACGACATGCGGCGCGGGCGGCCCACGGTGCACCGCGTGTTCGGCGTGAACGCGGCGACTGCGGCGGGCGTGGCGATGGTGCCGCTGGCCGCCAGTGCAGCGCTCTCCGCGAGCCGTGCGCTTGGATTGTCGCGGCCTGCGTGCGGGCAGATCGTGTCGGAGCTCATGCGCGCGTCGGGAGCCAGCGGGATGATCGGCGGACAACTGCTCGACCTCGAAGGGGAGGGTCGGCCGCTTGGTCTCGACGATCTCGAGCGAATTCACCGCGTGAAGACGGGCGCGCTGATCCGCGCGTCGGTGGTACTCGGCGGCATCGCGGCAAATGCGGAACCACGAGTCGTCGACGCGCTGTCGCACTTCGGCGCGGCCATTGGACTCGCATTTCAGATTGCCGACGACGTGCTGGACGTCACCGGAACGACCGATTGCTTGGGCAAGACCGCCGGCCGGGACATCGCCCTGCAGAAGAGCACGTACCCGGCGCTGCTTGGTGTCGGCGGCGCCACGCAACGCGCCGGCGACTTGGTGGCCGACGGATGCTCCGCGCTGCGTTCCGCGGGGCTGCTGTCGACTGAGCTCGAGGTCCTCGCGCGGTTCGTCATTGAGCGGGAGTCTTACGCCGCCCGCTAGCTTTCTCGCTGATACTATGTGATGAGCATGACCATTCTCGACCGAGTACATTCTCCCGCCGACATGCGCGGCATGACGCGCGACGAGCTGAAGCAGCTCGCCGACGCGGTGCGGCGCGTGTCATCGACGTCTGTTCCCGCACCGGCGGACACATCGGTTCGGGGCTCGGCGTCGTTGAACTCACCATCGCGCTGCACGTCGCATTCGATACACCGCGCGACCAGCTGGTCTGGGACGTTGGGCATCAGGGGTATCCGCACAAGCTGCTCACCGGCCGCAACACGGACTTCGAGACCCTGCGGCAGGAAGACGGGCTTTCGGGTTTCCTCAAGCGCTCCGAGAGCGAGTACGACACATTCGGTGCGGGCCATGCGGCGACGTCGATCTCTGCGGCCTTCGGCATGGCCGCGGGGCGCGACCTGAAGGGTGAAGACTTCAAGGTCGTCGCCATCATCGGCGACGGTGCCATGACGTCCGGACTCGCGTACGAAGGGTTGAACAACGCCGGCCACTCGGATCGTGACGTCGTCGTGGTGCTGAACGACAACGAAATGTCCATCGCGCCGAATGTCGGTGCGATGCACAAGTATCTCACGTCGGTGCAGCGCAATTCGCTCTACAATCGCGTGCGTTCGGCGATCGGTGACTTCGTGGATCACGTGCCCGGGCCGCTCGCGTCGATGAGCACACTCGTTCGCAAGTGGGAGGAGAGCGTGAAGACGTTCCTCACGCCCGGCGTGCTGTTCGAGGAGCTCGGCTTTCGGTACTTCGGTCCGATCGACGGGCACGACATCGACGGGCTGGTCGAAACGTTCACGGCGGTCCGTGAGATGAAGGGACCGCGGCTCGTCCACGTGATCACGCAGAAGGGAAAGGGATTCCCCGCGGGCGAGACGAGCCGGGAGAAATGGCACGCCCTGCCTCCGGGACACGATCCGGCGACCGGCGCTCAACTGAAGCCGTCGACGGCCAATCCCGCGTACACCGCGGTGTTCGGTAAGGGACTGTCCGAGCTCGGCAGAGAAGTGCCGGATCTTGTCGCGATCACCGCGGCGATGCCGAGCGGCACGGGGACGGACGTCTTCGCGAAGGCACACCCTGATCGGTTCTTCGACGTGGGCATCGCCGAAGGGCACGCCGTCACATTCGCTGCCGGCATGGCCACGCGAGGCATACGCCCCGTCGTAGCCATCTACTCCACGTTTCTGCAGCGTGGATTCGACAACATCATCCACGACGTGGCCATTCAGTCGCTGCCCGTGGTGTTCTGCATGGATCGAGCGGGACTCGTCGGCGAAGACGGCGAGACTCACATGGGCCTGTACGACATCGCCTACATGCTCACCGTGCCGAAGATGACGGTCACCGCGCCGAAGGACGCGGGCGAGATGCTCGGACTGCTGCGCGCCGGTGTGAACCATCGCAGCGGACCCTTTTCCATCCGGTATCCGCGCGATGCCTCACCCGACCAGCCGGGGCCGATGTCGGAGACCGAACCGGTGCCATACGGCACGTGGGAAGTGCTGCGCCGGGGAACGGGCGTGGCGATCCTCGCCGTTGGCACCATGGCACTGACGTCCGTCGCTGCGGCGGAGTCGCTCGCCGCGGACGGGCTGGACGTCACCGTCGTGAACTGCCGATACCTCAAGCCGTACGATGAGGTCACGCTCGCGGCTGTCCTCGCGGATCATCGGCAGGTGCTCGTGGTGGAGGAGGGAACCGTCGTCAATGGATTTGGCGCGTTCATGTCTACGGTGATCGCACGATATGATTCGTCGGTCCAGGTGGCCGTGCATGGTGTGCCGGATCGCTTCATCTACTCGGCGTCGCGGGCACGGCAGCTCGCCATGTGCGGTCTCGATGCCGCCGGAATTGCATCCCGCGTGCGCGCGCTCCTCGAGAGCGAGGCGATCGCGGGGTGATGCGACTCGGCGTCGTCGGCCACCTCGGCTACTTGGAACTTCCGGCGGTGCTGCGGACGCTTGCTGAGCTCGCGCCAGCGCTGGACCTGGAGTTGTATTACGAGCGCGCGCTCTACGACTTCGCACGCGACGGCAGCCTGCTCGATGACCCGTCGGCGCTTGATGCCCTCCTCACGCTGGGTGGCGACGGGACGTTGCTTCGCGGCGCGCGCATCATCTCGCCGCATGCCGTACCGATCCTGGGGATCAATCTCGGGCATCTGGGATTCCTCACGTGCTGCAACGCCGACCAGCTGTCGAATGCGTTGATGCGGTTCGCGCGCCAGGACTATTATGCGGAAACGCGCATGGCGCTGGAGGCGCGCGTGATCGACACGGCGGGCGCGGAGCGGTTGAAGTGGATCGCCATGAACGACGTGGTGCTTCACAAAGGCGGATTCGCGCGAGTCGTCCAGCTCAGGGTGGCGGCCGACGGCGAGCCGGTCGCGACATACGCGGCTGACGGCGTCGTGCTGTCGACGCCGACCGGATCCACGGCGTACAGTCTCTCGGCCGGAGGGCCGGTCGTCTTTCCAACGCTCGAGACGATCCTCGTGACGCCGGTGTCGCCGCATACGCTGGCCATCCGCCCGCTCATCCTGCCGTCGAGCGTGGACGTGACCTTGCATGCGGATGATGGTCCCGCGGAGCTTTTGGTGACGGTCGACGGACAGGTCGGCACCAGCTTCCTCCCGGGTGAGACCCTGAGTGTGCGGCGTGCACAGGGCGGCGTGCTGATCATCCGTTTTACCGGAACGAGCTTCTTCAACACGCTGCGCCAAAAGCTGGGCTGGGGAGGCCTCGCCGATCGCGATGGATCCACGTAGATGTTGACCGAGCTGCGCATCAAGAATTTCGCGATCATCGAGTCGCTGACGCTGCCGCTCGGTCGAGGTTTCAACGTGCTGTCGGGCGAGACGGGCGCCGGCAAGTCGATCATCGTCGGTGCACTCGGACTCCTCCTTGGCGACCGCGCCAGCGCCGACGTCATCCGCACCGGTGCCGAACGGGCGACGGTCGAGGGTGTCTTCGACATCACCGATCGCTCCGAGATCCGGGCTCTCCTGGACGAACGCGGTATCGACGTCGACGAATCGGTGGTCGTGCTCAAACGCGAGGTGGCGAACGGCCGTGCGCGTGCCTGGATCAACGGCACCACGGTGAACGCCGGCATGTTCGTGGACGTCGGCCGGCTGTTGGTGAACCTGCATGGGCAGCACGAAGCGCAGACGCTGCTCGATCCCGAGGCGCAGCGACGCATTCTCGACGCCTTCGCGGGGGCAACCGAGCAGTCGGCGCTCGTGAGGCAATCCCACGAGGAGCTCGCGTCGATCATTCGGGACATCACCAATCTGTCCAAGCGCCGTGCCGACGCGGAGCGCCGCGCCGATTATCTGCGTCATGTCGTCCAGGAAATCGGGGACGCCAACCTCACGGCGGGCGAGGACGCTCGTCTGGAAGATGAGGCGCGGCGATTGGAGAATGCTGAAGAGCTGCGAAGCCTGGCGAGTGGCATTGCCGGCGCGCTCGATGGGGAAGAGGACACGGTGCTGCAGAAGCTCAGCGCCATCGCTCGGCAGCTGTCGGCCATCCAGCGCATCGATCCAACGCTGTCGCACGTGCAGGAGTCCTACGATAGCGCGTACTACGCCATCGAAGCACTCGCGCGCGACCTCGAGGAGTACGAAGGCTCCATCGACCTCGATCCATCGCGACTCGAGGACGTGCGCCGCCGCCGCGATCTGTTGTTTCGTCTCACGAAGAAGTACGGTGGCACGCTCACGGACGTCATCCGCACCGCTGAGGAAGCGAGGGCGGAGCTCGACCTCGTCGATTCGGCAGGGCTCGACATCAAGCAGCTCGAATTGCGCGAGCGCGGCGCGCGTGCGGCCCTGCGCGAACGCGCGACCGAGTTGTCCGCGCGGCGCGCCGCGGGCGCCGAGCGCCTCGATCAGGCCGTGGACGCCGTGCTGCCCGACCTCGGCATGCCCGACGGTCACGTGACGGTGTCGCTCCAGCCCCTGCAGGAGATCGGGCCATGCGGGGCCGAAGACGTGGAGTTCTGCGTGGCGCTCAACGTCGGCCACGAGCCGCGGCCGCTCGCCCGCGTGGCGTCGGGCGGTGAATTGTCGCGCGTCATGCTGGCGCTCAAGACCATCCTGGCGCGGCTCGATCGTGTGCCCACCCTGGTGTTTGACGAAGTGGACGCCGGCATCGGCGGGCGCGTCGGCTTACAAGTGGGCGAAACGATGCGCTGCGTGGCCAGCTACCATCAGGTGTTCGCGATCACGCATCTGCCGCAGATCGCGGCGCGCGGCCACCATCACATTCTCGTCAGCAAGGGCGCGCGTGGCGGCGTCACGACCGCGGATGTCACCGTGGTGAGTGGCGACGAACGTGTCACGGAGATCGCGCGGATGCTCGGTGGCGACCCGGAGAGCGAGGTCAGCCGCGCACATGCGCGCGAGCTGTTGGAGCACGCCGTGGCCGATGCGCGCAGCGGGAGCGGTGAACGCACACGCGAGCCGGCCCCCGCCAAGAAGAAACGCGGCGACTGATCGCCGCCGCGCCCCCTGTGCCGTCGCCGATCGCCTACGGCCAATACACCCGCAGCTCGATCTGATCGCGAAAGGTTTTCGGCACCGGACCGCCACTCCCTGATATCGTCTCGAGATGGCTGAACGATGCCTCGAATGGCAGGGCACCCGGCCCGCGACGTGGCGACACGATCGTTGAATAGGAGAACCCTATTCCCACCTGTTGCGCGGTACTTGCTGCCACGCCGAACGGAGCGACGGGCGTGACGAAGATGGGCGCAATGACGCCGGGTATTGGATCGATGACGGGCGGCACGACAGGGGCCACCGTGTATCGGTCAGCGCCCGTTCGTACCATGGAATACAGCCCGTTCAAGCTGAAGTAGCCGGCCAGCCGCCACCGCGGAACGAGCGACAGCGCCAGCACGTTGCCCGCCGAGTAGGTGTTGCCCGCGCCGATCCCCGTCCCAAACGTGCTGCCGAGCGGAAAGATGGCGTTGCCAGCATTCGGAACCCGCGCCGTTGCCACGGACCCGAGCTGCGTAGTGTACGACGCGATCGCGCTCGTCGTCAGCGTGCGGCCGATTTGCACATCCGTGGCGAACCCAGCTTCCACACCGGCCTGCCCGTATCCCGTGCCGATATCGAACAAGCGATTCCGGTTTGCCGGCTGCCCGGTGCCGATGCGATAGGTGACGTTGATCGCGGCGCGAAAGTGCGTGCGCCCCGCAGCCTCAGCGCTCGTGTCGCCGAACGTGTTGGCGAGCTGATACGTTGCGCCCACTGAAATATCGCCGATCGACGTGCGGTCCGTGGACTGCAACGTGTCGTGTCCAAAACTCGTGAGCAAACTCTGAAGCTGCCCGTACGCAGCCGGACCAGGCGCGCCGGTGACGGCCCCGGTGATGACGTTGCCGCTGCCGAGAAAGTTCTGAAACTGCGTGCTCAGCGATTGAATCTGGGCGTTGATCGCTGTCTGCGTGGCACCGGTCGCGAGCGGCACAAACGCCTGGCCAGTGTGCGACGCATCGGTGCCGTATAATTCCTGGATCGCGTTCGAAAAGACCCCCGACGTCTGGATGAGCGACTGGGCGGCGGATTGCTGCGCCAGGAGCGTGGAGCAGCCGCTGCCGCTCGGGTTGGCCTGACAACCCGTGAGCTGCTGCTGCAGCGTCGATGCGGCGCCACGAATCGATAGCACCAACGCTGCCGATTGGGCGAGCAACCCACTATTGAGTTGCTCAGGGTTGGGGCCGACGTTGGCGTGCAACGTGTCTGGATTCAGCCGCGCGGAGAGCGTCGTGCGCGTCTGGACGAAGGGTACGACGACGCCAAGCGTGAGCTTGCTCGTGAGTCCGTACTGTACGATGAGCGGTGCGGTCACCACACGCGAGTTGGCGGCGGACACGATCTGCCCCGCGTTCACCTGGAAATTCGACAACCCGGACGCCGTGCGGATTGCCGCTTGCGTGCCCCCCAGGACCGGGAGCTGCGTGGGGCCGAGCGAATCCGTGTTGAAGCTCGCCGCCAGGTTCCGGGCGCCGCCGTTGCCAAGCAGCTCGTCGTAGCGGGTCCATGAGCTCAGTAGCCGAAATCCGAACATGCGCGACTCGAGGACGGTCGCGTCGGGCAGCAACGAGGTCGTCGTCTGCGCGACCACTCGGTGCGGGAGGAGCAGCGCGAGGAGCATCGCGCTCGATCGAAGAGAGGTTCGAACCGACAATCGCAGGATCGCCTCGTGCCGTAGGTGAGATGCCGCGACTGGGTTATCATTCCACCCAGTCGCCCATCAATATACTCATCCTCGTGACGCTGCTCCCACCGCCCAGCATTCCCTGGCAGATCACCGGCAACCATTGGGTGTCGCTGCCGTGTATTCACCCGGCCGACGCGTCGATCCATGCCGTCGGCATGCTGCATCGCGGCTCCCGCTCGGCGATCGAGTTTCTCGGGTCACCCGATTTTGACCAGGGCACCGGTCCCGCCCTGGCTCGGCCCAGCCTCGACATCGGCGGCGTACGCCACGAGCTCTCAGATGTTCCCATTGCCTGGGAGCGCGCCCTCGGGTGGATCCCGACATTCACCTGCACGATCGCCGACCTGGTATTGCGCGGAACCATCTTTGCGCCGTACGGCCGCGACGCGGACGTCTCGGGAGCGGTGTACGCGCTCTCCATCGAGAACCGCAGCGCGAATGATCTGGACATCGACGTCACCCTGGCAGGTACCCTCGGGCACCGTCAGCTTCGCGTTCGTACCCCGCGTCCTTTCGAGGACGCATCGCTCGTTTCGCTCGGCGCGTCGGGTGCTGTGCTGCTCGAAGGTGCCTCGCTGCCCGGGTTGGCCGCCGTCGCCCTGGTAGCCGATGGCGACGCCAGCGCCGAAGTGGACGGCCAGACTTATTCTCTGCGTCGCTCCATCCGCGTTGCGGGCGGTGGACGCGAGCAGATCGCGTTTTATCTGGCTGTTGGTCCAGAACGCGACGGGGCCGAGGCGACGGCGAGCGTGTTGCGCCGTCGCGGCTGGCGCGAGCTGCTGTCGGCAACCCGCGACGCGCTGCGGAGCCTGGAGCAGAGCACCGGACATGAGGCGCTCGACCGGCTGATCAATCGCAATCTGCTCTTCGCGTACTTCTATGGTGTGGGCCGGGCGCTGGACGACGCACAGTACTACCTCGTGCGAACGCGGACACCCTGGAATGGCCATGGCGTGACGGTGCGCGATTGGGAAGCGCTCGATGTGGACGATTCCGGCCGTGCAACTCGCCGATCCACCGCTTGCGCGGGAGTTGCTGTTGCGCATGTGCGAGCTCCATGGCTACGCGCCAGGCCGTGGCGTGCACTACCTGGATGGCACGCTGTTCGAACCCGGGTTCGCGCTGGAAGGCGTGGCCAGCTATGCGCTGGCCACCGACCGGTACATTCGCGACACCGGCGACGATCGGGTCGTGGATGAGCCGGCGCTCACCGACACGCTGTACCTGAGCGCCGAGGACCTCGAGACACGCCGCGACAAGAACGTGCCGCTGTATGCCACCGAGGTTAGTCCCTCCGGGGCGCCCGTGGTCGCATCCGTTCACGCTCCACGGCAACGCCGTCGTCGCGCAGGCCCTCGACGTGCTTCGGCACACGCTGGACGAGGAGACGGCGCGCGGGCTTCAGGATCCAGATGCCGTGCGTGCCGCCATCAATCGGCATTTCGTGGTCGACGCGGCAGGACGCTCGACGTTTGCCTCGGCCGTCGATCTGGCTGGTGCGACTTCGGTGGCGGACGATCCCGCCGCGTCGGCATTCTGGCTGCCGCTCTACGATGCGGTCGCGCGGCAGGACTCCACCTACCGCCGCACAGTAAAGAACATCGGCTTGACGCCGCACTCATTGACACAGCAGTGCGCCCGCCTGATCGGTCCGGATGCGAATGCCGTGCTGCAATGGCTGCGGCGTGCGCCGCTGGACGGTGGCTGGGCTGCGGAAGTGGTGGACGAAGACGGCCGAGTGGCCGCGAATGGCGGTGACGCGTCGCTATCCGGGCTGCTCGCTTGGTCGGTGTGGTACGCCGTGAATGCTCTCGGGGAACGCCCGTAAGCCGCGCTCTGTTTTCCCCTATTCCAATCCCCTCGAGTCGTCGCCACTGTTCTTGTGTTCGCTGCACCATATATTTCGCGGCGCGCGGGAATAGCTCAGTTGGTAGAGCACAACCTTGCCAAGGTTGGGGTCGCGGGTTCGAGTCCCGTTTCCCGCTCTGGGTCAAGCAGGCAGTAGGGTCCAGGGTGTCAGGACGGTGTGCGGCCCCGCGCGTTGCGCGGGGCCGCTTTACTTTATCCAGTCCTGCCGGGATGGCGAAACGGGTAGACGCGAGGGACTTAAAATCCCTTTCCCGCAAGGGAGTCCGGGTTCGAGTCCCGGTCCTGGCATTCGACTGTTTTACCTCGTAAAAATGTGAGAACTCGCACGAAAATGGCTGCCTTGTGAGGCAGCCGTTTTTGCCTTGGTGGTAAGAATGGTGGTAGCGACCATCACGGCGAATCACGCCGAATGGCGACGATATGATCGGCGTCGTGATGTAGAGCTGCGGCGTACGGCGCCGCCGCACTCAGCCGCGCAGGCCCCTGGCGTGGGCAAAGGGGGGGGCGACCTTGTACTAGGTCGCCCCCTTCGACGCGCGCAAGCTCCCCCCGTACCTCGCGGCGCGGGACCAAGGGGGTGCTCGTCGTCGAATTCGCCGCGGTGCGCGTCGCCGATGGGCCGCGCATGGCCAAGCGGGCGGCACCTCCCTGGGGACGCGGCCTGGCTCGTCTGCGAGTGGCGCGCGACGGGCTAGCGGAAATACTACCAGACGAATCATCCGCCGCGGACCTCGCTCCAGACGCTGGCCCGCGATCAAGGCGCGCTGGGTCTGCGAGCAAGTGCATCAACAGTTGAAGGAGGAACAACCGTAGCAAAATTTCGCACACTCATTGCGCGCCGTGGCGGCGACTCGCACTCGGCTTCAGACAGGCCGCAGTTATCCCATTATTGCATCGACGGCTTGCCCACGCGGCGCCGAACCACTGAGACACCTTTGGTGGTAGAGAATGCGACGGAGCATCCATGCCACGGTGAAGGGGCCTGCTTGAGCAAGCGCAGGTTCCGGCGGTTCCTTACACCAGCCTCAGCTTTCTTCTTGCAACGCATTTATCGCTTGCTCCAGGGTATCGAATGAACCTCGATGTGGCTCGCCGTCTTTGTGCATGTAGTACTTTATTGAAATGTTTAGCGGTCCGGCGCTCTTTACGATCTCATACTCGTGGTTTCCAATGGTTTGCGTGTGGGCAATTTCCATGTCGTCCATGCGTACATCCTCCGAAGCGCTGTGCGAGCTAGACCGATGCGGCTGCGCTGGCCGCACGGCACGGGAGTTAGTCAGAATGAAGCGACTGGCTCGCGGTCGTCGTAACGTGGGTTAGGCAGTCGGAATGAGCCGATCACCCAGAACCACAACACGACGGAGCCGGTTGGGTGAGTCCCAGCCCTAGTTGCAAAACAGGTGGTGCCGCGGTACAAGAGTGTGAATCCCTGCCAGGATCTCCACTCGTTCCCGAGGACACCACCCATGCCAAGAGTACGACGGAAACAGCCGAAGAACCAGTCATCGAACCAGTCGGCGGACGCGCGATGCGCGAAGGCTGCCCAGCAGACGATGCCGCTCGATGACGGGACTCTCGCGACGCCAGGAAACGCGGCGACAATAGCGATGATTCAAGCGTTGATCCCCTTGGGACTCCACGCGGTCGAAGAGGCGCTGGTGGCTGAAGTGCTGGCGCTGGCCGGGCCCCGCTACGCGCATCAGGATGGGCGGCCCGACATCGCGCGGTGGGGCAGCCGCGACCTGCGCAGCAGGCGAGTGTCGGCCTCTTTCGCCGGGTGCTCGGTGGCCTGTCGTGTCGCGAGTATGAAGCCGCGGCCGAAGCGGTGCCGGAGGCGTTCGGGCTGACGAAGTCCAGCGTCTCCCGCCGCTTCATTCGCGCGAGTGCGCGGGAGTTGGGCCGGCTGCAGGAGCGGCGGCTGGATGATGCCGAGTGGCTGGTGCTCGTGCTCGACGGCAAATCGTTCGCCGGCGACCAGCTCGTGGTCGCGCTCGGCGTGACGACCACGGGCGAGAAGCGCATCCTCGGGACTCGTGCAGACCGCGAGCGAGAACAAGCGCGCGAGAACAAGCGCGCGAGAACAAGCGCGCGATTGCCAGTTTCCTCCGCGAGCTCGGGGAGCGCGGCTTTCCGCTCGACCAGCCGCTCTTGGCCGTGCTTGATGGCGCGAAGGGCCTCCGCGCCGCGGTGCGCGACGTGTTCGGCGACATCCCCGTGCAGCGGTGCCAGTGGCACAAGCGTGAGAATGTGGTGAGCTATCTCGCCAAGCGGGACCAGCCCACGTGGCGCCGAAAGCTCAACGCCGCGTGGGCGCATCCGGCTTATGCGGATGCCAAGCGCGCTGGAGCGGTTGTATGGTGAGCTCCGGTTCGTGAACGAATCCGCCGCAGCGAGCCTTGCCGAAGGACTCGAGGAAACGCTGACGCTCCATCGGCTGAACGTGTTCCCCGAACTCGGCGTGAGCTTCAAAACGACGAATCTGATCGAGAGCGTCATGGCGCGCCTGGAGGCGAAGACGCACCGCGTCACGCGCTGGCGGACGAGCGATCAGAAGCTACGCTGGTGTGCGTCGGCGCTCTGGAGCACCGAGCGGCAGTTTCGGCGCGTGAAGAACTATCGCCAGTTGTCCTTGCTCAAGCAGGCGCTTCAGCCCAAACTCTCTTCCACGAAGACCGCCGCGGCGTAAGCCGCCTCACCGCGCGGCATCGCCTGAATTGCAACTACGAAAGGGACATTCCCTGCCGGTGCAGCGATGATTTTTCCAACCGCGGCCGACCGACGGAGATGAATGACGGAGAGGTTACCGCGCTGCCGCAGGCCGGCGTTCTAGTCAGCCCAGTTGGTGATGCGATCGGGGCGGTGGTAGCGCCCGTGGGGCCGGGAAGTGTGGGACACAGACATCGAGAGACTCTCGCAAAGGGTGATCTCGATCCAGTGCCCCAGCTTCCCGGCTCCTTTCTATGGCCTGGCCCTATTTACGCGACAACGCCTCAGGCCCACCCAACGCGGCACGCGGCGAGCCGCCGAAGCAGCCCGCCGCGTTCCGGTGCAGTGTCGTGCAGGTTACGGCGCGACCGACACGAGAGAGCTGAGCGTGTACACTTTGTTCGTGGCGTCCTTGAAGGTGAGCGTCACTACGTACGTTCCGGCCTTCGCGTACGTCGCAGCCGGTGTGGCGGACGTAGATGTCGCCCCGTTGCCGAAGGCCCACGAGTACGTGGACGCCTTCGTGCCGCTCGCCAACTGCACCGTGTAGCTGCAGGCGAGATGCGTGCACTTCGGCGTGAAGGACACCGGCAACGGGGTCAAGGTGGCGATCGTCACGGACTGCGTTTTCGTCGCCGTAGCGCCGTCCGTATCGGTCACCGTGAGCGTCAGCGTGAACGTCCCGGTCTTGGCATAGGTGTGCGAGGCCGTCGCGCCCACAACCGTCGCGGTCCCGTCACCGAACGACCATTGGACCTTCGCAATGCCGGCGTCGTCGGTTGACGGCGCGGAGCTCGCTTGGCAGATCCTGGCCGTGCAGGCAACGAGGAGGCCTGCCGTCGGCACCGCATTCTTGACCGTGACCGTCGCCGTCGTGCTACTGGTTTGTCCGCGGGAGTCGCGCACTGTCAACGTCCCGGTGACCGTCCCGAGCGGGAATGCGAGCGTCACCGTCGGCGTGGTTGCCGCGCCGCCGTGGCTGAACGTCCAGGCGTAGGTCACCGTCCCCGCGTCGTCGGTGGACGAACGTCCGTCGAAGGTGCAGGACCGGCCGATACAGGAGACCGTCGCCTTGGCGACCGGCCGGTTGTCCTTGACCGAGACCGCGACGATCGCCGTGTCGGTATGTCTCGCCGAGTCGGTGACGATCAGCTTCGCTGTGTAGGATCCAACCGCGGCGTACCGGTGCGCGACCGAACCGACCGTCTTGGCCGTGGTCGTCTGCCCGTCGCCAAAGATCCACGTCACACCGGTCACGCCCCAATCGTCGGTCGACGACGCGCTGGAGAACGTGCAGGTGACGACGGTGCAGGTCACGCTGCCTTTGGCGACCGGCGGGTTGTCCTTCTTGACCGAGACCGCGACGATCGCCGTGTCGGCATGTCTCGCCGAGTCAGTGACGATCAGCGTCGCCGTGTAGGATCCAGACGCGGCGTACGTGTGCGCGACCGAACCGACCGTCTTGGCCGTGGTCGTCTGCCCGTCGCCAAAGATCCACGTCACACCGGTCACGCCCCAATCGTCGGTGGACGACGCGCTGGAGAACGTACAGGTGACGACGGTGCAGGTCACGCTGCCTTTGGCGACCGGCGGCGTATCCGTGAACGTGATCGGCTGTGTGACCGAATCCGTCTGCAACGCCGAGTCCGTGACGATGAGGCGTGCCCAGGTGGCCGTCGGCGTCGCGAACGTCTTCGAGACCGTCGCGCCGCCGGACGTGGCGTTATCGCCAAAGCGCCAGAGGTAGGTCGTGATCGGCAATGAGCTCGTCGTCGTCGAGGCGTTGAGCGAGCACGTGAGACGCGTGCACGACACGGTGAACTTCGCGGTCGGCGCAAAGGCCGCTGCGGCGACGGTCTTCGTTATCACGTCGCTTTGTTGCGCCGCATCCGTGACCGTCAGCGTCACCGCAAACGCCCCACTCGTGGCGAAGGTCTTCGTCACCTTCACCCCGGAGGCGGTCGTTTGGTCAGCAAACTGCCAGGCGTAGGTCGCGATGCCCTTGTCGTCGAGCGAGCCGGACGCGTCGAACGTGCAGACGAGTTTCACGCACGACGTCGTGAAGGTCGCCGTCGGCGGCAGATCGGGCATGATAAAGCCGGTGTAGAGCAACCGGTTGGGCGAGTTGACGTCGCGCAACGCGGTCAGCTTGCCCGTCGTCGCCTTGCTCGTGATGGCGCTCGTGACCGTCGCCGGTGTCGCGGTCGGATTCGTCTCGAGATAGAGCGCGGCGGTCCCCGCAACCGCCGGCGCCGCCATGGAGGTTCCGGTGGCGTACATCATCTGCGTGTCGCTGGTGCCCCAGGCGGAGTACACGTTCGCGCCCGGGGCGAAGATCTTGACGCACTGGCCAACGTTGCTGAATGCGCCCACCGAATCGGCGGACGTCGTCGCACCGACGGTGATGGCGTCGGCCGAGCGCGCCGGCGAGTATTTACACGCGTCCGTGCTGTTGTTGCCCGCGGCGACGACGACGACGACGCCCGCGACCACGGCGCGATGCACGGCGTCATCCAACGCCTGCGAGGCGTCGCCCCCGAGGCTCATGTTGACGACGGCGGGACGCGTCGGGTTGGCCTTGCGGTCGGCGGTGACCCAATCGAGGCCCGCGATCACGTCGGACCACCAGCCACTCCCATCGCAGCTCAGCACGCGGACGCCGACGAGGGTCGCGGCCCGCGCGACGCCGACGGTGTTGCCGCCGGCCGTCCCGGCCACGTGCGTGCCGTGCCCGTTGCAATCGGCCGACGTCCCGTTCGGGGTCACGATATCCGGTCCCGCGACGGCACGACCGCCGAACTGCGCGTGCGTGAGCCGGATGCCGGTGTCGAGGATGTAGATGCGCGTGCCACGGCCGGTGGCGTAATAGCTGTAGTGCTGATCGAGCGGGAGGCCAACCTGATCGATGCGGTCGAGGTTCCAGCCAGGCGCGTTCTGCACGCTCAAACCCGGCGTACCCGTTGTGCTCGTCGTACCCGTCGCGTGCCGTTCCACGATCGTCGCGTGCGCATGGCCATCCGCCTCGATGTACGCGACGCGCGGATCGCGGCGGAGCAGCGCGGCATCGTCAGCCGTCAAATCGGCGCGGAAGCCGCGCAACGCCTCCGTGTAGACCGGGCCCGTCGCATCGGCGCTCGTCGGGGCCGCGCTGATCGCGCGCGAGAACGACGCACCGCTCGCGGGCAGCGTCAGCCCACGGCCCGCGGCCGTCATCGCGCGCAGGGTCCGAGCAGCGGTCGGCACGTCGCGCACCGAGTCAGCGAAGACGACGATGTAGCGCGTGGTCAGCGAGGTCGCCGCCGGCGTCGTCACCGGCGCGGCGACGGGGCGATGCGTGATTTCAGTTGGGACGTCGCTACAGGCGGCGACGGCGACCGCGAAAGCGGGCGCGACCCGCACGAAGGTGCGAAGCGCGGCGCCGAAGAGAGGACGGATCGAGGTGATCGGAGAGCGCGCAACGGAGGAAACGGATGAACGCTGGTCGCCGCGCACATGCGACAGGCGACCTTGAGCGTCGAAGAAGCCCATGTCTTGTGTGTCCCCGCGGCCTTCGAGCGAGGCCGCTGATCGATCGTGACGCCGCGGTGGGCACAGGAGCCGAGCTGAGTGCTGGCCGCTCACCGAAGCGTGCCGGGCCTGGGCGACAGCACCACCCGTCATGGCCTGACCCAACGCAGTGTCGGCCGGCCCGGCGGTGCGATCGATCACACGGGCCATAATCTGTAATAGAATGTGACAGTCTGCTCAGCATTGGCCATTCAGGCGATGCCAGTCTTCCCTGTGCATCGAGTGAAATATTCACGAGTATAACGAGCGTATTCTCGTCATGAGGCGCCAACGAGTATTTGCACACCCGGCGCCGGCATGCTGAAATGGGCAACGGTTGCGCACGGTCTGGAACCACTCTTCGAGCATGCCGACGTGGCAGTGGCGGCCGGCCGGCCGCGACCGTGAGCCCCTTCCGGGATTGGGATGTGGCGCCCATGATAGTATGGTGTTCTCATTAGAAAACCAGCGATAGCGGACCGGACCACATACGCGACGATCCTGGGGCCACTGCCACGGCAGTGGGCTGGGGCCTCGCTCCCCGATGATGAAAATCTTCTAATCTTTCCCCACCCATTCTGAGGCCGGAAGCTCCCAGCCTTCTCATCTTTCCCGCCTACTTGCTATAGAGTCGGAAGACGCACGACCTTCGAGTCAAGTTCGCGCACGTCCCGACCGATGATTGCGGGGGGATTCCAGTCTGGTGCCAGGCTGGTACCTCAATCCCTGCGAACTATTCCGCCGGGACGAATCCGCCGCTCTTGTGCACCCTCCGCCATGCCCACCGTATCTCCCGCTCCCCCGCGCTCCTCGCTGCGCGTCTCGCTGCGTTCCTCCCTGCGCTCCTCGCTCGCTCGCACCTTCGCCGCCATCGGCCTGTTGGCCATGGGCGTGGTGGCGTGCAGCGGAAGCCCGATGGGCCCGGATGGGCCACCACTGCCGCCCTTCCACCCGCCTCACACGCTCAGCCAACTGAAGTTTGCCCCGGACAGCCTCGCGCTCGACAAGGGTGGGCAGGGCCAAGTGACACTGGTCGGGTTCTATGCCGACGGGGCCATATTGCCCATCGCCGACGCGTCCTGGCTGGTCGGCGATACGTCCATCGTTCGCCTCGACTCGGCCACCCATCAGGCCACGGGGCGCCGTGGTGGCCAGACGACGATTGTGGCAACCAAAGATGGGGTCAATGCAACGCTGCAGGTCACGGTCGTCGCCCCGTTCTTCATCTACGTGTCGCCCGGCGCAGATTGTATGCGGCTGGTTTTCCCGGGCCTGCAGGATTCCGCCTGGGTCATCGACACGAAGACGCGTCTCCGGTTGCCGGACCGCCCCGTCACGTCCTGGCGCTCGTCGGACTCGACGGTCATGGCCGTCGATCAGACGGGGTTCATGACGCCACACCACGCGGGCGTGGCCAACATCATCGCGGAAGTCGATGGCGAGATCGGCATGAATTACAACGTCGTCGATCCGGCGCCGTTGGGTACACCGATGACCTGCACCGGGCTCTTCTCATCTTCCGCTCCCGCACGCAAACCATGACAGGGCGACTGGGCCAGTGCGCCGAAAACCGGGCGGCGGGCAATCCGCTGGCATCGGGGGTGCCGAGCGAATCTGGGTCTTCCGGGATTGGAGTAGGTCGCCCGGCATAGTAGGTCTCTTCATTGTGAGAACCAGGGATGGAGGACCGGGCGCTCTACGCAACGATCCAAGGGATCTACTGCCACCGCGGTGGGCTGGACCGCGATCCCCGATAATGAGAATCTTCTCATCTTTCTCACTCACTATCAAGCCGGAAGACCCAAGGATTCCACCACATCTTGCGTCGCGCTTGACGTGGCTGGCTCAGTCTTCCTTCTTCATGGGCGGTGCCTCCTTTTCGTGCCGGGATTCTCCCCGGGGGGGATTAGTCTCACCCGAGAAGGTGTCACGACCTTCCGTCTATTCTTCCGTCTATTTCCACACCTTTTCACAGTAGCTCAGTCGAACCTCGTGATCACCGAATCTGACGCTGTCGCCTCTGGCGACTGCAACGCGACGGTCGATGCCGCAACGGCTCGCGCCGATGCCATGCGACTCACCGATGCGCGCGCGGGGGTGGTCGTCGCGGACGAAGCGGCAGCACTCGCTCGGGCCCACGGCTATCGCCTTGGTGAGGCGCGCGCCTTGCGCGCCGGAGCGGTATGCCGGTCGCGTCTCCTGGATGTCCAGCGCGCTCTGGAACACGCCACGACAGCCGCGACGATCTTTGCCCAACTCGGCGAGGGTCGGGAGCGCGCCGCAACGCTCAACGCGATCGGTCGTCTGCACCTACAGCGTGGAGATTGCGCGGAAGCCGCTCGCTTCCACGTCGCCGCCCTCGAGCTGCAACGTGATCTGCTCGACACCGCCGGTGAGGCCGAAACGCGGACCGCGCTTGGCGCCGTTCATTTCGCCGCTGGCGAAATCGCACCTGCGATCGATCAGTTTCGGGTGAGCCACGATCTATTCGAGGCGCTTGGCGATACCCGTGGCGTGATGATGGCCATGATGGACATCGGGTCCGCGCTCGGATCGGCCGGACAGGTTCGTGAAGGGCTCGCGTATCACGAGCGCGCCCTGGACTACGCCCTCCATTGCTCGAATGTTGAGCACGCCGCTATCGCGCACAACAACATTGGGTATGGGCACGCCAGGCTCGGTGACCGGGACACCGCGCTCATGCACTATCAGACATCGCTCACGCTCGCACGTTCCGCCGGCAACGTCGAGGGGGAGGTTGCGTTTCTCGAGAACATTGGGCTTCTGAAATCGGACGCCGGGGACATTGAAGGCGCGCTCGCGATCTTTCGTCAAGTAGCCGACATGAGCGACGAGAGCCAGCTCCGGGTTCACCAAGCCGAAGCCAAACTGCGCACGGGTGAGCTGTTGGCGCGCGTCGGGCAGTATGACTCCGCGCTGATCACGTTGCATGCCGCGCTCGACCTGAACGGAGAAACGGGCGCACGGCAGCAACTGGGGGACATTCACCACGCGCTCGTGGCAGTGCATGAAGCGCTCGACGAGCCGGCGCTCGCCTTGCGCCATTTCAAGCTGTTTTACGATGTGCGCGAAGAACTGCGTGGGGCGGACGCCGAGCGCCGCGTGCTCAGTGTCATGATCCAGTCCGAGGTGCGCGAAAAGGAACGAGAGGCAACCTTGCTCCGTGAGCGCAACGCGGCGCTCGATGCTGCGAACCAGGAGAAGGCTCGCCTCCTGGCCCAACTCGAAGAACAGGCCGCGGAGCTCGATCGATTAGGGCGTGTGATGGAGTATTGAGTAGCGCGATGACTTTCGGCAACATGAGACAGGCGGAGGCGAGATAGTGCAGACCGGCCAGGGTCTCGGGCAATCGCTAGAAATCGCGTGCGAGCCGACGAAAGCGCGCCATCCACGCGTAGCTGCGTTCCACCAGCGCGGGCCGACAGCGACGACGATGCGCCTATGCCCGAATTGACGCCAACGACTCCGCTGCAAGTGGCCATCTCCAAACGCGCCTTCAATGCGATCGATATGGATCGCCTGCGCGCTCGGCTGGTGGCGATGGGATCGGCGCGGACACGATTCGAATCCAACGAGCGGCACGCGGGCATCGGGGATGTCCGGCTTACCTGCCCCGTACTCATCGCGACAGGAATTGTCGACGAGCTCCGGGTGTGCGCGGGTGAAGCTGAAGTGCGCCACGACTCGGCGACGCTCATCGCCTGCGCCGAAGCTGTCGCGGCAATCTTCCGGGCGATGGATGAGGAGAGAGATCGGCCCGCGTGGGCGGGTTGGCAAACGCGCCCTGCGCCGAAGTAGAGGGTCATGCCAGGGCGGCCCGACCCGTTCGACCGCTCCGAGCGCATTGTCACCGCCTGGGTTCGCTCCCGACGCCTCGTCATCGTGTCTGTTGGGTCAGTCATCGCGCCTGATTACGCATGACATGACAGTCCTATAAATCTCGTCAAGCGCGGCGCGCGTCAATTCAGTCAATGCGATGACCCCACACTCGCACTGGCCCGCCTCACCGAGCAATTGTAGGCGGTGGTCGTGATTGAGCGAGATGATGCAAGGCGCGCAAACGACGGGTGCGCCGCAGCACTGGCAGGTGGTCGTCGGAGTGTCCATGTGGCGAGCCTACCCGGCGGCCGCGTCTCGGGTCTGCTCGGCGCCGCCACGCGTCGTGGATCGGGACCATGGCGCGCGGTCGTACGAGTTACGAGCATGGCACAAGGCTTGGTCTGCGCATCGGCCATGCACGCCAGGGAGATCGCGCATCTGAAACGGCCGCGCACCGGCGGACATCGGGGGACGATCCAAACGGCGCCGCGAAATGCGCGCCTCTCGACGCGCCGGGCGACTCGCGACGGTCTCCCATTCACGTATCGGAGGGAGCATGCGACGAGATGGCGCGATGGATCGGATGCGGCGTCTGGGGCGTGGTCGTCGCAGCGGGATCCCTCGCCTGGCGTCTGCCGGGCACGACTGCGCGATGCTGACTCTCGGGCACGACGAGGCGGGCCGGCTAGTATCAGTCGGCGCGATCGATGACATCGACCAAATCGACTGAACCGTGGACGAGGATGGCGAGTACAGATATGCCTGTTCATTCGGCGGGGATCCCTCGCCTGTAGTGATCCGGGCCGGGTCGCTCGCGGGCGGCGGCCGTGAACCGGTCTGGGTGTCTTCCGGTTAGCGCCAGTGGACCGGGCAGCCGCCGGCAAGGGGGGAGGCCACATTCGGGCCGGCCGGCGCGGGATCCCCGATTAGGCCGCGCTCTTCCGCGCGGCCATTCCGGCGTCGGCGCGCCGCGCGTCGATGAGCTCCGGGTCGGTCACCGCCGTCACCTCGAGCTCGACGCGGGGGTTGGCGCGATCGTAGCGCCGCTCGCCGGCACGCGCGCGCACCTGGCCATCGTCCGCCCAGAATCCGGCGTGCGTGAGGGCGTTCCAAAGCGCCTTGCCGTCCGGGGTGCCGAGCCGACGGGAAGGCTGGATACGCTCTGAGTCGAACTCGGCGCTTTCCTGGATGGGATGCAGAGCCCAGAGGTAGCCCACGCGATCGCGCGCAGCTGCGCGGCCACGCCGGAGGAAATGGGGCGCGCGGCGTTATCCCTTCCTCATGCCCGCATAGGCCCCCCAGTCGGTCGAAATGGGGGGCCTATGCGATGCGTACGAGGGTCGGTTTTCGGGGAGGAACACGGTGTTCCAGGTGTGTTCCATTTGGTGTTCCGTGTTAAGTCAATGGTATATAGAGATATAGATACTCATGGAGAGTGGAACACCTGGAACACCCTTTTAGCCCCTACGCGTGACGCGCAAGGGACATGGGCGCCGATTGCGCGACATTCTCTCCAAAAGAAATACACGTCCCGATGTTCAAGAAGGTGTTCCACCCAACGGCATGGGCCTAAACATCATAGAGGCCAATGACTTATGGTGGAACACCCGCGGTGTCCGCCCGGTGTTCCGTTGGGCTCCAAAGCCCGGTGTCGAACTGCAAAATGACTCGCTCGATCTTGTGCTCTGCGTTTGCAGTGCCTGGCGACCACCCCTGCTCGCCGGGTAAGATGGTCGCATGCCCTCTCAGTCACCTCCCGTCTTGAGCGACATTGCCGAAGCACTCTCGCAGGTCATCGGAGTGCTCCCTCCAGGTGATCTGTCGTCCCCGGAGTACGCGGCATGGTCCACCACCAGACTGGCCTTCTCTGCAGGACTTCTGGAGAGCGCCTTCACACGCATTGGATGGCTCGCCGCTTACGTCGGCGGCGGCGTGCTCCAGTTCCACTTGGGTGGGGAGGGTTACCAGACTGGGGACCTCGACATGGTTGTCGCTCAGCGCACGGGGCTCCCCGTCCCTCGTTCCACGCTTAACGACGTGATGCACCGCCTGGGCGGCCGACCGAGCGGTGCACGCCACTGGACCTTCGGGAGTGCCCCTGCCGAGCTACTCATAGAGATTCCCAACAGCGACCTTCCGCTCGATACCGACCGCGTTGCATTGCCCGGCGACCTAATGCTCACGATGGATTCAGTCGAGCATGTCATCACGGGCCGGATCATCGAGTTTCATAACACCGGCAACGCCGACCACGCGCTGCAGGCCATTCACGCGCTGCGCGCTCTCCGTGGTCGCCTGGACCACGCACGGCTCCAACGGTGTATAGCGAAGGAGAACGTCGTCGAGGCGAGCAACATCATCATGGCGCTGGTGGATCGCCCGGGGCAGATCACCACCGAGTTACTAGCGTACGCGCATGAGATGCTCCGGGGCCAGAAGCGCTGGTGTGATCTGCGCGACCCGCAATGCGGCCCCGTTGGGCGGCGCCGCCGATAACGCTTCGATAACGCTTATAGTACAAATGACGGTCACTTCCTGACTCCTTGTTCAAATGCCTGGTCGCCTTCCTGATGTGAACGCCGCTGATCGCCGTGCCGCGCTCGACGCCTTCTGGGCCGAACGCCGTGCGCTGGCGCGGGCTGCCAGGTCCGGACTGGACTTCGCCGGCGCAATCCGCCCACCGCGGGCGGCGGCAGAGCGGCAGTGGCTCAAAGAACAGGCGCAGATGGGTGGGCCGTCGGCAGAGCGGGAGGACGCTTCCACGCTCGAATCCCCCCAGGGTCGGCGGCGGCGGCAGGGCTAGTAGCCTCGGTGGCCGGTGTGAAGAAATCGAGAGGCCCCGACCCACCGGCCGGGGCCTCTCTATTTCTTCGTCTACCGCTCAGGCACCGCAGCCAGAACTACGAGAGAGCGTGCCCGGTCCGCCGACCCTCAGCGCCCAAACGACTTCCGCGAGCCGGCGGCATGCCTGTGCGACAACTCGGGCTCTCCGCTGAGGGCGCTCCGAGATGCCGATCCCCTTCGCCTGACAACGGCCGTGCGCGGCACGGACCTCAGCGGCCTGCGCCCAGCGGCCGGCGTGGCTGACAGCATGCAGCCACGCAGAACCACAGCCGGCCGACGTCGAACCCGTCCAACGGCCGCACCGGGCACCGCGGGGCCGAAGGCGTCGAGGAGCCCAAGGTCACGTGGTTCAAGGAATCGGGGGACATCGAGGCGGAAATGGACGTGGGGATCATCCTCACGGGCGAGCGCCTCGTGGGGTGCGTGGCGCCGCGCACGGCGTGGCTCGTGAAGCAGCGCCGGGGCATCGCCAACGTCTCGGCCACGTACATGTTCGATCAGGCCACCTGCGTGTTCGACCCGGACGCCCCGGCGAGCGGGCCCGCGGCCGGGTCGTTGTTCGCCCCATGACCACCCCCATGACCACCCCTCCCCCATGACCACCCCCATGACCACCCCCATGACCACCCTCATGACCACCGGGCGGCCCGCGCCCGCGCCCGCGCAGGCCCCGGGGCACGCCCCCATCCTGGTGACGTATGACCTGGGGGCGCGCACCCGCAAGGCGGTGACGTTGCCGCCGGCAAACCGGATCGCGCGCGCTTCGAGCGGCAAGCGGGGATCAGTGATTACGAGCGTCGCGAACACATCGGCGCTCTCGATTCCGTCGTACTCCTCCAGCACCGTGTCAATGATTTGCACGGCGTGATTGTTGATGCGGATGGTCTGTGCCATAGTCGTTCTCCGGTGTGGTGGTGGTGGTGTGATTGGTCGGTGGTCCTGGCTGCTACAGCTCCCGTAGTGATGTCGGCGCGAGCTGGCGGAGTGCTTCGTGTCCGTGCGCCCATGAACCTCTCGCAGAGCGTAGTCGCAGGGGGCTGAGCCGGTGGCGGCCGCGCGCTTCGCGATCGTCACCGCAGATGCCCAATTCCGGCTCTGCGGCGATGAGGCGACGCGCCGTGAACGGATCGGCACCGCGCGCGTCACCGTTCAAAACGGGTTTTCGTTGTCGGTCGAGCGGGTCGCGGCAGAAAACGCCGAGCGACTGCGCGCACGGCGTCCGCGATTCTTGGCGTTGGCCGGGCACGTCCGAAGAACGCGATTGGCCGGCTGGCTGGCGAGCGGATCGAGCTGGTCAAAACAGGTCGTGCACATGGGGACATCCGGGAGGAGTGCGGAGCACTGTGCTTCTGCCGGGCACGCTGTCGGGCGCGCGCGAGCGAGACGGTGTGCGAGGCGTGCGGCGCGCCGGGCCGGGACTGGGGCCGGGAGGACTATGACGCGGCGTGCGCGGCCGGTGCGAGCCCGCCGCGGTGGGAGATCACCCTGTGTTCGGGCTGCGGCTGGCGATTGTTCTACGAAGGCGCGCGGGGGCGGCCGGCGATTCGAGGCGATGTCACGCTGGACGGTTGCGACGGCGACGGCGACCTGGACGACCTTTGAGCGAGGGATCCCCAACAGGCCCGGAGCTCGCGGCTGTTGTCCGCCGGGCCCTCCTCGCGAACTGGCGCCTCTACCTCGGCCACGGACCTGAAACGGCCCCAGCCCGGGGGCGTCTCGAAGTGGTTCTGCTGAGCATCGCTCGGCTGCGCTGGCTCGAGTCAATCTTCGATGCGGCCGGGGCGGACCCGGAGCACGTCGAGTTCGCGCTGGACTTGGGGCTACTCGAGCGGCGGTAGGCCGTGCTTCGCGCGCAACGCGGCCGCCGGCGCGGTCGGCGCGGTCGGCGATGCTTTGCCCAGCGCCTCGAGCAGAGCGTGCCGGTCGCTCGCGTCCTCAAGCAGGGGCTGGAACTCCGGCGGGACGTCGAGCTGATCCAATACCTCGAGTCGCAGCCGGACGATGGCCGCGAGTCGCGGCACGTCCGCCCCGTTGGCCCGGGCCTCCAACTCTGCGAGCTCCGCGGGCGTGGGGAGCGGCACCTCATGCCGCTGGTCGGGGCGGTCGGGTTCCTTTGGCATGCCGGAATTCAGGGGATCCGTCGTCCGGATACGCGTACGCTCACACGGGCGAGAGGTCCAAGGACGCGAAGCGCCGTTGGAATCAGCTGGGACCCGAGCGCAGACAGGGGTGGGAAGGTGCGGCCTGCTGGGCGCGCAACTTGGCAAAACGGCATGCCCGATCCCGATGCCGTCAATTGATCGTTGACCTCTGGCGGCATGACAATTTCACCTGTCACTTTCATAGAGGGAAAGGGCATGTGTGGCGAAGTGGCAGTGGTGGTAAGAATGGTGGTAATTCGATGTGCCGACATGTGCCGTCATTCGGC
Source organism: uncultured Gemmatimonadaceae bacterium (assembly GCA_963817955.1). Taxonomy (GTDB): domain Bacteria; phylum Gemmatimonadota; class Gemmatimonadetes; order Gemmatimonadales; family Gemmatimonadaceae; genus JAQBQB01. The sequence goes on from CAWFQK010000004.1 coordinate 182,642, forward strand.
GTCATTGCATTGGTGAACGCCCGGTCGCACCTGGGGAAACGCCGCCATCGGGCGCCATTAACTGCCCACTGAATGGGACTTAAAATCCCTTTCCCGCAAGGGAGTCCGGGTTCGAGTCCCGGTCCTGGCATTCGGTTGGCGCGCCACAGTTTAGTGTTCAATAACAACGGGCCCTCGTCTTGCGAGGGCCCGTCTGTTGTTCGTGGCAAGAAGAACCATAGTGGTGCATCACGGCTCCGACCCCATGGACCAGTCACACGGCGTGCCTCGCCCTCGCGTGATCATCATCGGCTCCGGATTCGCTGGGCTCGCAGCGGCGCGCGTGCTCGGCCGTACGGAAGTGGACGTCACGCTGCTCGATCGCACGAATCACCACCTCTTCCAGCCGCTGCTCTATCAAGTGGCCACGGCCACGCTGTCCGCGCCGGACATCACGGCACCGATCCGCTGGCTGGTACGCAAACGGCGGAACATGGAAGTGTTGATGGCCGAGGTCGTGTCGATCGATCCCGGGCGACGCGTCGTTCGTCTCGACGACTCGACCGAGCTCGCGTACGATTACCTGCTCGTCGCGGCCGGCGCGCACCACTCGTACTTCGGCCATGATGAATGGGAGCGTTACGCGCCCGGTCTCAAGAGCATTGACGATGCGCTGGAGATCCGACGTCGCTTCCTGCTCGCGTTCGAGATGGCCGAGCGCGCCGAGAGTGACGCGGAGCGCTCGGCTTGGCTTACATTCGTCATCGTCGGGGCCGGACCAACGGGTGTCGAGCTGGCGGGAATGCTTCCCACCGTCGCACGCTTCTCGCTCCGCGCCGATTTCCGGCGCATCGACACGGCCGCCGCGCGAGTGTTCCTGCTCGAGGGCGGCTCTCGTGTATTACCGAGCTTTCCCGAGGATCTTGCCGCGAGCGCGGCGGCTGATCTGCGCGCACTCGGCGTTCAGCTGCGGACGAACTCGGTGGTGACCGGCGTCGACGAAGGAGGTGTGTGGGTAGGCGACGAACGGATTGTCGCGCGTACGGTGTTCTGGGCCGCCGGTAATGCCGCGTCGCCGTTAGGCCGCATGCTCGGTGCGCCCGTGGATCGGGCTGGCCGCGTGATAGTCGACGCGGACCTCAGCATATCAGGCCACCCGGAAGTCTTCGTTGCTGGCGATCTGGCCGCGATGGCGACCGATGGCAAGGCCGTGCCCGGCGTTGCTCCGGCTGCCATGCAGAGTGGCGCGGTGGCCGCGCGCAACATCCTGCGCCGCGTGCGAGGTGACGACCCACAGACCTTCCGCTACCGCAACAAGGGCGATCTCGCGACCATCGGTCGTTGGAAAGCGATCGCTGCGTTCGGCAACGTACACGTGCGCGGCCTGGCCGCGTGGGTGCTCTGGCTGTTCGTCCACATCATGTATCTGGCGGGCTTTCGGAACCGCGTCAGTGTGCTCGTCGAGTGGGCCTGGGCGTTCTTCACGTACGAGCGTGGCGCACGGCTGATCGAGCGCCCGGTGGGCGCACCGGCGCGGCTCGGCAGAGCGGTCAACGACATCCGGTGAGTGGCCGTTGGGAACGCGCTATGCTGGTATCCCTGCTCGAGTCAGGCGCATGTCGCGGGCCGGGTGTCGATCATTCACCGGCCGAGAACGCCGCAACACAGGGATAGACAATGGATCAGTCCGAGACCACTCCATCCGCGGGCGTTGATGCACGGCACAGTCCCTTCTACGAGTGGATGGACAACTCGAGCATTCGAGATCTCGTGCGTCGCGGCATCGAGCTCTCTGTCGGTGAACGGCTCATGGTCATCAAGGGCCTGATGCCCGGGCTGGTCGAGGCCATGGGACTCGCAAAGTTCGACGCGTTCCTGGAAGAGGTTGGCGTCAAGGCACACCGGTTCCAGGAAGCCATCGATCATCCCGGAGAAGGTCGCGCATCCAGAGCCACTCCTGGCGAGGAGATCGGTGGACCGACGCCCGATGGTCACGACCATATGCCGACCCCGCGAGACGCCAACCATCGCGGTGCGCGCGAGGCCGAGCGGACCCTCGAGCGGGAGCTGTGGACGCGAACACAGGATGGGCCGCGCGCGGACGAAGGGATCTGACAAACGACGAGGCCGCTCATGGGCATGATCACCACTGGCAACACCAACGCTCCGCGCACGCACCAACGCTCCTCGGCAACGCTCCACGCGATCGCCACGCAACTCCGCATCGACTGCGTGCAGGCGACGACCGCGGCCGGGAGCGGGCACCCCACGAGCTGCGCATCAGCAGCAGAGATCATGGCGGTGCTGTTCTTCGACGTGATGCGCTACGACGTGCAGGTGCCGCGCGCGCCATACAACGACGTCTTCGTTCTCTCCAAAGGCCATGCGGCGCCGATTCTCTATGCAGCATGGGCCGAGGCGGGCGCGTTTCCGCGTGAGCATTTGCTCACGTTGCGGCAACTCGGCTCGGACCTCGAAGGCCACCCGACTCCGCGCGTGCCATTCGTCGATGTGGCCACGGGCTCGCTCGGGCAAGGCCTCTCGGCGGGCATCGGGCTCGCACTCGACGCGCGACTGCTCGGTGTCGGGCGCCGCACATACGTGCTGTTGGGCGATGGCGAGAGCGCCGAGGGCTCGGTATGGGAAGCAGCTGAACTTGGCGCGCGCTATCAACTCGGCAGCCTGTGCGCCACGATCGACATCAATCGGCTGGGGCAGAGCCAGCCGACGATGCTCCAGTACGACACGGATGCGTACAAGGCTCGTTGGGAATCGTTTGGTTGGCAGGCCATCGTGGTGGATGGCCACGACATCGACGCGTTGCGCGCTGCATATCGGTTGGCGGCGGACGTGAACGACCGGCCGACGATCGTGCTCGCCCATACGGTGAAGGGAAAGGGCCTGCCGGCTATCGAGGGCAAGGAAGGATGGCACGGCAAGGCGCTCTCAGCCGATGATGCGAAGCGCGCGGTGTCGGCACTCGAGCAGGAGCTACACGGACAACGCGGGCCGTGGCCGCCGCGGCCGCCGCGGCCGCCGCGGCCGCCCGTTGGCGATACTGGCGACGCGCAGCCGGATGGCGCAACACGCCGGAGCGGTGCGACACCGAAACCTCCATATGTCGTGGGCGGAAAGCCATTCGCGCCGCGCAAGGCGTTTGGCGCAGCGCTCGCCGCGATTGGTCGCGACTGGCCCGCCGTCGTCGCGATCGATGGGGACGTAGAGAACTCGACGTTCACCGAAGATTTCCAGGCCGTCGCGCCGGAACGCTTCTTCGAAGGGTTCATCGCCGAGCAGAACATGGTGGGCATGGCAATGGGCCTGGCCGCGCGAGACCGGGTTCCATTCGTGTCGACGTTCGGCGCGTTCTTCGCCCGCGCGTTCGATTTCGCGCGCATGGCTTGCGTGGGCGGTACCGCGATCAAGCTGGCGGGCACGCACGTCGGCGTCTCGATCGGCGAGGACGGGCCGTCGCAGATGGGCCTGGAGGACCTCGCGATGATGTGCGCCGAACCGAACATGACCGTACTGTATCCGGCGGACGCGACCAGCGCGTGGCGCGCGACGGAACTCGTGGCCTCGCATCCTGGTCCGTGCTATCTACGGTTGGGACGGCCGGATGCGCCGATCATCTACGGCCCAGACGAACAGTTCAAGGTCGGCCAATGCAAGGTGCTGCGACAGGGGGAACACGATCGCGCACTCGTAGTGGCGGGCGGCGTGACGGTGGCCGAAGCGTTGTCGGCGCACGACGAGCTCGCGAAGGCGGGTATCCCTACGCGGGTGATCGACCTGTTCAGCGTCCAACCCATAGACCGTGACGGGCTCATTACGGCGGCGCGTGCCTGTGGCGGCGTCGTCATCACGGTGGAGGATCACTATGCTCACGGCGGCATGGGCGACGCGGTGCTAGCGGCGCTCGCCGAAGATCGATGCGCCGTACACAAGCTTGCCGTGCGCGAGATACCGCATAGTGGCAAGCCGAAAGAACTGCTCGCTCACTATGGCATCTCGGCAAGTCACATCGTTGCGGCAGTGAGAGCGGCGGTGCTCACGTGATCTGTCATGTGAGCACCGCCGCGTAGACTCACGATTTGGCGGAAGGTCGTCGTTCTGCCCGCCCCATCAGTGTGGCGAGTTCGTCGTCGGACAAGAGCATCCAACCGTTGGGGATCGGTGCGAGTCGCGCCCGTGCATGCCGGCCCTGAAACGCCAGCCAACCCTCGCGAAGCTCAGCTGGGATGGCCAGGTGAAACTGGCCTTGCTGCCGCCGCTCCTCCGTATCCCGCGACTCCGAACGACGCTCGACCTCAAGCCGCCGCTCGACCGCGGAGGGATGAACCTCCCAGGCCTCCCACGCGCTCCCTTCCGAATCCGTGAACCGCCGGTACGACATTTCGCCTACGCCCATATTGACTGTTACCGACTATGGAAGGGCAAAACGTGCGCCGAAACTCGCGGTCCCCTGATTGGCAGAGGCAGGTCCGCCGTTTCATCAGGCTGGTGCGGCGGCGGCCGATCGACTGATTCGCCGCGTAGCCGTTCGCCCAACACGGCGAGCGTACACGTCGGCCGGATCCTCAGCGGGCTTGGCAAATTTTCCGTCGCCGTCCACTTGCACCCAGTTCTGCTCGTAGGCGTACAGTTCGTGCGCGACGCCGAACCGAACCGCCGCGCGCTTGAACGCGTCGGTGGCGGCCTGCTTGTAGTCCCGGCCGGTGCCGACGTCCTCGCGGATCACTCCGAGAATCTGCAGCCTGGCCTTGAACGAGCAGGCTGCCTCGCCGGTCTCGTCGGACGCCAGCGACGGCAACAGCTCGAGCGTGAGATCCCATTCTCCAGGGACCACGCCGTCCAGTCGCTCGCGAACCGTGTTCGCGTCCACGTAGGCAACGAACCGCGCAAAGAACTTTCCGTCGCGCTGAATCGGCCGGCCATCCTGCCGCCAGGAAATCACGCCTGCCGGCAGCGGAGCCGACAGTTGCGCCCAGATGTCCTTCGCGTCTGCGGCCTTTTCTACCATCGCGTCATGTCGTGCGATCATACTCTCATCCTCGCGTTGTGATTCGGTCCATGTTGTCGTGCGCCAACACCGGATTTCCGTGCATGCGGCACTGCGGGGCAGTTCCGTCCATGCACGCAGTACCAGCCGTGCCGGTCGAAGAACACCAAGTGCGAGAGCGCCGGCCCCGACGGCGGCTGCTCGTCGATTCGATACAGCCGCTGCACGGATGTGCCCGGTCCACACTTTTTGATCGGATCGAGTTCCCGAATGCGAAACGTGGACTTGGGAGCGGCAGGCTTCTTTGCCGCTGCCGGCCTTCTCGCCTTCTCGGCTTTCTTTCCCTTCTCGGCCTTCTTTCCCCGAACAGCCTTCACCCCCCGAACCCGCTTCAGCGGTTTGGTGCGCCGAACCCGCTTCTTGTTGACTCTGCTCACTTCCTCTCCGTATTTCAGTCGCGAATCCAGCGAAGATTCGGGGTATGTTCGGTGACGTGAAGTTTAATATTTGGTACTCCGACGGTCAATGGAAGGGGGGTGAAACTGTGATGCACGCAGAGGATCGGCTAACTTTGCCGACATGACCGACGTCGTCGCCCTCGCTGCCGAATTGCTCACGATCGACTCGTCCACCGGTGCCGAAGGCGGCACGGTGGATTTCGTTTCAAAATGGCTTGTCGCCCGCGGATGGAACGTGTCGCTGCAGGAGGTCACGCGCGGGCGTGCGAATGTTTGGGCCTCGCGTTCCGGCCACGGCGTCACATTGTCGACGCACCTCGATACTGTGCCGCCATACACGGCACCGCGCCTCGAGGGCGATCGGCTGTACGGCCGCGGCGCCTGCGACGCAAAGGGTATCGCTGCCGCCATGCTCGTGGCCGCGGACAACCTGGCGAATGGAGGTGAGCAACGCGTCGATCTGTTGTTTGTCGTCGGGGAGGAAAAGGGGTCGGACGGCGCGCGCGCCGCGAACCGCCTTGCCGCCACGAGCAAGTTCCTCGTCAACGGCGAGCCGACGGAAAGCAAACTCGCCAGTGGCGCCAAAGGATCGCTTCGCGTCACCGTGCGTACGCGGGGTCGGGCGGCGCATTCGGCGTATTCGCACCTCGGCGAGTCCGCAATCACGCCCATGCTCGCACTCTTGCCAACTGTGGAGCACTTGCAATTGCCCACCGACGAGCTGCTCGGTGAGACAACCGTGAATATCGGCACGTTGCGCGGCGGTACCGAGGCGAACATCGTCCCGGCGGAGGCGGAAGCCGAGATGATGTTCCGGATCGTGGGCGACGTGAAGCCGGTTCGCGCCAAGATCGACGCCTGGGCCAAGGGACGCGCCGAGCTGGAGTACGGATCGTACATCCCGGCGCAGCACTTTCATACGCTGCCAGGCTTTGACGCCGCACCGGTGGCGTACACATCGGATATCCCGCTGCTCGGCAAGTGGGGTACGCCGTTGCTGTTCGGGCCGGGATCAATCCTCGTAGCACACACGCCCGATGAGTACATCGACGTCAACGAGCTCCGTGCGGCAGTCGACGCATACGAGCGCATCGTGCGGAGCCTGTTGAGCGCATGACGACGCCTCTGACGCGCCGCCACCGTGTTGCGGTTCTAGGCGCCACCGGAGCCGTGGGACAGGCTTTCGTCCGGCTGCTGGCGAATCATCCGTGGTTCGAGTTGGCCGAGCTTGCTGCATCGGAGCGGTCCGCGGGCAAGCCGTACGCCCAGGCGACGCGCTGGATTGGCTCTGACGAGATGCCCGCCTCGGTGGCGGGAATGACCGTACAGCCGTGCGATCCGGCGCACATTTCCGCGGACATTGTGTTCTCGGCGCTCGATTCAGCCGTGGCCGGCGACGCCGAGCCAGCGTTCGCGCGCGCCGGCAAGGTCGTACTGACGAACGCCAAGAACTACCGCATGGACCCGGATGTGCCGCTCGTGATCGCCGAGGTCAATCCCTCCCACCTCGACATTCTCGAGGCGCAGCGGCGCGGCCGCGGGTGGAGTGGTGCGATCGTGGCGAACGGCAACTGTGCATCGATCGTGGCCGCGCTGGCGCTGGCGCCAATCCATGAGCGCTTTGGTATTGCGAAACTCATGGTCATGACGATGCAGGCGGTGTCCGGCGCTGGGTACCCGGGTGTGCCGACGCTCGACATTCTCGGAAACGTCATTCCGTTCATCAATGACGAAGAGCCCAAGATCGAGACCGAGATTCAGAAGTTCCTCGGCACTACCAGCGGTCCGACCATTGCCCACGCTGCGTTCCCGGTGAGCGCACACGCGAACCGTGTTCCCGTCGAGCACGGTCATACCATCTGCATGTCGATCGCGCTCAAGACCAAGGCGGATGCCGGCGCGGTGGAACGCGCCATCGCCGACTGGCGCGGCGCGGAATCGGCGCGCAAGCTGCCGACTGCGCCGGCGCGTCCGGTAGTTCTCACCGCACGGCCGGACCAGCCGCAGCCGCGCCGCCAGGTGAACACCGGCAACGGCATGACTGTCGTCGTCGGACGCGTGCGCGCCGATCCAATCTTCGACGTGAAACTCGTCGCCATGGGACACAACGTGGTGCGCGGTGCGGCCGGCGCTTCGGTGCTGAACGCCGAGCTCATGGTGCACCGCGGCCTGCTCGACGGCTGATGATCGTTCTCAAATTCGGCGGAACGTCCGTCGGTGACGCCGAAGCCATCACGCGGACGGGACGCATCGTGGCGACGCGCGCCAACGCAGGCGCCATTGTCGTGGTGTCGGCGCTCGGGGGCGTCACGAACGCGCTCCTCTCGATTGCCGAGCACGCCGTCAAGCGAAACCTGATCGGCGCGCTGCGGGGCGTGGAAGCGCTGCGTGAGCGACATCTCGAGCAGGCGGAACTGCTGCTCGGCGCCACCGACGAATGTGCCGACACGTGCGCTGAATTGAGCGTCATGATCGACGAGCTGGCCCAGCTCGCCGAGGCGCTGGCAACGCTCGGCGATCTGACACCGCGCAGCCTCGACGCCATCGCGTCGTTGGGCGAGAAGATGTCCTCATTGTTGTGCGTTGCCGCATTCAAGCAGTTGGGCGTTCCAGCCGTGCACGTGGACGCATGCGACGTCATGATCACCGATGCCACGTTCACGCGCGCCGAGCCACAGACCGAAGCCATCGCCGCGGCCTGCCGCACGGCGATCCTCCCGCTCGTTCGCGCGGGTCAGGTGCCGGTGCTGGGCGGTTTCATCGGATCCGTGGAGGGCACCGGGATCACCACCACGCTCGGCCGCGGTGGCAGCGACTACAGCGCCTCGTTGATCGGCGCGGCCGTGCACGCCGACGCCATCGAGATCTGGACCGACGTGGACGGCATGCTCACGGCCGATCCACGGGTGGTGCCGGGGGCGCAACTCATAGAGCAGATCGCGTTCGACGAAGCATCGGAACTGGCATCGTTCGGCGCGAAGGTATTGCACCCGAACACCATTGCGCCCGCGGTGCGGCTCGGCATTCCGGTGTACGTGCTGAATTCGCGGCGGCCCCACGGCACGGGCACCAAGATCACGTTCGACGCACCCAAGCGGCCGGTGAGCGCCATCGCCGGCAAGAACAACGTATCGCTGGTGAAGGTCGGCTCGTCGCGCATGCTGCTCACGGAGGGATTTCTCCGGGCGCTCTTTGAGATCTTCGAACGACACCGCACGTCGGTGGACGTCGTCGCTACGTCGGAGGTGTCGGTGTCACTCACGGTCGACGACTCGTCGCGCCTCGAGATGATTCTGTCCGATCTGCGCGCGCTTGGCGACGTCGCGGTCGAGCGCAATCGTGGCATCGTCGCGGTCGTTGGCGGATCCATCTCCGACGGTGGCGAGACGATGGCGCGCGCACTGCACGCAATCGGCGGCGTCCGTGTGCACATGCTGTCGCTCAGCGCCACGGGCATCAACCTGACCATGGTGGTGGATGACGAGCACGTGCAGCCGGCAATCCAACGGCTACACGCCGCGTTCTTTGGCGGAGGAGCAACATGACGCGTCGGTTGGCGATCGTCGGCATGGGAAAGATGGGTCACGCCGTCAGCGAGCTTGCACCGTCGCGCGGGTGGGACGTGGTGGCTCGGCTCGACGCAGCGGCCACGAAACAGGGCATTACCAGAGAGGCGTTGGCCGGTGCAGACGTGGCGGTGGAGTTCACGACGCCCAGCGCCGCGCCGGCGAACATTCGCGCCCTCGTGGCAGCGCATTGTCCAGTGGTGGTCGGCACCACCGGGTGGTACGATGCCATGCCGAGCCTGCGCCAGGACGTGGAGGCGGATAATGGTGCGCTGCTCGCGGCAGCGAATTTCTCCCTTGGCGTGAACATCTTCGAGCAGATCGTGGAGACCGCGGCGCGCCTGTTATCGCGCGCACCTGGATTCGAAGCGCAACTCATCGAGACGCACCACTCGGCCAAGAAGGACGCACCGTCCGGCACGGCGATCACCCTTGGACGGGCAGCGTCGGCCGCGTGGGGACACGACATTCCCATCGCGAGCATTCGCACAGGCTCGGTGCCCGGCACACACGAATTTCTCTTCGACGCACCGTTCGAGCAGATTCATCTGGAGCACATCGCGCGCGATCGCCGCGTCTTCGCGGAAGGCGCGCTCGTCGCCGCGGCCTGGCTCATCGGCCGTCACGGTGTGTTCACCATGCGCGACGTACTCTCGACCTCAGCAAGCGAGCACAGATCATGACGGCACACCGACTCACGGGCTGCGGCACGGCACTCGTGACGCCGTTCACCACGAAGGGCGCCATCGATGAAGCCGCGCTGCGTGCGCTGGTGGATTGGCAGATCGAGGAAGGGATTCACTTTCTCGTTCCCTGCGGCAGCACGGGCGAGGCGGCAACGATGACCCTCGACGAACACCGCCGCACGGTGGAGATCGTCGTGGAGCAGGCGCGCGGGCGCGTCCCGATCGTGGCGGGCGCCGGCAGCAACGATACGCAGAAGGCCATCGCCCTGTCGACGATGATGCGCGACGTGGGTGCGACGCATTTGCTGCACAGCTCCCCCATGTACAACAAGCCGCCGCAGCGCGGCATCGTCGCGCATTTTCGCGCCATCGCTCAGGCGGTGGACCTGCCGATCGTGATCTACAACGTGCCCGGACGCACCGGCAGCAACGTGGAAGCAAAGACGACGCTCGAGATGGCCAGCATCCCGGGCATTGCGGCGGTGAAGGAAGCATCCGGACAACTCGCCCAGGTTGCCGACATCATTCGTGGCCGTCCCGCGGCGTTCTCCGTGCTCTCTGGCGATGACGAGTTGACGCTCCCAGTCATGGCATTGGGCGGCGACGGCATCGTATCAGTTGTCTCGAACGTCACGCCCAAGCTCATGGCTCAGCTCTGCAACACGATGCGCGACGGTGATCACGCCGCGGCACGCGACATTCATTTCCGCCTGCTCCCCTGGATGCGCGCCGCGTTCATCGAATCCAATCCGCTGCCCGTCAAGGCGGCGCTGGCCATGATGGGCCGCATCCAGAACGTGCTGCGATTGCCGCTCGTCCCCATGAACGACTCGAACAATGCCGCGGTGCGCTCGGCGCTCCAGACGGCGGGTGCCATCGCGTGACACCTGACGGGCTCGAGCAACGCATCAACGAGTTTGCTGCGACGCCGGCGGGCGTCATCCTGTCTGGCGAAGCGGAGAAGGACGTGAGCTCGCTGCTCGCCGCGCTCGAGCGCGGGGACGTGCGGGCCGCCGAGCGCAGCGAGGACGGGTCATGGCACGCGGTGGGTTGGGTGAAACGTGGGATTCTACTTGGCTTTCGCGTCGGTCACCTACGAGAGTTCGGCGGCGGCGTCCTGGCATTCGTCGACAAGCACACGTATCCCGTCCGGCGCTTCTCCGCTGATGAGAACGTGCGCGTTGTACCGGGTGGTTCATCCATTCGCCGGGGCGCGTATGTCGCCTCCGGCGTGGTGTGCATGCCGCCCATGTACATCAACGTCGGCGCCTATGTGGACACGGGCACGATGGTCGACTCGCATGCACTCGTTGGCTCCTGTGCACAGATCGGCAAGCGGGTGCACCTGAGCGCGGCGGCGCAGATCGGCGGCGTGCTCGAGCCGATAAACGCCGCGCCAGTGGTGATCGAAGACGACGTCCTCGTGGGCGGCAACTGTGGCGTCTATGAGGGCACCATCGTGCGTGCACGGGCAGTGCTCGCGGCCGGCGTCATCCTCACGCGCGGCACGCCGGTGTTCGACCTCGTCAAGGAAACCGTGTACCGCGGCAGCGCGGACCGGCCATTAGAGATCCCCGAAGGCGCCGTCGTGGTGCCTGGCACGCGCGCCATCAAGGATGGATGGGGCGCAGCGCAGCAGCTCGGCCTGCAAGCGCCCGTCATCGTCAAGTATCGCGACGACAAGACCGATCTGGCGACCACGCTGGAGGGATGGTTGCGATGAAGGTCTCGGGTTCGCTGCGCGTACCGGGCGACAAGTCAATCTCGCACCGTTCGTTGATCCTGAGCGCACTGGCCGACGGGAGCTCACGCGTCACGGGCATTCTCCAGTCGGCCGATGTGCATTCCACGGCTGGCGTCCTCCGCACGCTCGGCGTGAGCATTCCCGAGCTGTCGCCGGACTTCGTCGTGCACGGAGTGGGGAGACGGGGACTGCGCCAGCCGGAACGTCCGCTCGCTTGCGGCAACAGCGGCACCACAACGCGCCTCATGGCCGGCGTCGTGGCCGCGAGTGCCATGCACGCCACCTTCGTCGGCGATGACAGTCTGAGTCGTCGCCCCATGCGTCGTGTCGCACGACCGCTCGAGGCGATGGGTGCGCGCGTCGACCTCCCGGCGCACGGCGGACTGCCTATGACCATTCATGGCGGAACGCTGCACGACGTCGAGTGGAAGAGCGAAGTGGCCAGTGCACAGATCAAGAGCGCCATCGTGCTTGCCGCTGTCGTCGCGGGCGTTCATGCATCAGTCACCGAGCCGTCCCGGTCGCGCGATCACACCGAACGCATGCTCCAGGCGCGTGGTGCCTCGGTTACCGTGGAAGGCACACGGGTGACCATTGCGGCGTTGACGGCCTTGCATCCGCTCGACGTGGCGGTGCCGGGCGATCCATCGTCTGCCGCATTCTTCGCCGGCCTGGCGGCATTGGCGGACGAGGGCGAGCTGAGGCTCGATCATGTCTGCGTCAACGAAACGCGGGCGGGATTCCTGACCCAGCTCAAACGCATGGGCGCCAGCGTCACGCAGGAGAACCGCCGGCTGGAGGGCGGGGAATGGGTCGCTGATCTCATCGTTCGCCCGGGAACGCTCAGCGGAACCACGGTGAGTGAGGCGGACGTGCCGTCGATGATCGACGAACTGCCGCTTCTCGCCTGCCTTGGCGCTCGCGCCCAAGGCGAAACGGTCATTACCGGTGCAAGCGAGCTGCGGGTGAAGGAAAGCGACCGCATCACCGCCGTCGTCGAGAATCTGCGCGCCATTGGCGCCGACGCCGAGGAACTGCCCGACGGCATGCGCACCGTGGGGTCGGATAGGCCACTGGGCGGGAGAGTCATCACGCACGGGGATCACCGACTGGCCATGGCCTTTGGTGTACTCGGCGCCGTCCCAGGGAATGCCATCGAGATCGATGATCCCGATTGCGTTGCCGTCTCCTTCCCCGGCTTCTGGTCCGACCTTGCCCGTGCCCACTCCAGCTAATTGCCCGTGACTGATCGGATCGCGCAAAATTTCGTCATTGCCATCGACGGCCCCGCGGCGTCGGGGAAATCGTCCACCGCGCAGTGGGTGGCGCGGCAGTTGTCCTATTACCACGTGGATTCGGGCGCACTGTATCGCGCGGCGACCGCCGTGCAGCTCGTCGCCGGCGCGCCGCTCGATACCTGGACAGAGGAGCAGGTGCTCGGGGGCACCTCCCGCATCACCTTCGTGCCGGCCGATTCCACGTTCGTGCCGCTGATCGACGGCGCGCCGGCGGACGAGGCGCTTCGGGGAACCGAAGTGACCCATAACGTGTCACGGGTGGCGCGAATGCCGCGGGTGCGTGCGTGGGTGAACGCCGAGGTGCGGCGCGCCGCGGACTCGCACAACGTGGTGGTGGACGGACGCGACATCGGCACGGTGGTCTTTCCCGATGCTCAACTGAAGGTGTTTCTGATCGCCGATCCGTGGGAGCGGGCTCGGCGGCGCCTGATCCAGCGTCTCGGGTATCAGCCGAACGACGCCGACATCGCCACGGAAACGGACCTGATTGTGCATCGTGACGCGAAGGATGCCACGCAGACCGTGCAGGCGACCGACGCGGTGCTGATCGACACGACCTACCTGACGCAGGCCGATCAGGTGGAGCGGATCGTAGCCCTGGCGAAGGCCGTAACTCACCGTCCCGGCGAGACTTCCGCTAGTTGACGGCCAAGTAGGCCCAGCGTATCTTTGAAGGTTCACATCGACCGTTATCCAGAGCGTCGCTCTGGGGGGGACGGCGCATCCGCAACCTCGTCGCGGCGAGCCTAAACACTCCGCGGTTCCTGAGGAGATTCTCTTTCGCATGTCAGAGCTCGAAACCCCAATTGCCCCAACCGGCACGGCCACTGAGCGCGAAAAGCGCGATGCCCAGCGCGCCCAGCTTCGCCCGCTTGCCAACCGTCGCCCCGAATTGTACGACGAAGACGAGTACTCATCGGTCGAATATGAAACGATGATGGAACTCTATAACGGTACGCTCGCGTCGATCGACGAGGGTGAGATCGTGAAGAGTACCGTGCTCGCCATTCGCGACAACATGGTCGTGCTGGACATCGGCTTCAAGTCGGAAGGCAGCGTTCCCCTCGAAGAGTTCAAGGACCATCCGGATCTCAAGCCGGGTGACATCGTCGAAGTCCTGCTCGAGCATCTCGAGGACCAGGAAGGCTCCGTCGTTCTGTCCAAGAAGAAAGCCGACTTCATGCGCGTGTGGGAGAAGATCCGCCTCGCGTATGAGAACGATCAGCCGGTCGAAGGCACGCTCGTCAAGAAGATCAAGGGCGGTGTCGTGGTGGACCTCATGGGCGTGGACGCGTTCCTGCCGGGTTCACAGATCGCGCTCCGCCGCGTGCCGAACATCGACGAGCTCCTGGGGCAGCAGTTCGAGTTCAAGATCATCAAGCTGAACAAGCGCCGGCGGAACATCGTCGTGTCGCGCCGCGTGATCCTCGAGAACGAGCGGGCGGGCAAGCGGGAAAAGCTCATGAAGGAGCTCGAGAAGGATCAGGTGCGGAAGGGTATCGTCAAGAACATCACCGACTTCGGTGCATTCATCGATCTCGGCGGCGTCGACGGCCTGCTTCACATCACCGACATGTCGTGGGGCCGCATCGCGCATCCGTCCGAGCTCGTGCAGATCGGCGCGGAGCTCGAGGTCAAGGTGCTCGACATCGACTGGACGCGCGAGCGGATCAGCCTCGGTCTCAAGCAGCTCCAGAGCTACCCGTGGAAGGACGTCGCCGAGAAGTATCCGGTCGGCACGCGCGTCGCGGGCAAGGTGGTCTCGATCACGAACTACGGCGCCTTCATCGAGCTCGAGCCGGGCATTGAAGGCCTCGTGCACATCAGCGAGATGAGCTGGACGCGCAATGTCCGTCATCCGAGCAAGCTGGTGTCGATCGGGGAGACGATCGAGGCAGTCGTCCTCAAGGTCGATCCGAACGAAGAGAAGATCTCGCTCGGCATGAAGCAGACGGAGCAGGATCCGTGGATGGTGCTGCCGCTCAAGTACCCGGTGGGCACACGCATCTCCGGCAAGGTCCGCAACCTCACGAGCTTCGGCGCGTTCGTCGAGATCGAGCCGGGCATCGACGGCCTGATTCACATTTCCGACATGAGCTGGACCAAGCGCGTACAGCATCCGTCGGAAGTGGTGAAGAAGGGTGACTCGGTGGAAGTAGTCATCCTCAACATCGACAGCGAGAACAAGCGCATCAGCCTCGGCCTCAAGCAGGCGGAGGAGGATCCGTGGCTGCGGATTGGTGAGACCTACCCGGTCGGCACCGATCTCACGGGCACGGTGGTGCGCCTCATGGACAAGGGCGTCGTCGTCGACATCGGCAACGATATCGAAGGCTTCGTTCCGCTGTCGCAGCTCGCCCTGGGTGGCGCGGTCGTGACCAGCCCGGCGGACGTCGTCTACGAGACCATGCGTCTCGAGATGCGCGTGCTCGAGGTGGACCCGATTCACCGTCGCATCGTGCTCGGCGTGACGAACATTCCAGAAGAGCAGCCGCCGCGTCCCGAGACGCCGTCGAAGATCATCCCGATGGAATCGGAGCACGACATGGGGTATCCGCCGGCACCGGGAGACCTCTCGGCCGAAGACATCGAGTAATCGCTGGTGCAGTGCAACGAAGACGCCCCCGGAATTCCGGGGGCGTTTTTGCGTCGGTGACTTGAGCCCGGACGGCGTAGACATCATATAGAACGGGTGAGCGGTAGCCGACGTCAACGCATCACGCACCACGCACCACTGCAAACTCGAACCTCGCCGACCGGCGGGCCGGCCGGTACGGAGCCGCCAGCGGCACCCAGCCGGTCAGAACCTGGAGTCCAATCCAAGCCGCACCGACCGGCTGTGGCGCCAGGCTCCCGAGCGCGGCGCAACGTGCTCTCGCCGCGGTTTCTGGCCTCCGACCGCGGCGCCACGTGCTCTCGCCGCGGTTTCTGGCCTCCGACCACGGCGCCACGGACGCAACTCGCGGCGTAGTCGCATCCGGCGCGGCGCGCCGGCGGAAAGCGTGTGTGCGTGCGGGGCCATCCGCGGCACGGCTCAAATTTCGGCGGCATCCGACCGGCGCGCGCGGCAACACCGGTTGTCCTTGCGCCTACCCGACCGACTTGGACTGGCACGGCCGCCGCTCGCGCGGTACGCCGACTTCATCTTGCGGAGTTCTGCGGCCTGCGCGCGGCATGCGGATCGATAGCGCGGCATGCGGATCGATAGCGCGGCACGCAGATCGATAGCGCGGCATGGCGGATCAAGGCCGCGGCACGTTCGAGAACCGCGCGCGGCAGCGTTACTTTGGCCGCGGCCGAGTAACGGCCACCCGCGGCGGGCCAGGATCGGGGCGCGGTGGCTTCATTCCGGTTAACAATCGCCCACATTCCGAGACGTCCACGGCCGGTGCAGCGTGGATTGGACTCCGGACTTTGACCGGCTGGACCCCAACGCCCGTCTCCCGATCGTTGCTCCGGTCCGCGCGGATCGAGTTGTCAGTAGTGAGCCATGCGTGGTGCGTTGACCTCGGCTACCGCTCACCCGCACATCCCCGCTTAGTTTCCACACCTATGACCATGCGAAACAAACTCGAGCTGTTGGAGCGCCGGATCGCCAAGTCGGAGCAGGGCGGCGGCGAAAAGCGTGTGAAGGACCAGCACGCCAAAGGCAAGCTCTCGGCTCGTGAACGGTTGGACCTGTTGCTCGACGAAGGCAGTTTCGTGGAGTTCGATCGGTTCGTCGTCCACCGCTCCACCGATTTTGGTCTCCAGGACGAGAAGTACTATGGCGATGGCGTCGTCACCGGATACGGCCGCATCGACGGCCGGCTGGTCTACGTCTTCTCGCAGGACTTCACGGTATTCGGCGGCTCGTTGTCGGAGACGTTTGCCGAGAAGATCTGCAAGGTGATGGAGCTCGCGGTGCGGAACGGCGCGCCGGTGATCGGCCTCAACGACTCGGGCGGCGCGCGCATCCAGGAAGGCGTGGTATCGCTCGGCGGGTACGCCGACATCTTCCTGCGCAACACGCTCGCCTCGGGCGTGGTGCCGCAGATCTCCGCCATCCTCGGACCCTGTGCCGGCGGCGCCGTGTACTCGCCGGCGATCACGGATTTCATCTACATGGCCCGCGGCACGTCGTACATGTTCGTGACGGGCCCAAATGTCGTGAAGACGGTGACGCATGAAGACGTCACCATGGAACAACTCGGCGGCGCGGACACGCATGCCGGCACATCGGGCGTGGCGCACTTCGTTCACGATTCCGAGCCGGCGCTGCTCCAGGCCATTCGCGAGCTGTTCCGCTTCATTCCGCAGAACAACATGGAGGACCCGCCACGCGGACGTGGCACCGATCCGCGCGACCGCCGCGAGGAGTCGCTGCTCGACGTGGTGCCGGACAACGCGAACAAGCCGTACGACATGCACGAAGTGATTCGTCGCATTGTGGACGACGGCGCGTTCTACGAGGTCCAGCCGGATTACGCGGGTAACGTGCTCTGTGGATTCGCCCACCTCGGCGCGTTCAGCGTCGGTATCGTGGCGAACCAGCCGGCGGTGCTCGCCGGCGTGCTCGACATCAATGCCTCGCTCAAGGCGGCGCGGTTCATTCGCTTCTGCGATGCGTTCAACATCCCGATCGTGACCTTCGAGGACGTGCCGGGCTTTCTACCGGGGCTCACGCAGGAGCACGGCGGCATCATCAAACATGGCGCCAAGCTGCTCTACGCGTACTGCGAAGCCACGGTGCCCAAGCTCACGGTGATCACGCGCAAAGCGTACGGCGGCGCCTACGACGTGATGTCGTCCAAGCACATTCGCGGCGACTACAACGTGGCGTGGCCCACCGCCGAGATCGCGGTGATGGGGCCCAAGGGCGCTGTGGAGATTCTCTTTCGGAAAGACATCAAGCAGAGTGACGACCCGCAGAAGGCCACCGACGAGAAGGTGGCCGAGTACTCGGCGAAGTTCGCCAACCCGTATGTCGCCGCGAGCCGTGGCTTCGTGGACGACATCATCGACCCACGCGACACGCGCCCGCGACTGATCGACGCGCTGGAAACGATGCGCACCAAACGCGACAAGAACCCGCCGAAGAAGCACGGCAACATCCCGCTGTGATGTTCAATAAGATTCTGGTCGCCAACCGCGGAGAGATCGCGCTCCGCGTGATGCGTGCCTGCCGCGAGATGGGCATTGCGTCGGTCGCGGTCTACAGCGATGCCGACGTGCGTGCGCCGCACGTGCGCGAAGCCGATGAAGCCGTGAACATTGGCGCCGCGCCGTCCGCCGAGAGCTACCTGAAGGGCGACCGCATCATCGAGGCGGCGATAGCGACTGGCGCTCAGGCCATTCATCCCGGGTACGGATTCCTGGCGGAGCGCGAGTGGTTCGCGCGCGCCGTGCGCGACGCCGGGCTCGTGTTCATTGGCCCGCCGCCGGAAGCGATTGCCGCCATGGGCAGCAAGACGTCGGCGCGAACACTGGCGGTGGCAGCGAACGTACCGGTGGTACCGGGCACCACGGAAGCGCTGCGCGATTCGGCCGAGGCCCTCTTGATCGCCGAACGCTTTGGGTATCCGGTGTTGCTCAAAGCAGCGGCTGGCGGTGGCGGCAAGGGCATGCGCGTGGTGCGCGAGCCAGGCGAGATGGCAGCGGCGCTCGATGCCGCGCGTCGCGAAGCACAGAACGCGTTCGGCGATGACGCGGTGTATGTGGAGAAGTTCATCGTGGGGCCGCGGCACGTCGAGATCCAGGTGCTCGGCGACCAGCACGGCACCATGCTGTCACTCAACGAGCGGGAATGTTCGGTGCAGCGCCGGCATCAGAAGATGATCGAAGAGGCGCCGTCGGTGGCGGTCACGCCGGAGATTCGCCGCGCCATGGGCGAGACGGCGGTGCGCGCCGCGAGCGCAGCGGGCTACTACAACGCCGGCACCTGCGAGTTTCTCCTCGATCGCGACGGGAAGTTCTATTTCCTCGAGATGAACACGCGCCTGCAGGTGGAGCACCCGGTCACCGAGTTGGTGACGGGCATCGACCTCGTGCAGTGGCAGATTCGCGTCGCGGCAGGGGAGCGCCTGCCGTTCACGCAGGACGACATCGTGTCGCGCGGTTGGGCTATGGAATGTCGTATCACGAGCGAGGATCCGGCAAACGGATTCCTGCCGTCCACCGGCCGCATCTCGTATCTGCATCTGCCGAGCGGTCCGGGGGTGCGTTGGGACGGCGGCATCGAGGTCGGCAGCGAGATCGGGCTGTTCTACGATCCCATGCTGGCCAAGCTCATCGTGCATGCGCCGACCCGTGAAGCAGCAATCGCCCGTATGCATCGCGCGCTGCTTGAGCTTACGATCGAGGGCGTGGAATCGTCGCGCGACTTTCACCTGCGGGTGATGGAGGACGCCGAGTTCCGTGACGGAGCGATCGAGATCCAATGGCTGGAACGACGGTTGGAGTCGTTGACCCGCGCGGCGCCGCCCGCAGACATTACGCGCAAGGCGGCAGTCGTGGCGGCGTTGTTGGCTGACCGCGATCGACAGGCGCCCAAACGCGCTACGGCGGCGTCTGCGGACGGACAGACGACCTCGGACGCGTGGACGCGTGCTGGCCGGTTGGAGGGTTTGCGATGAGTACTGCTGAAGTGACGATCGAGAGCCTCGCTGCCGGCGGCGACGGCATTGCGCGCGACCAGGGCATCGTGATCTTCGTGCCGCGTGCGGCGCCCGGCGATCGCGTGCGGGTCTCTGTGGACGCGCGCAAACGGTTCGCGCGCGGCACGATTGAGGATTTACTCATCCCGTCGCCGCAGCGCGTCGAGCCTGCCTGCCGCCACTACCGCGCCGATAAGTGCGGCGGGTGCCAGCTCCAGCATCTCGAGTATGGGGCGCAGCTCGACGCGAAGCGCGCCATCGTCCGCGACGCGATCGTGCGCATAGGCAAACAGCCGATCGAGCCGCCGGACATCACGCCCAGCGAGAAGCAGTGGCGGTATCGGCGCAAGCTCACGCTCGCCATGCGGAAGCAGCCGAGCGGGGAATGGGTGATCGGTCTCCATCCCTATGACGATGCCGTCGGTGTCTTTCAACTCGTTGATTGCCCGATCACCGACGAGCGGGTGATGCACGTCTGGTCCCAGGTGATGGCGGCGCACCGCCATTTTCCGCCCGCGGACGAACTGCGTGCTTCCGTGCTCGTGACGGACGAGGGCGCATCCGTGGTGATGGAGGGTGGCAATGACTGGCCGGATCGCGCGGCGTTCTTCGTCGCCGTCCCGGACGCCGCGACGCTCTGGTGGAAGCCGTTGCATCGCGCGCGGGCGTTGGTTGCGCAGCGGGGGGAAGGGAACGCGCCCGCATTCTTCGCGCAGGTGAATGAATCGGTCGGACGCGCGCTGCACGAATACGTGCTGGCCCGCACGCTCTTCTACACGCCGGCGCGAGTGATCGACGCCTACGCCGGCGCCGGTGCCACGGCCATTCCGCTCGCGCAGGGCGGCGTGCGGGTCATTGCGATCGAGTCTGACCGCGCCGCCGCGGCGCGCTGCTCGGCGCTCATGCCGAAAGGATCGCGGATGATCGTTGGGCGCGTCGAGGACTCGATCAGCTCCGTGCTCCCGGCCGACGTCATACTGGTCAACCCGCCGCGAACCGGCATTCACGAAAACGTCGCCGAGGCGCTGCAGACGGTGACCCAACCGCCACGTGCCGTCATCTACGTGAGCTGTGATCCCGCAACGTTGGCCCGCGACCTGACGCGGATGCCGCGCTATCGTATTGCCTCGCTCCGTGCGTTCGACATGTTCCCACAGACGGCGCATGTTGAAACAGTATGCGAACTCGTGCCGGATGCTGTATGAAATATTATGTGCGGCTCGATGGCGCCGAGCACGAGGTGGAGCTGGATGCCAACGGTGTGCATCTCGACGGCGAGGACGTGTCGGCGCAGGTCGCGTCGATCGACGGCACGCCGGTACGTCTGGTGACGATCGGCAACGAGGTCCATCGTGTCATCGTGCGGCCCGGCGCTACGCGCGGCAGCTACACGCTGTGGCTCGACGGCTATCGCTTTGACGCCGAGGCGCTCGACGAACGCACGCGTGCCATTCGCGAGTTGTCGGGCGCGGCGGCCGGCCCGTCCGGGCCCGCTCCGCTCAAGGCGCCGATGCCGGGACTGATCGTGCGCATCCACGTCGCGATCGGCGACGAGGTGCAGGCCGGGCAGGGGCTGGTGGTGATGGAGGCGATGAAGATGGAGAACGAGCTGCGCACGACAGTTGCCGGCCGGGTGAAGCAGATTGTGGTGACGCCGGGAATCGCCGTCGAGAAGGGCGCAATACTCATCGAGCTCGAATGACAGGGAGAGTCCGCATGCGTAGATCCTCGCTGTGCTTTGCCGTGCTGCTGGCATCTGCCGCGGTGCTGGGCGCTCAGGCGCCGAGCACCGACATCTATCTGGCGCCGTTGACGGTGAGCGGAGGCCGCGTCACCGTCGGCACGCCGATCAACGTCACACACCGGCCCGGCTACGACAACCAGCCGTCGTTCACGCCCGACAGCCGTTCCGTGTTGTTCACGTCCGTTCACGAGGATGCGCAGTCCGACATCTACCGGTACGACATCGCGTCCCAGTCGATTGCGCGTGTGACGAGTACGCCGGAGAGCGAGTACTCCGCCACCGTCATGCCCGGCGGCAAGCGCTTCTCTGTGATTCGCGTGGAGCGGGACTCGACGCAGCGTCTGTGGAGCTTCGCGCTCGACGGCACGGACCCGCGCATCGTCATCGAGTCATTGAAGCCCGTGGGCTATCATGCGTGGCTCGACGCCAACACGCTGGTGATGTTCGTGCTCGGCCGTCCGAACGCGCTCGTCCGCGCGGACCTGCGAACCGGGAAACTGGATACACTCGCACGCAACATCGGCCGCTCGCTCGCGCCGCTGCCCGACCGAAGTGGATTCTCTTATGTTCGGCTGCACGACTCGACGGCGACCCTCGTGGCAATGCACACGCAAGGCGGCACCACCGACCTCGTCTCCATGCCCCGTGGTACCGAGGACATTGCGTGGCTGTCGAACGGAACCGTGCTCGCCGCCTCGGGGAGCGCGCTGCTGTCGTGGCACGACGGACAGAAGGGCTGGACCCCGATTGCCGACCTCGCGGGCGCCGGGCTTACACGCATGAGCCGAGTTGCCGTGAGCCCGGACGGGAAGTGGATCGCGATCGTGAGCGCGGAGCGGTAGTGCGACACGGGACACGAGACACGGGACACGCGATGACTGTCATCCTGAGCAACGCGAAGGATCTCCGGGACCGGAGCGCTAACGGCGCGAACGACTGAGGTTGGTCCGGCGCGGTTACGCGCCGGACCTAGTCAATTACGCAGCCGGCGGCGTTTGGTCTCGCCGCGCCCGGAACACGCGCACGGCCCCTGCGAGCATCAACAGCCCTCCGGCAATGAGGCCCAACTTGCTCGATCGCGTGCCGTGATTGGTGATGGTGACCCACAGCGCGCCGATGAACACCATTGGCATGCCTGTGATGTGGTTCCGGTGCATGGAGTGCTCCTGGGAAAGGTGTCAGCTTGACGCCGGGCGCTGCGGTGGGCGGTCGCCACAATATGTATGACTGATTTACGGCACGCGAGATACGAGATACGATGTAGCGTTGTCGACCAGCGCCGGCTTCTCGCACCGGTCGGCGAGTTTCGGGTTGCCATTTCAGCGTCCCGTGTCTCGTGTCCCGTGTCCCGTGTCCCTTCCCTCATCGACATCCGCCTGCCGTTGCATTGCTTCCGTCCAGTTGATGGTCGGCGCAACCTCGTCGTCGGCTAACTCGAGCGCGGCGCGCGCGCGTTCGACCACCGGCGCACCGAGGGCGGGCGGGAGCGACAACCCGAACTCCAACTCCGCGCGGCGACAGATCCGCTCCTCGTGCGGCAGATCACGCGTCTCCTGGCGCACGCCCATGCGATGTGCCCGGGCGTGCATCCCCTCGTGAACGATCGAAGATGCCACGGTGGCGGCGGTGATATCTCGTCGGGCGAGAAACGTGAGCTCAGTGATGCACGCGCGTTCTGCCGGGATGTACGCTCCTCGACAGGGGAAGCGAACGACCGCGAAGTGACGCAGGTCGCGACGCAGATGCTCGGCGCGCCATGGCTGATGATGCTCGATCAGCGCGATCGCTTCGTCCAGACGCGCGAGGACGTCGGCCGTCGCAATGTCAGGCCGGGTGTTCTCGACGACAACACGAAAGCCACGCACGGCGTGTGCCTCCGTGCGTGAAACGCCGAGCCAGCGCAGAAACTTGTCTGTCGCGCTCATCTCTTAGCTTTGAGGTCACGGAGCTTGGTCGTTGCTCGCAAGTACAGCGGGTGCAACGGCAAGCCTTGTTTCGTCGTTCCCAGGCAGCGCAGCGACCGAAGGAGCGGGAGGACATGTGTATCGCGATCCTGGTACCGCCCGCCGTTTCCCCATGCGGCTACCGTAACCGCGGCCTCCTCGGACAACCGGACGAGCCAGGAATCGTTTCGCGGACCGACTGGCTTGGTCGCTAAGTGCATGACGCGCGGCCATGGCGTGCGGTAGGCAAAGAGATTGCCGACGAGTAGCTGTCCGAAGCCCCAATCGCGCGCAAACCGAATGCAGCGCCGAATAGTGGGGTCGTCGATCCGGTGATCCGCCGTCGAGGGATTCAACCCGATGAACAAGATCGCTGGCTTGTCGGGGGCCCAGACTCTCCGAAGGACATAGCGATATTGCCGGTCGCGCGAGAACACTGCCGAACGCAACACGAGATGCAACGAGGTTCAGGGTTGTCTCATTCTCCCGCGGCCGATCCGCGATTCACGACCGCCGTCTGCTTACGGATTACCCGCGTAGAGAGAATCGAGCAGGCGGACGTACTGCGCCAGCGGCAACAATCCCATCCGAGCACGCCGCGCGTCCACGCTTGCGGAGTCGCCAATGGGTCTGAGGACGACGCGCCCATCCGCGATGCCGGCTTGGGACCCGTACACCTGCGGCAGGCCCCGGGCGCTGGCAAGGCGGTCCGTGAGCAGTGCGACTTGCTGACCCTCGGCATCGCCAGACGCGTACGCCTGCTCCAGGAGCGGGAGAACGAGCGCCTGGAAGGCAGTATCGCGGTCGGCGTGCTGCACGAGGAGAAACGCGGCATTGGCCCCGTCCGCGCCGACGGCGGAGCGGCCCGGCCAGCCGTGCGCAGTCACGACGCCCATGAGCCACTCCGTGTTCGCGGTATCAACCGTGATGAGGCGTTCGACGTCGAGGGAGTCCAGCGCCAGACCCTCACTCTGCTTCTTCGCGAGGTCGATTCGAACCGCTTGATCTGCCGCGAGGCGCGTCAACAGTTCCCGACGCAACGGTCCGTCCGGCGAGGGCATTGCCAGGCTGCCGGCGGCGACGGATAGCTGACCAGTATGCGGTGCGGCGCAGGCAAACAGGAGGACACCGGACAGGAGACACGCGACACGGGACATGGGACACGGGAGACGCAATTGAAACAGCTTCATCGCTGGTCGAATCGCTCGCATTCGTCGTAGTCGCAGTTGAATGGTTGATGCCTGCATGGCGAGCCGTTATCGCTCCGGTGCCGCGAGCGCATCCACCGACATGAATACGTTAATCACGCCGCGGGATTTCAGGTCGCCTTCATATCCAAGATAATGATGCATGGCCTCCAGACGATCCGTCCACTCGGCAGCCGACTGCGGATCGCCCACACCCGTGTCGCCGTAGAAATACAGGCACACGAGCCACGCCGTCACCCCGCGCTCACGGAAGAATTCCAGGTGAGCCAGACGGGCTGCATACTGAAAATATTCGCGCGACCAATCCTCGGCGTGTGCGCCGAGCGCCGCTTTGGTGTGCGCGAGAGCAGCGTCGATGCGGACTCGTGACTTCTCGGCCGCGCCGCAATGCGACGTGAGCTCGTTGAAGTTCGTCTTTGCCTCGACCAGGACCACCTGCTTTCCGGACGCGTTGCCAAGCGCGTCCCACTGTGGACCACCTGGTGCCCAGAATGCCTTGAGATCTGGTATCAACTGTGGCATTTCGAGGTGCAGCAACGTTCCGGCATCCCGGTACTCCGCCCATTGGTCGCGCTGTCGCGGCGAAATCCACTCGATCGTCCAATCCGGCGTTTCGCCGAGGCTCCCCCGAACGGCGTCAGTGAGCAGCGCCGGGTGGAACTCGATCAGTCGCTGAATCCATTTCCGACTGCCGCTGGTGCCAAGCTGCTGAGGAACTCTTTGCTGGATAAACATGACGGCCTGGTTGAATAGCGTAATCTCACTCACGTCGCCACGCCGGGCCAGTTCTTCAGCGTTTCTCCTCTGCGTGATGCTTGATCTGCTTGCCCTCGGCCAGGAACACGGCATCCTCGCCGATATTGGTCGCCAGGTCGGCCACGCGCTCGAGATTCCGGCTCACCAGCAGCAGCTCGAGCGACGGCGTGATGGTCCGTGCGTCCTCCATCATATGGGTGATGAGGATGCGAAAGACCGAGTTGTGCAGCGCGTCCACCTCGTCATCGGCGCGGCACACCTGGCGGCCCAACGTCCCATCGGCGCGCACGAAGGCGGTGAGGCTGTCGTGCAGCATCTGCCGCGCCCGGCGCGACATCTCGCCAATCTCGGGGTCCGGTGGGATCGTCGCGGCCGATTCGGCCAGGCGGCGCGCGCTCTGTGCGATGTTCACCGCATGATCGCCGACACGCTCGAGATCGTTCGCAACCTTGATCGCCGAGATGATGAAGCGGAGATCGCGCGCCATTGGTTGCTGCAGCGCCAGCAGCGCAATCGCCTTGTCCTCGATCTCCAGCTCGAGCGCGTCGATCTCGCGGTCGCCGGTCACGACGGCATCGGCCATCCCCTGATCTCTATTCCGCAGCGCGTCCACGGAGAGGTCGAGCAGCGAGGTCGCCAGATCGGACATATCGAGCAGACGCTGCTTGAGATGCCCGAGCTGATCGTGAAAATGACGGAATCCACCGGGCGCGCCGGTCTCTGGAAGGGTCATCCGAATCTCCCGGTAATGTAGGCTTCGGTGCGATCGTTGGTCGGGCTGGTGAATATGCGGTCCGTGGGACCGGATTCGACGAGTTGCCCGAGATAGAAGAAAGCTGTCCGGTCGGAGACGCGTGCCGCCTGCTGGAGATTGTGCGTGACGATCACGATAGTGAGGTCGCGCTTGAGCTCATACACGAGCTCCTCCACTTTCTGGGTCGCGATTGGATCGAGCGCGCTCGCCGGCTCGTCGAGCAGCAAGACCTCCGGCTCGTTTGCCAGCGCACGGGCAATGCACAGACGTTGCTGCTGGCCGCCCGAGAGACTGAGCGCGCTCTCGCGCAGGCGGTCTTTCACCTCATCCCACAGGACGGCGCGCTGCAGCGCCGACTCCACGATGATATCGAGATCTGGACCCTTCCGAAGGCCATTCGTTTTCGGCCCGTAGGCCACGTTCTCGTAGATGGACTTCGGAAAGGGATTCGAGCGCTGGAATACCATGCCCACGCGCCGTCGCAGTGCCACGGGATCCATGTCGCGGCTGTAGACGTCGGTGCCATCGAGACGCATTGCGCCTTCGTGCCGCACGCCGACAAGCAGCGTGTTCAGGCGATTGATCGAGCGCAGGAACGTCGATTTGCCGCAGCCCGATGGGCCGATGAGCGCCGTCACCGAGCGCGGATGCGCCGTGAGCGTGATGTCGAACAGGGCCTGCTTCTCGCCATACCAAAAGGAGAAGTGCTCGGCACATACTTCGCCGCCGTCCGTCGGCCCGGCAAGTGGCTCCACGTCCATTGCTGGTGCGGTCATCCGAACCTGCCGGTGATGTAGGCTTCCGTCCGCGGATCGCGCGGAGCGGTGAAGATGGTGTTCGTGGGCGCGTCTTCCACGAGCTCGCCGGACAGCATGAACGCTGTGCGATCGGAGATGCGCGCCGCCTGCTGCATGTTGTGCGTCACGATGATGATCGTGACGTCCGATTTGAGCTCGTACACCAGCTCTTCGACTTTCTGCGAGCTGAGTGGGTCGAGTGACGCGGTCGGCTCGTCGAGCAGCAACACCTTGGGCGACGTTGCCAGTGCACGCGCGATACACAGCCGCTGTTGCTGTCCGCCTGACAACGCGATGGCGCTCGCGTGCAGCCGGTCCTTTACTTCGTCCCACAATGCCGCCCGGCGCAGCGTGCGTTCAACGAGTTCGTTGGTCTCGCGACGCGAGGGACGTTCGCCGCGATCGATCACTTTGAGTCCCGCCGCCACGTTGTCGCGGATCGACATGGTCGGAAAGGGGGTCGGCCGCTGAAAGACCATACCGACGTGCCGGCGTACGGCGATTGCGCTGACGTCGGACCCATAGATGTCGCGTCCCTCGAAGCGCACCTCGCCCTCGGCGCGCGCCCCGGGCACGGTCTCGTGCATGCGATTGAGGCACCGGAGGAGCGTGGACTTGCCGCACCCCGAGGGTCCGATGATCGCCGTTACGCGTCCGGCGGCCACGCCGAACGAGACGTCGCGCACGACACGCGAGGCACCAAAATACGCGTCGAGCCCGACGGTCTCCACACAGTAGACCTCGCCGCGAGCTGCGGTCTCAGTCACCACCGAGCCCGAAACGTGAGCGGGTGGCGAAGCGTGCGACCAGGCTGATGACGAGAACGAGTGCGAGGAGGACGAGTGCGCCGGCCCAGGCCTGCTTGTGCCAGTCTTCATACGGGGAAATGGCGTAAGTGTAGATCTGCATGGGAAGCGCGGCGATCGGCTGTGTGGGAGACACCGACCAGAAGTTGTTGCCGAACGCAGTGAAGATGAGCGGAGCCGTCTCCCCGGCAATGCGGGCAACGGCAACGAGCGCGCCCGTGACGATGCCGGGCAGTGCCGTGCGCAGCACGATGCCGAGCGACGTGCGCCAATAGGTGTAGCCGAGCGCCAGCGCCGCCTCTCGCATGGAAATCGGCACCAGGCGGATCATCTCTTCTGTGGTGCGGGT
Organism: uncultured Gemmatimonadaceae bacterium; assembly: GCA_963817955.1. Classification (GTDB taxonomy): domain Bacteria; phylum Gemmatimonadota; class Gemmatimonadetes; order Gemmatimonadales; family Gemmatimonadaceae; genus JAQBQB01. The sequence goes on from CAWFQK010000004.1 coordinate 210,367, forward strand.
GACGAGCGGAATCATCATCGCGCCGAGGGCGAGACCGCCGGCGAGCGCCGAGAAGTGCTTGAATGGACGTACCAGCATTTCCCAGGCGAAAATGCCGAGCACGATGGACGGCAGACCATTCAGCACGTCGGACAGAAAGCGCACCGCCGTCGCCAGCTTGGCGTCTCGCTGCTCGGCCAGATACAGACCTGCGCCGACGCCGACCGGCAGCCCGATGGCTGACGCGATCGCCACGATGATGCCCGTGCCCACGATGGCGTTGGCCATGCCGCCGCCCGACTCACCGGCGGGCGCCGGCATGCTCGTGAAGAAGGTCCAGTTCACCGATGAGGCGCCCTGTTTGGCGAGATGCCACAGAATGAGGACCAGCGGCAACGTTGCGACGAGTGCGGCGACGTACGTGAGCGTCACCATCGCATAGCTCGTCACGCGCCGCCGCCGGAGCGAACGGGCTGTGCTCACCGCGAGTAGTTCGCGGTGCGAGCGGCTCGATGCCGGGCCGCGGGTGGACGCTGGCGGCATCGTGGTCATCATGCCGCTTGCTGCCGAGTCATGCGCCAGACGAGCCAGCGGGCGATGGCATTCACGATGAGCGTGATGACGAACAGCCCCGCGCCCACGGCCATCAGCGCCGACACGTGGAGATCGTTGGTTGCTTCGCTGAACTCGTTGGCGATGAGCGATGCCATCGTGTAGCCAGGCTGGAAGATCGACGCCGAAATCTCGGCGCGGTTGCCGACGACCATGGTCACGGCCATCGTCTCGCCGAGCGCGCGGCCCAGGCCGAGGATGATGCCGCCGACGATCCCCGACCGTGCGAAGGGAAGCACTGCGTCCCAGATCATTTCCCAGCGCGTGGCGCCGAGCGCCAGGGCAGCTTCACGCTGCGACCGAGGCACGGCCAGCAACACCTCGCGGGTGACCGCGGAGATGTATGGCAGAATCATGATGGCGAGGATCAATCCGGCGGCGAGTATGCTAGGCCCGTACGCCGGACCGGAAAAGAGCGGCACGTCGCCGAGGTGCAGCGTGTCTTTCACGAACGGCATGACATGCGCGCGAAGGAGCGGGACCAGCACGAGAATGCCCCACAATCCGTAGACCACGCTGGGAACGGCGGCGAGCAGGTCGACCAGGAAGGCGACCGGTTGTCGCAACCACCGCGGGGCGAACTCGGAGAGAAAGATCGCGACGCCCACGGCGAGCGGCGTCGCGATGATCAGGGCGATGATCGACGACACCACCGTGCCATAGATGACCGGTGCTGCGCCGAACTTGCCGTTCACCGCGTCCCAGTCGCTGGACGTGAAGAATCCGAAGCCGAACTTCCTCAACGCCGGCCACGCCGCGGCAAACACTTCCCATGCGATCAGGCACAGCAGGACCGGAATGACCAGTGCAAACCCGGTCGTGATCCATCGATAGGCACGATCGGCCTGCGAGGTCCCCCCGATCTTGGAGACAACGCCGTCCTTCACCGCGCGCCAGCCGGAACGATGGAATCGATGCGCGCCGTGAGCCGCGCCACGAGCGACGGCGGCAGAGGCGCGTAGTCGAGAGCCGCGGCGTCTTTCTCCCCGTCGGTCAGCGCCCAGCGCACGAAGTCGGCGAGTTTCTTCGCCTTGGCGGCGTTCGGCTGATTCTTATATATGAGCAACCAGGTGAACGACGCGATGGGGTAGGTCGTTGCGCCGCCCGCGTTGACGATCGACACGCGGTAATCCGTATTGGCTGGCAGTCGGGCCACCGCTCCGTCGGCTGCGGCCGTGGCGGCATCGGCGGCGGGGGCGACGAACTTGCCGTCAGCATTCTGTAACAGCGCCGTGGGCAGCGCGTTCTGCTTGGCATACGCGAGCTCGATGTACCCAATGGCTCCTGGTGTCTGCTTCACCTGTCCAGCCACGCCTTCGTTCCCTTTCCCCCCAAGCCCCACGGGCCATTGCAGTTCCTTGCCCTTGCCAGGCGCTGTTTTCCATGCGGGACTGACGCTCGAGAGATAGTCGCTGAAGATGTACGTGGTGCCGCTACCATCAGTGCGGTGCACCACGAGAATGTCTTGGTTGGGGAGCGTCACGCCGGGGTTGATCGCAGCGATACGCGGGTCGTTCCATTTCGTGACCTTACCGAGGAAAATGTCGGCAAGCAGAGGCCCGGTGAGCTTTAGCGGTTGCGCCAAGCCGGGCAGGTTGTACGCGAGCGCCACGACGCCGACAACGGTGGGAATGTGCAGCACAGGTCCGCCCTTTGCCTTCGCCATGTCGCTGTCGCTCATGGGGGCGTCCGAGGCACCGAAATCGACGGTCTGTTCCGATAGTTGTTTGATGCCGCCGCCGGACCCGATCGACTGGTAGTTGATCTTCACGCCAGTCTTTGCCGCGTACTCGTTGAACCACTTCGAGTAGATCGGATACGGGAACGTTGCGCCGGCACCGGTCAGATCGGTTCCGCTCGAGCCCGATGCGCCATGCGTGGTATCACCGGCGGTACGGGAAGAGTCGGAGCGGCAGCCTACGACGGCGACGGCGAGCGCGATGAGAGGCCAACGTTTCACGAGTGACTCCGGTCAGGTCGATTGTTGAGGATCGTCGGAGCGTGCAACTATCGTGGCAATGTTATGTAACGGACGAGTAACGAGGGGCTCTGCTGTGGGCGGCCGTGATCGTCCGTGAGCGTCGTGCGCCGGAGATCGCCGTGACGAATCCGTGACCGGACGCTCGCGGCGCCTTTACTCGCGGGAGGGAAGTTCAACGCACCTTCATACTCCCATAGGAGCTCTCCGTGATCGCACGTATGTCGAAACTCGTCGGCCTGGTGATTGTTGGCGCCGCGGTGGCTGCCTCGAGCGCCGCAGCACAGGATCTGACCGGCGCCGGCGCGACGTTCCCATATCCGATCTACTCGAAGTGGTTCAACGAGTACGCGGCAAAGACTGGCGTGAAGATCAACTACCAGTCCATCGGGTCCGGCGGCGGTATTCGCCAGTTCACCGAAGGCACAGTGGACTTCGGCGCTTCCGACGCCCCAATGAGCGACGAAGAGATGGCCAAGCTCAAGAGTCCCGCACTGCACATCCCGACGGTACTCGGCGCCGTCGTCATCACCTACAATCTGCCTGAAGTGAGCAAGCCGCTCAACCTGACAGGGCCGGTGGTAGCTGACATCTACCTGGGCAAAGTCACGAAGTGGAACGACCCGGCCATCGCCGCGACCAACAAGGGTGTCACGCTTCCCAATAAGGACATTCTCGTGGTGCACCGCACTGATGGTAGCGGCACCACATACATCTTCAGCGACTATCTCTCGAGCGTCAGTTCCGCCTGGAAGACCGCGCCTGGCAAGGGCAAGGAGCTCGCCTGGCCAGTGGGACTTGGCGGCAAGGGAAATGAAGGCGTGGCCGGGCAGGTGAAGCAGGTGCCGGGCGCCATCGGGTACGTCGAACTGGCGTATGCGCGACAGAACAAGCTACCGTACGCTGCACTGAAGAATGCGTCCGGCAACTACGTGCTGCCGACCATCGAGTCCACCACCGAGGCCGCGGCAGGCATCGCGGCCAAGCTGCCAGCGAACACCGACTTCCGCGTGTCGATCGTGAACGCGCCAGGCAAGGGCGCGTATCCCATCGCATCGTTCACCTATCTACTTGTTTACGAAACGCAGCTCAATCCAGCCAAGGGGAAGCAGTTGATCGACTTTATTCGCTGGGCGCTCCACGATGGAGAGAAGGACGCAGCCTCGCTGGACTATTCGCCACTGCCAAAGAACGTCGTCACGATGCTCGACAAGCGACTCGCCGGCATCCGCAACGTAGCCACGCAATAATCCCCGACTCATTCAAAAACAGTGACCTCACATTTCCTTCGATCATTCGCGACCGCCGCGGCCGTCGCGATTCTCCCCGCCATTGCCGCGGCGCAGCAGGCACCGGCGCCAGCCGTCGTCACCCCCGCATTCGACTTCTCCGGCGTGATCTTCGGCAGCTTCAGCTACCGCACTGACTCGGCGAGTAAGGCGTCGGTCGCGGGCCAGAACCCCAACGCGTTCAACATCGATCGCGCATACCTCATCTTCCGCATGCCCGCCGGCGACAACGGCCAGATTCGGATCACCGCGGACATCTTTCAAAACACGAGTACGGCAACGAACGGGTTCTATCAGGGGTGGGTGTTCCGCTTGAAGCACGCGTACTTGCAGTACACCGGGTTGAGGAACAGCGTCGGCACCGGCTCGAGTCTCACGGGTCGGCTCGGCGTGCTGCACACGGTGGTCATCGACCATGAGGAAGGCTTCTGGCCCCGGTATCTGGGCACGACGGCAATTGAAAAGAACGGATTCTTCTCATCCGCCGACGCTGGCGTTGCCGGACTCCTCACGCTCGGCAACAAGATGGGCGAGGTGTACGGCACGATCACCAATGGCCCGGGCTACACGTCATACGAGAAGGATCGCTTCAAGGATCTGGCGCTCCGTGTGTCGTTGACGCCACTGGCGAGTTCGACGGACATGAACGCAATCGTCAAGACGTTCACGATCTCGCCCTGGGTCTATAAGGGATGGGTCGGCAGCAGCTTCGCGGGGGGCGGGACAGGGCAGGTGGGTCCCGGGACGAACGGCGGAGTGACAGACGGAATGAAGCGGGACCGGTATGGCGTCTTTGTAGGTGTCAAGGAACGACGGCTGACGGCGGGAGCCGAATGGGCGCAGCGATCGGACGACAGCGAGAAGGGGTTGAACACCACAGCGAGCCCGCGTGTGGTGACGGACTCCACAGGGCGCGTGCTGGACGGCTTCATCGTTGCGCGGCCCGCCGAGCTGTTCGGCGCCTCGGCCAAGTCACCTGTGAGCGTGATTGCCCGATGGGACCATTTCACGCCCAATACGAGCCCAGTTGCGGCAACCTACGTTGGTACGACGCCGGCGTATGACTTCTACGTGCTGGGTCTGTCCTACGACCTCAACCAGAAAATGACGATGGCCCTCGACTGGCAGAACCAGTCGCCGACCAACTTCCCGGACGCAACGGGAACCAACGTCCGCCCGTCTCCCACGGCGTCGACGCTCTTTCTGCATTTCGTGGCGAATTTCTAAGCGGGACACGAGACAACGAGACACGGGACGCGGGAAGAAGCACACGGGACACGGGAGAAACTTCTCGTGTCCCGTTGTCTCGTGTCCCGTGTCTCATCCCCGTGTCTCATACCTCCGTTGACACGTCGTAAGTCGTTGCCTAACTTGCGAGTCTGTAAAAAAAGCCTTCGGTGGCTGCCGAGACCCGGGTTGCATGACGCACCGGTGAGGCGCTTGACCCACTTCGTTCGATCAAGCAATGAAAACGTTTTCGGCCACGCCCTCGGATATCGAGCAGCGTTGGTACATCGTGGACGCCGAGGGCATGATCCTCGGACGTCTCGCTACGGAAGTTGCCCGCATCATCCGTGGCAAGCACAAGCCCATCTTCACGCCGCACATGGATACGGGTGACAACGTCATCGTCATCAATGCGTCGAAGGTGAAGGTTACCGGCCGTAAAGCCGAGCAGAAGAACTACTTCCATCACACCGGTTACATGGGACATGAGCGTTTCACGCCCTACGGGACGATGATCGCCAAGCACCCTGAACGCGTGATCGAGAAAGCCGTTTTCGGAATGCTGCCCAAGACCGCTCTTGGACGTCAGGTTCTGCGCGGGAAGCTTCGCGTGTATGCGAACGCCGAGCATCCGCACGTTGCGCAGCAGCCCACCGCGTTGACCTTCAACAAGAGCGAGAAGTAATCCATGTCTGACACGCAGACGATTCACGCGATTGGCCGCCGCAAGGAAGCGGTGTGCCGTGTGTTCATCAAGGCCGGTTCAGGCAAGTGGGACGTCAACGGTCGTACGCTGGGAGATTACTTCCCGCGCGCGTCGCACGTGACGTCCATTCAGCAGGCATTCGTGGCGACCGACACGCTCGGGCGCTTCGACGTGAAGGCGAACGTGGACGGCGGCGGATCAACGGGCCAGGCCGGCGCGCTACGTCTCGCGGTGGCACGTGCCCTCGTGAAGATCGACGAGGCGCATCGCCCCAAGCTTCGTTCGCTCGGCCTCCTCACGCGCGATGCGCGTGCGGTTGAGCGCAAGAAGCCGGGTCGTCCGAAGGCACGTAAGCGGTTCCAGTTCAGCAAGCGTTAGGCATGTCATTCGTGGTTCGTTTCTCGTACCCACGAGAAGCGAACCACGAACGGCCATCTCACAGGATCTCCGAGCTTCTGCCCGGTGCCGGGAAACCGGTGGGTAGTGCGAAGACGAGATCCAACGACTCAACCAAAACGAGGTTCGTTCCATCATGTCAGAGCAGGTACAGTCCACCACGAACACGCCAACCCTCGAGGAACTCCTCGCGGCCGGCGTCCACTTCGGGCATCAAACCCGTCGTTGGAACCCCAAGATGCGCCGCTTCATTTTCGCCGAGCGGAATGGCATCCACATCATCGACCTGCAGAAGACCCTTCGGCAGATCGAAGTCGCCCAGAAGCTCGCGCGCGACGTGATCCTGCGCGGCGAGAACGTGCTCTTCGTCTGCACCAAGCCGCAACTCGCGGGCATCGTGCGGGCCGAAGCTGAGCGCGCCGGCGCCCTGTTCATCACCGAGCGCTGGCTTGGCGGTCTGCTCACCAACTATCAGACGGTGAAGAAGCAGGTCAAGCGCATGAAGGAGCTCGAGTCGGGCACCGAACAGGGTGGCGAATTCGAGAACTACACCAAGAAAGAGCAGCTCATGCTCCGCCGCGAGCGCGAGAAGCTCTCGAAGTACTTGCACGGCATTCGCAACATGGGCCGCCTTCCGGGCCTGATGTTCGTCGTCGATTCGAAGAAGGAACGGATTGGCGTCGCCGAGGGGAACAAGCTGAAGATTCCGATCGTCGCGATCGTCGATACGAATGCGGATCCGGACCTCATCACCGTGCCGATCGCCGGCAACGACGACGCCATTCGCGCCGTCGAGCTGATCACGAAGGCGATCGCGGACTCCATCGTGGAAGCGCGCCGGGAAGCGCCGGTCCGTCAGGAAGAGGAAGAGGGCGGGGACTACACCTATAGCTCGGACCGTGGCGCCGAACCGGCCGCGGGCGAAGAGGACAAGAAGCGTCGCCGTCGGCCACGCCGGCGCCGGGCCAAGCCTGAAGCGATCGCCGCGCGTCTGAAGGGCCCGGGCGAGGGTGGCGAAGCCGGTGAGGCAGGTGAAGCGGGTGAAGCCCCGGATACGGGCGCTGACGCTGGCGAAGTCGAATAAGCTGGAAAACGACATGGAACTGGGACGCGAGACACGAGAGCCGTGTCCCTGGTCCATGTCCCATTAGACTTCACGCCGCCGGTCATCTTGGCCCGGCGGCGTTTCCACGAAAACGAAAAACCAAAGCCGGACACTGAAATGGCTATTTCCGCAAAAGACGTCGCGGCGCTACGCGAGCGCACGGGCGCCGGCATGATGGATTGCAAGAAGGCGCTGGACGAGTCTGCCGGCGACGTCGACAAGGCTGTGGAGTTGCTGCGTTCCAGGGGCGCCGCGAAGGCCGACAAACGGGCCGGCCGGCAAACCAAGGAAGGCATGATCGCGAACTACATTCACCACAACGGCAAGATCGCCGTGCTGGTGGAGTTGAATTGCGAGACCGATTTCGTGGCGCGCACCGACGACTTCCAGCAGGTTGGCAAGTGGATCGCCGAGCACATCGCCGCGGCGTCTCCGATCGCGATCGACAAAGATCAGGTGCCACAGGACAAGATCGATTCCGAGCGCCGTATCTTCGTCGAGCAAGTGAAGGCGGAAGGCAAGCCGGATCACATGATCGAGAAGATCGTCGAGGGTAAGATTCAGGCGTACTACAAGGACGTCGCGCTGATGCACCAAGCGTGGGTCCGCGAGCCAAAGAAGACCATTGGCGATCTCGTGAAGGAACTCTCGGCGAAGACGGGCGAGGCCGTGCAGGTGCGTCGCTTTGTTCGCTACCAACTCGGCGAGGCATAATCGAGGCGTCCAAGGTGGCCGATCTCAAATATCCGCGAGTTCTGTTGAAGCTCTCCGGCGAGGCGCTCGCCGGAGACAAGGGATTCGGATACGATTTCGATTCCGTTGGGCGCTTTGCCGACGAAATCGTTGCGGTGAAGGCGACTGGTGCTTCCGTCGGTGTCGTGATCGGCGGCGGCAACATCGTCCGCGGTTCTCTCCTGGCAAAGACGGGAATGGACCGGGTTGCCGCAGACTACATGGGCATGCTTGGCACGGTGATCAACGCCCTGGCCGTGCAGGACGTGCTCGAGCGCAAAGGCGTCGATACGCGCGTCATGACGGCCATCCGCATGGAAGAGCTGGCGGAGCCGTACATCCGGCGTCGCGCGATTCGCCATCTGGAAAAGGGACGCACCGTCATTTTTGCCGCCGGCACGGGGAATCCCTATTTTTCCACGGATACCGCGGCGGTGTTGCGCGCCATTCAGATCAAGGCGAACATCATCATCAAGGCGACGAGCGTCGATGGTGTGTACTCGGCCGATCCGAAACGCGATCCGAATGCCACGTTGTACGATGAGATCAGCTTCCGCGATGTGATCATGGAAGAGCTCAAGGTGATCGACCATACGGCCATCACCTTGTGCCGTGAAAACGCGCTCCCGCTGATCGTTCTCAACATCCACCGACCGGGCGCGATTGTCGCGGTGATCCGCGGCGAACGCGTCGGCACCCTGGTTCGATGAGCACCATTCAAGACATTCTGAAGGACGCGCGTGCGGTGATGGAGAAGGACATCGCCCACGTGAAGCACGAGTTCAGCTCCGTTCGTTCCGGCAAGGCGACGCCGAGCATGCTCGACACCGTGCGTGTCGAGGTATACGGGCAGACGATGCAGCTCAATCAGGTAGCGACGATCAACGCGCCCGAACCACGCGTGCTGCACGTCACGCCATTCGACAAGAGCCAGATCAAGATCGTGGAGAAGGCAATCCGCGAATCCGGTCTGGGTCTCGAGCCGTCGGCACAGGGGGGTATGATTCGCGTCCCGCTGCCGTCAATGAACGAGCAACGGCGTAAGGAACTGGTCAAGCTCGTGCACAAGTACGCCGAGGACGGTCGCGTCGCCGTACGGCATGTGCGCACGCACAACCGCGAAGTACTGAAGAAGCTGAACGGCGTCTCCGAAGACGACGTGAAGCACGCCGAGAAAGACCTGCAGAAGTTGCACGATGACTTCATTCACAAGATCGACGATTTGATCAAGGCGAAAGAAGCCGAGATCATGGAAGTGTGAGCCCCGAGCTCACGCGTCGCATCGCGTTCGGAGTGATTGCTGCTCCCATCGCGATCGTCATCCTGGTCTATGGAGGAGCGCCCCTCGCGGCGCTCCTCGCCGTTACGTCCGCACTCGGCGCTTGGGAGTTCTTCCGTATCGCCCGGGCAGACGGACTGACGCCGCTCGATTTCGGCGGCGCGGCTCTGGCGGGACTCATTCCGTTGCTCGTGCATGCGCGCTATCTGCGGATATACAACCCTGACGGTGCCATTGGGCCCGTCTCGCTCGCCGCGCTCGTGCTGCTGCTTCTGCTGGCGCTCTCGATCCGGACGCGAGGCGTCGCGGGAAAACCGCTCGGTGCCGTCGCAGCCACCGCCTTCGGCGCGGCGTATACGGGCGGCATGTTGAGCTTCGCGTATGCGATCCGGTATCACGACTACGCGTTCGCGCCCGCGCCAATCGCGCTTGGCGGACACGTGTTCACTGTGCCATCGGGCGGGCTGCTGCTGCTCTTGCCGGTGCTGCTCACGTGGGCCTCGGACATTGGCGCGTACGCCGTGGGTCGCGCAGTCGGACGACACAAGCTGATCCCGGCAGTGAGCCCAGGAAAGACAGTGGAGGGCGCGATCGGCGGATTGCTGGCGAGCATGGTCATCGCCTGGATGTACGTGCATTTCGTCCTGCATCCGGCGACGCAACTCGACTTCCGCCTCGCCCCTGGCGGGGTGCTGCTGTTCGGAGCGCTCGTCAGCGTCGCCGCGCAGATCGGTGACCTGGCGGAATCACTGCTCAAGCGCGAGGCGGGCGTGAAGGACGCCTCGCACATCATACCGGGCCATGGCGGCATTCTCGACCGTTGCGATAGTCTGCTGTTCGTGCTGCCGATTTCATTCGTTGTGCTCAGCGGCATGTTGACGTGGGCGCCGACGTGACCAAGCCCGCCATGCCGCGCGGCGTCGCGATCCTCGGTTCGACGGGCTCGATCGGGACCACCGCGCTGCGCGTCCTCGATCGCCAGCGCGGTCTCTTTCGCGTGGCCGCGCTCACGGCGTTCAACAACGCAGCGCTCCTGAGCGAACAGGAAAGTCAGTTTCATCCGGCGTTCGTCGGCATCGCCAACGATGGCGCGTCCCTCCATTCGGAGTGGAGCGTGGGGCCGGAGTGCCTCGTGGAAGCGGCGGCCCGCGACGATGTGGACATCGTTCTGAATGCCGTGGTCGGTGCCGCCGGACTCGACGCGACTTTGGCGGCCCTGGCCCGCGGCAAACGGGTCGCGCTCGCCAACAAGGAAACGCTTGTCATGGCGGGCGCGCTCGTCACCGATGCCTGTGCGGCGGGCGGCGGAGAAATCATTCCGGTGGACAGCGAGCACAGCGCAATTCTACAGTGCATCGCCGGCCGGCCGGATGTCGATGTACGGCGCGTGATCATTACCGCGTCGGGCGGACCCTTTCGCGAGTGGACGCCGGCGCAGCTCCACGCCGCCACGCTCGAGGAGGCGCTCCGCCATCCCACCTGGCAAATGGGACGAAAGATCACCGTGGACAGCGCGACGCTGGCAAACAAGGCACTCGAGGTGATCGAGGCACACTATCTGTTCGGCGTGCCGTATGACCGAATCGAGGTTGTCGTGCATCCCCAAAGCGTCGTGCATTCCTTCGTGGAGTTCGTTGACGGGAGCGTGCTCGCCCAGCTCGGTGTGCCGAGCATGGAACTGCCCGTCCTGTACGCGCTCACATACCCCGATCGCGTGCCGGACACTGGCGTGCCTGCCTTCGACCCGGTGGCGTTGTCGCCACTGACGTTCGAGCCCGTGCGCGCCGATCAGTTCCCTGCGTTCGCGCTGGGCATTGAAGCGGGGCGGAAGGGGGGCCCCGCGCCGGCAGTGTTCAACGCGGCGAACGAAGCAGCCGTGGCACTCTTTCTCGACGGTCACATATCCTTCCGCGACATCGGGCCGGCGATCGGTAGCGCGCTGGAGACACTCTCCGATGTTCCGGGTACCACTCGCGAGGCGATTCTCGCCGCAGACGCCGCGGCACGCCGTCACGTCCAGGAACGGTTTGCATGATAGCAATCCTCGCTCCGATTCTCGTGTTCGGTCTCGTGATCTTCGTACACGAGTTCGGCCACTTCCTTGCCGCCAAGGCCGTTGGCGTGTACGCGCCGCGGTTCTCGATTGGTTTCGGTCCATCCATCTTCCGTTTTCGACGAGGCGAGACTGAGTACGTCCTCGCTTGGCTGCCGCTTGGCGGATACGTACGAATGGCATCGCGGCATGACGCCGAGACCGCCTTCCTCGAGGGCGGATCGGAGGAGGAAACGGCTAAGGCGGAGACAGATACCGGTTACGATCCCGATGCGATGATTCCGTTCGGGCCCAAGCCGGTGCCTGAGGACCGCTGGTTCGAGAGTAAACCGCTCTGGGCGCGGATCGTCATCATGATTGCTGGCGTGGTGATGAACGTGCTGCTTGCTGTCGTCGTCGCGGTCGCGCTGGCGTTCCACTATGGAAAGGTCGTCTATCCGTCGACGGTGGTCGGGACCGTACGTGTACCCGCGGCCGCCCCGGAGCTGGCGAATCTTCAGCTGGGCGATACGATCCGCGCGGTGAACGGCACCGCGGTCCATAGCTGGAACGAGGTTCAGAAGCAGATTGTCAACAGCGATCAAGCTGTCGACATCACGACCCAGCGCGGCAGCGTGCACGTGCCGCTCGTCAGGGGTCTGACCGCCGACGCCGTCGCGAGCGCCATCGCGTACTACATATCGCCGGTGATCGATACGATCTTTGCCGGAGATCCCGCGGCGGTCGCCGGATTTCAGCGCGGCGATTCAATCGTGAGCGTCGAGGGCAAGCCCGTCCGGTCCTGGGCGGACATGGTGCAACAGGTGAGTGGATCGGCCGGTCGCCCGTTGACGTTCGTCGTTCAACGCAGTGGGGAGCCGCAGACCCTGACGGTGACGCCGAAGGCGGTACAGGAGCCCGATCCCCAAACCGGCGAGCCGCGCACGGTGGGAAAGATCGGTGCGGGGGCGAGGGACCTGTCGCGTCACGAGACTCTCGGGGTGGGCGAGTCGATCGCTGCGGGCGCTCGGATCACGCTGGCGAACGCCGGCGCAGTGTTCAAGGTCCTACACGATATCGGTGTGGGCACCGTGTCCGTGAAGCAGCTTGGCGGGCCGATCGCCATCACGCGTGCATCGGTGAGCGCCGCGAGGAATGGCATTGACGAACTGTTCTATCTCATTGCATTGTTGAGTATTAACGTCGCTGTGCTCAACCTGCTTCCCATCCCCATTCTGGATGGCGGGCAAATTCTGATCAACATCCTCGAGTCCGCGAAAGGCAGCCCGTTCAGCTTGCGAACCCGAGAGTATATCCTGCGTTTTGGGCTATTCGCGATTCTGCTGCTGTTCATGATCGTGATGTACAACGACACGCGCGGCGGATTCGTGAAGTTGTTCGGGTGGGTAGGGAAGCTGTTTGGGTGAGCCTAAGTCTCCCCTTTACTTCAGCTTAGAAACAAGTTACGCTTCTGAGCTATCATACAATTGACAACGAACACCGCCGATCGGCCGGGAATTTCCTGCACATGGCTTTCGACAACACCAGCACCATCGAGAAGTACCGAACGCACGAGACCGACAGCGGCTCGACTCGCGTTCAGATCGCGCTCCTCAGCGAGCGCATCAAATATCTGACGGATCACTTCCGGACCCATAAGAAGGACCACCACGGTCGTCTTGGGCTCCTGAAGATGAACGGCAAGCGTCGCCGGCTGCTCAACTATTTGAAGCGCACCGACGTCGGCGGTTACCGCCAGATCATCAAGGAACTGGGCTTACGGTACTAGGCCAGAGCCGAGCAGCATCGCGCGGGCGCAACAGTTGCGGCCCGCGCGTTTTGTATTCCCCTACAGCCATTTTCAGGCACAAGCAATGATGCAACGCGTTGAGAAGACGTTTGCCGGGCGCAAGCTCGTCATCGAGACGGGCCGTATGGCCAAGCAGGCAGCCGGATCCGCCGTCGTCCAATTCGGCGACACGGTCGTCATGGCCGCCGTCACGGTAAGCGACAAGCAGAGCCCGCTGCCCTTCTTTCCTCTCACGGTCGAATACCGCGAGCGCACGTACGCGGCCGGCAAGATTCCCGGCGGCTACATCAAGCGTGAAGGACGTCCGAGCGATGCCGAGATTCTCTCGGCGCGCATCATCGATCGGTCCATCCGTCCGCTCTTTCCGGAAGGCTTCAAGAACGAGATTCAGGTCTTCGTCTACGTCGTGTCGACGGACCAGGAGAATGGTGCTGACGTCCTCGCGCTGATCGCCGCGTCCTTCGCCCTCAACGCATCGAAGATTCCGTTCTCCACGCCAATCGCTGGCGTCCGCATCGGACGCATTCAGGAAAAGTGGGTGCTCAACCCCACGTTCCAGCAGCTCGCTTACAGCGACATGGACATCGTCGTTGCCGGCTCTGCGGACTCGATCCTCATGGTCGAAGGCGGAGCGATCGAGGTGCAGGAAGATGATATCGTCGAAGGGCTGACAGTGGCGCAGAAGGGTATTCGCGAGCTCGTCGCCGCCCAGGAAGAGCTGCTCAAGCAGATGGACGACCGGCCGGCCAAGATGGAGTGGACGAAGGCCGAGGTGCCCGAGGATCTCCAGGTTCAGGTCAAGAAGCTCGCGGAAGGCAAGATTCGCGAGGCGCTGAACCAGAAGGACAAGCACACGCGCATCCAGTCCGTCGAACGGGTGAAGACGGAGCTGGCCGAGGGCTTGTTGGCTGACTTCCCGGATGCCGACAAGGACATCCACATGCTGCTCGGCGACGTCGAGTACCACCAGCTTCGCGCCCAGGTGCTCGACACCGGCCACCGCGTGGACGGGCGTACGTCGAACGAAGTTCGGCCGATCACTATCGACATGGGCCTGCTGCCTCGCGCGCATGGCTCGTCGTTGTTCACGCGCGGCCAGACGCAGGCGCTCGTCGCCGCGACCCTCGGCACGGCGAATGACGTTCAGCGCCTCGATACGATCAACGAGCCGCAGGAAACGACCAAGTCGTTCATGCTGCACTACAATTTCCCGCCGTTCTCGACGGGTGAAGTTCGCCCGATGCGCGGCACGTCACGTCGTGAGATCGGCCACGGGAATCTGGCCGAGCGCGCGCTCCAGGCGGTGCTTCCGGCGTTCGAGGAGTTCCCGTACACCATTCGCATCGTGTCGGATATCCTCGAGTCGAACGGCTCCTCCTCGATGGCCTCGGTGTGCGGCGGTTCGCTGGCGCTGTTCGATGCCGGTGTCCCGATGCGCGCCGCCGTTGCTGGTGTCGCAATGGGCCTGATCAAGGAAGGAAAGAAGTACGCGGTCCTCACCGACATCCTTGGCACCGAGGATCACCTCGGCGACATGGACTTCAAGGTTGCGGGCACGCGCAACGGCATCACGTCCATTCAGATGGACATCAAGGTTGAGGGACTCGACCTCAAGATCATGGCCGAAGCATTGGCGCAGGCGAAGGACGGCCGGCTGCACATTCTCGGCGAGATGGAGAAGGCGCTGTCCACGCCACGCAGCGACCTGTCGCCGTTTGCGCCGCGGATCGTGACCGTGCAGATCAGCCCGGAGAAGATCGGAGACCTCATCGGCCCGAAGGGCAAGACCATTCGCGGTATTCAGGACGAGACGGGCGCCGAACTCATGGTCGACGACTCGGGTCTCGTGACGATCGCCGCAGTTGGTGGCGAAGCGATGGAGCGTGCCCGTCAGATGGTGCAGGCGCTCACGGCCGAGCCGATTGTTGGCGAGACGTACGAAGGCATGGTGAAGACGACGACGCCGTTCGGCGCGTTCGTGGAGATCATGCCCGGCACCGAAGGCCTCGTGCACATTTCCGAGATGCGCCACGAACGCACGGAGAAGACCGAGGACGTCGTGAAGAAGGGCGATCGGGTGAAGGTGAAGTTGATCGACCGCGACGAACGTGGACGTCTTCGCCTCTCGATGAAGGCGTTGCTCCCGCGTCCGGAAGGCATGCCGGAGCCGGAAAACGACGGTGTGAGCGAGGGTGGTGAAGGTGGAGAGCGTCCGCGCCGCGAGCGCAGCGAGGGCGACCGTCCGCGTCGCGGTGGTCGTGGCGGCGGAGAGCGCTCGCGTCGATAGTGTCCGATCTTCGTAGAACCGTTTTCCCGAATGGACTGACCGTACTCTCGGAGCACATGCCGGGAGTGCGGTCGGTTGCGTTCGGGGCGTGGGTCCGCGCCGCGTCGCTGCATGAGCCGCGCGATCGGATGGGCGTGTCGCATCTGCTCGAGCACATGGTCTTCAAGGGCACGGAGCGGCGCAGTGCGCATCAGATCGCGCTCTCCCTCGAGGCGCTCGGTGGATCGCTCGACGCGTACACCTCGCGAGAGCATACGGTGTATCAGGGGCGCGTCCTCGACGAGCATCTGCTCGAAGCCGCGGACGTGATTGGCGACATCGTCTTCCGTCCCACGCTGCGCGACACCGATCTGGCGCTCGAACGCAAGGTGATTCTCGAAGAAATTGCCATGGTCGACGACACGCCGGATGATCTCGTATTCGAGCTGCACAACGAGATCCTGTGGGGCGATCACCCCTACGGCTACTCCATCCTTGGCACGCGGGACACCGTGACATCGCTCGGGGTGGCCGATCTCCGCGATCTTCACGCGCGCGCGTATCACCCGGGTCATCTCGTGGTGGCAGCGAGCGGCAACGTGGAGCACGAGCAGTTGCTCGATGTGCTGGCGCGCACCGGGTGGGTCGACGCGGCGGGCGGCGATCCCGCGCCCCTCGTCTTGCTGCCGCCGCATACCGCGGCGCCGACCTCGCGTCACGTGATGCGAGAGGGTGCCCAGACGCACATCGTCGTCGGCACCACGGCTCCGGCGCATGGCGACGCGCGTCGTTTTCCGCTGCTGCTTCTCAGCATGCTGCTGGGCGGCGGCATGAGTTCGCGGCTGTTCCAGCGCGTGCGCGAGGAGCTCGGGTTGGCGTACGCGGTGTACACGTACCAGTCGTTTCATGCCGATAGTGGCATGCATGGTGTGTACGTGGCGACGGCACCCGACTCGGCGAGTGCCGCGCTGGATGCCATTCGCCGCGAACTCCGCGAGGTCGTGGCGAATGGCTTGCCCGCCGCGGAGATCGCGATGGGCCGGCAACAGCTGAAAGGCCAGGTCACGCTGTCGCTCGAGGGTGTTTCGTCGCGCATGTACCGCGCGGCGTCGGTGGAGCTGTACGGTGAGCCGTATCGCACGCTCGACCAGCTGCTCGCGCTCATCGACGAGATTACCGAGGAGGACGTGGCGCGCGTGGCCGCCGAATTCTTCGATCCCGGCCAGATGACGGTCGTGAGTCTGGGCCCCGTAGCGGCAGAGTGAGGCCGGCCCGATTACCTTCCAAGCGCAATCGCAGCAAATCCATTCCCCCAAATCTGCGACGACAATGAAGATCGGCGTCCCTAAAGAGATCAAGACAAACGAAAACCGGATCGCGCTCGTACCTGCCGGTGCTGAAGCGCTCGTCGGTGCAGGACATTCCGTACGCATCGAAACCGGCGCTGGACTCGGCAGCGGGTTCCCGGACGAGGCGTTCACGGCCGTCGGTGCGACGATCGCAGCCGACGCCGCGACGGTCTGGAAAGACAGTGACATGATCATGAAGGTGAAAGAGCCCATTGGGCAGGAATGGCCGCACATGCGGTGCGGTCAGCTCATCTTCACGTACTTCCATTTCGCCGCCGACGAGAAGCTGACGAAGGCGCATATGGCGAGTGGCGCGACCTGCGTGGCGTACGAGACCGTCGAGCTGCCGAGCCGAGAACTGCCCCTGCTCACGCCGATGTCCGAAGTGGCCGGCCGCATGGCAGTGCAGGAAGGTGCGAAGTACCTCGAGAAGCTGTACGGCGGCCGCGGCGTGCTGCTCGGCGGCGTACCGGGTGTCGCGCCGGCCAAAGTCGTCATTCTCGGCGGCGGCATTGTTGGCATCAACGCCGCGAAGATGGCGGCGGGTATGGGCGCGAAGGTCACGATCATCGACATGTCGCTGGAACGCCTGCGGTACCTGTCAGACGTCATGCCGGCGAACTGCATCATGATCCACTCGAACCGGCACAACATTCTCGAGCAGATCACCACGGCGGACCTCGTTGTCGGTGGCGTGTTGATCACCGGTGCCAAGGCGCCCAAGCTCATTCGTCGGGAAGACCTCAAGCTCATGCAGCCCGGCTCGGTGATTGTGGACGTCGCCATCGATCAGGGCGGTTGCGTGGAGACGATCCATGCGACGACCCACGAGAATCCGACTTATGTGGTGGACGGCATCATCCACTACGGCGTGGCCAACATGCCTGGTGGCGTGCCGCGCACGTCCACCCTGGCGCTGACCAACGCGACGTTGCCGTACGCCCTCCAGCTGGCGAACAAGGGATGGAAGAAGGCGCTGCGCGAGAACCCGGCGCTGCTCAAGGGTCTCAACATGACCGAAGGGCACGTGACCTATCCGGGTGTGGCCCAAGCGTTCGGCATGGAGTGTGAGGACCCGGCGACGTTTATCGTGGCGTAGGGTCTGCGGTAGGGGTTACTGGGATGGGCGTTCGGGCTGCCGAACGCTCATCCATTTCCTCGCTCCCATCGCGTATCTTAGGTTCCCTCAATATCTTGTAGTGACGGGACGGCCTCTCTAGCTCCCCGTGTTTGACCGGTGTGGGCAGGTGTTGATGCGCCGGATTTCTTGGGCTCTGCGACGATTCTCCAGGACTGGATGCGCTGGCCAGCTTTCATGAAGACGGGGGCGTTGTTCCCCGCAAACGCAATCGGTGTCGATCTCGGCACCGCGAACACCCTCATCTATGTGAAGGGTGAGGGGATCGTCCTGAACGAGCCCTCCGTGGTCGCGATCGATCGCGAAACAAAAAAGATCAAAGGCGTCGGGCTCGAAGCGAAGCGGATGATCGGCCGCACGCCGGAAGGCGTGATCGCGGTGCGGCCGATGAAGGACGGCGTGATCGCCGACTTCGACGTGACCGAGAAGATGCTGCGCTACTTCCTGACGCTGATCATCGAGAACCACGTGTTCAAGGTGAAGCCACGCGTCATCGTGTGCGTGCCGTCGGGCATTACAGAAGTCGAAAAGCGCGCCGTGCGCGATTCGGCACTCGGGGCGGGCGCCAAGGAAGTCTTCATGGTCGCGGAACCCATGGCGGCGGCGATCGGCGTCGGTCTGCCGGTCGAGACGCCGACGGGCAACATGGTGATCGACATCGGCGGCGGCACGACGGAGATCGCGGTCATCGCGCTGTCGGGCATCGTCAGCGACACCTCCATCCGGACCGGCGGTGACGAGCTCGATACGTCGATCGTGCAGTTCATGCGCAAGAATTACAATCTGCTCATCGGCGAACCGACGGCCGAGCAGATCAAGATCAACATCGGCTCCGCGGCACCGGTCGGCGATGAGCGCGAGATGGAAGTGAAGGGACGCGACCTCGTGTCTGGCATTCCGAAGACCGTGCGCATCCACTCCACGGAGATCCGAGAGGCCATTCAGGAGCCGATCCAACAGATCGTGGACGCGGTGCGCCGCGCGCTGGAAATCACTCCCCCGGAACTGGCAAGCGACATCGTCGACCGCGGCATCGTCATGACTGGCGGTGGTGCACTCATTCGTGGACTCGACCTGCTGCTGAGCCAGGAAACGAGCCTGCCCATCCACGTCGACGAGGATCCGCTCACCTGCGTCGTCCGCGGTACGGGCCGGATACTCGACGACGAAGAGAAATACTGGTCGGTCCTCAGCACGTGAGGTAGTCGTTGGCCACCGCAGCACGTCTCGGAAGCCGCATCGACGCCAGCCTGCTGGTCGGCTGCGTCGTCTTGTCTCTCATCGCGATCGTGCTGCCCGCGGACGATCGCGACCCTGTTGCCAGCGCGCTCAGGCGTTCGATCGTGGCTCCGCTCGTCACGCTGCAGCGCGGAGCCGAGCGTTGGCGCACGGCGTGGGTGTCGAGCGAGCAACGGCAGCGCTCCACGGACTCGGTGTCCATGCGGGCGATCAAGGCCCAAGCGCTCGAGGTGGAGAACGATCAGCTCCGGAAGGTCATCGGTCTCGGGACGCGCCTCCAATGGGGCTTCGTGCCGGCGGAGGCACTCCACAGCACGGTACCGAGTGAGGACGTGGTGACGACGATGACGCTCACCGCCGGCTCTACCGCGGGCATCCAGCAGTACAGCCCCGTCGTCGCGCCAGAAGGGCTCGTGGGAACCATTTACAAGGCCGATCCCACGATGAGTATCGTGATCCTCTACACCAACCCGGACTTCCGGGCGAGCGCGATGTCTGCCGACGGCACGGCTTTCGGCATCGTCTATCCACATCCGGCCCGCGTCACGGGCGGCGACGCGTACATGTTGGAGCTCCGTGGCGTGCCGACGCGCGTCCAGCTCAAACCCGGCACGTTGATCTTCACCTCCGGCCTGGGTGGCACCTTCCCACGCGGTATCACCGTCGGCAGTGTCGTGCAGGAGATCAAGACGAGCGAAGTCTGGACCCGCACGTATCTGGTTCGTCCTGCCGTCACGCCGTCGCACATTACATCTGTGATGGTGCTTACCGCACAGCGCGTGACGCAAGGGACGGGCAACGTGTGGGGGGGAGCTACCGTGAACTCCGACTCGGCGACCAAGCGGATTGTAGCGGTCGGCGATTCGCTGGCGCGTCAAGCGGCGGCGCTCGAGGCCCAGGCGCGGCTAGCCACATTGGATTCGGTGCGCAGAGTGACGATCGATTCCATGCGGCGCGCCCTTGGTGTGCCGCCAGCGGTGCTAGCGCCCGCTGATAGCGCATCACAGCGCCGCGGTCCGGTCGTACCCAACCGAACGGCACCAGTCGTGCGTGATACAACCCCGCTCCGTCGCCCGGCGGTCCCGCGGCGAGACTCCATTCGTCCTGACCCCACTCGACCGCCTCGCCCATGAATTGGACCGGCGCCGTGCGGACGTTCATCGTCTGCGCGATCTTGATCGTGCTGCATTACACCTTGCGTCCGTTGCTCGCGTGGCGGGCATCGATCGATTTTCTCGTTGTCGCGCTGTTGCTCGGCGCGGTTCGAATGCGGCCGGGTGCCGCCGCCATATACGGCTTTCTGCTCGGACTGGTGTCTGATTCACTCGCCGTGTCCGGATTCGGCGCGGCCGCGCTCGGCATGTGTATCGTCGGATTCTCGGCGTCCTGGTTGAAGGCTGTCTTTTTCGCGGACAACCTGGCGTTGAACGGGTTCTTTTTGTTTCTCGCCAAGTGGCTGTTCGATCTGATCTTTCTGCTCGTGGGGCACCGCGCGCACGGCGGTGAGCTCCTGATGCAGATCTTCGTCTGGTCCCCGCTCTCGGCAGCGGTGACGGCGGTGGCCGGCGTGATCGCGTTGTCGTTACTGAAACCGCTGATGGAAGTGCGAACGGCGTGAGCTTTCACCCGAACGATGTCGTCCGGCGCGGGCGTGCGGCAAGTATCATCGTCGCCGGCGTGATCGTGTTTCTCCTCAGCGCGTTCTTCCGCGCCCAGGTGATGAAGAACGATGTCTACACGCTCCAATCGGAGGAGAATCGGCTGCGGCAGATCCCGACGGCGGCGCCGCGGGGCGTCATTCTGGACCGCAACAACAAGCCGATTGCCGAGAACGTCGTAGGGTATTCGGTGGCGCTGCTGGCGCAGTCCGAGGATTCGCTCCGCGCCACGCTCAACCGGTTGCGCGGAACGATCAATTTGACCAATCGGCAGTTTGATGGTGCGGTCAGGAACTTCCGACGCGATCGCACGCGTCCAACGGTGATCGTGCAGGACGCGTCGTTCGACGTGGTGTCGGTCCTCGAGGAGCATCGCATCGAGTACCCGAATCTCATCATTCAGTCGGCGCCCAAGCGGATCTATCCGGACGGGGAGGCGGTGGGCGCGTTCGTCGGCTTCATCAGCGAGATCAACGAGGGCGAGCTGGCCAGTCTTGCCTCCGCAGGCTACAAGGCTGGCCAGCTCATCGGAAAGGGTGGCCTCGAGAAGCAATACGAGCAACAGCTGCGTGGTCGCGAGGGCGTGCAATTCGTCGAAGTCGATGCCCGCAACCGCATCGTGCAAAATGGGCGTGCACGTGAGGCGATCACCCCGCAGGAAGGCCCGCCGCTGTACACCAACATCGATCTGGATCTGCAGGAGTACATCCACTCGCTGTTCGCCGACACGTTGTCTGGAGCGGTGGTGGCCATGGTGCCGCAGACCGGCGAGGTGCGCGCGCTCTACAGCTCGCCAGCGATCGATCCCAATCGATTCGTTGGCGGCGTGCCCGCCTCGTACTACGACTCGTTGCAAAACGATCCGCGGAAACCGTTGTACAACAAGGCGCTGCAAGCGCAACAGCCGCCGGGGTCCACGTTCAAGCTGGCGACGTCGGTGATTGCGCTCGAGGACAGTCTGGTCACCTTCAATGACCATATGCCGGAACCGTGCAACGGTTACTACTATTTTGGCAATCGGGTGTGGCACTGCTGGAAGAAGGAGGGACATGGTAGCCTCAACCTCAGTGGCGCCATCGCGCAATCCTGCGACGTCTACTTCTATCAACTCGGACAGAGGATCGGGTTGAGCCGTCTCATTGCCGGCGGCGTCTCGCTCGGGTTCGACAAGCGGACGGGAATCGACTTGCCGGAGGAGAAGCGGCCGATCTTCCCGTCAACTCCCGAGTACTTCAATCAGAAATATGGTCCGCGCGGGTGGACCGCGGGATCGACCATTCTCAACCTCGCCATTGGCCAGGGTGAGAATTCGCAAACGGTGATCAACATGGCGCGCTTCTACAGCGCGCTTGCCACCGACGGCTCCGAGCCGACGCCGATGCTCAAACGCGGCCAGCCGCAGCGGCGCAAGAGCATCGATCTGTCGCCCGATCAGCTCGTGCAGCTACGCAAGGCGATGATGGGTGTCGTCGCCGCCGGCGGCACGGCCGCTGGCGCAATGATCAGTGGAGTGAACGTTGCCGGCAAGACTGGCACCGCCCAGACGATGCGCTACGCGAAGAACGGCAAGCCAACCTATTATGCGTGGTTCGCCGGCATGGCGCCGGCAGACAATCCACAGATCGTGGTCATCGTCATGGTGCCAGACGTGACATTCGAAGGGGCGACTTCGGCGCTCTACGCAACGAAGATCATCGCGCATTACCTGCACGTGAAGGTCGCGAACACCATCGAGAATACCGGCTGATGCGTCAAGGACGTCGCATCAACGTCGATCTGCCGCTCATCACCGTCGCCATTCTGCTGTCGCTGTACGGACTGGCGATCGTGTTCTCGGCCGGGCACACGGATGTTCGCACCGTGGCCACCGGCGTGTACAAGGCACAGGCCGTGTGGATGGTCCTCGGGATCTGTGCTGCGTTCGGAGTGAGCCGCGCATCGGTCCGGCTCATGGAGTGGATGACGCTGCCGGTCTACATCTTCACGATCTTTGTGCTCGCCGCCCTACTGGTTGGCCTCGGCTCCGGCGCCGGCACGGCCACCAGCACGTCGGGCTGGCTGACGATTGGTGGGAGACGACTCGGCCAGCCGGCGGAGTTCGCAAAGCTCACCGTGGTTCTGATGCTGGCGCGCGTGCTGGCGCAGAATCGCGTTGCGCCGAAGTCACTGATTGAATTATGGAAACCGACCGTCGTGTGCGGCCTCCCATTGCTGCTCATCATGGCGCAGGGTGACCTCGGCACGTCGATCGTGTTCGTCGGGATCTTCTTCGCCATGTTGTTCTGGTCGGGTGTCGATTGGCAGCTCCTGCTGCTGCTCGCCAGCCCTGTGGTCAGCCTGGTCCTCGGCTTCGACTCGCGCATCTGGGGTGCGTGGTTCCTGTTGGTGTGCGCGTTGGTGCTTTGGTACAAGCCGTTCCTCGGGGAAGCGCTGTTCGTGGTCAGCGCGAACGTCATGGCGGGCGTCGTCAGTCCGTTGCTCTGGGAGCACTTGAAGCCTTATCGCCAGAACCGGCTCAAGGTGTTCCTCAACCCGTCCATCGATCCGCGCGGCAGCGGCTACCACGTGTTGCAATCGATGACGGCAATTGGTTCCGGTGGATGGACGGGACGCGGATATCTCAACGGCCCGCAGAAGCGTCTCGCTTTTCTTCCCGAGCAGTACACGGACTTCATCTTTGCCGTGGTGGGCGAAGAGCTGGGATTCATCGGCGTGGCACTGGCGTTGGCGCTATTTCTATTCCTGTTCCTGCGCGTGATACGCATCAGCGAACGGGCCAATGATTCATTCAGTAGCCTCGTCGCGTTTGGTTTGCTTGCGAGCTGGTTCACGCACGTGCTCGAGAACGTGGGCATGACGTTGAACCTCATGCCGATCACTGGCATTCCGTTGCCGTTCTTCAGCTACGGCGGGTCGTTCATGCTCGCGTGCTGGATCGCGGTGGGACTGCTGGCAAGAATCTCGAGCGAGGGCCGCGGCGGAATGACCGGCCCCCTCAAGGTCTGATCGGCCCCCAATTCCGGCGTCGCGGGCATTCACTTTGAACGGGCCCGCACATTGGCGGCCCTAGCCGTCCCGCTCCCTTTCGGCCAAATTCCAGGGATGGCATGGTTCCGAAAGGAGAAGAAGCCCCGGCAACCGCGGCGCGAACGGCTCGAAATTCCCGCCGACGTCTGGGAGAAGTGTGAAGCCTGCGGGCACACCGATATCCGCGAGAAGTTCGAGCGGAACACGAACGTTTGCCCGAGTTGCGATTATCACCGTCGCATTCGGGCCGCGGACTACTGCAACCTGCTGCTCGACGAGGGAACCATGGAGGAGGTCGAAGTCGACCTACGCTCCACGGATCCGTTGGGGTTTCCCGACTATCCCGCGCGTCTGAAGCGGGCGATTGCCAGCGCGGGCGACACCGATGCGTTGCTCGCCTGCACCGGAACACTGGATTCGCTTCCCGTGAACCTTGGCGTGATGGACTTTGCATTCATGGGCGGTTCCATGGGCTCGGTCGTCGGTGAGAAGATCGCGCGACTCGGCTTGCGGTCGCTCGAGCGCAAGTACGCGCTCATCATTGTCTCGGCATCGGGTGGCGCGCGTATGCAGGAGGGCGTGCTGTCGCTCATGCAAATGGCGAAAGTCTCAGCCGTCCTGGCGCAGCTCGCCGAACGCCGAATCCCGTACATCTCCATCCTCACCAACCCAACGACGGGCGGCGTGAGTGCCAGCTACGCAATGCTTGGCGACGCGATTCTCGCCGAACCGGGCGCCGTGATCGGCTTCGCCGGCCCACGAGTGATCAAGCAGACGCTCGGTCAGGATTTGCCCGAGGGCTTTCAGACCTCCGAATTCCTGCTCGATCACGGCATGCTCGACGGCGTAACCCATCGCCGTAATCTCAAGCGAACGGTCAGCCAATTGCTGCGGCACATGACCGGACGTCCCGCGGCGGCGGGGTGGACGTAGGCCTGACGTGGTGATGACCGCTTCGCACGCCGGGTACAAGGACGCACTCGACTATCTGTTCGCGCGAACGACCGGCGGGTTCAAGTTTGGCCTCGAACGGACCTACGCGCTGCTGGAGCGTCTCGGAAACCCACAATCGCGATATCCATCGATCCACGTCGCTGGAACGAATGGAAAGGGCAGCAGCGTCGCCACGATGGCGGCACTGCTCGCCGCTCGCGGGCACCGCGTGGCAACGTATACGTCGCCGCACCTCGTGGACTTCCGCGAGCGGATGCTCGTCGGAGGGCGTCCCATTCCGTCCGACGACGTGGTCGCCTTCGTCACTCGGCATCTGCCGATCGTCGAATCGATTGGCGCCAGCTTCTTTGAGGCGACCACCGCAATGGCCTTCGACTATTTCGCCCGCGCCGGTGCCGAGGTTGCGGTGATCGAGGCGGGACTCGGCGGGCGCCTCGATTCCACGAACGTGCTGACACCGCTCGTTGCCGGCGTTACGTCCATCGGACTGGATCACACAGAGTATCTGGGCGCCACGGTGGAAGACATTGCGCGCGAGAAGGCGGGCATCTTCAAGGCCGGCCGCCCGGCTGTGATCGGCGAGCGGAATCCGCACATCCGCACACTGCTCGCGGAGCAGGCGCGCGCCGCCGGCGCCTCAACGGTTCGTATCGTTGCCGATGAGGTGACGCTTCACCGCGTTTCGGTCGAAGACGACGGCACGACGTGCGACCTGGAGTGGCGCGGTCAACGTGCCACGCTGCGTACGCCGCTGGCCGGCGAACACCAGGCACTGAATCTGGCGTTTTCGCTCGTCACGCTCGACGCCGCCGGCCCAGCATATGGCGTGGCGCTGTCCGATGCCGCGTCACATCTCGATGACGTGTATATGCCGGGCCGCTTTGAGCATATCGGCCAGTTCATCTTCGACGTGGCGCACAATCCGGCCGGCTCCAATGTCCTCGCCCAGACCATTGGGGCCGTGGCGCCGCCCCAGCCGGTCGCGGTCGTCTTGTGTGTGCTTCGAGACAAGGATTGGCGCGACATGATTCGTGTCCTCAGCAACGTGAGCTCGCACTTCGTTCTCACGAACGCACCGACCGCGCCCACGAGTCGGGCTTGGGATATCGACGAAGTCGCCGCGTTTGTGCGGGAGCTCGGTCTCCGCGCGGACGTGCACCCGGACCTCGGTCAGGCGCTCGACACGGCGCGGGCCGCAGCCCCCACGGTGCTCGTCACGGGATCCTTCCACACCGTGGGTGACGCGATGACGCTGCTCCGCCTGTCGCCCTTGGGCGCGTAGGCTGCTCCGACGCCGCAAGCTGCGGGCATACGGAGCGCGCGGGGTTCACGGAAATCCCTGAGGCGCCTAGTTTTACGGGATGGCCCAAGGCGCCCTCCCCGGATTCCGGGACTTCTACCCAGAGCAGTTCGCCGAGCGCGCCCACATCATGGATGTGTGGCGCCGCGTGGCGCGTGGCTTCGCATTTGTGGAGTATGACGGCCCCCCGCTCGAACCCCTCGAACTCTATACCAAGAAGAGCGGGGAGGAGATCGTCGGACAACTGTACAACTTCAAGGACAAGGGCGACCGCGAAGTCTCGCTGCGTCCCGAGATGACGCCAACCCTCGCGCGCATGGCCGCGGCGAGGGCCAACGCGCTCCGCAAACCGATTCGCTGGTTCTCAATTCCGCAGCTCTTTCGGTATGAGCGGCAGCAACGCGGCCGACTGCGCGAACACTTCCAGCTCAACGTCGATATCATCGGCGAAGCGGATGTCACGGCGGATGCCGAACTGCTCGCCGCGGCGATCGAGATCATGCGGGGATGCGGGCTGTCGTCCGACGACGTGCGGGCACGCGTCTCTGATCGGCGCCTGCTGCGCGCGCTCTTGACGGCGCTCGGCGTGAGCGACGAGCAGGCGCCGGCCGTATTCAGCGTCGTCGACAAGCTCGAACGCCAGCCTCGCGATATCTCACGCCAGAAGCTGGCCGCGGCAGGCATGTCAGACGCAGCGATCGAGTCGCTGTTCTCGCTGATGGGCGACGTCACACTCGAGGAGATCGAACGACGGTTCGGTGAATCGGCAGCGGTCGCGGCCCTCGTCACGGAATTCCGCCGCTATTTTGCCTACCTCGACGGGCTGAATGTGCTCGACTGGGTGACGATCGACCTCAAGATCGTTCGCGGCTTGGCGTATTACACGGGCATTGTCTTTGAGTTGTTCGACGCCAAGGGCGAGTTGCGCGCCATCTGCGGCGGCGGCCGATACGACAGCCTGCTGCAGTCGCTCGGCGGCGTCGATCTCCCGGCGCTCGGTTTCGGCATGGGCGACGTCGTGCTCGGCGAACTGCTGCGCGATCGTGGCTTGCTGCCGACGAAAACCGAAGGGCCCCAGGTGTGGATCATCGGCGAGACCCCCGCGATGGCGCATGCGGTGCGTCGCGCGGCGACGGCGCTGAGACATCACGAGATCAGCGTAGAGTACGCGCTACGCGATCAGCAGGTTATGAAGCAGGTGAAGGCAGCGAAGTCGGCAGGCGCTGAATTCATCCTGACGCTCCACGATCCGGACAATCAGGCAGAGCACGGGCGCCACTCGTGGCATCCCGAGCCGCCGCCGGCCTGGAATGACATTATCGAGACGATCGACCGGTAGTCCTCTCATTGCACGAATACATCAATGGCTGACGACAAGAAGCTCACGACGCGCGACGCAGATTTCAGCGCCTGGTACAACGAAGCGGTGCTGCGGGCCGAGCTCGCGGACTACTCCCCCGTGCGCGGCTGCATGGTCATTCGTCCCAATGGCTACGGCATCTGGGAGCGGATGCAGCGCGCCCTCGACGATATGTTCAAGGCGACCGGGCACCAGAACGCGTATTTCCCGCTGTTCATTCCCGAGAGCTTCCTCCACAAGGAGGCGGAGCACGTCGAAGGCTTTGCACCGGAGACCGCGGTCGTGACGCACGGTGGCGGCAAGAAGCTCGACGAGCCGCTGATCGTCCGACCCACGTCGGAGACGATCATCTATGCGATGTTCGCCAAATGGGTGCAGAGTTACCGGGACCTGCCGCTGCTCATCAACCAGTGGGCCAACGTCGTTCGGTGGGAAATGCGCACGCGCCTGTTCCTCCGTACACTGGAGTTCCTGTGGCAAGAAGGTCACACGGCGCACGCCACCCATGACGAGGCAGAGGAGGAAGCACGCCGAATGCTCGGCGTGTATTCGGATTTCATGGAAGGCTGGATGGCGATGCCGGTCATTACCGGACAGAAGACTGAATCCGAGAAATTTGCCGGGGCGCTGCGCACCTATGCGTGCGAGGCGATGATGCAGGATAACAAGGCGCTGCAGGCCGGCACGTCGCACAACCTGGGTCAGAACTTCGCCAAGGCCTTTGATTTGAAGTTCCAGGCGGAGCATGGCGGACAGGAGTTTGCCTGGAACACGAGTTGGGGCGTGTCGACGCGCCTGGTCGGTGGGCTGGTGATGACGCATGGCGACGATAATGGGCTGCGTACTCCGCCGTTGCTCGCGCCGATCGAACTCGTCATCGTGCCGATCTACAAGACCGACGAAGAGCGCAGCCGAGTGCTCGAGGCAGCCGATCGCGTGATGCAGCGGATGCAGGATTGGGAACGGCGCGATCCTGGCCGTTTGCGCGTGCACGTGGATGCGCGCGAAGGCATCAAGCCCGGCGCGAAATACTACGAGTGGGAGCTTCGCGGTATACCGCTGCGCATGGAGCTCGGGCCGCGTGACCTGGACAAGAACCAGGCCGTGCTCGTCCGCCGTGATACGCGCGAAAAGCGGCCGGTGTCACTGGATACCGTGGGCGAGGATGTCAATGAACTGCTCATCCGCATTCAGGACGACATGCTCATCGCGGCGCGCGAGCGCCGCGAACAGAACAGCGTTCGACACAAGATCAGCTATGATGATTTCCAGGCATTGATGCGTGGCAAGGGCGGGTTCGTGTATGCCGGCTGGTGCGGTAGCGCCGAATGCGAGCAGCAGGTGAAGGAGGACACGAAGGCGACGATTCGTGTTTTGCCGGACGAGGAATTCCGCTCGGCCGAGGCGCCGGCGACATGCCTCAAGTGCGGCAGCAGCAAGTCGGTCGTCGAGGCGCTATGGGCCAAGGCGTACTGACGACCGGCTTCACCCGCGTCGATGGGACGCTGCAGTGCGAAGGTGTTTCACTCGAGCGCATCGCGCGCGAGGTCGGAACACCGGTGTACGTGTACAGTGCATCCACGATTCGCGATCGGTATCAGCGACTCGAATCGATACTGGCGCCGGTGCCGCATCGCATTCACTACACGCTCAAGGCGAACTCGAGCCGTGGTGTGCTCGATGTGCTCCGCGCGCTCGGTGCCGCGGTGGACGTCGTGTCGGGCGGCGAACTGCACCGCGCGCTCCGGGCCGGCTTTGCGCCATCGGATATCATCTTCGGCGGAGTCGGCAAGACGGAGCGAGAGCTTGCCGAGGCGCTCGATGCGAACATTCTCATGATCAATGCCGAGAGCGCTGGCGAGGTGCGCCTGCTCGATCGGCTTGCGGGCGAGCGCGGGATCACGGCGCGCGTGGCGCTGCGCGTCAATCCGGAAGTCACGGTCGATGCGCCGCACGAGTACATCAAGACGGGCGGCAAAGGACACAAGTTCGGCATACCGCATGACGACGTCGTGCACGTCGCCACGATCGCCAACGAATTAGCGCACATTGAGCTGGTGGGCCTTGACATGCACCTTGGCTCACAGCTCTCGCGCATCGATCCGTATCGTGAGGGTGCGGAACGATTGGCGTCACTCTTCGCGGAGCTACAACAGCGCGGCCTCGGCTCGCTCCGGTATTTCGATATCGGCGGGGGTTTGGGTGTGCGCTACGACACGGAACAGCCGCCGGATTTACGGCGTTTCGCTGAACTGGTGCTGCCGACAGTCGCCGACACGGGTCTCCAGCTCATCATGGAGCCGGGACGATTCATCGTCGGGAACGCGGCGGTGCTCATCTCGACGGTGCTCTATCGCAAGCGAAGCGGCGGCAAAGATTACGTCGTCGTGGACGCCGGGATGACCGAGTTGTTGCGACCATCGCACTATGGCGCCTACCACCGCGTCATGGCGATGCAACAGAGATCGGAGCGCACGACAGTGGACGTCGTGGGCCCGGTGTGCGAGAGCGGTGACTTTCTCGCCCTTGACCGCGAGCTGGATGACGTCGCCCCGGGCGACTTCCTGGTCATCGCCGACGTCGGTGCGTACGGGTATGCGATGGCGTCGAATTACAACAGCCGGCTGCGCCCGGCCGAAGTCATGGTGGACGGAGATCGATACGCAGTCATCACCGCGCGAGAGCAGTATGACGATCTGCTGCGACTCGAGATTACCCAGCCAGAATGGAGGAGGGGAAGCAGATGCGCGTTGGATTGATCGCCGATACCCACGATCGCCTGCCCGCCATCGCCGAGCTCGTACGCCAGATGCAGGCGTCGGGGATCGGGATGGTCTTGCACGCCGGTGACTACTGTTCGCCCTTTGCGCTCAAAGCGTTCGAGGAAGCGCACATGTCGGTGGCCGGTGTCTTCGGCAAGAACGACGGGGACCGGCAGGGACTGGTGTCGCGTGCACAGACGGCGTTCGGCGCCGAGCTGTTCGAGGCGCCGCACAGCTTTGAGATGGCGGGACATCGCATCTTGCTCGTCCATGACATCGGCGACGTGAACAAGCGCTCGATTGCATCGCACGAGATTGTCATCCACGGCCACACGCACCAGCAGGAAATGAAGACGCGCGGCGACACGCTCATCGTCAACCCGGGCGAAGGCTGCGGATGGCTGTACGGCACGCCGTCGGCGGCGATTCTCGATCTCGATTCGCGCGACGTGGAATTCCTCACCCTCGCCGGACCGGAGTGGAAATACTAGCGTGACCTCCCGCATCCTCATCATCGACTACGGTTCGCAATTCACGCAGCTGATCGCGCGGCGTGTCCGCGAGGCGCGGGTCTATTCGGAGATTCACCCGCCAACGCGCAGCCTGGAATGGATTCGAGACTGGAAGCCGACGGGGATCATTCTCAGCGGCGGACCGAATTCTGTGTACGACGAAGGTGCACCGGGCGCTGATCCTGGCCTGCTCGACGTGGCGCCTATCCTGGCGATCTGCTATGGGATGCAGCTGGTCGCCCATCTGTCGCACGGCGAGGTGATCGGCGCGGGACGACGCGAGTACGGCCGCGCCGACGTGCAGGTGGAGGAGGCGACTGGGTTATTCGACGGATTTGCACCGCATGAGTCGATGACCGCGTGGATGAGTCACGGGGACCATGTGGACGTGCCGCCGGCGGGATACGTCGTCACGGCATCGAGCGGCAGCGTGCCGATCGTCGCGATGCGCCATCGCGACAAGCCAATCCATTGCGTGCAGTTCCACCCCGAAGTGGCACACACGCCGCGCGGCAGCGAGTTGATTGCTAACTTCTTATTCAATATTTGTTGCGCCGAGCCAAGCTGGACACCGGGTGCGTTCGTTGAGAGTGAGGTGCAGAAGATCCGCGAGCTCGTCGGCACGTCGCGTGTGATCTGTGGTCTGTCAGGGGGCGTGGACTCGTCGGTGGCCGCGGCCCTGGTGCACCGGGCGATTGGCGACCAACTCACGTGCGTGTTCGTCGATACGGGCTTGCTCCGCCTGCACGAACGCGAGCAGGTTGAGCGCACATTCAAGGCGAACCTCGGCATCGAGCTCGTGACCGTGGACGCATCCAAGCGGTTCCTCGATGCGCTCGCCGGGATCGAGGAGCCCGAAGCCAAGCGCAAGATCATCGGCCACACGTTCATCGACGTCTTCGAGGCTGCTACGAGCGGCGCGGGGAAGGGGGCGGAGTTCCTGGTGCAAGGCACCCTGTATCCCGATGTGATCGAGTCGTTCTCGCCGCGAGGCGGACCATCGGTGACGATCAAGACGCACCACAACGTGGGCGGCCTCAAACCGGACATGAAGTTCAAGCTGATCGAGCCGCTCCGCGAGCTCTTCAAGGACGAAGTGCGCAACGTGGGCCGCGAGCTTGGATTGCCAGAGGACATGGTCGGCCGACATCCGTTCCCTGGCCCCGGACTCGGCATCCGCGTCCTCGGCGCCGTGAACGACTCGGCGCTCGACGTGCTGCGTCGGGCAGACGCCATCTACCTCGACGAAATCCGGAACGCCGGCTTGTACGACGAGATCTGGCAGGCCTTCGCCGTGCTGCTGCCGGTGCGAAGCGTCGGCGTCATGGGCGACTATCGAACGTACGAGAACGTCGTCGCGCTCCGCGCGGTGACGAGCACGGATGGCATGACGGCCGACTGGTACCCATTCCCACACGACGTACTGGGTCGCATCTCCAACCGCATCATCAATGAAGTCCGCGGCGTGAATCGCGTCGTGTACGACGTCAGCTCCAAGCCGCCGGCGACGATCGAGTGGGAATGATCCGCCGGTCGACACCCGGAGTCCAATCCGATCTCCCAGGTCCTTCGCTGATCAGTTGTCAGTGGTGAGTTGTCAGTTGTCAGGGTACAAACCGGTCTGATAGGTGAGCCACAAACCGGGCTGATAGGTGAGCTTGGTGAGACAGCCTTACGTTCGGACATCTTCTGGGAGGTGTCCGTGCCTTGGCAAGAGAGTTCACCGATGTCGGAACGATTGGCGTTTGTGCAACAGTGCATTCGGCGGAGAGAATCGCTCCGCGCCGTCTGTGCCGAGTTTGGCATTAGCGAGAAGACCGGCCATAAGTGGCTGAACCGCTTTGCGACCGACGGGCCGGCGGGCCTCGCGGATCGCTCGCATGCCCGACACGGGCAGGCCCACCAAATGTCGCCCGCCATGGCCGCCCGCATCATCGCGTTGCGGAAGCGCCACCCGCTGTACGGGCCAGAGAAGCTGCGGGATTGGCTGCAGCTGCACGAACCGGCGGGAGGACGGTGGCCCGCCGCCAGCACGATCGGGGCGCTGCTCAAACGGGCCGGCCTGGTCGACTCAAGACGCCGGCGCGGCCGGACGCATGCCCGCCTGGCGAGTGGGCGCACCGCCGCGACCGCCCCGAACGTGGTCTGGACGGCGGATTTCAAAGGGGAATTCGCGCTCTCAGGCGGCGGGCCCGAATGCTACCCCCTGACCGTGTTGGATCTGCACAGCCATTTTCTCCTCGGCTGCACCGCCCTGCGCAGTACCGCGGTCCCCACGGCCCGCCAGTGCTTCCAGCGCTTGTTCCGCGAGTACGGGCTCCCCGAGGTCCTCCGCACGGACAACGGCGTGCCATTCGCCCAGCCCAACGCGATCGGCCGCCTCGGCTCCCTGGCGTTCTGGTGGGTGCGGTTGGGCATCCGGCCCGAGCACACGCCGCCGGGCCAGCCTGCCGCCAACGGCGCGCACGAGCGGTTTCACAGAACCCTCAAGGCCCACACGCTGGACCCGCCCGCGCCCTCGTTCGTGGCGCAGCAGCGCCGGTTCGATCGCTTTCGCAGCGAATACAACGACGAGCGGCCCCACGCCAGCGTCGCCGGACACCGTCCCCCGGGCGCGGACTATCACGGCTCGCCGCGGGCCTATCCGCGCCGCCTGCCCCCGATGTGCTATCCGGAGGGGACCGTGGTGCGCCGCGTCAGCAGCGCCGGCGCGATCAAGGTGCGCGAGGTCAGCTACTCGCTCTCGCACAACCTGGCCGGCGAAGACGTGCGCCTGACGGACACGCACGATGATCGCCTCATTGTGGCCTACGGACCGCTCGAGCTGGGAGAGATTCTGCTCGCCACCAATCGGTTTCTCCCGAACGTCCGTTGGACGTTCCCTTTGACTCCCGCCCCGTGAGGGGATTGCTTCTGGTCTCCAGAGACCACCCTGCTGCCATGCGAGGCTTACCTATCAGCCCGGATAATTGCTCACCTATCAGCCCGTTACTTCACGGGTCATGCGCACCAGGGCGCCTGGCTCGCAGGCCACTATCGCCGGTCGGCGAGGTTCGGGTGTCCAGTGGTGAGTCGTGAGTTGTGAGTTTCTAAGAACGCACCACGCATCACTATGAAGGGTAGGAACGCGAACGGCCGCCCGAGGGCGGCCGTTCGCGTCTACTGCGGAGTGTGACCTACCGGTGCGGCGTGTTACACCGCCGGCACCTGCGGTGCCGGCGGGGGTGATGCTGCAGGCGGCGTTGCGGGCGCCGCCGTACTGCTGTACTGCCTTGCGTACTGCCTTGCGTACTGCCCTGCGTACTGCCCTGCGTTGTGCCCTGCGTGGTGGCGTCCGCTTGTGCCACGCTCGCGCGAGCGCCGATCTTGACGCCCGGCTTGTGAGCGACGCGCTTCGCTGTGGTCCATGCCGCCTGCAGGCCGGCATCGGCGCCGATCAACGGCAGCAGCAAACCGTTGAGTACCGTGATGATGGTGCGACCACGCCGCTCCTCAGCCGCCAGGGATGCCGTCGCCCCGCTCCGGACCACGGTTTGCCCCGATCGCCCATCGATGGCGTCCTGAAGTGCTTGCGCGGACGCCTGCAACCGCGCGATGAAATCCGCCGGGAGCCCGTTGGCCGTGAACACCGCCGCGTGGCGCGCCGCGGCCTCGCCCATCGCCGCCGCCGCGGCGAGCAGTCGCTCCGTCGAGACGGTCGAGCGCGGCGTAGTGAGCGAGCTAAAATCGGGAACCGCCGGCAGCCGAAGCTTTGCGATCGCCGCGATGGGATCCATCTGGTGGATCCGCAACGCAAGCCGCAGCGCGCCCAGCTTCGACGTCTCCCCTCGGCTCGCGCGGCCACCGACCTCCTGAGCGGTGGCGGATGCGCTGAGTTGATCGATGGTGGCGGTCAGCTCCTGCCGAGCGGCAGAACCCATGAGCGGGGCGAACGCCGTGGGTTGGGCATCGAGAAAGGTGTCGATGCGGCGGAGCGCTTCGAGCATACTGCCTTCGTGGTATTTCATGTGGCCTCCCGGCCGATGGGGCGCCGAAATGGACCTGCACCCCGACGGGCGCCCGATGCGCCGGGGTCGAATAACGGGAACAACCGCCTCGAGCGGTTGCGATGTAGTCTCAGGATGTTGCGATGTGGTCTCAGGGAGTTGGGATGGCAACTCCGTGCGTTGTGATGCCGTCTCGGAGCGTTGGGGTGTCGCCTCAGCGAGTTGGAGTGGCGTCTCGGAGCGTTGGAGTGCCGTCTCGCCGAGTTGGAGTCCCATGTCGACGCGTCAGGGTTCCATCTCAACGCGTTGGGATCCCGTCTCAACGCGATGGAGTGCCATCGCAACGCGTTCCGATTGCGTCTCGATGAACTAGGATTCCAGCTCGACGCGCTTGGGTGCCGCCTCTGCGAGTTGGAGTGCCGTCTCGCCGCGCTCAGCTTGTGCCTTGGCGCGTTGGAGTGCTCTCTCGCCGCACTCCGATTGTGTCTCGGGGAGTTGGAGTGCCGTCTCGACGCGTTGCGATCTCAGCTCGAGGCGCTCCGATTGCATCTCGGCATCGGGCACTGCCGTCTCTGCACGGGCGGGTGTCGTCTCGCGGCGATGCGATGCCTGCTCTGCACGCGAGGATCCTGGCTCAACCCGCAGGGATCCTCGCTCGCTACGTTGCGATTCCGTCTACATCCGCAACGATCCTTGCTCGGCCCGTTGGGATTCCGTCTCGGCTCGCAACGATCCTTGCTCGGTCCGTTGGGATTCCGTCTCGGCTCGCAACGATCCTTGCTCGATCCGTTGGGATTCCGTCTCGGCTCGCAACGATCCCTGCTCGGTCCGTTGGGATTCCGTCTGGGCCCGCAACGATCCTTGCTCGATCCGTTGCGATCCTATCTGGGCACGCGACGATCCCTTCTTGGCGCGTTGCAATACCATCTCGCGGCGTTGCGATGCTCGCTCGGCGCGATCGAATTCCATCTCGGCGCGATCGAATTCCATCTCGGCACGATCGATCCCGTCTCGGCCCATTCGCATTCGATCATGCCACGATCGATCCCGTCTCGACCCATTCGCATTCGATGCGTGGCACGATCGATCCCGTCTCGCCGCCCGATCGTCCCGCGATGATCGTAGTCCTATATATTAGTTCCGAAAACGGGGGGTCAGCGCAAGGGCCAATATGACCGATTGGCCAAAACCGACATGTTTTGAGCGTTTCGGCGTTAGTACTAGTAAATAGATACGTCAGTCGCGTGTCCCGTGTCACCGAGACTTCGAGAAAGTCGCTAGACGCCTTTCTCTTCGAGTAGCGCGAGGAATTCCTTCGGATCGTTGAGCGCGAGGAGCCGCGTCGGAACGTCGGATTCCTTGCTGAACTGCGCGATCTTTCCAAGCACCGGCAGATACTGGTTAGAGACCTCGAGCGGCGGCGCGACGATGAGGAAGAAGAAGTGGACCGGCTTCTCATCGATCGCCTTGAAGTCCACGCCGTCTTTCTTGCGGCCGAACGCAACGCGCAGCTTGTTGACGACGAGCGACCGGCAGTGAGGAATGGCGATTCCCCGACCGATGCCGGTAGAACCGAGGTTTTCGCGACGCTTGAGCATCTTGAACAGCATGCCCTCTGACTTCTCGTCGAGCTTGAGCAGCCCAATGAGCTCGCGCAGGATCTCGTCTTTGGAGGTGCCCGTCAGGTCGAGCTTGATTGCGTCTTCGCTGAAGAACTCGCGCAGTTCCATCCGTTGACTCGTCTAAGGACGTCTTATCATCGTGTGAACGTGCGAAGTTATCCGGTGCTGGAACGTGTGTCAAATGCTGATGTTGCTTCGACTTCCGCGCTGTCTTAACTTCAACGAATGAAACGGTTTCCGTTCGCGCTGTCCGTGGATGTGCCTCTGTACCTCGCGCCCATGGCCGGGATATCGGAGTCACCATTCCGCCGGCTCTGCCGCCTGAATGGCGCGGACGTAGTCGTGACGGAGTTCCTCTCTGCCGAAGGTATACGGCGAGAGAACGAAGCCACCATCAGGAAGCTGCGCTTTGGCACTGAGGAGCGTCCAATCGGCGTGCAGATCTTCGGCGCGGACGCCGCCGCCATGGGCGAAGCAGCGGCGTTTGTCACCGATGTCTTTGCGCCGGAGTTCATCGACATCAACTTCGGCTGCCCGGTCAAGAAGGTCGTCAGGCGGAACGGCGGCTCGGGCTGTCTCAAGGATCTGGACGGCGTTCAGGATATCATCCGCGCTGTCGTGCGCAGCACGCACCTGCCGGTCACCGTGAAGACACGCAGCGGATGGAGCGAGGAAACGCGCGATCCCGTCGGCATCGCGCTCCGCATGCAGGATGCCGGGGCACGCGCCTTTACGCTGCACGCCCGCACACGGACGCAGATGTACACTGGTGCGGCACGCTGGGAAGAGATCGCCGCCGTCGTGGAGGCGCTCGACGTGCCAGTGCTCGGCAATGGTGACATCAAGACGGCGGACGACGCTCTACGCATGCAGCGCATGACGAATTGCGCCGGCATCATGATCGGACGCGGCGCATTCGGTCAGCCCTGGATCTTCGACCAAGCGCGCGATCTGCTCAGCGGCCGACCCATGCGCCCCGCGCCGGCCGTTGAAGAGCGGTTCGCAATTGCGCTCACGCACGCGAAGATGGCTCACGAGTACGAGCCGGACCGCCAGGGCGCCGCCCTCGAGTTCCGTAAGCATTTGGGGTGGTATTGCAAGGGACTGCCGGGCTCGGCGGACCTGCGCAAGAAGCTGCATGCCGTGAATTCACTCGGTGAAGTTGAGGGCATCTTTGCGACGTACCTCGAGATCGGCGATCGCTCCGTGGCAGCGGGCGGAGCCGACGCCGAATCGGACGCGCTCCAGACCTCCGCAGTATGAGGCGCGAGCTCGTTCGCGATCTGTTGCAGCAGGTCGCGAATGGCGACGTCGACGTCCACGACGCACTCGAGACGCTCGCATTCGAGCCCGTTGAGTCGCTGGCGTTCGCCACCATCGATCACCATCGCGCGCTCCGGCAGGGATTTCCAGAAGTCATATATGGCGCGGGAAAGACGCCCGCCCAGATTGGCGCGATCGCGCAGCGCCTTGCCGCGTGCGGCGACGGGTTCCTCGCGACACGACTTGCCCCGGAGGCCGCCGAGCACCTGCGCACCACCGTCCCGGGAGTCGAGTTGAACGACGTGGCGCGCACCGCGCACTTGCGAGGCCGGGTGCCGCCATCGGTTGCGGAAGGCACCGTCACCATCGTTACCGCCGGCACGAGTGATCTGCCGGTTGCCGAAGAAGCCGCGGTCACACTCGATGTTCTCGGCAATTGCGTGGCGTGGATCACAGACGTTGGTGTGGCGGGTATCCATCGTGTGCTCGCGCGACGGAACGAACTCGCATCGGCGGCGGTCGTCATTGTGATCGCGGGAATGGACGGAGCGCTGCCATCGGTGGTAGGCGGCCTAGTCCGCTCACCAGTGATCGCGGTACCGACCAGTGTGGGCTACGGAGCGTCCTTTCAGGGCATCGCACCGTTGCTCACCATGCTGAATAGTTGCGCGGCGGGTATCACCGTCGTGAATATCGATAATGGCTTTGGGGCGGCGGTGGCCGCGTCCCGCATCACGCATCGGTAGCGACGGATCTCTACCCGGACGCATCATGCGTCCGCAAACAGGGTCTTGATGGTCGCGTCCACATTGCGCATCCTGCACGTGCTCGCTTCATGGTCCGTGCCCGCAGGGATTGGCGGGCTCGCCACGCTCGCCGCACTCGCTTGGTTGCGGCGATACGCCTCGCAGGCGGGCTCCCAGACGCTCACACGCGTCGCCACGCACCTGGCATCGGGCTCGACGGCCAAGCGGACGCCCGCCAAGTCCACGGCGCTGCAGCGCGATATCCAGGAGGTGTTCGAGATCAACGAGGCAACCTATGACCTCGAGATGCTCGACCGTCTGCTGCGCGACGTACGCGACCTGTCGAGGGCCGACGAGGCGATCTTCTGGCGATGGGTAGAGACGCGGCAGACGCTCGTGCCGAATGCTTGGTCCACCGCCGGCGAGCCGCGACCGGCGCATTTTGACATGCGCGCGTGGAGCCCGCTCGTGCGCTGGTGCGCCGAGCAGGGCACCGTACAGTTTGCCGGCAACGCCGATGCGCCGCCGCTGCTCGCCGCCGCACGTGTCGTATGCGGGTCACAGATGTACGGCGTGCTCACCGTGACGGCGGCCTCCGGGCTACGCCTCGATCGCGAGGCGGCCCGCTCATGGATGCCGCGGTTCGCGGCGCAGGTCGCAAACCTAGTACAACTATTCGAGATCCGGCGTGAGTACGGAAGGCACATGCGGCACAGCGAAGCCCTGCTCGACGCCGTGCGGCGCCTTCATGGACATCGCAACGCCGAAGCGTTGGCGCAGGCACTATGCGACACTGCTCGGGATGTGACATCCGCGTCGGTCGCGGGGGTCGTGCGCTGGAATGCAGTCGACCAGCACGGAGTGCTGCAGGCACTTTCGCCCAGCCTCGACATCGAAGCGGGCTTCCATGTTACGGCCGACTCGATCGTCGGGAAGGCATGCACCGCGAAGTTGCCGATCGTGCTGAATGACGCACGCTCCGCAGTCGTTGAAAGCTGCCCGTACGGCGGCTTTCCGCGCACCATTGGTTCACTAGCCGTCGTGCCCGTCCGGACCGGCGATACGGTGATCGGCGCGATTGTCGTCGAGGGCAACGACCCGGGAGACGTTTCGCAACATGAAGCCCGGAACGTCGGATTACTCGCCGCCGTGGTGCGGGGACCACTCGAGATCGTTTGGGAGATCGAAGAGGTGAGTCGTAGCGCCCGCACCGATTCGCTCACTCGATTGGCCAACCGACGACACTTTGACGAACAGCTCGCGCGTGTCATTGCCGAAACAGACAGGTTCGGCGGAACCTGTTCGCTCATCTTCGTGGATCTCGATCATTTCAAGGCGGTGAACGACCGCTACGGTCATGAGGCAGGTGACGCCGTGCTCCGGGATGCAGCGCAGATGCTCTCGCAGGCCGTGCGCACGGTGGATCTCTGCGCGCGATATGGAGGAGAGGAGATCGCGATTCTGCTGCCTCAGACATCCCAGGAGGGAGCGGTCGAGCTTGCCGAACGGCTGCGCATCGTACTCGAATCGAGACGCGTCAAGCAGGGCGACGAGGCGATCTGTATCACGGCGTCGTTCGGTGTCGCGACGTATCCGGACCCTGTGCCGTACGGCGATCGGTTGGTGCCCGCAGCCGACAAAGCACTGTACGAAGCGAAGGCCGCTGGGAGAAATTGCGTGAGGGTGATTCAGGCAAAGCACGTCACGTCAGCGTCTTACAAGAGTCGCTGAAGAGCCCGGAGCGTTAACACGGGTTGATTCCCGGTCCGAACTGACTAGACTTGAGGCTACGGGGGCGACTGGCTTCGACGGGGTAAGTGAAGCTGTGGCTGCGTGCCCAGGTCGTCGGGAACCTGGTAAAACACTCGACAAAAACCCAACTGCGAACAACAACTTCGCCCTTGCTGCGTAACTTTTAGTTCCGCGTGCGAGTGCCTAGAGGGAAGCCCGCCCGGGGCGGCTTTCTAGGTATCGGAAATCCGGGATAGCTGGCACGATCGCCCTCGACGGGCCGGCGAGATCAAGAGGGCTTATTCGCGCGTGGGTCGTCTGCCAACCAGCGCGCGGAGACATCTAACGGCGGACTACGCACGTAGTGGCTGTGGTCGATCTATTCTCGGACCCGGGTTCAATTCCCGGCGCCTCCATCACCAACCAAAACGCCGCCGGCATGATGCCGGCGGCGTTTTGGTTTGCAGGACATTGGGCGAGACGGCCTCTCACGGACTCTCTGTGCCCCGCGGCGCACTCAATTCCAAACCTCGGTCTTCCGCGCGGACAGCCTTCTTCCTCTTGAATATGAACTCCGGTGCCAGCACAACGCCAAGCAGCGTGACCGGAATGATTTGCTGCGCCTGGATGAGAAAGGCCACGGCGATTGCCTGATCCTTGTCCATACCAAATGCCACGGCGGCGAGGGCGTACATCCCTTGGAAAACACCGACGTTGCCGGGAGTGGGACGGGCGGCAAACGAGATGTTGACGAGGAGAATCGCCGCGACGGTGCCGACGAGCGTGATGTTGAAGTTGGCCGCCCGTGCAGTCAGGCTGTAGGTCCACACCTGCAACGCCCAGATGCCCACGGAGAGCAAGAGCGCAATCGCGAAACGCGGGCCGGTGGATATGCCGCCGATGGTGTGAACGAAGTGCTTCATGTACGCCGCGAAACGGCCGCGCCATGCCGTCGCTGGCGCTGCTGCGACGATCTCCTTTTCGGGACGCCGCACGAGATACACCATCAGCACCGCGACGCCCACCAAGGCGAGCCAGGCAATCGGTCGCGTGCGAACCAGCATGGGAGGTAGCTCGAGGAACGACACGGACAAGGCGAGCAAGACGATATAGCCGATCAACTCGAACAGACGCTCCAGCGCGAGCGTTGCCAATACCTTGGCGCTCTGAACGTGCGCGGCGCGCGACACGAAGACGACGCGCGCCGCCTCACCGCCGTTCGCAACAAGAACGTTGTTCAGTCCCGCGCCCGCGACCGTTGCCTTCAGTGCCATCCGGAGCGAGTTCGCGCCAACCGGGCGGAGAAAAACCCACCACCGCACACCTTTGAGCGCCAGCGAAAGCAGGTTGACGACCGCTGCCGCCAGGAGCACATCCATGTCGGCGCCGCTGATGCTCGCCCACGTTGTACCCCAGTTCACTTTTCGCGCGAACACGACGAGCGCCGCAATGATCACGGCACTGAAGCCGATACGGATGATGCGCGAGCCGGCTTTCTTCATGCGGCGTCGAGGAGGTCGAAGCGGTAGCCCAGGCTCAGCAGTCGATCGACGATGAGCGGGACCGCCTGTGCCGTCTGCATCCGATCGCCGTCCGGATCGTACCCGTCGCCGTCGTGGAGCAGGAGGATCGATCCTGGGCGAACACCGGCCACGGTTCGTTGAACGATCGCGTCCACGCCAGGCTTGTCCGTGTCCCAGACGCCAAGCGACCATCCAACTGTTCGCTGCCCCAGTGACCGGGCAATGGGGGTGACCCATGGGCTGCGGAAACCATGCGGCGCGCGAAAGAGCCGCGGATGCACACCCGCCGCCTTTTCGATCGCCCGTGTGCCGAGAGTGAGATCCGTGCGCACGTAGGTGGGCGACTTGAAGTGCAGCTTTCGGTGGAAGTAGCCGTGATTGCCGATTGCGTGCCCTTCGTCGGCCACGCGTTTGGCGAGGTCAGGCCATCGCTCGGCATACCGACCTAGGATGAAGAACGTCGCCTTCACCCCGCGCGCGTTGAGCGCGTCGAGTATCACGGGCGTGGCGTGCGGATTCGGGCCGTCGTCGAACGTCAGCGCGACGGCCCGATCAGCGGCGGGCACTCCGGTGATCGTGGGGCCAAACAGGGGACTGTTGCGATGGAAGGCGCCGTGTGCGGCCGCCCCGCCGAGCAGGACGACGCCGGCGCCCAAGCCAAGGATCATACTCCGACGGCGACGCGACCGAGAACGTCCTGATACACGTCGATCACGCGAGCCGTGACACGCGCCCACGAGTATTCGAGCGAATTCTGGCGCCCGGTGGTGCCGAGCTGGATGGCGAGCCCCTCGTCGTCCAGTACACGCACGAGCGAATCAGCAAGCGCTTCGCGGTTGCCGCACGGGACCATCAACGCCTCGCGCCCATCGACGACGACGTCTCGGAACCCGAGGATGTCCGAACAGACCACCGGTGTTTCGCATGCCA
Source organism: uncultured Gemmatimonadaceae bacterium (assembly GCA_963817955.1). Taxonomy (GTDB): domain Bacteria; phylum Gemmatimonadota; class Gemmatimonadetes; order Gemmatimonadales; family Gemmatimonadaceae; genus JAQBQB01. The sequence continues at coordinate 252,878 of CAWFQK010000004.1, forward strand.
TGGACTCGAGGAGCGTAATGCCGAACGATGCTTTCGTGGTGGGGCAAGCGTACACGGAGCTGTGCGCATAATAGCTCGGCCGACCCTCGAGGATCGCACCGACGAACACGATGTCCTTGTCGCCGTTCGCCTGCTTGTAGTAATGCTCGCGGAGCGGGCCGTCACCGACAACCACAAGTCTCGCTTGGCGGCCTCGGTTGCCCCGTCCCTTGACCTTGCGAAACGAATCGATGAGGGTGGTCAGTCCATTTCGTGGATCGAATCGGCCGAGGAAAAGCACTGTCGGAATATCCTTCGGCAGTCCCGGCGGCGGCGGAGCGTTCGGATTGAAGACGTCTGTGTCGATGCCGTTAGGAATGATCTGCCAATCGGCCTCGAAGTAGCGCTCCAGCGCGACGGTGGTGCTGTGCGAAACGGCCACGGCCGCGCTGAGCATGTCGAGGCGCTTCTGGAAGAAGCGTCGCCCCAGCCGGTAGCCAATGGAACGATCGAAATACGTATGGAACGTTCCGACGACGGGGCAGTCGGCCTCTTCGATGGCGAGGATGGGCAGAACTGGCGTCAGTGGCGAGTGCACGTGCACGATGTCGTACTTGCCGTCTCGAAGCACGCGGCGCATGTCACGCCGAAGATTCCAGCCCATGGAGATGCGGGCCTGAGAGCCGTTGCAGTACACGGGCTGGCTGCGGCCCAGGTGGATGACGTGCGGCTGCTCCTCGGCGCCGGGAATATGGGACGTTATAACGTCCACATGGTGACCGCGACGGCGCGCCTCACGAGCAAAGAAATGCACGTGCTCGCAAACCCCGCCCAAGTGCGGGTAGTAATACTCGGTTACGAGAGCGATGCGGAGCGGCCTCTCGTCGTAGTCCAACGGCAGTGCCGGCAAGTTGGGCAGTGTCGGGTGACTACGACGTGCGCGCTTTGTCTGAAACCGAGGATTCAAGAGCGGCATGGGCTGCGGCGAGGCGTGCGATTGGAACGCGGTAGGGAGAACATGATACGTAATCGAGGCCGATCGAGTGACAGAACTTCACAGAGCGCGGTTCGCCGCCATGTTCGCCGCAAATACCCACCTTCAATTGGGGGCGCACGCTCCGACCGGCAGATACCGCAATTCCAATCAGCTTGCCAACACCGTTGCGATCAAGCACTTGGAACGGATCGTCGGGAAGTATACCACGATCTACGTAATTGGGTAGGAATCGGCCGGCATCGTCGCGACTGAAACCAAATGTAGTCTGAGTTAAATCATTGGTGCCAAATGAAAAGAACTCCGCCTCCTGAGCGATCTCGTCCGCGGTCAGCGCGGCGCGAGGCAGCTCTATCATCGTGCCAATGGTATATGGCACGTCCTCTCCCATACCCCCGAGTACCTGATTCGCTACATCTTTCAAGATGGCCCGCTGGTGGTGGAACTCGGCCAGCGTGGACACCAGCGGCACCATGATCTCAGGACGGACATCCAGGCCTCTTCGTTTCGCCCGCACCGCGGCCTCGAAGATTGCCCGACCCTGCATCTCGGTGATTTCCGGGTAAGTAATACCCAAACGGCACCCGCGGTGCCCGAGCATCGGGTTGGTCTCGCGCAAAGACTCCACGATGCGGGACAGCTCAGCTCGCGGAATTCCGAGCGTTCGCGCCAAGAGCTTGCTTTCCTCGCCGCCGTGCGGCAGGAACTCGTGAAGTGGTGGGTCCAGCAGTCGGATATTGACCGGCAGCCCGTTCATCGCTTCGAAAATCCCCTCGAAATCGGCCCGTTGCATGGGGAGGAGCTTCGCGAGAGCGCGCCGCCGGCCCCCCTCATCGCGTGCAACGATCATCTCGCGCATGGCCGTGATGCGATCGCCCTCGAAGAACATGTGTTCTGTACGGCAGAGGCCGATGCCCTCGGCGCCGAACGCCCGGGCAATGCGCGCGTCGTGCGGCGTGTCAGCGTTCGCGCGCACCTTGAGGCGGCGCAGGTCGTCCGCCCAATCCAGGACGCGAGCAAAGGTCTGGTAGGCGGGCGCGGACGCGGCGTCGCGCATCCCGCGAATGACCTGAACCACCTCGCTCGGCGTAGTCGGCAGGTCACCCTTGTATACGCGTCCGGTACCGCCGTCCAGGGTGATCCAATCGCCTTCCGCGATCACCGTATCTCCGACGTGGAAGCGCCTGTGCTCGAGATCGACCTCGATCTCCCTGCACCCGACGACAGCACATTTTCCCATGCCGCGCGCCACGACAGCGGCGTGACTGGTCATGCCGCCGCGTGCCGTCAGGACGGCGCGCGCCGCGACAATCCCATGGAAGTCTTCCGGCGTCGTTTCATCACGAACCAGAATTACCTGGATGCCGCCGGCTGCACGCCGCTCGGCGGCGTCGGGATCGAAAACCGCTATACCGCTCGCCGCCCCCGGACTGGCAGGCAAACCTGTGCACAGCGGAGTGGCGCGAACGCCACTATCAATGACCGGGTGCAGGAGCTGGTCGAGTTGCTCCGGCGCAACGCGCTGTACTGCCGTGTCCGTGGTGATGAGGCCTTCGTCCACCATGTCGGTGGCAATGCGGACAGCGGCCGCCGCCGTGCGTTTTCCCGTTCGCGTCTGCAGCAGAAAGAGTTGCCCGTGCTCGACGGTGAACTCAATGTCTTGCATGTCGTGGTAGTGCTTCTCGAGGCGTTCCTCCGTTTGCCGCAGTTCCTTGTAGGATTCGGGCAGAAGATCCGCCATCTCCTCGATGCTGAACGGCGTGCGAATGCCGGCGACAACGTCCTCTCCCTGTGCGTTGATGAGGAACTCGCCGTAGAACTTCCGCTCGCCGGTGGATGGATTCCGCGTGAACGCCACGCCGGTGCCAGAGTCAGCGCCAAGATTCCCGAACACCATTGAGACGATGTTGACGCCGGTGCCAAGATCCTCGGGAATGCTGTTCACGCGGCGATAATCCACCGCCTTCTTCAGCGTCCACGAGCGCCATACCGCCTCAATCGCGCCCCACAGCTGCGTCGTCGGGTCTATCGGGAAATCGGCGCCGGTAGCGCTGCGGACGAGCGACTTGTACTCCTCGACCAGATTGCGCAATACTCCCTCGTCCAGCTCCGCGTCAGTCTTCACGCCGGCCATGAGCCGTTTGGCGGAGAGTAGTTGCTCGAACTGCGCAAACGGGACGCCGAGCACGACGTCGCCGTACATCTGGATGAAGCGGCGGTAGGAATCGTACGCGAACCGTGGGTTGCCACTGGCGCGCGCCAGGCCCTGAACGCTGCGATCGTTCAGCCCAAGGTTGAGGATGGTCTCCATCATCCCAGGCATCGAAACGGGCGCCCCGGACCGCACGGACACGAGCAGCGGATCACTCGTGTCGCCGAAACGCTTGCCAGTCACCCGCTCGAGGTGATCGAGTTCTTGGTGCACTTCGGCGCGCACGTCGTCCGGGATCGTTCGATCCTTCAGATACGCGACACAGATTGGCGCAGCAATTGTGAACCCCGGGGGGACGGGCACTCCTAGGTTCGTCATCTCGGCGAGGTTTGCACCCTTTCCGCCGAGGATCGCCTTCATGTCCTTGGTGCCTTCGGCTCGTCCGTCGCCAAAGAAGTAGACAGACTTGTTCGAACGCTCGGTCACAGGCGGTTCGTTGTCAAAGCCTACCAAGTCGCTGGTTTGAGGAGTACTGGTCAACAAACCCTCTCACGTGAGTGCAATGATCGGATACGCGACTGTCATCAACAGCCGCAGCCGAAACGTAATTTGTCGGGATCCGTGGGCGGCGGAGTAGGGTAATCGCCGGAAAAACATGCGTGGCAAAACCCCTCCGGGCCAAGGGGCACCGATTGGAGCATGCCATCCAGGGAGATGTAGCCCAGACTGTCTACGCCAAGGTGCGCCGCGATTTCGGGGACCGTGTTGTTGGCTGCGATGAGTTCCTCGCGCGACGGCGTATCGATGCCATAGTAGCATGGACCGGTCACGGGCGGAGAGCTTACGCGCATATGAACCTCGCGAGCGCCGGCGGCGCGGACGAGTGCGACCAATCCGCGCGTGGTGGTGCCGCGAACAATGGAATCGTCGACCATGACGACGCTCTTGCCGGCAAGCACCTCGCGAACCGGGTTGTACTTCACTTTCACTTTGGCGTCGCGCCCGGCTTGCGTCGGTTGGATGAACGTGCGCCCAACGTAGTGATTGCGAATAAGCGCCAGCTCGTACGGGAGTCCGCTCGCCTCGGCAAAACCGAGGGCCGCGGAGTTCGAAGAGTCCGGTACGCTGAACACGAGTTCGGCAGACGGGGCAGGGTGCTCCTGGGCAAGGCGGTGTCCAAGGGCGCGCCGCGCCCGATCGACCGAGCCGCCGAACACACGACTGTCGGGCCGTGCGAAGTACACGTACTCGAAGACGCAGCGCCGCAGCTCCTTCTTCTCAAGGGGGAATATCGACTGCACCCCCTCGGCGTTCACCGATACGATCTCGCCGGGTTCGACGTCGCGTTCGGTCGTGGCGCCGACGATGTCGAGTGCACACGTCTCCGACGCAAACACGATTGAGTTTCCAAGACGGCCCATGGCGAGCGGCCGCCAGCCGCGCGGGTCGCGCGCCGCGAGAATCGTATCGCCCATGGCAACGACCAGACTAAATGCGCCTTCGACTCCCTGGAGCGCATCGGCGAGTCGGGCCGCCGGCTTGGGCGCGTTCGAGCGCGCCAGGCGATGCACGATCACTTCCGAATCGATCGTCGAGCCGAAGATCGAGCCGAGCTCCTCGAGCTCCATCCGCAATTCTGCCGCGTTCGTGATGTTGCCGTTGTGCGCGAGCGCGATGTAGCCGCCCTTGGACCGGGCGACGACAGGCTGCGCGTTCTCGATCGTCGAGGACCCGGACGTGCTGTATCGGGTGTGCCCGACGGCGCTGACCCCTGGGATCTTCGCCAGTTCTTGGGCCAGCGCGTCAGTCAGCGTGCCCATGTTGCGCACCGCGCGCGCGTTGCCAGCCGCATCGATGGAGACGACGCCGACTGACTCCTGGCCCCGGTGCTGCAGAGAATACAGGCCGAGCTGCGCGAGCTGCGCTGCGTCAGGATGGCCGTGAACGCCGAATATTCCGCACATGAAAAATAGTTGCTCGTCGGTAACGGACAGAGAACCGCTATACCACTATTGGGATAGCGCGGCCTGGGCCATGATTCGCGGAATGGCTTCGTGGTAGGCCGTGTCGAGGCGGTCGAGGGGTGCCGCGAACCGCAGGCTTGCTGTCGTAATCTGCAAGGGTGCCGCAAGCGCGCCCACTCGACCAATGCTCCGCGCTGGCACGTTGTGCTTCCGCGCAATGCTGAGCACGGTGTCGGGCATGGCCGTAGAGACGATCACCCGTCCCTGCGCCTCTCCGAACAGCAGCGCCCGGTCGGCTAGCTCGTGCCAGACCGACAGATCTACCGTCGCGCCGCGCGGTGCGACGCGATCCATCACGCAACACTCGGCAAGCGCCACCGCGAGTCCGCCATCCGCGCAATCGTGCGCCGAACGCACGACGCCCCCTTGAATGGATTCGAGCACTGCGCCGATGAGCGCACGCTCGGTCTCGAGATCGCAAGCGGGCGGTGCGCCTGCGACACGTTCCGTGAATGCGCGCGAGATACTCGCTGCCGCCCGACTTCTCCGTGGGTTCGCCGAGCAGGATGATGGTGTCGTGCTCGCACCTCGGAGAATGCGGAGCGGGTGATGTGCGCAACCGCTTCGATCAGACCCACCATGCCGATCGACGGCGTCGGGTACACGGCGCCCGATGGGTTCTCATTGTACAACGAGACGTTGCCGCCGGTGACCGGCGTTCCGAGCGCGTGGCAGGCTTCGCCCATTCCGGCGACGGCTTCGCGAAGCTGGAAGTAGACTTCGGGCGGCTTCGGATTGCCGAAGTTCAGGTTGTTCGTGATCGCCATCGGCCGCGCGCCCGTACACGCCACGTTGCGCGCCGCCTCGCCGACCGCGATGCGCGCGCCGACGCGCGGGTCGAGGTACACGTACCGCCCGTTGCAGTCGGTCTTGAGCGCGAGTGGCCTCGTCCGTGCCGCGAATGCGAAGGACGGCCGCGTCGCCGCCAGGGCCGATCACCGTGTTGGTGCGCACCGTGTGATCGTACTGCCGATAGACCCAGCGTCTTGCTCGCGATCGTCGGCGACGCAGCAGCTGCTCCAGCGTCCAGAGTGGATCCGGCTCCTCCGGACGTTCGCGCGATCGTCATGCACGTCAGTCGGTACGGCAGTCGCGCGAGTCTCGGCGCTCTCACGCGCCTCCGGCGCGTACAGTCGGACAGTCCGTGACGAGCCGGATGCCCGGGAACTCGGCAACGACGCGGTCGCCTTCGGTCACGCGATACACCGGCTCGGCGATCACCTCGCCGATAACGGCCGCAGTGAGGTCCCACTTCTCGAGAATGGCACGGACGTCGATCCTCGCGGCCCAGCTCTGGCGACGACGAGCATGCGCTCCTGCGATTCGCTGAGCAGGATCTCGTACGGCGTCATCCCCGCTTCGCGCACGGGGACCTTGAGCGTGTCGATCGTGACGCCGACGTCGCCCCGCGCGGCCATCTCGGCGAGGACGAAGACGTCAGTCCAGCCGCGCCCATGTCCTGAATGGCAACGATGTGCGCCGCTGCGAATGAGCTCGAGGCTCGCTTCGAGGAGCAGCTTCTCCGTGAAGGGGTCGCCAACCTGGACGCGTGGGCGCTTGGCCTCGCTCTGCGCGGAAAGATCCTCCGATGCGAATGAGGCTCCGTGAATGCCGTCGCGTCCCGTGCGCGCACCGACCGCGATGATCGGGTTGCCGACTCCCTGCGCAACGGCGCGAATGAGCTCCTCTTCGTGCAGGAGCCCGACGCACATCGCGTTGACGAGCGGATTGCCCTCGTAGGCCGGATCGAACGCGATCTCGCCCGCAACCGTCGGTATGCCGACGCAGTTGCCATAGTCGCCAATGCCTTTCACTACACCGGCAAACAGATATCGGACACGCGCCGAGTCCAGCGACCCGAACCGTAGTGAATTGAGAAGCGCGATCGGACGGGCACCCATCGTGAAGACATCGCGCAGGATGCCGCCAACGCCCGTCGCTGCGCCCTGGTACGGCTCGACGGCCGACGGATGATTGTGCGACTCGATCTTGAACGCGACGGCCAGGCCGTCGCCGATCGAGATGACGCCGGCGTTTTCGCCGGGCCCCTGCAGCACGTACGGCGCCGTGGTGGGCAGCGTCTTGAGTAGCGGCCGCGAGTGCTTGTACGAGCAATGCTCGCTCCACAGCGCGCTGACGATGCCGAACTCCGTGAACGTCGGCTCGCGGCCCAGCATGTCGATCAACCGCTCATATTCTTCATTCGTCAAGCCATGCTCGGCGATCAACGCTGGTGTGATCAGCGGATCACCGGGCCGACCCTCGACGCTCGTCTGCCGTTGCATGCGCTACACTCCTACCCGGGCGAGCATGGACTCGAAAAGGGCAAGTCCGTCGTCGGACCCCAGCAGGGCATCCACCGCGCGCTCGGGATGCGGCATCATGCCCAGCACGTTTCCGGCTTCGTTGACCACGCCGGCAATGGCGCGCATCGAGCCGTTGGGACTCCACCACTCGTCGGCGTCACCCGGACCGCCGACGTAGCGAAACACCACGCGCCCTTCGCCTTCGAGTCTATCGAGCGTTGCTTCGTCCGCGGTGTAACGGCCGTCACCATGCGCGATCGGAACCCGGATGATCGCGCCACGATCGTATCGGTTCGTGAACATCGTGTCAGTGGATTCCACGCGCAGGCGCACGAACTCAGAGACGAACTTGAGACTCGCGTTGCGTAGCAGTGCGCCAGGCAGCAACCCGGCCTCACAGGCGATCTGAAATCCGTTGCAGATTCCGAGTACCGGGCCGCCGCGATGGGCGAACGCGATCACGTCCTGCATGACGGGACTAAAGCGCGCGATGGCACCCGCCCGCAGATAATCGCCGTAACTGAAGCCGCCAGGGAGCACGATCACGTCGCTCTCCTTCAGGTCGTGGTCCTTGTGCCAGAGGTACACGGCCTTCTCGCCGAGCGCCTCAACCACCGCCTGATAGGCGTCATAGTCGCAGTTGGAGCCCGGAAAGGTGACGATGCCGAACTTCATGACGCTACCACACTCGCGATCTCGAAGTCCTCAACTACCGGATTCGCCAGCAGCCGCTCGCACATCTCGCGCGTCGATTGCTCGGCGGCGTTCTGATCGGCCGCGTCCAGTTCCACGACGACGTGTCGTCCGACATGAACGTCATGTACAGACGAAAAGCCTAGGCTGTGGAGTGCGTCGGCAACCGTGCGTCCTTGAGGATCAAGCACGCCGCGGCGCGGCGTGATGTGAACGGCAATGCGATATCGGTTCATTCAGCGGAGCCTGTAGGCGTATCGGGGAGTGTGGGACCGGGCAGGATGCTACCTGGCGGACGATTGCCGCCGCGCGGACCGCGGCGGCGGCGTTTACGACGCGCCGGTGGCGCGCCTTCCTCGGGATGTCGCTCCTCGGGCGCCCGGTCGGCCGGCGCGCGCTCAGCGGGACGACGCTCTTCGCGACGCACATCAGACGGAGCTACAGGGGCTGGCGAGGGGAACGCATTGCGCGCCGGCGGAAGACGTCGCTCCTCATCCGAGCCGACGCCCTCAGCTTCTTCTTCCCAGAAGATCTCACCGGGTGTCGCCGAACGGCCGACGAAGCCAATGATCACCCACTTGACCGCGCCATAGAGCACGTATGCAAGGAGCGCCGGAAAAATGAACTCTTCGCGACGCACGAGCAGGAGCACCAAGCATCCCGTCACCACGAGCGTCCCGATGATCTTCTTGATACTGGTGAATCCGATCGACGGCACGGCGGGGTAGGGCACGTCGCTGATCATCAGTGCGGCGAGAACCGCCATGAGGCCGCGCAAGATCACGTGCCACGGGAGGTCCGACAGCGTCTTGCTGTCGGTGAACAAGATAACCGTTTGGTTGTACAGCGGCGTCTGGCTGAACCAATAATATGTGGCAAGGGTGAGACCGGCTGCGGGGCTGGGCAGTCCGTGGAAATGCGCCTTCTTGCGTCCCGCCTGCTCGACGTTGAAGCGCGCCAATCGCATCACGGCGCATGAAGTGAAAATGAAGACGAGCAACCAGCTCCACGCGCCCTTGTCCGGCAATTCCAGATACATGATGAGCGCCGGCGCGAATCCGAACGAAATGGCGTCGACTAACGAGTCCAGCTCTTCGCCGAACCGGCTACCGGTGCCGGTAGCGCGCGCCACGCGTCCGTCGAGCGCATCAGCGACGCCGCCCAGAACAATGAATGCCGGCGCGGCGCTGAGGTCGCCCCGAATTGCGAGAACGATGGCATAGACACCGCAGAACAGATTGAACAGCGTCAATCCGTTCGGCATGAGGACTACGGCGCGCCGTACGGCTTGGTGTCGGGGAATACTGCGACGTGTGCTCGGCTTCATTTGCCGGTCAGCTCTGCGATCACAGTCTGACCCGCGAACGTGGCATCGCCGATTCCTACGCGCATCGGCGAACCTACCGGCAGGAAGACGTCGACGCGGGACCCGAAGCGTATCAGTCCCATGCGCTCACCCTGGCGAACGTGTTCGCCATCCTTGGAGTCAGTAACAATGCGCCGCGCGATGAGTCCGGCAATCTGCCGCACGAGGACACGGGCTTTGCCCGTCTCAATGCCGACCGAGGACTGCTCATTTTGCATGCTCGACTCTTCCAACGCTGCGTTGAGAAAGCGGCCAGCTTTGCGCTCGACATAATGCACGGTGCCGCTGACGGGATACCGGTTCACGTGCACGTTGAACACGTTCATGAAGATGGAGACGCGTACTGCGCGGGCCTTCATGAACGTCGGCTCGTCGACCTCAGTGATCATCACAACCTTGCCGTCGGCCGGTGAGATGACGATGCGCTCGCCGCGCTCGCCGGTCCGCACTGGGTCGCGAAAGAAGTACGCGACCCAGAGCGCCACCACCAACAGCCCGAAAGCGAACAGCCAGAGTGGCCAGGAACGGCGACTGAGTGCCACCCCGAACGCACCGGCGGCGACGATCGCCGCGATCACAATGAAACTCAATCCTTCTCGTGCGAAGTTCACGATAGCTCCGTGATATCGAGCTCGGTGCCAGTGATGCGAAGAAATGCATCTCGGTAGCGCACGCTCGTCGCCTGGATGACCGACGCTGGGAGTTGCGGCGGGGGTGCCTCGCCGTTCCAGCGGCCGGCGCAACGCTCGTTGTCGAGATAGTCACGCAATGGCTGCTTGTCGAAGCTAGGCTGAGAACGGCCTGGCTGATAATGCTCGGCAGGCCAGAAGCGCGAACTGTCCGGCGTGAGGACCTCATCAATGAGAGTGATCGCCCCATGGCGATCGCGGCCGAACTCGAATTTCGTATCGGCAATAATGATCCCACGCTCCGCGGCAACGGCGCGCCCGCGTTCGTACACGAGCCGACTCAATCGCTCCAACTCCGCCGCAACATCGGCCCCCACGGCTTCAGCAACGCGCGCCGCCGTGATGTTCTCGTCATGGCCCGTCTCAGCCTTCGTGGCCGGACTGAAGAGCGGAGGATCGAGACGCTCACTCTCCCGCAGCCCCGGCGGAAGCGATTCACCCGCCAACGTGCCCGCAGCGCGGTATTCCTTCCACGCCGAGCCAGACAAGTACCCGCGAATCACGCACTCGATCGGGAATACCTCGGTGCGCATACAGAGCATTGCGCGACCAGCCAGCTGGCCCCGGTGAGGACGTAGCGCAGGAACGGCGGCGACGATCTCATCCACGTCGGCTGAGAGCATGTGGTGGTGCACATCAGCCTCGAGCTGTCGAAGCCACCAAGCAGTAATCTGCGTGAGCACGGCTCCCTTGTACGGAATCGGCTCCGCCATCACTACGTCGAACGCGCTGACACGATCGGTGGCGACGAGCAGCAGACGGTCGTCGTCCACGGCGTAGACTTCGCGCACTTTGCCGCGACGAACATGTTGGAGCGGGAGCGGCTTCAGTTCCACGATCGTCATACGCGGATCTCTTCGCGCACGTCCTCGCCGCGCGAATGACCGGCGAGCAGCGGTTCAACGATCGTCTCGAGGAACTCGTCCACTTGCTCGGGTGCGCGCCCAACAAACCGGTCGGCACGCAGCGCCGATTCCAGATCCGCGATCGGTACACCGAACGCCGGATCCGCAGCCAGCCGATCGAGCATGTCGTTCCGCTCCGCCCCGTTCTTGAGTGCGCGCGCCGCTTCAATGCTGTGTTGGCGAATACGTTCGTGTGCCACTTGGCGGTCGCCGCCAGCGCGGACGGCACGCACGATCAGCTCCTCCGTCGCCATGAACGGCAATTCCTCCTGCAGTCGCCGACGAATCCGCGCTGGATGTACCTCCAAGCCACTGACGACGTTCTCCATGATGACAAGAATAGCGTCGGTCGCGAGGAAGCTCTCCGGAATGACGAGACGGCGGTTCGCACTGTCGTCCAGCGTGCGCTCGAAGAACTGGACGCCGTGCGTGAGATTGGCGTTCGGCTCGAGCGTGACGACGAAGCGCGCCAACGAGGCGATGCGCTCGCACCGCATGGGATTGCGCTTGTAAGCCATGGCCGACGAGCCGATCTGCTCGGCCTCGAATGGCTCCTCGATTTCACCGACGGATTGCAGCACACGCAGATCGCCGCTGAACTTCATTGCGCTTGATGCGACGCCGGCAACGGCGCCGAGGACCTGGGCGTCGAGCTTGCGCGAGTAGGTCTGTCCCGAGACGGGAATCGACGAGGCAAAACCGATCTTGCCTGCCACGCGGAGTGCGAGCTCACGTACCTTGGCGTGATCACCGCCAAAGATCTCGAGAAAGCTCGCCTGCGTGCCGGTCGTCCCCTTCACCCCGCGACATGGCAGGGTGGCGATGCGATGATCGAGATCGGCGAGATCGAGCAGCAGATCCTGCATCCAGAGCGTCGCGCGCTTCCCGACAGTCGTTGGTTGTGCGGGCTGCAGATGCGTCGAACCGAGCGTCGGCTCGGCGCGCCACTCGCGCGCGAAGGTTGCCAATGCGCGTAGCACGCGCACGATCTTTCCACGCAGCAACTCCATGCCGCGGCGCATGAGGATCAGATCGGCGTTGTCCGTGACGTAGGCGCTGGTCGCGCCATAGTGGATGTATCCGCGAGCCGCTGGTGCCACGTCGCCGAACGCGTGCACATGCGCCATGACATCGTGTCGGAACCGTCGCTCGTATGCGGCCACCACGTCAAAGTCGATGTCCTCGAGGTGGGCGCGCATCTGAACCAGCGCTTCTTCCGGAATGGGAACACCCAACTCCTGCTCCGCTTCGGCGAGCGCCAACCAGAGCTGACGCCACAGGCCGTGACGCATGGCGGGCGACCACAGCTCCAGCATCGCTCTGGATGAGTACCGTTCCGCGAGGGGCGACGAATACCGACTGTGGGCGGTCATCGGACGGCGAACTCTGTCATGTACAATTGGTCCTGACGTTCGACGACGAGACGCAGATACGTGCGGTCGCCGTAGTGATCGATCGCGCGGGCGACATCCTGCGCCGATCGGATGGCGGTGTTGTTGATCTGTAGAATCACGTCGCCCTGCTGCAGACCCGTTTGATCGGCGATCGTGGGACTCACCTGGTACACGAGAGCGCCAAATTGGCGTCGGAGATTTCGGTCGGCAGCGATCGCCGGCGTCACTGTCACCAACTCGAGTTCGCGCAGCACCTGCACCTTGGGCGCGCTGACTTCCGGAATGTCGCTCACCTTCACGTCGGTTTCGAACTCGCGCGAGCCGCGTCGTATGCGCAGGTGGGCTGGCGAGCCAACGTGTAGGTCAAGCAGCGCCGCTTGCCAGTCGAAGGCATTGCGAATGACGCGATCGCCCTCCCGAAGAATAACGTCTCCGGGCTGCAACCCGGCGTTAGCGGCGGGAGAGCCCGGCGCCACCGACCCGATCACCGCCCCCTGCGAGATCACGTCGCGGGGGTTGTTCGACGACGCCTGCCGCAGTCGCACGCCAATCCATGGACTCCGGATCGACCCATGGTTCAACAAGTCATCGACGACGCGGGCGACGCGATTGATTGGGATCGCGAATCCAAGGCCGACCGAGCCGCCCGTAGGCGAGAAGAGACTGCTGTTCACGCCGATAACATCGCCGTCGGCGTCGACGAGGGGACCGCCGGAATTCCCGGGATTGATTGCGGCATCGGTCTGGATCATGTCGAAATACGACGCCTGGCCTTCACCAGGCGCGACGAGATTCCGCTGTGTCGCGCTGATCACTCCCACGCTGACGCTCGGCTCGCTGTTGCCGAGGTAGAAACCGAACGGATTGCCGATCGCGATGGCCCATTCGCCAATCAGGAGGCTGTTCGAATTTCCGAGGCTTGCTTCAGGCAAATTCTTCGCGTTGATCTCGAGCACCGCGATGTCATTGGTCTCGTCGGAGCCAAGAACCTTGGCGGGATACACGGTGCCGTCGCGCAGCATGACTGACACCGTGTTGGCGCCGGCAACGACGTGCGCGTTAGTAACAATCACGCCGTCTTTTCGAACAACGAATCCGCTGCCGAGTCCGGCCTGCGTGCGCGGCCGTGCACCGCCAAAGAACATGTCGAACGGATCTTCCGGCGCATTCGCTTGGACCTCGGTCTGCACCGTGACGACCGAGGGCGAGACCTTCGCCACTGCAGCGGTCAGAGCGTTCTGGCGGCTTTGGGACACGCTCGCCGTGGCCGGCGCGGAAACGCCGGAGGCCTGCCCGCTCGGCGTTGCCGATTCGCGCGAGCAGCCGATCGCGGCCGCGATGACGAGGGACAGCCCCAAAAGCGGGGTTGCGCGAGCGACCAGGCTGCGTTCGTGCCGAAAACCGTTCCGGAGGGCGAGAGAAATCGTCACGCGTCGTCGAGATACAGGTCGCGCGGGTAGGTCACGCGATCGAGAAACAGTGCATTTGCGGGCGCCGGGGGCGACACAGCCTTGTTGTCGGCTGCGGCAAGCAGGCGCGGCATATCGGAGGCTGGTCGTCTACCAGCTCCGATGTCGATCATCGTTCCGACGAGAAATCTCACCATGTGATGCAGGAAGCGGTTGGCTTCGATCGCGAATACGAGTCCGCCAGGTCTTTCCCCCCAACGAGCGGTCGTGACGCAACAGCGATGCTCGTCGTGGGCGGGTGCCGTACCGAGCACGGCAAACCCTCGAAAACAGTGCTCACCAATGAGGTGGGCGGCCGCTGCGTCCAGAGCGCTCCGATCAAGGGGCTGCCCGAATGCATGCTCGTAGCGCGCACGAAATGGCGAATTCGCTTCCTCGTCCGTGCCGACGTAGTAGCTGTACCGCCGGCTCACCGCACTATACCGCGCGTGAAACTCCTCCCGCATCTGGGCCGACGCAGCAACCCACACGTCGGATGGGAGGACCGCATTCAGGGCGCGCCGCAATTCCTGAACGTCCCACCGTTCCGACACCCGAACGCCGACCGCTTGCCCTCGCGCGTGCACTCCTGCATCTGTTCGGCCGGAGCCGAGCGCGGTGATTGGAGTGGTGCACAACCGCTCAAGGGCGGCTTCGATGACACCTTGAACCGTGCGCTGCTCCGGTTGCCGTTGCCACCCACTGAATCCCGCCCCGTCGTAGTGCAACACAAGCTGTACGGTGCGTTCGGCCATTGCTGGAAACCTACCAGTACGAGGGGGGGTGTCAAGCAACGCGCCACACACGGAAACCCACGGAAGCGATTGACATTGCGTGACGTACGCGCTCACATTTGGTCAGAAACTCCATCCGCGTCGCGCGCCCTTCGCGTGCGCCTCAGTAGCCTCCTCGATGCCGCCGCGCACGCTCGCTTCTCTCGCCCACGCGCTGACCGTTTCAGCCTCACCGGACGCCGCGCTGCAAGCCCTCGGCGAGGCGCTGGCTGAGGTCGACCGTTTTGCGCACATCGCGCTCGTTCGGTTTGACGAGCGGCGAGGAATGCTCAGCGAGCGCATCTTGGCGAGCGGTGCTCGCAGCGAGACGATCGCCCTGGAGACAACGTTCGATCATCTCCCGACGCGCGAGCGCGTCGCGATCACCGCCGGCGGTCAATTCGTCGACTTCGGGGAGAGCGGGGACGAGTTTGCCCGTCTATTCGAACTGCCCAGCCTGGGCGAGCCAGGCTGGCTGAGTGCGCGCGGGCTGCGATACGAAGGTCAGCTGAGCGCCGTGCTCGTTCTGCACGAGTCGCGGAAGATGTTCGGAGCGCGCACGGCAGAGAGGTTCCTGCCGGCAATCGCGCTGTTCGAATTGGGCTACTTGAGGTTTCTCGAGCGGGACGCGCGGCTCGAAGCGGTCCGAACACTCGAGGACGTCACGCAGCGCATTCATGGCGAGACTGAGCTGCGCCTGGCAGAGATGGAGGCCCAACTGACTGACGCCGGGCGACAGATGGCCTCTGCCGATGCGGCACGCATGGTAACGCTCGAACGCGAACTGGCCCAAGCCACGGAGGATGCCCGCCGCGCGCTACGCCGTGCCGAAGCAGTCGAGGCAACGGTCTCATCGGCCGTGGAACAGCTCGAGAAGGTGCATGTCGAGCTGCATCGGCGCAGCGAGTCAGTGCGCCAGAAGACGCGCACCATCTATCTGATCGATCGTGTCCTCACTCTCGATTCGTCCGCAGACGACCCCCGGCAACTCGCCGATGGATTGCTTGCACTGGTCGGCGATGATATGCACGCCCATCGCTGCTCGCTGATGCTGCGCGCACCGGACGGCGATTCGCTATACATCGCGGCCGCGCGGGGGGTTGCGCCGGGCATCTCGGAAGGGGCGCGCGTTTCGATGAGGCAGGGCGTCGCGGGCCGCGTGGCTGCCAGCCGCGAGCCGTTGCTCGTGCGCGACGTAGCCGAGGCCAATCAGCACCCGCTCTTGCGCGACCAGTACTTCACTACTGGTTCGTTCATCAGCTTCCCACTCGTCTACCACGACGAGTTAATCGGCGTCGTGAATCTGGCAAACCGGGCCATGCAAGGACTGTTCACCGAGGAGGACGTGGATCGCGTCCGCATTCTCGCCCTCGTGATTGCACTGGTTGCCGCACACGCCCGCCTCCCAGAACGTCTCGTCGAGGCCTTCAGTGTCCGTTAGTCCAGCCAACGCCCTTCTCGCCACGATCAGGCGGCTCACATCAGGGGAGCCGCCGCAAACCGACGAACTGACCGGGGCATTCGACGTCGTGCTCGCGGGGGATGCGACACCGGCACAGATCGCCGGGCTACTCGTCGGATTGCGGATGAAGGGCGAGACTCCCGTCGAGCTCGCGGCAGTGGTGCGCGCGCTGCGCCGCGTGATGGTCGTGTTGCCCGCCGACGATCCCGATCAGCTGGTGGACACATGCGGCACTGGCGGCGGCATGATCAGTACATTCAACATTTCGACGGCTGCGGCACTGCTCGTCGCGGGAGCCGGAACTCGTGTGGCCAAGCATGGGAACCGATCGTTCACGACGCAGTGCGGTAGTGCCGATGTGCTCGAGGCCCTCGGTGTGTTGATCGATGCACCGGTTCCCACCATGGCCGCTGCGTTGCGCGATGCAGGCATCGTCTTCATGTTCGCGCCCTTGATGCATCCCGCAATGCGGCACGTCGGCGTGGTGCGACGCGAGCTCGGGGTCCAGACGGTGATGAACATGGTGGGACCGCTCGCCAACCCAGCGAATGCCGGACGGCAGGTGGTCGGCGTGTCGGACGCACGGCGTCTCGCGCTCATTGCTGGCGCGCTGCTCGAGCTCAACACCGTGCACGCGCTGGTCGTGCACGGCGCCGGGATGGACGAGATTTCACCGTTCAGTGAATCCGAGGTGCTGGAGATCCACGACGGTCGCTTGTCCGAGTGGAAGGTCAATCCCAAGCGATATGGATTCGGCGGCGGCTCGCCGGAAGAGCTGGCGGGGGGGACGCCAACGGAAAACGCGACTGCGGTGTTGCGCGTGCTGCGTGGCGACGCGAACGAGCCGTCCATGGCGGCGGTCATCTTGAACGCGGCGGCCGCTTTTTACGTCGGCGGCCGCTGTCGGAACTTCGATGAAGGTGTCGAGGCGGCGAGAGCAGCCGTCAGGTCCGGGGCGGGCCTTGTTGCCCTGGACCGGCTCCGCGTCGCGTTCGGAGCCGGTCGCTAGAACCGGCGCGCCACCGCGCGCCGGTCGTCAATAACGTCGCATCACTCCGACGACGATTCCCTGGATCTTGACGTCGTTCTCGTGCACGTAGATCGGCTGCATCGTCTCGTTCGCCGGTTGCAGACGAATACGTCCATCGCGCTCGCGGTAGTACTTCTTCACCGTGGCTGACGTGCCATTGACAAGCGCAATGACCATCTCGCCATTGTCAGCGCGCTGACGCTCGTTCACGACGACGAAGTCACCGTCGCGAATCTGCTCGTCAACCATCGAGTTCCCGCGCACACGGAGCACGTAATGGTTGCCGCCGCGCCCAACCATGGATTCGGGGACACAGAATGTTTCGTTGTGCTCCAGCGCTTCGATCGGCAGGCCGGCCGCCACACTGCCGAGTAGCGGCAGCTCAAGCGCTCGCGGTGAGGCCTCGCTGGGCATGATCTCGATGGCGCGACTCTCGTTGTAATTGCGCTTGATGTAGCCCTTGCGCTCGAGGTTGGTCAGGTGTTCGTGAACGGTCGCCAGCGAACTATAACTGAAGTTCTCGGCGATCTCCTCGAAGCTGGGCGCGAAACCGTTTTGCTCCGAGTACGCCGTGAGGTAGTTTAGTATTTCGCGTTGACGTTTCGTGAGCGGCATGGCTGACACCCTGTTCAGCTTATTTATGAAGGAAAGCGCTGATACTCGCTTCCCGAATAAGTCCCGAAATACTACGATATCCGAAGAAGGACCGAAGTGCAAGCTTCTCCTCCCTGGACCGCTCCAACGGGCACTCTCGGTGGCCTACTCGCCGAAGCCAAACAACGGGCTGAGACCCTGGATGCACGACGCTCCGAGCTCATCCGCTCGGCGAACGCGGCACGCACGGGCCCGTCGTTCGTCGCCGCCTTGAGAGTTGAGACGGTCGCCATCGTCGCCGAAGTGAAGCGTCGCTCGCCGTCGAAGGGGTGGATCAAACCGGGGCTCTCTGCCGTGCTCCAAGCGCTCGCCTACGAGGCGGGGGGGGCGGCTGCCATCTCCGTTCTTACGGAACCGGACCACTTCGGCGGATCAACCAGCGACCTGGTGGCCGTCCGGGAAGCGGTGGGCATTCCAGTGCTCAAGAAGGACTTCCATGTTGCGCCCATCCAGCTCGTAGAGGCCCGGGCGCTCGGCGCGTCGGCCGCGCTACTGATTGCGCGTGCACTCTCCCCAGCCGATCTGCCGCAGATGACTGCGACGGCTCGCGACCTGGGATTGGAAGTTCTCGTCGAGATTCGAGATGAGCGTGAGTTGGTCCGCGCGCTGGACGCGGGAGCCAAGGCGATCGGCATAAACAATCGCGATCTCGAGACATTGGCGATTGATCCCGCGACCTCCGAACGGCTCCTCGGATCAATGCCCGATGACGTCGTCGCGATCGCCGAGAGCGGTGTCAGCGGTCGTGCCGACGTCGAACGAATCGCTCGGTTCGGTGCGGACGGGGTCCTCGTCGGCTCGGTCATTTCCGCAGCGGACGACCCGACAGCAGCCGTACGCGATCTCGCCGGAGTGCTGCGGCAATCTCGTGCCCGTTGACATCAAGTTCTGCGGGTTGACGCGCCCCGAAGATGCTGACCGTGCCGTCCGGCTCGGAGCGACGTATACCGGAGTCATCTTTGCGGGCGGACTGCGGCGTTTGACGGTGGACCGCGCGGTGAGCGTACTGGCAACTGTGCCACCGACCGTGCAGCGCGTCGGCGTTTTTTCGGACCAGTCGGACGACGAGGTGCTGCGCACGGCGGATCAGCTCGCACTCAAGGTCCTCCAACTCCATGCCGCCTCGACCCCAGACCGAATCACGCGGATCAAAGAGCGGTTTGACGGTGACGTTTGGGCGGTGATTCGAGTCGAAGGTGGTGCGCTTGCACTGGCAACGGCTGAGATTCTCGTGGTAGCGGACGGGTTACTACTCGACGCGTTCGTGCCTGGTACGCTTGGTGGAACCGGGGTGACCATTCCATGGGCGGAATTGGCGATTGCGCTGGCGCCGGTGCGCGGAAGAACTCGAATCGTGCTTGCCGGTGGGCTTCGCCCGGAGAACGTCGCCGACGCGATTCGCGCAATGCGTCCGGACGTCGTAGATGTTTCATCAGGAGTAGAATCCGCTCCTGGTATCAAGGATCAAGGACGCATGCGCGCATTTTGCGATGCGGTCAGAGAGGCTTCAATCCCATCATGACAACGGCCCATCAGGATCGGTTCGGCGCATTCGGCGGTCGATATGTGCCGGAGACGCTCATCCCGGCGATCGACGAGTTGGAGCGTGCGTACGACGCGGCACGCGCTGATCCGTCGTTCATCGCGGCGGTCGAGCACATGCTCACGACGTACGTCGGGCGCCCGTCCGCGCTGAGCGACGCGCCGCGTTTCTCCGAGCATGTCGGAGCGCAGGTATGGCTGAAGCGTGAAGACCTCAACCACACCGGTGCGCACAAGATCAACAACACGGTGGGACAGGTGTTGCTGGCGCGACGGATGGGGAAGACGAGGATCATCGCCGAAACCGGCGCCGGACAGCACGGTGTCGCCACGGCCACGGTGTGTGCTCGGTTTGGCCTCGAATGCATCGTGTACATGGGGGAGGAGGACATGCGGCGCCAAGCGCTGAACGTCTTCCGCATGAAGCTCATGGGCGCGCGCGTCGTCGGTGTGTCGAGCGGGACACGCACCCTCAAGGACGCGACCACCGAAGCCATTCGTGATTGGGTGACAAACGTCCACGACACCTACTACATCATCGGGTCTGTCGTCGGGCCGGCGCCGTATCCGCGCATGGTCCGCGACTTCCAGTCGGTCATCAGCCGGGAGGCGCGGGCACAAATGCTCGCACGTGCCGGCCGGCTGCCCAAGGCGGTGGTAGCGTGCGTCGGCGGCGGATCAAACGCCATGGGGGTCTTCGCCGAGTTCATCAACGACCGGGACGTCGACCTGGTGGGCGTGGAGGCCGCCGGCATGGGCCTCGATACCGGCCATCACTCGGCATCATTGACCCGTGGCCGTCCCGGTGTCCTGCACGGCTCATTGAGTTATCTCTTACAGGACGAGCACGGGCAAGTGCACCCGGCGCACTCCATTTCCGCGGGTCTGGATTATCCAGGAGTGGGACCCGAGCACGCCTACCTCAAGGACATTGGCCGCGCCGAATACGTGTCGGTCACCGACCGTGAAGCGCTGGAGGGCTTCCAGCTCCTCAGCCGCCTGGAGGGGATCATCCCTGCGCTCGAGACGGCGCATGCGGTGAGCTGGATCGCATCGCAGAAGGGCCGTTGGGCGAGTAATGAGCCAGTGCTGCTCTGCGTGAGCGGCCGTGGTGACAAGGATGTGGCGCAGGTGAGTGAAATGAGTATCTTGGAACCGTGACCTCCTCCTCGCCCCCAGCCCCTGGGATACGCGAACCGGAGCCACCCTTTTCGCCGACGACGGTGGAGGAGTTGCTTCGGCTCTTCGTGAAGGCAGCCCGGGCCCACCAGTTGTACCTCCCCAACAATCCGATCTATCGGGGCGCACTTGACGTGCTGCGCGCCGCTTTCGGTCCGATCTGGGCAGAGACGGACGAATTGGCGCTCGTGATCGGCGAAAGCGAGATCCGCTGGTTCGGCGCCATAGTAGCAGGTGAGTCGGGGGGGGCGAAGTCGCCGGACAATCTCGCGTGGCTATTCTTCAAGGACGGCGTGCGCGAGCTGCGGATGTTCAAGGGCTTCGAGGAAGCCGAAATCGTCAGGTTGCTCGAGATCGTCCAGCGCGCGCGCAAGGGATCGGCCGATGAGGACGACCTCGTGACGATGTTGTGGGAAGCCGATTTCGCGCTGCTGCGCTACAGGTACGTCGATTTGTTACAGGAGGGCGGCGGCAGCGATCTCGCCGATGGTGCCGTCGCCACGACCGTGGAGCCTGGTCAGATCCAGCAGGCGACCCAGGAGGCGGTGGAAGAGTCGCGCGCCAGCGGCATCGTCAACATGGCCGAGTTCGACGCGACGCTCTATTTCCTGGACGACCGCGAGATCGAGTACCTGCAAGACGAGATCACACGCGAATACCAACAGGATCTACGCCAGAACGTCGTCGCCGTGCTGCTCGACATATTCGAGGCGCAGCCGGATCCTGAGATTCGCGGCGAAGTGATCGAGAATCTGCAGATGTTGATGGTCTATCTGCTGACCGCCGGTCATTTTCGCGGCGTGGCGAGGCTGCTGCGTGAAGCGAATGTGGCGATTGGCCGCGCACTGAACGTGACCTCCGAACAGCGGTTGCAGCTCGGGCAGCTTCCCGACCGACTCAGCGCGCCCGACGCGTTGTCGCAGTTGCTGCAGGCGCTCGACGAAGCGCCGTCCCTCCCGGCACAGAATGAATTGGTCGAATTGTTCGACCAATTGCGTCCGACGGCGCTGGCGACCGTCTTCCAGTGGCTATACCGGATTCAGAATGAGCGTTTGCGTCCGCTGCTGGCGGCGGCGGCGGGACGACTCGCCTCGGCCAACACCGCGGAACTCGTGCGTCTGGTGCAATCGCCCGAAACGGACGTGTCGTCGGAGGCTATTCGGCGCGCCGGAGTGCTCAAGGCGCAGGCCGCCGTACTCGCATTGAGCAAGATCCTCGGTGAGCGGGACGTGGCACGGCGCCAGCTCGCCGTGCAGGCGCTCACCGACATCGCCTCGCCGGGCGCGCTCCAGGCACTGGAGCGGGCCGTGGAGGACGATGATCGTGAGGTGCGCATCGCGGCGGTGCGAGCGTTGGCGGCACGCGCCTATCGCCCGGTGCTCAGCCGCCTGGAGTCGGCAGTCAAGGGCAAGAGCGTGCGCGAGGCGGACCTGACGGAGATGATGGCGTTCTTCGAGGCGTACGGCGCGCTGTGCGGCGACCCCGGAGTGTCCTATCTCGACTCCGTGCTCAACGGGAAAGGGTTTCTCGGCCGTCGAGAGGATCCGGAAATTCGCGCATGCGCGGCGATTGCCCTCGGACGGGTTGGTTCAGTCAAGGCAGCCGAATCGTTGCGCAAGGCGTCGGCGGAGAAAGACATCGTGGTGAGGAACGCGGTGACGCGGGCATTGCGCGGGCCGTCCCAAGGAGCCGACGCATGACCGGCCCGCGCGGACCGCAGACCACCGCCCCCGAGCAGCGCGGCCGGGGACCTAGCCGTCCGCCGGGCGGGCCGACAGCTGATCTTCAGCGTATACGGCGCGTTGCGCGCTGTGAAGTTGTACCCGGTTGAGAACGCCGCCGTACAGAAAGCTCTGGCGGAGGTGACGCATCAGAGCAAGGAGCTGGTCGGCAACGAGGGCGAGCTCGAGTTGCGGATGTCGGGCGAATTCATCTTCATCAATCAGACGCGACTTCGTCTCGACCTCGACAACTTCGCAAGCTTCAGTCATCTCCTGTCGCTATTTCGTGCCTCCGGCGTCGGCAGCGTGACGGTGAATGAAGGCGTCGGTCCCAAAGACTGGCTGATCTTTCTTTCATTGCTCCAGTCACCTGGGTCGGACGATCCGGGTGAGCGACTCCAGCAGCTCACGGGCAAGCTCGAAAGCGCCGGCGTCATGGCGTTCACGCTGGCGCCGCCGACGGAGCCGGGGGAAGGGAACCGCGAGAAAGCGAAGGAGCGCGCCAAACGCACGTACGCGCAGTCAGTCGCCGCGACAAGTGAGTTGATGTCATCCGTCCGCATGGGCAGCAGCCCGAACATCAAGAAGATCAAGCGGGTGGTGCAGGGGATCGTGGATCAGATCCTCAATGAGGAAACGTCGCTCATCGGGCTGACGACCATTCGCGACTACGACGAGTACACCTTCACGCACAGCGTGAACGTCTGCATCTTCTCGGTGGCGCTCGGCAAGCGGCTCGGATTGAGTAAGCTGCAATTATACGATCTCGGCATGGCGGCGCTGTTCCACGACATCGGCAAATCACGCGTGCCGCAGTCGATCCTCAACAAGTCGGGCGGGCTCACGGACGAAGAGTGGCGCCTCATTGCATCCCACCCGTGGCTGGGAGTGCTGGCGCTGTTCCGCGTTCGCGGCGCCCAGGAGCTGCCGTATCGCTCGATGGTGGTGGCGCACGAGCACCACATGAAACGGGATCTGACCGGCTACCCGCGACCGATCCGCGAACGCCAACTCAGCATGTTCAGCAAGATCGTGGCGGTCGCCGACGGCTTCGATGCGGCAACGTCCCGCCGGTCCTACCAGACCGTGCCGTTCACCCCGGCGCAGGTGATGCTGGAAATGCGCGACAACCCGCGCCGCGGCATGGATCCGGTGATCGTGAAAGCGTTCATCAACCTGACCGGTATCTATCCCGTCGGCACGCTGGTCGTGCTCGACACCTTCGAGCTCGGCATCGTCCACGCCAGTAATCCGCTGCAGGAAATGCTGTCGCGTCCGATCGTCCGCATCGTCAGCGACGACCAGGGCAATCTCGTGCATCCGGGCAACCTCGTCGATCTGGCCGATCGCAACCCCGATGGCGTCTTCCTGCGCACGATCATCAAGACTGAGACTCCTGAACGTTATGGCATCCGGATCGGCGACTACTTCGTCTGACGGGTCGACCCACCTCCACGTCGGCAGCATCCAGCGGCGCTTCGCGGAATTGCAGGCGGGCGGCAAACGCGCGTTGGTTCCTTACATCACGGCGGGCCATCCGGACATTGCGCGCACCGTCGCGTTGCTGCACGGGCTCGAGGACGCAGGCGCCGATGTCATCGAGCTCGGATTGCCCTTCTCCGATCCGATGGCGGACGGCCCGATCATTCAGGCGAGCTCGCAGATGTCGCTCGAGGGCGGGATGCACTTCAACCGGCTGCTCGAGATGGTTCATGGCGCCAACATCCACGTGCCGCTCGTCTTGTTCAGCTACTTGAACCCGATCATCGCGGCTGGCAGCGATGCGTTGACCCGCGCCGCACAGGCAGGATTCAGCGGACTGCTGCTGACGGATCTGCCGGTGGGCGCCGATCCCGAGCGTGAACACTGGATCGCCGAGAGCCCGCTCGCGTTCGTCCGGCTCGTCGCGCCAACGACGCCGGCTGACCGCATGCGCGAGATCTCCGAGCACGGCAGCGGGTTCGTCTATCTCATCAGTCGCCTCGGCGTCACCGGCATGCAGAACGAGTTGTCTGCCGAATTGCCGGCGACAGTGAAACGTCTGCGCGAGGCGACGGTACTCCCGGTGTGCGTCGGATTCGGCGTGTCGCGTCCGGAACAGGCAGCCGCAGTCGCGCGCATCGCCGACGGCGTCGTCGTCGGGAGCGCCATTGTTCGTGCCGCGGGCGAGAGTGTTGCCGCTGCGACAACGCTCGCGGCGGCGCTGCGCTCGGCAATCGACGCGGCGTGAGCGCGCCCGTGCACGACATCACGCTCCGCGCCATGCGCTTCCACTCGCTCGTCGGTATCCTGCCGCACGAGCGCGACGTCGCGCAGCCGATCGAGATCGATCTCACGGTGCGCGTCACGGCCGGCGACGATGTGATCGACTACCGCGGGTTGTATGATCTCGTCGCTCACATCTTTACCGAGCGGCCGATCGATTTCCTCGAGCAGATCGGCGAACGGGTGGCACGAAACGCGCTCGCCCATTCGCCACGCATTCGATATGTACGCGTCGCCGTACGGAAGCCGCACGTCGCGCTTCCCGGGCCGCTCGCGTACGCCGAAGTCCTCATCGAGCGCGCGGCGGAATGATCGACGTGGCGTACATCGCGCTCGGGTCCAACATCGGCGATCGCCAGCGATACCTGTCGCGCGCGCGCGAGGCAATCGCGGCACTGCCTCACAGCGACGTCATTGGTGAATCGACGATCGAAGAAACGGAGCCGCTCGGTCCGCCGGAGCAGGACCCGTACCTCAACCAGATGCTCGCCGTGCGCACGGCGCTGTCGCCGCACGAATTGTTGCGATACCTCCAGGAAATCGAGCAACGCGAAGGGCGTAGACGCGACGTGCACTGGGGACCGCGCACCATCGATCTGGACATTGTCCGCTTCGACACACAAGTCGTTCACGACGCGGACCTGAACGTGCCACATCCCGAACTGCCCAATCGCCAGTTCTGGATTCGGGAGCTCGCGGAGCTTCGCGGGGCGGCATGACGCCCGACGCGAACCTCGAGCACCTCGAATTTCCACCGTGGGCACAGGTCGGAGAGAAGCGCCGCAAGCACATCGCGCGCGTGATCACGCTCCTCACGGAGTGGGGCGGCGTGATGGCACTGTCACCCGACGAGCACGACGCGTGGGTCTGCGTCGGCTTGTTGCATGACGCCTTGCGCGACGCGCCCGAGCAGGAGCTGCGCGCGCTGGCAAAGGACGACGAACGCGACACGGAATTGTTGCACGGCCCGGCCGTGGCCAACCTGCTCGAGTCGCGGCACGAGGCGTCCGCGTCGATCGTTCGCGCCATACGCTTCCACACCGTTGGAGCGCCGGACTGGGACCGCACGGGCCGGGCCCTCTACATGGCGGACTTCCTCGAACCGGGACGCAGTTTCTCGCGCACGGATCGCGCGTTTCTCGCGAGACAGGTTCCGTACGATTTTGACGGCGTCTTCCGGCAGGTCGTGCGCGCTCGTCTCGAGCACGCATTGCGTGAAGGCTTCACGCTCTTTCCGGAAACCGTGGCGCTCTGGAACGCAATTCGATGACGCGTGTACGCGTCGCCGTCGTCACAGGAATCGTTCTGATCATCCTGGGCGCGACCGCCTTCGTACGCTCGTACCGGCGGCAGCCTGAACGCGCGAGCACTGAACGCGCGAGCACTGAACGCGCGAGCACTGAACGCGCGAGCACTGAACGCGCGAGCACTGAACGCGCGAGCGCTGTCACGAGCGATGTCGTCGCGCTCGGAGGGGTTCGCGTGCGCGTGCAAGTCCTGAACGGCACGACGACGCGCGGACTGGCCCGCCGCGCCACCATGGTGCTGCGCGATCACGGCTTCGACGTCGTCGAGACCGGCACGGTGAACGACGGGCCCGACACGACGCTCGTCATCGATTTGTCGGGTCATCCGGATTGGGCGAAACGAATCGCCGCGGTCGTCGCGCCGGCGCGCGTCGAGACGCGGCCGGACAGCTCACGCTATCTGGATATCTCCGTTGTGCTCGGTGCGACGTGGCGCGCGCCGGCCGAGCCGTTCCACCCGTAGCTGACCACACGCTGCGGCGATGTCCATGCCGCGGCTCTTCCGCACGGCAACCTCGACGCCGCTCTCGCGCAACGCGCTGGAAAACGCGCGAACGCGGTCCGCCGTGGCGGGCACAAAGCCTCTCGCGCCGCCCGGATGCAGCGGAATCAGATTCACGAACGCCCGACAGTCGCGCGCCAGCTGCGCCAACTGCCGCGCATGCTCGTTCGTGTCGTTCACGCCACCCAACATGACGTATTCGAACGTCACGCGCCGATCGAACGCCTTGGCCGCTTCAATGACGTCGCGCAGGGGATACTTGGTATTGACCGGCATCAGCTCCTGTCGGAGCGCGTCGTTTGGCGCGTGGATGGAGATTGCCAGGCGAAACTGCTCCGGGCGCTCGGCAAGCGCGACAATGCCCGGGAGCACGCCGACCGTAGAGATAGTGATATGGCGTGCGCCAATTCCGAGCCCGACGGGATCATTGAGGATGGTCAGAGCTGGACCAACCGCCCCGTAATTCATGAGCGGCTCGCCCATCCCCATGAACACGATGTTCGTGACCGCGATCGGCGGATCGAGCAGGCGCATCTCGCGCACTTGCCCGGCGATCTCGAACGGCTTGAGACTGCGGGCGAAGCCCATCGCGCCTGTCGCGCAGAACGCGCATTGCATCGCGCAACCCGCCTGCGACGAAATGCACAGCGTCATTCGGTCGCCTTCGGGAATGACGACCGTTTCGATCGCCTCGTTATCGTGGAGACGGAAGAGAAACTTTTCCGTTCCATCGATCGACCGCTGCCGAGCCGCGATCTCGAGGCGCGGCAACTCGAACTCAGCAGCAAGCGACTCGCGCAATGCCTTCGGCAGCTCCGTCATCGCGTCGAAACTCGGCACCGGGGCAAGCCACAGGCGCCTGAGTACCTGGTTGGCGCGATATGCCGGCTGGCCAATGCGCTGAAAGAATTCCCCGAGGCGCTCGCGAGCCGCCGCTGGCGTGAAATTCAACAGGTTGGTTTTGGAGGCTGCGTTGCTCACCGAACTACTCGCGTCAAGAGAAAGGACGCCAACGCGGCGAAGATC
Organism: uncultured Gemmatimonadaceae bacterium; assembly: GCA_963817955.1. Lineage (GTDB taxonomy): Bacteria > Gemmatimonadota > Gemmatimonadetes > Gemmatimonadales > Gemmatimonadaceae > JAQBQB01. The sequence goes on from CAWFQK010000004.1 coordinate 280,289, forward strand.
ATGCGGGACATATACTTGACGTTACCCGAAGGACATGCCGAGGTCAAGCGAATCACTACCGTCAGTCGTCCGGACGCGGTACATTCGATGACTGGAATGAACCAACTATTGAAGCGGAATTTGCTTCCCGTCCGGCGGCTGCCGGATATCTGGCCCGCGGTCCGTCGAGACGACGCGACCCGCTGACGGCCCATTGTCTCGCCCCTCGCGCAAGCTGGTCCGCTTTGCGCTATATGGTGAGCTGAGCGCTCCGACCCCAATTCATTAGATGCGCACCGAACATCTCGCGACAACCTATCGAAGTGACCTCTGCGGCTCCCTCCGCCTCAACGACATTGGTCGACAGGTCCGCCTCGGCGGCTGGGTACACCGCAGCCGCGATCTCGGCGGCCTGACATTTGTCGACCTGCGAGACCGTGCGGGAATCATACAGGTGTCGTTTGATCCAACGAACTGTGGGGACACGCTCGCGGCGGCGGCAGCGGCGCTTGGACAGGAAACCGTCGTGTTGATCGAGGGCGTAGTCGTCGCGCGCCCTGAGGCGATGCGCAATTCCGAATTGGCGAGCGGGGACGTCGAAGTGCGCGCCACGACGCTCACGGTCGTTGGTCCCGCGACGCCGCCCGCCATTCCCGTTGCGCGGGCACGCAATGAAAATCTTGCCGCCGAAGAGATTCGCCTGCGCCATCGCTTCCTCGATCTGCGCCGGCCCGAACTGCAGGAGAACATCATCCTGCGCCATCGACTGATGCAGGTGACACGGCAGTATCTCAGCGAGCGCGGATTCTTCGAGATCGAGACGCCGATCCTCACGAAGCCGACGCCCGAGGGTGCGCGCGATTATCTCGTGCCGAGTCGAGTACACGCCGGCGAGTTCTACGCGCTCCCGCAGTCGCCGCAGCTCTACAAGCAATTGCTCATGATCTCCGGCTTCGACCGCTACTTCCAGATTGCGCGCTGCTTTCGCGACGAGGATCTGCGACAGGATCGGCAGCCGGAGTTCACGCAGATCGACATCGAGGCGTCGTTCATCTCGAGCGACGACATCATGCGCCTGAGCGAAGCGCTCATTGTGGCGCTGTGGGCCGAGGCCGGCGCGCCGGTGCCGCCGACCATTCCGCGGATGACGTATGCCGAGTGCATGGAGCGGTACGGCTCGGATCGTCCGGACATCCGGTACGCGTTGGAGATTTTCGACGCGAGCTCGGCATTCCGCGCCGCGGACTTCGTCATCACGCGGACTGCGCTCGACTCAGGCGGCCGTGTGCGCGGTATTCGCATTCCGGGCGGCGCCGGGGCGCTGTCGCGCAAACACCTGGACGAGATCGAGGCCGAAGCAAAGAAGGCTGGCGCAATCGGGTTACTGCGGCTCAAGCTCGTCAACGGTACCCTGGAGGGGCCTGCCGCAAAGTTCCTCGCCGAGGGCGCCGCAGCGCAGCTTGGGATGCAGGAGGGAGACCTGGCGCTGCTCGTGGCTGGCCCGGATCGCGTCTCCAGCGTTGCGCTCGATCGCGTACGCCAGGACGTCGCGCGACGCATGCATCTGGTGCCGGAGACAGAGTCTCGTTTTCTCTGGGTGACCGATTTCCCACTGTTCGACAAGGACCCGGGCACTGGCGCGCTCGCCGCGGTGCACCACCCGTTCACCGCGCCCATGGCCGAAGACCTTCCGTTGCTCGATACCGCGCCAGAGCGCGTGCGCGCCCAGGCGTACGATCTCGTGTTCAATGGGACGGAGCTCGGCGGCGGCAGCATCAGAATCAGCGATCCAGCATTGCAGAGCCGAATGTTCAGCCTCCTCGGAATCGACCCGGAGACCGCACGGGCGCGGTTTGGCTTTCTGCTCGAGGGACTCAATGCCGGCGCGCCCCCGCATGGCGGCATCGCCTTTGGGTTCGATCGAATTGCGATGAAGCTTGCTGGCGCACCGTCGCTACGCGAAGTCATCGCATTTCCGAAGACGACGGCAGCGCGCGCCTTGTTTGAAGGTGCACCGGCGCCCGTGCCGGCTGAGGATCTGCGGGATCTGCATATCAGCATCGACGGTGACCACGCGTGAGCGGCGAGAGCATCACCCATAAACTTTCGACCGAGGGGGCCGATCCGCTGACGCTCGCGGGCGTGAACGACAGCAATCTCGTGGAGCTGTCGCGCGTCGGCGGCGTGAAGGTTGCCCTGCGCGGCGACACGATGACGATCTCCGGGCCGACCGACTTCGTGCAGCGGGCGATCGGCATTGCCAACCGGATGATCGAGGCGGCGCGGCAACGCCGCGACCTCACACCCGACGACGTCCTGCGCATGGGAGACGTCGTCGACCGCGGTGACGGAGGCGGCGACGAGGACAACGACGGCGCGAGTACCGGCGTGGCGAACGGGCAACGCATCGCGCTGCCCGGCGTACGCCGCGTCATACAGCCAAAGACGGTGGGGCAGGGCGAATACCTGCAGAAGATGCAGGACAATGACATTGTCGTCGGCATTGGCCCGGCGGGCACGGGCAAGACGTACCTCGCCGTCGCGGCAGCAGTCGATGCGCTGGCGCGGAAGCGAGTCCGCCGCATCGTGCTGGCGCGGCCAGCCGTCGAAGCAGGCGAGAATCTCGGCTTCCTGCCTGGCGACTTGCAGGCCAAGGTCGATCCGTATCTCCGTCCGCTCTACGACGCGCTGGACGAGATGATGCCGTTCGAGCGCGTCCAGCGTGCCCTGGAGCAGCGCGTGATCGAAGTGGCGCCACTGGCCTTCATGCGCGGACGCACGCTTGGCGACGCGTTCGTCATCGTGGATGAAGCGCAGAACGCCACGACGATGCAGATGAAGATGGTGCTGACACGACTCGGCGTGAACTCGAAGATGGTCATCACCGGCGATAAGACGCAGGTCGATTTGCCGAAGCGCGAAGGCTCCGGCCTGCTGCAAGTGGAGCGCATTCTGCCCGGGATCGACGGGATCGCGTTTCACTATTTCACGGACATGGACGTGGTTCGCCATCGCTTGGTGCGCGACATCGTACGCGCCTACGCGGCCGATGCTGGGGAATAGCCGATCGTGAGCCACGGCGGGCAGATCACGAGCGCATCATCGGTAGACCCTCCACCGCGACGCCAGTCGATCGTGTTCCACGCGGCACGCGTGGTCCTCGCCGTTGGCCTCGCGGTGGTCACGTATCTGCTCTTCCCGGCATCGCCGGCGATCGATTTTCCGATCTACGAAGTGGGCTCGGTGGCCAGCGACAATGTGATCGCGCCATTTGCGTTCCGCGTGCTCAAGACACCCAAAGAGCTGCAGAGCGAGCGCGACGCCGTGGCACGCGGTGTCGAGCCCGTGTATGAGTTTGTGCCGACCGCGCTCGACAGCGCGCGCCAGTCGTTGAGCGCGTTCGACGGGGCCATCCAGCAGGCGGCCAACGAGAACCCGGCGTATCCGGCGCCAGCCGTTCAGCGTGCGGCGGCGAGCTGGGGAGTTCAACTGACTCCCAGCGAGGCGGTCTATCTGGCCAACGGGCGCCGCCGCGCGATGGTCATCCAGGCGGTGGCGCGCGTGTTCGATCGTTGGTTGAGCGCCGGCGTCGCGAGTGCGGGGGCGCTCGACTCGGTGCGCGGCGAGATCGTGCTGCGATCGGGAGGCGAGGACCACCGCATGTCCTCCGATAGCGTCGTCACGTTCAACATGCTGGTGAGTCGTGCGCGGCTCATTCATCCCGATCCGGAATCACAGGTTGGCGATTCCGTGTACACGCGCCTGCTGGCGACCTTCTTTCATCCAACGATCATTCCCGATCGTGCCAGTACGGAGTTGCGGCGAGAAGAGGTGCGGCAATCCATTCCGGTGGCCAAGTACGACGTCCTGGCGGGGGAAAAGATCGTCGGCGCCAATGAGGTCGTCGGACGCGAACAGAACGAGAAGTTGCGCGCGCTGCGCACCGCCGCCGACCGGTACCGCCGCTCCCAGCGCGGCGTGCGCCGCGTCGTGGGATCGATACTGTTCGATTTCCTCGTCATCTCGCTGCTCGGGCTCACGCTGTTCGTGCTGCGCCCGGCCGTGTACCACAACTATCGTTGGCTGCTGATGTTCGCCATCGTAGCGGCCCTCGTCCTCGTGGGTGGCGCGATCGTCTCCTCGTTCGCGCCGGAGCACTCGGAGTTGGTGCCGGTGGCGCTCGCCGCGGTGCTGCTCAGTGCGTTGTTCGATCAACGCATCAGTGTGATCGCAGCCATGGTGCTGGCAATGCTGATCGGCGGCCAGAGTGTCTTCCGCGGGACCAACGCGTTGTTCATCAATCTCGTAGGGGGCGCGGTCGCGGCGCTCACGGTCGGCGAAATTCGCCGGCGCAATCAAGCCTACCAGTGGATTCTCATGATCGGGGGCGCCTATCTCGCCACCGCTGCGGCGATCGGATTGACGCTCGACCTCCCCTCACGAGAGATCCTCGTGTCCGCCGGGTTCGGCGTGCTCAATGCGCTCGGCTGCGTGCTGCTCGCCGTGCTGATGCTCCCGATGGCCGAGGCATTCACCGGCATCGAAACCGACCTGACGCTGCTCGAGTGGTCTGACCTCAATCGGCCCGTGATGCAGCGGTTGAGTCTCGAGGCGCCCGGCACGTATGCCCACACCATCGCGATCGCCAATCTCGCCGAGGCGGCCTGTCGCGCCATTGGCGCGAATCCGCTCCTGGCGCGCGTTGGCGCGTATTACCATGACATTGGCAAGATCGCCAAGCCACAATACTTCGTGGAAAATCAGGCGAAGGGCCGCAATCCGCATGACGCACTGCGTCCCGGCGCCAGCGCACAAATCATTCGGAACCACGTCCGCGAGGGGCTCGAGCTGGCGGAGGAATACAAGCTGCCGCGCGCACTGCGTGCATTCATCGCGGAACATCACGGGACCGGTACCATCAGTTACTTCCTGGACAAGGCAAAACAGCGCGACGCACAGGCGCCCGCTGCGACGGACTTCATCTACCCTGGTCCGCTTCCACAAACCGCCGAAACGGCCGTCGTCATGCTCGCCGACGGCATCGAGGCCGCCACGCGGGTCCTCCACGATCCGACGCCGGAACAGATTCGCGAGGTCATCGAACACATCGTGCGGCAGCGCATGGAGCAGGGACAACTCGCCGACGCGCCGCTCACCTTGCGCCAGATCGGAATCGTCAAGGACGAGTTCACGCGAGTGCTCGTGGGCATGTACCACAATCGGATCGATTATCCTACCGCGAGCGGCGGCGTGACATCGGAGTTTGCATCCCTATGAGCCTCGACGTCGATGTCGCATCACCTGGCGTGCGGGCTCCGCTCGGACGGGCGCGCGTGGCCGACATCGCGCGCGCCGTGCTGAAAGGTGAGCGGGTGCGCCACGCACTGCTCTCGGTGACGCTGGTCGATCGTCGCACGATCACGCGACTCAACAAGACGCACCTGGATCACCGAGGGGCCACAGATGTCATCTCGTTCGGGCTCCGCCGCGCGACAGACACGAGTCCTGTGATTGGCGACATCTATATCTGTCCGGACGTGGCACGCGCGAACGCGAACGCCCGCGGCGTGCCTGTTCGCGAGGAGATGGCACGGCTGGTGGTGCACGGGGTCCTGCACGTCCTCGGCTACGACCATCCGGAGGACGAGGCGCGCGAGACATCGGAGATGTGGAAGCGGCAGGAGCGTATCCTTCGCCGCGTGCTGGACGCCACGCGACGATGATCCCCTCGCAACCGTGGGCGTGGGTGATCGGAACATCAGCGGCGCTCGTTGCGACGCTGTTCAGTGCCGCGGATAGCGCGTTGCTCGCATTTCACGTTGCGGGGTCGTCAGCGAATCCCGACGTTGCCCTCGCCGAGCGCGAGCGGCTGCATCGAGCGCTGTCCATGGGCCGCGTGCTCGCGTATCTCGCGGCCGGCGCGGCGCTGGCGCACGCGCTGCACCTCGCCTCCATGACGTGGCTCTCGCGCGGAAGCATCATGGTGCTCACCGCGGTCATCGTGTGCATCATCGCCGAAGGGACCGGGCGCGCACTCGGTTACGCGAAACCCAACGTTACCTACACGCGGCTCACGCCCATGATGCACGGCGTGCGCCGCGCCTTGATGCCCGCCGTCGCGCTCGGTGCCGCGATCGAACGAACGCTGAACGCGATCATTCCGCCAACGGTTGCGGACGAGAGTGAACGAGAGACGTCGACCGAGCAGTTTCGCGAGGTCGTCGCTGCCGAGGCGGACGTATCCCTGGCCGAGGAACAGTTGATCCACGGCGTCTTCACGCTCGGCGAAACCGAAGTGCAGGAGATCATGGTGCCACGCGTCGACATCGTCGGCATCGATTCGACGACGCCCTGGTCCGAAGTGCTCGACCGCATTCGAAGCTCGGAGCACGCGCGGTTTCCCGTCTACCGCGACACGCTCGACGAAATCACCGGCATCCTGTACGCAAAGGACGTCCTGCCATCGATCATTTCCGATGAAGAATTGGAGGACGGTTGGCTGTCGCTCGTGCGGCCGGCGGCCTTCATTCCGATCTCCAAGCGCATCGACGAGCAATTGCGCGAGTTCCAGGCGACGCGGACGCACATCGCAATCGTGAGCGACGAGTACGGCGGCACGGCCGGATTGGTCACGATCGAGAACATCCTCGAAGAGATCGTCGGCGAGATCCGCGACGAGTACGACGTGGAGGAAGCGGAGATCCAACAGGAAGGATCGTCACGCTACTGGGTCTCGGGCCGCGTGCCGCTGGATGAGCTGTCCGAACGCCTCGACGTCGACTTCCGAGTCGACGACGTGACGACGGTTGGCGGATTGGTCTACGCATTGTTCGGTCGCGTGCCGAAGTCCGGTGAAGCGTTGATGCATTCCGGCTTTCGCATCGTCGTCGAGCGCGTACGGGGGCGCCGCATCGAGTGGGTCTACTTCGAGCGATTGGAGCCGGCCGCGATCCCGGAGCAGAAATGACGCCCCCGCTGCCCCTGATCGTGGCGCTCGCGGTCGTGGTCTGGCTGACCAGCGGCGGCATGGCTGTTCGGTCGGTGAGTCGCATCTGGCTGCGGCACTGGGCGGAGCGCCAACTGCGCGGTTCGGCCGCGGCGGTCACGTACCTGGAGCGGCCGCATCGACTCATGACGGGAGCTGATGTCGGCGTTGCGCTGGCCCTCTTGCTCGCGGGCATGGCAATCGGCGTGTCCGGGCATGGAGCCAGCGTGGTGTGGGAGTCGATTGCATTCGCGGGCGTCGTGATTGTCGTGGGCCAGTTGGTCCCGCGGGCGCTCGCCCGTCGATGGCCGGCGGCGGTGGCCCCGCTCACCCTTCCCGTGCTGCGACTGACATTCGTCATCACGGCACCGATCGCCGCCGCGGGACGTTCGCTGGCACGCCTGTTCGTGAAGGATCGCTCCGAGCGGCTGCCCGTGGGTGAACGCGATGCCATCCAGGATCTGTTGCGGGAGGGCGAGTTGGAAGGCGTCGGAGAGCACGAAGAGATTGCGATCATCAGCGGCGTGGTGGAGTTCAGCGAGAAGGTGGTCCGCGAGGTCATGACGCCACGATCGGACATGTTCGCGCTGCCCGATGGTCTCGATCCACATACGCTCGCCGTTCAGATTGCCCAGTCGCGCTATAGCCGCGTGCCGATCTATCATGAAACGCTCGACCACGTTGTCGGCATGGTGCACGTGTTCGACGTCATCAAGTCGCGCGATGATTCACCGCCGTCATTGCGCCCGGTTGCCGAGGCAACTCCCGAGGCCCCCTGCAACGAGCTACTCTTCCGCATGTTGCGGGAACGCCTGCACCTCGCGGTCGTTCGCGACAACGACGGGCGCACGATTGGCCTCGTGACGCTCGAAGATCTGCTCGAAGAGCTCGTCGGCGACATTCGTGACGAGCACGATGAACCTGAGACACCACGACTACCCGGGACATGACGGCGCCTGCTGCATTGGATCGCGACGCAAAGCTCCTCTCCGATTTCGACGCCGGCCACAAGGCCGCACTCGCGCGTGCCGTGAGCATCGTCGAAAATCACCGGCCTGGCTTCGATCGATTGCTGGCGCGCCTGCAGATCCATCTCGGTCGCGCGCGCCGCATCGGAATCACCGGTCCGCCAGGAGCAGGGAAGAGCACGCTCACCACGCTGCTCGTGCGCGCCTATCGCAACGCGGGGCTCACGGTTGGCGTCATTGCCGTCGATCCCACGTCACCATTCACCGGCGGCGCGCTGCTCGGCGATCGTATCCGCATGGGAGCGGTGGCGCTGGATCCGGGCGTGTTCATTCGTTCCATGGCGACGCGCGGGTCGCTCGGCGGCCTCGCCGCCGCCACCCGTGAGGTCGCGGACGTCCTCGACGCGTTCGGTCTCGATCGCATCCTCATCGAGACGGTTGGCGTGGGCCAGACGGAGCTCGACATCGCGCGCGCGGCAGACACGAGCCTCGTCGTACTCGTCCCCGAGTCCGGCGACTCCATTCAGACGCTGAAGGCCGGATTGATGGAGATCGCCGACCTGTTCGCGGTGAACAAGGCCGATCGTCCGGGCGCCGATCATCTTCGGCACGAGCTCGAGCTCATGCTCGGCTTGCGCAACGGCGCAACGCTCCAGAACGTGCCCGCCCACCACGGCGTCCATCTACAACGATCGATGACGAAGGGCGAGCAGTTGGCAATGCACCCCGACCGTGCGGCGCGCGCCCTGGCACACGCCGAGCAGCCAGACGCCTGGACACCTCCCGTCCTACGCACCGTCGCGGCGAATGGTGAAGGCGTGGCCGAGCTGATCGCCGCGCTCGACCGGCACTTTAGTTATCTTGAACGCAGTGGCACCCTCGGGGAGCGCCGCCGCGCGCGGCTGCGCGAGCGCGTGATCGACGTCGTTGAAGACCGGGTACGGCGCCGGCTGTGGCATGATGCCGGCACCAACACGTGGCTCGATGGGCAGCTCGCCGGGCTCGTTTCGGGTGCGACGAACCCCTTCGACGTGGCCGACGCGCTGCTGGCCCGAAGTGGAGACCTCCTGACGCGGATTGACCGATGACTTCGACGCGAGATTTCACCTCCGACACCGAACCGGCACAGCGGGCCGAACTCGACCGCCTCCGCGCCGAAGTCGCCGAATGGCGCCGCCGATACGCACAGGGCGAGTTACGCGACATCGTGTTCACCAACTCTGTGGGCGAGATCGAGCCGCTCTACACGGCGCTCGACGTCGAGCCAAGGATCGGCTGAGTCGCTCGGTGTTCCCGGCACGTATCCGTTCACCCGGGGCATTCATCCCACCGGCTATCGCGGCAAGCTGTGGACGATGCGCCAGTTCGCCGGATTCGGCAGTGCGCGCGACACGAACGAGCGCTTCAAGTTCCTCCTCGCGCAAGGCCAGACGGGGCTCTCTGTCGCGTTCGATTTCCCCACGCTGATGGGGTACGACTCGGATCATCCGCGCTCGGAAGGCGAAGTCGGAAAGACCGGCGTGGCCATCTCGAGCCTCGCCGACATGGAGGTGCTGTTCGACGGCATTCCGCTCGATCGAAGTCTCGACGTCGATGACGATCAACGGGCCGGCGATCATCCTCTGGGCCTTCTACATCGCCGCTGCCGAGAAGCAGGGCGTCTCGTCCGACAAGCTGCGTGGCACGATCCAGAACGACATTCTGAAGGAGTACATGGCGCAGCACGCCTGGTGCTTCCCGATCGAGCCGGCGCTGCGTCTGATCGTCGATTGCTTCGAGTGGGGCGCCAAGCACGCACCGCACTGGAATACGATCTCCATCTCCGGCTACCACATCCGCGAAGCGGGAGCGACGGCGGCGCAGGAGCTGGCGTTCACGCTGGCCGACGGCTTCACGTACGTCGAACGCGGCATGGCCCGCGGGCTCGACGTCGACGAGTTCGCGCCGCGCCTGTCGTTCTTCTGGGACATCCATAACGACTTCTTCGAGGAGATCGCCAAACTGCGCGCGGCGCGACGCATCTGGGCGCGGCACCTGAAGGAGCGCTACGGCGCGAAGAGCCCGCGCTCGTGGATCATGCGCTTCCATTCGCAGACGGCGGGCGTGACGCTCACCGCGCAGCAGCCGATGAACAACGTCGTCCGCGTGGCCTATCAGGCGCTCGCCGCGGTGCTCGGCGGCACGCAGTCGCTGCACACGAACTCCATGGACGAGACGCTGGCGCTGCCGACGGAAGAAGCCGTGCAGGTGGCGCTCCGCACGCAGCAGATTCTCGCCTACGAAACCGGCGTGCCCAACGGTGATCGATCCGCTGGGCGGCTCCTACTACATCGAGGCGCTCACCGACCAACTCGAGCGTGAAGCCGAGTCGATGTTCGAGGAGATCGAACGCCTCGGCGGCGTGGTGGCAGGGCTGGAGACCGGCTGGTTCCAGCGCAAGATCGCTGAGTCGGCGTCGCGCCAGCAGTGGGAGATCGAGCAGCACCGCCGCGCCATCGTCGGCGTGAACGAGTTCGTCACCGACGAACCGGAGCTGACGATTCCAATGCTCAGGGTGGGACCGGAAGCCGAACGCTCGCAACGCGAAGCCATGGCGAAGATGCGTGCCGAGCGGAGTGACGAGGCGTGCACGGCCGCGCTCGACCGGCTGCGTGCAGCCGCGAGGGGGACCGGCAACGTATTCCCGTTCATCCTCGAGTGTGCCCGCCAGTACTGCACGCTGTACGAGATCCGCGCCGCGCTGGAAGACGTGTTTGGCGCGTATCGGGAGCCGGTGTTCTTTTGATCGCCCCAGAGATGATCGTCGTTCCGGCGATGTTCGGTATTCCGGCAGCCGTCATCGCACTCAAGATGTGGCTCAGCCACACTGAGAAGATGGCGAAGATCCGCGCGGGCTCCACGTCGCCCGGGGAGATGGACGAGCGTTTGGCGCGGCTCGAGCAGGCAGTCGAGGCAGTCGCCGTCGAGATGGAACGAGTGGGCGAAGGACAGCGATTCGTGACGAAGCTGCTCGCTGAGCGAGCATCGCCCACAAATGCAGCGCAGGTCCAGGAGCGGGCGAGCACGCCGGAGTAACCGAGGCCCCACCGAACGGAGCGCCCCTCGGACGTCCGGCTATCTTCCTGCCATGCCGCGACCCAAGAAGACCGCCGATTGGTGGAAGACCTACTTCGACGCCCAATACCTGCTCGAATACGAGCCGCTGTTCGGCTCCGAGACAGACCGCCACCAGGTCGCACGGATCATGGACGTGATCGGCCTGCCTGCTGGCGCACGCGTGCTGGACGTGCCCTGCGGACAGGGCCGCCACGCACATCTGCTGGCGGAAGCAGGGTTCGACGTCGACGCGCTCGACTATTCGCCCGATCTGCTCAAGCTCGCCCGCGCCCGCGGGACCGGCGCCCGGTTGCGCTACACCCGCGGCGACATGCGCATGCTGCCTGCGCGGTGGACAGGACGATTCGATGCTGTGCTGAATCTCTTCACGTCATTCGGCTTCTTCACCGAACCGGCGGACGACCGACGCGTGCTCGCCGAGTTTGCCCGAGTGCTCGCGCCGAACGGTATTCTCGTGTGGCATGGCGGCGATCGTGACGGCGTCATGGCGCGATTTCTCCACCGCGACTGGTGGCAGACGGAAGACGGAACGCTCATTGCCCACGATCGCACGTTCGACTCGCTGTCCGGCGTATTGACCGTGTACTCCGTATGGTCGGGGCCTGCCGGCCGCGGCTCGCGGGAACACCGGATTCGCCTGTACACGCCCACTCGGTTGGCCGAACTGTGCGCCGACGTCGGCCTGATCGTCGAACAGGCGTACGACGGCTTCACGTCGCGTCCCCTGGGGCGCCGCTCGAGCGAGATGCTGCTCGTGGCGCGCAAGAGCGGACCCGCACGTCCGTTGCCCCGGGCTCGCCGCGTCCGCTAACTTTGATCACCACCGGGACGCAACGTACCACGGGAATCCGCTGTGTGACGCGTCCCCCGCAGGACCCCCTCGACTCGGAAGTATGCGTCCCATTCGCGTGCTGGTTGCCAAGCCTGGCCTCGACGGACACGATCGTGGCGCGAAGGTTGTCGCTGCCGCGCTCCGCGACGCCGGCATGGAAGTCATCTATACAGGGCTGCATCAGACCCCAGAAATGATCGCCACCGCCGCCGTCCAGGAAGACGTGGACGTGGTCGGACTGTCGATCCTCAGCGGCGCCCACATGACGTTGTTCCCGCGCGTGCACGAGTTGCTGCACGAACAGGGGCGCGACGACATCCTGATCACCGGCGGCGGCATCATCCCCAAGGAAGACATGGATGCGCTGCGCCAGATCGGGATTGGCCGGCTCTTCGGACCGGGAACGCCGACCACTGCGTTGATCGCGTACATTCGCGAGTGGTTCGCCGAGCGCGAACGGCAAGAAGCGTGAGCGGTCGGCTACGCGAGCTGAGTGCCGAGGTTCGCCAACTCGAGGCGCAGCTGAGGGAAGGGGGCGGGGCAGACAAGATCGCGCGACAGCACAAGCAGGGAAAGCTCACGGCACGCGAGCGCATCGAGCGGCTCTGTGACGCGGGCACGCGTTTTCTCGAGATCGGGCTGCTCATGGCCTACGATCAGTACGACGGCCAGGCGCCGGGCGCCGGCGTCGTCATCGGGATCGGCACCGTGTGCGGGCGCGACGTGGTGATCGTGGCCAACGACGCCACGGTCAAGGCAGGCTCCTGGTGGCCGGAGACGATCAAGAAGATGCTGCGCGCGCAGGAGATCGCCATGCGCTGCCGCATCCCCATCATCTACCTCGTCGATTCATCAGGCGTGAACCTGCCGTACCAGGGTGGCGTGTTCCCGGGGCAGTACGGCGCCAGCCGGTTGTTTTACTATAATTCAATAATGCGTAGGTACTTACGCATCCCGCAGCTCGCCGCGGTCATGGGCCCCTGCATTGCCGGCGGTGCGTATCTGCCGGCGCTCTCCGATCTGATCGTCATGGTGAAGGGCTCGTCGTTCATGGGACTGGGCGGCCCGAATCTCGTCAAGGGCGCGACCGGCCAGACGATCGACGGCGAAACGCTCGGCGGCGCCACGACACACACGGAGATCAGCGGCGTGGCGCACTACGCCGTGGACGACGATGAGGCGGGGCTCGCCAAACTGCGTGACCTGGTCTCGATGCTGCCAGCGCCACGCACGAACGCGCGAACGAGTGCACCCGAGGACGGCGGCGCCACCCCCGAGGCGCTCTATGACATGCTGCCGTCGGATCACCGCATGCCCTACGACATGTATGCGCTGTTGCGCGGATTTCTCGATGGCGGCAAGCTGGACGAATTCCAGCCCAACCTTGCCCGCGAGATGATCTGCGCTGACGCCCGTATCGAGGGCATTCCGATCGGCGTCATTGCCAACCATCGCGGTCTCGTGAAGGGGCGCGCCGGCGAAAAGCCGCGCTTCGGCGGAATCGTCTATGCCGAGAGCGCCGAAAAGGTGGCGTTCTTCATCGATCGGTGCGACCGCGAGCATATCCCGTTGTTGTTCGTGCAGGACGTCTCGGGTTTCATGGTTGGACCGGAGGCCGAGCACGCCGGGATCATCCGGGCCGGGGCTCATTTCGTCGAAGCCATGGCGACGGCGCGCGTGCCGAAGATCGTCCTCACCGTGAACCACGCGTCCGGCGCCGGCTACTATGCCATGGCGGGCCAGGGATTCGATCCCGACTTCATCTTCAGTTGGCCCACCGGACGCATGGGCGTCATGGAAGGCGAGTCGGCGGTGCAGGCGGTGCACGGGCCGGCACTCGCGCAATCCCGGGCGGCGAAGGAGCCGCTGCCGGCAGCCGTCGCGGCGTCGGTGGACGAGATGCGCGCCGACTACGAGCATCAGCTGGATGCCCGATACGCCGGCGCGCGCGGGTTCATCGACGCGATCGTCTATCCCGAAGATACCCGCGACGTGCTGGCACTCGCGTTTCGCGCCTCGCTGCAAAATCCCGGACCGCATCTCGGTCCCTTCGTTCTTCCCGCACACTCCGATGACGCATGAGTAACCACACGGGCGAGCGCGTCGTACGCGTCGCATCCGGGCAGGGGTTCTGGGGCGATTGGCTCGAAGCGCCCAGACGGCAGGTGGAAGGCGGCGACGTCGATTACTTGATGCTCGACTACCTCGCCGAAGTCACGATGAGCATTCTGCAAAAGCAGAAAGAGCGCGACCCGAAAATGGGGTATGCGCGTGACTTCGTCGGCGCCATCGAGAGCGTGCTTCCGGCCGTCGCCACGCGCGGCGTTCGCGTCATCGCGAACGCCGGTGGCGTCAATCCGCCCGCCTGCGCCGAAGCCATTCGTGGGGTGGCGAAGAAACATGGCGTTTCAGATGCCATCCGCATTGGGATCGTCACCGGAGACGACCTGCTCCCGCGCCTCGACGAGCTCATGGCCAGCGGCCACGCATTGGCGAACATGGAGACGGGCGAGCCGCTCTCCACCGTGCGCGATCGCGTGCTGTCCGCCAACGCGTACATCGGCTCGACGCCCATCGTGGAGGCACTGGCCCAGAACGCCAACATCGTCATCACCGGGCGCTCGACGGATACCGCGCTGACGATGGCACCGCTCCGGTACGAGTTCGGGTGGGGAGACGAGGACTGGGATCGCCTCGCCGCGGGGATCATTGCCGGCCACACCATCGAGTGCGGCGCGCAGTGTTCCGGCGGCAACTGCCTGTATGATTGGCAGAACATTCCAGATCTGGCGAATGTCGGATACCCGATCGTCGAAGGACATGCCGACGGGAGCTTCGTCGTCTACAAGCATCCGAACACCGGTGGCCGCATCTCGGTGCCGTCCGTCAGCGAGCAGCTCGTCTACGAAATGGGCGATCCGCATTCGTACATCACGCCGGACGTGATCGCCGACTTCACGAGCATCCGCCTGGAAGCCGCCGGCGAGAATCGCGTTCGCGTCTTCGGCATCAAGGGCCGTCCGCCCACCGACAAGCTCAAGGTCTCCATTGCCTACCGCGCCGGATTCAAAGCGGTTGGCACACTCGTCTACTCGTGGCCCGACGCCCTGCCCAAGGCCGAGGCGGCCGATCGTGTGCTGCGCGAACGGCTGGATCGCTTGGGGCTCAAGTTCGATCACATCCTGACCGAGTTCGTCGGCGTCAACGCCACCCACGGGCCGTTGGCCGGGGAGCCGACACGACGTTCCCGAGGTGCAGCTCCGCGTCGGCGTGCGCGGCGGAGACAAGGCGGCAGTGGAGCGTTTCACCCGCGAGCTCATTCCGCTCGTACTGAACGGACCGCCGAGCGTCACCGGATTCGCCGGTGGCCGCCCAAAGGTCGAGGAGATCGTGGCCTATTGGCCCGCACTCGTCGACAAGACCGTCGTACAGACCAAGGTCGAGGTGCTCTCATGAAAGTCAGTCTCCTCGACATCGCGCATGCCCGGTCGGGCGACAAGGGCGACACGGCGAATGTCGGCGTCATCGCGCTCAAGCCGGAGTGGTACGCCACGCTCGCAGCGGCATCTCACGCTCGAGCGTGTGCAGCAGCATTTCAAGGACGTGATCACGGGACCGGTGGAGCGGTACGAGCTGCCGAATCTCAACGCGCTCAATTTCCTGTTGCACGGCGCGCTCGATGGCGGTGGCACCTTGTCGCTCAAGACCGACGCGCAGGGCAAAGTGTTTTCCACCGCAATGCTGCGGCTCCAGCTCGACGTCCCTGACGAGGAGGCCAAGGCCGTGAAGATGCCGGGGGCGAAGCAGTGGCCGTCCTACACCCGGTCACCCAAGGATTGACGTTGCGGCACCGAACGCCGGCCCAGCTCGCGCTCCTTGCCGTTGGCCTGATCGTCTGGGGTTACGGCCAGCGGATCGACGACCCCCGTCTCCGCTGGATCGGAATCGCATTGTTCGCGGTCGCCACGGTGCTTCGATTTGTGGAGCGGAAGTCCCGGGATTAGTGAGCGAAGTTTCTGGGACACGGGACACGGGACACGCGACGGCCTGTCATCCTGAGCAAAGGCGTGTCATCCTGAGCGAAGCGAAGGATCCCTGTGACCGGTGGGCCGACCGTCGACGTCACCTTGTCGCTGAGCGGAACGACATGGCGGCGAGTGGCGGCGGATCAGTGGCGGCGGTTGATTTGAACGATCCCCCCTCGACATTCGTCACCCGATACTGAGGCCGTCGCCCTCTCCCCCCGATGCTCCGCTCAACGTGTTCCCTTGCGACGCTCGCTGCCGTCGCTGCGATCATGACCATACCCGCCGTCCCGCAGGCCGCGTTCGCGCAGGACCGCTCGCAATCCCGCTCGATGGTCATGTCGCCCAGCGGCATCGTGGCCAGTGAAGCCGTGTTGGCCTCGCAAGTAGGCGTATCGATCCTCGAGCACGGCGGCAATGCGATAGACGCAGCGGTTGCCACGAACGCGATGATGGGCCTGATCGCGCCGATGAACAACGGTATCGGTGGCGATCTTTTCGCGATCGTGTACGAGGCGAAGACCGGAAAGCTCTATGGCCTGAATGCATCAGGGTGGGCACCGACGGGACTGACACCTGACCTGCTGGCGGCAAGAGGCATCACGGCGATGCCTCAGAAGGGGATTCTCTCGGTGACGGTCCCCGGGACAGTCGACGGCTGGGCCAACATGCTCCAGCGGTTTGGACGCATGCAATTCGCCGACGTGCTCGCGCCGGCGATTGCGTATGCCGAGCAGGGTTTCGCTGTGGGCGAGGTGGTGAGTGTCTTCTGGAAAGACAGCCAGGATGCGTTGCGCGCGGACGCGCCGACGGCCAAGACGTTTCTGGTGAATGGCACGGCGCCGGCCGCGGGTGAGATATTTCATAATCCCGACCTGGCGTGGAGCTATCGGCAGATTGCAGCACACGGGCGCGACGCCTTCTATAAGGGAGAGATTGCGCACAAGATTCTCGCCACGTCGGCGAGTCACGCCGGCACGATGACGGCGGCCGATCTGGCCGACTTCAAAGGCGAGTGGGTGGATCTGGTATCGACGACGTACCATGGGTGGACAGTCTATGAGCTGCCCCCGAACGGACAGGGGATCGCCGCGCTCGAGATGCTCAACATCATGGAGCAGTTCCCGTTGGCTGAATACGGCAACAACTCGCCGCGTGCGCTGCACGCGATGATCGAGGCCAAGAAGCTCGCCTACGCCGACATGCTGCGCTACGACGCCGACCCACGGTTCGCGAAGATCCCCGTGGAAGGGTTGCGCAGCAAGGAATTCGCACGGGCGCGCGCGAAGTTGATCGATCCGGCGAAGGCGAATTGCAACGTGCCGGCGGGCACGCCGCCGGCCACCGACCACGGAACGACATATCTCAGCGTCGTCGATCGCGACGGCAATATGGTTTCGCTCATTCAGAGCAACTACGCGAGCGTCGGCTTCGGATCGGGGCTCGCCGTGGGCGGTGCGGGGTTCGCGCTACAGAACCGCGGAGGGTTGTTCACGCTCGACCGCTCGCATCCCAACGTGCTCGCGCCGCGCAAGCGCCCAGTGCACACGATCATCCCTGCGTTCATGGAGCGTGGCGACGTGCGCATCGCGTTCGGGATCATGGGTGGATGGAACCAGGGGCAGGCGCACGCCCAATTCGTGTCGAACGTGGTGGATTTCGGTATGAACATCCAGAAGGCGTTGGATACGCCACGGTTCTCGAAAGAGACCTTTCCGGGATGTGACGTGAACATCGAGTCACGCATTCCCGAGCCAGTGCGCTCGGCGCTGACCGCGCTCGGCCACCAGCTCGTGATGCGCGGCGACTACTCGGCGACACGCATGGGAGCCGGCCAAGCCGTGCTGCGTGATTTTGGCAAGAAGGTGAACTTCGGCGCGTCCGATCCGCGGAAGGACGGTGCGGCGGTGATGGAGTTGACGACAGCGGCGAGCCGGCACGAAATTCCGCGGTGAGCTGTTCCGCTGACGTGCGGAGCTGTTCCGGTGACGTGCGGAGCCGTTTCGCTGATGCGGAATGCCGTTCCGACGATGCGGCCGGCCGTTTCGATAACTGCAGAAAACATTTCGGAGGCCCGGCGTCTCCTCAAAATGAGCACCGACCGGTGAGTAATGGCACGTAAGCTGTTATATTTCAACGCTTATGGCCAATCGTAGCATACCCGAGCTCCTCGCCCCTGCCGGCTCCCTCGACGCCGTTCGCGCCGCCGTTGCCAACGGCGCGGATGCGGTCTATCTAGGCGCAGCCCGCTTCAACGCACGCGACGAGGGGGCCCAGCTCTCCCTCCTGGAGCTCGGCGAGGCGTGCCGCCTGGCTCACGAGCGCGGCAAGCGTATCTATCTCACGCTCAATGTCCTGATCAAGCCGGCGGAGCTCGCGGAGGCGCTCGAGTTCCTTGGCGAGGCCGTGGACATCGGCATCGATGCGGTTCTCGTGCAGGACATCGGGCTGGTTCGCCTCATCCAGCAGGTATATCCGAAGCTCGAGATCCACGGGTCGACGCAGATGACGGTGCACGATGCATCGGGCGCGGCCCTGTTGCAGGAGCTCGGGGTTCAACGCGTCGTGCTGGCGCGCGAGAACACACTCGACGACATCCGTGCCATTCACCAGGCCGTGCCCGCGCTCGAGCTGGAATCGTTCATTCACGGCGCGCTCTGTATTGGTTACTCGGGACAGTGCTTCATGTCCGGCATGATCTCCGAGCGGAGCGCCAATCGCGGATCGTGCGCGCAGTCGTGCCGCAAGGACTATGTCCTCACCGACTCAGCCACGCACGAGGAGCTCGACCGCGGATACCTCATCTCGGCCAAGGACCTCGCCGCGTACGACCATCTGGACGCCCTGGCCGAGGCGGGGGTTGGCTGCCTCAAGGTGGAGGGGCGCAAGAAGAAGCCGGAGTACGTCGCCATCGTCACCAAGTCGTACCGCCAGTTCCTCGACCGCGTCGAGCAGGATGCATGGGTGCCGCCGTCGGATGAGGAAGTGCAGCCGCTGGTACAGATCTTCAGCCGCGGCTTCACGGGCGGCATGTACGGCGGTCGCGCCGGCCGCGGCTACGTCACGCGCACCCAGCCCGACAACCGCGGCATGGTGCTGGGTACGGTGGTTGGACACGAACGCGGTGAAATGATCGTCGAGGTCAACGCGCCGATCCAGGTGGGCGATGGCCTCGGCTTCGAGGCACCGGACGCCGTAGGCGGGCCGACGACAGGCTTCAGCGTCGGCGCCGTGCGCACGTTGGGGACGCGTGGTGGCTCGTTCCAGCAGGCGATCGAGACGCGTACTCGCATCAGCGCCGGCTGGCGGGTGGTGCGGACATCGGAAGCGCAACTGTTGGAGCGTGCGCGGGCCACGTACGCCGCACTCCCCTCGGAGATTCGCGCGAAGAAGTCGAGGCTCGACGTGCGACTGTTCGGCGCGGCGGGCACGGGGCTCAAGGGTGTGTTCACGGCCGACGGTGAAACCGTCACCGTTCGGACGGAAATCGCGCTCTCGCCTGCGAGCAAGCGCCCACTCGACGTGAGCGTGCTCCGCGAGCAGATCGGCCGCGTCGGCGATACGCCGTTCGTTCTTGGATCGCTCGATGTGGCCGCGCTCGCCCCCGGGCTCTTCCTGCCGGTGAGCGAGCTGAATCATCTGCGCCAGCTTGCGGTGGAGCAGCTCATGACGCGCCGCGATTGGGCGCAGCAAGCCAGTCACGCCGAACGGCGGCGCCAGATCGACGACGCCGTCTCGAGCGTTCGGGTCAGCACGGAACATGACGCGGCCGCCGCCTTCACACTCGCGGCGCAGGTATACACGATCGACGATGCGGAAGCCGCCGCCGAAGCAGGTGCGACTGAGATCTGTTTCGACCCGTTCCTGCGTCATCCGGCGCCGCCCAAGGCGCGCGTGCGCGCGCTCCAGGAAACGCTTGTGGCACGCGGCGTCACGCTGCGTCTTCGCACGCCGACCATGGTGCGCCCCGAAGAGCGCGCGAGCGTACAGCCCTGGCTCGACCTCGGACTGCCCATGCTGACCGGCCATCTCGGACTCATGGCCGAGCTGTCGCGAACAGGACGAGACGTGGTGGCGGACTACGCGGTGAACGCGTTCAACCAGCACACGGCGGCGGAGCTGTTCCGGCTCGGCGCGCACCGCATCGTGGCCTCGGTGGAGCTCACGACGGACGAGCTCGCGCAGCTGGCGGCGCCGTGGAACGGCAACGGCTTCGACGTCTTTCTCTATGGCCGTCCGGAGGGCATGACCATAGAGCACTGCGTGTTGTCGGCGGCGTTCGACCGCGAGCCGACCACGTGCCGAGACCTGTGTGTGCAGAAGCATCCCAACGTGGAGCTCACCGATCCAACGGGCTACAGCTTTCCGGTCGCGACGGATTCGGCGTGCCGGAACCGGTTGCTGCACTCGCGCCCGGTGGAAGGCTCGGAATTTCTGCCGTCGCTCTGGCGCGCCGGAATCCGCGGGTATCAGATGGTCTTCAACGTTCCCGGCGACGACATTCGCGGCATCGTCGCAGGGTATCGCATGGCGCTCGACGCGCTGGCCGCCGGCACGACAGCGGACGTGGACGCCGTGCGCCGGATTGTTGGATCGACGTTCACCCGCGGACATTTTGCGCGCGCGGTGTAAGGCTTTTAAGCGCAAGAGTGCGGTGTAACGCTTTTGAGCGCGGGCGTGCGGTGTAACGCTTCCGTTGGCAAGCGCGCGGTGTCATTCCGAGCGAAGCGAGGGATCTACTTTTCATCTCGGGCAGCATGCTCCACAACCCGGCAGGAGATTCTTCGCTTTGCTCAGAATGACAGCACGCTCAGAATGACAGCACGCTCGGAATGACAGCACGCTCGGAATGACATCACGCTCAGATCGCTCAGAATGACGTCGCGCTCAGATCGCTCGGAATGACACGGTGAGTGACACCGCCCACACCCTCGACGACGCACGCGCGGCGCTGCTCGAGCACTTCGGGTACACGTCGTTCCGGCCTGGACAGGAGGCGGCCGTCGAGTCCGTGCTCGCCGGCCGCGATACCCTCGTCGTGCTGCCGACCGGCGGCGGCAAGTCGCTGTGCTACCAGGTGCCGGCGCTGATGCTCCCCAAGCTCACGGTCGTCATTTCGCCACTCATCTCCCTCATGAAGGATCAGGTGGACGCGCTCGAAGCGCGCGGCCTGCCGGCGACGTTCGTCAACAGTACGCTCACGTCGTCACAGATCTCTGATCGCCTGGCCCGTGCCGTGCGCGGCGACGTGAAGCTGCTGTACGTCGCCCCCGAGCGGTTCGACCTGGGCACCACGGCAGAACGGCTGCGCCAGGCCGGCGTGTCGCTGCTCGCGGTGGATGAAGCGCACTGCATCAGCGAATGGGGGCATGATTTCCGGCCGAGTTATCTGCGCATTGGTCAGGTGCGCGAGCGGCTTGGCTGGCCGCCGACGGTGGCGCTCACCGCCACCGCCACACCGCACGTCCGCACCGACATCGTCGCGCAGCTCAAGCTCGAGTCGCCTACGACGATCATCACCGGATTTGATCGCGCCAATCTCACATACGGCGTGCTGCCCACCCGCACGGACGTCGAGAAGGATGACGCGCTCGTCCATCTGTTGAAGGCAACCGATGGGCTGGCGGTGATCTACGCATCCACCCGGAAGGCCGTCGAACGCATTGCCATGCTCCTCGAGCGCGCCCGGATTCCGGCCGCGGCGTACCACGCGGGGCTCGATGACGAGCGGCGGCACGCCGTACAGGACGCATTCATGAGCGAGAAGGTGCGCGCCATTGTCGCGACCAACGCGTTCGGCATGGGGATCGACAAGGCGAACGTGCGGCTCGTGATCCACTACGCCATGCCCGGCTCGCTCGAGGCGTACTACCAGGAAGCTGGCCGCGCCGGTCGCGATGGCGCGCCGGCCGCGTGCTATCTCCTGCACTCGTTTCCCGATCGCTTCACCCATGAGTTCTTCATCAAGGGTGCGTATCCGGACCGCGGGCTCGTCGAGGAGGTCTATGACCTGTTGCGGCGCAACGCCGACGCGAGCGGTGCCGTGGACGCATCGCCCGACAACATCGCGTCGCGGCTCAAGACGAAAACGAGCGGACGCGAAGTAGAATCGGCGCTGCGGGTGCTGACGCAGGCCGGCGCCTATACCGTGTCGCCCGAGGGCGGCGCACGAGTGCTCGTGCGGCTCCTCGCCACGCCGGAGCGAATCAAGCGCGAGCTTGGCGAGCAGGACGCGCTCGAGCTCGGATTGCTGCGCGCCATGTGGAAGGTCGCGGGCTCGGCGCTCAACGAAGGTGCGCCGATCGACCTCGACGGGATGCCGCCCGGATTCGGCGGCGGCGCCGGCGCCATGCCACTCCTCGACAACCTGCAGTCGCGGCAATTCGTCTCATGGAAGCGCTGCGGCAGTGGTACGGCGCTCACGGCGCCGGGCAAACCAATCAGCGCCTTTCGCATCGACTGGGCAGTCATCGAGCGACGACGCAAGGCGGATTTGCAGAAGCTCGACACCGTGCAGCAGTACGCCTACACCAAGGGTTGCCGCCGGGGCTTCGTGTTGCGCTACTTCGGCGATCCGGCTGCGCGCACGTCGTGCAGCGGTTGCGACAATTGCCTCGGCACGCGTGTCGACGTGGAGCAGGGGGGCGCGCCCGACATGCACCGTGGGGCAAAGGCATCGCGAGGCAGACCACGTCGCCGCGACACGGAAGCCCCGAGCCGCCGAGAAGATCCGGACGAAGCGCCCACGCTCACGGGCGCCGACGAAGCGCTCCTCGCGCGGCTGCGCGACCTGCGTCGCACCATCGCCGGTGAGGCCCACGTGCCGGCGTATATCGTGTTCGGTGATCGCACGCTTGCGGAAATGGCCGTCCGGCGGCCGACGAACGAGCAATCCCTCGGACAGATTCGAGGTGTTGGACCGGTTAAACTTCAAAAGTACGGCGAACAATTCCTCGAAGTCTTGCGCTCAGCCGACGATACGGAAGCAGCCTGATAATCATATGGACGACGCTCTCTATTTCTCCGAACAACACCTCGCGACGCGCGAAATGGTCCGCGAGTTCGCGCGTGACGAAGTGGCGCCCGTGGCCGCCAAGCTGGACGCCGAAGCGAAGTTCCCCTGGGAGAACATTCGCAAAATGGCCGACCTCGGCCTACTCGGCGTGCCGTGGCCCGAGGAACTGGACGGCGCCGGGCTCGATCTGATCAGCTACATGATCGTGATCAACGAACTGGCAAAGGTGGACGCATCGCACGGGCTCACGATCTCGGCACACACGACCCTCGGCACGTCGCCCATCGTGAACTTCGGCACGGCAGAGCAGCAGCGTCGCTACGTGCCGCTACTCGCCGCCGGTAAGGTGATGGGCGGCTTCGGGCTCACGGAACCAGATGCGGGCAGCGACGCCGGCGGCACGCGTACGACGGCCGTTCGCAAGAACGGACACTACGTGCTCAACGGCGTCAAACGCTTCATCACGCACGGCGGCGTCGGTGAGATCTTCGTGGTCACGGCGGTCACTGACCCGTCGATGGGAACGAAGGGCATCAGCGCGTTCATCCTCACCAAGCCGACCATCGATCTCGAGGCCGCCAAGGCCGTCGGTGTGGGACATGATGCATCGCTGCCGGCCATGAAGGGATTCCGGTCAGGCAAGAAGGAAGACAAGCTCGGCTGGCGCGCATCGGATACGTGCGAGCTGATCATGGAGGACGTCGAGGTGCCCGAAGAGAACCTGCTCGGGCGCGAAGGGCAGGGATTCACCAACTTCATGCGGACGCTCGACCACGGTCGCATTGGCATCGCGGCGTTGTCACTCGGTATCGCCGAGGGGGCGTTCGAGCAGGCGCTGCAGTACACATGCGTTCGCAAGCAGTTCGGTCAGGCAATCGCCACTTTTCAGGGCGTGCAATTCCAGCTTTCAGACATGGCTACCGAGATCGAAGCCGGAAAGCACCTCATGTTCCACGCCGCCTGGCTGGCGGAACATGGCAAGCCGTTCACGAAGGAGGCAGCCATGGCCAAGCTGTTCTGCTCTGAGCTGGCGATGCGCGCCACGATCAATGCGGTCCAAATGCACGGCGGATACGGCTACACGAAGGACTATCCTGTAGAGCGTTACATGCGCGACGCCAAGATCTGCGAGATCGGCGAAGGCACGTCCGAGATCCAACGGATTGTCATTGCGCGGCAATTGATGAAAGGGTTGGACTGACCTAACTCATTGCCAAAAAGCCAGTTCGCCGGTTAATTAGTAGATAGTGACTATTCGTTTGTCTTCTCCCGCTCTGTACCCACTCGGCGACTCGAGTCCGGGCACGAGCGTGTCGCGCGCTCTCACGGTCAATGCTGTCTTGGCCGTGCTTGGTGCGCTCGTCCTGCTTCCGGTGCACGGCCTGTCTATCTTGGCCGATCGCACGTCTCTCCGCACCCTGCTGGACCCGGTGAGGACCACACGGTCCAAGCCTGCGCGCAGTCGCGCATCCCAGCCGGAGAGGGCGTGGTCGATCACACGGATGTTTCGGACATTCCTCTCGCGTGCTGCCGTGAACGACGTGCATCCGACACGGCGCGCTCTACACCTTCTCATTTCCGTCACGCCCCTCCCGCTGAGTCGCCGGGAGTTGGGATGGTGCCGGACACCGATGAAACGAGAAATTCTGATCAACGCGAATCCGCGGGAAACGCGGGTCGCCATCATCGAGGACGACCAGCTCGTTGAACTTCTGGTCGACCGTCCCGAGACGCGCCGGATGGTCGGCGACATTTATCTCGGACGGGTGGAAGCCGTGCTCCCCGGCATTCAGGCAGCGTTCGTCGACATAGGAACGGAGAAGAGCGCGTTCCTGCACGCGTCTGATCTCGTCTATCCCGAAGACGAAGCCGACGCCGATCATGACGACGACAATGACGACGAGGACGACGAGGCGGATGCCGGCGGCGCAGGTCGCCGCCGCCGCGCCAAAGCGCCGGCCATTCAGGATGTCCTGAAGCGCGGCCAGGACCTCCTCGTCCAGGTCTCCAAGGAACCCATCTCGACGAAGGGACCGCGCGTCACCGCGCAGGTCTCCCTCGCGGGCCGCTTCCTGGTCTACATGCCGTTCGCTCGAACGCGTCGGCGTGAGCCGCAAGATCGGCGATCGTGCAGAGCCGCAAACGCTTGCGTGGCCAGGTCGAGGCCGTTCTCCCCAAGGACGCCGGCGGCGTCATCGTTCGCACCGTGGGCGAGGACGTCACTCAGGAAACGCTCGAACGCGAGTTGACCACGCTCATCGGCCAGTGGAAGCGGATCAAGCGGAAGACGCATTTCGTCCGTTCGCCGTCGCTCATCCATCGCGAGACGAGCCTGACGCGCGGCCTCATGCGCGACGTGTTCAGCGACGAAGGTGGAGCAGGTGACGGTGGACTCGAAGCAGGTCTACAACGAGATCGTCGAGTACCTGAAGGGAATCGCACCCGAGCTGATCGACCGCATCAAGCTGTACGAGGACGTCACGCCACTGTTCGACAAGGCGAACATCGAGCAGGAGATCCGCGATCTGTTCAAGCGGCGCTGCGATCTCCCGTCGGGCGGTTATCTGATCATCGAGCCGACCGAAGCGCTCGTGTCCGTCGACGTGAACTCGGGCCGCTACACCGGCAAGAAGGACCCGGAAAAGACGATCTTCAAGACGAACCTCGAGGCGGCGCGCGAAGTGGCCCGCCAGGCACGGCTTCGGGATCTGGGCGGCATCATCGTCTGCGACTTCATCGACATGGAGACGAAGGCGAATCGGGACAAGGTGCTACAGGAGCTACGCACCCACCTCGGCCGCGACCGCGCCCGCACGAAGGCATTCGCCGTGAGCGACCTCGGATTGATCGAGATGACTCGGCAGCGCGTACGGCAGAGTCATCTGCAGAACATGACCGAGGCGTGCCCCACGTGCCGCGGCACCGGCCGCGTCTTCACGGCCGAGACGATCGCGCGTCGAATGGAACGGTCAGTTCGCCGGGTCGGGCTGGAAGGGAAGCGCGATCCCCTGGTGATTCGCGTGCACCCGGACGTCGCGATGTACGTGCTCGAGAACGAAAAGGATCTGATGAAGAAGCTGGAGAAGGCGGTGAACTTCACCCTCGAGCTTCGCGACGACCCGCTGCTCAATCCGGACGAATTCAAGCTGGTGGTAAAGTCGGCGGGGAGGGATGTAACACAGCAGTATGCTGTCGCTTAGTAAGACGTTAACTACGCCAACTCCCTAACTACGCCAACTCCCTAACGGCGCTGACTCCCTAACTGCGCTAACTCCCTAACGGCGCTGACTCCCTGACTGCGGCTTACTGCGGCTCTTACTGCGGCTTACTGCGGATTACGGCGGGGCTCCCCACCGTTGCCGGCGGTGAAATCGGGACTCGTACTCGGTGCTCGACCGAATGTCCCGCGGGTGAGACGACGAGGTGGCGGGGAAGAAGACGAGGTGAAGGATCCGTCGTAAGCCGTCGTAAGCCGTCGTAAGCCGCAGTCAGGGAGTCAGCGCCGTCAGGGAGTTAGCGCAGTTAGGGAGTCAGCGCCGTTAGGGAGTTGGCGTAGTTAGGGAGTCAGCGCACTTAGCAGTTCGCGCCTTTATGACGTTGACATAAGGTATGGCAATCCCTAACTTTATAGGCTCACCGCACCACGCAACCGAGTCCTTTTCATGCCTTACGCAATCATCAAAACCGGCGGCAAGCAGTTCCGTGTCGAACCGGGTCGTACGTACAAGATCCCGTCGCTCGTCGGCGAAGCCGGCGGCACGATCGAGTTCAATGACGTCCTCCTCGGGAACGACGGAAACACCGTCAAGACCGGCGTGCCGTCACTGAGCGGCGCGAAGGTGACCGGCGAGATCGTTCGCCATGGTCGCGGTGACAAGATCATCGTCTTCAAGCAGAAGCGCCGGAAGAACTACTCGAACAAGCGTGGTCACCGGCAGGGCTTCACTGAAGTCCGTATCAACGACATCTCCCTCGGCTGAGCGAGGTACCTAATGGCACATAAAAAGGGCGTCGGCTCCTCGCGCAACGGCCGCGATTCCAATCCGAAGTACCGCGGCATCAAGAAGTACGGCGGCGAGAGGGTGGTAGCCGGCAACATCATCGTTCGTCAGTGCGGTACGCGCTGGCACCCTGGCAAGAACGTCGGCCTCGGCACGGACTACACGATCTACGCCCTCGTTGACGGCGTCGTGAAGTTCGAGCACAAGAGCAAGGCTCGCTACAAGGTCAGCGTCTATCCGCCGCAGGCCGTCGAGGCCAAAGCGACGACCGCCGCCTAACGCAGAGCGCAGTACACGCAACAGGAACGAGGGCCCCGTGATTCACGGGGCCCTTTTCTTGTGATGCGTCCCCGAGTTCCATTGCCCATCGCCACCTCCATCGAGCATTCTCCCGACAAAAGAGGGTGCGGAACACCCCGTGCAGGCATCGGTCGGGCAGCATACTGTTAGGACCAACTCAAGATCGGAGATGCGGCGATGGCATTGCTCGAACGGTTACGCCAAGAGCTGGATCGGGCTGGACGCTCGGCACAGCGCGCGCTGGACGAGGGACGCATCCGACTGGACCTGTTTCGCGCCCGTCAGTCCGTCGATCGCTTCGCGCAGCGACTCGGTTACGCGGTGTACCGGGCGCGGAAAACTGGAGGAGATCTGCCCGCCGAGGAGTACGCGTCGTTCATGAGCAACCTCAGCGCGGCTGAAGCCGAGGTCACGCGGCTCGAGACGCTTGCTGCAGAGGCCGCGCGGGGCCGCACCAGGTCGACTGCCACGCCGCCGTCGCCATCGGCTCCAACGCCGCCAATGCCGCCCATCTGAGGCGTTTACAGTCCGTCGAGGATCCTGACGTCGTCGGTACATAGACCGTCGACGCCGAGCGCGATCAGCGCCTGGGCCGACGTGCGCGAGTTGACGGTCCAGGCAATGACTCGTCCACCAGCTTCGTGAACGCGGCGGACCAGCGTGGCGTCGATCAATCGCGACGCGGGCCAGGTGTCGCGCGCGCCGACGGCCTGCATCGCTGCCGCGACATCGGGCAACGCGTGGTCGAACAGAATGCCGCGCGGGATTTCGGGCGCGACCATTTGCATTCGCGCTATGGTCTCGTGGTTGAACGAGTGGACCACACATCGCGTAGTAGAGCATCGAATGACCTCCGCCACTTGATGCTCGATATCGTCCGCTTTGATCTCCACATACACAGTCGCGCTCGCTGGCGTCGCCTGTAATACTGAGGCAAGCGTCGGAATGCCGATTCCGGCACCCAGCTCAACCGTGGCAACGTCCTCCCAGCACAGCTCGGCAATCCGGCGGCCTTGCAGCGAACCCGCCGTCCTGCCAAGGGCTGGATCATGGTGCACGACGACGACCCCGTCCGCTGTGGCATGGGCATCGAGCTCGATGGCGTCAGCACAGCGCTCGAACGCGCGCGCGAACGCGGGGAGGGAGTTTTCTGGGAGTTCACGCTTCGCTCCGCGATGGCTGATCCGTTCCACGGTTGTGCCCGGTGTATGGGACATGTATATGTTGTCGCGCTCAGACTCGGCTTCAGGGACGGCGGCTAAACGGCTATCTCTTCAAGCGTTTGACCTTAACGCCGCTCTCCCCGTGGCGTCTACCTGTTGGACCGAATGACAAATTCGTCACGAGGTAGGGAAGGCGATGATCAGCTCGATCTGGATCTCATCGCGAAGTGGAAGCAAGGGCAGGAGCGGGCCGCGACCGAGCTGGTCGAGCGGCACTCCTCAGCGCTGGCGCGTTTCGCCGTGGCCTCCGGTGAGCGGGACGAGGTCGATGAGCTGGTGCAGGATACCTTCGTTCGTGCGTTCAACTCGATCGACAGCTTTCGTGGCGAGAGCTCGTTTCGGACTTGGTTGTTTACCATTGAACGGCGCCTGCTCCTCGATCGCCGGCGCGCGGAAAAGCGGCGACGCGATCGAACCGAGATTCAGGAAGGCGATGCGGCGACCGAGTACGATGCGCTCGACGGGGTGGTCGCCGACGAGACACAGCGACGAATGCAGGAGGCGGTGACTCGGTTGTCCCCAATGCAACGCGACGTGTTCACGCTCCGAGTGTCAGAGGGGTTATCCTACCAGGAAATCGCCGCGGCGGTAGGCACGACGGAAGGCGCCGCCCGGGTGCATTACCACAACGCGATGCGCGCTGTGAAGGAGTTTCTCGATGAATGATTGCCCGAACGCGGACATCCGCGACCAGTTGCCGGATTTGCTGCACGAGCGCCTCCAGGCAGAGGCCCAGGCGGTTGTCGTCGCGCACGTCGACGGCTGTGCCGATTGCTGCGCGGAACTCGAGCTGCTGCGCGGCCTGCGTGGCATGTTCGCGGCGCAGGCGCCGCACGTCGACGTCGATTACGTGGTGGGCGCGCTGCCCAAGCCGCCGGTGCGCACCATTCCTCTCTCGCCGGTCCGTCGACAGGCGTGGGGCAATTGGCGCATCGCGGCGGCGGTTACAGTGCTCGTCGTGGGCGGAAGCTCGGCGGCGGTGATGACCCGCGGCGCCGGCAAGCAGGCGGTAGCCCCGATCGCGCCGGCCCTGCAGCCGTTGCCATCGACGAGCCAGGCGCCGGAAACTGCGTCCAGCGCCGTCACGACGCCAGTCGTGCCGGACGCGCCTACGCTCCGTGCCGCACAAACCGTTGCGACGACGGGAGACGCGAATGGCATTGGTGTCGCGGGGCGTCTGTCTGATCTCGACGATGGCGAGCTGAAGGCGCTGCTCAACGACATCGATCATTTGCAAGCGGTGCCGGTCACCGAGCCGGAGCCCGTGACGATCAAGCTCGATACAAGAACCCCGCCGGGGTCGGAGGGCGCGTGAAGTTCACGGCACTGTCTCTCATCGCCATGGCTGCTGCTACCGGCGTGACCGGCGCACAGGTGACATCAGCGCCGCGCGGCGCTGCCCAGCAATCCGTTGCTCGCGGACGCGGCGCGCAGACCATGGTCCCCGCCGACCGGCAGGCCTTGGAGCGGCAGGTGCGCCAGGCCATCGCGCGCGTCGTGCGCCGGCAACTCAATCTCACCGACGTCCAGATGCAGACGCTCCAGCGCACCGACGGCAAATACGATCAGCAGCGGCGCACACTGAACCGCGACGAGCATGCGACGCGCCTCGGCCTCAAGGCAGCCATGGCGGATTCTGCCGGGCCGGACCAGGACAAGATCGCGCGATACATGGATGCGTTGGTGCAAGCGCAGCACAGGCGTGCCGACCTGCTGGAAGCGGAACAGAAGGAGCTTTCGACCTTTCTCACGCCCATGCAGCGCGCGCAATTCCTCGCGCTCCGGGAGCAGTTGACCCGGCGGCTGCAGGCGATTCAGCGGGACACCAGGCCGCTCGCCGGCCAACGCGGCGGTGCGCCGCCGCCGCCGGCGTAGCGTTGAGCGGCAGGCATCGATCGGCTAGATTCCGGTCGCTGCCCAGGTGGTGGAATTTGGTAGACGCAGGGGACTCAAAATCCCCCGACCTCAGGGTCTTGCGGGTTCGAGTCCCGCCCTGGGCATTGAAGATGTCGTAGGCAGAATCGTAGAAGGCAACGCAAAACGTGCTCTCGTTCGTGAGGGCACGATTTGGATTCCAGATGCTCGCAAATCATCATAGGACTCCGCATATGCGCCGCGTGCTATTGCTTGGTGCGGCGCTCGCCCTGCTGCTGACGACACGCGCGTACGCCCAATCGCCGGACTGCAACGCGGCGCCGGCGAACGCGAGCACGAGGCTGAGTCTTCCCGCCAATCCGTTTCAGGCGCTTCCGACGAGCGACGGCTGCTGGGTCTTCGTCTCGCTCCCGGGGGGCGGCGCCGGAAAGCCGGCGCACATCGCGGTGCTTCGACGCGCCGGCGGATCGCTGCGCATGGATCATCTCCAGTCCATCGTCGGCAATCCGACCGGCATGGTCCTCACGCACGACGGGCACATGCTCATCGTCGCCGACGGCCCGCGATTGGCGTTCCTCGACGTGCAACGGCTCACGAGCGGGCGAGGCAACGCGGTGCTCGGTTATCTCGACGAGCCGGGCACGCTCGGACGCATCTACGTGAACGTTACGCTCGACGACCAATTCGCCTTCGTGGCCGATGAGCGTGCGCAGACGATCACCGTCGTCGATCTCGAGAAGGCGCGTTCGTCACGCTACAACGCGTCGGCAATTGTCGGCAAGATTCCCGTGGGCATGTTGCCGATCGCTGTCACGTTCTCGCCGAGCGATTCGCTGCTCTATACGACGAGCGAGTGGGCACCGCCGTCGCTCAGGTGGCCGGTCGAGTGCAAGCGCGAAGGGGCCGCTGCCGCCGACTCGCTGCCGGTCAACCCGCAGGGCGCGATCCTCGTCATCGACGTGCGCCGTGCGACGCGCGATCCCGCGCACGCCGTCGTCAGCGCAATTCCCGCCGGGTGTAGCGCCGTACGGCTCGTGCTCTCGCCATCCGGTGACCGCGCGTACGTGACGGCCCGCAATGGCAATGCGCTGCTCGCGTTCGACACGAGGAAGCTGGTGCAGGATCCGATGCACGCGTTGCTCGCACGCGTTCCGGTGGGCGACGCGCCGGTCGGCATCGCCGTGATCGACAGCGGGCGCAAGGTGATCGTGACAAACTCGAATCGCTTCGCCGGCTCGAGCGGCGATCAACAAGTTCTCACGGTCATCGACGCCACAAAGATCGACGCGGGCGCCGGGGCAATCCTCGGCACGATCGCGGCGGGCGCATTCCCCCGCGAGATGCGCGTGACGGCCGACGGCCGGACGCTCATTCTCACGAACTTCGCGTCGCGCGACGTGCAGATGATCGACCTCACCCATCTACCCATCGAGCCGGTGCGCCGCTAGCGCCTCACTGGCGGCGACTCTCCAGACTGCCTCCTTCTCATGCAGCCTCGATGGACAACGAGGCCCCAGGTTCCGGGACCGCAGACTTTGACAGCCACGGGGCGACTGCGGTGAGGAACTCACTCGGAACGAGTGAGCGTCGAATCACGCCGTCGAACGCAGCGGCCTTCTCGTCGCTGACCTCGTCCGGCGCGCTGACGAGAATGACCGTCGGCGGCGTGGAACCCTCTTCGGTCGCCATACGGCGCAGTAGCCCAGCGACGCGCTCTTCGTCGAGGAGGTGCAGGCCCTCGGAAATGAACACGACCGTCACGCGTGGCGTACGCGCCCGGCACGCTGCGACGCCGGCCGCACCAGTTGGCGCCCCGATAACGGAGAACTCCGGCGTCAGGGCCGAGGCAACGAGCGCGCGGAACCCAGCGTCTGAGTCGATCACGAGCACGCTCGGCGGAGCGGTCGCCGCCGCCGGGGCGCGCGAGAGCTTCCATTGGCCGCCGTTCGCGGTCACCGTGCGCAGCCGATCGGCGAGGTCGCGTGGGCGGATCGGCTTCAAGAGATAGTTGGTAATGCCCAACTCGGCGAGTCGCGTAATTGCCTCGATATCGCTGACGGACGAGAGGCAGACGATCGGCAATGCGCGGTGACGTGCGGATGCACGCAGCGTTTGTACGAGCTCGAATCCGTCCAGGACAGGCATCTTGAGGTCGGTGATGAGCACGTCCGGATCGTCCCGCTCAATGGCCTGAAGAGCGTCCAACCCGTTTTCAGCCTCGATGATGTCGAAGCCTGCCTGGTGGACAACTCGCTTCACGACGACGCGCACGATCGGGTCATCGTCGGCAATGAGGATCTTCATTCCGATGAGTATCGGCCGGTGAGACGCTGTGATGAACCGAAGGGATAATTCGTCGGCGCGGCCCTCATCGTAACCATGACGAGGGCCGCCACATGCGGTCAGCTCCTGGAGTGGGGAGCACGTTCTGCCGATACTACGTTCCAGTCCCCTACTGGAACCTCTGCTGATGCCATCGAAGACAAGCAGGCCGTCGTGCCCGCGCGCTGGTCTCCGAACCGCGCTCGCGCTAGCGATTTCCGCCGCGACAGTTCTGACCGTCGCCTGCGGTGGCGGCGGCGGTGGTGGTGGTGGTGGCACCACCGTCACCGACAACAACCCCGGCAACACCTCTCCGCCGACCTACGATGTGGCCAAGCTTGGCGTGCCGAAGTTCGTCAACTCCATTTATATCGACCTGAGCCAGAAGAACCCCGACGGCTCGCCGGTCGTCAACCAGATTTCGAAGTTCCGGTCGTCACAAGGGCATGATTACTCGGATTCGTACGAATCATGTCTGTCGATGAAGCACTATCTCTCCACGCCGGATAGCAACACGAAGATCTACGTGCCCGTGACGGGAACGGTGACCTGGCAAGACACCCCGATCGTGGGTCCCAACTTCTCGGTCCAGTCCGATCTCCAACCGGCGTTTGTGTTCACGGTCATGCACGTGGTGCCGTTGAAATCGTACAAGATGGGTGATCATGTGACCGAGGGCGATCTCTTGGGACACCACGTGGGCACCTGGACGAGCTCCGACATCATCGTGGACGTCAATGACGGCGGCCCGAAAGCATCACTCGACGGATATGGCCCCGGCGGCCGACTCGTGTCGTACTTTCAGACATTGACTGACGCGGCGTTTCAGCCCTTCAAGGCCCGCGGCATCAACTCGCCGACGGACTTGATCATCTCGAAAGCGCAACGAGACTCGTTTCCCATCACCTGCGTGGCTGGGGCGTTCGTCTTCACGGTGCCGGACCCGCTCCCTGGTTTCCTGAAGTTCTGAGCGACGCGGCGTAGCGTCGTTCTCAGGATTTCGCTTGATCGCCTTTCCGGGCGCCGATAGCTTTCGGCGCTCGTCTTTTTTGCGACCCTTACCCGCGGTCCTCAATGGCTACGTACAAATTCGCCAAGGTCCCGACGTCCGGCGACCGTATTACATATGAAAACGGGGTCCTCCAGGTCCCCAACAATCCCGTCATCCCGTTCGTCGAAGGCGATGGCACTGGCGCGGACATCTGGCGCGCCTCGGTGCGCGTGTTCGACGCGGCAATCGAGAAGGCGTACGGCGGTGAGCGCCGGGTCGCCTGGATGGAAGTGTTCGCCGGCGAAAAGGCGTTCACACAGTTCAAGGATTGGCTGCCGCAGGAGACCGTGGACGCGATGCAGGAGTTCCGCGTCGCGATCAAGGGACCACTGACGACGCCGATCGGCGGCGGTATCCGTTCGCTGAACGTCACGCTGCGCCAGATGCTCGATCTGTACGCGTGCATCCGTCCCGTGCGCTATTTCGAAGGCGTTGGTAGCCCGATGAAGGATCCGAGTAAGCTCAACATCATGGTCTTCCGCGAGAACATCGAGGACGTCTACGCGGGGATCGAATGGAAGGCCGGCTCGCCGGAAGCGGAGAAGCTGCGCCTGTTCATCAAGAATGAATTGGGCAAGGACATCCGCGAGAATTCGGCGATCGGCATCAAGCCGATGTCGGAGTTCGGCTCCAAGCGTCTGGTGGACATGGCGATTCGGTACGCCGTCAAGCACTCGCTGCCCTCGGTGACCCTGATGCACAAGGGCAACATCATGAAGTTCACGGAAGGCGCGTTCCGTGATTGGGGCTACGAGGTGGCGCGCGACAAGTTCGCCGACACCGTGGTGAGCGAAGCGGACGTCTGGAAGGGCACGGCGCATGACGGCAAGGTCATCTTGAAGGACCGCATTGCCGATTCGATGTTCCAGCAGTTGTTGCTGCGCCCCGATGAGTATTCTGTCATCGCTACCCCGAACCTCAACGGCGACTACGTCTCGGACGCGTCGGCGGCGCAGGTTGGCGGCCTGGGCATCGCGCCGGGTGGCAATGTCGGCGATGGCGTCGCCGTATTCGAGGCAACGCACGGCACCGCACCCAAGTACGCCAACCTCAACAAGATCAACCCGGGCAGCGTGATTCTCTCGGGAGTGATGATGTTCGAGTACCTTGGCTGGGACGAAGCCGGCGCACTGATTGTGCGCGGACTCGAGAACGCCATCAAGGCGCGCCGTGTCACGTACGATCTTGCACGACAGATGCCCGGCGCCACCGAAGTGTCCACCTCGGGCTTCGGCGACGAGATCATCAAGGGAATGTCCGTCTGATACGTCGCTCAACGCGACCTGACCACTCACTACATGACGCTCTCGCTCTCCGCCGCCGCTCCCGACCTCGGGACGCTCGACACACCGTTGCTGGTCGTCGCGCTGCCAAGCGCGCCGGCCATGTCCGGTGAGTTGCAGCCCGTAGACTCCATCACGGGCGGCGCGCTGGGTCGCGCGCTCAGCCGCCGCGATTTCCGCGGCGGACGCGACGAGACCTTGTATCTGGCCGGTGGAGAGCGCGGCGTGCAACGAGTGCTGCTCGTCGGAATGGGATCGGTATCCAATCGCGCATCGGCGCTCCGGCGTGCGGGCGCGATCGCGGCCCGGCAGGCGAATCGGCTGGGGGTTGGCCGTCTCGCCTTCTTCGCCGGCGCGCTGAACGCCCAGGAGGCAGAGGCGGCCGGCATGGGAATCATCGCCGGGGCGTGGGACTTCAAGGAAACGAAGACTCCGCCGCCGGCAGAGGACGTGCGTGCGCCGCTCACAGACGCGGTCATCCTCGGCGGTGACGCCGCGGCCCGAGATTTGGGAGTTCGCGCCGCGCAGGCGATTGGCGAGGGCCACTCGCTCGCGCGGCGTCTCGGCATGCTACCGGGTAACGTGTGCACGCCGGAGTATCTCGCTGACACCGCCGCCGACATTGCGAAGCGGTTCGGCATGAAGCTTACTGTGCTCGGCCGGCAGGAAATGGCGGCCGAGAAGATGGGGTCGTTCCTCGCCGTGGCGCAGGGGACGACACAGGAACCGAAGTTGATCGCGCTGGAGTATCGCCACGGGCCGAAGGACGGCAAGCCGGTGGCGCTCGTCGGCAAGGGACTGTGCTTCGATTCCGGTGGAATCTCCATCAAGCCGGCGCAGGGTATGGAGTGGATGAAGTACGACATGTGCGGCGCAGCCGGCGTGCTTGGAGCCATGGAGGCGATTGGCCGGTTGGAACTTCCCGTGAACGTCGTGGGTCTCATCGGCTCGACGACGAACATGCCGTCGGCTGACGCGGTAAAGCCGGGGGACGTCGTTCAGGCGTCGAACGGCAAGTACATCGAGATCATCAACACCGATGCGGAAGGGCGGCTGGTGCTCGCTGACGTGCTGGCGTACGCCAAGCGTTTCTCACCCGATGCGGTGATCGACGCCGCAACGCTCACGGGCGCATGTGTGATCGCGCTGGGGCATACGGCGACCGGCGTGATGGGTAGCGATGAGGCGTTGGTGCAGGAGGTGTTGGAGGCGGGCAAGCGGTCGGGCGAGGTTGGCTGGCCACTTCCGTTGTGGGACGACTACAAGGAGCTGATCAAGTCCGACGTCGCGGACATCAAGAACTCCGGCGGCCGTCCAGCGGGCACCATCACGGCCGCGCTCTTCCTGAAGGAGTTCGCAGAAGGATATCCATGGGTGCACCTCGACATCGCGGGAACGGCATACACGGAATCGGATCTCGGCACGGTTCCGCGCGGACCGACCGGCGTGCCGGTAGGAATGTTCGTGGAATTCGTTCGAGGGCGCGCGGGCTGAGCGCTCTCGTGCAACGCTTCGCCTGGATCGTCGGCCTCGGCCTGATGGCCGGGGCCGTTTTGCAGCGCCCGCTCGGCGCGCAGGTGAAGGATACGATCCCCAAGCGTCGCGATACGACGCTCACGATGCCGCTTCCCCTGCGTGCCGATTCGCTCCTGCGGGATAGCCTCGCGAAGATCGCGCGGCGAGACAGCCTGCGCGCGGCAATTCGGCGCGATTCTATCAAGGCACCGCTCGCCCACGCAGAGCTGCCCAACGATCTGGAAATCGGCCGGCGGCTACACTGGAATCGCGATTCGCTCTCCGCCACCGGCGCGGTGACTGTCGCCGATCTGCTCGAGCGTGTGCCCGGGCTCACCACGCTCCATGCCGGCTGGATTTCGGCTCCGGTAGTCGGTGCGTATCTCGGCGACGTGCGGCGCGTGCGCGTGTTCTACGACGGCGCGGAAATGACCGCGTTGGATCCGCGCGGCCAGGGCGTGCTCGATCTCACGCAGGTGAGCCTGTGGTCGGCCGAGGACGCGGTGGTAGAGCAGGGGCCAGAGGAAGTGCGCGTCTATCTTCGCAGTTGGCGCGTGCGGAGCACGACACCCGTGACGCGCACCGACGTGAGCACGGGCGACCAGCAGACAAATTTGTACCGCGGCTTCTTCGGGCGGCGTCTCGACAATGGCGCCGCCGTCCAGTTCGGCGCGCAGCAGTACGGCACGACGCCGCCGTCGGTGTTCGGCAACAGCGCCGACCAACTCGGCCTCCTCGCGCGCATCGGGTGGGCGAAACGCAATTGGAGCGCGGATGCATTCGCCACGCGCACCAACCGGCACCGCGGCGGAATCTTCGGCGAGCAGTTGGGAGATTCAATCCCCAGCGTCGAATCCACACGGAGCGACGCATATGTTCGGGTCGGGTACGCCGATGCCGACGCAAGCCCACTCTGGGCTCAATTGCTCGCGGTGGCATCGAAATACGGGTACACGGGCATCCGCACGGTGCCCACCGTGAACCTGCACACGGCGGCCGACTCGGCGCTCGCCGCCGCGTCACTGGATACCAGCGTCGCCCGGTCGCAGTACATCGCCACGGTCGGCACGGTGCGAGGCCCGCTTCGCCTGAGCGTCACCGAACGGCTGTTTTCGTCGGGTGGCAAGAGCATTTCCACACCCTCCGCTCGCGCGAGCTTCGTGCTCAGCCGCCTCGGCGTGTCGGCCTTCTCCGAAGGCAAGAGTGCCGACTCGATCGCGCGAAGCGACGTGACGGCGCAACTCACACCGTTGTCGTTCATTACCGTGTTGGCGGGCGTGGGACGAACAACCGACCGTCGGATACAGGACAGTACGTTCTCCGCGACGTACATGCGCGGCCAGGTGGGACTTCGAATACACAATCTCTGGCTACTCGGAGGTGTCATTCGTCGCGACAGTCTGCGTCTCTCACCGCCCCATGTGTTCGACACGCTCTTCACGGCGGTTCGCGAAGGCTTGGCCACGGGCGCGACGGCCGGAATTCGCGGGCAGCTATGGCGCCTGATCAACGCCGACGTTTCCGCGGTGCGCTGGAACGATTCACTCGGTTTCTACCGTCCCCGGTATCAGACACGGAGCGAATTGTTCATTCGCTCGAACTTCCTCAGGCGCTTCCCAACCAACGATTTCGGCCTGACGGCGTCGGTGGTCCACGAGTACCGATCCGGCGTTCGATTCCCGAATGCCGAAACAGGAGTCACAAGCGTGGCTGGGTACCGCACCATCTCCACGCTGCTGGAAATCCGGATTCTCACCGCCACCGTTTCCTGGCAGTTTCGCAACGTGCTCGGCGAGCGGTACTCGCAGGTTCCCACCTTCATCATGCCGCGCCAAACAAACTTCTACGGCGTTCGCTGGGAGTTCTTCAATTGACATGTCTCATTGTCGCTTCATAGGTTAGGCGACATCATATGATAAAGAGCATGACCGGCTTCGGGACCGCGGAGGGCGACGTGGGCGGATCGCGCGTATCCGTCGAGATCCGCTCCGTGAACCACCGGTTCTTCAACCCGTCTGTGAAGCTGCCGAGCGAGTTGAGCAAGTGGGAGGGCGAGGTGCGCGATGCACTCCGCAAAGGCGTGGCGCGCGGCCATGTTACACTGTTCGCGCGCGTCGAGCGCACGCAGGTCGATGGCGGTCGGATAGACGAAACCCAGTTTGCGGCCTACGTGGCGCAGATCCGCCAACTCCAGCAGAAATACGCGTTGGGAACGCCACTCGACGTCGGCACCGTTCTTCGCCTTCCGAACGTCATCGCGTCGGGCGAGGAAGATCGGCAGGGCACCGCGCCCGAACTCGTCATCCTCGTCAATCGTGCGGTGAGCGCCCTCGATCAAATGCGCACGGCGGAGGGCGGGCGTCTCGCCGTATACCTAGAGGAACGCCTATCGGTAATCGAGCAGGCGGTGAACCGCATTGCCGTGCGTGCACCGCAGCGCCTAGTGGAGCAGCGCGATCGTCTTCGTGCCGCGGTACGCGAACTAGCGGATGGCATTGCGGTCGACGAACAGCGCCTCGCTCAGGAAATCGCCATGCTCGCCGACCGCCTGGATGTGTCCGAGGAGGTGAGCCGATTCCACTCACACTTCTCGGCGTTTCGCACGACGCTGGCGTCGGCGTCGCCGGACGGCGTCGGCAAGCGGCTTGGTTTTCTCCTCCAGGAGCTGTTGCGCGAAACGAATACGACTGGAAGCAAGGCCAACGACGCGACAATTTTGCACGACGTGATCCTGATCAAGGAAGAGCTGGAGCGGATTCGCGAGCAGGTGGAGAACATCGAGTGAATCCGTTTCCCCTGATCCTCTCGGCGCCATCGGGCGGCGGCAAGACGACCATCGCGCGGCGGTTGCTCGACCTACGGACCGATCTTGGGTATTCGGTGTCGTGCACTACGCGGGTGCCGCGCCCAGGGGAGCAAGAGGGACGAGACTATTATTTTCTGTCTCGCGAGGACTTCCTCGTACGCCGGGAGCATGGGGATTTCGCCGAATGGGCCGACGTCCACGGCAACCTGTATGGCACGCTGAAGAGCGAGATCGCGCGCGTCCTGGGGTCGGGGAAGCACGTGGTGATGGATATCGACGTCCAGGGGGCTCGACTGCTTCGCGAAGCGTTTCCCGCGTCTGTGACCGTCTTCGTGCTCCCGCCGTCCGGGGAGGTCCTCCTGGACCGGCTCCGGAAGCGGAAAACCGAGTCGCCACAACAGCTTGTCGCTCGATTACATTCCGCATTGCAGGAATTACTGGCGGTCGAGGAGTACGAGTACGTCGTGATGAACGACGATCTCGACGGGGCCGTCCAGCAGGTGAGCTCAATCCTCGATGCCGAGGTCGTCAGTCGCGTGCGCGTTGCGGGACTGCGACACCAGGTCGAGACGTTGATGCACCGGCTGGAGAAGGAGATCGATCACCATTCAGCGAGTTGAATCATGCGAGTTTTCACGCCAGGCGAGATCGCCAACCACGCCGCGAATAAGTACCTCGGGGTGCTCGTGGCCGCGAAGTATGCGCGTGTCCTGAACGAGTTCCCCCGCGATTCGTCGTCGTCGCGCGAGAAGAAGCTCACGACGCGGTCGCTCGAAGAGCTTGCCAAGGGCGATATCAACTATCACGTGGTTCCACGCCGGCGCGCGGAGTGAGTTGAGTCCGGCCCGGCCGTATTCCGGCGCGCGCCTCCTGCTTGGGGTCACGGGGGGCATTGCCAGCTACAAGTCAGCCTGGCTCGCGCGCTTGCTGACGAAGGCCGGCGCCGATGTGGATGTAGTTATGACGCCGGCGGCGACTGAATTCGTCGGCGCGATCACATTCGAGGCGCTCACGGGACGGTCGGTGCACACTGGCCTGTTCGATCCCGGACGCGCTCTTGATCACATCAAGCTGGCTCGCGCCGCGACGGCAATCGTCGTGGCACCGGCCACGGCCGATTTTCTGGCGCGCGCCGCGGCAGGGCAGGCCAACGATCTACTGGCGGCCTGTCTGCTCGCCGCAAAGTGCCCCGTGCTGCTCGTGCCCGCGATGAACGACCAGATGTGGGCGCATCCGCAGACCCAGCGGAACGTGGAACACCTGCGCACGCTTGGCTACCGCGTGCTCGAGCCGGACGAGGGGATGCTGGCGGCCGGCGAAGGCAGCGGTCCGGGGCGCATGCCAGAACCTGAAACTATTTTTGCTCATATCGGTCGTCTGCTGGAGCCGGCGGCGGCGCTGCAGGGGAAGCGCGTGCTGATCACGGCAGGCCCGACGCGCGAAGCGATGGATCCAGTGCGATTCCTCTCCAATCACAGCAGCGGCAAGATGGGCGTGGCACTTGCCGCCGCCGCGTGGCGCCGTGGCGCGCAGGTCGATCTCGTTGCCGGGCCGCTGTCGGTGCCGACGCCGGTCGGCGTGACGGTGCACGCAGTGGAGTCGACGGAGGACATGGCCGCTGCGGTCGCGCAGTGGCTCCCCACCGCCGACGTGCTCGTCATGGCGGCCGCACCCGCGGACTTCCGTCCCGCGACGCCGTGCGACACCAAGATCAAGAAGACCAGCGCGCCACCGGCCCTCCTGCTCGCGCCAACACCGGACATACTCGCCACGACGAAGCGCGCGCGTCGTCCCGGTGCGGTCATCGTCGGGTTCGCGCTCGAAACCCA
This sequence comes from uncultured Gemmatimonadaceae bacterium, assembly GCA_963817955.1. Taxonomy (GTDB): domain Bacteria; phylum Gemmatimonadota; class Gemmatimonadetes; order Gemmatimonadales; family Gemmatimonadaceae; genus JAQBQB01. Next base: position 321,415 of record CAWFQK010000004.1, read on the forward strand.
TGACGCCGTCGCACATGGTCGTGACAAGCTTGCCGCGAAAGACCTGGACATGATCGTCGTCAACGATGCGACCGAGCCGGGCGCTGCGTTTGGCGTGGACACGAATCGTGTTACGCTACTAATGCGCGACGGCGGAGAGCAACATCTGCCGCTGATGCCCAAAACGGATGTGGCTGATGCCATTCTCGAATGCGTGGAGCGGATGATCGGTGGACGCTAGAGAACTGCTGCGTCGCTACTTGGAGCAGCGGCGTGAAATGGGCGAGTCAGAGCTCATGCTCGATGGGCTCTCGGTCGAGGAAACGCTGCGCATCATCGGCGCGAAAGCCACGAGCGCGCCGACTGCCGCGTCTCCGTCGCGCCCCGACGTGGGCGCCCATACGGTGCGTGAGACCGCGGTGCGTGAGACCCCGGTGCGTGAGACCCCGGTGCGTGAGACCCCGCTGGCCGATCCGCCGCGTGCTGGCGCCGAACCTGGTGATGCGGCCGATTGGCGCGCCACGTTGCGCGCCAGCTCGCAAGCACCGGCTCTCGCCACTCCGCCGTCAACCACGCCCGCCATTCCGTCGCCGTTGAGCGACGTGCCGGCCGGACTCACCGTGGGAGGACCGACGGACATCCAGCTCGGCGGATCGATGGCACATCTCGAGTCGCTCGAAGCCGTCGCCGCGCATGTCGCCAGTTGTACCCGATGTCCGCTGCACTCCACGGCCCTCAACGCAGTGCCTGGAGAAGGGAACGCACACGCTGGATTGATGTGCGTTGGCGAGGCGCCCGGGGCGACTGAAGACGAAACCGGTCGTCCGTTCATCGGTGCTGCGGGGCAGTTACTCACCAAGATTCTCGAGGCGATCGCGTTGGGGCGCGACGACGTGTACATCGCGAACGTGCTGAAGCATCGGCCGCCAGGTAACCGGAATCCGAGGCCAGAAGAGGTAACGGCGTGCAGCCCATACCTCATCCGACAGATCGAGTTGATCCAGCCGAAGGTGATTCTCGCGCTTGGGACGTTCGCTGCGCAGACATTGCTGAACACCAAGCTTACCATCGGGAAGCTCAGGGGCCAGATTCACCATTACTACGGGGTGCCACTGATCGTCACGTATCATCCCGCCGCGCTCCTGCGCAATCCGTCTTGGAAGCGTCCCACCTGGGAAGATGTCCAGCTTGCCCGCCGAATACTCGATCGCCCCAATCCCCGACACGGGCGTGATCCCTACCGCGATCGACGTCCTCCGTATTGCGAGGATGCCGAGCAAGCGGTGTCGTCCGCCATGCTGATCGACCAGGACGCAGTATCCGCGCGGCCGAGCGCGTGGACGACACAATGTTCTATGCCGAGCGACATCGGCGAATGTTCCGCGCCATGGTCACGATCACCGAGCGCGGTGGCGTGGTCGATCCGCTCACTCTCGCGGAGGAGCTGTCTCGAAAGTGGTGAACTCGATGACGGCCGGCGGCAAGGACTACATCGGCTTCCTCGTCGATGCGGTGCCCACCGCGGCGAACGTCGAGTATCACGCCAAGATCGTGAGCGAGAAAGCGATTCTGCGGCGCCTCATCGAGGTGTCCACCTCGATCGTCAGCGAAGCGTTCGAGGGCAAGCCGACGGCAGTCGAGCTGCTCGACATGCAGAGTCAGAAGATCTTCCAGGTGGCCCAGCAGCAGACGCGCGACGGCTTCACGCGGATCAAGGAGCTGCTCTGGCCGACCATGGAGCGCATCGAGGCGCTGCAGCGGGGCGGACGAGGCGATTACCGGCGTCGCCAGCGGCTTCAAGGATCTCGACGAGCTGACCTCGGGGTTCCAGCCGGCCGATCTGATCATCATGGCGGCGCGACCGTCGATGGGCAAAACGGCATTGATGCTGAACATCGCCCAGCATGCTGCCATCGAGAAGCAGAAGTCCCAGTGCGCGTTCTTCTCGCTCGAAATGAGCAAGGAATCGCTCGTGCAACGCATGCTGACCTCCGAGGCGCGTATCGACGCGCAGCGTCTTCGCAAGGGGATGCTGCGCGACGAGGATTTTCCCGCGTCTCGCGCGCGCGGCCGGCATACTGAGCTCGGCTCCAGTCTGGATCGACGATACCCCAGGAATCACGCTTCTCGAAATGCGCTCCAAGGCGCGCCGCCTCAAGTCAGACTCCGGCGTCGACTTGATCGTGGTGGACTACCTGCAGCTCATGCAGGGGCCGGCGAACTCCGAGAGCCGCCAGCAGGAAGTCAGTCAGATCTCGCGCGGACTCAAGGCACTGGCAAAGGAGTTCAGCGTGCCGGTCGTCGCGCTGTCGCAGTTGTCGCGCGCGCCCGAGCAGCGAACCGGCGACAATAAACGTCCGCAGCTGTCCGACCTTCGTGAGTCGGGTGCCATTGAGCAGGATGCCGACCTGATCATGTTCATCTTCCGGCAGGAATTCTACGAGGGCCCACCGACAAGGACGGCAATTCGCTCGAAGGCAAAGCCGAGGTGATCATCGGCAAGCAGCGCAATGGTCCGATCGGCTTGGTCAATCTGCACTTCCACAAACAGTACACGCGCTTCGAGAGCTACAGCGAACGGAGTTGACTCGCTGGCACGCACGGGCTGAGGTCTCTTCGTTAGTTTTCCTGCATGGCGAAAACGAAGACGGCGTACCGCTGCACCGAGTGCGGCGCCGAGTATTCCAGGTGGCAAGGTCACTGCGAAGCGTGCGGCGAATGGAATACGCTCGTCGAAGAGATGGTCGCGCCCAAGGCGAACGCCGGCGGCGGCGCGGCCCGCCGTCTCGGGGGCACCCGCTCGCTCGCTGAAGGTGGCAACGTTGCGCCAACGCCAAGGCTGCGCGACGTCAAAGGGTCGAATGCGAAGCGCTGGAAGACCGGACTCGATGAATTCGATTTCGTCCTCGGTGGCGGCATCGTTCCTGGATCGATGGTGCTGATTGGCGGTGAACCAGGGATCGGCAAGTCCACGCTGTTGCTGCAAGTGGCCGCACGCCTCGAACAGGGTGGCCACGCCACGATCTATGCGTCGGGCGAGGAGATCCGCCCTGCAAGTCAAACTGCGCTCCGACCGACTTCGTGGAGGCGCGGGACGACGTGTCGCTGCTCGGCGAGACGAATCTCGAGACGATTCTCGCGACATCGTCCGCAGCGGCGCCGGCCGTGCTGATCGTCGACTCCATCCAGACCGTGTACACGGCTGACCTCGAGGGGGCGCCGGGGAATGTGGGGCAAGTGCGCGAGTGCGCCGCGCGCCTCATGCGGTACGCAAAGGAAAGCGGCACCACCGTGTTCGTGGTGGGGCACGTGACGAAGGGCGGCGGCATCGCGGGTCCCAAGACTCTCGAGCACATCGTCGATACGGTGCTGTACTTCGAAGGCGAGAGCACGCTCGACCATCGCGTGCTGCGCGCCACGAAGAATCGGTTCGGCAGCGTCGATGAGATTGGCGTCTTCCGGATGACCGAGGAGGGGCTGGAGCCGGTGGCAAATCCCTCCGAGCTGTTCATGGGAGACCGGGGTGCCAGCCACGCATCGGGAAGCGCCGTGACCGCGTTGCTCGAGGGCACGCGGCCTGTGCTCGTGGAAATCCAGGCGCTGGCTGCAAAAGCCGGCTTCGGCACCCCGCAGCGCGTCGCCACCGGCTTCGACGGGCGCCGGCTTGCTCTGTTGCTCGCGGTGCTCGACAAGCGTGCCGGCTTGTCATTCGCGCAACTCGACGTGTTTCTCAACGTCGTCGGCGGCATGCGGCTCCAGGAACCGGGCGGCGACCTCGCCGTTGCCTCGGCGCTCGCGTCGAGCGTCTATGACCTGGCGCTCCCCGCGGACGCGATCTTCGTCGGCGAGGTGGGGCTCGGTGGGGAAGTGCGTGCTGTGTCGCAAGCCGATCGGCGTATTGCCGAGGCGGCGAACATGGGGATGAAGCGCGTCTACCTGGCCGAACGCGGCGTGCCGAAGCGGATCTCGCGCGACATCGAGGTGGTGGGCGTCCGCACCATTCAAGATCTCTTACGGCAACTGTTCACATGAGCGATGGGCCCATCCGCACCGTCGGCGTCGTGATCGTCGCTGGCGGCGCCAGTTCCCGTACCGGCAGCCGCGAGTTGAAGCAGTTCCGCTGGGTCGCGGGCAAACCGGTGCTGCTCCACAGCGTGCAGACGTTCATGGCACGTCCCGATGTCGGTGTCAGTCGTGTGCGTGCTGCCACCGCAGTACGTGGCGGATCCGCCTCCCTGGATCTTCGAATGCGACGTGGATCGCCTGATGCTCTCGATGGGAGGGCGCACGCGAACGGAGTCGGTCCAGCACGGCCTCGACGATCTGCCCGACGAGGCATCGGTTGTCCTCGTGCACGATGCGGCGCGCCCCCTGGTCGGCGATAGCACCATCGACCGCGTGGTCGCGGCCGTGCGGGGCGGAGCATGCGCGATTGCCGCGCTGCCGGTGGTGGACACGCTCAAGGAAGTGGACGAGCAGGGGTTGGTGGTGCGCACCGTGGAACGCGAGCGGTTATGGCGCGCGCAGACGCCGCAGGGATTTCCGCGCGAGGTCATCGTGCGCGCTCATCGCGAGGCGCGCGCGCAACACCTGACCGCAACCGACGACGCCGCGCTCTGCGAGCGCCTCGGGATACCCGTCGTCGTCGTGCGCGGCAGCGAGCGAGCCATGAAGATCACCGAGTTCGAGGACTTCGCCCGGGCAGAATCCCTCTTCACGCTTCCGGAATGAGGGCTGACGCGCTCACCGTTCCGTTCTGGTCGCCCGAAGAGGTCGAGACGGCTTGTCGATCGGCACTGGCGCAAATCGAGATGCGACGTGTGCTCGCCTATCCCACCGAGACCGTTTACGGTTTTGGCGGCGGCATCGACCGCGACTCGGTGGACGCGCTCATCGAGCTCAAGCAGCGTCCGGTTGGAAAGCCGTTTCTCCTGTTGATTGCCGGTCCCGACATGATCGACCGGCTCGATCTCCGTCTGCCGGCGTATGCGTCCAATCTCATCGCGCGACATTGGCCCGGACCGCTGACTCTGGTCCTGTCCGGTGGAGACCATCGTGTTCCCGCGCGCCTGCGCGGTCCGGAAGGTGGTGTCGCCGTGCGCTGGACCAGCCACCCGGGCATGATGCGCCTCATCCGTGCGCATGGCGACGCGATCACGTCCACGAGCGCCAATCGCCCAGGGGTTCCCCCGGCGACGTCTGCCGCAGAGATTGTGGCACAGTGGGGCGATGCCATCAAACGCGGTCTGCTGCGTGTGCTGGATGGCGGCACGCTGACGCCATCGCCGCCATCCACTGTGCTGGATTGTACCGGCCGCAGACCACGCGTCATTCGTCCAGGCGCGATCTCTGCTGCGACACTCCGGGAAAGCGTTCCCAATCTGATCGGAGACGCGTGAGCGCATGAAGATCCTGTTCGTTTGCACCGGCAACACGTGTCGCAGCCCGCTCGCCGAAGCGATCGCGCGCAAGATCGCCATCGAGCGCGGCCTGCAGGATGTCGAAGCAATGAGCGCTGGGACAAGCGCACACGATGGAGCGCCAGCCAGCGATGGTGCGATGCTCGTCGGGATGGAGCGCAACATGGATCTCGGTAGCCACCGCGCCCAGACGCTGACTCGCGATCTGGTTCGGGACGCCGACGTGATTCTCGCCATGGGTCCCCACCACCTCGACCGCATCGAAGCGCTCGGCGGTGCCGGGCGCGCCTATCTTCTGGCGGAGTACGGCTCGCACGGCGCGTCGATGCGTTCGATCACGGATCCGATCGGTGCCGAGCTCGACGTCTATCGTGCCACCGCCGACGAGCTGGAAGTGGAGATCCGCCGCGCACTCGATCGGATCGCGGCGGAGGGCCGATCAGGAGCGGAGTGATGGCGGCCCCGGGCCGGCTCGTGCTACTGGGGCATCCCGTCGCGCAATCGCTCTCGCCGCGCTTCCAGAACGCCGCGCTCGCTGCCGCCGGCATTTCGTTGCGCTACGAGGCGATCGACGTCGAACCGGTCGCATTCGAAGGCGTGCTCGCGACACTGCGCGTCCAGCGTGCCGCGGGCAACGTCACCACACCACATAAGCAGCGCATTCACGATGCCTGCGATCTTCTCACGCCCTTGGCGACGCGCGTCGGCGCCGTGAACACGTTCTGGGTGGACGATGCGGGCCGGCTCGTCGGCGACAACAGCGACGTGGGCGGCTTCGACGCATCCGTGCGCATGCTGCTCAACCTCGCGCCGCGCGACCTCACCGTGGGCGTGATCGGCGCCGGCGGCGCAGCCGCGGCCGTGGTGGCCGCCGTGGAGCGCTGGCCAGGGTGCCTGGCGCACGTGTACAACCGCACGCCGGAGCGCGGACGGCTGCTCTGCGAGCGATTTGGCCCCATGGCGCAACCGGTCGATGACATTGGCGTGGTGGCCGGTGCCGACATTGTTGTGAATGCCAGCACAGTCGGCTTCCGCGACGACGACTTTCCCGTCGACCCACGGCTCATTGCGCCTGAGAGCGCGGTGGTCGACCTCGTCTACCGCCGCGGGGAGACGGCCTGGGTTCGCGCCGCGCGCGCGCGCGGCCATCGTGCCTGCGATGGCCTGGCCATGCTCATCGAGCAGGGCGCACTCTCGTTCGAGCGATGGTTCGGCGTGAGTGCGGATCGTACGGCAATGTGGGAGGCTATCACGGCGTCCTGAGCGCGCTGGCCGACCTGCTGCTGCCGCGCGCCTGCGTCGTCTGCGAGCGCCTGCTCGATCGGGGCGAGCGGGGATTCGTCTGCGGTCGCTGCTGGACCCGCGTTCCGCTCCTCGCGGCGCCACACTGTGACCGATGCGGACATCCGACCTCTGGCCAGACCTGCCGGTGGTGCGCGCTGCTTCCGCCGCACGTGCGGGCAGCACGCAGTGTTTGCTGGGCTGCCGGCCCGGTCGGCCTGGGCATCGTTCACGCGCTCAAGTATCAGCGATGGCCTCACGTCGCAGTGGAAATGGCCGAGCGCATGGCGCGGCTGCCCTGGCCGGCCGACGTCATTGATGAGCGGCGTGCGCTGGTTCCGGTCCCGCTCTCGTCCAAGCGCGAGCGGCAGCGCGGCTACAACCAGAGCGCACATCTGGCCACCGCACTCGGTGCGCACTGGCGCCTGCCGACCTGGAATGACGTGCTGGTGCGCCACCGCCACACCGAGACGCAGACGCGGTTGACACCAGGGGACCGACTTCGCAACGTTTCGGGCGCATTTCTCGCGCGCTCATCGGCGCCAGACGTGCTTCGCGGTGCACACATCGTCCTGGTGGACGACGTGGTGACGACCGCCGCGACTCTGAACGCGTGCGCTGCCGCGCTCTGCGAGGGCGGTGCACGCATTGTTAGTTTCGTGACCTTCGGCCGGGCGCCGTCCATCGGCGACCGGTTGTAACCAAGAGGAGATCAGCATGGCTATTCGCGTCGGCATCAATGGTTTCGGGCGCATTGGACGCCAGGTCCTTCGCGCGGCAAAGGAGCAGGGCGTCGCAGACATCGAGGTCGTCGCCGTCAACGATCTCACGGACACGAAGACGCTCGCGCACCTGTTCAAGTACGACTCCGTGCATCGCACCTTCGACGGCGACGTGTCGGCGGGCAGCGGCTCGATCACGGTGAGTGGCGACGAGATCAAGGTGTTCGCCGAAAAGGATCCGTCCAACCTGCCGTGGAAAGACCTGGGCGTCGACATCGTGCTCGAGTCGACCGGCCGATTCACCTCGGCGGATGGCGCAAAGAAGCACATCGAGAGCGGCGCGAAGAAGGTGATCATTTCGTCCCCGGCCAAGGGCGAGGACATCACGATCGTCTTCGGCGTCAACGAGACGAACTACGATGCGACCAAGCACCACATCATCTCCAACGCATCGTGCACGACGAACTGTCTCGTGCCCATGGTCAAGGTGATCCGCGACAATTTCGGCTTCGTGCGCGGCTCCATGGTGACCATCCATAGCTACACGAACGATCAGAATATTCTCGATCTGCCGCACAAGGACCTGCGCCGCGCCCGCGCCGCGGCCGTGTCCATCATTCCGACGACGACCGGCGCTGCCAAGGCAACCGCGCTCGTTATCCCCGAGCTCAAGGGCAAGATTGACGGCATTGCCATCCGCGTGCCGACGCCAGACGTCTCGCTCACCGACCTCGCCGTCGTAGTGGACAAGCCGGTGACCGCGGCGCAGGTGAATGCGGCATTCCGCGCCGCCGCCGATGGATCAATGAGCGGCGTGTTGCAGTACACCGAGGAAGAACTTGTCTCGTGCGATTACATCGGCAATCCGCATTCGTGCATCCTCGACGCCAAGAGCACGAACGTGGTGGACGGACTCCTCGTGAAGGTGTCCGGCTGGTATGACAACGAGTGGGGCTACTCGTCGCGTTGCGTGGACCTCCTTCGCTATGTCGGCGCGCGGCTCTAACCCCATGAAGCAAACCATTCGCGATCTACCGGACGATGTGGTGCGCGGCCGCCGCGCGCTCGTCCGCGTCGATTTCAACGTCCCACTCGCCGCCGGCCGCGTGTCGGACGACACGCGCATCCGTGCCGCACTGCCAACCATTCGCGCGCTGCTCGACCGCGGCGCGCGCGTGATTCTGCTCTCGCATCTCGGCCGGCCGAAAGGGAAGCCAGAAGCGAAGTATTCGCTCGAGCCCGTGGCGCACCGGCTCGACGAACTGATGCCTGAGCAGCACGTGATCTTCATCGAGTCCACCGATACCGATGAGGCCCAGAAGGCCACGCATGATCCGCATGCCCAAGTCGTGCTGCTCGAGAATACGCGCTTTCTCGGCGGCGAAGAGACGAACGACGAGCGGCTGTCGCGCAGCCTGGCGCAGCTCGGCGACTTCTACGTCAACGACGCCTTCGGCTCGGCGCACCGCGCCCACGCGTCCACAGAGGGCGTGGCGCACTACCTCAAACCTGCCGTCGCCGGCCTGCTCATGCAGAAGGAGCTCGACTACCTCGGCGGCGCATTAGACAATCCTAAAAGGCCGTTCGTCGCCATTCTTGGCGGCGCCAAGATTTCCGGCAAGATCGACGTCATTCAGCAGTTGTTGCCCAAGGTCGATCGGCTGGTGATCGGGGGCGCGATGGCCTGCACGTTCTTCAAGGCGATGGGACTCGAGACGGGCAAGTCGCTCGTCGAAGGGGATCGCGTCGACATGGCCAAGGATCTGCTCGCTCGCGCTGGCGACAAGTTGCTCCTCCCCGTGGATGCCACGGTGGGCACGGCACTCGACGTCCCGGGCAGCGCGCACGCCGTGGCGCGCGACGCCATCCCGGCAACCGAAGCCATGTTCGACATTGGTCCCATGTCATCGTCGCTATTTGCCGAAACTGTCGTCGCCGCGAAGACGATCGTCTGGAATGGACCGATGGGCGTATTCGAGACCAAGCCATTCGACGCCGGCACGCGCGCGGTAGCCGAGGCGATGGCCAAGGCGACTGTGCGTGGCGCCACGACAATTGTCGGTGGCGGTGATTCGGCCGCCGCCGTCGCGGAGTTTGGGTTGGAAAGCGGCATGAGCCATGTCTCCACGGGTGGCGGTGCGTCGCTCGAGTTTCTCGAGGGTAAAGTCCTGCCGGGCGTCGCCGCGCTCGACGACCAATGCTGATGCGCAAACCGGTATTGGCGGCGAACTGGAAGATGAACATCGGTCCGGCCGAGGCGCGTGCGTTCATCGCGGCGTTCACCGCGCGATCGGTCCCGCGCACCGACCGGACAATCATCTTCTTTCCACCGGCGCTCTCCGTGACGACCGTCGTGCACGCACTCGGGAGTCGGGCAGATCTCGCGGTGGGCGTGCAGAACATCTGGACTGAGGACAAGGGCGCCTTCACGGGCGAGACTTCGGCTCCGATGGCGAAAGGGGCGGGCGCGCGCTACGTGCTCGTCGGTCACTCCGAGCGACGGCATGTGTTCGGTGAAACCGATGCGCAAACGGCGAAGAAGTGCGTCGCCGCCGCGCGGCATGGACTGGTCCCCATGCTCTGTATTGGCGAGTTGCTTAGCGAACGAGAGGCCGGGCAGACGAATACCGTCGTGTTACGGCAGCTGCGCGCTGGGATCGCCGATCTGTCCAATGACGTAGTCGCCAGCATGGCCATCGCGTATGAGCCCGTTTGGGCCATCGGGACGGGAAAGACGGCAACGCCCGCGGATGCGTCCGCTGTGCACCACGAGATTCGCGTGCTGCTGCGCGAGCGACTGGGCGACCGTGCCGACGATGTCCCGATTCTCTATGGGGGAAGCGTCAATACGGCGAATGCCGCCGTGCTCCTTGGCACGCAAGAGGTGGATGGCGTGCTGGTGGGCGGCGCGAGCCTCGACGTGGAAGGGTGGTCGTCGATCTGCGACACTTGACGCAACGCGCTAAGTACTGTGATATTTAAGGCTTACATCACGCCAACAGAGCCGCCTCGATGTTGTATACCATTCTCCTCGTCCTGCTCGTCATCGATAGCATCGTCCTCATCTCTGCCGTGCTCCTACAGGCTGGACAGGGAGGTGGCATGGCTGCGTCCTTTGGGGGCGTCAGCAGTTCGGCGAGTTCCTTTCTTGGCACCCGTCAGACCGGCAACCTGCTGACGAAGGCAAGCTGGTGGTGCGGCGGCCTGTTCCTCGGCCTGTCGTTCCTGCTCTCGCTGGCGTCGACGCACAGCCGCGCGCCGAAATCAGTTCTTGATCAGAGCTTCAAGACACCGCCCCCGGTATCGTCGCCAGTCAATGCGGCTCCAGGCGGCGTGAACCCGGCAGTACCGCTCTCGCCGGTGCCGTCGAACGCAGCTCCGGCTGGCGCTCAACCGGCGCCGACGACCCAGACGGCGCCCGCCAAGAGCGCTCCCGCGACCAAGAAGCCATAGCGCGAACGTGACCCTACGTCGCGGACATCCAGGGTTCCTCCTCCTCGAGGATGGAACCCTGTTTCGTGGAAGCCTGATCGGTCACCAGGAGCCGACGGTGGCTGAAGTCGTGTTCACCACGAACATGAGCGGCTATCAGGAAGTATTCACCGATCCGTCGTATCGCGGCCAAACGGTTGTGATGACGGCGCCGATGATCGGCAACTACGGCGTGAATGCATCCGATCCTGAGTCATCGGATGCCCAAATCGCGGGCGTCGTGGTGCGCGAGATGTCCCGCGCGTATTCGAACTGGCGTGCCGACGGCGATCTGCTCTCGTGGCTTGATGCCGCTCATGTGCCGGTGCTCGAAGAAGTTGATACGCGTCGCCTCACGCGGTATCTGAGAACCGCGGGCTCCATGCGCGGCGTGATCGCGCCAGGGACGGCACCGACGCGCGAAGCACTCGCGGCGCTAGACGCGTGCCCGCCCATGGAAGGACTCGACCTCGCGTCCGTGGTGACGACGCCTGAGCCGTACACGTTTGGGAATGCAGACGCACCATACCACATTGTGGCGTATGACTACGGCATCAAGCGCAACATTCTGCGCCTGTTCGCCGAACACGACTGTCGCGTTACGGTCGTTCCGGCCAAGACGCCGGCCGAGGCCGTACTCGCGATGAAGCCAAACGGTGTCTTCCTCTCCAACGGCCCTGGAGATCCTGCCGCGGTATCGTACGCACCGGACACCGTGCGTTCGATCGCCGAGCAGAATGTGCCGATCTTCGGTATCTGCCTGGGGCATCAGATCTTGGCGCTCACATATGGTGCGCGCACAGAGAAAATGCCCTATGGTCACCGCGGTGGAAATCACCCGGTGAAGGAGCTCGCCACTGGCCGTGTGCTGATCACCGCGCAGAATCATGGGTTTTCCGTTGCAGGCGAGGAATCCGCGATCCCCGGCGCGCCGGACTTGAGGGTGACTCACGTGAACCTCAACGATGGCTCAGTCGAGGGTCTTCGTCACCGAGAGAAGCCGATCTTTGCCGTGCAGTATCATCCGGAAGCCGCGCCAGGACCGCATGACGGGCGCCCGATGTTCGACGACTTCATGGAAACCGTCCGTTCACACGCTGGCCTAAGTGGCCCAAACTCTTGACACATAAGAGTTAACGTCGCTAAGTTCGGTATGCGTCTCCGGCTCCCCGGGCGCTTGAACACGAGGCATTTCGCATGACCAAAGCCGACCTGGTCGAAAGAGTCACAGCCCAGATTTCCCGCACGGCTGGGCCGATGATTTCCAAGAAAGATTGCGCTCGCGTCGTCGACGCCTTCCTCGAGTCCATCAAGGAAGCTCTGCAGGCTCAAAAGAACATCGAAGTGCGCGGGTTTGGCACCTTCAAGATTCGACACCGCAAGACGCGGATGGCTCGAAACCCACGGACGGGCTCGCCAGTCGAAGTTTCAGCCCGACCGGTTCCGGTTTTCAAGCCATCCAAGGAGTTGCGCGCCATGGTTGCGGGTGTCGACATCTCGCAGCTCGAGGACGACATCGAGGAAATGTCGGAAGCGTAAGCACTGCAGTGTCATGCATGTACACGGCTCGATGCCACGCGGCATCGGGCCGTCGTCGTCTTCCCACCATGAGCGTGTTCAGGTAGCATCAAATCATGACTGTGACCGTGCTGCTCTTCGCATCGTATGCCGACACCATTGGAACGGATTCGATGTCGATCGACGTGTCCGCGGGCGCTACAGTCGCGGACGTCATCGGTCATGTGCGCGCGCTTCCCGGTGCCCAGTGTCTGCCGCCTGATCCGCTCGTCGCGGTAAACGAATGCTACGCCCGTCGCGATCGAGTGCTCGCGGCGGGCGACGAAATGGCCATCATTCCACCGGTTGCAGGTGGCTGATGCGTACTGCAATGGTCGACCGTTCGATCGATGCCGCGGCGCTTGCGGATGAGGTGGCGCGCTACGCAAACGGCGCGACCGTGGTCTTCATCGGCACGGTGCGGGATGTTAACGACGGACGTGCGGTGAGTGGCATGGAGTACCGCGCCTACCGCTCGATGGCCGAGCGCGAGCTCGCCGATATCGTGCGCGAGGCATGCGAACGTTTCAGCACGATGGATATCGTTGTCGAACATCGGCTTGGCACGCTCGGTCTGGGCGACACCAGCGTCGCGATCGCCGTCGCACATCCACACCGCGGGGCTGCATTCGACGCGAGCCGCTACGTCATTGAACAGTTGAAGCAACGCGTGCCGATCTGGAAGCTCGAGCACTACGCCGACGGCACGCGCCAATGGGTCGGGGCAGGAAGGACCCCCGACACGAAGCGCGAAACACTGGACGTGACGAACGAGCCACGGGACACGCGACAGGAGACGAGCGATGTCTGAGCACGCATCCCCAAACCCGGCGCCCGCGTCTCAAGTCACGCTGCGCGATCAGTTCGGCCGCAGTATTGAATACCTTCGCATCTCGGTCACCGACCGATGCAACTTCCGCTGCGTCTACTGCATGCCGGAGGTCGGAATGCAGTGGCTCCCGAAGGCGCAGATCTTGTCGTACGAAGAGATCGCCGAAGTGGTGCGCCAGCTCGCGCCACTCGGATTGCGCCGGTTGCGCATCACCGGCGGCGAACCGACGATTCGCCCGCAGATTCACGAGCTCATTCGCATGCTGCGCGCGATTCCGGGCATCACCGACATCGCGTTGTCAACGAACGGCGTCCGTCTGCCCGAGTTGTCGCAGACGCTGCGCGACACGGGACTCGACCGCATCAACATGAGCGTCGACAGTCTGCGCGCCGATCGCATCAGCGAGATTGCGCGGCGCAATCTCGGATTTGATCCGGTGCGCGCGGCGCGCGCGGCGGAGGACGCTGGACTGGATCCGATCAAGCTGAACACGGTGGTGATGCGCGGTGTGAACGATGACGAGATCGAAGATCTCGCGCGATTGACGATTGATCATCCATGGCATGTTCGGTTCATCGAGCTGATGCCGGTGGGCGACATGCGCGGGCTCACATGGGAGCACGTAGTACCGAGCGCTGAGATACTCGCCCGTCTGTGCGCGGTGGCACCGCTGGCGTCGGCCGCGGGACCGATGAAGGGCAATGGACCGGCCGAGTACTATCAGTGGGCGGGTGCCGCTGGCACGATCGGCGTCATCACGCCGATGACGCACACGTATTGCGCATCGTGCAATCGCGTGCGCCTCACCGCGGATGGACGCCTGCGCACGTGTCTCTTCGGCGATCACGAGGTGGACTTGCGAGAACCGTTGCGCGCTGGCCAGGCGCTGGAGCCGCTGTTTCGCTTGGCATTAGCGGACAAGCCCAAGGAGCATTCCCTCTTGCAGTTGAAGGTCGGCGGCCTGCGAGCGCTCTCGCAGGTCGGCGGGTGAACCGCCGTTCACCTCACAGACCAGCTTGATTAGGTTTCGCTCCGTACTCACCTCCAAGCGAAACAATCATGGTCACCAAGATTACGGTCGTCGGCGCGGGGAATGTCGGCGCGACGACCGCGCAACGTGTTGCGGAGAAGGAGTTGGCCCGCACTGTCGTGATGGTCGATGTGGTCGAGGGGATTCCGCAGGGAAAGGGACTCGACCAGTGGCAGTCCGCGCCCATTGAAGGCTTCGACTCCCGCATCGTCGGCACGAACCGGTACGAGGAAACTGCCGGATCCGATATCGTCATCATCACCGCCGGCATCGCGCGAAAGCCCGGCATGTCTCGTGATGATTTGCTCAATACCAATGCAGGCATCGTCAAGCAGGTCTGCGAGCAGATCCGGCAGACGTCGCCGAACGCGATTGTCATCATCGTATCGAATCCGCTCGACGTGATGTGCTACGTCGCGAAGCAGGTCACCGGATTCCCGCGCGAGCGGATCCTCGGCATGGCCGGCGTGCTCGACACGGCGCGGTACCGCGGATTCCTCGCCGAGGCGCTCGACGTCTCAGTCCGCGACATCCAGGCGATGGTGCTCGGCGGTCACGGTGATACGATGGTGCCGCTGGTTTCCTACACCAGCGTGAGCGGCATCCCGATCACGCAGCTCATGGCCAAGGACAAGTTGGACGCGATCCTCGACCGCACGCGCAACGGCGGCGCCGAGATCGTGAAGCATCTGAAGACGGGATCAGCGTATTACGCCCCGTCAGCTGGCGCCGTGCAGATGGCCGAGGCGATCGTGAACGATCAGCGCCGGATTCTGCCATGCGCCGCGTGGCTTCAGGGCGAATACGGCATGAAGGATCTCTTCCTTGGCGTGCCGTGCAAGCTTGGTCGCAACGGTCTCGAGAAGATCATCGAGGTCGAGCTCACTCCGGACGAACGCAAGTCGCTCGAGAAGAGTGCGGCTGCCGTCCGCGAGCCGATGCAGGCGGTCAAGCTCTAGCACGTAGGGTTGAGTTTCGCGGGTTGAAGGTGGAGGAAGGAACACGCGCGACCTTCCTCCAACCTTCGTTCCTCACCTCTCCACCCTGACCTGTCTATGAATTTCTTTGCGTTTTACCGATCTACGATCGGCAAGAAGATCATTATGGGAATCACGGGGCTGATCGGCATCGGCTTCGTCATTCTGCACATGGCGGGCAACATGCAGGTCTTTATGGGCGCCGCGAAGATCAACGGGTACGGCGCCATGCTCCACGGCCCGCTGGCCGAGTTGACGTGGGTGCTCCGCCTGGTGCTCATTGCCGCCGTCGTTCTGCACGTGCTGATGGCGTACCAGCTGTGGCAGATCTCCAACGCGGCACGCCCAATCGGCTACCAAAAGAAGGTGGCGCAGGCAGCGACGCTTGCCTCCCGGACCATGAAGTGGGGCGGCGTCTTGTTGCTCATCTTCATTGTCTTCCACATCCTGCACTTCACCACCGACCAAATTGATCCGGCCGGCTGGCGAGGCATGACGGACAATGAGGGCCAGCGTGACGTCTACGGCAACATCGTCGCGAGCTTCCACATTTGGTGGGTGGCGCTCTTCTACATCGTCGCCATGCTCGCACTCGGACTGCATCTGTATCACGGCGCATGGGCATCACTGCGCACGCTGGGCTATGCCAAACCGTCGCCCCATCCACTCCACCGCCGCATCGCGCTCGTCGTCGCGGTGATCGTGTGGCTCGGCTTCACGCTTCTTCCGGTCGGCGTACTCGCCGGCATTCTCCGATAAGCGCCATGGAACTGCGATCCAAGACCCCCTCCGGGCCGATCGAGAAGCAGTGGGACAAGCACCGCTTCGAGATGAAGCTGGTCAATCCCGCCAACAAGCGGAAATACACCGTCATCGTCGTGGGCTCGGGACTCGCCGGCGGCGCGGCCGCCGCGTCGCTCAGCGAGCTTGGCTACAACGTCAAGTGCTTTTGCTACCAGGATTCCCCCCGTCGGGCGCACAGCATCGCTGCCCAGGGCGGCATCAATGCCGCAAAGAATTATCAGAACGACGGCGACAGCGTCCAGCGCCTGTTCTACGACACGGTGAAGGGCGGTGATTTCCGTGCCCGCGAGTCGAACGTCTATCGCCTCGCACAGATCAGCGTGAGCATCATCGACCAGTGTGTCGCGCAAGGCGTGCCGTTCGCGCGTGAATACGGCGGCCTCTTGGCCAACCGCTCGTTCGGCGGCGCGCAGGTGTCGCGCACGTTCTACGCGCGTGGGCAGACCGGGCAGCAGTTGCTCCTCGGGTGCTATCAGGCATTGGAAAAGGAAGTTGCCAAGGGTGGCGTGACGATGTATCCGCGCACCGAAATGCTCGACGTGGTCGTCGTCGACGGCCACGCGCGCGGCATCGTGGTCCGCAACATGGTGAGCGGCGCGATCGAGACGCATCTCGCCGACGCGGTGATCCTCGGCACCGGTGGCTACGCCAACGTTTTCTATCTTTCGACCAACGCCAAAGGCTGCAACGCCACGGCGATCTGGCGCGCCTACCGGCGCGGAGCCGCGTTTGCGAATCCGTGCTTCACGCAGATCCATCCAACATGTATTCCGGTGGCCGGCGAGCATCAGTCCAAGCTCACGCTGATGTCGGAATCGCTGCGCAACGATGGGCGCGTGTGGGTGCCGAAGCGCAAAGAGGACTGCGGCAAGCGTCCACAGGACATTCCGGAAGCGGATCGCGACTACTATCTCGAGCGGAAGTACCCAAGCTTCGGGAACCTGTCGCCGCGCGACATCGCATCGCGGGCTGCGAAGGAAGCGTGCGACGATGGCCGCGGCGTCGGCCCGGGCGGCCGCGGCGTGTATCTCGATTTCGCCGACGCCATTCGCCGCCTCGGCAAGGATCAAATCGCCGAGCGGTACGGCAACCTGTTCGAGATGTACCAACGCATCACGGATGAGAATCCGTATGAAGTGCCCATGCGCATCTACCCAGCACCGCACTACACGATGGGCGGTTTGTGGGTCGATTACAACTTGATGAGCACCATCCCGGGTCTGCACGTGATCGGCGAGGCGAATTTCTCCGACCACGGCGCCAACCGTCTTGGCGCGAGCGCGCTGATGCAGGGGCTTTCGGACGGATACTTCGTCGTGCCCGTCACGATCGGCGACTACATCAGCACCAGCAAGCTCGAGCCAGTGACCGCCGATCACCCCGATGTCAAGGCAACGGAAGCCGCCGTGCGCGCGCGCACGGAGAAGCTGTTGTCGATTCAGGGTACGCGCACGGTCACGTCGTTCCACCGCGAGTTGGGCCGCATCATGTGGGAGCACTGCGGCATGGCACGCGACGCCGCGGGACTCAAGCAGGCGCTGGAACTCATTCCACGGCTACGCGAGGAATTCTGGCGCGACGTCCGTGTGCCCGGCGGTGGCGCGGAGCTCAATCAGTCGCTCGAGTACGCCGGCCGCGTCGCTGATTTCTTCGAACTTGCCGAGTTGATGTGCATTGACGCGCTGCATCGTGAAGAGTCGTGCGGCGGGCATTTCCGGAAGGAGCACCAGACACCCGACGGTGAAGCGTTGCGCCACGACGACCGGTTCGCCTACGCGGCGGCATGGGAATTCGCCGGCGACAACAGCGCGCCGGTCCTGAACAAGGAGCCGCTGACCTTCGAGAACATCGCGTTGTCACAGCGGAGCTACAAATAATTATGAATCTCACTCTCTACGTGTGGCGGCAGACGGGCCCGAATGCCGGCGGCAAGCTGGAGCGCTACGACGCGCGCGACATCAGCGCGGACATGTCGTTCCTCGAAATGCTCGACGTCGTCAATGAGGGACTCATCGGCGGCGGCCAGATGCCGATTGCCTTCGACCACGATTGCCGCGAAGGCATTTGCGGATCGTGCGGCATGATGATCAACGGCGTGGCGCATGGCCCCATGAAAGGCACCGCGACCTGCCAGCTCCACATGCGCAGCTTCGAAGATGGCGCGGAGATCTACATCGAGCCGTGGCGGGCGAAGGCGTTCCCGGTGATCAAGGACCTCGTGGTGAACCGCGGCGCGCTGGACCGGATCATTGCGTCGGGCGGATTCATCAGTGTTCCGACGGGCAGTCCGCAGGATGCGAACAACCTCCCGGTGCCCAAGCAGTGCGCGGACGAGTCGATGGATGCCGCGGCATGCATCGGCTGTGGGGCCTGCGTAGCGGCATGCCCAAACGGCTCGGCATCGCTGTTCACCGCGGCGAAGATCTCTCACCTCGGATTGCTGCCGCAGGGGCAGCCCGAGCGCTATCGCCGCGCCGGGCACATGGTGTCACAAATGGACATCGAGGGCTTCGGACATTGCACGCTGCACGGTGAGTGTCAGGAAGCCTGTCCCAAGGAGATCAGCATTGATACCATCACGCGCATGAACCGGGATTACGCGGTCGCGTCGCTCACGGCGCGCGAGGAGAAGGCGGCGAGCGACGGGGGCTGAACCCGCCGTTCGTAGCGGATGCACGCGGTGGCGCGCCGCGTGCATCCGCACCAGGCCTCGAGGCCAATCAACCCGAGGCGTCCATGACGAGTCCACGACCGCGCGATCAGGGCGAGCAGATTCCGCAGGAGAGCCACCCCAATACCCAAGCCGAGCTCGGCGGAGCTGACGCGGTACAAAAGACGACATATGTGGTTGGTGAGAGCGCGGACCCGGACCGGCAGCATCGTCCTGGCACGGTCACGCCGCGTGTCAGCGCCGGCGGACGGAGTCCCCTCATGTGGATAGTCGTCGCGGTGATCGTGCTACTGGCCTTGTGGTACGCCGCCGGCATGTTCCGGTAGCAGTCCCGCCGCTCGGCACACCGCCTTACAGGCGTGGCAGCGTCACGCCGACCTGTCCCTGATACTTGCCAGCCTTGTCCTTGTACGAGATTTCGGGTTCTTCCGCACCGCGAAAGAACAGCACCTGCGCGATGCCCTCATTGGCGTAGATCTTTGCCGGCAGCGGCGTCGTGTTCGAGATCTCGAGCGTCACGTGACCTTCCCACTCCGGCTCGAACGGCGTGACGTTGGTGATGATGCCGCACCGTGCGTACGTAGACTTGCCAACGGTGACGGTGAGCACGTTGCGCGGAATCCGGAAGTACTCCACCGAGCGCGCGAGCGCGAACGAGTTCGGCGGCACGATGCAGACCTCGCCCTCGAATTCGACGAACGACTTGGGGTCGAAGTCCTTTGGATCGACGATCGAGTTCAGCACGTTGGTGAAGATCGGAACTCGCGCGCGACGCGCATGTCGTAGCCGTACGAGCTCACGCCGTACGAGATGACGCCCTTGCGCACCTGGCGGGCCTCGAACGGTTCGATCATGCCGTGTTCACTGCGCCATGCGAGTGATCCAGCGGTCGGGCATGATGCTCATGGCGGAAGCGGCGAGAGTGGGAGGGAGCGAGTAGGAAGCGAAGCGCCCGCGAGTCGCATGCGGAGTGCGGCGGGAAAGTATCGAGCCCGGCCAATCGAACGTGTCGCCAAGCGGTGAGGTGGGGCGTGCACGCACAACGTCTGCGAAACTGCGGTACACTGTCCGTTGACACCGTGTCGCGAGGCCCGATAACTTTCCGCCGCTGGACTTAGTGAAAGATTTCACGAAGTTTGAGACTCATGGATCACTACGTACTTCCCGGTCCTGCTGCTGCTCGGGCTTCGTCATCGTCAACGCGATGATGATCCTTGGCCTCTCTGCACCTCACGCTCCGATCGCAGACCGACCCCGGTGAAGCAGGTTCCTTACGAGTCGGGCATGCCGCCGCTCGGCGACGCGCGTGAACGCTTCTCCGTGAAGTTCTACATGGTCGCGGTGCTGTTCATCTGTTCGACATCGAGACGGTATTCATGATCCCGTGGGGCGCGTACTACCGCCAGCTGTCATGCGCCGTGCCGACTCGTGAATGGCGCCTGCCCGGCCGGCAGGTCTCAGCTCTTCGGCCTATCGGCGAGATGCTCGTCTTCATCGCGATCCTCCTCGTGGGATACGTCTACGTCTGGAAGAAGGGAGCGCTGCAATGGGACTGAGCCAAGCCGAAGCCGGGAGCACGGCCGGAACCGAGCATCGTCACGGTCGAGCCGACCAGCGGCAGCGAGGCTGGATCACGACGCGACTCGACTTCGCTCGTCAACTGGGGCCGCTCGAACTCGCTGTGGCCCATGCCGTTCGGCACGGCGTGCTGCGCGATCGAGTTCATGGCCACGGCGGCGAGCAAGTTCGACCTCGCGCGGTTCGGCATGGAGCGCATGAGCTTCTCGCCGCGGCAGGCTGACTGCTGATCTGCGCCGGCCGCGTGCCGTTCAAGCTCGCGCCGGTGCTTGCGCCGGATCTGGCAGCAGATGCCGCAGCCCAAGTGGTGCTATCTCAATGGGCGCCTGCGCCTCGACCGGCGGGATGTTCGACAACTACGCCGTGGTGCAGGGCATCGACACGCATCATTCCGGTAGACGTTTACGTGCCCGGCTGCCCGCCGCGTCCCGAGGGCCTGCTCTACGGCATCTGATGCTGCAGAAGAAGATGCATGAACGAGCGGATGGGCGACACCTCGCTACGCAATGAGATGGAGCCGGATTCCGACGAGCCAACTGTACATCCCGCCCTCGGTGATCGACGAAGCTCTCGGAGCCGTTCGGCAATTCAGTTCAACAGACGACGATCCGGCCTGTGAGCAACAGCTTCACACCGGTGGTGCCGGGCAGCGCGACGGACTCCAATGCCGGCGCGCCCGCGACACCCAAGAACGTGCCGCATCATGGCGGAGCCGACGAATCCCAGCGCCGATGCGCTCCGTCAGCAGTTCGCCGCGGGCCATCAGTCGGGTCGAGGTCGGGTGGGGCGAGACGACGGTCTTCGTCGATCCGGCCCGCGTGCACGATATCATTCGCTGGCTGCACGATGATCCGTCGCAATCGCTACGACTACCTCTCCGACGTCACGGCCGTGGAATTTCGAGACTTGCGAACAGCCGATCGAGGTCGTCTGGCACCTGCGATCACTGCCATTCCGTCGCTTCTTGCGCCTCAAAATCGCAGCTCGCGAAGGGCGGCACGTACGACGTGCCGAGCATATGGGACATCTACAAGGGCGCTGACTGGCTCGAGCGCGAGTGCTACGACATGTTCGGCATTCGCTTCACGGGCCACCCCGATCTGCGGCGCATCCTGATGTGGGAGCAGTACAAGGAAGGCTATCCGCTGCGAAAGGATTTCCCGCTGCGCGGCCGCTTCAGCCGCTCCGAGCAACTGCGCCAGGCGCTATCGACGCCAACCCGGAAGCCAAGTATTCCATGGAAGAGTTGTCGATCGCCGAGGCGTTCGAGGATTTGCCGCTCGACATGCAGCGGCGGCTCGACGTCGGGCGAACGGACGGGGGAGTAGACGATGGCGACCACACACGTACGGTCGAAGTCGAGCTCTCCACGACGGGGCTCGACGCGCGACGGCCGACCGCAGCGCATTCCGCTCGCCGTCGACGAGCAGGGCAACATCATGGCAGCGCCGGCGGCGCCAGACCTCGAGCCCGATCTCGACGGTGAGCACATGCTCATCAACATCGGCCCGCAGCACCCAGCGACGCACGGCGTGCTGCGCCTGGTGCTCGAGCTCGACGGCGAGACCGTGGTGCGCTGCATTCCGCACATCGGCTATCTGCACTGCGGCTTCGAGAAGATCGGCGAGTACCGGCAGTACAATCAGATCATCCCGTGGACGGACCGCGAGGATTACCTGAACTCTCCGGGCAACAACGTCGCGTTCGCGCTCGGCGCCGAGCGACTGTTCGGTATCGAGATCACCGAGCGTTGCAAGGTCCTGCGCGTGATCGCCTGCGAGCTATCGCGCATCATGTCGCATCTCGTGTGGGTCGGCACAACCCTGCATCGACATCGGCGCGTTCACGCCGTTCCTCTGGACGTTCCAGCAGCGCGAGAAGATCTACGAGATGCTCGAGGCGTGGATCGGCGCGCGACTCACGACGATCGTTGACGCGTGTCGGCGGCATGGGCGCGGACATTCCGGACGGGTGGACGAGGACCTCCTCGCAGCGTTCCTCAACGGCTTCCCCAAGAGTGTCGACGAAGTCGACCGCATGCATCACCCGGAACGCGCATCTGGGTCGGCCGAACGGTCGGCCTCGGCGTCATGTCGCCGGAGGAAGCGGTCAACTACGGTCTATCCGGTCCGATGCTTCGCGCATCTGGCGTTGCATATGACGTGCGGCGTGATTTCCCGTACCTCGACTACGAGACGTACGACTTCGACGTCCCGATCGGCATCAACGGCGATGTCTACGACCGCTACCTCGTGCGCATGGAGGAGCTCCGGCAGTCGACGCGCATTCTCGAGCAGGCGCTGAAGCGGTTGCCCGACGGTCCCGTGAACGTCAACGACCATCGCGTCATTCTGCCGCCGAAGAGCAAGGCGACGAGCGACATGGAATCGATGATTCACCACTTCAAGCAGGTGATGGAAGGCCCACGCCCGCCGATCGGCGAATCGTACGTCGCCGTCGAAAGTCCCAAGGGTGAGAAGGGGTACTACATGGTCTCCGACGGCACGTCGAAGCCGGTGCGCTGGCGCATCCGCCCGCCGATCTTTCGTCAACTTGTCCGCCATTCCAAGATGGTCGAAGGCCACCTGCTATCCGACGTGATCGCCATCAACGCATCGATCGACATTGTGATGGGAGAGATCGACCGATGACGGCAGCGAACAGCGACAGCGCCTATTTTCGTGTTCCCGACGCATCGGGCGGTCTGCGCATGACCGCCGATGCATCGCACGACGGTCATGCCCACGGCCCGTATGCGCCCGTCTTCACCGGCGCGCCGCGAAGGAGCTCGACGAGATCCTGACGCGCTATCCCACGAAGATGGCGGGCCTCCTGCCGGCGCTCTGGATGGTGCAGCAGCGAGCGCGGCTGGGTGCAGCGCCGACGGCAATGGCTGAAGTGGCCGACGTGCTCGAGCTCACGCCGGCATACGTGAAGGGCGTCGTGACGTTCTACACCATGTATCATCAGCACCCGGTGGGAAGCACTTCATCCAGGTGTGCACCACGTCACCCTGCAACTGTGCGGCGCCGAGGAGGTCGTCGACGCGTTCCTCAAGCACACCGGCTGCAAGGAACTCGGGCAGACGTCCCCGACGGCAAGTACACGGTGATCGAAGTGGAGTGTCTCGGCGCGTGTGGATTCGCCACGCCGGTGCATGATCAACGAGGATTTCATCGAGACCGTGACCCCGGAGCGTGTTCCGGCGATCCTCGCGGGACTCAATGACAGACTGACATGGGATATCCGCATAAGCCGCATGCCGCGCGAGACGCCGGTTCTCTCCAAGTATTTCGGAGAGCAGGACGCGCATCACGCTCGACGGGTGGAAGAAGCGCGGCGGTTACGCTGCGCTCGAGAATGCGCTGCAGCATGTCGCCGGCGAGATCGTCGACCATCGTCAAGGAGTCCGGGCTTCGCGGCCGCGGCGGCGCCGGGTTCCCGACCGGCGTGAAGTGGTCGTTCATGAAGCCGGGCGACGGCAAGCCGCACTATCTCTGCTGCAACGCGGACGAATCCGAGCCAGGGACGTTCAAGGATCGCGAGATCATGCGATGGACGCCGCACGCGCCTCGTCGAGGGGTGTCGCGATCGGCGCGTACGCGATCGGCGCCGAGACGGCGCTACATCTACATTCGCGGCGAGTTCACCGAGCCGCATTGCCCGCGTCGAGGCGTGCGCTCAAGGAAGCGTACGCGGCGGGGATCCTGGGCAAGAACGCCATGGGCATCGGGCAAGACGATCAACATCTACGTCCATCGCGGCGCCGGCGCGTACATCTGCGGCGAAGAGACGGCGCTGATGAACTCGATCGAGGGGCGGCGCGGGAATCCGCGCATCAAGCCGCCGTTCCCGGCGGTCGCGGGCGTCGTTCGGCCAGCCGACGACGATCAACAACGTCGAGACGCTCGCCGCAGTGCCGCACATTCTCAATAACGGCGCCGACTGGTACAAGCAGTGGATGCGCGCCGACAACCCGAAGAGCACAGGCACCAAGCTCTATCTCGGTCTGCGGCAACATCGCAGCGCCCGGGGAACTACGAAGTCCCGATGGGATTTCCGTTCAAGGACTTCCTCTACGATCTGTGCGGCGGTCCGCTGCCCGGACGGCAGTTCAAGGCGATCATCCCTGGCGGCATCTCGGTGCCGATCCAGACGGTGGATGAAGCGGAAGCCAGCCTGATGGACTACGAAGGCTTCGTCGCCAACGGCACGATGCTCGGATCGGGTGGCGTGATCGTCATTCGACGACGCCCAGAACCTGGTGAAGCAGATCGCCCGCGCCGACGCGCTTCTTTGCCCACGAGAGCTGCGCGCAGTGCACGCAATGCCGCGAGGGCACCGGCGTGGACCACGAGGATTCTCGAACGCATCGTTGCCGGTGACGGCACGCCCGAGGACCTCGACACGTTGCTCGAGATTGGCGGAGAACATGACGGGCAAGACGATCTGTGTGCTGAGCGATTCGTGCGCCACGCCGGTTGCAGCGGGACTCCAGAAGTTCCGCGGCGATTTCGAGGCGCTTGATCAAGAAGAAGAAGCATCACCTCGTGCCGGCGGTGGCATAAATGTCACTGACGACAGTCGGTCTGATCCTGAGCGACGCGAAGAACCTCTCGCAATCCGCCGGGATCTTTCGTTCGCTGCGCTCCCTCAGGATGACAGTATGAGCGAGACGATTAACCTCACCATCGAAGGACGCCAGGTGAGCGTTCCGGCGGGGACCTCGATTCTCGAGGCCGCGAAGTACCGCCGGGGTGCTCATTCCGCACTACTGCTACCACCCGGGACTGCCTGTGGCGGGCGTCTGCCGCATGTGTCTGGTGGAAGTCGAGAAGACGCCAAAGCTGGCGCCGTCGTGCGCCACGGCCGTCAGCGGAAGGGCAGGTGGTGCACGTGCACTCCCAGAAGGCGCTCGAGGCGCGCAAGGGCGTGCTCGAGATGCTGCTCATCAATCACCCGCTCGACTGCCCGATCTGCGACCAGGCGGGCGAGTGCGAGCTGCAGGACTACACGTATCAGGAAGGACGCGCCGAAGGCGCGTCTGCGCGAGCCCAAGCGGTTCAATCCGGCGGAGGATTTCGGCGGCGACGTCATGTACGTGCCGAACCGCTGCATCCTCTGCACGCGCTGCGTGCGCTTCATGGACGACGTCGCGCACGATCCCGTGCTCGAGTGTCAGCGAGCGCGGCGACCGCGCCTGATCGGCAAGTTCGAGGGCGAAGGACCTGACGCACGCCTGGGCCGGGAACGTCATCGACCTCTGCCCGGTCGGCGCGCTGCTCTCCAAGGACTCGCTCAACAAGGCGCGCGCCTGGGAGCTTGATCGCACCGCGATCGGTGTGCCCGAACTGCTCGCAGGGCTGCAACATGATCGCTCGAAACGCGCGACAAACAGGTCGTGCGCCTCCGCCCGCGCCGCAACGACGAGGTGAACAAGTACTTCATGTGCGACCACGGCCGCCTGACCTATCGCTGGATGAACCGTCAGGATCGCGTCGAGGTGCCGATGGTGCGCACGGCGAGACGCTCAGCGGCGCCGACTGGCCGGTCGCGATCGCCGAGGCGGCGCGCGATGCTCTCACGGCAAGCGGGCGTTCGTCGCTCGCAACGCCGTCGCTGTCGAACGAAGCGCTCTATCCTCCTTTCGGAAGCTCGTGACGCGAAGAGCGGCGGCTCGGCCGCTATCGCGTGGAGCAGGGTGTAGAAGCGCCGCTGCCGGGCGTCCACGATCTGTCGCGTCGCGCCGATCGCGCCGCGAACGTGCCGTGGCGCCGAGCTGTTGGGCTTCACGCGCAGTCGACACGCCGCTCGCCGGACTCACCGCCGGCGACGTGCTGGTCGTCGGCGGATGAAGAGCTGGCAGGCATCGATGCACCGGAGGCGCTCGCCAAGGCGGGCGCCGTTATCGTCATCGGCACGACGCTGCCCGCGTGGGCGCGTCGAGCGCGACCGTGCGTTCTGCCGATCGCCAACGTCGCGGAGGAGGAAGGCACGTTCACGAACCTGCGCGGCCGCGTGCAGCGGTTCCTGCAGGCGAAGGCGGCGCCCGGTCTCGCGCGGCCCAGCTGGTTCGTGCTGTCCGACCTGCTCGATGGCGGTTGGCCGGCCACGGCGACTACTCGCTTGCCGGCGAGGTCTTCGACGCGCTGGCAGCGGCGCGTGCCGAGTTCGCCGGCATGTCGTACGACGCGCTGGCGACTCAAGGGCGCAGCGATCGCCGGTACTGCGGCGGCCGCGGGAGCGATCGCATGACGCATGCACGCATTGCTACAAGCGGCCGTCCAGGCGATCGCAGGACGCACGATGCCGAGCTGCCGCAGAGCGAGGGCGTGTGGTTCCTCGTCGGCACGTCGTGAAGATGTTGATCGATCTTCTCGGTCTACATGGTCGGCGTCGCGTTGGTCACGCTCGCCGAACGCAAGATCTCGCGCGTGGATCCAGGACCGGCACGGCCCGAACCGTGTGCGGCATACGGCTGGCTGCAGCCGGTCGCGGACGGCCTGAAGAACATCATGAAGGAGGAGACCTATCCCGGTGCGGCGAACCTGCCGCTGTTCATTCTTGCGCCGGCGATTTCGTTCATCGCCGGCACTGCTCACCTGGGCGGTGATCCCGTTCGCGCGCCCGCTGCCGTCTCGCCGTGGGGCCGCATCGACATGGTCGTGGCGACCTGCCGGTCGGGCTACCTCTTCATCCTGGCCATCTCGTCGCTGGGCGTATACGGCATCGTGCTCGCCGGATGGAGCTCGAACAACAAGTACGCGCTGCTCGGCGGTCTGCGCTCGAGCGCGCAGATGATCTCGCTACGAGATCGCGATGGGGATGTCGACCATTCCCGTGCTGCTCTCTCGCCGGGAACGTGTCGCTGGACCACGATCGTGAGGCAGCAGGCGCGCTGATGGAGCATGGAACGTGCTGCAATCTGTCGGTCGCGTTCTTCATCTTCCTCGTCGCGGCGTTCGCCGAGACGAACCGACTGCCATTCGACCTTCCCGAGGCGGAATCGGAGCTCGTCGCCGGCTACCACACCGAGTATCGGCGATGAAGTTCTCGCTGTTCTTCATCGCCGAGTACGCGAACATGGTGACGGCGAGCGCGCTGAGTCACACGCTGTTCTTCGGCGGATGGGACATCCCGTTCACGCAGTGGGACAACGTCGCCGCCGCATCACGGTGCTCAAGACCGTGCTGACGCTTGCCGCGTTCCTGGCGAAGATGCTGTTCTTCCTCTTCTTCTTCATGTGGATCCGCTGGACGCTGCCGCGGTTCCGCTACGATCAGCTCATGTCGCTCGGCTGGAAGTTCATGCTGCCGCTGGCGCTGGCGTATATCGTGGTCGATCGCGGTGGCGGTGCTCGGCGCTCGACGCGCCGGCATTCGCGCGCGGCGTCCGGCGGTTCTACGGCGCGATCATGTTCGGGGTGAACGTCGTGCTCGCCGTCGTCCTCTTCGTGCTTCATCGACCGCGGCCGCATCTGATCAGCCCCGCATATTCGCGGCTCGACCAGCGCAATCTCGACAAGCTGCGTCGCGCACGGTGCGCCGCGTATCGGCTTCGAGCCCTCGACCAGTGAAGGGGGAGCCGACTGATGGCCATCGGCGTGAAGGTGGTCGACCGGCCGATCGAGGAAGTCGAGCTACGTGCGCGCTACGCTCAAGGGCATGGCGCTCACGCTCAAGCACATCGTCGATCCGGACAAGGTGACCATGCAGTATCCCGAGGAGAAGTGGGACGCTCTCGCCACGGTGGCGCGGCACGCACCGCATGCTGACGACGGAGGACGGCAAGGCGAAGTGCGTCGCCTGCGGGCTGTGCCCGACGGTCTGCCCGGCGAACTGCATCAAGCTCGTGCCCGGCGAGGACGAGCAGGGCAACCGGTATCCGCTCGTGTTCGAGATCGACGAGTTCCGCTGCATCTTCTGCGGCTACTGCCAGGAAGTCTGCCCGGAGGAGGCGATCCACGTCGGGCGCCACTACGAGAACGCCGAGTACAGCCGCGACGGGTTCGTCTACGACCTCGAGCGGCTGATGTCGCAGACGCATCCGGTCTGCGAGATGTGGGATCCCGCCGACCCGAAGGGCGAGTGAGCAATGGCGCAACGAACATTCCTCGCCGCTCCTCTATTCGTTCCACTTCTATTTCTTCGGCCTCATCGCCGTCGTGTCCGCGATCGCGTTCGTGACGCGCAGGAGCCCGGTGGCCGCGGCGCATGTGGCTCGTGGTGCACGATGTTCTGCCTCGCCGCGCTCTACGTGATGCTCGACGCGCAGTTCATCGGCGTGATGCAGGTGCTCGTGTACGCCGGCGCGATCATGGTGGTGTTCGTGTTCGTCATCATGCTGCTCAACCTCGGGCACCGGCGGAGCTCTCCGACATCCGCGGGCTGGCGGTGGAAGCTGGCGGCCGGCGTCCTCGGCCTCGCGCTGCTCGCCGAGATCATGGCGCTCACGCGGAGCCAAGTGGACCGCAGGCTTGTCGCTGCCCGCCGGATCCGTGACCGTCGGCAGTTCGCACCGGCGGCATCATCGGCGCCGATTCGCCGGCCCGCTCTTCCACGAATACCTGCTGGCGTTCGAGGTGACGAGCGTGCTGCTGCTGTCGCGATCGTCGGCGCGGTCGTGCTCGGCAGCAAGCGGAGCGTGCGACTGATGCTCGCTGAAGCTCTCGTTCTTCTCCGCGGTGCTGTTCACGATCGGCGTGATCGGCGTGCTGACGCGCCGCAACGCGATCATCGTGTTCATGTGCGTCGAGCTCATGCTCAACGCCGTGAACCTGAGCTTCGTCGCCTTCGCGCAAGCTGTACGGCGTCGCCGGTCAGGTGTTCGTCGTTGTTCGTGATGACCGTCGCCGCGGCCGAGGCCGCCGTCGGGCTCGCGATCATCATCGCGACTCTTCCGTCATCAGGCAGACGGTGAATCTCAAGAACATCAACCTGCTGCAAGCGGCTGATGATGCCTCCAGGCAAGCGATGCCAACGCGGGCACATCCGCTGGCGGACACCGTCGCGCGAGTACGTGTGGCTGCTGCCCGTCCTGCCGCTGCTCGGCTTCGTGCTCAACGGCGCTCTCGTCGCTGGTCAGCGCGCGCAGCTCGGGCCCGGCCGATCCGTCGCGCCCACGGGACCACGGCGCATGGTGCCGCGCACGATCGAGCGCACGCGGCGCGGACATCGCACGACGATCACCACGCCGCGACGCGCCATCGGTACGCCGGCGATCACGCAGCCTGATCGGGCCGGGCGTGCTGGTGCTGTCCTTCGCTGCTGGCCGTCGCGATCTTCGCTCGCGATGCGCGCCGGTCGGAGCATGGCCAGCCGTTCATCCAGACGCTACTTCCGCTGGATGCCGGTGAGCGACCTCAAGATCGACGTGGCGTTCCAGCTCGATCAGCTCTCGATGGTGATGGTGCTCGTCATCACCGGCGTGGGCACGCTGATCCACATCTTCAGCGTCGGCTACATGCGGGACGATCCGGGGTATCCGCGCTACTTCGCGTACCTGAACCTGTTCGTCTTCTTCATGCTCGCTGCTGGTGCTCGGCGCGCAACTACCCGGTGATGTTCGTCGGCTGGGAGGGCGTGGGACTCTGTTCGTACCTGCTGATCGGGTTCTGGTTCAGCGAGAAGGCCAACGCCGACGCCGGGAAGAAGGCGTTCATCGTCAACCGCATCGGCGACTTCGGCTTCCTGGTCGCGATGTTCCTGCTGTTCGCGAACACGGGCACGCTCGACTTCGCGGGCATCGCGCGCGGACGTCGACGAAGCTGCCGGTCGGCGGCGCGGTGGTGACGGCCATCTGCCTGTTCTTCTTCCTCGGATGCACCGGCAAGAGCGCGCAGATTCCGCTCTACGTCTGGCTGCCCGACGCCATGGCGGGCCCGACGCCGGTCTCGGCGCTCATCCACGCGGCGACGATGGTCACGGCCGGCGTGTACCTGATCGCGCGCAGCACGCTGCTGTTCTCGCTCGCGCCGGTCGGCTCGCTGACGATCGTCGTCGTGGTGATCGGCGCGCTGACGGCGACTCTTCGCCGCGACGATCGGCCTCAAGCAGTGGGACATCAAGAAGGTGCTCGCGTATTCCACCGTCTCGCAGCTCGGCTACATGTTCGTCGGCGTCGGGCGTCGGGCGCGTACGTCGCCGGCGTCTTCCATCTCGTCACCCACGCCTTCTTCAAGGCGCTGCTGTTCCTCGGCTCGGGCTCCGTGATCTTCGCCATGCACGCGGCGTATCACGCAGACGCGACAACCACGAGGACGCGCAGGACATGCGCAACATGGGCGGCCTGAGGAAGTACCTGCCGGTCACGTGGGTGCTCATGTGGATCGCGACGCTCGCGATCGCCGGCATTCCGCCGTTCGCCGGCTTCTTCTCGAAGGACGAGATTCTCGGCGCCGTGTTCGCTCGCGCGCAGGGTTCGACGCTCGCCGAGCGCACTCGCTGCTCGGGATCCCCGGCAGCACGCTGCTGTATCGCGGTGTACGCGCTTCGGGCTCGCCGCGGCCTGCATGACGGCGATCTACATGACGCGCATGATGCTGTACACGTTCCACGGCCCCAACCGGACCGGCGAGAAGGAGCGCGACCGCACCTGCACGAAGCGCCGTGGATCATGACCGGCCCGCTGCGTCGTGCTCGGCGTGCCTGAGCGGCGCTCGGCGGGTGGCTCAATCTTCCGGAGTTCCTGCCGCTCGGGCCGTCAGGGCGTGGATCGCAAGTGGCTCGAGCCGGTGGTCGGGGAGTCGCACCGCGCGCGTGGTGGCCGGGGCCGCGGAGACGTCGCCGGGCACGGAGACAGGCGCTGGTCGGCATCGCGGTCGCGATCGCCGTCGCGCGGCATCGCCCTCGCGTTCGTACGGCTCAAGCCGGCGCGCGCTCGTGCCGAAAAGGACGCGCCGCCGAGGAACGGGCTTCGAGAAGGTGCTCGAGCACAAGTACTACGTAGACGAGGCGTACGACGCGCGCGATCGTCCAGCCGGTGGTCAACGGACGTCGCGGGTCTGCTCTGGAAGCGGCGTCGACGTCGGGCATCATCGACGGCCTGTTCGGTGAACGGCAGCGCGCTGCTCGCCCGCGTTCGCCGGCTGGATCGGGTCGCAGCTGCAGTCGGGCCAGGTCGGCACCTATGCGTGGGTGCTGGTCGTCGGCGTCATCGCGCTGCTCGGCGCGTTCGCATGCGATCACTAGCGATTCGCCAATAAATGAACGATTTCCTGACGTCGCTCGGGTACAACGCGCTGGATCCTGCCGGCGCTGCTCCTGCATCCCGATGGCGGGCGCCGTCGCCGTCTGGCTGCACGGCACGGCTCTCGCGACTGGCGACGCGAAGACGAGGTCGCGAGCGCGGCCGCTCGGCTGCGCGCGCCTGGTCGCGCTCGTCATCTTCGCCGCCGAGTTCGTCGCTCTCGCTCGGCCTCTGGTGGTGCGTTCGATACGACGTCCACCGGGTGGCAGGCGCTACGTCGACGCTGCCGTGGATTCCCATCGTGGGGCATGCGCTTCACGCTCGGCATCGACGGCATCGCCGCTGATGCTGATCCTGCTCACGACGTTCATGATGCTCGCTCGCCGTGCTCGGCGGCTGGACGAGCGTTCGCGCGAGAAGCTGCACAGCTACTACGCGCTGCTGCTGGTGCTCACGACCGGCATGCTCGGCGTGTTCATGGCGCTCGACCTCTTCCTGTTCTTCGTGATGTGGGAAGCTGATGCTCGTCCCGATGTACTTCATCATCGGCATCTGGGGCGGACAGCGGCGCATCTACGCGAGCCTCAAGTTCTTCATCTACACGATGGTCGGCTCGATGCTCGATGCTGGTCGCGATCCTCTACCTCGGCCTCCACAGCGCGAACCGCCGTGACCGGGCCATGCCGAGCTTCAGCTACGACTGAGATCTTGCGCGAATGTGCGTGCTGTCGCCCACAGACGGCGATGTGGCTGTTCGCCGCGTTCTTCCTGGCGTTCGCCGTGAAGGTGCCGATGTGGCCGTTCCACACCTGGCTGCCCGACGCGCACGTCGAGGCGCCGACGGCGGGCTCGGTGGTCCTGGCGGCGATCATGCTCAAGATGGGAACGTTCGGGTTCCTGCGGCTCGCGGTGCCGCTGTTCCCGTCGGCGGCGACTGAACCCCACGATCCGCTCGATCGATCCTCACGCTGGCAGTGATCGGCATCGTCTACGGCGCGCTGGTGGCGCTGGTCCAGCCCGACTTCAAGAAGCTCGTCGCGTACTCGTCGGTGAGCCACCTCGGCTTCGTGATGCTCGGCATCTTCGCGCTGTCCGTGCAGATCGTGCAGGGCGCGCTGATCGTGATGATCAGCCACGGCGTCTCCACGGGCGCGCTGTTCCTTCTCATCGGCATGATCTACGAGCGGCGGCATTCGCGACTCATCGAGGACGTACGGCGGCATCGCGAAGGTCGATGCCGGTGTTCGCCGACGATGCTCACCATCGTCGCGCTGCAGCTCGCATCGGCGTGCCAGGAACGAACGGCTTCGTCGGCGAGTTCCTCGTGCTGATTGGCTCGTTCCGCACGGAGCCGATCTTCGCGGTGATCGCGACGACCGCCGTCATCTTCGCCGCGGCGTACCTGCTGTGGGCGCATGCAGCGCATCATCTGTTCAATCCGCTCGACAAGCCCGAGAACGAGCACGTGCCCGACCTCAACCGGCGCGAACTGGCGGTCATGCTCATGCCGCTCGTTGCCTCGCGATCATCTGGCTCGGCGTTTATCCGGCGCCGGTGCTCCAACGCATGCAGGGTGCCGCCGAGAAATTCGTCAGTACGGTGGACGCCCGCCGCAACATGATGCAGGCCGTCGCGGAGGAACAGCGCTGATGACCGTTCTCGACGTCAATCTCCCGGCACAGCTCATCCTGGCCCTCCTGCCCGAGCTGGTGCTCATGGGCGGCGCGATGTTGCTGCTCCTCTGGGCCGCGTGGCGGCCGGAGAGCGATACCCACCAGCGCGCCGTCGGCATCGCTAGCATCGTTCTGGTCGGCATCACGATCGCTGCTCGTGCCTCAGACTTTGCAGGTCGGTATGAAGCCAGTCCCGGCCCCATCGCGGTCGACAACTTCCGCTGGTTCATCGATGCCGTCATCCTGATTGGCACGATGTTCACGATCGCGCTGAGCATGGACGACAACATGCGCTCCCGCATTCGCGCGCCGGAAACGCACGTCCTCATCCTGCTCGCGTCGTCCGGGATGATGCTCCTCGCCGCGGCGCGCGATCTCATGATCGTGTTCCTTGGCATCGAGTTGATGTCGATCTCGGTCTATGCACTTGCCGGCATGAATCGGCGCAGCGAACGGTCAGCCGAAGGCGCGTTGAAGTACTTCCTCCTCGGTGCGTTCTCCACCGCATTCCTGCTGTATGGCATCGCCCTCGTCTATGGCGCGACCGGGACGACGAACCTCTCTGTCATCGCCGGCCGTACGCTCGCGTTGGACCTGGCTCACAGCCCGCTGCTGCTCCTTGGCATTGCGCTGCTGTTGGTCGGGTTCGGCTTCAAGGTTGCTGCGGTACCATTCCACATGTGGGCGCCCGACGTCTATGACGGCGCGCCGATCGGCGATCACGGCGTACATGGCTGCGACGGTGAAGACGGCCGCATTTGCGGCGTTCATCCGTGTCTGGCTCGAGGCATTCCCATTCAGCTTCCAGAGCTGGCACGTGGCGCTGAGCGGGCTTGCCATCGCCACGATGGTCTTCGGGAATGCCATCGGGCTGGCGCAGAAGAACCTCAAGCGCATGCTCGCGTATTCGAGCATCGGCCATGCGGGGTATCTCCTCGTCGCCATCGCCGCCGGCACGTTCCAGGGTTCGTCCGCGATGCTGTTCTACCTCTTCATCTACACGCTCGCCACGTTTGGCGCCTTTGCGGTGGTCGTGACGCTGACGCGCGAAGGGCAGGGTGCGGTGATGCTGGAAGAGCTCGCTGGGTTGTGGACCGTGCGCCCATGGCTCGCCTTGTCGATGGGCATCATCATGCTGGCGCTGCTCGGGTTCCCGATCTTTGGTGGCGCCGGTTTCTTCGCCAAATGGTACGTGCTACAGGCGGCGCTGCAAGCACCGGTGCGACAAACGATGTTGGCCGTGATACTGGTGTTGACCACCGTGGTGTCAGCGGGCTACTACCTCTACGTGCTCGTCCTCATGTTCATGCGGCCGCGCGCCGATGGCGCGCCTGTACCGGAACGCGCCGGCGGCCTCACGCGTACGGTACTCGCTATCAGCGTCGGCCTGCTCCTCATCCTCGGCGTCGTGCCGGAGTACGCAGTGCGGGTGGCTGGCATCGGGCGTCCACGCATGGACATCGAGCCGACCGCAACGCAGCTTCCCCCTCGCATCTCGGTGATTCCGCCCGATGGCGCGGCGCAGATCTCCGATACGCGAATGGGCGAGCCAAACCGCTAAAACTCAGACGGGGCCGCACCGCGGCCCCGTTGCCTTTCACAAGGGTGCGATGGCGATTGCAGCAGGGATCTTCCGGCAATATGACATTCGAGGAATCGTCGGCGAAGATCTAACTACGGAGGCGGCTCGTGCCGTCGGCGCGGCGTACGCCGCGAACCTCGCGGAACATGGCATCGCGACCGGCGCGGTGGTGGTGGGACGCGACAACCGGCCGAGCGGGCGTTCGTTACGCGACGCGATGGTCGACGGCATCACGAACGCAGGGTACGATGTCATCGATATCGGAGAGGTGCCCACGCCGCTCAACTACTGGGCGCTGCATCATCTCCCTGTGGTCGGTGGCATTCAGATCACCGGCTCGCACAATCCGCCCGAGTACAACGGTTTCAAGTTGTCGCTCGGTACCGGATCATTGTACGGGGAAGCGATCCAGCACCTCTATGCGCTCACGCAAGCGCCGGCGCCTCCGGCGGCCGTTGCCGGCACCGTGCGCTACGAGGCCGTGATCGACCGGTACATCTCTGATGTCGTGGACCGCATCGGTCCGCTCAAACGGACGATCCAAGTCATCTATGATTGCGGCAACGGCGCCGCCGCCCTGGTCGCACCACAACTCTTCAAGCGCCTCGGCGTTCGGGGACGCGGGCTCTACTGCGAGAGCGACGGTACGTTCCCGAATCATCATCCGGATCCGACAGTCCCTGCGAACCTCGAAGATCTCATCGCGGCGGTGAAGACCGACGAGGCCGAGATCGGCATCGCATTCGACGGCGACGCCGACCGTATCGGCGTCGTGGACGGGACCGGCCGAATCGTCTGGGGTGACAGAATCCTCATTCTGTATGCGCGCGACGTCCTCGAGCGCACGGGACGCGGTCAGCCGATCATCTTCGACGTGAAGTCCTCGCAGGCGGTATCCATGGCCGTCGCCGATGCAGGCGGCGCGCCGGTCATGTGGAAGACGGGCCACTCGCTGATCAAAGAGAAGATGCGCGAGATGCACGCGCCGGTCGCCGGCGAAATGTCCGGCCACATGTTCTTCAGCGAAGGATTCTACGGGCACGACGACGCGCTGTACGGCGCCGCACGCCTCTTGCGCATTCTTGCCGATGCCGGCCGCACGGTGGATCAGATGCTCGCCGACGTGCCGGACTTCGTGTCGACACCGGAACTCCGCATCGACGTGCCCGAGGAGGTCAAGTTCGACCTCGTCGAGCGCGCTGTGAAGCATTTCCGCGCGCGCTATGACGTCATTGACGTCGACGGGGTGCGTGTGCTGTTCGGCGACGGCTGGGGACTCATTCGGGCGTCGAACACGCAGCCGGTAATCGTCGCCCGGTACGAGGCGGCCACACCGGAGCGTCTCGCCGATATCCAAGGGGAAATGGAGGGGTGGCTGCGCGAGCAGGGCGTGCGAGTGTGACATGACCAGGCGCCGGTGGCTCGTGGTCATACTCCTGACCGCCGCAGTCCTGCTGATCGCCGGTCGGTCGGTCGCCGGTATCTATTCCGATTACCTCTGGTACAACTCGCTCGGCGCCATCGCCCTCTGGCGCACGCGTTTCATGGCGCTGACGATGCTGCGCACGGGCTCCGCGCTCGCCGCCGCCGTCTTTACCTTCATGAATCTCTACGCGGTGCGGAGTTCCGTCGTATCACTGGTGTTTCCGCGACGGATCGGCAACATCGAGATCGGCGAGGAAGTCCCGGGCCGGTATCTCATGGCCAGCGTCGTGGCGCTGTCGATCGTCCTCGGCATTCTGCTCGCCGTGCCGCAGGACGACTGGACGAGCGTCATGCTCGCCCGAACGGGACGGATGTTCAACGAGTCGGATCCATACTTCGCTGCCGACCTCGGATTCTTTGTCTATTGGTTGCCGTTTGAGAGTTCCCTTTGGATGTGGGCGTTTACCTGCGTCGTCGTCGTGGGCATTGCCGTGCTGTTGCTCTACGCCCTCACGCCCAGCCTCAAATGGCAACAGGGCAGGCTATATGCGTCGACCTACGTACGCCGCCACGTTACGGTGCTGGTGGGCATCTTGCTGCTCCTCCTCGCCTGGAGCTTCCGGCTGGACATGTATTCGCTGCTCGTCGACGGCGGGGGCGTCGATGGCACGTTCAGCTACGTTGATCATCATATCGGCGTCAATGGCGATTTTCTGTTGTCGTTCGCGACGCTCAGCGCGGCACTGATCGTCATCTGGGCTGGATCGGTTGGGCATTTCCGTCTGGCCGGGATCTCCGTGCTCACAGTGATCGTCGTCTCGCTGGCGGTGCGTGAGATCGCGCCCGTGGTCGCCGAGCATTCCGGTAGTGACGCCGAGCACACGCTGCGCGAACGCCCGTATTACGCGACACGTGCAGCGTATACGCGCCGTGCGTACGCAGTGGACGCCATTGGGCGCGCCGATGCGTCGATCGCTTATCCGTCGCTCGCCGCGGCATTGCCCTGGATCCCAGCGTGGGATCCGCCGGCACTGAGTCGCGTCATCGATGCCGGACGTTCGGGGGAGGACATTGACGTGCGGATCGGCTGGCACGCGGCGGCGGCGGGCCTCGTGGCTGATGTGGTTGATCCACCGCCGCCGGGCGCGTCGGCGCGCGCGCCGTGGACGGTGGCGCGCATTCTCGCCGCCAGCGCCGACGAGCACGGGAATCCGCTGCGGCTGGTCGGCGGAGCCGCGACGACGAGCACGGCCACCGACGATGCCACACTCGAGGCGCCGCTCGTGTATCCCGGCGCCTCGCGGTTCACGATCATCCCCGATTCACTGAACCATATTGCCGGCACGTCGCTCGAGCCGACACTCACGCGGATCGCCAGCGCCTGGTCACTGCAGAATTTCCGGATCTTGTCAACCGAGATGCCCGAGCCGAGGCCGACGATCATCGCATTCCGTGATGTTCGCGATCGCGTCGAGCGACTCATGCCGTTCTTCGTACAAGGGCGGCACGTCGAAGCGGTGCTCCCGGGCGACTCATTGTACTGGGTGCTGCATCTGTATACGGCGTCCGATATGTACCCATTGAGTCGACACGCCATGCTTGCCGGTGACGAGCGCAGCTATCTCCATCACGCGGCTGTTGCGATCGTGGAGGCGGCCACCGGCGACATCAGTGTGGTGCCCGATTCAGTCCTCGATCCGATCGCCGCCACGTGGGTGCGCCGACTGCCCTCGATCTTCGGCACGTGGGCAGCGCTTCCGTCAGGTATTCGCAATCTCATATCGCCCCCGATCGACGGAGTGTACGCGCAGGCAATCGCCTTCGGGCGCTACGGCAGTCGCACCGAAACCGATCCGGTGCGACATGTCCCGACACTCGACGGCGGCGATACGAGCGTGACAACCGATTACGTCCCCATGGTCCTCCCAGGCTCACAGGCAACGGCCGTGACCATTCCGCTGGTCGACGACACCGATCGGCTGAGAGGCTTGATCATCGGGACGGGCGGCGTGAGGTCGGGCACCGCCTGGTATCCGCTCCCGACCCCCGGACCGCGGTGGACCGCCGTGCTCGATCGTCTGCGGTCAGTGGACAGCGCCGGCAGTACGGTGCGCGAAGGGCCGCTGGCACATGGGCGCGTGCGAGCCGTCGCCGTGCGCGGCGGCATCGCTTTCGTTCAGCCGACGTATCGCTGGCGTCCCCAGGCCGCGCCGACGTTGAGCCGCGTTGCGACGCTTTCAGGCGACACGGCTCGGTCGGTACCGCCCCCGCTCGGTCCCGTCGACCACACGTCCCCCTCAACCAAGCCCGGCTCCATCCAGGCGACGCCAATGGCGCTGTATCATGCCATGCGGGATGCGCTGCGACGCGGCGACTGGGCTGCGTTTGGTCGCGCGTTCGAAGCACTTGGCCACGCCCTCAGCACGAGCCCGGTCCGCTCTCGGTGATCTGATATGACACACGAGCATCACCGCACCGCGGTCATTGCGCTCGGCGGGAACGCGCTCGCCCCATCGGGCGAGCGGTCGACGATTTACGACCAGTTCCGGCACACTCGTGAAAGCCTTGCTCCCATCGTGCAGCTCGCGCTCAATGGATGGAGCGTCTGCGTGGTGCACGGCAACGGCCCGCAGGTCGGCGACGAGTTGGTGCGAAACGAAATCGCCCGCGAGGAAGCCAGTCCATTGCCACTTGGCGTGCTCGTGGCCGCGACAGCGGGCTGGATTGGGTATATGATTCAGCAGTCGTTGGAGAACGCGCTTTGGCGGGCCG
Organism: uncultured Gemmatimonadaceae bacterium; assembly: GCA_963817955.1. Taxonomy (GTDB): domain Bacteria; phylum Gemmatimonadota; class Gemmatimonadetes; order Gemmatimonadales; family Gemmatimonadaceae; genus JAQBQB01. The sequence goes on from CAWFQK010000004.1 coordinate 360,376, forward strand.
GCAGTCCGCGGAGTGTGGCGACGGTGATCACGCAGGTGCAGGTCGATCCCGCTGATCCAGCGCTGCGCAATCCAACGAAGTTCATCGGCCGCGGCGTGTCGCCGGAACGCGCGCGTCAACTGATGGCTGAGGGACACGCAGTAAAGGCCGACGGTCACGGGAAGTTGCGTCGTGTCGTCGGCAGCCCTGCGCCGCAAGGAATTCGTGAACTACCGGTGATCAAGATGCTCGTGGAGCAGGGGATGCTCGTCGTCGCCTGCGGCGGTGGTGGCGCGCCCGTCTACATGCATCCGACGCTGGGTTGGGAAGGGGTAGACGCGGTGGTGGACAAGGATTTGGCCGCCGCCGTGCTAGCACGCGACGTTGGTGCGGAGTTGTTACTAATCCTCACCGACGTGGACGCCGTGTACGCGGACTGGGGGCAGCCATCGCAACGCGCCCTCCGTAAACTCACGGCAGAGGAAGCCGTACAGATGGACGAAGCAGGGGCATTCGGCGAAGGCAGTATGGCGCCGAAGATTCGTGCGGCGGTGGATTTCGTCCGCCGCACTGGTGGACGTGCGATCATCACATCGCTGAGCCGAGGACAGGATGCTGTTCGCGGCAAGGCGGGAACGACCATAACCGCAACCGCGGAGACCGCGTGAACATTCACGAGTATCAGGCGAAGGAAATTCTTCGGAACGAAGGCGTTCCGATTCCGCCGGGCGAAGTCGCAACGAGGCCCGACGAGGTGGAGTCGATCGCAAAGCAGTACGGTGGCACCGTGGTGGTGAAGGCCCAGGTGCATGCCGGCGGCCGCGGCAAGGCCGGCGGCGTCAAGCTGGCCAAGACGCCGGCGGACGCAAAGGAAATCGCGAGCAAGATCCTCGGCATGGAGATCAAGGGTTTGCCGGTGCTCAAGGTGCTCGTCACCCCCGCGGCGGATATCGCCAAGGAGGCATACGTCGGCATCATTCTCGACCGCGCTTCCAGGAAGCCGGTGTTCATGGTCAGCCCGGCAGGCGGCATCGACATCGAGGAAGTCGCGGCAAAGACGCCTGAGAAGATCCTCAAGCTGCCCATCGATACTCGGTACGGCCTTCAGGCGTTCCAGGCGAACCGCCTGGGGTTCTTCCTCTTTGATGACGTGAAGCAGGTGCGTGCTGCCGCGAAGATCATGCAGCAGCTCTATGCAGCGTTCATGAAGAGCGGCTGCTCGCTGGCCGAGATCAACCCGCTCGTCACCACCCCCGCTGGCGATGTCATCGCCCTCGACGCGAAGATGGTGATCGACGACAACGAACTCGATCGGCATCCCGAGATCGCGGCGATGCGCGACGAAAGCGCCGAAGCACCAAGCGAAGTGCTGGCCCGGAACGCGAACCTCACGTTCATCAAGCTCGACGGCAATGTGGGATGCGTCGTGAACGGTGCTGGTCTCGCGATGGCGACGATGGACCTCGTGAAGTACTACGGTGGCGATCCGGCAAACTTCCTCGACATCGGCGGGTCGTCGAATCCCGAGAAAGTGGTGAATGCACTCAAGATCATCACGGCTGACACGAGCGTGAAGGCGATCTTGTTCAATATCTTTGGCGGCATCACGCGCACCGATGACGTGGCGAACGGCATCGTGACGGCCACCAAACAGAACCCGCTCAAGGTGCCGATCGTCATTCGGCTCACCGGCACCAACGAAGAGATCGCAATGAAGATTCTGAAGGACAACGGATTCACGGCGTCGTCGGATATGGACGAAGCGGTGAAGAAAGCGGTCGAACTGGCACACGGAGGGCAGGCCGCATGAGCATCTTCATCGATGACAACACCACGGTGATCGTGCAGGGCATCACCGGACGAGACGGCTCGTTCCACACTAAGCAGATGATGGCGTACGGCACCAGGGTCGTGGCCGGCGTGACGCCAGGGAAAGGCGGCCAGAGTTTCGAGAGCAGCGTGCCGATCTTCAACACAGTGGCCGACGCGGCCGCCGCGACGGGCGCCAACACGTCCGTCATCTACGTGCCGCCGATGTTCGCCGCCGACGCGATCATGGAAGCAGTGGACGCGGGCGTGAAGCTGATCGTCGCGATCACCGAAGGCGTGCCGGTGCTCGACATGACGCGGGTCTATCCGTACGTGAAAGAGCGGGGTGCGCGCCTCCTCGGCCCGAACTGCCCCGGTCTCATCACACCGGGCAAGACGAAGGTGGGCATCATTCCCGGTAACATCTGCATGCCCGGCAACGTCGGCGTCGTCAGCCGTTCAGGAACGCTCACCTATGAAGTTGTCTATCAGCTGACTCGCGCCGGCCTCGGACAGTCGACGTGCGTCGGCATTGGTGGCGATCCAATCAACGGCACCAATTTCATCGACTGCCTCGCGGCATTCGAGAAGGACCCCTGCACGAACGCCGTGGCAATGATGGGCGAGATCGGCGGCACGGACGAGCAGGAGGCCGCGGAGTTCATCAAGCAGCACATGAAGAAGCCGGTCGTCGGCTTCATTGCAGGCCAGACGGCACCGCCGGGCCGGCGCATGGGTCATGCAGGCGCGATCATCTCCGGTTCGTCGGGCACGGCAGCCGAGAAGATCCAGGCGTTCCAGGACGCCGGAGTGAGCGTCGCCAAACGCCCGATGGATTTCGTCGAGCTGCTGAAGGCCCGGATGTGAGATTGCGGTGCGACTGACGGACTTTCTGGCCCCATCGCGGGTGCTGGTTCCGTTGTCTTGTGAGACGCTCGACGCAGCGCGCAGCGCGCTGCTCGAGCGCCTCGCTGCATCGGGGGCCATTACTGAACCGGAGCGGCTGCACGGACGCGTGGCCGAGGAGCGTGGCGAGGATATGGTCGCCATGGCCGATCGCGCGTTCCTGCTCCATTACCGCACGGATACAGCGTCGGCGCTGCAGGTGGCGCTCGGCGTGGCGCCGGGTGGCGTACGGCGCACGATCGAAGAAGGGAAGGAGCAACGGGCGCCAGTCGTCGTGATGGTCGTCGGGCCACACCGGTTGGCGGCGCGGCAGCTTCAGGTGGTGCGCGCATTCAGTCGTTTATTACCGAAGGAAGAAACGATAGCGGCGATGCTGTCCGCCCCGAGCGCAGAAGCGCTCGTGCGGCTGTCGACATTCGAGGAGCACGAGATTCCGGAACAGTTACTCGTCCGCGATCTCATGACGGAGCGGCCTCGAACAACGACCGCGGATGTCCTCCTTCGACGCGCGGCCTACGAGCTGATCCATACCGGGCTGGGGGCGCTTCCGGTTGTGGACTCCGACCAGCGACTCCTCGGGATGTTGAGCGAGCGAGAGCTTATGCGTCATCTGCTGGCGACAGAAGTGTTGGGCGGTGCCTCATCACGACACGCACCCGCGCCGCCATCGCAGGCGGCCAAGACCGTCCGCGACGTGATGACGCGCCAGGTGTTGTGTGTGGCGCCGGAGCAGCCGGTCGCTGAAGTTGCGGCGTTGATGAGCAACAAGGACGTCGAACGGGTGCCGGTTGTGCGGGGGGAAAGCTCGTTGGCTTTCTCACGCGCGGCGACATCGTTCGCAAACTCATAGGATTTTAGAAATGGCTGGCACCTTCACATTGACGATCATCAAGCCAGATGCCTTCTGCGGCGGGAAGGCGGGAAACATCATCGCGCACCTGGAGCAGCAAGGATTCAGAGTGCTCGCGGCGCGCGTCATTCACCTGTCTCCCAGCGATGCCGGTGAGTTCTACGCGGTGCACAAAGAGCGTCCGTTCTACGCATCACTCGTGTCCTTCATGACGTCCGGCCCATGCATGCCTATGGTGCTCGAGAGGACCGACGCCGTTGCCTCGTTGCGCACGGCCATCGGGGCCACGGATCCAGCGGAGGCCAGCGCCGGAACTGTACGCAAGTTGTACGCAGAGTCCAAAGAGCGGAACGCGATTCACGCCTCGGACAGCGACGAGAACGCCAGTCGCGAGGCGCGGTTCTTTTTTGCCGAAACAGAGATTCTGGGGGCACGGTAAGCGGGACGCGACGAGCGTCTCAACTCCGCTACCCGCACAGACTTGTAACGGCCCAGGGTTCTAGGTACTTTTGTTGGATGTTGTCCTTTGACATTCGATCGCTTGAATCCGAGGCTGCTGTCGTTGACGAGAAGCTTCTCGACACCGACCCAATCTGGGAAGATGATGATTCCAAGCCGGCGGGCGCGGTGCACGTGACCGGACGTCTCTCGTCGGCTGGACCGGGCCGGTTCTATTGGCACGGACGGATCGAAGGCAACGTATCGCTCGAGTGCAGCCGCTGTCTCACCGAGACCACGGCTCACGTGAGCGATGAAACACACCTCATCTTCGCCGAAACGCTGGGTGAGGAAACCGACGATCCGGATGTCTACCCGTTAGATCCAGAAGCTGACGTACTCGATCTCAGGCCAGCGATTCGAGAGGAGTGGCTTCTCGCCGCACCAACTTTCGCGCTCTGCCGGCCAGATTGTAAAGGCTTTTGCCCTCGCTGCGGTACGGACCTGAACGCCGGTCCGCATGACTGCAGTCAGGACGAGGCCGATCCACGCTGGGACGCGCTTCGTAAGCTCCATTCGTCCAAGCAGTAACACGTTCAGACAGAACCTCAACGCCCTCCTGATAGTCTCATGGCCGTCCCGAAGCGACGTACCTCCAAGCGAAAGAAGCGTGCACGCAATACGCACAAGACTGCGCCTTCGATCGCAATCCAGAAGTGTCCGCGATGCCAGGCGATGAAGCGTCCGCACCACGTCTGTGAAGAGTGCGGGTACTACGGCGGTAAGCAGCGGGTCGCAGCCAAGGAAGCGTAGCCTTGGCGCGTATCGCGTTGGATGCCATGGGGGGCGATTTCGCTCCCCATGCGACCGTTGCCGGCGCGCTGCTTGCCCTCGGCGAGCTTGATTCCGCACACGCGATTCAGCTCGTCGGCCGGACTGCAGTCATTACCGCGCAGCTCGATGCGTTGTTCAACGACCCCCAGCATGCCGCGCTGAAAACTCAGCGGGAACGCATCGCCATCGTGGAGGCGTCCGAAGTCATCGAGATGACGGACAAACCCGGCGCCGCGGTTCGTGGAAAACCCAATAGCTCCATGATCGTCGGCCTCAAGCTGCAGGCCGACGGACAATCCGATGCGTTCGTCTCCGCCGGCAACACTGGCGCGCAGATGGCCGCGTCCATGGTCGTGCTCCGGCTGCACGCTGGCGTCAAGCGGCCTGCCATTGCCACAGTCTTTCCGACGGCGCGCAAGCCGCTCATCGTCCTTGACTCCGGGGCCAACGTGGACTGCTCGGCCGAAGAGCTCGTGCAATTTGCCCACCTCGGCGCCGTGTACGCCGAAGACCTGCTCGGCCGCCCCAATCCAGCGATTGGGCTGCTCAGCATCGGAGAGGAGCCAGAAAAGGGCAATGCCGTGGTGAAGGAAGCGCATCACCGTCTCCAGTCGGCGGGGCTGAACTTCCTCGGCAATGTCGAGGGCCGCGATCTGCCGGTCGGCGCGTGCGATCGCGGCCCGATCGATGTCGTCGTCTGCGACGGCTTCGTTGGCAATGTCGTGCTCAAGTTCTATGAATCGATCGCGCCACTGATCATCGGCCTCCTGGGCAAGGCCGGGGTCGATCAGAGCGTCATGATGGGAGCGCTCACGCAACTCGACTACTCCGAGCATGGCGGCGCGCCGCTGCTTGGTGTGAACGGCGTGAGTATTATTTCGCACGGCAAGTCGTCGCCGCGCGCCATCAAGAACGCGATCAAGGTGGCTGTTCAGGCCATTGAAACGCGCATGAACGAACACATCGGACGCCGCCTGCAGGATGGCATGGGGCAAGGAGCGGCATGAAACGACCGATCGTCTATTTCGCGGGAACGGGGCGCGGGATTCCCTCGACGGTGTTCAAGAATTCTGACTTCGCGTCCGTCGGTATCGACACCACCGATGAGTGGATCGTGGAGCGCACCGGGATCAAGCAACGCCATATTGCGCGCACGGAGTCGGTGACCGACCTCGCCGCCATGGCGGCACGTGCCGCGATGGAGCAAGCCGGTATTCTGGCCGGTGAGCTCGACATCATCGTGCTGGGCACTGCGTCGCCCGACCGCCTCTTGCCTTCGGCCGCCGTCGATCTGCAAGCCGCCATCGGCGCCGGCCGGGCCGCCGCGTTCGACATCGGCGCCGCATGCTCGGGGTTCATCTACAGCGCGACCGTAGCCGAGAGCATGATCGCCATGGGCGACGCCGATACGGCGCTCGTGGTCGGCGTAGAAAAGCTCAGTGCGATCACCGATTGGACGGACCGCTCCACGTGCGTGCTGTTTGGGGATGGAGCTGGCGCTGCCGTGCTGAAGCGCTCCAAGCAGCACCGTGGAATCCTGTCCGCATTCCTGCGCAGCGACGGCACCCTCAGCAATCTGCTCTGCCGTCCGAGCGGGGGCGCCGCCAATCCGTTCAGCGCAACCGTTCTCGCGGAGCGGTCGCAGTACATCAAGATGAACGGTCGCGAGGTCTTCAAGAACGCCGTGCGGTCGATGTCCGAGGCCGCCACGCGCGCCCTCGATTCCGCGAAGCTCACCGGGGCGGATATCGACCTCATGATTCCGCACCAGGCGAACATTCGCATCATTGAAGCAACGGCGAAGCATGCCGGAATTCCCATGGAGAAGGTCTATCAGAACGTGGAGCGCTTCGGCAATACGTCTTCCGCCTCCATCCCAATTGCCCTCGACGAAGCGATCGAACTTGGCGTCGTGGGAGAAGGGTCGACGGTGCTTCTCGTTGCGTTTGGCGCCGGATTCACGTGGGGCTCCATGGTAGTGCGTCTGTAATCCATGAACGTCGTTCTACTGTTTCCAGGACAGGGCTCTCAGAAGCCAGGGATGGGGAAGGATCTGGCCGAGGCGTTCCCGGCGGCGAGAGCCATTTTCGCGCGCGCGGACGCGGCGTTGGGCGCCCCACTGAGCCGGTTGTGCTTTGAAGGCCCCGCCGATGAGCTCACGCTCACTCACAACGCGCAGCCGGCGCTGCTGGCGCACAGTGCCGCCGCCTGGGCGGCCACGCGGGATGTGATCGGAGCAAGTGTCGTTGCCGCTGCCGGCCATTCACTGGGTGAGTTCACGGCGTATCACGCGGCGGAATCGCTCAGCCTCGAAGACGCGCTGTGCGTTGTTCGCCGGCGCGGCGAGCTGATGTACGAGAGCGGAGTCAAGCGTCCCGGCGCCATGGCCGCAGTCCTCGGCGAGACGAATCGGCCTATCGAGGAGATCTGCGCGGAGGCGACACACAAAGCGGGATTGGTGGTACCGGCGAATTACAACTCTCCGGGCCAGCTGGTGGTCAGCGGTGAGGAGGCGGGGGTTGAATGCGCCATGGCTCTGGCGAAAGAGGCAGGCGCCAAGCGCGCCATTCGACTCAACGTGAGCGGAGCCTTTCACTCGCCGCTCATGGAAACCGCTGCGGATGGACTGGCGGAAGCACTCGGTGAGGCATCATTTGCAGATCCTCACTTCGCCGTATACGCGAACGTGAACGGCGAGGCCGTGCTCCACGCGTCACGCGGCAAACAGCTTCTGCTCGAGCAGCTCTCGAAACCGGTGCGCTGGATCGACGAAATCCAGGCCATCGCCGAACGGTATCCGGACGCTTTGTACGTGGAGATGGGTCCGGGCAATGTGCTCGCCGGATTGGTCAAGAAAATTGCGCCGTCGGTGAAGACGGCCACTTGCGGCACCGCCGCTGAGGTCCAACAGCTCCGCGAAATGGTGGCCGAATGAAGATCGATCTGTCGGGCCGTACCGCCCTCGTGACCGGCAGTACGCGCGGCATTGGCCGCGCCATCGCCGAGACGCTGGCCAGCGCCGGAGCGCGCGTGGCCGTGGTGGGACGCGACCAGGCGCGCGCACAGGAAGTTGCCGCAGCAATTTCGCCGGACGCGCGCGGCTTCGCCTGCGACGTCGGCGACGTTGCGTCCGTTACCGCGCTCGTGGAGGGGGTTGAGCAGGAGTTCGGATCTATCGACATCCTGGTCAACAACGCCGGCCTCACTCGCGACAATATCCTGTTCCGTCTCAAAGACGAGGACTGGGATACCGTGATCGACGCCAATCTGCGCGGCGCATTCGTTGCCATGCGCGCCGCGTCGCGCGGCATGATGAAGCGCCGCTGGGGCCGCATCATCAACATTGCCAGCGTCGTGGGGATCGTCGGCAACAAGGGGCAATCGAACTACGCCGCGAGCAAAGCGGGGCTCATCGGCCTCACGAAGTCCGTGGCCAAGGAATTGGGGTCGCGCAACATCCTGGCGAACGTCGTCGCACCCGGTTTCATCGAAACGGACATGACCTCGGCGATGACTGATGACGCGAAGAAGACCTTATTCACACAGATCCCGCTGGGGCGCTTGGGTGCGCCCCAAGACATCGCGGGAGTCGTGGCATTTCTCGCCTCCGATGCCGCATCGTACATCACTGGGCAGGTGTTCGTCGTCGACGGCGGAATGGTCATGTAGCGACGGATGTAAAGGGCCGACGCCCATCGCCAACCGCCAAGGGGTCCAGCTAGATTACTCGCACCAAATCACTCACAGCAAAGAGGAACCGTTCCATGGCCGACAACGCTCAGAAGGTCCGCGACATCATCGAGAAGGAGCTCGGTGTTGAGCGCGAGAAGCTCACCGACGAGGCCAGCTTCATCGAAGACCTCGGCGCCGACAGTCTCGACATCGTCGAGCTGGTCATGGAGTTCGAGAAGGAGTTCAACATCGACATCCCCGACGAAGATGCCGAGAAGCTCCGCACGGTTGGTGACGCGATCGGCTACCTGAACACGAAGATCGGGAGCAACGCGTAATGAAGCGTAGGGTCGTCGTCACTGGTTTGGGGGCGATTACGCCAGTCGGAAACGATGCGGCGGCGACCTGGCATGCGCTCGTCGCGGGAACATCGGGCGCAGGGCTGATCACCAGGTTCGATGCATCGAAGTTCCCCGTCCGCTTCGCGTGCGAGGTCAAGGGATTCGACCCGCTCAAGACGATGGAGCGAAAGGAGGCCAAGCGCGCCGACATGTACACACAGTACGCCGTGTCGGCCGCCGTCGAAGCAATGATCGATGCCAGGCTCACACCGGACGCGTACGAATCGGATCGCACCGGCGTCATCATTGGGAGCGGCATCGGCGGTCTGAAGACGTTCGAGGAGCAGCACGATATTTACCGGGCACGCGGTGCGGGCAAAATCAGCCCGTTCTTCATCCCGATGTTCATCTCCGACATCGCAGCCGGTGTCGTATCGATGCGCTTCAACGCGCGCGGCCCGAACTACGCCACCGTGTCGGCCTGCGCGACGAGTTCCCACGCGATTGGCAATGCGTACCGCACCATTCAATACGGTGACGCCGACATCATGATCACCGGCGGCGCAGAGGCCACGGTGACGCCCATGGCGATCGGTGGCTTCGCGAACATGACAGCCCTCTCCGAACGGAACGATAGTCCCGAGACGGCGTCGCGTCCCTTCGACGCTACCCGCGACGGCTTTGTGTTGGGCGAGGGCGCAGGCATCGTCATTCTCGAGGAGCTCGAGCACGCGCTCGCGCGCGGCGCAACGATCTACGCCGAGGTGGCAGGCTATCGCGCGACCGGAGATGCGTACCACCTCACGGGGCAGCCGCCGGAGCATGAAGGATTGCAGCGCGCTATGCGCGGGGCGCTCGCCGACGCCGGCCTCACTCCAGCCGACGTGGATTACGTGAACGCGCACGGCACGTCGACGCCGCTCAACGACTCGAATGAAGGCCGCGCCATAGCTCACGTGTTCGGCGAGGCAGCGGGGAAGGTCAGCATCTCTTCCACCAAGTCGATGACAGGCCACATGCTTGGCGCCGCCGGCGCGGTGGAGTTCATCGCATCGATACTGGCCATCCGCGATAGCGTGATCCCACCAACGATCAACTACAGCACACCTGATCCCGAGTGCGGTCCGCTGGATTTCACGCCGAATGTGGCCACACACCGCGACGTCCATGTCGCGCTGAGCAACAGCGCCGGCTTCGGCGGACACAACGTCACGCTCGCCGTCAAGCGTTTCCCCGGCTAACGCGGTGAGCGCGAGCAGCCCTCCGTCCCGCGCTGCTCGCGTCGGCATCGGCTACGACTCGCATCGTTTTGAGCCGCCCGGGCCTCTCATCCTGGGCGGCGTTCCCATTCCCAGCGACGTCCACCTCGCCGGCCATTCCGATGGTGATGCCGTGGCGCATGCGCTTACCGACGCAGTGCTCGGCGCACTTGGTGCGGGCGATATCGGCGAGATGTTCTCCGATCGCGATCCCGCGAACAAGGGCAAGGACTCGATCGAGATGTTGCGGGCCGCCGTCGCCCGCGTGCAGCAGATGGGGTGGCGCGTACAGCAGGTCGACGTCACGATCGTCGCCGAGCGGCCGCGTGTGTCGTCGCATCGAGATCTCATGCGGGCGCGCCTTGCGCCGGCCCTCGGGATCGACGCCGCGGACGTCAACGTCAAGGGCAAGACCAACGAGGGCATGGGGTGGGTCGGCCGCGGCGAAGGCATCGCCTGCATCGCGGTGGCGACCGTTATTCCCGCTCAGACGTAGCGGTGACATGCCGGACGACGAGTCCATTCGTCGCTTTCAGCTCGACCGCTTTGGCGACTACCTGACGCTCGAGCTGGGCACCTCGCCGCGGACACTCGAGGCCTATGGCCGCGATGTCGCGCGCCTAGTGGAGTACGCAACGGCAAAGGGCGCCATCACATATGGCGACATCACCAGCCGCATGCTCCGCGAGTTCGTGTATCACCTGAAGGACGTCGGTCTCGCCCCGTCGTCGATCCGGCGGAACATCTCGGCGGTGCGTACCTATTATCGTTTCCTCCTCGCCGACGGCGCGGTGACGCGCGATCCAAGCGAACGGCTCGAAACGCCCAAACGCTGGCGCACGCTACCCGACGTGCTCACCGTCGACGAGGTCTCGCGGCTGATCGCCGCGCCGACACTCGACGACCCGCTCGCGTTTCGCGATCGCGCGATGCTCGAGCTGGCGTACGGCGCCGGGCTGCGCGTGTCGGAGTGGATCACACTCGGTGTACGCGACGTGCTGATGAACGAGAAACTCGTGCGGGTCTTTGGCAAAGGGAGCAAGGAGCGCCTCGTGCCGATCGGCCGATCGGCGATCGGCGCGGTCGCCACCTACATCCGCGAGCAGCGGCCGCGACTCGAAAAGGGCAGCGGGAAGGGCATCCTGTTTCTCAATGCCCGGGGTGAGCCGCTCTCACGCATGGGTGCCTGGAAGATTCTGCGACGCTATGTCGAGCGCGCCGGCATCGAAAAGGCAGTTTCCCCGCACACCTTGCGGCATTCCTTCGCAACACACCTGCTGGAAGGTGGGGCCGATCTGCGTGCCGTGCAGGAAATGCTTGGCCACGCCGATATCTCGACCACGCAGATCTACACGCATGTCGACCGGGAGTACCTGCGCCAGGTCCACAGGCAGTTCCACCCGCGGGGCTGAACGCCGAGCGAGGTCGCCCGGCTCCTGAGATCGCGCAGGCAACGCATGCAATCGCTATTCTTCATGTATCCGTACTGCCCAACGATTCGCCGCGGCCTCGCATGATTCTGGTCATCGACAACTACGATTCCTTCACGTACAACCTCGTCCAGTATCTCGGCGAGTTGGGTGCCGACGTCGTCGTACGGCGCAACGACGCCGTGGGGGTGGAGGAGATCGGGCTCCTCACGCCGTCAGCGATCGTCCTTTCGCCAGGGCCGCGGACGCCCAGTGAGGCGGGTGTGACCGTGGAGGCCGTCCGCCGCTGGGGGAGCACCATCCCCATCCTCGGCGTGTGTCTCGGTCACCAGGCGATCGGAGAGGCGTACGGCGGTACCGTCGTCCGGGCTGCCCGGGTCATGCACGGCAAGACCTCGCACATCATGCACGATGCGAGCGGCATCTTCGCCGGCCTCCCGTCCCCAATGGAGGTCATGCGGTATCACTCGCTAATCGTCGACCGCGACAGCATTCCGGACTCACTGGAAGTCGTGGCCACGGCCCAGGACGACCCGACTGAGGTGCATGCGGTCCGGCACCGCGAGTATCCGGTCCATGGCGTCCAATTCCATCCCGAATCGGTGATGACGCCGCAGGGTAAGCAGCTCCTCAGGAATTTCCTGGAGCTTGCGCGGTGATTCGCCGCCTCGCGCTCTGCGCCTTGCTCGCCGCGAGCAGGGCGAGAGCGGGGGTCGCCCAGGCGGTTGTCGAATTCCGTGAACGCGGCTCCGGTGTCGGCCCCGAGTTGCTGGCTCGTGCGCTTGCCGGACCGCACGTCACGGTCGAACCTTCCGCGCTCCGCTACTTGCTTCCGCGCGACAGCGCGTTTCACTCTACCGTCGTCATTCTCGGACGGAACGCGTACATCGATGGCGCAGTGCATGGCGACGTTATCGTCGTCGCTGGTGATCTGTACATGCATCCAGGCGCACACATCGATGGTAGAGCGATTGCTATTGGCGGCGGGGTCTACGAGTCCGCTCTCGCCCAGGCCGTGGCTGGCACCACGGCATTTCGCGATTTCACATACGACGTCGCGCCCATTCCCGGCGGATGGACGCTCATCTACCGGCCTGTCGTCGAGCGCGCCGAGCACGCGCTCAAGTGGCCGGGGATTTTCGGTTTGCGCCTCCCGTCGTACGACCGAACCAACGGATTGTCGCTTCCATTCGCGCCGCTGGTCTCGGGACCCGGTACGTCGATCCAAATCGAGCCGCGCATCACGTACCGCTCGCAGTTTGGTGCGTTCGATCCATCGATCTCCGCGACGATGAAGGCCAACCACCTCTCGACTTTCCAATTCGATGCTGGGCGCGAAACATTGACGAACGATGCCTGGATCTGGTCGGACGTGGTGAACAGCGCCGAGGTGTTCGTCTTCGGCGAAGACACGCGCAACTACTACCGCGCTGACCGGGCGCAGCTCGAGTTGGCGAGCCATTGGGAATCGGCGATGGGTACGCTCGCTCCGTACGTGGGTCTCCGCGTGGAACAGGCGACGACGGCCAGGCCAGGTGCCGGTGCGACCGGCGGCCCGTGGGCGTTCGGCGGCCGACACTCCCTCACCGACATGCTGCGTCCCAACCCGGCAATCGATCCGGGACAGATTCGCTCTGCATTCACTGGTGCCCGGTTTCACTGGTCAGATCAGGGAGTCGTCACGACCGGGACGGTCGATGAAGAGTTGGGCGGTTTGCGTTCGGTCTGTGACGGAGGGACGTGCTGGACCCGTTTCGCGCAAACCACTCTCGACGGATCGATCGCGTTTCCCACCTTTCTCACGCAATCGCTGACCCTCAATGCCCACGCGGTGCTCAGTAGCCATGGCCAAATCCCACGGCAGCGCTTTGCATACCTCGGTGGCCCGGGAACCATTCCGACGCTCGGTATGCTGGACCGGGGGGGGGACTATCTCCTCTATTTCGACGGCCGCTATAACATTCCGATCGACCGTTTGACGCTACCCTTCATCGGTGCCCCCGTGCTCATGCTGCGCGAGGTACTCGGGGGCGCAACGACCGGCAAGATTCCTACGCTGGCCCAAGCGGCCGGCGCTCGCATGACCTTGGGCGTTGTATACGTTGAGGCACTCGCCGATCCGGCAGTGCGCCGCGTACACATCGGTCTGGGACTCACCCTAGCACGCTGAGCCATCCAATGCCTTTGCGCCCGATTTGTCCCACGGCTACATTTGAGAACGTGATTTTTGCGGCCGTGAGCGCGACCCTGCCTGAGCGCCACGTATGAGGACGCTCGCCGTTATCCCAGCTCGACTGGGAGCCACACGCCTCCCCCGCAAACCACTCCGGCTTCTCGCCGGCATGCCGCTCGTGGTGCGCGTCTGGGAGCGCGTCCTGTCCCTCGACGTCGTGGATCGCTGCCTCATCGCGACTGACAGCGAGGAGGTCGCTGACGTGGCCGATGAATACGGTGCCGAGGTCGTGATGACGCGCGCGCTGCACCCATCCGGCACCCATCGCGCGGCCGAAGTAGCGCTCATGCCGGCGTATTCCGACTACAGCACGATCGTCAACGTGCAGGGAGACGAGCCGTTTGTGCCCCGCAGCGCGATCGTCGGAGCCACGCGCCTCGTGAACGAGGCGCGCTTTCCGCTCGGTACGGCCGCAGTCGTGGCCCCGGGTGCAGTGCTCAGCGATCCGAATGTCGTGAAGGTGGTCGCTGCTCAGGACGGCCGTGCCATGTATTTTTCGCGAGCGCCAATTCCGTACCTGCGCGATGCCGCCGATGCCCCGCTTCAGCGGCCACTCGTATGGCAGCACATTGGGGTCTACGCCTACGACTGGTCGGCCCTGCAGCAGTGGATCGCCCTACCGGAGACTCCGCTGGAGCAGATCGAGCGGCTCGAGCAACTGCGGCCACTCGCTGCAGGCATCGCCATGGGCGTTTCAGTGATCGACGAGCCGGTTCATCCGGGCATCGATACCGAGGAAGATTTGGAACGCGCCAACCGGGAATGGTCGGCCTTCACCACAGGATGATTTCAATGCAGCTCGCAACACGTCCTCCCACGACCAAATACATTTTCGTCACTGGCGGTGTGGTCTCGTCGCTCGGGAAGGGCATCGCTGCGGCGTCGCTTGGACGTTTGCTCGTCGAGCGCGGACTCCGCGTCTCGATGCTGAAGTTCGATCCGTACATCAATGTCGATCCGGGCACGATGTCGCCATTCCAACATGGCGAAGTCTTCGTCACCGACGACGGCGCCGAAACGGACCTCGACCTTGGTCACTACGAGCGCTTCATCGATCGCGCGTTGTCGCAGCTCAACAATGTGACGACCGGCCGCATCTACCTGAACGTCATCACGAAGGAACGACGCGGCGAGTTCCTTGGCGCGACCGTCCAGGTGATTCCGCACATCACCGACGAGATCAAGGCATCCATTCGCCGCATCTCGCCTGAAACGGACGTGGTGATCGTCGAGGTCGGCGGCACGGTCGGCGACATCGAGTCGCTGCCGTTCCTCGAAGCCATCCGCCAATTCCGTCATGATGTGGGCCGTGAGAACGCGCTGTTCGTGCACCTCACGCTCATGCCGTACATCGCGGCGGCGGGCGAGTTGAAGAGCAAGCCGACGCAGCACTCGGTACGCGAGTTGATGCAGATCGGTATTCAGCCCGACATCCTGATCCTGCGCACCGAACACCAGATCTCGGACGATATCAAGCGCAAGATCGCGCTGTTCTGTAATGTCGAATTCGGCGCAGTCATCGAGAGTCCCGATGTTCGCACCATCTACGAGATCCCGTTGCGCTTCCACGAGCAGGGGTTCGACGAGAAGGTGCTGCAGAAGCTCGGGATCGATCGTCCAGCCCCTTCGTTGGCCAATTGGCGCGAGTTGGTCCAGCGCGTGCTCGTTCCTCGCGAGCGGGTGCGCATAGCCGTCGTCGGCAAGTACACCGATTATGCTGATAGCTACAAGAGCGTCCAGGAAGCGCTCATCCACGGCGGCATTGCCAACGATATCGGCGTCGACATTCAGTGGATGTCGAGCGCAGACTTCTCCAGTCCCGAACAAGCCGCGGACATTCTGCGCAACGTCGATGGCCTGCTCGTGCCGGGAGGGTTCGGTGTGCGCGGTGTGGAAGGCATGGTGGAAGCCATTCGCTGCGCGCGCGACAGCGGGCAACCATTCTTTGGTATCTGCCTGGGCATGCAGACGGCGATCATCGAGTTCGCGCGTAATGTCTGCGGGCTCGATGACAGCCATTCGTCGGAATTCGCGCCGGAGTGCGACAATCCCGTCATTGCGCTCATGGAGTCGCAGCAGCACGTGACCGACATGGGGGGCACGATGCGGCTTGGCGCATATCCGTGCCGTCTCACGCGCGGATCGAAGGCCGCCGAGATCTACGGCCAGTCCGATGTGAGCGAGCGGCATCGCCACCGGTACGAGGTATCGAACAAATATCGCAACCTGTTCGTCCAGCACGGCATGAAGCTCAGCGGCCTCTCTCCCGACGGGCAGCTCGTCGAGATCGTCGAGCTCGCGAATCATCCCTGGTTCATCGGCTGTCAATTCCACCCCGAACTGCAGTCGCGCCCCACGCGCCCGCATCCGCTGTTCGCCGGCTTCGTTGCCGCCGCGGCCAAGGCGAAGCGCCATCGCGGCAGCGACAAGACGTCGTTGGTCGAGGCGGCCGACTGACGTGGCATCGCTCTTTCATCGTGATGCGATCTTCTTGATCGCCGGACCGTGTGTACTCGAGGACGACGCGCTCAATCTGCGCGTTGCAGACCATCTCGCCCGCCTCGCCGAGTCGGTGCCGGGCGGGATCATCTTCAAGGCAAGCTTCGACAAGGCCAATCGCTCGAACGCCGGGGCGCATCGCGGGCCCGGACTCGATGAAGGTCTCGCCGCGCTTGCGCGCGTGCGGGCGCAGACCGGATTGGCCATCCTGACCGACGTGCATCTCCCCGAACAGTGCGCGGCGGCGGCAGAAGTCGTGGACGTCCTCCAGATTCCCGCCTTTCTCTGCCGTCAGACGGACCTGCTCGTCGCCGCTGGTGCAACGGGCAAAGCAGTGAACGTGAAGAAAGGCCAATGGATGCACCCCGACGGCATGACGGGCGCCGTCGACAAAGTACGCTCCGCACGCCCATGGCCAATCGAGGATCACTCATCACTCGAAGCGGTCACCGAACGCGGCACCTTTTTTGGCTACGGCGATCTGGTGGTAGACATGCGTTGCTTCACGCGCATGCGGCAGGCATGCGATACACCAGTGATCTTCGACGCGACCCACAGCGTGCAACGGCCAGGGCAGGGCGCCGGCGGCGCGAGCGGCGGCGCACGCGAATTCATACCGTCTCTCACGCTTGCTGCCTGCGCGGCCGGGGCCGACGGTTTGTTCCTCGAGACGCACCCCGATCCCGATCACGCGCCGAGCGACGGCCCGAACATGATTCCACTCGATCGCCTCGATGATCTGATCGAGCGCGCGGTGGACATCTGGGACCGCGTGTCGCGGTGATCGATACGAAGCTGGCGGGCTCCATCAAGCTGGTTGCCTTCGATGTGGACGGCGTCATGACCGACGGCGGCATCTACCTTGGCGACGTGGACGGCGCGCGCATCGAATTCAAACGATATGAGATTCAAGATGGTCTGGGAATCGCCATGCTCCGCCTCGTGGACATTCCGGTTGCGATCGTGACCGGGCGCGTGTCGGAAAGCGTACGGCTGCGCGCCCTGGAACTGGGAATCCACCCGGACGACGTGGCGCAGGATCCTGACGGCCACAAGCTGGCGGGTTTCATGCGCATTCTCGAACGCCGTGGAATCACGCTCCAGGAGACCGCCTTCGTCGGCGACGATTTCCCCGACGTGGCGCTGCTGCGGATCGTCGGATTGCCCGTGGCGGTTGGCAACGCCGTGCCTGAAGTTCGTGCAATCTGTCGCCATCAGCTGACACGCACCGGCGGGCGCGGCGCGGTTCGTGAATTCGCCGAAGATCTTCTCACGGCGCGCGACGAGTGGGACACCGCGTGGAACCGATACGTGGATGCGCGCTCCCACCCCAGAACCGCGCCGGCGGCATGAGTGACGCTGAGATCGTCGAGCGCGGCAAACGCGTCATTCGCCTGGAGCGTGAGGCGCTCACCGAGATCGAGAATCGTCTCGGTGGCGAGTTCGCTCATGCGGTGACGCTCATTGCCAACTCACCTGGCCGCGTCATCGTGGCCGGCGTGGGTAAGTCGGGCCTCATTGGCCGAAAGATCGCCGCGACGCTGACTTCGACCGGCACGCCAGCGACCTTCCTCCATCCGGCAGACAGCGTCCACGGCGACCTCGGAATCGTCGGCAGCACTGACGTGGCCATTCTCATTTCGAAGAGCGGCGAGTCCGACGAACTGCTGTCCCTGTTGGCGCATTTGAAAGGCTTCGGGGTACCAACCATCGCCATCACTGGCCAAGGCCATTCGGCGTTGGGACGGAATTGCGATGTCTCGCTCGATGCCGGGGTGCGCGAGGAAGCCTGCCCCCACGATCTTGCGCCGACATCGAGTACCACAGCCGCCCTCGTGCTGGGTGACGCGCTCGCGGTGGCGTTGCTGCAGGAAAAGGGATTTCAACGCGGGGACTTCGCTCGGATTCACCCGGGGGGAGCGCTCGGACGAAAGCTGGTGGTTCAGGTCGAAGAGATCATGCTGCGTGACGAGCTGCCGGTGTTGCGCCACGACGATACCATGCGCCAGGCGATCGTGATGATTGCGGAACGGCGCGGCGTTGCCGTCGTCGTGGATGCGCAGCATCGGGTGGAAGGCGTGCTCACCGCGGGCGACCTGAGCCGGATGATCGAGCGCGGAGGAGATATCCTCCCCGTAACCGTACGAACTGTCATGACCAAGAATCCGAAACTCGCCCGCGCCGGCGAGTTGGCCAGCGCGGTCGCATATCGCATGGAGCAACACGGCATCATGGCCATTCCGGTCGTCGACGACGCTGATACACTGATAGGCGTCGTGCACCTTCATGACCTCATGCGGGCCAGGGTCATATGATGCGCCGCATGCTATTGGCCTGCGTCGCCTGCGTCGCGGTTGCGGCAGGGGCCTGTCAGGGCGCAAAGCAGCCTCCCGTTGTCGCCGGTCCCGGAGCGGCAGACAGTGCGGACCAGGTCCTGTTTCACGCCCAATACCTGCTCACCACCAACGGAATCCAGCGCGGCAATCTCGTTGCCGACACCGCGTACGTACTCGACGACCAGACGCGTTTCGACCTGCGCAAGGCCCACGCGACGTTCACCACCGAGACTGGCACGCCGCAGGGCACCATGGACGCCAAACGGGCCGTGTACAGCACCCGGACGCAAATCCTGGAGGGCTGGGGAGACGTGTTGGTGAAATTCGTCGACGGACGATCGCTCGCGTCGCCACACGTGATCTTCAATCAGATCACGCACCAGATCTCGAGCGATACGACGTACACGCTCACCCGCGGCGCGGACTCGCAGCATGGCATCGGTTTTACGTCGAACCAGACGTTCTCGACGCTCACGTGCCAGCGCGCCTGCGGCGGGACCACCTCCGTGTTGTTTCCGGAGAAATGATCACGCGCTGGGTTCGGTTCGTGATGGTCCTCGCTGCGTGGGCCTTGCCACCAGCGCTCGCCGCCCAACGTCCAACGCAATGCACGCTTGTGGAGCAGCCGACCACGCACCTCCGCTCAGACTCGACGGCGGCAGGGCAGGTATTGTTCATTGGCGGAGGCGTCCTCATTCGATGTCCCGGCCGCGGCACGACGCTGCGCGGCGACAGCGCCGAACGCTATCCCGACCATGACTACATGGTGGGCCACGTCGTGTATGACGAGCCGCGGTTCCACGTCACGTCTGACTTTCTGAACTACTTCCCGGTCGACGCACGCGTCGTCGCTGTGGGCAACGTCAATGCACGTCTGCCCACCGGCAGCACGCTCGTCGGCCCCGTCGCTGAATACCTGCGCGCTGTGCCCGGCCTGCGCCCCCGCAAACAGATACGGGCGCGCGCACGTCCGACGATCACAATCGTCGAGAAGGATTCGGCTGGAAAGGCGATGCCTCCAATGGTCGTCGTCGCCAACGAGGTATTCATGGACGGCGACAGCCTCATCTACGGCAGCGGTCAGGTGACGATTACGCGGCCCGAACAAAGCGCCACGGCGGATTCAGCCTTCATTGACGAGGGCCGCGAGACGATGCGCCTGATGCGCAATCCGGTACTCAGCGGCAAGAAGGATCGTCCGTTCACGTTGAAGGGCGATCTCATCGACATGTTCTCGCAGAACCGCAAGCTGCAGCGCGTCCTTGCCAGCGCCAACGCCACTGCGGTGAGCGACTCGATGACGCTGAAATCGGATACTATTGACTTGCGCGTTCAGAACGATTTGCTCGATCATGCATACGCCTGGGGAAAGACCAGCCGTGCCCGCGCCCTCTCGCCGTCGCAGAACCTGCTCGCCGATTCTCTCGACGTGCTCATGCCGAATCAGAAGGTGCAACTCGTGCGCGCGCTGAACAGCGCTTTCGCTGCTGGCAAGCCGGACACCACGCGGTTCAAGCTCGAGAAGCCAGATACCATCGATTGGCTGGCAGGCGACACGATCGTCGCGCATTTCGACAGTCTTCCGGCCAAGGACACGTCGAAGGCGCCGAGCATCAAGCGACTCGTCTCGTCGGGACACGCCAGATCGCTCTACCATATGGCGCCAAGCGACACTGCAGAACGCCGCCCCGCCATTAATTACATGACCGCGCGGATCATCACCGTAGAGTTCGACAAGGGTAAAGTGGCGACGGTAACCACCGTGGACTCCGTTGTCGGCGTCTTCGTAGAGCCGCGGGCGGACAGCACCGCCCGCTCCGGAAAGGCTATCCCCGGGACCCCAGGGACGCCGCCGGGTAAGACACCAGCCAAGCCGGTGCCTCCTAAGTCGATCGTTCCTCTTCCACCAAAGCGGCCGTGACCGGACCGTCAGAATTCATCCGCGTTCGCGCCTTCGTCGACCAGCTCGCCCGCGGCGACCGCTCGACGGCGCTCGCCCTCCACGCCCTGATCAGTGCTTCAGACGCAACGGGCGTCGCCGACTTCGACCAGGCGGCGCGAGTCTACCGCGACGACCACTTGGCGGCCCTTCGGGCCAGCGGGCACGACGCCGAGCGAGAAGCGGGCCGGCTGAGCCTGGATGAGGTTCGAGCCCACCTCTCAAACTCAGTGTTTCCGCGCCTGGCTGCCGACGGCGTGATTGCGCCACAGCCGCCCGGGCAACCTTGGTCTGCGGTGCAGCTTACCGCGCGCGTGTGGAGCGACATCAGCTCGATCCGCGATGAAGTCGCGACCGCGTTCCGCGAGACAGGGGAGCATCCCGGCGTTCCGGGCGATGGCGCGGCAGCTCCGGCCCTGGAACGGCCAGTACCGATGGCCGGCGGGAGCGTCCTCGAGGCCAAAGGGTTGGTCAAAGCCTACCGTCGCCGCCGTGTCGTAAACGACGTGGCCCTCCGATTGCAACAAGGGGAGATCGTCGGACTGCTGGGCCCGAATGGCGCCGGTAAAACTACGGTGTTCTACATGATCGTGGGTCTCATTCAGCCGCTCGCTGGCACGATTGAGATGGACGGCGTCGATATCACGTCAATGGCGATGTACAAGCGGGCCCGGCGGGGAATCGGGTACCTTTCTCAGGAGCCCTCGATCTTTCGCAAGCTGTCCGTCGAAGACAACATCTTGGCAATTCTCGAGACGTTGAAATTGTCAGCGAGCGAACGACGCACTCGGCTGGAAACGCTTCTCAACGAACTGAGCATCGAGCACCTGCGACACTTAAAAGCATTCGCGTTATCGGGCGGCGAACGTCGCCGCCTCGAGATCACTCGGGCGTTGGTGACCCAACCAAAGTTCATGATGTTGGACGAGCCGTTTGCCGGGGTTGATCCCATTGCCGTGAACGACATCCAGCAGATCGTCGCCAACCTCCGACATCGCGGCATTGGCGTGCTGATCAGCGATCACAACGTGGAGCAGACCCTGGACATCGTCGATCGCGCCTACATCATGTTCGACGGGCAGGTCAAAGTGTCCGGGACCGTGCGGGAACTGGTGTTCGATGATACCGTTGCTGACAGCTATCTTGGTCCCACGTTGACAGCGCGTCTCCGCGCTCGATTCGCGGCCGCAGATGAAGGGGAGCGGATCGCCACATGAAAGCTGGACTCTCCCAGAGTACGCAGCTGAAGCAGGAGCTGAAGATCAATCCACGCCTGTATCAGGCGATGGATTTACTCTACATGCCGCTGCTGGATCTTCAGCAGCACCTGAAGCAGGAACTGCTGAACAATCCTTTCCTCGATATGGTCGAGGACGAGGAGGAGGAAGAGGAATCCGAGGAGGAAACCGTCGAGGCGGAAACGCAGACGGAATCGGAAGAGAAGACCGACCACGACGAAATCGACTGGGAAGAGATCCTCCTCGACGGCTTCGATGCTGGCGGCCGCCGCGAAGAGCACGAGGAGCGCGAATACTACGAGCCGGTCACCGTCGATTCTCGGGATCTGTCCGATCACCTGCTCGACCAGATTACGCTGCTCGATCTCACGCCACGCGAGCAGTTCCTTGCAGACGAATTCGTCGGCAACGTCAACGAGGATGGCTACCTCGCCTGTCCACTCGACGACTTGCTCACCACGGTGAACGACGCGGTGGTGCAGGCCGCCGAAGCACTCGATCGGACGACTGATGACCTGCCGTTGTACACGCGCCGGGAAATCGACGAGATGCTGGTCGTCATCCAGGCGCTCGATCCGCCGGGCGTCGGCGCGCGCGACCTGCGCGAGTGCCTCATGCTGCAGCTCAGGGAGGCGGGGCTCGAGCAGTCGGTGCCGTATCGGCTCGTGCGCGACTGCTTTGACGAGTTGATCAACCACCGCTGGAGCGAGATTTCCAAGCGATTCGGCATCAGCCCGGGCGATGTGCAGAAGGCAGCCGACGAGATCAAGAAGCTTGATCCCAAGCCGGGCCTCGTGTACTCGGCGGCGAGTGACAATTACATCATCCCGGATCTGATCGTCGACAAGATCGACGGCAAGTATCACGTCTTCCTCAATGACGCCAATCTCCCGCGGCTCAAGCTGAGCCGCGCCTATCAGGAGATCGCGCGTGACAAGAAGAAATTCGAGGGTGAGAGCAAGGAGTTCATCTCCAACAAGCTCAATTCGGCGAACTGGATGATTCAGGCCATCGAGCAACGCCGGCAGACGATGCTGAAGGTGATGAACTACATCGTGGACCGGCAGCGCGACTTCTTCGAGAAAGGCGTGCAGTACCTCAAGCCCCTCACGCTCCGCGAAGTGGCGGAAGTCATCAACATGCACGAGTCCACCGTGAGCCGCGTGACGAATGAGAAGTTCGTGCAGACGCCGCGCGGTGTGCTGCCGCTCAAGTTCTTCTTCTCGTCCGGCCTGTCGACCACGGCCGGCGAAGACGTCTCGGCGCGTGGTATCAAGGCACAAATCGAGAAGCTCGTGTCAGACGAGGACCCGAAGCATCCGCTCACCGACCAGGCGATCGTGAACATCCTGAAGGAGAGCGGTGTCCAGATCGCCCGCCGCACGGTGGCGAAATACCGGGATCAGTTGGGAGTGCTCTCGGCACGCATGCGCAAGCGGGTATGACATCCACCTCGGGAGTGAGCTCGGTGCCCCCCGCTCACGCACCCCACGCCACTCGCCCGCCGTCACCCGCTGTCGATGTCTCCGTGCTCGTCCCCGCCAAGGACGAGGCGGAGAACCTGCCGTTGTTCATGGAGCAGGCGGCCGTCGCCTTTTCGTCGTCACCGCACCGCTTCGAGGTCATCGTCATCGACGACGGCAGCACCGACGGCACCTGGGCGGTGCTGCAGGCGCTGGCCCAGCAGTATCCCTTTCTGCGGCTGGCGCGGCATCGCTCCCGACGCGGCATCGCCGATGCGTTGCGCACGGGCTACCTTGATGCACGTGGCGACGTGCTGGTGTTCTATCCCGCCGACCTCCAGTTCAAGCCGGAAGACATACCGCGTCTCACCGCGCCGATCCTCGCGGGCGACGCCGATATGGTCACCGGCTTCAAAGAAGGGAAGTACGAAAAGGCGTTCGTCTCAGGCATCTACAACCTCCTGAGCCGCACGCTGTTTCACGTGCCGGTCAAGGATCTGAATTCCGTGAAGGCGTATCGTCGCGAGATCATGGACGCGCTGCCGATCCGCCCCGACTGGCACCGCTACATGATCGTCATCGCCGCGGCGCAGGGATTCACCGTGACCGAGATCCCGGTCCCCCTGTATCCGCGCCATGCCGGCAAGTCAAAGTTCGGCTTGTCACGCATTCCCGTCGGCGTGCTCGACATGCTCGCGGTCTGGTTCGAGCTGCGCTTTGGCCAGAAGCCACTGCTGCTGTTCGGCATGCTCGGCGCCGGGCTGTTCGCCATTGGGGCATTCGCCGGCCTGGCCGCGCTCGGCGTGCTGGTATTTGCCGATGTCGGATACCGATCGGTGTGGACCGTCATTCAGACCTGTCTCATCGTCGGCAGCGTGCTGTTCGCGACCGGGCTCCTCGGCGAACAGATCGCCGGTCAACGCGCGCAACTCCGCGAGATCCGCCGCCAACTCGACGAGCTCGCCGGGCCGCGCATCAAAGATCGCTAATCACGTGAAAGTCCTCTTCCTGACGCATTCCTTTCCGCGCCGTCCCGGCGACGCGCCCGGATCCTTCGTCCTGCGCCTCGCCACCGCCCTGCGGGGTGAGGGCGTCGAGACGAGCGTCGTCGCGCCGGCCGCGCCCGGACTCGATCATCATGACCGCCTCGACGACATTTCCGTCGAACGCTTCCGGTACGCGCCGCGCCGGTACGAGACGCTGGCCTATGGCGGCAACATGGCGGGCCAGGTGCAGGCATCGTGGAGTGCCAAGGTCACGATGCTTGGCTTCCTCGGCGCGGAATTCCGGTCGGCGGTGCACGTGCGACGTGCGTTCGAACCCGACGTCGTGCACGCACACTGGTGGTTTCCGAACGGCCTGGTTGGCACCTGGCTGAGCCGCCTGGCGCACAAGCCACTCGTCACAACGCTGCATGGAACCGACGTGAGGCTGGCGCGCTCGGTCGCGTTCGCGCGCCCGGCATTCCGGCACGTCATGCACCACTCGGCCGCGATCACCGCCGTGTCACGATGGCTGGCCAACGAGGCACAACAAGTCGTCTCGACGCCGGCACCGATCGTTGCGCCAATGCCCGTGGCGACGGATCTCTTCTCACCGGGCGGCAGGCGGCTCGGTGATCGGCTGCTCTTTGTCGGCCGATTGAACAGACAGAAGGGCATCGAACTCTTGCTGCACGCGTTGGCTCGCATACCCGACACGGCGCTCTCGCTGGACGTCGTGGGCGACGGCGAGGACCGCGAAACACTGCGGGAGCTGGCGCAGGCGCTCGGGCTCGGACATCGCGTGCGCTGGCACGGCGCGCTGCCGCAAACCCGCCTCGTCGACTTTTACCGTGCCGCGACGGCGCTCGTCGTGCCCTCGGTCGGTGAAGGATTGGGTCTTGTCGCGGTCGAAGCGCAGCTCTGTGAAACGCCAGTCGTCGCATTCGATTCCGGCGGATTGTCCGATGTCGTGCAACACGATCGCACCGGCGTGCTCGTGCCTGACGTCGACGCTGCGGCACTGGCCGCTGCGCTGGGTTCCCTCCTTGAGCGCGACGATCGCGGCGCATCCCTCGGCGCCGCAGGCCGTCTCCATGCGCTCGCCACCTTTGCCCCCGAGTCGGTTGCCCGACGTTACGCCGACATCTACCGTTCCGCCATCGCCAGCTCGCCGAAATAAGCTCTGGATCGCCGCGCAGATCGTCATCACGGCGGTCGTTCTCTGGTTCGTCGGGAGCAAGCTGGTCGATGCATGGACGAAGTTTCGCGGGACCCCCATCGATGTTCATCCACGATGGGGGATGATTGCGCTGTCGTGCGTCGTCGTGCTCGCGACCTACGCGGTGCTCATCGAAACATGGCGGCGCATCATCATTGCGTGGGGCGATCACCTCGGCTTCGTCGACGCGGCACGCATCTGGTGTGTGTCCAATCTCGGGCGCTACGTCCCCGGCAAGGTCTGGCAAATCGGCGTGATGGCGAAGCTGGCGCGGGAACGCAGCGTCTCCGTCAGCGCCGCCGCGGGCTCGGCGATCGTGAACACCGTCGTCAACATCGCCACGGGTTTCGTCGTCGCATTGATCGCGGGATGGTCGACGGCAGACCGTCTGACTGAAGGACACGCCAGCCTCGGCATCGCGCTCGCGGTCCTGTTGATCGCGGGATTGCTGATGCTCCCGGCGTTGCTGCCATGGGTGCTGCGCTTCGTGCGGCGCACCACTGGGCGCACCATCACCTTGGGCGTCCTGCCGCGCAGCGCGATCTATCTGTCCATCGTCGGGAACGTCATCGCATGGGCACTCTATGGTGTTGCCTTTCAGATTTTTGTCGCCGGGGTCATTGGCGCGACGCCTGGGCGCACCTCTGACTACATCGCGGTGTATGCGTCCTCGTATATCATCGGTTATCTTGCGCTGGCCATTCCCGGCGGCGCTGGCGTGCGTGAGGGGGCGTTGATCGACGCGCTAGTGATTTTGAATTTGGCGACGGTGGGGCAGGCCACCGTGGTCGCAGTAACGTCGCGCATCTGGCTCATCGTGTTCGAAATACTACCGGCTCTCATCTTCCTGGCGCGTGGCGCGCGCCGACCACCCCAGCGAGTGACGGCTCGAGATGGCTAAGAAGTCTGACGGGACCGTAGCGCCCGAAATCGATCTTCCGGCGCCCCGATTTGCGACCGGCTGGGCGTCGCTCGTCTATGCGCTCGCCACACTGCTGCTCGCGTATCCCGCCCTCGCCGGGATGTTCCTGATCAATACGCGAAGCGACCAATACATCGCGGGGTACGCGTTCCGCGATTTCGCGGCGCAGTCGCTCAAGAGCGGCCACGGCATTCCGCTCTGGAATCCGTTCATCTTTGGCGGCCTGCCATACGTCGCCGCCATGCACGGCGACATCTTCTATCCCACCGCGCTGTTGCGCATGATCATGCCCACGGACATGGCCATGACGTGGGAGTTTCCGATTCATCTATTCCTGTGCGGGCTGTTCACCTATCTGTTCCTGCGCGCCTGGCGTTTCGGATTCTACGGCGCGCTGATCGGCGGCCTGGCGTACATGCTCGGCGGATCGATCGCGGGCACCGCGTCGCCGGGCCACGACGGGAAGCTGTTCGTCAGCACCATGCTCCCACTGGTATTGTTGCTCGTGACGCGCGGCATCCGCGACGGCCGCGCGTGGTCATGGGGCGTGCTGGCGATCGCAATCGGCCTCGCGGCCCTCTCGCCACATCCGCAGCTCCTGCAGTATCTCCTGCTCACAGCAGGTGCGTTTGCGCTCTACGTCGCATTCGCCGAGCATCCGGGGTACGGCCGCGTCCCGCGCAACACCGCCATCCAGCGGCTCGTGTTCGCTGCGGGCGCCGTGGCGCTTGGCATGTTGATGGGCGCCGTGCAGTACGGTCCCGCGCTGTTCGAGTACAAGGCATGGTCGCCGCGGGCCGCCGGGCATGATTACGCCACCGCCACGAGCTACTCCTTTCCCATTGAGGAAACGCTCAACGCATATCTCCCCCAGTTCTCGGGCATTCTCGCGCGGTATTGGGGACGCAACGGGATCCACCTCCATAGCGATTATTTCGGCGTCGTCGTGCTGATGTTGTTCGGCGCCGCGTTTGGTCAGACGGGACGAAAATCATTCCGCCGATTCTGGGTCGTCACGGGCGCCGTGGCGTTGATCTGGGCGTACGGCGGGAATACGCCGTTCTTTCACGTGATTCTCGCCGTCGTGCCGGGAACGAAGTACTTCCGCGCTCCGAGCACCATCATTTATATCGTCGCCTTCGCGGTGGCCGTTCTCGCGGCCCTCGGCATGGAGCGCCTGCTTGCGCGGAGAGTTGGCGTGAAGTACGCGCTCGGGTGGGGGATCGCCGCCCTGGTATTTGCGCTGTTGATGATGGCGGGCGGCTATTCCGTACTCTCGAACGCGGTGCTCAGCGCCATGAGCTCCATATACACGCCACAGGACATCGCCTTCTTGACGCAGAAGGCGAATGTCAATGCGCCCGATGCCATGCTCGGCGCATGGCGCTCGTTCCTATTTGTTGCGCTCGCGGGAGGGGGTATCTGGGCGTTCGTGACCGGCAAGCTGAACGCCCGGGTCGCCGCAGCCGCACTCGTCGCGCTGACCGCCGTCGACCTGTGGTCAATCGAGCGGTTCTATTGGATCTTCTCGCCGCCGGCGGCCACACTCTACGCCACCGATCCAGCCATCGAAGCCATCAAGTCCGACATCGCGAAGAATGGAGTGGGACGCATCTGGACGGAGGCATTCAGTCGCGACATCGCTCCGCATGATCCCGCGTTCGGTTACGACGGCCTCATGTCGCACGGGTTGCGGATTGTCGGGGGCTACCACGGCAATGAGCTGGGAATGTACGACCAGCTACTCAGTGTGGACTCGGGGCAGGTGGTTTTCTCTCCGCAGTTCTGGCGGCACGAGGACGTCCGCTATCTCTACACGGGTGCCGACACAGCACTGATCGCACAGCTCGCAGGGCAGCTCAAAGTACCGGCATTCACCAGGCTCGCCGGTCCAGTTCGGGACGCAGCGGGTTCGACGGTTTACGCGTACAAGCTTCCGGCGGATAACCGACCCGCGTGGGTCGCGTCAGCCATGGTGAAGGCGCCAGAAGCCCAGGCCCTCGCTACGGTACTCGACCCACGGTTCGATCCGACAACGGTGGCCATCGTCGATACGTCGGCAGCGGCCATTCAGGCGCAGCAGCTTCAGGCTTTGCCGGCAGCCGCCACGGTTCGCGCGACGGTTTCCGCCAGCGCACCAGGCTCATACGACGTTTCACTGGACGCACCGGCAGCAGCCGGCCAGGCCTTGGTCGTCTCGGAAAACTACTTTCCCGGATGGCACGCGACGGCAGACGGCAAGC
Source organism: uncultured Gemmatimonadaceae bacterium (assembly GCA_963817955.1). Lineage (GTDB taxonomy): Bacteria > Gemmatimonadota > Gemmatimonadetes > Gemmatimonadales > Gemmatimonadaceae > JAQBQB01. Next base: position 388,969 of record CAWFQK010000004.1, read on the forward strand.
CTGCCGCGGTTGCCCGTACGAACTTCAATCTTATTGGCATCGCGTTACCGCCAGGCGCAACCTCGGTGAAGCTCCGCTTCGACGATGCCGCGTACGAAAAAGGGAAGTCGATCACTCTCGCTGCAGTAGCGCTGGCAATTGTTCTGTGGGGTATCGGACTCGCCGTCGACCGACGGCAACGCACCAACATCGTTCCGATGACCGGATGACGACTGAGTCCCGTAACGCCGGCCAGACGCTGGCCGCCGCAGCCTCCCCTGAAAGCGGAGAAGCCGCGGCGGCTGAGCGCGCGTTGGTCATCGTTCCGACGTACAACGAACGGGAGAACATCGCGCGCCTGATCGATGCCGTGCTGTCGCAGGATCCGCGTCTCGAGGTTCTCGTGGTCGATGACGGTTCGCCCGATGGCACGGGTGACATAGTGGAAGGGATCATCGCCGGGAATTCACGGGTCCATATATTTCGGCGCCCGAGAAAAATGGGACTCGGGACCGCTTACATCGTCGGTTTCCGTTGGGCGATCGAGCGCGGCTACGACTTCGTCTTTGAGATGGACGCCGATTTTTCACACGATCCCGCACATCTGCCGGAGTTTCTCAAGGCCGTGGCAACCCACGACCTTGTGCTTGGATCCCGCTATCGAGACGGCAAGGTTACGGTGGTGAACTGGCCAATCGGCCGGCTGATCCTCAGCTATTTTGCCAATGTTTATGCCCGGGCCGTGACGGGATTGCCGCTCTGGGATGCGACCGGAGGGTTCAAGTGTTTTCGTAGAGAAGTGCTGGAATCCATTGATTTATCAAGAGTTGTTTCAAACGGGTACGCATTTCAAATAGAGATGAGCTTCCGCGCGTGGAAGCGCGGCTTCCGCATCGCCGAGATCCCGATTGTGTTTGTGGATCGCACAGAGGGTGAGAGCAAGATGTCCAAGTCCATCGTTCGCGAGGCCGTATGGATGGTCTGGCGCCTCAGATGGTGGAGCATTACCGGGAAGTACTGATCTCACGGTTTGAGAGGACGCGATGATTCCCGTCGGTCGAGCGTTCTACAAGATGAGCGGTTCGGGCAATGACTTCGTAATGATCGATGCCCGATCGGAGGCTCGTGGCCAGTTGGGAGATGAGGCGGTCATCCGGCGAGTCTGCGCTCGCGGGACCGGCGTAGGGGCTGACGGCATCGTCTTCCTCGAGCCCTCATTGATGGCGGCAGCCATAAAGGTCGTGTACCTGAACGCCGACGGGTCGAGGGCAGATCTGTGCGGCAACGCAACCCTTTGCACGGCTCGACTCGTCGTCGAGCTCGGGGTTGCTCCGGCGTCGGGTTTTGCGATCGAGACAGACACCGGGTTGGTGGCGGCGAGGATCATCGCCGACCGTCGGCCCGAGATCGACCTTCAGCCGGTTACTGACGTCAGCCACGTCGCGCAGGGTATCGAGCCGCAGCCACATGAACGGCGCGTCGGGTTTGCACTCGTCGGCGTGCCACATCTTGTCATTCGATGCGATGATGTTGCGACTGTGGACGTGGTGGGCCGCGGGCAGCCATTGCGGCGCCATGCGAGCCTGAGGCATGGCGCCAACGTGAACTTCGTGTCACCCCGCCAGGATGGCGGGTGGCGAATCCGCACGTACGAGCGCGGCGTTGAGGCCGAGACATTGGCCTGCGGCAGTGGAGCCGTGGCGACCGGGATCCTCCTGACGGCCTGGGGCGACGCGACTGGGCCGGTGTCCCTGGAAACCAGGTCAGGAAGGAGCCTCCAGGTGCGCCTGCGTCGTTCTGGCTCGAGCTGGCTACCCAGTCTGAGTGGCGAAGGTAGGGTCGTGTATCAAGGACTACTTTCAGAGATATAGCCCAAGTCGCTGTGTTGGGCTGGCTTACAAGACTCACGACGCTGCCACCTAGAAGTGCACACCCCAGTTCTCCACAGGGTTTCCTCAGACGTAGTTTACATAATACATCTTATACGTGAACTTATGGAGCCGCTATTTGAGCCTGTGGCGGGCGCTGTTGGCCTGGTGTCGTCAAGGACTGCTGTCCTGGTGTCGCTATTCGCAGCAGCCACCGCGTGTCGGCTTCGATAGCCGCCGAGACCATGGACCCCGGGTAGAGTCGTACAGCTCGCATTCGAGATAAACAAAAACCACGGAGCCAGACTCAGCTCCGTGGTGCAAAAAAGCCACGGAGCGTAACTCAACTCCGTGGCGTCGGTCTGTCGATTTGGCTTATTTCTTTGCGACCTGAACCGTCAGCTCGCCCAGCCGAACTCGAGCTTCGGCTGCCATACTTTGACCCTTGGGGTCGTTCAGCAGGCTCGTCCAGACGCGTCGCGCCTGTGCAGTGTCACCAGCCACGGTGAACGCGCGGGCCGCTTTGGCCCGCTGGAAGGCGTTCTCAGTCTCGTACGTCGTTGCGGCTGCGGCCTGTTCATACAGCTTCGCGCCTTCACTTGCCTTGTTCATCTGCGTGTATCCGTCGCCTTCGAGGCTCAGGATCGTCGCCTCGACGCCGGCCGTGCCGCTCCCACCGGATGCCTTCTGCAATATCGTGATGCCATCCTGATACTTACCGGCATCGTAATCGATTTGGGCCAGCAGCATCGCCGCTTCCACGCCAGGCGAAGTCGATGCGTATTTCGCGTATACGTTCTTCAGATCGCTCTGCGCGAGCGCTAGGTTGCCAGCCGTCATCGACTGCTTCGCCGTCGCGAGCGCCTTTTCCGCGTTCATTGTCGTGATTTGCTGGGATCGCATGTAGAACCAGTAGGCCCCAGCGGCCACAACGACGATCACGGCCCCAACCGTCAATGCCTTGGCGTTGATCCGGGTCCAATCGACGAACGTTTGCGCGCGGTCAGCTGCGGTAATGCCGGTGTCTGGACGAGTGCTAGTCATGTCGGATGCAGGTTGGTGAGCTGGTCGCGGTTTGGTTTGGTTCGGTTCAGCTTGGTGCAACACGATTCCACCAGGTCACGTATCGTAGCCTCACCTATGCCCGAGCGAAACGAGTCTCTACGCCGCCTGCGCGAGCACAATGGGCGCGTACGAGCCAATCGGGTAAAGTAGCCGAAGCCTAGGTGGCCGGCAACATCTCGTCGTTCGCTATACCATTAATTCACCGTCCGACATGGCACGCGGCTAGCTGGGTGCGAACCGATGAATTCCTTTCAATCACCGGACGAAGTCGAACATAGAGACGGGGTCGAGAAGCTCGGAGACTTCACGACGACCCCGCGCGTCCTCGTCATCTCTCTTCTCGCGGTCGTGGTCGGCGCGCTCGGTGCGGGGGTCGCGCTCGTCCTCCTGCGCCTGATCTCCTTCTTCACGAACGTCTTCTTCTACCAGCGCTTCTCGATCGAGCCCGCCTCCCCCGCCTTTCACCACCCCGGCGTCGCCGTCGTACTGGTGCCTGTCGTGGGGGCGCTCGTCGTCGGCGTGATGGCGCGGTACGGATCGGAGCGGATCCGGGGCCACGGTATCCCCGAGGCGATCGAATCGATCCTCATCGGTGGCAGCCGCGTCGAGCCGAAGCTCGCGATCCTTAATTAAACCCCTCTCCTCGGCCATCTCGATCGGCTCGGGTGGTCCGTTCGGCGCCGAGGGGCCGATCATCATGACCGGCGGGGCGTTCGGCTCGCTCATCGCGCAGCTCTTCCGGCTGACGAGCGCCGAGAGGAAGACGCTTCTCGTGGCGGGCGCGGCGGCGGGCATGGCGGCGACCTTTGCAGCGCCGGTCGCGTCGGTCCTTCTCGCCGTCGAGCTCCTCCTTTTCGAGTGGAAGCCGCGGAGCGTCATCCCGGTCGCACTTGCGAGTGGGACGGCGGGCGCGGCGCGCCGGTACCTCATCGGTCTCGGCCCCCTTTTCGCGGTGCCGCCGCACCCGTCGTTCATCGGACCCGCGGGGCTCGCCGGCTGCCTGCTCGCGGGAGGCCTCGCCGGCGCGCTCTCGGCGCTCCTCACGCTGATGGTCTACGCCGCCGAGGACGCGTTCAAGAAGCTCCCGATCCACCGGATGTGGTGGCCGGCGATCGGCGGGCTCGTCTTCCCGCAGGCGCTCGGGATCGGCTACGAAACGATCGGCGCGCTCCTCCAGGGGGACGTCGCCCGCCGTCTCATCCTCGGGATCCTCCTCGTGAAGTCGATCATCTGGGCGGTCTCCCTCGGCTCGGGGACCTCCGGCGGCGTCCTCGCCCCGCTCCTGATGATGGGGGGCGCGCTCGGCGGCCTCGATTCGGCATTCCTGCCGCACGAGGGGACCGGCTTCTGGCCGCTCGTCTCGATGGCTGCGATCCTCGGCGGGACGATGCGTTCTCCGCTCACCAGCGTCGTCTTCGCCCTCGAGCTGACACACGATGTCAACATGCTCCTGCCGCTCCTCCTGGCCGCGATCGTGGCGTACGGCTTCACGGTCCTGACGCTCCGCCGCTCGATCCTCACCGAGAAGGTCGCGCGCCGCGGCTTTCACCTCTCGCGCGAGTACGCGGTCGACCCGCTTGAGATCCTCTTCGTGCGCGAGGTGATGAGGACGAGCCTCGTCGTCCTTCCCGAGAACGCCACGGCGGACCAGCTCTCGGCGCTCCACGGCGAGCGCGGGCGAGGGCAGCACCTGTTTCCGATCGTCGACGGCGACCGCCGGATGATCGGCGTTCTCACGCGGCGCGACCTCCTGAAAGCGATGGAGCGGACGGGCGACAGCCCGCCCCTCGCCGGCTTCGAGCGCGCGCCGGTCATCGCCTACCCGGACGAGTCGCTGCGCGTCGTCGTCTACCGGATGGCCGAGACTGGCCTGACGCGGATCCCGGTTGTCGACCGGGACGATCGGCGCTCCGTCGTCGGCATCGTGTCGCTGAACGACCTCCTGCAGGCGCGCGTGAAGAACCTCGAGGAGGAGAAGCGCCGCGAGCGGGTGCTCCTCACCCGACTTCGCTTCCCGATCGGGCGACACTGAAATGACGGAGGCCAGGCGAGATGCCTGGCCTCTGTCGCAGGTGCCCTCGGCGCGATTCGAACGCGCGGCCACCCATTTAGGAAACGGGTGCTCTATCCAGCTGAGCTACGAGGGCGTAGTCCCGTCAGCGCCCACAGCGGTGCTGTGCTAGAGCAGCGAACTGATCTGCAGATCCCAGTGGTCGCCGCGGGCGCATTAAAGCCTGCCGCAGCCTCTAAGCTAATGCGTCAGTAGACCGTGCGCGACCAGTCCAACATATCGCCTCACCCCCCTCTGCTTCCAATCAGCGTCCGGCATGTGTGCGATATCGTGGCGAGGTTTGGACTTCGCTCGCCCTACCCTCTCCCTACCGGGAAAATCCACGGCTAGTCCAATCGGGGCCCGATGACTTAGACTTCTTCATTATGTCCGCCTTGGCTTCTTTTGTTTCCCTCCTGCGGACAGTCTCTCTTTTTTTGTGAGTTGCATATCCCAGGATTTGGCTGGGTCGTGGCGGAACCTCAGTTCTTCGGCGGCACGACCTATCCCGCGCCAGCGGTAGCGACGGAGGAGACGCGGCTTATCTTTATGCCGCGCGGCGACTTTGAGCATCGTTACCGCAATAACCACGACCCTGCGCCGGCAATCATTTGCCCGCTGGGTCGCTGGCTGCGGGAGTTGGTGCATCTCACGGAAACGCTTGCCCTCCGTGAGGTCGCCGTGCGTCTAGCCATCTGCTGGTGGGATACAATGACTCGTGCAGCCCATCGAACGCCGCCTACTCATTCCCGATAATTACGCAGCTGCGCGCACTTCTTCCGGCAACAGAATGATCACCGAGCATGCGGGGGCGGCGACGTCCGTCACACCCCGATCCGCTCACAACGTTAATGGTTCGGGATGAGCTTTCTTTCTTCACTCCCACGCGTCATTCAGGGCGGCATGGGTGTCGCCGTTTCTGATTGGCGGCTCGCCAATGCCGTGTCGCGCGCCGGCCAGCTTGGCGTCGTGTCCGGCTCCATGCTGGACACCGTGTTCGTGCGGCGGCTACAGGATGGTGATCCCGAGGGTCACATGCGCCGCGCCATCGCGCATTTTCCCGTTCCGGAAGTTGGCCTCGAAATCCTCAGTCGCTACTTCAATCCGACGGGTCGCGCGCCGGATGCACCATACAAGAATCTGCCGATGTACAAGCAGGTGGTGAGCGCCGCCCGTCAGCGTGTCACCGTGCTAGCGAACTTCGTCGAAGTGTGGCTGGCCAAAGAAGGACACGACGCGCCAGTCGGCCTGAACCTGCTGACGAAGGTGCAGATGCCGAACCTCGCATCGCTATACGGTGCGATGCTCGCCGGCGTGGACGTGGTCATCATGGGCGCAGGCATTCCGCGCGAGATCCCTGGCGTGCTCGACGCGTTCGCCGAGCATCGGCCGGCGCAGCTGCGCTTCGACATCGAGGGACTGGCGCGCGACGAGGCTGAATATCTGACCTTCGATCCCGCCCTCTGCACGTCGCCGTCCGTGATCGGCACGTCACTGCATCGTCCCGCGTTCATCGCCGTGATCTCTGCGTCGTCGCTCGCGACGACGCTCGCGCGCAAGTCGAACGGCCGTGTGGACGGCTTCATCGTCGAAGGGCCGACGGCGGGCGGCCACAATGCGCCGCCCCGAGGGGAAATGCGGCTCAACGAACGCGGCGAGCCCGTGTACGGCGATCGTGACATCGTGGACCTGGACAAGGTGCGCGAGCTCGGCTTGCCATTCTGGCTCGCCGGCGGGTCTGGCTCAGCGGCAGGGTTGCAGGCGGCGCTCGCCGCCGGCGCCGCCGGCGTGCAGGTCGGAACGCTATTCGCATACTGTAAAGAATCCGGTCTGTCTCCGGTGCTCAAACAGCGTGTGCTCACCGCCCTGATGAGCGGCAGCGTCGCGCTGCGCACGGACCCACGCGCATCTCCAACCGGGTACCCGTTCAAAGTCGTCGACTTGCCGGGCGACCCCGAGCTGCTGGCGGCACGCGAGCGCGTATGCGATCTCGGGTATCTGCGCGTCGCCATGCGCGATGCGGATGGCCGCACCATCTACCGGTGTTCGGCCGAGCCTCTCGACACCTATGTCGCGAAGGGCGGCGACCCCGCCGAAACCGAAGGACGCCGCTGTCTGTGCAACGGGCTCACGGCGAACATCGGACAGGCACAGTATCGCACCGACACGGGACTCGAAGAAATTCCGCTGATCACGAGCGGAGACGACCTGCTCCAGCTCGCCGCGTTCGTCGCCAAGACGCCTGACTATACCGTGCAGAGTGTGCTGACCTATCTGGGCGTCTGATGCCCAGGTAGGTCAGGTGAGACTCCGTCGGATTGGGCTCCGGGTTTTGACCGGCTGGATGTCGCTGGCTGCTCCGTACCGGTCGGCCCGCCGGTCGGCGAGTTTCGAGTTTCCAGTTGTGAGCTACGCGTTGCGAGTCTCGTGTCTCGCTCACGAAGCGGTCGACGCCAAGGACCAGCGCAATCCCTTCGATCGACACCACCTGAAGTGCCGACAACGTGCTCGCCAGCACGATGAAGCCCAACCCGACCACCGGCTTCGCGCTCCCGTATCGCTCCAGCTTGTCCAGCATACCTGGCGGCGCCGCCTCCGACGATGACGTGCCGAGGACGATGAGAATCTCCCGAGGAGGCTGACCCGCTCAATACGTGACGATCGTCCGAACCATGCGATCGCCGAGCCGCGCGAGGCCGGGCAGGAAGTTGAGCGCGATGAGGAAGGAATAACCGACGACCGGCGCGCCGAGCGATTCGACGAGCCGCCGCGTAGCATCCGCAGTGCCGCCCGTCGCCAGAACATCATCGACGATCAGCACCCGCGCAACATGGTCGAATGCGTCGGCGTGGATCTCCAGGGCGTCCGTCCCATATTCCAACTCGTACGTTTCGCGCCGGGTCGACGATGGCAGCTTGCCGGGTTTGCGCACAGGGATGAATCCCGCTCCCAACCGCTGTGCGATGGGCCCACCGAAGATGAACCCGCGGCTCTCAATGGCGACGACGTGCGTCACGCCAAGACCCGAGAATGCATCCGCCATGGCGTTGGTCACGCAGATGAAATCGTGCGGCGACGCGAGCAGCGGCGTGATGTCCTTGAAGACGATGCCTGGCTTCGGATAGTCGGCGACGTCGCGGATCATATGCTTCACGCGGTCTTGAAGCTCGTTGCCCCCAGCGACCACGGTCATGCGACCTTACCTGAGAATGGTGAATGGACGTTGCAGCGCATCGCCGACCGGAGCCAGCTCGTCGATCGACGAAATGGTCGCGCCATCCGGCCCGCGCTGAAGCGCCGCTCGCAGCGCCGCCACAGCCAGTGCATCGCCTTCCACGGCGACTTCCACGGCGCCATCAGGTCGATTCAATACCCAACCAGCCAGGTCGTGACGGCGCGCCGTCTCGCGCACGAACCACCGGAACCCGACCCCCTGCACACGCCCGCGAACGACGACGTGCAATTGCATCAGCGGCCCTCGGGCGGGCTCCAGCCGTGGGAGCCGAGGAGCGGAACGAATCGCACCGGCGCGACGTCCTGCATGTCAATTCGACCCTCCTTGCGCTCGGCGAGCACCAGCTTCTGCTCCTCGCGGTCGCCAATCGGAACGAGCAGACGACCGCCATCGGCCAGCTGGTCGAGCAGCGGCTGGGGCACGGACGGCGAACCAGCTCCGACCAGAATGGCGTCATAGGGTGCGTACTCGCGCCACCCGATCGAACCGTCGCCGACGAGCAACGAGACGTTACTCACGCCGGCACGCTGAATGTTCTGTTGCGCCTGCTGCATCAGCGCGGGAATGCGCTCGATGGAGAACACCTGTGCCACCAGATGGGCAAGCAACACCGTCTGAAATCCGGAACCGGTGCCGATCTCCAGCACGCGTTCCTTTCCGGTGAGGCGCAGCAACTCCAGGTAGCGGGCGTGCACCCACGGCTGCGAAATCGTCTGACCGTTCCCGATCGGCAGCGGCGCATCCTCGTACGCGCGGTGACGAAGTCCGGTGGGCAAGAATGCGTGGCGCGGAGTCATCTCGAACGCGCGTAGGACCGCCAGGTCGCGGATGCCCTTCTCGCGCAAGGCATCAACGAGACGCGCGCGCGCGCCGCGGAACTCGCTTTCTACAGGTCGCCCCACCAATCCGCCGCCCCCTGAAGTACGCCGAAATGTGTGAGATCGAGGTGCAATGGCGTCACCGATATATAGCCAGCCTCGATCGCGCGGAAATCCGAATCCGGATCTCCAGTCCAGGTGATGTCGCCGCCGCCAATCCAGTAGATCGGCCGTCCCCACGGATCCTTCATCGGCGCCACGGACTGTGAGTACACCCGTCGGCCGAGATGCGTGAGACGCACACCCTTCACCTGATCCGCCGGCACTGGCGGAAGGTTCACATTAAATAACGTGTCGGCGGGAAAGGTGGGCAGTGAGGTGAGGTGCTTGAGCAGCGGCGTGAGGACCTTCACCTGCTGCGCGAGCTGGCTCACGTCGGCCCGCAGGTCACCGCCGGCGAACGATATGGCGATCGACGGAACGCCGAGCGCGAGCCCCTCCATGGCCGCCGCGACCGTGCCGGAATACAGGACGTCCTCGCCCATGTTCTGCCCGTGGTTGATGCCGCTCAGAACGAAATCCGGGCGTTCGGGCATCAACGCTTCCAACGCGAGCATGACGCAATCCGTCGGCGTGCCGTCCACCTGCCACCGACGTTCGCCGCGACGCACCGGGCGTAATGGATGATGGAGCGTGAGCGAGTGGCTCGTGGCGCTCTGCTCGCGATCCGGAGCCACCACCGTGATCTCGCCCAGCGGCTCGGCCGCGGCGCAGAGACACTCGATACCGTGTGCGAGAATTCCGTCGTCGTTCGTAATCAGCAGGCGCATCAATCGGCGAGGTTCGATGATCCGAGAAACGAGATGAGGTCCTTCAGATCGGACTCGAGCGACTCCAGCGATTGGATCGCAAGCGCGCCGCGTGCCATGACCTTGAGATCGCCGCCCTTTCGATGTTCATCCACTTTCTGTCGCGCACCTTCAATGGTGTACTTCTCGTCATACAGCAGGTGCTTGACCAGCATGATGAGATCGACCTCGCGGCGCTGGTAGACCCGATTCCCGGATCGGTTCTTGGCGGGACTGAGAAAGCGAAACTGGCTTTCCCAGTACCGAAGGACGTGCGGCTTGAGCCCGGTGAGCTCGCACACTTCGCCGATCGAGAAGAACTCCTGGATGGGGTCAGACGCTACGCTCACGGGTCTTGCTCCGCTCGAAGTTCACGCGCCATCAGTTCTGGCACCGCATTACGCGCCGCTTGGCCCTCGAAGAGGATCCGGGCGACGGTCTGCACGATGGGCATGTCCACGCCGTGCTTCGCCGCCAGCTCGAGCGCGCTCGACGTGGTCATCACACCTTCCGCCACCGTTTCTTTCCCGGCGAGCGCCTGTTCCAGCGTCGCACCCCGGCCGATCTCCAACCCCAGCGCGCGATTCCGGCTCAGGGCTCCAGTGCACGTCAGCACGAGATCGCCCACGCCCGCCAAACCAGCGAAGGTCGCGGCCGTGGCGCCAAGTGCCACGCCGAGTCGGGTCATCTCGTGCAAACCACGAGTGATGAGCGCCGCCCGGGAGTTGAAGCCCAGACCAACGCCCTCGACCATGCCAGTGGCAACGGCCATGACGTTCTTGAGGGCGCCGGCGAGTTCTACACCAATCAGGTCGTCGTGCGTGTACACACGAAAGGTGTGGCTGCTGAGGGCGCCCTGAGCGACACGGGCCGCCGTCACATCGCGAGACGCCGCAACGATAGCGGTCGGCTGGCGCGCCGCGACCTCAGCGGCAAAGCTCGGCCCCGAAATGCCGACGACAGCCCGGCTGGAGATTTCCTGTTCCGCGACCGTTGTCATCAGGGCGAGCGTTCCGCGCTCGATCCCTTTCGTTGCCACCGCGAGTACAGCGTCACGCTCGACGAACGACGCACCAGCCCCGGCAATTCGTCGCAGGTGGTGCGAAGGGGTGGCATAGACCACGAACGCCGCACCGCGCAGCGCAGCGTCCTGGTCCGTGGTCGCGCGAAGTTCGGGGCAGAGTGTCACGCCGTTCAAGAACCGGTGGTTTTCGCCGCACGCATTGATCGACTGCGCGACGTCCGGTTCGAACGACCAGATCGTTGTCTCGTGTCCGTTCGTCGCGAGCAAATCGGCGAGGGCCGTACCCCACGCGCCGGCGCCAATGACCGCGCAGCGCATCAGGAGAACCTGGCGGCGATGAGAACCGCCAATACGATCGTGAGCGCAATCGCCAGCGTGGTGACAGGACGCCTCGCGCGCACGCCGCGCTTGCCGAACCGGTGCTCGTCACCGTTCCGCAGCCGCACGATATTCGAGCGATGCGTCCAGAAGACGAACACTCCAACGACGATGCTGATCGCGAACAGCGGCGATCTCGTTCCGACCGTGATCGCCAGCAGGATCGGGAGCATCGCCGCGCTCGTGAGCGACCCGAGCGACACGAACCCGCTCGACAGCAACACCACGGCAAAAATGGCGATCGTCAACGTCGTCTGCACGGGAGCGAGCGCCAGGAACACGCCGGCCGCGGTGGCAACGCCCTTCCCCCCCTTGCCGAACCTCAGATAGATGGGGCGGACGTGGCCAATGATCGCCGCCACGCCGCAGATGATCGCCAGAATGATCGGATTGGCGAATGGCATCTCCGCCGCCGGCACCCAGTGCGGAAACAGGAGTGCCGAGACCGCGCCTTTTGCCATGTCAAACGCGAACACGAGCAGGCCGATCCTGGCGCCCAGGACGCGGATGACGTTCGTCGCGCCCAGGTTGCCTGAGCCGTGCTTGCGGAGATCGATGCCCCGCGATCTTCCCGCGATGTAAGCCGCGGGAATCGACCCGAGGAGATACGAGGCGACAATCGCGGCAACGATCGGGAGCATCATCCGGCCTTGCGGCGGAGCAGGATGCGCAGCGGATTGCCGGTAAAGCCCCAGAATGCCCGGAATCCGTTGTGGAGATAGCGCACGTAATGCTCTTCAACGAGATCCGGCGCATTCCCGAAGATGGCGATCGTCGGCGGATTGGTCTCGACCTGCGTCGCGTAGTTGAGCTTCACTTCCCGTCCTGCGGCCTGCGACGGCTGCTTGTACGCGATCAACTCGCCGAGCTTCGCGTTCACTTCCGACGTGGAGATCCGCTTGCCGCGTTCCGCCTCCACCTCGAGCAGCACCTCGAGCACCTTGTTCACGCGCTGACCCGTGAGCGCCGACGTGAACAGGAATGGCACGAACTTGAGGAATGGAGCCTTCTCACCAGCCGCCTTCTGGTACTTGGCCGACGCCTTGTCGTCCTTCTCGGCCAGATCCCACTTGTTCACGACCATGATCAGGCCACGTCCCGCGTCCCAGGCCAGCGCTGCGATCTTGAGATCCTGATTCTGAATCTCGCCTTCGGTGGCGTCCACCATGAGAATGCAGATGTCTGCCCGCTCGATCGCGCGGCGCGTGCGCAACGACGAATAGAACTCGATTCCATCGTCAATCTTGCTCTGGCGCCGGAGCCCAGCCGTATCGACGAAGATGAACGGGCGGCCGTGATAGCGGAGCGGCGAATCGATTGCATCGCGGGTCGTGCCAGCGACCTCCGAGACGACAAGCCGATCCTGGCCCAGCAGGCGGTTCACGAACGATGATTTTCCGACGTTCGGTCGCCCAACGACGGCGACGCGCATCGCCACTTCGGTGTCCTTCTCGGACTCCGGCAGACGGCGCACCACTTCGTCGAGCAGATCGCCCGAACCCTTGCCGTTGATAGCTGATACGGGGAATACCTCGCCCACGCCCAGCGAGTAGAACTCGTAGAAATCAGTGGAGCGCGGATCGTCAACCTTGTTTGCGACGATGACCCATGGCTTTCCCGAGTTGCGCAGCAACTCGGCGACATGATGATCGCTCGGATGCAGGCCAACTTTGGCGTCGACCACGAATAGCATCAGATCGGCTTCGCCAATGGCCTCGTCCACCTGCCGGCGAATCTCCACATCCATGGGGAGGTGGGGATCGTCGGCGATACCGCCCGTATCCACCAACCAGAATGGCGCGCCAGCCCAATCAGTCTGTGCGAAATGTCGGTCACGCGTCGTGCCCGCTTCCTCGTCGACGATCGCGCTCTCGTCACCAATGATGCGGTTGAACAACGCGGACTTGCCGACGTTCGGGCGCCCGATGAGGGCGACGACAGGGATACTCACGCGGCCACCGCGGCACGCGGGCCATTTTCGAGCGCCAACACGTCTATGAAATCGTACGACGGATACACCGGCATCGCGAACTGCTCACGCAGCGTGATGAAGGCTTCGTCGTCGAGGAACACGCCGTTGTCGTTGATGCATTCTGCAGGAATGAGCGCCATATCGAGATCCATGCGGCCGTCGAGCGCGCGCCGGATATCGGCACCCACCAGCAGTCCCGCGGTAGTGGTGGTGGGTCCAAACAGAGAATTTTCCGCGACGATCAGCTCGAATGCCGCGCCCGTCACGCCGGTGATCTGCTCCAACAGGGGCGGCATCAGGTTCGCCATCGAGACGCCGGTCACGACGCCGATCCGCTTGCCATCGAGACGCGGAAGCGTCGGCAGACCTTCCCGCACGCGCATGCGGAGCGACGCCACTGAACCAACGCCGTTCTCGATCTGCGGAAAATCGTCGTAGAAAGCGGCATCGGGCAGCGGCCGTTCGGCCAGGAGGTACAACTCATCCGATCCATACACCCACGAGTGGCCACGCTCGACGAGCGCGCGCACCCCCCAGCGCTCCACCACGGCCAGCAGTCTGGACGCGTTCTCTACGTCCATCGACTGGCCGGTGTAGAGATGAGAGAACTGCGTCAGGCCCACAGGCACGATGGCAACCGAGAGACAGGCTTCGCCGAAGGCCCACAGGTCGCTGAGCGACTGTTCGAGCACATCGCCGTCATTGAGTCCCGGCACGATCACCATCTGTCCGTGAAACTGAATGCCGCCCGCAGCGAGCTTGGTCAGCTGCTCGACGATGTTCGGAACGCGTGGATTGTTGAGCAGGACCTTGCGGGCGTCCCAGGGCGTGGCGTGCACCGAGATGTACAGCGGCGAGAGGCGATACTCCAAGATGCGCGCGATGTCGCGTTCCTTCACATTGGAGAGCGTCGCGAAATTGCCATAGGCGAACGACAGCCGATAGTCATCGTCACGCAGGTAGAGCGGCTTGCGCAACCCCTTCGGCAGCCCCTCGATGAAGCAGAACTCGCAGCGGTTGGCGCACTGGCGAACGGTGGGCGGCTCCAATTCCACACCCATGCTCTCCCCTTCTGGACGCTCGACGTCATAGATCACGGCCTCGCCATCGGGGAGCCGCGCCTCGATCACGAGCTCATCTTCGGCGGTCAGGAACTCCCAGTCGAGGAAATCAGCGACGGCGCGCCCGTTGACCGTGAGCAACTCGGTCCCCGGCACAATTCCCAATTCCTCGGCAATGCTGCCGTCATGAACGCCTTTGACGCGAACCATTCAACCCCGTATTGCAATGGGGGAGACCACGTAGCGATCTCCCCCTGACCGACAATACCAATCGCGCCAACCCGCGGCGATAGCTCATGCAATCTAGGAGCTAAAGGGTCGGAAATCAAGCTAAATAGACAACTTGGGCCTGCCCGAAGGTCGAACGCTATGAGCTGTCGACAGGTGACCGATCCTACGCGAAAGAAACGAGCCCGCCAGGATCACGGCGGGCTCGTTCGCCTGCAATTGGACTACCTCACAACATCCGTCACATCAGCGGCGCGTACCGAAATGCAGCAATGCCGGCACCCGTTCCAGTCGTTTGGAAGGGCGCGCTCTCATGCGGCGCGACCGGGCCGACGCTCACGGTCTGCGAGGAAACAACATTCCCAGCTTTGTCCACGAACTCGATCTTGAGATCGAACGACCGTGCGACATCGGTCTGGTTCAACACGTTGCCGCCGAGCGTCGCCTTGTCCGCAGCTTGCATGAACTCATTGAAGCTCACACGAGCGGGCAACTTCATCATCAACTCGTTGTACTTGAGGGCCGAGTCGACCGCGGTCTTGGCCGAGTCGCCGTAGGCCTTGATGAGCGGGTTCACACGCGCAGCCGAGTCGACCGCCGCCTTGATGACCAGGGCGGACTTCGACTTGTTCGCGCGATCTCCGTATGCCTTCGCCTTGGCCTCGTACACCTTCTCCGTCGCGTCGTATCCTTTCTTGATGCTGGCGTACGCGATCGCGACGAGCTGGTAGTTGTCGGGGTTAGATGGATCAACCTTCAGAAGATCGCGGGCATATGGCAAGCCCTTGGCATACGCGCTGTCGAGCAGGTACAGGCGCGACAAATTGTACAGCACGTCGCGATGGTACGGGTTTGCCAATCGCGCGGCCTCGAACAATGTGATGGCGTCCTTGTTCTGGTTGGCGCGCGCCGCCGTGACGGCGGCGTTCATCAATGAGGTATAGGAGAATGCGCTCGGGTTGGCGATCTGTTCAGCATACGAGGCGCGAATGGCCGCGGTGTCGCCACTGAGCGTCGCCAGGCGGGCCTGCCCGTTGCGTGCCGCATCGGAGAACTTCGTTCCCGGATCCTTGGCAAGCGCATTATAGGCTGCCTTGGATTCCGCCATGTACAGCGTCTTGTCCGCGCCCGTCGCACCGTCCACGAGATCGGCGGCGTACCCCCCCAGCGTGTTCTGGAGCTGGCGACGCAGGTCGGTTTGCGCCGTATCACGTCCAGCCGCCGCGATTGCCTGCTTGTAGTAGTCGATCGCTTCCTTCGATTGATTCGCCTTGGACGCAACCTGCGCCAGCACGATGTAGCCGTACGGCGAGTTGCGCGACAACTGGAGCGAGCGCTTGGCATAGAACACCGCCGAGTCGTTCTTGTCGGCGTTCATCAGCTCCATGGCGTGGTTCGTCAGATCGACCCATGCCTTCTGCTGCCGCCATTGAGCGGTCGATGCCGCACACTCGGGATTGGAGACTTCCACGACCGTGAACGCCGAGTCGATTCCCGCAATCAGGTCGAAACGGGCGGACGTGTCGGTCACGAAACCAAGCGAGCCACGCGATGCCAGTCCGTTGGCGACGAGGGGCTGCGCCATCCACATCACGAGCGTCTTCCCCAACACAAACGCCCGCCCCGTCGGGTTCTTCTTCAGATCACCTTCGCCGAGAAGCTTGACGGCGTCTCTCAGTTTGGCTGCGGCGTCCGGCGGTTTGCCGGCGCTCTGCGCAAGCTGCAGATCCAGCACGGCGCGCGCCACCTGCGCCGGTGTGCCTTCGTCTACCTCGCACGCTTTCTGTTGCGCGCCAGCTGTGGCCGCGAAGGACGCGATCATCAGCGCAGACAGCAGTCTTCCCCCAAAAACGGGCATTTGCATTCTCCTGAATGTCTCTGCTCGAACAGCATATCGGGCATGGCGCCCGGCAATCTTACACTATCTGGAAAAGTGGCGTTCCGCTTCAGCGGTGGCCAACCGCGAAATATCCTGTAGAGACCGCCCCGTCGCCAGTGCAACGCGCTTCACGTCGGCGAATTCAGGTTTGGCTCGTTGGCCCCCATTCGGCAATGTCACCACCTTGGCGCGCATTGGCTCGCCAAGGACGGTGAGTTGGATGACGTGACGGGGCAGCGCACGTCGATGTACGTCGCGTCGCCGAACGCCTATGGTGGTGGTCTCCACGAACAACAATTCCTCGACGTGCGCCACATTGGTGGGCCTGCAGAGCACCTCGATCCGCGTGCCCTGCCGCCCGCGCTTCATCGTCACCGCCAACAGCGTCACGTCCAGCACCCCTCCCGCATCTCGAATGGCGTCCGCCACCGCCGCCAGGTATTCGGGGTTCATGTCGTCAATCTCGCACGTCAGCTCGACGACATCCTCGCTCGCCACGTCGTCGCCCGTCGCATGGGTATCTGCGAGGATCAGACGCAACGCGTTCGCGCGTCCTCGAAAATCCTTTGTGCCCGCGCCGAACCCGCTGCGAATCGGCACGTATTCGCGCGGCGGCGGCCCTGCCGAGAGCACGCGAACGAGCGCCGCACCCGTTGGCGTCACCAACTCGCCCGACCCCTCGGGACCGGGACGGACCGGGTGGCCCTCAAGCAGCTTCAGCGTGGCCGGCGCCGGCACGGGCAACACGCCGTGCGCCGCCTTCACTGTGCCGTCACCGAGCGCAATCGCACCGCAGTACACGCGCTCGACGGCGAGTTGCTCGAGCCCCCAGATCACGCCCACGACGTCGAGGATGGCGTCCACGGCGCCCACCTCGTGCAGGTGCACCTTCTCCGGCGGCATCCCATGAATCTCGCCTTCTGCAGTTGCAATTGCCGTGAACGCAGCGTCGGCACGCTCGCGCACCCCAACCGGCGCTCCGCACCTCGACACCAGATCACGGATCTGGTGAATGTGGCGCCCATGCGGCTGCGGTGGAACGTGGAAGTCTACCTTCTGACAAACGATCTCACCGCGAACCACCTCACGGATATCGACACCGATGTCCGCCAACCCAAGCGTGGCCGGCAGGGCGCGTAGCCAAGCCGGATCGAGCCCGACTTGGAGCAACGCGCCGAGCGTCATGTCGCCAGCGATACCGCTGAACGGATCCAGAATTGCAATCCGCATCAGAAGCGGTACGACGCGCCACTGCCAGTATTGAACACCAGCACTTCCGCGTCGCGCGGAATGCGGCCGGCACCAATGAGGGCCTCCGTCACAGCGAGTGCGCACCCGCCTTCCGGCGCGGCGTCAATGCCGCTCGAGCGCGACAGGCGTAGCGTAGCGGCGCGAATCGCCTCCTCGCTGACCGCGTACGCGTCGCCCTGGCTCTCGCGCAACGCACGGAGAATGAGCCGATCGCCCAACGGACCCGGCACGCGCAGTCCGCTGGCGTGCGTCGTCGGATTCTCCCACGGGGTGGCCGTCTCGGCGCCGGCCTGGAACGCGCGCACCATGGGCGCACACCCGTCGGCCTGCGCCACGACCATGTGCGGCATCGCCACATCCTTCGGCAACCAGCCCCCGTCACGCATCTCGGCGAACACCTTCCACATGCCGATCAGGCCCGTGCCGCCGCCAGTGGGATAGATCACGTGCGTCGGCAACCGCCAGCCCAGCTGTTCGGCGAGCTCGATGCCCATAGTCTTCTTGCCTTCAATGCGGTACGGCTCGCGCAGCGTCGACACGTCGAAGTAACCGCTCTCGGCAGAGAACGCCCGCGCCGCCTTCCCGGCATGCCCAATGTGCCCCGCGACGAGCTGCAGATCGGCACCCAGCGTGCGGATGGTGTCGAGGATCGGCTTGGGCGTCGTTTCCGGCGCGTAGACGCGCACCGGAATGCCCGCAGCCGCGGCGTACGCCGTGAGCGCGGCGCCGGCGTTCCCGGCCGTCGGGACGACGAGTCCCGGCACCTTGAGCCCGCGCGCACGGGTCACGGCCGCGCTCATGCCGCGCGCCTTGAACGACGCGGTGGGATTCAAGCCTTCGTCCTTTACCCAGAGCCGCCCAATGCCCAACTCGCGCGCCAGGGATGGCAGCTCCTGGAGCGGGGTCATGCCCTCGCCGAGCGACACAGGCGTTTCGTCCGCCTTGAGGGGCAACACCGGCGCGTAGCGCCACATGTCCCAACGCGGCGTCACCGCCGAACGGGCCGGCATTGGAGAATCATAACGAACGAGGAACGGCTGCCCGCACGCCGGACAGACACTGGCGAGCGCGTCGCCGGATTCGCGGACGTCGCAGGCGGAGCATTCAAGGTGCCAGGTGCTCACGAGATTTCGCTGGAAGAGGGTGACAGGTCGGCGGCCGCGGGTGCGGCGGCCGGCGCAGGAGCGGTAGGTTCAGTGGAGCGTAATGCGGCAACGATTTTGTCGGCCGTCTTCTGGCCGAAGCCCGGCAATGCCGCGATCGCCTCGGTGGAAGCGTCGCGAACGCCCTGCAAGCTACCAAAGGCGGACAGCAGTTGTCGACGCTTTGATTCTCCCACCCCCGGAATTCGCAGCAGCTCCGAGGTCATGGTACGCATCGAACGCCGCTTTCGCTGGAAGGTGACCGCGAAGCGGTGGGCCTCGTCGCGGGCCTGCTGCAGCACCCTCAAGGCGGGCGATCGGCGCGGCAGCCGGAGCGATTCACTGCGGCCCAGGACGAAAATCTCCTCCTCCCGTTTGGCCAGGCTTATGAGTGGCATGGCGCCGAGGCCCAGCGCGTCGAGCGCGGCGTGCGCCGCATTGAGCTGGCCCTTGCCGCCATCGATCACCACGAGATCGGGAAATGGCTTCTCGTCGTCGCGCCGGCGGGTGAAGTAGCGCGTCACCACTTCGCCCATCGACGCGAAATCGTCGATCCCCTGGACAGTCTGCACCTTGAACTTGCGGTATTCCGCGCGGTACGGCCGTCCGTTCTGGAACCAGACACACGACGCCACGGTGTCGGTGCCTTGCGCGTGTGAGATGTCGAAACAGACGAGCGATCGCGGTACTTTCTGTAGGCCCAGTTGCCGCTGCAACTCGTAGATCGGATCGCCGGCGCGCTCCTCCGCTTCGTCGCCCGTCAGTCGCAGTTCCTCGAGCAGATGCCGCGCGTTCTGCGTCGCCAGATCGACGAGCTCGCGCCGCGGACCACGTTGCGGCGCGTGGATCTTCGTGCGCTCGAGCGACGTCTCCACCAATTCACGTTCTTCGGGCTCGAGCGGCACGAGCAGCTCCGCCGCCCGGTCTTCGATCGGGCGATACTTGCCGACGAGATAGGCCTGCAGCACCGCGCCGTCGGTTTCATCCTCCAGGTTCTCGACAAACTGATGCTCGCGTGCGAGCAGGCGGCCGCCGCGAATGCGCAGCAGCGCAAACACCGCGTCGTTGCCATCACGCGCGTAGCCGATCACGTCACGATCGCCCCCCTCCACCGAGAGCACGACGGTGGGCTCCTCCATCTGCTCGAGGTGCCGCAGCGCATCGCGCAGTTCGGCAGCCCGCTCGAAGTCGAGCGACTCGGCGGCAAGCTGCATCCGCTCCTTCACACGGCGCACGACTTCCTGGGAACGTCCGTCGAGAAAGAGAAGCAACTCGTCGATCATCGCCCGATATTCGGCCTGACTCTGCGCCAGAATACACGGCGCCTTGCACCGCCTGATGTAGTAGTCGAGACAGGGACGGTCGGGCATCTGCGCCGGCATATCGAAGTTGCACGACCGGACGGTGAACATGCGCCGCACCACGTTCAGCGCGCGTCGCATGGCTCCAACGTCGGTGTAGGGTCCGAAGTAGCGACTGCCGTCGTTCTGGAGGTGCCGCGTCACCCAGACCCGCGGGAACGGCTCGGCTACGGTGACCTTGATGTACGGATATGACTTGTCGTCGCGTAGCGCGATGTTGTACTTCGGTTTGTATTCCTTGATGAGGTTGGCTTCGAGGATCAGTGCGTGCGACTCACTGGGCACCACGATCGTCTCGAGCGCGCCAACCGCATGCATCAACGCGCGTGTCTTCACGCTCGTCATGTGATCGCCGGTCACGTAGCTCCGCACGCGCGACCGCAGCCGTTTCGCCTTGCCGACGTACAGCACGGTCCCGTCCCGGTCGCGCCACAAATACACACCGGGCGATTCTGGTAGATGCGGGATTTTTTCGAGAACGGACTCCGGCACGGGCATGGGTCTTCGCGGAGATGAGTTGGCGAATTGATGGGTTAGTGAGGGCGGTAGAAGAGCTGGCTACCGCAAGCCACTATCGCCGGCCGGTGCAGCGTGGATTGGGCTCCGGGCTCTATTCTGGCTGGATGTCGCTGGCTGCTCCGTAGCGGTCGACCCACCGGTCGGCGAGGTTCGAGCTTCCAGTTGTGAGTTGTGCGTTGTGAGTTTCTCGGGTCTCATGGATAATACCCCGAACCAACACCGGATGTCCGTCTTACCGCCGACGCGTGAACCGACGGACGGCGCGCTGCGCTTCCGGTACGCCGAGGGCGATGGTGGACGTGAGATAGACGAGGCCGAACACCGCCAGCACGGTAATGGCGCCGAGGTGGCGTTGCATATGTTCGGCGAGCCGCCGCGTCTCCCAGGCGGCGATCGCGGCCGCGGCCGATGCCGCCCAGAGCGTCGCGCTCAACCGCGCCGGTAATCCCGTGACACCGATCCGCCGGTTGAGCCGCGACCGCAGCAACAGGAACTCCACCCAGCCGGCGATGCCGGCGGACACCGTGAGCCCCGCCGCGCCCCAATGCCGGTCGATGCCGAGGGCGCCGGGGAGCCACAGCGCGAACGCATATCCAAGAACCGTCGTCAGCACCACCCGCACGATCGCGAAGCGGAGCGGCGTCTTCGTGTCGTGGAGTGCATAGTACGTCGACGAGTACAAGCGCCCCATGGTGGAGGCCAAGAGCCCAACCGCCGAGCCAGCCAGGATGGCCCACGCGTACCGCGTATCGTGAGGCGTGAAGCGCCGTCCCTCGAACAGCAGGCGCGCCACGACGTCGCCAAATCCCAGGAATACCGCCGCCGACGGGATCACGAAGAACGCGATGTTCCTGAGCCCCACCGCCAAGCGGCCCCTGAGGTACGTCGCGACTTCGTCGGTGGTGCCGAGCGCGCGCGACATCTCCGGAAGCTCGGCCGCCGAGATCGCCATCCCGAACAGACTCACCGGCAGGATGTAGATGGTCTGCGCGTATCCCAGCGTTGCCACCATGCCGTCCGGCAGAAAGCTCGCAAGCCAGGAATCGATGTAGCCACTGATCTGCACCACGCCGCGGCTCACGAACACTGGCCCGAAGTTGCGCGCCACGGTGCGCACGTGCGTCGATCGCGTGTCCAATGACACGCGCAGATGCTTCGCGACGCGGAGCGTGGTCGGCACCTGCACCGCAAACTGCATCGCCGCACCGATCACCGATGCCCAGGCGAGCGTCACCGCCAAGTCACCCGGCAGCTGCGACCGGCCGAAGCCCAGCAGCGCAGCAAGCATCGCCACGTTCCACAACACAGGCGCCGAGTAGGACAGCAGGTACTTGCGATGACTATTGAGAATGCCCAGACACCACGCGCTGAGCACGAAGATTCCAGCGCCAGGAAAGAAGATCCGGGTGAGCTGAATGGTCATCTGCTTCTTCTGCGGATCGAAACCCGCCGCGATGACCGGAATGAGCACCGGCGCCGCCACCACGCCCACCAGGACGATCACCGAAACGGACAGCGCGAGCAGCGCCGCGATCGCACCGGCGACATGCCCGGCCTCCTCCTCGTCGCCGTGGGCCAGCAGACGTGAGTACACGGGAATGAACGATGCCGACAACGCGCCTTCGCCGAACAAGTTCTGCAACATGTTCGGAATCTTGAACGCTGCCATGAAGGCGTCCGCAGCCGCACCGGCGCCAAGGAAGCGCGCTTGCAGCATCTGCCGAACCACACCGAACACGCGCGACGCGAGGATGCCAATCCCGACGAGTGCGGCGGCGCCACCGGTACGCGCGATCGCGCCACCAGGCGTTACAGCTTCGGGAGTTTCCGCGGATTCTGTCACGACGGCGATGCTTACACCCGAGCCGGTGCCGCGCTCGACGCGTTCACACGAAGCGAGCCGCCGACGAGCGTGCGCGCGTGCTCCCTCGCGGCACCGAGCATATCGTCCAACAATGCGGGACCGTAGCGGGCCAGAAAAGGAATGTAGGACAGCTTTCGCTCCTGCCGGGCCCCATGCGGAAATAGCGCGCCGCGCGCCGTGCCCAGTTGCCGGAGGGCATCCCGCTCACGATGCTTTACGGCTGAAAGCATACGGCGCTCCAGACGGCCGAAGCGATGGTCGAGCGATTTCCGCAGACCGTCGATCACCGCGTCTGGAACAAGGCCGTCCGTTGCCGCGCGCAGCGCCTCCGCGTGATCTGCCACGTCGTGGCGAAGCGCCTGCAGCGCGCTATCTGCTTCAGCCGGCAGGTGATCGCGCGCCACACGGCGCTCGGCCGCGTGCGGATCCGCCAGGCTCTCGACCGAGAGATCGAGGGCGCTGAGCAGGTGTTGAATGCGCGGCTCTACAATGGTCGTCGACCAACGCGGGACCACGCATGGCGCGGGAGCTCCCATCGCCGCGGCAATCGCGGATACCTGAGCGAAATACGCGATCTCGCCCGGCCCCCCGACATACGTCGCCGTGGGCAACATCCAGCGTTCGAGCACCGGCCGCAGGAGGACAGTCGCGGACAGATGTTGATGATCGTGCAGCGGACCGAGCGACGACGCCTCGGCCAGCCGGAGCCGACGTTTGGTGCCCGCATCATTCAAGAACACGTGCGACAGCCCGGGAACCTCCTCCACCTGTGGTTTGAACCCGGCAGCGACGAGCGCTTCGTCGCGCTGATGCACGGCTGCAGCGATTGCCTCGGCGTTCGCTGCGGCTCGTTGCATGAACCCCGCGCTCACTCGTGTCACCGCCGGGTGCGAGACGTCGAGCACCGAGATCTCGAGCGGCTCGAGAACGTTTCGCAATACCTCGACGTACGCGTCACCCACGGACACACCATCTCGATACGCATGCAGCGACGATTCGAGATACGACACGTGCGCAGCCGAGCCACAGGCTTCGCGAAGCACGTTGGCGAGCGCGGCGATCTCGCCACCGATCGGTACGCTGGCCATCGGTGTTCCTGCGGGTGCGCGTTGCTCCAGCCGGAGCTCGCACGGCCCGCCGGTGAGCGCGACGGAAGTGACGGCTGCTTCCTCGAAGTCCGCGTCGTCCGTCGCGGCCCAGAAGAGCGGCGCGACCGAAATGCCGAGCGCCTCCTGGAGCTCGTCGGCGAGGGCACGCGCGGTGATCGCTTTGGCGAGCGTCATCAGCGGACCACCGAACAAGCCGGGCTGTTGTCCCGTGGTGATGACGAGCCCCTTCCCGCCGGCACTCCGACTTAGGCGCACCGCCGCGCGTCCGCTCGGCGCAATGGCATCGCGCAAGTCATCGCACCACGACACCGACACGCTCTGCATCACTTGGCGTGCATAGGCGTTCCAGGCATGGATGTCCGTCGGAGTGCCCGGATACCATTGTGGGAGGCGTCCCGCCTGCGCGGCCCGCGACAGTGCCGATCCACCGAGCGACTCCGTGCGCACGATCACGTCATTCATGCGCGCTCCTCCAAGAGAAGTGAAATCGCCTTTCGCCTATCGACACTCACTTGTGATACGGCTCGCCGCGCGTGATGGTGCCCGCACGGTACAACTGCTCGGCGAGCACCAACCGCGCAAGCTCGTGCGGCAATGTCCACGAAGCCAGGGCCAGCGTGCTGGCCGCGCGCGCCTTGACGGCATCGCTCAAGCCGAACGCGCCGCCAATGACCATCGCGACGTCGCGAGCGCGCTCACGCAGTTCCTGCAGCCAGCGGGCGAACTGTTCCGACGTCATCGTACGTCCATTCAACTCGCATGCGACAACCTGCGCGCCGGGCGGGATAGCAGCAAGCAGCCGCTCCCCTTCCCGGTCGCGGACGAGGTCCGTGGAACCGGAACGTCCCGGTTCTTCACGGACCTCGTGTACTTCGAGCGGCCAGTACCGGCCCGCACGGAGCTCATACTCGCGAATTGCACCGGACAGATTGGGGTCGCGCGGTTTCCCGACGACCGCCACGGTGAATCGCATTCACGCGTTAGGCGTAGATACCGCGCAGGCGGTGTACCGTGGCCACGCGGCTGATCGACACCATGTAGGCCGCCGTCCGCATGTTCACCTTGTGCTGCTTCGAGAGCTGCAAGACGGCATCGAAGCTGTTCCGCATGATGTCGGTGAGCCGCTCGTTGACGACGGCTTCCGTCCAGAAATAGCCGCCGCGATCCTGCACCCACTCGAAGTAGGATACCGTCACGCCGCCGGCATTGGCGAGAATGTCGGGAATCACGAACACGCCCTTCTCGTCGAGAATGGAGTCGGCACCAGCCGTGGTCGGGCCGTTCGCACCCTCGCAAATGATCTTGGCGCGGATCTTCCCGGCGTTCCTGCTGGTGATGACGTTCTCCATCGCGGCGGGCACCAGGACGTCCACGTCCAACACGAGCAGCTCTTCGTTGGTGATCTGATCGCCACCCGTGAAGCCTTCGAGCGTCCGCACCTGGCGAACGTGCTTGATTGCCGCCTCGATGTCGATGCCGTTCTTGTTGTAATACCCGCCGGTGCGATCGCTGATCGCCACGATCTTGGCCCCTTCGCGTTGCAGCAAGTCCGCCGCCACAGAGCCCACGTTGCCGAAGCCCTGCACGGCAATCGTCGTACCCTGGATTGGCATGCCGAGGTGCTGGAGTGCTTCCTTCGTCACAATCATGCACCCGCGACCGGTCGCTTCGCGGCGACCCAGCGAGCCGCCCATTTCGATCGGCTTACCGGTGACGACGGCGGTGACCGTGTGGCCCACACGCATGGAGTACGTGTCCATCACCCAAGCCATCACGCGCTCGTTCGTGTTCACGTCGGGCGCCGGTACATCCGAGTCCGGACCAAGCGTGGCGATGATGCCAGTGGTGTAGCGGCGCGTCAGACGTTCGAGCTCACCGGCGCTCATCTGCAGCGGATCGCAGACGACGCCACCCTTAGCGCCGCCGAACGGCAGATTGACGACGGCGCACTTCCACGTCATCCATGCCGCCAACGCCTTCACTTCTTCCATCGTGACTTGCAGGTCGAAGCGGATGCCGCCCTTGGCGGGACCGCGCGACGTGTTGTACAACACACGATGGCCGGTGAAGACTTCCACTTCACCGTTGTCCATCATGACCGGGATCGAAATGGTGATCTGCTTTTCAGGGTGCCGCAGGACCTTGTACAGGCCGGGCTCGAGATCAAGCAATTCCGCCGCGCGATCGAAGCGCGACATCATCGCCTCAAAAGGGTTTTCTTCGTCGAGAAAACGGTCCTTATCGGGGCGGACGATTCTATCGGTTGGGAGTCGGAGATCGATGGCCATGAGGAAGCGAATCGGGGCCGGCGTCAGCCAGCAGTTGGAGACATTGGAGAGCGCGTATTGACGAGATCGTCAAGCAGCCGCTCTAGACCGCCAACGCCACGCTCCACGATCACTTGCTGAGAAACATACCACAACGGCGGCGCAAGGCGAGGCCAGCGCGGCCCGAGCTTTACCGCATCCTTCAGCGTGCAAACTGCCCACTCGCCGGCAGATAGACCAACGGCCAATCCCTGGACTTCCGCATCCGTAAATGCGTGATGATCCGGAAAGACTACGGCGCGCACCTGCGCGCCACGTTGCTCGAGTTGGCGCACAAACGACTTTGGGTCGGCGATGGCAAGCACCGCCTTCACTGGCACACCACGGAGCGCGGCCAGCGACCGCGTCTCCGTGCTGCCGTATTGCCGGAGCGACGCCGGTTCCAGCCGTACCGTCACCCGCGGGATACCTGGCGCCACCTTCGACAGCCGTTCGTTGACGGCGTCCACGGTCTGCTCCGACACGGCCTTCCGGGTCACGATGATCATCGTCGCCCGTCGGATGGCCTTCAATGGCTCGCGCCACGGGCCGGCCGGCAGCAGCCGCATGTCGGACGTCCACCGATCGGCGCTGACCAGGACCAGATCGGCCACGCGGGCGGCGCGCCGATGCTGGAACGCATCGTCGAGCACGGCGATGTCTGCTCCCCGGCGGGCAGCTTCCGCGATGGCGGCCACGCGATCGGCCGCGGCAATCACCGGCACGCCGGGGTTTAGAGTTTCATGAACGAGTGGCTCGTCCCCGCCATACCCGCGCAGCACGATCGCCGGATGTGCCCCGCGCGCCACCAGCCCGCTCGCAATCCAGGCAGCCACCGGCGTCTTTCCGGTACCGCCGACGGTCAGATTCCCAATGCTCACGGCCGGAATGGCGGTCGCGTGCTCCGGGAGCCACCCGGCCTCGTACAGAATGTCCCGCGCGCCGACGATGCCGCCGAACACCCGCTCCGCCGGAAGCAGCACCGCGCGCGCGACACGTGCGAAGGCATCGCCGCCGTACCACACGCGCTCGACAATGCGTTGGTCAGACACCCGCGCGCGTCTCGGCTTGCGTCATGGCGGCGACGAGGGGACTGACATCCGCTGCCGCGGTCCGCGCATCTGCCGCGTCGATGTACGTGAGATCCCCGTAAGCGATGTGCACCTTCGCGAACGGTTTCGGAATCAGGAAACGATCCCAGCTCCTGAGTCGCCACGCGGACGACGACGCCGCCGCGATCGGCAATACCGGTGCGCCGCTCCGCTGGGCGATGATCAGTGTGCCCGGCGCCACCGAGTGTGCCGGACCACGCGGTCCATCGGGCGTGATCGCCAGGTCGTTCCCGTCGCCCACCGTGCGCGCCAGTCCGAGTAACGCACGCGCCGCGCCGCGCGACGTGGACCCGCGCACGGTGTTGTAGCCCAGACTCTTGGCCATGCGCGCGACGATCTCGCCATCCGAGTGTTCGCTGATCAGCACCGCGATGTGCTCGCGCCGATGATGATAGAGGAGCGGCAACAACTGGCCGTGCCAGAGGCAGAAGATCACGGGCTTGCCTTCCGCTCTCCGCCCACGAAGCCCCTCATCGTACGTCACGCGAATTCGCCACGTGGCGCCGAGCGCTCGGAGCAGCCATACGCCGATTCTCGAGATCCACACCACACGCCGCTGCCGCCGATCGTCACCCATGGTGTTCTTGTTTGGCCAGTACCGTGGCCATGTCCGCGACCCGGGCAGCGGCACCGGGAGTTCCGAGAGACGCGCGAACGATGGCGAGGCCTTCCACCATGCGACGCCGCGCCTCGCTTGCCCCGTCCAACAACGGCCCCAGCGCGTCCGCTACCGCGAACGGCTGCAGCGCGCCCTGCACGAACTCCGGCGCCAGTTCCCGCCCCGCCACGACGTTCACCAGGCCGATATGCGGGATCTTCACAAGGTGGCGCGCCGCCGCATATGTGATCGCACTCGTGCGATACGCCACGACCAGCGGACAGCCGGCGACCGAAGCCTCCAGCGTGGTCGTACCGCTCTTGCACAGCGCTGCGTCCGCGGCCCGAAACACGGTGAAGGACGCCGAGTGGACCAAGGGGTACGGGCAGCGCTCTGGACTGAGCGTGACATGCGGCGCCGCGCTCACGATCACCTTGAGCAACGGATCGCGTCGCTGCAGCTCGCGCGCGGCGCCCACGAACGCATCCAGGTGGTGATCGATCTCTTGTCCACGGCTACCCGGAAACAGCGCGAGCACGCGGTCATCAGCTGACAGGCCGAGCGTAGCGCGCGCACTGCCACGGGTGGGAAGATCGGACACGCGATCGAGCAACGGATGTCCGACGAACGTCGCGTCGATGTGATGCTGTCGCAGGAGCTTTTCCTCGAACGGCAGGATCACCGCGGCTTTCGTGACCGTGCGTGCCAGCCGCTCCAGCCGGTTGGAGCCCCAGGCCCACACCTGCGGAGTGATGTAGTACAGCACCGGCACACCCGCTGCGGTGGCGGCGGCGGCGATCTTCATGTTGAACGTGGGGTAGTCGATCAACACGACGAGTGCGACGTCGCCGCTCCGGATGCGTCGCTTGATGTCGCGCAGCAGCGCCCAATGCATGGGGACATGCTTGATCACCTCGACGAATCCCATCACGGCGAGCCGCTCGGCGTGCTCGATGAGCTCCACGCCGGCGCCGCGCATCGCCTCGCCGCCAATTCCCGTCAACCGGAACGGCGCGCCGCGCGCGTGGAGCTCGCGCGCTACGCCGGCCGCATGTGCGTCGCCGGAGACTTCGCCGGCGACAAAGAGTATTTCACGCACGAATTGGCAGGGACGAGGATGTCCCGGCAAGACTCGGCAGCGAACGCTCGATTTCCCGCACGATACTCAGTGCAACGGCAAGCGCCTCTCGGCCGTCCCGGCCCGTGACGGCAATGGGCGCCTCGCCCGCCACCGCATGAACGAACGCTTCGAGCTCAAGCCGGAGCGGTTCCCCCTCCGGTGCGTCAATGGCGATCCGCTCGACGTACGATTCGAGCGCCTGCGCTCCCTGCGCGTCACGCACGAGCGCCAGCAAATCGATATCGCGGCGCAGGCGGTAGAACTCGCCCGTGCCCTTGCCCAGATCGAGCGACAGGTAGCCGCTCTGCTGGAAGATCCGGAGCTTGCGCATTCGCTCGCGCGACACCCGGCTTGCCGTGATGTTCGCAACGGCGCCCGCCTCGAAGGTAAGGCGCGCGTTCGCGATGTCCACGAATGGCGTCAACACCGGAACGCCGACGGCGGATACCGAGCTCACGCCACCGCCAACGAACGTCCGCACGAGGTCGATGTCGTGGATCATCAGATCCAGCACGACGGCTACGTCCGAGCCGCGCGCATTGAACGGGGCCAGCCGGTTGCTCTCGATGAACCGCGGCCCTTCCACGAATGGCAGTGCGGCGCGCACCGCGCGGTTGAACCGCTCCACGTGACCGGTCTGGATCACCGCTCCGGTCCGGCGCGCGATCGCCAACAACGCGTCGGCTTCGTCGAGCGTGGTCGCGATGGGCTTCTCGATCAGCACGTGCAGTCCGCGCTCGAGGGCCGGCGCCGCCACCTTGAAGTGGTACGGCGTGGGCACCACGACGCTGACCGCCTGCACCTCATCCAACAGCGCGTCCAGTGACTGGAACGCCGGCACGCCGAGCTCCGCACTCACCGTGGCGGCGCGATCGGCCCTGGCGTCGTGAAAACCCACCAGCTGCGCGCCTGGCACGTCGCGCAGAATGCGCGTATGGTGAAAACCAAGAGCCCCGGCGCCAATGACACCAATGCGAACGGGCATCAGATCACCGACCCGCGATCGCTGCGCTCAAAGAACGACAGGAACTCGGTGATCTCCGGAAAGTCGTGCAGCTCCGCAGCGGCTCGCTCGCGCGCTTGCGAGAGGTTCATCTCCGACTTGAAGAACAGCCGGTATGCGCGCTTGAGCTCCCGGCGCACCTCGTCCGGGAATCCGTTGCGCTCCAGTCCGACGCTGTTCAGGCCATACAGTCGGATCGGATTTCCCACGGCTTTCACATACGGCGGAACATCCTTCGCCACGCGCGAGCAGCCGCCGATGAAGCTGTAGCGACCGATGGTCGCGAATTGATGCACCGCGACCAGGCCGGAGAGGATTGCCTTCTCGTCGATCGTGACGTGTCCCGCCAATTGAGTGCCGTTCGAGATGATGACGCCGTCACCGACGTGACAATCGTGTGCGATGTGCACGTACGACATCAGGAAGCAGTTCTTGCCGACGGTGGTCTTGAACGATTGCGTGGTACCACGATTGATGGTCGTGTACTCTCGAATCGTGGTGCCTTCGCCGACAGTCACCACCGTGCGCTCGCCCTTGAACTTGAGGTCCTGGGGCTCACCGCCGAGCACACTGCCAACGCCCACCTTCACGTTGGCGTCGAGCGTGACATATCGCTCCAGTGTGACGCGCGCGTCGAGTACGCACGAGTCGCCGACGACACAATCCGGCCCGATGATGGTGAATGGGCCGATCTGGACATCGCTGCCGATCTGGGCGGACGGATCGACGATTGCCGTTGGATGAATGGTCGTCGTCATTTGTCGCGCACCACGGCACCCATCTCGGCTTCGGCAACGACCTGCCCATCGACCTTTGCCACGCCGGACATCTTCGCCATCGTGCCGCGCACCTGGAGCAGCTCCAGCTCGAAACGAATCTGATCGCCCGGTCGGACCGGTCGCCGCCACTTCACGTTGTTGAGCGACGTGAAGTACACGACCTTGTTCTCCGGATCCGGCACCGCTCCCATGAGCAGCATGCCGCCAACCTGTGCCATCGCTTCGATGATGAGCACCCCCGGCATGATCGGATGCCCGGGAAAATGTCCCTGGAAGAATGGCTCGTTGATCGTGACGTTCTTCATACCCACGATCCGCTTGCCCTCCTCGATCTCGAGCACCCGGTCCACGAGCAGAAATGGATACCGGTGCGGCAGGACCCGCATGATTTCTTCGATCTCGATCACTCTCGTCTCCTTCGCAATCGCTTCTGTCATCGCTTGCACCAGTCGAACGGTTCCCCGATGGCTCGGCTTGAACGCCGTCACACGGGCACGGACGCGGAGACCAGCCAGCGCCAGGTCACCCACGCAGTCCATTGCTTTGTGCCGGACGAATTCATCCGGCCAGCGGAGCGATTCTGCCCCGCCGATCACTCCATTCTCGTCGAGTACGACCGCATTGTCGAGCGACGCGCCCTGGATCAAGCCTTTCGTCCGCAGCCCATCTATTTCGTGGACGAAACCAAAGGTGCGCGCCGATGCGAGATCGCGCGCGAAGCTCTCGTTCGTGACACGATAGCAGGCTTCCTGGCGTCCAATTGCCGCGTGCGGAAAGTCGATCGTCACCGCAAGCTGGAGATCCGGCGCCGGCGTCACCTCGTATATCGATTCCCCATCCACCAGCCGGAGTGGCCGACGAATACTCAGATACGACACTTCGCCACCGTGCTCCGTGATCCCGGCACAGTGCAGCGCCTCCACAAATGGCATCGCACTGCCGTCCATGATCGGCGGCTCCGCTGCATCGAGCTCGATCTCCACGTCGTCCACGCCGCACCCAAGGACCGCCGCGAGCACGTGTTCCACGGTGTGCACCGACACGGGGTCTTCACCGAGTTGCGTCCGGCGCTCCGACAGGACCGCGTGCTCGGCAAGTGCCCGAATGCTAGGCGCTCCCGGGAGATCGATACGGCGGAAGGAAATCCCCGCGCCGCACGGCGCCGGCTTGAACGCCAGATGGCACGCGGCGCCAAGGTGCAACCCGATTCCCTCGAGGGATACGGGACGTGCGATGGTGCAACGATTCATTGGGGTCGCGAAGGGTACGGCGGCCACGAGGCAGCTGAGGGGGGAGTCGGAGGGGGACGCGACGCAATATCGCTAATTCATCGCGCCGACGCAGGCCGAGGATTGGCCATTTCGAGCCGTCAATGCGCCTGATCGGGAATCGACTCGACCCCTTTTCGACACGCTCCCGCGGGCGAACCCTGTGGTCCGGGGTGGCGACGCCAGTAGCCCGTAGTGTGGCAAATTGCAAACGTAGGCCGGCTGATCGCCCCCGTAGGGCGGCTGATCGCGGCCGTAGGCCGACTGATCGACCTGTCATGACGCAGAACGACACAAATATTCGCTCGGAGCACGCCCATAGGGCATCTGAACGCCTCCGTTATCGAACAAATCGTCGGCGTGGAGCGGCTGATCGTGGTGGGGGTTGGCCTGTTCGGCCCCGTAAGGCGCCTGAGCAGGGTCGGTATGTTGCAAAACGCCAAAAGTACGCGGCGAATCGACCGGGAAGGGCAACTGTACGAGCAGGTAGAGCAGGTAGGCCAGGTGAGCGCGTGTCTACGTGCAGTGCTAGCCTTCGTCTTCCCTGCCGAGCAGCCGCTCAATACGCCGTAGGAGCGTAGGAAGCTTGAGGAGCGCGGCCTGCGCGCGAAGCGATTGCCTGTGTGGCCGCGCCGGATAGCCCGACCATGTCTCGCCGGCCGGGACGTCGCCAAACACCCCGCCCCGAGCGGCTATGCGTGCCCCCTTACCGATGGTGCAATGTCCCGCCACTCCCACCTGGCCGAGAATCATGACGCCATCCTCGATGCGCACCGACCCCGAGATACCCGCCTGCGACATGATCAGGCACAAACGCCCGATCCGCACGTTGTGGCCAATCTGAACGAGGTTGTCGATCTTTGTGCCCGCACCGATGACGGTATCGTCGATGCTTCCCCGATCGATTGTCGTGTTGGCCCCAATCTCGACGTCGTCCTCGAGGATACAGCGGCCGACGTGAGGGATCTTTACGTGGTGTCCGTCGCGCTGCACGTAGCCAAATCCGTCGGACCCGATCCGCACGCCGGAGTGAAGGATCACGCGGTTGCCGAGGCGGCTGCCGCTGTACAGCGTCACCGACGGGAACAACTGGACGTGATCACCGAGCTCGACGCCCGCTCCGATCGTGCAATGCGCGCGCACGATAGCGCCCTCGCCAATTCGCGCGCCGTCGTCGATCACGACGTGCGGGCCAATGGACACGTTCTGTCCCAGGAGAACGTCCGCGCCCAGCACCGCTGTGGGGTGGACGCCGGGCGTCGCGCGCGGCATGTGGTGAAAGCGCGGAAGAAGCGTCAGTAATGCTTCTTGCGGTTTCGCCACGATGATGCGCGCGGGCACCGTCCCAGGCGTGTCCGCCAGTTCCGCGGATACGAGCACTACCCCGGCGCGCGATGCCGTGAACAACGGGGCGTACTTGGCGACCCCGAGAAAACTCAGATCCGTTCCGGTGGCACGATCGAGCGCCGCCACTCGGGCTACACAGACGGACGGGTCGCCGATCAGTTGGCCGCCCACCGCATCCGCAATAGTCGCGGCGGTGAGGACGAATCCGCCCTCACCGCCGCCATCATCCTGCTGGGCCGAACCGGCGATCACTGTGCCGGCGGCTTTGGACGCGTGACGCCGGCCGGCGCGGACGGCGCACCCTTCGGTGGAACTGCAACTGGAGCCGCTACAGCCTTCGTCGCGCGCAGCCGCGACACGACGCGATCCGTGATGTCGAGATTCTTATCCGCAGACACGATGCTCGAATTCTGCGGGTCATTCGCAAAGATGATCGCGTAGCCGTCTTCGGTACGGATGTCGTCCAGCGCTTTCTTCACGGCCTCAGTGACTGGCGCCATCACCTCGTTCGTGCGCTGCGAGAACTGCTGCTGGAGCTGAAGGTTTTTCGCCTGCAGATCGGTCTCGAGCGACTGTATCGCCTTCTGGCGGGTGTCCTTGGCCGTGGCGCTGAGCGCGGGCTCGTCCTTCTGATATTTCGTGAGAAGCGTGTTGATGGAATCCTGCATCTTGCCCAGCTGCGCCTTGAATCCATCACCTTCCTTCTGCAGCACCGCCTCGGCTTGCGCGCGGCCCGGGGCTGCATCCATCAGTGCCTGCGTATTCAC
Source organism: uncultured Gemmatimonadaceae bacterium (assembly GCA_963817955.1). Classification (GTDB taxonomy): domain Bacteria; phylum Gemmatimonadota; class Gemmatimonadetes; order Gemmatimonadales; family Gemmatimonadaceae; genus JAQBQB01. Next base: position 422,920 of record CAWFQK010000004.1, read on the forward strand.
GAAGGCGAGCTTGACTGTCTGGGCGTTTGCAACGCCGCCGATCACTGAACCTACGAGCGCGATCACCGTCGCGCGGAACATGGAACGCATGAAGACTCCGAATTAGAAGATCTGACCGAACTTGAAGTGAACCTGCCATTTGGGATCCTTATGCCCGAACGCGTCCACGCGATCGAACCCATACCCCAAGTCGACACCCAGTGGTCCGAGAGGCGTGACGAGCGACGCTCCGAAGCCCGCACCCCGGAAGAGTCTGGTCGGATCGAAGTCGCTGGGCCGATCCCAGAGATTGCCTGCGTCGTAGAACGCGTCGATGTACAGCTGCTGACTCACACGCAGACCGAGTTCCGCTGTGCTCGTGTAGTACGCATTACCGAACGATGACCGCTGGGCCTGGAACTGATCGGCGTTCGGGAGATACCCCTTGGGCGTGATCGAAAACTCCTCGTACCCGCGCAGAGGATTGCCGTACTGCACGCCGCCCAACGAGAACGCCTGCGAGACGAAGAACGGTCCCGGATCACCGAACAACGCGCCGGCGCGGGCCGACAAGCCCACGACCAGCGCCATGGGCTCCGGACCAAGGGCCTTGCCGAAGGTCGCGATCGTGGAGTATGAGCGCATCTCGGTCGTGAGTCGTTGGAACGTGGCCGACCCGCCCAGGGGTCCACCGTTCAACTGCAGCGCGACGTCTTCGTGCACGCCGGCGACGGGGAACGGCGTCCCCAGTCGTGTATCATGATCGAGCGTGAAGCCGAGCGTCGAACGGAAGCAGCCGTTGCAGTTGATCGTCGCCACGAGCCCATCGCCCCCGTAACTCACCCGCTCGCCGCCATAGCTCACGAAAAACCGCGTGAGACGCGAGTTCGGCAGTGGGAAGCCGAACTGGAGCTGTCCGCCCGTCGTGTTCGACTGGCCGATGTCGCGGATGATGAAGCGTGACAGCTGGTTGTACGCCGACACGGTGCCGGACACGTTCGACTGCTTGATCCGCGGATCGGTGTAGCTCAAGGTGAAGTCGCGGATGTACTGGCCAAACTGCCATTGCAGCGAGCCACGCTTGCACTCGCCGAACAGGTTCGGCTGGTCAAAGCCAATGAAGCCGCCAAGGCCAGTCCCCTGCCCGACCGACGCGCCAAAGTTGACATTGCCTGTACGCTTTTCCTTGACGTGGAAAATCAGGTCGATGTCGCCCTTGTCATTCGCCGGATTCGTGGTCGGTTGCGGCATGTCCGCTTCGAAGAATCCAAGGTTGGCGATGTTGCGATAGCTCTGAAGCAGTCGATCGCGATTGAAGACGTCACCCGGCAGAATGAACAGCTGGTCTCGGATACACGTTTCCGTCGTGACGTCGTTGCCGACGATATCCACCCGGTTCACGATCGCCGGCGTCCGCTCGTCTATCTCCCACCGCAGGTTCACCGTCGGCGTCGAATCCGGGCCGACCCGCTCACGCTCGACCACCGGACGGATGCTCGCGTAGATATAGCCTTCGTTCTCATACTCTTCCTGCACCTTACTCGTGGCGTCATCCCACGCACTGGAATTGAAAACGTTCTTCGCCTCCGTCGGTCCGCGGCTGATGAGGCCTTTCACCGTTTCGGTGACAGTCTTGGTCTTCTTGGCGCTGAACGGGTAATAGGCCGCGATTTGTTCGTTGGAGAATCGTTTGGCACCATCCACCTCGAACGTGCCGATCTTGTATTGCGGCCCCTCGTTGACGCGAATCCGAACGAGGGCTTTGCCCTTCTCGCGGTCGACGATCAGCGAGTCCTTCACAACCTGCATGTCGATGAACCCGTGCGCCGCGTAGAGCTGCGGAATGGTCCTCGACAGATCTTCATTGTATTTGTCGCTGTCGAACTCGCCGTTCTTCCACCAGAAGAAACCTTCAGGCTTCGTACTGAGCGCAGCCACGATCGTCTTGGCTGAGAGCGCTTTGTTGCCTTCAATCTCGACGCCCGAGATCGCCAGTCGACGGCCCTCGTCGACGTGAAAGACCAACGTGGTGGCGTCGCGGTCGGTGATCGTATCAACCGTCACCTTGGCCAGGTAGTAGCTCTGGCTCTGGTACAACGAATCGATGCGTGCAACGTCCTTCGCGACCTGGGCCGGATCGACTGGCTTGCCGATCAACAGGTCCACCCGGTCGCGAACTGAGCTTGGCGACACTCGCTCGGGACCGACGACCTTTATGTCGCTCAGAATGCGGCGCTCGCGGACCGTGAAAATGAGCACTGCCTTGCCACCAACGAACTCGCAACTCGTCCGAACGTCTTCGAACTGATTGGTGGCAAACAGGTCACGGATTGCACGGGTGAGCACCCGATTGCCGCCGATAGGCTGGCCGGGAGTGATCCCAACGCCGGCGCGCAGGTCGGCCTCAGGCACTCGGGAGAAACCACGAAACGCCACGCTGTCAGGCGTGGCGCACTGTCCGGTCACGGTCTCCTGGGCTGCGGCGGCAGAAGCAGCTACCGCGAGACCCACGACCGCGAGCAAAACATGCATTTGTCGCATAGTCCGGGAATATACACAGAAGGCGGCCGGTCAGGTCCTTGATGGGACCAACCGACCGCCTTCCTGTCGATTTCTTTACGCCTGGGGTGCGCTGCTGGTGAGAACCCGGAAGCCCAGATGTTCCCCATCGGGCGCGACATCTACCTCGATCTCCTCGCCCTTCGAGTACTCGGCCACCAAAATCTTGTCCGACAGCGGATCCTCGATGTACTTCTGGATGGAGCGCTTCAGCGGACGTGCGCCGTACTGCTCGTCATAGCCGTGCTTGACGAGGAAGTCCGTCGCCGCTGGGGAGAGTGTGAGCGTGAGCTCTTCCTCGGACAACCGCTTCCGTACGTCCTTGAGCAGGATGCTCACGATCTGCGTGATGTGCTCGCGACTGAGCGGATGGAACACGATCACATCGTCCAAGCGGTTCAGGAACTCGGGGTTGAACACGTTCTTGAGTTCGTCCCGCACCTTCTCCGCCCGACGCTCCCAGTTCTGCTTTTCGTCGCCGCTCGTGAAGCCGAGCGATTTCGTCTTCGTGAGGTCACGGGCGCCGACGTTCGACGTCATGATCACCACGGTGTTCTTGAAGTCGATCACGCGACCGTAGTTGTCGGTCAGGTGACCTTCGTCGAGCACCTGCAGCAGGATGTTGAACACATCCGGGTGCGCTTTTTCAATTTCATCGAGCAGGATGACGCAGTACGGTTTGCGCCGTACGGCCTTCGTGAGCGTGCCCGAATCCTCGTAGCCCACGTATCCCGGCGGCGCACCGATGAGACGCGACACGGAGAACTTCTCCATGTACTCGCTCATATCGACGCGGATGAGCGCCGATTCGTCGGCGAACAGGAACTTCGCCAGCGACCGAGCCAGCTCCGTCTTGCCCACGCCCGTCGGGCCCGAGAAGACGAACGATCCGATGGGACGCCGCGGATCCTTGAGGCCCGCCCGACTGCGGCGAATGGCCTTGGAAATCGCGTTGATCGCCTCGTTCTGGCCGATCACCGTCTCATGCAGTTCCTCTTCCATCCGGAGAAGACGAGCCGTCTCGGCTTCCTGCAAGCGCGTCACGGGAATGCCCGTCCACCGGCTGACGATGAACGCAATCTCCTCTTCACCAAGCACCGGGCGGTGCGACTGACGCCGCGTCTCCCACTCGGACTGCTTCTGCTTGATGCTGCCTTGAATCTCGCGCTCCTTGTCACGGAGCGACGCGGCCTTCTCGAAGTTCTGATCGCGAACGGCAGCTTCCTTTTCGCCATTCACTCTCTCGAGATCGCCCTTGAGCGCGGCGACTTCCGGCGGCGGCGCCTGCGCGGCAAGCCGCGCCCGCGCACCCGCCTCGTCGATCACGTCGATGGCCTTGTCCGGCAGAAAGCGATCGGTGATGTAACGTTCCGACAGCTTCGATGCCGCAACGAGCGTCGTATCGGGGATCGTCACCTTGTGGTGATCCTCGTATTTCTTACGCAGCCCCTTCAGGATATCGACCGTTTCGTCCACCGAAGGCGGGTCGACGATCACCGTCTGGAAGCGGCGCTCGAGTGCGCCGTCCTTCTCGATATACTTGCGATATTCGTTGAGAGTAGACGCACCGACGCATTGCAGCTCGCCACGCGCGAGGGCGGGCTTGAGCATGTTAGAGGCGTCGATGGCGCCTTCGGCGGCACCTGCACCCACGAGCGTATGCAGCTCGTCGATGAACAGGATGACTTGTTTGTTTTGGGCGATCTCGTTCATGACCGCCTTGAGGCGCTCCTCGAACTGACCGCGATACTTGGTGCCGGCAATCACGGCCGCCATGTCGAGCGACAACACACGGTGATCGCGCAACGACTCCGGGCACTCACCGTTGGCGATGAGCTGCGCGAGTCCTTCCACGATGGCCGTCTTGCCGACGCCCGGCTCGCCGATGAGCACCGGGTTGTTCTTCTTACGGCGCGTCAGCACTTCCATGACCCGCTGGATTTCTTTCGCCCGACCGATCGTCGGGTCGAGCTGACCTTCGGCGGCGAGCTGCGTGAGATCGCGGCAGAAATGATCGAGCGCCGGCGTTTTGGACTTCTTTTCACCCTTGGGCGCAGCCGGCTGCGGCGCAGCGCTGCCGGCGGGCTGAGCACCAGCTTGTGGCGACTCCGTGCCGAGGATGCGCAGGGTCTCGGCGCGGGCGGCGTCCAAATTGACGCCCGCGTCGGTTAGGACCTGCGCCGCAATCCCCTTTTCTTCACGGAGAAGCCCAAGCAGAAGGTGCTCAGTGCCGACATAACTGTGGTTCAGCTCGCGCGCTTCGCTCATAGCGAGCTCGAGCACTTTCTTGGCGCGCGACGTGTAGGGTAAGTCGGGACCGGTCGTCTGACCGGCTTTTCCCTTCTTGACCGTCTCCTCGATTTTTTGCTGGATGTCGTCCAGCTCGACGCTCAGGTTCTGGAGCACCGTCGCTGCGACGCCCTCACCCTCACGAATCAATCCGAGCAGGATATGCTCGGTCCCCACGTACTCATGGTGGAGACGCGCGGCCTCCTCGCGAGCCATCGCGAGGACTTTCCTCACCCGCTCGGTGAAGTTGTAGCCGTTCATGGTTCCCTCACAACATCCGGGTGATCGAGGCGTTCAACCGACCGAGCCCGCTTCCTGTTCCAGCGCTTTACGCACATACTGTGCGCGCGCCAGGTTGGTTTCACTTTCCGTCAACGCACGGCCCGCTGAATGGGCCAGATGTGCGGCTTGCGAAAAGATCAGGAGCTTGTTGAGCGTGTATACACTGAGCGCGGTCATCAGTTTCAACCCTACAGCCAGCCGAACGCCGCTCAGGTAGTTCATCGCCTCGTCGAACGTGAGGCTGCGAGCGTAGCGAAGCGTGCCGTATGCGCGCCAAAGCTTGTCCTCGATAATATAGCCCGCGTCGCGAAGGAGCACGCGACGTGCCTCTGCTTCTCGCTCGACGACGTGACCGACAACGCGTAACAATTGATCGATTAACTCTTCTTCCGAGCGGCCGAGTGTGGTCTGGTTGGAAATCTGAAAGAAGTTTCCCACTACTTCGCTCCCCTCACCATATAAGCCTCGGTAGGTGAGTCCCATTTGTTGAAGGCTCGCGAGCACCTTCGCGATCTCCTTCGTCAGCACGAGCCCGGGGAGATGAATCAGCACCGATGCGCGCATGCCCGTGCCGACGTTGGTCGGACAGGCGGTCAGAAAGCCGAACTCGCTGTGATACGAATACGGAACACGTGCACCAAGGTCCCGGTCCAGTTTGTCGATGGCCGTGAACGCCTCCTGCAGGGCGAACCCGGAACGGAGCACTTGCAGCCGCAGATGATCCTCTTCGTTCACCATGAGGCCGAGCCCGTCAGCGAGAAAGACGGCTGCGCCGCTGCGCACGGGGTGCTGCGCATCGAGGCCCGCGAGTTCCTTGCTCACCAGATGGCGCTCATGTAGCAGCGCGCGCGACGTTGGCGGCAGTTCGTCTAGCCGATAGAGCACCGCCTCGTGCAGGCTCGGAATCGTCGCCACGGCTTCGCGCACCTGCGACAGCACGCGAAGCCGCTCGCCGTCGCGCGCACGACCAGTAAACGCGTAGCCGTCAACATTCCGCGCGAACCGGATCCGCGTGGACAACACGATGTCCGAATGGGCGCCAGACGCATCGAGCCAACCCACACCGCCGTCGGGCAGTAACGAGAGATCGACCGTCATTCCATCACTCGAATGCGATCGCGCAGGTCGGCCGCCAGCTCGAACTGCTCGCTCTCGATCGCGCGCCGCAGCCGCTCCTTGAGCTCGCCAAGTACTGCGGTGTGCTCCAGCGTCTCGGACATTGGCGGATGGTAGGATCGGCCGATGTGCCTGCTATTGCCGTGCACGCGGCGCAACAGCTCGCGAATACCAGCCTCGAAGTTCGTGTAGCAGCGCGCACAGCCCCAGCGGCCCGTGGCGCGAAAATCCGACATGGTCGAGTTGCAGAAGGTGCAGCGCACGCCCTCGGCACTCGGCGTCGCTGCCTGCTGATGCACGGCCTGCAGGAATTCGCCGAGCGGATGCTTCGGCGTCGCGACCGTGGTCTCCACGCCGCGCTCCGCCGCGCACTTCTCGCAGAGATGCAGCTGGTGCACGGCGTTGTTCTCGATCGTCGTGAGATGCACGACGGCGTCGCGCTCCTTACAGCTATCGCACAACATCAGGGCACCACCTCGCGGACGTCGGTATCCATCAGACGTCCGTCCTCCAGCAACAAGGTTCGATCCGCCCGCGCGGCCAGTGAGCGGTTGTGCGTCGCGATCACCATCGCGATCTCGAGATCGCGAGACAGTTCCGCGAACAGATCGTGCAAGCGATCGCTGTTCACGTGGTCCAGATTGCCCGACGGTTCATCCGCCAGTAACACCGCCGGGTCGATTGCCAGCGCGCGTGCCACCGCCGTGCGCTGCTGCTCGCCGCCCGACAGCGCGGATGGCTTGTGGTGCATGCGCCCGGCGAGCCCCACGCGCGCGAGCAGGTCTTCGGCGCGCCGCCGAGTCCGCTGGTCATCCCACCCGGCGATGCGCAACGGCATCATCACGTTCTCGAGTGCCGTGAATTCGCGCAACAGATGATGGAATTGAAACACGAATCCCACTGACCGGTTCCGCAGCGCCGACAAATCGTCGTCGCTTCGGTTGTGCAGCGACTCCCCGTTGATCTGCACGGAGCCGCGCGTCGGCTTGTCGAGGGCACCGAGCAGGTGTAGCAGCGTGCTCTTGCCGGCGCCACTCGCACCAACCACCGCCACCATCTCGCCGCGCGGCACTTGAATCGTGATCCCGTCGAGCACGGTGATCTCGCCGCCATCTCCGCCGCGATACACCTTGGCCAGGTCAACCGCCTCCAGCACGATCATTCGTGACGAATCGCCTCCACGGGGTAAAGCTTTGCCGCCTGCCGCGCCGGATAAATCGTTGCCACCGCGGCCACCACCAGACTCGCCACGACAATGAACGTCACGTCCCTCGGCTGCGTCGAAACCGGTAGGTGATCGATGAAATATACGGCCGGGTCGAGTGGGATGAGTTTCTTCTTCCCGATCAACTCCGATGCCGCGAGGCCGACGACGAGCCCGGACAACGTGCCGACGATGCCAATCACCAGCCCCTGCGCAAAGAACACACGACGGATGGACTTGGCGGGCATGCCCATGGCCCGCAGAATGCCGATCTCGCGTGTCTTGTCCGTCACGACCATGATCAGCGTGCTGATGATGTTGAACGCGGCCACGAGCACGATCAGCAACAGAATCACCGTCATACCGAGCTTCTCGAGCTGGAGCGCGTTGAATAGCGAGTTGTTCTGCTGATGCCAATCTTCGACACGGAACGGCATGCCGAGACTGTCCGACAGATGTCCGGCGATCTCTGGCGCATCCCAACGCGACGGCGTCTTGACCTCGAGGCCGGTCACCGCGCTGCCGAGTTGCGCGAGGTTCTGCGCGGCATCGAGCGAGATGATCACGTACGAGTTGTCATACTCGTACATGCCCGTGTCGAAAATGCCGGTGACCTCGAACTGATCGATCTTCGGCTGCGGCGCCCCGGTGACCGGATTGATCCGGCTCGGATCGAACGTCATCAACGTGATGGTATCAATGCCGGGCGTTGCGTTCAGGCGGGCGGCGAGTTTTGCGCCGAGCACGGCACCGTGCCGCGTGCCGTCCAGCGTCGAGAAGGAGAAGTCGCCCGCAGTAGCCACCTTTCGGATAGACGTCACCTGTGGCACGCCAGGCCCGTCCGGCGGTAGCCCTTCGACGATGACGCCTTCCATGTACTTGTGACGTGCCGATTCGATGAGCGCTTGCGTGTGCACGAACGGACCGACGGCAACGACGCCCGGCTGCCGCTGAACCTTCTTCAGCGTAGCCGGCCAGTCCTTCATCACCATTTCTTCGCCGTACGTGAGCACACGAATATCGGGACTGCCGATGAGGATCTTCTCACGGAGATCGTTCTGCAGTCCGTTCATCACGCCAATGATGACGATGAGCGCGCTGACCGCCACCGCCACCCCGCCGATCGCGATCAGACTGATCAACGACAGCAGCCGGGATCCGCGGCGGCTATGCAGATACCGCCAGGCGATGGACAGCTCGAGACGGCTCATTCAGGACGCAGCGTCGGAAAGAAAATCACATCGCGAATGTTCGGCGTGTTCGTGAGATACATGAACAGTCGGTCCATGCCGATGCCCACGCCGCCAGCCGGCGGCATCCCATATTCCATGGCGCGCAAGTAATCCTCATCTACCCCTGCGGCTTCCTCGTCGCCCGCCGCGCGGAGGCGCGCCTGGGCCTCGAAACGACGGCGCTGATCGATCGGATCGTTCAACTCGCTGAATGCATTTGCCAGTTCGCGTCCGCGCGCAAACAACTCGAACCGCTCGGTAAGCTGTGGATTGCCACGCTTCGGCTTGGCGAGCGGCGACAGCTCCACAGGATAGTCGATCACGAATGTCGGCTCATCGAGCTTCGACTCGACGAGTGCCTGGAAGATCTCGTCGAGCACTTTCGGCCGGCTCAACGTGTCCACCTTTTGCACCCCGAGGCGCTGGGCCGCGTTCCGCAGAGCCTCGTCGTCCATCGTCATCGCGTCGACGCCGAGTGCCACATTGAGCGACGGCATCCACTCGATGCGCCGGAACGGCGGTGCGAGCATCGGGACGCCGTCCGAGCCGTGCTCGACCGCGCCCTCCACAGACGGCGGCGTCCAGACCGACCGCACCGCGTCGGCCGCACGCACGACGAGCGCTTCGACGCGCGCCATCATCACCGTGTAGTCGGCGTACGCTTCGTAGAACTCCAGCATCGTAAACTCCGGATTGTGCGTCCGGTCGATGCCCTCATTGCGAAAGTCGTGGCCGATCTCGTACACGCGATCGAGGCCGCCGACGATCAGGCGCTTGAGGTACAGCTCGTCCGCGATGCGCAGGAAGAGCGGCATGTCGAGCGCGTTGTGGTGCGTGGTAAACGGTCGTGCGGCAGCTCCCCCGTACAGCGGCTGCAGCACAGGCGTCTCCACTTCGAGATATCCAAGCTCGTCGAGGGCCTGCCGAATCTCCGTTGTCATGCGCGAACGCGCCCGGAAGAGCGCGCGCACCTCGGGATGCACGGCGAGATCGGCGTAGCGTTGCCGATACCGCTGCTCCGGATCGGAGAACCCCGAATGCCGAACGGTTACGCCCTCTACGACTTCTTCCTTCCCAAACGGGAGCGGACTGAGCGACTTGGCGAGCAGCTCCACCTGCTCCACACGCACGGTTACTTCGCCGGTACGGGTACGAAAGAGTGGACCAGACGCGCCGATCACGTCACCAATATCAAACAGATCGAGCGTGGCGTACGCGTCGCCGAGTTGATCTTTCTTGAAGTACAGTTGAATCCGCCCGCTGTCGTCGGCGATGTGCGCGAACGTCGTCTTGCCGTGCGCGCGCCATGCCACGATTCGCCCAGCCACTCGGACCTGCGCGCCTTCGGCGTGGTCCCCCTCCGGGTGCAATGCCGCGGCGTCCGCGGTGCGATGCGACCGGTCGTAGGCGTAGGCGAATGGCGCGATACCGCGCTCGACGAGTGCGTCGAGTTTCTCGCGTCTGGCGCGCTGAACGAAGTTGAGTTCGTCGGTCATGCAGCGTCTTTTCCGTTGTTGCTGCCGAGCTGCGACAGGTACGCTTCGATGAACGGGTCGATGTCGCCGTCCATTACGCGCTGCACGTCTGGGATCTTGAGCTCCGTGCGGTGATCGTTGACCATGGTATACGGTTGGAAGACGTAACTGCGAATCTGGCTGCCGAAGCTCACGTCCGACTTGGTCGCGTCGAGTGCCGCTTTCTTTTTTGCCAGCTTGTCCGCCTCGAGTTGGTAGAGACGGTTCTTGAGCTGTTTCATTGCGGTCGCCTTGTTCTTGTGCTGCGACCGCTCGGCCTGCGACGACGTGACAATCCCGCTGGGAATGTGCGTGAGGCGTACCGCGGAGCTGGTCTTGTTCACGTGCTGACCGCCCGCGCCCGACGCCCGGAACACATCCATCCTGATGTCCTCGTCGCGGATCTCGATGTTGATCTCTTCGTCGACGACTGGATAGACGAACGCCGAGGCGAAGCTCGTGTGCCGTCGCGCCTGCGCGTCGAACGGCGAGATGCGCACGAGACGGTGCACGCCGGCTTCCGCCTTCAGAAACCCAAAGGCGTACAGCCCCTTGATCTCGAGCACCGCGCCCTTGATTCCCGCCTCTTCGCCTTCGCTCAAGTCGAGAATGTCGACTACATAGCCCTTTCGCTCGGCCCACCGCATATACATGCGCATGAGCATCTGCGCCCAGTCCTGCGCCTCGGTGCCGCCAGCGCCGGCACTAATCTCGAGCTGTGCATCGCGGAAATCATCGGGGCCGGACAGCACCGACCGCAGGCGAAACGCTTCGAGCTCGTGGCCAAGGGTCACAATCTCACGATCGATCTCCGCCGACAGATCGTCGTCGGGTTCGACGGCGAGCATCTCCTCGAGTTCCGATGCGCTCTGCACGCGCCCGCTGATCGTCTCGAAAGGGTCGACCCAGCCCTTCACCGCCTTGACCTGCTGCACCACCGCCTGCGCGGCCTGCTGGTCGTGCCAGAAGCCCGGGGCGGACATGCGCTCTTCTAGCTGCCTCAGCGTATCGCGCTTGGCATCCAGGTCAAAGATACCTCCTCAGCTCAGCGAGACGCTCGGCGTACTGCCTGAGCTGTTTCGCGCGCTCGCTTTCAGCCATTTCCCTCTCCGGTAAGACACGAGCCGTCCTGCGCTCACTGGCGGACGGCTCGTGTGCGATGTGGTTACGTGGAACATAACGAACGCTATACGGGATCGGCGATACGCGATGGGAAATCTGCGCGTACCACCGCTTTCGGCCCGATCTCCTGCCGCTAGAACATCCGCTGGCCGCCGGCGAGGATCTCGTTGAGCGCCTCCTGGAAGTGCGTCGTCGAATCGGCGAACTCTTTCCCGACCTGATCGATGTACTCCTCGTAGCTCTTCTTGATCTCTTCGCGGAACAGCTCCTTCAGCGTGCCTTCGCGGAGTCCTTCTTCACGCCGCTGGGGGAAGTACGTCACGAGGTCTGAGATCAGGGCGCGCGACAAACGGCGCGCCTTGGCGTTGGGATCGTTCGCCAGGAATGGATTGATGGGGGCACGCGTCGGCGTACCCATCGCGGGCCGCGGCGGCACCGGACGCGGCACGCTGGCCGCCGGCGTCACCGCCGATGCCATCGCCTGGATCCCAGTAGAGCGCACCGGCGGCGATGGACGAGCCGTCATACCTGCTGGGCCCACCGGTGGCATCGTCGGCATGCCCTGGGTGCTGGACGAGGCGCTCCGCACCGGCGGCACCGCAGGCCGAGTGATCGTTGGCGATGGACGCGCCGGCGCCGATGCAGCAGCGGTCGTCGGAGTTTGGATGGAAGGTGCTCGCGACGTCCTCTCGGGAGGCACCACCGTCGCCACAGGCGTAACGAACGCCGGTGTTTGGGCAGGGAACGGCGGCGGTATCGGTGCGGCTGGTGGCGGAGCGGTGGGGCGCGGCGGCGGTTGCGGCCGAGGCGCTGCCTGCACCGCCTGTGTCGACTTCGAGCCGTGCACCGTGGAAGGCGCGAACTCTTCGTCGATCGAGCTGCCGGCCCCCACGGTAATCACTCCGCCACAAACGGAGCAGCGCGCCCGCACCCCGGCCGAGGGCACCTTTGCCGGATCGACGCGGAAGACCGAACGGCACTCCGGACAGGAAACGTTCAATTTTCCTCCCTCAGGCTGACAGATGCGTGCGTCACCGTCGTGACGGAATCGTCGAATGGCACATCCGTACGGCGATCGATCGAGAAAACGGATCCGGGCAGCGTTTTGGCGTAACTCTTCATTTCCGTAGCCAATGCGCTCACCTGCGCAGCGTGTGTAAAGTGGCGCCGCTCGTTGGTGACAACGCCAATCGACACTGTCATCAATGGTACACGGTGAAGTTGTCCCCGGCGATCCTTGCCGAAAAAGTAGCCGGCCCGCTGGTCCTGCTCCGAGTATTGAAATGGGATCAGTGTGTCGAATATCGACACGATCTCGCCGCAGACGTCGGCAATATCCGGGACCGGAATGATGAAAATGAAGTCATCGCCGCCGATGTGCCCCACAAATCCACTGGCCTGAGAGATTCCCTTCACGACATCGTGGAGAATCTGCGCCAGAATGCGGATGACACGATCGCCTTCGTAATACGAATAGCGGTCGTTGAATTCCTTGAAATGATCCAAATCGGCGTAGCAGGTCGCGAACTGGACGTCCGCTGTCAGTCGCCGCGCGATCTCCGCTTCGATCTCGATCGCACCGGGCAAACGAGTGGACGGATGGACGTACAGGTTGCGATCGGACCGGCGTAACAGCGCGTCGAGGCGGATCGCGGCCTCCTCGACGTTCAGGTGCTCGCGGATCACCTCGTCACCACCGGCACGGAATCCGTCATCGAAGGCCGTCGCGTCATCGTGCGACACGACTACGGCAGGCACGACGCCCGTGTATGAGTCACTCTTCAGTCGCGTGAGAGCGCCAAGCACCGCTTCGGAGTTCGCACGTGCATCGAATACTACGACGCGCGGTCGGCCCCGCAGCGCAACACTCATGAGGGCTTCGTCGTCGCGCACCCGCAGGAGTGGAATGCCCAAATCGCCAAGCCATCGCTGCACCACATCGGGCGTAGCGAGGTCGTGGGGCGAAAAGAGAATCGCGCTAGTGGTAGCCACTATCTTCGGGGCTCAGCTGTAAGGCGCCAAAATACGTCTGCCGGAAATTCAAGTCAAATTACAGCAGCTACACGACTTGCGCGGTCCGCCGCATGGTGATTTCGGCGGGCAGCACCAGAGCAACCAGGACCATCGCGCGCGCCGCGTTAGAGCGGAGTGGCCTCATCGATGAGCATGATGGGGATCCCGTCACGAATCGCGTATCGTAACCGGCAGGCGTTGCAGACGAGCGCCGATTCGGTTTCACGATATTCGAGCTCGCCTTTGCATTTCGGGCAGACGAGAATGGCAAGTAGTTGTGGAGATACACTCATAACGAACGATCCTCGGGCAGCGGCAGCTTGTAACCGAGCCGATTAAGGGCGTGCGGATTCCGACGCCAGTTCGCCAGAACCTTCACCCACAAATCGAGGTAGACGGGGGCGCCCACCAGTGCTTCCACCTTCTTGCGCGACGCGCTGCCGATAGCGCGGACGCGTTGTCCTCCGGCGCCGATGAGAATTCGTTTCTGACTCTCTCGCTCCACGTGCAGGACCGCTCGAATGTACACCGGAGACTGCGATTCCCGAAACTCTTCAATTTCGCAGGCGACGCTGTACGGCACCTCATTCTCGAGCTGCTCGAGCGCTGTTTCACGCACCAGCTCACTGACGAAGAAGCGCACCGTCTGGGTACTGATTTCGTCTTCAGGATACAGGAAGGGACTGACGGGTAGCAGGCCACCGATACGTGCGACCAGGGCATCCACATCCGCACCGGTCGCTGCGGAAGTGAAGAGCGCGTCGGGGCACGATGTTTCAAGTTGAGCACGCTGGCCAGCGCTCAGGAGATCAGACTTATTGACGGCGAGCAGCAGCGGCGCGCGAATCGGCTGCGGCAGCTGTGCAACCTCGGCGAGCTCGGCCGGCTGGCCCTCGGTTCCATCCACGAGGTACAGCACCACGTCGGCCTCGTCGAGCGCGGCGAGCGCAGTGCCGCGCATCGATTCCTGAAGCGGGTATCGCGGGTTGAGCAGTCCAGGAGTGTCGAGGACGATCATCTGTACGTCGGCGGTCGTGTGAATGCCGACGATACGATTCCGCGTGGATTGCGGCTTGGCGCTGACGATGCTCAGCTTCTCCCCGACTATGCGGTTGAGGAGCGTGGATTTGCCGGCGTTGGGCTTACCGACGACGGTTACGATTCCGGCCTTGGGCATAGAAAGGAAGCTAGTGACTAACAACACAAAGCCCCTGGCCAACTGGGCCAGGGGCTTTGCAATGAGGTGCCGGCGACGGCCTACTCTCCCGCGCTCTCACGAGCGGAGTACCATCGGCGCTGTAGGGCTTAACGATCGTGTTCGGAATGGGAACGAGTGTGGCCCCTACGCTCTAGTCGCCAGCGAATATGTACGACAACGGAAAGTGGTAGATCGGGAATTCTCGAATTCCCTAATAAGATCGTATTGCTCTGCTTGCAGTGTTGCTTGGTATTCCCTAATGGGAATCATTTGGGAGTAGTCAAGCCGCACGGGCGATTAGGACCGCTGCGCTTGGAATGGATTGCTCCACGTCCACGGGCGGCCTATCGACGGGGTGGTCTTCCCCGGCCCTTCAGGAGGCTCAAGGCCTCGGGAGAGTTCATCTTGGGGCGTGCTTCCCACTTAGATGCTTTCAGCGGTTATCACAGCCGACCATCGCTACCCGGCGGTGCCCTTGGCAGGACAACCGGGACACGAGCGGGTCGTCCGACTCGGTCCTCTCGTACTAGAGTCCGCTCCCCTCAACTCTCCAACGCCCACGACGGATACAGACCGAACTGTCTCACGACGTTCTGAACCCAGCTCATGTACCACTTTAACCGGCGAACAGCCGGACCCTTGGGACCTTCTCCAGCCCCAGGATGTGATAAGCCGACATCGAGGTGCCAAACCGCGCCGTCGATGTGAACTCTCGGGCGCGATAAGCCTGTTATCCCCAGCGTACCTTTTATCCGTTGCGCGATAGCCGCTCCACACCGGGCTACCGGATCACTACGGCCCACTTTCGTGGCGGCTCGACCCGTCGGTCTCACCGTCAGGCTGGCTTCTGCCGTTACACTCTAAAAGCGCGAGTACCGTCCGCGCTGAGCCAACCTTGCGCGCGCCTCCGTTACTGTTTCGGAGGCGACCGCCCCAGTCAAACTGCCTACCTGCCACGGTCCCAGGCGAGGTGTTCTCGCCGTGGTGAGGGCATCGCACGACACAGGGTGGTATTTCACTGATCCCTCCAGACGAGCTAGCGCCCGCCCTTCATCGGGTCCCACCTATGCTACACAGTGATGTGCAATGTCCAATGACAAGCTGCAGTAAAGGTGCATGGGGTCTTTTTGTCCTGTCGCGGGGACTCGGAATCCTCACCGAGACTGCAATTTCGCCGAGCACGTGGTCGAGACAGTGCCCAAGTCGTTACGCCATTCGTGCAGGTCGGAACTTACCCGACAAGGAATTTCGCTACCTTAGGACCGTTATAGTTACGGCCGCCGTTTACCGGGGCTTCGGCTCAAAGCTTCACAGGGCGAACCCCGCTAACCTCTCCCCTTAACCTTCCGGCACCGGGCAGGCGTCAGTGTGTATACGGCGCCTTGTGCGGCTTGGCACACACCTGTGTTTTTGCTAAACAGTCGCTTGGGCCGATTCGCTGCGACCTGACCGAGCTACGGCGCGAAGCCTTGACTCAATCAGGCATCCCTTCTTCCGAAGTTACGGGATCATTATGCCGAGTTCCTTGACCACGTTTCACTCGTTCACCTGAGGCTACTCGCCTCACCCACCTGTGTCGGTTTCCGGTACGGACATCTTGCAGCTCCCCACAAAGCTTTTCTTGCCTGTCGACTCTACAGCACTTGGGGTTGCCTTGCGGCGCTCCCTCGTGGTCAGCTCTCGGCCTTGCGACCTACCGCCTTCAACGGCCAATCCACACAGCCGCTGCTGCTTCGTTCCAGTGTCCCTCTGTGGTTCAACACTGCAAGACGGGACGGGAATGTCAACCCGTTTACCATCGGCTACGCCTCTGGGGCCTCACCTTAGGCTCCGCCTCACCCTGCGCTGATTGCCATGGCGCAGGAACCCTTGGGTTTACGGTGTCCAAGGTTTTCACTTGGATTTGCGCGTACTCATTCCGGCATCCTCACTTCTGGTCGCTCCAGGCCAACGTTTACCACGGGCCCTTCTCCGCTCCCAGAACGCTCCCCTACCCCTCATACATAGTATGAAGGCCAAGCTTCGGCGGGCCGCTTAATCCCGACCATTCTCGGCGCATCCACGCTGGACGAGTGAGCTATTACGCACTCTTTAAAGGAATGGCTGCTTCTAAGCCAACCTCCTCGTTGTCACGGCACGGACACATCCTTCGCTATACTCAGCGGCCACTTTGGGGCCTTAGCTGTGGCTCTGGGTTCTTTCCCTCTCGCCGTTGGACATTATCGCTCAACGACTGCCTCCCGAGGTCCATTAGTCAGGTATTCGGAGTTTGGTTGGGGTTGGTAGGCCGCTCTGGCCCCCGCGCCCATCCAGTCGCTCTACCCCCTGCTAACATGTGGCTTGCGCCACTCTCGAGGCTCTACCTCAATAGATTTCGGGGAGAACCAGCTATCTCCAGGCTTGATTGGCCTTTCACCCCTACCCACAAGTCATCCGAGCGGTTTTCAACCCACACCGGTTCGGGCCTCCACTGGGTGTTACCCCAGCTTCACCCTGCTCATGGGTAGATCGCCCTGGCTTCGGGTCTGCACCCGGGTACTCCACTCGCCCTCGTTACAGGACTCGCTTTCGCTCTGGCTCCGCCGGCAACCGGCTTAGCCTCGCACCCGAGTAGCAACTCGCCGGATCATAATGCAAAAGGCACGCAGTCAGGAGACTTCGCATCCGAAGACACGAGCTCCCTCCTACCGCTTGTAGGCATGTGGTTTCAGGATCTCTTTCACTCCCCGCACTGGGGTGCTTTTCACCTGTCCCTCACGGTACTCGTCCACTATCGGTCACACGGGAGTCTTTAGCCTTGGAGGGTGGTCCCCCCAGCTTCACGCCCGGACTCTCGTACCGGGCGTTACTCAGGAACTCCACCACCATGAGTCCATTGTCTTCGTCTACCGGGCTCTCACCGTCTCTGGCGCCCTATTCCATGGGACTTCGACTGACGTCACTCACAGCTCCTGTGGGTCCTACAACCCCGCGGCCACAAGGACCACGGTTTAGGCTCTACCCCGTTCGCTCGCCGCTACTAAGGGCATCTCATTTGATTTCTCTTCCTCTAGGTACTGAGATGTTTCAGTTCCCCAGGTTCGCTCACTCCCAAAAGAGTGTGACTGGTGTCGCCACCAGCCGGGTTGCCCCATTCGGCCATCTTGGGATCATTGCGTGTGTGCCGCTCCCCCAAGCTTATCGCAGCTTACCACGGCCTTCATCGCCTCCGTGTGCCCAGGCATCCCCCACATGCCTTCACTCGCTTGACTACAACAATCTGTGATCAAGCAGAGCGCCTACAATCTTGAAACCGCGCGCTTCCGCGCGCGTCATACACTTTCGAGTGACAATCGTTTGCGTCCATTGCTGGACGAAATTGATAGCCTCTCAATAAGGATTCTCAAATCCGCGATCTACCACTATTTCCATTGTCAAACAGCATCGACGCTCACGGCACGTGGCCGGGCATCAAGGCAGAAGAAAATTAAACTCGGGAAAATGGATGTTGAGACGTGCGACTTACGGGATCTTTCAGCCAGTGAGACCTTCGCTTGCGCTCAGGCCCTTCCGATCGCAGGGCGATCGTCGGCATACTCGAGTATCCGTTAAGGAGGTGATCCAGCCGCAGGTTCCCCTACGGCTACCTTGTTACGACTTCGCCCCAGTCACTGCGCTCGCCTTCGGCCGCTTGGTCCCTTGCGGGTTCCGACACGGACTTCGGGCGCTCACAGCTTCCATGGCGTGACGGGCGGTGTGTACAAGGCCCGGGAACGTATTCACCGTGGCGTAGCTGATCCACGATTACTAGCGATTCCAGCTTCATGGAGGCGAGTTGCAGCCTCCAATCCGCACTGAGGACGGCTTTAAGGGATTGGCTTGCTCTCGCGAGCTCGCAACCCTCTGTACCGGCCATTGTAGCACGTGTGTAGCCCTAGACGTAAGGACCATGATGACTTGACGTCGTCCCCACCTTCCTCCGGTTTGGCACCGGCAGTCTTCCCAGAGTCCCCGACATAACTCGCTGGCAACTGGGAACGGGGGTTGCGCTCGTTGCGGGACTTAACCCAACATCTCACGACACGAGCTGACGACAGCCATGCAGCACCTGTGCACGGGTCCCGAAGGAGGGCCCTGGTTTCTCAGAGCTTTCCCGTACATGTCAAGCCTAGGTAAGGTTCTTCGCGTTGCGTCGAATTAAACCACATGCTCCACCGCTTGTGCGGGCCCCCGTCAATTCCTTTGAGTTTCAGCCTTGCGGCCGTACTCCCCAGGCGGGGCACTTAATGCGTTAGCGCCGGCACTCAGGGGGTCGCTCCCCCAAGCACCTAGTGCCCATCGTTTACGGCGTGGACTACCAGGGTATCTAATCCTGTTTGCTCCCCACGCTGTCGCGCCTCAGCGTCAGTTCGACCCCAGCAGACCGCCTTCGCCACCGGTGTTCTTCCGGATCTCTACGCATTCCACCGCTACACCCGGAATTCCATCTGCCTCTAGTCGACTCGAGCCTGAGAGTATCGACGGCCGACCCGGCGTTGAGCGCCGGGCTTTCACCGTTGACTTCCACAGGCCGCCTACGCGCCCTTTACGCCCAGTGATTCCGGACAACGCTCGCACCCTCCGTATTACCGCGGCTGCTGGCACGGAGTTAGCCGGTGCTTCCTCACCCGGTACCGTCAGGCTCCTCGAAAGAAGCTGTTCGTCCCGGGCAACAGTGGTTTACACACCGAAATGCTTCATCCCACACGCGGCGTCGCTGCGTCAGCCTTTCGGCCATTGCGCAAGATTCCCCACTGCTGCCTCCCGTAGGAGTCTGGGCCGTTTCTCAGTCCCAATGTGGCTGGCCATCCTCTCAGACCAGCTACCCGTCGTCGCCTTGGTGGTCCGTTACACCGCCAACTAGCTGATAGGCCGCGAGCCCCTCGATCTGCCCCGGAGGTTTCCTTCCCACGAGACTCCCCGTGAAAAGCGTATGCGGTATTACCCGGCCGTTGGGCCGGCTATCCCCCTCAGATCGGCAGGTTGCTCACGTGTTACGCACCCGTTCGCCGGTTGCCCTTGCGGGCCCCCGTGACTTGCATGTGTTAAGCACGCCGCCAGCGTTCGTCCTGAGCCAGGATCAAACTCTCCAAGAGTGTTTGATAATTGCTCTCCGAACACCGTCATCAGACATCGCCTCATGACGATGTCCGGAATCACAGAATATGTTCAGTGTAACTCTCCCCAGTACCCGAACAGAGCACTGGATCATCGAGTTCGCCTCGCACATCCATTTCCCCAAGTTCAATTATCAATCAGCTTTATAAACTTCGCGTCGCGTTCAGCGACAGCCTTTAACTATACCCTAACTCAGTCGCGTCGTCAAGCTCAAACTGGCAATTTCTGCCTCGCAATTCTCGCCCTCCGACCTTCCCCGAAACGACTCGAACTCTCGCTCAGCCCGTCTCGGTCCAACCCGCCACTTCAGTGGCGAGCCCGAACAGTAACTGATGTTACCGTTCGATGCAACCCCCGAAACAACAACACGATACCGCGCCATCGTCTCGGAAAATCAAGTCGGTCTAACCTGGCGCGCTGGGCCTCACAACCGCCCCCCGCCCTCGACCAACCGCCTCATTCTTCCACCACTCTGCCGGCGCATACGTGACCAAATCCAGAATCCCGTCCACCATGGCAGCATGGGCCGTGTAGGAATCGAACCTACAACCTAGCGATTAAGAGTCGCTTGCTCTGCCAATTGAGCTAACGGCCCGCACCTGAGAACTACCACCCAAACAACTTGCACAACGTAACGCAAAATGGCGCGCCAGGAGGGAATCGAACCCCCGACCCACAGCTTAGAAGGCTGTTGCTCTATCCAACTGAGCTACTGGCGCTTCGTCGACATGGTGCGCAGGTCGGGGCGCCCGGATTTGAACCGGGGACCTCCTGCTCCCAAAGCAGGCGCGATACCAGGCTACGCTACGCCCCGCGAGCCTTCGAATGTATCTGGACTCGGCATGAGAATCAACTGGTTAAGTCGGCTTTCCCGTCGAAGTCATCCAACCCGTCCAACGCCTCGAGTAGCTCGTCTACGGCCCGCGCGCGGTGGCTGACGTCCGCCTTCTCTTCCCCGCTCACTTCGCCGAACGTCCGCTGCAATTCGTCCGACATGAAATAAGGATCGTATCCGAAACCACCCTGACCGCGAGCCACATCCAAAATGTGCCCGTGGACTTCGCCGCGCCGCACCACGGAACGGGAGGCGTCCACGTACGCCGCAGCACACACGTACGATGCCCTCCTGTCGCGCACGCCTCGTAATCGCTCGAGGAGCCGCCGATTGTTCTCGTCGTCCAGAGCCTGGCCGGTCAAATCGGTGCGTCCGCTCCATCGCTTGCTCAACACACCGGGAGCGCCGAACAGCGCGACGACCGAAAGCCCTGAATCATCGGCCACCGTCGGTCGTCCCGTGCGCGCGTGAAAGTAGCGCGCCTTTGCCAATGCATTCGCCTCGAAGGTGTCGAAAGCCTCGAGCGCATCTTCCTCCGATGTCTCAGCGACACCAGCCTGGGCGAGATCGATGACATCAATGCCGTGTGCAGCGAACAGCGGGCGAAGCTCACTCAGCTTCCCTGCACTCCGCGTTGCGAGCAGCAACGGCCCCATCTGCCCTCCCACGCCCACCGTCAGCCGGCAAGCGCGCGTTGCTGCGCGGCGTCGAGCTCGCGCATACCCTTGACCGCAAGATCGAGCAACGCGCTCAGCTCGTTGCGATCAAAGGTGCCATTCTCTCCCGTGCCCTGTACCTCGACGAACCCGCCTGTACTACTCATGACGACATTCATGTCAACCGCCGCACGCACGTCCTCGGCATAGTCGAGATCGAGACGTGGCGTCGTCCCGATTACTCCAACACTGACGGCCGAGACGCGACGTTTCACAGGCGTCACGGGAATGCGGCCAGTCTTTACCATCCAGTCGAACGCATCGACCGCTGCGACACACGCGCCGGTGATCGATGCAGTGCGTGTCCCTCCATCAGCGATGAGCACATCGCAGTCAAGCTTGATCGTGTACTCGCCAAAACGGAAGTCGTCGAGCATGGCGCGAATGCTCCGCCCGATCAGGCGTTGAATTTCCTGCGTGCGCCCGCCGAGTTGCGAACGCTCACGACCCGTGCGGGTGAGCGTCGCGCGTGGAAGCATGGCGTATTCGGCGGTGAGCCACCCTTCGCCGCGGCCACGCTTCCAGCCAGGAACTCCCTCCTCGACAGACGCGGCGCACAACACGCGCGTTGCACCGAACGAAACGATGCAGGATCCCTCGGCATGCGCGATAGCGCCGCGCTCGAGGGTAACAGGACGCATCTCGTCGTCACGACGCGACGCGCGATGCACAACGGTTTCAGTGGCCACGAAGTCGCTCAATTGTGGAAGTCGTAGAATGTCCTGGCGTGAGCGGGATGACTACGACATCGCCGCCCCACGAACGCACCTCGGATGCGCCGACTATGGAGGCCTCGGCATAATCGCCGCCCTTCACCAGCACATTGGGCTGGAGCGCGACGATCAACTCGAGCGGCGTATCCTGTTCGAACACCACGACGCCATCCACCATCTCGAGTGCGGCAAGCACGTAACACCGCTCTGGGGCGCTGCGCACCGGTCGCGCGGAACCCTTCAACCGGCGTACGGACGCATCGCTGTTTACGCCGACGATCAGAGCATCGCCTCGGGCCCGGGCACCGATCAACACATCCACGTGACCAGGATGCAGCAGGTCGAACACGCCGTTGGTGAATACGAGGCGCCCTCGAACGGTCTGTCGCCAGTCGCGTGCGCGATCCGCGCTCATCACTTTGTCCAACGGCCGGGAGAGCACGCTCAAAGCGGGCCTTCGGCGTGTGGGTGGAAATGAAGGTCGCGAACGAACATCGGCAACTCGACCTGCTCGTAGTACTCAGACTCGATCGTGATCGTTCGTTCGGTCCGGCGAATCGAGATGTTCCCAGCCGCCTCCGGCAGGCCGAGCGAATCAGCCGAGGCGCGCAAGCGCGTGAGGATCAGATCATTCGCGGTATGAGGCGAGAAGGCAACTTCAGAGCGCATGTCATCTTGAAATTCATAACAGCGCCAATACGCCCCGCCGATATTCACGCCGAAGTAGATAACCGCGGCCGTAATCAGCAGCGTAAACAGGCACCCAAGCGAGCTCGCGCCACGGCGCGCGATCACCAATTGCTTTGTACTCCCTCGACGATCTTCTGCACCATTTTCGAGATCGCCTGGTGACGGCCGTCTGCTTCGGCACGCTCGGCGTAATCGGCCTCCTCGCGCATACTCTTGTTTTCGAACAACACGTGCCCGTTCGACTGGTCGATGATCTCGATTTCGACGGTGATCTGTAGCCGACGGCGGGCGGTCACGGCCTGCTGCGGATTGGCGCTGAAGCTGACCGGCACGTCGGCGTCGTACGATTGGATGACGCCGTGCACCAGCGCGTCGGCGCGATCGGTCGGCGCGTCACGCACACCGAGTCGCCGCTGAAGCTCCTGGTGCATCACATCGTACAATTCCTTGGAAATCTCCGGATTGGCAGTCTGATTGTCGAACGTGGCAATAGCCATCGTACGGATGTTCGGCGGCAGACCGCCGCCGGCAAAGCTGTACAGACAGCCGGTCAACGACAGCAGGGCAACGCTAGCGATCAAAACGCCAAATCGACGCATCGAACTCCGGAACCTCATCCGTTCGCGTAATCGTGAGATGCAACGAACGGCGCGCGCCCTCGTTGCGATACTGCGCTTGTGTCACACCGCGCCGTTCGACCCACTCTGCTACTCGCCCTCCGACCACACGTTCGGCCCGGTACAGCGTGTCGCCGTGAAAGCTGAGTCGCCAGGCAACAGGGTTGCCGATATCGGCACGCAGCGTCGTCCCTTCGACACGAATGACGGTGTCAGCGAGATTTGGCAACGCCACGCGACCCAACGCGGCCCACAGCAACGTAGGCGGTGGCACGAACCGGCGCACGAAATCACCAGCGGGAATGGCGAGCGAATCGCCGATCAGAACAGCAGATCCCCCGCCGAACCCGCCGGCCAGAAAGAAATCCAGCCTGGCACTATCCGGCCACGCAATTCGCGCCACGCCGTCCCCTCGGCCTGACATCTCCCGATCGTCGAGGTCCCATTCGAACACGACCTTGTGGTGGCCGGATGGCAGATCGGTGCGCGGCAAGCGCGCGGCGGGCACTGGGGCCCCGGAAAGCGGGGTCAGACGGGGCGCACAAGCGGCCAGGAGGGCCGCCGTCGCCACCAGCAATCGGCGACACATCAGGCGTGGCCGAATAGTGCACGCACTGCCGGAGGCAGGGGCACTGGGCGGCCGGCGCGGTCGATCGATACCAGTGCAGTGCGCGCCGTGACCAACCGTTGCCCAGTGGAGGCGTTTGTGATCAGATAATCGAGCGTGATCCCGCGCGAGCGGACCTCGGCGAGGGTGGTTCGGACGCGGATCATGTCGTCGTATCGGGCGGCCGAGTGATAGCGCGCTGAGATCTCCGAAACGGCGAGCCCCACGCCCGCCCGCTCCATGTCCGCGTAACTCATGCCGCGAGCGCGGATGAAGTCGGTGCGACCGACCTCACACCAGATAAGGTAGTTGGTGTGATACACCACTCCCATTTGGTCAGTTTCGGCGTAACGGACGCGAAACTCCACGTCGTGGTGCGACGGCGTTGGCGCAGCGTCGGTCGATTCAGTGGACACGCGGCGAAGATCGTCAGGACACATTCGTTTGTAAAGCGAGCAGGAGAACGGTAGAATTCGCGCGTGCTCAACACGCCCTGTTATATCATGTCCGACGCCCACCTCGGGTTCGCTCCCGACGACGTGGAGCGCGCAGTCGTATCGTTCTTGCGCCACGTGGCGAGGCACGGCAGTTCGCTGGTGGTGAACGGCGATCTCTTCGAGTTCTGGTTCGAGTGGAAATCGGTGATCCCTCGCCGCGGATTCCGTGCGCTGGCCGCGCTCGCCGATGTCGTGGACGCAGGCGTGCCCGTTCTGATGATCGCCGGCAACCACGACTGCTGGGGCGGTGACGTGCTTCGGAACGACATTGGAGTAAACTACCAAGTCAGGCCGTGGACGGGCGACATCGGGGGATGGCATACACGCGTCGAGCACGGAGATGGACTGCGGCCGCAGGAAGACAAGAAATACCGTATGATCCGGCACCTGCTGCGCAATCGGCTGGCGATCCGCGCGTTCCGCTGGCTGCATCCCGACCTCGCGACGCCGCTGGCTACGCACAGTTCGCATGCGAGCCGCACGTATGCCGCGCGGGATGGGGGGCGCGGGTTGCGTGACGCCGCGGAGCGCACTGCAGTGGCGAATCGCTCGCTCGAACTGATAGTGTTTGGTCACTCTCACGTGCCGACGCTCGAGCGCTTACCGAGCGGCGCGGCGTACGGAAATCCCGGATCGTGGCTCGACGCACCCACGTTCCTACGCGTCACCCCGGAGCGCATAGCGCTTCGTCGTTGGAATGGTTCAGCCGAGAGTGCGGATCTCGACACCCTCGATCGTCCCGCCGAGGAACCGTTGGCCTAGCTGCAGGAATTGCAGCGGGTCGTCGGACGCGATGAACCGGTACGTAGGCTCCGCGCCGGACGCAGCGGTCAACTGAGCATCGCCAAGCGTACGCGCCGCCTCCGCGGCGGTCTCTTCAGCGCTGTCGATGAGAGCAACGTCGGGCCCGAGCACGGCGAGCAGCAACGGCTTGAGCAGCGGATAATGCGTGCAGCCGAGGACGAGGGTATCGATGTCCGCTGCAACGAACGGCGCGAGATACTCGCGCGCGATGAGTCGCGTCGCGTCGTGATCCGTCCATCCCTCCTCGACAAGCGGCACGAACAAGGGACAGGCCCGGGCGGTGATCACCACATCCGGATTGAGCGCGCGTATGGCGCGCTCGTACGCACCGGACTTGATGGTGCCGACGGTGCCGATGACTCCAATGCGACCTTCGCGTGTGGCCGCGACCGCGGCACGCGCACCCGGTTCGACCACACCGATCACGGGCATGTCGAACTCCTCGCGAAGTACCGTCAGGGCGTGCGCCGTGGCAGTGTTGCAGGCGATGATGATGCTCTTGACTCCTTGCTCCTGCAGAAAGCCGGCGATCTCGCGGCTATAACGGCGAACGGTGTCAGGACTTTTCGGGCCGTAGGGCACGCGCGCCGTGTCGCCAAAGTAGATGACGCTTTCGTGGGGCAGTTGCCGGATAACTTCGCGTGCCACGGTGAGGCCACCAATGCCCGAATCGAATACGCCAACGGGCGCGGAGCGATCCATTACCACGCCAATGCCGCGGAGATCGCGGTGCCGTTTGGTGTGGCGCGAAGGCCGAGACGGATCGGCACGTCCCACAGGTGCGCGGCCACGTAGGCGTCAGCGCCGGCGAATAGATGGTTTGCGACGAGCAGGGCGACCCAGTCTTCCACATGCGCTTCGCGCGTGTGGATGTACTTGTCGTCGAAACGCGGAGGAACCCTGGTGATGCCCGAGGTGCCATTCGCGTTGACATACGACACGATCACCGAATCACTGGCCATGCGGCGCGCCTCGTGAACGTCGGCGGCCGACTCGCGGATCATGACGAGCGCGATCCCCTCGACAAACATGAATGTGGTAGCGGCCTTATTGCGCCCAAGGCGGCTCTGCGAATAGCCCGGTGCGAGAAACGAATACAGGAACGCGCGACGCGGTGAAATCGGTGGATTGAGCGAGTCGACCCGCGCAGTGGGCACGACTGGCGCGCGCCGCGCACTGTCAGGCCGCTGCGCCTGCGCCGCCGTGGACGCGACGAGCGCGACAACGAGCGAGACCACCAACCGCAGCAAGCGATTCGAATTTGGCATCGAGTTGGTTCTGGAACGCCAGGCACGCTGGCGGGAGTGCATGGGAATCGAACCCACCCAACCCGACAGAGTCAGGTCGCGAACGGTTTTGAAGACCGTGAGAGCCACCAGGCTCCATCCACTCCCAGCACTGTCACGCAAGCACGAGACCGTGGAGTCCACGCGGAACAACCTCCCCGATCTCGACGCTCTCGGGTACGAGTGTAAGATACTCCGCCACTCGATCGCTCGGCACAGCGACCAGCAAGCCGCCCGACGTCTGCGGGTCGATGAGCAGCGCGCGGAGCACCTCCGGCGTATCGCCCCAATCAACGAGCGGCTGCAGATAATCGGCATTTCGCTCGGCACCACCAGTCCGAGTCCCCTGCTCCCATGCGCGGCGAGCGCCTGGGAGTAGCGGCACGCGCGCCGGATCAATGCGGAGCGTGACCTGGCTGGCGCTTGCGATATGCGACGCGTGACCGAGCAGTCCAAATCCCGTCACGTCAGTCGCACAGCGCGCACCGACCGCGAGGGCAGAACGGCTGGCGTTCATGTTGAGCGTGCACATGGACGCGTACATCGCCAAAGCCTCATCGTTTCCCAACGCGTCGTGCTTGGCAGCAGTAGCCAGGAGGCCGGTACCGAGCGGCTTCGTGAGGATGAGCCGCTCACCGACGCTTGCCTGTGCGTTGCTGAGCAGGTGACCGGGATGCACGCGACCGGTGACGGCGAGGCCGAACTTCAGCTCTTCGTCGATGACGCTGTGACCGCCGACGACGAGCGCTCCGGCCTCATGCACCTTGTCCTGGCCGCCACGCAGAATCTCTGTGAGAACGGATGTCGGCAGCTTCTCCGCGGGGAAGCACACGATGTTCAGCGCAGTGAGCGGCTCGCCCCCCATGGCATAGACATCGGACAGCGCGTTTGTCGCGGCGATCTGACCAAAGAGGTACGGATCGTCGACGATGGGAGCGAAGAAATCGACTGTCTGTACGAGCGCGACATCGGCGGACAGCACAAATACCCCTGCGTCGTCGAAGGTCTCACGCCCCACAATGAGGCGCGGATCCGATCGCACGGGAAGCCCGCTCAACGCACGCGACAGGTCGCCCGGACCCAGCTTGGCAGCTCAGCCCGCGCAGCGGGCGAACGACGTCAGGCGGAAGAGTTCCTGTCGTGTCTTCGAAGTATTGTCCGCGTCGTGACTCATGGCCCGGTTGAAAGAACGCCTCGGCACACCCTCGCAAGGCGGAAAGAGCTTACGGAACCGCGACGATCGCGTCGATCTCAACCAGCACACCGCGCGGCAGCGCCGACACTTGCACGGTGGAGCGGGCCGGACGCGCACCACCGAGCGCTGTACCGTACACCTCGTTCACGATCGGAAAATCGTTCATGTCTTGCAGGAACACTGTCGTCTTGACCACGTCTTTCCACGAAGCGTTCACGGTTGCCAGAATCGCGGCCAGATTCTGCATGACGCGCTCCGTCTGCACCCGCACATCGCCGGCAACGATCTGACCAGTGGCGGGATCGATGGCGATCTGCCCGGCGGTGTACAACAGGCCATTGACGACAATGCCCTGCGAATACGGGCCGATGGCGGCGGGTGCTTTATCCGTATGGACAATCTTGAGGCTCACGAATCGCTCCTCGATGACAGTGGAAGGTCGAAGAACCGAATGCTATTAGCGACGGTCATCGCACCGATCGCCGAGGCGCTGACGCCTCGCGCGGCAGCGATGCGCGCGACGGTGAAGCTAACCCACGCTGGCTCGTTGCGCTTGCCGCGATGCGGGACGGGCGCGAGGTACGGGGCGTCGGATTCGACGAGCAAACGGTCGTCGGGAACGAGCCGAAGGAGGGCGTCATCGTCCCATTTCTTGAAGGTCACGATGCCACTGAAGGAAACGTACCAGCCGACGGCGAGCGCAGCTTCGGCAAGGTGGTACGACCCGGTATAGCAATGGAGCACACCACGCACTCCTCCTCTCCCCGCCTCCGTCACCATCGCCAGCGTATCGTCCTCGGCCAGGCGCGTGTGGACAACGATTGGGCGACCCAGTCTCGTGCGCAAGCGCCAGTTGCGCACCGAATGCGTGGCGCTGCAGGTCACGCGGCGAGTGATCGTAGTGATAGTCGAGCCCGCACTCACCGATGGCGACCGCGCCGCGGGTGAGGAGGGCTCTCAACGCGGCCATATCCGTGGCAGCGTCGAACGCAGCCGCATCGTGCGGGTGTATGCCAGCGGTGAAGAAGACGACGCCGGGATGGGCGGCGGCAACGGCGGACGCCCGCTCCGCGGCGGCGAGGGACTCGCCGATGCAGACCATGGCCAATGCGCCGGTCTGGCACGCGCGCTCAATGACAATGTGCCGATCGTCATCGAACGCGGGATCGGCGAGGTGTGCGTGACTATCGATGAACGCGACCATGGACGTGCGAACCGCCGCGCGAGGCGGCGGTTCAGCAAACGTTGACTAGCGCGTGCCGACGGCAGACGGCTGTTCGCGTCGCCGCCCTTCGGCGAGCGCGCGAGATGTGCCCTTGCTCTCGGTACCGCCGCTGCGCGGCCACTTGCGCTCAATCCAGAGCAGGAGCGCACCGGCCACGTAGATCGAACTGAACGTGCCGGTGAATATACCGAACGCCATGATCCACGAGAAGGGGCGAATGACTTCGCCAGCAAAGAAGAGCAGCGACAATGTCGCCGCAAGCACAGTGGCGTGCGTCAGCACGGAGCGCGGCAGCGTCTCGTTGATCGAGCGGTTGAGCACGTCGCGGAGTGACTCCTTCCGCTGCTTCTTCAGGTTCTCGCGCACGCGATCGAAGATGATGATCGTGTCGTTGAGCGAGTAGCCGATCACGGTGAGCAGCGCCGCGACGACCGTGAGCGAAATCTCGAGATGCATCATCGCGAGGAACGCGATGGTCGTCAGGATGTCGTGCGCGGTGGCGAATGTGGCAGCAACGCCAAAGCGCCACTCGAAGCGGATCGCCAGATAGATCAACGTGACGATGAAGGAGATCAGAATCGCGGTGATCGCCTTGGTCTGTAGTTCGGCGCCGACCCGAGGGCCGACCGCCTCGGCGCGCATGACCTTGGCGCGGTTGTTCGGAATGCGCTGCGCCGATGCGGCGACGATCTGCAAACCGACGCTATCGGCGTTCGCCGCCGCGGCCTCACCAGCCTTGGGGCGAACGCGAACCAGAAACTCGTTTGGCTTTCCAAACGTCGTGACTTCAGCGCCGCTGAAGCCGGCCGCATCAACCGAGGCACGCACCGCGTCAGGTGACGGCGCCTGCGCGAACTCCAGCTGCACCACCGCACCGCCAGTGAATTCGACACTGTAGTTCAGCGCGTTCCCCGTGCGGATTTTGTGGTACCCGAGAAGCGCAAACCCGAGGACGATGAACCCGATTGTTCCGAGTGCGGCCGTCTTCCAGTGCTTGATGAAGTCGAGATTGGTATCGTGAAGAATGCGCAGCATGAGAGACCCTTAGATGCTCAACGTCTGGGCGCCGCGCGAGCGGTTCAGCCACAGGAGATAGAAAGTCCGCACCACGAAGATCGAGGTGACGAGCGAAGCGGCGATACCGGCCATCAGCGTGACGGCGAAGCCCTTCACCGCGCCCGTGCCATACTGGTACAACACGGCAGCAGTGAGCATCGTCGACACATTGGAGTCGACGATGGCAGGCATCGCGTGCCGGAATCCCTCCTCGATCGCCGTGCGTACGGTCTTGCCGCGAGCCAGTTCTTCGCGAATGCGCTCGAAGATCAGCACATTGGCGTCCACCGCCATTCCGATCGAGAGCACGAAGCCGGCGATGCCGGGCAGTGTCAGCGTCGCGTCAAACCCGGCGAGCGCGGCGAGCGTGTAGAGCATGTACAGCGCGAGCCCGCCAACCGCCAGCAGGCCGGAGAACCGATAATACACGAGCATGATTATCACGACGAGGCCGACGGCAATGAGCGACGCGCGAAGCCCTTTGGCGATGGAATCCTGACCGAGGCTCGGACCGATGCTCTGCACCTGCGCCACGCGGAGCGGCACTGGCAGCGCACCAGCGCGAAGCACGAGCGCCAGATCCTGTGCGGCCGCGAGATCCTTGCCACCCATGGTGATCTGCCCGCGGGTGCCAATGGCGCTCTGAATGACCGGCGGACGGCCCATGACGCGATTATCGAGGATGATCGCCATGAAGTCCCCGATGTGCTTGGCCGTCTCGTTTCGAAAGCGGCGACCGCCCTCGTTATTCAACTCGAACTCAACGATAGTGCCTTCGGCGCTCTGGTTCGGCTGCGCCTTTATGAGATCGACGCCGGTCATGATGGGCTTCGAGTCCACGACGTAGTAGGAGCGATACCACCTTCCCTGCAGTGACGTCGTGTCTGTACCCGGAAGCAAGTCCTTGCCCGGGGGCAACGCGGCCTTCACCGATGAGTCGGCGAGGTATTTGTCCAGCGTCGGAACCTGCGACGTCTCAACGTAGAACTCGCCAGGCATGCCGCCCTGCTGCAGCAGCGACGAGAACGCACCACCCGGCTGAATCTTGAGTGAATCGGCAGTAGCGGTATCCTTCTTTGCTGCGACAGCGCCGGCCTTCGTCGTGTCCGTCTTCGTCGTATCCGCGGTCTTCAACAGTCCCTGAAGACCTTTGTTCGCCAAAGATGCCTTCGCCCCCGTATCCGTGCTGGCCGCAGCGACCAGTCCGCGTTGCCTGATCACCTGATCGATCTTCGGCAGCGCCCGCTCGAGCGCCTGCGTCTTATCCGTGATCTTGAACTCCAGGAACGCCTGCTGCTCCACGAGCGCACGGGCGCGTTCCGGATCTTGAATGCCCGGAATCTGCACCACGATGCGGTCGCTCCCCTGCTTCTGCACGACGGACTCCGAGACGCCGTAGCCCTCGATGCGCGACCGCACCGTCTTGAGCGCGCGGTCGATCGCTTCGGCCTTGTCGGACGCAGGAATCTTCTGCTTGGAGTCGTCGACCTCGAGGGCGAGATACGTACCGCCCCGCAAGTCGAGACCGGGCTTGAGCGGAATGGTGCGAACGGTCTGATCGTGGAGCACACCGTCGGCGCCACGAACGCGCGTCGTCACGTCACGAGGGAACAGCGCCCAGAGGGACAGCAGACAGAGAGCGACGATGGTCAGTACGCGATACTTCAGGGGCATACGACTGCGGGAAGGAGGTAGGGGTCTTGCAGAGAACCTATAACGTTAACTGGCCCTTATGCTTGGGTCAACGCGAGACGGGCGTCGGCGGCGTCGCGACCGAGCTGCGCCACGAGGGCATCAACACGATCGAAACGCGTTGTGTCCCGTAGACGACGAATCAACTGCACGGATACCGCATCGCCATACCAGTCTCCATGCGTGTCGAACAGATGCACCTCGAGTCCCCGGTTGAAGTCGCCAAAGGTGGGACTGGGACCGAGGTTCATCATGCCACCGAACGTGCCGTGACTGCTCTGCGCACGAACAGCGTATACCCCTTCCGGCGGAAGAAGTTTGCGCGGAGAAAGCAGACGGATGTTGAGGGTCGGATATCCGAGATCGCGACCGCGCTGATGTCCATGCACCACGTCGCCGCGAAACGAATACGGTCGCCCAAGCCCACGCGCGGCGCGATCGAGATCGCCATGCGCGATCGCGGTGCGAACCGCGCTCGACGACACGGGCCGTCCCAACGCATCGAGCGTCGGCGGCACCACATCCACATCGAACCCCGTGCGCTTCCCAATTTCGCGCAGGGCGGTGGCGTCGCCTTGCCGCCCGCGGCCGAGTCCGTGGTCGTATCCAATCACGAGCTCGCGCATGTGATAGCGGCGCATCAGCAGTTCACTGACGAATGCCGCTGCCGAGTAGTGCGCAAGCGTGCTGGTGAACGGAAGCACGGCGACGAGCAGCGGTCCGCTATCGGCGAGCGCATCGAGATGCTCGGCCCCCGGCGTGAGCAGCATGGGCGCCGCCGATGGATTGACGACTTCGAGTGGGTGGGGACTGAACGTCACGAGCACTGCGGGCAAGCCGCGCTCGCTTGCCCGCACATGGACGCGCTCGAGAATGTCGCGGTGCCCAACGTGTACGCCATCGAACGTGCCGACGGTGACCACCGAGCCGGCGCGAAGCTGCGGAAAGCCGACATCAGGCATCGCGCAGCACCACTTTCATACGGAGCTCGTCACCGGACCGATCGGCGACGGCGATGAGCGTTTGCTCAGCATCGACCAGGGCAACGCGAGGCGCATCGCTGGTCGCGGCAAGGACGTTGCCGTGCAGCACCCGGCGCAGCTCGTCGGGCAAGAGCTGCCGAGCCGGCAGCGACGGAACGGCGCCGCGCAATGGCCGCGGCAGCGAATCGCGGGCTATCAGTTGCTCGATCGTGGCGGCGTCCGCAACGGAGAAGGGACCGCTCGCCGTGCGGCGCAGCGCGATAAGATGCGCGGCGCTCTTGGAGAGCCGTCCAAGGTCGCGCGCGAGAGCACGAATGTACGTGCCGCCACCACAGACGATGCGCACCGTCAGGTCGTCGCCGGTGCGACCCAGTAGTTCCCACGAGTGGACGGTGATACGGGACGGCGGCAAGTCGAGCATCTCGCCGCGCCGCGCCGCGGTATACGCTCGCGTACCCGCGACCTTTTTCGCGGAGTACGCCGGTGGAATCTGATCAATTGGGCCAGTGAGCCGCGCGATCGCCTCGGCCACGGCAAGGTCCGCCGGCGGCTCGGCCATACGCCGCACCATGCCGGTCAGATCGTCGGTATCGGTTTCGATGCCGAACCGGATCGTTGCGTCGTACACTTTGGGCTCGCCATCGACGTACGGGATCAGACGTGTTCCGCGACCAACGAGCACGACCAACAATCCGGTCGCGAATGGGTCGAGCGTGCCGGTGTGACCAACGCGGCGCGAGCCGGTGATCCGCCGAACGATCGCCACGACGTCGTGGGACGTGATGCCCAGCGGCTTGTCGACGAGTAACAGACCGTCAGTCGTCGGCTTCTCCATCCGCGGGCGGCTGCCCCTCTTTGATGCGAGCCAGGAGGTCCTCGATGCGGGAGGCGCGAGCGATGCTCTCGTCGGCCTGAACGTGATGTGCGGCGCGATGCGCAGGCGCAGCGCGCGCCCGACCCGCGCCGCGCAACGCGGTCGCGACGCTCTCGAGTCCCTCCATCGTGGCTGGCGCGCTCGGCGTCTGACCCGTAGATGCTGACGAACACGTTGGCCTGCGCGAAGGTCGCGCGACATCTCGACCGCGGTCACGGTGACGAGGCCGACGACGCGCGGGATCCTTCACGCCGCCAGCGAGGAACGCGCGCGATCTCCTCGCGAATCGCTTCGCCGACGCGGTCGGGAGCGGCGGGTGTCGCGCGGCCACTGATCCTTCGCCGGCGGCCGGCGCGAGCGTGCGCGCGACTCTCCTCGGTGCGGTAGCACTCGAGGACGTCGCCGACCTTGATGTCGTTGAAGTTCTCGACGCCGATGCCGCACTCGAACCCTTCGCTCACTTCCTTCACGTCGTCCTTGAAGCGCTCGCAGCGACGCCGATGATGCCGTCGTACACCTCGACACCGTCGCGGATGACGCGCACGCGGCCCTGCCGGTTGATCACGCCGCTGCGCACGTGGCAGCCCGCGATGGTGCCGATCTTCGAGACCTTGAACGTCTCGCGCACTTCGGCCTCGCCGAAGACCACTTCGCGCTCGTCGGGGCGCAGCATGCCTTCGAGCGCGGCGCGCACGTCGGCGACCGCCTCGTAGATGATGCTGATACAGCTTGATCTCGACGCCTTCGCGCTCGGCCGCCGCGCGCGCGTTGTTGTCCGGGCGGACGTGGAAGCCGATGATGATCGCGCCGGCGGCCTTGGCGAGCAGGATGTCGCTTTCGGTGATCGCGCCGACGCCGCGGTGGACGACCTCGACCTGCACTTCCGCGTTCGACGAGCTGGAGAGCGCGTCGGCGAGCGCTTCCGCCGGCCCGCCCTGATCCGCCTTGATGAGCAGCTTGAGCGGTGCGCTCTCGCCAGCCGCGGCGTGCGCCATGAAGTCTTCGAGCGTACACGCCACCCGCGTCGTCCGCGCGGCTCTTCGCCTCGCGATCGAGGCGCTCGCGCCGCTGCGCGATCTCCCGCGCGTCGGCCGAGTCCTCGACCACGAGGAACTGGTCGCCGGCCATCGGCACGCCGGACCATGCCGAGCACCTGCACCGGAATCGCCGGGCCGGCTTCCTTCACCGGCTTGCCGCGCTCGTCGAACATCGCGCGCACGCGGCCCGAGTACATGCCGCAAATGAAGTCGTCGCCGACTTTGCAGCGTGCCGTTCTGCACCAGCACCGTGGCGACGGGACCCTTGCCCGGCGTCGAGCTGGGCTTCGACGACCGTGCCCGGTGGCGCGGCGGTTCGGGTTCGCCTTGAGGTCGAGGATCTCCGCCTGCAGCAGGATCTGGTCGAGCAGCGCCTGGACGTTCGTGCCCTTCTTGGCCGAGATCTCGGAGTGCAGCGCCTGGCCGCCGAACTCCTCGAGCACGACGCCGTGCTGCAGCAGCTCCTGCTTCACCTTCATCGGGTTCGCCGTGGGCAGGTCGATCTTGTTGATCGCGACGATGATCGGCACGCCGGCGTTCTTGGCGTGCGAGATCGCCTCGATGGTCTGCGGCATGACCGAGTCGTCCGCGGCGACGACGAGCACGACGATGTCCGTCACCTGCGCGCCGCGCGCACGCATGGCGGTGAACGCCTCGTGACCCGGCGTGTCGAGGAAGGTGATCTTGCTTGCCGTTCGGCAGTCGTGACGTGGTACGCGCCGATGTGCTGCGTGATGCCGCCGGCTTCGCCCGCGACGACGTTCGCCTTGCGGATGAAGTCGAGCAGCGACGTCTTGCCGTGATCGACGTGGCCCATGATGGTGACCACGGGCGGACGCGAACGCAGATCTCGGGCAGGTCACTCGGCGACGGCTCCCGGCTTCTTCGGCCTGGTATTCCTCCTCGCGCACGGCCTGGAAGCCGAACTCGCTCGCGATGAGCTCGATCTGGTCGAAGTCGAGGCGCTGGTTGATCGTGACCATCAGGCCGAGGTTCTTGAAGGCGAACGCCACGATCTGCGTGGCCGGCACCTTCAGGATCTGCGCCGAGCTCGCTGACGGTGATGAACTCGTTGACGCGAACGAGCTTCTTCTCGACCTCGGCCTCGGCCGCGCGCATGGCCTCGATCTCCTCGCGCGTCCCGTCGTCGACGCGTACCGCGGCGCTGCGGCGCCGGGCCCGCCCAGCTGGCGCATGGTGCTGCGAGATGTTCGCAGACACGGCTTCCTGGTCGACCTGCCCGCGCTTGCCCTTCTTGCGGCGGCCGGCTGCGACGGCGACGCCCGCGCTCGCTCCACCGGCACCGGCACCGGAACTGCGCCGGCGCCGGCGTGCCACCACCACCGCCGCCGCCGGCGCCGGACGGTCGTCGCGACGGGCGCCGTGCGCCGGTCCACCACCCGGCGACGCGGACGCGACGGACGTGGCGGGAATGCGACGCCGCTGGTGACGGGACGCGGGCGCGGCGCGCCCGGCATGATCGAACGCGGACGCGGGCGGTCGGGCGTCGAGTACGGGCCTGCGGTGCGGGGTGCGGCGTGCT
Organism: uncultured Gemmatimonadaceae bacterium; assembly: GCA_963817955.1. Lineage (GTDB taxonomy): Bacteria > Gemmatimonadota > Gemmatimonadetes > Gemmatimonadales > Gemmatimonadaceae > JAQBQB01. Next base: position 458,934 of record CAWFQK010000004.1, read on the forward strand.
GGCGCGGGGCGCACTCGGCGCAGCCGGCGCACCGGGCGCGGCCGACTGCGGCCTGCACGTCGGGACCTGCGGCTGCCGCGCGCTGCCGACGGCGGCGGGCAGTCGCAGCCGGCGAGCAGCACCGCGGGACTGCCGCCGCTGGCGCGCGGCGTGCGGCGCGCTTCGGCGGCGGCAGTCGCGGCTTCCGTCCGGCCGGCTTGCCTCACTGCGCTCGGCCTCCGATCCGGCGCGCGGCTGCCGCGGCTTCGGCAGCGCTTGCGCTCGGCGAGTTCGGCCGCCGCGTCGGCTGCGGCCGCGCACGACGGCCGCTTCGCTCCGTCTGCCGGCGGCCTGCGACTTCAGCAGCCTTGCGGCGACGACGGCGGGCTCGGACGGCGCAGCGGCTTGCGGCCGGCACGGGAGCGGGCTCTGGCACGACGCGTCGCGGCGACGGCGCGCTGGCGGCGCCGGCGCGCGGCCTTCGCGGCGCGCGCACGCTTCTCGCGCTCCCACCGAGCGCGGACGCGCGCGACCTGGTCGTCGGTGAGCTGCTCAGGTGGCTGCGGACGGCGAACATCCAGCGACCGAAGCATCGTGATGACTTCGTCGCTCGGAATGCCGAACTCCGCCGCCAGATCAGTGGACCCGAAGCTTGCTCAAACCATCCTCCTCGATAGGCTCACGATCGAAGCCCCGCGCGGATCGACGATATCCGCGAATCCCCTTCGCCAGCTGCGCGTCGACGATGCCGACCACCGCCGTCGTGTTCCTGCCCACCGCCGCGCCGAGCGCGGCCGCCGATGGGACTTCCATAAATCCTAACGCGCCTCGCATTGAGCAGCGGCACGATCTTGTCGAGACTGTTCCGCGACGCGTCGCGCGCGACGATCGGCGATGAACGACCTTATTCGCTTCGCCGCTTCCCGCACTTGGTCCACACCGACCACCGCGCCGCCGCCGCGCACGCCGAGCCCGGCCAGCCGAAGCACTTTCGTTCGCCGCACGCGTGCGCCTTCACGTCACGCATCACGGCACCGATCCTTCGTCGGCGCCCTGTCCGGTGCTTCGCATGTTGCTGTCTTCCGTCGGCCGTGACCTCGTCGATGAGCGCCATGAGGCGGTCGGCCTCCTCCGGCGCAATGCCGGCGAGCTTGAGGAAGTCCTCGCGCTCGAGATCGATGATGTCGTTGAGGGTCTGGTAGCCCGCATCCTCGAGCACGGCCACCGTCGCCGGCGGCATGCCCTCGATGTCCGACAGCTTCACGTCCGCCGCTCTTCCGCTCTCTTGCCGGGAGCGGCGCGAAGAGCGCGACTGCCGCCGCCGCGCTCCAGCCACTCGCGGCTCGAGTAGAGATCGATCTTCCAGCCGGTGAGCTCCGACGCGAGCCGCACGTTCTGGCCGTTGCGCCCGATGGCCAGCGAGAGCTGGTCCTCGTCCACGACGGCCTGGATCGTCTTGCGTGGCCGCGATCGCTGAACACGCGCGCCACCTTCGCCGGCGCGAGCGCCAGCTTGGCGAAGCGCTCCGGATCGGACGACCAGGGCACGATGTCGATGCGCTCGCCGCCGAGCTCGTTGACGACGGCCTGCACGCGCGAGCCCTTGAGCCCGACGCAGGCACCGACGGGATCGATCGAGTCGTCGCGCGAGAACACGGCGATCTTCGTGCGGCTGCCGACTTCGCGCGCCGCCGCGCGGATCTCGACGATGTCCTGCTGGATCTCCGGCACCTCGAGCTTGAACAGCGCCTTCACGAACAGCGGGTCGCCGCGGCTGAGAATGAGGCGCGGTCCCTTCGGCGTCTCCTCGACCCTCTTGAGCACGGCGCGAATCGGCTCGCCCTGATTGATAGTGCTCGCGATGGTTCTGCTCGCGATACGGAATGATTGCCTCCGCCTCGCGGAACTTGTTGAGCATGACGACGAGCTTGCCGCGCTCGATCTGCTGCATCTCGCCGGAGAGCAGATCGCCGACGCGCGTCGCTGAACTCATCGCGGATCTTGGTCCGCTCGCCCTCGCGGACGCGCTGGATGATGCGCTGCTTGGCGGCCTGCACCGCGGCACGGCCGAACTCGGCGAAGTCGACGGGCTCTTCCATGACGTCGCCGACTTCGAAACTCTCGTCGAATGGCTGGCCTCCTCGAGCGAGATCTCGCGCGCCGGGTCCTCGACGTCTGCGACGACGGTCTTCAGCAGGACGATGCGAATATCGCCCTTGTCGTCGTCGATGTCGACCTCGGCCTGCACGTTGGGGCCGTACTTCTTGGCGAGGGCGGCGATGAATGCCGTCCTGTAAGGAGCGCGTACAGCTCGGCGCGATCGAGCTGCTTTGTGTTCGATACCTCGCGAAACGCGGCGAGAATCTCTGCAGAACTGACCATCCAGGACCCCTCATGTGTGCGTCGTGGCGCGCTGATTCTGCAGCGCGACCGAGCGATGTCGTTACAAGTGAAACGCCAGCCGCGCCTCCTTGACGGCAGCCAGCGGAATTCGCCGCTGATCGCCCGGCTTCGGCTCCAACACCGCCACTTCCGAACCCGACTCCCCCTCTACGGCTACAATTTTCGCTTCAACTCGACCGCCGTGCTCGGGACTGAGCACATTGGCCCACTGACCAACGAATCGACACCAGTCCGCAGCCGTGCGCAGCGGCCGCTCTCCAGGAGAGGACACCTGCAACACATACTGCGGCGAGACCAATCCGCTGGCACCCAGACGCGCCTCGATCACCCGGGAAATCCGCGCGCAGTCATCGACCGTGACAGCTGCCCCGTCGCGCCGATCGATTCGAATCTCGATCAACGGACGATTTCGCGTCCCCCCGCGCCGCAGCTCCACGAGGTCGTATCCGACCGCGTCAAGCTCCGACACGACAATATCTTCCAGCGCGTCCTTCACATCCGTTCTAGGAAGTCGTCAAGAACAAAAAAATGTGGGGAGCATACCCCACATTCTGCTCGCGACCCCAAGTGCCGCGTAGCATTTACAAAGTAGGCCCTTGATCGAAGAGGGGCAAGGGCGATGGACGATGTACGTTCGGAGCAGAAGGTCAGGCGTCGGCGATCATCACGCCCAGTTGCCGACCAGCGTCGCCCGCGCGGTGCGAGAAGAACCGAGCGTTATCGCACCGGGTACATGACGAGCTCATGCTGATGTGCTTCACGCCCATCGCTCGCGCATGACCAACGATCAGTGCGCGCAAATCCACGGCCGTTGGCCCAGCGACCGTGTTGCCGGTAAGCTGCGCGTATACCTCGGCGCTCACCTCGTAACACCTGCCACAGATGGCGGGCCCGGTGTAGAGTCGCACTTCTGACGCCGGAATCCCGCGCCGGGCGAGGGCTTCGATGCCCCGTTCCACGATACGGCCGGCCGTACCTCGCCACCCGGAATGCAGCAGCGCGATCGCCCCCGACGGGTGGGCAAGAAACACCGGCACACAATCCGCCACCGTCACAGCCAACGCCGTCCCACGGCCCAGCACGAGGTGTCCGTCGGCATCGCCGGCCCGCAGCCATCCCTCCCACCCATCATGGTGAACGAGCACCCTCGTTCCGTGCACTTGCGAGGCGACCGCAAGGCGAGGCCCTCCCGAACGGAGCTCACGCTGCAGCTCGCTCCAACGACCCATCACGTCACACACCGGCTCATCAGTATGAATGCCAAAACTGCCGGTGGTGCGAGTCGTCGTGAACGCGCGGATCCCGAATTCAGCCCACTCGGAAATCGGCTCCGAGTCGTCGAGGATGCTCATTGCAACCGGCGATTCTCCACCCGCTCGATCTGGGCGCCGAGCGCGCGCAATCGTTCATCAATGCGCTCATACCCTCGTTCGATCTGCCCAACGTTATTGATCGTACTCGTGCCCTCAGCGCACATGGCGGCAACCAGCATAGCCATACCAGCACGAATGTCCGGCGAATCCATTTTGCTGGCGTGCAAGCGCGATGGGCCTGATACCAACGCGCGATGTGGATCGCAGAGCACGATGCGCGCTCCCATTCCCACGAGCTTGTCGACGAAGAACAGCCGCGACTCGAACATCTTTTCGTGCATGAGAATGAGACCATTGCACTGCGTGGCCGTGACGAGTGCGATCGACATCGTGTCGGCGGGGAAGGCCGGCCAAGGCTGATCCTCGAGCTTCGGAACGTGCCCGCCAAGATCGCTCTGAATGGCCTTCTCCTGCTCGGCCGGAACGATGAGATCCGCTCCATCAACGACGCACGCAACGCCAAGCCGGGCGAACCCCATGAGCGTTGAGCGCAGATGCTCGATACCAGCGTTCTCAATGCGGATCTCCGAGTTTGTCACCGCGGCGAGGCCGATGAACGACCCAACCTCGATGTGATCAGGCCCGATCTGATGAGTGGCGCTGCCGAGCTGCCGCCCACCGTCGATCGTGAGCTTGTTGGTACCGATGCCATCGATTTCTGCACCAAGCGCGACGAGAAAGTGACAGAGATCCTGCACGTGCGGTTCGCTCGCCGCATTACGTAGCACGGTCGTGCCAGTCGCAGCGACCGCCGCCGTTACTGCATTCTCGGTGGCGGTGACACTGGGCTCATCGAGGAACACGTCTGCGCCGCGCAGTCCGGATGTGGCGAGGTGAAACGCATCTTCCAACTCGAACGAGGCGCCGAGACGTTCGAGTGCCAGGAAGTGTGTGTCGACCCGCCGGCGACCGATGACATCGCCGCCCGGAGGCGGCAGCTCGATCTCGCCGCACCGCGCAAGCAGCGGGGCAGCAAGCAAAATCGACGCACGAATCTTCCGACACAAAGATGGGTCGAGATTCGCCGCGCTGACCGTCTTGGCGTGAATCTGCAGCGTATTGGGGCCGCTCCAATGCACGTCCACACCCGTTGATGCGATCAGCTGGACTAGCGTTTCGACGTCGCGAATACGCGGAACATTTTCCAGCGTGACCGGATGGTCCGTGAGCAACGACGCACAAATGATCGGCAAGGCGCCGTTCTTGTTGCCCGATGGGCGGATCGTCCCGGACAGCTTCTGCCGTCCCTGTACGACAAACTGCAATGCGTTCATGTGCGGGCGTGGTTGGTACGAGTAAGTGGATCCGAGCGAAGAATGGACGGACACTCGACTCGAAATCAATGGTACATCGCACATTCCGCGCACGACGTAGCGCTTGACACTGTGCGGCAATTCCGGGTACGATGTGGACGAGTGCGGCTGGCCCTGCGTTTGCACCCATGACGGAGTAACGCCACTGCGCGATGTTGTCGGCAGCGCGGCCGCGTTGGCCCAATTCCCGATCCAGACGAGCGCCGAATGTTCGAGCAAATCTACGCGGTTGCCAGTGTGATCATTACGATCGCGCTGCTCGTGCTCGTGGTCGTCGCTGCCCGTTTGGCATCGCACTTCCGGAAGACCTACAACAAGATCAACGATCTGCTGGACCGCGTGTACGGAGATATCTCTCCTATCATGCACCAGGTCCACAGCATCTCAGAGAACGTCAACTTCATTTCGACCTCCGTCCGCGCCGACGTCCAGAAGGTGGGCGACACGATCGACGCGGCCAATGCGCGCGTCCAGCAGGCCGTGGCGGTCACCGAACACCGGCTCAACGATTTCAATGCCTTGCTGGCCGTCGTACAGGAGGAAGCCGAGCAAGTGTTTCTCTCCACTGCTGCCACGGTGCGTGGGGTGCGGCGCGGTGCGGCGGCGTTCCGGCGCGGCCGTGGGACGGACCTTGCGTCAGACGAGTTCGATGAGGCCGATCTGGCCGAGGATGTCGACACTCAATTGGAACGTCAGGAGGACGGTCATGGAAACGACAATGGCCCCAAATCGGCCGCGCAGGCGCTCCCAGCAGCCCCGCGTATCCGACCACGCGCTCGCTCCCCGCGACGGACGTGATGCAGAGTACGATCTACTGACCGCGGCGCTGATCGGCATCACGATCGGAGCCGGGGTCACCTTCATGTTGCGGCGCGGCCCTTCGGGCAATCGTCCCGTGATGCCGCTGGTGAAGGGCGTTGGGAGGGGCGCCGCTTGGGCGGGACGACAGGCGGCCCGTGCCGGAAGCTCGGGAGCGCAGTGGGCCGCCGACCGGGGCGAGGAAATGTGGGCTCGCGTTCCGCAAGACGAGATACGCGGCCATGTGTCGGACTATATGGACCGGGCACGCCACGCGATCGACGACGTCGTTGAGGCAGAGCTCAAGGATCTCCGCAAGGCGATCCGGCGCCAGCGGAAGCGGCTTGGAGTCTAAGGTCCTGCATCGAATGACGAGTGGCGAGCGTTTGTTCCGCTGTCTCGCGATGGCGGTCGTCGCCCTCGTCGTTGCCCCGGCGGTGGCACATGCGTGGACCCCGGGAACGCACGTGTTTCTCGGCGAAGCGGTGATGCGGTCGCTGGCGTTGCTGCCGACCGGCGTCGCAACGTTGCTGCACGACTTCCCGTTCGACTTCCTGTACGGCTCGATCGCTGCCGATACGAGCATTGCCAAGAAGTACGCGCCGGTTGGCCGCCACTGTCACTCATGGACGGTCGGGATGGAGATTTTGCATGGCGCAAAGGACGAATCGCTGCGGGCCTTCGGCCTGGGGTACCTGGCGCACCTCGCCGCGGATTCGGTCGCGCACAACTACTTCGTCCCCAAACAACTTGCGATCACATCCAGTACGTCGTCGCTCGGCCACTCGTACTGGGAAAGCCGATTCGAGACCCATTTGGGGTCAGAATGCGCCCGCCGCGCGCGCGAACTGATCCTGATCGATCACGCTCGGTCGGACGGGCTCCTCGATCGCGTGTTGAGCCCGACCATCTTCAGCACGCCGACGAATCGGCGGATCTTCCGCGGCATGGTGATCGCCGCCGATAACGAGTCCTGGCAGCGGATATTCCAGCTCATGACGGAGAAGAGCCGCTGGGACCTCCCGGATCACGACATCAGCCAATACGTCGCCCGGTCGTACGATTATATCATGGACCTCTTGCTCCATATGGATCGCGCCGAGCCTTATCAGCTCGATCCATCTGGTGACGAGGCATTACGGATGGCAAAGCGGGTGCGCAAGCAGGTGCTTCGCGCCGCCGGTGAGCGGCGACTGCTCGAAGAGGCAGATCGATATTTCGGCATGCCGGCAACGCACCTGCAGTTCGCCGCATCGCACCCGACACCGCTCTACGTTCCGATTCGTTCAGCGAGCAGCTGATTGACCCGTTTGGGATCGGCGCTTCCCTTCGACATCTTCATCACGTGTCCGACGAGTACTCCCTGCAGGCGTCGTTCGCCATGAGTGAAGCGCGTCGCTTCGCCAGGATGCTCGGCGAAGACCTGGTCGATCCACCCGACGAGCGCGGCATTATCGGTCACCCGCAAGAGACCTTCGCGCTCTGCGATCTGCAGCGGCGATTCGCCCGTGACGACCATGGCCGCAAAGACTTGCTTGGCGGCACTATGGCTGAGCGTGCCAGCGCGGACTGAGCCGAGCAACGCGGCCAGATCGGCGGGACGCACCGTGAAGTGCGCAATCGACTGACCCGTTTCCTTCAAGGCGGCGAATACTTCGCCGAGTATCCAGTTCGCGGACGCCTTGGCATCGCCACTCTGGCGGGCGACGTGCTCGAAGTAGTCGCCCATCCCACGGTCGACGGTGAGCACGTTGATGTCATAGTCGGTGAGGTTCTGGAACTCGGCGCGATACCGCTCCCGTCGCGCCGGCGGAAGCTCAGGCAGATCGCGCCTGATGCGATCGATCCGCTCGGGCGAGATCATGAGCGGCGAGAGATCCGGCTCCGGAAAATAGCGGTAGTCGTGACTCCCCTCCTTGGAGCGCGCCGGCCGCACGGCACCGGTGCCAGCGTCCCACAGCATGGTCTGCTGTTCGATCTTTCCCCCGGCGTCGAGCACACTGCATTGCCGCGTGAATTCAATCTCGAGCGCGCGCACGACGCCGGAGAATGAGTTCATGTTCTTCACCTCGGTCTTCGTTCCAAGGGCGGTGTCGCCGCGCGGGCGCGTGCTGATGTTCGCGTCGACGCGCAGGCTGCCCTCCTCCATGCTGACATCGCTGACTGCCACATACTCGAGGATCTGTTTGACCGCGCGGAGATAGGCGTCGGCCTCGCCGGATCCGCGGAGGTCCGGCTCGCTCACGATCTCGCACAGCGGGACACCCGCCCGATTGAGATCGACGGCGGTCGCGCCGGCGAAGCGATCGTGGATCGACTTGCCAGCATCCTCCTCCAAGTGCACGCGAGTGACACCGATGTTGATCGGCGAGCCGTCGGGACGTACGCCAATCTGCACCCGTCCGGCGAGCGCGAGTGGCTGGTCGAATTGCGAGATCTGATATCCCTTCGGCAGATCCGGATAGAAGTAGTTCTTCCGCGCAAAGACCGATGTCGGCTGTACGGTGCAGCCGAGCGCGTGCGCCGCTCGGATCGCCAATTCAACGGCATGCTCATTGAGCACCGGCAGCGCACCCGGCAGCGCCAGGCAGACCGGACAGGTGTTGCTATTCGGCGCGGCCCCGAAATTCGTCGAGCACCGGCAGAAAATCTTGGTGGCTGTCTTGAGCTGGACGTGCACTTCCAGCCCCACCACCATTTCATAGCGGTCGGTGAGCGCCTGCGGCACGCCAGCGCTCATCGGTGCGCATCCTCGCCGAGCGACCGCTCCAGCGCATAGGCGGCCACGAACATCTGACGCTCGCCGAAGTGCGGCGCAATGAACTGACCACCCACAGGCAGGCCGTCCAGTCGACCGATCGGCTGCGACATCGCCGGCACGCCGGCGAGGTTGGCCGTGCACGTGAAGATGTCGCTCAGATACATCTCATACGGGTCGACCTTCGAACCAAGCGGAAACGCCGGAGTGGGCGTCGTCGGCGTGAACAGCAGATGCACTCCGCTGTTGAACACCTTGGCGAAATCCTGCGCGATGAGCGCTCGAACCTGCTGCGCCTTGCGATAGTACGCGTCGTAGTACCCGGCGGACAGCACGTAGGTGCCCAGCAAGATGCGGCGCGTCACCTCCGGACCGAATCCATTCGACCGCGTTGCCTCATACATCCCGCGCAGACCATCGCCCTCAACGCGGAGCCCGTATCGCACGCCGTCGAAGCGCGCGAGGTTCGATGAGGCTTCCGCCGGCGCGATGATGTAATAGACCTCGATCGCGAGCGTGGTGTGTGGGAGCGACACGTCGCGCACTTCGGCCCCAAGTCGTGCCAGATGCGCGAGCGCCGCCTCCGATTTCTCGCGGATTCGCGCATCGAGCGACTCCGGGAAATACTCCTTCGGTCGTCCGATGACGACGCCAGTCAAGCCGCCGCGCGACGCGTCGCGGTAGGCGGGAACCGATTCGGTGGCGCTCGTCGCGTCGAGGGGGTCGAAGCCGGCTATTGTCTGCAAGCCGAGCGCGGCATCATCGACGCTGCGCCCGAACACGCCGATCTGATCGAGCGAAGACGCAAACGCAACGAGACCATACCGGCTCACGCGTCCATACGTGGGCTTCACCCCCACGATCCCGCAGAAAGCGGCAGGCTGCCGCACCGATCCACCAGTCTCCGAACCGAGCGCTATGCGCACGATGCCGGCGGCGACCGCGGCGGCCGACCCACCCGACGATCCGCCCGGCACGCGATCGGGCGCCAGAGGATTCCGCGCTGGCCCATATGCACTGTTTTCGGTGGACGATCCCATCGCGAATTCGTCCATATTGGACTTGGCGACAATGATCGCGCCCGCCTCGTGCAGCCGGCGAACGGCGGTGGCCTCGTACGGACTCACGTATCCCTCGAGAATCCTCGACCCGCACGAGGTCGGCATGCTCGTCGTGGCGATGTTGTCTTTGACGACGACCGGCACTCCGGCAAGCGCGCCGCGGCTTCCGGACTTCAGCATGAGCCCGACGTCGATGGCGCGACTCAGGGAGCGAGCATGATCTTCATACAACAGAATATTCAATCCGTCGCGGCCGGCACCCGCCTCGTGCATGCGCCGCACGCTCACCTCGACGGCATCACTCGGCGCCTGCTCGCCCCGTACCATGGCGGACACGAGCTCGGCGGCAGACCACGTGACCGGCCCCGTCAAGCCTCCTCCGCATCCTCATGCGTGGACAGCCTCGGCACCAGGTAGAATCCGTCGCGCATCTGCGGCGCGAAATCCTCACGCGGACGCTCCAGAGGAATCGCAGGACCAGTGTCGGGACGTAACGGGGCGGCGGATCCTACGTCCGCTCCGTCGGCCACGGTGCCCGTATCGACCTTCGACAGTACGTCCATGTGACCGAGAATCGTGTTCAACTCCGCGACCAGCGCGCGGGCTCGCTGGTCGTCGAGACCTAGCCGCGCCAACGTAGCGATGTGACGCACGTCTTCGATCGTGACGGCCACTACTCGTCGCCCCGCTCGAGATTGGCCTGGGCAATGACGAGCGTCTTCCGTCCGATGCTCTCGTCATCAAAGTCCACCTTCACCTTGGCATCACGGCCGGTGCCGGCGAGGTCGGCAATCGTACCGCTACCGAACTTCCGGTGTTTGACACGCGCACCGACGATGAACACCGGTGCGTCTTGTGACTCATCCTCGGCTCCTGGCGCGAAGCCGCCAATCGGAGCGCCAGGTCGGCGTGCCGACGGCGATGAACTGGGGAAGAACTCGTCGACATCGCGGCCGCCGCGCGTCGAGTGGCCGAAGCCCTTGGTGTACCCGAAGTCGCCCCCGGCCCGCATCATCGAACGGCCAGAGCTTCGCACCTTGATCGTGCTGCGCTTCTCCACCATCGCGTCAGGAATCGCGTCGAGAAACTTGGACTGGCGGGCGGGCAGCAGCTCGCCGTTCCGCCGGCGCTCTTCGGCGTACGTCAGGTACAGCTTCCGTTCCGCGCGCGTGATGCCAACGTAGAAGAGACGGCGCTCCTCCTCGAGCAGCGCGGGATCGTCGTAAGCTTTGGCCAACGGGAACAGCCCATCCTCGAGCCCGGTGATGAAGACGACCGGGAACTCGAGCCCCTTCGCGTTGTGCAGCGTCATCATCGTCACCGCGTCGGCATCGGCCCCGAGCTGGTCCACCTGCGCCACGAGCGTGGCGCGCTGCAGGAAATGATCGAGCGGCCGCAGACCGACTTCGCCAAGCTCGTCAGCGACTTGCTCGGCCGCGCCGGTGATCAGCTCGCGCACGTTGTCGAGACGCTCGGCGGATTCCGGGCCTTCGGCACGCAGGTGATCACCGTAGTTGATCGCATCCACGAGCTCCCGGAGCAGCTCGTCCACGGCCGCCTCTGTCGCGCGTTCGCGGAGCGACTGTACGAGCCTCACGAATTCGCCGAGCGCAACGCGCGCGGCGGGGCGGAGCGTGGACACGATGTCCGGGATCGCGCCCCCTCGAAGCATCGGCAACCCGCGCTGACGCGAGGCGTCGGCGAGCAGCTCGATCGTCGTTTCCCCGATACCGCGTTTCGGCACTGCGACGGCGCGGCGAAGCGCCTCGTCGTCCGCGGGATTCGCGATGAGCTTCAGATACGCCATCAGGTCGCGAATCTCGCGGCGGTCGTAGAATCGCACGGCGCCGACCAGTCGATACGGGACGGCGTGGCGGCGCAACGCTTCTTCGATCGCGCGACTCTGCGCGTTGGTGCGATACAGCATGGCGACGTCATTGAGCTGCAGCGCCGAGGCGGCGGAGCGACGCGCCATGAGCTCGCCGACGACGAAATCCGCCTCGTCGCGCTCGTCGAGTGACCGCACGACCGTCACCTGTTCGCCGCTGGGGCGCGTCGCGCGCAGCGTCTTCCCCATGCGGCTAGTGTTGGCGCTGATCACGGCATTGGCAAGATCGAGCACCTGCGGCGTGGAGCGGTAGTTCTCCTCGAGCCGCACCACCGTGGCATCCGGGAAATCCTTGTCGAAGTCGAGGATGTTCCGAATGTCTGCGCCCCGCCAGCCGTAAATCGACTGGTCGTCGTCGCCGACGACGCACACGTTGCCGTGTTCCCCTCCGAGGAGCTTGATGAGCTCGTACTGCGCGCGGTTCGTGTCCTGATACTCGTCGACAAGGAGGTAGTGGAAGCGGCCTCGGTACCGCGCGAGCTCGTCTGGATGCTGCTGCAGCATGCGAACCGGCAGAACCAGCAGGTCGTCGAAGTCCACGGCGTTTGCCAGTTGGAGCGCGTCGCCAAGCGACGGTACACGGCGGCAACTGCCTTGGCGAATGGGTCCATGGCGAGTTGTTCGTATTCGCCTGGCGTCACGAGCGCGTTCTTCGCTTCGGAGATCGCCGACTGAACACCTCGGGGAGTGAACTGCTTGGGCGAGACGTCATGCCGCTCCATGAGCCGCTTGATCACACCGAGCGAGTCGTCCTGATCATAGATCGTGAATGCGGGCGTGCGGCCGACGAGGTGCGCTCCGCCACGCAGCATCCGCGCGCCGATCGCGTGGAACGTGCCGGCCCACATCCCGGCCGGCTCGGCACCCAGTAGTCGGCCAATGCGCTCGCGCATCTCGCCGGCGGCCTTGTTGGTGAAGGTGACGGCGAGGATGTTCCGCGGATCGATGCCCTCCACGTCGATCAAGCGCACGATGCGTGTCGTGAGCACGCGTGTCTTTCCGGAACCCGCGCCCGCGAGCACGAGGAGGGGGCCATTCACGTGCAGGACCGCGTCCCGCTGCGCCGGATTGAGTCCGGCGGTCAACTTCTCATCGAGCAGCATCGACATCAGTGAAGGATAATCTCTGAACTCGGGCGTGCCGCGTCGCGTGGCGGTCAGCTCAAGCGATCGGTACCGAGATACGGCCGAAGGGCCTCGGGGACGGTCACGGTCCCATCGGGGTTCTGGTACTGCTCGAGAATGCAGGCCACGGTACGCGGAAACGCCAGGCCCGAGCCGTTCAGTGTGTGCACGAAGCGCGGCTTCTCACCCTTGGCGGGTCGATACCGGATGTTCGCGCGGCGCGCTTGATAGTCTGTGAAGTTGCTGCACGACGACACCTCGAGCCACGCCTGGACGCCCGGCGCCAACGCCTCGAGATCGTAAGTCATGGCCGCGCTGAAGCCGGTATCGCCGGCCGCCAGCAACTTGCGGCGGTACGGAATACCGAGCCGCTCGAGCATGCTTTCGGCGTGACGCGTGAGCAACTCGAGCTGCTCGGACGACGACTCCGGCGTCGCGTAGCGCACGAGCTCGACTTTATCGAATTCGTGCGTGCGCAGAATACCGCGCGTGTCCTTCCCCGCCGACCCCGCCTCACGCCGAAAACACTTACTGTACGCGACGAACGCCATCGGAACCTGATCCGGATCCAGGATCTCGTCACGATACAGATTCGTGACCGGCACCTCGGCGGTTGGGATGAGAAAGAGATCGTCGGTGCGCGTGGCGTATGCGTCCTCTTCGAACTTCGGCAGCTGCCCCGTGCCGGTCATGGTGGCACGGTTCACGAGGAGCGGGGGCCACACTTCCTCATACCCATGCTCCTCACGGTGCGTGTCCATGAAGAAGTTGATCAGCGAGCGAATGAGTCGTGCGCCATTCCGACGATAGAACACAAACCCGGAACCTGAGACCTTCGATGCCCGCTCGACATCGATGATGCCGAGATGCGCCCCGAGTTCCCAGTGCGGCACCACGCCTTCGGGCGACCGCGGTACGCCCCATTCGCGCACGATGACGTTGTTCTCTTCACCGCCCGACGGCACGACGGGAAGATTGACATTGGGAATCTCCAGCAGCACGCGCTGCAGCTGCGCTTCCACGTCGGCGAGCTCACGTTCGAGACTACCGATCTCGTCACCGAGGGCTCGCCCTTGCACGATCATCTCGCTGGCGTCTTCCTTGGCTCGTTTACGCTTCGCCACTTCCTGCGCGTTCGCGTTGCGTTGTGCCTTTCGCTCATCGGCCGCCTGAATCAGCGTCCGCCGTTCCCGCTCGAGTTCCGCGCCGCGATCGATGGTGGGAGCCAGAGCCTCGAGCGTACCCCGTCGGCGCATGCCATCGCGCAGCAGATCGATCTGCTCGCGGAGCATTCGGAGGTCGTGCACGGTCAGTCCTTGGGAACGCCGGCCACAAATGACCGGAAGCCGCAATTGGGATCGACGGTGTAACGGATGTTGAGTTGGCGCCCGATCCGGTCAATGGACGTCACGACTACCTTGGCAAACAGCGTGGATCCGGTGAGAGACGTGCTGCAAGCGTTCGGATCCTGGCTCTGCACCAGGATCAGATCGTTCACTCCAACGACCAGCGCCGTATCGGCCCGATAACCGCCGGATGGCGCGCGGGTGAGGGCGTCGAAGTTGTCGCTCGTCTTCTGCAGGCTCACCGTGTGTGTGGTCGCGAGGCCGCTGGCCACTGCGCTGACCGGCAGCACAACGATGTGCCCTGCCGTGTCGATGTCAAAGGCGATGTCGAACAGGAAGTTCGCGTCTGCGGATTGCAGCGTTCCGCTGAAGACGTGGAGCGCGCTCGGCGCGCCGGGCGGCGCACCATTGATCGCAAAGACGACCCCGCTGTCGCTGATCGTCGGCAACGAGGCAGGTACGCCAGTGAACGTGCCGCAGGCAAGGGCAGCGACGGCGATGGTCGCCGCGGCGAGCGCGACAAGAGGACGCTTCGGACGAGAATATCGACAGATCATATGTGGGGAGCTCAAGGGCGAAGGATATGAGGGCGTCTCTGATTGTTCAAGCGATTGGGATCGCTTGACTTCGATTATCTTGATCTCTAGCTTCGCCACCACTTTGCAGGGAGAATCGGAGATCTGCATGCCGCGCATTCGAGATCTCGTCGCCGCCATTCGGCAGCGGGAAGGAGTTGACGCCGCCATCGTGCTGGGGCGCGATGGTCTGCTGATCGACAGCCAACTCGGTCCCGGGCTGGATGCCGACGATGTGGCGGCCCGTATTCCTGCCATTATCGGTCCGGCCGACGAGCTCGGCGCTGGGACTGATCGCGGCGACCTGCTGACCGCCGTACTCGAATATCGTAATGGATTGGCCATCGTGTCCGTGCTGTCGGCGGAGGCCATTCTCCTCGTGCTCGTCAGTCCCCGCGCGAACATCGGCCAACTGCTCTTCGAGCTGCGGCGCAACCGGGAACACATCGCCGCTCTCGTCTAAGATCTCGTGCCCAGCTCCACCCAGACGTGCCATGTGCTCGTCGCCGATGACGAACCACACATCGGCCGCATCATCAAAATGAAGCTCGAACAGGGCCCCTTCCGTGTCACGCTTGCCTACGACGGACGCGAGGCCCTGCAAGTGCTCGAGCACGAGCCCGACATCCGGCTCGTGCTGCTCGACCTGATGATGCCCCATTTGAGCGGACTCGATGTCCTCGCCGCCATGCGCCGAGACGAGCGGTGGCGGGGCCTGCCGTGCATCATCCTCACGGCCGCCGGCCAGGAACAACAGCACACCAAGGCTATGGAGCTCGGCGCCGACGACTTCTTGACCAAGCCCTTTAGCCCGAAGAAGCTGTATGCACGGGCGGCCGAACTGGTCGGCATGGGCGGCGACGAATCCGTTCCGGAAAGCGCATGAGCCGATGGACTGTCGTTCTTGCCGGAGGGGTCGGTTCACGTTTCTGGCCATTGAGCACACCGTCTCGCCCAAAACAGCTTCTCCCGTTGGTGACAAATCGGCCGCTGCTTTCAGATGCGGTGGATCGGATGCGGGCAATTACGCCGCCCGACCACGTGCTGATACTCACCAATGAAGCGTTGGTGCCGCTGATCGCCGAAATGCTCCCTGACATTCCGCGCGACAACCTGATTGCCGAGCCCCGTGCCGGCGGCACCGCGGCCGCGCTCACCTGGGCGGCGCAGGAGATCGCGCGGCGCGACGGACCCGATGCGGTGATGATTTCCGTGCATGCCGACTGGTCGGTGGCGGACGTCCCGGGCTTTCAGCAGGCGCTCATTCGCGCCGCAGAGGTCGCGGAATCACAGCACGCGCTCACGACCGTTGGTGTGGTACCAAGCCGTCCCGATCCAGGCTTCGGGTACATCCAGCCGGGAGAAGAGTTGGAGCCCGGCGTGCGGCGAGTCGCCCGGTTTGTGGAGAAGCCGGATCGCGAGCGCGCCGAAACGATGCGCCAGGAAGGTTATCTCTGGAATTCCGGCATTTTTGCCTGGCGCGTCGGCGACTATCTCGACGACGTGCGTCGGCTGACGCCCGAGGTCGCGCCAGCGCTGCATGCCCATGCAAATGACATCAACGCTTTCTTCGGTGCCGTCCGGCCCATCTCCGTCGACGTGGGCGTGCTCGAGCGAAGCGAGCGCGTCGTCGTACTGTCCGGCGATTTCGGGTGGGATGACGTCGGCACGTGGGGTGCACTGAGACGGGTCCGCGCCACCGACGCGCATGGAAATGCCGCGCACGGACACGTGCACGCCGTCGACGCGCACGGGAATGTCGTACATGCCCCGAACGCGACGGTCGTCGTCTACGGCGTGTCGGATCTCGTCGTCGTCGTGGAGAACGGCCTGGTGCTGATCACCACCGTGGACAAGTCCAGTGATTTGAAAATGCTCATGGACGCGCTGCCGCGCGGCATCCGGGAGCGCGCATGACACTCGTCGTCCTGTACGATGATGCCCGTGCGCGAACCTTCGAGCCGTTCGCATCGACGCGCCCGGTCTCGGAAATGCGCGCCGGCACCCGTCTCCTTCGCGAGCGATGGGCCGCCGCGCTTCAGGCCGACGACCTGCAATTCGTGGCAGGGGACCGCCACCTCGAGTTCGACGAGCCGGGGGCGCACGCCGCCACCGGTATCATTCCCGGCGGCGCGATCATTGTCAACGCGCGGTGCGTCCCTGCCCTGCCAGCCGACGCCGCCAAGGCTGCCCGACAGTCCGCGACGTGTAGCATGTGGCGCTGCGGCAGCGAACTGGCCGCCGTGCGCGTCCGCGAACCCCTGGACATCAAGCATTTCGCCGACGGCAGCCTGACGCTCGACGAATTGCACGTCGGAACGGGAGCCATCGGAACCATCGATGGCTGGTGGCTTACGGAGGTCTGGGACTTCATCCGTTTCTTATCGGAACAGATCGCCCGCGATGTCGCCGTGTTAGGAACCGCCGACGACACCGTTCCGCCACCCGCGCATGCAATCATCCTCGGCGAGCACGCGGTGCGCATGCACCGCGGTGCGGTCCTCGAGCCGTACGTGGTGTGCGATGCCAGCGCCGGCCCCATCTACATAGGCGACAGGAGCCACGTACGCGCATTCACGCGGCTCATCGGACCCTGCTATGTCGGCGACGACGTTCAGATCATGGGCGGCGACATCGGCAACTGCTCGATCGGCGACGTCTGCAAGGTGCGCGGAGAGATGAGCAACACCATCTTGCTGGGCCACGCGAACAAGGGCCACGACGGATTCGTCGGACACTCGTACCTGGGCCGGTGGGTCAACCTCGGCGCCGGCACGGTGACGAGCAACCTGAAGAATACGTACGGCACGGTCGGCCTGTGGACGCCGAGCGGCGTGCGCGATTCGGGGATGCAGTTTCTTGGAACGATGTTCGGCGATCATGTGAAGACAGGCATCGGGCTGCGGCTGACCACGGGCTGCGTCCTCGGCGCCGGCGCCAACGTATTTGGCACCATGCCTCCCAAGGTCGTGGCGCCCTTCTCCTGGGGAGATGGGCCTTTCTATTCTGTGTACCGCGCCGACAAGTTCCTCGAGACCGCTGCCCGCATGATGGCGCGCCGGCATGTCGAGGTGACGGACCGCGCCCGGCGTCATCTCACCGCGGCGCATGCTGCCCGCTGGACCGTGGAAGCGGACCGCTCGTGAAGGTATGGATGCTCGGCAGCGGCAGCAGCGGCAACGCGATTCTCATCGAGTGTGACGGATCGCGCCTCCTCATTGATTGCGGGTTCGGAACGCGCGCCCTTGCCGGGCGGCTGAAGACGATCGGCGTCGAGCCGGAGTCGATCGACGGTTGCTTGATCACGCACGAACATTCTGATCACGTGAAGGGCGCGGGTGCCGCGGCCAAGCGTTGGGGGTGGGGTATCTACGCCACGCCAGGGACGGCCCAGGCGCGCGAACTGACGGAGACGCCGGTTCACCGGTTCGAACCCGGCGCGACGCTCGAATTCCCACGTATGGTCGTGGCGACGACCGCTACACCGCACGACGCCAATCAATCCGTGGGCTTCGTCGTGGAGAGCCGATCCACTGGCGCGCGCGTCGGGCTCTTCTATGACATTGGCCATGTGAGCCGCGAGATCGCCAGCGCCTGCACCTCACTCGACATGTTGGTGCTCGAATCGAATCATGACGACGCCATGTTGCGCGATGGCCCCTATCCTCGGTGGCTGCAGAGTCGCATCTCCTGCAAGACGGGCCATCTGAGCAATCGCGACGCCGGCGTGTTCGCACGCGAGGCGCTGACCTCCGGCGTGAATCATCTGGTGCTCGCGCATTTGAGTGAGAAGTGTAATTCCGAAGTGGTCGCGCTGGAATCAATGCGGAGCGCCATCGCCCGGTCGCGGTTCAAGGGGACGCTGAGCGCGGCCCGGCAGAACGAAGTCGTCGGGCCGTTCACGCCGAGTGGAGTGCGCGCCGAAACACCGGTGCAGTACACGCTGTTGTGAGGGGACCGGGACACGGGATACGAAGCCCTGTCATCCCGAGCGAAGCCCTGTCATCCCGAGCGAAGCCCTGTCATCCTGAGCGGAGCCCCGTCATCCCGAGCGAAGCCCCGTCATCCTGAGCGGAGCCCCGTCATCCTGAGCGAAGCCCCGTCATCCTGAGCGAAGCGAAGGATCTCTCCGCGTGGCGAAGCGGTCATTCGTCGCTACGCTCCTCATGAGGACAGGAACATTGGCAGCTGCCATTGTGTCTTTCCTGTAGTAGGAAGAGTAGAACGCGATGAAATCTTTCGGCAGGCCGCCATCGATCGGCCAAGCCTCGTGCCGCCGCGCCGCTGCGGCGTAATGTCTCCACAGTGCGGCCGGTACGGAATTTCATTTGGCCTTCGAGTAATCACGGTCGTGCTGAAAGAGAATTGCGCCCCGGCAGGCATCCGGCGTGCGGCGTTAACAGAGGAGCAACAGACGTGCGACACGTCGCGATCGCCGTCGGAAGAGCCGGAAGGGTCGCCGGAAGAGACGGAAGGGTCGCCGGAAGAGACGGACTCGTCGTCAGGAGTGACGGAATGGTCGTCAGAACCGACCGAGCCGCCTTCGGAAGAGTCGGAGTCGCGTTCGGAAGAATCGGAGCCTCCTTCGGACCGGTCGGTGTCTGCGTGAGGGGCGGTGGTCTTGCCGGTAAGGTGCGGGGTCCGTCCGCGACACGATGGCCTGCGCGCTTCACGATCGGGCGTGGCGCCTGCACACGAGACGATTCCTTGTGCACCGCCAGCCATCCCTGCTGAACGCGAGCGACTGGGTCGTGCACGCCGATCGATTGCCTGTGGACGCGGACCCATTCCACGTTGACACGGATCTATTCCACGTCGACACGGATGAGTCCCTCGTGACATTGCGACAGAGAGGTCTCAACGGCCGAGGGTCTCGTGTTGACGGCGACGACTCCCCGCGTGACGCCGGTCGATCCCTCCGGCAGGGCGTGCAGTGGGTGGTGAACACGCGGGCATTCGAGCTGAACGAGCCGGAAAGCTTCCTGGACGACCGCGAGTCCGATATTGATTGCGATGGGTTCGTGCTTGACCGCAAGGAGTTCGTGCTTGACCGCGAGGGGTTCGTGCTTGACCGCGCGCCGTGCCATCTCACCACGGACGAGTCACCCCTCGACACGCGTGGGTGCCATCTCAACCGGAACGACTCCGACCGGACCGAGAGGCAATCTCAGGTGGACGGCACAGTGTCTCAGCGAACGGGGCGAGGATTGTCGGTGGAAGCGCATGAGATGGGCGTGGATGCGCGGGAGAGGCGTGTTGACGAGAGACGGTCCGGTGTGGCGCGAGCGGCATTCGGGCTCGACGCCGGGGAGTTCCCTCTTGACCGGAGCGACTCCCCCCTGAACAGCGGCTGGTGCGAGCTGGATGCGCGGGAGTCCCTGCTCGATCGGCGCTCATTCGCTCTCGACCGCGAGGACTTCCATCTACACACGCGTCAATTCGGTCTCGACCGCGAGGACTTCCACCTGCACACGCGTCAATTCGATCGAGACAGCGAGGGATTCCCTATGAGCAGGCGTGGATCCCATCTGAACACGCGGGCATCCCCTCTGCACGCGGACCGATTCCCTCTCGGCACAGTCGCCTCCCCTGCGGGTAGCGATCGATTCCCTCTCGACACGCTCCCATCCCTTCGGGTCGCCGATCGATTCGTTGTCGCCGCCCGCTCGTCCCGCGATGAGCGTAGTCCTATATATTAGTTCCGAAAACAGGGGGTCAGCGCAAGGGCCAAGATGTCCGATTGACCACGCTCGCCATGTTGTACAGGAACGGGGGTTGCCGACTCAGCCCCCGAGCGACGCACGCGTGGGATAGTCTGATGCACGATTCCGCCGACTATCATGTTCGCCTTGCCTTTGCAGTTCGACCGCAATCGCAAACCTGACAGTTACTGTATTTCAGCTGTCCCAGGGAAGATTGCCGAGACGGTGTCATGATTGTACGAAGACTCGTAGCTCGACCGCGGGATTTCATTTCCGGCTGCGTCGAAGACGCTGATAGGAAGGACGTACTTCCGATCCCTCGCCACCCCGGTGTCGCTCGGCGCCATTTCCAAGCGGATTGCTCGCGGCCCGGTGCTATTCGAGCAAGCAGCAATGAGGACGACGCTCAGAAGCAAGAGTTCACTCGCGGCGACTTTGGCGTGCGCAGTCCGGCGAATGCGCTGTACGGGACGGTGCCCATCCTGAGCCTGCTCATGAGTTTTCTGTCCATTTCTGCGTGTTACGCCGCGACCGCATGCAGCGTAGCGACGAAGGTGCCGTGGCATATCCCGGGGCAAGCGGTTGTGGCTGCGCAACTTAGAAGCTTGCGATCGCATATCCCGTCGGCGCTACACTGCAAGCGTCGCCGATGTTTTGTGCGCTTCTGCAGCGTATAGTGACCACCTACTTAGCGTTATACAGCAACACGCATCTCCACGCCACATGATTCCCGACGTTCGGTTCGAAGCGGACTTTTTGCGTGCTGCTCTGCTGCTCGGCGTGGTCCGCGAGCCTGACGTGCGCAGCTGGGCCGACGCGCTCCTCACGACCGATGCGGGGCCGATTGCTCTCCTGGCCGACGTCGCCCTTGCCCCACCGGAGTTGACGGCGCTTCGCGAAGCCCTGCGACCCCTCGCGGCTCCATCCGACCGCGAATCGCTCGGGGCCGCCCTACTCGCCTTTCTGGCGACTGATCCTGGGGCGGTTGCCGCCGCCACGTCGGATCGACTTCGGGTGCTGGCGCAACTTCGGCGCGAGGATCTCCTCACGCACGATCTCGCCGAGGCGATTAAAACGTTCGAAGATCGATGGATGCTTGCCGCCGCGGGGATCGGAGTCGATCCCGCGATTGCTCCTGACCTCGACCGCTGGCTCGGGGTCGCGCACGGCCCCAGATACTATCGCATCTCGCTCGCGCACGCGGACGAGCGCGCGGCCCTACTCGCCGCGCTGTCGCGCACGGTCGTGCGCGATCGGCGAACGATGCCGTCCCCGCTCGGCGCCCGTCAGGCGTGGCTTGTCGAAGCAGCGGCCGGCACGAGCCCCGCGGTGGTGCTCAACGCGGCACTCTGGCAACTCGCGGTCGGTGCATTCGCGCCCCTGCCTCTGGCGAGCCGCATCCCCTACGGCGCGCGCCCGCTCAATGCGGTGCAACTCTTGGACGAAGCCACAGCCGAGCCGATGGGGGCGCGCGAGGCTGGCGATCGATTGGCGGCTGTATAACGGGCGCTCCACCTGACAGGTGCCGACGGTCGTGGATCGTGGCGCCCGCCAGCGTCGCGCAGTAGTCTTTTGATATCGCGCCTAATCGGGCCCTGCAGGTGAGCTCAAGCGTTATACGGCAACAGCATTCCGCTGCAGAGCAACCAGACGACCGCCGCGTCCTTAATACGTGCCAGCGACGATTGATCATCCCGCATTCTGTCAACCGCGCGATCCATCCGCGCGAGTCTGGCGTTACATGGATCTTGCGAAGCTGGTCGGCGTTCTGGACACGCGCTCCCTCTACTTCGCCCGCATAGATCAACTCGCCGATCCCTTCGAGGGATCTCTTTCGAGAGCGGAATTCGAACAACTGAAAGCCACCGCCGAAAAGGGAGAGAGAGAACACCGTCCCTCCCGACTGGCGCGGTCGATATCTGGAAATACTGCTCGCGAACGCTCGGCGGCAACGGAAGTCAACGTACGTCAACTGTTGGCACCTGAACGACGGTGAATCGGAAGCAATGTGGCGGCTGTACGCATCGTCGGGCTTAGGAGTCGCAATCCAGGCTACTTACGCCCGGCTGACAGCTGCGCTCCCAAGCGATATAGAACCTCCTCCGGCTACGTACCACGCGGGTGGACTGACAAGACCGCCGGTCTACCTTGGCGTCGTGCAGTACACCGACCACGAGCGCGACCCAATGCCTACCGGGAACGCGTTCTACCCAGTGCTTCACAAGCGACGCGCGTTTACACACGAAGAAGAAGTTCGAGCTGTGATCTGGCTTGGCGACCGCGGGATATTCCACGATCCGGCGAATCAGGCGGACAATCCTCTTGGCCTCACCGTCCCAATAGGACCGGAAGCTCTCATTGAATCCGTGCGGGTGTCGCCCCTGGCACCCCCCTGGTTCGCTGATGTTGTTCGCTCCGTCGTGAACAAGTTCGCTGTGGCCATACCCGTAACGCAGTCCGGACTTACGAGCCCCCCGTACTTATAGGGCTGCGCCGTCCGAGCGCACGGGGCGGCATCTCGACCTGCCGTATAACGTGCGCTGCACCTGTCAGGTGCCGCCGATCGCTGGTCGTGGCGCCCGTCGGCATCGCGTAGTAGTCTTTTGGTATCGCACCTAAGCTGGCCCTGCAGGTGAGCTATTGCGTTAGACCGCGACCTCCAATCACGTGCAACCATGAGAAACTTCTTGAGATTTGTTCGAGGTCGTCGCTGCCGGACTAGTCGCCTATTGCTGGTGCTGGCAGCGCTCGCGACGGCTGCGCGCTCGCCGCTCGCTCAATCGCGCGGCGCTATGCCAGCGCGCCGCCAAGCTTGCGTTACCGTCGGAACGATGACGCGAGCCGAAGTCGCACCTGATACTGCGGCCGTGTATTCGGCCGAGTCGGCTGACTTTCCCGCAGGATGGCTCCGCCGGGGAACGTCAGTTCGCGTCATGAGCACGACTGGAACCTGGGCTACTGTTGCGGCGCCCGAAGGCGACTCTCATGGATATCGCATGCGAGGCTCCGATCTATGCGTGCTCCCGGGCACAAATACCGACTCCATTGCCGGGCGCTCCGCCAGCCGTCCTCTGATCCCCGACCCCGTTGTCGGCTACTTCGCTCGCGAGGGACTAGACGTAAGCGCGATCATTCAGATTGACTCAATGGTCTCGACCCAGACAGATCGCGCCGGCGGTGCCTACGCGGTCACGGACTACGCGGTCAAGTACCTCGTCGCGAGTGGCCGTGTTTTACAAAGCCGACCAATGCCTGGCTGGTATGATGAGATTAGCGTTAGAACACTCGTTTGGGAGCCACTGAGTGGCATCGGCGAGTCAGGAAACGGACCATCGGTTTGGGTCGATCAGCGCGCGGACTCTGCCCGGCGCAGCTTGCGCGTCATCAACATTGGAGGCGGTGGCGTGCCCGTTGTCGTGTATGCGGGCTCTTCACCCGTCGGAATTCAGATCATTGGGTTCGTTCCAAGCGCAGGATCGGAATGGATCATCGGACAGTGCTCCAATCGTACATTGCGCGTTAGTGAACGATCGTTAATGATGTTTCGTAATGCCGACATCAGCCAAGCTCTCATGAGCGAGGGTAATCGATTGTGTGCTATTGGTCAGTGAGCGACGCTCTGATAGCTATACTCATCGCGCCCGTCGCGGCGAGTGTCAAGATAGATGTCGCATGACGCGTCACGCGACTGCGCTGCGGCGACGGTTCCGCGGGTCGTGATCCGGATTGAGCCGAGACGGCGGCGATCGGCTCCCAGTTGCGCGTGGCCCCGCTCCAGCGCGTCGGGCGTCCGACGACGCGCGCGCGGCGTAGACGGCGTGACGCGCGGCGAGGAGCGCGACGTCGCGCCCCGCGTGCCGATCGTCGGGCGTCACGAAGCGAATCGCGCTGTGGAGATGCCTGCGTGTTGTACCAGCGGACAAAGGCAGCGCACCCAGGCGCGCGCCGCCGCGAGATCCACGAAGGGCTGCGACGGATATCGGGCCGATACTTCATCGTGCGGAAGAGCGATTCGGAAAACGCATTGTCATTGCTCACGCGGGGGCGACTGAAGGAGGCGAGCACGCCCAGCCGCTCGAGCGTCGCGACCATCGTGGCGCCCTTCATCGGCCCGCCGTTGTCGGCGTGCAGCACGATGCCCGCGCGGATCCACGCGCTGCGCGCGACACGTCGCGGGAAGAGCGCCGCGGCCTGGAAGCCGACACTCGTGCACCGCCGCAGCCGAAGATCTTCGCGGCTCCAGACGTCGATCATCAGATACAAGTACAGGAAGACCCCGCGCACCGGCGTCTTGAGATAGGTTATGTCCCAACTCCAGAGCTGATTCGGCCCCGTGGCGACGATGCGCGCGCAGCGGCCGGCGCACGGGCGCCTTCGCGCGCCCGCGATGCTGCGAGCAACTGCCTCCGCGCGCAGAATCCGATACATGGTCGATTCGGAGGCGAGATAGCGCCCAGCATCCGCGAGCCGCGGCACGATCTGATGCGGCGTGAGGTCCCGATAGGCGGGCGACGTTCATCGACCGCGAGAATGCGTCCGCTGCTCCCCGGGCGTGAGTGTGTTCGGCGGCGCCGATGATGCGGGCCGTGGCGCGCGCATCGGTCGGTCGTCTCGGGCCCGGCGCGCCACCGCTCGACGCGTGCGCACGCTGAGGCCGACCATCTGACACGCCGGGCCGCGGCGCGCGCCGGCCCCGACCGCCGTCCTCGATCAGCGCCACGAATCATCGTCTCGCGTCTGCGGGTCCGTGGTAGCGTCCGCGTCCCCCCAGATCGCTTGGACTTTTTTTTTGAGCACCAGGAGCGCCGCCGTCTCGGCCAGCGCGGCATCCTTCCGCCGCAGCTCGCGTTCGAGCTCCTGAATGCGTTTCGCATCGGCCGAGCGCGGCGTGCCGAGGGCCGGCTCACTCAGCGCCGCTTCCGCCGCGCGTCGCCAGGCGGTCAGATCGCGCCTCGTGCAGCCCTTCGCGCCGGAGCAGCGCGCCCAGCTCGCTGCTCGCTCAGCCCGCGCGCTTCGCGTCACGACGCGGAGCTTCTCCGCGCCCGTCCACTTCTTCTTCGTCGAGGAGTGTCATGCCGCTCGACGTTACGCGGTTCCGCGCAGCACCCATCGCGAGAGGCGTGGCTTGACGGCACACCGACTTCGTGCGCGAGCGCGTTGGCACTCATCGCCGACGGCCCGATCAAGCGACGTAGCATTCGCGTCCTTGAACGCCGGACTGTACTGCGGCATCAGCAACTATCCACCTTTGACCCCCGAGGATGGATCTACGTTTGACCGCTGAAGCTACTGCGGTCGTGCGACAACTATCCTGACACCGGGGGGTGCGGTCTAACGAACTCTGCACTTGTCAGGGGCGCTGCGGAACGCGCGCTGCGCGCGCATCTTGTTGGATGCCCCTGCAAGTGAGCTGGGGCGTTAGGCAACTTCCAATCCACGATGCCCTTACAGCTTGATTTATACGAGGAAATGCTCTCGCTCATCAGCGAGCAGGCGGATGCCATCGCTGAGGATTCCTTCAGCATGTTCCCAACGCAGGTCGGCTCGTGCTGGCAGGTGCGGATTCCGACGAAGTTGACCACCGAGTCCGATCGAAGCTGACCACCGAGTCCGACGAATCTGACCAGCACGTTAGCAGTGGCGGTTGTGTCGGAGCGAAGCGACGGGCAGTGGGTCAGTGAGCCGTGGTTAGGAGGTCGGGGTCGGAGTGGACGGGGAGTGCTCGGCCGCAGCCAGGCGTTTGCGCATGGAGCCGCCCTTGAGGGTGAGAGTGTGCGCGCCATGCACGAGTCGGTCGAGGATGGCGTCGGCGAGCGTGGGATTGCCAATGTATTCGTGCCAGTGTTCGATCGGCAGCTGACTCGTGACGAGCGTCGCCCGCTTACGATACCGATCGTCCAGCACTTCGAGCAGATCGCGTCGTTCGGGATCGTTCAGCGACACAAGTCCCCAATCGTCCAAAATGACTAGATCCGTCTTGGCGAGCTTGAGGAGCAGCTTGGGGTACGAGCCGTCGCGCGCGCGAGCGCGAGTGCATGGAGGAGCCGGCCGAGGCGGAAGTAGCGCGTGGTCAGCCCGTGGCGGCAGGCGGCGTGGCCCAACGCACACGCGAGATAACTCTTGCCCACCCCGGTGGCACCGACCAGGAGCACGACCTGGTGCTGCCGCACCCACTCCGCGGAAATCAGACGCACGAGGACGCTGCGATCGAGCCCGCGCGGCGCCCGCCAGTCGATGTCCTCGGCGGCCGCCGCGGCGAGGGCGAGCCGCGCGTCTTGTAAGAGGCGCTGCAGTCGGCGGTCTTCGCGGTAGGTCACCTCCCGCTCGAGCAAGAGTGCGAGGCGTTCTTCAAAGGGGAGATCGACCGCCGCACTGGTCTGGAGTTGCTCGCCGAAGGCGGCCGCCATGCCGGGCAGCCGGAGGGCGTGAAGGCGCTCGACAGTCGTATACGAAGTCATAATGAGAGTTTCTCCTGGATCGGGGGGTGTGCGAGGGACGTGAGGGATGCGGGGGACGAGGGAGGTGAGGGTGGCGTGAAGTAGTTCGCGCCACGCACGTGGGCATGGGTCGGCGGCAGCGTCAGCGTGGCGGGCTCTTCGAGCGGCACGGCATCGAGACCATGTTCGAGAATGGATTTCACCGAGCGATAGGACACCGCGCCGCTGCGGAGGGCGCGGAAGCACGCCGCCTCGACTCGGGGGTCGGTGTACCGCTTGGCGAGGCTCATGAGGCCGAGGCAGGCGCGATAGCCCTGCTCCGGGTGGGGCTTGCTCTCGAGAATTCGCTGGACCACGGCGCCCGTGGACTGGCCGATGGCCTCCCCCCAGCGGACTAATCGATCCGGCGTCCACTCGAGATGCTTCTGGTGCGCCTTGGGCCGATGCGTGGGCTCGGTGGTGAAGCCGCCGATGTGGCGACTGCGCGGATGCAGGGCGACGCGTTGCCCGCCGTACAAGATTTCGACCGCCGTGGCGGTGAGCCGCACCTCGACGGCTTTGCGGAGCAGCCGATGCGGCACGCTGTAGTAGTGCCGCTCGACCTCGATGTGATAGTCGATGTTCACGCGCGCTTTCTTCCACTCCGAGTATGTATAGGAGTGACTCGGGAGCGGCAGGAGCGCCGGGCGGTCGAGCGTCTCCAACAGCGTGCGGCGGGTACCCGCGAGCTTCTGAAACGGCCGGTCGTTGAGCGCGGCGAGCAGTCGTGCGATTTCGCGGTTGGCCGCCGCGAGACCGATCAGCGTGTGGTGCCGGAGGGGGGCCAGGACCCAGCGCTCACAGATTTGCACCGCTGTTTCAACTTTCGCCTTGTCCCGAGGCGACCGCACCCGGGTGGGCAGCACCGTGGTCCCGTAGTGTGCCGCGAGATCGGCGTACGTGGGGTTAACGTCGGGATCATAGAAACACGGCTGGCGGACGCCGCTGCGCAGATTATCCGGGATTGTCAGGCGTGGCACCCCGCCGAAGCCCGCGTACATCCGCACGTGTGAGCCGATCCAGTCCGGCAGCGACTGCGTCCACGTCAGCTCGGCGAACGTGTAATTGCTCGCGCCCAGCGTGCCGACGAAGAGCTGCGCCTCGCGGCACTCGCCCGTGCTCGGGTCCACGACGGGGAGCGTCTGCCCGGCATAATCGACGAACACCTTCTCCCCGGCGACGTGGGCCTGGCGCAGCACCGGATCCAGCGTGTCCGCCCACGCGCGATAGAGCGTCGTAAACTGCGAATACTGATAGCCCGTCGGCTGGGTGGCCTTGTACTCTAACCAGAGGAGCCGCAGGGTGACCCCTTTGCGGCGCAGCTCCTGGTGCAGCGTCGGCCAGTCTGGGACGAGTTTGGGGATCGTCAGCGGCTCGGGAGGAACGAGCTGGGCGCTCAACGCTGCGTCATCGAGGCGCGCGCAGTCCGGCCACTGCACGCCGGCCAGCGTCGCGCGATCCAGATAGAGCCCAACGGTATTGTGGCTGATGTTCAGGCTGCGGCCAATGGCCCGACGACTGAGGCCCGTGGCAGCGAGGCGGAGCACTTCACGAAGTTTGCGCATGGAGAGGCGGTCTGCGGCCATGGTCTTCTCCTGGGAGGTCCAGGGGAAGCCGTCGGCGTTCGATCGTCCGTCGCCTTACTTCTCCAAAGCCGCGATGCGCAGCAGTGCTCAGCGGTGCCGTGGTGGGCGGCTTCCCCGTCACGGCTGGTCAATATCGCCGGAACGGGTGGGCAGCATCACCGGAATCGCTGGTCAGATTCGTCGGAATCGGTGGTCAGCTTGCACCGGAATCGCTGGTCAGCTTGGCCCGGATTCGGTGGTCAGAATCGGCCGGAATACGCAGGCAGGATGAGCTGTTCGTCTGCGGGCGTGCGGTCAACGGCTATGAGCCCGTCTGGACGCGCGCCGACGTTGCAACAAGCGCCGGCAGGATCCGCATCCTTGACGCGATTCGGACTCAATACGAAGCGACCGGGTGCCAGATGCGTTGGATCACGGATTGGTGGAACGCGCGCACTGGTTACAATACCGCGCGGTCGGCGTTTTGGAGAGTCATTCGCGAGGCTACGTACGGCCTGGGTATTGTTGCCCCGCAGAGCCTGGAATGGTCAGCCTCGCTGGCCTGGGGAAATCTCTACCGGGTCGCTCCGGGCGTGACCGGTAATCCATCGGCACAACTGAGACAACGAATCCAACTCGATTTGTGTGGCGAGCGGTTAGCTCGGGATTTAGCGATCCTTCGACCACGGCGCATGCTCTTCCTGGCCGGAATGGAATGGGTCGAACCCTTCCTGCATCGGTATGAATCCGATCTCGTGAGGCGCAGCGGCTTGGTTCAAGGGTACGGCACGCTTCATCTGGCGGACGGATGGCGAATCGCCACTGTGATTGCCAAACACCCGCAAGGCAAACCAGAGGGTCCACTAACCGCCGAAGTTCTCGATTGCTTCAGCAAGTTGCCTAACGATCGTTGAACTCGACAAGCAATCTTCGGATGGCGCTGGCTTCGCCAGCGCTTTATTGGACTCGCTTGCGAGTTAACTCGGGCGTTACGCCGCAATTGTAGTTGCATGAGAGGAACCGTTCTTCTAATCGAGCTCCACACCGCGCTGGCCCCTCGCCCAGAGCCAGTCCCGGCGGACGCGCGCCTCACCAATACTCCGCTCACCAGAACTCCGCCCACCAGTACCGTCCCGCGCCCGACGCGACTCCAGTGTCGCGTCTGTCAACACGGCCACCTCCACCTCATCGAGCGGGTCGACCGACCGCGCGCCCCGCCATGACGCGCCTGGTTCGGTCAGCACGCTCGGATCATGGATCGGCAACGGTGTCGATCGCGCCGCCGTCCAGCCGTGCTGCACCCTCCCCCGACGTACCACGTCTTACACCGGGTGCACTGGCACTGACCCGCGCTCAGCCGCCGTCACCCGGCGCCTTCGCCGAGTCGCGCGTGCATCCTAGCTCGAAAGATCCTCGCGGCCGCGTCCATCTCGCTTGAAATTCCAGAGGCCTTGATCCCTCCGCCCGTCACGCGCGGATCGAGTTCAACTGGAGATTTTGCCGCGGCTTCGCGCGGCACGAATCTCTACTGCGTTATACCGCGACACCCTTGATTCATCATGCCGGACTACGAATGCGCCTACTGCGGTCACGTCGCACCGGCGACTGACGATCACGTGCCGGCGAAGAACCTCTTCGTCGGCCCGCTCGCAGGTGATCTGCCCTCCGTGAAGTCGTGCGACTCTTGCAACGGGGGTTCGTCCAAAGACGACGAGTATTTTCGCGACGTCATCCTCAAATACCTTCCAGTGTCGGATCGGGCCGCAGCGCGACCGCTCGTCGCGAAGATGCTGCGCGCCGCCGGGAAGCCCGAAAAGGAGGCTTACGCACGGTCGATTCTCGGTGAGTTCCGAACCGTCGATCTGAGGACGCCGTCTGGGCTGAACGTCGGTACGCAAGACGCGTTCGCGCCCGATATGCCGCGCCTTGAACGAGTCGTTTCGCGATATGTGCGCGGACTACATTGAATATCACCTCGGCGTCCGCGCCCCTACCGACGCGCCCATTCGCATCGTCTTCAATCCAGATGAGATCAACCGGCGGCACGACGAGTTCGCGGCTATGTTCGTGGGCGGGCAGGCGTGCGTCGTGCAACACGGTGTCTTTCAATATGCTTGGAAGAAGTTCGGTGATGCACCCGCGAGTACGTACTGGCTGCTCATCTTTTTCGATGTCTGTCCGATCATTGGCGCCGTTCGGCCGCACCGGCTGGTTGGCGCGCCCTGCCGTATAACGAACGCTGAAGCTGGCAAAGAGACTATTGAATTGTTGCGCGCTTCGCGCGCAACTCTTATTTGATCTCTTTGCAGCTTAGCTGGGGCGTCATGCGGCAGACAAACATCCCCTGAATGAAGATTCCAAACGGCAACCGCGCGATCGTCGATGACGTGAAGGTGCGCGACTACCTGCTCTCGCCCGACCATCCGATCGGCCGGTTCAAAGCCCGTGTCTTCGGCTCCGTCGGCTACGGTCGCGACAACTGGCAATGCCTGAGGGACGATCTCCTCGCGCTCGCGTCGACGATCGATGCCAACCCGGTTCAGACAAACCGGTTCGGCGAGCACTGGGCCGGCACGGGGCAGCGGCGCGGACCGAGCGGTGCCCCCTTGCCAGTCATGACTGTTTGGCTCATACCTTCTGAGGGCGCGTCGCCGCGCCTGATCACTGCGTATCCTGCGAGCGCCGCATGACCATTCACGAACTCGATACTGTTGTCCTCGAACGCGATATCCCGGAGCATGGGCTTCGGCGCGGAGACTTGGGTGCGGTGGTCCACGTGTACGGCGAACAATCCATCGACGTCGAATTCGTTCGACTGTCCGGGGAAACGCAAGCGCTCGTACAACTGACCCCCAATGATGTCCGCGGCGTGCGCGATGCTGATCTCCCCGCTGTACGAACGGCCGAGGTTCGGCGTGGTGCCGCATAACAATCGCGAACGGGACAGTCTTTCCCGCTAGGAGCCTGTGATGGTTGCTCAGCACCTGTCCTCAGATCGGGGAGCGGATGTCACGCTCGATGTGCTCTGGCGCTCGACCGCGCTTCGCCTGCCCAGCCGTGCGGTTGCCAGTTTGCTCGTGGCCGGCATGACCATTCTCGCGGGTTCCATCTTCGCTTCAGGGCCACTGAACCTTGGAGCCCTTGGCATCTGGATGATCGCATTCGCGGTCTACGCCGCGATCATCCAATCGGCCGTGGCGCACCGCTCGCGCCGCAGGGTCACACGGTTCCTCGCGAGGCTGACGAGCGCCATCGCCGCGTTCGCGGCCCTGAGTGTCGGGCTGCTGCTCTTGGCCGCGGTCTTCGGCGGCAGCATCGAGGTCATGCGCCGCTAGTCTTTCGGTCGCGAGCAATGACAGCTCATCGTGGCAGCGAGCTGACGAACGCTGAACTTGTCGAGCGACCTTGCCATCCGCTGCAACCACGGTTCCTCGCCCGACTTCCTCCGTTGCATCCATCAATGCTCTTCATGATCATCGAGCACTTTCGGGGAGGCGATCCGCGGCCCGTCTACGAGCGTTTCCGTGCTCAAGGCCGGCTCGCACCCGACGGCCTGCACTATGTCAACAGCTGGGTGACAGTCGACCTCGCGCACTGCTACCAGATCATGGAGTGTGAGGATCGCGGCCTCCTGGATCAATGGCTCGCGGCGTGGACAGATCTCGTCGACTTTGATGTCTATCCGGTTATCAGCTCGGCGGAAGCGACTACTCATGTTATATCTGGGACGTCGAGTTAAGCATCTCGACCATGCAAGCTGACGTGCGCTGAAGCCGACGAGCGATTTGTTGTCACGAATGCACGGAGGATGTCGTATGACCGGTCCTATCGACAACTCACAACACAGGGCTGCACGAACGGCCGGCATAGCCTACGTGCTTTCCTTCGTACTCGTCGTCGGCGTGAATTTCGGGATCTTCGGACGGCTGCTCGTCGGCGATCCAGGCCAGATTGCGCGGGCGGTCATCGCGAACGCAACCGTCTTTCGCATTGGTCTCGTGGGCCAGCTCCTCTACTCCGTCGGCGTTGTCGTCGTCAGTGCAGCCCTGTACATAGTGCTCGGGCCCGTTGACCGGCTGCTGGCCCTCCTGGCTGGCGTCGGCCGCCTCGTCCATGCATTCACTTGGCTCCTGGTCTCGCTGAATCTCTTGACTGCATTGCGGCTGCTGGGCCAGCCCGACTATGCGCACGCCCTCCCGCCGGATCAATTGGCGGCGCTCGCTCGGCTCGACCTCTCCGGCTTTGATCAGTACTACGTCGGCCTTCTCTTCTGATCGTTGGCCTCGACCCTCGGCGCCTATTTGTGGCTCAAATCGCGGTACATCCCGAGGGCCATGGCCACGTTTGGCCTCGCGGCGAGCGTCTGGGGTGCGGCCTGCTGCTTCGCGCTTTTCATCTTCCCACGCTTTTCAAACGTGGTGAACCTGTGGTGGTTCGATGTCCCGATGGTGCTCTTCGAACTGAGTCTGAGCCTTTTGCTGATTGCCAAGGGCCTCCGATCGCCTCGACTCGCGCATTAGGGTCGTCAATTGTGGCAATTGCCGACGGCGTTGGCAGATGCCGCCCTTCGCGCACCACACCGAGGCCCCACGACGGAGGCTGTGCGCTCGCGACAGCGCTCCGTTGGCGACCAGTCTCGGCGAAGGATGGGCCGGAATACGCACTCGCGTGCCGCCATCCAGTGTTCGGCCGCTGATGCGCGAAAACTTGGCCGCGGCGTTCAGGCGCGGGGACGACGTCCGCCTATTTCATCGCGATCGTCGGCGGGATGCCCGCAGCTCTTCGTCCTGCTTGGGCCTCTACCTTACAAACACCCCAGTTTCGAAAACACAACTTTTCGGTTGCTGGCAGGGACCAGTGCAACTCCAACTCTGATTCGCCGACCAGCGATCAATGAAACCGGAGCGCGAACGCTAGAAATGCCACGAAGGGGCGCAACAACCGTCCCACGCATTCGCGGCATTCGTGTTCACATCGGCAATCTCGCCCCGTCAGCGCTGTACGACGCGCTGGAAGCGCCGAAAATCGCGGTACAAGCGCTGAAAATCGCGATGGCAGCGCTGAAAGACGCGATACAAGCGGCGAAAAACGCGATGCAAGCACCGAAATTCGCGATGCAAGCGCTGAAATTCGCGATGACAGCGCTGAAATTCGCGACACAAGCAGTGAAACTCGCGACACAAGCACTGAAAATCGCGACGCAAGCGCTGTTCGGCCGACCCTCAGCGTGTTTCACTGACCTGCTCGCGTGATTCACCGGCCTGCTCGCGCGTTTCACTGACCTGCTCGCGTGATTCAGCGACCTGCTCGCGCCTTTCACCGACCCGCGCGCCCTGTCAGCTCGCGTGAGCGGACATTCTGTCCGCTCATACGCGTCCTTTCGCGTCAATGCAGTGGTGTACGCGACCACTCTCACGGAAAACGGGGGCTGCCGAAGCAGCCCCCGTTTCCTTTCGTACAGTGTCGAGCGACGAACGCGTGGGTTAGTACATCCCGCCCATGCCGCCCGGCGCCGCCGGAGCGGCCGGACGATCTTCCTTCTTCTCGACGATCAGCGCTTCGGTCGTCAGGAGGAGCCCAGCGATCGACGCGGCGTTCTGCAGCGCCGTGCGCGTAACCTTGG
This sequence comes from uncultured Gemmatimonadaceae bacterium, assembly GCA_963817955.1. Classification (GTDB taxonomy): domain Bacteria; phylum Gemmatimonadota; class Gemmatimonadetes; order Gemmatimonadales; family Gemmatimonadaceae; genus JAQBQB01. The sequence continues at coordinate 492,917 of CAWFQK010000004.1, forward strand.
TCGGGTCGATGACGCCGGCCTGACACGAGGTTCTCGTACGTGTCGGTCAGCGCGTTGTAGCCGAACGTTCGTCGTCCTTCGACGCGCGGACCTTCTCGACGACGATCGATCCTTCACCGCCCGCATTCTGCACGATCATGCGGATCGGCTCTTCGATCGCGCGACGGATGATGTCGACGCCGATCTGCTCGTCGGCCTCGGGCAGCTTGAGGCCCTTGAGCGCGCGCTGCGCGCGAATGAGCGCGACGCCGCCGCCCGGGACGATGCCCTCTTCGACGGCGGCGCGCGTCGCGTGCAGCGCGTCTTCGACGCGGGCCTTCTTCTCCTTCATCTCGGCTTCCGTTGGCGCGCCGACGTTGATCACGGCGACACCGCCCGCGAGCTTCGCCAGACGCTCCTGGAGCTTTTCCTTGTCGTAGTCGGACGTGACTTTGTCGATCGGCGACTCGGATTTCCTTGATGCGGCCCTGATCTTGTCCTCGTCGCCGGCGCCATCGATGAGCGTCGTGTTGTCCTTGTCGATCGACGATGCGCTTGGCGCGGCCGAGGTCGGTGATGACCGCGTTCTCGAGCTTGAAGCCGACTTCCTCGCGTGATGACCTGCCCTTGGTCAGCACGCGATGTCCTCGCAGCATCGCCTTGCGGCGATCGCCGAAGCCCGGCGCCTTGACGGCCGCGACCTTGAGCGTGCCGCGCAGCTTGTTGACGACCAGCGTCGCGAGCGCCTCACCCTCGACGTCCTCGGCGATGATGAGCAGCGGCTTGCCGGCCTGCGCGACCTTCTCGAGGACCGGGAGCAGGTCCTTCATCGACGAGATCTTCTTGTCGTGGATCAGGATGTAGCGCGTCCTCGAGGACGGCTTCCATCTTCTCTGGATCCGTGACGAAATACGGCGAGAGGTAGCCGCGGTCGAACTGCATGCCCTCGACCGTCTCGAGCGTGGTCTCGAGGCCGCTTGGCCTCTTCGACCGTGATCACGCCGTCCTTGCCGACCTTCTCCATCGCCTCGGCGATGAGGTTGCCGATCTCGCTGTCGTTGTTCGCCGAGATCGTGCCGACCTGCGCGATCTCCTTCTTGCCGCGCGGTCGGGACCGAGATGCTTCTTGAGCTCTTCGATGACCGCCGTGCACGGCCTTCTCGATGCCGCGCTTGATGGCCATCGGGTTCGACGCCGGCGGTGACGTTCTTGAGGCCTTCGCGGAAGATCGCCTGCGCGAGCACCGTGGCGGTCGTCGTGCCGTCGCCGGCGATGTCCGAGGTCTTGGTCGCGACTTCCTTCACCATCTGCGCGCCCATGTTCTCGATCGGATCGGCGAGCTCGATCTCCTTGGCGACGGTGACGCCGTCCTTGGTGACCGTCGGGGCGCCGAACTTCTTGTCGATGACGACGTTCCGGCCCTTGCGGTCCGAGGGTGACCTTCACCGCCTCGGCGAGCTGATCGACCCCGCGCTTGAGCGCGGCGCGCGCGTCGGTGTTGAAGTGGAGTTCCTTCGCTGCCATGGTGCGAAATCCTCATTCAGAAAGTGAGAATTAGCGTTTGTGGATAGTTCAGCTGATGACGGCAAGCACGTCGGATTCGCGCAGGATGAGCAACTGCTCGCCGTCGATCGTGACTTCGGTGCCGCTGTACTTGCCGTAGAGCACCTTGTCGCCGACCTTGACGTCCATCGGCACACGCTTGCCTTCTCGAATCGGCCCGGTCCCACGGCGACGATCTCGCCCTGCTGCGGCTTTTCCTTGGCGGTGTCGGGGATGTACAGCCCACCGCGCATCTGCTCGGACTCCTCGAGCGGCCTGGACGACAACGCGGTCGGCCAGCGGGCTGACCTTCACACTGGTCTTGGTGGCCATACGGTTTGCTCCTCCTTCTCTGTGGCTGCGGTAAAAAGAATGATTGGCTTGTGTTGTTAGCACTCAGCACACAAGAGTGCTAACGACCCGCAGTCTACCCGGTTCCGACTCCCCAGTCAAGCCGAGCGAGTGTACCGAATGAGGCTAAGTCATTCCTCCGCAAACGTTTAAGCAGGCCCAGGCTCTGGCCGAAGCAACGAATGCGCGATCTGCAGGCCCTGCAGCGTCAGATGCGGCTCCACTCGGTCGAACGACCGGCACAACGTCGCCATCGTCTCGGCGAAGCCCCCCGTGGCGATCACCAATGGCACCTGCTCACGTGGCCAGCTCTCCTTGATCCGGCGCACGATGCCGTCGATCGCATCCGCGGCGCCAAACAGGACGCCTGCCCGAATGCAATCCTCCGTGCGCGTGCCAATCACCCGCGTGGGTACGGTGATCTCCGTCGCCGGCAGCTTCGAGGTGCGCCGCGTGAGCGTCTCCGCGGATGTCAGGACGCCTGGCGCGATCACGCCGCCGAGGAACACGCCGTCGGCGGTGATACAATCGAAGGTCATCGCCGTTCCCATGTCCACGACGATCGCGTCGCGGGCGAACAGGCGACTCGCGGCCAGTGTGTTGATCAGCCGGTCGGCGCCCACCGTGAGCGGCTCGTCGACCGCGAGGCGGATCGGCAACTCGGCACGGGCGTCCACCACCAGCGGCGTCCCAATGGCGAAGTACTGCTCACACGCGCTGCTCAACGGGCCCGTCACGCGAGGCACCACGGATCCGATCGCGACGCTCGTCACCGCGTCGGGCGTGAAGTCGCTCGCCGCCAACAGGGAGTGCAGCAGCACCCCGAATTCGTCCGGCGTGCGCGCGACGTCCGTCATGACCCGCCAGTGGCCGCGCAGCTCGGCCTCGCTGAACAGGCCAATCGTCAACTCGGTGTTTCCCACATCGAAGACGAGGATCATGGCGCCTCCTTGTTGAGGACGAGAGAACCTGCGCGTACAACGACGTCGCCAGCAGCCGCGCGCACGCAGAGCGCGCCGCTCGCGTCGATTCCCTGCACGACGCCAACGACCGGCTCCACGCAGGCGCGCCCGCCCGCAAAATCCCGCGCGGCAAACTCGGCGAGCTCCACGTTTGACAACACCCCTGAACACAGCGCCGCTCGGCGGATCGCCGGTATGACCGCGTCGAGGAGGGCGAGACGCGCGACGCCCGAGCGTAACCCGATGGCATTCGGCTCCCCCTCCGGCGCGCGAACATTGACGCCAACCCCAATCGCCACCCATTCCGGCAATCCATCACGCCACCGCGCCTCCACGAGCACCCCAGCGAGCTTGCGCCCGTCCGCATACACATCGTTTGGCCACTTGAGCCGCACAGCGCCATCGGCGAACGCGTCCAGCGCGGGGGCGAGCGCCAGCCCGACGCGCAGCGACAACACGTCCAGTGCAGCCAGGTCATTCGGACGCTCCACGAGCGTGAGCCAGACGCCAGCCCCCAACTCCGACCGCCACGATTTGCCCAATCGTCCACGCCCGGCGCTCTGCCTGTCCGCCAGCACCAGCGTGCCCGCGGGAGCGCCTTCTGCAGCCAACAGGTGCGCCACGTCCAGCGTGGACCCAACAGTAGCGAAGGCGACGACCTTGGGCAGGCCGAGGCGTTGTTCGAGGTCGTCGCCGCGCAGCCCGTCGTAGCGGCCGGCGGCGCCGGCGTGATCAGCGGATGACGACAAGATAGAATGCGATCGCCAGCACGATGCGGTACCAGCCGAAGAGTGTGAAGTCCCGCGTCTTCAAGTACGCCAGGAACCACTTGATCGCGACGATGGCGGTGATGAAACTGACGATGAATCCGATCGCCAGCGTACCGAAATGCCCTGACAGCCCGGAATATCCTTTGAGCAACTCGAGCGCACTCGCGGCCAGCATCGTCGGCACGGCGAGCATGAATGAGAATTCGACGATCGTGCGCTTGCTGATGCCAATGAGCGATCCGCCGACGATCGTTGCCGCGGACCGGGACACACCGGGCACGATCGCGAGTGACTGGAACAAGCCAACGAGCAGCGCCTTCTTGTACGTGATCTCGCTGAAATCCGCTTCACGTTGCGAGTGATTCTTGAATCGCTCGAAGATGAGCAGCGCGATCCCGCCGATGAGCAGCGTCCACAACACGACGTCGATGCTACCCAGCAAGTGCTTGATGACCTTGTAGAGCGCGAGTCCGATGATGCCGGTCGGAATGAACGCGACGACCAGCTTCTTGAGAATTTCCCAGTTCCAGAATTTGCTCCAGTACAGCACGACGACCGACAGGATGGCGCCCAGCTGAATGATGATCTCAAAGCTCTTGACGAACTCGGACTCCGTCAGGTGCAGCGCGTCGGCCGACAGGATCAGGTGGGCGGTAGACGACACGGGCAGAAACTCCGTGACGCCCTCGACGACACCAAGCAGGAGGGCGTGGCCGGCGTCGAGCACAGGTTGCGCGAGGGCGGCCGATTGCTGAAAGATCACGATGGATTGGGTCAGGGGTCCGGCGTGCGTTCGATCGTCGAACGCTGCGCGAGGGTGTATTCGTAGAACGCCTCGTACTGGGCAACCATGGCATCGAGGGAGAATCGCTCGCGGGCGTCTGCCGCAGCCAGCGTACTCATTGCCTGCCAGCGATCCCGATCGGACAGAATGCCGATCGCTGCGTCGGACATGCCATCGACGTCGCCGACGGGGCAGAGCGCGCCGGTCTCGCCATCGCGGACCACCTCGGGCAGGCCGCCCGCGTTTGCCCCAATGACCGGCACGCCGCAGGCAAGCGCCTCGAGCGCGCTCAGGCCGAACGACTCGCTGTTCGATCGGCAGCAGGTAACAGGTCCGCGCCGGCGAGCAGCGGCGCGACGGCGTCGATCCGCCCGAGGAAGAACACCTTCTCCTGCAACCCAAGCGTCGCGCGCCTCTGCCTCGGCGTCCAGCGCGGTCGGGGCCGTCGCCGACCATGACGAGCACGCTCGGAATCCGCGCGGCGACGCGGCCGAAAATGCGAACGACGTCCCGCACCCGCTTCACGGGACGGAAGTTCGAGACGTGCATCAGCACTCCGAGTCCCCGGCGGCACCTGACCGTCGAGCATCGGCGTCGTAGTGCGCGCGGTCGTAGACGGCGGGATCGACGAAGTTCGGGATGACTTCGATGCGACAGGCCGTGCACCCGAAGGTCGTGAGCGTCTCCTGCTGCAGATACTGCGACACAGCGGTGAACCCATCGGATTTTTCGATCGAGAACTTCGTGATGGCGCGGAACGACGGGTCCTGTCCGACGATGGTGATGTCGGTGCCGTGCAGCGTCGTGACACGCGTGATGTCCGGCCGCGTCGCCGCAGCATCTCCTTGCGCGATCCACGCGCTCGTCGCGTGCGGGATGGCGTAGTGACACGTGCAGCAGGTCGAGCCCATGCGCGAGCACCACCTCGTGCATGCGCACCGCGAGCGCGAGGTCGTACGGCGGATACTCGAAGAGCGGATAGCGGCCGACGTCCACCTCGTGGAAGTAGATGCGCGGCAGGAAACGCCGGCAGGCGGAACGGCATGCTGGTACGTGATGAAGTGAACCTCGTGTCCGCGCGTGGGCGAGCGCGATGCCCAGCTCGGTCGCCAGCGCGCCCGACCCGCCGTACGTCGGGTAACAGGTGATGCCGATCTTCACGCGGCGCGCTCCTCCGCGATCCACCACCGTCGACGTCCGACTCACGGGTCGTGCGGGTCGAGCCGCGTCACCCGGCTCGGCCGGGAGTTGATGCCGGAACCACGTCCGCTGCCGCTTCGCGTACTGCCGCGTGTCGATGAGAATTGCCTCACGCGCCGCGGCGCGCGACCAGCTCGCCGCGCACGAGCCGGCGCACCGTCATGTATCCCGTCGCGTTCCACGCCGGCGCGTCGACCGGGATCGTCTGCATCGAGCCGTCGTACCTCGTCTGGCCAGCCGTTGTCCAGCATATCATCGATCCGCTGCGCAATGCGGCCCTCCAGCGCCGGACCCGGATCCACCACAAGATAGCGCGGCCGCCAACGGGAAGCGCGAGCGTGCTCGCGATGCAGCTCGCTGACGCGCCGTCCGGCGAGCAGCGCGATCTCGACGGCGCGCAGAAGCTGGGTACGCCCCAGGTGCGCGCGCGCCGGATCGAGCGCCGCACCCAGCGGCGCAGTTCGTCCGTCTCGAGCGCAGATAGGACGCTCGCGAGTCGCGCACGCTGTCCTGCGTCGAGTGCCGGCTCGTGATACAATCGCCTCGAACACCGCGCGCAGGTAGAGGCCCGTCCCGCCAACGACGAGCGGAACGCGCCCTCCCGCCAGAGCGCCCGCAATCCATCGGTCGGCACTCTCAGCCCACGCGGCGGCAGAGTAGCGGTCCGAAGGATCGACGAGGTCGAGACCGTCATGCGGAACGCGCGCACGTTCGGCCGTGGTTGGTTTTGCTGTGCCGACGTCGAATTCGCGATAGACCTGACGGGAATCGCCGCTGATGATCGTGCCGCCGACGCGCTCGGCCAGCCACAACGCGACGGCACTCTTCCCCGCAGCCGTCGGCCCGCAGATGACGCGAACCTCAGCGCCGGCCGAATCGTCGCTCAATCTCATCCCACGTAAGCTGTACGATTGTCGCGCGGCCATGCACGTCGTGCGCCGGCAGCGTCGTGTCGCGTAGGGCCAGATACAGCGCCCGCATCTCACTCGGCGACAGCGCGTCGCCTGCCTTGATCGCTGCTTTACACGCCACTGTTGCCGCGAGTCTTTCGTGGCGCGCGTGCGTGCCAGCCTCTCGGTCCCCGGTGAGTGCGGCGAGGGTCTCGCGCAGACACCGCTCGGCATCGAATCGTGGATGCGGCATCGGCACCCTGCTCACGAGCAGCGTATGCCCGCCGAAACCCTCGATCTCGAATCCGAGACGTTCGAAGATTACCGGTCGCGCTCGAACGCGTCGGCCTCGGCGGGCCCCAGGTGCAGCGTCATGGGAAAGAGCAGCCGCTGCGCCGGCTGCGTCCCCGCCCTCGAGCGTCCTCATGAACTGCTCGTACAGCACGCGCTCGTGTGCCGAATGCTGGTCGATCAACACGACCCCGTGCTCGTGCTCGAACATCAGATACGTGCGCTGCAGCTGCACGAGCGGCGGCACATCCGCGGTTGCAGGTGTCACGACTGGGGGATGTGCCGTCACAGACCGCGCGTCCGCGCCCGCATCGCCGTCAGGCCTCGGCTCGAACAGTCCGTCTTCCATGGCGCGCGTATGCAGTGCGTCCACGTCCACCGACGTCGGCGGCACCAGCACCGGCGTGGGCGAGACAGCCCATGACAAACGGCCGAACGTCGCGCCTGCCTCGAACGTGCCGAGCGCGCGCCGCACCGCGTTCTCCACAATGCGCTCCACGGGCCAACGATCGCGGAAGCGGACTTCGGCTTTGGCCGGATGCACGTTCACATCGACCATGTCGGCGGCAACGACGACATCCAGGAACATCGTCGGCCGCACACCTGCCGGAATCGTCGAGCGGTAGGCTGCTTCGGCGGCACGCACGATCCCCGTGTCGCGCACCGCCCGCCCGTTGACCGATAAGAAGACTCGCCGCGTACCGGTGCCGACGTCCGCGGGGCGTTCAACCAGTCCGACGACGTGCGTGGCGCCGCTCACGTCGTCAACGTCGAGCAGGCGCGCGGCCAACGGGCCACCGTACAATGCCGCCAGACGATCGCGGAGCTGCGTTGCCGCCGGCAGCGAGAGCATTGGTTTGCCGTCGTGCGTTGCGCTCACGCGGACGTCCCGCCGCGTGAGCGCCATCGTACCGATCACGTCGAGGACTGCGCGCCATTCCGCGCGCGCACCACGCAGGAACTTCAGTCGTGCGGGCGCATTATAGAACAAGTGTGACACGCGCACCGTCGTGCCGCGACGGCGACTGGCGGACGTCACGTCGAGCACAGAGCCGCCGGCGGCACGCACCAAGGTGCCCGCACCATCTTCCAGAGAGGTCTCCAACTCCAAGTGCGAGACGGAGGAGATTGCGGCGAGCGCTTCACCACGAAATCCAAAACTCCGGACGCCAACGAGGTCCTGCGCCCTGCGGATTTTTGACGTCGCATGCCGTTCGAGCGACATCACCGCGTCGTCGTGCGACATGCCACAGCCATCGTCGCTCACACGGATAGTCTGGCGGCCACCGTCCTCGATCGACAGATCGATCGACGTGGCGCCGGCGTCGAGCGCGTTCTCGATCAGCTCCTTTACCACAGATGAGGGCCGTTCGACAACCTCCCCCGCCGCGATCTGATCGGCGACGGCGCTCGGCAGGACAGCGATGCGTTGAAGCGAGGGGGAGGACACCGCGAAAAGCTACCGGTACGACGCGTGACGCGTCAATCGCTGGCCGCCGCCCACTGGCCGCTGTGTGCTATTCGCCGCTGATCTGCGACACGTCACGTGTGTCGAGCGACAACAACGCCGCGTTCTCCATCCACCCATCGCGACCGTCGTCGAGCACCACGCGGCTCCAGGCGCCCTGCCGCCCGGTCACCCGAACCACTTCGCCAACGATCGCCGTCGCGCCGCGCTCGCCGCCGAGCTCCGGATCGCTGCTCAGCGATCCCGTGTGGCGAACCACGGCGAGCTGTCGGCCGGAGAGTCGATCAGCCAACGCGAAGCCGCCGAGGCCTAGCAGCGCGGCCACGACTGCGAGGGTGGCGACGCTGCGGCCCCCCACTGTTGGCCGCCGAAGCGCGCGATACGCCGCGGTTGTCCACGTGAGGCACCACACGACTGCGGCGAGATCGAAGAGCCACGACGCTGGTATCGGCAGCACGTACCCGGACGCCGTCCACGGCAGCGCGTGCACCAGCTCGGCGCGCTCACGGACGTCGCTCGCCAGGGGTTCAATGCGGAGGGCGCGCTGCCAGGCAGCGACGGTTCGTGCGGTGTCGGAAACGGCCCACGAGGCTGTCCCGAGGTTTGCCCAGGCATCCGGCGCGCGAGGATCGGCGGCGACGGAGGCGAGGAACTGCTCGCGCGCCGCCACGAAATCGTGGTGCTCGTACGCGCGAACGCCGTCGTCGAATTGCCGTTGAGCGGCACTGAGCTCGACAGCGTGAGCAGTCGCAACACCAATGGCAAGGAAACCGATTACCGTGAGGGCGCGAAGGCCGAGCTGCGCGCGCGCTAACGCTTCCTGGTCGGCGGCGCGATAGAGGCGCGCTGCACGGACGGAGGCATCGGATGACAATGTGCCGGTCGCCGAGAACGCCGCCTCGTCTAGCTCACGCAGGAATCGCTCCGACTCGAGCGCAACATCTGTCGAAACGCCACGCCGCCGCAGCGCTCGCATCAACGCGCCCGGTCGCGTGAAGCTCTCCGGCTCCAATCCGAGGCGTTCGGCCAGTGCACCGGTGTACGTGCGGCGCACGTCAGACGCATCATGTGGACCTGTGTCCCGTGCTAGCGCCGCGAGCCGCGACGCTTGCGATACGGGACGCGATGCGGCCACTCGCCTACGCCGCTCCCGCGACCCGAACGAAAGCGCTGGCAATGGGATGAGCGCCATCAACGCCCAAAATGTCGGGTGCTCGTGCAGTGGCACGCTTGGTACGCCGCGGTAGCGCGTGCGGAGCGACAGGAGCGCTTCTGTCCGCGCCGTGTCGGCCGTCGCGAGCGCACCAGGCTGGACATGCACGTGCGCACTGCTGGTCGACGCCGTCTCGTACCGTCGCGAGTCGGGATTGAAATACGTGTAATGAATAGGCGGTACATCGAGCTCGCCCGCGACTCGCGGCGTCAGGAGCCAGTCGAATTCCTTCACGCCCGCGATCTTTCTCGCATTCGTGTCCACCTGGACGCGTTCCTCGCCGTTTACAAGGGCGGCCCAAGGCACTCCGAGGGTTGGACGCGGGAAGAGCTTCACATTGCCCGTGCCCGATACGCGCACGGTAAGCACCAGCGGATCGCCGACGCGCGACGGAGTCGTGTCGAGCTTCGCCGCGACACGGAGATCGCCGACCGCTCCGCCAAAATCAGCCGGTCGACTCTGCAGTGGCGGCTCGATCGCGACGATCACCGAGCTGTCGGTCTGCAACTCATGCGTTTCCTCCCGACTGAAAAAACTGGCCGACAGCGGCAGCGAATACACCAGCTGCGCCGGTGGAATGGCAAACCGGCCGGGCATGAGCGGAAAGAGCGCGCGCTGATAGACGAGCGCATCGAAGCAGTGCGAGGCAACCTGGCGCCTTGGCGGATCGGCGCGCGCAGGGAGATCGTAGGCCAACATCGATTGCATGTCGGGCGGAAAGAACGTCGGATTGCGTCGCAGGCGGTCGCGGACCGTTTCATTCAGGAAGACGGCCACCTCGTAGTTCGCCTGCTGACCGACGTAGACCGTCTCCGGAAGCGAGAGCGCCCGAAAGTTCACTGCGAGGCTGGTATCCACCCTGGCGCGCGCGATGACGATCGGAATGGTGGGATGTCCGGCCTGCCGGACTGAAATCATGACCGGCTTCGAACGGACGACCGTTCCGCCGAGGCGCGCTTCGAACGAAGGAATCGCAAACGTGCCGATGCGATCCGTCGTCAACACGTATCGGTATTCGGCGAGTACGGAACTCTTATCGAACGTGACATGTGGCATCCCCGAGGAGCGCAGCACGTCGAACGGCGCCATTGAAGGGGCGATGAGCTGCGGCGCCACATTGCCTGGTGCGCTGATAGCCACGCTGATCTCGATTGCCTCGCAGGTGGAGGCCGTATCGGGAGCATGTGCGACAATCGATAGCTGAGCAGCCAGCGCCAGAATGCCAATCACCAGTCCTTTCCTCCCGGCGGCGGCTCGACCTTGTTCTGCTTCTGCTTCTTTGACTGCGTGTCACGCTCTTCGCGCGCCGCGCTACCGAGGAGCTGTTCCGCCTGCTGTTGACCGAGTCCGCCTTGCGGTTGCGGAGCCTGGCCCTGCGGAGACTTGTTGCTCGCGCCGCCTCCCCCGCCCCCGCCCCCTCCACCACCACCGCCTTGTTTCTTGCGCAACGCCAATTCGTAATTCCACTTTGCGTCGACGTCATTCGGCCGCATGAGAATCGCTTTCTTGTACAGCGCGAGCGCCGAATCCAGCTCGCCACCGTCCTGTCCCGGCGCGGCGGCGAGCCCTGGCTTCAAGTGGGCGAGCCCCAGATTGAACGCTGCGCGAAAGCGGATCTCGTCGTTTTTCGCGTCGCTCAGATGGCCGAGCGCTTCAGCCGCCGTCTGCATGGAATCGGCGGCAACCAGTGACGTGCCGAAGTTGTAGATCGTTTCCGGCGTCTTGTCGCCCGCCGTGATGGCATCGCGAAAGTGTGATGCGGCCTGCACATACTGCCCACGATTGTAGTTGGCGACGCCTTGCTCGCTACGCGATAACCCGACGCATCCATTGAGGAAGAGCAAGAAGAGCACACTCGCTGCGGCGGTCTGTGCCGCCGCAGGCCGCGGCCGCCGGCGGCCGCGGCGTTCGATGAGCAACGTGTCGAGGAGCAGGAGCGCGAGCGCTGGGAAAAGGAACCACTGGTACCGCGGCGTCTTGGTCTCGCCGCCAAGGCTGGCGCGCGCTTGCGTGCGCAGCGTCGCGAGCGCCGACTTGATGCGCGCCGCTTTGTCGGTTGCACCGGCGTCTATGAACGTGCCGCCGGCGGCGTCGGCCGCCCCCTTGAGGTACTCCGCGTGGTACTGCGTCACGACTGTGTTTCCGTTCTCGTCCTTCTTGGTGGTGATCGTTCCGTCCGGCGCCTTGACCGGAATGGTCGCTCCGGCCGTGGTTCCAAATCCCACCGTGACGAGACTGATGCCTTGCTGTCCAGCGCGTTTGGCTTCGGTGATGACGTCCTCCAATGGCTCGAATGCCTCACCGTCACTCATGACGACCAATGCGCGGTCGGCGCCACTGTTGGTGAGCGTGAGCAGGTCAACGCCCTGGCGGATGGTGCGCGCCAGCGACGTTCCCGCCTGTCCGACGACCGACGGATCGAGATTGTCGAGGAACAGATCGAGGGCGCCTTCATCAATGGTGAGCGGCGAGAGGACGTAGCTCCGCCCGGCGAAGGCGAGTACCCCCATCCGATCGCCGGGCGACAGCGCGCGAAGCCGACGCACCTCCTGCTTCATTCGCTCGAGCCGGCTCGGGCGTTCGTCCTGCGCCAACATCGATAACGAGGCATCGAGCGCAAGCACCATGTCGATGCCGCGCGACCGGACCACGCTCCGCTCGTCACCCCAACGCGGACTGGCGACCGACACGCCTACCAGAGCGCTCGCCAGGCCCAGGCGAGCCATCCGCCATCCAGGCGGTATCAACGTGTTGGGCGGAATGAGCCGCGACACAACGTCCATATTTCCCAACCGCTCGAGCCGCGCCTTCCGCTGCCTGTACGCATGACGCAGCACCGCCAGCGCAAGCACCGGCAGCGCCAGCACCAGGATGAGCAGGTACGGATAATCAAATACTACGTCGCTCATCATGGGAGCGGTCCCCGGCGCGCCGCGAACAACAATTCCGTCACGAGCGCCAGCACTGCCAGATATAATGGCCAGCGGAAGAGCTCCGTATAGCGCACGTACGAACGGGTACGCACCGGCTCGCGCTCGAGCTGGTTGATCTCGTCGTAGATGCGTTGCAGTGCCGCCGCATCGCGTGCACGGTAGTACCGGCCGCCGGTCGTTTTCGCGATGTCGATCAACAACGGCTCGTCGATGCGTACCAGGCGGTTTTCGTACCGCAACCCAAAGAGACCTCGGCCCACCGGCACCGGCGCCAGGCCCTCCGTCCCGACTCCAATCGTGTAAATCTTGATGCCGAACACCGCGGCCGCCTTGGCGGCTGTCCGCGGATCGATGGCCCCGCGGTTGTTCTCGCCATCGGTGAGAAGAATCATCACGCGCGAGCGGCCCGGCGCGTCGCGCAACCGGTTCGCCGCCGTCGCGATCGCGGTGCCGATCGCCGTACCGTCTTCGAGTTGTCCAGCTGCCAGGTTGTCCACCGCGGCGTCGACGACGGGATAGTCGGTGGTGAGCGGCACTTGCGTGAGTGCCTCGGAAGCGAACGCGACGACGCCGATCCGATCGCTGGTACGAGCGGCGATGAACCGTTTGACCACGTCCTTCGCAACCTCGAGGCGATTCTCCGGCAGGAAGTCCTGCGCAAGCATGGAGCTCGAAAGGTCGATCGCGAGCACGATGTTGATGCCTTCGCTCGTGACGTCCTCCGCATGCGCGCCGGATCGCGGCCGCGCCAGTGCGACGATCATCGACGCCAACAGCAGGTTGCGAAGCCCGAACAGCAGCAGCGTCGTTGCGCGACCAGCGCGCGGACCTGCCGCCAGCACGCTGACGCGAGAGAACACAATGGCGGCCGGCCGGCGACGCCGCCGTACGATCCACCAGATGGGCAGCAGCAGCAACAGCGCGAGCGCCCAAGCCGACGCGAATTGAATCGGACCAAGCGAGATCATGCGGCCGCCTTCTCTTGCGGCGGTTGCGACGCCGTGTGCTCCTGAGCCACGACCGCGCGCGCTTCTCGTCCGAGTTCCCGTGCGCGTTCACTACTCACGGGACGCCGCGCGAACTTGATCAGATCGGCTTCGGTGAGCGCGCGCGCCAGACGTTCCTGTGGGACGAACGACAGATCGCGCACCGCGCGCTGCAACTCAGTGCTCGTCAGCGACAGCGATGCCTCGGCGTAGCGCGTCGCGAGATAGTCACGCAGCACCTCCACCATGAGCGTCACGTACCGCCCGCGCTCGCCGGCCTCGAGGAGCGCGAGCGCCTCGATGCGCTGAAACTCCAATTCGGCCCGAGCATACGGGTCAATCGCCAGCGAGAGGATGGGCCGGCGCCGGCGCCGGATCCACCACCAGAGCAACAGACCGAGCGCGATCAGCGCGGCAATCAGCGCGACGATCCACCAGGGGAACACGCTGAAGGTGAAGAGCGGACGCTGCGGCTTCGGGACGCGTTGCGCGCTGTCCTTCGGGAGCAGACTGCGCACGAACACCGTTGCCCCCCCGAGCGGCACGTGACGTTCCGCGCCGTTATAGCGCACGATCGCATCCGCCATCCGCACCGGTTGCGATCCAACATCCCAGGCGGCGACGCGGTAATCGGCATACTGCTCCATGGCACTCGTATCGGCGCTCGTACGAACGACGACCGGATCGAGCGATTGCACCGTGGATGTCGAGTCCGTGCCCGTCGGAAACTCGATCGTCGCACCGCGCGGCGCGCGGATGCCCACCGTTACACGAAATGGATCCCCGATTCGAACGGAATCCGGTGCGGCCGTAATGCCCGCCTTCACTGGAATCTGCTGCGCGTTCACGACGCCGGCGTACGCCATGAACAACACGACGCTCGCAATGATCGATCGCCTCACTTTCGAATCCTCCGCTCACGCATTCTGAAGAATCGGAGCAGTGGATCCATGATGCCCTGCGTGGTCGTGACCGGGATCTCGTCGATCGCCAATCGGCGCAAGAGATGACGCCGGCGTTCGACGTCTCGCGACACCTCGCGGTCGAATTGCGCGCGCACCTCGGGATCGCTCGTGTCCACATCGAGCGTCGCGCCCGTTTCCGGGTCGACCAGCCGCACCAGTCCGATATCGGGCAGCGCGCGCTCGCTGGGATCCTCCAGCGTCACGGCCACGACATCATGCCGTTGCGCGAGCAGCTTGAGCGGCCGCTCGATGTCGCCGCCAAAGAAGTCCGACACGACGAAGATGACCGCCTTGTGCGTCAGCATCTTGTTCATGTATTCGAGTGCGCACCGACAATGTCGGTGCCACGACTCGCCGGCTCGAAGGCGAGCAAGTCGCGAATCAGCCGCAGCGCGTGGCGGCGACCTTTTCGCGGCGGAACGACGTGCTCGATGCGATCGGTGAACATCAGCGCCCCGACGCGGTCGTTGTTCCGGATCGCCGACATCGCGAGGACCGCCGCGAGCTCGGCCGCGACTTCGCTCTTGAAGCGCCGACGCGTGCCGAACCGCTCGGACCCCGACACGTCGACCGCGAGCATCACAGTCAGCTCGCGCTCCTCGATGTAGCGCTTGACGAACGGGCGCTGCATGCGCGCCGTCACGTTCCAGTCGATCGATGCGCACTTCGTCGCCGGGCTGGTACTCGCGCACCTCGGCGAACTCCATGCCCTGCCCCTTGAACACGGAGCGGTACTCACCCGTAAACAGCGAGTTCACCAGCCCTCGCGTGCGCAGCTCGAGCAGCTTGACCTGGCGCAGGATTTCCGGTGGAACCGCCGGCGATGACTGACGATCGGGCACAGCACGATGGACGATCGGCGATTGGCGATCGGTCACGCCCTCCTCGCGCCGGAATAGCGAAAACGCCACGGCTCAGTGCCTCACGGACTCTCGATCTTGTCCAGCACGCGCTGCACGATCTGGTCGCTGGTCACCTCTTCGGCTTCGGCCTCGTAGGTGGTGAGCACGCGATGGCGCAGCACGTCCGGCGCGATCGCCTTCACGTCGTCGGGCGTGACGAAGGCGCGGCCGCGCAGGAAGGCGTGCGCGCGCGACGCCTGCGCGAGCGCGATCGTGGCGCGCGGACTGGCGCCGAACTCGATCAGCGGCGCGAGGTCGGCGAGACCGGCCGCGGCCGGGCTCGCGCGTCGCGTGCACGATGTCGACGATGTAGTCCACGATCCGGTCGTCCATGTACAGCTCCGCGATCCGGTGCCGCGCGTCCATGATCGCCTTCGGCGATCGCAACGGCCTGCACCTCGATCGGCTCGCCCCCCGCCATGCGGCGCATGATCTCCTTCTCCTCGTCGCGCGTCGGGTAGCCCGACGCGCAGCTTGAGCATGAAGCGGTCGACCTGCGCCTCGGGCAGCGGGTACGTGCCCTCCTGCTCGATCGGGTTCTGCGTCGCCAGCACGAGGAACGGTTCCTCGAGCTTGAACGTCGTGCCGCCGATGGTGACCTGCTTTTCCTGCATCGCTTCGAGCAGCGCCGCCTGCACCTTGGCCGGCGCGCGGTTGATCTCGTCGGCGAGCATGATGTTGGCGAAGATCGGCCCGTTCTTGACCGAGAACTGCCCCGTGGATTGATCGTAGAACTGCGTGCCGACGACGTCCGCCGGCAGCAGGTCGGGCGTGAACTGGATGCGCTGGAAGGTCGTGTCGATCGACTCCGCGAGCGTCCGCACGGTGAGCGTCTTCGCCAGTCCCGGCACGCCCTCGAGCAGCACATGGCCGCCGGTGAGCAGGCTGATGAGCAGCCGCTCGACCATGTACTCCTGGCCGACGACGCGCCGCGCCACTTGGCGTGCGACGTCCTGGATCAGCCGCGAATCAGCCGACGTTGCCACGTGAGACGCCGACGTTGAGACCTGAGTAGCCACGGTATACCAGGGTTGACGGTTGCGAATGGACGGTGGAGGGTGGAGGGGGAGCTCGCTCGCCGACACGACCCGCTTCCACACCCACCCTGCTGTGCTGGTTGTCCTACCCACGACCTGCCGTTCGGTGCCCTTTAGGCTTAGACGCCGACCGCGAGCAAGGCCGCCCGTTCACGAGGCGTCAGCTTGCGCGTCTCGCCGGTCGGAAGGTCTCCGAGCTGCACCGGACCGAACCGCACGCGCACGAGCCGTTCCACCTCGAGGCCCAGTGCCTCGCACAGGCGGCGGACTTCGCGCTTGCGGCCCTCGGTGAGGGTGATCTCGAACTCCCAACGGTCACGACCCAACTTGCGCGCTGCCACACGTGTCGGGCGCACCGGGCCATCGTCGAGTTCCACGCCTTCCCGTGCGAGCAACACGGCTGCGTCGCCCTTGCCGCGTCACTGTGGCGACGTACGTGCGCTCCAATTCGCTGCTCGGGTGCGATGAGCCGGTGCGCGGCGGCGCCGTCGGTCGTAAGGAGCAGCACGCCTTCGGTGAGGAAATCGAGGCGGCCAACGTAGGTCAGTCCAGGAATCTTGGGCACGAGATCGAACACCGTCGGTCGCCCGTCAGGATCGGACCTCGTGGTCATCACGCCGGCGGGCTTGTTCAGGACGATCCACTCGGTCGCCGCGGGGCGCCACGACCCGAGCGCCGTCCACTTTGATGCGGTCGCTCGCCGGGTCCACTGTCTGACCGGTGTGCGCCACCACGCCATTCACACTGAACGCGCCCGGCGGCGATCAGTTCTTCGGCTTTCCGCCGGGACGTGACCCCCGCGCGCGCCAGTGCGCGCTGGATGCGCATCATCTCGGCCATTATTCGGTCTCCTCATTGCGATCGCTGCGGTTCGGCGGCACGCTCCGGCATGCGAAGCGCGATCGCCAGCTCGTCCGCGCGAGGCAGCTCCTCGAGATGCCGCAACGCGAAGTGCTCGAGGAACACCGGCGTCGTACCATAGAGCAGGGGACGCCCGATCCCTTCGCCGCGCCCGACGACGTCGATCAGGCCGCGCTCGTGCAACGACTTGAGCACGCCGCCAACCGCGACGCCGCGGATCTCCTCGATTTCCGCGCGACCGATCGGCTGGCGATAGGCGATGATCGCGAGCGTCTCGAGCGCCGCGCCAGACAGACGCGCGGGCCGCGCCGCGAGTTGGGCCCGCTCGATCGCTTCGGTGTACTCGGCGCGCGTGAGGATCTGCCAGCCGCCGCCAATCTCCACCAGCTCCACGCCATGCCCATTGACGTCGTACTGCTCGCGCAGCTCGTCGAGCGCGGCCTGAAGCTCGCCGCGCGACGCGTCGGGTTCGAGCGCCGCGAGCTCGTCGGTCGGTGATGGGGCGAGCGCTGGCGAACAGCGCTGCTTCAAGCAGCTTCGCTAGCGGCGTCACGAGAGATCTCCACGTTGGCGAAAGGTTTGGGCTGCACCACGCGGAGCTCGCCGAGCTTCGCGAGTTCGAGCAAGCCGAGCAGCGTCGAAAGAATCTGCCACGGTTCGGCAGTCGTGCTCGATGATTTCCGTCCACATGATCCGCGCTTTGAGCGCCAGCACCGCGCGAATGATGCGCGATCGCACCAGGAACGTCCAACGCGCGCGACACGACCTCGTGCATGTTCGGTTCCTTGGCCGCGCGCAGGACGCGGTCGACCGCCGCGAGCAGTTCCGACAGCGAGAGCGCGAGCGGGGCCTGGGGCGCCGCTGGCGCCTGCGGCAAATAGGCGCGCGCAAACTGGTTTCGCCGCTCTTCACCGCGTCGCTCGAGGACGTCTACGACTTCGCGCATCTGCTGGTACTCGAGCAACCGCCGCACGAGCTCGGCCCGCGGATCCTCCCACAACTCCTCGTTGCTCCGCGGCAACAGCATCTGCGCTTTGATGCGCAGCAAGCGCGCCGCCATTTCCAGGTACTCGGCTGCCTCGTTGAGCGCCAAGCGTGCGAATGCGCACGACGAACTGTTCGCAGATCCGTGCGATCGGAATATCGTAGATGTCGACCTGCTCTTCGCGAATGAGCGACAGCAGCAGGTCGAGCGGGCCCGAGAACGCCGGCAGCTCGATGATGAAACTGGAATCCGACGCGGGGGCGTCGGGCGTGTCAGTCGCCGTCATACGGTGCGGCCTCTCACAGCCACTGATTGAGCGTCGGCAATGCATACGGCGTCGCCCAGTTCAGGAGCACCCCGCCGAACGCCATCGCAGGGTGCAACCAGACGTCGAGCACCCCGCCGCCGAAGGACAACAACAGTACGAGCGCGAGAATGCCGTAGCGTCCAAACTGCTGGTACCGAAGCGCCCACGATACCGGCATGAGGTACTTCACGACGTGTGATCCGTCGAGGGGCGGTATCGGAATGAGATTGAACGCGGCGAGCAGGAGATTCAATCGCAGACCGACGAACATCATGGCCTGGAGGATGGTCAACGTCGTCTCGGCGGCTGGAGCCGTGCGACCCACGAGTCCGATGATCACGAACAGGACTATCGACAGCACCGCCAGCAGGAGATTCACGAACACGCCGGCCAGCGAGACGATGATGTCCCCGCGCTTGAACCGTCGGTAGTTTCGTGGATTCACCGGCACCGGCTTGGCGCCACCCAACACCATGGCGCCGCTCGACATGATGTACAGCATGACCGGCAGAATCACGGTCATGAACGGGTCGATGTGCTTGACCGGGTTCCACGTCAGCCGGCCAAGCGACAGAGCGGTGGTATCCCCTTGTTTTAGAGCCGCGTACCCATGCGCATATTCGTGGGCGATGACCGAAAACAGCAGGACCGGCACGAACAGCAGGAAATCCTGTAGATGCAACGTCGGCGGGATGGGCGGGGTCGAGCGGGCCGGGAGCGATTGGCGCGAAAGTTAGTAACCGTGTCGAGTAGAGTCAAAGCGTTATCGCGCCTTGACTTTGACAATCCTGAATCCTAGCTTCCAGCCTTCGCGAACACCGCGATTTTCACTGAGATTTTGGAGATTATTTCGTGCCGAATATCGCATCCGCCAAGAAGAACATGCGTAAGTCGCGCGCGGCGACCGTGCGCAACCGTGCGCAACGTTCCGCCCTGCGGACTGCCCTGAAAAAGGCGCAAGCGCCTGACGCCGGTGCCGAGGCCAAGCTCGCTGCTACCAAGCTGCTTGATCGCGCCGCTCGGAAGGGGCTGATTCACAAGAACAACGCGGCCCGCAACAAGAGCAAACTCAGCAAGTAACGACTAGGCAGCGACCTAGACACGAGTTGCGAGTGGATCGAATGGGACCGGAGCGACGCAGTCGCTCCGGTCTTCCTATTTTCCGCCATCTATCAGCCCGCCCTACAAGCAGCCCGCTCTACAAGGCCGCCAGTTCCGCCCCACAGCGCTCGCAGTACCACTCAGTGGGATAGTTCATCGAGCCACACTCGTTGCACTTCAGCGTCTTGGATGGCTCGATGGGGCCAGATGTTCGAAGCATGATAGGCGTGTTCGCCGGGACATTCGCCGCCAGAGGCGGCTCCGCTCCAGGCTGCCGCGGCTGACCAAGGCCGGCGAGCAACGACTCGGCCGCGCGCTCCGTGGAACGCAGGGTCGGCTCGGACACGGCGGACGGTTGAGCGGGAAGCGCACTCTCCGATCCCACGCGCACGCCACGCGGCGTTCCGTCTTCGCCGACGACGGTATTCAGGAAGGCCAACTCATCGAACGAACCGCCTGGCGTCTGCTGCGAACGAGTGACCATCGGTTCGTCCTTTTCAGCAACGACTGGTTCAACCGCTGGCTCGCCGGAGGGTGCCGACTCCACCGCCGGGGCCGCGAGCATGTCTGGCGGCCGATTCTCCAGCAACCCGTCCAGCTCGGCCATGCGACGCTCGAGGCCCTTTCTTTCCCCGTCGAGTTTGTCGAGCGCTTCATTGACGACGCGGAACGACTCCTCGGCATCCGTGCCCGATAACTCGCCGACATGCGAACGCAGTTCCAGCTCTGCGCGCTCGTCACGCCGCATCTGCTCCTCGGCCTGTAGCAATGACAGGCGAGACTGAACACTCGTCCGCTCCTCGTCGATCGCTTGCCGGTACGACGCGATCTGCTCGTCGACGCGCTGCAGCCGGTCACGATAGTCCGACTGCACGCGCTCGAACACATGCGCGGGTGTCGACTCGCGACGCGCCTCCAGCGCGGCGAGCCAACCTTCGTAACGCCGCCGCTCATCGAGCAGCGCCGGGACCTCGTTCAATGAGCGGTTCGAGTCGGTCATCGTCTGTCCCCGCGGCGACTATGCAACGCGTGCACGTCCGCCACGCTGAGTTCGTTCACATTCCCAAGCGTCCGCGCGGCGAGCAGAATCCGCGCCGCATGCTCCAGACTCTCCATTCGCTGATGCGCCACCTCGAGTGTTGCGCCAACAGTGGTCGCGCCGTGGTTCGCCATGAGGAATGCATCGTGGTCGCCAAGGTGCGCATCGAAATTCACTGCCAGGGCGTCCGTTCCAGGTGTGGCATAGGGCACCAACGGCACTTCGCCCATCTGCAAGATAACTTCGGGCAACACCGGCGCCACGAACGACTCGCCCGCGACGGCGAACCCGGTGGCCACGGGCGGGTGCGCGTGGACGACCGCCGCCACATCAGCACGGCGCTCGTAGATGTGAAGATGCACGCGTAGCTCGCTCGACGGGCGCCGCGTCCCGCTCACCACCAAGCCGTCCTGCCGGACGACGACGAGATCGCCGGACGTGACGTCGACTTTCGACATCCCGCTTGGCGTCACGAGGATAGTGCCGTCGGCGAGACGCACCGAGACGTTGCCGTCGGGACCGGCGATGAGGCCACGCTCATAGAGTCGGCGGCACACGCGCACGATGCCGTCCGCCGCATCGGCACGACCGCTCGCATCATTCACCCGTCGCGGCGATGGACGACGCGCCCTCCGACGATCGTCCAGTACGTGCGCCCACGAAGCGTCTGATTGGTGTACGGCGTATTGCGGCCTTTCGACTTGAAGCGCGACGGATCGACCACCCATTCCGCGTCGGGGTCGAACACGGTGATGTCCGCCGCAGCCCCCATGCGCAGCGTCCCGCCCGGCAACTTGAACACACGCGCCGGCGCGCACGACATCCGTTCGATGAGCAGCGGAACGTCGATGATTCCGGGCGCCACGAGCCACGTGAGATTCACGGCGAGCGCGGTTTCCAGGCCGATGATGCCATTTGGTGCGTCGGCGAATTCACGTTCCTTCTCGTCGTAATGATGCGGCGCATGATCGGTGGCGATGAGATCGATCGTGCCGTCACGTACCGCCTCTTGCAACGCGGACACATCATCAGCGGTTCGCAACGGCGGATTCATCTTCGCGTTGGTATCGTACCCTTCGACAGCGTCTTCGGTCAGCGAGATGTGATGCGGGCAGACTTCAGCCGTCACGTTGATTCCCCGCTCCTTGCCCCAGCGAATGAGTTCCACTGATCCACGCGTGCTCATGTGGCAGAGGTGGATGTGGCCGCCGGTGCGCCGCGCCAGGAGGATGTCGCGAATGGCCATGATCTCTTCGGCCTCCGCTGGAATCCCCTTGAGCCCCAGGCGGGCGCTCACCAGGCCTTCGTTCATCGCGCCGCCTTGAGCGAGCGTCGGCTCCTCGCAGTGATCGGCAACGGGAATACCGAACGTCCGCGCATACTCGAGTGCGGTCCGCATCAGCTGCGCGCTCACGACCGGCTTGCCGTCGTCGCTCACCGCCACGGCGCCGGCGGCCACCATCTCGCCGAATTCCGCGAGCGCGTCACCGCGCTGGCCAATCGAGATCGCGCCGATGGGATACACGCGCGCCGCATTCGCGCTCTGCGATTGTCGAATAATGAAGCCCACCGCCGCCTGATTGTCCGTCACCGGGTCGGTGTTGGGCATGGCACACACGGCGGTGAAGCCGCCAGCCGCCGCGGCGCGCGCGCCGCTCGCGATCGTCTCCACTTCCTCGCGTCCCGGTTCGCGCAGATGGCAGTGCACATCCATGAAGCCCGGGTGACACCACGAGCCCCGCGCAGTCAAGGACCTCGATGTCGTCAGAGACAGAAACGTCCGTCTCATGCCGCATGAGCGACGCAATGACGCCGTTCTCGACGAGCAGGTCGGCCACGGCGTCGTGGGACTGCGATGGATCGACGACGCGGCCGCCGCGGAGCAGGAGCGCCCGACTCATCGCTCGCCTCCCGACTTCTTGGCGGCTTCGGCCAATTCCGGCCGTCCGCCGGAGAGGAGATAGAGCACGGCCATTCGAATCGCCACGCCGTTCGTCACTTGATTCAGAATCACGCTGAAGGGTCCGTCGGCCACATCGGAGTCGATCTCGACACCGCGATTCATTGGGCCGGGGTGGAGAATGAGGATGTCGTGCGGTGCGCGGTCAAGCCGTTCGCGCGACACGCCGAACACGCGATTGTATTCGCGCAGCGAGGGGATATACCCCGCGGTCATGCGCTCGAGTTGGAGGCGCAGGATGTTCAGCGCGTCGGCCCACTCGATCGCCTCCTCGACGCGGTCGAACACGGTCACGCCCGAGGTCGTCGATCGCGTTCGGCAGGAGCGACCGCGGTCCGCACACTCCTACCTGAGCGCCCATCTTGGTGAGCCCCCAGATGTTCGACCGCGCCACGCGTGAGTGGAGCACGTCGCCGCACGATGCAGACCTTGACACCATCGAGCCGGCCGAAATGATCGCGAAGGGTGAGCAGATCGAGCAGTCCCTGCGTGGGATGCTCGTGCGTGCCGTCGCCGGCGTTGATGACATTCGACTCGATGCGCTCGGCCAGAAACTGGGCCGCGCCGGAGGCGCCATGGCGGATGACCACCATGTCGATCCGCATCGCCTCGAGGTTCCGCGCCGTGTCGACCAGTGTCTCGCCCTTGGACACACTGGAGCCCGACGCGGCGACGTTCACCGTGTCGGCCGACAACCGCTTCTCGGCGAACTCGAACGAGACGCGGGTGCGGGTCGACGCCTCGAAGAACAGATTGACGATCGTCGCACCGCGCAGCGTCGGCACCTTCTTGATCGCCCGCTCGCTGATTTCCTTGAATGGCTCGGCAGTGTCGAGGATCAGCTTGATCTGCTCGCCGCTCAACGGCTCGAGCCCAAGAAGGTCCTTGCCAAGCGATAACGTCACGTCACGACCTCACGCTCGGTCATGACCGCGCCGTTCTTTCCGTCCAGTTCCTCCACGAGCACGTCAACCCGTTGCATGGCGTCGGCGACGATCGTCTTGCCGACGATATCGGGCTGGATGGGTAGTTCGCGGCCGCCGCGATCGATCAGCACGGCGAGCGCGATGCGCTTCGGTCGGCCGAAATCCGCCAGTTCGTCGAGCGCCGCGCGAATCGTGCGTCCCGTGTAGAGGACGTCGTCGACGATCACCACACGGAGCCCGTCGATGTCGACGGGAATCTGCGTTTGGCCGACGAGCGGTCGCGGCCCGACCGTCTGAAGGTCGTCGCGATAGAGCGTAATGTCCAACGCGCCTCGCGGCACCTGAACCTTCTCTCGCTCGGCGATGGTCGATACGATGCGCGCCGCGAGCTGAACGCCGCGGCGCTGAATGCCGACGATAACGAGACCGTCCGTGCCGTTGTTTAGCTCGACGATCTCGTCGGCCATGCGCCGGAGCGTTCGGTCAAACGCGCGCGCATCGAGGATCGTGGATTGTTTCGCTGCCATAGTTGCAGCGGAATATGACGGTGTCCGGCGCGCCGGGCAACTCGCGGCGCCACGCGCCAGTTCGGCTCTACCGCAACGATAGACGGCACCGACTGCCGGACGCCTGGCGCATGGGACAGATTCAACTGGTGCCGTACCGCAGCCGCCCCCCTCAGACTCTCATGATGCAGCCGCTCACGATCGACACGTATACGCGCCAGTCGCTCGTCCAGCGCCTGCTCGGCGAGCCGATGTTCGTCGAGGCCACGCACGGCGTCCTCGGGGCGTTGGCGGTCGCAATGCTCTGGAACGCTGCACCGCACACGCTCCTGCTCACCTGGGTCTTTGCGCTCGATGCCGCGACGGTCGCGCGCTATTATCTGCGCCGCTATTACGCCACGAGACAGACGTCGGTGGTCGCTGTTCCCGGTCTGCTCCGCATCGCCATCGTCGTCGTCGGCCTCTGTTGGGGTATCGGAGCCTTCACGCTGGCGCCGATCATTCCGAACGTTGACCTCGCGCTATTGATGGTGATCATGTGCGGCGTATGCGCGGCGGGAACGGCGTCGTTGCTCGCTGACCGAGCGACCTACCGCGGCTTTCTCGTCGCCATGCTGGCGCCGCTCGCCCTCGGCATGCTGCGGACGCAGCACATGCACGACGACATGCTCGCGCTGGCCATGGTGGTATTGTTTGGCGCCGGCATGCTGATGCTGCATGGGAACGTCCAAGAGATCCTCATCGACCTCATTCGCACGACGTTCACGGTCCAATCCACGGCGGCCGTCGCGGCGCGCGAGCGGGAGTTCCTGGAGAGTCTCATTCAGACCGCCCCGTCAGCCGTGGCCGTGACGGACGCGAGCGAGCGTCTCACGCGCATCAACCCAGCGTTCGAGTCCATGTTCGGCTATTCGCCCGAGGAAGCGATTGGGCGCCGCATCGAGGAGCTCATTGTGCCCGCAGACGATCGCGAGGCGTTTCGGGTGCTTCGCGAGCACGTGGTGGCCGGCGGGACGATCGACGGAGAACGCGTACGCCACGCAAAGAGCGGCCAATTGCTCCATGTACGAGCAGCGGCCTCGCCGCTGGCTGGCGCGGGAGGAACGCTCATCCTGTACTCCGATATCACTGAACAGAAGATCGCGGAACGCCACATCCGCGAGAGCGAAGATCGGCTCTTCCGAACGCTCGATAGTCTGCCAGCCGGCATTGTGGTCGTCGGCGTTGACGGCAGTGCTCTCCTTGCCAACGCACGCGCGCGGGACCTTCTCGGCCCAGGCATCGCATCCGGTCCATCCGGCGATGATCTCGCGTGCACGTATCAGGCGTGTGTCGCCGGCACCGACCGCGTCTACCCGTCCGAGCGAAACCCACTGCTACGCGCTCTGCACGGCGAACGTGTGGTCATCGACGACATGGAGATTCGGCGGCCCGGCGGGTCGATCATCGTAGAGGTATCGGGTTCCCCGATCACGGACTCCGAAGGCGACGTGGTGTTTGGCGTCGCCACGTTCTCCGACATCACCGAACGCCAGAGGCTCGAGCGTCGCAACGCCGCCCGCAATGCCGTGGTTGCCGTCCTCGCCGAAGCAACCGATGAATCGTCGATCATCGCAGGGATGTTGCACGCCGTCTGCGAAGAGCTCGGGTGGGATATCGGCAGCATGTGGCATGTCGATGCGGCAACGGAACTCCTGCGCAACGCCGGCTTTTGGTGCAGACCAGGATTCGATGCCGGCGAGTCCGAGGCCTTCATGCGCACGCAGTCATACGCGCGTGGTGTCGGCCTCGCCGGGTGCGTGTTGGCAGACCCGCGTCCGCTATGGGTTGAAGACTTGTCGGTTCACGAACCGCCATTCGTGCGTGCCGCCGCGGCAACGCATCTGCGCGCCGCGCTCGGCTTGCCGGTACGCGTTGCCGGCGCGATCGTCGGAGTGATCGAGCTCTTTAGCGCCGAGGCGCGCCCGGAGGACGGTGCGATGATCGAAATGTTGGCCGCGATCGCTTCGCAGGTGGGAAATGCCGTCGAACGCCGTCGGGCGGAAGTGGCGTTGCGCGAAGCACGTGACGCCGCCGAGCAGGCGACCACCGCAAAAAGCGCGTTTCTCGCACACATGAGCCACGAGATTCGCACTCCGCTGAATGGCATTCTCGGCATGGCCGAGCTGTTGCTCGATGGCTCGCTCACCGCTGATGACCGGCGCGGCGTGGAGTTGATTGCCACCTCCGGCGAGTCGCTCCTCGCCATCATCGACGCCATCCTCGATTTCTCGAAGATCGAAGCAGAGCAGCTGACGCTCGAGGTGAGCGAATTTGAGCTCCCCGTACTGATCGAATCGAGTACCGATCTGATGGCGACTCGCGCGGCGAACACCGCGACCGAAGTATTCATCGACGTCGACCCGTCCACGCCGAGATTCGTGATCGGCGATCCGACACGCTTGCGTCAGGTGTTGAACAACCTGATCGGCAACGCGATCAAGTTCACCCCACGTGGCAACGTCGTCG
Organism: uncultured Gemmatimonadaceae bacterium; assembly: GCA_963817955.1. Classification (GTDB taxonomy): domain Bacteria; phylum Gemmatimonadota; class Gemmatimonadetes; order Gemmatimonadales; family Gemmatimonadaceae; genus JAQBQB01. The sequence continues at coordinate 519,383 of CAWFQK010000004.1, forward strand.
TACGCGCGACCCGCGGCAGCAGCCGGGATGACGTCGCGGACATCATGTTCAGCGTGCGCGACACCGGAATCGGAATCCAGCCGGATCAACTCGCGTCGATCTTCGAGCCCTTTCGGCAGGCGGATGCGTCGACGACGCGAAAGTTCGGCGGCACAGGGCTGGGTCTTTCGATCTGTCGGCGGCTCGTGATGCTCATGGGGGGCGATCTGCAAGTGCACAGCACGCCGGGGGCCGGGAGCAACTTCACCTTCACCCTGCCCCTGCGACTACCGCCGCGTGTGACCACACCGCGGTCGCCGAGGTCGGTCGCGCGACCCAGAATCGAACGCGCCGCCACCGCGCGCCGCGTGCTCCTCGCCGAAGACAACGCGGTGAATCAGGAAGTAGCCTCTCGTATGCTGCGGCGGCGCGGCCATGTGGTCGACATCGTGGGGAACGGGCGTGAGGCGGTCGAGGCCGTGGCCCGCGGCGTGTACGACGTCGTCCTGATGGACGTGCAGATGCCCGAGCTTGACGGGCTGCAGGCGACGCGAGCGATTCGCACAGACGCGCCCGCAGGCCGACCGCGCATCATCGCCGTCACAGCGAACGCAACCAGCGCCGAACGCGACCGATGCCTAGCTGCGGGGATGGACGGTTATCTGTCCAAGCCGTTCCGCCCAGCGGATCTGTTCGCAGCCGTGGAGACGGGCGACGTCGAGGCGCTGCCGACCGCGACGCCAGAGTTGGAGATGTCTGAGGCTGCCATCGACCTCGACGCCCTGCAAGCCGACCTCGCGGCGGCACAGGTGGCGGACATTCTTCCGGAACTCTTGGAAAGCTTCGAGCGAGACGCTCCGTGCCGCTTGGAGGCGCTCGAGCGTGCGGTGGCGGCCGGAGACGCCGCGGAAATCGAGCGCACCGCCCACGCATACAAATCGCCGAGCTCGACGATCTACGCGCGGCCCTTAGCCACGCTGCTTGGCCAGATCGAGGCAACCGCCAGCCGGCAGGACTCGACAGGATTGCCGGCGTTACTCGTGGCGGTGCAGAACGAGTCGAGGCGCGTCAGCTTGTTGCTCAGCGCCCGGAGGATCTAGCCGCGCTAGCGCTGCTCAAGGACTGGCGCGACATTTTCGACGCATACCCGCTGCCGGCCTCGGTGACTATCATACGTTCTGGTGCTCTCTACGGATGGCCGTCAGTGCCACCGCGCCATGGATGCCGCCGTGCCGCCTTGCGCGATCGCGCGGCCAGCTTCCATACGAGGCGAAGGCGAATCTGAAAAGACCGTTCCGGACACGTTCGCGAGAAGGCCGAGCATGATTTCGCCCTGGTGCGAGAGGCTCTGCGACGCCAATACGAGCGAATGGAGGATCGCGCCGACCGACACGAGTCCGAGCGTGAGCCGCCGCCGAAGCTGCCAGCCCTTCGCCTTCATCCCGGCGGTGTCGCGGGCTGCATCTACGCGAACGAAGTACTCCTTGAGACAACATCGGCTTCAATGCCGGGAAGGCCGACTCCGAACTCTCCGGCATTTCTCGTGGAGCGTGACGTTCGTCTCCAGCCTGCGGCCGGAGCGCCGACACGTGACAGGGATCCGTGTGGCTGGCCATTGATGGCCGGCAGCGCGACCTTGGTCTATGGATTCGGCTCTGCGTGATACGCGGTGTCGCCTCGCCCTAGTCTCACGATAGCACCGGTTCCTTGTTGGGCTTAGGGTTGAGATCCCATCACGACCATGGCGATGCAGCGGTAGGCAGGGTCAGCAGTGGGAACCTGGCGGATACGAGAGCGACGACGTTTCTCGTATTGAGTGTGACCGCCCATTCGGTTCTGCGCATTTCCCTCGCCGTTGTGAGGTTGCTTAGCATAATCTTCGCACAACTTGGGGTACAAGAAATGCGATAATGACGTGATAGCGTTAATGATCGGCATGGGCCGCTCGGGCCTCATAGATTCGCAGCCACCTCGATTTGACCGGGGCGGGTATCCACGAACCGAGCACGGATCTCGAACTCGCCAACCGACCCGCGTTACTGGAACAGTAATCAATGGCTGCGTAATGGGAAGTCGATGCGCCATCGGCGCTTGCATCCAGGTCAGACCAGGAAGGGCTTGGGCTCCGTTTGATGCCTAACCGATCGTGGCTCATCGCGGCAGTCGTTCTTCTCGCCATCGGGCTCGTCCTCGGCATGCGTACCGCGCCCAAGGGCATGCGCCGGTGCGCGCCGTTGTCGGTCATGAATCAGGGGCGCTCCTGTTCGCACGAATCGCGGCGAACAATTTGTTTGCCGGAACGCTTCTGGTGCTGGGGCTCTATACGGCCGGTGTCAGCGCCGTGGCTGCCCTGATTGTCAACGGGTTCAAAATCGCGCGCCTGCTTGTCCTGCTCCAAACCAGCGGTGCCACCGCATTCGATATTGTCGCGATGCTCGGATTGCACGGCGTGATCGAGTTCCCTGTGCTCATTATCGCAGGCGCGTTCGGCTTGCAAGGCTACCAACGCTTCGTCATAGCATTTGTCAGTCGCGATCGAGGCGCGAAGTGACGCGCGTGCTCGACTGGCGAACCGCGTGCTTCCTCGGTGCGGCATTGGTGTTGGCTGCAGCGATCGAGACGTGGATTTCACAGCCCGTAGCAGCACACATTTTGTCGGCGGGACGCTAGCAACACAGGAGCACGAGTGAAATAGAAAAGACGGACATGGCGTCCGCCCTTTCTTCATGCTAGTTCGCCCCTATCACGTCGTTGAAACATCATCACGCCGACGATGAGCAGTACGACTCCTGCGAGGTCTGCCATCAAATGCACCGCAGGCTGGGAGATCGGCCCGAACGACGCTATGGCGAACTCAGCCCCCAACGCTATCGAGCCCCACGCGTTAGGGCGGAGGCGTGGCACGTTAGTCAGCCCACGCACACGCGTCGTCCCACGACGGGATCCCACGCATCGGGTCTTCCGCCACCAAATCGAGATAGTCATGACAGCTCTGGTCGCCTGTGGTGGACGGGTACGGAAACTGCTGAGAAATGAATACGCCGAGGTCGAAGCCGATTCCGAATGCTCCCATCATGCCACCCAAGGCGCTGAGTGCAAAATCTTCAATCAGACCGTCAGCAGTGGCGCCGATGGCGCCAAGGCCCACCGTTGCCTTAATGATCCATCCAAAGATGGACGGACTACCATCCTTCGCTGTGTCGACGACCTGTGCCCCAAGGGATTGTGGCAGTATCATGTCTGCTGCAACGACTTGGATGCGATGCGCTAAATGCGCGGCAACTCAGGCGTGGCTTCCGCCGTTCCCCGCACCAGGCCGAGACGAGCCTGCTCGTGTTTTACATCGAATGTTGCGACAGCCCGCCGCGTGAGCACACCGTTCGAAACTCGTTCATGGTGAGCCGTGCAGCTCCCATGCGCCGTCCGTGCGCTTCCACTCGGGAACTGCGGCGTAGACGAGCGCACCATCCATTGAAATTCGAACGGCGACGCAGGACTGTCACCGGTTCCCGCGTCAACCGCAAGGTCGAAGGTATGTCCGGATGTCGGAAGCGTCCGACCGTGGATTGCATTTCTGCCGTGTGCGCGACCGAAATCCGTCTCGAACACAGGAATCGCCTGCTGCCGCCCCGAAGTCCGTCGAGTGCGCCAAGCCGAACGTAGCCCGTCCCTCGGACTACGTGACCCAAGAGATGTTGGGGCGCGACGTCGACATGCTGCCAGTGCCCGTTGGAGTCGATACCGTCAACTGAGATCGAAACGCCCGCGGACACGTTCGTCCCCTCGATCGGGGACTTGGTCAACGTCGGTTGTAACACATCGAACGCCGAGCGTAGTGCGACAGGCTCGCCATTCCTGTCTTGGCATGCCGTTACGAGCACGACAGCGCAGCTAATACCGCGACGGACATGATCTATCGTTCTCGATTCATTGATCCCTCAAGAAGTGGTGTCTACGGTCGTAAGCGCGTATCCATCGGCTTCCGACAGTGGCATTGCTCGGAGGGAATATTTTGAGTGCTGTTCGGCATCGAACGGCGTTGGAACTCATACATTGGACCTTGCAGTTCGATGGCTACACGCCGTGCTCGCGCTTCAAAGTGCGATGGACTCCGAGGCGAGCACGTTCGACCAGCGCCGACGCTACCTACGGAGCGTCATGCCAGCGTCATGCGGCGCGTTACCGAAGATACGCCGGCGTAAACGCACTTCCGAGAGAACCGGAGATTCGTGCGGCTATCGGTGTGGGGATGCCACGAGTTGGCGATGTTGGGCCTATTATATTGATTATAAGAAAAAATTATAGTAAAGTGAAAGTTCTGGCTCTAGCCGCATTCCGTAAGAACGGTCCAACAGCGGTCGTCGACTGGGGCTTCATGGATTGTTTGGCTCGTGCCGAGACTCATTGAATACCCGCGGGCGAGGCCCCATGTCAGTGACTTGGCACTACAGACGACCGATCAACTTCCGCTCGACCTCGCTCGATGGCGGCGATGTCCAGTTCCCGCGTGCGGTTGCGGGTGAGGACTTCGACCGGTATGCACGCGCGGTATGGCATCAAGGACAGCGATGGATCCGACGGCATTGGCCCCGGATCTACGGTCCAGACGTCACCATGCACGACGCGCGCGCCAGCTTGTGTGCGGTCGCGGCGATTGATGTCGTGCGGCGCTTGTATCCTCAAGAACAGCAGCTGCTGAGCGAACTGGTCTACCGTGCATGGACTGAAGCCGAGCGCGATCTACGCGTGGAAACGATAGACGCCCATCTCGCGGCTGCGGGATGAGCGTCTATGGTCTGCGACACGGATGAGGCGAGATTCGAACTCGCGAGCGGCTTGCGCCGCCACACGCTTTCCAGGCGTGCGCCTTAAACCACTCGGCCACCCATCCAACAGCCATCTAACTTAGCCAGCCACAGCGACTTCTGACACCCTGTCGGGCGGTAATTCGGAATGCTGGTCGCGGTTCGCGGTCGCGGTTCGTGCTGCTTCCGCCTTTCGTGCCTCCCCGCGTCTAGCAAGCGCCGCCCGCAACGTGTCCTCGCGGGGTTTCTGGTACACCTCAACAATGGTCTTGTAGGAACTCCACCCACCGAGCGCCATGAGCTGCGCGGCAGGAAGGCCGTCGTTGTCGCTCGCAAACTTTCGCCGCAACGAATGCCAGCCCCTGCCCTTCACACGCGCGAGGCCGGCGCGTGTCTCCAGCTGCGTCCACCAGCGTTGGAACTGGCGCCGCGAAATCGGTTCCTCTGGGTCGAGCGGCGACGGGAATACCCAGCCATCCCCGATTCGGGATTCTTCACGCCTCATTCGCTTGAGCGCATCAACGTGCTCCGGTAACAGCGGCGTGCCGTGCTCTCGCTTCATCTTGTCCCACGCTCTACCCCAAACAATCCGGCCGGCGGATAGATCAACTTCGCTCCAACGCAACCGCGCGACGGAGATTGAGCGATGGCCGGTCTCGTGTTCCAGATACAAATACAGTTCGACTTGCGGTCCCAGCGCCTTCGCCGCCACGCAGAGCGCATCATACTCGGCGTCGGTCGTCATCGGCTGACGCGGGCTCGACTCTACCGGAATCGGAAATTTCCGAAACGGATTGCGATCGAGCAGCGGCCGACCGTTGATACGGACCGTCTCCGCCCAGTTGCACACGGCCATGAGAAACTTTAGATCATAGCCGATCATGCGATCCCGCACGCCACCCTCCGTCTTTCGCCCGCTGGGCCTCAGGCGTCCGGCGCGTCGCTCGCTGATGAAACGGTCCCAATCCCGCCGGTCCAGATCAACGACGCGAGCGGATGTCCCCCAACACGACTCAAACAGGCCGCGCGCCGTGCGATCATGCCGAGCTTTCGCCGCCGTTTTTCGCGGCGTAACTTCGCGCAGGTAGTTGTCAAACAGCTCCTTCACGGTCAGCTCATCGCTGCGCGGCGCTTCCTCTTTGCGGAGTGCTGTCGCCAATTCCTCGGCGGCCAGCTTCCCGCGTTCGCGGTCGGCGTGGTGCAATGACCGACTGCGCCGCTTCCCGTCTTCGTCCTGATACTCCAACATCAACGTGCCGTCGCGCGGGTGCGGATACAGGCGTACTCGGTTGCAACCTTTCTCGCCTGTGATGAAGCTCCGTGCCCGCGTTGGCTTCCTCGAACGTGTCACCGTGCGCCTCCTACGTGGCGGGTGATGACAGCTCGCGCGATCTCTGCGCGTTCAATGTGCAAGGCCGGCGCCGATGGAGGCAAGGCGGCGCCCGGCTTCTTCGGCAGATCGCTTCGACGCACGCGCGGCGCATTTCGACGGCCGGCGTTCGGAATCTTGCCGCGCGAAATCTCGCGTCCGAGATGGTCAACGCTATAACCGCTCTCGGTCGCCGCCGCTGCGAGTGTCAGCAAGCCCCCTGCATTCCGGCGGAGCGCCTCGTCTAGTTCATTCGCCGCACTCTCCAGCGCAATGGCCGCGCCCTCCGCCGCCGCCCAGCGGCGGAGGGCGGCGGCTCGATTGCGCCACAAGCCGGCTAGTTCTTGTGTAGAGGGTTCAGCGTACTGCGTCTGCTGAGGTTCGCGTTTCACGATTCGTCATAGCTCTCCTCGTTCCGTTGAATGGTGCGCGTCGGCCACCGTGTCACCGACGCGCGTAAGAATTGACGTGCCTCGGTGGCACGGACACACTGGAAGCCTACAGCTCGTAGAGCCGTAGGTCATTCATGATGTCAAACAGACCATCGCGCACATCGGCTTCCGGCCCACCGGGGCTCTTCTGGATACGCTCATCGTGCCGCGTCGCACGTTCAATCACCTGTACCTCTTCCTCGGTAAGCGAGATGACCAGTTCGCCGCTGAAGAAGAGCCCCAGGGAATCGGCGTGTAGTCTGTCTAGTAACCGCATCCGACGTGTCGCCTCTGCGTACTTCCGGCGGGCGTGCATCGAGGCACGGGGTTATGATAGGACCGTGGAACCAATTGCCGGAGTGCAGGGGGCGCCGCTGCGATGACCATCATACGAGATCCTCGATGCTCTCGGGGGCTTGTGCCGGTGGCACTTCCTTCCCGGCGCGATACTTGTCCCGATGCTCCACGACGTAACCGGCCCTCAGCGCAGCTTCGAGCGCGCGGGTTTGACGACTACGGTCCGTCTTCCCATCTCGGATGAACAGGCCCGGTTGCTGTGCGCGCATTTCGGTGAACAGTTCGCTCTTTGTTACGCCGTGCGTAGGGCTGGCGATTGAACGAATCGCGATACCGGCCGCGATAGCGCAGCGAGCGCCAATCGTCGCATCGTCCGCCAACACGGGGGCCACACCCTCTTTCAGCACGCCGGGCGCGACGAGATGCCACCGAAATTCCGTATCTGACTTGCCGCCTTTGTTCTTCTTCACGCGCATCGTAATGTTGTCGTCCTTCTTCAAGACGGTGGCCTCCCAGTCGAACGCTCCTTCAATGACACTTGAGCCCCGAGCCCTGCCCGAGTCCGAGACCGCGGAGTGATGCACGACGAGCACGAAGGCGTTTGCCATTCGCGACAGCGACTGGAGCGTTGCCATTACGACGCCCATCTCTTGCGCGTTGTTCTCCTCGCCGGTTGTCGCGCCCTTGAGCACATCCACCACCAGAGCGACCGGTTCAGGAGCACCACGCGCGCGAAGCTGTGCAAGGGTGTCGCGAAAATACGGGATCGCGCCAGCGATCGACGATAAGGCGGGGGCGCCGTCAATCACGAATACATCGGCGTCCTCGACGCCAAATTCCTTGAGTTGGCGCGTGATGCGCTCGCGAAACCCGTCAACATCTTCCGTTGCGAAGCACACAACCGAGCCGGCTTTCATGACCGGGGAACCGGCAAAGCCGCGTGCGAGCGAGACCGCGCAGGCAAAGGCTGATACGATCCAGGACTTGCCGTTGCCCGGAGGACCAATGAGTCCCCCCACCCCGCGCCGAGGGAGCGCCCCGTCGATCAGCCATTCCCTCTGAACCGTCTTCGCATCGCCGGCCCGCCACAGCGACAGCGGCGCGGCGGTCGCTTCGCTGACAAGCATCTGAACGGGCGCCGCGAGCAACCACGCTGCTCGTCGGATGAGCCGCGCGTCGTCCTCCTTGAGCCCTTGTAGAATGCGCCCAAGCTGCGTGCTGAGCGCGACATCAAACACCGATCGCTCTGATGCGTAGGGGGAGAGGCGAAGGATATGAAGCACCTCCGGGCGAAAGACGGGCGTGAGCGGATCGTGTTGCAGCGCCGCCTTGCTGAGAAGCTCCCATCTGTCCGCGACGCCCTGGCCGGAGAGGCGGCCAACCTCTGAAACGAACACCCGATCCGCGCTGCCGATGATTGCGGCTAGGCGCTCTCCTTCGGAGGCGCCCGCCGCCCAGCGCTCAGCTTCGGCATCGCGCGCCGTCTCGGCCGGAGGCGTGGCGCCCTCGACTACGGCGAACTCGTATTTCACGCTGTTGAAACCAAAGTCGCGAGCGAGATCTACCAGCCACGCCCAGCCGACTTGAAACGGCCCGTGAAGACTGCGCCAATCTGCCTCGACTGTGTCGGGCGGGTTCACGCCGCCCTCCCAGCGAGCGCACCACTCGTAAAACAGCTCGCGCCCCTCTTCCTCGTACTCGATCCCGGCGGCCGCCTTCACCGCATAGGCAAACGTGATGTAGTCGGCGCGACCGGGGAACCGCGCTTCGCTATTCGGAATGCACCGGATACACTCTCTGAGGGCTTCCATGCGGGCCGCGCCTTCCCCTGGAGCGAGCAGCGCCGCTTGATCGGCGGCCGGCGCTGAGACTTGCCCGTTTCCTTCGCGATGCGTCGTGTAGCCCCGCGCCGCAAAGTCCGCCTCGGCCACATCGAGAAACTGGCTCGCCTGCTCCCGTGTTATCTCGGTGCCTGGCTGCGCAGTGGGGTCTTTGTCCCACTCATACGTTGCGCCGCTCGGATGTGTCCCGGCGATCAGGTACTGCTGCTTGTCGCCCAAGATCTCGACGAGATGCTTCTCACCCTCCCGCTCCGCGCATAGGCGCATCCGAGCGAACGGCTCTGTGGTGCGATACTGGAGCAGCCGTTTTGACGAGTTGGCGCGACCTCGCACCGGAGCGGGACCAAGTTGCGACAACGCCATCTGTTCGATGCGGTCGGCGATCACGGGGTCGTCGCTGTCGATGTCAACGCCCGGCCGGCGCGCAGCCTTGAGGCCCAGGTTAGCTCCGTCCTTTTCCCACTGCTCGACGTTCTCGCACGTGGCCTCGTGCGACAGCCATTTATATCCGCCCCACGTACCGGAGCTGTTGCGCTGCCCCGGCGACTTGCCGCGTGCGTTCAGCGTGATTCTCGACTGCGGGGAGATCTCGCCGGTTGGCGGAATCACCGACACTAAGTCGGCGCCGTACGTGTCGAAGCTGCGCATGAAAAACGATTGCGTTTCCTCCTGCATTTGAGTATATTTACATCACTATCCCGTATAGCTCCCCGGTCTCAGCTCCCGTGTTCGCGCGCGGTCGCTAGGACCGGGGAGCTTTGGTTGTGTGAGATCGACAGAGCCGAAATGATGGCCGAAGGTTCGGCCGTGGTCACTGCGTGGCGTACGCGCCGGTAAAGGCTTGCGGTCGTGGCGTTCTAACGTGTTCGCACGCGTGGCCCCTAGCTGCCCCGTAGAGCCGCGATCGGCACCGGAGTAGCAAAGGAGTGCGAGATGAGCCCCCGCGTGCGTTGTGGGCTACGCCTGGGGGCTCTGACTCGGACGTGCCAAGCCTGCGGCGGAGGTTCCCGCTGGCTGCTTGGCACGTTCGTTCTCCACTCGTTCGATTTCAGTGCGTTGGGCGTAGGCCCGGACATTCGCTTCGTCAAGGAGCCAGCGGTCGGTGATTTGACGCGCGGGGCCGAGGGCGCCGCGCAGAGCGAGGCGACGCACGGTGTACCAAGGCAAGCCAAGCAAGGTGGCAGCCTGTGGTAGTGTGATTTCGGTTTTCACTGCGGGGGGTCTCAAGTCCTTCCCTGATGGCGCCTCGCTATTGGGCGCCGAGCTGGCGATGCGGGTCTCATGTACCGACCGTGCAGAAATCGCCGCGATTTATCGACCCCTAAATATACACCGTTCGGAGTAAAAGGTCAACAAAGAACTATCGGCGCTGCTCTCTCCTGCATCTGCATTCAGGACGTGGCATTCGGGTCGCCACTGTCGCGTCGTCGCAACCCTACTACGTAAGGGTTTGCAACACGGCGACAAAGACAGTTTGTCGCAAGACTGTCGCAAGGTTCTGTCGCTTGCAACAAACCATACAGGACAACGACTTAGCCCCTCCATCGAACAGCGCTGCGACAACCTTTGCGACATGTCGCAAGCTCTGTCGCAACGTGTCGCGGGCCGCGCGCGCCGAACACCCCGGAAACGACGGCGCCGCGCAGAGCGATTCCCTGAGCGCGGCGCGCTATGCGCCCGCGCGCGCGAGGCGCGCCGCCCGATCCGACTACTGAACCCAGCCGCCGGCATTGAGGCGCGCCAGAAGCCGCCCAACCTGCGCGGCGCTCCACCTGCCCCCTCGCGGCGCGCCGATGCACCGATCATTCAACGCGCGAGCGATGGCACGAAACGAAGTGACCCCCGAGGCGCGTAGCTCGGCGATGGTCAGCCCGAAGGCATCCGCATGTTCAGCCGCGTTGGCCGCTCGGACCTTGGCGCTCTCCGCCGCGCCCCGTCTCGCCGCCGCTCGGCTGATTCGTTCAGGGTGCCCGCCAAGCGGCGCCTTCCCGGCTTTGCGCCGCTTCTCTCTTACGACGGCGAGAGCCGCCTTTGTGCGCTCAGCAACCAAACGCCGTTCATGCTGCGCGACAGCCGCGAAGATGTGAACGGTAAGTTCGTTGGCCTCTGGCATATCAGCCACAACGAACTTCACACCTTGCGCTTGAAGGTTGATAAGGAAGCGCAAGTCTCGCGACAACCGGTCGAGCTTTGAGACGACGAGGCGAGCGCCGTACATCCGGCAAGCAGCCAACGCCTTCCTCAGCTCCGGCCGCGTGTTGTTGCCGCCGCTCTCCACCTCCGTATACTCCGCGCGAAGCTCCCAGCGCCCGCCGTTGAGATAGTCGAGTACCGCGTTTCGCTGCGCCTCCAGGCCGTTGCCTGACCGGCCTTGTCGAGCCGTGGAAACGCGAAAATACGCCACAAAGGCACCGTTTGGCATCGAAGGTAGCCGTCGTTGTGAGGGTGACACATAAGGCCCGTTTTTCGTCGGGCCTATTGTTACACGCGTTCGGGGATTACACAAGAGACATCTTCGGGCGCAGGTCCGCCGCAGGCGGACAACGATGCGTCGGCATTTCGATTTCTTGGATGGCGACAGGGGCAATGCCGAACGCGTCTACAGCCGGGGATGCTCTCGCTCACCGCGCGGGCCAACTCCGGCCGCGCATCGTTCCCGCCGCTCTCGACCTCTGTGAACGAAGCTCAGAGATCCCAGCGCCCACCATTCAGATAGTCGAGAACAGCCGCCTGCTGGGCTTCGAGGCCCAGCCCTGAGCGGCCCTGGCGCGCGGTCGATACCCGGAAGTACGCCACAAATGCGCAAGTTGCCAGGACAAGGCAGGATAGGAACAAGGCAAGGCTAGGCTAAGGCAGGGAGAGCCTCCCCCCCCTTTGCCCAGGAACGCCCGGCCCGCTGCCGTAGCCGGGAGGTAAGTGACCGGCCCGGGGCTCTGGCCAGAGACTCCCCTCCGGACATTGAGAAGAGCCCGTCGAAATTTTTTCGCCTATTGAATCGAAAAAGCTTCGGTCGTCCGTCAGCGGCGCGCCCGGCGCCGCGCACTCGGTACGCGCTCGATTAGTTCGCCCGGCTCCACGCAGAATAGCTCGCAGAGCTTTTCCAGGGTTATGGTGTCGATGCGTTGCACCGGATCACCCTTCGCTAACCGATACGCAGCGGGAACGGTTAGCCCCGACTCGCTCGCGAGTCGATACGCTGTCCACCCGCGCTTGTGCAACAGCTCTGGAATGCGCCACCGAATCATTTGCGTTTCTCCCTGTGTCCGCACCCGCAACTTGACCTATTCGTCAAGTAACGCTAGCGGTACTAACCGCTGTTGACAAGTCATTACGCTAGCGTTACTGTCGGTGCAGCCCGCGTGGGCTCGGATCTACTCACAATCGGAGCGTTGACTATGGTCAAGACCAAGAGCGGCACGACCCCTCGTACTATTCGTGTCCGCACCCGCACCGTCGATGTTCTGTTTGTCTATAGCAAGGCGCCTGGTGGGCTCACACCCGATGAGGCGACGCGCCTCGGGCTCGCACTCATCGCCATTTCCGACGAAGCCGACTGAGTACGGCCCTGCCGGATGCGCCACGAATTGCCCGTTTGCTCTCCAGCAAGCGGGCAATTCTCGTTTCGTGGTTCGGCGACGACGCAAACTCTCATGGCGAAATCGCGCGCAATGTGCTATATTTAGGGACACCAAATTAGTATTTGGTTTTGCATTCCTGCTCCGGCGAAACAACCCGCCGTTGAGCCTAAGGCCCCGGCGCAGAAGGTCCACCCGCCGCCGCGCGCCCCACCGGAAGTCCTCGGAAACGCTCTATGAAAACAGACCCGCTCGCCGGCTACCTCACGCTGCGCGACATCACGCCACTCGTCGGCTCGTACTTCACCGCGTACAGTCTCGCCGCCGCCGGCCAATTCGGACCGCCGGTCATAGTCGGACGAACGCAGTTCTTTTCCCAGCGCACCGCTGAACGCGCAATCGAGAAGCGGACCGCCGCGAAAGTGGCCGGCCGCTGATGAGTCTCCTCATCGACAAAATCATGCTACGCGAGTACCTCCGCATCGGCACGAGACAAGCGCTCGGACCGGAGGGCACGCCGCTCCAGTACCTCGCCGTGCTCGCGCATGAATGGCAGTGCTCCATCCCCGCTGCGGTGGAACGCCTCACGGCGCAACTTCATCGTGATATGTCAACTCTCCCGGGGGAGCAATCACCGGAGGTAGAGTGATGGCCGGCAAACCAAAAGAAGCTCGTCTACTCGCGGCGCTTGAGAAACGCGCGGTACGGGAACTCGGCGACGGCGCGACGCCGCTCGACTTCGTTTGCGACTACATCAGCGGCGGCAAGACGTTTATTGATCTCGCCGGGGAGCTAGCAACGGAACTGGGCGAGTCGGTCTCACGTCAGTTCATCTCTGGCACGGCGAACGCGCTCGCCCCCGATGCGAAGGCCCGCATTACCGTTGCACGACAAGAAGGTGCTATGGCGCTCGCAGAGGATACGCTGTCAATCGCCGACGATGCCGAGCCCACAGCGGGCGGAGCGGCAAAGGCCCGCGTACAAATCGGTTCAAGGCAATGGCTGGCCGAGCGATTCAACTCCGCGCAGTTCGGCGGAATGAAGGGACAGGTCAACGTTTCATTCGGCGCCCTGATGCTTGAGGCGCTGCGCCAGCCGCCACCGATAAGGCCAGTCGTTGAGAACGTTCCTCTTCTTTTGACGGGTACGACCGAAGATGCTGGCCCGGCATAAGCCACGGCGAGGCGTAGCAGGCCCCAGCACCGCGTAGGAGCGAACGAAGGCCGCTGCTGAGGGAAAGACCCTTGGCAGCGGCCTTCGTTCGCCGCGTGCGCTACCCGGCCCACGGCTTTCACTACATCCCCGTTTCCTGACGGTCTGCGTCTGGCCGCTCCGGGAGTGACCCGGACGCGCCGCTCTACTGCTTGCAGCTCGGATCACGGAAGCGAACAACCGTCCCCGAGAGCACAGCGCGGTGGTCCACGTCAACACCTCCGTTCACGCCAGGGCTCACGCCCTCAATCGTCTGCTCCGACGCAACCCGGATGACCGCATCGCCGCCGAGTTCGCGCGCGCTACTCCGCATAGCGTCTGCGAGATCATCTGGTTTCGTCCAAAACGTGCGGGGGCGAACACTCACGAGACCGACTTCATCGAACGCGCACCGGGGAAGCTGCGCATTGTAAAGCGTTACGGGAGCGTCAGCCGGCCGCGCATCTGCCGCTGTGGGTGCAAGCCGCGTCACGCGCACAGCCGGGGCGCACGCCACGGCCAACAGTAACAATCCGAACACGCGTAGACGCATTGTCGCTCCAGTCAATGTCAGAGTTGTTGGATCACTCATCCCGAACTCAGACGAACGTACGAAGACCAACGCAACCGGCAGTGGACTGCGACACGAGAAGTTGCGGTATCTTGGCGTCTTTCCGCGACGCGGCCTTAGTGGCGCCGCGTCTTGCCACGCCAGGGGCCTTCCCGTCGCGGCCTTCACACCCCCGCGCAGGATGATTACGACGCGGCACAATGGGAAGTAGCTGGGGCTGCGCAGACCGGTCGGAACGACAAAGCCCGCTTGCTCAGGTGAGGTTCACCTTGGCAAGCGGGCTGTGTAGGTCTTGGTCGCAGTTGTGGTCGCGGTTCGTTCAGGAAAGGCCCGGCATCGAGCAACAAAGGTCCGTCAGATCGCGCGAGCTGTCAGAGTGAAAACCGACAACTTGCCGGACTTTGCTACCCCAGTCCATTCACTTTCCAGGCGTGCGCCTTAAACCACTCGGCCACCCATCCTTGAAGGGTCGTTCCTACCTTCCCACAAACTGCAACCGGCGCGATCGGCTCTGACATGCCGCCGCGCCGGTTGGCCATACACATCGAGGCGGACAGGGAGAGATTCGAACTCTCGATACCGGGTTCACCGGTATGCCGGTTTTCGAGACCGGTGCCTTCAACCGCTCGGCCACCTGTCCGAGGCAGCCAACAAGATTAGGCCGTAGATGCTGATGTGTCAACGATTTGACGTCGCGCACGAAAGAAGCGCGTCAACATCTCGGCCGATTCGTCACTGCGCACGCCGGCAAGCACCTCGGGACGATGATTGAGACGCGGGTGGCGCAACAGGTCGGTGACCGACCCCGCCATGCCCGCTTTATCGTCCCATGCGCCGAACACTACCCGTGCGACGCGTGACAACACGATCGCCCCGGCGCACATGGCACACGGCTCGAGCGTGATATACACCGTGCAGTCGTCGAGTCGCCAGGCTCCGAGCGCGGCCGCAGCGGCGCGGATCACCAGCGCCTCGGCGTGTGCGGTTGGATCGTGATCACGGACCGTGCGATTGCCGGCGCGCGCCAACACCTCGCCGTTGCGCACCATCACGGCTCCCACCGGCACTTCAGCCGCCGCTTCCGCCGCGCGCGCTTCTGCGAGCGCGAGACTCATCCAGCGATCATCGTCGGGGCGAGGAATCATCCCTCGAATATCACCCACATCAGCCGGCGCCGCTACGCGCCGACCGTTTCCTTCGCCGGCTCGTTTGAGAACTCTAGTTTGCCGGTCCCGTCCGGACGCACGATGATCGCGTCTCCGTCGCCAAATTTGCCCTCGAGCACTGCCATCGCCAGCGGATTCTGGATGAGCCGCTGAATGGAGCGCTTCAGTGGACGCGCGCCGAACGCGGGGTCGTAGCCGTCCTCGGCGAGCAGACGTTTCGCCTCGGGCGTGACGACGATCGTCATCTTTCGGCCCTCGAGCAATTGCTCCAACCGCTTGAGCTGGAGGTCCACAATCTTCTCGATCTGCTCGGTAGCCAGCGGATGGAAGATGATTATGTCATCGACGCGGTTGAGGAACTCCGGCTTGAACTGCTGCCGCAGCGTCGCCATCACCTGCGTCTCAACGAGCGCCCAATCACCGCGCGCGTGCTCGAGGATGAACATCGAGCCCAGGTTGGACGTCATGATGATCACCGTGTTGCGGAAATCGACCGTGCGCCCCTGCGAATCGGTGAGCCGTCCGTCGTCCAGAATCTGCAGCAGGATATTGAAGACATCGGGGTGGGCCTTTTCGATCTCGTCAAAGAGGATCACCGAGTACGGGCGGCGGCGAACCGCTTCCGTCAGTTGGCCTCCCTCTTCGTATCCGATGTAACCCGGCGGCGCGCCGATCAGTCGCGCCACGGCGTGCTTCTCCATGTACTCCGACATGTCGATGCGTACCATCGCGTGCTCGTCGTCGAAGAGGAACTCCGCGAGCGCACGCGCCGTCTCTGTCTTGCCGACACCAGTTGGCCCGAGAAAGATGAACGACCCGATCGGTCGATGGGGGTCCTGCAGTCCGGCGCGCGAGCGGCGCACCGCGTTCGCCACGGCGCGCGCGGCTTCTTCCTGCCCGATCACGCGTTTGGACAATTCCTCGTCGAGCTTCGTGAGGCGCTCGCGCTCGCTCTCGAGCATTCGTGTCACAGGAATGCCCGTCCAGCGCGCCACCACTTCGGCAATGTCTTCGGCCGTGACTTCTTCCTTCAGGAATTGCGGGCGGCCGTCCTGGCTAGCGAGCTTCTGCTCCGTTTCATGCATGCGGCGCTCGAGCTCCGGAATGCGCCCGTACGTGATCTCGGCCGCCCGGTTCAAGTCGCCGCGACGCGTCGCCTGCTCTGCCTCAATGCGCGCCTGGTCGATCTCCTGCTTGATCTTGCCGACACCGCCCAGCATCTCCTTTTCCTGCTGCCACTGCGCCTTCATCGCCTGCGAGTGCTCGCGCGACTCCGACAGCTCACGTTCGAGTTCCTCGCGACGCTCCACGGCACCGCGGTCCTTCTCTTTCTGCAGCGCTCGGCGTTCGATCTCGAGCTGCATGATACGACGCTCGACTTCGTCGATTACCTGCGGCATGGAGTCGATCTCAATGCGAAGGCGCGACGCGGCTTCGTCCACCAGGTCGATCGCCTTGTCAGGCAGAAAACGATCGCCGATGTACCGATGTGACAGGGTCGCCGCCGCCATGATCGCGTCGTCGGTGATGCGCACCCCATGGTGCGCTTCATAGCGTTCCTTGAGGCCGCGCAAGATGGCGATGGTGTTCTCCACACTCGGCTCGCCGACGTACACCGGCTGGAAGCGGCGCTCGAGCGCCGCATCTTTCTCGACGTGCTGGCGATACTCGTCGAGCGTCGTCGCACCCACGACGCGCAGCTCACCTCGCGCCAGCGTTGGCTTGAGCATGTTGCCGGCATCCATCGAGCCTTCGGCCTTCCCCGCCCCCACGATGGTGTGCATCTCGTCAATGAAGACGATATACAGGCCCTGCGAATCGGTGATCTCCTTGAGCACTGCCTTGAGGCGTTCCTCGAACTCGCCGCGGAACTTCGCGCCGGCGATGAGCGCACCCATGTCGAGCGACACCAGCCGCTTGTTCTTCAGACCCTCCGGCACGTCGCCGTTCACGATCCGCTGCGCGAGCCCCTCGACGATTGCCGTCTTGCCGACGCCGGGCTCGCCAATGAGCACCGGATTGTTCTTGGTCCGGCGCGACAGGACCTGGATGACCCGACGGATCTCCTCGTCACGACCGATCACTGGGTCGAGCTTTCCCTTGCGCGCTGCGTCCGTGAGATCGCGCGTGTAGCGCTGCAGCGCCTGGTACTGGTTCTCAGGACTCTGATCAGTGACCCGGTGCGATCCGCGCACGCTCTCGAGCGCAGACACAAGCGCCTCGTGCGACGCACCCATGCCGCTGAGGATGGCTCGCGACTCCGCGCCCTTGGTATCCGACAGCGCGAGGAGCAGGTGCTCGGTCGACACGTACTCGTCGCCGAGGCGCTTTGCTTCGTCCTCGGCCTTATCGAAGACCTGGTTCAGCTCGCGCGACATGGTCGGCTGCGCATCGGACTGCTTGGGGTAGCGGTCGATTTCGCGCCCGACTTGCTCTCGGAGCGCGGTGACGCTCGCGCCAAGCTTCTGAAGGACGGGTACTACGATGCTCTCGTCCTGGCCCAACAGCGCGGCGAGCAAGTGCAGATCGTAGGCGACGGGATTGCCGTTGCGCCGAGCGAGGTTGACGGCCTCGTTCAGTGCTTCACCCGCCTTGACGGTGAGTTTGTCGGTATTGATCATGCCGATTGAGGGAGCAACCTCGGTGCCTCATGAATACGCCAAAGCGGCGGATTTCTGGGATAGGCTAATAATAGATCTGCCGATCCGGCGGGCGTCGCCATGGCAAAATAGACGAGCGCCAATTCGAATTTATGAGCGTCGCCACACACGCCCAGTCGCTTGCCGAGTTGTATATCCCACCCGGTCGCAATACTCGAGTAATGGGATCAGATACTTACGTGACATGCCAAGGGCTTCCCTCAACTCCGATGGACCAACCTCACCCCCGCCTGCCATCGCACTCCGCAACCTTTCCACCAGCGCCTCAAGCCGATCTGCGGCATAGTACCGATTGGCTTCGACTTGTACGACTCGTCCCGTTCGCTCCAGGTATCGAAGGCAGGCAGCGACGTCGTCGTTGCTTCCCGCCGACAACTCCTCGAGTGAAGGCGGCTCGGAATCAGCTTGTTCCAGGACTGAAAAAAGCGTTTCCAGCAAAACCGCCTGTTCCACAGTAGGGCGGGGCGACCAACCGGCCAGAAGAATGGCACCCGAACTGCTGATCAGCCCGCCGGACTCGAGTTCGGTCGTCAGGGCTGATTCCACAATCTCATCACCACCCCGAACAGAGTCTCGTAACCCTTGCGTCGGGATGCCGGTTTCGAGTGGGTGATCCACGTGGTAGCGCTCGACCGCCGCAATGAGTTGCGCGCGCAAAGCGGCGAACGTCGACGCGGCGACCACCCAGCGGGACGCCATGACAACAAATCGCTCGGCTGTCGATTCAAGAAGCCGCCGGCATTCGGCCGCCGACGCGCCCAGCCGAATGGGCAGCGTGGTGACATCGAGCCCTTCGGCGCCCGCCTCGCTCACGAGAGCGTCGAGCCGCTGCTCGCTCGAGAGTCCCGGTCGCCATGGACGCGCACGTCGCGGCGCATACGGATCTGTGATGACGCCACCGGCTATCGTATTCAACGGTGCCGAACTGCGCACAACGAAGCGATCCCCTGCGCGCAGGAGCACCGGTTCATCCAGTACGAGGCGCGCGGCAAACGCGCCGCTCGTGCCGGCGTCACGCGCGACGATACGCACGCCGACGTCGGACGTGCCGACGTGCAGGCGAAACCACGTCCGAGGGCGAATGGCGAGGTCGACACCCGGCACGAGCGTGACATCGGCGCGCGCGAGACTCGTCGGACGCCAGCCCTTGTCCGTCACGAGTGTCGATCCATGGGGCACATCGGCGACCTCGACACCGGAAAGCGCCACCGCGGTGCGCGCTCCAGGCTGCGCCGCATCGAGCTGCACGCCATGTCCCTGAATGGCCCGCACGCGAGCGACCCGCGTGCCTGGCAAGATGCGGACACTGTCATCACGAGTGAGACGGCCGGACCAGACCGTGCCGGTCACGACGGTCCCGGTTCCTTTGATCGTGAACACCCGGTCGATCGGAAGCCGGAAGAGATCGCCGCCTGCGCGCGCCGGAATGGATCGCGCAACGGCACCTAGTGCGTCGCGCAGAGCCTCAATGCCGCGGCCGGTCTGGGCCGAGGTCGGCACAATCGGAGCGTTCGGCAGCGCGGCGAAGGTGGCCGCGCGGACGTCGTCCTCGACGAGTGCGAGCCAATCGTCGTCGACGAGATCAGTCTTGGTGAGCGCGATGACTCCAGCGCGCACGCCGAGAAGCTGGAGAATGGCGAGATGTTCTCGCGTTTGCGGCATCACGCCTTCATCGGCCGCGATGACCACGAGCGCGAGATCGATTCCCGTGGCGCCGGCAACCATGGTGCGAACGAACGCTTCATGGCCCGGCACGTCGACAACGCCGATGGTGCCGACGCCGTCGAGCACCAGAGGCGCGAAACCGAGCTCGATCGTGATCCCCCGCCGCCTCTCTTCCGGCAGACGATCGGTGTCGACACCGGTGAGGGCGCGCACGAGCGTGGTCTTGCCGTGATCAATGTGACCGGCCGTTCCGAGAATCATGTGGCTCCTTCTCCCGCCTCTCCCGTCCAGGCATCGCGCTCCCACACATCGAACGCGATCAGCGGCCGTTCGTCGGCCAAATGCTCGCGCACGAACTCGCGAAGCAAACGCTGATGGGCACGGACGTCGCTCGTGTCGCTGAGCGAATGTGACGTTCCACCGAGCCAGTCTCGTAACGCGGATCGCGCTGCAGGGGGCAGCGAGCGCCCGCTGCGCATGAGGTGGCTGCAGCGGTCGCAGATGACGCCGCCGGCTGGATGGCTGAACACCGCGACCGCGCTGGTGTCGATCGCTGCGTGACACTCGGCGCAATTGTCGATCGTTGGGGCGACGCCGAGCTCGGCAAGCACGCGCCAGGCTCCACCCAGCGTGACGCCCCGCACACGAGCGGAAGACGCCAGAGCAATTTCGTCGAGCGCTCCGGCAACGGTGTCGAACAAGCCGGGGTCGGCTGCGTCACGAGCAAACCGCAGGATCAGCTCGGCGATCGCGCTTGCGCCGGTAAAGCGTGCGAGCTCCTCAGCAAGCCGCGGCCGCGCACGCGTGACGTCGAAATCGCCGAGGGTGTCGAGCTCGCGCCCTGGCTTCACGTGCAATTCGGCCTCTCCCTGGGCAAACAGATCAAGCGCTGACCCGAACCGTTTCTTCGATCGGCGGACCCCGCGCGCAAGCACGGAACGCACACCCACATCGCGGGTGACCAGCCGGAGAATCCGCGAGGACTCGAGATAAGCGAAGCTGTGCAGCACGATCGCGTCGGTGACGACAAGGGACATGACAGAAAGCTATCTCTCAGTCGCCCCGCGCGAAGGTGATCATCAGAACGTCACGCGCGCACCAATGAGCACCATGCGGCGTGGCGTCAGAAAGTTGAACACACTCTGGTATTTCACGTCGAACAGGTTCTCCACGCGAAGCGTGAGGTCGACGCCCGTTGCATCACGGATGAACGCGCCGAGCGCCAGCGACCCGCCGATGTCCGTACGCGTATACGCCGGGACGACCACCGGCGTCGCCGGATATGGGCGGAAGTCACGATCGCTACGCGCGCCCACATGCATCATGCGGACGTCGAGACCGCCGGCAGCGCCATGGTACGCCACGCCGCTGTTCCAGCTCGTAGTGGGTCGGCGAATCAGGGGCTCGTTGCGACGATACAGGCCACCGCTCGTCGTGTCGAATCCCGGATCGAGCACCTTGGTCTCGAGATGCGTCAGGTTGGCGTCCACAACGAGGCGCGCCGTGGCAGCGAAGCTCGCCTCGAATTCACGTCCGTTGGCGGACGCACGCGCCACATTGCAGTAGCTGGCGCCGCAGGCCGTGGTCGAGCCCGTGTAGTCGATCATGTTGCGGAAGCGTTGTTCGAACTGTGTCACCCCGAGCGTGAGGCGATCCCCGAGTAGCGCCTGGCGAACGCCGACATCCCACACCGCCGAGCGCTCTGGGGAGAGCCCGGGGTTTCCGGTGACATAGCCCGTGGCGTAGTTCTCGAAGAATGTCGGCTCGCGGAATGCGGTGCCGACGGATCCGCGCACGTGCATGCCGCGGAATGCGGGCCAACTCCCGGCGAGGCGATAGGTGCCGAAACGGCCAAACCGCTCGTTCTCGTCGAGACGGGCGCCGGCGGTGACCACGATTGAATCGGGCAATGTCGAGAGCGTCTGCGCGTAGACGCCAGCGTTGTGGCGCGACGCATGGAAGACCGAGGTCGACTGAAAGGTGCCAAATACACTCTGGCTTTCCGTGCGCTGGTCCTCCTGCTCAGTCTGCGCGCCGACACTCAACACGGTGGCGGCGGGCAATTCCGCGTTGGCACGGACGTCCGCACCTCGCCGGCGTGTGTGATCGAGCGATTCGAATCCGCTTGCCGCCGGCGTATCGGGTTGATCGTCGGTGCCGCCGGAGGTGGCAGACGACGTCACGCTGAGGTGCGCGTCAAGGCGCGGCGTGAAGTAATGACCGAGTTCCACGGCGAGTGTCGTGCGATCGAGGGTGTTCTGGGCATTCGTGTCCACGACCTCCCCGCCGCTATTCGTGGGATAGTGATAGACGTCGTCACCATAGCGCAGTGACAGGCGAAGGTCCGTAGACGGGTCGAGCAGGAAGTGCATGGCGCCACTCGCCACGGTATTGTGATACGCGTTGTTGAATGCATAGATGCCGCGCGTATCGTGACGAGCCAGCGCGAACGAATAGTCGCCGCTCCCGATAGCGCCCAGCACAGTGGCGTCGGCGTCGCGTGAGCCATAGGTCCCGCCGCGCACGGAGAGGATGGTTTTCGGGGCGTCGCGGCCGCGCCGCGTGAAGATCTGAATGACGCCGGTGACCGCATCCGCCCCATAGAGCACGCTCGCCGGGCCACGCACGATCTCGATACGTTCGACGTTATCCGTCGTGAGGCTGCCAAAATCCATCGCGCCGCCAGGGTCATTCGCCGGAACTCCATCGATCAGCACCTTGACGTACTTGCTCTCACCGCCCCGCAGAAAGAGTGCGGTGGTGCCGCCGAACGAGCCCGATTGGGCGAACGTCATGCCAGGGAGGCTCTGCAAGGCGTCCGCGAGTGACGTGACGCCGCGCAACCGCAGTTCCTCACCGGTCACGACGGATACCGTGGCGGGCGAGGACGTCGCGCTGACCGGGAGGCGCGTCGCGGTCACGACTGTTGGAGGCAACTTCGTCGTGTCGGCCTGTTGCGCGCCGAGTCGCGTTGCAGCGAGCGCCGCAACGAGCACGGCGCGGCTGATGGATAATGCGCTCATGAAGAAATACGACCTGTGAAGAAGTGAGGGCAGGTTCAGGAACGGGACCGCAGGGGCACCAGCGCCGGTGCACCGACAGCGGGATCGCGGGTAACGACCAGCGGCCAGTCGTAGACGCGCTCGAGAACATCGGCGCGCATGACGGCGTCCGGCGGCCCGGCGGCAGCCACGCTGCCGCGATGAAACAGCACCATCTGATCGGCGAAACGCGCGACAAGATTCAGTTGGTGGCTGACGAGTAGCACGGCTTGTCCCGCGCGGGACAGCCGATGCAGGAGTTCGAAGAGTGCCATCTCATGCCCGACGTCGAGGAACGCGGTTGGTTCATCGAGGACGAGGGCTTCTCCGCCCTGCGCCAGGGCGCGCGCAAGTCTCACACGCTGCCACTCGCCGCCCGACAACGCGTCCACGCGCCTGTGTTGCAGCGCCTCAACTCCCGCCGCGCGCATGGCATCGGCAATGGCGCGCCGGTCGAGGTCACCCGCTGCATGCCAGACGCCGAGATGTGGAAATCGGCCGAGCGCTACGTACTCCGCCACGGCCAGCGGAAACGCCATGTCCTCGCGCTGCATCACCACGGCAACATGGCGCGCCAGTTCGGCGCGATCGAAACTGCCAGCATCGCGGCCATCGACGTCAATGCGTCCCCGTGCGATTGCCGCGCGTCCGATCAGCGCGCGCACGAGCGTGCTCTTGCCGCTGCCGTTCGGCCCAACGATCGCCGTGAACGCACCGCGGCGGGCCTCGAGCGAGACCCCGGTCAAGGCGTCGGATGCCGCGCGCGGATACCGAACGACGACGTCGTGAAAGCGAATCACGCGAGCCGCCGCAGTTTGGTGAGAAAGAACGGGACACCGATGAGCGCGGTCACGGCGCCGAGCGGTAACTCGGCTGGTGGGCGGATCACGCGGCCGAGCAGATCGGCGAGCACGACGAGCGTAGCGCCAACGAGCGCGCTCCCGACGAGCAGCGCACGGTGACGCCGCACGCCGGCCGAGCGGACCAGGTGCGGCACGACGAGTCCCACGAACCCAACGAGCCCCGCGGCAGCAACGGTGGCGGCAGCAACGAGCGATGCGACGATGAATACCAGCCGGACCGCGCGGTCCACCTCGAGTCCCAACCCCGCTGCGGCGTCCTCGCCGAGCGACAGCACATCGATGCGTGGCCCCAGGAGCACGAGCACGCCCCCGCCGGCGACGATATAGCAGAAGAGCACCGCAACCTGCGGCCAACTCGCGTCGGCCACGGAACCCATCATCCACCAGAGCGCGTTCCGCACCGTGTTCGCTTCGACGTTCGCAAGGATGACCATGATCGCCGCGTTGGCGAACGCACCAACGACGACACCGGCCATGAGCAGAACACGCGGGTCGCCGCGCGCGCCGGCGGCATGCGCCACGGAGAATGCGGCGAGCACCGCGAGCAGCGCCCCGGCGAACGCAGCGAACGGTAGAATACCCGCCCCAAGACCCAGCGTCGTCGCGACGACTGCGCCAACCGCCGCCCCGCCCGAAACGCCAAGCAGATACGGCTCGGCGAGTGGATTGCGCATCGTGCCCTGTAGCGCCGCTCCCGACATCCCGAGTCCGGCGCCAACCAGCGCGGCGAGGACGACGCGCGGCAGGCGCAACGTGCGGACGACCATCGTGTGCATGGGATCGCCCGATCCGCGAATGGCATCCCACAACTCAGCGAGTGGAATGCGGATGGTGCCAAACGCGATTGCGGCAACGGACGCCGCCACGAGGATGACCATGAGGGCCAGCCAGCGCCACCTGGACATGATCAGCGAACCGCGCCCGGATGGAACAGGCGCGCAAGGGCGACCGCCGACGCGCCAAGCTGTACCGACGGCCGCGTCACCTGGTCCTGATCGTACACGAGGACATGCCCCGCGCGCACTGCCGGAATGGTTTGCCAACTCGCGGTTGTACGCATTTTCAGCGGGCCGTCGCCCGCCGAGAGCACGACGTCGGGATTGCGGCGCACCACATCCTCGAGCGCGACGACGACAGAGGGTGTCTTCACCGCCGCGTAGATATTACGCGCCCCGGCGATGTCGAGCAGCTCGCTCATGAAACTGCCGCCACCAATGGCAATGACAGGCTTCTCCCATGTGGGAACGAACACCGACGGCCGCGGCAAAGAGGCAGTCGCGCGGCGGACGCGCTCCAGTGTGGCAGAAACTGTATCGACGAGTGTCGCCGCCGCGACGGAGTCGCCGCTCAGTCGACCAAGCATCCTCGCATCACGCCGGAATTGTTCGATGCTATCGATCTTGAACGCGACGGTGCGGATACCGGCCTGGCGCAAACGGTCATACGCCGTGCGGTTGTCATCGCTTGCGTACAGGATGACGAGGTCGGGCCTGGTGCCGAGCACCGCCTCGACGTTCGGCCGCAGCGCGGGTCCCAGGCTCGCAATGCGCTTTGCGGAATCCGGGAACGTGTCGTAGTCCGAGCGACCGACGAGACGACCCATGGCGCCGATGGCGACGAGGATCTCCGTGGTCGTGGGGTTGAGCGACACGATCCGCCGCGCCGGCGTGCCAACGGAAATCGGCGTGCCAAAGTCATCGCGCGGCACATTCGCGAGCGTGCTGCGAGGCGCGGAGGCGCGACAGCTTGCGAGTGCCGAGACGAGCACGAGTACAGAACGACGGAAACGAAACACGGGCACCCTGGCCATGGAGGAGGATGCCCGCAACCCGGAAACGCACCATGCGATGTCCGTGTCGCCACCAGTCCTCCCCCGAGGATCTGTAAATGCGTGGCGCGAACGTGGGTCGTCTCCTGGCTTCGGGCCGCGCTGCTCGCCTTCCCGACCCTTGGTACAAGGTCAGTGGCAGTGCATGAGCAGGCGTTGATGCCCGTTACAGTGGCGGGGCCGCACCGGTATCACACCGGTTTCCGTGTCCCGCGTTCGCAATCAATTGTGAACGCGAATCTATGATGACCGGCGCTCCGCAGCAAGCACATCGCGCAATTCAGCCTTGAGCGCGGCACGTTTCGACTCGTAGTCGGCGCGCTGGACATCGTCGGCAGGCGACGACTGCTCGAATGCCTCGTCGAGCACGGCGATCTCCTGAAGCAGTACCCGGGAGCGCCCCCCGCCCGTCATGCGCGATGGGCGCGCGCCGCCTGGCATTGCCCGTCGCCAGGCAAACACGAGGGCGATGATCATGGCGAGCAGCAGCACACCAGCCACCCCAACGTAGATCTTCTCACGCTCAGCGCCGGCAATACGCGGCACTTCGACACGAATCACCGCATTGGCTGGAACGTCCTGGCCGAGAAAGCGGCGAAAGGTGCGACCTTCGGTGCTCACCGGTGCCATTTCCCGCAGCTTGGGCCCCACAACGCGCGCAGTCGGCTCCTGCACCAACACCTCGAGCACGCCGATCGGACGCTCGGCGGGCAGACTGAGCGGAAATGCGCTCGCCGGCAATTCGTAGGTGAACGCAAACTGCCGAATACCCGGGCTCAGCGGGACATACAACCCGACAGTCGATCCGCTGCGTGAAACCGCGCCAGCTGCGATATCCCCGTTCGTATTGAGCTGAAAGTTCACGGCTGCGTCAGGCAGATGCGCCCGCCAGACGGGCGTCGTGCTGTCGTGCGCAATGAGCGTCACGGTGGAATCGTTCTCGAGATCGTACACTTCCCCAATCGGGCGGCGGCCATTTGCGTTCGGCACACCGACGATCAAGTGTCGCCCGCCGAGCTTGATGGCGACCGGCCCCGACGTCGTATCGAAGACCGTAAGCGTCGCATCGCCGGTTCCGACGACGGGCGCCAGCAGCGGCGGCGTGAAATACGCGACACCGCCGTACGACGTGGACACGAAGTAGATGGCGGTCGAGTCACCCGAGGACCGATAGCGAATCGTGAAGTGGCCGTCGCCGCCAGTACGTGTCGAATCGAGTGGGCCGGCGTGATCCGGCCCGACGCGATGCAATACGACCCAATGATTCGCAACCGGCTGCGTGCCGCCGCGAGTGCCGCGCAGGACGAGACCGTCCACGCGCCGCGGCGGGCCGGACGGAGGACCTTGTTGGAACAGACTCACAAATTGAACTTTCCGAAATCCTCGGGACGCAGGTGCTCGAGAAACTCCTTGAGCTGCTCCGCCGTCAACTCGGAGCCTTCGCGCGGCGCGCTCGGCGTCTCGGGCGCGCTGAAACTGTCGCTGCTCCCTTCCTCTTCCTGTTCGTCGGGGACCATGAGGAGCGCTTCGGCGGCGAAGATGGGCGCGCCCAGGCGCAGGGCAATGGCGATGGCGTCTGACGGACGCGAGTCGATCTGCACGATCTTGGCGTCGCGTTCGATGTGCAGCTCGCCGTAATACGTGTTGTTCTCGACGCGCGTGATCTGCACGCGCCGCAGCGTGCCGCCCATGCCGACGATGATGCTCTTGCACAGGTCGTGCGTCAGCGGGCGCATACGTTTCATGTTGTGCATGTGCATGACGATCGACTCGGCTTCCGTCTGGCCGATCCAGATGGGGAGCAGCTGCGGCCCGTCCTTTTCCTGGAGCACGACGACATACGTCTGTGATCCCGGATCCATGCCGAGGCGCGACACGACGACTTCAATCATTCCACATCACGCGGGTTCAGGGGACCGAACGCGCAAGGGCCGCGGCACGATCGGTCCGCTCCCAGGAAAACAGCGTCATGGCGTTCTTACCCCGTCCGATCTTCTTTGGCTCCCGGCCGAAGTGCCCGTAGGCCGATGTGGCGCTGTAGATCGGCTTGCGCAAATCGAGGGCCTCGATGATCCCACGCGGTGTAAGGTCGAATTCGTCTCGCACGGCACGCATGATACTCGCTTCCGGCACGGCGGACGTCCCGAACGTATCGACCATGACTGACACCGGCTCGGCGACTCCAATGGCATAGGCGAGCTGCACCTCGCAGCGACTCGCGAGCTTGGCGGCTACGATGTTCTTTGCGACCCACCGAGCCGCGTAACAGGCCGAGCGATCGACCTTGGACGGATCCTTACCGCTGAACGCGCCGCCGCCGTGACGTCCCATGCCGCCATAGGTATCGACGATGATTTTGCGGCCCGTGAGGCCGGCATCGCCCTGCGGACCACCAATGACGAATCGTCCTGTGGGATTGATGTGATATCGCGCTTTCTTCTGCCGAAGCTCTTCGGGAATCGTGGGCTCGATGATGCTCTCGATGATCTCGCTGCGCATGCGACGCGACGAAACGCCGGGGTCGTGTTGGGCCGAAACGACGACCGTATCGACCGCGATCGGTCGTCGGTCCTCGTACAACACGGTCACTTGCGCCTTGCCGTCGGGCCGCAGCCAATCGATGTCGCCGCTCTTTCGACGCGCCGCGAGAGTCGCAGTGAGCCGGTGGGCGAGCAGAATCGGCAGTGGCATCAACTCATCGGTCTCGTCCGTAGCGTAACCGAACATCATGCCCTGATCACCAGCGCCCCCCGTGTCGACACCCATCGCGATGTCTGGCGACTGCCGATCGATCGTGCTCAGGACGGCGCATGTCGTGCCGTCGAATCCGTACTCTGGGTTCGTATAGCCGATGCGCTGGATAGTCGCACGTACGATGTCGGGCACATGCACGTAGGTCGTCGTCGTGATCTCACCCGCGACGCAAGCAAGGCCCGTCGTCACCAACGTCTCGCATGCGACGCGCGCACGGGGATCGTCCGTCAGAATCGCATCAAGAACGGCATCAGAGATGGCATCGGCGACTTTGTCGGGATGCCCCTCGGTCACGGACTCGGAGGTGAACAGGTGGCGATCGTACACGGTGCGTTGGACGATAGGCGATGAGAAACCCGGCAGCAGGCTTGAAAGCTCGCCCTGAGTCACGCCGCACTCAACCCTCAACCGCCGATCGCTCGCCTCGCACTATCCGGCCGACAGGCGCTCGCCGAGAAAGGACTCGCTGCCCAGCACACCCACCAAGTGACGACGAAGCACTGTTTCCGCGTCCGCTGCCGTATCAGTCCGCAGCGCCGCCTGCGCCGCCGCCTCGGCGACCGCCACGGAAATGCCGCGCACGATCCGCTTGACGAGTGGCACGGAACGCGGCGAGACACTCAGCTGTCGCACGCCAAGTCCGATGAGCGCCGCAGCCATCAACGGCTGCGACGCCATTTCTCCGCAGACCGCCACGTCCAGTCCGTGCGCGTCTGCCGTGGCGATAGTGCGGCGGATGAGCTCGAGAACCGCGGGGTGCAGCGGAGTGAACCGCGACGCCAAATTGGCGTTGCCCCGGTCGACGGCAAGCGTGTACTGCACCAGGTCGTTGGTGCCAATGCTGAAGAACGCGACGTCGTTCACGAACGTCTCAGCCGCAACCGCCGCAGCGGGCGTCTCGATCATCATGCCGAGGGGCACATCACGTCGAAACGCCACGCCGCGCGCGCGCAGCTCGCGCGCCGCCTGATCGAGCAGAGCGCGTGCGTGCCGCACTTCCTCCACCGTGACGATGAGGGGCAACATGATGCGGATATCGCCGTGTACCGCAGCGCGGAGGATGGCGCGCAACTGCACGCCGAAGAGGTCCGGCTGATCGAGGCACATTCGGATAGCGCGCCAACCGAGGAACGGGTTCGCCTCTGTTGGAAATCCGCCAACGGGCAGCTTGTCCCCGCCGATGTCGAATGTGCGAATGATGACGGGGCGGCCGCCGAATGCCTGCGCCACGCGACTATAGGCGCGGTACTGCTCTTCCTCCTCGGGCATTGACGCGCGACCGACGACGAGAAACTCCGTGCGCATCAGCCCCACACCTTCTGCGCCGCTGGTCGCCGCGAGTTCCGCCTCCTCGGGAAGATCAACGTTCGCGCGCAGCGTAATGTGGACGCCGTCCGTGGTGCGCGCCTCGACGCCGGCTAACTGGCGCAGGTCCTCTTCGGCGATCTTCTCCTGCCGCGCGCGCTCGCGGTACGCCGCGATGTCGTTGTGCGAGGGATTGATCGCCAGCAAGCCGGTCGAACCATCGAGAATGGCCGTCTCACGGCCACGGAGCTGCTGCGTGGCGTCGCGCAGTCCAACGATAGCTGGCAGGCCGAGCGACCGCGCCAGGATGGCCACATGTGACGTGCGCGTGCCCGCATCGGTCGCGATGCCTGCGATAGCGTCGCGATCCAGCTGCACCGTGAGACTCGGCGTCAGGTCATGGGTCACGAGAATGGCATTCGCACCCTTTGGCAGATCCACCGGGTCGTGATCCGGCAAATCGAGCAGGAGCAAGAGCACTCGGATCTGCAACGTCCTTGAGATCGCCAACGCGCTCGCGGAGCATCGGCTGCGCGGCGCGACCGAATTTCTGTCCCCATTCGAGCATCACGATCTCGAATGCCTTCTCTGCGCCGAGATTCTGGCGAATGAGATCTTCGACCGCGGAGATCAGCTCCGAATCCTCGAGAATCGATGCCTGGACATCGAAGATCGCCGCCTCCTCCGGACCCGCTGAATGTTCGACGCGACCGCGAATCTGGCGAAGACGCTCTTTGGCGCGGTCGAACGCCTGATGCAAGCGCCGCATCTCACCGGGAATGGCATCGTCGGGAATGATCCGATGGCGGACTTCGGGCAGCTCCCATCGCAGGAGATGCACCGTGCCGACAGCAATACCGGGTGAGGCGGGAACGCCGAGGAGCTTTCGATCCACTCAGCTCTCTCCGAATTTATTTCGCACGAGTGTCGCGAGGGCATCGAGGGCCATCTCGGCATCGGGGCCCTCAGCCCGAAAGGTAATCGATGAGCCAGGCTCGGCCGCAAGCATCATCACCCCCATGATGCTCTTGCCGTTCACGTCGAGATCGTCTTTAAGAATCGTGATTTCGCACTGAAACTTCGCTGCCAACTTCACAATTTCAGCTGCGGGCCGGGCGTGCAGGCCGTTTCGATTGACGATCTGAACGGTCCGTTCAGGCATGAGCGATCACCGAGAGGAGGGCGAAGCCAGCAAGTACCACGAGCGAGAGCCGCCACCCTTCGACACGGCCCTGCAGGCGAACGATGAGAAATGCCGCGAGCGCGACGCCAAGGAGGACGCCACCCATGAGGCTGCGCCCGGGCCCGATGATCCGGCCGAGCGCGAGCGGAATTCCAATGCCGGCCGCGAGCGCCGCCATCCGGCCGATCTCTCTCGGGCCGCGTCGGAGCACGGGATTGCCGAGCGCCAACGCGACGCGCAACCCGTGGTTCCATCCGGTATTGAGCCCCCAGAGTCGCAACGCGAAATGTCCGGCGTTGTACACGATGAGGAAAGAGCCCACTACCGTCGCCGGGCCTGCACCGAGTCCAAACAACGCCAGGGCCGCAAGGGAGCAGAACGGCAGCCACCCCGCCCACACGAGCCGATCGCCGACGCTGCCGAGCGGTCCACAGAGGGCCGTTCGAAAACGCTCAATCCGCTCGGGCGGTTCGCCGTCCAGCTCCACACGGGCCAACGCACCGACGGCGACCGCAGCGAGATACGGATGGGCGTTGAAATATCGACTTTCGCGAGCCAGCGCGGCATGGAAGGCCGGCGAATGCATGCCACCCGGCAACCGGTGCAGCGCAGGTTCGATGCAGAACCCGATGCCGTTGCCGAGCATGGTTTCGTAATTCCAGGCGCCTTGAATGGCCAGCAACCGAATGAAGATCGCGATCCGCGTCCGGAGCGGGAGTTCCGACGCACGCGCAATGGTGGGAGCGGTCATTTCGCTCATTTCACGAAGAGCATGAACAGACCGAGCGCGAGGCCGCCGACGAAGAACCACCGGGCGCCCTTCGTGGAGTGAAACAGTTTCCACGCCGCGCCGGCGGCGACGCTCGCCGCTATGCCCACGACGGCGGCACGCGACACTCTCGGGTCGAAGAACCAGAGTTGAATGCAGATCGCCGCCAGCGGAGCAAGCGCGGCGTATGCGACCGCCGTGAGCACCCCACCACGGAGGAGATCGGCGCTCATGCCCATGAGCTGTAATGACACGACAGATCCGCGGGCACCTGCTTCGAGCGCCTGGCGCTTCCGGCCGGCCCACACGGCGTTGCGCTGGCGCAGCTTCACCATCGTCCAGCCTCCAACCCACGCCGTAGCGAGCGCCGCAAGCACGGCAAGCGTCATCGCCCCTGCTGGATGCGCTGGGTTCGACGCGAAGATCGCACCGCCAACGACCGACGCCGAACCCCATTCCGGATAGCGCGAGGCACCGAACGGCAGCGTCTCCAGAGCGATGAGCTCGAGCGCGGCGCCAATGAGCAATCCGCTGGAGCCCTGCCCGATCAATGCGCCAGCGAGCGTGGCGGCAACCAGCGGCCGCGAAATCATCGCCTGGGGGAAGCTGACGACGTCGAGCCCAAGCACGGCGCCCAGCAGCGCGAACGGCAGGATGTCGAGTATCATCACGGCTCGCGGCCGGCAATGACATCGTCAAGCGACACAGGCCGTGCGCCTGGCACATCCTGCGCCGTTACGGTCGCGCCGTGCGCCGCGAGCGCACGGAGCTGCTGCTCCTCGTCGGCGGACAGGAACACGTAACGCAAACGTTGCGTGCGGCCGGCCCGCGAATGGATTCCACCAATGTTGACCCGATCGACTCCCGCCGCATCGACCAGCCGCTGCATCGTGGCAATGTCACCGGTCAGCAGAATCCCGGGTCGCGGGTCGGCACGATACGCCGGAAGCGCATTGACGGCATCGGCGGCGGTGTGGAAGTGCACCTCCATCTCAGGCGGCACTCCCATGCGATAGAGTTCCTGCTCCCAATCGCTCGTGGCGACCACGTCATCGACGAGCACGATGAACGCCACGCCCAGAGGCTTTCCCCACCCCACAACGACCTGCCCATGGATGAGCCGATCGTCGATGCGATAGAGCAGCAGCGTCACGCGCCAGCTCCGTGTACGCTGATCGCTGCCCGCCCGCGCTCGGCGGCGTGCCGCGCCGCATCGGTGGGCGACTGTGTTTCAGCGAACACGAAATCGAGCAGCGTCGGGAGATTGGCACCGGCAATGAGCACGGCGTCATCCATGCCACGTAGAATCCGTCGCGAAGCCATGGTGCAACTGCCGGCCTGTAGATCGGTGAAGATGACCCGTACGCTGTGCTCCAGCATCTGCGTGCGCAACAACGTTTCGATGTCTTCCACGTTGAGCTGCTGTACGGCGATGGGAATGAGTTGATGCCCGCGGCCGGTGATCGCTTCGACGGCCGAGATGAGGCCGGCAGCGAAGTTGCCGTGCCCAGCGACGATCGCGCGCGGCGCGGTGACGATGGACGAGGTGGGATCACTATTCATTGTCGCCTTGCAAATATCGCAGCAAGTCACCGCGTCCACGCATCTGTCGCATCAAGCGTTCGTTGAATCGCTCGGCGGGATCGATGCCGCTGAACTTCAGCAGGTGATTCATGGCGATGACTTCGGCGATCACCGTGATGTTCTTTCCGGGATTGAGCGGAACGCGAACCTTTGGCAGCTCGACATCGAGAATGGTCGCCAACTCACCATCGAGTCCCGTCCGGTCGATGGGCGCGTTCTGGTCCCACTCCTCAAGCTGTACGACGACCTCGATGCGCTTCTGCTGACGTACTGCCCGAATGCCGAAAATGGACGGAATGTCCACGAGACCGACGCCGCGGATCTCCATATGGTGCCGCTGAAGCTCATGACCGCGCCCGATCAGCACATCGTTGCCTCGCCGCCGCACGATGACGAGATCGTCGGCAACGAGCCGGTGTCCGCGCTCGACGAGATCGAGAACGCATTCGGACTTGCCGATGCCGCTCCGGCCGACGAAGAGGAGTCCCACGCCAAAGATGTCGGCCAGGGAGCCATGGAGGTTCGTGGTCGGCGCGAACTCATCCTCGAGCCACGGCTTGATGCGCGTGTAAAACTCGTTGGTCTTGAGACCCGACGTGATCACGCCGACGCCAACGCGAGCAGCCAGCTCGGTCAGGTCGGGGCCCGGTCGCTGTCCTTTTGTGATGAAGAGACAGGGCATTGGGAAAGAGAAAAACGTCGTCAGCCGCGCCCGCCGCGTGTCGGAGTCGAGCGAGCGGAGATACAGCATCTCGGTTTCGCCAATTACCTGCAGGCGCGTGGAAGGAAAGCGGTCCACGAAACCCGCGAGGGCGAGTCCAGGACTGGAGACGTTCGGGTTCTCGATCGCCTTCTCGAGTCCGTCGGTGCCTTCGATGTGCTCGAGCTGAAGCGCATCTCGCGTACGCTCGATGAGCTGTGCGACCGTGAGCTTTGGCTTCATGGGTGCGTACCTCTCACGATTCCGGCAAGATGTCGTTCGGTCTCGTCGGCGGCGCGTTCCCACGT
The DNA here is from genome assembly GCA_963817955.1 of uncultured Gemmatimonadaceae bacterium. Classification (GTDB taxonomy): domain Bacteria; phylum Gemmatimonadota; class Gemmatimonadetes; order Gemmatimonadales; family Gemmatimonadaceae; genus JAQBQB01. The sequence continues at coordinate 553,268 of CAWFQK010000004.1, forward strand.
GAAGCTTTCGGCGAACCCGCGGGCGGCAAAGCCGAGCGTATCGACGAGATCACGCGATTCAGCGAGCCGGCGCATGGCAGCACCCATGGCGACGGTGTCGCCGTGCGTGACGAGAAAACCGGTCTGGCCATCGCGGACTGATTCGCGAATGCCCGGTGAGTTGGAGGCAACGACTGGCGTGGCACAGGCGGCCGCTTCGAGATTGGTGATGCCCCACCCCTCTTTGGGAGACGCGAACACGAGCGCCCACGACCGCCGCAGCAGCGCGAGCTTTTCCGCTTCCGAGATGCGCCCAAGAAACCGCACGCGCGCGCCAAGGTCAAGCGACGCGGCAAGGGCCTCGAGCGCCGGCCGATAATCGCCGGCACCGGCGATCTCGAGCGTCGCGCTCGGTACACCCATCGCCGCAAAGGCGCGGATGACGAGCTGCACTCCCTTGTACTTCTTGAGCCGGCCGAGATAGGAGAATACGGGCGCCGCCGCGCGTTCGGCGGGATTCGGCGTGTATCCCACCGTATCGACCCCGGGATAGATCACGGCCACGGATGCGCGCGGAATGCCGCGCCCGGCCAGGTCTTCCGCCGTACTCTCGCTGATCGCTTCGAAGGGCACATTTCGATAGACGCGGCCGAGCGGTCGCTCGGCAGTCCAAACGGCGGCAGCCAGTGGGGCCGGCAATTCCTGAAATGCAGTCGACCCGAAGAGGTGAGGAACGAGGGCGACGGACTTCGGCGCTCTCCAACGGGGCGTATAGAGGGGCACCTTGTTGATGTCCTCGACAAGGACATCTGGCCACTGACTGAGTCTGCTTGCGTAGAAGCGATGCGCGAACCAAGGGAAGGTGTGCCGCGTGCCGACCCGATAGACATCGATCCCGTCGAGCGCCGCCCGCGACTGGCAACCGGGCCAGCCGCCACAGAGCAGCCGGATCTCATGCCCCTTGGCGGCGAGCCGACCGAAGATCTCGTGCAGATGAATCTCTGCTCCGCCCCCTTGTGGATTCTCGCGATCCTGCCAGTTCACGAGCTGGATGCGCACTACATTCGCCCCATGCGCCGCGCGAGAGCGTCGAGCACGCCGTTCACGAACTTCGCGCTCTTGACCGTGCCGTACCGCTCAGCGAGGCGTACCGCCTCCTGGAGAACGACGCGCGGCGGGGTCTCGGCCCGCTGCAACTCGGCCGCGGCCATGCGCAACACGCAGCGGTCGATCACGCCAAGACGCTCCAGACGCCAATTGGTCGTTACCTCGGCCAATTCCGCGTCCAGTTCGCCCCCGTGCGCGGCGAGGGTGCGCACGAGCAGTCCGGCGAGCTTGCGCTCGTCCGGCGGTACGTCGAGATCGTCCCAAATCTGCGTCGCCACGCGCTCGAGTTGCTGCTCACCGCGCAGGTCCCACGCGTACAACGCTTGAATCACCCGCGCGCGGGCGCGCGTTTCAACTCTCGTCCGCGGCATCCATACGATCGAATAGGTCAGCCATCTCGAGCGCCGCGAGCGCGGCGTCCCATCCTTTGTTGCCGTGCACGCCACCGGCACGAGCCTCCGCCTGCTCGTCGTTGTCGCACGTGAGCACACCGAAGCCAATCGGCACATCGAAATCGGTGCTGGCCGTGGCCAGTCCGCGCGATGCCTCACCAGCAACAAAGTCGAAGTGCGGCGTATCGCCGCGGATCACGGCGCCGACGGCGACGATCGCGTCGTAGCGTTCCGTCGCCAGCAGCCGGCGCGCCGCGAGCGGCAGCTCCCACGCACCAGGCACCCACACGACGTCCACATCGTCGACCGCGGCGCCGTGCCGCACTAATGCGTCGAGCGCGCCATCCACCAGCTTCTCGACGACTTCATGATTGAACCGGCTTGCCACAACGGCGAACCGACGCTCAGTGCCACTGGGAGTACCTGAGAATTCGGCCATCAGGACGCCAACAAGTGTCCGAGTTTGTCTCGCTTGGTGCGCATGTATTCCGCGTTTTCGTCCTGGGTGGGTTGCACGATCGGCACGCGCTCGCCGAGATGGATGCCATAGCCCTCGAGTCCGACCATCTTGCGTGGGTTGTTCGTGATCGGACGGATGGATTTTACGCCGAGGTCGAGCAGGATCTGCGCGCCGATGCCGTAGTTGCGGAGATCCGGCTTGAACCCGAGTTGCTCGTTCGCCTCGACGGTGTCCGCGCCACGATCCTGCAGCTCGTACGCCTTGAGCTTGTTGAGCAGACCAATGCCGCGCCCTTCCTGATCGAGATAGACGATGACGCCGCGCCCGTCGGTGGAGATCATCTCCATCGCCTTGTCGAGCTGCCACCCGCAGTCGCATCGTAACGAGTGGAAGACGTCGCCGGTAAGACACCGGGAGTGGATGCGAACCAGTAGGTCCTCGCCGTCCTCGATGTCTCCGTAGACCAGCGCGACGTGTTCGTGCGGGTCGACGTCGTTCCGATAACCGACGACGCGCCAGGCGCCGAAACTCGTCGGCAGCCGTGCCTCGGCCACGCGATGCACGAGCCGCTCGTTCTTCAAGCGATGCGCCACGAGTTGCGCCACCGTGACGAACGTGATGCCTTGCTCCGCCGCGAAGGCCTCCAACTGCGGGCGATGTGCCGATGTCCCGTCTTCGCTGAGGATCTCGCAGATGACGCCTGCGGGCAACAGCCCGGCGAGGCGCGCCAGATCGATCGCCGCCTCGGTGTGTCCAACCCGCTGCAGCACGCCACCTTCGCGCCCGCGCAGCGGAAAGACATGACCGCCGTGCCGCAGATCAGATGGCACCGCCGCCGGATCGACGGCCACGCGAATGGTCGTCGCGCGATCGTGCGCGCTGATGCCGGTCGTGACGCCGTACCGCGGCGAGGCGTCCACGCTGACCGTGTATGCTGTGCGGTACTCGTCGATGTTCGTTTCGGCCATTGGGGCGAGACGGAGCGCATCCACGCGATCGCCGCTCAGGGCCAGGCAAACGAGCCCACCCGCTTTCTTGATCATGAAGTTGATCATCTCCGGCGTCACGAGCTGCGCCGCACACACCAGATCTCCTTCATTCTCGCGATCCTCGTCATCCGCGACGATGACAAACTTGCCGTCGCGGATGTCCTGGATCGCCTGCTCTATCGTTCCGAAACCCATGTTGATTCCTTGAGCAAGCGCTGAACGTACTTCCCCAGCATGTCGGCTTCGACGTGGACCCGGTCGCCGGCCGACAGCCCCGAAAAAGTCGTATGACGCAACGTGTAGTCAATCAGCGATAGCTGCAGCGCATCGGGCGCAGGCAGCGCATTCACGGTAAGGCTGACACCGTCGATGGTGACGGAGCCGTGCGGTACCATAAGCTCGGCGAGCCCCGCTGGCAGAGCAAGGTCGACGAGCCGCGCGTCACCTTCCTGCCGGACATTCTGGACCGTGGCAACACCGTCTACGTGACCTTGCACGAAATGACCACCCAGCCGATCACCAAGGCGCAACGCTCGCTCGATATTCACGCGCCGGCCAACGGTCCAATTACCGACGGTCGTGCGGCCGAGCGTCGTGACGACCGCCGCCACGGTGAACCAGCCACTGCCATGTTCGCGCACGGTGAGGCACGCACCGTTCACGGCAATGCTCTCGCCCTCGGCGAGCCCCGCATACCGGCATTCGATCCGGAATTCGCGTCCAGCGCCGGTCTCGGCGACAAGGACGATTGTTCCAACGTCGTCGATCAATCCGGTGAACACGGCACGTCCCGCAGTGCGTAGGTGGTCATGACGTCATCGCCACAAGCCCGTTGCGCAACGATTGGCAGCGCACCAAGCGACGACTCGAATCCAGCTGGCGCGAACGCGAAGGCCTGGAGGGCGCCCGCACCGAGCATGAGGGGTGATCGAAAGATAATGAGGCGGTCCACCAACTTCTCGCGGAGCATCGATCCCGCGATTGCGGCTCCCCCTTCCACGAGGAGTGAGCGGACTCCCTGCTTGCGCAGCCATTGCAACGAAGCATGGAGCGACGGCATCATGCCTACCTGCACGCCGGCGCTCGCCAGCACGGCCAAGCGGTCGGGAGGAACATCATGCTGCCCGGCGACAATCAGCGTTTCGACGTCATGCGCTGTGCGCACGAGTACCGAGTCAGCCGGTGTCCGAAGGTGTGAGTCGAAGACTATGCGCTTCGGCGCAATGCGCGGCGGCGGGACATCGCGCACCGTCAACGTCGGATCGTCGGCCAACACCGTGCCGATCCCGACGGCAATCGCGTCGCTGTTGGCGCGCAACCGGTGCACCTCGCGACGAGACTCGGGACCGGAGATCCAACGCAGTTTTCCGGCAGGATCGGCAATGGCGCCGTCAGAGGAGAGTGCAAGCTTGAGCGTTACCCACGGTCGATCGCTCACCTGCGCATTGAAGAACGGCGCATTGAGCTCGAGCGCGGCATCGCGCTCAATGCCGACAGTGACCTCCACGCCTGTATCACGCAGTTGCTCGACGCCGCCACGCGCCAGGTCGCTCGGGTCGCGCACGGCAGCAACGACCCGGGCGATGCCAGCCGCCAGGACAGCGTCCACGCAGGGCGGCGTCTTCCCCGAATGCGCGCACGGCTCGAGGGTCACGTATAATGTCGCGCCGGGCGTGCGCGCGCCGGCATTGGCCAGCGCAACGGGCTCGGCGTGTGCCTCGCCGTAGCGGGCATGGTAGCCCTCGCCGACAATCGCATCGCCAGCAACGACGACGGCGCCGACCATTGGGTTCGGCGCCGTTTCTCCCCACCCGAGTTGAGCGAGCGCAAGGGCCCGCCGCATGTAGACCGAGTCCTGCTCAGCCGACGCTGCGACGGGCCGCATTCCAGTTAGAAGCTGAGGCGAAGGCCCGCCGAGCCGTAGACCTGCGAACGATCGGCCCGACCACCCGCGAACGAGTTGAACGTGTTCACCGTACCGCCACTCGCCTGGCCAACCTCGCCGGTGATCTTGAAGAGCGGCAGGTTGAGCGAGAGATCGGCGAATAGGTTGGTGCGCGTCATCGTCTGGCTCGTCCCTGGCACGCTCGCGTCGCCGCTGAATGCGCCCTGTGAGACGTGCGCCGAGATGTCCGCCGACTGTTCGTACTTGTCCTGGCCCGCGCCCGCAGCGAGGCCGAAGAAGATGAAGCTCTTGCTCGCGACCACACGCCAAGCGGAGGTGTTCACCTTGGCATTCGCCACCGACAGCGTGTCACCACCCGATGTACCCGTCAGCGTCGTCGTCGGCAGATCACGCTTGATCCACGTCACGGACACGCCCGGCACCACGATGGATTCCGACAGGAGACCAACGCGCGCGCCGTAGCCGAACTGCCAATTGTTCTGCGGCGTGATCGAGAACGAGCCAGAGCCCGACGTGATCGTCGGGACATACGACGCGCTCACCAGCGCGTCGACTCCGCCGATATTCGTCAGCCCGAGCGGCAGGCCCTTGAAGATGCCAATCGCCCCGTCCGCAGTCGGCAAGCCGAGAATCTGATTCTTGGTCGGCAGCACGCGCTGCTGCGCGCCAGTCGTGCTCTGCTGGAAGTTGGTCACATCCGGCAGCACGCCTCTGAAGACGTTGCCGCGCAATCCGACCGAGAAATGTCCGATCCCACCGAGCACGCTACCCTGGCCGAGCGTTGCATTACCACCGGCGAGCGCAAGGCCGAGTTGCGGCGACATGAACTGGTAGAGATCGAATGCCTGCGTGCAGGCATCCTGCGCCACCCGCTGCGAACTGGGGATGCCGCCGGTAAGCGTCCCGGGGGGACAGGGCGAATTCGTCAAGCCGCCACCCTGGGCCGAAGCAACGCTCGCCGTGAGCGCGAGACCGGCGCCGGCTATCACGAGATGTATTCTCATTGCTGCTTCTCCTAGTTGAGGATGACTTGACCCGTTCCTGTTCGGACCTCTCCGATCCGCCACGCGCGAACACTGCTCCGGTTGGCGACTGCTATGACCTCTGCCACGTCGGATTGCGCGGCGATGACGACCATTCCAACGCCCATGTTGAACGTTCTGAACATCTCGCCACGCTCCACGCCGCCGGCCTGCTGCAACTGCTGGAACAAGTTGGGAACTGTCCAGCTCTTCGTATCGACGCTCGCGTCGAGGTTGGGAGGGAGCGCCCGGTTCAAGTTCCCGGGGATTCCGCCGCCGGTAATGTGGGCCATTGCATGCACTTTGGACAGCACCGGCCTCAACGCGGACAGATAGGATCGATGAATGGTCAACAACTCGTCACCAACCGTCGCCGTTGATCCCGGATACCGATCCGTGACCGCTAACATCATGCGATCATTGACGATGCGCCGTGCGAGCGAGAATCCGTTCGTGTGCAATCCGCTGCTCTCGAGCCCGATGAGCGCATCGCCCTCTCGAACGCGGTGCACGCCGAGGATCGCGTCCTCATCGACATATCCGACAATAAATCCGGCGAGATCGTAGTCGGGCGGCGTGTAGACGCCCGGCATCTCCGCGGTCTCGCCGCCGAGCAGTGCACAGCCGTTCTCGCGACAGCCGGCCGCAACGCCGGCCACGACACCCTCGACCGCCCGCGTGTCCAAGGCACCAAATGCCACGTAATCAAGAAAGAAGAGTGGGGTGGCGCCCTGCACGAGAATGTCATTGACGCAGTGGTTCACGAGATCGTGCCCGACGGTGTCGTACGTTCCGGCCTCGATCGCGACTTTGAGCTTGGTGCCGACTCCGTCGGCGCTCGCCACGAGCACCGGTTTCGGCACGTCGGTTGGCACCCGAAACATGCCACCAAACCCACCGAACTCGCCACGCGTTCCTGACGTGAGCGTGGAGAGAACATGCGCCTTGATTCGATGCTTCGCCTTGTCCGCCGCATCGATGTCGACTCCGGCCATGCGGTAGTCGAGCGGCTCGGTCACAAGACGTCCTGCTCGAACGTGACCAGCCGATGGAACTCGCCGACCCGCCGACGAATGTCGTCTGACGTGATCTCCAGCAGCCGCTCGACAGAGAACTTTTCGACGGCAAAGGAGCCCATCGCCGATCCATAGATCACGGCGCGGCGCAAGTTTCCTTCCGAGGTATCGCCGGTGCGCGCGAGATAGCCCATGAAGCCGCCGGCAAACGAATCGCCGGCGCCGGTTGGATCGAACACCGACTCGAGCGGATAGGCCGGCGCGAAGAAGATCGTCGATTCGGTGAACATGAACGCGCCGTGCTCACCCTTCTTGATCACGACATGCTTTGGCCCACGCTTCATGATCCACCGTGCCGCCCGCACGAGATTGAACTCGTCAGTGAGCTGCCGCGCTTCGGCATCGTTCAGCGTGATCAGGTCCACATGTTCGAGCAACTTGAGGAGATCGGGCCGGCGGCTCTCGATCCAGAAATTCATCGTGTCGCAGGCGACCAGCTTGGGCTTCGCGACCTGCGTGAGGACGTCGAGCTGGAGCCTGGGATCGATGTTGCCGAGGAAGACGAACGGTGCGTTGCGGAACTTTTCGGGAATCTTCGGCCGGAAATTCGAGAACACCCCGAGGTGCGTCTCGAGGGTTTCGGCCAGATTCAGATCGTGGTGGTATCGGCCCCGCCACCGAAACGACGCACCATCGGCGTGCTCGACTCCCTCGAGATCGATCGGACGCGATGCGAATTTCTGTCGCAGATCATCGATGGGAAAGTCGTTGCCGATGATCCCGACGAGCTGCACCGGCGACAGATGACTGGCGGACGCGGAGAAGAAGGTGCCGGACCCGCCGAGCACATTATCCGCCTTCCCGAATGGCGTCTCGACCGAGTCGAGGGCGACGGATCCAACGACAAGAACGGTCATTTGATTGCTGGTGACTGGTGGCTGGTAACTGGGGACTCGCAGCGATTTCACATCCTGTCCGGCGCCGTGATGCCCAACAACGCCAGGCCATTGCGCAGGACGAGCTGCGCGGCGCGCGCCAACACGAGACGGGCGCCCATGATCGGCTCTGGCTCGTTGAGGACGTGAGCTTTGTGGTACCACACGTGGATCTTGCCGGCGGTGTCGTGCAGGTAGGTCGCGATACGATGCGGCTCGAGCGATTCGGCGGCACCAGCGACGAGCGACGGGTAGTCGAGCAGGGCCTTGATCAGCTCCTGCTCGTCGGAGAGCGTGAGCACCGACAGGTCGGCGGAATCGCCCGTAATCGAGGCTGGGTCGATCTCGCCGACGCGGAAGATGCCGGACAAGCGCGCATGGGCCATCTGGATGTAGTACACCGGGTTCTCATCCGACTGCGAGCGTGCGACGTCGATATCGAAGACCAACTGCGAGTCGCCCTTGCGCATGAGGAAGAAGTAACGCACCGCATCGCGCCCAACTTCGTCGACGAGATCGCGCACCGTCACGTAGCTCCCGGCGCGCTTGGAGATCTTCACCTCCTCGCCACCACGCATCACCGTCACCATCTGATGCAGCACGTACTCGGGATAGCCATGGGGAATCCCCATATCGAGCGCCTGCAGCCCCGCGCGCACTCGTGTCACCGTGCTGTGGTGATCGGCGCCTTGCACATTGATGGCGCGCGTGAACCCGCGTTCCCACTTGGTGATGTGGTACGCCACGTCGGGAACGAAGTACGTCGGCTCGCCGCCCTTCTCCGCGCTGCGCCGCATGACGCGGTCCTTGTCGTCGCCAAAGTCGGTCGTCTTCAGCCAGAGCGCACCGTCCTTCTCGTACGTGTGCCCGGCGGCGATGAGGCGCGCGATCGCGTCTTCCACGCGGCCGTCGCTGTACAGCGACGACTCGAGGAAATACCTGTCGAACTTGACCCCGAACGCCTGGAGGTCGCGATCCTGTTCTTTGCGCAACTCGTGCACCGCGAAGCTGCGGATCGCGTCGAGTGCGTCGGCGTTCGGATCGGACGAATGCTCGTCGATGTAGCGCTGCGCGAGATCGCGGATATACTCGCCGTGATACCCGCCGTCGGGAAGCGGGACGTCCTGACCGCCGAGCTGCCGCACGCGTGCTTGGACGCTGAGCGCGAGGTTGATGATCTGCGCGCCAGCATCGTTATAATAAAACTCTCGAGTCACCATCCAGCCGGTGGCGGCCAGTAACGAGGCGATCGCGTCGCCGAGCGCGGCCTGCCGTCCGTGACCGACGTGCAACGGTCCCGTCGGATTCGCCGAGACGAACTCCACGTTCACCGGGCACTGTTGGCCGGTGTTGGACGCACCGTACTGCGTTCCCGCGGCGATCAGGGCCCGCAGGCCCTCGGCCGACACGTCGGCGGCAACGCGAAAGTTGATGAAACCCGGTCCGGCGATCTCCGCGGCACTGATGCCCGCACGCCGAAAATCGAGCCGTTCAACGAGGGCCGCGGCCAGCTCCCGCGGCTTCTGGCCCAATGGCTTGGCCAGGACCATCGCCAGGTTCGTCGCCCAATCGCCAAACGATGGATCGCGTGGACGCTCGATTGCCGCCTCGACGCTGTCGGGCGCGCCGAGCGATACCGCGGCGCGACGCAACTCCGCGCGGAGCAGATCCGTGCCGTTCATTATTTCTCGGACTTTGGGCTGGTGGAACTCGACGTCGTGGATGTGCCGCCCGACTTGCGGTCCGTCGCCTTCGCTTCAGCCGGCTTCGAGTCCCCGGCCTTACTCTCGCGTTTCGAGTCGCCCGACTTCGCATCACTCGGCTTCGTTTCACTCGATTTCGACTCACCAGCCTTCGAGTCGCCCGACTTCGATTCAGTCGACTTCGAATCACCGGAATTCGCCGCCGCCGCGGCCGACTCACCCTTATTCGGCGGCGCGTCGCCGGATGTTCGGTGCGCATTCTTGCCGTAGTCGGTCAGATAGAAGCCTGAGCCCTTGAACAGCAAGCCAGCGCCGGCGGACAGCTGTCGTTCAGCGATCTTCCCGCATATCGGGCACGTCACGTCTGTGACGGCGTCGCTCATCTTGCGATAGAAGCGCTCGAACTCGTGACCGTCGGGACAGCGATACTCGTAAGTCGGCATTCGGCTAAGACTTAGGCGGGAGGACTGAACATCCAAAGCTAGCCGCCGCTCGGAGCTCGTTCAAGTGACGCACTCGGCATCCCGGCGCCCCGAGCGCGCCGTGGTTGGCCCGAGCCATCGCCGTACATCGGTCCTACGCCGGCCTATAGGTGCCCCACTCTTCGCGGAGCGCATCAGCGATCTCGCCGACGGTTGCGCGTGCGCGCACTGCATCGACGATCAATTCCATGATCGGCTCGTGGCGGCCGGCGCCAAGATAACTCCGGCTGGTTTCGCGCAGGCGTTGCAGCGCAGTCTGCACGCGTTCCAGTCGCCGGGCCGCGCGAACCGCTCCCACGTGCTGCGCTTGATCGCGCTCGAGCGCCGAGTAGTCTGGGGTGGGGATTACCGGGGAGGCCTGGCCATCAGCATACTGGTTCACGCCGATGACCGCGGTCTCGCCATTCTCAACGCGGAGCTGGTACTCGTAGGCGCTGCGGGCAATTTCTTCCTGAAAGAACGATGCGCCGATCGCCTTTGCTGCGCCGCCCAACTCGTCCACTTTCTCCAACAACTGCATCGCCCCCCGTTCGAGTTCGTTCGTGAGGTGCTCCACATAGTAACTGCCGGCCAAGGGATCCGCCGTGAGGGCGGCACCCGACTCGGCAGCGATGATCTGCTGGGTGCGCAGCGCGAGCGTCGCCGCTTCCCGGCTGGGCAGGGCGAGCGCCTCATCGTACCCGTTGGTGTGGAGCGATTGCGTGCCGCCAAGCACGGCCGCCAGCGCCTGGACAGTGACGCGCACCACGTTGTTGAGCGGCTGCTGGGCCTGCAGCGTGACCCCACCCGTCTGCGTGTGGAAGCGGAGTCTCGCGCTGGCGTCGTTTGCCTGGAAGCGCTCGCGCATGATGCGGGCGTACAACCGCCGCGCGGCACGGAACTTTGCGACTTCCTCGAATAGATCGTTGTGCGCGGCGAAGAAGAACGACAGGCGTGGGGCGAAGGTGTCGACCGGCAATCCGGCCTCGATGGCGCGTCCGACGTACTCGATGGCATCGGCAAACGTAAATGCCAGTTCCTGAACGGCCGTGGCGCCGGCCTCGCGGATGTGATAGCCGGAGATCGAGATCGGGTTCCAGTTCGGCACATCGGCGGCGCAGAACCGGAACGTCTCGGAGACGAGCGCGAGACTCGGCTCCGGCGGATAGATGTACGTGCCGCGCGCGATGTATTCCTTGAGGATGTCGTTCTGGATGGTGCCGCTCAACCGATCGCGCGGAATCCCGCGCTCCTCCGCCACCACGATGTACATCGCCAGGAGCGTCGACGCGGTCGCGTTGATCGTCATCGACGTGGACACTTTCTCGAGCGGAATGCCGTCGAGCAGTACGTGCATGTCCTCGACGGTGTCGATCGCAACACCCACGCGTCCCACTTCGCCGAGCGCTCGCGGCGAGTCGGAATCGATGCCCATCTGCGTCGGCAGATCGAAGGCGACACTCAGCCCCGTCTGTCCCGCCCCGAGCAGGTGGTGAAAACGGCTGTTCGTTTCCGCGGCCGTGCCAAAGCCGGCATACTGGCGCATGGTCCACAGACGCCCGCGGTACATGCTCGCTTGCACGCCGCGCGTGAACGGGAACTTCCCAGGATCGCCAAGGTCGCGGGCGTAGTCAACGCACGCGTCGCCAGGACGGTACACTGCCTCGATCGGGAAACCCGACGGCGACGACTTAGACGACGACAAGCTCCGTCTGGCCGGCGAGCATCTGATGTGCGAGCTCGACTTCGTTCTTGCTGCCGATGTAGAGCGGCGTGCGCTGATGCAGTTCCGTGGGTGGGATATCGAGGATGCGTTGCGTCCCGTCGGATGCCGCGCCGCCGGCCTGCTCGACGATGAACGCGAGCGGATTCGCCTCGTACAGCAGCCGCAGTTTGCCCTTCGGCGATTTCTTGTTCGACGGATAGGCGAAGATGCCGCCGCCCAACAGATTGCGGTGGAAGTCGGCAACCAGCGATCCCACATAGCGCGTACTCAACGACTTGCGGTCGCCGTCCAACCCCTTGTACTTGCGCATGAGACCGCGAACGTTGTCGTCCCACACCTGTTCGTACGAATCGTTCACCGACAGATAGCGGCCCTCTTTCGGGATCCGAATGGTGGGATGCGAGAGCAGGAACTCGCCGATCGATGGATCGAGCGTGAAGCCATGCACGCCCTGCCCGGTCGTATAGACCATCATCGTGCTCGAGCCATAGATCACGTAGCCTGCCGCCACCTGTCGGCGGCCTGGCTGCAAAATGTCCTCGAGTTCCCCGTGCCGTCCGCGCGTGATCTTGCGGACGACGGAGAAGATCGTGCCAACGGGCACGTTCACATCGATGTTCGACGATCCGTCGAGCGGATCGAACATCAAGCAATACTTGCCGCACTTGAAGTGATCGGGAATCTGAATGATGCCCGGCTCCTCTTCCGACGCCATGGCGCACAGCCGGCCGCCATGGTCCATGGCTTTGATGATGATTTCATTCGCCAGGACGTCGAGCTTCTGCTGCACCTCGCCCTGGACGTTTTCGTTCTCAGTGGCACCAAGAATGTCGGCCAGACCGGCGCTGCGCACCTTGTTGGCGATCATCTTAGCCGCGAGCGCGAGATCGTAGAGGACACCGGACAACTCACCCGTGGCTTCGGGGTGATTCCGCTCTTCCTCGATGATGAAACGCTCGATCGTCACGACCGACGTTGCGGTATGTTTGACCACGCTGATCATCCTCTACGAGTGAATCGTCTGCGCTTCGCGCAGACGGGACGCCGCGTACTGGCGCGCCTCGACTTCGAAGCGATTCCTAACATAGCCGTGCCGCAACGACTCCCACAGGTACAGGAGAGGAAACGCTGCGCTTGCCTCAAACTGATGGGTATGCCGAAGTTCATGCAAGAGTAATTCGGCCGACGGCGCAATCTCTGGTGCCAACCAGATCGTTCGCCAGAGGGTAATCGCCGACACAGTGTGCCGTCCGAGGCACCATCCCCCGACGCGCACCGGCAAACCGCCACGACGCCACCGGGCGCACGCCAGCTCGGGATACCGAGAGAGGAGATGCGTTGGCAACTCAGTCGGACGCCCGATCACGGCGCGCGCGGCGGCGGTGATGACGCTGGCAATTCCCATGTGTCTCCTGCCGCATCGACGAACAGCCGATGGCCATCGGTTCGCACGACGATGGTACCCAGGCGGTCGGTTCGCAATACCTGCGCCCGTCGCGCCGCCAGCGCCCGCAGAACGGCGGGGGTCGGAAGGTCATAGGTGTTCCCCGCCCCGACGGACACGAGCGCCACACGCGGTTGCACCGCGTCGAGAAAAGCCGCGCTGCTGCTCGTGCCACTCCCATGGTGCCCCACTTTCAATACGTCGGCGGTCAGGCGACTTCGGTCGTGTGCCAATAACCACTCTTCTTCCGGGCGCTCGGCGTCGCCCATGAGCAACAAGCGGACGTCGCCCACGCGCACCAACGAAACGACGCTCGCCAGATTCGGATCGGCGAGCGATGCAGTCCACGCAGAGTCAGGGGCCAAAAATGTGATCGTGATGCCGTCAACCGACAGGCTGTCTCCCGGATGTGCGCGCCTCCATTCCACGCCTTCCTCGCGTGCCGCGAGGAGGGATGCTTGATACGCCTCGGCCGGTCCGGGAAACGCCGCGTCGATGTACGCCTGAGGATGGAACGCCCGCAGCACAGTCGCCGCGCCGCCCACGTGATCGGTGTGCGGGTGCGATAGGACGAAGAAGTCGAGCCGCCCGCCCCGCCGGCCGATGTATGGCACAATCGTCGAGCGACCAGCGTCACCGCCGAGCCAGGCACGCCCTGCATCGAACAGGATCCAGTGTCCATGCGCGGTACGCAACGCGACGGCATCGCCCTGGCCAACATCGATCATGTGCAGCTCGACGTATCCGGACCGCTCGGGCACGAGCGGGAGCCAGAGCATTCCTGCACAGGCAGCGGCGGCTATTGTTGCCGGCCGAATCCAGTCGCGCGACGCACATGCCACGACGACGCCAACCGACATGATGCCGGCGATCACGGCGCAGGCCAGCGTCGGTGCCACGATGACCGACGCGTGCGGCAGAGATGACGCCGTCGCCGCGACGTCATTCAGTGCGAATAGAAGCGGATGCACGGCGTCGCCGATCAGCTTGGCCACGACGGGGAATGGCGACAGGACGAATCCCGCGAACACCATTGGCTGCACGACCGCCATCAGGGGACCAGCCGCGAGATTGCTCAGCGGTGCAACGACACTCACACGTCCGAACACCCACGCCACGATCGGCGCCGAGGCAATCGTCGCGACCGTCGTACCGATCAACGTCACGACAATCACGTGCAGCAGCCAGTGCAGCCGGTGAGCACCAATGCGCTTCGCGAGCATGCCCGCGGAAATCATTGCTGCCACGCCAATGACGCTCAGTTGATATCCGACGTCGAGCACGACCCGTGGATCGATCACTGGATGCGCCGCACCGAGCGAGACAATCGCCCAGCGCGAGGTTGGCCGCTGCGCCATCCGGCAGGTGAGGGCAACGACGAGCATCACCGCCGCGCGAACGGCAGGAATTGGCGCGCCGATCAAGGCCACGTACAGCACGATGACTCCGATCGTCGCGGTCGACGCCCGCTGTCGCGGAAGGCCGCACAGCTCGAGTGCGAGCTCGATGGCCCCCGCGATTATACCGATGTGCAGGCCGGCGATGGCCAGAATGTGCGCCAGTCCAGCGGCCGCGAATCGATCGCGAATCTCCGGCGACAGTTCGTGGCGATCGGCAATGAGCAGGGCGCGTACGAGCGGTGCATCGGCGTCGAATGTGCGGTCGATCGCGCGGCCAGCCGCAGCACGCCAGCGGCGTACTCCCGACGGCGCCCGCACGACCACGATTCTCGCATGCTGCACAAGCACCCCGCGCGCGGCACGCACGATATTTCCACGCGCACGGACGGTGGCGCCCGCTGAGGCGCTTCCTCTGTCGACCGACACCGCCACCGACGCGTTGCAGTGCTCGAGTTCACCGCGCACGTACGCACCGGGCGCCGCGCTATCGCCGAGGACGAGCGTCAGCACGGGCGCACGTAGCGCGCGCTCGAGACAGGTCGCCGCGGCGCGATCGCTCGCGCGGGCGATGACGATCCCGGCCAGCGCCAACGCGGCGCATACCCCCATCGGCGTGTGCCCCCGCCGACGCGCCGTGACCGCCGCGGCGGCACACGCAAGAATGCCGAGCGATGGCGATCCGGAATATCCAGCCATGAGGCCGGCGAGGTAGGCAACGAGCGCGAATGCAACGAGAGGCATGTCGGGGGAGTGTTCGCTCCGCGCCAGACATGCCTCGCATCATTGTACCGCGACCAGGATCACGATCGTGCCGCGGTCACCCCGCCAGCGGGAGCGGTCGGCGGTCGCGAACGATCTGACCGGTGAAGGTCGATCCCGTAGTCCCCGTGAACTCCACGGGCAGATACTGCCCGACCATGCGTTCATCGCCCGGCACGAGCACCGTCTTGAAATCGCGTGTACGCGTTTGCAGCAGTTCGCCGCCGCGGCGGGCAACCTTCTCCACCAGCACTTCGGCACGCACGCCAAGCTGCTGGAGGTTCGACG
The DNA here is from genome assembly GCA_963817955.1 of uncultured Gemmatimonadaceae bacterium. Taxonomy (GTDB): domain Bacteria; phylum Gemmatimonadota; class Gemmatimonadetes; order Gemmatimonadales; family Gemmatimonadaceae; genus JAQBQB01. The sequence goes on from CAWFQK010000004.1 coordinate 568,855, forward strand.
CGCGTGCGATGCCGCGCAGCGTTTCGACGAGGCGCGCCAGACGCTCGCTCGCGACCTCGTCCGGCACAGTCAGCTCGGCCGGCATGCGGGTAGCCGGGGTGCCGTCACGCGGCGAAAACTTGAAGGTGAAACCGTCGGCGAACCCAACTTCGCGCACGGCGGCGAGCGTCTCCTCGAAGTCCTCGTCCGTCTCGCCCGGAAAGCCGACGATCACGTCCGTGGTGACCGACAATCCCGGGATAGCCGAGCGCAGCCGAGCCACGCAGTCGAGATAACTCTCGCGCGTATAGCGGCGCAGCATGCGTTTGAGAATCCGAGACGACCCGGACTGCATGGGCAGGTGCACGTGCTCGCATACGGCCTCCACCTCGGCCATCGCCTCGATCACCGGATCCGTGAAGTCGTTCGGATGTGGGCTCGTGAAGCGGAGTCGCCGAACGCCGTCCACGCGGCCCACGGCACGCAGCAGATCGGCAAACCCAGACTTGCCATCGAAGTACGAATTCACCGTCTGGCCGAGCAACACCACTTCAGTCATCCCCTCGGCGACCACCGCTTCGACTTCGCGAACGACATCGGCGAGCGCTCGACTGCGCTCCGGTCCACGCGTGGTCGGCACGATGCAGTAGGTGCATTTATAGTCGCAGCCGCGCTGCACCGGGATCCACGCCTTGACCTTGTCGAAGCGTCGCGGCTGGAAATCCTCGTAGTGTTCCTCGAGGTCGAACGTGGTCGCGACGTTCCGTTCGCCGTGGCGCGCACCGTCGATGAGCGCCGGAAGTGCACGATAGCTGTCGGGTCCGATCACGAGACTGACGTGCTTTGCCTTCGCGAGAATCTGCGGGCCGAGCCGCTGAGCCATGCAGCCGGTAATCCCCATGATTGCGCCGGGCTTCATATTCCGCTTGAGCTCGCCGAGGCGCCCGATAACGCGCTGCTCGGCGTGGTCGCGGATGGCGCAGGTGTTGAGGAGGATGACGTCGGCGCCGTCGGCCTGATCGACAGCGTCATACCCATGCGCCGCGAGCTTGCCGAGCATCAGCTCGGAATCGCTCACGTTCATCTGGCAGCCGTACGTCTCGACGTACACGGTGGGGCGCGGATCGGTCATCAGTCAGCGGGATAGGCGAGCACGCGATTGCCCTGTGAGACGAGCCGCGCGGCGTAGCGGTCTCCACGCGGGCGGGCCGGGTCGGCGAGCAACACCGAAAGGTAGTCGCCGGTCAGCCCTTCGCGCGCGCCGGCCCCGCCGATCACGATGACGTCAGCCTGACCACCGATGCGACCGGTCAGATACGCCGAGGCCTTGTCGCGGGCGAGCGCGCGGATCTCGGCTGCCCGCGCGCCCGCCACCGACGGTGTGACCTGGTCCGGAAGCCGTTCGGACGGCGTGCCCGGCCGAACGGAGTATGGAAAGACATGCAAGTACGTGAACGGCAAGCGATCCACGAGGCGCATCGTCGCCGCGTGATCCTCGTCGCGTTCGCCCGGGAATCCGGTGATGACGTCCGCGCCCAATCCAAGAACGCTCATGGTTGCGGCGAGCCGCTCGATCGCGTCGGCATAGGTGGCGCTCGTATACCAGTGTCGGCCCATGCGTCGCAGCACCCGGTCGGATCCCGACTGGAGGGGCGCATGGACGTGCGGCACAAGCCGCTCTGGCATGCCTGCGAACAGGGCCAGGAGCACGTCGTCGACCTCCGTGGCTTCGATCGACGACAGACGGAAGCGGACCGCGGCGACGTCGCGCACGAGACGCGTCATCAGTGCGGCGAGCGAGGTGCCGATGTCCGCGCCATATGTGCCGATGTGAATGCCAGTGATGACGATCTCCGGATGATGTTCGGCGAGCACCGACGCCTCATGCACCAGCTCGTCCACCGGGCGGCTCCGATTCGCGCCGCGCGCCATGGTCGTCGCGCAGAACGTGCAATGTTCGTCGCAGCCATCCTGGATGCGGAGCAGCGCGCGCGTCGAGCGCTGGCGTTCGGTGAGCACCGCGCTGACGGCGACGGGCAGATCGAGCGCCTTGGCGATCGCCGGGAGATCTGCGCCGGCAATGACGTGATCCACCGTGGGCAGTGTCCCGAGCCGGCGCTCGATGGGACGATCGCGCTCCAGCGCCGACGCGCATCCCATGACGATGCTGCGCAACTCCGGCCGCCGACGTGCCGCCTGGCGCACCACCTTGCGCAACTCGGCTTCAGCGCTCGCTGTGACGGCGCAGGTATTGAAGACCGCGGCGTCGGCCTCCTGCACGGATTCGACGACCTCGTAGCCGCCCGATGCAAGCATCGTGCGGACCGCTTCGGTGTCGTACTGATTGGCGCGACACCCGAAGGTGCGCAGGTACACCCTCACGCCGGCGCGGTGCCCGTCGAAATACCGCGCGCTTCACGATGCGGCGGCTTCGTGGGCAAGACAAAATGGAACGAGCTGCCCTTTCCCTCGCCCGGACTCTGCACCCAGATCCGGCCGCCGTGCGCGTCGATGACGAGCTTACAGAACGCCAACCCGAGTCCGGAACTGCGTGTGCGCGGGATGTTCGGATTCTTCACGCGTTCAAACTTGCGGAAGATCACTTCATGATACTCCGGCGGAATGCCGGGACCATTGTCAGTCACGGTGAAGAGGATGCCGTCATCCTCGCGGCGGGCAGACAACTGCAGCTTGATGGCGCTCGCCGTGTGCGTCAGCGCGTTCTGCACGAGGTTCCCGAGCACCCGCTTGAGCAGCGGCTTGTCGGCGTCGAAGACCGGCGCGTCGTCGGCCACCTCCACCGTCGCCGCCGCGTGTTCCTGCTGAAAGCGGATTGCCCATTCGTGCAGGATCTCGTTGAGCAGCGCCGCCGGCGCGATCGGCTGCAGATCGAGCGCCACGTTCGCTTCCTCGAGGCGCGACACCTCGAGCAAGTCGCCGATGAGCGCCAAGAGATCCTCGGCCTTGCCCTCGGCGTCCGAGAGCATCGACCGCTGCTCGGCATTGAGCGCGCCCAGATCGCCGTCGATCAGCATCTCCATACTCGCCAACACCGACGTGAGCGGCGTCTTGAGATCGTGCACGATCATCTTCATCAGATCGTCGCGCATCTTCTCGACTTCGCGCAGCTTACGCAGCGTGTCCTCGAGTGAGTCGGTCGCGGCTTTCAGCTTGAGGAGGCTGCGCACGCGCGCTCCGAGCACCAGCCGGTTGTGCGGTTTGGTCAGGAAGTCGTCGCCACCAGCTTCGATCGCCTTCACACGATCCGTGGTGTCGTTGAGCGCCGTCACGAAGATGACAGGAATGCTCTTCGTGCGCGGATCGCGCTTGATGCGCCGGCAGACCTCGAAGCCAGTCGACCGGTCGTCGACGCCAAGCGTCCCTGCCGGCATGGAGACATCGAGAATACAGAGGTCCGGCCGATGCTCGAAGCACCCGGCGAGCGCGCTCGGACCGTCGAAGGCGGCGACCGCGCGGAAGCCGAGGACGTGGAGTTGATCGAACAACAGCTCCACGTTCGCCGCGACGTCGTCGGCGACGAGAATCAGCGGTGCATGTTCGGAGGGAGCGTTGATCTCCACGAACGGCTCACGGCCGAACGCTGAGACCGAGACTGATGATCCACGCCTTCTCGCTGGCGGCGATCGCGGCAGTCCGGTCTGCGTGTATGAGGGCAAGGTCTGCGAGCACGTGTCCATTGGCGAGGCTGGTCCCCACGCCGCCGGAAATACTCTTCTCCGTGACCGTGTGGCCCGAGGTCTGGAAGGGCAACGTGCGATCTCGGAAGCCACCGCGCAGAGAGATGCTCCGTTCGCCCCACCGTGGCCCGGCGATGTCGGCCCCAATGCTCGTGTCCCAGGCGTCCACGCCGACCAGTCCTTTGGACCCGAGGCTGCCCAGCGACGACCAGTTCTCCCGGGAGGTGCGCACCGCGATCGCCGAATTCGCGATTCCCGTATATGCGATCGACGCGCCGTAGCGGTTCGGGACGTTGGCCGACGTCAGTGCCGTGTCCGACGCCGACAGATTCAACGTTCCGCCGGCACGCCCGGAGAATGCCACTTCGACGCTGTTCGACATCAGTTGCACGCCACCCGATACAGCCTTGCCGCTGAAACCCAGCACGCGTTGCTGTGTGAACGACGAGAACTCGGTGGTATCGCTGGGGAACGCTTGCGTCAGCGTAATCAGATTGCGTCCGGTGATCGCATGCACGCCCAACCCAAGATGGAGCCACGACGTTGGCAAGAACGCCGACGCGAGACGAACGTCGTTCATCGCCCCGTCGATCTTGTACGTCGTGGTCATCGGGATACTGTCCGTTCCATTCAACACCTGGATCGTGTTGAATGATGTGCTCGACGTCCGGTCCAGCAACGTCGACGACCCGATACTGAACACCCAGCGGGAGCCGATCGGTATGGCGCCGAACACAATGGGATATCTAGCAGTAGTCGTGCGTTCCGGGCCGGCCGACGTGGTGACGGTCCGGTACTCCGGTTCGATCTGAAAGTATACAAGACGTGACCCGAGCTGCCCGATGGCCGCGGGGTTGATCGGCGACAGCGGATCCATTTCGCCGAGCGATCCGCCGGCGCCGGACGCGCGGGTGCTGAACTGGCCCGTGGGATAGCCGAAGCCTTGGCTACTCAGATTAGACTGTGCTCGCAGCACGACCGGCGTTGCAAGCAGGAGCGCGGCCAGGAGCAGCGCCCCGCCGTGGATGGTGCGTATGACGCGCATCGTGAAGGACATCATCATGGCAATCCGAAGCTCGTCTGCGGTACGTATGTGATGCGAAGCCGCGGCCGGAGGGCGGCGATCGCCGCCTTCGTGGAGAAGAAGTCGATCTCCACGGGCAACTGCCCTTCCGCTCCGCTCCGCAGCGCGATACTCCGCGGGCTGACCGTCGATGCGTTATTCCGCCAGGTGCGCACGAGTCCGACGATCTCGAACGAGCGCACGCCGGTGTCGCTCGGCGCGAGGAGCAACGAATCCATGCCGAATTGCCCCGTGGCACCGAGGAATTGCAGCGCGCTGGCGACGTCGGTCACCAACGGGCCAGCGAGCACGGCGACTGGATACACGAAGACGGAATCGTGGGGATCGAGCCGGAGATTGGGGAGCTGCGTCAACTGGAGCGTCGCGCGCACGATCGTCGTGGAGTCGACGATCCGCGAGGGAACGTCAAAGTGCATGAACACGCGCCGCGAGGGCAGTCCACCCACGGAGAGCAAGGTGCCCGGCGTGGTGGTCTGTCCCTTAAGCACAATTGTATAGTCGGCGAGCGGGCCGGACAGGAATGGTTCGTTCAGCGGCGTCGCCGAGAGCGGCGTGACCGTCACCGGCGAGGCCGTCGTGTCGAGTGACGCCTTGAATACCAGATTCACCGGTTGGCTCGACTGCGTGGTGCCGATGCGCAAGTCGTATCCCAGTGCACTGACCAAGCGAAAGCCGACGCGCAGGCGTTTGCCGTTCAGCACCCGATCGAGGACTGAATCGGTGGAGATGGGGATGCGGAGCGAGTCCAGCAGCGATTCCGGCGCAAATGTCTTGGACCCGAGAAACCGGTCGGGTCGAAACAGCGATCCGAGAATCGACGCGACGGTATCGGTCGCCGTGGTGTCGACATCGTACGCCTCGATCGTCACCGGCGCCTTCGGGAGATGCAACGAGTCGGGCTTCACGATGGGCACGACGAGCGTGGCCGTATCGATGTGCACGATGGTGCTGTCGACCGAGTTCTTGGTGTACGATTGCGGCAGCGTATCGAATCGGACGATCGCGCGTGTCTCCGCCGTATCCCCGTGCGACGCAAGCAGCAGGTACGTCTCGGCGCCGATCGGTGGAAGGCCGAGCACGGTCGTGTCGCTGATCACCGCGTCGATGGTGGTGTCGTGGAGCGAGATCGATTGCTGGGGACAGAGGAGCGGGCAGGAACGTCCCGCCTCCAGCTTCTCGCTGCAGGCAGCGATCGACAGGATCGCCGCGGCGGTCGTCGCGAGCATCAGAAACTTCTTAAACAAAACGAGCTCTCCGGTTCATCGCCGGTCCATTGAGTGCGGGGTGAATGCATGTGGCAGAAGTTCATCCAGCGTCCAGCGGGCTTCCCGGCCGGCGCGCGTCACGGCGATGACGACGAGCTGCGGCGCAAATTCCATGAGCGCCTGTCGGCATACGCCGCATGGGGGCGTGGGCTCCTCGGCCTCGGTCGCTACGACCACCGCCTCGAAGCCGCGGTTCCCGCGCGCGACGGCCGCAGCGAGCGCTCCGCGCTCCGCGCAGAGCCCCGCGGGAAAGGACGCGCTCTCCACGTTGCAGCCTTCTGTGATGCTGCCGTCCGACGCGAGCAGTGCCGCGCCAACACGAAATTTTGAATACGGTGCGTACGCGCGCTCCATGGCGGCCGTCGCGCGCTCGCGCAAGACGGTTACGGTGCGCTCATCGGCGGCAGGATTCACTCCCATGCGCACGTCAGCCGCCATCTACCGAGCAACCAATTGCGAAAGGAAGGACGTACCGCGCCCGCGGAAAGAGACTCCAAGCCAATCCGCCACCGTGGCGCCCAGATCCGAGAACGTCGAGCGCCGTCCCAGTACCGTCGACCGTGCCTGCGGGCCGAGCGCCAGAAGCGGCACGCATTCGCGAGCGTGGTCGGTGGACGAGGTCGTCGGGTCGTTCCCGTGATCGGCGGTGATAAACAGCAGGTCGTCCTCGTGGAGGTGAGTCAGGAGCTCGGGCAGGGCCGCGTCGAACTCGCGTAACGCTCCATAGAACCCCGGAACGTCGTTGCGGTGCCCAAATGCCTGGTCGAAATCTACTAGATTGGCAAACAGGAACGCCCCACTTCCTTTCTTGAGCCAGGTATCGATGGCCGCGATACCCTCGGCATTACTCGCCGTATGGGTGGAGGCGATGCCTCGGCCGGCAAACAAATCGTCCACTTTCCCCACGCCAGCGCGGGCGATGCCTGCCGATTCCAGGGCATCGAGCAGGGTCTCCGCTGGCGGAGCAATGGAGAAATCGCGCCGATTCGTCGTGCGGGCATAGGTGCCCGGTTCTCCGACGAAGGGCCTGGCTATGACGCGCGAAACGTCGTATGGCGCCACCAGCATGCTGCGCGCGGTCTCGCACCCGCTATACAACTCGTTCAGCGGGATCACCCCCTCGTGCGACGCGATCTGAAAGACGGAATCCGCCGACGTGTAGAGAATCCACGCACCCGCTAATTGGTGCTCCGGACCAAACCGGTCGATGATCGCGGTGCCGCTCCCCACCACGTTGCCAATCACCGCACGGCCCGTGCGTTGCTCGAACTCTCGGACGACCTCGGGCGGAAAGCCCATCGGGAACGTGGGAAAGGGGCGAACCAGATGCAGGCCGGCGATCTCCCAATGGCCGCTGGTGCTATCCTTCCCCGCCGACTGCGGGATCATCAAGCCCCAACCGCCGAGCGGCACCGGTACGGGTCCCACGCCATTCAGCGGTGCAATGTTGCCGAGCCCGGCGCTCGCCAGGTTCGGCAGGTCGAGGGGGCCGAGGGCGCGTGAGATGTTGCCGAGAGTGTCGCTCTCGGTGTCACCATAACACTCGGCATCGGGCGCCGCGCCAATGCCGACGCCGTCCAGAACGATCACTGCCGCACGACGCATCAGGTTTCTCCGCCGAAGTAACGGCGCGCCAAACGTCCGCGCAGCCCGGTCAGAATCTCGTAGGGACTCATTTCGGCGAACTCGGCGAGCTCGGCGACATCGATTCGATCATCGACATCGGTTCCCATGAGCGTCGCGGCATCCCCGATCTCACACGGCACCATCGTCACGTCGACCATGGTCATGTCCATGGTCACTACGCCCGCGATGGGTGCGCGACGCCCGTGCAACAACACACTGGCGCGATTCCCGAGGATACGACGATATCCGTCGGCGTATCCGATCGCCAGCGTCGCGATGCGCCGGTCGCCCGTCGCACGCCACGTTCCGCCATAGCTCACCGTTTCGCCTGCGGCGACGGTTCGGATCTCGATCACCCTGGCGCGCAATGAGACGACCTGCTCGGTTTGGATCTGCGGCGCATTGCCGCTGCTTATGCCGTACAGGAAGGCCCCAGGCCGAATGACACTCCATGGCGATGGGCTGCGATGTTCGACCGCGGGACTGTTTTCCGCGTGGATCATGGCGGGGCGCACTGGCAGCTGTGCCAGCGCGGCAGCGAAACGCTGTTCCTGCACATCGCGGGTCGCATCGTTCCGATCGGCAGAATGGAAATGGGTGAACACTCCCTGCGGTGCGCCCTCGGCGATGATGTCGTGCAACGTTTGCACCGCGTCCCATGGAATGCCGGCACGGTTCATTCCGCTGTCGATCTCGAGCTGCCAGGGACGCCGGGTCTCCTGCCACCGCTGGATGGCATTGTGAGTTCCGAGCGTCGGCGTGAGATCCGCGCGGATAGCGGCATCGAAATCGCCGACCAGCAGCGGCGTAAAGACGATAATCGGGCGCTCGATACCGGCGCGCCGCAACTCCTCACCTTCGGGGATCGTAGCGACGCCATAGCCCCACGGCTCGAGCCGCTCGAGCGCGCGCACGACCGGCACGGCACCGAGCCCGTACGCGTCGGCCTTGACCATAGGCAAGAGCGGTACGCGGGCTTGCGCGGCAATAGCGGATCCATTTCGTAACAACGCGCCAAGGTCGATATCGACCCAGGCGCGTCTCATCAAGCTATGCATTGACCGATCGATCGGAGGGCGGGTAGTATACCGGACCCGAGGAGGCTATGCAAGCGAAATCATCACTTGAAGATACGCTCACGCTGATGCGCGATCTGCGCGCCCGGTGCGAGTGGGATGCGGCGCAAACTCATGAGTCACTGCGTCCGTATCTGGTGGAGGAAGCATACGAGGTGGATGACGCCATACGCGGTGGTAATGATACCCGCCTCCGCGAAGAGCTCGGCGACCTGCTTCTGCAGGTTCTCTTCCACTCGGTATTGGCGGAGGAGCGTGGCGCGTTCACAATGCAGGACGTGGCGGACGGGTTTATCACCAAGATGAAAGGCCGCCATCCGCACCTGTACGACGAAGGCGCGAAGCAGCCATGGGAGCAGATGAAGGCCAAGAAACGGGACAGCATCGTTGATGGCCTGCCGGCAGACCTTCCCGCGCTGCACCGTGCGTTTCGACTGCAGGATCGCGCCGCCGGCGTCGGCTTTGACTGGCCGGATGTCGAGGGGCCGATGGAAAAGGTGGAGGAGGAGCTACAGGAGGTGCGCGATGAGATGGCCGCCGATCCGCTCCCGCCGCCCGGATCTCCACCGAAATTCGATGCGCGCCACGCACGGCTCGAGGGTGAGCTTGGCGATCTCTTGTTCGCGGTGGTGAATCTCTGCCGCAAAGCAGGGGTGCATCCGGCGCTGGCGCTCGATACCACGAACGTGAAATTCGCGCGTCGGTTCGGTGCCGTTGAGCGTTTGGCGAGCGAACGTGGTCTCGCGATTGGCCAGGCATCGCTGCAGGAGCTGGATGCGCTGTGGGACGAGGTCAAGGGGGGCGAACTGTAGGCGAAGCGCGGGTGCTGTGATCAGTGGTGAGTGGTCAGTGGTGAGTGGTGAGTGGTGAGTGGTGAGTGGTCAGTGGTCAGTTGTCAGTATACGGGTCATGTGCACCAGGGCGCCTGGATTGCAGGTCACTATCGCCGGTCGGCGAGGTTCGGGTGTCCAGTTGTGAGTCGTGAGTTGTGAGTTTTTAAAAACGCGCAACGCATCACTCATCACTGGCAACTCGAAACTCGCCGACCGGTGGGCCGACCGCTACGGAGCAGCCAGCGACATCCAGCCAGAATTGGGCCCGGAGTCCAATCCACGCTGCGCCAACCGGTGCGAGAAGGCGCGCATGCTCGACAACCCGAAGCCGTGTCCCGTGTCCCGTGTCCCCCGTCCCTTACGGCCTCAACCGGTGCATCATCCGTGGGAACGCGGCCGCCTCGCGGATATGCTGTAGCCCGCAGACCCACGCCACCATGCGCTCGAGACCGAGTCCAAACCCGGCGTGCACAAAGGTGCCGTACTTCCGCAGATCGAGGTACCAGCCATAGGCGTCGACCGGCAGGCCTTCCTCGTTGATACGATGCAGCAGCTTGTCGTAGTCGTCCTCGCGCTGTGATCCACCGATGATCTCGCCGTACCCTTCCGGGGCCAGGCAGTCGTCACACAACACCGTGCGTGGGTCCTCGGGATTCTCCTTCATGTAGAAGGCCTTGGCACCCTTCGGGTAATTCATCACAAAGACAGGGCGATCGTAATCCGCAACGAGCAGCGATTCGTCTTCCGCACCGAGATCGTCGCCCCACTTGATCTCGCTGCCTTTCTTCTGGAGGATCTCCACTGCGTCGGTGTAGTTCACGCGATGGAAAGGCGTGGCGACGCGCTCGAGCGGCGCCGTGTCGCGCTCGAGTTCCTTGAGCTCCGCCGCGCAGCGCGCCAGACAGCGTTGCACGATGAATGACACGAAGTCTTCCTGCAGACGCATGTTGTCCACCGAGTCATTCCACGCGACTTCCGGCTCGATCATCCAGAACTCCGTGAGATGCCGGCGTGTCTTCGACTTCTCGGCGCGGAAGGTCGGGCCGAACGTGTAGATCTTCCCGAACGCAGCGGCCGCAGCCTCTCCGTACAACTGCCCCGTCTGCGCGAGGTAGGCGTTCCCTTCCTCGAAGTACTCCGTGGAGAAGAGGCCGCTACGCTCGCCGATGGCCGCGGTCAGGATGGGCGTGTCGACCCGCAGGAATCCGCGCTCATAAAAGAAGTCGTGAATCGCCTGCTCGATCTCGTTGCGAATGACGAAGATGGCCCGCTGGCGGTTGCTGCGGAGCCAGAAGTGTCGATGGTCGAGCAGGAAGTCGATGCCATGTTCCTTAGGCTGGATGGGATAGTCGATCGGGCTCCGACCGATGATGGTGAGCCCAACCGCACCCATCTCGTACCCTCCCGGTGCCCGTGGCTCAGCCCGAACCTCGCCGGTCACGTGGACGGACGTCTCGAGCGTCAACTCCTGGAAACGCTCCCATATCTCGGGCGGGAGTTGGGTCTTCACGAACACCGCTTGCATGATCCCCGTTCCGTCACGAATGACAGCGAACGCGACTTTGCCGGACGACCGGACGTGGGTGATCCATCCACGAACTGTGACGGTCTGTGCTACATGATACGGAAGTTCGGCGATACGCGGCGTAGTGTCAGGCATTGAGAGACTGGCGAAGTTGCTGGTGAGGCGGGTTAGAAGGCTACTCACGCCCAGGAACCGATGGTACCCCTTTCCGCGGCTGGAAAGCGGCGTCGTCCTTGCGGCGTTTTCCTTGCAATGCTCCATCGTCACTAGAACGCCCCGCAAACCGACATGACCATCCGTTCGAGGCTGGCCGCCGGCCTCGTCACGATCGCGATCATCCTGATTGGCCCGCTTGTGTTCGCCATCCAGTCGCTGCAGAGACTGCATGGGGACGCCGTGGCCTTACGGGACAGGGAGTTCGCTGCCTCGCTCCTCGTTGGCCGATTGCGCGAGGGGCTGAACGATCTGAGGCGCCAGGAGTTGGCCCTGTTGTTCTCAAAAGACGCCGCCACCCGCGACGCCATGGACCGGCAAGTCCTGCACGTCGCAGCCCTTGCCGACTCGCTGAGTCACTTTCAGCTGCCGGCGTACGCGCGCGACATCCGCACCTCGGTGCAGACGATCGCCATCGTAGCCCCCTTCGAGTATCGTGCGGCGCTCGCCGACGACACGACGGTCGCCGATTCGTTGTCCAGCAAAGTGTTCGTGCCGGCGATGACTCACGCCGACTCGACGGTGGCGCGCGCCGAAGACGAGCTCCGCAGTCGCGCGTCGGAGCGCGTGGCCGACCAAGCACGGCGCATCATGCAAACCACGACCGCGTCGATCGTGGCGCTGTTCATGGCATTGCTGATCGCGGCCGCGATCGCGATCTGGCTCACCCGTTCCATCAGCCACCCTGTGCTCGATTTGCAGGCGGGCATGCGCGCGGTGGCTGACGGCGACCTCGAATACCGCGTGCGAGTCGCCCGCAACAACGCTGACGAGTTTGAGCAACTCGCCGACAGCTTCGAAGAAATGACCCGACAGCTCAGAGAGCTCGACAAGCTCAAGGCCGAGTTCGTCTCGGTTGCGTCACACGAGCTCAAGACGCCGATCAACGTCATCATCGGCTATCTCCAACTGCTCGAAGAGAACGTGTACGGTCCGCTGACGGCCAAGCAGCTCGACGTCCACAGGACGCTCATCGTGCAGGCCGACACCCTGTTGCGGTTGGTGAATCACCTCCTCGACGTCAGCCGGTTCGAGGCGGGGGGCGGGCGGATCGAGCCACGCACGGTCGTGCTCGACGACATGCTGTCCGAGCTCGAGAGCGCCTTCCACGTGCTGGCCGTGCAGCGCGAAATCAAGTTTCATGTCGAGCGGCGCGCCGGGCTGCCCGACCAGGTCTATTGGGACCTGGACCGGATGAACGAAATGCTGGGCAACCTGCTCTCCAACGCCTTCAAGTTCACGACGCGGAACGGTTCCATCGACCTGGTGTTCGAACCGGCGGACGACGGCGTGCACATTATCGTGCGCGACACGGGCGCGGGCATTCCGCCGGACCAGGTGGCGCGCGTGTTCGATAAATTCTATCAGGCAGACAATCAGTCGTCGGCACGTGCCGCCGGAACGGGCTTGGGATTGGCCATCGTGAAACAGATTGTGGACGCGCACGCAGGCACGATCACGTGCGAAAGCACGCAAGGAGTCGGGACGACATTCTCCATCACGCTTCCCACGCGCGTCACGCGGCGCTCCTCGCTGCAGCGCGCCATTCCAGCGCACAGCGCGTGAGTCGACTGAGTCGGGTGGCGAGCGCGGTGCTGGTGCTCGCGTCTGCGGGCTGCATCACCATTCAGACGCCCGCCTTCGTGGCGCCTGCCCCGGCACGCACCTGGCCGTCGACGCTCGCCGCCGCTCAAGGGCAGGCGACCGCTGGCAAGTTCGACGCGGCCGACAGCCTGCTGGCCAGCTTTGCCACACGCTACCCGGGCACCGGCGAAGCACTCGAGACCGCCTACTGGCGCGCGATGTTCAAGATGGATCCATCCAATCCACATGCATCGCTCGTCACATCCATGGCACTGCTCGATGGGTACCTGGCCGATCCGCGGCAGCGTGCGCACGTGGCCGAGGCCACCACGGTGCGTCGTGCCGTAGCGCAGCTCGACGGGTTGACCAAGCTCGCGGCCAATGCGATGTCACAGGCGAGGAATGCGACCACAAGCGCCGTCGCGACTGCGGCCAAGCTGCAGCTGCTCGATGCGAAGGCTCAGACAGGGGACACGAAATCCGCAGCCGACGTGTCGGCCTCAGCGGACGCCGAGATCAAGCGGTTGAAGGACGAGCTCGCCAAGGCGAACGCCGAGCTCGAGCGGATTCGCAAGCGACTCGCGCAGCCGCCAGCCCGACCGTAGCGGTAGTCACCCAACCCGAAACAACTCCAGCGATCGTGCGTATCGCTGGCCGAGCACACGACGCAAGCCGGCGTGCTCGGGTCGCTCGAGCCCAGGGTCCCGCCCGAGCAACGCCGCCGCTGCAGCCTGTGCGTGTTCGTTGAGCACCTCGTCACGCATCGGGTCCGCGATCCTGAACGTCGGCACGCCACTCTGCCGCTCCCCGAACAGATCGCCCATGCCACGCAAGCGCAGATCTGCACGCGCGATCTCGAACCCGTCTTCCGTGCTCGTAAATATTCGCAGGCGGTCCGCCGCCTCGGGGCTGACGTCGCCGAGCAGAATGCAGAATGCCTCATCGGCGCCGCGCCCGACGCGGCCGCGCAGTTGGTGCAGTTGCGAGAGGCCGAACCGCTCCGGGTGCTCGATGAGCATGACCGTGGCGTTCGGTACGTCGATGCCCACTTCGATGACGGTCGTCGCGACGAGCAGGTCTATGGTTCCGTCGCGAAACCGTCGCATGATATCATCGCGCTCGTCGCTCGGGATACGACCATGGAGCAACGCCACGCGTCGTGCGGTGAATGGCCCGGCCGCGAGCATCTCGTGCATGGTCGTCGCCGCCTTGAGGTCGGTCTTCTCCGACTCCTCGATCACGGGATAGACGATGTACGCCTGCCGTCCCAGCTCGAGCTGCCGATCGACGAACTGCAGCACGCGCGCCCGCGCCGATTCACGACGCAGGGCCGTGGTGATCGGCAGGCGCCCCGGCGGCCGCTCATCGAGGATGCTCAGATCGAGATCGCCGTAGAGCGTCAACGCGAGTGAGCGCGGGATGGGCGTCGCGGACATGAGCAGCACATCGGGTGCTTCGCCCTTGGCGCCGAGGGCCTTTCGCTGTTCGACACCAAAGCGATGTTGCTCGTCGATGGCGGCAAAGCCGAGCCGTCCGAAGACCGTTGCCTGCTGCACCAACGCGTGCGTGCCGACGACGAGGACGGGTTCACCACTCTCCAGGCGCGCGGCAACCGCCTTCCGCTCACGTGCCGGCAGACTACCGGTGAGCAGGATGGGCGTGAGCCCGAGCGGCTCCAGCAGCGCCGTCATGGTACGCGCGTGCTGTTCGGCGAGGAGCTCCGTCGGTGCCATGATGGCGGCCTGATACCCGTTCTCGATCGCCAGGAGCGCCGCAAACAACGCGACGATCGTCTTGCCCGAGCCAACATCGCCTTGCAGCAGGCGCTGCATGCGCCGGTTGCTGCACATGTCGACGAAGATCTCGCGGATCGAGCGCGCCTGCGCACCGGTGAGCTGGTACGGGAGACGCTCGCGCAGCGTGGACGTCAGCTCGCGTTTGTTGACGAACGTGATACCGGCGCGCTGATCGCGCGCCAACGTCCTGGCGCGCTGGTGCAGCAACTGCACGAAGAACAGCTCTTCGAACGCCAGCCGCGACCGCCCCGCCATTGCCTCGGCGATCGACTCCGGGCGATGCACCATGCGGAGCGCGGCGCCCAACGGCGGCGTACCGGACCCGGCGAGCACATCGGGCGGCAGATACTCCGTGACGAGCGGCAGCAGCGCGTCGAGGTGGGCCTCGATGATCGAGCGAATGAGCTTGAACGAGAGTCCCTCAGTGGCGGGATACACCGACAAGACCCGTCCATGCGTCGTGGCGCTGTCGTCGTCGCCAAGATTGACGAACTCACGCGGCTGGAGCTGCCGGCCGTGGAAGAACCGGACGTTGCCGGTCACGAGCAGGACGTCCCCCGTCTTGATGGTCCGGTCGAGGAAGGGCTGGCCGGGCCATGATACTTCCATCATTCCCGTTTCATCACGGAGCACAGCCTGGAAGATCCGGAGGCCCTTGCGGGTCGGCAGGACCCCTTTGGAGATGACCGTACCGATCACCGTGCCCTGCATGCCTGGCTCGAGTGTGTTGATCGGCGTGACCGTGCTCGCGTCCTCGTACCGGTGCGGGACGTGATAGAGCAGGTCACCAGCGGTCAGGATCCCGAGGCGTCGCAGCGCATCGGCACGGACCGGCCCGACGCCCTTGAGGTAGGTGGCTGGCGTGTCGAGGAACAGGCGCTGCGCCGACGCACGATCCGTCACGCTTCGCTCAACAGCTCCCGCGCGAACGCCATCGGGTCGAAGGAAACGAGATCGGCGGCGGATTCTCCCACGCCAAGGAGCTTCACGGGCACATCGATCGCCTCGTGGACGGCCACCACCACACCGCCACGCGCTGTGCCGTCGAGCTTCGTGACGACGAGCCCCGACACCGGCACCGCCGCGGCGAAGATCTTGGCCTGCTGCACGGCGTTCTGCCCGATGGTGCCGTCGAGCACGAGCAGTGTCTCGTGCGGCGCGCCCGGCAGTCGCTTGGCGATGACGCGCGCGACCTTCTTCAGTTCCTCCATCAGTCCTTCGCTGGTATGCAGCCGGCCAGCCGTGTCGACGATCAATACGTTCACGCCCCGGGCGATCGCGGTGTCGATGGCGTCGAACGCCACCGCCGCGGGATCGGTGCCGGCCTTGGCTCCCACGAACTCGGCACCCGTGCGCTCCGACCAGACGCGGAGTTGATCGATGGCGCCCGCACGAAACGTGTCGCCGGCAACCACCATCACGCGCTGCTTCTCAGCGCGAAAACGCTCGCTCAGTTTGCCGATCAACGTCGTCTTCCCGGCGCCGTTCACGCCAACGACGAGAATGACGGTCGGCGCTCTAGCCGCGACCGCCAGCGCGGGATCGCTCTTGCCAGCTCGTAACGCCGACTCGATCCCCTCGGCCAACGCCGCGTGGAACTCCTGTTGGGTCTTGACGAGACCGCGCTTGGCGCGGCGCTCCACCTCTTCGATCAAACGCAAGGTCACAGGCACGCCGAAGTCGGCTTCGAGCAGCACTTGCTCGAGCTGTTCCAGCGAACCAGGGGACACTCCGCCGCGTGCCAACACCGCGACGTCCATCAACGCGACGTCTTTGATGCGCTGCCAGAGAGAGCGCTTGGGAACGTCGCCGGTCTTACGCAGTAACCGCATGATCCTCACGTTGGTTCATCTCATTCCCCGCCGCCGCCGCAGCAGCCACTCGGCGCACAACAGCATGATGGCGAGCGCATAGGCCCATCCGGCCTGCCGCAACCGCGGTGCCGCATCCGCCGCCACATTGCCGCGCACGGTAACGCTCGTCAGCCTCGGCGCGCGCGGCAGCCACTCCCGCGAGGCATTCACCGCGAGCACCGCACTCCCACCCCGTGTCACGACGTCGTAGATACCCGGTAGCAGCGGCGGAGTCTCGATTACACTGGTGCCGCTGGGGAACCGCAGTGTCAGCGAATCTACGCGTGCACCACCGCGTTGCCGCACGCTCAGGCCGACCACGGAGTCGGCGGCCGAGCCGCGACGCCATCGCACGGGCTCGCCGGCGCGTACCAGGCGCTCGTCCGGAACTGCCGCGCGCCGATCGGCGTGCTCGGCGGCCAGCCAGTCAAATATACTACCCCATAGCGCCGTGAACGCGTCAGACGACGAGCCCCCGCGAAAGCGCCAGCGCCACAAACCGGACGCAGCAACGATCGCGACGCGGCGCGGCTCGTCCATTCCAACGATGAGCGGTTTCCGCTCCTCGCCCCGACCACGCCGCGCCTCCAATCCAACCCAGGTGCCCGCCGGGACCTGCGTGGCGATACCCACCGGCGGCAGACTGTCCCATGAGATGCCCGACAGCGCGGGCGCAAGGGGAGATGCCGGTGCCGACGATGGATACCACTCTCCGTCAGTTCCCGATGTGACGATCAGCGCCAACGGCCCGAGCGTGACCGAGCGCGGCGCGCCGAACGCCGCCGTATCGCCGTGGATGATCGCAACCGGCGCGTCGCGCAGCGCCTGCCGCACCTCGATCTCGCTGACGGGTGTCAGCGCACCCTCCACCCGCCACGCACCCGGCGCGACGCGAAAAAAACCTCGCGTGGGAATGCCGAGTGCACCGCGCAACACCGTCAGCGCGTACCGTGCATCGAAGTCCGGCGACGTCGACACGAATACGGCGCTCGCGGCGCGCGACAGGCCGATGGCCGTCACGAGCGTGTCGTTGCGCGGCTCGGCATCGCCGGGCGACGAGACGACGGCACGCAACACGGCCGGTCCCGCGGCGCCCTCGAGACGCATCTTCACCGGGACGATCCGCTCACCGAACGCCGGCAACGAGTTGACGGTCGTTCTGGCGACCAGTTTGTTCTCCAGCGTGATCGATAGCGTTCCACCGCGCGCGCCGCCTCGCCCGGCGGTGAGGCCGACACGCGCTTCGACCGTGTCGCCGCTCACGACCGCGCGCGGCATCTCGATCGATTCCACGGCGAGATCAGGGCGCGCCAGGTGTGGCAGAACGATTATGCGCGAGCCGCCCGGCAAACTCCGCGCGGCATCGGGGTCGTCGAGCTCACCATCGGTGACCACGGTGAGCGGATGCCCAGCGCCGAGCGCGCGCTCGACAGCAGGTCGCAGCAGCGAAGCGAGGTCGCGCGGTGCCGACATCGCACCTGCACGCCGGACAGAGTCGCCGAAGACGAACACAGACTCCGCATGGAGCCGCGCGATCGTGTCGCGCGCCGCACGCCAGAGCGCGCTATCGCCGCGCGCCATGCTGAGCGATGCATCGAGCGCAGCCCAGCGCCCCACCGGCCGTGCCGGGGCCGCCGGCGCATCGAGCAGCAGCGCTACAAGGAGGGTGACCGCCCCCACACGTAACGCGGCGGCAACCACGACGCCCCACCCGGAGCGCAGATCGCGCCATCCATACTGGATGAGCGCGAGCACGACTCCGGAAATGATTGCGACGAGCCAGGGCGACATGCGCGAAAGCTAGTTACTCTTGCGGGACACGGGACACGAGAAACTCACAACGCACATCTCATCACTGGCAACTCGAAACTCGCCGACCGGTGGGCCGACCGGTACGGAGCAGCCAGCGACATCCAGCCGGCCAATACCTGGAGTCCAATCCGATCTCCCAGGTCCTTCGCTCAGGAGGACAGGCCGTCGCGGGTACAGTGATCAGTTGTAAGTGGTCAGTGGTGAGTATACGGGTCATGCGCACCAGGGCGCCTGGCTCGCAGGCCACTATCGCCGGTCGGCGAGGTTCGGGTGTCCAGTTGTGAGTCGTGAGTTGTGAATTTCTAATAACGCACCACGCATCACTATGAAGGGTAGGAACGAGAACGGTCGCCCGAGGGCGGCCGTTCGCGCATATTGCGGAGTGTGAACTACCGGTGCGGCGTGTGACACCGCCGGCACCTGCGGTGCGGAAGGGGGTGATGCTGCAGGCGGTGTTGCGGGCGCCGCCGTACTGCCTTGCGGAGTGCCTTTGCGTGGCGCCCTGCATGATGGCGTCCGCTTGTACCGCGCTCGCGCGAGCGCCGATCTTGACGCCCGGCTTATGAGCGACGCGCTTCGCGGCAGTCCAGGTCGCCTGCAGGCTGGCATCGCCGGATCAACGGCAGCAGCAAGTCGTTGAGCACCGTGATGATGGTGCGACCACGCCACTGCTCGGCTGCCAGGGATGCCGTCGCCCCGCTTCGGACCACGGTTTGCCCCGATCGCCCATCTATGGCGGCCTGAAGCGCCTGCGGGGACGCCTGCAACCGCGCGATGAAGTCCGCCGGGAGCCCGTTGGCCGTGAACACCGCCGCGTGGCTCGCCGCGGCCTCGCCCATCGCCGCCGCCGCCGCGAGCAGTCGCGTCGTCGATGCGGCGGAGCGCTTCCAGCATACTGCCTTCGTTGTATTTCATGTGGCCTTCCGGCCAACGGGGGCGCCGCAATGGACCTGCACCGCGATGGGCGCTCGACGCGCCGGGGTCGAAATACGGGAGCAACCGCCTCGAGCGGTTGCGGTGTGGTCTTGGGGAGTTGCGCTGTGGTGAGGAGTTGCGCTGTGGTCTTGAGGAGTTGCGATATCGTCTCGGAGAATTGGGGTGTCGTCTCAGAGAGTTGGGGTGCCGCCTCAGCGAGGTGAGGTGTCGTCTCGGAGAGTTGGGGGCGCGCCTCAGCGAGGTGGCGTGGCAGCTCGAGGCGTTGGGATCCCGTCTCAAGGCGTTGGGGTGCCCGCTCGACGAGTTACGACCCTAGCTCGACGAGTTGGAGTGCTCTCTCGCCGCACTCCGATTGCGTCTCGGCGAGTTCGGATTCCAGCTCGACGCGCCGGGGTGCCGTCTCGCCGCGCTCCGATTGTGTCTCGACGAGTTGGAGTGCCGTCTCGCCGCGCTCCGATTGTGTCTCGACGCGTTGGGATCTCAGCTCGATGCGCTCCGATTGTGTCTCGGCGAGTTGGGGTGCCGTCTCTGCACGCAAGAGAGCCGTCTCGCGGCGATGCGATGCAATCTCGACGCGATCGCATCCCTCCTCGGCAAGTTGCAATGCCTGCTCGGCACGCGAGGATCCTGGCTCACCGCGTTGGGATCCTTGCTCGCCGCGTTACGATTCCGTCTCGACGCGCAACGATCCCGGCTTGATCCGTTGCGATTCCGTCTCGACGCGCAACGATCCTTGCTTGATCTGTTGGGATTCCGTCTGGGCAGGCGACGATCCCTGCTTGGCGCGTTGCGATCCTATCTTGGCGCGCGACGATCCCTGCTTGACGCGTTGCGATGCCATCTCGGCGCGTTCGCATTCCATCTCGGCGCGTTCGCATTCCATCTCGGCGCGTTCGCATTCCATCTCGGCGCGTTCGCATTCCATCTCGGCGCGATCGCATTCCATCTCGCCACGATCGACTTCGATCTCGCCACGATCGATCCCGCCTCGCCACGATCGATCCCGCCTCGCCACGATCGCATTCCCTCTCGCCGCGATCACATTCGATCTTGGCGCGATCGCATTCCATCTCGCCACATTCGCATTCCATCTTGGCGCGATCGATCCCGTCTCGCCACGATCGCATTCCCTCTCCACACGATCGATTCCGTCTCGCCACCCGCGCATCGTGCGATGAGTGCGGTCCTATATATTAGTTCCGAAATTGGGGGGTCAGCGCAAGGGTCAATATAACCGATTGACCAAAACCGACATGTTTTGAGCGTTTCAGCGTTAGTACTCGTAAAGAGGTACGTCAGTCCCGTGTCTTTTTCACCGCTGAGTTCGCAGAGAATCGCGGAGGCGCAGAGAACTGCAAGAGAACTGCAAGAGAACTGCAGAGGGAAGCGCGTAGAGGTGGAACGCGAGAGGCGATTCACCATTCGGATGATCCCATCTCTTGGCCCCATCACGCAGATGACCCCAGCTCTCAGCTGCGCGACTCCGAGCGTCACGACGGTGTCAGCCAAGACGCTCGGATGAGATTTTCTCGGTGTTCCTCCGCAGTTCTCTGCGCCCTCTGCGGTAAAAAGCTGTTCTACCGGTCACAGAGATCCTTCGCTTCGCTCAGGATGACAGGACTTCGCTCAGGATGACGGGCATGGGGCATCCCGTGTCCC
The DNA here is from genome assembly GCA_963817955.1 of uncultured Gemmatimonadaceae bacterium. GTDB lineage: Bacteria > Gemmatimonadota > Gemmatimonadetes > Gemmatimonadales > Gemmatimonadaceae > JAQBQB01. Next base: position 589,794 of record CAWFQK010000004.1, read on the forward strand.
GTGTCCCGTGTCCCTCAGTGCAGCGCGAGCTTCACGACGCCGGTGACGGGTGCGTCGAGCGTTGCCAGCAGACGGTTGCGCAACTCAGCGAAGGCGCCGCGTTCGGAGGCCGGCAGCGGCTCACCGCCCGTCGCCTTCAATGCCGTGCGCGGATCCCGCTGCTCGCCGTTCACGATCACCTCGAAGTGCAGATGCGGACCCGTGCTCAACCCGGTACTGCCGACGTATGCCACCGTCTGGCCGATCGTCACATGCGTGCCAACGCGAATGCCCGAGGCGTACCGGCTCAAGTGCCCGTAGCGGGTCACGAAGCCGTTCCGATGCCTGATCTCGAGCACGTTGCCATATCCGTTGCCCCAATTCGCGCGAACGATCACGCCGTCACCGATCGCGCGCACCGCGGTGCCCATCGCGGCCGCGTAGTCGGTGCCCTTGTGCATACGCCAGCCGCCGAGGATGGGGTGCTCGCGTCCACCAAACACACTCGAGATGCGGCGGAATTCGAGCGGCGCGCGCAGGAAGGCGGCGCGCATCGATTTGCCGTTCTGATCAAAGTACTGGCCGCTCACGGCTTGGCTGGCATAGCGCACCGCGCCGATGATACTTCCAGACAACTTGAATGTCGCGGCGATGACCTTGCCGATCCGCACCGCGCCCGTGGGCGCAATCGATCGCTCGGCAATGACCTTGAATTGATCGCCGGCCTGGAGGTCGCGGCTCATGTCCACGCGATACTCGTAGACGTCGGCCAGCGACCATGCAAGTTGCTGGCGCGCTCCCATCGGGAGATCGCTCTTCGCGCTCGCATCCATGGCGTCATACAGGTTGGACCCGATCGTGCCGCCGACGACGATGGTGTCTGTCGTCCACGGCAGATGCTCCTCCGTGCCCTGCCAGGTATCGCCCGTTCGATGCAAGTGCAGCAACCGATCGATCGATAGTTGGAGCGTCACGTCCGATGGTATCGAGTCGGCGGCTTCGGACTTGACCGTCACCGGCATGCCAGCCGGAATCCGGCGCTCATCCAGCGAGGTCGCGGCTTGCAGTGCGCGCGCCGCAGCTCCGTCAGTGAGGCCGTCTCGGCGCAGGAGCGCCTGGAGGGATTCACCGCTGCCGAGCGTATCGAAGCGGAGCTTCGATTGCGGGGCACCCTCTGGTGTGATGAGCACGTCCGCTGCCTTCGCGCCCGGATCGGGAAGCTGGGGCGTGAAGCGAAGCGCGCCGGCGAGCGCCAGCACGACAAGGCCGTACAATACGATGCGTACGGCGCCCAGCTTCAATCCATTTGCCTCCGAATAAAGGTCGGGATCTCCATGTCGCTGAGGTCCTGCGAACCCTTCTCGGTGGACGGACGTGGCGCGCGTGGCGATTCGCCGGTGCGGATACCGTTAGCAGTGACGCGGGCCGGACGATTGGCAGGGAACGGAATGACCGGCGAGCCTTTGTTGGGTTGGACGGAGGACGCGGACGCCTGTTGTACCGGCGCGATCGGCGCAACGTTGAGCGCACGATCGAACCCGGTCGCAATGACGGTCACGCGAATCTCGCCCTGCATCGCCGGCTCGTGCACGGCACCAAAGATGATCTCGGCGTCGTCTCCAACCGCGTCGTGAATGATCTCATTGATCTGATGCACTTCACCGAGCGTGAGGTCGGCACCGCCGGTGATGTTCACCAGCACGCCACTCGCGCCCGATATACTGACGTTATCGAGCAGTGGCGACGCAATGGCCTGCTGCGCCGCTTCCAGGGCGCGATTCTCACCGCGTCCGATTCCCGTGCCCATCAGCGCCGATCCGCCAGCCTGCATCACGGTGCGCACGTCAGCGAAGTCCACGTTGACGAGCCCCGTGACGCTGATCAGCGACGAGATGCCCTGCGTAGCGTGCAACAGCACTTCGTCGGCCTTCTTGAGCGCATCCTGAAACGGAATGCCTTTGCCGACGACGGCAAGCAGGCGCTCGTTCGGAACGACGATCATGGTGTCGACGTTCTTGCGCATGGCAGCGATGCCCTCCTCTGCCTGTCGCATGCGCTTGCGTCCCTCGAAGAGGAACGGCTTCGTCACGATGCCTACCGTGAGCGAGCCAGCCTCCCTCGCGAGCTCAGCGACGACGGGAGCGGCGCCGGTGCCCGTGCCGCCGCCCATGCCGCACGTGATGAACACGAGGTCGGCGTTCGCGAGCGCGCTACCGACTTCGTCGCGGTTCTCTTCGATGGCTTGACGGCCGATCTCAGGCCTCGCTCCCGCACCAAGACCGCGTGTGAGCTTCTTGCCTATTTGCACCTTGAGATCGGACTTCGACGTCAACAACGCTTGCGCGTCGGTGTTGATCGAAATGAACTCCACTCCCTCGAGGTGCTCGTCGATCATGCGGTTGACGGCGTTTCCGCCGCCCCCACCGATGCCCACGACTTTCATGCGGGCGTTTTGGGTCGCGCTCTCTTCGAACTCGAAGATCATTGAGAACGGTCCGTACTTCGAAGTGTGGTGATCGGAACAGCGGGAAGGAATACTGCTGCGACAGATCGGACAGCGGATTGGCCAGCGCATGCCGCCGGGTTCGCTCGGGCAATATAACGCTTTCCGGCGTTCCGACTACTCTTTTTTTGGACGACGCAGCACCGGAAGAATCACGGATCTACGCTCCGGGGTTTTCCACACAAACGAATCACGCTGACACGTTTTTGATACCGGCCGCGGTCCCGGCCTTGTCATCTCAGAAGAAGTCCTGCAGCCAGAACTTGATCCGGGCCGCGATCTTCTCCATCCCGCCCCCGCCCATGTTCAGCCGCCGGGATCCCGCTGCGGCTCCGCCCAGCGCGATGCGATGCGCCCCGTAGTGAGCCAGGCCGGTCACCGTCGCGAACCGAGGCGCCTCGACCGAGTCAACGAGTCCACCGATGTTCTCCGACGGAATCCCCACGCGGACTCCGGTTCCGTACACGTCACTCGCCAATTCGGCCGCACCCTGCATTGCCGCGGCGCCACCGGTGAGCACCACGCCAGCACTGAGCTTGCCCGCGAATCCTGCCGAGGAGATGTCACGCTGCACGAGATCAAAGATCTCATCCATTCGCTGATGGATGATGTGCGCGAGGAGCTCGCGCGGAATCTGCCGGTCGCCCTGCGCCACCGTGCTCGGTAGCTGAATGATTTCCGACGGGTCGATCAGCGGCTCGTACGCGCAGCCGAACCGCTCCTTCAACCGCTCGGCGTCAGCCTGCGTCACGCCAAGGCCGTGCACGATGTCGCTCGTCACATTGTTGCCGCCGAAAGCGACCGTACCGAGGTGGCGAATCTTGCCTTCGTAAAAGACGGCGAGATCGGTCGTGCCCGCACCCATCTCCACGAGCGCAACGCCCAGTTCCTTCTCGTCTTCCGTCAACACGGCGAGTGAGCTGGCGAGGGGTTCGAGCACGAGTTCCCGTACCTTGTAACCGGCACGTTCCACCGACTTGCGGAGATTGATCGCCGGCGAACTGCCGATCGTGACCAGATACATCTCCGTCTCCAGGCGGGTGCCGCTCATGCCGATGGGATCGCGAATCCCGACGTTCTTGTCCACCGTGTATTCCTGCGGGATGGCGTGCAAGAGTTCACGGTCCTGCGGAATCGCCTGCGCGCGCGCCACTTCGTTGGCCCGATCGACATCGGACTTATTGATCTCGTCATGACTCACGGCGACGATGCCTTGGCTCGTCATGGCCTGAACGTGCTCGCCCGCGATGCCGGCATACACCTCCTGCACCTGCGCGCCGGCCATGCGTTCGGCGTCCTGCATTGCCTTGCGAATGGAGCGTGTCGTCTCCTCGATATCTGACACGACACCGCGGCGCATGCCAGTCGTACGCGCCTGGCCGACGCCCAGGACCTTGATGATTGGATGCTTTGGCAGATCGCCCTCGACTTCGGCGATGATGGCGGTCGTCTTCGCGGAGCCGATATCGAGTCCTGCGACGAGGCGTTCCGGATTCATGGGAGTCTGGCGATCACTTGGTCACGGTAGCGAAGGTCTATCTCGGCCGGGCGAATCTGCTTGCGGCTGAGATCTGCTTCGACTGGCTCGATATCGGCAAGGCGGTCCAACGTCACATCCTGCATGGCACGCACCGGCTCCGTCGCGAGCTCGAACAGCAGCTCGTCCCGCCCCACGCGTCGTACGGCGCTCACGCGGGCATACAACGTTGGTCTGCCGACGCGTAATTCGCCCAGGAGCCGAAGCAGGGCGGTATCGCGCTGCATCAACACCGGTGCATCGACAGTAACACGCGCCGGGTCGATTGGAAGCGCGACCCCACGCCCATCATACACGCGTAGCCCGCCAGCAGACGGCACGAGCGCCACCGGCGTGCGCTCCGTCACCTCGACGACGAGCGTTCCCGGCAGCTTGCGGTGGATCACGACGCGTTCGACGGCCGGATGGCTGGCGACGCGGGCCTCGATCGGCCCTATCGGATCCCAGACGGACGACATCGTATCGACGTGCAAGCGCCCCAGAATGTCACTGGGGGGAAGGTAACGCGCGCCCAGGATCTCGATCCGGTGCACGTGAAAGAAGGCCATGCGCCGCATGATCAGCGGCATCCAGAGCGGCGCAGCGAGGACAAGCAACGCGCAGATTCCGAAGAGCGCGAGCTTGTAACGCCTCATCGTGTCAACCTGGCGAGCAGTTCCGGGCCACACTTCGTGATGTCGCCCGCGCCGATCGTCAACACCACATCACCGGCACGCAGGAAGTCGGCGAGGGCACCGGCCAATGCCGCGCAGTCACCCCGCCACACGAGCGTCCCCCCGGCGCGAGCGAGTGCGTCAGCGACGAGCGTCGACGTCACGCCGGCGATTGGCTGTTCGCGCGCCGGGTAGATCTCTGTGAGAAACACGGCATCGGCAATGGCCAATGACGCACCGAACTCGCGCGCGAAATCCCGGGTGCGGGTGAAGAGGTGGGGCTGGAACGCAGCCACCAGACGCCGATCGGGGTACGCGATGCGCGCCGTTGCCAGCGCGGCGGCAACCTTGGCTGGATTATGGGCGTAGTCGTCCACGACGACGATATCCCGCGCTTCGCCGATCACCTGGAATCGGCGTTCAACGCCAGCGTAGGACGCCAGACCAGCGGCCATGTCCACAACATTGGCGCCGAGGACCAGTCCCGTGGCGATGGCAGCGAGGGCGTTGAGAACATTGTGACGCCCGGGAATATTCAGCTCGACGGCGCCGAGGTCTTCGTCATCGAAGCGCACGCGAAAGTTGCCCCCCCCACGCTGCAATACAAGATCACATGCACGGACGCGCGCGTCAGGCGAATCAATGCCATACCGCACCACCTCGGTGCTGCTCGGCGTCGGCAGCGCATTCGACCCGGCGTCGTCGGCGCAGAGCACGATGTGGCGTGCGCCACGAACGAACTGCGTGAACGCGCGTTTGATGTCGGCGAGATCGGCGTAGATATCGAGGTGATCCGCCTCGACATTGGTGACGACGGCGACCGTCGGCGACAGCGCGAGGAAGGATCGATCGTATTCGTCCGCCTCGACGACGTAGAGGCGATCGCTGCCATGGAGCAGGTTTCCTTGCCACGTCCCCACGCGGCCGCCAACGATGGCGGTCGGATGGCGTCCCGCCGCGGCGAGCGCCGTCGCTGTCATCACGGTCGTCGTGGTCTTGCCGTGGGTGCCAGCGATGCCGACGAGCTCGCGGCCGGCGGTCACTTCCCCCAGCGCTTCCGCGCGTCGAATGACGGGCACGTTCAATTCGCGCGCGCGAACGAGCTCCGGGTGATCCTTCGGCATGGCCGACGTCACGACGAGCGCACGTGCGTGCTCGACGTGCGCGGGATCATGTGTCGTAACGTCGACGCCGAGTCGGCGGAGATCGTCGGCGGATGCGGGATTGGCGTCGCATCCGGTGATCGGCACACCGCGTTGGAGAAACAGTTCGGCCAACGCGCTCATCCCGGCGCCGGCAATACCTACGAAGTGGATTGGGCGAGGATCGGATGAGTCAACGAGTGCCATACGGGGAAGATAGTTGGAACGGCGGAGCGGTGCGGCTCATCGCGCAGAACTCATAACGGGAATGTGGATCGCGTTTGGCACGGCTCTACCGTTCCACGGCTCTCCCGTCAACAAGGTCCAGTATCCGCGCTGCGATCTCGTCCGCCGCATGCGGCCGGGCCCGCGCGTCGGCACCGGCGGCGAGGCGAGCCAGTTCGGCGGGCGTTTCGAGGAGCCGGCGGACGGTTCCGTCCAAGCGTTCGACGGTGAACTGCGTCTGCGGAATGTGAATCGCCGCACCGGCCCGCTCGAGCGTGACGGCGTTCGTCGTCTGGTGATCTGCCGCGGCGGTCGGGAGGGGTATGAGAATGCCAGGGATTCCCCAAGCGAACAGCTCGGCCGTCGTCATCGCGCCGGCGCGGGAAACGGCGAGGTCTGCCGCCGCGTACGCGTCGCCGATCGGGGCGAGATAGTCCCGCACGCGCACCTGCGGGCTCTCGCAGCGAGTGAACTCGGCATGCGTGCCGCGACCGGTGCCCCAAATGACGTACAGGTTGTCGGGTAGGCCCTGGGCCACCCACTCCGCAACGACCCGATTGATCGCCAGGGATCCCTGGCTGCCTCCGTACACGAGCAGCACGTGCCCGCCCGAGCGCGGAAACCCCCACCGCTCGCGCGCAGCCGCGTGATCGGGACGGACGGCGGGTGGCGCCTCGATCGGCGCGCCCGTGTCGATGAGTGAACCCTCATGGTGCGCGCGTAGCGCGCCGGCGGCTTCGGGAAAGTTCAGGTAGATCTCTCGCGACCAGCGACTGAACGCCCGCGCCGTGAGTCCAGGCAGGCTATCCCCCACTTGTTGCACGATGGGAAGACGATGGACGACACTGTACGCGAGCATGAGACCCGCGGCGTAGCCGCCGGTGCCCACCACGACCGCCGGCGGCTCGGCATCGATCAGTCGGCCGATGTGTCGCCAGGCGCCGACGGCGCCGGCGATCGTCTTCGCATTCTTCCAGACCGCCGTGCGATACAGCGGATGCAGGTCGAGCAGCGCGTGCGGGAATTCCGTTTTTGGCAATACCTCACGCTCGATACCGCGCTGCGCGCCCACGAAGAACGGCGTCACGCTCGGACGAGCGCGCACGAGCGCGCGCGCAATGGCGATCCCTGGGTAGAGGTGGCCGCCAGTGCCTCCCCCTGCGAAGATGATGCGCGTCATGGGACCATCGGCTGCATCGTCACCCGGTGGAGACGGCCAACGGATCAGTCGCTTTGCTGCCGATCACTCGCTCCTTCATGCTGCCGATGTTCACGAGAATCCCGGTGAAGAGCATGGTCAGCACGAGGTTCGAGCGGCCGTATGATACGAATGGCAACGTGAGGCCGGTGGTCGGGAGCAGACCAATCACGACGCCAATGTGCAGAAAGGCCGTCAATACGGTCGTGAACGTCAGCCCCACCGCCACGAGTTGCAGAAACGGGGTCCGCGCCTGGCGGGCGATACGAAAACCGAACAACGCGTACATCGCGAAGGCGACGGTGATTCCAACGATGCCGATGAACCCCCACTCCTCGCCCACATTACTCGCCACGAAATCGCTGTACGGAAAGGGGACGAACATCGCCTGTTGCATCCCTTCCCCGAAGCCGCGTCCCACGAGCCGGCCAGATCCAACGGCGATGAGCGATTGCTGAAGCTGGAAACTCACGGCCTCGGGTGCGTTACCCGGGTGCATGAACGCCGTGATGCGCGACAAGGCGTAGCGCCATTTCTCGATCTTCGTCAGCGCCACGGGCAGGCACATCGCGCCGAGGGCAATGAAGTGGCTCATCCGCGCGCCGCCCACGAAGAGCAGCAGGGCCATGAGCAACGTGAAGAGCATGGCGACCGACAGATCCGGTTCGAGCGCGGCGAGCAGATCGAGGAGACCGATGATCACGAGAAATGGTACGAGCCCTTTCGTCAGACGCCGCAGGCTGTCGCCCTTCTTCACGACGAGCATCGAAACCCAGACGACCACGGTCAGCTTTCCGAACTCCGATGGCTGAAAGGACGCGCCCACCAGAAAGCGACGCGAGCCGTGGATCGTCGGCGCAATCGACGCCGGCAGCACGAGCACGGCCACCATGGTCGCAACGGTAAACCAGAGAATGGGCCATGCCCACGCGTGCAAACGCTCGGCGTCGAATTTGGCGGCGATCGCGAACACGACCACGCCCCCGCAGACGCCGCCAATCTGCTTGGTGAGGAAATACGTGCTCGACCCATGCTCGTTGATCGCGACGAAGGCGCTGGCGCTGTACAGGACCGCCAGCCCGAACGCCGTCAGGACGGCGCTGATGAGCACGAGACCGCGCGCCTCCGGTCCCATCCGCCACCGCTCACGTATGTCGGCGACGGACGCCGCCGCAGCCCGATTCCGTTCCTTGCGTCTTGGGCCTTCCATCACCCCCGCTCTGCCGAAGCGCCGGCGGCAAGGTGCTTGAACACCGTTCCCCGCTGCTCATAGTTGTCGAACATGTCGTAGCTCGAGCAGGCCGGAGACAACAGCACCACATCGCCCCGCTGCGCCAGCCGCCGCGCCGTCGCGACCACCTCGTCGAACGACGATCCCACGCGCGTCAACGGCACGGCACCGGCCAGATCTTTTTCGACCAGAGGCGCCGCCTCGCCGTACGCGATCACCGCGCGAGCCGTCCGCTTGAGCTCGGGAATGAGACCGGTGTACGGCTCGCCCTTGTGCTTGCCACCCAGGAGCAGCACGGTGGGGTTGGCCATGCCGCGCATGGCGACCAGGGTGGACGCGACGTTGGTCGATTTGGAATCGTTGATCCAGGTGACGCCATCAAACTTCCCCACGGTCTCGATCCGGTGCTCGAGCGCGTTGAAGCTCTTGAGCCCTCGAGCGATCGCGGACATCGAGGTCGCGCTGCGATGCGCTTGATCGGCGACCATGACCGCGAGTGACGCCGCGAGCGCGTTGGCCACGTTGTGGTCACCGAGCAGGGAAAACTCGCCGCGGTGAATGAGTGGGTACCCCAGCACGACGAGCATGCCCGACGTGCGGTCATAGTACGCATCGCTTCGACGCTCGACCGAAAAGCGGCCCTGCATGCCTGGCACGTCCTCAGTCATCGACTGCACATCGGCATCGTCGGCATTCGTCACCCAGTGCGACGCCGGCGTCGCGTTTCGAAACATCATCGCCTTGTCGGCAAAATACCCGGCAACGCTGTCGTACCGGTCGAGATGATTCGCGGCGAGATTCGTCAGTACGCCGACGCGCGGGTTGATGCTCGGCGTGTCGTGGAGTTGGAACGACGAAACCTCGAGCGCCACCCATTCGGGGGGGGTCTGCGACAGAGCAAGCTCAGTGAGTGGCGTACCGATATTGCCCGCCGCTTGCGCCCGACGCCCGAGCGCCTTGAGCAGGTGTCCCGTCAACGCCGTGGTCGTGGTCTTTCCGTTCGTGCCGGTGATGGCGATGTACTCGAGGTTCGGCAAGAACCGGAGCCCCATCTCGATCTCGCTGACGATGGCAATGCCCGCCTGGCGAGCCGCGACGAACGGCGGCGCGGTGGGCGGCACACCAGGGCTGGCGACGACGAGCGACGCTCGGGCGATGCGTTCCAGGTCGTGCCCTCCGAGCTGGACGTCGATCTGGTCACGATGGAGCTCCAGCGCGCTCGCCTCCAGCGCCGGCGACCGGCTGGCATCAGATGCGTAGACATTCGCTCCCGCCTGAGCGAGCAAATGGGCGGCCGCGCGGCCGCTGCGCGCCAGCCCCACGACGGCGATCTCGCCGCGCAACCACTCCGGTCGCATTGCCGGATCCGCATTTCGTTCCATGGCGCTCAGCGAAGCTTGAGGGTGCTCAGCGCAAAGAAAGCGCAGAGAATGCCGATGATCCAGAATCGAACGACAACCTGCGTTTCCTGCCAGCCCAACTCCTCGAAATGATGATGCATGGGCGCTCGCCGAAAGACGCGATGTCCCTGCGCGTACGCCAAGCCGTACCGCCGGCGACGATACTTGAACACGAAACGCTGCAAGATCACCGATACCATCTCAGCGACAAACACCGCGCCGACGAAGGCGAGCACGAATTCGGATTTGAGCAGAATCGCCACCGCGCCGAGCGCACCGCCCAGCGCCAACGAACCGGTGTCCCCCATGAATACATCCGCCGGATGCGTATTGTACCAGAGGAATCCGATCAACGCACCGACCATCGCCAGACAGAACACGGTGAGCTCGCCCGACCCCTCGAGGTAGAACACGTTCAGATACCGGCTGATGTCCACCCGGCCAATGATGTACGAAAAGATGGCGAACGTGCCGAAGGCGATCGCCGACAAACCAGCCGCCAGGCCGTCGAGGCCGTCGGTGATGTTCACGGCGTTACTGGTGCCCGTCAATATGAATGTCGTGAACAATACGTACAGCCAGGCGAAGCCTGCCAGCGGCGTCACGAGGTAGTACTTGAAGAACGGCAGCGTGGTGGACGCGCCTGGCAGGTCGGGCGCCAGAGGGTAGTGCCAGAGATACCAACCGAGCGCCAGTCCAGCCGTCACCTGACCCATCAGCTTGTACCGTTCGACGAGGCCGCGATTCTTCTCGCCGCGTCGTTTCTGCCGCAGCTTGAGATAATCGTCAAGCAACCCGATCACACCCATCCAGAGGGTGAGAAATATGGCAATGAGGAGATAGGGCCTCGACAGGCTGAAACGTCCCCACAGCAGGATCGACAGGATCGCGCTGTTGAGAATGATCAGGCCGCCCATTGTTGGCGTCTTGCCTTTGCCGGCGTGCGAATCCGGCGTGCCTTCGCGCACCCCCTGCTCCACCGACTGGCGTTTCAGCGCGCGCAGAATGATCGGACCACCAATGAACGACAACAGCAAGGCTGTCACGGCCGCGCCAACGGCGCGGAACGAGATGTACGTGAAGACGTTGAGGATCTTGAAGTGCTTCGCCAGTGGAAGCAAGAAGTGATAGAGCAACAGGCTTGGATTAGGGGGTGTGAGAGCGTGCAGCCCAGCTTACGATCGGCTCGACCAGCCGTTCGAGGCGCATGCCGCGAGAGCCTTTGAGGAGAATAACGGCGTCCGGCGCCAGTCGCGATGCGAGCGACGACCAGAGTTCGGTGACGTCACTCGCCGTGATGACGCGCGAATCGTGAGGCGCGATACGCCGGAGTGCCAACGCGAACTCTCCGATGCCGGCCACAATCTCGATGCCGGCGTCGAGCGCCTCGCGCACCACTTCATCGTGCAGCCGCGGCGTCTCGGGACCAAGCTCGAGCATCGTGGCGAGAACCGCCACGCGCTGGCGCCCGGTACCAGCGTGTTGCAGCAATTCGATCGCCGCGCGTGCTGAACCAGGATTCGAATTATAGGCGTCGTTGATCAACGTCGCCGTCCCATGCTGCACCCAATTCACGCGCATGGGAGGCGCCACGATGCCAGCAATGCCGCGACCCGCGTCAGCGATCGAGACGCCGAGCTCGCGCGCCACCGCCAAGGCCAGGATTGCGTTCCGCAGGTTGTGCACGCCGCGCAGCGGCACGTCGATCGTGACGCCCGAGACCGTCAAGGACCCGTGGCCGTCCGCGTGCAACCGCCACGCGCTGGCGTGATAGTCTCCGGCGTCCAGGCCGGCGGTCACGACGCGCTGACAGCGCGCGCGCGCCGCGTCGACCACCTCCGGCTGTGATGCCGGAACGACGGCCATGTCCACCCCCTCGACTGCCGCCAATTCCTCGCGCAGCACACCGTCGAGATCACCGAGCCCCTCGAGGTGCTCCTCGGCGACAGAGGTTACCACGGTCACGGTCGGCTCGACGATGGCACGCAGCCGAGGCACCTCGCCGGGCTGGTTCGTGCCCATCTCGACCACGGCAACGTCCGCCGCGTCTGGAATCGCAAGCAGCGTCAGCGGCACGCCGATCAGGTTATTCAGATTCCCCGCCGTCGCATGTACCGTGAGCGTGCTCCCGAGCGCCGCGCGGATCAACTCTTTCGTGCTGGTCTTTCCATTCGTGCCCACGACGCCAACGACTGGCTTGTTCCAGGCGCGGCGCCGGTAGGCGCCCAGCGCACCAAGGGCGACGAGTGTATCAGGAACTTCATACACGGGCACAGCGAGGTCGTGCGCAGCGCTGGCGCGTGACACGACGACACCGGCAGCGCCCTTCGCAACGGCATCCTTCAGAAAATCATGCGCGTCGAAGCGTTCGCCGATGAGCGCAACGAAGAGATCGCCAGCCTCGACGGTGCGTGTGTCGGTCCACACCCGTCCGTACGCGGCCGAGCGCGGCAGATCGTCCGTCGCGGAAAGCGGAGCCAACGCGTCGGCGACGCGATCGGCGGTCCAGAAGTGCGTCGTGGAAATTGTGGCCGGCATGCTCATCGAGCACTGGAGGTTGCTGTCGCCGTGGACAGCTCGGCGACGATCTGCTTCTCGTCGAAGGGCACTTTCGTGGTGCCGCGGACCTGGTACGTCTCGTGTCCCTTCCCCGCCAATATGATGACGTCCCGCGGCGACGCCACCTCGAGCGCGCGCGCGATTGCGGCGCGCCGATCTTCCGTGCGCTCGTGGTTGTCCTTGGTCATTCCGCTCTCGATCTCATCGAGGATATCGTTCGGATCTTCGGTGCGCGGATTGTCACTCGTGACGATCGCCAGGTCCGCTTTGGCTTCGGCGATGGCGCCCATGACCGCGCGCTTGCCGCGATCGCGATCGCCTCCGCAGCCAAAAACAACGATCAGGCGCTCCGGGGCAAACGGACGCACGGCGTCGAGCGCGCGCGCGAGCGCGTCGGGTGTGTGCGCGTAATCGCGCAGAACCGTGGGCGCATCGCGCAGCACCTCGAGGCGGCCCGGCACCTGTGGCATGGATGACAACCGCTCACCGATGCGCTCGCGCGGTGCGCCGAGCGCATAGGCGGTTGCCGCCGCACCAAGCGCATTGATCACGTTGAAGTCACCGATCAAGGGGAGACGCACGGGCGTACCGGCTCCATCCAGCACCAGTGTCCATTCGCTTCCGCGCGGGCCGTAGCACACGTTCGCGGCATGGGCCTCGGCGGCCGGCACACGTTGGCTGAAGGCAACGCGACGACGGTCCGTCTTCAGCTCACGCCATGCGGGGTCGTCCAGGTTGAACACGACGGTGCCGTGCGGCAGGAGATAATCGATCAACTTCGCCTTGGCGGCGAAGTACTGCTCCATTGTTCCGTGATAATCGAGATGGTCGCGTGTGAAGTTCGTGAAGGTCACCACGTCGAACGACATGCCGTCGATGCGGTGCTGATCGAGCGAATGCGACGACACTTCCACGGCTACGGTCCGTACGCCGGCGTCGTGGAGTGCGCGGAGCACGCGCTGCAGCTCGATGGGACCGGGCGTCGTGAGGCCGCCACCGCCTTCGAGCGGAATGCCATCACTGCCGATCAGGATCCCGAGCGTGCCGATGGATGCGCTGCGCGCCGCCGCGTCGTCGAGCAGGTGGCGCAGCATGTTGACCGTCGTCGTCTTGCCATTCGTACCAGTGACGCCAATGAGCTGCAGCTCACGCGCTGGCCAGCCGTAGGCGGCCGCGGCAGCGACCGCGGCGGCACGGCGGCCGTCGTTCACGACGAGCGATGGGAGCGACGTGCGAGTCGGGTCTTCGACGATTGCTACCGTCGCGCCGGCACTGGCCGCCGGGCCGAGATAGTCGTGGCCATCGCGCTCGGAACCGCAGACCGCCACGAACAGAAACCCCGTTCGCACGGCCCGGCTATCGTCGGCGATACCGGTGACCAAGCCAGAAGGCGGCGTGCCCCGCCGCTCGACGAGAAGACCGGCCTCGTCGAGCGCCTGCGCGATCGTAGCGATATCAGCGTGCATTCAATAGTCGAAGATCAGTCGGACGAGAGTTCCGGTGGGTACTATCTGCCCCGCCGCGGGGTTGGTCGTTCCCGAACCGCCGCCGGCCTGAGCGAGGTCTATGCGAAAGCCGGCATTGTGCAACGAACGCACCGCATCGCGGAGTGTGAGCCCGCGCACATCGGGCACTGCGTGCAAGATACGAGGAGCCGGCTCGGGGCGAGACGCAGGCAACGTCACCACGAACGGCACGTTGACGGCACTGTCCCGGGACGACTCCACGACCGCGGTGCGGACGGGGACCGTTGACGCCGGTGTTGCCGCGTGCCCAGCCGAAGCGTTCCGCGCCGTATCCGTGCGCAATGGCATGACGCTCGACGCCAGCTTGGCGCGGTCGAGCGCGGCGTCGCGCGCGGCGACCGCCGCTTGGAGAATGGCCTTGGTGACCGGAGCAGCTGTTTGCGCCGCGAAGATGGAGCTCTGTGGGGCTGTCATTTTCACGACGATCACATACTGCGGCGCGTCCCCCGGGAACAACCCAACGAAGTTCGGATTGTACCGGCCGGCGACGTACCGACCGTGAACCGTGCTACGCGGCGTTCCCGTCTTTCCTGCGAGCTTGTAATTGTCGAGTGCAGCCTCGAGCGCCGTGCCTTCATCGACCACGTCGAGGAGCATATGACGCACCTTGTCAGCCACGGGTTTTGACGTCACCCGCCTGACCACGCGCCGCTCGTGCTTGTACCGGACGGAGCCGTCGGGCGCGATGATCTCCTTGACCAGCGCCGGCTCGATGAGCTCTCCCCCGTTGGCGAAGACTGCATATGCAGCGGCAAGTTGCAAGGGCGTAACCGAGACCTCATACCCCATTGCCATGGAGTTGGCCGACTGCAGTGACCAGCTCTTCGGAGCGCGCAGGACACCGCCGGATTCGGTGGGATACGGCAGCCCCGTCGGCGTACCGAACCCGAAATCGCGCAGTGTCTCGAATTCCTCGCGAGGGGTGAGCCGCTGGGCGAACTTCACGATCCCGATGTTGCTCGACCAACGCAGTACGTCGGCCAGCGACGCTCGACCGATATGATGCTCATCACGGATCGAGCGGCCGTTGATCTCATATACTCCGTTTCCCGTGTCCACGGAATCGGCGTCCGAAACGCGACCACGGTCGAGCAGTCCGGCGGCGAGAAAGGGCTTCATCGTCGAGCCGGGTTCGAACGGATCGGTAATCACGGTAGCCGATGTCTGCCGCGGATCCAGCCGGCGGCTGGCCATGGCAAGGATGTCACCCTCATGCGGATCGAGGATGACGATGTCGCCCCCCTCGGCACCCATGCGCACGACCGCATCGCCAAGTGCTTTCTCGGCGATCTCCTGGAGGTCGGCATTGATCGTGAGAACGACGGTGTTGCCCTTCACTGGCGCGGTGCCTGGCGCGATGGGCGACTCGCGGCTCTGGCCTTTCGAGTCCTTGAATATCGTGGCGTTGCCGGGCGTGCCCCGCAGGATGGAGTCGAGCGACAGCTCGAGACCATCGACCGGCTTGTCGTCCGCGTCCACGTGTCCCACGATCCCCTGCGCGCCCTGCGAGGCAGCGTACGCGCGCGCGATCATGTTGTACGAGTGCACGCCGCGGAGCATCGTGGCCGGCGCGGCATCCACGGCCAGGAACCGGCCGGGAACGGTGAGATACCGCACCGATGGATTCAGTGCTCTGGCGATCAGGGAACGATCGACGGGTAGGCTGGCCAGTGCCGAACGCAGTTTGCCCGGTTCATTCACCTCGCGCGGCGCTATCTCCAGCCGTACCATTTCCCGGCTCTGCGCCAACACGCGGTGCGTGGCATCGAGAATCTCGCCACGCGGAGCGGGCACCGTTCGCGCCGAGGTCTGTTGCCGCTCCGCGCGCGCCAGCCAGACATTGCCGTGCACGAGCTGCACGCTCGCCGCCTTGATCACGATGGCCAACGCGAACACCGCGAGAACGGCGTGCGCCAGGCCGATCCGGCTAGGGCGAATCATGTTTCGCGGACGGAACCGATGATGATGAGCGTTTCAGAAATACCTGCTGCTCAGGCTTCGGAATGTGCATGTGCAACTGCTGCTCGGCGATCGGCTGCAGCCGGGCACGGCTCGACGCATCGCGAATCTGGCCCTCGAGCCGGATGCGATCGGCCACGATCGCATCGCGCGTGCGTTGCAGATCACGAAGCTCGACCTGTTGCTTCACGCCAAGGACCCTCCGCCATATGACGCCCGTGGTGACCAGGACGAAACCAACGAGCACCAGCGCGATGAAGGATCGCTTGCCAGGGGCTACTCGGCGTTTTGCCATGCACGCAGCTTCGCGCTTCGCGCGCGAGGATTTCGCAGAATTTCGTCCTGTGAGGCGATGAGCGCCCGGCGGGTGAGCGTGGTACCGAGGGCACGGCCGCGGCAGGTGCAGACCGGCATCTTCGGCGGACAGATACACGTGGCGCTCCAGTCGCGGAACGCGTTCTTCACGATGCGATCTTCCCCTGAATGATAAGCGATCACCGCCAAGCGGCCACTCGGCGAAAGCCGGTCGCGCAACGCCGGGAGCGCCCGCGTGAGACCCGGGAGCTCGTCGTTCACGGCAATGCGCACCGCCTGGAAGAGCCGTGCGAAGTCACCCGCGCCGCTCCGCGCCCCGAGGACGGCGCGAATGGCTCCCACGAGGTCGTCACTCGTTTCGAACGGTTTGGTGGAGCGACGACGCACGATCTCGCGCGCCAGACGGGCGGCGCGTGGTTCGTCGCCGAACTCCGAAAAGAGGCGGGTGAGCGTGGCCTCGTCTTCATCGTTGAGGATGTCGGCGGCACTCTGCGCCACGTCGTCACCCATGCGCATGTCGAGTCGGGCGCCCGGCCGAAAGCTGAATCCCCGATCGGTTTCGTCGATCTGGTGGGACGATATACCGAGGTCGAGCAGGATGCCATCGAACACCAGCCCATCGAGCGCGGGCAGGTCGTTGATGGTGGCGTAGTTCGATTGCACCGCGCTGAATTTCCCCGAGGCGGCAAAATCATGGAGTCGGAGCGCCGCCGCCGCGAGAGCGTCAGGGTCGCGATCGACGCCAACCACGGTCTGGACGCCAGCCTGGAGCATGGCGAGGCTGTGCCCGCCGCCGCCGAGCGTGCAATCGAGAACCCGACGACAGTCGCGGAAGATCTCGATGATCTCGGCAGCGAGCACAGGCGCGTGATATGCGCTAGCGAATGACATGACTTCCAAGCATATCACCCTGATCGTCCCTTGTGCACGAGCCGGCCGCGCTGACGTTCGAAACCTCGTGTGCTGGGTACGGGAGAGGGGCCACCTCGTCGATGTCCATACCACGTTCGAGGCCGGGCAAGCCACCGCGATCGCCGCCGATGCCGCGCAGCAGGGTGTCGACGTCGTGGTCGCCGCAGGCGGCGACGGCACCATCAACGAAGTGGTCAATGGGCTGGACGGGTACGACGTGCCACTCGGAATCATCCCGCTGGGCACGACGAATGACTTTGCGCGTCAGGTTGGGGTCCCGGCAGATGCCGATCATGCGATGGATGTTATCCTCCACTCCAAGCCTAGACGACTCGATACGGCTTCGCTCAACGGCCGTCGTTTTCTCAACGTGTCCGTCGGCGGCGTGGCATACGCGATCAGCGGCGTGCGCAAGCTAGCCGATTTTCGGGTCAGCGACGCACGCTTCCATGGCGTCGGATTTTGTTATGAAGGCCCCTTTCTCATGTTCGCCGTCGGGCTCGTACGATCGACGGGCGGCGGCACGGTGCCTCCCAGGGCATTTGCTACCGACGGCCTGCTCGATCTCTGCATCGTAGAGCGCATGTCGCGTAGCGAGTTCGCGCGCACGATGTCCAAGGTGAAGCGTGGCGAACATGTTGGACATCCAGGGGTCCACTACGTCCAGCTCGGTTCCGTGACTATCGAGGCCGGCGAGGGCATCGCCGTGGACGTGGATGGCAAGATCTCGAATGCGCAACGGCTGACCTACCGGGCGCAGGCGCGCGACCTCTGGGTCCACATGGCGCATCTGCCGTAAGAGCCGGGACACGGGACAAAACAAAAAGCGCCCGCGGGTCAATTCCGCGGGCGCCCTCGTACGTGTGGCCAGCTGCAATGGCTACTTGCCGCAGTAGGCCTTCTTCATCTGCGGGATGTAATCCGCGTACTTTTGGATGTTGCCCATGATCGAGCCGGCCGCTTCCGTGTTGTACGAGCCGCCCGCAGGCATCGCCACTTGCGCCGTCGCCCACTGATCCTCGGCCACCTTGGCTTCGGCGCAAGCATTCGCCTTGGAATCCTTGGCCTTCTCCGCGCCGACCTTCTGCGCGTTCTGCAAGGCATCGAGGCCAATCTGGAACGAGCTCAGTCCGATGTAGAATTTCGTGGCCGGGGATGCGGCAATGGCATCCGCTGACTGCGCCGACTTCAATGCGGCCGCCCAGTCCTCACGGGTCTTTGATTCCTGGGCCTTCTTGACGGCGGCGCCCACGGGTGCCAGCAGGGCTTGACCCAATGCTTCCTTGTCGGCGCCGCCGGCGACCGCACGCTTTGCCAGCGCCATCGCAGTGTCCGGCTGGTTCATGTCGTTCGCGGTCACGATCGCGAACAGCCAGGCATTCGCATTCTTCGGCTCGAGGGTGGCAGCACGAAGTGCTGCGTCGAGCGCCTGTTGGAGCTGGCCTTGCTTGCGATAGGTCTGGGCCAGCAGGATCTGCAAGCTGGCGTCCTGCGGGAACTTCTGCGCCGCGCGCGCCGTGTACAACTGGACTGCCGTGGTATTGCTATCCTGCTGCGCAGCGCCGATCTGGCGTTGGAAGAAATCGAGCGACGCCGCCACGGTGTCGGCCTTCACGTACTCGTCGCCGGCCGCCATTGCCTGTTTGAACTTGCCCGCCTTGAGGAGGAGCAGCCACTTCGTGTGAAGCATCTGCGGATCGCCCGGATTATTGGCGAGCAGCGAGTCGATGATCGGCAACGCTTTGTCGGGTGCGCCGGACTGTGCGAGCCCCTGGATGATTGCCGGAACAACGGTCGTGTTGGTGGGATCCGCGCGATAGATGCGGAGGTTGTATTCGATGGCTTTGTCTTTCTCGCCCTTCTGCCCGTAGGCTTCGGCCGCATTGCTCAGTGCGAGCACACTGGTGGGATCGATCGCGAGCACCGCGTTGGCCACGCTGATGATCGAGTCCGCCGGCGCCTTGTTGTAGCTATACGCCGAGAGCAGGCACAGACGGTTCAAAGCCGAGTTCGGATATGCCACGAGGCCGAGCCGCGCCTCTTTGGCCGCGTCATCATATTTGTTCGCGCGCAACGCCTTTGTGCAGAGCGCATACGCAGGCATTGCCTTGAGCGCGTCGGTGAGCGTGCGTTCGAGCAACTTGGCTGCGTCACCCGCATCCTTTCCGTCCGATGGGGGAAGCGGCTGCGCGAGCGTCTGCGTCCCGGTGCGGCTCAGCACCCGGGCGTCGATTCGAACACCGGTGGGCGTCTTCGTGGCCGTGCCATCGACGACGTACTCACCGTGGAGTTGCTTTGCGAGCTCCATGAGGTCCGACGCGTTCAGCGCCGAATCTGGCCGATAGCCGGACGCCTCGAGCGTGGCGTTGATGTTCGTCTTGGGCACGACAAACAGCTCTTTCGCGCCATGTTCTCCCGCGATGCGTTTGCGGACCTCGTCAGCAGCCTGAACGCCGAGTTGGCGGTCCGTGCTGTGAAAGGCTGCTACGAGGATATAGGGGGTATCCTGACTCGGGGGTCCCCCGCGCTGGATCTGGGCGGTCTGTGCGTGTAGCGAACTTGCCGCCAGCGAAAGCGCGAGAAAGCCCGCGGCCGCAGCCGCTTGGCGATGCGTTGACATCACAGTCTTAACCTCCCAGACGTTGAACTGCTGCACCCCAACATGAACGCTCGAGTTCGCGATTTTGACAACCAAATGTTCAAAATGGGCGAAGAGGGACTCGAACCCCCGACATCCTGCGTGTAAAGCAGGCGCTCTAACCAACTGAGCTATTCGCCCGGGGGGTGACCTCTCTGCATTTACTTCAAGATTGCAAGCGGTACGAGCACGCAGTAACCGACGGCCAGCAGGATTGGGGCAATCGTTTCGCCCCCCCGCGCCAAGTCGGCGAATCCAGCGATGATGACGACCAGCGCAATTCCCCACCACATCAAGCCTCGTGTACGAGGCGACGTCTCGATCTCTGCCATAGGGAATATAGTGTAGACCGTCCGGGAAAACCTGTCAAGCAATGTGCTGAAGCGAAGTTACACCGTCATGATCGCTAGATTAGTTCACGATTAAAATGCCAGTCACTCGGGCATTTGGTCCCTTCCCGCGGACGGGTCGTCCCCCCGCAAGAGTGCCTCGATCGCGCTTTCCCGGGCTGCGCGCTCAGCCACTTCATCCGCGACGCGCATTGCCGCCAGACGCTGCCGATCTCGCTGCCGACGCGCAATATAGAATGGCACGATCAGAACGAGCAGCAACAGACCGCCAATTGCCACGTTACTCACCAGGGCGAGCGCGCCGTACCGCCGCCGCGTATCGGCCCTCCAACGCGTCTCGAATCCGCTGAGCGTGAGCCCATACGTCGCGCGCATTGCGCGATCGAGGTCGCCTTCTCGCCGCCACGATTCGAAGAACCGTGACAACCCGCCATCGGGATCGAGCGACGCCAGTTCGACCACCGCGCGGTACGCGAGGGCATACGCGTTCTCCGCCGTCGTGGAGCCACCGTTGAGCTGTACATCGAGCTCAGCGAACGTCGGCGACCCGCGCAACGCCAGCGCAATGTTCGCCGCCAGTGCATCCTCGCGACGCCATTCGCGCGCGGCATAGCTCGCGTAACCTTCATCGAACCAGCGTGGCGGCTGATCGCCGAGGTATTCGTGCAGCGCGAGGTGTGCGAGTTCGTGTCGGAAGACCTCGCTTGGATCGCCGGCATCCGCGCCGGCGCCGCGGCCCTGCATCACGATACGTCGCGAGTCGGGGAAGGTGATCGCCGCGCCCCATTCCGGGGCTTCGGGCCCCGCCCATTCGCGGAAACGGCGCGCATCGGGCGCGATCGCCAGCAGCACGTGTTCATGTGGCCGCGGCAGCCCGGGAAACGTATCGGTGCGCTGCGCCTGCTCGAGCAGCGACGTCGCCAGCACAGCTTCCGTGGGATAGAAGACGGCCGTGAACCGCCCACGATCGATGCGTTTGGGGGCATCGGCTTGGGACACGGCGCACGAAACACGGGACACGGGAAAAAGCAGCAGGAGTGTTGCGACCGTCGCAGCCAGCCACCGCGTGACGCACGACCTGCGGAGCAGGTGCCCTACGGTTCGCCCCCCGCCTCCACGGTCTTCAGAACCTCCGCGCACCGTTTTCCCCACGGGGTGAACTTGTTCGCCGCGAAACCGGCTCGCCATGTCTCGATTGCCTCGGCCCGCTGCCCGTTGAACCAGTACGCGCGACCGAGCTCATAGTACGCCTCGATCAAGTTCGGCCCGAGCGCCAGCGTCTTCTGGAAGAAGGTCTGTGCATCCTCGAACATGTCACGCTCGAGATACACCAACCCGAGATAGAAGTGCGCATACAGCAGTGCCTTCTTATCATTGCCCAGCCTGATGGCGCGTGACAGGTGCTCGATCGCTTCGCCGAATATGCCTTTCTTGAGACAGATGTAACCCACGTTGATGCGGGCGAGCGCATTCTGCGGCTCCCGCACGAGCACTTTCTGAAAATTGAGCAGTGCGTCGTCGAACTTGTCCTGCAGCATCTGCGCCCAGCCCAGCAGTGATTCCGCCTGCGGATCGTTCGGCGCAAGCTCCAGCGCCTTCATCAGGGCCTGCTCTGCGCCGGCATGGTCGCCGAGCGAAATCTTGCTCCATCCCTTCTCAATGAACGTCGAGGCGCCAATGTGGTCGGCGTGCACCACGGGCTTTTCACCAATGAACGCGGGCGCGAGCGATGGCTGCGCGCCTTTCACGCCTTTCACGCTTTTCCACGTCTCGACGAGCTGCAGCACTTCTGCTTTGAGCACGACGAGATCCGTGAGCTCCTGCTCGACGCTCTTGAACAGCACGCCGATATCGGTCTTCAGCGCACTGAGGTCGGCTGCGGCGGCAGGTGAGGCGAGGCGGACGCGGAGCTCGTCACGGCGCACCCGCAGGGCATCCACCAGCCGCTCAGCCACGAACAGTAACCTCGGCGGCTCGCACGGTGCGCTCGAAGACGATGCGATCGGCGGTGGACAGCACACGGTCAACGTCGAGAATCACCACGAGCTGGTCGCCCGTTTTCACGATGCCGCGAACGAACTCGGAAGCAAGGCCGCGGAAGAGAGCCGGCGGCGGCGAGACGCTCGTCGCTGGCACCGCGGCCACTTCCAGCACGGCATCGACGATCGCACCGACGCAGCCATCCGCGGTGTTCAGGACCAGGATGCGCGTGGAGGACGTGACCGGCGTCTCGGGCAGCTCCATGCGTCGACGCATATCGACGGCAGGGATCACCGCGCCACGGTGCTCGAACACGCCTGCGATCCACGCAGGCAGATCGGGCACGTTGCTTGGCGCTGCGTAGCGCAGCACCCGATCCACCGCAAAGATGTCGGCGGCGAACCGGTCCAGCCCCAAGCGGAAGGTGACGAGCTTCACGACGTCGGTCTTCATGCGATCTCTCCTGGCCCTTCACCCGTCAAAACGGACACGGCCGCCACCGCCAGCAACGCGTCCGCGTTGAGCACCGCGATCAATTCTGCTCCACGACGGACGACGCCCGCCAGCATTCCATCCGACGACTGATTGCCCGGCACGGCGAGCAGCTCCCGGGCCTCGACAGTGATTGCGTCCTGCACATCGTCGACGGCGAAGCCGGCTCGCCGTTCATCGCGTGCGAATAGCAGCAGCACCCCATCCGCCCGTCCGCCGACGTTCAGGAGCGACCGGGGGTCATATATGGTGACCAGCGCGCCGCGAATAGCCGCGATACCGAGGACCGATGGCGGCGCGTCGGGGACAGGATGCATCGCCGGCAAGTCCATCACTTCTTCCACGGATGCCAACTCGACGGCAAAGCGCTCGCGTCCCAATCGAAAGACGAGAAGCCGCGCCGCACCGTCACGGAACATGCCGCAGCGCCTCCACCATCTCGCTGATGACCGGGGCGATCTCGTGCAGCGGGGCGACGCGATCGGCGCCCGCATGCTGCAGCGCCATCTGCGGCATGCCGAAAATCGTCGCGGTGGCGCGATCCTGCACGATAGCCCGGCCTCCGGCTTCGCGGATCAAACGGGTCCCTTCGCTGCCGTCTCGCCCCATGCCAGTGAGCACGACGGCCACCGTCGCCGCACCAAACACCTCCGCCGCAGAGCGGAACAATCGGTCGGCTGCGGGACGCACGCCCCAGATCGATGGCGATGTATCGAGCACGATCGTCGGACCATCGGGGTCGCCGCGCACCCGCATGTGGTAGCCGCCGGGCGCCAAATAGACGTTGCCATGCACAACGGGCTCGCCGTCCTCGGCCTCGTGGATCCGGATCGGACTCAAGGTATCGAGCCGCTGGGCGAGACTCTTCGTGAACCCAGCCGGCATGTGTTGCACGATGAGCACCGCCGCGGGGAGTTCGCGCGGCAGATGGGGCATGATCGCCGCGAGCGCGCGCGGTCCGCCAGTCGATGACGCGATGACCACTGCGTGCGACGCGCGCGTGAGCGGATCGATGCGCCGGACGCCCTCCAGCGAGGAACGCGCCGGCGTCTTCAGGCCGGCGAGGTTCGCCGCCGCCGCGCCGCGCAATGCGGCCACGAGACGATCGGCAATGAGTCCCACATCGAGGCTGATCGAGCCCGACGGCTTGAGCACGAAGTCCACCGCGCCCAGTTCGAGCGCCTTGAGCGTCGCCTCCTGCCCGCTGCGTGTCGTTCCGGCACTCAGCATGACCACCGCGCGCGGCGTTTCGCTCATGATATAGCCAAGCGCACTCAAACCGTCGAGTTCCGGCATGTCCACGTCGAGCGTGACAATATCTGGATCGAGCTCGTGAATCCGCTTGAGCGCGTCGAATCCGTTCCGCGCCGTACCCGCCACCACGAACTCTCCCGAGTCATCGACGATCTGCGAGGTCATGCGGCGCATGAACGCGCTATCGTCCACGACGAGGACACGCGGCTTGTCAGAGGACACGCGATCCCCCGCGCAGCGAGCGCACTTCCACGCGGCCATCCGCTAGAAAGAGGTACACGCTGCGGCCGTAGTCGCTCCCGGTGTCCTCGGCCACGATCGGCAGGTTGGCGCCGGCGAGCACTTCGCGCACCGCAGTGACGTTCCGTTCCCCAATGTTCATGCCGCCCGCCGGAAGGACGTTGCCAAACATACTCGCGCCGCCGGCGATTCTCGCTCGAATGCGCCCGAGGCTGGCGCCGAGGTCCCGCATCTCGGCGAGCACCAGCGGAACCACCGTCTGTGGAAATTTCGCCGGATTGGATCGATCGCGCGACATGCTCTCGCTTGGCAGCAGCACGTGAGCCAGGGCGCCAACGCGCGCCACGGCGTCGTACAGAACAATCGCCACGCACGATCCGAGGCCGATCGTCGAGATCGTCCCGTCGGCGGCGACGGCATAGTCGGCGACCTTCACGCGCCGCTCGACGGGAATGGCCGTCATAGGCGCCGAAAGATTCGTTGCCGCGCATCGACGGGCGCGAAGTGGGTGCGCGCACGTCCGAGCAGGGTCTCGACCTTGCCGAGCACGAGGAATCCGTCCGGCGCCAGCGCGTCGTAGAAAGTATTGAACAGCCGCTCCTGCGTATCCCGGTCGAAGTAAATCAACACGTTTCGGCACACGATGAGGTCATGCGGCCCCGGCGGCGGCGGCTCGCTGAGCAGATCGCGTCGCTCGAACCGCACCATGCTGCGAATGGCTGAGGATACGGCGAAGGGCGACGCGACCGCGAAGTACTCCTGTCGCAGATCGCCAGGCGTGTCGTCGAAGTCGCCTGGCTCGAATTGTCCGCGCCCAGCCGCGGCGAGACATTGCTGGTCGATGTCGGTTCCCACCACCCGCACGCGCCCAATCCGGGCGAGCGAATCGTTGAGGGCCGCGTACCGATGAAACAGAATGGCGAGCGAATACGGCTCGTCTCCCGACGAGCACCCCGCGCTCCACACGCGAATCGCCGGCTGCTCGCGGCGCCAGAGCGCGGGCACCACGTGCTCCGCCATCGCCGCGTAGGCATCCCAGTTTCGAAAGAGTTTCGTGACATTGATCGTCAACGCATCGAGCAGCCGGTCGTATTCTGCGGCGTCCCGATCGAGGAGTCGCGCGTACTCGTCGTAGGTGTGCACACCGCGCGCGCGCATGCGCACGGCAATCCGCCGGCGCAGACACTTCTCCTTGTACGACGCACAGCCGAAGCCGCGCTCCGCGGAGATCTTGTGCGTCAACTCCAAGAACCCAGCCTGCTCCTGCTCCTGCTCCGGCATCAATACACCTGCCGAATCGATTCCAGATTCGTACGCACGATTGCGTTGTTCGGATCGAGCTCGAGCGCCCGCTCCCAGCAGCGTAGCGCTTCATCGCGCTCCCGCCGCCGCAGGCGAATGTTGCCGAGCTTGAGATAGACGTCGGCCCCGAGATCCGGGTCCGCCTTCGTCGCGCGCAGGTACGACTCGAGGGCGTCGTCGTACCGGCCGCCGCGGTAGTGCAGGTCGCCCAGGTTCTTGTGGAGCTGCGGCATGCCGGGATCCTCATGGAGGCCGCGTTCGATGGTCTCACGCGCATTGTCGTAGGCCGTGCTGCGTTCGAGCGCCGCGGCGAGGTTGTTCCAGAGCGCCGCGACGTGCGGATGGGCCGACACGCCCTCTGTCAGCACGATGGCGGCGCGCGACGTGTCTCCGGCGAGCGCGGCCGCAAGCCCCATGTAGTGGTACCACGCCGCAGTCGGCGGACGGGTGCCGAACAGCGTCCGCGCCGACGCGAGCAGCGCGTCGGCCTCCGCGACATCGCCCGTCATGAGCGTCACCACACCGAGCGACGTCTGCACGCGCGGATCGGCCGAACCACCGCGCCGCGCGGCCTCCTCGAGCGCTGCACGCGCTTCCTCGTATCGATTGAGCCGCTCCAGCGCGTAGGCCAGGTTGTGGAACACCGCCATGTGCGCGCCCGGTTGCGCCGCCGCCTCGGAGAATGTGGCGGCCGCGTCTTCCCACTTCTGCTGGCGGGCCAGCACGAGACCGATGTAGAACCGCGCCACCGCGTCGAATCCGCGCAGATCGAGCACACGCCGGAATTCCCGCAACGCCTCATCGAGCATATTGGTCTTGTAGAACGCGATCCCGAGGTTGCGGTGTTCCTCGATGCGCCCTTCCGACGGCGCGGGAGCCGGCGGCGCCGTCTTGCCAATGCGATGGATGAACCCCGTGGTGAGCAGGCCGTACAACGCCTTCCCGACCTCGAACTCCACGAGGCCTGACTCGTCGATGATTGCTTGCACGTCGCGCGTGCCGTCGACCAACTCGAGCACGGCACGCTGCTCGTCGGTGAGCGCTGTTTCGCTCGATAGGACCTTGGCGCGATCTATCTCGAAGACAATGTCGAACGTCGGAATCTTCTTCTCGACGAGACCCCACTCATCGACTCGCCGGGCACCCTCGAGCAGCAGCGACTCCGGATTGATCGATACGACATGGTCATGCTGATCCGGCGCGACGTCAGCCTCGAAATTGAATGTCCCCTGGTTCCAGGTGAACAGGAAGTACACCGCTTCCTGAATCTGCACATGGATGGCGTCGTGCAACTGCTGCAGACTGAGCGCGCCCTGCTCCACCAGCAACTCGCCAAGCCGCTTGTCGCGCCGGCGATCCTGCAGCGCCACACTGGCCTCCAACCGCGCCTGCGTGACGATGCCGCTCTTCACCAGCATGTCGCCGAGTCGATCGCGCCGGTTCACGATGGAGGCGTAGCAGATGCGGCCCTTTTCGAAATAGACGTACCCAAAGCTGTTCCGGTGCGTGACGCTCAGGCACCCCGTCTTCTTCCCCATCGCCAGAAGCTGGAGAACGTCGGGAAGGCTCGCTTCCTTGAGGCTGCCGCGGATGGCCATCAGCGCAGATCCTCGATCAGGCGCGTGCCGGCGTCGGGCCACTGCCACAGAATCTTTTCGCCGTCGAGAAAGAACGTGTCGGCCGTCGTGCGCATTGCCGCGGCACGGGGCGCGTCGCCCTGCTCCGGTTCGAGCTCGGCACGAATGAACCCGATCGTCACCGGCACGGCCTTCACTTCGGCCGAGGCGACGATCCGGTTCGCGGCACCGATGATCTCGCGCACGCTGGCAACCGGTCGGTCGGCAAGATAGTTCAGCATCTCGCCGGTGGGGTCGAGTCCCAGGTCCTTGAGGAATCGCGCAAAGAGCCGCTCGCGCAGCGACCGGTCGGGCGACTGCATCGGTACGACCAGGCCGCCCTCGAACCGCGAGCGCAGTCGTTCCTCGAGGCCCGACAACTCGCGTGGCGGTCGATCGCTGGCGAAGACGAGCTGCTTGCCGTCGGCATACAGCGCGTTGAATACGTGAAACAGCTCTTCCTGCGTGCGTTCCTTGCCGGCCACGAACTGCACGTCATCGAGCAACAGCGCCGAGGCAGCGCGATATCGCGCCCGCCAACGATCCACTGTTCCCTCCTGCATCGCGGCGATCAGTTCGTCGATGAACAGCTGGGCGGGCACGCAGGCGACACTGCCGGTGCCCGCCGACGCTTGCACGAGTCCATTGCCGATCGCATTGAGGAGGTGGGTCTTGCCCACCCCGCTCGGCCCGTGAATGAACAACGGATTGTACCGGAGTGCCGGGACGGCGACGATGGCGTCGGCGGCCCGCACGGCAAGCTGATTGCACGCCGCCACTTCGAATCCGGCGCGCGTGAAGGCGGCCGACGGTCCCGGCGGCGGCGTCGACGTGCGAAGCGCACGCTCGAGCAGTTGCCCGGCCTCCTCGAGCCGATCCGGGTCGTGAAAAGCATCGTGCTCGGCCAACGCGCGGTCGAGACCTGCCACCTGCTTTTCGAGATCACGCAGCTTCGAGACGCTTCCTTCGAATTCGCGCAGCACCGTCTCGACGCTCGTCGGCGGCGCAGGATCCTGGAGCATGCGTTCGAGCGCAGCGGCGCGATACCCCTCGCTGTTCCAGTAGGCGATCGCCTCCGTCAGGCGGGTTCTCCACTGCTCGAGATGCTGTGCGACGGCCGCCGACATATTCGAGAGGAAATTCGCGAACTCTCCGAGCGCCTGCGGTGGATTGGCGCGCGGGCGCTGCTCGGCGAGGTCGCCGAGGATGCCAATGACCGCGCCGGGGTCGATCTGTTCGCCGCCGAGCGTCTGGAACGCGATGATCCGATTGAGCGCGCCCTGCAGCTCGCGCACGTTCTTGAATTCCAGACGTCCCACTTCCTCGATGACGCCGGGCCGGAAGCGGACCCCGCGCTCCTCGCACTTGGCCTTGAGAATAGCCATGCGCGTTTCATAATCGGGTGCCCCCATGTCGACGATCAGACCACCCGACAGCCGCGTGATCAGCCGCTCGTCCACGTCGCTGATCTCCGACGGCGGCCGGTCGCTGGTCATCACGATCTGCTTGCCGGCGGCGGTGAGCGCGTTGAAGATGCGCAGCAACTGCGTCTGCGTCTCGCGATGGCCGGTCAAGAACTGCACGTCGTCGATCAGCAGCACGCCGATGCCGACATACCGGTTCTTGAACGGTTCTGCCTCGCCGGCCGCGATCGCCTCGTGCAACTCCGCCACGAAGTCGTCGAGCGTGACGAACGCGACGAGCAGTCCCGTGTGGCGCTGTGTCACGTGATTGCCGATCGCGCTCATCAGGTGCGTCTTGCCGAGCCCCGAACTGCTGTACATGAACAGCGGGTTGTACACGGCGCCCGGCGCGTCCGCCACCGCGCGCGCCGCGGCCACAGCGAGCCCGTTGGCCGAGCCGACGATGAAATTATCAAACCGGAGCTTCAGGTCTACCGGCACGCGACGATTCCTCTCCACGTCGCTAGGGCGCCGCGCCCGCGCCCGCGCTCAGACGCTTGAGCACGAGCTCCGAGATCGAGCGGAGTGTCTCGAAGACCCCGGGGCCGTGCAGGGCGTCGGCGCCAAAGTCCGGGACGCCTCGAAAATTCAGGGCGTCCGATAGCTCGGGGACGCCAAGGATGAGATCGGCCGGCAAGTCCTGCTTGTTGTACTGGAGCACGAGCGGTACGGTGCGCGCATCGATCCCCTGCTCGGCGAGATTTGCGTGCAGGTCCTGAAGGCTCTCGATGTTCTCCTCCACCTGCCGCGCCTGACTGTCGGCCACGAACACCACGCCATCTGCGCCCTGCAGCACGAGCTTGCGAGTCGTCTGATAGTAGACCTGGCCCGGCACCGTGTAGAGCTGGAACTTGGTCGTGAATCCGGAGATGGTTCCGAGGTCCAGCGGCAGGAAGTCGAAGAACAGCGTCCGGTCGGTCTGCGTCGCGAGCGACACCATCTTGCCTTTGCGATCGTCCGGGACCTGCCCATAGATGTAGTGCAAATTCGTCGTCTTTCCGGACCGGCCCGGCCCGTAGTAGACAATCTTGCACGTGATCTCGCGGGTGGCGTAGTTGACGAGAGACAAGGGTGTCGAGCGGCAAGGGTTAGCGACCGAACATCGAAGCGAGGTTGCGATGCAGCTCAGTTTCGAAGTTCACGTCGAACATGGGTTCGCGAAGAAGCGGAAGCGGCGGCGCGGCAGCGGCCAGATCGCGGCACAACTCGTCGAAGAACAGACGCACCAGGCCGAGCGAACTTGCCTGGTCAAAGACGGTAAGACAAATGTAGGCACCGCGGCACGTATCCACCGGCGCGAGATAGAGTTGCTTCTCCAAGCCTTCGTGGTGCAAGCCGTGAAATGGACGTCCATCCAGCTGCCGGCCAAGCTCCCCCGCGGTTGCGTGCACTGCCGATGCGAGCGCACACGCGGTCATGACGTCCACAGCACGCGTAAAGCCCGCCTGCGCCACCACTTGACCTGACGGGTGCAGGAGCAGCGCGAGACGCGCGCGCGCCTCGTCGACGAACCGCTTGAGCGGCGGTTCGACCCACGGCTCGACCGTGGCGATGATCACGGAAGAAACTCCAGCGCCTTCAGCAGTTCCACGCGAATCAAACCCACGTTGGCCGCAGCCTCAGCCACGACGACGATGACGAGGTCACTGCGCCCGGTACCCGCAGCGCAGATCCGTCCCCGCTCGGCGTCGAGCTGGAGAAAGCCGACAGATCCGAGCCGCGCCGCGTTCGCCGACAACCGCGCCTTGCGGTAAATCGACGCCGCCAACGCCGCAACGCGGTCGCCATCCTGACCGAAGCGCAGGTTGGCGTCCACTACGAGACCGTCACTCTGCGAGACGATCAAGCTGGCTCGTACGCCACGGAGACGGGTCAGCGATTCGAGCAGATCAGCAAAGGGACTCATGCGCTCCCTCCCACTCCCCCTCCCCCTCCCCCGCCGTCGCCCTGGCCCTGCCGCAGCCAGTCAGACGCCCGTTCGACGCACCGATTGAGCAGCCGCCGCAGGAGGCCCAATGGCGTGGCATGCGAGGCAGCGACAACGACGAGGCTGTGACCCATTGCCGGCGCCATGGCGACCACGGCAGCCTGCGTTTCGAACACGATTGACCGCCATTCGCCAATGTCGAGATGCCGCGTGGCCCGTAGCACCTCGTCGGAAATGCCGCTCAGTTGTGCACCGATCTCCTGCGCAAGATCGTTTCCTTCCGAATCGGGGTACGACCCACCGACCACGTAGCCGCTGACGTCGAGCAGCAAGGCCGTCTGTCCCTGATCAACTAGCACATCCAGGAACAGCATTTGGGGGTCGGTTGCCGGGGGTGCCTCGACCACGGGCGCCGGCGCACTGCCGGACGACCGCCGCACCATTTGCAGCGCAGCGGCTACGTCTCCGCCGCCGGCGGCCGCCGCCCGAATGAGATACTGTTCTGCGTCATCGAAACGGTGTTGTTGAAAACAGACGAAGCCGAGGCCCTTCATGGCGCCAACGTGGCTTGGCACAAGGCGGAGGACCGTCTGCCATTCCTCTGACGCGCGCGCAAGGTCGTGGCGATCCACCGCGATTCGCGCTACCAGGTCGTGCGCCTCGGCGTTCGCCGGATGGCGCTCCAATCCGCGGAGCGCGATTTTGAGCGCGATTTCCACTTGACCCTGGCGGCGCAGGGCCTCGCTGAGCCGGAGGAATACCAGGCTCGATGGCTCGCGTGCCAGCTCGTCGCTCCACCCGTGGACGTCGTCAGCCATCGGCGTGCGTCTCCAACACGCGCTGCAGCCGCGCGAGGGCATCGAGCGCATCCCGCGCTTCCGGCGAGCCCGGACCGTTCGGCGAGGCGCGGAGGAACTGTTCCACTGCCGTGCGTGCACTCGCCAACGCGCCGGTGACCATGCGCGCGGCCGACGTGAACATCGGCGTTTTCGGTGCGGGTTGCGCCGACTCCGGCAGGGCACGAGACGGGCAGCGCACGTCAACGATGCCAGTCGTCGCCAGACCGTAGGCGATCTTCGCAATCTCGAATTCGTCGCGGCCGAGCGCCGTGGCAATCGTGCGCACGTCACGCTCGCCGTCGATCATCGTCAGCACCTGCCATTCGTGCGGCAGCAAATCGAGCATGGCGCCCTGCCGGTCATGATCGACCTCCGCCAGTTCGGGGACGGCATCGACGTTCGGCACCACGTCGGCGATGCGCGACCATTCGTCAATGCGCCGAGCAGCCTCCATGAGGAGCGATTCCGTGGACACGGTGATCCCCGTGTTGGCCGGCATGTCGCTGCGCGCCCGTTCTTCGAACGAGAAGAAGCCTTCCCGCCAGGACATCAACTCGAACACGACGCTCTCCAGCTGCAAGCGCAGCTGCCGCTCCAGCTCCTTCCGCGAAATGGCGCCGGGTTCCGTGTGGGGGGGGGCTTTGCTGCGAATCGTCGCCTGAACCACGCGTCCGCTGTCGAAATGCACCACGCCCTCGTCCTCGCGCAACGCAGAGTACACGCGGAGCATCCCCGTCTTCCGGCTCAGGTCGAGGAGCTGGAACACGTCGTGAATGCCGAGTTCGCGAAGGGGACCTTCAATGGCCATGGGCGCTAGTCCTTCCGTCGCGGACCGAGGATGCGTTCCAGATCCGTCACCGTCCGGATCTCCCGGCGCGCGCGACGCGCCCACTCCGACGTCGGCCCTAACTCCACGACGCGTTGCCACCGCTCGACCGCGCCGCGGTATCGGCGCTGTTCCGCCAGGATGCTGCCTTCATGGAACAGCGCGCCGATATGCGACGGGTCGAAGCGCAGGACGCGAGCGAACGCCTGCACGGCATCGCGTTTGCGCCCGAGCGCGAGCAGAGTTTCCCCGAGTGCGATCAGCGCATCGAAGTGATAGGGATCGCGCTGCAGCAAATCGATCAGCTGCTCCAGCGCTTCAGCGGGGCGTCCAAGGCGCCGCCGCAACGTCGCGAGCTCCAGTGTCGCCTCGGCATACGTCGGTACGGCGTCGAGCGCGGCGACCAGCTCCTGTTCGGCTTCGCGGTTCTGCCCCTTTGCCTGTAACAAGCGCGCGAGCTGGAAACGCACCACCGCGAAATCCTGGTCGAGTTGCAGCGCATGGCGATATGCCGAGATCGCGCCTTCGTTATCGCCGAGGGATCGGGCAATGTCGCCCATCTTCTGCTGCACGTCGGCGCGCATGGGCGCGGCGCGCCGCGCCGCATCGAGCACCGACAGCGCCGCCGCGGGATCGCCTGCTTCCGCGCAGGTGGTCGCCATGAGCATGAGCACATCCACGTCATCGGGACAATGGGTGAGCAGCTGCTGGGCGAGGGGACGGGCCTCCGCGGCGCGTCCGAGGCGGACGAGTGACGAGGCTTCCCCGATCGCGGCAGCGCGCCTTTCGGGTTCGAGCCGTAAGGCTTCGCGATACCGCTCGAGGGCCTCGCCGAACAGCCCTTGCTTGGCAAAGACGTCTCCAAGGAGCGTGAGCCCGTCGGCGCGCGCACCTCCGCGAGACATGGCGCGGCTGATCTCGGCCGAGGCGCGGTCGTACAATCCTTTGGACAGGTAATCCGCCGCCATCGCGAACGGCGACGCATCCGTGCCGCGCGACGGCGTCACCGGCGACGGAAAGGCGACCGGCCTCAGCTCGGTGAAGAGCGTGTCGAGCGACTGGGCGTCGAAGCTGAAATCGGCGATCGACGCGTCGGCCAACCGCTCGCCGCCGAAATCCGGTCGAATCGAGAGGTCGGGGTCCTCGTACTCGACGTCCATGGCCAACTCGAACTTCTGCGGGACGTAATAGGGATCGAGCTCCAGCGCACGCTTGGTTTCGCGTAACGCGCCTTCAAAGTCACCGAGGTTCGAGAGCGTGAAGCTCATGTTGTAGTGTGCTTCCGCAACGTCCGGCTTCGACTGGATCGACCGCGCGAACGCGTTCCGCGCATCATCGTACTTGTGCAGCTCCGAGAGGACGAGCCCAATGCCGTTCCACGCGACGTGCTGTTCCGGCGCGTTCGTCAGCGCCCGGCGGTACGCATCGAGCGCGGCGGGAAATCGTTTGCCGCGTGCAAGGAGGAGCGCCATGTTGAGGTGCGCCTTGACAAAGCTGGGCTGTTCGTCGAGCGCGGTGCGGAAGGCGCCGATGGCCTCGTCCACCGCACCGCGGTGATACAGCACGACGCCCAGGTTGTTGTGCGCAATGGCGTAGGTGGGCTCGGCCTGCAGGGCGTTCCGGTAGCTGGCCTCCGCGTCGGGGAAGCACCCATCCTGGTGCAGCGCCACGCCGCGCTCGTTCCACAGCTTGGGACTCGACGGCTGCCGCTCCAGCAACTCGTTGTACAGCGCGAGCGCCTCGTTCGGCTGTCGCATGAGCAGATGCATCTCGGCCATGGCCTGCAACACGAGATCGCGCTCCTCGCCCCGTTCCAGCGCGACACGGTATTCGCGCATCGCCTCGGGGAAATACCCGTTGCTGCGGAACGCGAGACCGAGATTGTAGCGCGCGAGTTGGCCTTCGCCCGACACCTGGAGCTCGCGCCTGGCTGGCGCGGGCCCATCCTCCGGTCGCGCCGCCCGCTGTTGGTCGATCGCCAAATTCGCGTGGGCGCGCGACAACGTGGGATTGAGCGCAATGGCGCGGCGGGTCACGGCCTGCGCGTCTTCATGCCGTCCCATGTCGCCCAGGACGAACCCCATCAGGTAGAGCGCGTCGTGGTTCTCGGGATTGCGCTCGATCGCCCGTTCCAGGGCCCGTAGTGCTTCGTCGTTCAGTCCGCGATGATAGAGCACTTCACCGAGCGAGAACTGCAGCAACGAGCTGTCGGAGTCGAGCGTGAGCGCGCGCTCGAGCAGCTGCTGCGCGCGTTCGATGTCGCCAGTCTCCTTCTCGGCCATCGCGAGCTGCAAGAGCGCGCCGACATCCGACGGGGTGACCTGCAGCAGCGCGCGGAATTCCTCCGCCGCATCGTCCTGCTGGCCGAGCAGCGCATAGGTGCGACCGAGCTCCCAGCGCGCATCACGATCCTCGGGGCGCAGCCGGAGGCGCTCTTTGAGTTCCGGAATACGAGTATCGTAATAGCCCGTGTTGAAGTAGGCGATTTCGAGATTCCGTTGCGCGACCTGCATCTTCTGGTCGAGGTCCAGCGCCTTCATGAACGCGGCGACGGCCTCCCCGTACAGCCCCTTGTTGTAGTACAGCACCCCCAGATTGTTGTGCGCCCCGGCATCCGACGGATCGATCCGCCGGGCAAACGAACGTAAGACGTCGCGATCGCGTTCCGAGGTGAGTGCCACGGGTGAATGCTGGGTACGGGTCGCCGGGGCGAACGATCAGGCCACGCGCACGGCTTTGAGAATCGCCTGCAAGGAGGCCGAATCCGGCAGCAGCAGGAAGAAGCCGTGGAGCCGTTCGCCGATCTCATCCATCAGGAATTCACTTTCGACACAGAACACATAATCCTTGTCGCTGCCGAACTGGAGATACGCCGTCGTGAGCACCGCCGTCGACATGTCGATCGCCAGACTGGGCGGCGACGGCAGCAGCATCATGCCCATGAAGTCGCTCAGCGCATTCATGTACGCCGAGCTGAGAATGTTGCCGGCTTCCTTGATTGCCGACCGCTCCATCTCCGAGAACTCGTCGCCGGTACTCGGCCGGCGGAGCAGCATGCCCGCGAGGTGAATGGCGGTGCGCCGTGGAAACACGAGCAGCGTGCGCCCCGTGAGATCGCCCATCATGTGCATGAGCACCGCCGCCACCGCCTCATCGGGCTCCCCGATCTGCGGCGGGACGTCCTCGAGCCGCGACACGTTGATCCTGGGCACACTGATCATGATCGTCTCGCCGATCATCTGCGACAGCGCCGTCGCCGCATGCCCGGCGCCGATATTCGCCACCTCGCGCAGCGCGTCCAGTTGGATGGCTTTCAGCGAGCGAAGATCTTCCATGGTTCCTCAGAGCAGACTACTGACGTCAACGATGAGCGACGGAGTTCCGTCGCTGAGGAGTGTGGCACCAGCGAACACCCGCGGCCCGTCACGCACCGCGTCGTACTGCTTGACGACGATCTCTTCCTGCCCCGTGATCTCGTCGATCGCCAACGCGGCGCGACGGTCGCCGACATCGAGCACCGCGGCATGTTCGAACGCGATCTCACTCGGCGCCTGGTACGGTGGCATGCCGACGATCGATCGCAGGCGCAGCAGCGGCAACAGCTCGTCGCGCGCCAGCACCACCTCGCGCCCCTGCACCGTCCGCACGATCTCCGGCACGAGCTCGATCGTTTCGCTCACATGAGCCAGTGGAATGGCGTACGTCTCGTCGTCGACCCGCGCGAGGAGCGCCCGCACGATGGCCAGCGTCAATGGCAGTCGCAGGATCGTCGTCGTACCCTGCCCCGGCACCGAACGGATGTCCATGGCACCGCCGAGCGCGCGCACGCGCGTGTAGACGGCGTCCACACCGACGCCGCGGCCGGAGAGCCGGGTGATCTTCTCGGCGGTCGAGAATCCCGGACGCGCAAGCAGGCGGAGCAACTCGTCTTCCGTGAGCTCGGTCTTGTTCGCATCGACCAATCCATCACGTTTGGCGCGCGCGAGCACCCGCGCACGATCGATGCCCTTGCCATCGTCGCTCACCTTGATGACGATCGCCGAGCGATCACGCGCCGCGCTGAGCACGAGCCGGCCCACGGGCGGCTTGCCCGCGGCGACGCGGGCCTCCGGCGTCTCGAAGCCGTGGTCGATCGAGTTGCGCAACAGGTGTACGATGGAGTCGCCGATCTCGTCGAGCATCGACCGATCGAGCTCGATGCCTTTGCCGTCGACCTCGAGTTCAATGTGCTTGCCGACGCTGCGCGATGCATCGCGGACGACGCGTGGAAATCGGTCGAACACCTGCGCGACCGGCACCATGCGGCTCGCCGTAATCTCGTCACGCAACTCGGTGATCAATCGCGACGACTGGTTCACAGTTTCCTCGAGCGCGACATCGCCCAGCTCGCCCGCGAGCTGCGTCAATCTGCCGCGCGCGATCACCAATTCACCAACCAGATTCATGAGCGTGTCCAGGCGGCGCACGTCGATGCGCACGTGACGCGCCTTGCCGTTCGTCCGCTCCTGGTCCAACGGCAGTCCTTCCGGAGGCGTTGCGCTCGGGTCCATCGCGGAAACCGGCGGCGCCTGCCGCTCCGGCTGGTCTTCGCCCACCTGGACGTCGGCCACATCGCCCGCGCCGCGCGCGACCCCTTCGACCTGCGCGGAGTCCAGGGAGGTGACCAGTCGCAGGGCGAACTCTGCGCCGAACGACTCGGCCTGCAGATCGTTGAGCGAGGGTACCGTTCCCGTCACGTCGCCGATCTTCTTCAGTGATTGGACGATGATGAACGCCCGCACGCCGCGGAGTGGCGTGCTGGGTGCGAGCCGCACGCGCACGAGCGTGCCGGGACCTTCCGGAGCCGCCACACTCCACCCGCCGTTCAGCCGCTGCGGGTTCGGCAGTCCCAACGCGCGGAGCTGTGCCACGAGCTCGGTGTCGATCACCTCACCTTCACGTCCCGTGACGGCGGCTTCCACCGCGTGCTCCAGCGCGTCGGAGGCGCGAAACAGCACGTCCACGATATCGGGATCGATCGCCAGATCGCCGCGGCGCACGCGGTCGAGCAGCGTCTCGAGTTCGTGCGCGAGCTCGGCGACGATGGCGTACCCCATCGTCGCGCCCATCCCCTTGATGGTGTGGACGGCGCGAAAAATTACGGCGATCGCAGGCGCCGCCTCGGGGCCCCCGGCATCGCGCTCGAGCTTGAGCAGCGCCTGATGGACCGCCGCGACGTTCTCCCGGCTTTCCGTGAGGAATAGTTCCGCGTACTGGAAGCTATCCACGAGATCCGGGCATCGCGCTGCGGTTATCCGAGCACACGCTGCACGGCCTCGAGCACGCGGCTCGGCTGGAACGGCTTGACGACGAAGTCTTTCGCTCCCGCCTGAATGGCCTCGACGACGAGCGCCTGCTGGCCCATCGCGCTGCACATGAGGATCTTGGCCTCCGGGTCGAGTTTGCAGATCTCACGCACCGCGTCGATGCCGCCCATATCGGGCATCACGATATCCATCGTCACGAGATCGGGCCGGAGCTGCTGATACCGCTCCACGGCCTCCACCCCCGTCTCCGCCTCGCCGACGATTTCGAACCCGGCCCGCGTGAGGATATCGCCGACCATGGTGCGCATGAAGATCGCGTCGTCGCAGATGAGAACAGTCTGACTCAAGAAATGCCTCCAGGAAGTACGAAGTACTACGAGAGCAGGACCTGTGAGATAAGGGCATCGACATCGAGAATGACAACGGCTGCCTCATCCAACGTTGCTACGCCGCGCACGATGGGGCCACGCGACCGCGACATGTCGTCGCGCTCATCGATCGCCAACTCGCGAACGTCGACCACCTCGTCGACCACCATCCCCACCAGCCGCTCGCGGTAGCGCACGAGCAGGATCGACCCGTCGGCAATGGGCGCGCGCGACGCATCGAGGCGCACTCCCAGGTCGAGCACCGTGATGATCGTGCCACGCATGTTGATCAGACCACGCACATGAGCCGGCGCACCAGGGAGCCGCGTCATGCGGCGCAGGGGAATGATCTCCTGAGCCGCCGTGAGGTCGCACCCATAGACTGTCGCTCCCACGCGGAACAGCAGCGTGGGAGGGAGCGCCACTTCACGGATCGACGTGGTAGAATCCAAAGAATTCAAGCGGGTTGATATCGGCGATGGTCACGTCGGGGCCGGCGGCGACCACGATCGCGCGGTGCAAATCGTCCGGCAGCGGCGACCGCAGGTCGACCATTTCGCCGGAAACCGGATGGCGAAACATCAACCACGCCGCATGCAGAAAGTGACGGCGCGGCGGAAGGTTCAGCAGCTTCCGCCCTCCGCCGCCGCCGTACGTATCGTCGCCGACAACCGGATGTCCGATCGACGCGAGATGTACGCGAATCTGGTGCGTGCGTCCCGTGAAGAGGTGCGCCCGCAGCAGGTCGCCGGAGTCGAAGCGCGCAAGCCGGGTGAGGTCCGTCCGTGCCGGCCGTCCCGTATTGACGATTGCCATGCGCTTTCGGTCTCGCGGATCACGGGCAATGGGTCGCTCGACCGTGATCTGGTCGTCACTGAGGTGTCCCCATGAGAGGACCGCGTACCGCCGCACGACCTGCCGGGCCTGAATCGCCGCTCCGAGCACGCGGTGGGCCCGATCCGTCTTGGCGACGAGCAGAAGCCCGGATGTCTCCTTGTCCAGACGGTGGACAATCCCCTCCCGCCCCTCCTCCCGTCCGGCGGACAGGGGCCCGCCCCTTCCCTTGAGGGCGTTTACAAGGGTCCCAGTCCAATTGCCAGGGGCCGGATGTACCACCATCCCCGCCGGCTTGTCCACGACCAACACGTCCTCGTCCTCGTATACCACGGCGAGCGGGATCTCCTCGCCGAGTACCTCGCGGCCGGGTGCTGGCGGAACCTCCACCGTAACGGTCTCCCCCGCAACCGGCCGGTAGGCGGCTTTCTCTCGTCGGCTGTTCACCAGGACATTGCCCTCGGCGATCAACGTCGCGGCCCGATTCCGTGACAGGTCAAGGCTTGCCGCGACGAACAAGTCGAGGCGGGGAGCGCCATCGGGCACGAGGAGGGAGTGTGAGGACATGGAGGACAACCTAATGGATGCCCTCATCCCGAACGGCTATCGTTTCGCGGCTTCTGCCGCCGCCTCAGCCAATACTCGGCGGTCGTCCTTCCAGAGGATGAATGCCAGAAGCACGGCGCCGACGGTGACCGCCGAATCCGCGACGTTGAACGTCCAGAACCGCACGTCGCCGACACCGATATCGATGAAGTCGACCACGCCACGCGCCGATCGAAAACGGTCGATCAGGTTGCCGGCGGCCCCACCCCATATGAGACCAAGGGCGAGCGCACGAATCGCGTCATCGGGCGATGTAGACCCTTGCAGCCGCCAGGCATGGTACATCCGCCAAACGATGATCAGCGCGGCGATCGCGAACAGGCCAAAGAGGTAGCGCGAGTACTGACCGAGCGACATGCTGAACGCCGCGCCCGGATTGAACGCCAGCGTGAACCGCACCACGTTTCCGACGATCAGATGCGGGAAGGGCTGCAGGTAGCGAACCGCGAGTACCTTCGTGATGAAGTCAACAACGATGACCACGACCGCAGCAGTCCAGAACACGCGGCCGTTGTTGCGAATGGAGCTCATGTCGCGGGCGGAGGTTACGGGAAGTCGCGCGGCTCGGACGTCGCTGGGGCGGTGGCTGCGCTGGCGAGCGACTCTGCCTCGGTATCCTCGCCCCACAATACCCAGGCGAGTAGGAATGCGCCGATGCTCACCGCCATGTCGGCGATGTTGAAGGTTGGCCACCGCGAGTCGCCGAAACCAACATCAATGAAATCGACGACGCCGAGACTCGATCGAATGCGATCGATGAGATTACCGACCGCACCGCCGCACACGAGCGCCAGCGATACCGCGCGCATCACATCGCCGGAGCGTGTCGCCCTGTACAGGCGACCGAGTATCACCAGGGCCGCGATCGTGAGGATCGTGAAGATCGAGCGGGAATACTGCCCCAAGTGCAGACCGAACGCCGCACCGGAGTTGTACACCAGCGTGAACCGCAGCAACTCGCCGTACACGTCGTGCGGCAGGCGCTGCGGAATCAACCGACTGACGGCAATCGCCTTCGTGCAGAAATCGGCGGTCGCGACCAACACCAACACGGGCCAAAAGAGTCCCGAGTTACTTCTTCGCATCTTCCTCGCGCTGCTTGCAGTCGATGCAGTAGCGGGCGTGCGGCAGCGCGTCCAGGCGCTCGAAGGCGATCTCGTTGCCGCATTGGTGACACTTGCCGAAGGTCTCCGGCGCGTGGAACAAGCGCCGGAGGGCCTCGTCGATGTGCCAGAGGAACCGGCCCTCCTGGCTCGCGAACAGAAACGCCTTTTCGCGTTCCATGGCATCGGT
This sequence comes from uncultured Gemmatimonadaceae bacterium, assembly GCA_963817955.1. Lineage (GTDB taxonomy): Bacteria > Gemmatimonadota > Gemmatimonadetes > Gemmatimonadales > Gemmatimonadaceae > JAQBQB01. The sequence goes on from CAWFQK010000004.1 coordinate 630,267, forward strand.
GCCCTGGTCGGCCATGTGGAACGAGTAGCTGCTCAAGCCCCCGTCGGCCGATTGCGGCGTCGCTCCAAACGCCTCGTCCGCACGTCCGAGCTCCTTGAGCACGCGGCGGCGCTCTTCGGTCAACCGCTTCTCAAAGTGCTGGAGCGACTTCTTCGTCATGCCTTTCGGCTTCTTGGCGCTGTTGGTCGTCGGCATTGCTACTGTATCCTGGTAATGGCGACGTAGGCCGTGATCCCGTCGAGATCGATGGCGGACATGTCGCGTCCCTTCAGTTCTCCCGCGCCCATGAACACGAGCTCGGTTGCCAGCACTTCTTCACTCACCCATGCACCGCGCGCGTCGATCACCGCCCGCACTTCGTCGCCACCTGCCACGCTCAGCACAATCCGGTCGCTGATCGCGAATCCCGATTCCTTTCGCATACGCTGTACCCGACTGACGAGCTCCCGGGCATAGCCCTCGAGGCGCAGTTCCGGCGTGATCGTCGGATCGAGTGCCGCGAAGAATCCGCCGTCCTCCTGCACCGCCAGTGTACCTGACGCTCGACGCACGATCGTGAGATCGTCCGGCCCGAGTTCGTGCGAATCCCCCTCAACGCTAACGACGAGGGGCTCGCCGCGCAGGAATTCACGCAATTCCTCGCTTCCGAACGCCAGAACGGCCCCGGCCGCCAGTGGCGTCTTCTTGCCGAACTTCTTGCCCAGCGCCCGGAAATTGGGTTTTGCCTCGAGCGTTACCAGCGCGTCACCCGAGCTGGCAAAGTCGACCACCTTCACGTTGAGTTCCGCGGCAAGGAGCGGAATGAGTGGCGCGAGCGCCTCATTGTTGACGTTCGGCGCAACACACACCATGCGCGACAGTGGCTGCCGGACCCTGATGCCGACATCCTCTCGCACCGCCCGCCCGAGACGCGCCAAGCTCCGAATGGCATGCATAGCCGCATCGAGCGTGGCGTCTGCCGACTCCGATCGCGCAGCGACGAACGGCGCCAGATGCACCGACTCGCCCGTCAGTTCGCGATGGATCCAGTCGCTCACGAACGGCGCGAACGGCGCGAGCAGGCGGCAGACCGACACGAGCACCGTATGCAGCGTGGCGAACGCCGCGCGGTTGTCCGGCTGATCCACGTCGTAGAACCGACCGCGATTGAGCCGCACGTACCAATTCGACAGATCGTCGTCCACGAACTCGATGATCGCGCGTGCCGCAGTGGTGGCGTCGAACCCCTCGAGGGCCGCGTCGACCGTGCGTTCCAGCCCCGTGAGGCGACTGAGCATCCACCGGTCGATCACCGGACGCGCCGCGACCGGTGGGTCCTGTTCGGACGGACTCCACCCAAAGTTCGCGTACTCGGCAAAGATACCACTATATACGTTCTTGAACGTTCGCAGGAAGCGTCCAGCCTGCTCGCCGATCAATCGCTCGTCGAAGCTGCGCGCCACCCACAGGTTGCTCGTCGCCACGAGGAAGAGACGTACGGCATCGACGCCATGGCGCCCAATGACCTCCCACGGATCGACGGCGTTGCCGCGGCTCTTCGACATCTTGAGGCCGTGCTCGTCGAGGACCATATCGTTCACGACGACGGCGCGGTAGGGCGACGCGCCCGCGTGCGGGCCGGCGTTGTTCGGCAGGGCATCACCGAGTCCCGTCGCGATCGCGAGGAGCGAATAGAACCAACCACGGGTCTGATCCACACCCTCGGCGATGAAGTCGGCCGGGAACTGCTCCTTCAACTGATCGCGATTCTCGAACGGATAATGCCACTGGGCAAACGACATCGACCCGGAATCGAACCAGGTGTCGATCACCTCCGGTGCGCGACGCATGGTGCCATGGCACTCCGGCTCGCGACACGCCCACGTGTGACCGTCAACATTGGGCTTGTGCGGATCGAAGTCCTCGGCCAGTGGGGCGCCGGTGCGCTCGGCGAGCTCGGCGTAGCTGCCGACACAATCGGTGTGTGCCGCCGTGGCGTCGCAAATCCAAACGGGCAACGGCGTACCCCAGAACCGGTCTCGCGAGATGGCCCAATCAATGTTGTTCTTCAGCCACTCGCCAAAGCGCCCCTCGCCCACCGACGACGGATGCCAATCGACCCGTGCGTTCCGCGCCAGCATGGCGTCGCGCACCGCCGTCGTCCGCACGAACCAGGAAGTGCGCGCGTAGTACAGCAGTGGCGTGCCGCAGCGCCAGCAATGCGGGTACGGGTGTGTGATCCGGCCCGCCTTCCACAACACATCGCGTCGCTTCAGCTCCTCGATGAGCAGCGCGTCGGCGTCCTTCACGAACAGACCGCCAACGACTGGCATTGATGACGGAAATTCGCCGCGCGCGCCAACCGGCTGCAGAAAGGCGAGATTGTGACGCTGTCCCGCCGCATAGTCGTCGGCACCAAACGCCGGCGACATGTGCACCACACCGCTGCCGTCCCCGGCGGAAACGAAGTCCTCGCCAACGATGATCTCGTGGTTGGTCCCTTCCGGAAACTCCAGCCAATCCAAGGGGCGTTCGTACCGCATGCCGACGAGGTCGGCGCCGCGCATCCTTCCCGCCACCGACCAGCGGTTCTCGTAGTCGTCGCCAAGCACTGCCGTCACGCGCGACTCGGCGAGGATGATGGATCTCTGGTCTTTCCCCTCCTCGCGGCGCACGAGCTCGACGTAATCGAGATCGGGATGCACGGCGAGCGCAGTGTTCGACACCAGCGTCCAGGGCGTCGTGGTCCACACGAGGATGCGCCGCGTCGTCGCCACTCCAGCCTGATCGACGAGGGCCAGCGCGATGTACACGCTCGGGTCTTCGACGTCTTCGTAGCCTTGCGCGACCTCATGGCTGGACAACGCGGTGCCGCATCGCGGGCAGTACGGCAGAATCTTGTGCCCGCGGTAGAGCAGCCCCTTGTCGTATAGCGTCTTGAGCGCCCACCACACGCTCTCCACGTACTCATTGCTGTACGTGACGTACGGGTGCTCGTAGTCCAACCAGTAGCCAATGCGCGTGCTGAGGCGCTCCCAGTCGCCGCGGTACTTGAACACGCTCTCGCGGCACAACCGGTTGAACTCGGCCACGCCCAGCGCCTCGATCTGCTGCTTGCCGCTGATGCCAAGCTGCTTCTCCACCTCGATCTCGACCGGCAGCCCGTGCGTGTCCCACCCTGCCTTGCGCGGCACCCGGAAACCCTTCATGGCCCGGTGGCGGCAGAAGAGATCCTTGATCGTCCGCGCGAACACATGGTGGATGCCGGGACGACCATTGGCCGTCGGCGGGCCTTCAAAGAATACGAACGTCGGCGCATCGGCGCGCGCCGCCAGCGTCTGACGGAAGAGATCTTCTTCCTCCCATCGCGCGAGCAACTCGCGCTCGACGTCATCGGCGGCGCGGCCCGGCGGCAGCAATTGGTATCGCGTCATGCTCGGCGCAGTCACAGCCGCTCCAGCACGCCGCAAACCAGCGCGGTCAGTGCCGGCTCGGCGCCGTTCGCCACGCTGATGATGTGTTCCACGGTTGCCGGTTCAAGCGCGTCAGGAAGACACATGTCCGTAATGATGGAAAGTCCGAGCACGCGCATTCCCGCGTGCACCGCCACGAGTACCTCTGGCACCGTCGACATGCCGACGACGTCCGCGCCCAGTGCTCGCAAGAATCGATATTCGGCGCGCGTTTCCAGATTCGGTCCCGTGACCGCGACGTACACGCCTTCTCGCAACAGTCGCTTGCCGTCCATCGCAACCGCGCGCGCGCTGGCGCGGAGCCCGGCGTCGTACGGTGCCGACAGATCCGGAAAGCGCGGCCCCAGCCGATCATCATTCGGGCCGATCAGCGGACTGTCGCCGAGCAGATTGATGTGGTCAGCAATGAGCATGACGTCGCCGGCGGACCACATCGGGTTGAGGCCACCGCAGGCGTTCGACACGATGAGCGTGTCGGCGCCGAGCGCGCGCAGCACGCGCACCGGAAAAGTGACCTGCTGCAACGTGTAGCCTTCGTAGCGGTGCAGCCGCCCCTGCATGGCGATCACCGTCTTACCCCCCAGCGTGCCGCAGAGCAGGCGTCCCTGATGCGATTCGACGGTCGAGCACGCAAAGCCCGGAATGTCGCCGTAGTCGATCACCGCCTGGGTATCGATCTCCGCGGCGAGCCTGCCCAGTCCCGTGCCGAGAATGATTGCCGCATTTGGGCGCGTGCTGAACCGCTCGCGCACCGCCATGGCGGCGGCGTCAATGGACTCCAACGCATGACAACCCGGCAGCGCTGGCGGTGCCGAATGCAGCAAGGTGGCGTCTGATGTCATTCTTTGACGAGCGATCCCATCCACGCCGACGAGCCCTCACGCCCGTCGGCGTCAGACGGCGGAGACTGTTCGGCAGCGTTGATCTCCGAGAGCTGGCGCTCGACGATCATGCGCAGCTGCGCCAGATAGGCGCGGCGTGTGCGGTCGAGCGCGGCAATCTGATCCTCCATGCGACGAATCTCGACGCGCGCTTCTTCGGCAATTCGGTCCGCGTCGCTGTGGGCCTCGCGGATGATGAGCTGCCCCTCCTTCTCAGCCTGCTCGCGAATCTCGCCGCGCAGCTGTTGCGCCGAGATCAGCGCCTCGTTGATCGCCTTGTCGCGTTCACGAAATGCCCGAAGCTGTTCGTGGAACCCGCGGGCCTTGCTGTCGAGATCCTGGTTCAGACGCAACAGGCGCTCGAGCTCCTCGGCCACCTGCTCGCGGAACTGATCGACTCGCTCGGGATCGTAGCCGCGTAGCGCCTTTCCGAACTCATAGCGGCGCACGTCGAGCGGCGTGAGATGAAAGGTCTCGTCGATCATGCGGATCTCGCTCCGAAGAGAATCGTCCCGAGGCGCACCATCGTGGCGCCCTCCTCGACTGCGACCTCGTAATCGTTCGACATTCCCATCGACAGCTCCGTGGCCTCGTGCCCGGCAGCGCACAACACATCGCGTGCGTCCCGCGCGCCGGCAAATACGAGCCGGAGTGTCGCCTCGTCAGCATCGAGCGGCGCCATGGTCATTACCCCGCGAACGCGAATCCCCTGCAAAGTTCGCAATCGCTCCGCTTCTGATTGCCAGTCGACACGCGCAAATCCACCCTTTGAATCCTCTCGCACAACGTTCACCTGAAACAGCACATTCACCGGCCGAGTTCCCGTCGTCCCAACCTCATTGACGGCGTCCGCGAGGCGGCTGCTGTCGAGAGAATGCAGGAGATCGAACCGCGCCAGCACCTTCACCTTATTCCGCTGCAAATGGCCGATCAGATGCCAGCGCACCGGCAGCGACAGGGCATCCATCTTCGGCAGCGCTTCTTGAACGCGATTTTCACCGACGTCGCCGACCCCCGCATCCCACGCGGCCTGGACCGCATCGGGTCCATGGGTCTTGGTCACGGCAACAATCGTCACCCTTTGGCCATGCCCGCCGCGGCGAACGGCAGTCTCGATCCGATCACGCACGTCGCGTAGCCGGTCCGGGAGGTCAGGAAACGGCATAACGCACCAATTTACCGGAGGTTACAAAGTGAATCAAGGGAAGCGAATTGTGCAGCAGAGGGGTTCGGCAGGAGGATCGACCGAGGGCAAGACAGGATGCCGGAAAAGTACTCGTGTACGGGGTCCAGAGCGGGGTGCGGCTCGCGTCCGCGACGCCAGATTTCAATTAATCGGGCGGCGGCGGCGGTTGCCGCGGTGTCGACACGAACACTCGGCGCCATTGCATGCCGGTGGAAACTACCGCCGTCGTCAGCAGTATCCGCGAGCAACGAGATTCCGATCACCGTCCATCGATCTCCTAGCCGGTTCCTGTCGCGAGCCGGCACGAGCATGGAGACGGCCACGGGGCGACGCTGCGCCAGTGCCGACTGCGCGATCCTCGCCGAGCGTGCCACTACGTCACCTGAAATGACGCCCCCGAACAAGCGCTGGCGCCGCATCAGCTCGTCACCACTCCATGGCGCGCCCAAGAGCGGCATCGTCACCACCGTCACGTCAGGCCGGCGGTGCTCCACCTGCTGAGCGTACCAGAGCGGATATGTGTCATTATCGCCCGCAACAAACAGGACGGTGCGGTGAGGAAGTGGATCGAGGAGCATCGAGGCAACTTCGCGCGCCATGCTCGCCTCCGGCTCGGATCGCCGGTCCACGGCCGACCAATTGAGGACGATGGGCAGGGCGGCCAGCACGACGCCTAGCGCGGCAGGCGCCGCGAACCGACGGACGAGGGCCACCGCCCCCATGCCGGCCCAAATGCCCCATGCCCAGAATCCAAGCACGAAGAAGTAATCGCGGTCTCGCGCCTCGTGCCTCGCCTCATCGGGAACGAAGGTCCACGCGAACGACGTTCCGACCTTCAGGTCGAGATACGTTATGACGCCAAGCGATCCGCAAATCAGGAGCAGCCCCACCGCCACCCAGGTGCGGCGATCGACTGACCGATGCCAGCGCGATCCAATCAGCCCAAGCGCGGCGAAGCCGACCGTCACGAGCACACGTCCGATCGATGGAATCACCGTTGGCGCAAGCGACAGCGCAAACTGCCAATCGGCGTACTCGAACCAGTTGGCAATCTGTAACCAGATCGGCGCCTCACGCGGCCACAGGCCCTGGACGTCGTACTGCCTCCGCCCGACCACATACGCGAGTTGGCGCCAACTCGAGGGGTTCGCCTGGTTGATCGCCGGATCGTGTCTGGCGCGGACAAGCAGGAACAGGAGCGCGGATGCCGCGACGAACGTGACGGCGCAGACCGCGAGCGTGTCGCGGGCCGCAAACCGCACGCGAGATCGCGAAAATCCGAACGTGCTCGCCGCCAACAGCGCCGCGCCGGCGACGCTGACGGCGATGGACAATCGACTGACGCCCGCCACGAGCACGCTCACCCCGAGCATCGCCAGGCCGGCGCTCCAGTCCCATGCGCCGTCCTGGCGACGGATGACCAAATAGATCACGACCGGAGCGGCGACGAGCGCGCTGAGGTGCAGCGGCAGCGACAGCGCGAGCAGGTACGCGGCGAGCACCGTCCAGCGACGGTCCGTTGCGCGTCCCGCCTGATCGGCGACGGCAATCGCGGCAACGGACAGTACGAGCGACGCCGCGTAGACTTCCGTCTCGGTCGCGTTCTGCCACACCGACGTCATCGAGCCTGCTGTGATCGCCGCGGCGAGCGCGTACCAAGGGCGACCGGTCGCGCGCGCGATGAACGCCGCCGTCAATCCGACCGCACCGGCCGTGCAGACGGCCGAAAACAGATTCGTCGCAGTAGCGAATGGCAGAAACGGGCACAGCTTTGCCCAGACGTTCAGTAGAATGACGAACAACGGCGTGCCGGGGGGATGCGGAATGCCGAGCACTCGGGCGGCCGCGATGAACTCGCCGGAATCCCAGAACGTTACGCTTGGCGCGAGAGTCGCCACGTAGACGACGAACAGTGCACCGCCGGCAAGCCATCCGGCGCGGCGTGCGGTCACGAGACGACTTCGACGCCAGTTTCTTCCGATATCTGACGCGTGGAGCGGCCGGATACCAGGTCGCGTACCTGCAGCGTGGTCAGATCGCGATACAGGCGGCGATGGGACGCCACGGTGATCGCCGCCGTCTCCTCGGACACGACGACGACGAGCGCGTCCGTTTCCTCGCTCAGCCCGAGCGCAGCGCGATGCCGCGTGCCGAGCGATCGATCGGAGAGCGCCGCCTGCGACAGCGGCAGGATGCACCCCGCCCCGACGATCGTGTCGCCGCGAATGAGCACCGCGCCGTCGTGCAGCGGGGAGTACGGAGTGAAGATCGTGGCCAGCAGGTCGGCGGACACCTTGGCCTGCATGGTCGACCCGGACTGCACGTACTCATCGAGCGATACTTCGCGCTCGATCGCGATGATCGCGCCGATGCCCGAGCGGCTGAGCCGCTCGACCGCCTCGGCGACTTCGTCGGCGATCTCCACGTCGTGATGCGCGAACAAGCGTGACAGCGGCGACCGACCGATCTGCGCCAGGGCGCCGCGCAACTCGGGCGCGAACACCACGAGCAACGCGATCGCCCCGAAGTTGAACACCAATGTCAGCAGATAGGTGATCATGGTGAGTTGCAGGAAGTACGCGACGCCGTACGTCCCCGCGAGCACCAGGAGACCGGCCAGCACCTGCATGGCACGCGTTCGATGGATGAGCGCGAGCACGCGGTAGAGCGCAAAGCTCACCACGAGGATCTCGACGGCGTCACGCCAGCTGGGATGCAGCAGCCGCAGTTGTTCCAGAATACTCATACCGCTCCGCTCTGCCTGATCGCCCACGCCACGTCCAACGCCTCGCGGGACGGACGCACATCGTGCACCCGGAACAGCAGCGCGCCGCGCTCCAGGGCCGACACATTCGCGCCCACGGTCCCCGCCACGCGTTCCCGCGGTGATGTCACCTTCGTGAGTTCGCCGACGAATCGCTTGCGCGACGCGCCGACCATGACTGGCCATCCAAGCGCAGCGATGCGAGCCAGGCCGGCGAGGACCGCCAGCGAGTGCTCGCTGCGCTTCGCAAATCCGAGTCCGGGATCGACGACGATGCACGCCGCGGGAATGCCTGCCCGCTCGCCCACCGTCGCCATGCCGCGCAATTCCGCCGTCACTTCGCCGACGACGTCCACGCCGTACACCGCATGCACAAATGTCGCCATGTCGGCCACGTCGCCGCGCGAGTGCATGAGCACCACGCCTGCCCCTCCCGCAGCGCACACACTGGCCATGTCCGCATCGAGCCGCAATCCCGACACGTCGTTGACGATCGATGCGCCGGCCGCGAGCGCCTCTCGCGCCACGCGCGCCTTGACGGTGTCGACCGAAATCGGAACACCGGGATGGTCGGCACGCACGGCCTCGATGACCGGCAGCACGCGGCGCAGTTCTTCGTCGGCGGGCACCGGAAGGGCACCTTGGGGCCTGGTCGACTCTCCGCCGATATCAACCACATCGGCGCCTTCGGCGATCAGTTGATCGGCGTGACGGCGCGCATCGGCCAACGACTGCAACCGCCCGCCGTCGCTGAAGCTGTCAGGTGTGGCGTTGAGAATGCCGAGGATGTGAGGACGGTCCAGCGACAGAACGCCGGAAGCGTGACGCCATTGCATGCGGTAAGCTACAACTCCCGGGTGTACGTGATTCGCCATGGTTGGCGAAAAAAGGGAGCGCCAATGCGCTCCCTTCACTTCGATCATGCCCGACCTGGTTGCGGCTCGATCACGCCGGACTCGGCTCCGGCCCGCCGAGCAGCGGCGGATTGGTCCGCTTGGACTCAATCATTGGTGGAACCAGCGATGCGGGCGACAACGGCGGTTCGCCCGGGGTACGCGGCGGCAAGGTGTCGCCGCGCGCCAGCATCTCGATGTCCTCTCCCGTCAGCGTCTCGCGCTCGAGGAGCGCCGTCGCGACTTGGTGCAACAGGGAGATGTTCGCCTGGAGCGTCGCCTTGGCGCGCTCGTACGAGTTATCGATCACGCGCTTCACTTCTGCGTCCACGAGTTGTGCCGTCTGCTCGGAGACCTCGCGTCGATGCTGGATCTCGCGACCGAGAAAGAGCTCCTGCTCGTTGTCACCAACGAGGATCGGCCCGATGGCGTCGGACAGACCCCACTGCGTCACATAGCGGCGGGCGATCGACGTCGCCTTCTGAATGTCGCTCGCGGCGCCCGTTGTCACATGGTCGTAGCCGAAGATCAACTCTTCTGCCACACGACCGCCGTACGACATCACGAGGTTGGCCTCGAGCTGCTGACGGGTGATCGAGACCCGGTCGTCTTCTGGCAACGTGAACGCCAATCCGAGTGCGCGTCCGCGCGGCACGATCGTCACCTTGTGCAGCGGATCGTTGCCCTTCACCCGCATGGCGCAAATGGCATGGCCAGCTTCGTGGTATGCCGTGAGACGGCGCTCCTCGTCCTTCATGACCATCGACTTGCGCTCGGCGCCAAGCATGACCTTGTCCTTGGCATCCTCGAGGTCGGCCATGTAGATCTTTTCATGCGTGCGGCGCACGGCGAGCAGCGCCGATTCGTTCACCAGGTTGGCGAGATCGGCGCCCGACATGCCTGGGGTGCCGCGCGCCAGCGTCGTGATGTTCACGTCGTCGGCGATCGGCTTGTTGCGCAGATGCACTTTGAAAATGCCCTCGCGTCCCCGAAGGTCCGGCGCATCGACCACAATCTGACGGTCGAAGCGGCCCGGGCGGAGGAGTGCGGGATCGAGCACGTCCGGTCGGTTCGTGGCGGCGATGAGGATCACGCCGTCGTTGGACTCGAAGCCGTCCATCTCGACAAGCAGCTGATTGAGCGTTTGTTCACGCTCATCATGACCGCCGCCGAGGCCGGCGCCACGATGGCGGCCGACCGCGTCGATCTCGTCGATGAAGATGATGCACGGCGCGTGCGCCTTGCCCTGTTCGAACAGATCGCGAACGCGGCTCGCACCGACCCCCACGAACATCTCGACGAAGTCGGAACCGGACATCGAGAAGAAGGGGCGCGCGGCCTCACCGGCCACGGCCTTGGCGAGCAGCGTCTTGCCGGTGCCCGGAGGACCGACGAGCAGCGCTCCCTTGGGCAGGCGTCCACCGAGTTTGGTGAACTTCTGTGGGTCGCGTAGGAACTCGATGATCTCCTGCAACTCCATCTTGGCCTCGTCGGCACCCGCGACGTCGGCGAAGGTGATCTTCGGCGTGTCGCCGCTGAGCAGCTTTGCCTTCGACTTGCCGAACGAGAATGCCTTGTTGCCGCCCGCCTGCATCTGTTTGAACATGAACAGATAGAAGCCAATGAGCAGCAGCCACGGCACGAAGTTGATCACCCAGGCCATGATCGACACCGTCGCATCCTTCGCGTCGATGGCCACGCCCTTTGCGTTCAGCGCGTCCACCTCGTGCTCCGAATTCTCGACGGGAAGCCGGACGCTGAAATTCTTCACGTCGGCGTCGGCAATATGTTCGCGCTGTTTGAACACGCCGGTCACAACCTTACCGGCCGTGATCGTCACCTTCTGGATGTTGTCGCGCGCCAGCGCGTCACGATACACCGTGTAGCTGATCTCCTTGTTCGCGGCATCTTTCGATCCGAACAACTGGATCAGCACGATAGGAGTAAGCAGAAGCAGAATCCAGAAGGAGAGCGTCTTGGACAAGCCCGCCCAACTTCTTTCTTTCTTGTTCTTCGGAGAATTGGGGACTGGCATTACTGCAAGCTCGCTATATACGGAAGGTGCCGGAAGTTCTCTGCGTGATCCAATCCATACCCCACCAGGAACTCGTTAGGTGCATCGAACCCGATGAAACGCGTCGGATACCGCAGCTCGGTTGCCAAGTTCTTATGCAGCAACGCGCAAATTTCCAAGGAACGCGGTTTCCGTGCCCGGAGTATGTCCATCAGCCGGCTCAGGGTGCGACCGGTGTCGACAATGTCCTCCACCAGCAGGATATGCTTTCCCTCGAGTTCGGTTTCCGGGTCGTACAACAAGCGGACGTTTCCGCTGGACACCGTGGAGTCGCCGTAGCTAGAGGCGACGAGGAAATCCACCTGAAGCGGACGCACTACTTCACGTACCAGATCACTGAGAAATATAAAGCTCCCTTTGAGGAGCCCTAGCATCAGCAGCTCGCCCTCAGGATAGGTGGTCGTGATTTCGGCGCCCAGCTCACGGACGCGCTCGGCAATCTGCTCTTTCGAGTACGCGATGCGGTCGACGGCGCGACCGAGCAGTCGCGGATCAGCGATTGATGTATTCACACACGAAAGGTAACCCCGGTCGACCGGACCGGTCGGGTGCCACATCGCCGTGGCGCACTCCAGGAATCCAGACGATCTGGTCCCCGGCCAACACTACGGGCCACAGGGCTCGTTCGTGTCCGGTAACCCCCGCATCCGACAGGAAATACTTCACCTTTCGTGGGGCACCTGCCCCGTGCGCGGTCATGACGTCTCCCGCTTGCCATGCGCGGATCGACAGCGGCTGATCCGTAGGCAGCCAGGCAGACCAGGAATCGGCACTGGATGGGCGCGCCGATGGTTCGAACCACCAGTCGCCCCAACGGGTTGCATTTGATAGCTCCAGCGTCGCGGCGGTCGCCTGGGCGCCTCCGGACGCGCGGAGCTGGAAGGCGTCGCGCGAGCGCGTCACCTGCCATCCCCCCGCGAGTTGCATTCGGGCCCCAACGCGCCCCTGCTTCGTGAATTCAGCCAAGCGCGCCGTGCCGCGACGATCGAGGATCAACCCGGACCGAGCGGCAATGGCTGGCCACAACGCGGCCAATTCGCGTTCAGTGTGCTGCCCAATGGACGCCGCACATATGTCGAGTCCATGCCCGTCGGCAACCACCCGCATCTCGACGGACGCCGAGACATGAATTTCGAGATCATCACGCCAACGCGCCGCCTTGCGCGCCACCGCGAGCAAGTCATCCTCGATTGATGGGCGCACGTGGCGCAGCGCCGGCAGCAGATCGTGACGCACTCGATTGCGGAAGTACCGCGGGGACATGTTCGACGGGTCCTCCACCCAGGACAGTCCTTGAGCGCGGGCATATCGCGTGAGATCACGCCGTCTGGTACGCAGCAGCGGACGGACGATGTCGCTTTCAGCGTAGAGGCCGGCGAGCCCACGCGCACCGGCGCCACGCAGCACGCGCATGAGGACGGTCTCCACTTGGTCATCTTCCGTATGTGCGGTGCAGACCGCGGCGCCTGTCGCGGCGCTGACCCCGCGCAGAAAGCGCCAGCGCGCATCCCGGAACTCGGCCTCGCTCGACAGCGCCCCTGTCGCCCGCCCGGTGACGCATTCGATGCCGAGCGTCGCAGCGAACTCTTCAACAAGTGTTCGCGCAGCCGTCGCGGCCATGCCAGTGCCGTGGTCGAATGTCGCCACGGTCAGGTGGTCGCGCGAGACCGTGACCGCCGCGGCGTCGAGGAGAACCATGGAATCGAGGCCGCCAGAGACGGCGAGGACCACGCGCCCATGACGGTTGAGCGTGGCGCGAACAGATTGGCGAATCGACGTCGTCTCACGGATCGACACAATAAATAAGATAGTACACATATTGCTGGATAGCCGGTCACTGGAACGCCGTCGCCGCCGCGGGTATACTTCGGGTGCCGGTTCATCTGACAGGAGTGTTCGCATGGAAACTCACGGTCCGCTTGGCACCCTTTGGGTCAGCCTGGCGCTCGGCTGCTTCTATATTGCGCTCCTCTGGTTGAATACACTGCTCGGATTCTTGCTGACGCCGTTGTTCGTCATTCCGGCGACATGGGTGCAGGATCGGGTGAGTGATATGCGCCGCACGATGTCGCAACGCTGAGCCGACGGCGAATGGATTCGCATGTGCAAGGACGGGGATGATTCCCCGTCTTTTTTTTGCGTCCCGTGTCCCGTGTCCCATGTCCTGGCTCAGACGCGCTGTCCTGATCCTGATTCTCGTGCCGGCGGTGGCGAACGCCCAATTCACCGTGCGCACGTGGCTGCCCTGGCGCACCATCGAGACCCCGCATTTCGCGTTTCACTATCCGAGGGAGCTCGACGCGTGGACGCAAAGTGTCGCGCTGCGCGTGGAGGCAATCGATTCGGCGGTGTCGCGGCTCGTCGGCTACACGCCGGCGCGTAAGACGCACGTTGTCGTCGACGATCCCTATGAAACGCCGAACGGGTCGGCCTGGCCGTATCTCAACGGGCCGGTGATCAGCCTCTGGGCGACACCGCCCGATCCGCGCGATGACATTGGCGAGTTTCGTGTGTGGGGGGAAATGGTGGTGTCGCACGAATTCGCGCACATCGCGCACCTGACGCGACCTTCGCGGAACGCGTTTACCAGGCATCTGTGGCAGGCCCTGCCGGTGGACATCGGTCCCGTGGCCATGCGCGCGCCCCGGTGGGCAATCGAAGGCTACGCTACGTACATCGAAGGACGCGTCACAGGATCCGGCCGGCCCCATGGCGCATGGCGTGCAGCCTTTCTCCGCCAGTGGGCGCTCGAAGGCCAGTTGCCGCACTACGAACAGCTCGACTCCTGGGGCGCGTATGCGGGAGGAGAGTTCGCCTATCTTGCCGGTTCGGCGTACCTCGAATGGCTCGTCGCCCACCACGGAGACTCGAGCCTCGTTCAGGTCTGGCGACGGCTCAGCGCCAAGCAGACACGCACCTTCGATCAAGCATTCACCGGCGTGTTTGGCGAAAGCCCACGCGCCCTGTATGGACAGTTCACCACGGACCTCACCGCGAATGCGCTCGCCGCGCAACGTCTCATTCGCGCGGCGGGTACGGACACCGGCGCCATCGTGCAACGGTTGTCGTGGGGCACTGGCGATCCGGCCGTTTCGGCCGATGGACAGCGAATTGTAATTGTACTTCGCTCACCGACGGAAGCCTCGCGCGTGGTGATCTGGGGTTCGGCGCCTGAACCGGACACCGGGAAAGCGCGGCGTGATTCCCTGCTGCTCCGCGCAGATCCAGAAGATGTGCCAGCGCGCGCCATCTACCCCGCTCCCAAGAAGGTGCTCGCCACATTGCGATCGAACGGCGCGTCGTATGACTCACCGCGTTTTCTGCGCGATGGACGGGTGCTGCTCTGGAAGAGTACACCCGTTGGAAACGGCTCATTTCGTCCCGACCTTTTCCTGTGGGATCCACGGCGTCACCAGGTACGCCGAGTGACGCATGGAGCGTCGGTCCGCGACGGCGACCCATCTCCCGACGGACGCACCGCCGTGGCCGCGCGCTGTCATTCAGGATGGTGCGATCTGGTGTCGGTTGATTTGAATGACGGTGCGGTTCGCGTCATCGCGGCCGGGAGTCCCACTCGTTCGTTTTACCGTCCTCGGATCCGGCCCGGCGGCCGGGACGCAATCGTGTCCGTCCACGACGGAGCATCCTGGCAGCTCGCGCTCGTAACGCTCGCCACCGGCGAGATGAGACACCTCGCAACGCCATCCGGTGCGAACTGGTATGACGCCGCGTGGGTGAATGCCACGCAGGTTGTCGCGGTGAGCGAGCGTGGCGGCGTGGCGAACATTACGAGCGTCAACGTCGACAGCGCCGAGACACGGGTGCTCACTGCCGTTACTGGGGCAGCCGTGGCGCCGGAACCGAACCCGCGCGACAGCAGCATTCTCTTCCTATCACTCTATTCGCGCGGCTACGATCTTCGGTCCGTGCCGCGTGGCGGAACCACCGATGCTGCCGTGTCATTGCCGTCGGAGTTGACGCCCGCTGCCTCACCCCCGCCGCGGCCCCGCCGAGAGTTTCCGGCGAACGGCGTTTCAGCGCCACAGCCCTTTGCGCTGACGCCGCGCCTCTTCCGTTGGATTCCTCAGCCAGAGTTCGACGCCGACGGCATGAGTCTGGGACTCGGTTTGGTGAGCAACGACATGATTGGACGAAGCGAGGTGATCGCCAAGTTTGCGCTCGGCGACGCCGCCATGTGGCGCGGCGGCGCGCTCAATACAAACTGGCGTGGGACGCGTCCTGCGATTCACGTCCAATTCTTCGCCGCCGAACAACGTCCGAGCGAAAGCCACTTGCCGGTAGCGCGGCCGATCGACCTCGATGCGCGGCTGAGCGGCGCCACGTTGGCCGTGGACGGCACGCAGCAATACGAGCGTTGGGCATCGCGGCTGCGCGCCGGCGGAAGCGTCGGCCAGGCAACGATGCTCGCGGCGCAGACGCCGTCGTCGGCCGAATCGTCGGCCATTCGCGCCCTCGTGTTCGCCGACGGCGCGCTGGCCTGGACCCAGCGCGGCGCCTTGGCGAGCGTAACCGAATCGTTCGGGGTCAACGCCACCGCCGGGCAGTCGTTCTCCAATCGCTTTTCGCGGGGCGTCGTGACCGCGAGCCTCTCATCGTCTGGCCAGCGCGCGTTTCCGCTCGGCGTCTCCGCGCTCTACGGTCGCACCAACGCCGACGCCCCGCCGTTCGAGCAGTTTGCGCTCGGCGGCGGAGCATCGCCGATCATCGATCGCGTGCTGCTCTCCCAACGCGTGACCATGCCAGCACTACCGACAGCCATGAGCGTGAACTCGTCGGTGTTCACATATCGGGCGACATTGGCCGCCGCGCCATTCGTGTGGTATTGGTGGGCGGGCAGCACGGCGGCGGCCGGCGAGCGGTTCACCGCGTGGCAGCGCGTGGCCGGCCTGGAGTGGTCGGAGGCGGTCGGTCCGATCGCCATCGCCGGGACACCCGCGGCACGCATCCAGATTGGCGTCGGCGAGTCATTAGACGCGCCGTTCCGGCATCGGGTGCGGGCGTACCTGAACCTCGTCCTGGACCCCTAGCGCATCACCGACGATCGGCGAGACCATCGGCCGGAACTGTTCCGTTTCGGTCGATCCGGCCAGAGCGGCCGTGGACGCGAGGCCGCCGGTGATCGTGGTCAGGATGGAATCGAAGTAGCCGGCCCCCGCCTCACGTTGATGTTTCGTGGCGGTGTAGCCAACCGATTCACTCGCGAACTCCTGAGCCTGCATGCGGACGTATGCCGGCATGCCCTCGGCGACGTATGCTTTGGCAAGCTCGAACGTGTAGAGGTTGATGAGATGCCAACCGGCGAGCGTGATGAACTGGAACGCATATCCCATTGCCGCCAGCTCGCGCTGGAACTTGGCAATCGTGGCCGCGTCGAGATTGTGCTCCCAGTTGAACGACGGCGAGCAGTTGTAGGCGAGCGCCTTATTTGGATATTCGGCGTGAATACCCTCGGCGAACGACTTCGCTTCGGCCAGGTCGGGAGTAGCAGTCTCGCACCACACGACATCGGCGTATCTGGCGTACGCACGTCCGCGCGCCACGGCCGACCGCATCCCGCCCTTCACACGATAGTATCCCTCGGGCGTCCGGTCGCGGGAAATGAACTCGCGGTCGCGCTCGTCAGCGTCGCTCATCAGCAGCGTCGCGCCCAGCGCATCCGTGCGCGCAATGATCACCGTCGGTATGTCGAGCACGTCGGCAGCCAGGCGGGCCCCGGCCAGCGTACGCTCGAACTGCGCAGTGGGCACAAGCACCTTGCCGCCCATGTGTCCGCACTTTTTTTCCGATGCGAGCTGGTCTTCGAAGTGCACGCCCGCGGCGCCGGCCTCGATCATCGATTTCATCAACTCGAACGCGTGCAGCGGACCACCGAACCCCGCTTCGGCGTCGGCCACGATCGGCACGAGCCAATCGCGATCACCTTTTCCCTCGCTCCACTCCACCTGATCGGCTCGCAACAAGGCATTGTTCAACCGGCGAACGAGCGCGGGCACCGAGTTACTCGGGTACAAGCTCTGATCCGGGTAGGTGTGTCCCGCCAGGTTGGCGTCGGCGGCAACCTGCCACCCGCTCAGGTAGATCGCCTGCAGGCCGGCGCGAACCATCTGGACGGCCTGCGCGCCGGTCATCGCGCCAAACGTCCGAACACTGGATCCAGAGTTGAGTAGTTCCCACAACCGATCGGCACCGAGGCGCGCGAGTGTATGCTCGATGCGCACCGAGCCGCGCAATCGCACTACCTCGTCGGCTGAATAGCCACGGCTGATGCCATTCCACCGCGGATCGTTCGCCCATTCACGGTCGATCGCACGACCTTCGTCATTCGCTCGCGTCACGTCCATCGCGTGTCCTCCGCTGGAGCGGCTAGTGGTTGTCGCGGTCGTTCAATAATCGGTATCCCGGTATGGTGAGGAATTCCTGGAATTCTCCGAGCACGAGGAGATCGAGCAAGGCCGACGCGTCGTCCCACCGTGCCCCCTCGCGGCCGTCGGCCTTCAGGGAATGGATGACACGATCGCGAATTTCCTTGTACCCCTGCGCACTCATCGTGCCGTCATCGGCGATCGGCGATTCGTGCTGCACCCACTGCCAGAGCTGCGAGCGCGAGATCTCGGCCGTGGCGGCATCTTCCATGAGATTGTGGATCGCCACCGCGCCCTGTCCACGGAGCCATGACTCGATGTATTGCAGGGCGACATCGACATTTGTTTCGATACCGGTGAGCGTCACGGCACCGTTCGCGATGGCAAAGTCGGTCAGCTGCGACGCGTCCACTTTCACATCATCGCGCAGGCGCTCCTTCTGATGCGGCTTGCTGCCGAGGACGCGGTCGAACACCTCGCGCGCCACGGGAACGAGGTCGGGGTGAGCGACCCAGGTGCCATCGAAGCCATCACCTGACTCGCGCTCTTTGTCCTCGCGTACCTTCGCCAGCGCACGCTCGGTGACGTCGGGGTCCTTCCGGCTTGGAATGAATGCCGCCATGCCGCCAATGGCATGCGCGCCGCGCCGGTGACAGGTCTTGACGAGCAATTGCGTATAGCTGCGCATGAAGGGCACCGTCATCGTGAGCTGCGCGCGATCGGGCAGCACGCAGTCGGCGCGATGCCGGAAGGTCTTGATGACGCTGAAGAGATAATCCCAGCGGCCGGCGTTCAGGCCCGCGGAGTGCTCGCGCAACTCGTACAGGATCTCATCCATCTCGAAGGCAGCAAGGATCGTCTCGATCAGGACCGTGGCGCGCACGCTGCCGCGCGGGAGACCCAGCGAATCTTGCGCGAAGTTGAACACATCGTTCCAGAGCCGCGCTTCGAGGTGGCTCTCCATCTTCGGCAGATAGAAATACGGGCCGGTACCGCGGGCAAGCAGCTCACGCGCATTGTGGAAGAAATAGAGGCCGAAGTCGAACAGGCTGGCCGACACCGGAGCCCCGTCGACGATCAGGTGCGATTCCGTGAGATGCCAGCCGCGCGGACGGACGACGAGTGTCGCAATCTCCTGGTTCAGCCGATACGACTTGCCTTCCGGCGAGTCGAGCGACAGTTCCCGTCGTACGGCGTCCATGAGGTTTGACTGACCGTCGACGACGTTCTCCCAGGTCGGCGACAACGCGTCCTCCAGGTCTGCCATGAAGACCTTCGCACCGGAATTGAGGGCGTTGATCATCATCTTGCGGTCGACGGGCCCGGTGATCTCGACGCGTCGGTCATTGAGATCGGGTGGCGCTGGCGCAACGCGCCACCCGCCTTCGCGCACTACGGCCGTATCGGCTAGAAAATCCAATCGTTCGCCGCCACGGATTCGCACGCGTCTCTCGGCACGGCGCGCAAGGTTTGCTTCGCGCCTCGGGCCGAATTCGCGCTGCAGCCGCGCCACGAATTCAATGGCGTCAGACGTGAGGACACGCGCCGACTCACGGGTCGGCGCGGCAGCGATCGTAACGTCGTCGGCCGCGTGAATGGTCATCGAAGGCTCCGATTGTGAGGGGAATCGATGGAGCCTCGAGCTAAATATATGCCAACGATTAGGACTATTTACCGACGACAGGTGAGCCCGTTCGACCTATATTACGCCACCCTGCGCCGTGGGGGGGGCGGGGAGGGCAGCACCGGAGAAGTCAGGAGCGCCGAGTGGGCACGAAGCTCCACGTTCGGCCGCCACATGCGACGGGCGATTCAAACGAAATCGTCCACGCTACCACCAGGAGGACGGAAGATGAAGTTTCACCGTGCTACACGGGTGTTGCTCGCGTCTGCGGTTCTCGCCATACCAGCCAGTGTATCGGCCCAGGCATTCGGGCTGAACGAAATTGGCTCCTGCGCGATCGCCCGGGGATTCGCCACGACGGCGTCCCCATGTAAGGATGCCTCTACCATTTATTGGAATTCGGCGGCCGCAACGCGGCTCACCGGTTGGAACGTGACCGCCGGCGTCGCGTCGATCGCCGTCAAGGGCGACTTCCTGCAGGACACGACAGGGCGGAGTTGGGATACCGAAATTCCCACGGCGTACGTCCCGCACGTATTCGTCAACTATCATGCGCCCTCGAGCAGGGCCGCGTGGGGTCTGGGGTTTTACGTCCCCTATGGCTTGACGTCCCAATGGGGCTCGGATTTCCCTGGCCGATTCTCGGCGATGAAGGCTTCACTGAAGACCTTCTATATACAGCCGAACATCGCGTGGCAGCTCACACCGAAGTGGTCCATCGGCGGCGGGCCGATCGTTGGCCACTCAACTGTAGAGCTGATTCAGGGCATCGATCTGTCGACGCAGATTGCAGCGCCGAATACGACATTCGGCCAGCTCGGCATCGCGACCGGTACCGAGTTCGCCCGCGCCACATTGAAAGGCAGCGCCACGGGATACGGCGCGCAGGTCGCAATCGTCGGCCAACCGACGCCTGAATGGAGCATCGGCGCACGATACCTGTCGCCAATCACGTTCAAGTACGACAACGCCGACGCCACCTTCCAACAGATTCCTACGAATCTGGTCCTCGGCGGCTCGCTACAGCCGCCGTTAACGGTGGGCACACCGGTCGATCTGCTAGTGGCGGGCCAGTTTGCCGCTGGCGGCGCACTGGTCGCCCAGAAAGCGTCGACGACGATCACGCATCCGGCACAGTTTCAGGCGGGCGTCGCCTACTCAGGGTACCGGAACTGGCTGCTCGAGGGTGACTACGCTTGGGTTGGCTGGAACAGATTCAACACATTGCCGGTGCGGTTCGCCGGTCCGGCCAGCAGCTCGAATAGAGACCTGATCGAGGCCTACAACAACTCATCAGCCATCCGTCTGGGCGTCGAGTACACCATTCCCACGGACGGATGGAAGCTGCGCGCCGGCTTCGCCGGTGTGTCCAGCGCTGCCCCGGCGGAAACCGTGACGCCGCTCCTTCCCGAGCAGGACCGTAATTACGCGTCGTTCGGCGCAGGCATTCCGATCATGCACACGTGGACGCTCGATGCGACGTATTCGCACGTGTACACGCCGGGCGCCCGGGGCCGCATTGTAGAGCGCACGAGCCTCACGCAGACTGCGGCACAATTGAATACCGGCGTATACACACTGGCGGCGAATATTTTCTCGCTGACACTCAAGGCCAACTTCTAACCGCCCAGGAGAATCTCGGATGTCTCGCACGCAAGCAGTGCTTCGCGGCGCCCTCCTGACGGGCGCAGCCGCCGTGATGGTCGCATGTGGTGAGGCTGGGACTGTCGTCAACCCGCCCGTAAACAACGCGATCTTCCAGAGCTACGTCGCACTCGGAAACAGCATTACAGCCGGTTACCAATCGGGCGGCATCAACGATTCCACCCAGAAGCTGGCCTATCCGGTGCTGCTGGCGCACCAGATGGGGACGCGGTTCGCATACCCATCGCTCAGCATGCCAGGGTGCGCTCCGCCGGTCAACAACTTTCTGGCCGGCACGCGCGTGACGCTCTCTGGGCAGCCGGCCTCGACCGCCCTCACCTGCGGGCCCGTCGGGGGTGCTCCGCGCAACCTGGCATCGGTGTCGGCGACGATCAACAACGTCGCTGTACCGGGCATCGCCACGGCCGATCCGTTCGCATCGGGGGCAACTGCGCCGAACAACAACGCGCTCATGCAGTTGTTCCTGGGCGGCGAAACGATGGACCGGAAGGCGCTCGACAATCAGCCAACGTTCGCGACGGTGTGGGTGGGGAATAACGACATCCTGGCACCGGCGCTCAACGGATTCCCGTCCACGGCGACGCCCGTGGCGACGTTCACGGCCAACTACGCCAAGATGATGAACGAGCTGATCGCGGGCGCACCGGGCCTCAAGGGTGTGCTGATCGGAGTGGTTCAGGTGGCGGCCGCCCCGTTGATGTTCCAGGCGGCGCTGATCCGGAGTCCTGCAATAGCAGCCGCAGCAGCTTCGGTGGCTGGGCGGGCGGTAACGCTGGATCCGAACACCTGCACGGCGGGGGTTGGAGATAACGCGCTAATCAACTTCCAAGCGTTGGCGGCAATCAAGTCGCGTCCGTTGGCACAGCCGGGCACGATCTACTGTTTCCCGGTACTCGGGGGCGGTGCCACCGATCCGGGCGATGCCGGCATCCTCGACATCACCGAGCAGGCTACCGTGACCGCGCTGATCAACGGGTATAATGCCTATATCAAGGCAAAGGCAGACAGCATCGGATTCGGCTACTATGATCCGAACCCCCTCCTGGCGTCCCTCAAGGCCAACGGATCAGTCCCGGCATTTCCGAACCTGACGAGCGCTCAGCCGTTCGGGATCTACTTCTCGCTGGACGGTGTCCACCCAACTGGGGCAGCACACCTGCTGATCGCGAACGACTTGATCACGTTGATCAACGGCAAGTTCGGCACGAGCCTCACGCCGGCGCAGTAACAGTAGTTCCGCGATGAATAAGGAAGGGGGCGGGCCTCGAGGCCGCCCCCTTCCTTATTCGTGGGTCCGTGAAATGAGTGGGCGAATTGATGGGTTCCCTGGGGCCACAGAACAGCTTTTAACGCAGAGGTCGCAGAGAACTGCAGGAGAACTACAGAGAACTGCAGAGGAACACCGACCAAATCTTATCCGGATGTCTTGGATGATGCCTTCGTGACGCTGGGTCCCGAAGCTGAGAGCTGAGATCAGCTGAGAGATGGGATCAAGAGATGGGATCATCCGACTGGTGCATCGACTCTCGCGTTCCACCTCTACGCGCTTCTCTCTTGCAGTTCTCTTGCTGTTCTCTTGCTGTTCTCTGTGTCCTCTGCGTTAAGAAGTATGACGTCCTGTCCTCGAGACGTCGGGAGTGGCGGGGTGACCTCGATGAGCCGAAGACCGAAGATGAAAGTCTCATTGAACACGCCATCGTATCAATTGTGATATCGCTACAATATGGTTTGGTGCAACAACATAGGCATTCTGATGTGACGAACGATATCACATGATTCTCCACACGGGCCCCATGCGTCACAGAAGGTCGGAATTCACCCAGATCGCGCCAATGCCTAGCTACGAAACCGTCTTCACCCGCCAGGTCGGTATCGAAATTCCGATCATCTGCGGGGCGATGTACCCGTGCACCAACCCGGAACTCGTGGCTGCCGTGTCCGACGCCGGGGCGATTGGAGTGGTGCAGCCGGTGTCGATGACCTACGTCTATGGCCACGATTTCAGGGAAGGACTGCGTCTCATCAAGGAGCGCACCTCCCGCCCTTTTGGCATGAACGCTCTCATTGAGCAGTCGTCCAGGATCTACCGCGAGCGACTCGAACGGTGGGTCGACGTCGCGCTCGAGGAGGGCGTCCGGTTCTTCGTGACCTCCCTCGGCAACCCCAAATGGGTGGTCGACAAGACCGCCCAGGTTGGCGGAATCGTCTACCATGACGTCACCGAATCCAAGTGGGCTCGAAAGGCAATCGATGGTGGCGTGCATGGCCTGATCGCCGTGAACAACGTTGCGGGCGGCCACGCTGGACGGATGTCCCCTGAGGCACTCTACAAGGACCTGGCACCCCTCGGGCTGCCGATCATCTGCGCTGGCGGCGTTGGCGACCCGGCGACCTTTCGCCGGATGATGGACCTGGGATATGCCGGTGTTCAGATGGGCACGAGGTTCATCGCCACCACCGAATGCCAGGCCCACGCCGATTACAAGCAGGCGATCATAGATGCCGACCCCGAGGACATCGTCCTCACCGAGCGTCTCTCTGGAGTGCCTGTAGCGGTCATCAACAACGCCTACATCCGCCGCCTGGGAACCCGCGCCGGGCCGATCGCCCGGTACATGCTTCGGCACCGGAAGATGAAGTACTGGATGCGATCCATCTACGCGCTTCGGTCCATGCGACGTCTCAAAAAGAACGCCCTGAGCGCGACCGGAGCCGACGAATACTGGCAGGCAGGCAAGAGCGTGGCTGGCATCCACTCTGTGCAGTCCGCCCGCCAGGTGGTACAGGAGTTCGCGGCGGCGTTGGGGTGAGGGGGGAATCCCGCGCCCCTCGCCATCACCCCAGCAGCAAGAACGCGTCGTACAACGCGTGGGTCCAAGCGGTGATGCCAAACCCACGCGTCAGATACAACGCGCTGAACGCCACGCCGCTCAGCATTCGGAACACGAACGACTGGACCTGAAACTGGTCGCCGAACGGCCCGATGTAATGAAATGCCGAGAAGATGAAGGCACCTACGATGGTCGCCAGGACCCCTGCCCCGCGGCGGCCGAATCCCAGCACGATGCGCGCTCCGGCCGCGAGCCCGGTTACGAGCAGCACGCGGAAGAATAACTCCTCGTACAGTCCCGCCCCCAGAGAGAGCATGAGGCGAGTCGTCCAACTCGTCTGCTCCACCGGGCCGAGGCTGAGCGCGTGAAGCGACCCGAGGAGCTTGGCCGTGGTGACACCAACGACGATTCCGAACACGCCGGCCAGAATCGCCGATTCCGCAAGCATGGCGGCAAAGACCCACGGCCGCACGCCAGCGCGGCTGGTGCGCATGTCGCGCACGACCAAGCCAACGGCGAGAAGGATGATCGCCGCCATGAAGATCGCGGACCCATGGTTGCCGGCGACGGCGATGAAGGCGCTTCGCAGAATGACGTCGGCGCCATTGCGGACCTCGCCGCGCCCAGGCCGGGCGAGGAGTGACGCCAGCGCCTCGTATCCAACGAGCAGCGGGAGCGCGAACAGAATGCTATAGCGATGCGATCGGCTCGCGGCAAAATACGAATCGCGGCGGACGGGCACGGCGGAACGAACGGCTGTGGCGGCCATGGTAGTTCTTACGCCAGTGTGCGTCGAAAAGTTCTGGCTGAGGCAGACCGAGGGAGCGCCGCGCCTGAAAATGGTTGCGGAACCCGTGCACGAAAGGTAGGGTAAGAATGTGCGTCGCGAAGGTCGCGACCCGAAGTCATGTCGAACCCGAAACCCAGGAGGTGATCCATTGTCTAACGGAACTCGCAACGGCAGGATCGCCGGAAGTCGCTAAGCCTGCTCGCCTGAGCTTGGCCAACCGGAAGCCTGCTAGTTCCGGTAAAAAGAAACTGAAGAGGGCGGTCGTGGCGATGCCACGGCCGCCCTCACCGTTTTCCGCCGCCCAGCCGTCAGTGTCCTGTACTACCGAACCCGCCGACGCGGGTCGTGGTGACCCCTACCCTACCCGACTCGATTGGCAGCACCTCATAGCGCGCGAGCACCATCTGCGCGATGCGCTCGCCGTGGACGATCTGGACGGCGTGTCCGGTGGAATTCCCCAGGATGACCATCCACTCGTCGGGATAGTCCGAATCGATCGTTCCGGGCGCGTTGGGAATCTGGAGTCCTTTCTTGAAGCTGGTACCGCTGCGCGGCCGGATCTGCGCCTCCACCCCCTCCGGCAGGCGCGCCTTGAATCCGAGCGGAATCAGCGCGCGAACGCCATGCTCGAGAACGAACCGCGTGGCGTCGCCTTCCAGGACCGGAGCCGCGTCCCAGGTCCGTTGGCCATCCGTACATTTCACCGACCGGCCGCTGAGATACGCACACAGATCGTAGCCGGCGGAACCGGGCGTGGCACGTGTGGGCGGCTGGGCATCGTCGTGGAGTAGCTCCACGATCAGAGCGGGGCTGCCGGCAGTAGGAGCGGATATGGTCACAAGGATGAGGCTGGGGTCAAAGGGTCACGCAAGATGCACGTCGAACCGCCACTGAGGTAGGCCGGCGCTCTTGCCGGACTTTGATAGAGGGACGTAGCCTTGGTCATGCTTTCCTCCCTTCGCTTTCCGGTCCTCGCGCTCCTCGCCGGCACCGCCGCGCTTGCCTCCGCCTCGGCTCCAATCGACCCGCTGTTGGGACCCGGCGTATCGCGTCAGCTCGCCACCAGCCGTGCAGCGTTGCTCAGCGACATCCGCTATGACCTGCAGCTCGCGCTGCAGGCACGCGATACGGCACACGGCGCGGTCACGATCCATTTTACGGCACGCCGTGCCGCCGACGTGATCGTCGACTTTCGCGGGCCCTCTCTGACTGACGTCCATGTCAACGGCGCCATCGCGGCGATCATGTTCAACGGCGCGCATCTGCGCATTCCCGCGGGCGCCGTGCACGCCGGCGCGAATGAACTGACGGCGCGCTTCACGACGCCGATCGCGCCAGCAGGCGCCAGCATCATCAAATTCCATGACGACAAGGACGGCGCCGACTACCTCTATACGCTACTCGTCCCCTCCGATGCCAACCTGCTGTTCCCGTGTTTCGACCAACCGGATCTCAAGGCGCGGATGACGCTCACGCTCACCATGCCAGTGACGTGGCGAGCGTTGGCGAACGGCGTCACGGAACACGTGGACACGACGAATGGCGCTGCCACCTATCGCTTCCGTGAAAGCGATCCGCTGCCGACGTATCTCTTTGCGTTCGCCGCCGGACCCTGGCACGAATTCACTGGCGGCCCCCGTCACACGTCCCTCTGGGTGCGTGAATCGCGCGCCAAGGAAGTGGAAGTCGATTCGCTCCAGGCGCAAGTCGCGTCGGCGCTCACGTCGCTCGAACACTACTTCGGCGTGACGTATCCCTACCAGCAGTTTCAGTACATGCTGTCGCCCGCCTTTCCCTTTGGCGGTATGGAGCACCCGGGCGTCACGATGTTCAACGAGGAATCATTCATCTTTCGAGAGCCGCCGACGCTCAACCAACGCCTCGGACGGCGCGCCACGATCTACCACGAAGTGGCACACCAGTGGTTCGGCGACTACGTCACCATGAAGTGGTTCGACGACCTGTGGCTGAAAGAAGGCTTCGCCACCTATATGGCGGCGAAGATGCAGGATATCGAAGGGCTACCGAATCCGTGGATGTCGTTCTACCTGCGGAACAAGCCCGCCGCCTACGACGTCGACCAGACCCTCGGCACCACGCCGGTGTGGCAGCGGCTCGCGAACCTCGACCAGGCAAAGAGCAATTACGGCGCGATTGTTTACAACAAGGCGCCGGGCATCCTCAAGCAACTCAACTATCTCGTCGGCGACAGCGCCTTCCGCGAGGGATTGCACGAGTTTCTCGTCACCCATCCGTACGGCAACGCCACCTGGCAGGATCTGCTCGCGTCGATCGGCAGAGCATCACATCGCTCGCTCGCCGACTGGGGAACGCAGTACATCCTCCGGCCCGGCATGCCGGTGCTCGAGCAACGGCTCGATGTGGCCGACGGCAAGATCGCGCGGCTGATGTTGATTCAACATCCCGCGCAGCGGCTGTCGGGGCGCGGCGTGTGGCCGATGCGCACCGAGGTTGTGCTGTGGTCGCGAGCAGGGTCGTCGTCGATTCCCGTCGAGGTCCGCGCCGAGACCACGTTCGTCGCGGCCGCGGCTGGACGCCCCGCGCCGGACTTCGTGTTCGGGAACGCGAACGACAACGCATACGGTCTCGTCATGCTCGATGCGCGTAGCGCGCAATGGCTTCAGGCGCACATTGGCGAGGTCCGCGATCCGTTTCTGCGCGCCATGCTCTGGGGCGCCTTGTGGGACCTGGTGCGCGACGCGCGCCTCTCACCAACACAGTTCCTTGCCGCCGTCACCCGCGAGTTGCCGGCGGAACACGACGAGCAGATCGCCTCCGGAATGGTGGGGCGGCTCTCGCGCACGACGTCAACGTATCTGTCGAACGAGCAATCAGCCGCACTGATCGGATCGATTGAGAATTTGCTGCTCGCGGGCGCATCGAACGCCGCCTATCCGTATGGTATTCGCAAGAGCCAGCTCGACGCATATATCGGACTGGCCCGCACACCGGCCGCGACAGCCCGGCTCACGGGGTGGCTCGACAGCAGCACTGTGGCCGGCATGCCGCTCCGGCAGCCGACGCGGTGGTCCATCGTCACGCATCTCATCGAACGCGGAGCGTCGAATGCCGACGCGCTGCTCGCCGCCGAACAGCGGCACGATACGACCACGAGCGGACGTCGAAGCGCCTTCGTCGCCGGCGCGGCGCGGCCGGCGGCAGCGGTGAAGCGCGAGTACTTCGGCCGCTACTTCACAGATTCCACGCTGAACGAGGACTGGGCCACGGCGAGCCTGCGTGCCTTCAACGAGCCGGACCAGAGCGCGTTGACGCTGCCCTATCTCGTGCCCGCGCTCGATAGCCTGCCCTGGATTCAGAAGAATCGCCGCATCTTCTTCCTCGGCTCGTGGCTGGGAGGATTCATTGGCGGGCAGCGGTCGTCCGACGCGCTCAAGCAGATCGACGATTTTCTCGCGCGGCGCCCAACGCTCGCGCCGGACTTGCGGCAAAAGATCCTGCAGACGCGCGACGATCTCGAACGGACGGTCCGCATTCGCGCGCGGTACGCGCGCTAATACTGCTTTGTTAGTGATACCGCGGACGATTGCCGCGGATGACCGCGGATGACTACCGCCCTCGATCGGGCGAACAGACCCACGACCATCGCCCCCCCAATGAAACGCGCGGCCGCGACAGCCGGCCCGAGCGAGGAGCCGTCGCGTAGCCGCGCGACTGACGACTGACAACCGTTTTACTGATGACTGAAGACAGTTACCCGCTGTCCCGATCGCTTGATCTCGCGTAGCGCGCAGGGCCACGTCTCAACGGTTCGCGCCGGTACCGCCGCCAGCGCTGAACTCGGACAGAGCAGTACTAAGCGATCGGCGCAATCGACTGGCCATGGCTGATGGCCGATGGCCTCCTGGTGATTCTTTCACTGCCTCCGCTGCTGCGGCGAGCGGCATGATCAAATTGGTCGGCAGGCCGCCGTCAATCAGCACAGCCTCGTGCCGCCGGGCGCTTCGGCCATCGCGACCGCCGAAGCGAGCAACGGCTCCGTCGCGACACTGGCCTGCGGCCTCGTCAGCGAGCTCAAGTCCGGGACTGCCTTGAGCCGAATCTTCGCAGCGGCTGCGATGCCTTCCGTAGCATCGTCGAGCCGTTCAGGGCGGCGAACGAGACGGGGCGTGCCGCGACAAAATCTGCGCTGCGGCAGAGCGTCGCCAAGGTACTGCCTTCACGGTATTTCGTATGGCCTTCAGGTGGCCATGAGGACGCTGAAAAAGAACTGCACCACGGCGAGCGCCGGACGCGCCGGAGTAGGAAGCGAGCAACCGGCGTGAGACGTGTCGCGATTGCCGTCGGACGCGACGGAATGGTCGTCGGACGCGACGGAAACGTCGTCGGGAATGACGGAATGGTCGTCGGGAATGACGGAATGGTCGTCGGGAATGACGGAATGGTCGTCGGAACCGACAGAGTCGTCTTCGGAAGAGGCGGTGCCTCGTTCCGACCGGTCGGTGTCTGCGTGAGAAGCGATGGTCTTGCCGGTCACGCGGGGAGTCCGTCCTCGACACGATGGCCTGCGCGCTTCACGATCGGGCGTGGGGCCTGCACAAGAGACGATTCCATCGGCTGGGTCAGCTATCCCTGCTGTTACGTCAGCCATCCCTGCTGAACGCGAGCGACTGGGTCCTGAACGCCGAGCCATTGCCTGTGGACGCGGACCCATTCCAGGTTGACCAGGATCTATTCCACGTCGACACGGGTCTATTCCACGTCAATGCGGGTGAGTCCCTCGTGGCATCGCGCGAGAGAGGTCTCAACGGCCGAGAGTCTGACGTTGACGGCGACGACTCCTCACGTGACGCCCGTCGATCCCTCCGGCACGGCGCGCAGTTGGTGGTGAGCACGCGGGCATCCGAGCTGAACGAGCCGGAAAGCCTCCTGGACGGCCGCGAGTCCGATGTTGACTGCGAGGAGTTCGTGCTTGCACGCGAGCCGTTCGTGCTTGACCGCGCGCCGTGCCATCTCACCACCGGCGAGTCACCCCTCGACGCGCGTGGGTTCCCCCTCAACCGGAAAGACTCCGACCTGACCGAGACGCACTCTCAGGTGGACGTCACGGCATCCCAGCGAACGAAGCGAGGATTGTGGGTGGACGCGCGGGAGAGGGGCGTGGACGCGCGGGAGAGGCGTGTTGACGAGAGACGGTCCGGTGTGGCGCGAGCGGCATTCGGGCTCGACGCCGGGGTGTTCCCTCTTGACCGGAGCGACTCCCCCCTGAACAGCGGCTGGTGCGAGCTGGATGCGCGGGAGTCCCTGCTCGATCGGCGCTCATTCCGTCTCGACCGCGAGGACTTCCACCTGCACACGCGTCAATTCGGTCTCGACCGCGAGGGATTCCACCTGCACACGCGTCAATTCGGTCTCGACCGCGAGGGATTCCCTGTGAGCAGGCGTCGATTCCCTCTGAACACGCGTGCATCCCCTCTTCACGCCGACCGATTCCTTCTCGGCACGGTCGCATCCCCTGTGGGTAGCGATCGATTGCCTCTCGACATGGTCGCATCCCCTCGGGCCGCCGATCGATTGCTTGGCGCCGCCCGCTCGTCCCGCGATGAGCGTAGTCCTATTATTAGTTCCGAAAACGAGGGGTCAGCGCAAGGGCCAATGTGACCGATTGACCAAGATCGACATGTTGTGAGCGTGTCAGCGTTAGGACTTAGTGGAGAAGTACGTCAGGCCCGCGTCCCCGAACCCGCGAGAATGTCATTGGAGCGCTTACGCAAGAACTGCGAAGGTCACCAGCATCAGGGCGTCTGGCTCGCACGCCGGTAAAGCGGCGACCGGTGCAGCGCGGATTGGGCTCCGGATGCTGACTGGCTGGATGTCGCTGGCTGCTCCGTAGTGGTCGGCCCGCCGGTACAGCGCGCGGATTGGGCTCCGGATGCTGACTGGCTGGATGTCGCTGGCTGCTCCGTAGTGGTCGGCCCGCCGGTCGGCGATAGTGGCCTGCGAGCCAGACACCCTGGTGCGCATGCCCCGTATACTCACCACTCACCACTGATAACTGATCACAGTCACCCGTCGTCCCGATCGCTTGCGCCAGCCCCCGCTCGATCATCCACCGACTGCGCGGCAGTCGTCCGCGGGTATCGCCGACAAAGCAGTACTAGCGATCCATTGACGTGACGGTGTCCGCGTCGGCGTCCTTCCGCGAGAGCCACATGGGCTGCACGACGCAGCGGTCGAAACTCGCGCCGCCGCAGGTGGAGCGCGCCGACCGCTGCACCGCTCGACGCACGATGTCGGGGTAGCTACGACAGGTCTTGGTTTCGCGGCCGTGCACGCAGCCGTTGTAATGCAGCAGCGCGTTCCGCCAGGCGCCGTCGCGGCTTTCTACGTCGAGAGCGTTTCCCGCCACCCAGCCGAGAATGAAGATGCCGTACTTGAGATTGGTGGAGTCGGTGTGGATGTTCGTTCCGAACTTGTGCCCCAAGGCACTGCTCCACGGCTGCGGAGACACCTGCATCAGACCAATGGCCCCGACGCTCGAGCGCGCTGATGACCGGAGTTCATCATTCTCGGTGAGCATCACGCCGAGGACGAGCGCCGGAGGTACTCGGCGCGTATACGCCTCTCGAACCGCGACGTCGGCGAGCGTCCGCGCGCGCAACTTGTCGACGTGCCCGGTGCGCAACAGATCCATGGCAAAGAGTTCCCGATCGCGCAGGAACTGAGGTGTCCTGAGTGCGAGCTCGGTGGACCCTTGCAGCCAAGGAGCGTGGAGTCGTGCAGAATCCACGTACACGTGCTGAATGATCTGCTCGCCGAGCGGCGCGCGGCTCACGTAGTACGGCCGAGATAGGGTTGTCGATACGACAATCGCCGCCACACAACCGATGGCGAGCGCGACCTGCGACCAAGTGGAGTTTTTCTGAGGAATGATCTGCCTCCTGGTGGCGACGGACGAGACGTGCAGTAAAAGCGACCCCGAGCGTAGGGCGCCCACGTCCATAGTCGTACCGGGCACAGCGGGAAACTGTTCCAATCCGCGCGCCCAATCTCATCCAAATGTTTAGCGGACAAGACCTTGTGTAATCAGGCTACACCCCACTGACGATCCACGCAACCTCAGCCGTACATATCACATCCGACGGCGCGGCATCTTTCTTGTCCGCGTCCGTCGCTGGGCGCACGAAGCCGCGCGATTCCGAACGCGATTCTCACTCACTGACACCACATGGGAAGTTCTATCCCCTCGAGCCCTATCACCAGACCGCAGGAGCGTTCGCCGAGACCACGCCCGCCGCGCACCAATCGCAAACGGCGCATGCGCCCCGCCAGCCGCTATGTCCTGCTCGGTGCGGTGCTCATCATGGTGGCGATCTTCGCGCGGATGATCGTGCACATCGCACGCACCGATCCGCGTGACGCACGCGCCATCGCCGAGCGCGAGTTACAGCTCAACACGTTGCAGCCTGGCGAACGTGTCTACCGCATGGTATCCGTGTTCAAGCGTCCGGCGATCGATTATTTCCGCGCCACGCGCGGCGTGCTCGTTCTCACCAACAAGAGGTTGCTCTACCTCGGTCTCGCGCCGCGCAATCTCCTCGCTGCGCCGGATCTTCCGCCGACGTTCGAGGAACGCGACTTCCCCATCGACACCCTGGTGCACGTCTCGGCCGGACGAACTTTTTTCGGCATTGCGAAGGCAATCGTCATCGCGACTCCGAACGAAAGACTCAAGCTCGGCGTGCCATCAGGCGCGTGGCCGCAAGCAGAGATCATGATTGTGGCGATGGACGTGCGTCGCGACAAAGCGGTGGCGCTGAGCGCACTGCAGCGGCAATTCCTGGAGCGCGCCGAGGCACAGCGCCGTGCGGTGGAGGCCGCTCGCCGTCAGCCGAAGTTCTACACCGTCAGGCGCGGGGACGCACTCGGCAGCATTGCGACAATATGGAACACGACGCCGGACAAGCTGCGGGCATGGAATCGCCTGCCAACGAACACCATCAAGGTGGGACAGACGCTGATGGTGAGGCCGGCGATGTGAGCGCTGGACTCAGTTCTCGGCGTGTATCTTCGCCGCCCCGTCAAAGACCACGCGCCCGCGACACTCGCCGAAACCGATGCGCACCCGTCCGTCACCTTCACAGTGGCCGCGCATGATCACCTCGTCGCCGTCCTGAAGGAACGCACGCGTTTCGCCCGTTGGCAGTTGGAGCGGCTCAGTGCCGCGCCATGTCCGCTCCAGCAGGCAACCGCGCGACTCCGGCGCGACCCCGGACACTGTACCGCTCGCGAGCAGATCTCCCGGACACAGGTTGCATCCGTTGCTTGCATGATGCGTGACGAGTTGCGCGGCAGTCCAGTACATGTCGGTGAGGCTGCCACGGCTGACGGTAAACGGTGACATGTGTTCGTCGCGCATGCGCTGGGAGCTGATGGAGACCTCGAGCGTGACCGCAAAGCCTCCCTCGCGCGCATCACGCGCTGATGCAAGATACGGCAGCGGCGCCGGATCACCGGCGGCACGCTCGAACGCGGCAGTGCGAAATGGCGCCAGCGCATCGAGCGTCACGACCCACGGCGATATGGTCGTTGCGAAGTTCTTGGCCAGGAACGGGCCGAGGGGCTGGTACTCCCACGTCTGTATATCGCGCGCCGACCAGTCGTTCACGAGACACAATCCAAAGATGTGCTGCTCGGCCTCGTCGATCGGTATCGGTGTTCCGAGAGCGTTGCCAGTCCCTACGAACACCCCAACTTCCATTTCGTAATCGAGCCGATTACTTGGACCGAACGTCGGAGATTCCTCAGTGGCTTCCCGGGTCTGTCCGCAGGGACGGCGGATGTGTGCGCCGCTCACGACAATGGATGACGCGCGTCCATGATAGCCGATCGGGACCCACTTGTAGTTCGGCAGCAGCGGATTGTCTGGACGAAACATGCGGCCGACGTTCGTGGCGTGATGGATCGACGCGTAGAAATCGGTATAGTCGCCGATGTGTGCCGGCCGTAACAGCTCCGAGTCTCGCATTGGTACGAGCACGCGTCGAGCAATCGACGCATCGCTGGCCAGCGGAGAGGCAACGCTCAGCAGAGCGCTGAGCTCGCGGCGCAGCGCACGCACGCTCGCCTCGCCCAATGCCATGAGGCTGTTGAGGCTCGACTCGCGACATCGGTCGGCAGCGAGCGCTGCTTCCCCTGCGAGCAGTCCCTCCTTGCGGCACGCGACCACATCCATGATCTGGTCGCCGATCGCGACCCCGACGCTCGCGGATTCACCGGCGCCAGCGCGCTTGAAAACGCCGAACGGCAGATTCTGAATGGGAAAATCCGTCGCGCCATCATTGGCCGACTCCACCCACGAGCGCAGATCAGGTGCGTGCGTTGCGTCGAGCATGATTACGAGAGAAGCAACAACCGGCGCAGGTCGTTCACCGGATCGCGGAACGAACACGAACCAAACGACGTCGCAAGGTGCTGGCGCATCCGTCGCAGGTGCGGCGCGGTGAGCACGTGTGTGCCCCAGCAGATCGACGTCGATGTGAAGTGCAGATCGTCATCATTCTGGAGATCGAGTAACTGCAGCGCGTCGTCGTTGCTCATGCCGTGCGCCATGAACCCCGCAGCGAGGAAGAGTGTGATAAAACCAAACATCACGCCGCGCGGTGCGGTCTCCTCGTACGTCAGCGGATACTCGCCCCGTAGCGGATGATGGAGCCCGGCGGTGGCTTTGAACGCAACGTTCGCCGTGGTACACGCGCGAATGAATTGGACAACCTCGCCGGGCGACGGGAACGCCTCCGCGGTGACCCCACCGGTGCGAATCTTCGCGCGCATTCCCGCGCGCGCAATGGCCGGGACGAGCGCCGGCGCCTGGCACGGTGCGATTTCGACATACATTGCCAAATCGCCCGACATGCCGGTCGCGGCGGCAATGGCATGCTCGGTTTCGAGCTTGGCCTCGAGCGAGCCGATCCGCGCGCGATCGCGCTGCATTTCGTTGAAGGCGCGCGCCGCCGCGATGTCGCCCTGCACATCTTGGCCGACGAGCGCCGTCAACGGCCACACCACATCCGACGCTGTGCGCGACGCATCAAGCGCCTCCGTGAACTCTTCGAGCCGTGCGACTGGCACGACGAATCGGCCAAGCATCCAACTCGCGTCGTCGGCGCGGCAGAGGGAGTACTGGCGAACGGCAGCCGGCATGTCGAGACCCGCTGGAGGAAACAGACCCGCGTAGTCGACGATGCCGGCCAGCAACGCCCGCAGCGCACTCACCGCGTGAGCTTCCTCTTCGTCTTCACGATGGTCCCGCGGCATTTCGCCGCGCCGCACCGGCAGGCGTAGAAACGAAGATCCTCTTCGGTATACTTGGGGTCGTCTTCGAACTGGTAGTCGTAGACGAGCTCCGTGCCTTGTGGAATGCGTTTGATGGTTTCGATCCAGATGCGGCCGCGATCGATCACCGCTTCGCAATTCGGGTCACATGAGTGATTGATGAATCGCGTCTCGTTGCCGTCGAACGCCGCGTCCAGGCACGTCCGGCTGTTCAGAATGAACAGGAACGTGTGATGCCGCGTCATGGACTTGTCGTCGTAGCGACGATCCGATTCGGCGTTGGTGATCTTCTCACCTTTGTACTCGAGCACACGCGTGCCCTTGGGAATGTCCGCACTCGCGAAGGCGCCCAGGCCGTGGATCGGAGATCGGCGCAACTGCACCCACTCGTTCACCGGTCCAACGCGGCCCGGCGGTGAGGGACGTGCGCGTTTGCGCGCCGTGACGCGCTTTGTGGCGGTGCGTCGCGTAGCGGACGGCCGCTTCTTGGTCAATTTGGATTTCTTGGTCGCCATCGGGGTCGGATGAAACGTGACGCGAAAAGTACACACGCCGAGCCCCGAAATGCGACACGAGGACGCCATGAGTCGGCGTCCTCGTGTGCTGGGATTCGGTTCGATCGATCAGAAGTCCAGGCGAAGTCCGGCGCTGAAGGCGATGTTATGCGCCGTTTGTCCGGAAATGCCGAGCCCGGTCGCGTCCTGAAAATTGAACTTGCCAATGTAGTCCTTGGCCAGAACGCGCAGCGCCATGCCCTTACTGAGCGAGAAGTCCGCGCCAAGACCGAGATTGCCGGCCAGATTGGTTGCCTGCGTTTGCAGGACCGACTCGGTGATGGTGTAGCGAATTGCGCCGACGCCCGCTTGCACAAAGGGTGAGAACGCCGTGGTGCCCGCCTTGGACGCTCCGAGATTGTACTCGAGCCCCGCGTCGTAGATGAGCATGTCGCTATGTCCCACGGAAACACCGCCAAGGAACGGAATGCCCACGGTCAGGTCGGACGATGTATAGCCGACATTTCCGATGAGCGAGACGTTCGGCGCGAGCGACAATCCGACTTGCGTTCCATATATCGGCGCGGACGCATTGCTGATCGTGGTGCCAACAGGGCCCGTGAGATAATTGCCGAACACCATGTAGCCGACATACGGCGTCACGTGCAGCACGGTGCCGGAATTTGGCGCCTGAGCAAGGGCGGCGGCGGCGGTGAAGGACATCGCGAGAGTAGCGATGCCGACGAGACGTTGATTGAGCCTGCGCATGATCTGAGGAGCTGAAGGTGAACGACGGTGCGTCACATACCAGATGAAGGCATGGACGGGACCAGCGCACCCTTCAGGATCAACACGTTGCCGGCATTGCGTTTACGGGTCTCTGCTCCGCGTTCTCCCAGTATGCGTCGTCCGCATTTGCGGACGCGAAGGTGTCCTGGCGGGAAGGCAGAGCGGCAACGTTTCGCCAACGCGCCAGCCGTAGCATGCCAGAGAAACGCGGCCCGCCGCATCCACGATCACACCCTCGCTTTGCAGGCGCATGCGCTGGGTAATGCCTGTAGCCGGCGCAGCGTGCTCAAGACTCAGCTTGCCTCGAGCATTGACGACACGATGCCACGGCACCGCCGATCCGTCGCGTAAGGCGTTCAGCGCGTAGCCGACGAGTCGTGCCTGTCCAGCGAGATCAGCCAATCGCGCCACCGTTCCGTACGTGGTGACGCGACCTCGCGGAATCTGTCGAACGACAGCATAGATGTGGTCATATGCCGTCGCCGCGCGCGTCACGCCTGCGCGACCACGGCCTGCCCCGGCCACTGAACCGATCCGGCGACTGACGGTCGGCAGGACAGCCGCTCGCGAATCAATGCGCGCACAGTTTCCAGCTCCTCGCCCACCAATTCGAGTCGCGGCGGCCGCACCACAGCGTTCCCCTGTCCCAGCTCTGCCTGCACGAGCTTGATGAGCTGTACGAACTTTGGCACGGTGTCCAGCCGGAGCAGTGGCAGAAACCACTCGTACAGAGCACGTGCTTCGTCCGAACGCCCGGCGCGTGCCGCCTCGAACACGCGCACCGATTCAGCCGGCAGCGCGTTGACCAAGCCGGCCACCCACCCACTCGCGCCCATTGGGATGGACTCGAGAATCGCGTCGTCCATACCTGCAAAGATGACGAGGCGGTCCCCGTTCTGCTCGCGAATGGCAGTCACACGCCGGACGTCGCCGCTCGATTCTTTCACCGCATGCAAGTTCTCATGCCGCGCCAGCTCGCCCATCTGCGCCGCTGACACATCCGTGCCGTACGCAATGGGATTGTTGTACAGCATGCACGACAGACGGGTGGCGCCAATCACGGCATCGAAGTGCGCCTTGCTCTCGCGCCAATCGCCGCGATACACATAGGGCGGCAACACCATCAGTGCGTCACACCCCACCGCTTCCGCGCGCTTCGCCAGTGCCACGCACTCCACCGTGCTCAGGCCGGCGATACCGGCAATGAGTGGGACGCGTGCGCCGAGCGCCTTCCGGCAGCTCTGGAGAATGCTGATCTTGTCGTCGAAAGAGAGCGTCGCCGCTTCACCAAGTGAGCCGAGAGCCACGATGCCGCGGCATTCATGTTCGATCAACCAGCGAACGTGCGTCGACAGGCGGGCGTGATCGATGGAAAGATCATCGAGAAAGGGCGTGGTGATGGCCGGAAAGACGCCGTGCCAGTCAGTCTGCTGCATCATCGCGTGCTCCATGGTGCGCGGCAGGTGCCGCCGTTTGAACGAGAAAGGTGGCGAGACGCGCCGGCTGAATGGGCGGACGTACCGTATCTGCCCGGCGCCCCATGATGGATTCTAATGCGCCGCCGCAGATGCGGCCCTGACACGCGCCCATTCCGGCGCGCGTATACAACTTCGTTTGGCGGGCGCTCCAGCCGGGCTCGAGATCGCGTAGCCGCACGTCTTCGCAGCGACAGACGATCGTATCGGGACGCGCCAGAGAGAACAGCTCGGGTCGAAGCGCGAACGTGTCACGCAGTCGCGCGGCATAGCGCTGCAGCGCGGTGCGGCGCGACACGAGCGCCTCGGTTGGCGGACG
Source organism: uncultured Gemmatimonadaceae bacterium (assembly GCA_963817955.1). Lineage (GTDB taxonomy): Bacteria > Gemmatimonadota > Gemmatimonadetes > Gemmatimonadales > Gemmatimonadaceae > JAQBQB01. The sequence continues at coordinate 668,201 of CAWFQK010000004.1, forward strand.
GCCGGCCGCCGCGAGTCCGGCGATCTCACCTTCGACAATCGACAGATCGACACCGCCAATGCCCGTCGGCTCACCGGCGCAGTACACGTGCCGCACGCTCGTCTCCTGTCGGGCATCGACCTGAACGGCGCCCTGTTCGCACGCGCACCCGAGGAGGCGCGCGAGCTCGGAGGTGGGCACCAGCCCGAAGGCGGCGCACAACACGTCGCACTCGAGGGTGCGCGTCGACGAGCCATCCGTTACCGTGACGCTCCGTACGCAGTCGTCGCCCTCGGCGGACGTCACCCACGTTCCCGCACGATAGGGCGTTCCGATGAAGGCGGAGCGCAGTCCAACCGCCTGGGCGATGAGCCCTGGCTTCCGCCAGAGCGACGCAGCGAACCGGCGAACGGATTGTGCCCCTGCCTGTTCGGCGACGAGCGCCAAACGTGCGCCAGACCGAGCGAGCGACGCGGCGACGGGAAGCAGCAACGGTCCGGAACCGGCGATCACCACGCGTTTGCCGCGGAAGGTGGTGCCGTTCTTCAGCAACGCTTGCGCACCGCCGATGCCAAATACGTTCGGCAGCGTCCATCCCGGAAAGGGCAGAAACCGCTCGCGCGCTCCGGTCGCGATGATGAGCGATGTCGCCTGGATCTCCACTCCCGCTCCCTCATGCTCGGCAAGGACGCACCATCCGGCGCTGCCTTGCCACGCGTCGACGACCGCCGTGGAACCAAGCATCACCGCGCCGCTCCGGTCGAGACGTCGCGCCCAGTCGCGCGCACGCCGCGGAACCGATGCATGCGGGCCAGACCGCCAGACTTGGCCGCCCCCCCCCGGTCTCAATCCTTCATCGACCATCACGACACGTGCGCCACTCTCTGCGGCGCACGCCGACGCGGCCATTCCCGCCGGCCCGCCTCCTACCACGAGCACGTCGCACGATCGTGGCGCGTCTGTCATAACGTGCCGCCCCCCCCACCGGTCACGATCTCCATGCCGTCGCGCACCTGGGTCATGCACGCACGCTGATGCGGATGACCGTCAACGGAAACGCGGCATTCGTGGCACACGCCCATTCCGCACAGGGGGGATCGCGGCTCGCCCGATGGCGATTGACGGAATGTGGTGATGCCGTGGTCGAGCAACGCCGCGGCAACCGTCACGCCGGCCTCGCTGGACAGCGTCGTGCCGTTGACACACAACGTAATCGTCATCGGTGGGCTTCCGCGGGGGCCGATGCGAGTACCCTCATCGGCGCGTACGGTGCCGCGTCGATCGCCGTCGGTCGGCCGATCGCCTGGTCCACCACCAGGCGTGCGGTGGCCAGCGACGTCGTGATTCCCAGTCCCTCGTGTCCCGCCGCAACCCACCACCCTGGAACCGGTTCCCATCGGCCGATCAACGGCAGCTTGTCCGGCGCCGCCGGGCGAAATCCCGTCCAGCATCGGATGATCGAGAGATCACTAATGCGAGGCATGAACGCGGAAGCGCGCGCCAGCATACGGCGCAAGATGTCGTGATTGAAGGAACTGTCCCAGCCAACGAGCTCGCGCGACGAGCCGATCAGCACCTGCCCAGTGGAGCGCGGCTGCACGTTGAACGCCACGGATTCGGTGGTCATCACGTGTGCACTTGCGAGGTACCCGAGCTCTACGATCTGGTGGCGGCAGAACGCCGGGTAGCGGTCGGTGATCGCCAGGTGGCCCTTGCGCGGGACGATCGGCAGGGCCGACAACAGTCGCGGCGCGGACGCGCCGGCAGCATTCACGATGACATCGGCATGGAACGTTTCTCCGCCGCACCGCACGGCGTGCGGGAGCGCTTCAAGCGCCTCGATGTCGTGTCGCACCACAGCCCCGCAGGTTGCCGCGAGGTGGAGCAACCGCAGCGTCACCCCGGGCGGATAGACTACGGCGTCCCCGGGCACGAGCAGCGCCCCGGCGAGATCGTTGCGCAGCTCGGGCTCTGCTTCCCGGAGCTGCCGGGCGTCGAGCAACTCCGTGGTTACTTGGGCGGCGGCGTAGACGATGCGCTTTGTACGGAGGGCCTCGACCTGTGCGTCGTCCTCAGCCACCCACAGCGTGCCGCACCGGTCCATCTCCGAGCGCACGTCGAGCTCAGGACCAAGAGTTTTCCAGAGGCGAGCGGCATACGCGGTGAGCGCGAGCTGCGGGGGCGAATCGTCCATGACAACGACGTGCCCCATGCCCACGGAGGTGGTGCCGGCCGACGGAAATGCTTGTTCGATAACCGTGACGCGCCACTCCTCGCGCGCGAACGCCGCGGCGCACGCCGCACCAACGATCCCCGCGCCGACGATGATCGCCGAGGGGCGGTCGCCGCTGCTCACGCGTCTCCGATACCCAACCGGAATGGATCGGCGGCATCGAAACGCAGCGTCGCCTCACCGGTCACGAACGCCATGCCGCGAATGTGCGGAATGAGCTCGCCGGCGGGTCCGCTGGCGAGCCATCCGGTGAACATGCTTCCCGTGATGCTCTCCTGCCGCCACTCCTGGCCCAGCGGCAGCCGTCCACGCGCGTGCAGTGCCGCCATCACCGCCGACGTGCCGGTGCCGCACGGCGAGCGATCATACTCGCCGCCGGAACAGAGCACGAAGTTGCGCGCATCGGCATCGTGACGCGTGGGCGGTCCGGAGATCTCGATGTGATCGACGGGTGCGGTCCCGGCGACGCCCTGCTCGTTGAGTTCGTCCTGAATGGCTTGAGTGACGCGCGTCAGCTCATCGACGTTCGATAGGTCGAGCGGCAGATCGAGGTGCGTGATGAAGAACCAGTTGCCGCCGTACGCAATGTCCCCCGTGACGCGGCCGACGCCTGGGACGTCGACGCTCACGTCCAGCGCGTGGGCTCTCGCCGCGACGTTCACGATCGTCACCGCGCCGTCAGCGTGGAGCTCCGCCGATACCGTCCCCACCGGTGTGTCGAAGCGTGCAATGCCCGGCGAGAGCTGCCCAAGGTACTCCAGGGTGCGCACCACGCCGATCAGTCCGTGGCCGCACATGCCAAGGTAGGTCTCGTTATTGAAGAACACGATGCCGCAATGCGATCCGTCGGACACCGGCGGCGTGAGCAACGCCCCGACGATGGCCGCGTGACCGCGCGGCTCGCAGACGACGGCCCGGCGAAGATGATCGTGCGACTGTCGCAACTCCTCGCGCCGTTCCTCCATGGTCGCGGCGTGCACAGCTGGCCACCCGGCGATGATCACGCGCGTCGGTTCGCCTGCCGTATGGGAATCGATGACTCGAATGGAATCCGGAAGCACGGCGCTCGTCATGGGTTGATCTGCACGGTCTTGATCTCGGTGTAGAACTCGCGCGCCGCCGGCCCCTGCTCGCGCGTGCCGGAGCTCGAGCGTTTCATGCCGCCGAACGGCGCATGCGGATCCACACCCGTGGTGTCGCCGTTCACGCGAACCATGCCGGCTTCGATGCGATCGATGTAGCTCAGGGCGCTGCGCAGATCACGCGTGAACAGCGACGCGCTCAACCCGTACGGGGTGTCGTTCGCCAATGCGATGGCATGATCGAGATCATCGGCGGTGAAAGAGACGAGTACAGGACCGAACAGCTCGCGCTGCGCCAGTGCGGAATCGGCTGCCGCTCCGCGAACGATCGTCGGGGGCAGAAAGTAGCCGCGCGCGAATGCGTCGGTCGACGGGACGTCGCCGGTGTAGATGCATTCCGCATCCATCGCGCCGAGCACGTCGCGAATGGATTGACGTGATTCGGCGCTGATCACCGGCCCAACCGCCGCCGCAGGGTCGGTGACCGGCCCGATCGGCAGTGCCGCCACCTGCGCGCGCAACTCGGCGAGGAACGCGTCTTCCACTTCGCGCGCCACGACCACGCGGCTCGTCGCGGTGCATTTCTGTCCCGCGTAGCGCATCGCGCCGCCCGCCGTGAGGATCGCCGCCTGACGCAGATCGGCGTCGGCCAGGACGATGGCGACGTTCTTTCCGCCCATCTCGGTCTGATAGCGAATGTTCCGAGTGGCCGCGGTCGCCGCCACGGTCGCACCGACACGGCCAGAGCCGGTAAAGCTCACGGCACGCACCTCGTCGGCCGACAGCAGCGTCGGCCCGATCACCGCCCCCGAGCCGAGCAGCACGTTGAACACGCCGCTCGGCAATCCCGCGGCCGCGGCACATTCGGCCAGCAGCACGGCACAGTGCGACGCCGATTCGGCGGGTTTCAAAATGACAGTATTACCAAACGCTAACGCCGGCGCTGCTTTCCACAAGGGAATGGCGAGCGGAAAATTCCAGGGCGTGATCAGCGCGACTGGTCCGAGCGGTTGGTGTACGCTGAATTGCAGCGCACCCGCCGTCTGCGCGGGAATGACCTCGCCCGACGCACGCACCGCTTCGCCGGCATAATACCGGAGAATGGTCACGCAGCGGCCGACCTCGCCGCGCGCTTCGCCGATTGGCTTTCCCACTTCGCGCGTCACCATCTGCGCAAGCGTGTCGTGCCGCTCGCCGATCACCGCCGCCCACTTGTACAGAAACTCGGCACGCGCGGGACCGGTCATCGTGCGCCACGCGTGGAACGCCGCCGCCGAGGACTGGGCGGCGGCCCGGACGTCGTCCGTCGTGCCGACGGGCACGTGCCCCACGACGTCGGCGGCGTCCGACGGATTGACGTCGGAGATCCAGTCGTCCGACGCACTCATCCGCTGCTCGCCGCCAATGAAATGGCGCAGCTTCGCGGGCGCGGTCACGGCTTGGCCACGGCCAGTCTGGCCGGTGACGCACCACGCTGTTCGCGCAGGAGCTCGCGTAGCGCCTCCACAGCCATGCTCGCGATGGTCTGGCGCTGAATTGGAACAATGCCCGGCCGCGACGCAGTCGCACCGGGCACGAATGGATCCGATGGGGGCGCATCGGCCGATACACGACGAGTCATCCTTACTCCACGGGTGGTAGCAGGTTCGGCTGGATACACTATCCTTGCGAACGCTTCGGGGCAAGCCGCGCGTATGTCCTTAGTTGTTCACAGTGGCCTCATGCCCTACCGTCAAGGCAGCCCACGTAGCATTCTCTACGGTCGTGCGTCCGCTGCGCTCCGCGTTCAGTTCCCCTCCCCAGCCCTCGACCTCAGCGATCATGCAGCTTCCCGCTCCCACCGGCTCCACAACCGCGCGCGAAGCGCTGTTCGTCGCGCTCGGTATCGTCACGTTTGGCTTCATCGTGGTCATGATTCGTGCGCTACGCGCACGGGCAGCGAGCGGTGAACGCATAGCCACGCCGGCGCCGATCTGGGCGACGAGTTTCATTGCCAACTTTTTCGACACGCTCGGCGTCGGCTCTTTCGCCACGTCGACGTCGATCTTCCGGCAGTGGCGCATGATTCCCGACGAGCGCATTCCCGGCACCCTGAACGTCGGCTACGCCCTGCCCACCATCGCGCAGGCGTTCATCTACACGGCCATCGTCCCGGTGGACGGCACGACGCTCATTCTCATGATCGTTGCGGCAATCCTTGGAGCCTGGCTTGGCGCAGGCGTGGTGTCGGCCTGGCCACGTCGCCGGGTGCAGATCGGTATGGGCCTCGCGCTGCTCGGATTCGCGACGATCTTATTGCTCTCTCAACTCAACATCACGCCCGCCGGCGGCAATCTGTCAGAGCTCACCGGCGCGCGACTCGCCGTTGGCGTGGTCGGCAATTTCATGCTCGGGGCGTTCATGACGATCGGCATCGGTCTGTATGCACCCTGCATGATCCTCGTCAGCCTGCTCGGCATGACACCGACGGCCGCCTTCCCCATCATGATGGGCTCGTGCGCGTTCCTCATGCCCATGGCGGGCGTCCGTTTCGTACGCACCGGCGGATACGCGCCGCGGGCAATGATCGGCATGATGATCGCCGGACTGCCGGCCGTCCTCATCGCGGCCTTCATCGTCAAGACGCTCAATGTCACCGCGGTGAAATGGCTCGTGTTGGTGGTCGTGACATACACGGCCGTCAACCTGCTGCGTGCGGCCCGGCGCGAACGTGATCTCTCGGCGGCAGCGACCAGCGCGGAATCAATCGGGCTTGATACTGGAGTGTGAGCCGCCGCTCACGAGGTTGATGTCGGCCTCGGCGAGCGATAGCGATGAGGGCGAGTAGCTTCGTGAGCTCGCAGCTCTTCGTGTTCGACCGCCTGCGCAGAGAACGCTGGCGGTCGAACACTGATCAGGGCATGCGCACCAGGGGATTCGACGTCGTCCATCGCTCAATGCGACGGCCGTCCGGTCACCATTTCAAGAATCTTTCTCTCGAGTGTCCCGGTTGACGTACACCGCACATCGTCTCCGGATTGGGTGATGGGGTGTCCCGAGGCGGCAACCGTGGTCGACAAGGTCGTGGACGCCGCACCCGTCGACCGCGCCTGCGTGACGACAGACAGACTGATTTCGTAGGTATCGGCGCTCGACATTCCCTGGGCGCTGCCGCAATTGATGTACTTCGAGAGCGCCACCGTGCCGACGCGGCGGCGCAGCCTGTAGCTCGGGTTGCCGATCGTATGGGCCGTTGGATCAACCATACCAATGGGAATACCCAGCGAATCGAACACGACCGGCAAACGGCGCCATACCTGGTCGAGTGCCATTGGAACCGCCGCGTCCATACTTCCGCCGCTCGGTGTGGTCGTCATCGTCAGCATGCCGCCGCCGTCGACAAGTCGCACGGTTTCAACCGGCGCAGGGCCGCTCGCGGCCGGCGGATTCGAACTTGCGCAGGCCGTCGCTGCGAGGATTGAGCACATCATCATGCGTCGCATCATTACACTCGAGTGAACGGGACAACCCGATGATATGCTGTCTCGCGGCTGGAGTCCAGTCGGACGTGTGCGCCGCATCCAGTATCCGGCCCTTGTGCCGCGAACCAGAATGGACGAGGATGCTCGCATGAGTTCCTCCTCACGCTCGCTGGTCGTCGGCACCGCCACGGCCAGGAATAATAGCAAGGTCTCCGGTTTCCTCGATGTTCCGGATAGTTCCGATCCAGGCACGCGCATTCCCGTGACCGTCGTCACGGGCGCGCGACCGGGCCCGGTGCTCGCCCTCACCGCGGGAATTCACGGGTCCGAGCCGTCTCCCATCCTGGCGCTGCAACGCGTGCGCAAGGAGTTGGACCCCGCCGATCTCAGCGGAACGGTCATTCTCGTGCACATCGCGAACGTACCGTCGTTCACCCACCGTACCATCTACCGTGGACCGTGGGATTGGAAGAACCTGAATCGCGTCTTTCCCGGGCGTGCCGATGGAACCACCTCGGAACGCATCGCGTACGCCATCACCACAGAAGTCATCGACCAATGCGATTGTCTCATCGACATGCATTCGGGCGACGGAAACGAATCGCTGCGGGCATATTCGTATTGGAATAACCTCGGCGTGGACGACGTCGTGGACGCGCGGACCCGCGATCTCGCGGTGGCCTTCGGAATCGACCACATCGTGATCGACCGGGGACGCCCACGCGACCCTGCCGCGACGCTCTTCTGCTCGAACACGGCGCAAGCGCGCGGCAAGCCTGCGGTCACGACGGAAGCCGGTGGTGTGGGAGTTCCGACTGAAGACATGGTAGCACTCAACGTTGCCGGCGCCTTCCGGGTCATGCGACACCTGGGCATGCTGCCCGGCCCACGCCCCGAGCCACTGAATCCAGTGTGGCTCGAGCCCACGGAGGTGTTGATAAGCCCCGAGACCGGCATCTGGCTGCCGGCTGTGCATTGCGGCGATGATGTCGATGCCAATGCGTTGCTCGGACGCGTGACCGACTACTTCGGTGAGACGCTGGCCGAGATATGCGCACCTTTCGCGGGCGTGGTCCTTTATGTCGTCGTGTCGCCGGCCATATCGAAGGGCGAGCCCGTGGGCATGGTGGCAAGCCCGGTGCCCTCGTAAGTCTTTCCACCCGATTGCCTCCCGTGCCGCGGCGCCAGCAGTACGCGAGCGTCGGCGGCCATGCAGCCGGAGGGAAACGCCATGAGCGGATTGACGTCGAGCTCCCGAATGTCGGGAAAATCTTCCGCGAGCTGAGACAGACGACGGAGGACGGCCGAGAGCGCGTCGCGATCCACCGGCGGCTCGCCGCGCATGCCGGTGAGTCTGCGCGCGCCGCGAATTCCATCGAGCATCGCGCTGGCATCCGCGGCCGTAATGGGGCTGACGCGGAACATCACATCGCGCATGGCTTCAACGAAGATGCCGCCAAGACCGAACATGACGAGAGATCCGAACTTCGCGTCGTGTGTGGTTCCGGCAATGGTTTCTCGTCCGCCTTCCACCATCTGCTGCACCAGCACGCCGGTGATGCGCGCTTCGGGCACGCTGCGGCGCACATTACCGAGTAATTGATCGTAGGCCGTGCGCAGCTCCGCTTCGGATCGAATGCCGACCTGCACTCCGCCGACGTCACTCTTATGCAACACGTCGGGTGACACGATCTTGAGAACGAGCGGGTACCCGAAATCGCGCGCCACACTCAGCGCCTCGAGGACGCTCGTCGCGAGGCGCGCCGGCGCGATCGGGATTCCGTACGCCGAGAGCAACTCGAGCGCCTCGATTTCCGAGAGGCGATCCCGGTCCTCGCCGAGGGCAGTGGCGACTATTCGGTCAGCCGCATCGCGATCGACGACAAGACGCTCGGCGCGGACGGTCGGCGTGTCGGCCCACTCACGGTGACGATTCAGCGCCGCCAGCGCACGCGCCGCTGATTCCGGAAAGATGTACGCAGGAATGCCCGATTGGTGCAGCTCGGCGCGACCTTCGGGTAGCCCTTCGCGACCCATCAGCACCGCAAGGACGGGCTTGTGAGGCGCCGTTTCCGCCGCGCTGCCGATGGCTTCAGCGACATCCGACTGCTTGATGCCGAACGGCGGCACGAAAATCGGGACCACCGCATCGATGTTGGGATCGGCGAGCAATGCGGTGAGCGCGGCCTTGTAGCCGGCCGGCGTCGCCGAAGCGATCATGTCGAGCGGATTGCGGATCGATGCTTCGTCCGGCAGCAGCGGACGAATGGCGCGCACCGTCTCGGGGCTCAGGTCGACCACGTCGAGCCCGCAGGTCTCCAACGCATCGGCAGCGAGAATTCCGGGTCCGCCGGCATTGGTGAGTACCGCCGTCCGGCGCCCCCGCGGCAGCGCGCGCGCGCCGAAGCCCATTGCCATGTCGAACAGCTCCTCGATCGAGGCGGCGCGAAGGACACCGGCCTGGGTCAGGAGCGCATCCACCGCCGTGTCACTCGCCGCGAGAGCGCCGGTGTGGGACAACGCCGCGCGGGCACCGGCGCGCGACCGTCCCGACTTCACCACGATGATCGGCTTCGTTTTCGTCAGCCGCGAGGCGGTCTCGAGGAACCGGCGCGGATTGCCGAAGTTCTCCACGTACATCAGAATGACGCGCACCGCCGGATCGTGCTCCCACTGCACGAGCAGGTCGTTGCCACTCACGTCGGCCTTGTTGCCAATGGAAACGAACTGCGCAATGCCAATGCCGTACTCACGAGCGTAGTCGAGCACACTCACGCCCAGGGCGCCGGACTGCGATACGAACGCCGCGTGGCCGAACGCGGGCGTAGCGGTGGCGAACGTTGCGTTCATCGAGACCGCGGGATCGCGATTGATCACGCCCATGCAGTTCGGTCCCACCATACGGGTGCCGCTATGACGAACGAGGTCGACGAGCTGGCGTTCCAGCTCAGCGCCGGCGGCCCCCACTTCCTTGAATCCAGCGGAGATGACGACCAACGACTTCACGCCTGCCGCTACGCACTGTTCCGTCACGTCGAGCACGTGCTGCTTTGGCACGACGATGATGCCGAGGTCAATCGGATCAGGGATGTCGCCCACAGTGGGGTATGCTTTCACCGACCCAATGCAGCGCGCCGTTGGATTCACCGGGTACACCGCGCCAGTGAATCCGTGGGAGATGAGGTTGGTGAGCATCTGATGTCCGATGGTCGCCGGACGACGGGACGCGCCAATGACCGCGATGGAGCGCGGAGCGAGCAGCGCAGTGAGTGATGGGTCGGACATCAAACCTCTGGTTAACCGGGCGGCGACATGCAGCCCGCGCGCAAGCTCGGTCGCAATGGACTCGAGTGCTGTCGGCGAAGTAGTGATGACAATGTCAGGCGTTCTACGAACACACGGGCGCGATCTTGACCGTGCTGTCGGTCAACCATCACCCACCGCGCGCAAGACGAACCGCGGCACCCACGAGGATCACCCCGAAGATCGCGTTTGCTCGTGCCAGCAGCGCCGCTCGTCGACGAAACGCCAGCGCCTGCACGGACCCGGGCACGGCGCGTCCGGCACGCGGCCCATCGATGAAATCGTGCACGGCGCTGACGGTCACCATCACGACCACTGCGGCGAGCTTCACACCGAGGGCATGGCCGAGCGCGGTGTTCCAGAATGCCGGCGAGTCGAACACGCCTTGCCAATGCAGCAAACCACGGTAGTGAAGGTTGATGATGCCCGTGACCACGAGCACGCCGATCGACCACCAACCGGCGCGGCGAAAGGCGACTCCCAGTTGCTGAAAAAGCGCTTGGCGCAGCGGCGGCGGCTCAATGGAGCGGAGCACCGGCGCCCCGACGGCGCCGAGAAAGAACATGCCGCCGAGCCAGAGCATGGCGGCGAGCACGTGCACGGTGACGTTCAGGAAATACAACGCGGACATGTGTGGTTGGAAGTGCGGTGTGTCAGCGAGTGCCCGGACGCGGCGCGATGACGGCGGCGATTACGAGGCGTTCATCGGCTGCGCGCATGCCATGTGGCTCATTCATGTCGTAGGCAATGATATCACCCGGCTTGACCGCGCGTTCGCCGTCTGCCCCCTCCACCAAACCGTGGCCTTCAATGACGAAGAGGAGCACGGTGGAGGGACTGGTGTGCACGGGCACTCGCTGTCCCGCCTCGATCCGGAAGATGACGACGCGCGCATCCGTGGCATCGTGGGCGAGAACGGTGGCCGGCTTCTGCGGATTGGATGAGACTGCCTGGAGTGCGAGGGCCGACGCGTCGTAGACCTTCACGCCGCGGTGACCGCTTCGCGTACGGCTCGTAGAAGGGCGTCGAGGTCTAGACCGTTGGCTTGCGCCGCCTGGGCAATGCTCAGACCGCCGCCGCAACAGGTGTCAACTCCAAAGGTATTGAGAACCGCAATCGCATCCGGGAACCGCGCGATCGTGTCGTTGACGGTCCAATCGGCGCTGATGTCAGTGACTTTCTGCAAGGATACTTCCTTATTGCGAGACGGCATTGCGAAAGGGCGCGGCTTTATTTGAGCGACGGCCGTGAAGCTGCGCAGACCGTGTCGAGCTGACTGTCAGATAACGCAAACCACTCGCGCTGGTAATCACACACGCGCCGGACGATATCCGTTCCATCAAAGATCAAACAATTGTTGCCCTGGCATTCGTAGGCGGGCATGCGAGTCTCCCGTACGCGCCACTGGCGCCCGTCAGACCCAAGAAAGTAACGCTCACGGACATCAGGAACGTATTGCGCGCCTGGAAGGCTCGTTGCGGCAGATGCAGGCTTCTCGGTGAGCAACAGAATGAGGGTGGAAAGCGCTACGAGGATGGATCCGGGGGAGTACGGGTAAACAAATAGCAATGCCCGTACCACAAATATGGCATCCAAACACTCGCCGCGCACCATGGATGATTTAGGGGGCGTTCGTAGTGGGAATGCCGGCCCGGTGCCAGAGCACCGGGCCGGCATGGAATGACTCACCTGATCTCGATGCGACGCCGATTGTGTTCAGCCTGCTTGGGCGCCGGCACCTTGATCTCGAGCACGCCGTCCTTGAACGATGTGTCGACATGCTCAGTGTCCGCGGATTCCGGCAATGGAATGGCGCGGTAGAACTCGCCGTACGTCCGCTCCGTTCTGTAGAAGCCTTCCCGGTCCTGTTCGTTTTCCTCCTGACGCTCTCCACAGATGGTCAGGATGTCGTTTTCAACTTCTACCTGGATGTCATCCTTCTTGACGCCGGGGAGATCGGCGCGGATCACGAACTTGTCGCCACTCTGAAATGTCTCGACCGTCGGGAATCGAAGGTCCGCTGACGTGACGAGGTCGGCAGGCAAGGTGCGCCCGAGGCCGCCAGTCAACATCGGATTCAGGCTCAGCCCGGTCCACGGACGGCCGAACCCGAGGTGCCCAAAGAGCTCATCCATGTCCTGGGCCATCCGCTGCATAACACGAAATGGCTCAGCCGTAAGGCCACCGCCAATGTTCTCCCGCAGATTGCCTTGTTCCGAGCGACGCGCCAGGTCGCCACGCTTGGGTTGGCGCTGTTCCCGACCCGTAGCGATGGAGCGCTCCTGATCACTCCGGCCGCTCTCCGTTCCGTGCACGTCGGTAGTGGAAGATGTTTGTTGCGTGCTGCCGGTCTGCTGCTGCGTTCCCGTTTGCCGCCCCTGGCCCTGCTGCGTCTCACGCGCCATTGCTGTATCCCCCTGTGGTGTAGTCGCGGCGATCGATGCGACCGCCGCGCCGTCTCGCAGCAACGGATGTGCCGACAACATCACGAGTCGTGGCGCGTAGCGTGCGGTGCTGCGACCATTCTCCCGCCGGAGTCTCACGTGCCTGACACCCCCTACGCATTCGACAAGACGCTGTCGAGTGCGGTGCCTGCGACCGAACTCGAACCCACCGCCGCAGCCGCCGCGTCTCGCGGAACGCTCATGCAGGATCGGCCGGGGAGCATCACGGACGAGCAGCTCGCCCGGATGCACCGATATTGGCAAGCGGCCAACTATCTGACCATCGGGCAGATTTTTCTGCAGGACAACCCGCTGCTCCGCGAGCCCTTGCGTGCCGAACACATCAAGCCCCGACTCCTGGGCCATTGGGGCACGTCGCCGGGTCTCAACCTGCTGTACGTGCACGTCAACCGACTCATCAAGGAGCGCGATGCCAAGTTTCTATATCTCGCCGGTCCCGGCCACGGCGGCCCGGCGCTCGTCGCGAATGTGTACCTCGAAGGGTCGTACTCGGAGGTGCTGCCGGAGATCACGCGCGATGTCGCGGGCCTGCGGCGGCTCTTCCGACAGTTCTCTACCCCGGGCGGCATTCCCAGTCATGTCAGCGTGACGACGCCGGGCTCAATCCATGAAGGGGGCGAACTGGGGTACGTGCTGTCACACGCAGCGGGGGCGGTGTTCGACAACCCGGATCTGATCGCGCTCGCCGTCGTCGGCGACGGCGAAGCGGAGACCGGACCGCTCGAGGGTTCATGGAAGCTTACGAGTTTCCTCAACCCGGCCCGCGACGGAGCGGTGTTGCCGGTCTTGCATCTCAACGGGTACAAGATCAGCGGCCCCACCGTGCTCGCGCGAACCAATGACGCCGACCTGCGCGCGCTGTTGCAGGGTCATGGCTACGACGTGCTGTTCGTCGAGGGCGACGAACCGGCTGCGGTGCATCGCCAACTCTCCACCGCCCTCGACCAGTGCTACGAGCGCATCCGGACCATTCAGCGCGACGCGCGGCAGCGCGGCGCGGCTCACGTCACGGCGCGTCCACGCTGGCCGATGCTCGTCCTGCGAACACCGAAAGGGTGGACGGGTCCGGCCGTCGTCCACGGCCTGCCGGTGGAAGGTACGTTTCGCGCGCATCAGGTGCCGCTGACCAATCCGAAAACAGACCCGGCCGAGTTGCGCATGCTGGAAGAATGGATGCGCAGCTACGAGCCGGAGCATCTCTTCGACGACCGTGGTGCGCTGAGGCCAGAGCTCCAGGCGCTTGCCCCCACCGGCGACAGGCGCATGGGCGCCACGCCGCACGCAAACGGCGGCCGCATCCTCCAGCCGCTCGCGCTTCCTGATTTCCGCGACTATGCGCTCGAGGTCGGCGCGCCCGCCACGATGCGCGCCGAGTCCACCAGGCGGCTCGGACAGATGACGCGCGACATCTTCGTTCGGAATCGCGAGGCATCGAATTTCAGAATCTTCTGTCCCGACGAGACGAACTCCAACCGGCTGGCGAACGTCTTCGACGTCGAGAATCGTTGCTTCGTCGGGCCGCACCTGGGAATAGACGACCACCTGGCCCCGGACGGACGCGTGATGGAGGTGTTGAGCGAACACCTCTGCGAGGGATGGCTCGAGGGATATCTGCTCACGGGCCGGCATGGGTTGTACGTCACGTACGAGGCGTTCGCGATGGTGTCGGCGTCGATGACCGTGCAGCACGCCAAATGGTTGGAGGAGTCGTTGTGTCTGTCCTGGCGCGCGCCCGTCGCATCGCTCAACATCCTGCTGACGTCCACCTGTTGGCGAAACGACCATAATGGGTTCAGCCATCAAGGACCGGGCCTCATCGACGTCATGTTGTCGAAGCGCGGCACCGTCGCGCGCATCTACCTGCCACCGGATGCGAACTCACTACTCACGGTGGCCGACCACTGCTTCCGCTCGCGCAGCTACGTCAACCTGATCGTCATCGACAAGCAGCCCCAGTTACAGTGGCTGTCGATGGAAGACGCCATTGCGGGGGCACGACAGGGTGCGGCGACCTGGACGTGGGCCGGCACACCCGGATCAGATGGGGCGGACCCCGACGTCATCCTCGCCTGCGCCGGAGACACGCCGACCCTGGAGACTGTCGCCGCCGCATGGTGGCTACGCCGCCTGGCGCCCGAGTTGCGGGTGCGCGTGGTGAACGTCATCGATCTCATGACTCTCTTTCACCCCGACGTGCATCCGCATGGCATGAGCCGCGAGCGGTTCGTGGAATTGTTCACGCGTGACCGCCCGGTGATCTTCGCCTTTCACGGATATCAAAACGCTGTGCACCAGATCATCCACGGCCGCCCCGCCCCGTCGCGATTCCACGTGCGCGGCTTCAAGGAGCAAGGCACGACGACGACGCCGTTCGATATGGTAGTCCTGAATGGCATCAGCCGCTTTCATCTGGCATCTATCGCCCTGAAGTACGCATGGCCGGATGATCCCAGGACGCCCGAGCGCATGGCCGAGTGCGAGCGTAAGATCCGGGAGGCAGTGGAGTACACGAGGGAGTACCTCGAGGACCCGCCGGAGATTCGCGATTGGACGTGGCAAGAGACAGGGTGACACGTGTCCGGCTACTCCCTTTAACGCAGAGCGGTAGAACAGCTGTTAACGCAGAGGTCGCAGAGAACTGCAGGAGAACTGCAGAGGACTGCAAAAGAGAACTGCAAAAGGGAACTGCAAATAGAGCACTGGAAAAGGGAACTGCAAAGAGAACGGGAAGCGTACGGAAGAGAGAAGCGCGTATTGGTGGAATGAACCGTGATTGCCGAGTCCACAATCATTCCGCTTATATCATCGATGATCCCGACCTGGGCGAAACCATCCTTCACGGTCCTCTGCAGTTCTCCTGCAGTTCTCTGCGACCTCTGCGTTAAAAAGCTGTTCTGTCGGCCACAGAGATCCTTCGCTCCGCTCAGGATGACAGGCCGTCGCTCAGGATGACAGGCCTCGGCAAGAGATCCTTCGCTCCGCTCGGGATGACAGGCCGTCGCTCGGGATGACCGGCTTCGCCCCTCCCGTGTCTCCCTACCCGACCGCCCGTTCCGGTAACACTGTTCCTTCCGCCCAGCTCACCGGCTCTGCGACGACCACCGGATGAGCAACGGAGTGCAGTTCCTCGGCCCAGTCCGCAATCCGCCGCATGACGTCCAGTTGATCCGCCATCACAGAAAACTGATGGTCGACGTCTGGCAGGAACTCCGCGCGAATGCGGTCGCCGATCCCGAACGGCGCCATCGTGTCGCGGAATTGATCAGCGTAATTGTATTCGACCAACGCATCGCCCGAGTAGAGCAAGCGGATGTGAACGCCTCGGTCCAGTAGCCGGCTGAGACCCGCCGCAAACTCCGCCCGGGTGGGAATGAAATTGACGACCCCAAGCCGCGGCACCGCTTGCGCCGAGGGAGCGCCGACGGCGGACGAACGAACCCAGGAACGACCTGCTCCAACGCCCCGTTTCAGGAAATTCACAACCCGGGACGCCAGCTGCGGCTCGCCGAGCGCCCGGGCGTAATAGATCAGATGCGTTTTGAGAGTTGGGAAACGGTACGCATCGAACATCAGCAAGCCGGCCACACGCTCGTCGCTGAGCGCTGTAGCGTATCCATGGTAGGCGCCGGAACAGATCCCAAAGATCGCGAACCGACTGATCCCTGCCGCGGCCCCGAGGGCGTCCATTGCGGCGCGGATATCGGCCATGGCCTGCGCCTCGAACGTGTTCTCACCTGTGAGCCTGGCACTGTCCCCGTGACCAGCGAGGTCGATGCGGATCGACGCGATCCCGCGCGCCGCGAGATAGCGGGCCACTCGCACGTTGATGCGATGGGGACCAACGCGGTGGATGATGCCGGCGTTCAACAGGACGAACCCAGTCTCTGCCAGCCCGCTGTCTGGCAACGCGATAGTTCCGACGAGGCCCTCGTTCGGACCAAAGGCCAGGGAATGCTCTTTCATAGCTCCCCCTTGATCTCCTCGAGCATGCTGCGAATGTCATCCGTCGGGACCGTGGAATCCGCCAGCATGTCATTGACGAGCCAGTTGATGTCGGATGCCGTCGTTCGCAGCGATACGTCGATCCCAGCTCGCTCCAAGTCCTGTCCCAACTTTGCCGTCTCACCGTCGGCGCGTCCCGTGAAGAGGCTGACCGCTGCTCCGCATTTCTCAAAGGACCCCGCCGCCAGCTTGCCAAGTTGTTCTCTGAGCAACGGAGTCAATGGATGTCCGAGCGATTCAGTCCTGGCCTCCTCGATTGCACGTGCGGACAACTGGCCCTGCATCTCCCAGCGCCTTCCGTATTGCGCCTTCCGGGAGGCGACATGAGCGTTCGCTAATTCGTCGAGATACGCAGCCCCGTCAGTGATCGGCTCCCAGAGGACCAGCCGGTCCGGCGCACGATTCGCCCGCGCCGACGCCAAGGCGGCTAACGTCCCCCCGAGCTTCAATCCCAGCCACACGCTGCGCCGTGCGCCGCTGCGGCGCAGCAGCTCCTGGTGCGCCTGCAGGATATCCGACGTCCATCCGTCGATATCACCCAACGCATCGTCACCAGCGGAATCACCAGTTCCGAAGTAGTCGAATCGCAGCACGTGAAATCCGCTGGCCGCCAGGCGCTCGGCAAGAATCCTGAACACACGATGCGAGCGCACGGCTTCCTGGCCAAACGGATTGCAGAGGATGCAGCATGCCGACCCGTACTGCCCGCCAGCCGGCACGTGGTACAAGCCGACCATTTCCCGATCCGGCAAACCAAAACGAATCACGTTGACGTGCGACTCCGTGGTCGAGGACCGTGGAGTAGCCCGCGTAGTGCGGATAGGCACGGTGCGCGCGGCGGCGGTGCCGTTCGCCGTCGCCGACCGGTTGCCCTGGCGTGCGGGGTTCGCTTTCTCGAGAGCTGCAGCCAGCAGTGCGGTCGTGGAATTCTCGAATACGGTTTGCAACTCGAGCGCGACGCCGAACTGGGCCTCGATCTGGGCGACGGCCGCGACCACCATGAGCGACGAAGCGCCCAGGTCGAAGAAGTCGTCATGCACCCCGACGTGATCGAGCTTCAGGAGCGCGCCCCAGATCGTTGCCAGTCGCTTCTCCGTTTCGCTGCTCGGCGCAATGAACTCCTGCGTCCTCGATGCGTCATTGTAGTTCGGAACCGGCAACGCCCCGCGGTCCACCTTTCCGTTCTGCGTGAGCGGGAATGCAGAGAGGAACATGAAATGGGACGGCACCATGTAGTCGGGCAGTCGTTCCCGTAAGAAGCGACGCATGTCGTCCGCTGACGGCGCGCTTCCATCGAGCGGAACGACATACGCGACCAGACGCTTGTTGCCGGGCGGCTGCTCGTGAACGAGCACCGTTGCCCCGCGTATGCCTGGCTGGCCGGCCAGCGTCGTTTCGATCTCACCAAGCTCGATCCGATACCCATGGATCTTGACCTGATTGTCGGCGCGACCCAGGTATTCGAGTATGCCGTTCGGGCGGTATCGCGCCAGGTCCCCCGTCTTGTAGAGACGTGCACCCACGCGTCCGGAAAACGAATCGGGCAGAAACCGTTCGCGCGTCAGCTCCGGACGGTTGAGATACCCGCGGGCCACGCCGGCACCGCCGATATAGAGCTCGCCCATCTCACCGATCGGCACGGGCTGGAGCGATTCATCCAACACATACAGCTCAGTGTTCGCGATCGGCCGTCCAATAGGTATGGAGCCGTTGGGCGGATCCTCGGGCCGTACCTCGTACACGCAGCATCCCACGACCGTCTCGGTCGGTCCGTACTCGTTGATCAGACGTGTGGCCGGCGCCACGTCGCGCCAGAAGCGCAGACTCTCGGCGGTCAGATTCTCGCCGCCAATGATGAAAGCGCGCGTCATCCCTGGTGCGGCACGCGCTCCAATCCGTTGCGTGAGCAGCTCCAGGTGCGCGGGCGTAATCTTGACGAGCCCTCTCTGCCGACCGTCCTGCAGGGCCGCGATCAGACTCTGTGCGCCGACATCTTCGGGCAGCAGTTCCGCCCGTCCCCCGGCGAGCAGTGCGGGATACAGACTCGTGATGGTCAGGTCGAATGAGATCGAGGAGTGCACCGGCACGACGTCGCCGGCTCGAACGCCATAGGCACCAATCGCCCACCAGAGATAGTTGACCAGCCCATCGTGCTGAATCAACGCGCCCTTGGGCCGTCCCGTCGACCCGGACGTATAGATCACGTACGCGAGGTTGGTGGGCGTAGCCGCCGCAGAAAGGTTTGCGCGACTCTCCTGATCGATCGCGCCCCAATGTGAATCCAAGCATATCAGCTTGTGCTTCACCTGTGGAAACAACGACTCGGCATTCGCGTCGGTCAGCAGGAGGTGCACGGCGGCATCTTCCACCATGAAGGCCAAGCGTTCCGCGGGGTACGTTGGATCGATTGGCACATAGGCCCCACCGGCCTTCCAGATGCCCAGCAGCGCAATCACCATCTGCGGCGAGCGGTGCATCGACACGCCGACCAGTGTGTCAGGGCCGACGCCGCGGCGGCGCAAGTCGTGTGCGACCTGATTGGCGCGCTCATTGAGCTCGCGATACGTCAGCGATTGACTTCCGGATGTGACAGCGATCGCCAATGGCGCACGTGCCACCTGCTCCTCGAACAACTCGTGCGCGCACCGATGGGGGAATGGCGCGAGCGTCGCGTTCCACTCATCGATGACCCGATGGCGGTCCGCCTCGGTCAACGTAGCAGGAGGTGCACGGTACTCAGCACTCAGAGGATTCAGCTCCGTCTCCATCGCCGCTCTCACGTCAACGTGTCTTGAGCCATTCGAACGCAAATCCCGAACCATCATTTGTCTACAATCGCGTCAACGATCTCTGATGTCAGCGGCCCATCACAGCGACCAGGCGATGAGCTCTTTCATGACTTCATTGGCGCCGGCATAGATGCGCTGCACGCGGCTGTCGGTCCACATGCGGGCAATTGGATACTCGGCCATGAACCCATAGCCGCCGTGCAATTGCACGCACTCGTCGATGACCCGGCACTGCATGTCGGTAAGCCAGTATTTGGCCATCGCCGCGCTCGCGTCATCGAGATCGCCGTTCATGAACCGAACAATGCAATCGTCGACGAATACGCGGCCCACCCGGGCGCTGGTCGCGCACTCCGCCAACTTGAATCTCGTGTTCTGCAAGTCGAACATCGGGTTGCCGAACAACGCCCGTTCCTTGGCATACCGGACGGTCGTTGCGACTGCCTCTTCGGCCATGGCAACCGCTCCCACGGCAATGGATAGCCGCTCGAAGGGCAGTTGCCGCATCATCTGCGTGAAGCCGCGGCCCTCAACGGTTCCGAGCAGATTGGCCGCGGGGACGCGCACGTTGTCAAAGAAGATCTCGCAGCTATCCAACCCGTGCATCCCGACTTTCTCCAGCGGCCGTCCAACGGAATACCCCGGCAAGTCCTTTGTCTCGACCATGATGAGCGAGATGGCCCGCATTGCCACCGCGGCCGGATTGGTCTTCGCGGCCAGGCACACGAGTCCCGAGTGCCACGCGTTGGTGATGAACGTCTTGGAGCCGTTGATCACGTACGAATCGCCTTCGCGCCGCGCCGTGGTCTTGATCCCCGAGAGATCAGATCCAGCGCCCGGCTCCGTCATCGCGATTGCACCCACGAGCTCACCGCGCGCCATGGGCGGCAGCCACTTCTGCTGCTGGGCGTCGCTCCCGTATGCCGCGATGTAGTGGCCGACGATGTTCTGCACGCCGGAGCCGAAGTTGATGCCCGCGCGCGCTAACTCCTCTTGTACGACGCACGCGTGAGCGAACGTGCCTCCTCCGCCAATCCCCAGCGGCAAGTCCGGAAGCAACAAGCCAAGGCAGCCCGCATTCAGCCAGTCTGACGGATCGGGATGGTGCTGCTGGCGCCAGCGATCCTGTTGCGGCTCGAATGTCTGCTCGATGAAGCCGCGCACGGCATCGCGGAACAGGCTGACATCTTCCGTCTCCCAGGGGGACTGATAGGCGTTCGCCGGCCTGAGGCTCCGTTCAACGTCAACTGTCATCCGAGAAGATGCTCCATCGCACTAGAGGATTTCGCTGGTCCTTCCCATCGTTTGGGGGATGCTGTGCATGGGTCATGCTCTTGGGTACGGCAAGAACTTCGGCCAGGTTGATGTCGACAATTTCCATGTCCAGTTGGAATGAATGGACACTCGCAGAGACATGTACGACGGCAGCGTGTACGCTGCAGAGCGACAGCGCGCACGTGTGGCGAATGGTGCTATCGGCTGCCGCAGCAGAGCGTTGGGGGCCGCTGCTCAGTCACGATGAGACGACGCGAGCCTGCGCATTTCGAAGCGCCGAGGCCCAACGACGATTCATCGCGAGTCACGGGATGCTGCGCGCTATCCTGGGGAGCTACCTCGGTGTTCCAGGCCACGATGTTGTCGTGACAACGCAACAGTGGGGCAAGCCGATCGTTGCGTCGCCACTACATCCCGAGATCCAGTTCAACATGTCGCATGCGGCAGACGTCGGCCTGGTGGCAATCGGAATCGGCCCTGGCGTGGGGGGGGGGGTGGGGGGGGGGGTGGGGGTCGACATCGAGAGCATCGAACATTCGCCGGACTGGAACGGGCTACTCGATCTCGCGCTCTCGCCCGACGAACGGATGCATGTGCTCTCGCTGCCGCCGGCAAACCGACAGGCGGCCTTTCTGACGTACTGGACGCAGAAGGAGGCGTACCTGAAAGGAATCGGAGTCGGGCTGAAGCCGCACCCCGGCGAATTGGCCGTCGTCTCCGGTCCGGACCGGTCGGCGCGCATTCAGACATCGGGCAGGATTGGCCCCGATGCGGACTGGATTGTCACTCCCCTTCCCGCGCCCATGGAGGGATACGTCGCCGCGTTGGCCACCAATACTGTGGTCAGGGAAATAGTGCTGCGGGCCTGCTCAGCGGCGTAGTACTGCTTCGTCAGTGATACCCGCGGATAACCGCGGACGACTGCCGCGCAGTCGCGCGAATGATCGAGCGGGGGCAGGCGCAAGCGATCGGGACGACGGGTGACTGTGATCAGTCATCAGTGCGTGGGTCGTCAGTCCTCAGTGACTGAGGACCCCGACAGCCCTCGATCGGGCGAAGAGACCCGCGACCATCCACCACCATAAAGAACGCGCGACCACGAAAGCCGGCCCGAGCGAGAACCCGTCGCCTCGCCGCGCGACTGATGACTGAGCACCGCTTACTGATGACTGAAGACAGTCACCCGCCGCCCCGATCGCTTGACCTCGCGTGGCGTCGCCGGACCCAGCCGCAGAGGTTGGCGTCGTTACCGCCGCCAGCGCTGAACCTCGGACAAAGCAGTAATAGCGTCCGTGGAGCGTGGCTGTCAGCCTTCCTCATCTCCTGGCGACGGCTTGTGATGCTTGTTCCCGCGCAACTCGCGGAGCGCCGGGTTGGTGCCGGCCTTCGGAATCATTGGCTGCTCGTGAGGGTTCGACTGCAGTTCCTGCTTGTCCTCTTCGTGGATGTGTTCGTCATCGGTCCGCATCTTGTGGTCGGTTACGCTGACGTCGCGTTGAGGATTGACTTTGCCGCCCATGGCTCGCCTCGGTCTGATGTAGGCTACGAGGACGGGTCACGAAACATGCCCGGGCGATGGAGCGGGAGTTGAGGTCGACGCGCCAGGCATAGCTCGCTACTGGCAACTCGAAACGCGCGGATCGGAGCAATGATCGGGAGGCGGGCGTTGGACTCCGGGCTCTATTCTGGCCGGATGTCGCTGGCTGCTCCGTAGCGGTCGGCCCACCGGTCGGCGAGGTTCGAGTTTCCAGTTGTGAGTTATGCGTTGTGAGTGTCTCGTGTCCCGTGCCCCGTGTCCCGTGTCCCGTGTCCCGTGTCCCCCGCCCGTGTCTCGTGTCCCCCGCCAGCGCGTGGATCTTGCGTTACGTCCATCACCGTGAGGGCTTACATCTGTTTGGTCGGGGAGAGCGCGAATGGAATCAGTGACACCGCCCACGGGCGGCCGGAAGCGAGAGTCGATGGAAGCCGCCGACGTCGAACACGACGTTGTGGACGAGTCGTCGGAATCGAGCTTTCCGGCGAGCGATCCGCCGGCTTGGGAGCCGCTGCACATCGGAGTCCCGGATAAGCACCCCGATCAGTCAGCGCCGGATCAACTGACGTAGAGCCGCAACGCCAACGGTGCAATTGCGCGGGCGCGGCGAGCAGAGACGAGCCGGACAGTGACTCGCGCGGTCTTCACGATCGGCCATTCGACGCGGACCATCGCCGACTTCGTTGCGTTGCTGCGCGGGTCCGACGTGGCGATGCTCATTGACGTACGCTCATTTCCACGCTCGCGTACCGCGCCGCAATTCAACCAGGACGTGCTGCCCGCCACGCTCGCGGCCGAGGGCATCATGTACCGGCATCTGCGCGCTCTCGGCGGACGGCGTCATCATCGCAAGGGTGCACCGCCATCGGCAAATACGCTCTGGCGCGTGCCGGCGTTCCGCCACTATGCGGACTACGCAGAGACTGCCGAGTTTCGTGCCGGTTTCGACACATTGCTCGCGCTCGCGCGCGCGCACCGGTGCGCGATCATGTGCGCCGAAGCGGTCTGGTGGCGCTGTCATCGCCGCATCATCACAGACTATCTGTTGGCTCGCGGTGTTCCTGTAGAGCACATCATGGGTCCCGGCACGGTAACGCCGGCAACGCTCACGCCCGGCGTCGTCGTGCAGGCAGACGGCACGCTGCGCTATCCGGCGCCCGACGAGGCAGTGGCAATGGGAGGCGGCGAACTAACCTGAGGATGAATCCGGCACGGCCGCCCAACGATCTTACGTAAGGAGAACCCTGACTAACGGAAAATCCCTGCCCGGAACATCTTCCCGCACGAGTCTTGGCGCGGCGAGTCAGAGCCGACATCGCCCCATCAGGCGCGCGTACCGCGGCGGAGGTATCTACATGATCTCTCAGCAGCGTAGTCTGGCCGAGCTTGATGCCGGCGAACAAGCGCAAATTCAAATGGTGCTCTTTGATTCCCTTCGCTCGAAGTTCGGAGCCGCTGGGCTCATCGAAGGCATCGCACTGAAATGCGTCAGCCGCGACTCAGGCAAGCTCACTCTCGTCATGCCCTCAGGCGACCAGATCGACATCTCGCGCGAACATGCCCGTTTCGTCGAGGTGAGTACGCCTGCACGACTCAGCGCCCCAGAACGACGCCCCTGAGCGTCACCGCTTGCGCGCTCGCTACTGCTGCGCGCAGATCGTGGTCGGACCTATACCGGCGGCGTCCGAGCTGACGCGTCTGGATTGCGATCGGAATCTCGTCGCCGCCGAACAGGTCGGGCTCGACGATCACGCGTTCCTCATCGAGCGTGACACGCCATTCGCCCAATTGATTCAGATCGTCCGACCCGGTGCAGAACGCGAGCGAGATGAGGTCGCCCAGGCGCACGAAGGTGTAATCCAGCTGTAGCTCCTCGAGCGACGCAGCCGTCATCAGCACAAGCTCATCGCGCAGCTCGGCCATTCGAGTCAGGAAGGGCTGCCAGTCAGGATCATGCTCGGCGACAGCGAGGAGAATCGTGTCTCGCCGCGGGTGATTCCGCAGACGAACGCAGTGTGCCATGATCGCGCCGGCAAGCCGTGCGTGGTCCGACTGCGTGATGAGCAGCAGAGCGTCAGCTGAGCGGCGAACGATCATGGGTGCGTGTCCGTTGTCTCGTGCCGCGTGACCCGTGTCACGTGTCCCCAGTCCCGTGAGAGACCCAGACAGCCGATCACGCGACGCGCCGGCCGCCAAGCGCCTCGCGCGCGAGGGCCGCGCATTCGGCGACGATCGTCGTCACGCCGAATTGCCGCGCGCCCATCCCCTCTCCCGTCGTGGGATTGAAGTATTCTCGAAAGCCTGAGCGCCGAACGAGGTGCGCCGTGCGATCGATGAGATGTGTGGCTTCGGCTTCGCAGCCGAGGCGAATGAGCCCGCGGAGAATGAACCACGTCGCGAACAGCCAGGTCGGACCGCGCCAGTAGCGTTCCATCCAGAGATAGCGTGTGTCGCCGGGGATGAAGCTCGGCTCCGTTGCGGCGGTGCTCGGAACCGGGTACCGGAGCCAGAAGCGTTCGGGATTCACCAAATGCTCATGAACCATTCTGCCCCCGATCTCGACGGGCAGGTTGGCGATCGCCAGTGGCGCCAGGCCCGTCCACGTACTCACGCCGAGCTGTTCGCCATTGGGGCCCTGCGCGAAAAAGAATCCCGCCTTCGCATTGAATAGCCGTTCGACCAGCGCGTGCGTCAACTCCTCGGCCCGGCGCGCCGCGCCCGGGGCGCCAAGGCGCGCGAGCCCTTCCCAGCCGAGGATCCAGGCGGTGTTCACCAGGACGTCCGTGGCGTGAAAGCCGCCGTCGGCAACGACGCGCCGATAGTTGTAGCCGCGCCGCCGGTTGAAGCGTTGGAGTGCGAGGAACCCCAGCTTCGGGTGGCTTCTCCAGCCGAGTGGCGCGTCGTACGTGGGGGACGCATCGAGCCCCGTTTCATCAGGTTGCAGAATTCCGATGAGGCCGTCAGCATCGGCGCGCTCGCGATCGAGATACTGGTGGAATCGCAGCAGCGCCGCGCGTCCCTCGTCGGCAAAGCTGGCATCGCCCGCGCGCTCGGCGACCTCGGCCCAGACCCACGCGAGCAGCGGCGGCTGAATGGTTGCCGTCTGGAACGCGTGACGATCGAGCATGTTGTACGTGAACGCGCGCATCAGCCGACAGGGCCCATGCCAGAAGGTGGTGTGCCCGATCAGACCCGATTGTTGTTGCGCTGCTGCGAGCGTCCGCAGCTCTCGCATGGCGCGACGAGCGTCGAACCGACTCCACGCGAGCGCATGGAAGCACGAGTCCCAGAAGAACTGGTCGGGATACTTGCTCGAGTCCGGACACGTGTAGCCGAACTCGACGCCGCGATCAGTGCGGCCCTCGCGCCAATTGCGCTCGAGCACAGACCTGGCGCCAGCGAATACTTCGGAATAGCGGTCCACAGTGACGACGACCCGACTCGGACGCCGATCAGAAAAGCATGGATCGGGCCGCTCGTGGATGAAGCGACGAAACGCCCGGAGCGTTCTTCGCCGGGTTTGCTCGTCGCGATCTGTGACGCGCGCGATCGATCTGTGCACGCCGCTGTTGTAACCCTGCTGTAAGGCGCGGGAGCTACTGTGCAATTTGTCCCAACTCGCCCCAGGGTCCACGCCGATCCATCTGCTCGATGCTCTGTTCCGCCGTTCGCCAATTCACGCGTCTTTTTCTCGTCCTTCTGCTCCCATTCACCGCCGTCGGTGCCCAATCGGCTGACGCGAGAGGGATCCATGGCCGCGTGGTGCACGCCGTTTCGGGGGCGGCGATTGCCTCCGCCATGGTCGACGTCGCTAACGTCGCCACCGGTACTCCGGTCGGCCGCGTCACCAGCACCGCCGACGGCACCTTCCGTCTCCCTGGACTCTCGTCCGGCCAGTATCGCGTGACCATCCGCGCGCTTGGGTTCGCGCCGAAGACGCTGCCGGTCGTCGTGCTTACGGCGGTGCGTCCCTATGCCGACCTCGGCAACGTGGCCCTCGCAGAGATCCCGCTCCAGCTCCAGACGCAGGCGGTTACCGCACAGCGCGATGAAGTGCAGATCCAACCAGACCGCACGACCTATGTCGTGCGTGACATGCCCACGACCAAGGGAGGTACGGCGCTCGACGTTCTGCGCAATCTCCCCGCCATCGACGTCGACATCGACAACAATGTCAGCCTCCGCGGCAACACTGGCGTCGTGATCCAGATCAATGGTCGACCGAGCGCGCTCAAGGCCGCGCAGCTCGGCAACTTCCTCGAACAATTGCCGGCGGACGCGGTGGATCACGTCGAGATCATTCCGAATCCGTCGGCGCGCGACGATGCCGATGGCGTGGCGGGTATCATCAACATTGTCCTCAAGCAGAAGCCGGATGCTGGCACGAGTGGCGCGGTCACTCTCGGGGCGGGCACGACCGGCCACCTCGACGCGGGGACGAACGGCGGGTGGCAACACGGCCCGCTCTCCGCGTACGGCAGCTACTCACTGGTGCGAGACAACAATCCGCGCTACGAGGATGTCTTCCGTCGGGAGTTGTACAACACACCGACCACCTACCTTCAAGAGAACGGTCTTCGGACGCAGATTCCGCTCGTCCACACCGTCACCGGCAACGCCACCTACCAGCCGAGTGACCGCGACGAGCTCTCGGCGGATGCGCTGTACAGTCAGCGCCGCGAGTGGGAGAAGTACGGCATCCTGTACAACACGCTCGACCCTGCATTCGCGCTTGCGGACGTCACCGACCGGCACTCCCAGGACGTCAATCACGAGGGAAGCGCCGAGGCTGCGATGAGTTACAAACACGGCTTCGCGGCGAAGGGTCACACGCTGTCCAGCGACCTTCGGTTCGAGGAGCACTTCGAGGGCGGCCCCACGGACATTTTCGACCGCGCACTCTGGCCACTGGGCGCGCTGCCTACGACCACCCTCCAGCAGACGCGCACGGTGTGGACGCACTCGAGCACCACGTCGCTCAAGCTCGACTATGTGCACCCGCTCGGCAGCGACCTGCGCTTCGAAACGGGGTACAAAGGCGATCTCGAGCGCATTCGCACGACGCAGGACGTGCAGGTCTTCGACGCCGTGCAATCGGGGATGATCACCGATCCCACACAGGCGAGCGACTTCGCTTACGACGAGTGGGTGCACGACGCCTACGGCATGTTCGTCGCGCACCGCGGCCCGGTGCAGCTCCAGGGTGGTCTGCGCGCCGAGCACGCAGCCGCGACGTTCGATCTGCGCACTCGCGGCACACGCTACGACAACCCGTACAACAGCCTCTTTCCGAGCGGGCTCGTCTCGCTCGCGGTCGACGACGCGGATCAGATCAAGCTGTCATACTCGACGCGCATTCGCCGCCCTGACGATCCCGATTTGCTCGACCCGACTCCGCACGCGCTCGACGCGCTGAACATCTCAGTCGGCAATCCCTATCTGCGGCCCGAGTACATCCGCGCTTTCGAGCTGGGATTTCAGCGCACCGGCGATCGCGTGACGATGCAGCTGACGCCGTTCTATAGACATTCGCTGAACGCCGTCCGCGGGATTCGCACGATCGACACCGCTGGCGTCACGACGCGCAGCTACGCCAACATTGCCACGACCGACGCCGCCGGCACGGACGCCACGCTGTCACTCGGCGGCGGAGGGCGGGTCAGCGGATTCATTGGCGGCACCGCCTTTCAGCAGCACAGTAATGCCGGCAATCTCGACCCGACGGTGTCGGCGAGTACGTTCGGCTGGAGCATTCGAACCAACACCGCGTTTCGCGTTTCGTCGACCGTCGATGCGCAGGCGCTCGTTTCCTACGTCGGGCGAACGACGGTCGAACAGGGATGGAACGCGGCGCGTACGCGCGTCAGCTTCGGCGTGCGTGACAAGCTCCTGGCCGATCGCCTGAGCCTCACGCTGCGCGTGATCGACCCGTTCAGCACCGCGCGCGAGTGCTCGGCGACAATCGATCCGGCATTCACGCAGATCAACAACCGCACGCGCGTCATCCGCGGCCTGCAGCTCAGCGCCACGTGGACGTTCGGCCGGCCGCGGAAGAAAGGCGAGGACCAGATCGACCTCGAGACGAGCGGACCGTAGAGGCGGGCGCGCGAGCGTCGAAGGCTCACACTGCCTGATCCCCGTCGCCTGATCCCTCGCCTATCTCGGCGCCTTCAAGGTGAATCCGAGCACCTGTTGAAATGGGGGCGTTCTTCTGCGCATGAACGTGTCGATGTAATGGTGCATCAGCCTCTGCGGCGACGATAGGTCGCCGCGAGCACCCCTGCACCAATCAGGATCATGAGTGACGACAGCAATTGTCCCATGCTGAATGGCCCGACGACGAACCCGAGTTGCACGTCCGGCTGCCGCGTGAACTCGACGAGGAAGCGGATGATCCCGTAGCCGATCAGGAACGCACCGCCGAGCAGGCCGGGGCGGTACCAGCCGCGCCGCGCGCTCCAGCGTTCGAGCATGGCGAGGACGATGAACAACAGCACTCCTTCCAGCAATGCTTCATAGAGCTGTGAAGGGTGCCGCGGGATGTGGAGTGGATCCGTCGGAAAGACCATCGCCCATGGCACGTTGGTCGCGCGGCCATACAGCTCACCGTTGATGAAATTGCCCAGGCGGCCGAAGAACAGGCCGGGTGGGGCGGCGAGCGCGATCGTGTCGGCGACCGTCCAGAACGGAAGGTGGTGTCGCCGCGCAAACAGCGCGGAGGCGATCGTCATGCCGAGCGCCGCGCCGTGGAAGGACAGTCCGCCGTGCCAGACAGCGAACGCGTCGAACGGATGCGCCGCGTAGTGCGCCGGATCGTAGATGAACACGTAGACGAGTCGCGCGCCGAGAAGCATGCCGACCACCAGGTAGGCGACCAGTGAATCGACAGCGGCCTCGCTGAACGGCACCATGCCCCGGCGTACGCGCCGCCGCGCGATCACGATGCCCACGACATAGCCGATGATGTACATCACGCCGTACCAGCGAACGGCGAACGGCCCGGCCCGGACGATGTCGGGCGGGATGCGCGGGTATGGTATGGTCATTGGTAGTCAGTCATCTCCGCGGTCCGCGGTGCGCCGCGCTGTACACGCATCGCGACGCGCGGCGTTTCGAGGCGATGCCGGGAGAAGGCATTAGCGATTGGAGCGCCTTCCTAATCCGTTCGGTTGTTTCGTTCCGGCCACTTGACGCTCGGATCGAAGATACCCGCAGTGACCGGATTCGCCATTGCTTCGCGAGTAAAGCGCCGATTCAGATAGAACGCGGCAACGGCGAGCACGACCCCAAGTGGTATGATGAAGAGCGATGCGACCTGGCCGAATGTCATCATCGTCGCATGCCCGCCCGGCAGCGTTACCAGAATGTCGGGCACGACTCGGCCGTAGCGGTAACGGCGCCCCATTCCGGTGAGGCTGACGAGGCCGAGGAGGCTCAGGGAGAGGCCAATGTTGATGGCGGCTCGTGAAGAGCTGATTCGCGATTTCGCGGTTGCTTGAAGAACAGCCTCGGCGGCAGTGCGTGGCCGGGCGCGGTTTTGGTCGGACGACGGACGGGTTGGATCGAATGACATGACAGATGATGGGAGCCTTCGACAGCGCTGGCAAGAGCGGACCATACCCACACAGCTATTGACCCATCGCGATCAGTGCAGCCGCCCAATGCGAAAACACTCTCGCCTGCCCCTTGGCCTGGTGGCTAAATGATCACGCGTTCGTCGTTCGTCAACGCATCAAGCGTGACGGCCGAATTGCGGTCACGGCTTCCGATCTGCGCCGGCGAGAAATCGCTCGCGCTGTGACAGAACACCGCGAGAGACGCTGAAGATCGCCGTGTTGGCTCCGACGCCGAGCGCGATGAGCGTGATCA
Source organism: uncultured Gemmatimonadaceae bacterium (assembly GCA_963817955.1). Taxonomy (GTDB): domain Bacteria; phylum Gemmatimonadota; class Gemmatimonadetes; order Gemmatimonadales; family Gemmatimonadaceae; genus JAQBQB01. Next base: position 698,193 of record CAWFQK010000004.1, read on the forward strand.
CGCCCGCGGCGCAAGACGCGTGGAGAGCGCGATCAACCACGGGGCGGTGCACCCGGCGTGCGTGGCAGCGATCGACGTCGCGCTGGATCGCCTGCATCAGGTGCCGCGATCCTCCCTGTCCCAGGGCGAGCGCTCCGTCGATGCTCGCGCGCGGGCTGTGGTGACGCTGCAGGATCGCGCCGCGAGGGCGTCGCAGGCGGGTGCTTGACCGGCCGGGTAAGTTCACGGATATGTTCAGGCCGCTCCGTCGCCGTTGGCTCGTGCTCGGTATCGCTCTCCTGCAGCTCGCGCTGCCTGGAGCGCTGTCGATCGCCGACGGAGTACTTGCGCGCGACGAAGGCGCCGGCAGCCCGGTACACGTCGAGGACCATTCGTCCTCACATTGCCATCGTGCCCACACCGAGGATTGCGCGCTGTGTCGCACGATCGGCAGCGGGGCAACGGTGCCACGGCGCCTACCGCTTCCGCTCTACCTGCGGCGCCTGGTGTACGCATGGTCTACTGTCGCGATCGCGAGCGGCCGGCCAGGCGAACGCCACCAGCCGCCCTGTCGAGCGCCGCCCGCTCTGGTCCTCGGACTCGCCTAACCTCGCGCCGAAAGGCGCGGCGAGTTCGCACGCACATCCCCCATGCATCGCACGCCTCACGCTTCCGTGAGTCGCGACGGCGCATCCGCTTTGGACCAAGCACCCATACTTCCTATGACCACGCAATTCCGCCGCGTGGCGCGCTTCGCGCGCGCCACCGCGGTTGTCCTGGCGACCGCACTCGCCTGGGCGCTGGGCAATTCCACCTCCGCGCGCGCGGCCACGCTGGACCGCGCCAGACTCGCGACTGGCGACGTCAGCGGCACCGTCTCCGACAGCGCCTCGGGCCAGCCGCTCGCCGGCGTCGAGGTCACCGTTACGCAGACCGGGCGCACGATCGCCAACGCGCTATCCGACGACTTCGGCCGCTACACCGTGCACAACCTGCAGCCGGGCAACTACGATATCTCCGTGCACTTCATCGGCTACCGGCCGTTGACGCGCGGGATCACGGTGCCGGTTGGCGGCGACGTGCCACGCACGGACTTCAAATTGGTGACCGTGGCGGTGAGCCTCACGGCCATGGAGGTTCACGCAGCCGTGCCGGTCGCGCTCGACACGCGCACGGGTGACCAGGTATTCAAGGAGAACGAATACCATGGCGCGCCCACGAACACGACATCACAGATCCTCCAGCAATCCATGGCCGGTGCCGTGCGTGCGCCGACGGGCGAGGTGCACATCCGCGGCCAGCACGCCGAGTACACGTACTACATCGATGGCGTCCCGGTGCCTGCCGGCATCTCAGGCAGCCTCAATGAGCTGTTCGACCCGCAGGTGGTGAACCAGATCTCGTTCCAGACCGGCGGCTGGGACGCCGAGTACGGAAACAAGAACGCGGCCGTGGTGAACGTGCAGACGCGGATTCCGACCGGCGGCTTTCACGCGGACGGCTCGGGGTACGGTGGATCCTCCGGGGCCAAGGGCGGATCGCTCAACCTGAGCACGAACGAAGGCCGGCTCGGCGTATTCGTCTCCGGATCGTGGAGCGGCACCGACATGCGCCGCGAACCGATCATGTTCGACACGACGAACTTCACCCCGATCAACGTTCATAATCACGGCGAGGACGCGTTCGCGTTCGGAAAACTGCAATACTCCATCGGCACACGCGACGTCATGAACCTGGACATCAACGTCACGCAGACCCGCTTCCAGATCCCGTTCGATACGACCGGCGGCGTCTTACAGGACGACCAGGAGCGCGACCGAAATGGCTTCGCGAATCTCGCATGGCGCCACCAGTTTGGCGATTCGACCGACGTGACCCGCGAGCGCGGTGAGTTGTTCGCGGGGGCGTTCGTGCGCTATGGGAGTCTCGACTACTATCCGGGGCCAAGCGATCAACCGCAGTTCATCTTCTTCCCCGACACGACCCCGTATAACCTCCGCGAAGCGCGGAATTTCACGACCAGCGGGCTCAAGATCGACTACCTGTTCCGGCCGACGCACGCGCTCGAGACCAAGATCGGCGTGCTCGCGCAGGCTACGACGGGCCACGAACACTTCCAGACCACTAATGCGCAGGGGCTAGCCGGCCCGGGATCGAACTCCGGCCTCACGGGCAGCGACGTGGGCGAGTACGCACAGATCGCCTGGACGCCAGTGGAAAAGTTCGAACTGCGGACTGGCATGCGATACGACGCGCACACCGCACCGTTCGCCGGCACACGCACGCAGCTATCGCCCCGCGTCCGCTTCAATTTCTATCCGACACCGCAGACCTCATTCTATCTGTACTACGGCCGTCTCTTCATCCCCACCAACGTAGAAGACCTGCGCGCCATCACGAGCGTGGCGCAGGGAGGTACGACCGCCGAACCAACCATCCCGGAGCGCGACAATTTCTACGAAGGCGGATTGATTCACCGGTTCGGGGAGGGTGGCTTGGTGGGCAAGCTCTCGGCGTACCACAAGGAGAGCACGCCCGGCATCGACGACAATACCATTCCGGGCTCGGCCATCGTCACGTCGGTCAACGTCGCGCAAATACACATCACCGGTCTCGAAGGCGTGCTCGAAGTGCGACCCAACGGGCCCTTCTCCGGCTATCTGAACGTGGCGCTCAACCACGCCTACGGACACGGGCCGATTACAGGCGGCTTCTTCCCGGCGGAAACGCCGCAGGGCAACTTCGACCTGGACCACGACCAGCGGCTCTCGATCGTCGGCAATGGCACGTGGTCGGCGAACCGCTGGTTCGTGAGCGGCACGACGATCTACGGCTCGGGTCTGCCCAACGGACGCGACCCGTCGGAGGATCCGAGCGCGTACGGCACCGGGTTGTTCGACTGGAACGGCGCCTTCAAGGTGAATCCGAGCACGATCGTCAACGCCAGCGCTGGCTACTCGTTCATCTCGGCGCGCGGTGTGGTGCGGCCGCAACTCTACATCGAGAACCTGTTCGACAGACACTACCTGTTGAAAGGGGCGTTTTTCAACGGCGCGTCCGTGGGACGGCCGAGGAGCATTCAGCTGCGCATGAACGTGTCGATGTAATGACGCATCAGCCTCTGAGTGCGCGGTGCTCATGAGGCTGATGCTCGAGCGGCGGTTGGGGCGCGCAGGTCGGCATACGACGCCCCATACCGTCACTCACGCGGCGGTGAGACCGCGAGCCGCGCCCGAACGAGGCGGGGGACTATGCCGCGTGCCGCGCCAGCAACTCCCGAAAGGCCGCGAAGATCTTCCGCATGTTCGGCGCCTTGTACGGGAACATCTCCTGCGAGTCCATGTCGTGAACGACCATGGCCGTTCCCGCTTCGAAGATGAGCAGCTCGCCGTCCCGGGTCTCCGCGCAGTCGAGGGTGATGTACTCCAGCGACCCGGTGCGCTCGTACAGCGCGGCCAGCGCTGCCGCGTGTCGCACGGCGAACACTTCGTCGAACGACGCGAAGGCTCGTGCCTCCTCGTCGCGCTTGGCGGCGTCCTGATCCATGTCCGCGTTGACGTAGTGCAGCATCCAATGCGCTGCAATCGCGACGTGACAGAGGAACGGCTTCCCCTCCACCAGTGCCACGCGATACTTGCGATAGAGCCCGTCGTGGAGCCGGTAGTCGACGAACGGCGCAAAAAAGAATGTCGTCGCTGGATGCCGGTCGAGGTACCCAGCGATCTCCGATGGGGCGTCGAGACGTTCCAGCCCATGACCACCGTGAGAGTCCAGTGGACGCAGCAAGAACGGGAACTCGGCTGGACGCGGCAGCCCCGGCACCGCGAGGCTCCCCTGCGCCAACGCGGCGACCTCGCCGCGCTCCATGAGGACCGTGGGCGGAATGCAGACACCCGGCGCGCCCTCCAGCAACCGCCAGAGGCGGTCCCGCTCCATGGATCGGATGCCCGCCGGCGCGAGCAGTACGGGACGAGGCCAGCTCGGAATCAGCCGATCCATCTGATCGAGAAACTCGGCGTTCGCATCCGACTCGCACATCCCCACCATCGCGAGATCGTGCTCCGGCAGGTGGTCCGGCAGCGGCTGCCCGGGCAGCAAGTAGACCACGTCCAGCGTCACGTCGGAATGCATCAGGAGGAAGGACACGGGAACGTTCGTCGCGATGTCGCCTGGCGCGACGAACAGCAACAGCCGGAGGCCGGGGCCGCTCCCCGTCGCCGGTGTCCGGAAGACCCGCTGCCGCCCAAGCGCTTGCGCCTGACGGGCCAGGCCTTTCTCCTTCTCTAATTTCATTTCGTAGATGAGGCCGAGGTCCAGCAACGCGCCCGCGTCCGACGGGTCGGCCGCGATGCGCTCCTCCAGCTCGGCGCCGAGTGCAGTGAGATCCTCGCCGTGAAAGACGCGATGGGCGAGCTGCGCCAGGCCGAGGACGTGCGGCGGCCACGCCGACCCGGCCGAGGCCGTCGCGGTCATGCGCGCCCGCCGAGCGCGAGCACCGCGTCGACCAGCGCGTCGACATCGCGCGCTTCGGTGCGATGATTGACGATGGCGACGCGGATGACCAGATGGCCGTCGATCTCCGTGGTGGAGGGCGCAGCAACACCCGACTCTTGCAGCTCCACGACGATGCGCGCGTTCAACCCGTCGGGGTCGTCGCCTCGGTGGCGGAAGCACACGATGTTCAACGCAACGGGCGCCATGAGCTCGAGGGTCGGCTCGGATGAAATCCGTGCCTCGAGCCGCCTCGCCAATGCGCACGTGCCGGCGATCGTCTCGCCGAGCTGATCGAGTCCATAGGTTCTGAGCGTGAACCACGTCTTGAGCGCTCGGAAGCCGCGGCTCAGGTCTACGCCAAAGTCACATGGCCAGGGGGAATTCGCGGCGAGCCCTCGCGTCTCCCGACGCATGTACGTCTCGGGCGCGGCAAAGGTGTCCTGGTGCTCCCGCGCATCCCGAACGAGCAGGAAACCCGCGTCATACGGGACCTGCGCCCACTTATGGAAGTCGAAGGCGAGCGAGTCCGCTCGCTCCATTCCCGCGACCAGCGGCGCCAGCGCGGGAGACAGCTTGGCCAGGGCGCCGAACGCGCCGTCCACATGGTACCAGAGGCCCTGGCGCTGAGCGACATTCGCCAGCCCATTCAGGTCATCGATGGCGCCGATGTCGACGCTGCCAGCCGTACCGACCACCATGAACGGGTGGAGGCCGGCGGCGCGGTCCTCGGCGAGGGCCGATTCCAGCGCGTTCAAGGGTAGTCGACCCGACGCGTCCGCAGGGATCAGCCGCAACGCCGAGCGCCCGAGTCCGGCGAGATCCATGGCCTGTGGCACGCACCCGTGCACGGCGCTCGAGGCATACGCGACGAGCTCACCTGGCGCGGCCGTGCGCTCCATTCGCGCCAAGGTTGCATGTCGCGCAACCAGGACGGCCATGAAGTTTGCCATGGAGGAGCCGGTCACGAACAGCCCGCTGGCCGTGTCGGGAAATTCAAAGATCTCGCGCACCCAGCGGAGCATCTGCCGCTCGACCTCGATGGGCGCGTGGTCGCGTCCCCCCAGGTTCGCGTTGAGGCCGCCGGCAAGCATCTCCCCGAGCATTCCCGCGACGGTGCCACCGCCGTGCACCCACCCCATGAACGATGGATGAAGGTTGCCCGTGCTGTATGGAAGGATGTTCCGAAGAAATTCGTCGTGGACAGCCTCGAGCGCTGTTGGCTTCAGCGGGAGGGGCGCGTCGAACGCGGCTCGTACCTCGCGCGGAATCGGCCGCCAGACGGGACCTGCACGAAGACCCTCGACGTGATCCAGCATGTCGTCCAACATGCGGTGCGCCTGCTCGCGCGCCCTGGGCCAGTTCTCCGGATCAAGGCTGGTGGGGGCTGGCAACTCGGTTGGAGTCATCCCGTAGAATCAAGGGGTGCAGTCGACGTGCTCGAGTACGCGAGTGGTGGAGTGGTAGAGTGGGAGGGGCCCCGCAAATCATCGGGTGGGATAGCGGCGCAAATGAATTGTAGCAGCCCGCCGCAGGCCGCCGCAAGCGTGACGTCCAGGGTCCGATCTCGCTACGCGGTGGGGAGCTGATGCGCCGCATCGAGGAGCGCCTGCACTCTCACGAGCGAGTCCGCGGTCTCCTGCTCGCCTGACATGTACACCGCCTCGCCACTCGTGCTCGGGAAGAAGAAGGAAAAGCGTGACAGCGCCGAGCCGGTGAGTGCCGTGAGGGCGGCGGAGTAGACATCGCGCTGAACGCGATACGAATCGCCGATCTCTTGCTCTCGGCCCTCCGCCATGCCATGCGATTTGTAATCGAGGATCTCGAGTCCGCCGTCGCACTGGGCCACGAGGTCCAATGCTCCCCGGATCAGCGTCACGCCACCATTGGAGCGAGCAAACCAGGTGAAGGCCAGCTCACGCTCGGAACGATCGGCGATGCACATTCGCTTGACTGACGCGTGAGCCCGCGTGGCGTCGATCATCCGGCGGAGCCGAGGCACCGCTTCGCAGATCCGTGGGGACAGCGCATTGTCGCCGAGCTGCGCGCAAAGTTCGCGCTCCAGATATTCGTCGAGATCCGCGTCATCTCGATTGTGCTCCAGCGCTCCATGCAGCACGGTGCCCAAGACAATCCCCGGGATCCACTGCCCAGCCGACGAGAGCTCAGCCGTACCTGTGAGAACCGCGTGCGCAGAGTCATCGAGGCCGCTCCGGTACCGCTCGCGATACGCCTTCGGATCAGCATGCAGCAGCATGAGCTGCGTCGCCGAGCGTGCAGGGAGTGGCGCAATCGCGGACAGCGAAGCGATCCTCACCGAGAGAGCCTTCGCGACGTCTGGCGGCAGACTGGCGGCGCGTGTCTGCTCCAGCGTCGGCAGGGTGCGCGCAAGGTCGAGAGCCTCACTCTGGGGCTCCAGCATCGTCTCGCCGAGCGTCCACCGCTCGCCGCCATACGCATACGTGAAGTGGTCCTCCTCGGGCTCGAGCGCACGGAGCAACCAGTGCGGCACCATCTTCGCGGCCGACTCGGACGCGAGATGCGCTCTGGCCTCATCGACAGCGTTAGCGCCAGCGCACAGGATCAGGCGGTCCTGAGCGCGTGTCGTCGCGACGTACCACAGCCGCTTTTCCTCAGCCTCCGACAGCGCGACATCTCGCTGACGCAGACACTCGAAGGCACCGGCGGCAACAGCCGTCTCGTCACTTCCCGCTACCGAGTGCGTCAGTGCGATCCCCGCGATTGGATCGGCATAGAATGTGGGCATCTTCAGGATATTCACGATCTTACAATCGAGTGAAGCGAGAAATACGATCCGCCACTCGAGTCCCTTCGCGCCGTGCACCGTGCTCAGCGTGACGACATCCTCACCCGCCGTATAGAGCGCCGCGTCGCCGTCTCGCGCGGCTCCGTCCTCTCGCTCCTCCATGAACGACAGGAATTCCTCGACGCTTGCATTCGGCTGTCCCTCGGCGGTCCTCACGAGTTTTCGCAGATTGGAAAGTGCCTGCTCGCCGCCCGATTCGGCCAGCAACTGCATCGAGTACCCACTCGCGATGAGCACATGATCGATCAGCGCGGCAACGGGCATCCGATCGCGCATCAGGCGCGCGGCGCCCAGCCAACGCGAGGCTTGCCTGGCCTGGGGCTCCTGACCATCCGCCGCAAGTCCGAGCATCGCCGAGAATGGCTCCCCTCTGTGATCCGTGCGGAAGCGATAGAGCGACTGATCCGACACGCCAACAAAGGGAGAGCGCAACAATCCGATCCACGCGACGTCGTCGTGAGGGTTGATCAGCGCCGTCAGGAGGAGACGTACATCGCGGATCTCTCGGCGGCTATACAAGCCGGAGCTACCAGCGACATAATGAGGGATGCCGAGCTTACGGAACACGGTTTCGTAGGCAGGCAGCGCGGTGCGCGTCCGGAACAGAATCGCGATGTCACGATAATGGATGCGCCGCTTCTCGCCGGTGCGGTCCACCGCAAGATGATCGGTGCCCTTCTCTACCATCTCGCGAATGCGCGTCCCCACGATCGCCGCCTCGATGTTTCGCTTTTCGTCTGCCGTGCCGACTGTTGGGACGGCCAGCAGCTCGAGATGCTCCTCCAGAATCGCGGGCGGACGGTGCGCCACGAGCGGCGTGTACGCCACCTCGTGCCCCACCGCCATGACCGCTGGGCGCCCAATTCCGATCAGCCCATCGAAAGTTGCATTCACGTAGCCCAGGATCGGCGCGCGGCTGCGGAAGTTTGTGTCTAATGTGATCGGCTGAATGCCGCGCGATGCAAACTCGGTGCTGACCTCCTTCCAGAGCGACACATCCGCGCGCCGAAAGCGATAGATGCTCTGTTTGGGGTCGCCGACAATGCACAGCCAGGGCGCAACTACCGGCGCATCCACCGGCGCATCCACCGGCGCAGCACCCGTGTCGCCCGGCTCGATGCCGCAGATGCGGTAGGCGATGTCGAGCTGATCGCGGTCGGTGTCCTGGAACTCGTCGATGAAGAGCCACTTGAGCCGGCGCTGGACGACCTTCAACACATCAGGCCGTCCATCCAGCACAGAGCGAGTTCTTGCGATCAGAGCATCGAAGTCGAGCTTGCCCTCTTGCGCGAGTCGTGCATCGAGCGCCGCACGCGCCTCGCTGGCGATCGTGAGCAGGGTGCACGCCACTCGCGCTGCCGCCGAATCCACGTCCGGACGCCAGTTGCCTACGTCCACGCCACAGCCCCACCCTTCCCGCTGCTCGTCGATGCAGCGCTGCAGCTGCTCGAGACGAGGGGCTCCCGCAACCGACCATGCGGCCATTGCTTCGCTGGCGATGGTCCCTCGCGAGACGATCCGCGCGATCTCCCGCTCCGCCGCCGCGAGGCCGACGACCTCGGCCAGCTCGAATGCGGATTCGCGTTCCTCATTGAGGGCAGCGTGAAGCGCCGTCCTCGCCGCTTCCGCGGCGAACTGCCTTCCCTCCCCCTCATCAGCGATCTGGAATGCCGGGTCGAGTCCGACGCGGAGCGCGAACTCGCGCAGCAGCTGTCCGCAGAAGCTGTGTATCGTCCCCACACGCGCGCGGTCCACTTCATACACCCGGTTCCGCCACGTCAGCTCCGACTCGGCATCGCCTGCCCGCATGTGGAAATCGGCGATCAGTCGCATCCGGTCACGGAGCTTTCGCTTGAAGTCAGCCGCCGCCGCGTTCGTGAATGTGATCGCAGCAATCTCTGACAACTCGCAACGGCGAATCGGCGTGTGCCCGGGCGCCCGGTCGGCACCAAGCGAGTAGACGATCTTGTCTACCAGTGTTGTCGTCTTGCCGGAACCGGCGCCCGCCTCGAGCAGCAGGTGCCCCTCGCGGACGATCGCCGCCAATTGGTCTGGTGTGGGCGACGGCTCGCCATCGAACGGTGTGTCACGCACGTGGTTCACCATGACTTCACTCGCTCCTCGCGACACACGTCGCGGAAGTCGCAGTAACGCAGGCAGTCCACCTTCTCGGGCGCGCGAGCCGGAAAGCGGCCCGCCGTGATGCCATCGCTGATGGAGAGCGCCAGGCCGGCCGCGCCGTCGATCGTTGCTTGCGCCTTCAGTTGCGTCGCATTGCCGAGCTCCTTGACGCCCGCTTTGACCACGGAGCAGCGATCGAGTGGGGCCTTTCGCTCCAGCCCGTGGACAAGTTGATAGGCGCCGCCCCAGATGCGAGCCTTCGGTTCGATCTCTCGCAAGGCGGCGATGTACAGCGCAAGTTGCAGCACCGCGCCGGCGGGCTGCAGGTTCGTGAGACCACTGAACGCGCTCCCCCCCGACTTGTGGTCCACTACATAGAGGTACTCCTCGGCACCCGCGACCAGCATGCGGTCGACACGATCGATCCGGCCACGCAGCTTGATCGTTCGCCCTCCACTCTCCAGGACGACGACCGGTGACTCGGCGCCGTCTACACCGAAGCCCTGTTCCATGCGCAACGGCACGCGCGGTGCCTTCTTGTTCGCCGTCATCTCCCAGACGACGTAGTCTGCGAGCGTAGCAGCCATCTCTCGAGCGCGCCCACGCAAGATTCCGCGTTGGGCACTTTCACCGGGCACCAACTCCACCTCGCACTCGTCTCGCGACGATCGTGCGAGCGCGGTCAGCATTGACCGGAATGCAGCGCCTCGTCACCGAACTCGCTCACGAGGCGCCCGTACACTCGCCCTAGCACCGCGTGCATCACCGCGCCCTGGTATCGTGCGCCCTCCTCGTCCTCGATCACCTCGGTCTGCCGGACGCCGAGCGCGTACTTGGCAAAGAAGGAGAAGGGACAACGACCGTACGCCTCGAACTGCGTCGCACTCCACACCCGATGGCCATAGTCGCGGCGGAGCACATCGAGAAGTGCCGGTTCCTCGACGAGCCCGTTCCAGGAGTGTGCCAGCTCGCTACGGTCGAACTCCGGCGCACGCGCGGCGACACGCATCGCGGCACGCGTGTCGGCAACGCCGGCCAACGTCAGCAACCGCTCGACCTCTTCCACTCGCTTCGCCTCACGAGCGGAGAACCCGAGCAGCGCATTGCGCTGGCACGCATCGAGCTGGCACACATCGACCCCAAGCGAGCGCGCCGTCAGCAATTCGAGTTCGTGGAAGCTCCAGACTTCGTCAACCGAGCTGGGGATGACGTACGAACCCGGGATGCGAATGACCCAGTCGGAAGCCTTCGCCCCTGGCTCCGCGCCGCCGAGCCTCGCGTCATAGCGAGAGACGACCTCGTCCAGGTAGGCCGCACCGAGTTGGGGCGCGCCGTTCGCATCCGCGTAGGAATAACTCAACGCGAGCGAACGCCGCGCCGATCGTGCCAGGGAATACCAGAGCGCCGCCTCGCGGCTGAACCAGATGCGGGCTGGCTCAGTGGGCAGACCCTTCGCGAAGAGCTCCACTTTCTCATCGTCAGCGATCAGCCCGTCCGGCGGAGGCTCAGCCGGAAAAGCGCCGACACTCATGCCCACCACGAACACGTGCTCGAACGACCGGCCCTCCGCGGCGAGCGCCTCGAGCAGATGCACACCGCCGGCGATTCCCGTTGGGACGGTAACCTCATTCTTGGAGAGGGTGGCCTGGAGCGCCTGCACCCAGTCGCCGAGCGTCAATGCCCGCTCGCCATCTGGATCGTGTACGAGGGCACGCTTCCAACTCAGGAGCACCGCCTTGGCCTCCTTCAGAGCGGAAGCGTCGATCCGCGCGGCGGAAACAAGGGGCAACGGCGATTCATCGGTCAGCGTCGGAGTTGCGTTGATCGCGAGGCCGAGCAGACCATTGTCCATTCCCGCCCGTGCCGCGCCCGCGGAGTCAGCGCCGATCGCACGGAGCGTCAACGTGATCCAGTCGGTTGCTCGCCGCGCCTCCGTGAACGATGACATATGAGCGTCCACCTGGCGTATCCCGTCGATGGCAGATCGCAGTCTGTCAGGGTCCGGGCCCTCGAACTCATCGGCATTCGCTTGCGCTTCGGCCTCGAGACGCTCCAGTGCGGCTATCCATTCGGTCAAGCCACTCGGGCGGAGTTGCGACGCCGCGTAATCGAGTACCCGTACGTCGAGGTGCGTGGTGAAGTAGGGCGATCCCCCAAGTTCGCGAATACCCAACCAGGTCCACCCGTCCGCGGCGGCGTGCAGGCAGCGCAGCAGTGCCGCGATCACCGGGACATCGGTCAGATTGTGCCTCAGGCGCGCGGAGAACGGGATGCCATACCGCGCGAATACGTCGGCTGCCGATGTCAGATAGGGCCGAGCATCGCGGGCAACGACGGCGATGTCGGACGGTCGCGTCGTCTCTGCTTGCCCTGAGCTGAGCAGGCTCTTGACCGTGCGCGCGACATGCTCGAGTTCGCGAATGATGTCTGGCGCCGCCGTGACCGAGACCTCCGATGAGGGGGATGCGGTGGCGCCGCCCAGTGTGAACAGCGTCGCTCCCAGGTGCCGGAGCGCTGGGGAGAGGGTGGCTTTGCTATCGATGACGCGTGTCTCGTCGGCGTGCTCGCGAAGCCATGCCTCTACGTCGCGCTCCTCGGTACCAGGAGTACCGGTAGCACCAGTCGCGTGGTTCGAGTCAGCGATGTAGACGCGGATCTCCTCGATGAAGGGAGCTGCGTGCAACGCCTGAAGAAGCACGCGCCACCCACGCCGCAGATCGGCCAGTCCGTAGATGTCGATCGAGCGCTTCTCTCCGACCGCACGAAGCGGGCGCCGTAATCCTTCTCTGGCGATCGTTGGACGCTCGGCGATCGCATGCGCCGCCTGGAGCAAGCCGTCTCGCCCGTCCGTGCGTGCGACGCCGGCGCGTAACGGCAAGGCGGCGAGGATCGCGAGATATCGGCCATATACGGCTGCGATGTCAGCGTTGCGCTTTCCTTCCCACTCGCCATGCTGCGCGGCGGCGAGGCGCTCCGCCGCGCCGGCATCCGTGACTCCAGCAGCGACCAGATCGCCGAACAGACGATCGAGCGACTCCGCGACCGTTGCGCGAATGGAGGTGGCGCCGAGTCCCGAGAGCGAGACGTCGCGCATGGCACGCCGGATCAACGCCTCGCGCTCCAGGGCATCGAGCGGGGCAAGGTCGCCGGCAAACAGCGCCGGGAGGTCCGCGAAGACGACGATCGGCTGGCCGAGCCAGCCGATCGCTGAACCACTTGCGGCGAGCTGGTGGACTGCGTCACGGAGTCCGCCCTGACGGACCGCAAGGAGAGGCAACGGCTCGACGCAGGGGCCCGGCGAGCAGAACGGCGCGGCGGCAGCGCTGAGAAGCGCGTGGGCATCCGCGCCCGAGATACTGATGAGTCGCGCCATGTTCAGCTCGAGAGTGGCGGCCGGAGCTCCGGAGCGACGAGCGCAACGGGCATCACCTCCAGCGCATTCAACGGAAGCAGTTCCTTGGTCCTGCCTGCACCGAGCGACTGGAAACGCCGCGCCTGAGGCAGCACGCGTTTCTCGAGCGAGCCAACTGCCTTGTTGTAGGCGTGCACCGACTTGCCGAGGTGGTCGCCGACGTCGTCGAAGTGCTCGGCCAGTGTGCGGATGCGCTCGTACAGTTCGCGCCCCAGTTCACTGATCGTTTGTGCATTCTCGGCGATGGCTTCCTGACGCCAGCCGAAGGCGACCGCCTTGAGCAGTGCAATGAGCGTGGTCGGCGTAGCGATGATCACATTGTGCTCGAACGAGTGCTCGAATAACGCCGGGTCGAACTCGAGCGCGACGCTGAAGAACGCCTCACTCGGGAGAAAGAGCACGACGAACTCTGGAGCATGGTCGAACTGCTCCCAGTAGGCCTTCCGGCTCAATGCCTCGATGTGTTTCTTGACACCGAGCACATGCTCCACACAGAGCTGCTTCCTCCGCTCGTCGTCCTGACAATTGACTGCTTCCAGAACCGCGGTTGCCGGGGTCTTGGCGTCAACGACGATCGTTTTCCCGCCCGGGAGACGGACCACCATGTCCGGACGCAGCTTGCCGTCGTCGCTCTCCACGGTATGCTGCGTCGTGAAATCGCAGTGTTCCAGCATCCCCGACAACTCGACGACGCGCTTGAGCTGGAGCTCGCCCCAGGCGCCGCGGACGTTCGAGCTGCGAAGCGCCTTCGAGAGATTCGCGGTTTCGCCCCGGAGCACGTCGCTAGCCACTGACATCAACTGGATCCGTTCGGTGAGTGACGCGAATGACTCCGCCCGTGCGATCTCGATGTCGTGCAGCTTCTTGTCGTACTTTTCGAGTCCATCGCGGATTGGCTTGACGAGGCTCTGGATCGCCGTTTCCTTATCGGCCAGCTCGGCCTGCGCGGAAAGGCGAATCCGTTCGAGCTCCGTACGAGCAAGCAGAAGGAACTGTTCGTTGTTGCTTTTCAGTGCCTCGCCGCAGAGAGACTGGAAGGATTCCTTGAGTTGGGTCTGCGACTTCGTCAGATCTTCCATCCGGCGCTCGGCCACGACGAGCTGCGCGCGAAGCTCGGCTTCGCGCACGGCAGCTTGGCTCGTCATTTCGCTCACCGTCTGCGCGCCCTGGGCGGCAGACAGCTTTCTGTAGACCAGGAAGAAGAGCGTTGCGCCTAACCCTGTACCGGCCAGGAAGAGCAAGACCACGATAACTGGCGGCATTGGAAGCCTATTCGAAAGCGGGAATTACTGCTCCTGAACCTCGAGGATCACGATCTTCCTGCCAGGTGAGGCCGCACGAACTCCGTGAGTGTTTCCTGGTCTACAATTGACTCGGACATCAGACGATTGGCTATGGCATCCAGGAGTGGGCGGCGCTACTGCAGCGGCTCGGGGTTGTCGCAGTGAGTATTATGGCCGAGCGATGCACCGTCGCGCTTGATGCGTTCCTCCGCTGTATGATGTACGGAGGGTCTGACAGGGACCAATCAGCACCGGCAGCCGGACGGTGGCTCACAGACTGTTGAACTACGAGTGAATCGCCGCTACTCAATGCCGCCCGTAACCACGGCCTGCGGAACCAGCACGCGCGGTCGCATTCGCACGCGATCCTGGAGTGCCAGGCACGGCTGCTCGACCAGGCGATAGCTCAGCGCTGACACCACGAGCGTGAGCGACACGATCATCACGATCCAGGACGCATGGGCGGCCCATAGTTGCCATCCGCCGCTTCCCCCGAAGGACACGAGGCGCGTGCGGACTCCCGCGCATAGCCCGATGATGGGAAGATGGTAGAGATAACCGCCGTAGCTGATGCGCCCGACCGCTCTCAGCGGCCCCCATGCCATGATGCGACGCGGTCTCGGGTCGACAATCACCCACAGGATCGCGCTCCCGAAGCCCACGGCGCTTAGCGAATAGCCGACCAGCACGACACGGAGATTCTGTAGATCGTCGCCAACCGCGGCGAACAGCGGCAGTCCCACGATCAAAGCCGCAATGCCGACGCCCCTGTACCAGCGCAACAGCGTGGCAGAACCGTCGCTGGACCTCGCCAACACGGCGACGAAGGCGCCGGCCGCGAGCGAATCCATTCGCATGGGCGTGAGCACGTAGGCGCCGAGTAGCGCCGTGTGCGTGACTGCCCAGCCGACGCGCAGCGCGATGGCGGTGACGAACGCGAGCACGCACACCTTGGCGAGATGCTTGCGCGCAGTGACCAGCACGATCGCCGGCCACACGAGATAGAACTGCTCCTCCACCGAAAGCGACCAGAAATGCCCGGTCCAGAACCACTCCGTTGTGGGAGACCGGACTTGCAACACGTTCACCAGGTACGTCCAGTACCATCCCTCATGCGCACGCAAGTGCATGTACTGCCAGCCCATCCCATGCGCGAAATACCACGAGCCGAACGGAATCCAGACGAACAGCACGACGAGGAGCAGGTAGTAAATCGGAAAGATGCGCAGTGCTCGCCGCGCGTAGAACGATCGAAAGAAGTCAGGGTCGTCGCGCGTATCGATCAGAATCCCCGTGATGAGAAATCCGCTCAGCACGAAGAAGAGATCGACGCCGAGCCAGCCGTGGATCATGACGCGGTCGAGCAGGTCGAGGTTCGCGACGAGGCCGGGGAAGATCAGATGGCAACACACGACCGCAAGCATCGCCACGCCACGTACGCCGTCGAGCGCCGGGATGCGATCGCGGCGGTCTCGCACGAGCGGCGCGATCTCAGGGGTTGATGCAACCATATCCTGAAAAACGACTAGCAGCATGGTCGGGTCACATCGGTGCCGCCCCGGCGCGCCACGCAGTCTTCGCTGCTTCGGCGCTCGTCAGGCCGTCCGAAACCGTGTCCGCTCACGGCATCGGCATTCCGAGGCGCTTGGCCAGCGCGCTCGCCGTCTCCCGCACCGACGTGCTGAGCTTGTCCAGCATCTGGGGCGCACCCCCGACACGTGACACATCCTGTAGGACCTCAGGAAGGCCAGAGCGGATACGGTGCACGACGTCATCGGCCAGATCCGTCACCAGTGCCGCCGGCAAGCTGAACTCACGCGCAGCGGTCCTGAGGCTCGCGCGCGTCAGTGCTTGTGGAAGCGTCGTGCCGCAGAAGTGAAGCGCGAACTCGCGGTCAAGGTTCTCATACACCGCGGTGACCACGACATCGTATGCCGGCGCGAGCCGAACCCGGTCCGCACTCACGTATACGACGCTGATGTTCTTTGCGTGGGCGTCATAGTTCCCCATCGCGGCGTTCGCCATCGCCCATCGGAAGAGGAGTTCGCGATCCTGAAGCGGGTTCGCGCTCGCACGATTCAGCACCGCGCACAGATCGAGGTAGGTGGGGGCGTTCAACTTCGCATACTTGTTTCGGGACAAGCGTCCCGTCAGCTGACACCCATCCTCAGCATGTCGCCGCTGGACGTGCCCCTCCGGCGTGACCGCACGGTCGAAGCGGGCCGACTCATGACAGTCGGTGGCGACGACACATGGGGCGCTCGAGGCCGTCTCGACTCCCGCCGATTGCATCAGGCGCATCCCGACCATTTCGGCTTCGAGGAGACCGGGGAAGTCCTGGCCTGGCCGTTTGACGACGACCGTCGTGGGAGCCCCATTCCTCGGAAGTCGGTACTCCGGGTGCTCACCGCCGACGGGCGGCATGCGCCAGAGCGCAAGCTTCGGCTGTGCACCGGAGAGTGATGCGCGTCCGGCGATTTGGCGCAGTTGCCCCCGCGCGTTCGTGAAGGCGACGCTCAGCGCTGGGGCAGACACGTCGTCGTACTCGGGCTTCACGGGCGGTGATTCACCCTCAGGCCAGAGGTGCAGCGCCCCGGCGCACTCACCACCGACGACGCCGAGGAGACCGACGGTGTCACCGGGGTCGTGTTTCGTCGCCTGCCCAAGCGTGCTACGGAGTGTGCCCTCGGGTAGGAGGTTCTCGAAGACCGCTGCTGCCTCCAGCCCGATATACGGCTTCGCGCGAACCGGACACGTGAAACCCACAGCGGATTCCGGACGCGCCTCAGCGACGACCTCGGCGTCGTAGGTGAACCGCACCGCTCCGTCGGGCGTTGTGTCGAGCACGCCGACGCGTCGCGCGTCGCGCCACACCGTGAGACCGGTCATGCATCATCTCCACGCGCCGACTGCGAGGGGTCGCGCGGCACGAGGATCACGTCGAACCCGAGGTCGGTGAGAACACGCAGGGTGAGATCGAGTTGCGACCCCCCTTCACCGCGCTCCAAGCCGCCGAGCATGCTGAGACTCACGCCGAGCCGTCGCGTTGCATCGACCTGCCGTCCGAGGGCGCGCTCGCGGGCCACGCGCACGACATCGCCAACGTCCTTCGGCGTGAAGACACGAACTCCTCGAGCGGCAGCGTCATGCGGCGCTGCTGGCAATTGGGTGAGGTCCGGTCTTCTTGTTCGGGGCATTCGTTCACCGCCTTGTATATCCTAATAGAAGGTATATTTTGCCTTCCGCTTCCATATACCCTATCGGATATTTTCCCGTCGTCAACGCACTATATACCCCGTAGGAGCTATAGCCTCCACATGGAAGTCTATATCTCCCAACGAGGATTGAAGCGCATCTCAGGAGAAGAATCCATGAGCTCAACCAAGCGAAGCGCCCTCACACTTGCTGTGCTCGCTGTCGTGGCTGCCGGCCTCGACGCCATTGCTGGTCGCGCCCTCCAAGCCTCGCCGACGCCGAGCATCGTGCTCGGCCTTGGACTTGTGGCGTGGACCACCCTGCGCCTCACCGTCCTACGACAGCCGAGGGCCGCAATCCTCGGCGGCGTTGCAGCCTGGGTCATCTTCCTCGCCACATATTGGCTGGCGGCTTCGAGTCTCGTCGGATGGAATGGCTCGCTGCCATGGCGGCCGCGCGGCGAGTGGCTGCTCGGGTGGACGGCCGCAGCGGTTGCTGTCGCGGCCGTGGCGCGCGCCACGATGGGCCGCAGCCTCGGCCGCGCTCCCGCTAATACGCGGTCGGCGCGGGAGATCTCGCCCGAAGGTTCACGCCAGGGCTGAGACTCGCAGTTCCCGATCAGGGTTAGTTGTTTGAGGAGCGCGGCTACCAGATAACTTCTGCGGCGTTGTTCGTCTCTGCCTCGCTCAGGTTCTCGAGATTGTTGAGATGCAACAACACGCCGCGAGCGTCTGATCCGCGAACAAGGCCCATCAGGTCGCGCATGACTCGGGGGGCGTCAATGAGGATGTCCTTGGGAGTCACGACCGTCGTGGCTGTTGTTGCGCCGAGCCCGACGCCGACCGACGAACAAGCTGAGTGGCCTGGCCGAAGCGTCGCCGGTTTCGAGAGTGCCCTGGAAGAACGGTGAGCTTCTGAAGAACGGTGAGCTTCTGAGGTTGTTGAGGTTCCACTCCGTTGGAAGCGGTGGCAGCGATATTGACGACAGGGTTTATAAGGTGAGTTCGGCGAAAACGTTATAATGGCGGTCTATAAGGTGAAATGCTTGACCAGCAGGCATATAAGCCATTTCCATTATAATGGAAATACGACGTCCAACGACGCCATGCCAGGCATCTCCCGACACGCCTCGAACGCCACCCACGGAACCTCGCGCGCGACGTCTGCGGTGTGGATGCCGGATCTGTTACGCGCCGGATACCGGCCCCTCGTCTATGGGCACGTAGAAGAACCCCCGGCCCATGCGGGACGCGCGGCCGGGTCGCAGGATCCCGTCAGTTTCCATTGTCGTCAACAACGAACCAACGTATGGCACGATCGCCGGTTCGGCATGACCCCGGGCAAGCATGTAGGGTGGGTGGGTGGGTGATGATGTTTGACGGGGCAATGCCGCCGATGAAGCCGCGGGGGGACGTTACGACGAGGGTGTCGCCAACGTGCTCGACGGTGGTCGGCTGCCGCGACAACCAGTCGCGGTGAACGATGCCGTTGATGATTGCCTCCCGAAGCGCCCGCGGTGGTATGGCGCGTGCCTGTGCCTGGGCAAAGCCCTCCGAGGCGTGCACGAGCCGGTTCCCCGCCTCGCTCGCTTGCTCGACCTCCGCGATCTGTTGGAGCAGCGGGCCCGCCTTCGGCGGCCAGCCCGGCAAGTACATCGGCTACATGTTGGGCCACCGGATCGAAGAATCCAAAGGTCATCGGAAGAATTCCGGCCAGGGGTTATACTTTTGCCCGGAAAGTGTAACTTTTGGCCGTCACTTAGACCTGGGCCTACTGGAACGCCTCTTCCAGCAGCCTCAACTGCTCCGCGAGTTGCTGTCTGACTGACTCCGGTGCCAGCACCTCTGCCTCCGGCCCATACTGCAACACGTGCCGCATCGCCCAGTGCTCGTCGGCGAGCGGATGCTCCAGCGTCAGGCTGCCGTCCGGGGCAACGTGCTTCCCTTCCCGCTCCGCGATCCATCCGGCAATACGCGGCGAATAGCGCACAACGAGTGTCTCGACGCGCTCCGTCTCGAAGAGACGGGTGCCAGTGATGATCTCATCGACTGAATAGTCGGCAGCAAGCTCGAAGGTCTCGTCGGTCTGCGCCACCGACTCCATCCGGTCGAGGCGGAAGACTCGCAGCGCCTCGCTGGTCTGGCAGAACGCCACCATGTACCACATGCCGCGGGCGAACACGAGGCTGTACGGGCAGACGATACGCGATCTCGACGTCGTCGATGCGCCGGCACGATAGCGTATCGCGAGCTTGCGCCGCAGGCGATGGGCGGTCTGAATGGACGCGAGGTGATCGGCACCAGCGGCCGAGATCTCCGCGTGCTGTACGCCTTCCAGGCGGTCATTGACCGGCAGTCGCGTGATCGCCTCCCGCAGGCGCTCGAGCGCGCGGTCTACTGCCGGCCATTCCTCCGGCGTCCGCTCGCGTCGCAGGAGGGCAAGCCCAAGCTCCAATGCGCACAGCTCGCGCATCGTCAGTCGCATTGGTCGCAGGAAGTGCGTCGTGAATGCACTCAATTCCCTGTCGTCCCACTCGAGGCTCAGGCCGGCGACGAATCCGCTCGGTTCGTCGAAGCGTTCGCCGAGGGAGATCACGTCATCCAGCAATGTCTTGCGGGACACGCCCAGTCGTTCCGCAATGTCATCGATGGCGTGGGCCTCGCCGTCCGCGACTTGCGGAATGAGGAGGAGAATGCGATTGAGCGCGTGCGCGGCGGTGTCGCTCATGCGTCCACCGGTGAGTCCGCATGTGCGCCCGTCACCGGCGAGCCGAGTGCGGCCGCCGCGATCACCGCGCCGCTCGAGCCGCGAAACTCCACCGTCACCGAGACGACCTCATTGTCGCCGAGTTCCCACGCGAGTCGGGAGCGAGCGTGCTCGCGGAGCACGAACGATCCCGGAATCTCGTACTGGGGCACCTCGCGGTCGGGAGCAAGCTGCTTCACCCCCGCTATGCGATTGACGCGGAAGTTGCGCAGTGCCCCGCGATCGACGTCTCGCGCGACGAGATACCAGTGTGCGTTGAGAAAGAAAAGCCCATAGGGGAAGTCCGCGGTGCGCAGACGATACCGAAAATCCGTGTCGCCGTCCTCTCCTTCGCTTTCGATGGGCACGCCAAAGGCTTTCAGATCCCGCTTGTCGCGCTCGAACTGGCGCTTGGCGGTCGCCCTCTCCTTTCCATTGTAGGCCGGGACTTCGCGGGCGATCTCCTCGAAGGTGATGGCGCGCTGACGACCGAGCAGGGCGGCGAGGAGGTCGATCCAGCGTTGCAACTTGGACGATGACATGCGCTACGCGGTGGGGAGCTGGTGCGGCATTGGAAGCCTATTCGAAGGAGAAACTTACCGCTCCTGAGCCTCGAGAATCACGATGTTCCTGAACGTCGGGTGCTGCCGTTGGAGCTCCGCTTGGATCGCGAGTTCCGACTGACCGTAGACCGTCAAGACGGCCCGATTGACGCGTCGCTGGTCCGAGCCATCGGTCGAGTGCTCATAGATGACGCTGAATGTCTGATAGTGCGCCACTCAAGTCACCTCCTCTGTCCGGGGGAGGTGAGGCCGCACCAACTCCGTGAGTGTTTCCTGGTCTACAATAGATTCCGACATCAGCCGCTTGGCTATGGCATCCAGGAGTGGGCGGCGCCGCTGTTGCGGCTCGGGGTTGTCTCCGTGAGTATGATTGGCTGAGCAATGCACCGTTTCGCTTGATGCGTTCCTCCGCTGTATGATGTACGAAGGCCCTGACAGCCGGGCGGCTCGCGGGACGAATCAGCACCAGGAGCCGGACGGTGGCCCTCAGACTGTTGAACTACGAGTGGATCGACAGCGCGGTGGCGAGAATAGTCGGCGCGGGTCGGCAAGCGCCGCTGAGCGCGGTCGCGCCGGCGACCGCCCTGTGCAGGAATAATCGGACTATGCTGCCGATCGGCGCGATGGAAATCCGCGTTCTCCTACCCGCTGGCCTCGGGTACGCGGTCGAAGTGCAGCTTCCCGAGGGAGGATTCCACGTGGACCACTTGGCGACGCTACGCATCAAGAGCCCTGGCTTCTGCGCGCCATCCACCAACGAACGCTCATGAGGCCGTCTGAGCCTTCCAACCATTTCCGGTTGTCAAGCTGTCCAATCCGTCTGGACATCGGTTGTGCCCTCGGAGTGTGCCGCTTATGCGCGTTTGTCGTACCTTCTCTGGACTGCTGCTCGGCCTTGCCATGAGCGCGGGCGCTCAAGCGCTCTCCACTCCGGAACTGCCGTTGCCGGCAACCGGCGTTGACTTTTCTGGCGTCGATCAGTTCTGGCGAATCCTCGATGTGCTCCAGGCGGACTCGGAACCAGCGGAATCGCAATGGCGCGCACTCCAGCTGACTCCTGGTTATCGGCTCGCGCAGACCGCGATCGGAGACGTCGTGCGCGACGAGTTCGAGATCGCCTTTCGCCCCTCGCGGCGGGCAGTGTTCGACAGTCTCGTCAAGCTCGATAACGACCGCGCGCTCGACTTGATGCACCTTGCTCGGGCTGCGTCGCTCCGTTCTGAGTTAGTGGCGTTCCGCAATGAGGGAATCGCAGACCTCATCGACAAGCCGTTTCCCTTCTCGTCGCCGAATCCGTCGCGCGCTGCCTATGCTGAGCGGTACAACGCAGAATACGCACATGCTCCCGCCACACTTCATGCGCTGGATTCGCTGCTCGCCGTAGTGTCGAAAGACTCGACCCAGATGGCGTCCGCCGGCCTGCGTGCACGAACGCTCCTCTGGTCCAGCGGACACCCTAATGGCGCCTACATTGCTCGTGAGATCTACGAGACCTTCGGTGTGGATTCGCTCTTTCCCGCGATATTCAATCCGGCGGCTTTTCTTCGAACGTACGCCTCGGCGGAGAAGACACGCAGCAAGCCAAGCCCGTTTTCGCGCAAGGCGACCAGGGTCATCGAGTTGCTGGAACGACGATACTGGGTCCGGAATAAATAGAGAGACCTTTCGATGTCGCGCTGCGCTATCTAACTGGTCGTTGCACTTGGCAAACGGCTGAGGAGGTCGCGTGCTCCGCACGCGCTCTTGTTTTATCGCTTGCAAGTGAACTCTGGCGTTCTGCCGCAGCCGCACGACGTCGCGAGGTCAGCACACGCACCAAGTCGCGCCTCGTTGCGCCCGTCGCGAAGAAGGCTCGGAGCAGCAGATCCACGATGAGACCGGAGGCCAGCCCAGTCATAACTTCTAGGCGGATGCCTGGGCATCGTCGGACATTCAGTGAATGGCACTCACCTTCGAGTGGGATCCGCGCAAGGATGCTGAGAATCGCAAGAAACACGACGTCGCGTTCGATGAAGCGCGGACCGTCTTCGCGGATCCGCTTGGCCGGATTGTCGATGACCCGCGCCACTCGAAGGGCGAGGTCCGGATGACTCTGCTCGGCCTCTCTGGTCGTCGGCGACTTCTTGCAGTAATGTTCACTGAGCGCGGCGAGGACCGCGTTCGAATCATCAGCGCCCGACGCGCGACGCATCATGAACGCCATGACTACGAAGAAGCCCGCCCGTAAGAGCTCTGCCGCCGCTGCGCGTGTCGCCGAAGACGACATGTTGCCGGAGTACGATTTTTCGCGCGCGCGCCTGAACCCGTACGCGAAGCGACTTGCGCAGGATGCCGTGATGGTTGTCCTTGATCCCGATGTTGCGCGGCTCTTTCCGGACGCGACATCGGTGAATGATGCGTTGCGAGCCTTAGGACGCATCGCGGAACGGACGCCCCGCCGGTCACGCTCGAAGCGCCGCACCGCCAACGAACGCTGAAGCTGACGGGCGGTTTAGCGAGGCTCGAACCTCTATTCGCGACGTCTACCATGAGCTCAACCAAGCGAAGCGCCCTCACACTTGCCGTCCTCGCTGTCGTGGCTGCCGGCCTCGACGCCATTGCTGGTCGCGCGCTCCAGGCCTCGCCGACGCCGAGCATCGTGCTCGGCCTTGGACTTGTGGCGTGGGCCACCACGACAGCCCAGGGCCGCAATCCTCGGCGGCGTTGCAGCCTGGGTCATCTTCCTCGCCACGTATTGGCTAACGGCTTCGAGTCTCGTCGGATGGAATGGCTCGCTGCCATGGCGGCCGCGCGGCGAATGGCTGCTCGGGTGGACGGCCGCAGCGGTTGCTGTCGCGGCCGTGGCGCGCGCCGCGATGGGCCGCAGCCTCGGCGGCGCACCCGCTAATGCGCGGTCGGCGCAGGAGGTCTCGCCCGAAGGTTCACGCCGGGGCTGAGACTCGCAGTTCCCGATCAGGGTTAGTTGTTTGAGGATCGCGGCTACCATGATCGGGCGCGCATCATGTTTCGTCGACGGCTCCGAGGCAGCGGGGCACGCTCCGCCCGACTTCGAGACCGCAGCCTGTGAGATGTCCCATAGTTCCCGTAATGATTTCTGCGTGTGCGTGGCGCCCGGCGATTGAGTCCCCCATGCCATGAGTTGTTCAACGCGCCCGCGTTCCGAGAGGGTCGCGAGGTGGAGCGCATACCGCTGTTGAAGCGCCGGCCGAATATCGGCGACAGCGGATTCACGGGCGCCGAGTATGCGGTGCACGCCGGGACGAAACCCTTCCGATTTGAAGCTGTGGTTCCAGCGTTCGAACTTCCCGTTCGACTGCGGATAGTACGGCGAGGTCCGGACGTGCGTCATCTTCGAGAGGCAGATGAATTCTTTGAAGTCCCTCGCGATGAACTGCGGGCCATTGTCCGAAATGATCCGCGGTCGCGCGCTCCGGGAACTTCTCTTTCGCCCGTTGCAACGTGAGCTCGACGTCCTGTTCCGTCATCTGGACGCGGAGCTCCCAGTGGAGGATGTAGCGACTGGCCCCGTCGAGGACCGCACAGAGGTAGTAGAAGGTCCCCCCGATGCGGAGGTGCGTGATGTCCATGTGCCAATGCTCGTGCGGCGCGAGCGGTTGCTGAAAGCCGTGGCCCTTCTTCGACGGCGTGCGATTCCACGCGCGCAGCACGCCCGCGTCGCGCAACACGCGGTACGTGGTCGACGGACTCACCGCCACGATGTCGGCATCGAGCATCATGTAGGTGAGTCGGCGGTAGCCCTCCTCGACATGATCGCCATGGTAGGCCAGCATCGCCTCCCGCTCCGCTGGCGTCAGCCAGTGATCGCGCGGCACCCAAGCATTGTGTTCGTTCACTTTGCCGTAGCGACTGCGCCAGTCGTAGAACTTGCTGGTCCCGATGCCGACCCAGCGGATGAAGCGCTCGACGGGAATCTCGGTCCGGCGGCTCCAGTGCCGGACGAAATCCATCACCTGGTCGCGCGTCTCGTGGGAGACCCATTGCCCGCTCAGCGCTCCCCACGACTGTTTTTTTTTAGCGCGACATGCTCCTCCATCAGCTCCGCCAGCACGGTGTCCTTCGTGCGGAGCCGATCCTCGAGGTGGGCGATCCGGCGCTGCGCCTTGAGATCAGGGCGCTCGGGGGCACCATTGCTCCGCTCCAGCGCGGCGGCCCCATTCTCAAAGAGCTGCTTGAGCCACCGGTAGAAGACGGTGGGCTGGAGCTTGGCCTCGTCGCAGACCGTCGAGACTGGGACCTTGTCGATGAGGTGGCGTCGGAGCAAGGTCATCTTCTCCGCGGCCGTGAAGTTCTTTCGAGTGCGTTTCATGGGCGTGTCCTCCATGCACAATTCTACGAGGGGGACACTCCAGTTCCAGCTGAGGCATTACAGTCGCAGTCGTCCTTCATCGGCCTTTCTTGCCGCATTGTGAGGGCAAATGCTGGTAGGCAATTTCCCTAGAGACGGAAGAAATTCTCAGAAGTCATCGGAATTAGATTGCGAAGCCGCGGGCATCTCCCACACCGAGCCACCCGTCGCCAGCTAACTGAAGGCGTTATGCCGCAGCCGCACGACGTCGCGAGGTCAGCACACGCGCCAAATCGCGCCTCGTTGCACCCGTCGCGAAGAAGGCTCGGAGCAGCAGATCCAATGAGATACTCGGATCGCCGGCCTCCATCTTCGCCACGCGCGACTGGCTCGACCGCAGTTTCTTGGCGAGCGCCGTTTGCGTGACACCCTTCGCTTGCCGCCTTGCCCGTAACGCGCGGCTCACCGCCAGGCGCGTTTCCACGAGGGCCGATTCCTCAGCCGTCAGCTCGAGAAAGTCTGCCGCGGTTCCCGTCTGCCATCCCGCGGCCTCGAGCCGCTTCCGCTTTTTCGCATCCATACTCAGTCCTCTCCTCCCACCGCATCATACTGCGCCAGGCGTCGCTGACAATCCCGAACGATTCGTACGGGCGTTTGCTTCGTCGTCTTCTGAAACACGTCGGCAATGACCACGGCATCGCGATCCAGACGGTACACGATGCGCCAGGTCTTCCCCGCATCCACCACGCGGAGCTCATGGCACCGCGCGCCGATGCCCGGCATCGGCCGCGAGTGCGGCAGGCCAAGCCGTTCGCCCCCCTGCAGGCGGCGCAGCAGCATGCCGGCCTCGACCCGGGCCGCTGCGGAGAACGGCGGAGTCTTCACCTCACCGCGCAGCCAGAGCAATGGCTTATCGTCGCGCGTCATCACTACGAACATAATGTCCGATACGACATAGCGCCAGAGCGACCGCGACTGCGCCCTCTAACCCTGCGGGTCGCCGATGGCCAACTCATCAAGCGTGACGACCGGATTGCGGTCACGGCGCCCCATCTGCGCCGGCGAGAAATCGCTCGCAGTGTGACAGAACACTGCGAGAGCTCTGATTGCCCCTTGGCCTGTTTGCACACCAGGGGAGGAGCAGAGCTGAACGGAACGGATCGCCCAGGAACGGCATCTAAACACAGTGTTGGAATCACAAGATACGGAACGTGCTCGACCTGGTGCCGACGAAACGCCAAGCCGAAGTCACCGTGCAGCTCCAGCAGATCGCCGCGGCGGTGCGTATTTCGGCGAAGCTGATCACCCAGTTCGCTCGAAGCTGATCAGTCATTTCGGGCGATGGTGATCACCGTGGTCGATCCTGGAAACGGAAGGTCACGGGAGTCCGGGTGATGGGGTTAGTCGGCCTGCGTTGTTGAGTTGGTCGGGATACGCCGGAGGGAGGCCCCGGTCAGCTTGATGCGATGCGCGTGATGCACGAGCCGATCGAGAATCGCATCGCCAAACGTGGGGTCGCCGACCAGATCGTGCCAGTGATCGACGGGAATTTGACTGGTGACCAGCGTGGCGCGTCGGTCGGCTCGATCTTCGACGATTTCCAGCATGTCGCGGCGTTCGCGATGCCCAGGGCTGAAAGTCCCCCGTCATCCAATTATGTGGAGTTCCACATAATTGGATGACGGAGGCAAGGCGCCCTAGTCGACGTACGGCGATTCGCAGACAACCCGCAACACGTCCATCCGGAAGCGATTCGGCATCGAGGAGCAGAACGCAGCATTGGCTTCACGACTTCTCAACGAGGCCGTCGAGGACAAGGCGATTGTCGTCCGGGATCAGAAGGTAAGAAACAAGAGCAGGAGCTACCTGCCGTACTGGGCGGCTCCCCCGGCGGCCGAGCCTGGCGCGGTTGCTTGATGTGCGACGTTCCATGTGCCGCTATTCAGGTTGCGTGGCATCTGTAACACCATGGTAATCCGCGAGTTAGAAGCTGGCTTGGTTGTTTGATGGTTGTTTGATTGGACCGGGATGACCCGTTCCCACAGTTGCTCGGCGAGCTCGATTCGCTCCGCCAGGCTCAGATGGCTGAAGTCGAAGATAGGCCTGGCCCATTTGGAGTCCCTCGCAAACGGCCATGGCAAGAGGCCCTGTTGACGGAGAACGCCCCAGCTCAGCTGCAAAGGGGCGATATACGAGCGAAACCGCAGGCTTCACAATTCAATAAACCCGCTGTCAGCTGCGGCGTACGCTCGATGGCCGCCACGCGATCGCCGAATGGCGTCAGCCGGCCCGAGAGAGGGGCGCCAACTTCGCGATTTCCTTCGCGTCTTTCGACCGAAGGGCGTGCCAGAGATCCCAATCCGACTGCAGCCCCAGCCAGAAGTCGGCACTCATGCCGGTGACTCGTGCGAGCCTGAGGGCCGTATCTGGCGTGACGGTACGCTTACCGCGAACAACTTCATTCAACCGGGGGAAGGAGACGCCCAAGCGAATGGCGAACGCCGACTGCGAGATGCCCAGCGGCTTCAGGAACTCCTCGAGCAACATCTCACCGGGATGAGTGGGCGGGCGCTCGGTGGGAAGTCGACGGCGCACCAATGGCCGTGACGCAACGGTCCCGCGGCTAGTGGTAGTCTGTGACTTCGACTTCGTCGGCATAACCATCCTCCCAACGGAAACAAAGACGATACTGCTGATTGACGCGAATACTGTGCTGGCCGCGCCGCGACCCGTGCAACGCTTCGAGCCGGTTCCCCGGCGGCACGGCGAGCTCACGCAGGTCACGAACGCGGTTGAGTTGCGTGAGCTTGCGGCGAACGACGGGCCAGAGTTCCCTCGGACACGCCGCCCGGGCTCGCCGACTATCGACGCCGTTGAAAAGATCCTCCGTAGCCGCGTCGACGAAAGTGCGTATCACACCATGTATTATAACGGCGGCCGTAGGGCATGGGCTAGCCGAGAAACGGATGGCTCACCGCGTCGTTCCCTACCGACGCCGGGATCGAGATCCGCCCAGAAAATGTCCCACCGATGCACTGGGTCGATGTAGGACATAGTGGGGCTATCCCGTCCTTAGCCTACGGTAGAGCCCTGTTCGCGCCCATCGGCCAGCGTCACATCAAACGCGTGCAACATGTCCGACATATCCGACATGAAGTGCGGATCCGAGGCCGCTTCGGCGTACTCCGCGTAGAGGCGCTCGCGGCGACGCTCTCTCAGGGCGGCGACAACAGCCTGCTCGACGAATGCGTCGGCACTCGAGGCATCCTTCGCTGCCACGACCGCCTTGATCGCCTCGACTACGCGCTCATGCAGGCGGAATGTCACCTTCTTCAGCGGATCTGCGGCGGTGCTGCGGCGGCGTGTGACCGCGGAGCGTGGTGTCTGCTGGATCGTAACGTGACGCGCACGGCGCGCAGGAAGTCAGGCCCGAGGCCATCGCTCCTCTCCTCATACCAGCGAACGGCATCCGCGATGTCCGCTCGCGACGCTCTCCGAACGAACAAGCGCGGCGTCATCCGCCGCGCTCTGCAATCTCGTCGATGACCTGTTCCCACGGCTCGCCCAGGTCGCCATCTGCAGCGAGTTCGACGCGGCGGCGGCGGACCAGCTCAACTTCCTCCGGCGAAGGTGCGATGACGTCGGGTTCGAGGCTGTCCCACAGTTGCTCGGCGAACTCGATTCGCTCCGCCGGGCGCAGATGGCTGAAGTCGAAGATAGGCCTGGCCATATCGCGACGAGCGAGGCCGGACTCCGAGGTCACGCCGCCGTGGCCCGCGCGAGCAGCAGCTCCTTCGCGAGCTCGAGAACCGCGACGGCTTGCTCGCGCGAGACGCTCGGAAAATTGTCGAGAAACTCGTCGAGGGGATCGCCCGCTTCGAGGTAATCGAGGAGCGTCTGGACGGGGACGCGGGAACCGACGAACACGGGCGTGCCGCCCATGATCTCGGGATCGCTATGAATGGGAAGCTGATCGGTCTGCATGCGGCGCTCCGATGAAGGCCCCCTTCAACTTACACCGAACTTTGGTGGCGTGGCTAACACGACCGACGAAGAAGCTGAGTGGCCTGGCCGAAGCGTCGCCGGTCTCGAAAGTTCCTTGGAAGAAGGGTGAGCTTCTGAGGTTGTGGCCGTCACTTAGACCTGGGCCTACTGGAACGCCTCTTCCAGTTGTCTCAACCGCGCCGCGAGCTGCTGTCTGACTGACTTCGGTGCCAGCACCTCGGCCTCCGGCCCGTACTGCAACACATGCCGCATTGCCCAGTGCTCGTCCGCGAGCGGATGCTCCAGCGTCAGGCTGCCGTCCGGGGCAACGCACTTCCCTTCCCGCTCCGCGATCCATCCAGCGATGCGCGCCGAGTAGCGCACAACGAGTGTCTCGGCGCGCTCCGCCTCGAAGAGACGGGTGCCCGTGATGATCTCATCGACTGAATAGTCGGGAGCAAGCTCGAAGTGTCTCGTCGGTCTGCGCCACCGACTCCATCCGGTCGAGCCGGAAGACTCGCAGCGCCTCGCTGGTCCTGGCAGAACGCCACCATGTACCACATGCCGCGAGCGAACACGAGGCTGTACGGGCAGACAATACGCGATCTCGAGGTCGTCGATGCGCCGGCACGATAGCGGATCTCGAGCTTGCGCCGCAGGCGATGGGCGGCCTGAATGGACGCGAGGTGATCGGCACCAGCGGCCGAGATCTCCGCGTGCTGTACGCCTTCGAAACGGTCATTGACCGGCAGTCGAGTGATCGCCTGTCGCAGGCGCTCGAGCGCGCGGTCTACTGCCGGCCATTCCTCCGGCGTCCGCTCGCGTCGCAGGAGCGCAAGCCCAAGCTCCAATGCGCACAGCTCGCGCATCGTGAGTCGCATCGGTCGCAGGAAGTGCGTCGTGAATGCACTCACTTCCCTGTCGTCCCACTCGAGGCTCAGGCCGGCGACGAATCCGCTCGGTTCGTCGAAGCGTTCGCCGAGGGAGATCACGTCATCCAGCAATGTCTTGCGGGAGACGCCCAGCCGTTCCGCAATGTCATCGATGGCGTGGGTCTCGCCGTCCGCGACCTGCGGAATGAGGAGGAGGATTCGATTGAGCGCGTGCGCGGCGGTGTCGCTCATGCGTCCACCCGTGAGTCCGCCTGTGAGTCCGCCAGACTGCGATCGTAGAGCTTGCGCGTCGTCTGGAGCACCTCGCGGAACTGCGCGATGATCTCGGGCGGACCAAGCGGTATGGCTTCACCGGCGAAGGAGAGCAGCCACCACACGAATCGATCGGGCCGCCGCACGGCAAATATCCGGTGGGTCGGTGCGTCCGTCACCGGCGAGCCGAGTGCGGCAGCCGCGATCACCGCGCCGCTCGAGCCGCGGAACTCCACCGTCACCGAGACGACCTCATTGTCGCCGAGTTCCCACGCGAGTCGGGAGCGAGCGTGCTCGCGGAGCACGAACGATCCCGGAATCTCGTACTGGGGCACCTCGCGGTCGGGAGCAAGCTGCTTCACTCCCGCTATGCGATTGACGCGGAAGTTGCGCAGTGCACCGCGATCGACGTCTCGCGCGACGAGATACCAGTGTGCGTTGAGAAAGAAGAGCCCATAGGGCTCGACCGTCCGAGCGGTGGCGCTGTCATTCGCGACCGCGCGATACTCGAAGCGGACCAGCTTCCGACCGTGCAGGGCGTCGCCCAACGCCTCGAGCACCCGCCTGTCCGCTGGCGCGCGGGCGGGCACAATCACGGTGTCGTCCGTCGCCGACACGGCTCCGATGGGAAGATCGTACGCCAGCTTCCGCATGGCGCTCGCCACGTCCGCCGCCAGGGGTGCGTTCCCGAGCTGCTCCGCTCGCGCCGCGCCCTCGGCCACCGCTTGCAGTTCATCCGCGTCGAAGCTCAGGCTCTTGAGCGAATGATACCCGAACCGATCCACCCGTGAGGGTGTCGACTTCCCGCGTGGCGTGGTGACGGACAGATAGGGCAGGTAGAAGTCCGCGGTGCGCAGACGATACCGAAAATCCGTCTCGCCGTCCTCTCCTTCGCTTTCGATGGGAACGCCAAAGGCTTTCAGATCCTTCTTGTCGCGTTCGAACTGGCGCTTGGCGGTCGCCCTCTCCTTTCCATTGTAGGCCGGTACTTCGCGGGCGATCTCATCGAAGGTGATGGCGCGCTGACGACCGAGCAGCGCGGCCAGGAGGTCGATCCAGCGTTGCAGCTTGGACGATGACATTCGCTACGCGGTGGGGAGCTGGTGCGGCATTGGAAGCCTATTCGAAGGAGAAACTTACCGCTCCTGAACCTCGAGAATCACGATGTTCCTGAACGTCGGGTGCTGCCGTTGGAGCTCCGCCTGGATGGCGAGTTCCGACTGACCGTAGACCGTCAATACGGCCCGATTGACGCGTCGCTGGTCCGAGCCATCGGTCGAGTGCTCATAGATGACGCTGAATGTCTGGTAGTGCGCCACTCAAGTCGCCTCCTCTGTTCTGGGTAGGTGAGGCCGCACCAACTCCGTGAGCGTTTCCTGGTCTACAATAGACTCCGACATCAGCCGATTGGCTATGGCATCCAGGAGCGGGCGATGCTGGGCAAGCATCTCCTTCACCACTCCGTATTCTGTAGAGAGGAACGCGCGCACGAGTTCCTCGATGTGTGCCGCTTCCGAGCTAATGTCGAAAGGTGTGGAAATAGACGGAAGGCGGTGACACCTTCTCGGGTGAGTCCAATCACCCCCGGGAGAATCCCGGCAACGAAAAGGAGCCACCGCCCATGAAGAAGATGAAGGATGAGCCAGCCACGTCAAGCGCGACGTGGGACACGTTGGAGTCCTTTGCGCGGATGCATATCCAAGGATTCATTCAGCAGCTGTTGGAAGAGGAGGTGACCGAGCTGCTCGGGCGACAGAAGTCCGCGCGCCGCAGCGCGGTGGATGCGCCGACCGGGGCGCGCAACGGGCACGGGAAGCCGCGAAACCTCTCGCTCATGAATGGGACCATCGTGGTGCGCCGGCCACGGGTGCGCGACCTGGATGAGCTGTTCGTGAGCCGCCTGCTGCCGCTCTTTCAGCGGCGCACCAAGGAACTGAGCACGCTGTTGCCCGAGCTGTATTTGCATGGCCTCGCGCTCGGGGATTTCGAACTCGCGCTCCGCGGCCTGTTGGGCGACGGGGCGCCGCTGAGTGCGAGCTCGCTCGTGCGCCTCAAGGCGACGTGGCAGGCGGAGTATGCGGTGTGGCAGCGGCGCGACCTGAGCGACCTCAAGCTGGTGTATCTCTGGGCGGACGGCGTGTATGTGAAAGCCGGGCTTGAGCACAGCAAGGCAGCGCTCCTGGTGTTGATCGGCGCCGACGCGGAGGGGCGGAAACACGTTCTCGCGGTGACCAGTGGCGAACGCGAATCGGTGGTGAGCTGGACCGCCGTGCTCCGCGACCTGAAGGCGCGCGGGCTCTGCGCCCCCAAGCTCACGATCGCCGATGGGCATCTCGGGCTCTGGGGCGCACTCGCGGCGATCTATCCGACGAGTGCCGAGCAGCGGTGTTGGAATCACAAGATACGGAATGTGCTCGACCTGGTGCCGAAGAAACGCCAAGCCGAAGTCACCGTGCAGCTCCAGCAGATCGCCGCGGCGGAGACACTGCGGGCGGCGGTGCGGCTGCGCGATGCGTTTGCCCGCACGTACCGTCGCGTGGTGCCCAAAGCCGTCGAGTGCCTCGAGCGTGATTGGGACCGCCTGGTCGCGTACTACGCCTTTCCGCAGGAGCACTGGAAGCATCTGCGCACGACGAACGTGATCGAATCACCGTTTGCCGCGGTGCGGCTCCGCACGATCCGCGGCGAAGCGCTTCAAGAAAGTCGACAATGCCACGACGTTGATCTGGAAAACCTTACTCGTCGTCGAACAACATTTCCGCAAACTGAACGCCCCGCACCTCTGTACCGACGTGTACGATGGCGCCGTGTTTCACGACGGTATCTGCACCGTGACCCCGACCCGGGAACGGATCGCCGCCTGACGCCTATTTACACACCAATTGACAAGAGCTCCCGCTTCCGAGGCGCAGATTGATACGCACGTCGTGACGCATATCGGCGTACGTGTCTCGATCACCAGACTCGTACAGGAACTTGTACGATTCCACAACGGCACCCTTCAGGTTCGCAGACGGCAGGATGGATGAGTATTCCGGAACATTCTGGCCGTCGGAGTCGATGACGGCGACCAGGGCGTGTCCAGCCTCGTGGTACGCCGTCTGCCGGCGGATCGCTTCTATCTCCGTGGACGGCAACTCTGCCTCCTCGAAGCCGCGCAGGGTCAGGTTGACCAGATCGACGAACTCCAATTTGCGTTTCTCGCGTGGGGCCGATTAGTATTCCTATTGCAGGGCTGCTCCATGCTGATTGAGAACCCGATAGCAATCGCCTCTTCCTACTGGGCGAAACTGCCACGATTAATATGGCAGAATCACATCCCAGTAGCCTCGACGCCCATGGGCGAATCGAAAATAATGGTTCGACTCGACTTGGGCGGACGTGACGACGCATACACGTTACACGTTCTCAGATGGAAATCAGGGGCCGGAGTATTCATTCCGGCCTTGTGGGTGTCCGAAACCCTCAACCAGCATCAGAGGAGGTGAAGATACATGCGAATCGGGAAACCGAAGAAGGCACTCCGCAAACTGCGCGGCACGAAGCGTGGCAACGAGGTGCCGAATCGGCGGACACGAGTTTCGAACGGGAAGCCCTCATGGTTCCCGACGGATATCGCGAGCGTTGCCAAGGCCGTTGGTAAGCTCGTCACTTCGGAGGTCACGAAGTGCCTAGTGACCGAGGCTTACAACGTCATCCGCGAATACGTATCGAGACTCACCATCCGCACTACACTCCGCTTCGGCGGCTGCACCATACGACTAGACCGAGCGCTCTCGAAAGTCATGAGCGGCTCGGTCTTGTCAATTCCTCCGGTATGACGAACGCAGGTCGCAAGCTCGGACTTGGGAGTATCGCGGGTACGCTGTGCACAAAGATCGCGTGCCTCAGGAAGCACGCCGCTGAAGTGAACACTTCCTATTCGCGTTACCCGAAGAAGAAGTCGTCTGGCGGCCATCGGTGGATAAGTACTCCATCTGATGAGCTGAAAGAGCTACAGGGTCGCCTTCGCGAGCGCATCCTCGAACCACTCTCCTCCACGCCCGAACTCCTCGCCGTGTTGATGCGAGACCCGCTCCGAAATGCTCGCCTGCATGAAGACGCCGCTCACATCTTGATGCTCGACTTGAAGGAGGCGTTCCCGTCAACCTCAGCGCGGCGTGTGAGAAACACTCTCGTTCGAGCTGGCATGGACTCTCCAGCGGCGCGACTCATCACAGAGCTGACTACATACCGCGACGAGCTTCCGCAGGGAGCCCCCACGAGCAACGCACTCCTCGACCTGGTTTTGCGCCCAATGGATAGAGCCATCGTTCGGTTCTGCAGACGGCGTGGTGTCCAATACACTCGCTACGCCGACAACCTTGCCTTCTCATCAGAGGAACCACTCAACTGCGTGGAGCGTTTCGTCCGTCGGAAGCTTGGGGAGTACGAATTCGAGATCAATCCGCCGGTGTACGGAGGTCGTTCGGCTCCAGTGGACATAACCGGCGTACTCACTGGCAAGTCTCTCCGGGTTCGGCCGAAGACGATCGAGAAGACCAAGGCTCGTATCATCGCCGCCGAGGCCACTGGCTCCGAGCCTGAAAAGGCGTCCGCGAGGGGGGCAATGGGCTGGGTCGTTCGTGTGAACCCTCGACAGGCGGCAGAACTCGTCTCCCAGACGCTTCCACCCGAAAGTGAACTCGCGAAAGCCCTGGCACCAAGACGTCGGCCTTCAGCTGTTGATAACAGCGTGAGTTGCGGCGAGCGACTGCGGATTAGCTCAACCTCGCCAAAGTGCCTCGACGGGGTCTACTCCGATTCCCTGATCTGTTCCGGACGGCACCCCATCCCGCCACATCGCGTACAGGATTCCTACGAGCCGCCGCTCCAGGGCGACCACCGCGATGCGTCAAGTGCGCGACATCACGCCGAGTGACCTCGACAAACACAAAGGTGCGGACAGGCGGTAAGTTGGCGATTGTCAGTGGTGCGGTGCAAGTTCAATCTCTCGCCGCCCGGCATCACCTGGCGCCCCCTCCTGAACAACTTATAGATGAAGCTTGAAGAGATCCGGCAGGACATGAACCTGTCCGGCATTGAGCCTGGCCTGATTGTCCTCGTGTTGGCAACCAAGCCACTCGGCGACACAGCGGTGCAGCTCATTTACCGCACCCCCAGCGGTGTAATGCGGGAGCGGCTGCTGGGTCGAGCCGATGAGCCGGTGCTCGCGGAAGCGACCGTCGAGCGCCCCTGGTCCTTCGACGGCGACGGCGAGGCTTTCAAGCTCGCGGTCGAGGCCAAGCGGATCGACCTCGCGTTCCTGTTCGACCCGATGATGGCCGTCCACACCTCGAACGTGGAGCCGCTGCCGCACCAGATCACCGCCGTCTACGAATCGATGCTGCCGCGCCAGCCGCTGCGGTTCGTCCTCGCCGACGACCCCGGCGCGGGCAAGACCATCATGGCCGGGCTCTACATCCGCGAACTCATCATGCGGGCCGACTCGCGCCGCATCCTCATCGTCGCTCCCGGCAGTCTGGTCGAGCAGTGGCGCGACGAGCTGTTCGAGAAGTTCGGCCTCGAGTTCCACGTCTTCTCCGCCGCCTTGGAAGCCGCGACCCCGAGCGGCAATCCGTTCGAGGATCTCGACCACCTCATCGTCCGCCTCGACCAGATGGCCCGCAACGAAGAGCTGCAGGAGAAGCTGCTCGCCGCCGGCTGGGACCTGGTGGTCTTCGACGAGGCGCACAAGCTCGCCGCCCACTTCTTCGGCTCGAAACTCGAAAAGACCGGCCGCTTCCTCTTCGCGGAGAAGCTCGGTGCCCGCACCCGGCACCTGCTGCTGATGACCGCCACGCCGCACAACGGCAAGGAAGAGGACTTCCAGCTCTTCCTCTCGCTGCTCGATTCCGACCGCTTCTACGGCAAGTTTCGCGATGGCGTGCCACAAGGTCGATGCCTCGCGACCTCATGCGCCGCATGGTGAAGGAGGAACTGGTCAAGTTCGACGGCACGCCCCTGTTCCCCGAGCGCAGGGCCTACACGGTCAACTACAAGCTCTCCGACATCGAGTCCGCCCTCTACGAGGCCGTCACCGACTACGTGAAGACCGAGATGGGCAAGGCCGACGCACTCAAGGGTCCGCGCAAAGGCTCGGTCGGCTTCGCGCTCACGGCCCTCCAGCGCCGCCTCGCCTCCAGCCCCGAGGCCATCTACCAATCGCTCAAGCGCCGCAAGGAACGGCTCGAAAACCGGCTGCGCGAGGAGAAGCTCGGCTGTCCCGCGGCCAGCAGTTCATCGCCGAGACCCTCGAAGCGCCGCCGGAAGACGACGACGACCTGAACGCCGAGGAGCAGGAAGACGCTGGAAGAAAAGCTCGTCGACACGGCCACGGCCGCCGAGACCATCGCCGAACTCGAAGCCGAGATCCGCATTCTCGCCGGCCTCGAAGAGCAGGCCGAGGCGTCGTGGCTTCAGGCCAGGACCGCAAGTGGGACGAACTCTCGAAGATCCTCCAGAACGATCCCGACATGCGCGATGCCGCCGGCCGCCAGCGCAAGATCATCATCTTCTCCGAGCACCGCGA
Source organism: uncultured Gemmatimonadaceae bacterium (assembly GCA_963817955.1). Taxonomy (GTDB): domain Bacteria; phylum Gemmatimonadota; class Gemmatimonadetes; order Gemmatimonadales; family Gemmatimonadaceae; genus JAQBQB01. The sequence continues at coordinate 734,815 of CAWFQK010000004.1, forward strand.
CACGCTGAACTACCTGGAGCGCAGAGATCGCCGGCGTGCTCGGCACGCCCGACGCCATCATCACCATCCACGGCGGCACGCACCGCGACGAACGCCGCAAGCGCCAGGCGCTGTTCCGCTCCGACCCCGAAGTCCGCGTGCTGGTCGCCACCGACGCCGCCGGCGAAGGCGTGAACCTCCAGAACGCCAACCTCATGGTCAACTACGACCTGCCGTGGAACCCCAACCGCCTCGAACAGCGCTTCGGGCGCATCCACCGCATCGGCCAGACGGAGGTCTGCCATCTCTGGAACCTCGTCGCCAAGGAGACCCGCGAGGGCGAGGTCTATCACCGCCTGCTCAAGAAGCTCGAAATCGATCAGCGAGGCCTTCAAGGGCCGCGTCTTCGACATCCTCGGCGAGGTCTTCGAGGAACGGAGCCTCAAGGACCTGCTCCTGGAGGCCATCCGCTACGGCGACCAGCCCGAGGTCCGCGCCCGCCTCACCCAGAAAATCGACACGCCTTCGACCAGCGACCACCTCAAAGCCCTCCTCGAACCGCAACGCCCTCGCCCAGGAAACCATGAGCGCCGAGCGGCTCTTCGCCGTGAAGGAGGAGATGGAAAAGGCCGAGGCCCGCCGCCTCCAGCCCTACTTCGTCCGCTCGTTCTTCACTGAAGGCGTTCGAGGGGCTCGGCGGCGCGATGTATCCCCGCGAGCCGGGCCGCTTCGAGATCACCCACGTCCCCGCCGTCGATCCGCGAGCGCGACCGCCGGCTCACCGGCCGCAACCGCCGCGAGCACGAGCCCGTCCTGAAGCGCTACGAGCGCGTCTGCTTCACCAAGGAAGCCGTCCGCCCGCTCGACCGGCCCGGCATGCGCCCTGCGCCGCAGATGATCCACCCCGGCCATCCGCTCATGCTCGCCGTCAGCGACATGGTGCTGGAGCAGCACGCCAATCTGCTGCGCCAGGGCGCGATCCTCGTGGACCCCGCCGACGAGGGCGCGGAAGCCTCGCTGCTCTTCCTGCTCACCCACGAGATCAAGTCCGGCGACGGCACCGTCCTCTCCAAGCGGCTGCAGTTCGTCCGCGTCACACCCGACGGCAACGCCAGCTTTGCCGGCTGGGCACCGCACCTCGACCTCGAGCCGCTGGCCGCCGCCGACCGCCCCTTGCTCGCCGACCTGCTGGCAGCCGACTGGATTCGCGCCGACCAGGAGCAACGCGCCCTCGCCCTCGCCGCCACCACGCTCGTCCCCGAGCACTACGGCGAAGTCGCCGACGCGCCGCATCGCCCATGTGGACAAGACGCTCGCCGCCGTCCACGAGCGGCTGACCAAGGAAATCGCCTTCTGGTCCGACCGCTGGATGAAGCTCAAGGACGATCAGGAAGCCGGGAAGGACGTGCGGCTGAATCTCGAAAACGTCCAGCGCACCATCAACGACCTCGAAGGCCGCCTGGAAAACCGGAAGAAGGAACTCCAGTCCATGCGCCACGTCACCAACGGCACGCCGGTCGTGCTCGGCGGTGCGCTCGTCGTCCCCGTCGGCCTGCTGCGCAAGCTGCGCGGCGAACCGCACCCGATGCTGCCACCGCCACCTTCTCCGCCGACCCCGCCGCCCGCTCGCGCATCGAGCTGCTCGCCATGAACGCCGTCCGCCGCGCCGAAGAAGCTCGCGGCTGCCGCGTGGTGGACGTCTCCGCTCAGAAATGCGGCTGGGACATCACCTCCTACGCGCCTGCCGTGGACGGCAAGTTGCCCGAGTCCCGCCACATCGAAGTCAAAGGCCGCGTCAAAGGCGCGACCACCGTCACCGTGACCAAGAACGAAATCTTTGAGAGCTGGAACCAGGGCAACAAATACCACCTCGCCATCGTCCTCGTCGGCGAAGACGACACCATCGACGGCCCGCACTACGTGCCGCATCCCTTCAAGGAAGAACCCGGCTGGGGCGTGTCTTCCGTCAACTACGACCTCAAAGCCCTGCTCAGAAGGCAGTAGACTCCATGAGGGAGCTCAACGTCTCCTGCGAATCGATCATCTTACGGTCAAGAACTTCCGCTGCTTTGCAGCTTGCGATCTCAAGCTGCACGCCAAAGCTGACGGTTCTTGTCGCGGAGAATGCTGCAGGGAAAGACGTGCGCTGCTCGATGCGCTGCGTTTGGTTCTCCAGGGTTTTGTTACTTCGGCCGGAAGTGTCGGGCAGCACCGTGGCTTCGAACGGACGGATATACATCTGGAGCAGAGTAAACAGCACTGTCGATGGAGACGCGACTTCCAACCGAGTTTCACGTTGATGGGGAGGTCGATGGCGAGTGTGTTTCTTGGCTTCGCACTCTGAGCAAAGGCAGTTTGCACGCCAAGACGTCAACAAGGAATCTCAGGGGCATCCAGCGGATCGCCAACGCCTAGCTGACCGAGCAGACCGTACACGACAATTTCCCGATCGATTCGTCCACAATCTTGCCAGTTGTGGCCTATTACGGGACAGGGCGGCTTCTACGACGAGCAGCGCCTTACGAAAAGCAGGCGGTGGCTGGCCGGATCCAGTCCAAGCCGCGTTTCAGCATACCTGGATTGCCTCTCACCTTCATCGTCCTATAAATCGTTCTCCACTTGGTTTGGTCAGAAATGGGAACAGGTCAGTGAGCCTCGCTTTCGTGCGGTAGGATTTGAAGCCCGACCAGAGAATCAAATTGCAGCGGTGCGCAATGCGGTCCAGCACCGTGCTCGATCCCACGAGTGGCTGGACAACCATTGTGTGGACCCCAGCGACTCTAGATGCCGTACGGACGCAACTGTTAGCCCGGGCTATATCGCGCTAGAACATTCAGAGAAAGGTCAGCTTCCACTAACCCACCTCAGTGACGGTGTGCGCAACATGGTCGCCCTCGTCGGTGATTTGGCCCACCGGTGCGTGCGATTGAATCCGTTCTTCGGCGAAGACGCAGCCAAGCGAACCCCGGGAATTGTCCTTATCGATGAAGTGGAGATCAAATCCTACATCGGAGGTGACAGCATCAGGAGGTTGTTACAAGCTCGGGGCGTTCGAGCTCGCAAGTGTGAGTGTCTCAGCAGCAACAACTTGCAACGCGACTGATCTACCATCCGCCGCAGAGTTTTGTCATCCTTTCAAAGCAAGCCAAAGAGGTGGTCGACCACTTTTGTGGATTCACTTCCTCGAAAGCTGGCAAGTCGCCGAAGGGAGCGACGCAGTGACAACTAAGCCATGGCCGACTATCCCATCAAATCACCCCGCAAGCTCATCGAGGTCGCGCTGCCGCTGGATGCGATCAATGCGGCTTGTGCGCGGGAGAAATCCATCCGGCATGGGCATCCATCCACACTGCATCTTTGGTGGGCGCGGCGACCGCTGGCGGCGGCGCGGGCGGTCATCTTTGCGCAGTTGGTCAATGATCCCGGCTACCAGCAGGGCGGCGGGTTCAAATACGGGAAGAACAAGAAGGAAGCCGCCATCGAGCGGAAGCGGCTGTTCAAAATCATCGAAGACCTCGTGCTGTGGGAGAACACCACCAACGAGGAAGTGCTGGAGCGCGCCCGCGCCGAGATTCGCCGCTCATGGCGGGAGGTGTGCGAGCTGAACAAGGACCACCCGCAGGCCGCCGAGCTGTTCAATCCCGACAAGCTGCCCGCCCTGCACGATCCCTTTGCCGGTGGCGGAGCCATCCCGCTGGAGGCGCAGCGGCTGGGGCTGGAGGCTTACGCCAGCGACCTCAACCCCGTGGCCGTGCTCATCAACAAGGCCATGATCGAGATCCCGCCCAAGTTCGCGGGCAGGCCGCCGGTCAGCCTTCTGCAAAGCCGCCAAGTCGCGAAGAAGAAGGAACTGGATTTGGAACGGGAATGGCCCGGTGCCACCGGTCTGGCGGAAGACGTGCGCTACTACGGCGCTTGGATGCGCGAGGAAGCGCAGAAGCGCATCGGCCACCTCTATCCGCCGGTTGAAATCACGGCGGAGATGGCAAAGGAACGGCCCGACCTCAAACCGCTCGTCGGCCAGAAACTCACCGTCATTGCTTGGCTCTGGGCGCGGACGGTCAAGAGTCCCAATCCGGCGTTCTCGCATGTGGATGTGCCGCTGGCTTCAACATTCGTTCTTTCGAGTAAAGAAGGGAAAGACAGCTTACGTTCAGCCCGATGTCGCAAGGCGACAGCTACAGTTTCACGGTTAAGATTGGGCACTCCCGCCGGATGCGGCAAAGACTGGCACAAAGCTAAGGCGCGGATCGAATTTCCGTTGCATTGCTATCGGACGTCCGCTATCGACGCGAACTACATCCAAGCTGAAGCACAAGCGGGGCGAATGGGGACTAGGTTGATGGCGGTTGTTGCCGAAGGCGACCGTGGCCGGTTTATCTTATCACCACCCAGAGCATGAAGCCGTCGCAGCTACGGCAAAGCCCGAACTGGAAACCCGATTTGGAAGTTCCGACTCCTTGCCACGATGTGGACAGACTTCCGATGTATGGAATGCCGACATGGGGCGACGCTGTTCACTCGACGGCAATTGGTGGCGTTGACGACGTTTAGCCGACCTCGTTGCGGAAGCGCGAGAAGATCGTAAGATCGCTTGCAACGGATGTTACCGACGACGGGTAAGGGCATGGAGGCGTGGACAGTAGCGACAGCCTATGCCGAAGCTGTCAGCGTTTCTTGGCGTTCGCGGTCGAGCGAAGCGCGCAACTACTGGTCAATGCACTTTACGCCATGGGCCGATGGTCTCAATGTCCAGAACCTTTTGGGAGACAGGCGATACCAATGATTTGGGATTTTGCTGAAGTAAATCCGTCTTCTCGGATTCCGGTCTGGGAATTTCGCGAGTGGTGCCAATTGACTTGGATAGAGCGAGTAATTGCCAATGTCTACCGGCTCGTTCCGCGGGTTTGGCAGTTCAAGCTGACGCACAAACACAGACATCAGCCAAGAAAAGTCATTTCCACTGACCCTCCCTACTACGACAATATCGGCTACGCGGACCTCTCCGATTTTTTCTATGTCTGGCTACGCAGAGGCTCTGCGCCCAATGTATCCCGAATCTGTTTGCGACGATCGCGGTTCCGAAGGCTGAAGAACTGGTTGCAATCCACTATCGCCACGGCGGCAAAGAAAAGGCAGAGGCATTCTTTCTTGACGGCATGACCGAAGCCATGAGCGAACTCTGGTCAATCAAGCGCACCCGACTGTCCCGGTCACGATCTACTATGCATTCAAGCAGTCCGAAACGAACGATGGATGCTGGCAACAGCTCAGCACAGGATGGGAGACCTTTCTTGGCGCGGTTCATCGAGCAGGACTTCAATTAGCGGCACTTGGCCGATGCGAACAGAGCGCTCACAAGGACGTTAAGGCCAAGCTCGAACGCCCTCGCTTCCAGCATCATCCTCGTCTGCCGCAAACGCCCGCCGACGCACCCTCCATTTCCCGCCGCGAGTTCATCCGCGAGTTGAACGGCGTGCTGCCCGAGGCGCTCGACGAGATGACCAAAGGTTCCGGCGACGAGCGTTCGCCCGTGGCCCCGGTGGACCTTTCGCAGGCCATCATCGGGCCGGGCATGGCGGTCTTTTCCAAATACGCCGCCGTGCTGGAGGCCGACGGCTCGCCCATGAGCGTGCGCACCGCCCTCCAGCTCATCAACCGCTTCCTCGCCGAGGACGATTTCGACGCCGACACCCAGTTCTGCCTGCACTGGTTCGAGCAGCACGGCTGGACGGAAAGCGTCTTTGGCGAAGCCGACGTGCTGGCCCGCTCCAAATCCACGAGCGTGGACGCCATGAAGGAAGCCGGGGTGCTGCAAAGCGGCAGCGGCAAAGTGCGCCTGCTCAAGTGGGCCGAGTATCCCACCGATTGGGACCCGCGCACCGACACCCGCACGCCCGTCTGGGAAGCTCTGCACCAGCTCATCCGCGCCCTGAAACAAGGCGGCGAATCCGCCTCCGGCGCGCTCCTCGCCGCCCTCGGCGGCAAGGCCGAAGCCGTGCGTCAACTCGCCTACCGCCTGTACACCCTCTGCGAACGCCTCGGCAAAGCCGAAGACGCCCGCGCCTACAACGAACTCATCACCAGTTGGACCGGCATCGAATCCGCCGCCGCCAGCGCGTCCGAAACCTGCCGACCGGCAAGGCGACGCTGTTTGAACTAAGTGAGCAATGACTATGAGCCTGAAACCCTGGCGAGAAATCATCGTTCCCCACCCGGACGTGCTGAATGGCACGTTCCAACAATCCGAGTTCGCCGCCGACCTCACCGCCGTGCGCACCGGCAAGGCGACCCCGGAATACGGCGACGCAAAGGCGTTTTACGAGCGCACCTTCATCACCGAGGGCATGGGGCGACTGCTCACCCAAGTGTCGCAGCGGCTCAATGGCAAGGGCGGCGAGCCGGTCATCCAACTGCAAACCGCCTTCGGTGGCGGCAAGACGCACACGATGCTGGCTGTGTATCACCTGGCTCTCGCGCAAATGTCCGCTGGGCGACTTGTCTGGCATCCCGGCGCTGCTCGATCACGCCGGATTGCTGGATGTGCCGCAGGCGCAGATCGCGGTGCTGGACGGCACCGCCCACGCTCCCGGCCAGCCGTGGAAGCATGGTAAGCAGGCGATCCGGACGCTCTGGGGCGAACTGGCATGGCAGCTTGGAAAGGCGGAGGGCTTTGCGCTGGTGCAGGAAGCCGACGCCAACGGAACGTCGCCGGGCAAGGATGTGCTCTGCACGCTGCTGGCTCGCTATCGCGCCGTGCGTGGTGCTGCTCGACGAGCTGGTCGTTTACATCCGCCAGTTCGTGGAGAGCCAACCGCTGAGCGGCGGCACCTACGACAGCAACCTGTCTTTCATCCAATCGCTGACGGAGGCGGCCAAGCTCGTGCCGAATGCGGTGGTGCTGGCTTCGCTGCCGGAATCCGACAGCCAGGCCGGTGGTCCGCGTGGCGTGGCGGCATTGAAGGCGCTGGAGGCGGTCTTCAACCGGGTGCAGGCGCTTTGGAAAACGGTGGCACCCGAGGAAGCATTCGAGATCGTCCGGCGTCGCCTGTTTGAACCAATCCGCGATGCCAAGGCGCGTGACCAGGTGTGCCGGGCTTTTGCCGACGCCTACGTGGCCGAAGGCGCAAAGGTGCCCGCAGGAAACTCAGGAGTCCCGTTACTTTGACCGGATGATGCAGAGCTACCCGATCCACCCCGAGGTGTTTGCCCAGCTCTATGAGGAGTGGACGACCATCGATGGATTCCAGCGCACGCGCGGCGTGCTGAAGCTGATGGCGAAAGTCATCTATCGTCTGTGGCAGGACGACAACAAGGACCTGATGATTCTGCCCGGCAGTCTGCCGCTTTACGACGGAAGTGCGCGCAACGAGTTGATTTACTATCTCGGGCCCGGCTGGGATCCGGTGATGGACCGGGACATTGACGGCGAGCGGGCTGAGACCACGGTACTTGGAAGCCAAGGAGCCGCGATTTGGCTCCGTGCAGGCCGCCCGCCGCGTGGCGCGAACGGTGTTCCTTGGGCAGCGCGCCGTCTTCGGTGACCACGCAAGCCTGGAATCCGCGGCATCGACCGCGCGCGAGTGCTGCTCGGCTGTCTCCAACCCGGCCAGACTTCCTCTCTCTACTCCGATGCGCTGAATCGGCTGGCGGACCAACTCCACTACCTGAACTCCTCCGGCGACAAGGCGCAGGACGCGACCCGCTACTGGTTCGACACCCGCGCCAATCTGCGCCGAGAGATGGAGGAGCGGAAGAAGCGGTTCGAAGACAAGAATGAAGTGCGCGGGCGAATGGCGGAGGTCGTCAAGAAGCTCGCCAGCTGGCGCCACCTTCTTCGACGGCACGCATATCTTCACCCCGCACGGCGACGTGCCCGACGATAGTGCATTGCGTCTGGTTGTGCTGGCCCCGGAGCAGTTTTATTCGCGCGAGGAACCGCGCCTGGCCGTTGAAGCCGTGCTCGACTATGTGCGGAACAACGGCACCGAAGCCGCGGTATCGCGGCAATCGCTTGATCTTCCTCGCGCCCGATCATGGAGCCCTGACACGACTGCGCGATTGCATCCGCGTGGCGCTGGCCTGGAACTCCATCGTCGAAGATGTTGCCGCCATGCGCCTGGTGCTGGACAATCTCCAAGCGCAACAAGCCAAGAAGGAACTGAAAGGGGCGGAGGACGTTTTGCCGCGAGTCGCCCGCGAATGCTACAAGTGGCTGCTCTGCCCGGCGCAGGAGAACCCGACCGCCGCAAAGCCGACGGTGGAGGTTTTTCCTCTCAATACCGGCGGCGGCGGCTTTGGGACCTGAGATCGAGCGAGTGTGCATCGACAACGAACTGGTGATCGCGACCTGGTCGCCGATCCATCTGCGCGCTGAGTTGAAGGAACTTTATTGGAAGGCCGACAAGCCCGCCGTCGAGCGCGCTGGCTTTCTGGGAAGACACGCTTCGCTACCTATATCTGCCACGCCTGAAGAATCGCGACGTGCTGGCAGCAAGCCATCGTCAAAGGTGCCGGCAGCCGGGATTTCTTCGGCACCGCCTACGGGCAGCATGACGGCAAGTTCGACGGATTCAAGCTCGGTGACGCCAACGTTCAATTCGACGACACGCTGCTGCTAATCGAGCCAGAGGCGGCGCTGGCAGTACGAGGCGGCGCATGCGCGGATCGATCCATTGGTCGTTATCCCGCCCATGCCTCTGTTCGTCTCACCGCTGACCGTCCAGCCTCCCTTACCGCCACCGATAACCACGAACCCGCGCGCATTCCACGGCAACGTGGTCATCAACGCATCCAGCGCGAAGATGCGGTTCGTGGAGCTTGCGGATGAGATTGTTGCCGTGCTTGCAGGGGATCCCAACGCGGACGTCACGATCACCGTGGAGATTCACGTGCAGTACCCGACCGGTGCGTCAGACCAGATCAAGCGTGCGGTGTCGGAAAACGCGAGAGCGCTCAAGTTCCGGAACGCCGACTGGGAGTGAACGCAATCAATGGGCTCCGAAGCAGGCGTCCGAGCGGACATCGAGCTCCCGGCCGACTTGCGCGAGCGTCACCCCGAGCGCGCGCCGCTGGGCGACCCACCGCACCGCTTCAGCTTTGAACTCGGCACTGAACGCGCGTCGCTCCCCCCCACCCCGCCCTGCTCCTCCTGCCTTCCTGTTGGACCTCATGAGCCACCTCCACCCCGAACTTAGGGCGAGTAGGGCGTCCACGAAATCGGGTCAACTTCAGGCGCCCACGAAATCGGGGCGATCTCAGACCCCGAGGACCTCGTGAACGATGCGATCGAGAAGCTCATCGTGTCACGGAAGAATGCTTGCTAACGCCGCCGTCGAGCGCCCGCTGCCGGCGGCGCAGCGTTCAACCGGCGCATTCCGCCGCCTGCCGTCGCCCAGGCCGTTGGCCCCCCGAACGGCGGGCCAGCGGTCCGAGTTCGCTGGAGTGCCGTTTCTTTTGGGGGGACAACAGACGAGCGAACTCGAAGCCATTTATCCCGGCCACGCTGCTACTTCAGATACGCCGCTCGGCGAGATACATCGCTCGGCGGCATCGGACCCCATTGAGGATCGTGTTGAGCTGATTGGCGACCTTCTCATCGTCGGTGTCGGAATAAAGAGTTGCGCAAGTCAATCCCGCCTTCTCCGTGAATCCGAAGCCGCCGCGAGCCTCAACTTCGTGTCGGAATCCCGCAGTGGTGATTTGCATTTCCCATGTATCCAGGCGGATCCAGGCTCGATCGACTTGCGACCGCGTGAACGACGTCAAGACTTCGGCCTGTTCGGACAACCTTGCCGCGCCATCGTTGGGAAAGAGGGCTCGGCCCTGGTCGAACGCGTTCCATATTCTGGTGGAAACTTCTTCACACTGCCGGAACCTCGCCACCTGAACTCCCGGAACTACGGACAAGTCCCGACCCCGCGTCAGCTTCAACCCGAATGCCCGTTGTTGCTCCGGACGGGCAGCGGCTGCCACCCAATCGGCTCGAACTCCACATTCTGGATAAGACCTTCATACGCCCCCCACGGCGGAGTGCGATATATCACGCCCGGCTCCTCCGAGGTCCCAATCGGTCGATATTCCCGACCCGTCCGATCGAATCGGCAGACAGCAAAGAAGGTCGCTACGTCGAAGTTGCTGGTGAAGTCCAGCATGCCAGTGGCAAGGCCGTAGTGCTGTGCCAACGATTGTCGGTCAATGCGCAACGGGCTGCCGAAGAAGGCGCACCGCTCCGCAACCCGCACGGCGGGAGCGCCCCCGATGGCATCCTCGAATGCAATGGTCCGGCACATTGCCACCAACCTCTCCGCTGGCGTCTTCAGGCGCGCCAATGTTGGAAGACAGGGCACATGCTCTTGCGATTCCCCGCGGTACATGTGCGGGGGGAACTCGACGCCGGATTGCAGAATGACCTGGCCATCTTCATCCGTCACAGCGGTTAACCCTTCAATGTCATCCGTGACGATTCCGGATGGCGTAGTCAGCGGTCGCTGAACGCCCGTGTTCACCAGCGCCACGTCAAGCTCATGACGCAAGAAATCAAGGTTGGGAAGACGATCGCTGTTCTTCACGTTGTTACGCCCTCAGGAATTCAACACTCGCTCCGGCTCCCCGCGGGGTTCTCCCGAACCTTCTCTGCCACCTATGGGGGAGACTTCGATCTTCCCGGAGTTTAGCGTATGACGGTGATTCGGGATGTTTCCATTTCGGGTACTCTTGCTCCTACCCGGATGTTGGTTCAAGATGTGGGCGTGCGTCTGCGAAACGCGACCGCCGCCGCTTCACCGTCGCCTACGAGCTGCGCATGCTCCAGGAGGCCGAGCGCTGTCGCGCGCCCGGAGAAGTCGGCGCGTTGCTCCGGGAGTCGGTCCGGCCGCGGTTGATGGCGCGGGGAACTTGACGTGCAGACGCTACGGCTAATTAGCTGCGCGGGCGGATCGTTTCGAGTCCACGGTTCCAATTCCTTTCTTGCTGCGATGAAACGTCGCGTCGGCGCGCGATCGCTTACTTCATAATTGGCGTTGCTTGCTGGCAAGCGGTTTCATCGTGGCGCGCCGAGCAGCCGATTGGCACCGTCGGCAGTGTGCGTTGTCCAAGATGAACCGAGGTCAAGCAGACTGAAATGGCAACAGGATGCCGAGACCGGCACCCTGTTGCTACACCAGTTGCTACATCGCACCAGAATTCCCTCAAACAATCGCATGTAAGTCGTTGTCGCACGAAGTAGCAGGGGAGGGACTCGAACCCTCGACCCCGGCATTATGAGTGCCGTGCTCTAACCAGCTGAGCTACCCTGCCCCACTGCAGGTCCCGACCCTCCCAATACTCCGGACAAGCGGCCGAGCTCTGCCTATTACCTGAAACAAACCGGCCGGCCCTTGCGGACCGGCCGATTCTATAGCGGGGGCGGGATTTGAACCCGCGACCTTCGGGTTATGAGCCCGACGAGCTACCAGGCTGCTCCACCCCGCGCCAGTCCTTAAAAAATAAATCAGGCGGCCACAGAGTCAACCCAGCCGAGCGCTTCCATTCGTCTACCGCGCCGTATCCGTGAATCGGTACAGCACTTCCTTGTCGCGCACCATTCCGAACACTTCTCGCGCAATGCGTTCCTGCGTCGCTGGATCGTGCTCCACTTTCGCTTCGTACTGCTTCAGCGAATCGACCACGTGCTGCAGCGAATCAACCGTCTGACGGAGTCCGTGCTTTCGTGCGACGCTGACGCAACAGATCCAGCGTCCCAAATTCGCCACCTTGGACCGCGAACATCAGCGCGCCGGCAACGAGCACCACGATGCCGGCGCGTTTGACGATCTGTCGAACCGTCAGATGCCATAGAGTGCGCCGCCCGGGTACTCGGCCGCCCCACCCAACTCTTCCTCGATGCGAAGTAGCTGGTTGTACTTGGCCACACGATCCGTGCGGCTGGCCGAACCGGTCTTGATCTGGCCGGCACCCGTTGCCACTGCCAGGTCGGCAATGAAGGTGTCTTCGGTCTCGCCCGAACGATGGGAGATCACGGACGAATAGCCGGCCATCCGGGCCATCTCGATCGTCTCGAGCGTCTCGCTCAACGTGCCGATCTGGTTCACTTTGATCAGAATCGAGTTGCCGACGTTGTTCTCGATGCCGCGCGCCAGCCGCTCGGTGTTCGTCACGAAGATGTCGTCGCCCACGAGCTGGCACCGTTCACCGAGTGCGGTCGTCAGCTTGGCCCACCCGTCCCAGTCGTCTTCGGCCAGGCCGTCTTCGATCGAGACGATGGGGTACTCATCCAGCCATTCGCGGTACAGCGCAATCATGCCGTCGGCATCCTTGCTCCCGGCGCCGCTCTTCTTGAAGGTGTACGTGCCATCCGAGTAAAGCTCGCTGGCCGCACAGTCCAGGGCGAGCGCGACATCCTTGCCCGGCGCGTACCCGGCAGCCTCGATCGCTTCCAGGATCACCTTGATCGCTTCTTCGTCGTCGCGCAGATCCGGCGCAAAGCCGCCCTCATCGCCAACGCCCGTCGAGAGTTTCCGCTTGACCAGCACTTTCTTCAGCGAGTGGAAGACCTCGGCGCCCATGCGCAGCGCCTCGGCAAAGCTCTCGGCGCCGATCGGCACGATCATGAATTCCTGGAGATCCACCGTGTTCGTCGCGTGCGCGCCACCGTTGAGGATGTTCATCATCGGCACCGGCATGACGCGTGACATCGGTCCGCCAAGGTAGCGGTACAGCGGAAGATTGACCGTCTGCGCCGCCGCACGGGCGACAGCGAGGGAGACGGACAGGATCGCGTTCGCGCCAAGGCTCGACTTGTTCGCTGTGCCATCGAGCTCGATCATCATGGCGTCGATGCCCATCTGGTCGATCGGGTCGAGTCCCTCGAGCGCCGGCGCGAGGGTTTCCTCCACATTCTGCACGGCCTGAAGCACGCCCTTACCTAGATAGCGCTCGGCGTCGCCGTCGCGCAGCTCGACGGCTTCATGCTCGCCGGTGCTGGCGCCGCTCGGCACCGCCGCGCGTCCCATGATGCCGTTGGAAAGAATGACGTCGGTCTCGACGGTGGGATTGCCGCGGCTGTCGAGGATCTCGCGGGCTTTGATCTCGGTGATCGTAGTCATGTGTGGGATAGGTGCGGAAACGAGAACGGAGTGAACCCTTTGGGTGGTCAGGCTTGCTTCGACACCGGATGCTCGCTCGTCATCACGCCGTAAAGGGATTGCAGTGTGTCGGCCATCTGACGCCACACGGAAGTCATGAGCTCGGCGCGATGCTCGTAGTCATAGCCAGCGGTGGGCACGGGCTTGAGAAAATGCAGCTCGACGACGCCCCCAGTGACCCAGAACGACCCCTTGGGCATGACTTCGCGCGCGCCAAATACGACGCTCGGCACGATGGGCGCCTCGGCGGCAATCGCGAGGACGAACGGACCTTTCTTGAACGGACGTAAATGGTAGTCGTACCCACGCGTCCCTTCGGGACAGACGACGATCGAGCGGCCGCGCCGCACTTCCTTCGCGGCGAGCTTGTACGACTCGAACGCCGACTTGCGATTGTCCCGGTCGAGAAAGACGATTCCCGCGCATTCAGCGGCGAAGCCGAACAGCGGGATGCGGCGCAGCTCTGCCTTCGCAATGAAGCTGCACCAGGGCACCTCTGCCGCGAGGGCAAAGATGTCGAACCAACTAACGTGATTGGCAATGAAGACGGCGCCGTGCGGATGTTGCACGTTCTCCCGGCCGTATACGCGGACCCGGACACCGGCGCCAAAATTGATGGCTCGTGCCCAGCCGCGGATGGCGCGTGCATAAACGGATTTCGGCCCTTCGCGAAAACCGAGCAGTCGCGCAATGACTACGACTGGCCCGAGAATCAACGTCGCCACGAGCGCAATCAGCGCAACCAGTGGTAATCGCATCAGCGCGAAAAGTGATCGTAGCCCGAGGCATTCGCAACCGGAGCACCATGAATCTTCACGCCCTCCGTGTCTGCGACGACCCGTCCGATCTCGCTGAGTGGAATGCCGAATCGGCGCTCGAACGCATTTGCGTCGAATGGCGTCGGCGTCGTGACGACGATCTCGTACTCTTCGCCGCTCGCGATCGCCTGGTCCACGCTCACGCCGCTCTCACAGGGAATCCGCGCCGCCTCTATCACCATGCCGTGGCCGCACGCGCTCGCGAGGTGGCGAAGATCGGCCGCGAGACCGTCGGAGATGTCGATTGCCGCCGATGCACCGGCATCGGCCAACCACCGGCCTTCGGCAATGCGCGGTATCGGGTGCGCAAAGCGATGGCGGTGTTCGCCGGCGTCCAATCCGGCAGAGAGGCGGCGCACGGTGTCGCCTGGGCCCCCAAGTCGCCCGGTCACGTACACGGCGTCCCCAACGCCCGCGCCGGCACGCCGCAATGGTGAGAAGCAGGCGCCGAGCACCGTAGTCGTGATCGATAGCTCGGACGCATCGGCAGTATTCCCGCCCAGGATCTGCGTGTCCACGGCCGCCGCCGCATCACCAATCCCCTTGCCGATGTCAGGCAATTGGTGCCGCCAGGCCACCGGCACCGCGAGCGCGACAAGGATACCCACTGGCCGCGCTCCCATGGCCGCGAGGTCGCTGAGCGCGGCAGCCACGGCCCGATAGCCGATCTCGCGCGGCGTGAGCCACGCCGGGCGGAAATGACGCCCTTCTACAAAGCTGTCGACGCTCGCAATGAGTGAGTCGCCGCGCGGAAGTCGAAGTACGGCAGCGTCGTCGCCAATGCCCTGCGCACGGTCGCCCCAGCCGTCCACCAGAGCGCGAATTGCGTCGAACTCCTTGCCCGGACCGAGTGGCGTGATGTCGCTCATCAGCCTGGGCCGACGTTCGGCAGCTCGGCGAGCACCGGGTACCGCGACGGCCGAGTGTCGAACGTCCAGACACGGCGCAGTTCGTTCACGATGTCGTCGAGCACAATGCCGCGCACAACGCTCGGCTCGTTGAACGACACGCGCTCGGCGGCCCGTCCATGCACCCAGGCGGCGACGGCGCCGGCGACGAGCGGGTCATCTGATTGGCCGAGGAGCGTGCCGGCAATGCCACTCAACACGTCGCCGCTACCTGCGGTAGCCAGGGCCGGCGTGCCGCTGGCGCTCACCAATCGGCGCCCGTCAGGCGCGGTGATCACCGTAGGAACGCCCTTCAGCAATACGGCAGCGCCGAGCTTTGAGGACACCGAACGCGCTGCCTCGAAACGGGTGGCGAGTACGTGGTCCACGCTGTCGCCTGAAAGTCGCGCGAACTCGGCCGGGTGCGGCGTGAGCAACGCCTGGCGGCCGGCGAGCAGGTGCGCCAGTTCGGGCCTGCGGCCCTCGAACAACGTGATCGCGTCGGCATCGAGGAGCGTCGGTCCGGTGAACGCGTGCAGCACGCGGCGCAACACGTCTTCGCTCTCGGTGGTGCGACCGAGTCCGGGTCCAATGATCACCACGTCTGCCCAACTCGCGATGTCGCGCACGGCACCAGCGTCGTCCAGCGGCCAGGACGCGGCCAGCGCGTACGGCTCGGCCTCCTGCACCCGTGAGAGCGAGGTAGGAGCGACGATGAGCTTGACCATGCCCGCACCGCTCCGCAACGCTGATCGGGCCGCGAGAATGGCGGCGCCGGCCATTCCGTTCGCGCCGCCAATGATCGCGACCTTCTTTCGCGTTCCTTTATGGGCGGACGGGTCGATCGCCGGAACGTGCGCACCAACCCAGGCTTCGTCCACGAGTTGCGGAGCGCCATCGCCCGGCGTTGAGTGCGCACCCAGTCCAATGTCGAGCACGACGATGTCGCCGCAGGCGCCGCGGTTCACGAGGTGGCCGCGCTTTGCCGTGCCGAACGTGAGCGTCAGGTGGGCGTGCACGAAACATCCGCTGGACACGCCAGTACTAGCGTCCATGCCGCTCGGCACGTCCACGGCAACGATGGTGGCGCCGCGGCTACGAATGGACTCCAGGCCGCCAATGACACTGGCGATCGCCCCGCGGGGCGCACCGGTGGCCCCCGTTCCCAACAATGCATCGACGACGAGTGCTTCACCGCCGTCGAGTGGTTCGGTACTCGCGGTGACGCCAGGCTGCTCGAGAGCGAGCGTGCGCTCGGCGCGCGCGTCGTCGGTCTTCGCCTCGACAGGCTCCACGACACGAACGCGAACGCCGACGGCCCCGAGCGCACGGGCAATGACCCAGCCGTCTCCGCCATTGTTACCGGGGCCGGCGAGTACCAACACGCCGCTTGCAAGCTGCTCGCGGTAGCGTAGCGCGATCTCGCTGGCGGCTGCCGCTCCGGCGCGCTGCATCAGAGCGCGCGACGGCGTACCCGCGGCAATGGCCGACGCGTCCCGCGCCGCCGACTCCGAGCTGGTGACGACGTGGACGAGGGTCCGCACGTGATGATCGAGTGAGCCGCTACTTCTGCGAGATCCCGATGGTGCGCCCGTAGCTCAATTCACCGTTGTCGATGCGGAGATTGAAGCCACAGTCGGGATTCGTGCACGCCCACGCCTTGTACGTGATCGGGGCGCCGTCGCGACCGTAATCGCTGAGCGGCAGCAGGATTCCCGTGCTGCACTTCTGACAATTTGGCCATTCCAACGGAGTATCCATAAATGTCAGACCTCGAGCGCGCTGCACCAGGGATACTCGCGCTCGAATGCCTGATCGAAATCAAACACGTCGACGAACTCGCTCCGGGTGTCGGTGGGCTGGCTCATGAGCAAACCGAGATCGACGAGGGTGAACACGACGGCGCCGATGTCGCCACTGGTCCGCATTCCCCAGTGCTCGAGCACTGGGCGCGCCATGACCCCGAACCGATCGAGGGCCATATCCCGGCAAGCCAACGCGAGCTCTCGCCCCGTGATATGACGGCGCTCATCGAGCCGTTGCTGGCAATACTCGAGGGCGGCGAGTACGAACAGATACGCGCGCTCGTCGAACCGCGGCTCGTGCAGCCGAATACGGTCCATGATGCCATCTCGAAATGCCAGTTCCGCCACCGCGTGCCTCGCTCCAACCGTTATATGAGGAACGGCGGGACTACGCGCGTCCCGCCGACGACAGGAAATTGACGATTGGACGCCGCCTCCACAACTCCCTTGACGGAATGTGGGTAGGCAGCATGCCGGGCTCGCTGCTAGATTACCCCCCGCTGGCGAAGGGCCGGACCCCGTACCAAGGGGATGGCACGCGCCGCGCCGGTCCACCAGTCCTCCATTCGAATATGCGTGCCCCCAAGTACGACGTAGCGATTACCGCCGCCGACTTTGACGCATTGGCAGTGGCGGAGCTGAAGCGACGCCTCGAGCAGCGCCTTTCGAAGCCCGTCTACGCTCCGCCCCGCGCCGGAGACACGCCACGCACGGACGCCGACTTGGCCGCCATTCAGAAGGCGATCGAGAAGGAATCGCGGGTCGTGGTCGTGCTCCATCAACGGCTCTGGGGCGTGACGCCTGTCACAGCGCCAGAAGCGGCAGCCTTACAGGCACGCATTGGCAAGGTCAAGCACAAAGATGTCGTCGTCGTGCCCATCGATACCTCGCCGGTGCCGACCTGGCTCAAGGCCACGATGGTTCGATCGGAGGGCGATCCGACCAGCGCCGCGGTGATTGACGCAATCATGAACGCGGTGGACCATGCCGGCGGCTCGCCCAAACGTGTCACGGACGCAATCATCGCGGCGCATGTGGCCGAGGACGCGCGACGCGCGCAGGCACGCACCACCTTCCTCACGTCGCAGCGAGCACTCACGCTGATCAACCGCGAGCTGGACTCGCTGTCGGCAACGGTGCTCAAGCTTTGCCAGAGCACGCTCCCGGAAGGAGTCGCCGCCGAAGCGCGCCGGACACCTGACCGCTACACCGTCCAGATTGGACCGGTGGGTCTGAGCTTTTCATGGATTCGTGGCCGCTCCAATTCGATCGCCGACGGGCAGCTTCTCGTCATTGAATGGAGCGGCACACTGGGCGACCAACAGGGTGTAGCCGCTGCGCGCACGGCCATGCCGGCGTTCGAGCACGTCCTCCAACCGCACGCCACGAGCCCCGAGGACTGGCAGTGGCGTCGCGCGGATCTCGATCTCTGCTGCTATACGACGCGGGATCTGGCGGAGCAGTGCGTCGCGTCAGTGGTGAGGCGACTGCCTGCGCCGGTGGTCGTGAGTTAACAGAGCTGTCATCCTGAGCGACGGGCTGTCATCCTGAGCGACGGGCTGTCATCCTGAGCGAAAGCGAAGGATCTCTGTGACCGATAGACCAGCTTTTTAACGCAGAGGACGCAGAGAACTGCAGGAGGTCGCAGAGAACTGCAGGAGAACTGCAGAGGACCGGGAAGGATTGTCTCGCCTGGAAATCTTGGCTGATGCCGTCGTGATGCTCCGATGGTATCGCCCAGGTTGGGATCATCAACAATATAGGTGGAATGAATTTTGGACTCGGCATCCACAATTCATTCCACCTATACGCGCCTCCCTCTTCCATACGCTTACAAGTTTTCTTTTACAGTTCTCTGCAGTTCTCTGCAGTTCTCTGCAGTTCTCTGCGTCCTCTGCGTTAAAAAGCGGTTCTGTCAGTCACAGAGATCCTTCGCTTTGCTCAGCATGACAGGCTTTGCGAGGGTCATCAGGTCCAGTAAAGGCAGAACTCCTTCGTGAGCGCCAGAACGTCCTGGCGCACGGCAGCCTTCACTGATGCATCTTCGGGCGCTTGAACCACGCGATCGATCAACTCGGCGATTCGCACCATCTCCGGCTCGCCCATGCCGCGGGTGGTCACGGCGGACGTGCCGATCCGAATGCCGCTCGTCACGAAGGGAGACTGCGTTTCCTTCGGCACCGTGTTCTTGTTCACCGTGATCGCGGCCTCGTCGAGCGACGTCTGCGCGAGTTTGCCGGTGAGATTACGGTTCCGGAGATCCACCAACATCAGGTGATTGTCGGTACCCCCGGAGACGATCTTGAAGCCGCGGGCCGACAGCGCGTTGGCGAGCGCGCGGGCGTTCGCGATGACGCGTGCGCCGTACGCCTTGAACGCCGGTGTCGAGGCTTCCTTGAAGCACACGGCCTTGGCGGCAATCACGTGCTCGAGCGGGCCGCCCTGACTTCCGGGGAACACCGATTTGTCGATCCCCTTCGCATGCTCGGCGCGGGAGAGAATGAGACCACCGCGCGGTCCACGTAGCGTCTTGTGCGTCGTCGTGGTGACGACGTCGGCATGCGGCACCGGCGACGGGTACACGCCCGCGGCTACGAGGCCGGCGAAGTGCGCCATGTCCACCATGAAGACCGCGCCCACCTCGCGCGCGACCTCGGCGAACGCCTCGAAATCGATGACACGCGAGTACGCACTGTAGCCCGCGAGAATCAGCTTCGGCTTGTGCGCGCACGCCTTGGCGCGCATGTCCTCGTAGTCGATCAAGCCGTCGTCTGTCACGCCATACGAGATGGCATTGAACAGGCGACCCGAGAAATTGACGGGCGACCCGTGCGTCAGGTGACCGCCGTTCGACAGATCCATGCCGAGGAACGTGTCGCCCGGGTTGAGAAACGTGGTCATCGCGGCGTAGTTCGCCTGCGAGCCGGAGTGCGGCTGCACGTTCGCATGATCGGCCCCGAATAGAGCCTTGGCCCGATCGATGGCGACCTGTTCAATGCGATCGACTACCTCACAGCCCCCGTAATAGCGCTTGCCCGGCAATCCCTCGGCATACTTGTTCGTGAGCGCCGATCCCATGGCCTCGAGCACCGCCGGTGACACGAAGTTCTCGCTGGCGATCAATTCGAGTCCGTCGGACTGGCGCCTGATCTCCTCGTCGATCAGGTCCGCGATGTCGGGGTCGTGCTCACGCAACGCTGCGCCCGGGGAACATAAGCAGTGCTTCGTCAAGTGGTTGTTCATCACTCAGTGTCCTTCTTTTCGATTTTCTCGACGCGCCGCGCGTGACGTCCGCCCAGAAACGGTGTGTCGAGCCACATTTTGAGAATGGCAATTCCCTGCTCTTCCGATAGAAAGCGCGCCGGCAGCACGAGCACGTTCGCATCATTGTGCTCACGCGCCAGCTTCGCGACCTCCGGATTCCACGCCACCGCGGCACGGACCCGCGGATACCGGTTGGCGGCGTAACTCATACCCAACCCCGTGCCGCACAGCAAAACGCCGCGCTGCACCGCACCCGCCGACACCTGCTGCGCCAGGGGATGTGCATAGTCGGCGTAATCGGTGGAGTCCATGCTGTCTGTGCCAAGGTCCTCGACGTCAAACCCGAGGCGACCCAGCGCGGCCTCGAGCTTTTCCTTCAGCTCGAAGCCGGCGTGGTCGGAGGCGATCAGAATGTGTTCAGCCATGCGAGAGATCCTTCGCTGCGCTCAGGATGACAGTGGTTTTATGCTCAGGATGACCGTGCGCAGGCGCACGGTCACTTGTTCGGCCACTGCGGCCAGGTGCGAACCATGGAGCCTACAGCCCGAATGCGCTGCTCGGCCAGACGATCGGCGGCGAGATAGGTCGGGATCTTCTCGGTGTTCGCGATGCGGTACACTTTCAGGATCGTGTCATAGATCTCATCAGCCTTGCGGAACGCGCGTGCTGACGTCCAGCCGGCCAACTCGCTGTACACGTTGATCACGCCACCGGCGTTCGCGACGTAGTCAGGCGCGTACATGATGTTGCGTTTCTCGAGCTCATTGCCATGCCGCTCTTCGAGCAGTTGGTTATTCGCGGCACCGGCGACAATGTCCACCTTGAGCTGCGGGATGGTCTTGTCGTTGATGATCGCGCCAAGCGCGCATGGTGCGAAGATGTCGGCCTGCACGCCGTAGATCTCATCGCTCGTCACTGCCCGAGCGCCAAACTCGGTCACGACGCGCTTCACACACTCGGCGTCGATATCGGTGACGATGAGCTTCGCTCCCGCCGCGTGCAACTCCTTCGCGAGGTACGAGCCTACGTGGCCGCATCCCTGAATCGCCACAGTCTTGGTGCTCAGATCGTCGCTACCCCAGCGCTCCTTGGCCGAGGCCTGGATGGCGCGGAACACGCCGTGCGCCGTCACTGGCGAGGGGTCGCCCGACCGGCCGGCAAGACCGCTCACGTACTCGGTCTCCATGTGGACGAAGTCCATGTCGGCCGTGTTCGTGCCAACGTCCTCGGCGGTGATGTACCGGCCACCAAGACTCTCGACAAAGCGGCCGTGCGCGCGAAAGATCATCTCGCGATCGGCGGTCTTGTTGTCGCCGAAGATCACAGACTTGCCGCCGCCCAGGTTCAGGCCAGCCACGGCATTCTTGTACGTCATGCCGCGCGCGAGTCGCAGCGAATCGACGATCGCCTCTTCGTCGGTGGCATAGTTCCAGAAGCGCGTGCCGCCGAGCGCCGGGCCAAGCACGGTGCTATGAACCGCGATGATGCCGCGATAGCCTGACGCCGAATCCTGGCAGAGCACGAGCTGCTCGTGGCCCATGTCGGCGATGGTGTCGAAGAGCTTCATGTGTGAGGTCTAGGGATGGGGTCTGAGGTCGAGGTCCAGCGTAGGCAGGAACAACGTGGGGCACGTGCAACGGGCAACGATCTACCTCTTCGAGTACAGCTCGCGAGCAATCACTATGCGTTGGATCTCGGAGCTACCCTCGTAAATCTCGGTGACTTTGGCATCGCGGAACAAGCGCTCCACGGGAAAGTCCTTCACGTAACCGTAACCGCCAAAGATCTGGATGGCTTGCGTGGTGACCCACATGGCCGTCTCGCTCGCCAACAACTTGGCCATGGCGCTGAATTGCGTCATGTGCTCGCCACGGTCCTTCGCGTGAGCCGACATGTGGAGCAACGCGCGAGCGGAGGCAACGCGCGTAGCCATGTCCGCGAGCTTGAACTGAATGGCCTGGAATTCCTTGATCGGCTTTCCGAACTGCTTCCGCTCCGCGGCATACGCGGCGGAGTAGCGCAGCGCGGCTTCGGCAATGCCGATGGACTGCGCGGCAATCCCGAGGCGGCCGTTGTCGAGCGATTGCATGGCATAAATGAACCCGCTGCCCACATCGCCGAGCAGCCGGTCACCCGGAACGCGCATATCGGTAAAATTGATCTGCACCGTGGGCGAAGCGCGCAGCCCCATCTTGTCTTCTTTCTTGCCGACGCTGAAGCCGGCGAAGGTCGGGCGTGATGATGAAGGCACTGATCCCGCGTGCCCCACGCCGGTCATCGGGCGTATCGGTGCGCGCCATGGCGATGATGACCTCGCCCGCCGTGCCGCTCGACACCCATGCCTTGGTGCCGTTCAGAATCCAGTCGTCGCCGTCGCGAACCGCTTGCGTCCGCAGCGACGCGGCATCCGATCCCGCCTCGGGCTCGGACAGGGCAAACGCGGCCAGGAGCTCGCCGCGCGCCGCGGGCTTCAAATAACGCTCTTTCTGGTCTTCTGTTCCCCATCGCAGCAGCATCTGCGTCGGGAGCGAATTGTGCACGCTGAGCATGACGGCAACCGAGGCATCCACACGCGCGATTTCCTCGAGCGCCACGAGATAGGTGAGCGTGTCGAGCCCCAGACCGTCGTACTCCTCGGGGATGGTCATGCCCAGAAAGCCGAGCGCGCCGAGCTTGCCCACGAGTGACGGCTCGAAGTACGCGTCGCGATCCCACTGCGCGCTGTATGGCGCGATCTCATCGGCCGCGAAATTCCGTGCGACCTGCTGAATCTCGCGCTGGACTTCGCTGAGCGGGGTTAGTGCCCAGGCCATGACATCAACGGTAAGGGGTGGTGTGAGGTGTGGCTTTCGAGCTTACCGTCAGTACGCATGGAACCCGCGCTTCGTTTTCCGTCCGAGCCATCCGGCCGCGACGAACTTCCGCAGCAACGGGCAGGGACGGTACTTCGGGTCGCCAAGTCCGTCGTGCAGCACCTCGAGAATCGCGAGGCAGGTGTCGAGACCAATGAGGTCCGCGAGTGCCAGCGGTCCCATGGGATGGTTCATCCCGAGCTTCATGACCGTATCGATGGCGTCGGCGGTCCCGACGCCTTCCATGAGGCAGTAGATCGCCTCATTGATCATTGGCATCAGGATGCGGTTGGCGACGAATCCGGGATAATCCTGCACTTCCACCGGTGTCTTGCCCACCGCCTTGCTCAACTCGAGCACGCGCCCCATGGTCTCGTCCGACGTCGCGAGACCGCGGATGACCTCCACGAGCTGCATCACCGGCACGGGATTCATGAAGTGCATGCCGATGACCTGGTCCGGACGCTTGGTGCGCCCGGCAATCTCCGTAATGGAGATGGAGCTGGTGTTGGTCGCGAGGATTGCGCCGGGGCTCGCGACGGCTTCCAGTTCGCCGAAGATCTTGAATTTCAGATCGCGATTCTCGGTTGCCGCTTCGATGATGAGCGACGCGCCGCTTGCCGCGCCGATCTGCTGCGCAGTCGCCACACGTCCAAGGATCAGATCCTTGTCCGCCGGCAGGAGTGCGCCCTTCTTGATCTGTCGATCGAGGTTCCCGGCGATGGTCTTCGTACCGCGCGCCAACGCGTCAGCAGAGACGTCGATCATGGTGACGTCATATCCGCTCTGCGCGAACACATGCGCGATTCCGTTGCCCATCTGTCCCGCGCCGATGACGGCCACACGTTCGGCCATTGGTGCTATGTCTCCTGGCGGCGTGTAGTCCGTCCGCGCCGCGCAAAAAGGTATACGATGCCTATGCCCATCCCGAATCCGGCGGGGATGCCGCCTTCGGGACCCCATGCACCCCCAGTTGCCCAGTCCGGCCCCGCATCAACATAACGGTACCGCGGCGATTCAAGCGGGTAGCCGCTCACCGCGGTGTGAAAGATGACCGCCATCGTCCAATTCCAGGCGAAGTGCGCCATCCACGCGGCGTACAGGCTCCGCGTAGCGTACAAGACCCCCGCCAAGAAAAACCCCGCGAGCGTCACCAACACCACCGATTCGGCGGTCACGCCCTTGTTCCCCAGGTGCAGCAGGCCAAAGCCGACGCTCGTCGTGATGATCGCCCACGGCCAGCCCCAGGACTCGCGCAGTACGGAGAGGATATAGCCCCGCGTCAGCAGCTCTTCGACCAGCGCGGCCGGCAACAGAAACAACGTGATGCGCGCTGCTGCTCCAGCCCACGAGCCGGCGCCTGATACATCCAGTCGCAGCCAATGGACACCGATCAGCAGTGCGATCGGCACTCCGATCGCCAACCCGCCGGCAAGCAGTCCAAAGCCAAAGAGTGAGGGGCGGGCCGCGTCGTTCCCCAGCCAGACGTCGCGCCATGGCCGCTTGTCGATCAATTGCAGGCAGACGGCGGTGCTGGAGAGGAGCCCGATGACTTCGATCCACGACTCGGTAGTTACACCGCGCGCGCCAATGAGCGCGAAGAGCCGAGTGATGAGCGGACCGGCGAACGCTGCGGAAACGAACAGCGTGGCGAGCGTGACGAAGAAGAAGATGAGAACGCGCCAGGGCGCGCGAAGCGCCCCGGTTTCACCGTAGAAGACCTGCCGCGCGTTCAAGCGCCGCGGCGCGTCTTCCGAGGACCAGTGACCGCTGCCGCCACGAGCGCCTTCACGATGTCGAGCGCCGCGAACGGAGTCACGCCGAGCTGCACCGCCCGCGCAACGCCGCCGCTGAGCAGCGCGAGTTGGGCAATTCCGCCCACGAAGATCACCGCGATGCCTGCGACACCAGCCACCCAGCGGCCATTCAACGACGACGCACGCCGCGCCAGCGTGCCCGCCACCCACGCGGCGGCGGGATACGCGAGCAGGTATCCGCCCGTGGGTCCAAAGAACCGCGCGATACCGGGCAGGCCCATGGGCGTGAACACCGGCAGCCCCGCTGCGCCAGCCGCCAGATACAGCAGCATGCTGGCAACGCCCGCCGCCGGCCCAAGCCACATGCCGGCGAGAATGACGAGCATTGGCTGGAGCGTTACCGGCACCGGCGTGAACGGCAGCGGAATGGCCACCTGTGACGCCGCCGCGACGGCAGCGGCAAAACCGACGACGCCAATGAGCGACGTGCGGTCGGTAATGGACGAGAGGCGTTGGACGTTCGTCGTCATGTCAGCTCACCCGTGAAACGCTGAGGGCCACCGCATCGCCGCCGCCAAGGCAGAGCGTCGCGAGACCACGTTGTTTATTGCGATCCTGCAAAGCGTACAGCAGCGTCGTGAGCACGCGCGCACCGCTGGCGCCGATCGGATGCCCGAGCGCGATGGCTCCGCCGTTCACGTTCACGCGGTCCCAATTCCAATTGAGGCCGGCGCCGTTCGCCAGCGCCTGCACGGCAAACGCTTCGTTGGCTTCGATCAGATCGTAGTCGGCGATCGACGTGCCGCTCTTCTTCATCAGGTTCTGAACGGCGTGGATTGGCGCGAAGAACAGATCCTGCGGCTCGGTACCACCCGTGGCATATGCGTCGATGCGCGCGAGAATGGTGAGCCCATGCGCCCGCGCGTACTCCTCCGACGTCACGACCACCGCCGCTCCGCCGTCGTTGAGGCTCGACGCATTGCCCGCGGTGACCGACAGCGATTCCGGCTTCTCTTTGCCGGGAAACGCGGGGCGAAGCTTGCCGAGCGATTCAACCGTGGTGTCCTTGCGCGGGCTCTCGTCTGTATCCACGGTCGTCGGGCCTTTGCGTCCCGGAATCTGCACTGGTACGATCTCGTTCTTGAACTTCCCCGCTTCGATCGCCGCGATTGCCTTTGCGTGCGACTTGGCCGAGAACTCGTCCTGCATGTGCCGCGTGATGCCGGCCTTCTTTGCCGTGTACTCGGCGTGGCCACCCATGTGGACGTCGCAGAGCGCACACCAGAGTCCGTCCTTGATCATGCCGTCGACGAGCGTCTGATCACCGAGCTTGACGCCGCTGCGCAATCCATAGTTGTAGTACGGCGCGTTGGACATGGATTCCTGTCCGCCGGCCACGACAACCTGGCGATCGCCCGCCTTGATCGACTGTGCAGCAAGCATTACGGCCTTGAGACCCGAGCCGCAGACCTTGTTGATCGTGAGCGCGGACGCGACAGCCGGCATGCCGGCCTTGAGCAGCGCCTGACGCGCTGGCGCCTGGCCAACACCGCCCTGGATCACGTTGCCCATGATCACTTCTTCAACGTCCTGGATGTCGATGCCGGCGCGCTCCACGGCGGCGCGAATAGCGATGGCGCCGAGTTCGGGCGCGGAAAGCGGGGCAAGCCCGCCGAGGAAACGTCCAATGGGGGTGCGGGCCGCCGCGACGATCACGGCCTGCCGGGATGTATCCGTCATGTGGCTGAGGCTCCGAAGCTGGAAGTTCAGCCAGAAAGCTAAGGACGACGGTTCAGCGACGCGACCGTTGGGCGTGTTCACAGCTGCTGGCCGCCCGTTTCGTCAGCGGGCGGCGTCACGCCCCCATGCGGACATTGCCTACATGGACGTCCAGATCAACACGAGCACCTGACTCGCGTTTTGCGCGCCGCCAGAACTGAACATGTTTGGGCCTCCGCGCGTCATGTTGTACTCGGCTGGACGATTGTGACGATAGACCTCGACGCCAATCACCAGTTCTGCGGGATAGCTCTGAACGGTATTGTAGTCCACTGCAAAGCGATCGAGCTGGAACTCGACCCCCTTGTCGTCATGGAATCCGTACCAGGCAAGAATGTCCGCTACGGTTTGCGGCTTCCGGCGCAATATCTCCTGACGGTCGACGAACGTTCCGGTGCCCTCAAACCGATGCCGGTCGAGGTAGCCAACGCGGTTCAGGCGTGCGTTCACCTTATCGACGGAGGTGGCGGTGACCTGCACCTTGGCGAGCACCTGCGACGCCACATCCATGACGATCGATGTCGATACGGTCGTACTGTCGACCACGACAAAACCGCGCACGGGGCTCAATCCAACGCGGCGCACCTCGAAGATGTACCGGCCCGGCACAAGCGAGCGAATGGCGAAATTGCCACCCGAATCGCTGACGCCGAGGCGCGATCGGGTGGTGTCGACAAACGCCTCGAGGGAGTCGGGCGTGTTGGGCTGCGTGACCCGGATGCTGTCGATGTAGAACAACCGGATGTCGGCGGAGCGAACGCCGGAGTCATCGTTCGCGTTCCGGACCTGGCCAATGAATGCGGCACGAGCCCCCACGGCGGCCGGCCTGCTCGCCGAATCCGGTAGTTGCGCATAGAGCGCGACGGCTGGAGTGACGGCTGGCGTGACGGCAAGCGCAATAGCGAGAGAAACCTGACGGGCAAGCGATAGCATGATTGCGTCTCTCGACGGCGGGTGTTCCAGGCGTTCATGTATACAATTATGCGACCGTCGCGTCAAGGCTCACGTTCGGAGCGATCGCAGAACGCTCTTGACAGAAGACGCGAGAGGATACCATGGTTCCATACAGACTCTCCATAGAGACACCAGAATGTCACGCCTGCCGGTCCTCAAGGGAACGCTCGACCTCCTCGTCCTCCGCGCGCTGAGCTGGACGCCGATGCACGGATTCGAGATCGTCACGTGGCTCGAACGGGCCGCCAATGGGGCACTCGACGTCGACGATTCCGCGCTGTACCAGGCCGTCTATCGCCTGGAGGAGCGCGGGCTGCTCGAGGCGGAATGGGGCATCACGGCGAACAACCGGCGCGCGCGCTACTACAAGCTCACGGCCAACGGTCGCGCGCACCTCCGCGCCGAGACAAAGAGCTGGGTGCAGTACGCGGACACCGTGACGAGCATCCTCACCGCTGGCAAGGACGCCCTGCCCGCGCGGGCGAAAGGATGATTCGCGGCGGCGTACGACGGTTCTTCCACCTCGCCCTTCGACGGCGCGACCGTTGGGAGCGCGAGGTGGAGGACGAGATCAAACTACACCTCGCGCTTCGCGCCGAGCAGTTCGTGGCGCACGGCGCCACACCAGACGAAGCATGCCGCGAAGCCATGCGCCGCTTTGGGCCATTGGATGAATCACGCGCCCGGCTACTCGACGCCGCGCGCCACCGGGAGCAGCACATGCGACGCACCGAGTATCTGTCCGACCTGTGGCAGGATCTGACGTTCGCCGTTCGCACGCTGCGGCGCGAGCGCGCGTGGACCGTGGTGGTGATCCTCACGTTGGCGCTCGGCATAGGCGCCACCACGGCGGTCTTCAGCGTGGTGAGCAGCCTCATGCTGCATCCGCTGCCGTATCCGAACGCCGACCGCGTGATGCTGGTGGCGCAGCAGCCCACGACGGGCAACATGACGGGGATCCAAGTGTCCGTCGACGCGCCGCCACCCTTGATAAAGGCATGGCGCAGCGGAGCGCGGTCGTTCGAATCGCTCGAGCCGTTCCGCCCGTTCAACACGCTCATGCAGACGAACGGCGAGCCCTCCCAGCTCAGGGCCGCGCAGACGTTGCCGAGCTTTGCCACCTTCGCGGGACAACGCGCTCTCCATGGCCGCCTGTACGACGCGGGCGACATCGAGCGGCGAGATCACGTCGTCGTGTTATCGGAGCAGCTCTGGGTTTCGCGTTTCGGGGCCGACGCCTCAGTCATCGGCAAGCGTATCACGCTGGACGATAGCATCTACACGGTGATCGGCATCGCGCCCGCGGCGCTGCGGCTGCCAACGATCGGGCTCCTTCCAACCGACGTCTGGCTTCCACTCGACCTCGGCAAATCACTCTATGGAATTCGGAACGTGGGGCGTCTCCGGACTGGCGTGACGCCGACGGCCGCCGCCCGCGAGCTCGATTCTCTGTCGCTGCGATCCGGCGTCTATCCCGGCCCCAAGCTACCGCTCGTCGCGACCGTCACGCCGCCCGCCCGACTCATCAGCTTTCGCGAGTCGCTGATGATGCTCAGCGCCGCCGTGGCTCTGGTGCTGCTGGTCGCGTGCGCCAACGTCGCGCATTTGCTGCTGGCGCGCGCCGCGGCGCGTCATCGCGAGTTGGCCATTCGCGCCGCGCTCGGCGCCGGCCGGCGGCGCCTGTTCCGCCAACTGCTCACGGAAAGCCTGATGCTCTCGCTGGCTGGCGCCGCGCTGGGCGTATTCGTTGGATGGATTGGACTGCGCGCCATGCTGCTGCTCCGCCCAGCCGAATTGCGCGAGCTCCGCGCCGCCCATCTCGACGGAACCACGGTGATCGTCGCTGTAAGCGTCGCGGTGCTCTGCGGCATTGCCTTTGGTGTGCTGGGTGCGTTCCAGTCGGCACGCCAATCGACGCACGACGCGCTGAAGTCGGGGGCCTTGTCGGCGTCACACTCTCGCCGCCATGATCGTCTTCGCGCGCTACTCGTCGTCAGTGAAATGGCCCTATCGGGCGTGCTGATGGTGGGCGCCGCACTGCTCGTGCGTAGCGTGATCAACATGCGACAGACCGATCTCGGATTCGAGCCACGCGGTCTGTACGCCATCAGTCTCTCGCTGCCCAGTTCACGATACGCGACGCCGGCCTCCCGCGAGAGCTTCGTGCAGGAGTTGACGACGCGGCTGCATGGACTGCGAGGAGTGCGGGACATTGCCATGGCGGGGGTCGCTCCCGGCTCGTTCACTTTCATTCTTGGCACGCTCGAAATCGAGGGCGAGCCAGCGCCGCCGGCCAACAGCTCGGCGTACATCGCCGACAACAACGTGGAGCCAGCGTTCTTCCGGACGATGGGGATTCGATTCGTGGAGGGTGGCGTGTTCACCGACACGAGCAAGACGTCCAACCAAATCGTTGTCAACAATGGGTTTGCACGGAAGCACTGGCCTCGAGGTGGGGTGGAGGGGCATCGGCTGCGAGTGGTTTACGGGGGCCAGGGCAACTGGATGACCATCGTTGGCGTGGTGGCTGACGCAATGGTCGGCGGTCCGGTTCGAGAGACGTCGGCACCAATGTTGTATTCTACCGGTGACCACCAATACCTCCGGGCGATTCTCATTCGCACCGACGGCACCGCGGACCCACTGACGCCAATACGATCGCTGCTCCGATCGATGGATCCGCACATGATGTCCAGCGACGTATCCAGTATCGAGCAGATGATGGGGAACTCGATCGCGGAACCCCGGTTCACGATGGTGTTGTTGACCGCGTTCACGGGACTGGCGCTACTGCTCGCGGCGATCGGCCTGTACGGCGTCATGTCCTATTCCGTCGCGCAGCGCACCCGCGAGATCGGCATTCGCATCGCGCTCGGCGCCACCCGCAGCAACATCGCGAGCGTCGTGGTGGTGCGCGGATTGATCCTGACCGCACTGGGCGCGGCGGCGGGCCTCGCCGGAGCCTATTGGGGCACGCGCATGCTCGGCGATCTCCTGTACGGCGTCACGCCACTCGACCTGCCATCGTTCGCCGTCGGCGCAGGAGTGCTCTTTGCGGCGGCAGTCCTCGCGTGCCTGGTACCAATGCGGCGAGCCGTACGAGTCGATCCAATCGCGGCGATACGGACGGAGTGAGATGAGACACGGGACACGGGACAACGGCTGACTGCGTGCTAACTGCGCTAACTGCGGGCTTGGGCTCCGGGTGGTGACCGGCTGGATGTCGCTGGCTGCTCCGTAGCGGTCGGCCCACCGGTCGGCGAGTTTCGAGTTGCCAGTTGTGAGTGATGCGTTGCGCGTTTTAAAAAACGCACAACTCACAACTCACAACTGGACACCCGAACCTCGCCGACCGGCGATAGTGGCCTGCGAACCAGGCGCCCTGGTGCGCATGACCCGTATACTGACAACTCACAACTGCCAACTGATCACTGATCACTGATCAGTGATCCCCCGCGACGCCTGTCGTCCCGCGCGAACCCTGTCATCCCCGGGTCACAACAACCACGGGACACGGGACTGCCGTACCTCTCTACTAGTACTAACGCTGAAACGTTCAAAACATGTCGGTTATTGGTCAATCAGTCATATTGACCCTTGCGCTGCCCCCCCAATTTCGGAACTAATATATAGGACTACGACCATCGCCCGACGCTCGGGTGGCGAGGCGGGATCGATCGTGGCGAGATCGAAGTCGATCGTGGCGAGATGGGATCGATCGTGGCGAGATGGGATCGATCGTGGCGAGATGGAATGCGATCGCGCCGAGATCGACTTCGATCGCGCCGAGATGGAATGCGATCGTGCCGAGATGGGATCGATCGTGCCGAGATGGAATGCGATTCCGCCGAGACGGAATGCGATCGCACCGAGATGGAATGCGATCGCGCCGAGACGGAATGCGATCGCGTCGAGATGGAATGCGATCGCGCCGAGACGGAATGCGATCGTGGCGAGATGGAATGCGATCTCGCCGAGATGGAATGCGATCGTGGCGAGACGGAATGCGATCGCGCCGAAATCGGAATGCGATCGTGGCGAGATGGGATCGATCACACCGAGATCGAATTCGATCGTGGCGAGATGGGATCGATCACGCCGAGATCGAATTCGATCGCGTCGAGATGGGATCGATCGTGCCGAGATCGAATTCGATCGTGCCGAGATGGGATCGATCGTGCCGAGATCGAATTCGATCGCGTCGAGATGGAATGCGATCGCGCCGAGATCGAACGCGAGCCTGTCGACCGAGCATCGCAACCCGGCGACATGGCATTGCAACGCGGCAAGTTGGCACCCCAACGCGCCAAGCAAGGATCGTCGCGTGTCCAGATCGGATCGCAACGGATCGAGCGAGGATCCCAGCGCGGCGAGCCAGGATCCTCGCCTTGCTAGCAGGCATCGCAACGGGCCGAGGAGGGAGGCGATCGCGGCGAGATCGCATCGCATCGCCGCGAGGCGACTCTCTTGCGTGCCGAGACAGCAGCGCCCGATGCCGAGCTGCTTTCCGAGCGCATCGAGCTGAGATCGCAACTCGGCGAGAGAGCACTCAAACTCGCCGAGACGCAATCGGAGCGCGTCGAGACGGCACCCGAACTCGTCGAGACGCCATCGGAGCGCGTCGAGACGGCACCCCAACCCTTCGAGATCCCATCCTAACCCATCGAGACGGCACCTCAACCCTTGAGATCCCATCCTAACCCATCGAGACGGCACCTCACCCTCGAGATCCATCCAACCCTCGACAGCACCTCCGGGCACCCTAACTCATTGAGCGGGTACCCCAACCCGTCGAGACGAGACCTCAACTCGGAGAGCTGCCACTCCAACGCATTGAGCCGTCAGCCGAACGCGTCGAGCGGCCACTGTAGCGCGTCGACACGGCACTGCAACTCGGCGAGACGCTACTCCAACTCGCTGAGACGACACCCCAACGCTCCGAGACGATATCCCAACGCAGGGAGGCGACATCGCAACTCCCCGAGCCGACTCGCAACTCCCCGAGGCGACATCGCAACTCCCTGAGACGACATCGCAACTCCCCGAGGCGACATCGCAACTCCCTGAGACGACATCGCAACTCCCTGAGACGACATCGCAACTCCCTAAGACGACATCGCAACCGCCCGAGGCGGTTGCTCCCAGTTTTCGACCCCGGCGCATCGGGCGCCCGTCGGTATGCAGGTCCATTTCGGCGCCCCGTTGGCCGCGGACACGAGGCGCCTGTCATCCTGAGCGACGCCGTATCAATCTGAGCGAACCGTAGGATCTCGTGACCAGCCGGCTTCGACCCCCGAATGGAGAATCGCCTCTCGCGTTCGACCTATACGTGCTTCTCTCCGCAGTTCTCTGCAGTTCTCTGCGACCTCTACCGTTGAAATGCTGTTCTGTCGGTCACAGAGATCCTTCGCTTCGCTCAGGATGACAGGGCTTCGCGCAGGATGACAGGGCTTCGCGGATGATCAGTGATCAGTTGTGAGTTGTCAGTTGTGAGTTGTCAGTATACGGGTCATGCGCACCAGGGTGCCTGGCTCGCCGGCCACTATCGCCGGTCGGCGAGGTTCGGGTGTCCAGTTGTGAGTCGTGAGTTGTGAGTTGCTAAAAACGCATAACGCATAACTCACAACTGGCAACTCGAAACTCGCCGACCGGTGGGCCGACCGCTACGGAGCAGCCAGCGACATCCAGCCGGTCACCACCCGGAGCCCAAGCCCGCAGTTAGCACGCAGTTAGCACGCAGTTAGCACGCAGTTAGCCCGCAGTCAGCCGTTGTCCCGTGTCCCGTGTCCCGTGTCCCTTACCCGTGCGCAGCCAGTACCAGCGCTCGCGTCGCATTCTCTTCCGCGACCCTCTCCACGAACGTATCGAGCGGAATCGAGTTCGGCTTCTGCTCCTTCCCCGCCCCGCGCACGTTCACCGCGACGGTGCCGAGTTCGGCCTCGCGCCTTCCCACCACGATCATGTACGGCACCTTCATGCGCGCGCCTTCCGCCACCCGGTACTTGAGCGTCTCCGACCGCGCGTCGAGATGCACGCGTACGCCCGCCGCGTGCAAGCGTTTCGTGACCTCCTCGGCGTACGCACGGTAATCGTCGGTGATCGGCAGCACCCGCACCTGTTCCGGCGAGAGCCAGACGGGAAACGCACCGGCGAAATGCTCGATGAGAATGGCAATGAACCGTTCGATCGATCCACTCACCGCACGATGGATCACCACCGGCCGGTGGGCGTTGTTGTCGTCGCCCACGTACGTGAGATCGAACCGTTCCGGCGCGTTGTAGTCGAGCTGGATGGTGCCGAGCTGCCAGGGACGGCCGATCGAGTCCATGACATCGAAATCGATCTTGGGTCCGTAGAACGCGCCGTCGCCGGGCTTGAGCTCGTATTCCATTCCCGTCGCTTCGAGCGCGGCGCGGAGCGAGGCCTCGGCGCGATCCCACATCTCGTCGGTGCCGATTCGCACCTCGGGCCGCGTCGCGAACTTGAGCTTGGCCGTGAGACCGAACGTCTGCGTAGTAGTCGAGGATGAAGCGCAGCAGAAAGTGCACTTCATCCTTGATCTGGTCTTCCGCGAGGAAGACGTGGCAGTCGTCCTGCTGGAACTGACGCACGCGCGTGAGGCCCGACAGCGCGCCGGTCACTTCGTTCCGGTGCAGCACGTCAAACGTCACGAAGCGCAGCGGGAGCTCGCGGTAGGAGTGCTTCTTCGTCTGGTACATCAGATAGTGCGACGGACAGTTCATGGGCTTGAGCGAGAACTCGTGCTCGCCCGTCTCGTTGTCGAGCACGAGGAACATGTTCTCGCGGTACTTGCCCCAGTGGCCGGAGATCTCCCACAGCCCCTTGTTGTACAGGAGCGGCGTCTTGATCTCGCGGAAGTCGTCGCGCTGGCGCTCGCGGATGAAATCCTGAATCGCGTTGAACAGCGATGGTGCCACGCTCCGTCCAGAACACGGCGCCGGGCGCGAACTGGTGGATCATGAACAGGTCGAGCTGTCGGCCGACCACGCGGTGGTCGCGCTTCCGCGCTTCCTCGATACGCTGGAGGTACGCGTCGAGCTCGTCCTTCTTGAAGAACGCCGTCCCGTAGATGCGCTGCAGCATCTGGCGCTTGGAATCGCCCCGCCAGTAGGCGCCGGCGGTATGCAGTCAGCTTGAAGTGCTTGAGGCGCGACGTATCGGGCACGTGCGGACCGCGGCACAGATCGATGAACGGTCCGTCCGTGTACGTCGAGATGATCTCATGGTCGCCGAGCTCGGACAGCCGCTCGAGCTTGAGCGGATCGTCGGCAAAGCGCTGTTGCGCCTCACTGCGACTCACCTCTTTGCGCACGAACGGCAACTTCTCCGCCGCAACCTTCCGCATCTCGTTCTCGAATGACGCGAGATCCTCGGGCGTGAACGGCTGCGCGACTTCGAAGTCGTAGTAGAAACCTTCGTCGATCGACGGACCGAAGCCGATCTTGGCGTCCGGGCGCAGCCGACGGACGGCCGTCGCGAGGATGTGCGCCGCCGAGTGCCGGAGCACGTCAAGCGCCGGGGCATCGCGATCGGTCAGCACCCGAAATGTGCCGCTCACACGCAGTGGCGTCACGAGGTCCTGAAGCGTGTCGTTCACCTCCACCGCGACCGCGGCCTGAAGCAAACGTTCACCAATCGATTTGACGACCTCGGACGGCAGGGTTCCTGACGCCACGGTGCGCTGCGATCCATCAGGCAGCGTCAGCGTGAGCATCGCTTCGGATGGGCGATCAATCATGTGGTTTAGACGGATGATTTGCCATCCAAGCGGGTGGAGAGTTTTCGCAGAGAATGCGCTCTCCAACACGTACTCCAGATGGCCTTGTTCTTGCACCGCGAGCGACGCGAGCACTCGCGCGATCTGTCTGCGTAAACTATCCTTCTGCAACAACCTCCGCCACAGGGCTCAGTCTCTATGTCACCGTTTCACTATCGTGACGACGAGTCGTCATCCACGAGTACCGTTCTCGGCGTACTGGCTGGTGCAGTGGCCGGCTTTGCCGTTGGTATGCTGGTGGCGCAGCGGGTGGGCGGCTTCAGCGGTTTAACGTCCAAGCTGCGCAAGCGCGGGACGGGCGCCGCCGAGGCCTTCCGCGATCGCTACAACAATGCAGCCGGGCACGGGGAACACGACGACTTCGAGGACATCGAGGAGGACGAGCTCGAGTCCGAGGAGTATGACGAAAGCCTCGAAGAGCACGTGCTCGAGGCCTTCCGCAACGATCCCATCCTCGCTGAGCGTGCGATCGACATCGGTTCGATCGCCGACGGCGTGATCGAACTGGCCGGCTGGGTGGAAGACGAGGACGAGTCGCAGCATGCCGTCACGATCGCCCGCGGAGTACCGGGCGTTGTCACCGTGGTGAATCGCATTGCCCTTGGCGCCGAAGAGGACCGCTTCGCCGAGACGGCGCGGCGTTTCCGTGACGGTGATCCGGCGCTCAACGAGACGCGCTGGGAAGGCGGCGGGATCGGCACCGGCCGTCGCCGGCAGGGGACGTCGGATGAACCCGGACGTCATGCTGATCCAAAGAACGACCTGGAAGAGCGCTGGCAGCGCACGGATGCCGCCCTACGCGACGCGGCCGATGATACGGCAGGAACGGCCGAGCGCCGAGCGCGCTCGAAGCGCACCGCACGTGGAGATCGCACCAGCGGGTCAGCCGAGGGGCCGACGGGCGTACCGAAAGGCGATCATGTAGACTACCCGCTCGACGACCGCTGAGACCGAGGCGGCGCGCCGAGAGAGCAGAACGATCGGTTGTAGATTCGACGCAGGCGAACATCATACTATAGAGACGGTAGGGCGGCAACGCTTCTACCGTCTTTCTTCTTTGCAGGCCAGTGCCCTACCGCAGTGCCTCCCCAAGGCCTTACTGTCTCCTCACGATGAAACGCTTCCCTGCCCGCTGGGTTCCGGCGCTGCTCCTCCTGATAGCCGTCCCCACCCGTTCGCGGGCGCAGGCCACTCGCCCTGATGCGGTGTACGGCTCGCGCTACTTGTCGATGGAGAACTGGGCCTACGACGCGATCACCCAACTGCGCCGCCGCGGGTTGTTGTCGTCGCTCGATCCGCTGGCGCAGCCGTATCATCGCATGGACGTGGCGCGTGCCGTCGCCGCATTGAATCCCGACACCCTGCAACAGCCTGTATCACAGTGGGTACGGCTCCTCCGCGACGAGCTCGCACCGGAGTTCGCGCGGCTCGCCGGACGCGACTCATTGATAGCAGGCTACGAAGCGATCGGCGGCATCACGAGCTCCACGAGCCGCAGTCTCGACCCGTTGCTCCCGTGGCGGCATCCCGATGAGGGCACACACTTCACCAACCGGGCATGGACGAACTATGGCCTCGGCGGGTGGTTCGAGTTGGGACGACTCAGCGGTGAGACACGCTTGTTCGAGGATTGGTATCTGAAGCACGGCGGCAACGGCGACCCGCTCGGCCGCGATCCAGGTGGCATTGCGTTCGTGAACAAGACCGACAATGCCTACCTCGAGGCCGCGTTCTCGCACGGTGATGTGTTCATTGGTCGAATGAAGCGGAACTGGGGACCGCTGGGGACTGGCGGTCTGATGGTATCCGACAACCCGACGGCGTACCCACAGGTCGGCTTCGATCTGAAGGCCGGGCGCGTCTCCTATCGATTCTTTCTCGGGGAGCTCGACACGCTGGCCGGAACGCTCGCCGGAACGCCGCGCCAGGAGTGGAACCGGTTTTTCGTCGCGCACGAGTTGGAATACCGGACGCCGAATTTTGGTATCTCGATCGGCGAGTCTGACCTGTACGCGGCGTCGTACCCGTTGATCAACACGTTCAATCCGATGGAGCTGTTCTTCTTCCAGCAAGACATCGTGCCGCAGCAGGCGACCAGCAACACCGAGCTCAATGGAAAGCTGTGGATCCAGCGCGGGCCGCTGCTGCTGTACGGCGAAACCATGCTCGATGACATCCACGTGGACAACACAGCTCCGGTGCGGGCCGCGATCTCCGGCGGCGCGCAGTATGTTGCCGCGCCGTGGATGGAGCTCGGCGGCGACTTGCGCGTCGTCACGTCGCTCACCTATTGGACGACGCATTCCACCGATCAGTGGGACTTCTACTATCGCGGTCTCGGCGATCCGTTCTCCGACTACGTTCGCGCCACCATGCGCGCGTCACTGTATCCGCACATTACCGGCCTCCGCCTCACGCCCATGCTCGTGCTGCAGGCCAAGGGAGAGGGCGACTATCGCACGACGGTCATCCCGACGGATTCAGCGTTTCGTCATACCAAGAACCTGTTTCTCGGCGTGCGGGAGAATACTACACGACTCGCGCTGGCCGGCCGATACCAGCCGACACGCTCGTGGTTTCTCGACTGGGACGGTGGTCTGAACTTCGTCACCAACGCCAACCACGTCGTCGGCAACAAGATCAGCGAGTTCCAGGGCGTTGTCCGCTTCGGCGTCACGCTCACGGGTCCGCGTGTCGGAACACCTTAGCGCACGAGCCGCCGTCGTACGGCCGCGACTGCCCGTCGTTCGGCTGGCGTGGGCGCAGGTGGCGTGGCTCGTCGCGCTCGCGGTGCTGTGGACTGGCGGCATGTTCCGACTGCCGCTCGATGCCGACTACACGTCGGGAGAGCTTCTCGACCACCTGATGTCCTGGCGGAGTACCGGCGTTCTGTACTCCGATCCGTCCGTCGCGCCGTACCGCGTGTTGAACTATCCACCGCTGTTTCTCGCGCTGGCACGCGGCCTGTGGGCCCTCGGCATTCCTCCGCTGTTCGCGGCGCGACTCCTGGGAACGCTCGGCGTCGCGGCGGCGCTCGCGGTGGTCTATCGCTGGCTGCGCCAGGTGGACGTGCAACGGGAGATTGCACTGGGTGTCGTCGCGCTCGCAGCGGCCAGTCTGCCGATCGTGCATCTGACGGGACAGTTCCATCTCGAGGGGCTGGCGGTCGCCACGACGGCGGCGGGCTTCTACTGTGCACAGCGCCGCACGCCGCGGACCGATCTCATCGCGGGAACGCTGCTTGGTGTCGCCTGCCTCACGAAGCAATCCCAAGTCGCGCTCACACTCGTGGCACTCGCCTGGGTCCTGACCGACCGCGGCGTGCGCGGCTGGCGCGTGCTCACCACGTATGCGGTCACCGGAGCCGTCGGCTGTACCCTCATTACCGGCATCTTCGGCATGGAGGCGTGGCGTCACATGCTGACGTACACCGTCGGCACCTTCTCCCTGGCCCAACTGGGCATGCAGCTCGCGTCACACGCACTACCGTGGATCGTCTTTGCCGCGGTGGCATTCAGCGAGGCCTTCCATCGGCCGGCCAACCGCCGCGACGCGCGCACCTGGTATCTTGCGGGCACCACAGTGTGGCTGCTCTCCTCAGCGCGCGTCGGCGCCAGCTACACGTACTTCCTGGACTGGCAGCTCGCGGTGATGCTCTGGGTTGGCCCGGCGGTGCAGCGTTGGCTGGCCGAGCGTGGCGTGCCCGAACGGCGCAGATGGCGATGGGCCGTCGGGGCGGCGTTCGCCGTTCAGGTGTTGTTCGCGGACGTGATCGTGGGCGGGATTCTCGGTTACGACTTGCGGGTGGCACAGGCCGGGGCGGCAACGCTCGCGACAATGTGCGCGGCAGTCCCGCCCGCGCCCGAGCTGACCGTCTCGGAATCGCCAGGCCTCGTTCGCGCCTGCGGGGGGCTGCCGGCGCTACACCCGTTCATCATCAGCAACCTCACGGCGCGTGGACTGTGGAACGAGACCACGTTCGTACAGGACCTGACCAATGCGCGGTATGCGACGGTCGTGTTGCCCTTCGACCCGGCTTTCGAGGCCCGAGGGGTGCACGCGGAGCGTTGGACGCCGGCCATGATCGCCGCCATTCGCCAGGGCTACCAAGGGAGCACCATCGGGAGCTGGTGGGTGGGTGAGAGGTCCCGGGTCCGCCCGGCGGCCCTTCGTTGATATCTTTATAGACCTATGACTCTTCCCGATCGCTACGACTTCGCGTCGACCGAATCCGAGATCTACCGCGCCTGGGTGGGCGCGGGCTGCTTCGATGCATGTGCTAGCGAGTCAACACGTGCAGGGGGCATGCAGGAGCCGTTCACGATTGTCATGCCGCCGCCGAACGTGACGGCCATTCTGCATGTCGGTCACGGCTTGAACAACGCGATTCAGGACGTGATCATGCGGTGGGCGCGCATGCGCGGCGCCGAGGCGCTGTGGGTTCCTGGCACCGACCACGCGGGGATCGCGACACAGAACGTCGTCGAGAAACTGGTCGCCGGCGAAGGCAAGACGCGTTTCGACCTCGGGCGCGAGGCGTTTGTGCGCCGAACCGAAGCATTCGTCGCCGAAACGGGCGGTACGATTCTCAGCCAACTGCGCGCGATCGGCGCATCGGCCGACTGGTCGCGCACGGCGTACACGCTCTCTCCCGAGCTGTCGCGCGCCGTGCGCGAGGCGTTCGTACGCTTGTTCGAACGCGGGCTGATCTATCGCGGCTACCGTGTGATCCACTGGTGTCCGCGCTGTCTCACCTCGTTGAGCGATGAGGAAGCAGAGTTCAACGACGAGACTGGTAAGCTGTACCATATCGGATATCGGGTCGCCGGTCGCGGCGATCTCTTGACGATTGCAACGACTCGGCCGGAAACGATGCTCGCCGACGTCGCGGTGGCGGTGAATCCCGAGGACCCGCGCTACCGGCATCTCGTGGGAGCGCACGTGATACTGCCGATCGTGAATCGCGAGATTCCGATCATCGCCGACGACTACGCAGACCCGGCGTTCGGCACGGGCGTGGTGAAGATCACGCCGGCGCACGACGCCAACGACTTCGAGGTGGGCAAGCGCCATTCGCTCGCCATGCCGATCGTGATCGACGAACACGGCGCATTGCATGAAGTGAAGGATGCCGGCGGACGCGTGCCGGCGGAGCTCGACGGTCTCGATCGCTTCGAGGCGCGCGAGCGCATCGTGAAACTGCTCGAGGAAAGTGGCGCGCTCCAGAAGATTGAAACGCACCAGCACTCGGTGCGCCATTGCTATCGCTGCGATACAGTCGTGGAGCCGCGGCTATCCGATCAGTGGTTCGTATCGATGGAGCCGCTCGCCCGCCCCGCGCTGCAGGCGGTGCGCGAGGGCGCCATTCGTATTCTGCCCGAACGGTGGGAAGCCGTCTACGTCAATTGGCTCACCAACATTCGCGACTGGAACATCTCGCGCCAGTTGTGGTGGGGGCACCGCGTGCCGGTGTGGTACTGTGACGAGTGCGATCCGCCGCAGAACGTCATCGCCAGCCGCGAAGACCTCACGGAGTGCCCCTATTGCGGTTGCCCCGTGCGGCAGGACGAGGACGTGCTCGACACCTGGTTCTCCTCGTGGCTCTGGCCGATCTCCACGCTCGGTTGGCCGAACGAGCAGTCGCCGGACCTCGCCGCATTCTACCCGACGGACACGCTCGTCACCGCGCCCGAGATCCTGTTCTTCTGGGTCGCGCGGATGATCATGGCCGGCTACGAGTTCATGGGCCGCGCCCCATATCACACGGTGTACCTGCACGGCACGGCGCGCGACACGCAGCATCGTAAGATGTCGAAGTCACTCGGCAACGGCATCGACCCGCTCGACGTGGTCAAGCTGTACGGTGCCGACGCCCTTCGGTGGACGCTCATTGCCGGCATGGGAATGGGCGCCGACGTCATTCTCGATCCGGACGACCTGGACAAGTCGTTCGCCACGGGCCGCAACTTCAACACGAAGCTGTGGAACATTGGCCGCTTCCTGCTCGATCGCGTCGGCACCGATCCGGTGCAGCGTGTCGATAAGCTCGACCGTGCGTCGCTCACCCGCGCCGACGCCTGGATTCTGGCGCGCCTCGATACCGCGATCGAGGAGTGTGACCGCGCGCTCGGCCCGCTCCGGCCGACGCAGCCGCACGAGTCTCCGGATGGCCGCGTGTGGACGGACGCCGAGCGGTACGCCGGCCTCCGCCTGAACGAATACGCCGAAGCGGCGCGCCGCTTCGTGTGGAACGAACTCGCAGACTGGTATCTGGAATCTGTAAAGGCGCGGCTCGAGGTTCCCGGCGCCGATCGCGAGGTGGCCCGTGCCGTGCTCGTACACGCCTTCGACCAAGCGCTTCGCCTGCTGCATCCCGTGGTGCCGTTCATCACCGAATCGCTCTGGCAGCGGCTGCCTGGGCACGAGGTCGATACGTTTCTCGTGCGGGCGCTGTGGCCCGACGCCTCCGGTGCGGTCTCGTTTGAGGCGGCACAGGAATTCGAGCAGGTGCGCGACGCCGTCCTCGCCATTCGCCAGATTCGCGGCGACAACGCCGTGGCGCCCGGCAAAGTGATCGAAGCGCTCGTGCGGCCCACGACCAACGTCGAACAGGTTGCTCGCCTCTTCCAGGCCGAAGCCGCTACGATCGGTCGGCTCTCGCGCGCCGACGTGCGCGTGGTGGACGCTGCCCCGGCGGGCGCCGCGGCACACGCGGTGATCGGCGGCGGCACGGAGATCATCGTGCCACTCGGCGGTTTGATCGACGTCGAGACGGAATGTGCGCGACTGCGACTGGATATCGCCGAGATGGATAAGCAGATCACGTCGCGCGAAGGACGCCTCGACAATCCCAAGTACGTCGAGCGCGCTCCGGCGCAGGTGGTGGCGAACGATCGCGCCATACTCGCCGAGATGCAGTCGAAACGAGCACAACTCGTGGACAAGGTGAGGGCGCTGTGCGGCGCCTGATTGCGCTTCTCCTGATCGGCGGCTGCGCGTCCGCGGGCCCACCACCGGGCGGCGTCGAGCGACACACGCCCCCGGCGATCGTGTCGATCTCGCCCGATTCCGGGGCGACCAATGTCAACATCAAGTCGGTGGAGTTCAAGTTCGACGAAGTCGTGAGCGATCGCCCGGCGGGAGCGGGAACCGCGCTCGATCAGATCTTTCTCGTATCGCCGCGCAATGGTGCCGCGGATGTCGGCTGGCACCGCAGCCGCGTGACCGTGCGCCCCCGCAACGGGTTTCGGCCGAACACGGCGTATCGGATCACCATGTTGCCTGGCCTCGTCGACCTGCGCGGCAATGTCGTGAAAGAGGGCCGCACGATCGTCTTCTCGACAGGGCCGACGTTTCCGCCATTCAGCATTCCTGGCATCGTGTTCGACTGGGTGGCACAGCGTCCGGCCTCCGGCGCGTACATCGAAGCGGCATCGAAAGCCGATACGAGCATCGTCTACATTGGTGCCAGCGATAGCACCGGCCACTTCGACCTCGGTCCGCTGCCGGCAGGCACCTACCTCGTACACGCGCTCATCGACCAGAACGCCAACCGTACCATCGATCGCAACGAGAAGTGGGACAGCACCACCGTCACCATCACGAACGCGCGGAGCATGACTGAACTCGATGTCATCGAGCGCGACTCAGTGCCGGCGGTGATGGAGAACGTCGCGCGACTCGACAGTGTCACGATCCGGATCACCTTCGACAAACCGCTGGATCCGCATCTCGAATTCCAGCCGTCACAGGTGACCATCAAGCGGGCCGACTCCACGACAGTCCCGGTGTTGCGCGTGCAGGGGGAGACCGCGTACGATCGTGCCCGGCAGGCCACAGACTCCGCGCGGCGGGCCGACTCGACGAAGGCGGCACAGAAACCCGACTCCGCGCGGCGGGCCGACACAACGAAGGTGGCTCCGCCTGCACCACCTGCGACCGCACCCGGCGGACGTCGTGCACCGCCGCCACCGCCCAAGCCGAGCACGCCGCCACCGGATCGCGCGATCATCGTCACCGTCGCACCGACGACGCCGTTCGTGGTCGGCGTCACGTATCGCATTACCGCCAACAGCATGCGGAACCTGGTCGGACATGCGCGCGAGTCCTCGCGCTTGTTCACGGTGCCGAAACCGGCCCCGCCCAAACCCGCGCCGGCCGATACCACTCGCCGGCCCCCGCCGATACCACTCGCCGGCCACCCGCCGACACGGCACGTCCGCCGGTGAAACCGCTGGCGAAACCGCTGGCGAAACCGCCGGCGAAGCCGCCGCGCTGATCGCATGGGCGACGCGCGACGCGCTCTGCCGAGCGTGAGCTCACTCCTCGAGAGCGACGCCGTACGTCCGCTGCTCGAACGTGCACCACGCAGCGTGGTCGTCGACGCCATCCGTCACGCCATCGACGCAGCGCGCGCCTCACCCGGCGACGCACCGCAAGATGAACAAACGTGGGCGACCCTGGTCGCCACCGCGGTTGCGAGCGCCACGACCCCGTCGCTCCGGCCCGTGCTCAACGGAACCGGTGTGGTGCTGCACACCAACCTGGGGCGCGCGCCTCTCGCGCCGGCGGCAATCGATGCGGTGGTGCGCGTGGCCACCGGCTTCTCGAATCTCGAGTACGATCTCGAGACCGGCGAGCGTGGATCCCGGTACACACACTGCGCCGCGCTGCTGCGGGAGCTTACTGGCGCCGAGGACGCGCTGGTCGTCAACAATGGCGCGGCAGCGCTGGTCCTGTCACTCAACACGCTTGCCGAGCAGCGAGAGGCAATCATCTCGCGCGGCGAGCTCGTCGAGATCGGCGGCAGCTTTCGCATTCCCGATATCATGACAAAGAGCGGCGTGCGGCTGATAGAAGTCGGCACCACGAACCGCACGCACGTCGACGACTACCGCCAGGCGCTCGGCGCCGACACGGGCATGATCGTCAAGGTGCACCGGAGCAACTTCGCGGTCACCGGATTCGTGGCCGAGGTGTCTGCCGCAGATCTGGCGCAACTGGCATTCGACCGCGGGGTGCCGTTCCTGCACGATCTCGGCAGCGGCCTCCTTCTGTCGCTCGCGGACTATGGTCTCGCCGGCGAGCCAACTGCGCGCGAGGCCATTCGGGATACGGGAGGCCGCGCCATCGTGACGATGAGCGGAGACAAGTTGCTCGGCGGCCCCCAGGCTGGAATCCTGCTCGGACCGCGCGACGCGATCGCGCGCATCCGCGCGAATCCGCTCACGCGGTCCTATCGCGTCGACAAGCTGACGCTCGCCGCGCTCGAGGCAACTCTGGCGCTGTACCGTACGCCGGCGCGTGCCCTGACGGAGATTCCCGCGCTCGCACAGCTCAC
Organism: uncultured Gemmatimonadaceae bacterium; assembly: GCA_963817955.1. Lineage (GTDB taxonomy): Bacteria > Gemmatimonadota > Gemmatimonadetes > Gemmatimonadales > Gemmatimonadaceae > JAQBQB01. The sequence continues at coordinate 779,193 of CAWFQK010000004.1, forward strand.
GGTTTCCGTGGACGTACTGCGTGCGCGAGCGGAGCGTCTCCGCGCCTTGATCGGCCACGCGGTCGACGTGGTCGAAAGCAACGCGAGCGTAGGAGGTGGCGCGTTTCCAACGGCGCGCATCCCGTCCATCGCGCTGGCCGTTGCCGGCCACGCAGACACCATCGAGCGCCGCCTCCGCGCGGGCCATCCACCTCTCGTCGCCCGAGTGACAGACGGTCGCGTCTTGATCGATCTGCGGACGATCTCCCCTTCGGACGATTCCCTGGTCGCCGCTGCAATTCAGGCGGCAATCGAGTGACGGGCCGGCCCGCGGCGTTCCTCGATCGCGATGGGACTATCATTCGCGACGCCGACTACCTGGCTGATTCCCGCGAAGTGGAGCTGTTGCCCGGCGCGGCCGACGCCATTCGCCGCCTGAACTCGGCAGGCGTCGCGGTCGTGGTGGTGACCAACCAATCCGGAATCGCGCGCGGATGGATCACGCGCGAGCAATACGACGCCGTCTGTCACCGGCTGGAGTCGCTGCTCGCTGCGGAGGGCGCGACGCTCGACGCCACCTATATGTGCCCACACCATCCGGACATCACGGGTCCGTGCGATTGTCGGAAGCCTGGACTCGCGCTCTATCGACAGGCGATTGCCGAACACGGTCTCGATCCCGCCCAATCGGCTTTCATCGGCGACAGGTGGCGAGACGTTGCCCCCGCGGCCGCGTTCGGTGGGCTGGGTATTCTGTTGGATGTAGCGTCCACGCCGGACGAAGACCGGTCACGCGCCGACGCGAAGCACCTCGCGATATCAAAATCACTCGCCGACGCCGTAGATCGTTACCTGGCCGAGCTTCCCGCACGGCGCCGTGAGCAATAAGATCCGCGCGATGAGATCGCGTGTTGCCGTACTTGCGTCGGGAAGCGGTTCCAACCTTCAGGCCATCCTGGAGCATTTCGAGCGATTGGGTGACCGTCGCGGCGGCGATGTGGTGCTCGTCGCCAGCGATCGCGCCACGGCGGGCGCGCTCGACCGCGCGGCCCGCCACAATATTGCGACCGCCGTGCTACCGTCCGATGCACGGCCCGCCGCCCGCCCGCTGAGCGAGTTGGTCGGCGACTACGATGTGGATCTCATCGTGCTGGCCGGGTACCTCAAGCTGGTACCTCCGGAAATCGTCGCGGCGTATGAAGGCCGAATGGTGAATGTTCATCCATCCCTGCTCCCGGCGTTCGGCGGGCCTGGAATGTACGGGCAGCGCGTGCATCGGGCAGTCCTCGAGGCAGGCACGCGGGTGAGCGGGGTCACCGCGCATTTCGTGAACGACGTGTACGACCGCGGGCACATCATTGCGCAGTGGCCGGTGCCGGTGTTTCCCAATGACGACGCTGCGACGCTCGGCGCGCGGGTGCTGCGCGTGGAACACCTGTTGTACCCGCGCGTCGTCGATGCCGTTGCCGCGGGCCGGACGACGCTGTCGAATTGTGCCATGGTCGGCAGCAGGCTGGTGGTGGACGCCCTCCCGTCGTTCACGCTTCTTCCGCATGAGGATTCTCGTCTTGCCGAGAACATCGAGCTCGCGCTGGGCTGTTGAGCTGAGCGTGGCGCTCGCCTGGCCGCTCCGGTTCAGATATTCACCCGCCGAAGTCATCGACCTTCGGGACCTTCGCTCGCTCACGCGCCCATAAATCCTCGCCCTCTTCCCATTCCCAATGCCCCGCGCGCTTCTCTCCGTTTCCAACAAGTCAGGCCTGGTCGATTTCGCCCGCGGGCTCACCGAGCTGGGTTGGGACCTCGTCTCCACCGGTGGTACAGCCAAGGCACTGCGCGACGCAGGCCTCACCGTGTCCGACGTCAGCGACATCACCGGCTTTCCGGAAATGATGGATGGACGCGTGAAGACACTGCACCCTGCCGTACACGGCGCATTGCTGGCGCGACGCGACCTGCCGGCGCACATGGCCGCGCTCGCCGAACACGAGATCACGCCGATCGATCTCGTCGCCGTGAATCTCTATCCGTTTCGCGAGACCGTCGCGCGCAAGAACGTGACGCCCGAAGATGCCATCGAGAACATCGACATCGGCGGACCAAGTATGCTCCGCTCTGCCGCGAAGAATTTCGAGTCCGTATGGGTGGTAGTCGATCCGGCGGATTACGGCCGCGTGCTCGCCGCGTTGCGCGCCGATGACACCGACTCCGACCTGCGCCGCTTGCTCGCGGGCAAGGTCTACGCCCACACGGCGTCGTACGACGCGGCAATCGCCGCCTGGTTCGCACAACAGCGGCAAGACAAGTTCCCGCAAACGATCGTCGTCTCGCTCGATCGCGCACAGACACTGCGCTATGGCGAGAATCCGGATCAAGCAGCGGCATTCTACGTCGAACGCCCAGGTGCAGGCTTGGCGGGGCTGACGCAGCATGGAGGCAAGGAGCTCTCGTTCAATAATTTCCTCGACCTCGAAGGCGCGTTGCTCGCCATCGATCCATTCGCCGGTGAGGCGGCATGTGCGATTGTAAAACACACCACGCCGTGCGGGCTCGCGATCGCCGCAACAGGCGTCGAGGCATACAAGAAGGCACTTGCCTGCGATCCCGCGTCCGCGTTCGGATCGGTGATTGCGTTCACCGTGCCGGTGGACGATGCCACCGCGGACGCCGTCTCCAGTCTATTCGTCGAGTGCATCGTCGCGCCCGAATTCAGCGCCGGCGCGGTCGAGATCCTCGGGCGCAAGAAGAACCTGCGCGTGCTCGAGGGACGTGCCGAATGGGGCATTGGCGCCAACAACCTGGACTACAAGCGCGTCCGTGGCGGCGTACTCGTGCAGGAACGCGCTTCAGGAGTGAACGACGCCAGCGCCTGGAAGGTGGTCACCAAGCGCCAGCCGACAGCCGAGGAGTACCGCGACCTGCTGTTCGCCTGGCGTGCCGTTGCGAGCGTCAAGTCGAACGCGATCGTGCTCGCGCGCGACGGCGCAACGATCGGTATCGGCGCGGGTCAGATGTCGCGCGTTGACGCGGCCTTCATCGCCGTGCACAAGGCTGCGGCTGCAGGGCACGCCACCGCTGGCTCGTCGCTTGGGTCCGACGCCTTCTTCCCCTTCCGCGATGGCGTGGATCAGGCCGCCGATGCCGGAGTCACGGCCATCGTCCAACCGGGCGGCTCGGTCAGGGACGCCGAGGTGATCGCCGCCGCGGACGAACGGGGAATGGCGATGGTGTTCACGGGCAAGCGGCAGTTCCGCCACTAGCCAAACTCGCACCGAGTAGTTCGTACCAGTAGTCACCCCTCGGCAACCAGTAGCGTAACCCATTCCGGTTCATCATCTTTCCACCTTCTCGCCCCGCCTCCTCAGCGGGGCGCTTGCTGTCGGACACCCCACGGATCGTAATGGCGACCTCCACGACCACCGAGCTGGACTATCGCCCGTCCTACCGCGCCGCCGTTGTCGTGTCGCTGGCGACGCTGGCGCTCTACCTCCTCACGCTCGCTCCGTCCACCGCGATGTGGGACACGAGCGAGTACATCGCCGCCGCCTACACGCTCGGGCTTCCGCATCCGCCTGGAAATCCGCTGTTCGTCATTCTCGGCCGCGTCTTCTCCATGCTGCCGATCGCGAGCAGCGTCGCGGTGCGCGATCAACATCCTCGCCGCGATCTGTAGCGCCGTCTCGGCGGGCATGTGGTTCCTGGTCACCGAGCGCGTCCTCGTGGGCTGGTTCCGCGAACGGTGGCAGCGCGTAGTTGGCGGCGTGGTCGCCGCGCTCATCGGCGCCACCGCGTTCACGGTGTGGAATCAGTCGGTCGTGAACGAGAAGGTCTATACTGTCTCACTCGTCGGCATCGCGATCATCTCATGGCTGATGATCCGCTGGTGCGATGAGCCGGACGGCCGTAAAGCCGACCGCACGCTCGTGCTCGTCGCGTACCTGCTCGGCCTCGGCTACGCCAATCACATGGCCGGCATGCTCGCCGCGCCGGCGGTTGGCCTCGCGGTGCTCATCGTGCGGCCGCGCACGATCTTGCGATGGAAGCTGCTGCTGGCCTGCGTCGGCATGTTGCTGTTCGGCCTGACGCCGTTCGCGACGCAGCCGATCCGCGCCGCGCACTTCCCCGCGATCAACGAAGGCGAGCCGACGGCCTGTCGCACGAAACTCGAGCTTCGCTGCACGTTCTCCAAGGGGACGCTACGACGCATTCATGTACAATTTCAATCGCGGCCAGTACGGCAAGCCCGATCTCACCGACCGCCAGGCCCGCTTCGGCGCGCAGGTCGGCATGTGGTGGCTGTACTTCAAGTGGCAGTGGATTCGCGACGCCCACGGCGACCACCAGTTTGCACAGGCGATGCTCGCGGCGGTGTTCCTCGTCCTCGGGTTGATCGGCGGATGGGTGCACTTGCAGCGAGACCGACGAAGTTTCTGGTACTTCGGTTCGCTGATGTTCACGCATGACGCTGCTGCTCATCTATTACCTGAACTTCAAGTACGGCGCATCGCAGGATCCGACCTCGCAGGCACCGCACGAGGTGCGCGACCGAGACTATTTCTTCCTCTGGAGCTTCTCGGCGTGGGGCGTGTGGGCGGGACTCGGCCTCGTCTTCGTCTGGGAATCGATCGCCGCACTGTTCGGCGCCGAGGAGGTGAAAGTAGGCCGCGAGACGGTGCTCGTGCCCAAACCGACCAGTTGGCGATACGATCGCCCATCCTGTTGTTGGCCGTCGTGCCGCTCTTCGCGAACTGGCATTCGGCATCGCGCGCCGGACAGCGGGACACGCGCGACTTCGCGGAGGATCTGCTCAACTCAGTGGAGCCGTACGGCGTGCTGGTGACCGTCGGCGACAACGACACCTTCCCGCTCTGGTACGCGCAGGAAGTGGAAGGCATTCGCCAGGACGTGGTGGTCGCGAATACGTCGCTCCTGAATACCGACTGGTACATGCGCCAGATGATTCGTCGTCCGATCTTTGCCTACGACGCGGCAAAGGGTCCGGCTATCTACCGCGGCCAGCAATGGGTGAAACCGACGACGGCCCCCATTCACATGTCGATGGACGAAGCGGACTCCGTGCCGGCGTACTATCCGCTGAATAGCCCAATGGCCTTCACGTCGGGCGCGCTCAAAGCGACAATCGACCCGAAGAATCTCGACCATAGCGTCCTGCAGCGCGCAGATCTGTTCGTGCTGCGCATGATTCAGGACGCTTGGCCGCAGCGCCCGATCTACTTCGCGCGCACGTCGGGTGGCTACGCGCGCTCACTCGGTTTGGGCGACGACGTGTTGACGCAGGGGTTGGCATCGAAGCTCTTCCTGCCGCCAACCGGCACCGCCAAGGACACTGTCTACGTGCAGGGCGATGGATGGCTGGACGTGCCGCGCAGCGACACGCTCTGGAACAAGGTGTTCGTCGGCCCGCAGTCGGTGCTCAAGACCGGCGACTGGATCGATCGGCCGTCGGTGGGCATTCCCTATCTCTACGTCGCGACTGGCCTCGAGCTCGCAGAGGCCCTCAAGGGGCAAGGCAACCTGCAGGCGGCGCAGCAGGTATTCAACACGTCGAAGAACATCGCGGTAGCGGTGCGACTCGACGACTTGATTCGCCCGGCGGAAGCAGAGTTCAAGACGCCACTCGCCGGTGACACGGCGCGCGGCACTCCATTGGTAGCGCCAAAGGCCAAGCCAACGCCCAAGCCGTAGGTTCAAGCGCGGTGCGGCGCAATCAGCACTGAGCAGTGTGCGTCCCGGATGATGCGGGTACGCACGCTGCCCAGCAGGATGCGATCGACGAAGCCCAGCTCGTGACCGCCAACGGCGATCAGGTCGCAGTGCTCCTGCTTGGCGTATTCCAGGAGCTGGCCGACGACATCGCCCTGCAACATCACCGTCTGCACACGCCGCCTGGTCTCCTTGTGGATCTCGTGACGGATCTGCTCGAGCTTGTCGGCGGCACCCGTGCTGTACACGTCTACCAGGCTACCGGCTTCGTGTTTCGGAGCGGCGAGGGCCGATGCGTGCACCAACGTGAGCGTGCCGTCCGCCACCATGAGGCGGGCGGCGAGCTTTGCTGCCCCAATGCTCGACTCGCTGAAGTCGATAGCGGCAATCACGCGCGCCGGAAGCTCCTGGACATCGGGTGGCACGGCGAGCATCGGCACGGCGGCACGACGCGCGACCGCAATTGCCGTCTCCGGTCCGAACAGACGGTCCACCGCCTTGTGACGGCCAATGCCGAGCACGATCAGCGACGCCGGCCAGCACCGCGCTTCGTCCACGAGCGCCTCGGCGGGCCAACCGACCACGGCATGCACCGTCCAACTGGCGGTGCCGCGGATTGTCGCGAGCTGATCCTGCACCGCAACGAGCGCGGCGCGCCGGTTGTCCGCATCGATCACCGCCGGGGGCGCCATCTCGAACGGCGATGGCGCCACATGCGGGAAAGGCGTGCTCACGGTGAGCACCTGAACGCTCGCCTGCGCGCGTTTGGATAGCGCCCGTGCTATATGGATTGCGCCGAGCGACGAAGCATCACCAGCGGCGCCGAGCAGAATGTGCAACGGCAGGTGTACCGGACGCGCCGACTGCCGAGTCTTGAGTCCCACCGCCCGTGCGCCAGCCATAGCGCCTCCAGATGAGTTGCCCCATCAACAACGTGCTGTACGCAGCACGGAGTGGCAGTCAGGCGATATCGTGCCGGCCGTGGCGAATCGCCCGACGGCCGCTCGCAGCGAACGTCAGTGACAGTCGCAGGACGACCCACAGTCGTCGGAGCGCCGGCGGCGTGCCCGCCACACCCGCAAACTGAGATACGTCACGGCCAGTGCCACCACAACGAACGTCACCAGAGGGTCCCACCAGGGTGTCTTCATGCGAATCCCACCGCCTTCCCGCCATGATAGACGAGGTACGCGACTCCGTATGCGAGCAGAAGCATGTACATGAACTGCAGCGCCGCCCACGCGGCACCCGTGCGGCCGCCGCCCGTCTCGCGAACGGTGACGGCAGTGGTGCTGGTGCACATCAGGGCAAACACATAGAACGCCATCAGCGCGAGCGCGATGATCGGCGTGTAGGATGCCTCGCCGTGGCTGTTCCGCGCCTGCCGAAGCTCAGCAGACAGTGCCGCCGTACGCCCGCCGCCGGACTGCTCGTCTACGCCGTAGATGGTGGCCATGGTGCTGACGAACACTTCCCGCGCCGCAAACGAGGATGCGACCGAGACACTGATTTTCCAATCGAACCCGAGCGGGCGCGCGGCGGGCTCGAGCACCTTGCCGACTCGACCGAGCGCCGAATACGCGAGCCGCGCTTCCGAGGACGCGTGTGGGTCGGGAGACTTGGGGTACTGCGCCAATGCCCAGAGCACGACGGACGCAGCGAGGATCACCGTGCCGGCGCGTTGCAGAAAGACCTTGATCCGTAGCCAGACGGACATAGAGAGCACGCGCGTATTCGGCAGGCTGTACGACGGCATCTCCAGAATCAGAGCTCGCGTCGCCCCGCGAAGCAGGGTCTGCCTGAACACCGCTGCCGCGGCGAGCGCGCCAATCGTGCCAAGCAGGTACATGCCGAGCAGCGTCAATCCCTGCAGATTCAGCACGCCATGCATGACGGCCACACTGGGCACGAACGCGCCGATGAGCAACGCATACACCGGGAGGCGCGCGGAACAACTGATGAGCGGAACGACGAGAATCGTCGCCATCCGCTGCTTGGGATCCTTGATCGTGCGTGTGGCGAGAATGGCCGGCACGGCGCACGCGTACCCGGACAGCAGCGGAATGAAACTGCGCCCGTGTAGCCCCACCGGCCGCATGAATCTGTCCATGACGAATGCCGCACGGGCCATGTAACCGCTGTCCTCGAGCAACCCAATGAAGGTGAACAGGATCGCGATCTGCGGTACGAACACCAGCACGCTACCCACTCCACCCACGACGCCGTCGACCAGCAAGCTTCGAAACTCGCCGGCGGGAATCACGCGCGTGAGTCCGCTGGCGAGCCACGCCATCACCCATTCGATGCTGCCGGTGAGCGGGCGAGCCCAGGTGAACATGGTCTGGAACATCAGCGCCATGATGACCACGAAGATCAGCGGTCCCCATACCGGATGGAGCGCCACCCGGTCAACTCGATCGCTGGCCGTTCGCCGTCCGATCGCGGGCCGCGGCGCACATCGCGCCACCACTTCACCGATCCGCGCGTAACGCGCCTCAACAGACACGGGCCCGCGTGCCACGGGAAGCGGCAGCGACTTGGCGACCGCGATGGCATGCCGTAAACGGTCGATGCCCTCTCCCCGACTGGCGACGACGGGAACCACCACGGCGCCCAATTCGTGAATCAACTCGGGAATGTCGATCTGCCAACCGGAGGCGGTCAGGCGGTCCATTCGGTTCAGCGCGATCACCGTCGGCCGCCCCAGATCCAGCACCTCGCTCGCGAGAAACAGGTGCCGCTCGATGTTCTCGGCGTCAACGACGACGACGGTCACATCCGGAGCCGGCACGCCGTGGATGCGGCCGAGCAGTACGTCCACCGCGATCCGTTCGTCTGGCGAATCGGCGGTCAGACCGTATGTGCCAGGAAGATCAGTGACGATGACGCGCCGCCCACCGTGTGCGAACGAGCCTTCGACGCGCTCCACCGTGACGCCCGGAAAGTTCGCCACCTGTTGGCGCAAACCGGTGAGCGCGTTGAACAACGTGCTCTTCCCGGCGTTCGGATTCCCAATGAGCGCAACGCGGAGCGGCCCCGCGAGGTCCTGTGGATCCGCTGCATCTCTGACGACGGCGACCGCGCTCATCGGCCGTCGTTCAGGGAACGACAGGAACGGCGAGGATCGCGGCGGCAAGCGACGTAGCTAACGCGAGACGCGAACCGCGCACGTCCAGCAGGACACCACTGCGGCGATCGACCACGGTAACGGGCGCACCCTCGAACACGCCCAACACGCGCAGGCGCCCAATGTCGTCGTGCGGGCAGGCGATGCGCACGATCACCGCGCGAACGCCGACCGGCAAGCTGGCGAGCGCGCAGGGCGCCTGGCAGGCCGCGTCGCACGGCACCGCACAATCGACAACATGCCCGGGGCCGGCCGCGACGTTTGTGCGGCTGGCTCGGAATCGGCGGATGAACGCCCTGAACACGGCCGTTTATTTCCTCGCGGTGGGACTGTCCAGCAATAAATCTAAGCCCAAGTACACGCCGTGGAGATCCAATCAGGCGACTTTGGCAAGACCATCAGGAATTTCCTGATGAGGTCGGCGAGCCGACGGCGGAACCCGTCTGTGAGCGTAACACCACCGCGCTGAGCGCGCGAATGAAATCCGGATCGGCATTCGGCAGCTGCGTACGTCCGAGTCGCATGCCCAGCTCGGTCGCGCGTTCCTTCGCCTCGATGTCGATGTCGTAAAGAATCTCGAGGTGATCGGACACAAAACCGATCGGCACCTGCACCACCGTGCGCACGCCTTCGGCCGACAGGGTCTCGAGATAATCGAGAATGTCGGGCCCGATCCACGGCTCCGTCGTGCCGCCCGCGCTCTGCCAGGCAAATCGCCAGTCGCTCAGCCCCATCTGCGCCGCGACCATTGCTGCGCTGTCCAACAGTTGCGCCTCGTAGGGATCGTTCGACTCACGAATGCGAACGGGAAGGCTATGCGCCGTGAACACGACTGTGGGCGCCGGTTCACCGGGCTGGGCCACGCCCGCGAGCGCAGCGCGAACACGGTCTGCCATCAACTCGACGAAGCCCGGTTCGTCGTACCAACTCCTGACGAACGTGATATCGAGCGGTAGCGGCAGCGCGGCGTTCGCCTCCTCGACCGCATGCCGGTATGCCCCGACACTCATGTGCGAGTAGTGGGGCGCGAGCGCCAGCGCGACCACCTCCTGGACGCCGGCCTCCGACATCGCCTGCACGGCCTCCTCGATGAACGGATGCCAATGCTTCATCCCCACGAATACTGCACGCTTCTCGCCGCTCGACACGAGCTCCGATCGCAGCCCGTCGCGCACCGCTTCCGTGATCCGACGAAGCGGCGTGGCGCCGCCTATTCGTGTATAGCGCGCCTGCAGATTGGCGATTGCCTCGTCACTCGGCCGGCGACCGCGCCGGATGTGCGTGAAATAGTCGGCAACGTCCTCGAGCCGCTCCGGCGTCCCATAGGCCATCAACAGCACGCCACGCATGCGGCTCATTGCGTCGCAGGATGGGCAACCAACTCGGCGGCTGGCAATGCCCCGCCCTGCTCCGGCACGTACGCACGCACACAGTCGACGGCAATCTGAACGTTGTCGACCGGCGTCTGCGGCATCAGTCCATGCCCAAGATTGAAGATGTGGCCTGGCCGTCCCGCCGCCCGGGCCAACACGGCGTTCACTGCGCGCCGGATGACCGCCGGCGGTCCGAGCAGCACCGTCGGATCCAGATTGCCCTGGATGCACTTCGTCGGTCCGATGATGTCCCACGCATGGTCGAGCGGAATGCGCCAATCGCAGCCGATGATATTCGCGCCGTCATCTTTCATGTCACCGAGCAACATCGCCGTGTTGACGCCAAAGTGAATGAGCGGCGCGCCGAGGGTAGATAGCTCGCTGAAGATGCGGCGCGAATGCGGCTGTACGTACTCCCGGTAGTCCGACGAAGACAGGCAGCCAACCCAGCTGTCGAACACCTGGATCACGTCGACGCCGGCCGCGCGCTCCGCACGCAGGAAACTGACGACCATGTCGGTGAGCCGAACCATCAACTCATGCCACACATCCGGCGCGCCGTACATGAGCGCCTTGGTCCGCGCAAAGTCACGCGATGATTTTCCTTCGATCAGATACGCGGCCAGCGTGAACGGCGCGCCGGCGAACCCGATCAGCGGCTTGCTATCGCCCAGCTCCACCTTGAGCATGCGAATCGTCTCCAGCACGTACGGCAGATCGGTCTCCGGCTCCAGCGGACGCAGTCGTGCGACGTCCGCCGCCGTGCGTACCGGTTCGCGAATCACCGGCCCCACGCCATCCACGATGTCGAGATCCACGCCGGCACCCACGAGCGGATGCATGATGTCGGCAAAGAGGATTGCCGCGTCCACATCGAACCGCCGCACCGGCTGAAGAGTGACCTCCGTGCAGACGTCGGGGCGCTTGCAGATGTCGAGCAGCGACAACTCGCCACGGACAGCCCGATACTCAGGCAACACGCGACCGGCTTGCCGCATGAACCACACCGGCGTGCGCTCGACAGGCTTGGCATGGGCGGCGCGCATGAACGCCGTGGATTGAATGCTCATGGAGAAACGTCGGTAAGAGTGGGAACAGTGGCCGGCAACGCAGCGAGTGCCCGCGTCGCGGCGTCGATGCCGGACCGGACGCAGTCGGGAATGCCGACGCCGAGATACACGGCGCCAGCCAGCTCGAGACCTGAAATATCGCTCACGCGCTCGGCAATGGCCGCCATTCGGCCGCGATGGCCAACAATGTACTGCGGCATCGCGCGCACGAATCGGTTGATTCGCGTGATGATCGGACGGGCGCTCACGCCCATCACCTCGAGCATTTCGGCGCGCGCCACGTCCAGCAACTGGGCGTCCGACCAGGTTTCGTACGGCGGGCGCCCGGCACCACCGAGAAAGAGCCGGAACAACGCGCGATTGGCCGGAGCCCGTTCAACGAACTTCGTCGACGCCCACGTGCAGGCGAGCACGGCACGGCCGTCGACGCGCGGTACCACATAGCCGCTCGAGTCCAGCGGGCGGGACACGGCGTCGGCAGGGTAACCCAGCGAGATCGTGACCGTCGAGGCATACTCGAGGGCCGCGAGTTGCGCGCTGAGCGACGCGTCGATGTCGTGCAACAGTTCGGCGGTGACATACGCCGGCGTCGCGATGACGAGCGCGTTCGCAGCCAGCGTCTCGCCGCTGGTGAGGCGAACGCGAAACCGTCGCGCCGGAACACCTTTCATCTGATCGGCCGCTCCCATGCGCTCGATCATGGAAACGCGCGCCGACGTACGCATCTGCATGTGCGCGCCGAGCGGATCGCGCAAACGCACGGCCTGCACGACAGCGTCGACGAGCTCCTGCAGCCCCCGTGGAAACGAAACGAACGCACTGGTGCCGCCGGTCCGCGGGGGAGCGCCTCTCGCCGCACGCTTCGCCGCGAGCATCCCACGCACCAATCCGCCATGTTCGCGCTCGAACGCGCGGAGCTGCGGGAACATGGCGTCAATGCTGAGGCGCGACCCATCGCCCGCCGAAATGCCACTCAGCAGCGGTTCGACGAGGTTCTCATACATGCCGCGGCCCAGTCGGCGCACGACAAAGCTCTCGATGGATTCGTCGGCGTCGCCACGGCGCGGCCCAATGAAATAGTCCATCGCCACGCGCAGCTTGCTCAGGGGAGAGACGAGTCGCGTCGTGGCAAACGGGCCGAATCGGGACGGGACCAATCCCGTCAATCCCTCGGGGATGGGATGCAGGCGTCCGCGCCGAAGGATGAACGACCCGCGCGCGCGGGGATTGGTACCGATCAGTCGATCGGAGAGACCGACACGGCGCGCCAGCTCGATTGCCGCGGGTTTCGCCGACAGCAGGACGTCCGGTCCCGCTTCCATGATGAAATCATCATCGCGGTCGGTGCGAATGTGACCGCCCAGCCGCGGCGCGGCTTCGAGCAGCGTGACCTGTACGGAAGGCGCAACGCGCGTGAGGTGTTCCAGTGCCGCAAGACCGCCAATCCCTCCGCCTACGATGACAACGTGTCCGCTCATCCCCCCAATCCGAACAGGTGACGAAGTGCCAGGGCATAGCCCGCCGATTGTCCGTGCTGCGCCTCCTGCCGCAGGCGCACCATCGGCTCGTGAAATAAGCGGTTGACCAGCGACTGAGAGAAGGCCTCGATCGCTGCGCGCTCGCCATTGCCGAGGTGCCCCATATCGCGCATGAGCCGTTCGATCGACGCCTGGCGCACGGACTCCATGTGCGACCGTAGGTCGGCGATGAGCGGCAACACGTCGAGCTGGCGCAGCTCGGCAATGCACTTCCCCGCCTCCTCCTCCACCACGCGCTCCACCTGCGGAATCTCGGCGACACGTTCCGCCAACGCATTCGTCACATGTCGCTCGAGATCGTCGAGATCCCAGTAGCGAACGTTGTCCAGGTCGCGCACGGCCGGATCGACATCGCGCGGCACGCCGATATCGACGATCGCCAGCGGCCGGTCACGGCCAATCATGGCGTCCCGCACCATCTCACGCGACACGACGTGATGGGGCGCCGCCGTCGACGTGATGAGCACGTCGGCTTGCCGCAACTCGGCGGGGAGCGCTTCGAGCGCGGCCGATCGGGCATCGAAACGACTGCTGAGGTGCGACGCGTGCTCCGCCGTGCGGCTCACCACGCAGATGTCGCGCACGCCGCGATTGTGGAATGCCGATACGGCGAGTTCGCCCATCTCGCCCGCGCCCAACACGACGACGTGCGCCATGCGGAGCTCGCGAACGGTGTCGTCCACCAGCTTCACGGCGAGCGAACTGACGGTGGCCGGGTTCCGATTGATGCCCGTTTCCGTGCGCGCGCGACGTCCGGCGCGAATCGCGCCGTGAAACAAGACCGAGAGCGAATGTCCCGCGGCGCGCTGCGCCACGCCGGTGGCAAATGCGGACGAAACCTGCCCCAGAATCTGCGGCTCGCCAATGACCATGGATTCCAGGCCTGCAGCGGTCCGGCACAGGTGTCGCACGGCCTCGGCGCCCGTGTAGTGATACACCGCCGGCAGGAGCTCAGCCGCACTGACCCCTGTCTGCTCCTCGATGAGTCCGAGAAGCACCTCGTAGCCGTCCGGTCCCGCTGCGGCGTACATCTCCAGGCGGTTGCAGGTGGAGAGAATCACCAGCTCACTGACGCCAGGGCGCACCTCCGTGCCGCAGCCGTAGCGCGCGAGGACCGATGCGACAGTGGTCTCGCTCAGTGCCAGCCGCTCGCGTAGCGCCACCGGCGCCGTACGGTGCGAGATGCCGACGCACAGAATGTTCGCTCCGCCGCCAGGTGGCGGCTGATAGGTGGCGGAACGCTGGGCACCTGTTTCGGACGGCGCGATCGCGGTCATGACGTGGCCGTCCCATCGATCATGCGCCGGTAGCGCTGCGGCACGTGCACGCAGAACGGCTCGGCTTCCTGGAAGTCGCCCGTCATGCCGTACGCGCGCGCCCGACTGCCACCACACACACTGCGGAACTCACAGACACCGCACTTGCCTTTGATCTGCGACCGATCCCGCAACGAGTTGAACAACGGCGACTCACGGTAGGTCTGAACCAGATCGTCGTTGCGCACGTTGCCGGCAACGATGGGCAGGAACCCGGACGGCATGATCTCGCCGATATGGCTGATGAACATGAACCCATCACCGTCGTTCACGCTCCGCGCCCGTCCAATGCCGTCGGAGAGCGAGAACATCACGCCGCCCGTCAGGGTATCCGGTGCCTCGTCGCGTTCACCGAGGTGCCGCTCGGCGACCTGCCGCTGAAGAATGACGCGTGAATACTGCGGGGCGGCAGTCGCTTTCACGTCGAAGGGTGCATGCTTCGACAGGTCGTACATCTTGTTGAAGAGCATCTCGAACTCTTCGGCGCTCGCCACGTCGCCCGGCTTGGCGCGACCCATGGGAACGAGGAAGAACACTTCCCAGAACACGATGCCCAGCCGCTCCATGAGTGCGGCGAGATTATCGAAGTCGTCCACGTTGTGCCGCGCCATCACCGTGTTCACTTGCGTGGACAGGCCAATCCGGCGGCACTCCTCGAGAATCCTGATACCCCAGTCGAACGAGCCGTCCACACGCCGGAAGGCGTCGTGGATGGCCGGATTGGAGCCGTCGAGACTCACGGCCAGGCGAGAGATGCCCGAATCCTTGAACTGCTGTATGGCTTCGACGGTGGCGAGCGGCGTCGTGGCCGGCGTAACCGCCATGCGGAGACCGAGATCGAATCCGTAGCGAATCAGCTCGAAGACGTCGGGCCGTTTGAGGCAGTCGCCTCCACTGAGCACGAACACCACCGGGCCGAACTCGCGCACTTTGCGCAGCATGGCCTTGGCTTCATCAGTGGAGAGCTCGTCGGGCCGGCGATACGGCACCGCTTCGGCGCGGCAATGCCGGCAGGCGAGATCGCAAGCGCGCGTAGTTTCCCAGATCACTACGAACGGCGACTTATGGAAATCGAAGTCCGCGATTCCTGCCCGGTTTCGCGGATGGGGGGACGACATAGCGAGCTCCTCGGAAGGTCGGCCGGCGGGCGGGCTGCCCGATGGTTCCGCTCGCAAGGGAGGATGCGCAACGTACCCCTTCAGTGCTGTCGGGAAAGGCACGAAGTCCACTCCGAATGCCCCGACATGAGTGTAGGCATTTACCTGACGGCGCGTTAGGCGCTTCCTCCCTCTTTCGATCCCAGCGCGTTGACATCGATCGGCCAACTGCCGGTCCGCCGCTCCGGCGGCTCGTCCGCGCGATACATGATGACCCGGGCCCGTTCGAGGGTGATCAGTCCCCCGCCAAGCATGCCGTCCAGCTCGGGAAGTATGGCCTGGATCTTCTCCTCTGTTTCGATGCATTCAATGACAATCGGCAGATCGGTCGAGAGCTCGAGGAACCGGTCCGTGTGCAGCTTGGAGCTGGCGCCAAAGCCCATGATGCCGCGGAACACGGTCGCACCCGCGTAGTGCCGCGCCCGCAACAACTCGACGATCTGCTGATACAGCGGCTTGCCGTGAAAACGATCCGCCTCGCCCACATGGATGCGCATCAGGACGCGCTCTCCCTTGAACCCGTGCATGCTCCCTCCCGTCATGGACGTTGGCGCAACGCAAGCAACTGATTGGCCGCCGCGAAGCCGAGGAACGTTCCGGCCAGCGCGAGCGCCACGCTCGATCCAACGTACAGCGCCGCGCGACCATACTCTCCGTCCTGCATCAGCCCGGCGGTTTCATAGGTGAACGTGGAGAATGTGGTGTAGCCCCCGCAGAAGCCCGATGTCAGCAGCACGCGAACTTCCGGGCTGATCGCGTCCGTCTGCAGCGCGTACCGCATGATGAACCCGAGCAGAAAGCTGCCCGTGATGTTGACCACCAGCGTGCCCGCCGGAAAATCGGCGCCCGCCCACTGCTGGACGAAGCTCGCGAAGTAGTAGCGCGCGAGCCCACCGAGCGCGGCTCCGATTGCCACCGACCAGAAGAGTCTCATGTGACGAAAATATCACCGGCTGGAGCGGACCGCTTGACAGATCAAGATTTTTTGGTATATACTGCAGTGTGACCACAACGAGCAACGACCTCGCCCGCGCCGCGCGGCTCTTCCACGCCTTCTCCGACGAAACACGTCTCGCCGTCATCGACATGCTTCGTGACGGAGAACGATGCGTCTGCGAGTTGCAGGACGCGCTCGACGTCGCTCAATCGCGGTTGTCGTTCCACCTGAAGGTATTGAAGGACGTCGGGATCGTGACCGACCGCAAACAAGGTCGATGGGTGCACTACGCACTCGACTGGGACGCATTCTCCGAAATCGAGACCGTACTTGCCGAGTTCAAGCCGTCGGCCCGTCGCACGGCGCTGCGCGTCCGTAGCGGCGGCGGCGGCGGCGGCGCATGCTGTGACTGACGGTGAGGCACGAGATACGAGATACGGGACACACCTTTTTTTTCGGCAACACATCAACATTTCTTGATCAAGAACGAGGCTCCGATGACCACCAAACAGAACGACGCGCCCATTCCGACCACCCTGGAAGAGATCCGCGCCACCGTACAAGCACGCTACGGCGCTGTCGCCGAGCGCGTCGCCACCGGGGATACCGGTGCAAGCTGCTGCGGGTCGAGTGGCTGCTGCGGGTCGTCCACCGAATCGTGGGACCCGATCACGGCGGATCTCTACGATGCGGGCCAGACCGCTGGTCTGCCCGCCGAAGCGCTGCTCGCGTCGCTCGGCTGCGGCAACCCAACCGCGCTCGCGGAGCTCCACGCAGGTGAGATCGTACTGGACCTGGGTTCCGGTGGCGGCATCGACGTGCTGCTGTCGGCCAAGCGCGTCGGTCCGACCGGCAAAGCATACGGCCTCGACATGACGGACGAGATGCTCGCGCTCGCCATCGAGAACAAGGAGAAAGCCGGCGCGACCAACGTCGAGTTCCTCAAGGGGCACATCGAATCCATTCCGCTGCCGTCCAATACCGTGGACGTCATCATCTCCAATTGCGTGATCAATCTGTCTGGCGACAAACGGCAGGTGCTCGCCGAGGCATTCCGCGTGCTCAAGCCAGGCGGGCGCTTCGCCGTGAGCGACGTCGTCGTGCGCGGCGAGGTGCCGGACGCCCTGCGCCGGAGTATGGAATTGTGGAACGGCTGCATTGCCGGCGCACTCGAGGAACAAGAATTCCTCCAGCTGTTGCGCGACGTCGGGTTCGAAGATCCGTCAATTGAACCGACACGCATCTACACCACCGAGGATGCGGCAACGCTGATTGCGGGCACGGGCATCGATCCGAAACTGGCAGCACTCGTCGATGGCAAGTTCATGAGCGCGTTCGTGCGCGCCACAAAGCCGGGCGCGTCGCGGAACGCGACGAAGAAGCCTCTCCGCGAGATGGCGAGCCTCGGCGCGGCGAAGTCGTCGCGCGACTGTGGCTGCAATGACGGCTGCTGCAACTGAGCAACGAGAGGACACGAGCATGAGCACGTCCACACAAGCCGCTCGCGTCGTGATGACCGATCGTCGTCTTTCCACGCTCGATCGCTTTCTGCCGTTGTGGATCGTCAGCGCAATGGCGCTCGGTCTCGCGGTGGGGCGCGCCTATCCGGGCCTGGGCGCAGTGCTCGACCGAGTGCAGATCGGCGGCGTATCCGTACCGATTGCGCTGGGGCTGTTGTGGATGATGTATCCGGTGCTCGCGAAGGTGCGGTACGAAGCCATTGGCCGTCACACGCGGGACACGAAGCGGCTCGGCACGTCGATCATCCTGAATTGGCTGATCGGGCCCGTGGTGATGCTCGGGCTCGCGTGGCTATTCCTGCCAGACTTGCCGCATTACCGGAACGGCCTCGTACTGATCGGCCTCGCGCGCTGCATCGCAATGGTGCTGATCTGGAATTCGTTGGCCTGCGGTTCTGGCGAGCTGGCGGCCGTGCTCGTCGCACTCAACTCGGTCTTCCAGATCCTGACGTATTCGGTCCTCGGCTGGCTGTTTCTCACCGTGGTGCCGGCGTGGTTTGGCGCCGACACCGCGGCGTTGAACGTATCGATGGGCCAGATCGCGCGGAGTGTGGCCATCTTTCTTGGCGTGCCGCTGGTCGCCGGATTTCTCACGCGCAAGACGTTGGTCGCACGGCGCGGTGCGTCCTGGTATGACGATGTCTTCATTCGACGCATTGGCCCCACGGCGCTCGTCGGCCTGCTCTACACGATCGTTCTCATGTTCGCCATGCAGGGACAGCGCATTCTCGCCCTTCCCATGGACGTGCTTCGCATTGCCGCACCCCTGCTCGTGTACTTCGGTGTGATGTTCAGCCTCGCGTTCTGGCTGTCCATGCGATTGGGGTTCGGGTACGAGGACACCGCCGCGCTGTCATTCACCGCGGCGGGCAACAACTTTGAACTCGCCATCGCCGTTGCCGTCGCGACATTCGGCATCGACTCGGGCGAGGCACTCGCCGCCGTCATTGGGCCGCTGATCGAAGTCCCGGCGCTGGTAGCGCTCGTGTACGCGGCACTGTGGGCACGCGGTCAATTTTTCGGGGGCGTCATGTCATCGCCCGCCATCGCTCGAGGGCCGGGCGGTTTTTCTTAACGCAGAGGACGCAGAGAACTGCAAGAGAACTGCAGAGAACTGCAAAAAGAAAACTGCAAAAGAGACCTGAAAAAGGGAACTGCAAAGAGAACTGGAATCGTACGGAAGAGGGAAGCGCGTATCGGTGGAATGAACCGTGATTGCCGAGTCCACAATCATTCCGCCGATATCGTTACTCATCCCGACCTGGGCGATGCCATCGGAGCGTCACGACGGCATCAGCCAAGACATCCAGGCGAGACAATCCTTCACGGTCCTCTGCCGTTCTCTTGCAGTTCTCTGCGACCTCTGCGTTCAAAAGCTGTTCTATCGGTCACAGAGATCCTTCGCTTCGCTCAGGATGACAGCCCTTTGCTCAGGATGACAGCCCTTCGCTCAGGATGACAGGCTTCGCTCAGACAGGACACGGGACACGCATGCGATACGCGCTCATCTCCGACATCCACGCCAACTTGCCTGCGCTCGAGGCGGTGCTAGAGGACATCGAAGCCCGCGAGAACGTGGCGGCAACGTACCACCTTGGCGATCTGGTCGGCTACGCGCCGTGGCCAAATGAAACCGTGGCGCTCATTCGTGGCCGCGCGATCGCCGGCGTCGCCGGTAACTACGACTCCACCGTCGCCACCGACTACAAACATTGCGGCTGTCAGTACGACGATCCGCGACAAGAGGCGCTGTCACACCAGTCATACGACTGGACGCGCGCCCATGTGACGGCGGAAACGAAACAATTTCTCAGTGGCCTGCCGTTCGCCATGACAATTCGCCCGGCCGGCGGACATCTGTCGGGTCCGAGCATCTTTCTCGTACACGGCCACGCATCGCTCAACACCATTTATGTCCACGAACAGCGATCCGACGACTTTCTGACGAAGATGGGCGCGTCGCTCGGTGCGCGCGCTGGTGACGCCGTGTGCTTTGGTCACACGCACAAGCCCTGGCACCGGGTGGTGTCCGGCATCCACTTCGTGAACACGGGGAGCGTCGGCCGGCCGAAGGATGGCGATTGGCGCGCCGGGTACGTGCTCCTCGATACATCAGCCGACGGGGTGAGCGGCGCGTTCATTCGCGTCGCTTACGACGTGGAGCGCGCGACGGAGGCCATTGTCGAGAGCGAGCTCCCGAATGAGTTTGCCGAGATGCTGACGTCGGGTGGCACACTGTCGCCCACCTCGGCCTGAAGCATTTCGCGGTGCGACGCGTCAGCGGCTGTGCTTGTACATGAGCTCGACGAGCTCATCGTACATGGCCTCCGCCTGAGTCTCGTCGGCGCGAATCGCGGTCGTCGCACAGTGCTTGAGATGGTTGCGCATCAACTCGCGTCCGACAGCGCGAAGCGCTTCATGCACCGATGAGATTTGCATGAGGATGTCGGCACAGTAGCGGTCTTCCTCGACCATCTTCTGCAGCCCTCGCACCTGTCCCTCGATGCGCCGCAGACGCATGAGGTTTCGACTTTTCGCATCGACATCCACGGCCACCGCCTTGCGGCCATTGCCGTCGTGCGCGCCGCATCCGCAGCGCGCGTCGTGTGTCTCGCTGTTCGCGTCTGGTGCTGCCTTGCGAACACGCTTCGTTGGTCGTGCCATCGCGGATGTCTCCTGTCGCGTCAATCTGTGTGTCGCTACGCAGGTCAGGTGGTGCGAAACCGACGGAGTCGCAGGCTGTTCGAGACCACACTCACGGAGCTGAATGCCATTGCCGCGCTGGCGAGAATGGGACTGAGCAGCAACCCGAACACGGGGTACAACGCGCCGGCGGCGACGGGAATGCCGATGACGTTGTAGACGAACGCCCAGAAGAGGTTCTGCTTCATCGTGCGCATCGTGCGGCGCGACAACTGGATGGCGTGCACCACGCCGTGCAAGTCGCCGCGCAGGAGTGCCACGTCTGCCGCTTCCACCGCCACGTCGGTTCCCGTCGCGACCGCGAAGCCGAGATCACTGCGTGCGATCGCGGCGCCATCGTTGATGCCGTCACCCACCATCGCCACGACCTCGCCGCGTTCCTGCAGCCGAACGATCTCGGCCAGTTTCGCATCGGGGAGCACCTCGGAGAGCACGCGTTCGATCCCCGCCGCGCGTGCCACCGCTTCTGCTGTGTGACGATGGTCTCCGGTGAGCATCACCACCTGCAGTCCCATCGCGCGCAACCGCGCAACGGCGTCGCGTGACGTGGGCTTGATCGGATCGGCGACGGCAATGAGGCCGGCGAACCGACCATCGACGGCGACATACATTGGCGTCTTTCCCTCATTGGCCAGTCGCGCGGCGTCCTGAGAGAGCGTCGACAGATCGATTGCATGATCCGACATCAGCGCCTCGTTGCCGACAACCACAGCCCGGCCACCGATGACACCCATGGCGCCACGTCCCGTGACCGACTGGAAATCCTCCGCATCGGTGAGCGCCGCGCCCTGCTCCTTTGCGTACCGCACGATCGCTTCGGCGAGCGGATGCTCGCTCGAACGCTCCAGCGATGCGACCAGACGAAGCAGGTCCGACTCAGATGCCGGTCCCCCCGGTGCCGGCAACAGGTCGGTCACCGTCGGCTTGCCCTCCGTGACGGTCCCGGTCTTGTCGAGGACCACGGTGGTCAGGTCGCCCGCCCGCTGCAACGCTTCACCGCCCTTGATCAGGATGCCGAACTCGGCGCCCTTTCCCGTCGCCACCATCACCGCGGTTGGAACGGCGAGTCCCATGGCGCACGGACAGGCGATGATCAGCACCGCCACTCCCGCGGCGAACGCCCGCACGACCGCTGCGCCCGGTACCCCGCCGCTTGCCTGCACCGCAACGAACCACACGACGAACGTCGCGATGGCCAGCGAGATGACGACCGGCACGAAGACGGCGCTCACCCGATCGGCGAGCTTCTGGATGGGAGCGCGCGAGCCCTGCGCGTCTCGCATCAGTTTCATGATCTGGGCAAGCACACTGCTGGCGCCGAGCGTCGTCGCGCGGTAGCGGAACGCGCCCGTCCCGTTGATCGTCGCGCCGATCACGCGGTCACCTGGATGCTTCTCGACGGGAAGGGACTCCCCGGTGAGCATCGACTCGTCGACCGCACTCCGCCCGGACACGACCTCGCCGTCCACCGGCAGCCGCTCGCCGGGGCGCACGATGACGATGTCGCCCGTGCGCACCTGCTCGATGGACACTTCCAGCTCATGATCCTCGCGGATCACACGGGCCGTCTTCGGCTGGAGTCGCGCCAGCGCGCGAAGCGCGGCGGACGTCTGGCGCTTGGCCCGCGCCTCGAACGCGTTGCCGGTGAGAATCAACGCGATGATGATGACGACGGCTTCGTAATACACGTCCGGCTGCACGCCGTGGCGCAGAAAGAACGCCGGCGCGAGCGTTGCCACGACCGAGTAGACGAACGCCGAGCCCGTCCCGACCGCTATGAGCGTATTCATATCGGCTGCGTGATGCCGGAATGATGCCCAGGCACGTGTGTAGAAATGGCGTCCCGCCCACGCCACCACGCCAAGGGTGAGCCCGAGCAGCGTGTACGAGAGGACCGGTGCCGGCAGCGCGTACAGCCACGGCATCACCGAGCGCAGCGCCGGCGAGAGTGAGGTCATCGCCCATCGCATGAAGGGATCGGCCACCGAACCGTGCGCGGCGGTCATGAGCGGCATGGAGATGATCATGGCGATCACGCCGACGACGCCGCTGGCGATGGCCTTGCGGCGCAATTCGCGGAACTCCCGCTCCTGCGCGTCGTCCCGCGCGGCCTGTTCCTCGAACGCACTGCGATCCTGCACGGGAAGCTCGGCGCCGTATCCTGTCGCGCGAATGGTCTCGACCAGTGCCTCGGGAGACACCGCGGCCGGGTCGTACGCCACCGTGGCGCTGCCCATCATCAGATTCACCGTCGCGTCGACGACGCCCGGCGTCTTGCTCAGCGTCCGCTGTACGCGACCCTGACAGGCCGCGCAGGTCATACCCGTGACCGGAATGACGAGCTTGTCGGTGTGTTCCGGTGCCCCCGGTGCCTGTGGATGTGTGGTGTGCGTGTGCGTCATACTCGTTTACTCGGCGATGAGACGGCCGTGCAGCATGCTCATGCCGCACGTGAACTCGTATGTTCCGGGCTTGGGCGGCGTGAGCTCGATTATGGTTTCCTGATGCGCCGGCAGGAACCGCCGCACGCCAAAATCCGGAAAGACGATCTCTTCCGAACAGCTGGACGTTTCCTGCCGCGCGAAATGGAGCCGCACCGGGCGTCCTGCTTTCACACGGATCGTGGCGGGATCATAGCCGCCGCGGACGACTACAGTGATGTCCTGCTGACCTGGCGCGGAAGCGACCACGGCAACCGTCCGCCGGGCGAAGAAGAAGTACCAGTTCACCCACACGATCGCCGCAATACCGCCGCCAATGACCAGCCAGTTCGTGACGCTCGTGGTGCTCATGGTGCGTTCCCTCGTGCAATCGACATCGGAGTAGACGGAGGCGAAAAACATATACCCCATGTGGGTATGCTCCGGAAGAGAATTTACATACCCCCGACCGGTATGTCTATTCCCGTCGTGCCCAGCAAGCCGAGCGGCAATTGCCGCACATCGTTGCTGCATTCGCCTACAGACCAGCCGGCACATCGGCCCGACGTTGAAGGGTGGCCCGCCAGCCTGCGGGCGGCACCAACCGTCAGCAAGCGCTACTGGAGATTCGTTATGAAGACAGATTCGGAGCTGCATCAGGACGTGCTCGACGAACTGACGTGGGATTCGCGACTCGACGGAAGAGAAATCGGCGTTGCGGCAGCGGACGGGGTGGTGACGCTGACAGGATGTGTGCCGAGCTATGCGGACAAGATTACCGCCGAGCGCGCCGTGGCTCGCGTCGTCGGCGTGAAGGCCGTGGCGAACGACCTGCAAGTGAAGATTCCGAGTGCGTTCATGCACTCCGACACCGAAATCGCGCACGCGATCGTGAACGCGTTCACCTGGGACATTCAGGTCCCCCGCGACACGATCAAACCGAGCGTCGCGGATGGATGGGTGACGCTCGACGGCGAGGTCGAATGGGCGTTCCAGCGCGATGCAGCCGCGCGTGCGGTACGCTATCTCGCCGGCGTACGCGGCGTCACGAACGACATCAAGGTCATCCCGAAGCATGTATCGCCCGCGGACGTGACCCGGAGCATCAGGCAGGCCCTCGAGCGCCGCGCCGACCGCGCCGCCAACCGCATCACGGTGGACACGACTGAGGGCGTCGTCACGCTGTCGGGATCCGTGCCGTCATACGGCGACCGGCGCGCAGCCGAAGGCGCAGCGCTGTCCGCGCCGGGAGTGAAGGAAGTTCGCGACGAGCTGGCGGTGGAGTTCTGAGACTGATACCGCGCAACCCGCGTTGAATCAGGGCGCCGGCGGCCGCATGGTCGCCGGCGCACGGACCGCAACCACGCGGGCGCGCGCGCACGCTTCGTCGTTGGCCGAAATGGTCAGATCGACAATCACCTTGCGGGCGCCGACCTCCACCGCGTGCCCGCGTAGCACCAGTTCCGGCCCGAGTGGCGTGGGACGCAGGAAATCGAGGTGCAGCGACGCCGTGACGAAGCGCGGCGTCGGATCCTGTCCGGGCACCTCGCCAGCAGCGGCCATTGACGCGCCCGCTGCCGTCGCCATCGCGTGACAGTCGGCGAGCGAGGCGAGCAATCCGCCGTACACGAATCCGGGAAGCGCCATGTGGTGCGGCGCAGGCAGAAATCGCGCGACACTCTCGCCATCGTGCCACTCACTCTTGACGTGCAGGCCGTGCTCGTTGAGTCGGCCGCATCCGTAGCAATACGAGAAATCGTCTGGGTAGAGATCTTGGAGAGCATGCATGCACGAACAGTATGCGCACTGAGCCGCGAATGCACCTGTCGTGCTCGGCTTGCCAACTCGAATTCAGTGCACACCGTCTCCGCGGAACGGGAGTTGAAGTCATCATCACGGGTACTGTTCTTCTGCCGCACCGAGGAGATTCGCCATGCCAAAGTCCAACCGTGATCCGAACCGCAAGAACCGCCAAACTCGTGACACTGCATCAGGCACAACGGCTCCGCGCGGCGAGCCAGACAAGAACGCGCAGCAGCGCGAGAGCGGCGAGCCCGGCGGCGGCGCGGGTCGTCGCGACGAGGTCGGCCCAACCGGCGTCTATCCGATGTCTGGCGGCATCCCAAAGGACAAGCACCTCGAGATTCGGACACCCGCAGCCTGGGGTCAGGGAGATCGCGGCGCCGAAGGGTACAATGACGCCGGCGGCTCGGAGCTGGTCATGCGTGATGGCCAACTACTCGGCGGCACCACCGCTGGTCCGAATGGTGAGCCGACGATCGACATCCACGGCGGCGACATTCCGGCATCCGCGCCAAAGACACCGTTGAAGGCGAAAGACGAGGTTCGAGACGACGAGTGCTGACTCGACGGGTTCACCCATCGGCCCGAGCCGGCGTCGCCGTGGAACCAACCCGCGGTGCAATCCCGGGCACGACAGTCGGCGCGACAGCGGAACGGGCAGCCTTGTGCACGGACTGCTCCTTCCAGAGCGAGTACACCGCGGGAATGACCACGAGCGTGAGCACCGTACTGGAGATCATCCCACCCACCATGGGTGCCGCGATGCGCTTCATCACGCTCGCGCCCGTGCTGTCGCCCCACAAGATTGGCAGCAAGCCGGCCATGATCGCGGTCACCGTCATCATCTTCGGCCGCACGCGCTCGACCGCGCCTTCAATGACCGCCTCATACAACTGCTGAACCGTTGGCCGCTCGTCGCGTGCGAGCCGCTCTTTCCACGCGTGGTCCAGGTAGATGAGCATCACGACGCCGGTTTCCGCGGCGACTCCGGCCAGCGCAATGAACCCGATGGCGACAGCCACCGACCAGTTGTACCCCAGCCCCCAGACAAACCAGATGCCGCCGATGAGCGCGAACGGGAGCGACAGCATGACGATCAGCGCCTCGCCGACGCTCTTGAAGTTGAAGTAGAGTAATAGAAAGATGATCGCCAGCGTTGCCGGGATCACGAGCTTCATCCGCTCCTTCGCGCTCTGCATGTACTCGTACTGGCCGCTCCAGACAATGGAGTAACCCGGTGTGAGCTTCACCATCTTGTTGACCATCTGCTGTGCTTCCGCCACATAGCTGCCGATGTCGCGTCCGACGACGTCCACATACACCCACGCCGTGGGGACTGCGCCCTCGGTACGGATGACCATCGGACCGGCAACTTGCTTGATCGTCGCGAGTTGGCCGAGCGGGATCTGCGCCACTCCGCCGCCCCCCCCCGCTGCCCCACCCGCCATCGGTGCGCCGCCCATGGCGGTGACGCTCCCCGCCGCCACGCCGGCATCGTGCTGCATGGGTACGAGCACTGACGCGAGGCGCTCGGGCGTGTCACGCAGCTCCTGCGGATACCGCACGCGCACGCCGTAGCGCTCGCGCCCTTCCACCGTCTGCGTGATGGTCATGCCACCAATCGCGGTCGCGATCACTGCCTGGACGTCGGCCACGTTCACACCATGCCGCGCCGCAGCCGCGCGATCGATATCGATGTCGAGGTAGTAGCCGGACACAGCGCGCTCCGCGAATGCGCTCCGCGTCCCGGGCACCATCTGCACGGCCTGCTCCACCTGCTTGCCGAGTCGCTCGAGCTCACCGAGGTCGGGGCCAAATATCTTGACTCCGACTGGCGTTCGGATGCCCGTGGCCAGCATGTCGATGCGGCCTTTGATCGGCATCGTCCACGCGTTCGTCACACCGGGAATGCGCACCGCCGAGTCCATGGCGGTGATGAGGCCATCGTAGGTCACGCCCGCGCGCCATTGGTCTTTTGGCTTCAGCGAGATCGTGGTTTCGAACATGTCCAGACCCGCCGGATCCGTTGCGGTGTTGGCACGCCCCGCCTTGCCCCATACGTGTTCCACTTCCGGAAAGCGCTTGAGAATGGAATCCTGCTGACGCAGGATTTCGCGCGCCCGAGCCACCGGGAGCCCCGGCAACGTGGTCGGCATGTAGAGAATCGTGCCTTCGTCGAGCGGCGGCATGAACTCACTCCCGATGCGCGTCCACGGGATCCACGTCAGAATCAGGGCGACCGCACCGGCGAGAATCACGGGGCCGCGATGCGCCATCACGAAGTCGATCACCGGTCGGTAGACGCGAATCATACCGCGGTTGATCGGGTTCGCGCGTTCCCGGAAGATGCGACCGCGAATGAACAGCCCCATGGTGACGGGGACGAGCGTCACCGAGAGCAGGCTGGCCGCAGCCATCGAAAACGTCTTCGTGAAAGCGAGCGGCTTGAACATTCGGCCTTCCTGCCCTTGCAGCGTGAACACCGGCAAGAAGGAAACGGTGATGATGAGGAGCGAGACGAAGAGTGCCGGACCGACTTCCTTCGCGCTCTCGATCACCACACGCCAGCGCTCGGCGGGCGTCAGGACGGACGAATCGAACGATCGCGTGAGCCTCTCACCAGCGGCCGGATGCCCCGCCTTCACTGCCACGGCGCGCTCGAGGTGCTTGTGCATGTTCTCGATCATCACGATCGCGGCATCGATCATCGCGCCGATGGCGATGGCGATGCCCCCCAGCGACATGATGTCCGCGTTCACACCGAGCGTTCTCATCGCCAGAAAGGCCATGAGGATTCCGACCGGCAACGTGAGGATGGCCACCAACGCCGACTGGGCGTGAAAGAGAAAGATCACGCAGACGAGCGCGACGATGATCGATTCCTCGATCAACTTTCCCTTGAGCGTATCGATCGCGCGCTCGATGAGCGTACTGCGATCGTACACGGGAGTCACCACCACGCCCGGCGGCAGCCCCTTCTGTACCTCGGCGAGCTTGGCCTTCACGGCATTGATCGTCGTCAGTGCGTTCTGGCCGAATCGCATCACGACAATGCCGCCCACGGCGTCGCCACGACCATCGAGGTCCGCCACGCCGCGGCGTATCGCGGGCCCTACACCGACGTTGCCGAGCTCGGCGACGCGGATTGGCGTACCCGCGCTCGTCGCGCCGACCACCACGTTCTCGATGTCCGCGATCGACTTGAGGTACCCGAGCCCGCGCACCATGTACTCACGCTCCGACAGCTCCATCGTCATCGCGCCCACGTCGTTGTTCGCCGCTTGTATGGCACTCATGACGCGCGTGACGGGAATGCCATAGGCCAGCAGCTTTGCCGGGTCGATGTCGACCTGGTACTGTTTCTCGAAGCCGCCAATGCTGGAGACTTCTGAAACGCCGGGAACCGCGGTGAGTGCGTAGCGCAGATACCAATCCTGAACGCTGCGCAACTCCGCGAGATTGAGCCGCCCCGTCGTGTCTTCGAGCGCGTACTGGTACACCCAGCCGAGCCCCGTCGCATCGGGCCCGAGCGTCGGCGTCACCGACGCCGGCAATTTTCCCTTGATGCCGTTCATGTACTCGAGCACGCGTGAGCGTGCCCAGTAGAGATCCGTGCCATCCGCAAAGATGACATAGACGAACGACACACCAAAGAACGAGTACCCACGCACGGTGCGCGCGCCGGGCACCTTGAGCATTTCAGCCGCGATCGGGTACGTGACCTGATCCTCGACGATACGCGGCGCTTGCTCGTTGTAATCGGCCTGGACGATGACCTGCACGTCGGAGAGGTCGGGAAGCGCCTCCAGCGGCGTGCGCCGAACGGCAATCACGCCTCCGACGATGGCGGCAACCGTGAACAGAATGACAAGGAGTCTGTTCGCGACCGACCATTCGATGATTCGCTTGAGCATCGCCGCTACTCCTTCTTCGTCGTGAGCGGCTTGGGCGGTGTCGTCATGTCCATGCCCGGCATGTTGCCCATGCCGCCGAGCGCCGTCCCCAGGTTCGACTCCGCGTCTACGAGGAACGTGGCCGATGAAACCACCTTCTCGCCCGCCGACAACCCGCGGACAATCTCCACGCGATCATCATTGGTTGCACCAAGGGTGACTTCGCGTGACGTGAGCTTGCCGCTCGCGTCGCGCACGAAGATGATGCTCCGTTCTCCGGTCACCAGCACAGCGGAACGAGGCACGGTGAGCACATTCGCGCGTGCCGTGCCCGCAATCCGAATCGTGGCGTACATGCCCGGCTTGAGACGGAGATCTCCATTGGGGAGCACGATTCGCACGCGCATGGTGCGTGACTGCGGATCGAGCGTGGGATAGACATACGAAATGCGGCCCAACCGGGACTCGCCCGGAAGTGCATCGAAATCTGCGTGTACCGCCTGGCCCACGCGCACGTTGGCGATGTCCTGTTCGAACACTTCGCCATCCGCCCACACCGTGCTCAGATCCGCCACCTTGTAGAGCGCGTCGCCTGCCATGATCTTCTGTCCGGCAAGCACATTCTTCTCTACGACGTAGCCGCTCGCCGAGGCGCGCAACGTGAGCGTTTTGCGCACCTGTCCGGTACGCTCGATCTCGGCGATCTCGCCGGCTGGGATGTCCCAATACGAGAGACGCCGCCGCGCCGACTCGAGCAGATCGGATGCATTCTGCCGCGCCGCGTCGCTCGCGCCGGCCACTTCGCCCTCGAGGCGTTTGGCGAGCAGCAGCTCTTCTTGCGCGCTGACCAACATCGGCGAGTAGATCGTGAGCAGCGGCTGGCCGACCGATACCGGTTGGCCCGTCGCATTGACGAAGAGCTGGTCAACCCAGCCGTCGATCTTTGGCGCGATCGTCCGCACACGCGTTTCGTCGAACGTGATCTGCCCTACGGTGCGCACCTCTTTCGCGAGCGGACCCACCAGCGCCGTTGCGTACGTCACACCGATCCGGCGTTCGTCGCCGGGTGACAGCATCACGGACCGCCCCGTATCGCCGCCGGCGACCATCGCCCCATGATCATGCCCCGCGGCGCCCGGTGCGACTGTCTTGCCACGAGTCGCCACGTAGACGCCGCCCACGGCTGCGGCGATCACCACTCCATAGATCGACACGCGCATGATGCGCACACCGGCACCCGATCCAGCGTTGTCTCCGTTCATTCTGCACCTCGCGCCGCACGCGTGGCGGCGATCTGATTCGGGTCAAAGAGCTCACGCCCAGTCAGCATCTCCAGCTCGGCCCAGGATTTTCCCTGGTCGGCATCGAGCGCATAGAGCTCCTGCTGATACGTGTTGGCCGCCATCTGGTCGTCGAGCAACGTCATGAAGTCCACATTGCCAACGCGATACGCCGCGAGCGCGGAGGCGACGGTCGCCATGGCCTGCGGGAGCACCGTCGTCCGATAGAGCTGCGACAGGTTTCTCGCGCGAACGAGATTCGCGTACGCCTCACCGATCTTTCCGCGTGTGTCCGCGCGCATGCTGGCCAAGTCCGCCTGCGCCATTTGCTTCATGGCGGCGGCTTCCTCGCGCATTCGGAACTGCCGGTCACGGGCGAACACCGGGATCGATGCGCCGAACATGAGACTGCCCATGCGCTCGGTTCCCATCTGACCACCCTGCTGTGCGTACTGCG
Source organism: uncultured Gemmatimonadaceae bacterium (assembly GCA_963817955.1). Taxonomy (GTDB): domain Bacteria; phylum Gemmatimonadota; class Gemmatimonadetes; order Gemmatimonadales; family Gemmatimonadaceae; genus JAQBQB01. The sequence continues at coordinate 809,490 of CAWFQK010000004.1, forward strand.
CGCCAATCTGGAGGTCGGGCCAGATCTCCTTGCGCGCCAGCGTCTCAGAGGCCTCCGCGGCGCGAACGTCGTCGAGGCCCGCGCGGATCATTGGACGATCGCCCAACGCGAACGCTTCAAGGACTGAGCGGGCCGGCAGTGAGTCTGGAAAGCTCGGGAGCGCGGGCGAGGCGACGGCCGCATCGGATGCGCGATCGAGCAACGCATCGAGTCTCGCGACCATCGACTGCCGCATCGCCTGCATCCGCAGCGTGTCCTCGGCCATCTTCGCGATCTGCACCTGTGCGCGAAGCACGTCCGTCTGGCGTCCCTGGCCCACGCGGTACATCGATTCTGCGGTCTTCTCGATGTCCTGAAGCAGACGCAACGTCTCGCGTGCCACGCCAAGGCTCTGGTCCGTGGTATAGAGATCGTAGAAGGCCATGGCGGTCTGACTGCGGAGGTCCCAGACCACGTCGTTGGCGCGCTCATTCGTGGCTTGGGCCTGTGCACTTGCCGCTCGGCCAGCCATCGCGAGCTTTCCGCCGAGCGGCAGCATTTGCATGACCTGGAATTGCGTCATGCCCAGCGTCGCCATGGGCGCCAGGTTCGGCAACTCGTAGTTCATGAATCCGAGCTGCACCTGGGGGTCCGGCGGTCGTGTAGCGCCTGGGACACGCGCCACTGCTGCCTGGGCGAGCGAACGAGCCGCCGAGACGCGTGGATTCCCGCTCTGCACTCGAGCGTAGAGATCCCCGAGTCGAACGACTGCGCGAGCGTCAGGCGGCAGTTGGGATCCGGCTGTCGCCTGCGCCAGCGCGGGCGCCTGCCACGCGAGCGGGATGATAGTTGAAATGATCGCGAGAGTCCGCCGCACTCGCTGGAATGCGAGCGCGCGACGGCCCTGGCGTCGCCGAGAAAAACACATTGTATTGAACGCCTCCACAAGAGCATCCCGCCACCAGCTTGGGACGCGACGTCACCTGCTCGCCTCGCCGCGTTCGCGGCGAAGAGCGCACTCCGAGTGGGAGGCTAGGCGCGCGGAGGTGGGACTTCGGGCGCGAACGCGGGCCCGAGGGGCATATCGGCAGATGCGACGACCTGCACCGCGACGGGCCTGGGCGCGGTCACCAACGCCGTAGCGGCCGGCGTGGCAGAAACGGCAATGACACAGTTCGCCATCGACGCACATCCGCTCGGAGCGAACGGTACGTCGCAGGACTTGCCGGTTCCCGTCATGTCACACCCGCCAACCGGCGCCTTGGGTGCGCTCGGCGACTTGCCGGCCATGTCCGTCATGGCCGAGTCGTGCGCTCCGTGATGGGCGTGTCCTGCGCCGGCGGCTTCCATGGCACCCGATGACGCTGTCGCGTGGTCGCCATGCATGGGACAGACCGTGCCGCTCGCCAGCACTGAAAGCTGGAAGAGCAGCGCGCCCGAGAGCACGGCAACTATGCGATGAAGACGCTTGAGGCGGGGCATGTGATGAACGTGAGTACACCGATCACCGGAATACTAGCAAGGGAGCATCAGCTTGGCATCACCCCCGGGCACGCGCGGGAACATCACCGTGGCAACAACGACCAGGCCAGCTTCAGTCCACCGTTTGCTCCCGGGACCACCGATGCACCCAACAGCCAATGATCGAGACGATTGCCGGGATGGGTGCGGTGGTTGAAACGGACGACCTTGTTGCCGGCAAAGATCCCGATGCCGGCCCCCATGATCACGTCGCTCGCCCAATGCTGGTTGTCGTACAGACGGTCGAAGGCAACACCCACTGCGCCGGCATACAATACTGGACCGACGTACCACTGCGCCCCACGCCACCACCGGCCACTCTCGTTCGTGACCGCGGCAGCGGCAGCGAACGCTGTCAGCGCGTGTCCGCTGGGGAAGGAAGAATAGTCGCGTCCCTTCCTGAGCCCACGCAGCAGTTGGAAGTCGCGTGGATTGGTGTCTGCCACGGCGTACGGACGCGCGCGGCCAGCCGCGTCCTTGAGCACGTCGTTCACCACCGATCCAATGGCGATCGCCTCTGAGCCGTGAAGACCGAGGTCCGCCACGTTGTTCGAGTGACCCAGGCGGCCGATGGCGTAGAGCGATGCTCCGATGTAGAGAGCTCCCGGGTACGTCACGAGCTTCACAGTAGTTGCAAACTCGTGGATGATCGCTCGGTTCTGGAGGCCGCGGCTCTGAAACTTCTCCGCGATGCGCCTGTCAAATGGTGCGAGGGCGGCCGTTCCGGCAATCATCAGCAGACCGAGGTACGCGTCGTCACGCGTAAAGAGTGGCACCGTTGGCATGCCGGCCGTGCTCGCCGCAGTCTGTGACACGCCCGGGCGGGCCGAGACGAGGAGCAATGCGAGCGCGACTGCGCGCACCGTCGCGTATCTGCCGAAGCGCCTCATGCGCCCCACGATCGAAGTCTGCATCTGTACTGCCCTCCGTCACCCCTCGCGCTGTTCGAGCGCGGCCCGTAGCTGCTCCAGTTCCGCCGCCTCCGCCTTGTACACGTGCGCCGCGTCTGGATACACCCTGCCGCGCACCTCCGCGGCGTAGCGCGTGACCGCATCGATCATCGCGTGCTTCGCTTCGGCGTACCGCTTCACGAACTTCGGCACGTGGACGTCGTAGAGACCCACGAGATCGGCAAACACCAACACCTGTCCGTCGGGCGCAGCGCCGGCGCCGATGCCGATTACCGGAATGTGCAACCGCGGGACCAGCAGCTCCGCGACCGTGGCGGGAATCGCCTCGAACACGAGCGAGAAGCATCCCGCCGCCTCGAGGGCCAACGATCCGCGAAGAATCTCGAGCGCATCATCCGTGGTCTTTCCGTGAACGCGGAACCCTTCCACTCCCACGCTGTGTTGGGGCGTGAGTCCCACATGACCCATGACCGGAATGCCGGCCGCAACGATGGCGCGGGCACGGTCGACGATGGGGCCGGCCCCTTCGATCTTCACCGCGTCGCAGCCAACATCCGCGAACCGTCGCGCGGTCGCGACCGCCAGGGCGTCCGACGACTCGTAGCTGCCAAAGGGGAGATCGCCGACGAGCAGCGGCGTCGTGATCGCGCGTCGTACGGCGCCGGCCAGCATGAGCATCTCTTCCACGGAGACGAGCCGCGTCGACTCGTAGCCGAGCACGGTCGTCGCGGCCGAGTCGCCGACGAGGACGATGTCGACCCCTGCCGCTTCGGCGACGCTCCCCGACACAAAGTCGTACGCGGTGACCATGACGATCTTCTCACCGCGTGCTTTCAGTAGAGCGAGGGCACTGGTCGTGACATCCTGGTGCACGCTCATGTGGTGGCGGTCACGAGCAGATTGTCGATCAGCCGCACGCCCCCCACGTACGCCGCCACAGCCACGAGTACCTCGCCACCAAGCGGGTGCACGGGCGCGAGCGTTTCGGCGGAGACGACCTCGAAGTACTCGGGTACTACGCCGAGCACGGCCATCGCCTCGCGACCGGCGCGCACCGCGGCCACCGGATCTCGCTCCCCGCGCCCGATCGCCGCACCGGCGGCATCCAGGCCACGCTTGAGCGCCAGCGCCTGCTGGCGCGTCTCGCGGTCGAGGCGGACGTTGCGGCTCGACATTGCCAGGCCGTCCGCCTCGCGAACGGTGGGACAGACCTCCACTCGCATGGGGAAGTCGAGGTCGCGCGTCATGCGCCGAATCACGAGTGCCTGCTGCGCATCTTTCTGGCCGAAATAGGCAGTGGTGGGCTGCACGATGTTGAACAGCTTCGCGACCACCGTGGCCACGCCGCGGAAGTGCCCCGCGCCACGGAGGGCGCCTTCCATTGGTTCGGCAACTCCAGTAACGGTGACGCTCGTTGCGTAGCCCGCTGGGTAGATCTCTTCCACCGGCGGAGCAAACATCAGGTCTACACCGGCCGCGGTGGCAATGGCCGCATCGTGAGACTCGTCGCGCGGGTACGCCGCGAGGTCGGCGCTCTCGTTGAACTGCGCCGGGTTCACGAACAATGACACGACGACGACATCGCAGTCGGCGCGGGCGCGCCGAATGAGCGACGCGTGCCCCTCGTGGAAGTAGCCCATGGTGGGCACGAAGCCTACGGTGTATCCATTGCGGCGCGTGGGAAGGAGCTCGGCGCGCAATTCTGCCACCGTCCGTACGATCTTCATGCGTGCGACTCCCGCGCGGTCGCCGCCAGCGCGCGCGTGGCGTCAGCGAGCGCGTCCCAGAGCGGCAGCAGATCGGGCGCTCGGGTCGCCACGGCCGTCCGCTGCCACGCGACCGTTTCCACGTCGCCACGCGCGATCGGCCCGGTGAGCGCGTCGCGCGGGCCGAGTTCCACGGCCTGTCTCACCGCACCGAGCGCCAGGGGCGTGATGTGTTCGCGCGACACGCCGGCGAGCGCGGCGAGATGCTCCGCCATTGCTTGGAGGGTTACGAGATAGTTGGATGCCACGCTCGCCGCTGCGTGGTAGAGCGGCCGGTCTTCCTCGGCGACGACAAATGCATGCATGCCGAGCCGGCCCGCCAACGCCATGGCTGCGGCAAGGGCGCGCGGCGTGCTGCCGGCCACGGCACAGCCAGCGCCTATGAAGCTGGCGCCGTCGCGGGTGACGGAGATGAGCGGATGGAGCGAAAAGCGCTCGTGCGGCGCGAGCGGGTCGAGCGACGTCGCACCGGAGCAATGGCCAACGAGCGGTCCGGGTACCACAGACCGGGCCGCGCCAGCGATCTCCGCGTCGGGCACGCAGAGCAGGACCATCTCGGCGCCACTTGCCGCGTTGGTCTCGCCACGGCGCAGCGGACCAATCACAGGCGCGCCGGCAGCACGTAGCGCTCCCGCGAGCGCTGAGCCGAGGCGGCCGGCGCCGATGATGGCTATCAGAGGGGTGGTCACCCTGGGGAAGATAAACGCGGTTGGGGGGGGCGTCTTGTATCTACGCGAGGCGGTGCAGCCCATCGCGAGGCGGGGATTGGACTCCGGGCTCTATTCCGGCTGGGTGTCGCTGGCTGCTCCGTAACGGTCGGCCCGCCGGTCGGCGAGGTTCGAGTTTCCAGTTGTGAGTTGTGCGTTGTGAGTTTCTCGTGTCCCGTGTCCCGGGTCCCGTGTCCCCCGTCCCGTCACGGAATGTCCTTAGCCTTGACCGGTTCCGGGAACGTGTCGCGGTACTCGGGCTGCTTCGTGGCACCTTGAGGTCCGCGGAGCGACGAGAGGTATTGTGACAGTTCCTCGATTTCCTCGTGGCTGAGCGTCGGGGGACCGAACGCGGGCATCTTCGATGCCGGATGAAAGCGCGACGGATCCTCGATGAAGCTGTGCATCCACGCCGCGGAGTGTCTGAGCCCCACCTCGGTCAGGTCCGGCGCTTGGGGAACCTCGCCCTTCTTCTCCGGCGCCTTCTGGCCAGCCACCATATGGCAACTGCCACACTGCTGTGCCTGGAAGATCGTCCGACCCGCGCGCTCGACCGAAGTGAGCGGACGCCCAACTTCGGGCGGGACCGCCGGGGGTGCCTCGGCTGCCGACTGGCCGAACAAGAATGCGCAGCCCACGGTGATGACCCCGAGCGACGCGATTGCCGCGGGACGGCGCCGGAGCGAACGGATACTGTTCGTGTCGTAAAACGGCAGCAGCAGTAAGACGACGACGATGATCGCTGGCAGGCCCACTGCCACGACCGCCTCCATCGATCCCGGCACGAGCTTGAGCAGTTGGAAGAACGGGAGGAAATACCACTCGGGCCGCGGCGTATACGACGCGTCTGTGGGATCGGCCGGCGCCTCCAGTCCCGCCCCGACGAACAGCGCGAGCAGCACGAGGACAAGAACGGCGACCGTCGCGATGACGACATCCTTGGCAATGATGTCAGGCCAGAACGGCACGCCCGCGATCTTGGATCGCGCGTACTGTTCGCCGTAGTACTCGGCGTAGTGTGAATCGTTCGTCATGCGCGGCGCGGCCTCCTCGAGCAGGCGCGGCGGCGGTGCGATCCCTTGTCGGATGACCAGCGCGACGTGGAGGAGCACGATTCCACCGAGCAGCACGGGCAAGAGCAGCACATGCACCGCAAAGAACCGGGCGAGCGTCGCCGCACCGAGCTGGCTGCCCCCGCGGAGCAACTTGACGAGCGTGCCGCCGACGATGGGGGTGGTACCCGCGATGTTCGTCCCCACCTGGGTGGCCCAGTACGCCTTCTGGTCCCACGGAAGCAGGTAGCCCGTGAACCCGAAGCCCAGCACCAGGAAGAACAGCGCGACGCCAAGCACCCAGTTCGCTTCACGTGGGTACTTGTACGCCCCCATCGCAAACACACGAACCATGTGCGCCAACACGAGCACCACCATCGCCGACGCACCCCAGTGATGTATTCCGCGCAACGTCGCGCCGCTCACGACACTGCGTTGGAGATACCGGATGCTGTCGTAGGCGTGATCCGGAGACGGCGAGTAATACATCGCGAGCACGATGCCGGTGGCGAACTGCACCACGAACACCGCCAGCGTCGCGCTGCCCAGCGTGTGCCACCACGTCAGTTTTGGCATCTTCCGGTCGAACACGGTCCGGCGAATCGCCACCAGATCCATGCGCTCATCGAGCCAACGAAAGATTGCGCTCATGTCGCTACGCCTCGATCTTCTGGGCAATGCCGAGCCGGAAGTCCTCGTACTTCACAAACACCGCACTATCGCGGATCTCCACCGGTAGTTCGTCCAGCGGCCGCGGCGGTGGGCCGGCGAGGACCGCACCCGTTTTCACGTCGAACTGTCCCCGATGGCACGGACACAAGAAGGTCTTGTGTTCCTTGTCATATAAGTAGCTGCAGCCAAGGTGCGTGCAGTGACCGTTGTACGCCTTGAACTTTTCGCCGTCCTCAGTGAACAGCCAGACACCGTTCAGCGTACGGCTCGACAACCACGCGTCTGTCGAGCTCTGAACGAAATTCACGCGGATCGGAACCCCGATATCGAGCAACGCAATGTCATCGGCCACCTTGATCCAGTCGTCCACGCGCGGAGTGGGCAGCGCGGGGGAGATGAACGCGCGCAGCGTGGGAAACCCGACCAACACGCCGCTCAATAGTGCGCCGATCCCGCTCACCCAACGCAGGAATCCGCGTCGGCCGATCGGTTCCGGCGCCTTGAGGTCATCCACCTGTCTCGGTCCGATCGCCAGGGGTCGCCTCCATCGAGAGTTCCTGGCATGGTCGCAAGAGAACGGCCACGGCGACAAACGGCCACCGTGTCCCGTGTCCCGTGTCCCGTGTCCCCCGTGCTATCGCTGCCAGTGGACCAACTGAATCTCCATGGGCACGATGGCGTCGGGATGAAATGGCACCACGCGCGGTGTAAAGTCCGACGCGGGACGGCTCGTGGCCACGAATGCGCCATACGTGGCGGGTGAAACGGTCGCGGCACCAGTGCGTGCCATCAGTACGCGAGTCACAGGTTGCTCGCCAGTCGCATCGGCATAGAGCTCAACCCGCAGCATCCCCGGGTCCACCGGCCCTGCATCTACATCCACGGAGAACAACCATCCGTCGCGCCCGGCACAAACCTCCAGCGCACCAAAACGCACGGCGTTCCATCCGCGCTCGACCGCCTGTTCCCAAGCCGCCAACTCGCGGGCGAGTTTCGCGCCCGATCCTGCTCGCTTGTTCAGACGCTCGGCAGCAGATAGATAGACGGTGTCCACGTACTGCCGGACCATGCGATTCGTACTGAAGCGGGGCGTCAACACAGACATGCTCGCTCGAACGCGCGCCAGCCATCGCACCGGAAATCCACGTTCGTCGCGCGCGTAGAACTCCGGCACGATCTCGCTCTCCAGCAAGTGGTACAGCTGGTCCGCCTCGGCTGCGTCCCATGCAAGCTCGTCATGGACGCGCCCATCTCCAATGGCCCAGCCGACCTCCGGCGTGTAGGCTTCGGCCCACCAGCCGTCGAGCTCTGAGATGTTCAGCCCGCCATTCACGAGCACCTTCATGCCGCTCGTGCCACAGGCTTCCCACGGACGGCGCGGGGTGTTCAACCAGAGGTCGACGCCGCGCACGAACTCCTGCGCGAGCGACATGTCGTAGTCCTCGACGAAGACGACTCGATCCCTCGCGCGAGGATCTCGTGCCAGTTCCATCCACTCGGCGATCATCTGCTTTCCCTGGAGATCATCGGGATGTGCCTTACCCGCGATGACGATCTGGAACGGACGCGTTCGGTCTTCGAGCAGGGCGATCAACCTGGCGCGGTCGTGCAGCAGGAGTGTTGGACGTTTGTACGCGGTAAAGCGTCGCGCGAATCCAAGCGTGAGCCCATCGGGATCCAGCACCTGGCGCGCATGCGACACGGTCGGTTCATCGGCGCCACGCACGCGAAGCTGCCGCTCGAGTCGCCGGCGGACGCTCGCGATGAGCGCGTGGCGCGCTTCGTTCCGGCAACACCACAATTCCTCATCGCCAATGGTGGCCATGTCGCGCGTGATGTCCGTGAGCGCGCCCAGCCATCGCTGTTTCCCCGACTGTTTCTCCCACAGGCGATCGGCCTGCGGAGAATCCCAGGACGGCGCATGCACGCCGTTCGTGATGTGCGTGACGGGAACTTCGGCTTCGGGCCAACGCCGGTAGAGTTCTCGAAAGAGATGCCGGCTCACGCTGCCGTGCAGCGCACTCACGCCGTTCGCGGAGCTGCTCCCACGCATGGCAAGAAACGCCAGGTTGAACGGCTCGCTCGTATCATCCGGATCGCGCCGTCCCAACGCGAGGAGGGTGGACAGCGGCACGCCCAGCTTCTCGGCATAGATCCGCAGATACGCGACGTGCTGATCGATGAATCCAGGTCCGAAACGATCGAAGGCCGCTGGGACCGCCGAGTGGGTCGTGAACACATTCCCGGCACGCGTCGCCCACAGCGCCTCGCGGAACGAGACCTGTCCGTGCGTCATGAAGCAGCGCGCGCGCTCGAGGATGGCCAACGCGGCATGACCTTCGTTCAAGTGGCAGATGTCCACGTCGACTGCGAGTAGGTCGACGAGACGCCATCCGCCAATCCCCAGCACGACCTCCTGGAGGAACCGCACGTCGGGGCTGCCGCCATACAGTTTGCCGGTAATGCTTCGGTCCGCCGGGCTGTTGAGCGGGTCGTTGCTGTCGAGCAGATAGAGCCGCGCGCAGCCCACGACCGCCTGCCAGACGCGCAGGAACAACGTTCGCCCCGGGAAATCCAGCTCGACGCGCAGCCACCGGCCATCACCTGCCATCACCGGCGCAATCGGAAGGCTGCTCGGATCGTTATAGGGATACAGCTCGTGCTGGCCGCCCTGCGCATCGATCGTCTGGCGAAAGTACCCCTCCTGATACAGCAGCCCAACTCCGATCACGGGCACTCCCAGGTCGCTCGCTGCCTTGAGATAGTCGCCGGCCAACACGCCCAGTCCGCCCGCGTACAGCGGGAGCGCCTCACCCAGCCCGAACTCCATGGAGAAGTACGCGACACGGCGCAATTCGACCCCGGGGTGCGCCGATGCGAACCATCCACCATCGACGACGTACTGCCGGCGCGCCTCATCAAGACGCTGGATCTCATGGGTCAGCGATGGGTCGGACGCCAGGCGGTCGAGCCGTTCTCGCGGCACCGCTTGGAGCAGCATCCAGGGATTCTCCAACGCCGCCCATGCCTCCGGATCGAGCGCCCGCCAGATGTGATCCGCGGCGTGGCTCCACGTCCACCGCATGTCGGCAGCGAGCGCGCGCAATGGCTCGAGGGCCGGTGGTAATGCCCGAGTGATACCGTAGGCGACCATGATGCACCGAGATTGACCGATGTCGTGTTGAGGATAGGAACAGCAACACCGCTGTCTGTCAGCGGCATGCCGCACCACGTCCTGGAAAGCACCGACGACCGGAGCAATTCTGGTTCTCGCATTCGGTTGCGGATATGCTCGCTTCGGCGTACGTTCGCGAGCGAATGAATGCCTAGTTTCCGAGGAACCCCGTCGTCACACCTTAGGGAACGCGCGCTCCTCCTTCCTGCTCAAGGCGCCGCCATGTCGGATCTTCCTCTGCGTCAACGCACGACGACCGAGCTCGTCGATGTCGCGTTTCAAGTGTATCGGCGGGACCCCCTTCAGTTCATCCTCGGAGCGGCGCTCATCTACGTTCCGTGGATGATTCTCCAGCTGGCGATTGGCATCCAGGCGACTGTGCTCCCGACGCCCACGCAGCTAGTCATCACCATGATTGGCGGCAGCCTCGTGTATGCCTTTGCCGGCGGCGTGACGACCATTCTCGCGAGCGACGTGTACTTCGGTCGCCCGACCGATCTTGCACGGGCGTTTCAGTCGGTGTTCACACATGCTCTGCCGCTGCTCCTCACCTGGGTCATCACGCTCGTCTTCATGATGGTGGCTGCGGTCTTCCTGGTCCTCCCGGTGCTCTACCCCCTCGCCCGGTTCTTCTGTGTTCGGCAGGTCGTGCTCCTCGAAGACGGCTCCGCCGGTCGCGCATTGTCGCGCTCATCAAAGCTGTCGGAGGGCACCAAGCGGCACATCTTGAACACGTTGCTCCTCATCGGGCTGCTGGTAATGGCCGTCTCCATCGGCGGTGGGGCATTCGTGGGATTGATCCCGAACCGTATCATTCAATTGACGCTGCGCACCGCCATTACCGCGCTGATCTTCCCGTTCTGGGGCATCACGGAAACGTTGCTCTACTACGATCTGCGCATCCGCAAAGAGGGGTTCGACGTAGAGCACCTCGCGTCGATCGTGACAGATGGCGAACCGACGACGGCGGCCTCGGCCTGAGGGCATGAGCACCCTCTCGGTCCCCTGGTCCGCTCGGCAGATTCACGACACGATCGCCAAGATTGCCGCGCAGCCGGCGTACGCATCGCACGCGCGCGAATCCCTGCTCGGCCGCCTCCTGCGGTACCTGCTGGACCGACTCAGCGCGTTCATCCACTATTTCAGGGGCTCGGTCGATGCCCGCATTGCCTTGATCGTCGGGGCAGTGCTTGTCGCGGCCATCGTCGCTGCCCGTATCATCGTCACTCGCCGGTTGACCGAAGACCAGCGCCGGCGCGGACTGGGCATTCGCGCGAATCGCGGCGAGAGCGTGGACTATTGGATCGTGGCACGCGATGAGGCGTCGAACGGCCGCTACGCTGACGCATGTCATGCAGTGTACGCCGCCGTGCTCGACACATTCGCGCGCGAAGGTGTCGTGACATTTCATCCGTCCAAGACCAGCGGGGACTACGCGCGCGAACTGCGGCGTGCCGGCGTGCCGGCCCTCGCCGACTTTCGAACGTTCACTCGGCAATTCGGTCGGGTCATTTTCGGCGAGCTGAGCGTGAGCGCCGATGATTATGCGCGTCTCCGCGCGTTGGCGGAGCGGGCGGCGCGCATTCAGGCGGCCGCGTGACGACCGGTCTCGTCGTCGGTCATCGCCGCATTGGTCCAGGCGCACTGCTCGTCGCGCTCATCGGAGTGGCAATCATCGTTGCACTGATCACGCCCGAATCGCCGGAATCCGCGGCTGGAGGGCGGAGCAGTTACTCCACCGCGCCGGGCGGCACGCGAATGGTCTATGAGCTCGCACAGCGAATGGGATGGCAGACCGCGCGGCGGGAATCGCCACTCGACTCGGTGGCAAGCCCCTCGGTGCAGGTCGTGCTCGGGCCGCAGCAAGCCCTCGGCGCGGTGGAAGTTCATCGTTTGCTCAACAATGCCCGGCGCGGCGGCGGGCTGATCTTCGACGTGGAGGACGCCGACGAGATCGCCGATTCGCTCGGCGTGACGCTGGATGCGACCCGTCAAGTGATGATGTCCGGGGTCGGCGACGCCGACTGCCATGACACGCGCTCGTTTCGCGAGCGTATGGCAGGTTCTCTGCCGCCGGTCGTACACGAGTTGCGATGGCGGCGGCCGCCGCCCGGCGTGGTGACCACCATATCGGCAGCGGGAGGAATGCGAACCCGCCTCGCGGTGGGCGCCGCATTTGCGTTGGGGGCCGGCCGTGTCGTGGCCATGAGCTCGTCCGCGATCCTCAGCAACGACGCGGTGCAGACCTGCGCGTGGGGAGCTGATGTCGCATCGGCGCGCGCGCTCGACTTCGTGAGGCCTGTAGGGGTCAATCATCCCCTGATCGTGTTCGACGAGTACCATCACGGCCGCGGACTGCACGGCGGAAGCATGCGAGCGATGTCGCTATTTCTCGCGCACACGGCGTCGGGCCATTTTCTCGCACAGGCTCTGATTGCGGCGCTGGTGCTCTTGGTGGCGAAGATGCCGCGCCCCATCGCTCCGCACGACCCGGAACGCATTCCACGCCGATCGCCACTGGAGCACGCCGATGCGCTCGCGCACGCGTATGCCGACGTCGCGGCGACGCGTACCGCAACGGCTCGGCTGGTCGGCGGACTGCGACGGCGCACTGGGCGCACCGTTGCCGTGCATGCTGCCGACAGTGACTCGGCATTTCTCAGCGCGGTCGAGCGCCGCACACCGGCGCTTGGCGCGAGCATCCACGTGGTGCAGCGCGCCATGGCGGAACCGCTCCTGCCGCGGGAATTCGCCGCGGTTGCCGGCGCAATCCGCGACATCGAGCAGCAACTCACGACCTCTCCTCCAGCAAAATCATGAGCATCTCCATAGCCAAGTCATGAGCATCTCCATACAAGAAGGCTCCGCGATGTTGAGCACCGTCCGCGACGCGGTCGCGACGCGAGTCATCGGCCAGGAGGCGGCGATCGACGACGTGCTCGTCGCGTTCCTTGCGCGCGGACACGCCCTGATCGAGGGCGTGCCGGGCACGGCGAAAACGCTGCTGGTCCGAACCATGGCGAGCGCCATGACGGCGCGATTCACGCGCATTCAGTTCACGCCGGATCTCATGCCGGCCGATGTCACCGGCGTGGCGCTCTATCGCGAGTCCGCGCGCGGCTTCGAGTTCCAGCCCGGACCCGTGTTCACTGATCTGTTGCTGGCCGACGAGATCAACCGCGCGCCAGCCAAGACCCAGGCGGCTCTGCTCGAGGCGATGTCCGAGCGGCAGGTCACCGTTGACGGCAAGACCCACCCCCTCGACTCGCTGTTCACCGTGCTGGCGACCCAGAACCCGGTTGAACACGAAGGAACCTTTCCGCTTCCGGAAGCACAGCTCGACCGATTTCTGCTCAAGATCATCGTGGGGTACCCGCCGCTCGATGCAGAATTGCAGATGCTCACCCTGCACGAAGGGGGATTCGATCCTGACGCCGGCGGCGCGATGACGATCATCGAGCCTGTATTGACGGCTGACGCGGCGCGCCAATGCCGTGCGCTCACGGACAGTGTGCGTGTGGCACCGGAGATCCGTGAATACATCGCCTCGATCACGCGTGCCACGAGAGAGGACCCATCGCTCGTGCTCGGCGCGTCGCCTCGCGCCGGCGTGGCGCTCATGCGCGCCGCCCGGGCCGGCGCCGTGCTCGAGGGACGCGACTACGTCGTGCCGGACGACGTGAAGGCCCGCGCGTTGGCGGTGCTGCGCCATCGCGTCATCCTCGCCCCCGAGCTCGAAGTGGAAGGACGTAGCACGGACGACGTGCTCGCCGCCGTGCTCGACCGAGCGAAGGTGCCAACCTGACCATGTTCAACGCGGTCGCCGAGCGGCTGCGCCGACGCAATCCGCTGTGGAGCGTTTACCCGACGCCGCGGCTTGCGCTGCTCGTTCTCGCGCTCGGGGTGTTGTGGATCGTTCCCGGAAACCTTGGCGTAATTGCCGCGACGGTTGGCGTTGCCGCGATCGTCGCGGCCTGCGCCATCGACTACGTGCGGTTGCCGCATCGCGCGTACCTCGACGTGACGCGGACAGCGCCCGACGTCGTGGGGCTCGGCGACGCTTCAGTGTTCCGTTATGCCGTCCGCTCGCAGTGGCCATGGCCCATCCGCGTTCGGGTGAGCGACGAGATTCCTTCCGCCATCGACGCGGGCGCACCGCCGGATGCATTCCGGATCGGCGGACGCGACGAGCTTCTCCTGAATCTGCCGGCCGTGGCGAACGAGCGCGGGCGAGTCCTCCTTGGCGCGATCGCACTGCGTATCACGACTCCGCTTGGCGTGCTGCAACGCATCTTGCGATTCGAACCGGGCGGAGCGGTGGTCGTGGTACCGTCATTCACCAACGTGCGCCGCTTCCGGCTGCTCGCCATGCAGCATCGCTTGAGCGATGCCGGGGTTCGTGCGCTCAGACTGCGCGGCGAAGGAAGCGCATTTGCCGGCCTGCGCGACTACGTGCCGGGTGACGATCCGCGGATGGTCGACTGGAAAGCGACGGCCCGCCACGCGCGCCTGATCACGCGCGAGCAGACGATCGAGCGGTCCCAGACCGTGGTGTCGATGATCGATTGCGGGCGCGCTATGACGCAGCTCGCGGGCCGGTACTCCCGCCTGGAGCACGTCCTGTCCGCCGCGTTGGTGCTCGGCGACGTCGCCGCCACGAGCGGCGATCGCGTCGGCCTGATTGCCTTCGATGATACTGTTCGTGCGTTCGTGCCGCCGCAGCGTGGCGTGACCGCGTTGCGAAGCTTGCGCACGGGCCTCAGCGCACTCAGTGCCACCATGACCGAGCCCGACTATGCCGCGGCCTTCCGCCTCTTGGCAACGCGACAACCCCACCGCGCACTGGTAGTGCTGTACACCGATGTGATCGACGCCCGCACCGCACGAACGTTCATCGCCCACGTCGGCAGGGCGGCGCAGCGACACATGTTCGTTGTCGTCGCCATTCAGAACGAGGCGCTGCTCGCCGCCGCGTATCCGAGCCCCGCCGGATCACTCGCGCTGTTTCGGAGCGCTGCGGCCGAGGAGCTCATCCGAGAGCGAGAGGAGGCCCTGGCGCGGATGCGCCGCGCCGGCGTCACGGTCCTCGATGTTCCTCCCGGTCAGATGGCTGCTGCGGTCGTCAACCGATACCTCGAGATCAAGGCCCGCGGGCTTCTGTGATCCTGCGCCACCGCGCAGATAGGCCACGAGCAACACCAGTGTCGCGGCCGAGACCAGGAGTTTGAGCGACACGGGCCAGTACGGAATGGGCGAGACCATTCCCTCGAGCGATCCCGCGAAGACGAGCAGGAATGTCGCGCAAGCCATGAGACGCATGGCACGTTGACTGTTCTCGGCGAGTGCTCGACGGCGGGTGCGATCGCCGGGCAGCAACAGCGCACCCGCGATCAAGAGCCCTCCCCCCGCGCCGATGCAGATTGCCGAGAGCTCCAGCACCCCGTGCGGAGCGACGAATGCCACGAGCAGCGACAGAATTCTCTTCGACGCGTACAGCCCGAACACGCCGCCGAGCGAAATGCCGTTCAGCAACAGTAAGAGCAGCGTCCCGATGCCGGCCGTCACCCCGAAGGCGAACGTCGCGATCGTGACCTGGACATTGTTCGCGATGATGCTGCTGGCCATCACGGGCCGGAACACTTCGGGATCGGGGATGTAGCCGTCGCCGCTCTTTGCGCGCACAACGCCGGCCTCGGCGCGATCCAGCATGGTCGTGGGAATGAAGATCGCCGCCACGACGGGATCGCGAACGACGGCGACGTACGATATGCCTGCCGGCACGAACAGGAACGCTGCCGCGAGCACGATCGGCGCGTACGACCGTCGAACCTCGGTCGGCACGTCGATCGCAATAAAGCGGAGAATCTCGCGCCAGCCACTCCGGCGATCCCGATATAAGAGATTGTGTGCACCAGCCACCAGCCGGCCCAGATAGAACAGGTCGTCGCTCGGCGCGCCGCGCGCGGCGGTGCGAAGCCGCGCGAGGTCTACGGATAGGGCCCGATACTCGGCGACGAACGATCGAACGCCGCTTTCACCGAGCGACTTCAATCCGCCATGCTGCGCCCTGGCAAGCGTGGCCGCGAACTCAGTCCACCGCGGCGAGCTGGTCGCGACAATGGCGTACCGTTCGCGCGTTGCGCCCGTAGCCCCGCGAGCCGCGGCACCGTGCTCGCGAGCCGTGCGCTCCGACGCGAGCAAGTGCAAGAGCCGCGCGCCCTCGCTCGACGACTGCAACTCCGGCAGGGCGCGGGCCAGGCGTTTCGCCACCTGCACGGTGAGCTGCCGCCGGCGTTCGGGCTCGAGCGCACTCCGGCGGTCCGCCCACCGAACGAGCAGATCGTACTCGTCGTCGGTGAGCTGTGCGAGTACCGTTGCGGGTAGTGCGGCAGCAGAGCTGCCACGCGTGGTAACACGAGCGGGCTTCCGCACCATTGCTTCCCGGACGACGAGCGTGCCCGCCACGATATCTCCAAGGCGCTTGCCCGACTTGGACAACGCCATGCTCGTGATTCCGACGGCATAACAGAACGCCGGTTGCAGATCGATGATGCGCATGAGATTGCGGACCGCCGACGCCGCGAATCCAACGGAGTACCCGCCGTCTCGTACCGTGCGGAGCCCGAGTATCCGCTTGCCGGGAGTCTGTCCGTCGCGCAGTCCTTCGAACAACAGGTAGTAGCCCCACAACAGCACGAACTGGACAAGGATGATCACGGCCATCGCCCATGCTGTCGAGGGCCCGGAACCGTCGTTCAATCGGACCAGAGCTTCTTTTGGACTGAGGGCTGCCGACGCAATCACGATCGCCAGCAACGTCACCATGCAGATCACGAGATCGATCAGGCCCGCGTACACGCGAGAACCGATGCCGGCTATGGTGTACGACACCACGACCAGTTCGGGCGTCTCGATGTCAACGGTCTGCGTCAGGTGTTCATGCTGGATCTGGGCCATTCAGGGAGCATGTGCACGAGGGCCGCTGCCGGCAAGGACCGCTTAGTATGCGAGCATGCCGGTTCGCGGGCTCATCATAGATGTGGGTGTGTGGAGGTTGCATAGAATGCCTGGTCGTGAGCGAGCGTTGGTCCTTGGTGGTGGCGGATCGGCAGGTAACGCGTGGGAGATCGGCGTCATCGCCGGCCTGTTCGATGCCGGGTTGGACGTGACCGAGGCCGATCTGATCATCGGGACGTCGGCCGGATCGACGGTTGCGGCCCAGATAACTGGCGCGACCCCGGCCAAACTGCTTGCCGACATCCTTGCCGCTGCGCCCCCGCCAGGGACTGGTCCGGTCGGATCCGACCGTGGACGCGTTCTGAATAGGCCGGTGGCGGACCATATGGAGAGGACGGGCGCAATCTTCGGCGCCGCGGTGGATGCCGCCGACATGCGCCGCAGAATGGGTGCGGCGGCGCTCGAATGGGATGCGGCGTCGGGCAGCTCTTCGCAAGCGCAGTGGCGCGCCACGGTCGCCGGTCGGCTGCCCAGTGAGCACTGGCCGCAGCGACCGATGCTCATCGTGGCTGTCGATGCCCATACCGGTGAACCGGTCGTGTTCGACCGCCACAGCGGAGTCGACCTGGTGGACGCCGTAGCCGCCAGTTGTGCCAATGGCTTCGGTGTCGCTCCCCACAGTATCGGCGACAACCGATACATAGACGGTGGCTACCGATCCGTCGAGAATGCCGATCTGGCAGCCGGATACGGGCGGGTGCTGGTGCTGTCACCATTCGGCGGCAGGTCACGGGCGCCGCTGGAGTGGGGCATCCATCTCGGAGCGCAGGTCGATGAATTACGCGCGGGCGGCAGCAGAGTCGAGACGATCTTCCCGGATAGCAACTCCCGCGACGCGTTTGGCGACAATGTGATGAATCCGTCGACGCGTCCGCCGGCAGCGCGAGCCGGGTACGACCAAGGCAGAGCGCTAGGGGGGCAGCTCAGCGAATTCTGGCGGTGACGCCCCGCGTTGGTTTCAGGCTGTCCCAGGTGGTATACTGACAGGGAATCGGCGGGTGAAGGTTCCGCGTGGCGTCCGATCGCCGTTGCGGGCTATCTTCTGAAGCTCCTGCAGGAGGGATTCAATGGCGGCGCCGAACAACATCGACGTACGCGAACTGGCAGAGGAAGACCAAGCCCCCGCTGAGCAGATCCTCGCGAATGCACTTCAGCTCTATGCAGCCTTGCCCGCGCAGGCGCGAGCGGCAACGCTCGCCGCGCTCCGCTCGCCTGACCCGGCCGCCCACGGCCGGCTGATCCGGGAGGTCGTGCGCACGATCCTCAAGGTGCAGCTCCAGGAGCACCGCGAGTCCATGCTCCGCGCCGCCGGAAGCGACGACTTGCCGTCCGAGTCGCCCGTCGATCTCGCGGCGGACGAGGCGTTCGGGCAGGAGACCGTCGAGCTGATCAAGCAGTCGCGCGAGCGCCGGGCCGGGCTCCAGCGCTGACACGCCGGAGACGCGCGTCCAGTGCGGCCTCGACTCTGTGTAGAGTCGAGGCAGGAATGACTGGCCGCCAGTTCCGCGGTGTTGCCGACGAGCACGCGCCGGGCGGCCCTTGGCGCGAGCCGCGCGATTTGCTGGTGGAACAGAGCCTGAGTAAGTGGTTGACTACCGGAGGCGCGGAAAGGACAAGGCCGGCATGTGCGGCCAGCCTCCGGCCTTGGAAATGATTACTGCAGTTGTCGAAATGGCTTGCCGCATCATCGGAACGGCCGGACAGGTCACCGGAACGGCGAACCAGTCAGCGGAACGGCGCGACGGGGGCGTTGGCGCCCGGTCACGCGGCGCGCGTACGCATGCGCGCTCGGGCGCGTAACCGGCTATCTGGCTCGCGGGGGAGGATCGCCGGTTAATGGCGATTGGGCAGGGGTTGGGAATTGGCGGTACTGGCGGCGAGAACGATTGCGACGGGTCCGCGGCCGGCCGCGGATTGGGTTCCGGGTCGATGACCGGCTGGATGTCGCTGGCTGCTCCGTAGCGGTCGGCCCACCGGTCGGCGAGTTTCGAGTTTCCAGTTGTGAGTTGTGCGTTGTGAGTTTCTCGTGTCCCGTGTCTCGTGTCTCGTGTCTCGTGTCCCGTGTCCCGTGTCTCGTGTCTCGTGTCTCGATTGCCACTACGGATCGATATCCGCCGTCCGGCTTCGATACGGTTTGAAATCGACCCCGGCATCGATCCCAATGAATTCAACCCGCATGTGATCGCCGTCCACGTGCACCACCAGGTAGTGGTACGGGTTCTCCCATGGCTCCATCGCGGGGCGCACCAGGTGTTCGATGGCAACTGATTCTGCGGCGCCGCTCCGGATGTAGGCCCGGAGATCCGGCTCGCCGCGATAGCCGTAGGGGGGCGCGCCGCCGCCACCGCTCACGATCTGGTCCAGCCGGTACGCCTGTCCCTTCGCATCCTTGTACCGCTCGACCCAGTGATCGAAGAAATGCTCGTGTCCGGCGAGCACCAGATTGACGTGAAACCGGCGGAACAGCGGCATGTAGCGCGCGCGCATGATGGCTGCCTGCGGCTCGACGACTGCGGCACCGTGGTCACCAGAGGAGAACGCTGGATGGTGCGCCACGACGACGACATGGCGGTACCGCGACCGGTCGAGGCCCGCGAGTTGCCCGCTCACCCACTCGTACTGCGTCGAGTCGCCGGGAACGTTGGTGTCCATCACCAGCACGAACGTATTGCCGTAACCCACCGCATAGGTGGGATATCCCGTGAGCCGTCGCGGCGAGCCCTCGGGCGGTATCAGGTTCTGATACGCCGCGAAATAATGCCCAATCCCTTGACGGCGGCCCGGCGAGGTGAGGTCGTTGGTGTGTGCCACATCGTGGTTGCCCGCCGCCGCGAAGACCGGAATGTTTCCCTGCGTCGTCAGCCGCTCAACGACGTCGACAAAACTCACATTCCATTGCTGTGCGCTCCGGCCATCGACGACCGCGTCGCCACTCGAGAGGACAAAGCGGATCGGATCGGGCCCGTTCGCACGCGCCGCGATGGTCTTCAGCATCGAGTTGACCACCATCAGATGCTCGTGCTGCAGCATGGTGCCGTCGAATCGGCCCCGCGTGTCCCCGTAGGCAATGAATGAGAAGCGCGTCGTTCCCGCGCTGGATGCCTCCGACGGAAATGGCGTCTTTGGCGCCGCGATCGCTCGGACGCTGTCGACCACTGTCGCATGGGCGGCCAACGGCGCGCGGCGGCTGAGCTGGACGCGCGGCCCCTGAGCCCCCGCGGCAATTGCGCCACCAACGATCATGAACAGCGAGAGCCTGGCAGCTATGGCTCGTTGCGCGGGCGACAAACCGGTGATGAGCACGGTATGGAGGGGCAAAGGATAGGCGGGGTCAAACGTGGCAGACCCTCATAAAGTAGCCCCACGTCGGCAATGGTTGCCACTTCTGGACGGTGCGTTCCGCGATGAACAACCCGGTGGCGCCGAGGTGGCGCTTTCCGCGCATCACATCGATCTTCAACGCCGCAACATCTTCACGTCGCACCTGTCCCCGTGCGACTCCCGAATGGCCGCATACTGAGGTACGAATGTCGGTAGAACGCGAGATCGAGCCCACATGACCCGCCGCGTATTGCTCCTCGGACTCGGCGCGCAGGGCAGAGCTGCCCTGCACGACCTGGTGACCGCTGACCAGACGACGCACGTCGTCGTGGCCGACGGCGATCCCGGCGTCACGGCGTACGTCGAACGCTATTCACAGGCGCGCGTGCGCGCCGAGCAGCTCGACGCGGGCGACGAAGCGCGTGTCGCAATGCTCATGCGCGAAGCTGACGTCGTCGTGGAGGCACTCCCCGGGCCGTTCGCGCTCCGGATGGGGCGGCTCGCGGCGCAGTGCGGCGTGGGTCTCGTGAGCAGCATGTACTATCGCGATCCGCAGGAGCAGGACGCACGGGTGATCGACGCCACCGAACGCGAGATCGCCGACACCGATCGCATGGCCAGGGACAAGGGGGTCGTCATACTCACCGAGTTCGGACTCGACCCCGGACTCGACCTCATCCTTGGTGCCACGGCGCTACGCGAGCTGGACGACGTGCACGAATTCCACGCCTACGGCGCCGGCATTCCCGCGCCGAACGCGCGGAACAATCCGCTCATGTACAAATTCTCATGGTCGCCGGCAGGCGTGATGCGGTCCTATCGGCGGCCGGCGCGGATCATTGCCGGGGGCAACGCGGTGGAGATCGACCCGACGACGTTGTTCGAGCCCGATCGCTACCACATGCTCCACGTGGAGGCCATCGGGGCGCCGCTCGAGTGCTACCCCAACGGCGACGCCGTGCACTACGCCGAGTTGTTCGGCCTGCGCGGCTCCGTGTGCGAGATGGCGCGCTACACCGGGCGGCTTCCGGGCCATTGCGCGTTCTGGAACGTGATGGTGAAGAGCGGGTTCCTCGACCGAGCCCCGGTTGCCGTGGGTGACGTCCAGGTCTCACCAGCGGCGTTCACGACGTCGCTGCTCACGTCGCAGCCACAGTTCCAGTACGCCGATGGCGAACAGGACATGACGTTCATTCGCGTCGACGTGCGCGGCACGCGCTCGGGCAGAGGCGTGCGAATCGTCTACGATCTGGTGGACGTCCGGGACCTCGCCACCGGATTCACCTCGATGCAGCGGACCGTGGGATTCACGCTCGCGCTCGGCGCCCGGCTCCTGCTCGACGGAGCGTTGCGCGCACCTGGGCTACACACACCGCTCGACGTCGCGTACGAGGATGTCTTCCCGGCACTAGAGCGGCACGGGATTCACGTCGTGCGGCAGGAGTCCGAGTGGAGCGCTCGCTGATGGGACGCTGAAGGGGCGCTGGTGACTACCAGGCCCCCGCCGACGCCTTCAGGATGACGCTCGCGCCCGGAGCCGATGCAAATTCTTTGAAACGGCTCAGATAATCCTTGTACGACGTGTTGAGCGCGTTCCGCACATCCAGATCGAGCCGCAGCGGCCGGCCATGCACCGACCGCTGGGCAGACAGGTCGAAGTTGAGCAGCGTATACCCGTTCGTCGGAAAGTCATTCGGGCTGAGCCGCGTCTGCGTCTGATTGATCTCGACATCGCTGCCCAACGAGATGTTCTGCCATGCGCCGAACTGTCCCATGCCCACTGCGGCACCGAGAATCGTACGTGGCGGCGGGATGAGCGGCAGCGGCGTCCCCGCGCGGCGATCGTCGCCATTCACAAAGTCGTGGCTGCCACGAAGCGTGAGACGATCCGTCACTCGCACCTGAATCGACGCCTCGGCGCCGGTGAGCCGCGCGTCCGTTTGCAGATGGCGGAACACGCGCAAGCCACTCTGCATATCGGCCGTTGGCGTGGTGAAGATGAAGTTGTCCACCGTGTTCTGGTACACGTCAACGTCCGCGTGCACGCGATCACTTTCCCAGCGGATCCCGCCATCGAGGTTCTTCGACCGCTCCGTCGTCAGCGTGGGATCACCGATCTCGAAGCGCGCCTCGGCGAGATTCGGCCCATTGGCATAGAGATCGAACAGTGTAGGCGCGCGCCAGCCGGTTCCATAGTTCGCGACCACCGCAAGCCCGGCGATTGGGTGGTACACCACCCCGCCGTCCGCGCTCGTCGCAGACCACGAGCGACTGTCGGCGGGGCGGCTGATCTCCGCTTGAGCATCTGACGACAGGTGACGCGTATCGCCGCGCACACCGCCGACGAACGTGACCGGTCCAGCCGCGAGTTGCTCGAACGCGAACGCCGCCGCCGAGTTGATCGTCGCGCTCGGGACGAGGAAGATCGGCCCTGACGAGCTGCTGGCCTGGGCCGTGCCCGACACGCCGATCGTGCCTGTCAGCACGTCACCAACCGCATGGTGCGCGAGCACGTCGAGCGTCCCGGTGTTCAAGACAAGACCGAACGCCTGCTGGTCCTTGACCTTGGTGCACGTGGTCTGACCAGGAGCGGGAACACAATCGTCGGAAACCTCTGCGAGCGAATGCCGCTGAAATTGGGCCTTGGTCTCCAGGCGCAGGCCGCCGAAGAGATGATTGTTGGTTGCTTGGAGCCGGTCATCCATCACCTGGCGCACGGGGCCGCCGTTCGGGTCGCCGACCTCCGGACCTGTGGGCTCGAGCAGATGGAACTCGCCGCCGTAATGCGCACCGCGGAACACGGTATTGTCGTGATCGCCGCGAATGCCGAACGCCCCTTCCCCGTTGAACGCCCAGAAGCTCGAGTTTGGAACGGCGCCGTCGGGAGTCTGATAGTTCTGAGCAAAGCGGCCAGTTCCCATGGCGCGCCACCCGTAGTTGGCCTGCGAGCCTTCCGCCATCGCGGCTCCGCCAAGCTCGGCGTTACTGCTCGCGCCATATGCCTCGACGGCCTCGCGCCGCGCTTTCGCTCCATCAGCGCTGAATGGAACGTCGGCCGGAACGACGTTCACGACACCGGACAACGCGTCGGATCCATACAGCACACTTGCCGGACCACGGATCACCTCGATGCGCTGAGCAATCCGCGCGTCGATCGAGGGACCGTCTTCGTCGCTCCACGAATAGTCTTCGAGCCGACTGCCGTCCGCGAGCACGAGAATGCGTGGACCAAAGAGTCCGCGGATCATCGGCTTTCCGATTTGCTGTCCCGTACTCACGTTGCGAACGCCGGGGAGATTGGCAACCGAATGTGCGAGCGAGACTCCACCTTCGCGATCAACCTGATCCCCCGTCAGCACGCTCGTGGACAGTGGCGACGAGATCGCCAGGGTCGGCGCGCGTGTGGCCGTGACGTTCACCGGTTCAATCCGCTGGACGCCGATTTCGAGCGTGAGGGCGACGACGGTTGGAGCGCCGGCCGTCACCGTGATCGTCATTGCCTTTGCCACGAACCCCAGGCGGCGCACGGAAATGGTGTATCGCCCGGCCGGCGTGGCGCCGAGCTGGAACGCGCCGGAGCTGTCGCTGGTCGTCGCACGATTCAACTCCACCAGACTGACGGTCGCGCTGGCAACCGGCTCACCACTGGAGGCGGAGATCCGTCCCTTCACCGTCCCGTCGCCCGACTGAGCGAATGCCGAAGTGCCGACGAAGGAGAAGAGCGCGAGGGCAACCGCGATTGCGCGGGGTGAGGCGGACATCCACAAGCTCCGAGGCGGGTTCGTAGAGTAAAACGGGTTCGTAGAGAAACGAATGGCGGAGCGATACCGTTGGGTCCCGTTGCAGCCAGTCGGAGGGTTCCAAACGAACTCAGGTGGTAGCCCGGTGTGCTTCGTGCACCCTCACATGGAATCCGTCGCTAGAAACGATCATTCCTGCCGGACATGCGATGTCGAACGTACTCGGCCTCCACCACGTAACCGCGATCGCCAGCGATCCACAGCGCAACCTCGACTTCTATGCCGGGCTGCTTGGACTGCGCTTGGTGAAGCGGACCGTCAACTTCGACGACCCACAGACGTATCACTTCTATTTTGGGGACGAGGTCGGGACGCCCGGGAGCATCATGACCTTCTTCCCGTGGCCGGCCGCGCGGCGCGGACGCCAAGGCAGCGGGCAGTTGGCTGTCACGTCGTTTGCCGTGCTCCCGAGCGCGATCGACTTCTGGGTCGAACGGCTGCGGCGGTACAATGTCTCCTTCGAGGCCCCGACGCATCGCGGGTCTGGTGCGGACGCGGAGCAGGTCCTCGCGTTCAAGGACCATGACGGATTGCTGCTCGAGATCGTCGCGCATGCGGGAACCGAGGCACGCCCGGCTTGGGGCGGCGCGCCAGGGATCACAGAGGATCACGCCATTCACGGCTTTCATGGCGTCACCCTGTGGGTGGACCAAACAGAGCCCACAGAGCGAGTGCTCGTCGACACGCTCGGCTTCCACGCCGTCAGTGAGCACGGCACGACCAGACGTTATGCGATCGGCGACGCTGGGCCGGGCGCGCTCGTAGACATCCGCGAAATCGGAGACTTTGGACGCGGCTCCAGCGGCGCCGGCACCGTGCACCACGTGGCGTTCGCCGTGGAAGACGACGAGGCGCAATTGGCGATGCGCGAGCGCGTGTTGCAGACGCACCTGCAGCCCACACCGGTGATCGACCGAAACTACTTCCACTCGGTGTACTTCCGGGAGCCCGATGGCATTCTCTTCGAGCTGGCGACGATCCCGCCGGGTTTCGCCATCGACGAGCCAGTGGAGGCGCTCGGCGAACGGCTCATGTTGCCGCCTCGATACGAGCCGCATCGCGAGGCAATCGAGTCAGTGCTTCCGTGCGTCCACCTGCCCGTCTCGCAGGCCGACTTCAGCTTCATCTCCGAGACCACCGGCCCCGAGGACATCCGCCGATGAGATCTCCGGCGCTGACCCAACGCCGCCGTACGGCGATTCGGCTGATGATGCTCCGCGCACGCCATTAGAGATCGACGACAGTACGCCTGCGGCGTCCAGCGGAGTTGCCCGCCTCCCATTCCGCGCTTGACAGGCAAGAAGATAGAGACGATACTCCCCGGAGTTACTCCGTGGAGCCACCATGCCGTCCGACGTTTCCCTGCTGCCCGGCACACTCGACGCGCTCGTGCTCAAGACCCTCACCTGGGGGCCGCGACATGGCTACGCCATTGCGCGATGGATCAAGGATTCGAGCGACGATGCGCTCGCCGTCGAGGACCGGGCCCTGTACCTCGCCCTGCACCGCCTCGAAGACAAAGGCTGGGTGGAGAGCGAGTGGGGACAGTCCGAGAACAACCGGCGTGCGAAATTCTATCGTCTGACCACCGCCGGCCGCCGTCAGCTCAAGACCGAAGTCGAGCGACTCACCACGTATTCTGAAACGCTCATTCGCCTCCTCGGTATGCCGAGAGGAGCGATCTCGTGAGCGCCGCCTGGACGGGACTGCGGCGCCTGCTCCATATCGCCACTCGTCGGGGCGTGGAGCGCGACGTCGACGCTGAGATCCAGTTTCACCTCGAGAGCCGGTCGAACGACTTGGTCGCCTGCGGACACGATCCCGACACGGCACGCGCGCTGGCCGAGCGCGAGTTCGGTAACATCGCCGACTCGCGTCGCCAACTGATCGACGTCGCGCAGCACCGGCACGACCGCGCCGAGCGCGCCAGCCGCTGGGAGGCGCTACGGCACGACGTGGCGTTCAGCCTGCGGGCACTCCGTCGCTCACCGGGAATCGCCTGCACGGTCATCGTGCTGCTCGCGCTCGGCATCGGCGCAAACGCGGCAACGTTCGCCGTAGCCGATGAGTTGTTCCTCCGGCCGCCGGCCGGCGTGTCCGAGCCCGCGAGTCTCGTTCGCTTGTATGTCCGCACCAATCACACGATCGGGAGAGTCACCACCATCCAGCCGGAGCTCGAGTTTGCAGCGTACACCGAGATCGCCGCGGCCCTCAACGGTCGCGCTACGCTCGCGGCGTACACGCCGCCAGATTCGGCGTTCGTCCGCATTGGCGAAGCGACGCAGACGCTCCGCGTCGTCTACGCCACGTCCAACTACTTCCCCGTGCTCGGCGCCGGAGTGTCGTACGGCCGCGCGTTCAGGGAGGCGGAGAACCAAATGGGTGCGGGGACCCCGGTAGCCGTGATCAGCCACGGGATGTGGCAGCGTGTCTTCGGGGGCGACTCGGCGGTTCTTGGCAAACAGTTCGAGGTCGCACTGGCCCGGTACACGATCATCGGCGTGGCCGCTCCCGCGTTCAACGGGCCCGATCTGGACCGCACGGACGTTTGGCTGCCGATCGCGATGAGACCGGGTCCAACGATCGGCGGGACGCCGTGGTATCGTGAATGGCGATCCGGTTCGTTCGTGCGCGCGATCGCTCGCCCGCGTCCGGGCGTGGCGCCGGGGAGCGTCGTCGCCGTGGCTACCGCTGCGTGGCACCGCGGCGAACGGGAAAACGTGACGTTCTCCCCCGACACGATGGGAACGGTACTCGCCGGCCCCGTGCTCGAGACCCTTGGGCCTTCGGTAACGCCTGCGGTCGAGCGCGCAATCACGTCGCGTCTCTTCGGCGTCACGTTCATCGTCCTGCTGATCGCCTGCGCGAACGTGGCGAATCTTCTCCTGCTGCGTGGCGTGCGGCGGCGGCGGGAGGTAGCGGTTCGGCTCTCCCTCGGCAGCCCGCGCGCGCGACTGGTGCGTCAACTCCTCATCGAGAGCACGCTGCTCGCACTTGCCGCCTCGATCGTCGCGATCGCCGTCGCCGCGTGGGGTGGCACCCTGCTCCGCGCCATGATACTGCCGTCGGTTCATTGGGCTACCAGCGCGATCACCTGGCGCGTCGTTCTCGCGTCCGTGAGTACCGCGCTAGTCACGGGCGTGATCGCGGGCATCGCTCCCGCATGGCGCGCCAGCCGCACCGATCTGAGCGCGTCGCTCAAGAGCGGCTCGCGCGAGGGCGGTGCACACCGTTCGCTGCTGCGGACCGGTCTCGTCGTGAGCCAAGCGGCGTTGTCCGTCGTGCTCCTCGCGGGCGCGGGATTGTTCGTGCACAGCCTCCGCGCCGTGCATGCCATCGACGTGGGCTACGATATCAATCGCGTTGCCTACGGCACCGTGCGGTTCCGCGACCCGGAAGAACGCTACCTCGAAATCTTCAGCAGCGAGCACGCCGCCGAGCTTGCGAGCGGGTTGGCGATGGTGGCCACGCGTCTCCGCGTTGATCCGGATGTCGCGTCCACCACGCTCGCCAGCGCTCCGCCGATGAACGGGTTCGGCATGACGAGCATGTTTCGCTCGGATGGGTCCCGGCCGCCCGAGCTGAATGGCCGGGATCCGGCGCTCATCGCCGTCGAGCCGTCGTATGCGGCGGCAACTGGTGTGAAGCTCGTGCGCGGCCGATTCTTCAGCGAATCCGATCGAACAGGCGCCGCGCCCGTCGTGGTCGTGAACGAGACGACTGCGCGCACGTACTGGCCGGCCGGTGACGCGCTCGGGCAGTGCCTCCGGTTGGCGGAAGTCACTCGCGCTTGCGCGACTGTCATCGGCATCACCCACGACGCGCATCTCGAGACAATCGTCGAGGACGCGAGGGTGGAAGTCTTCGCGCCAATGGCACAGTCCAGCGGATACCTGGCGCGGCCGTCGTTCATCGTGGTGCGCGCCGCGCCCGGCGGCACCGAGCGCGCGATCGGCGCCCTGCGGCGCGAGCTCGCGCGCGAGTTCCCATCCGCCGAGCCACCCTACGTCATGTCGATGTCTCGCGCAGTCGAGCCGGAACTCCGCCCGTGGCGTCTCGGCGTCACGCTCTTTTCGCTCTTTGGCGCGCTCGCGCTCATCGTCGCTTCTGTTGGGGCGTACAGCGTGGTGGCGTACGCCGTGGACCAGCGCGTGCACGAAATGGGCATTCGCATCGCCCTCGGCGCGCGCCGGCACCAGCTCGTTCGGCTGGTGCTGGCGCAGGGCATGATGCCGCTCATCGTGGGGATCGCCATTGGCATTGGGCTGACGATAGCGCTCGGGCCGCTGGTCGCCTCGATGCTCTACGACACAGGGTCGACGAACCCATTGGTGCTCGCCGCGGCCGCTGGGGCGCTGTTCGTGACGGGGCTTCTTGGCAGCTTCGTGCCGGCGCGTCGGGCAACGCGCGTCGATCCGGCGGTCTCGCTGCGCGCGGACTGAGCCGCCGCGTTGATACGAGGTAGAACTTCCTATCCCCCGGCGGCTCGTGATCCGCTCTTGACACTACGTGTACTAGTGTGCATAGTACACCATGCTTCCGTTCGCGATCACCCTCAAGCCCGGCGAGTCGCCGTACCGCCAGATCGTGTACGCGGCGACGAAGGCCGTCGTCTCGGGCGAGCTCAAGGCGGGGGACTCCTTCCCGTCCGTGCGTGAGCTGAGTCAGGCGCTCAAGATCAATCCGAACACGGCTCAGAAGGTGGTCGCCGAGCTGGTGCGCGACGGGATCATCGAGGTGCGGCCGGGGATCGGAACGACCGTCACTACCCGTCGCCGCGCGTCGGCGGGCGAGCGGAAGCAGCTCCTCTCCAACGAAGTCGAACAGCTCATCGTCGAGGCGAAGCGGCTCGGGCTCTCCAAGTCGGACGTCGACAACGCCATCGCCGCGCGGTGGGCGCAGCTCTTCGGGGACCATTCATGACCGACACCATCGTCGACGTCAGCCATCTTTCATACTACTATGGTCGTGTCGCCGTGTTGCGCGACGTGACGTTCTCCGTTCCGCGCGGTGCGCTGTATGCCCTGATCGGCCCGAACGGGGCCGGCAAGTCGACGCTGCTGCAGATCCTCAGTGGGCTTCGGCGTGCGCGCCACGGCGCCGCCACGGTGATGGGCAAGCCGAGCACCAAGCTCGCGACGGCCGACCGGGCGACGATCGGCTACATCGGCGAGGGGCAGTTGCTTCCGGGATGGATGCGGCTCGAGCAGTTGGAGGCATACCTCGCGCCGCTCTACGACACGTGGGACGCGCAGCTCGCCGACCACTTGCGCGAACGTTTCGAGCTCGACCCGTCGCAGAAGATTCGCCAGCTTTCGCGCGGCGAATACATGAAAGCGGCCCTGCTCTGCGCGCTCGCGCCGCGCCCGCAGCTCCTGATCATGGACGAACCGTTCACGGGCATGGATGCGCTCGTGAAGGACGAGCTCGTACGCGGCCTCCTCGAATCGGCCGGCAGCGAAGGATGGACGGTGCTCCTCTGTTCGCACGACATCGGCGAGCTCGAGCTGCTGGCCGACTGGGTTGGCTTTCTCGACCGGGGCGTCATGCGTCTGTCGGAGCCGATGGACGTGCTGCGGCAGTGCTACAAGCACGTCGAGTTGACGACCGACGAGCCGCTTGGCGGCGTGACGATTCCCGACAGTTGGCTGTCTCTGGACCACGCCGCGTCGCGCGTCGAATTTGTCGTGGCGCACGAAGGCGACGACGTACTGAACCGCGTGGTGGCGCCTGTGCTGCCGCGCGCAACCAACGTGACGGTGCGTCCGGCGTCGCTCCGCGAGACGTTCGTCGCACTCGCGCGGCGTCCGCACCAGAGCGTGCCGGAATGACGCGCGCGACACAGGTGCGGCACATCCTCGCCAAGGATCTCCGCGAGCAGCGCTGGCCGATCGCCGTGTACATGATCGTCGTCGCGATCGCGTCGGTGAACGGCGCAATGCCGACGGGCGAGGCGCGCGGGATGGCGGGGATGCTCGCCGTGATCGTCGTCGGAGTGCTGGTCGCGGCAGTCGTGGTCCAAGCCGATTCCCCCGCGCGCGCCGACGCGCTGTGGAAGTCGCGCCCCATCTCCCCCGCCGCGATGCTCGGCGCCAAGAGCGCGTTCATCCTGCTCGCACTGGTCGCGCTTCCGGTTGCCGGGGAGGCAATCGGCCTCCACGCCGCTGGCGTGTCCGCCGGCAGGCTCCCGGTGATGCTCGCCGTCGCCGCCGCAGCGTACATAGAAATACTCATTATGGCGGTACTCTTGGCGGCCGTCACCGCGACGCTGTCCACGTTTGCGGTTGCGCTCGTCGCTTGCAACCTGGCATGCATGGTCGTGATGGAAGGGGCGTTCGCCAACGTGAGCGAACACTCCCATTGGCGCGGCCCGGTGCTCATGATGGTCGCGGTCGCTGCGGCGTGCGGGGTGTCGGTTTTCGCTTACCGGACGCGCGCCGCACGGCGAGGCACGAGCGTCGCCGCGGTGCTCTGCGTCGCCGCGATCAGCGTTGCCTTCGAGCTCTCACCCGCGACGCCGAGCGTGTCGGAACACGTCGGCGCGGTAGGCATGCTGCTGCCGCTCACCGCACGGGTGAACGATACCCTGTCATGGAAGAACGCATCGTCGCTCGCCGGCACGCTCATCCCCGACACTACCGGGGATGCGGTACGGGTGTTGTACCAGGCCACTGCGGTCATTCACCTGCGCAACGGCAAGACACTACCCGCCCGGCTCGATCGCTCGATCAGACTGTGGGCGCCGCCGCCACGCGACATTGCCGGCGCGCACTGGATGGACGATCTCCCGTTGCAACCCCGCTTGGAAAGCGTTGTATTATATGTATTCCCCAAACAAGGCTCCGCGATCGGCGCGGCCGGGGGGTTCGAGTCCGTTACGATCAGCGGGTGGGTCGCGGAGTTCGTGCCGCACGTCGCGGGGACCATGCCGGCGCGCAACGGCGCGCAGCTGACCGCGGAGGGCTCGCGCTATCGAATTCGATCGATCTCGCGCGACTATCAGCGTCCCGCCGTCGAGATCTCGGAAACATCGGTTAGAACGGACAACACGTCGGCGCTTCCGCTGCCTTCAGGCGAACCACGCCCGCCCGTCCATCCCGCGCTCGCGCTGATCGGCGCGGCGGTGCCCGGAACGTCGGTGTTCAACCACGAAGAGACGCAGTGGAGCACATACTTGTTGCTCTCCGGACCAGAGATCAGGCAAACCATTCGACGATACCGACTGTCGATCGCCGACACGCAGCAGACCGTTGGAGACATCTTCGGTTCCGCTCGCATCGTGCTTGTCGCCTGGCATCTCCGTTCCCTCCACCCTGTAAGGGTCGAGGTGAAGGCGCCATGAACGCGGCTCGTCAAGTCGCTCACGTCGCCGCGAAGGACGTGCGCGATTCCGCAGGGTCGCTCGCCGGCTACTGGGCGGTCGTCATGCTCGTGACGCTCAACGCGCGCGCATGGCGTCCGGACTCGGAATTTCTCGCCGGCTCGTCGATCTACCTGATCGTGCTTTATGGAATAGTCATCGCGGCCTCATTCGTACTTGCTGACTCTCCCACGCGCCCCGGTGCGTACTGGACATCCAAACCGCTCGCACCGTTCGCCGTGCTCGCCGCAAAGTGGCTGGTGATCGTCGTCGCCGTGCTAACGCCGCCGGTAGTGGGCCAATATGCCGCACTGCACGCGCGCGGATTGTCCGGCGACCACCTCGGCTATTATCTGCTGCGGTCCGCGCTCACGTACGCCGCCTGGCTCCTTGCCGCGATGACCGTGGCGGCGATCTCACGTTCGTTGCGCGCCTTTCTTTTCACGGTAGTCCTCGTTCCGATCGGCGCGGTGATCGCGGCTGCTGCGTGGGGGGCGATATCGATCAACGAGTCGAATCTGCTCACGCGATCGCTGGTCGTCGTGGGATTCGGTGGCTCCGTGGCGGTTTTGGTCGGGCTGTATCAACGGCGCGACGCCAGTCGTGCGTGGCGCAGTTGTGCGACCGCAGTGGCGGTCGCCGGTCTCGTGTGCCACATCGGTGTCCCCGATCTCGATGTCACCGCCATCGACTCTGAGCCTTCGCGACCGGTGGGCGCATCCGCATCGGTGATGACGGCGACGTTTCGCGACTACGCGCACCCTTTCTCGATCACCGTTCAGGCGAACACCACTGGGGCCGAGCAACTCGTGTCGGTATCCGACGAATCGCTCGTGTTCATGTTCCACGGAGGCGACAGTCTCGTGATGCCGCTCAGCGGGCGAAGGATCGTGCTCGCGGCGCCGCCGCCGTCCCTCGAATCGCCGTGGCAGTGGCGGCGTCCCGCTCCGTCCATGCCGATCGGTGCGACGCAATTCGACATCGAGCTCGACTCGGCGCAGCACGCGGCCGTGGTAGCGCACGTGGTCGATTCGCTCGTTCTTCAGGGACGCGGCGCCGCGTGGGACGCGCACACCATCGCCGAGGTGCCGGCGCGGACTGGAGCGATGGCCGTCGGCGAAGGCGATCGTGTAACGGTCCTGACCGTCGGGCGACGGGACGCTGACGTGTTCGCCGACGTCCGGACGTCGGCCCTCTCACGTTCGATCGTCGACAGCCCCGGGGACCAGGGACTCTCGTTCACACGGGCCGCATTGGTCAACCTCGACACGCGCGAAGCAATCTCCCTCGAGCCGCAGTCGACCTCGTCCGGCACCACATCCCTGGTGCTCTCGTCGCCCCAGATACATGGCGACTCGACGCATTTCCGTAGTCCGATCGCGACGCCGAACGGCGAAGGGTTTGGCCCACGGGACGCATGGTTTACTCATTCTCACTTACTGATCATCGGCTGGCATTGGCGCAGCAGCTTTTCGTGGCGTATCTCTGTCGGTCCGGCCAGGACTCGGCCTTAGCGCGGGCGACCCCTTCGAGGGACCTCCAGGGCGAATGCCGGGTACGCAGCGCAGCTGCAACGCTCGAATCAGCGAAACCGGCCGCGGCCTTGCCATTGTGAGAGACACGAGGAACCCATCCCGATGAAGCTGCACCAGTGCCTTGCCAGCCTGCTGCTGTGCGTCTGCCCGGCCGTCGTCGCGGCGCAGTCGCGGCCCGCTCCGCGGCGCCAGCCGCTCACACCGGAGCTCGAGCGTTCGGCATTCGCCGACTCGGCTGCCCGAGTGATTCTGCATCGCGCACGCGCCGCGCGTCTGACGCAAGACTCGGCGCTGCGCGGCTACGATGCCAAGACCTTTCTTCGCTTCTCGGTTGCGATGGGCGTGCGCCTGGCGCCAGACAAGCTGCTCATGCGTGCCGAGCAGGCGGCACACGTGCGTTGGACGCGCGGTTCCGGCGTCTGGGTCGAGCCGACTGCGCGGCGTACCGGCGTACCGATGGGCGCCGGTGACATGGACATGAGCGCCGCGACGCCAATTCCCTATTTCCCCGGCCGCGAATCGCTCTGGATTCCGTCGAGCAGGATGGGCGTCGTCAACGCGGAGGTGAATGAGAAGGAGTTCATTCATCCGCTCGCGACCGGCGCCGAGGCGTACTACCGGTACGAAAGTGGTGGAGCGGTGAACATCACGCTGCCAAACGGACACGCGATTGCGCTGCGGGAGCTGCGCATCACGGCGCGCCGGCCCGACTGGCATGCCTTCGTCGGGTCATTCTGGTTCGACGCCGACGGCGGCAATCTCGTACGAGCGGCCTACCGCATGTCGACGGAGCTCGACCTTTGGCAAATGTCCCGGGACGACTGGCGCCGTCAGATGCAGGAAGCCGAGGCGAAGGCCAAGTCCGATACGGCGGCGGTCTCGGCGGCTGCCCGCAAGGAGATCGAGCGGCTCAAGATGGGAGTGCTCCAGAAGCTCGGCGCCAAGACGACCGAAGGCATTTTCAGCCCGGCGAAGGCGAATCTCTCCGCGGTCACCGTCGAATACGGGTTGTACGAAGGGCGCTTCTGGCTGCCCAAGCTGAATGTCGCGGAAGGCGAGATACGAGTCGGATTCGTCCATCTTCCAGTGCGCTGGCAGGAAGCTTTCGACTACAACAGTGTGAACGGCGCCGACGCGCTATCGCCGATGCCCGTTCGTGCACAGGGCGCGCACGCCGACAGCGACACGCTGTACGTCGGCGGCGGAAGCATCAGCATCGGCACCGACATGCCACGGCGTGGCGGCTCGATCGACACGATGGCCATGCGCGCGCGCGAGGATTCCGTCATTCGGGTATCCTCACGCCGTGCCGATAGCTTGCAGCGCGTCGCGGACAGCCTGCGAGCGGCGGGCGCCGATACGGCGAGACTCAACCGTGTGCTCCGTCGGGCAACACGCAATCGCGCGGCCGTTCGGCAGATCGAGCGGCGGCGCGAGGGCTGCGCACACGACAGCACGTATTACGCAGGCACGGCCTCGCGGTACAACGGCGCGCTCCACACGGCGATTCACCTGCCCTGCGATCCGAACAAGCTTGCCACCTCGTCCGATCTCCCGGGCTCGATCTACGACAATGGCGAGCAGCTGTTCGGCACCACGGAGCGCGACGAGATGCTCAAGGCGCTCGACCTCGATCTACAGCCGGGTTGGGGACCGCAGTGGCCCACGTGGCATTCGGGCACCGATCTCATTCGATACAATCGCGTCGAGGGATTGTCAGTTGGGCTGTCCGCAACATCATCGCTGGGCCTCGGCTACACCGCGCAGGCTATCGGGCGGATCGGAACCGCCGATCACTCGCCCAATGGCGAGCTGTCCCTCTCGCGATCCAACGGTCGTCAAACGCTCAATGGCGCCGTGTTCCGCCGGCTCGGCGTCGCGAATGACGATTGGGGGCAACCACTCTCGTTCAGCGCCTCGCTGTCCAATCTGTTGTACGCGCGCGACGAAGGATTCTACTACCGCACCTGGGGCGCGGAGCTCGGCGGCACTCGTGACGCGCCCGGGCCCTTGACCGGTGCGAAACTGTCGTGGCGCGCCTTTGCCGAACGCCAAAGCAGCGCCGGCGTGACGCCGAACACGCAGGGATCGCTCGCACACGCGTTCAGCGGCACGAACTTCGTCGACAACATCGATGCCACAAAGCTTACGACGTTTGGCGTGAGTACCGACCTGTCGCGCACCTTCGGCGAGGATCCGGACCGCATGCGGCTTTTCGCGCGCGCGCGAGTCGAAGGAGCGCTGACCAACCGCTCTGATTCCGTCGGGACGGCGGGCTACGGCCGATTCGTTCTCGACGCGACGGCCACGCATCACATCGGTGGATTCGATGCGTCACTGACGGGCGCCGGTGGTATTGCCGCCGGTGATTTGCCGATTCAACGCGCGTTCTTCATCGGCGGCATGCAAACGGTGCGTGGCGAATACGCGCGTCTGGCCGGTGCTGGACGTGTCGGCGATGCGTTCTGGCTGGGCCGGCTGGAGACCGGGCCACACGTGCCTGGCTTTCGTCCGGTCGCCTTTTACGACATCGGATGGGCGGGAGGCCGCGGCGATTTCACGCACGAGAGCCGGCCGCTGCAAGGTGCCGGCGTCGGTCTCTCGATGCTCGACGGCATGTTACGGATCGACGCGGCCCGTGGGCTCTGGCCCGAACGGAACTGGCGTTGGGGCGTGTATCTCGGCTCGCGGTTCTGATCGGAGCCCGGGGCGACTCGATCGCCGGATTCGGTCACGACACCGGTGCACAGTGATCGCAGCAGGCCTCGCCGCGTAGCCCCTTCAAGCCTTCGCGCACGATGATGGGCGTCATCGCGAGCGCCGCCACGGGATCGGCCCACCACAAACCGAAGCACGCATTCAGCGCGACCCCTGAGAGCGCGATCACTGACAGGTACGCGCAGAGCGAACTCTGTGCGGCGTCTGCTTCCAGCGCGCGACTCGACAGTCCCCGCGCGACCTGGCGCTTGTAATGCGCCAGGAGCGGCATGACCACGACGGACATCACGAGAACTATGATGCCGACGACGCTCGGCTCCGGCCGCTCCCGGAGCCACAGCGTCTGTCCGCTGTCGTAGAGCACGTACGCGGCGAGAGCCAGGAAGCTCCAGCCGATCACTCGCACCGTTATCCCCTCGGCGCGCTCACGGCGAGTCGGGTCGATGTCGGCCCGCAATCGCCATTGCGCGGCGGCGGCGGCGGTCACCTCGATCGCACTGTCAAAGCCGAAGCCGACGAGAGCGACGCTTCCGGCGAGGAAACCAGCCAGGATCGAGGCGACCGCCTCGAGCGTGTTGTAGCCGATGGTCGCATAGTTGAGCCAGAGCCCTCGATTGACGAGACGCTCGCGTTCTTCGGCGGACAGCGCGGCGGCGGTCGCTCCGGTTTGCGAAGACGTCATTCTCACTCCGACGGAGAGTTTGGCGGTGGCTGGGGGCGCTGCGTGTGTAACAAACCTCCCGACGCGCGCTGACGCGAGTCCGGACCGCCACGCCGCTCCCGGATCAGGCATACACCGTGGATTGCAATCGGTTGGCAGACAGCGTTCGCTGTGGCATCTTTCTCAGCCGGCGTTGCCGAGCAACGTCTATTGGGGCAGGTGGCCGAGCGGTTGAAGGCACTGGTCTTGAAAACCAGCGGGCGCGCGAGCGTCTCGTGGGTTCGAATCCCACCCTGCCCGTGCAGTGCGTCATAAAGCCAGCACCCACCCGTCGTCGGCGGTACGAATCGACGCAGTCAACACTCGACTGACTCGCGTCGTCATACGTTACAGCAGCCTGACTTCGGCGGAGCTCGCAATCCTCACCGACAGCGACGAATCAAACCTCAACGAACTGGTCGCGCGCGCCCGCGAAGGCAGTGACGTCGCCTTCGACGCGCTCGCGTCGCGTGTGCGTGACCGAGTTCGTGGCTGGGCACGGCGTCTCACTGTGGATCATGACGACGCCGAGGACGTAGCACAGCTCGTGCTGTTGCGCCTGCATCAGCAGGTCACGGCGTTTGAGGGGCGGAGCCGCTTCACGACGTGGCTCTATGCCGTCACGACGCGAGTGGCGCTCTCGCGGCGTGCGAAGCAACGGCGACGAGAGCGTCTGACGGAAGGTCGCGCCCATGAGCTGACGGCCGCGGTGGCAGCGGATCCCGTCCCGGGCGATGACGCATTCGCAGGCGATTCAGACGCAGTCCGCCTGGCCTTGCTCGTCCCGTCGTATCTCGACGTGCTGAGTGGCCGTGAACGGGAGATCTTTGAACTTGGCGACTTACGAGGATTCAATTCCACGGAGATCGCCGAACGACTCGGCGTCAAGGCGGTCACCGTGCGGACGCAATTGATGAGAGCGCGACGCAAGATTCGTCTTCGGATGCTCGAAGAACATCCGGCGCTATTGGAGGGCTATAACGCATGAAATGCTCAGCGATGTTGACGCTCTTGCTCGAGGCCGAACGAGCGGAGCTCGAGGGAATCGGAAGTTCGACCGTGGCGGCTCATGTACGCGAATGCGCGGCCTGCCGGGCAGTCGCATCTCGGTTGCTCACGGACACGTCGACGCTCGCGGCGCATGTCCGCGCTCGGGGAGTCCAGCTACGCTCGGCAGCGCCAGCGACGGCGAGGCGGACACCCAAGCTCGCACACGTTGCCCTCTGGGGGGGCGCGATCGCGGCTACGGCTGCCACTGTGCTGCTCCTCACGCTGGAGCGGCGCGCACCCGACGCAACACACCCGAGCGTAGCGACGGTCAAACCGGCGTTGCCGGCATCGAGCGTGGCAATGTGGCCGGAGGCGACCCGACCATCGAAACCGGTCGGTGCGTCATCACCGTCGAAACCACCCCGCCCGTCCTCACCGTCGAGACCAGCCCTTGCGACCCCACCGAGCGGTCTGGTCCCGGTGCAGGCGAAGCGTTTCCCCGATGCAGTCGCTGCAACACCCGTGCAATTCATCGCGTCTCAACCCGTGGAACAGCCGATGCGACCTTCCGACTCAACAGGCGTATCCGTCACTCCACCTGCCGGCACACGTTCCCTCGTACTGGCTACCAGGGATCCGAAGATCACCGTCGTTTGGTTGTATTAGCGACCACAGAAAGGACTTTCATATGAGCACTCGATTTATTCGTGCGGCATTGCTTGCCTGTGTCGTGCTAGGCTCCTCGCGTCTGAGCGCGCAGGCGGACCAGGATCCGCAAGTCGTTCGGACCTTTCCGCTCAAGTACCTCTCAAACAGTGATGCGGCGAAACTGGTGTCGCCGTACGTACAACTCACCTCGTTTGCAGCAGGCGTGTTCGAAGCTGGCGATGCCGTGCACGCCATTACCGTACGGGCGCTACCACCGGTCCTGGTCCGTGTCGACAGCCTCTTGAAAGCCAACGACCGCCCGCGCCCGAACGTTGTCTTCCAGCTGCAACTGATCGCCGCC
Source organism: uncultured Gemmatimonadaceae bacterium (assembly GCA_963817955.1). Classification (GTDB taxonomy): domain Bacteria; phylum Gemmatimonadota; class Gemmatimonadetes; order Gemmatimonadales; family Gemmatimonadaceae; genus JAQBQB01. The sequence goes on from CAWFQK010000004.1 coordinate 847,723, forward strand.
AGTGACTCGGCGGTGCACGATTCAGGCATTGCGCCGTTGGACGCGGAACTGCACAATCTCTTTCGATTCAAGGGCTATCGACTGCTGTCGCAGAACACGGCGTGGACGAGTGAAGGAGGGACCTTCTCGACTACCATGCGCGGCGACGACGGCGATGTCATTTCTGTGTCGGGCACGTTGCGAAGCGTTCGGCGGGACGATCCGCAGACAGTGCAATTGGCGGTCGACTTGCGTCATGTATCTCGTCAGATCGACATGCTGAACGGTGGGAAGATGACCGCCGAGGTGAATCGTCCGTTGCTGAGTACGGACCTGACCATTCCGATAGGCCAGACCGTGGTGGTCGGAAGCGCCATATCCGGGTGGTCGGCCCAGGCGATCATTCTCACCGTTCGACCGGAGCTTCGAGCGAAGCCGTAAGGGGCGATGCGGACAGGTGGTCTGTTGATCCGCTGGCCGAAAACCCGACCCCCGACGGCCGGGCAGCGACGAGGACGCCCTGTGCGTAAGTTACGCGTACTCCCTTTCATTCGGACGCCAGCGAAGGAGACCACCATGATTCGCCGTAATCTGCTGCTCGCCAGCTTGCTCGTTCTTCCATCGGTCGCCGTCGCTCAGCGGGGCGGACGCGTGCACCCCGATGGCCATACGTCGAACGATGAAATCACGCCCAAAGGGCCCGCGTTACGCGTGCGCGACCTCGAGGACGCCAGCCCACTCAAGCTGATCATCGACAAGCGGAAAGACCTCAAGCTCAACGATGCGCAGCTCTCGCAGATGAAGGACGCCGAGAAGAAGATGAAGGAAAAGACCGACCCGCAGTTGAAGGCGATCGACTCCACGCTGCATGAGATGCGGCCGCCGGTCGGCACACCGTCCGACGAAGACAAGGTGCGCCTGCGGAATGCGCGCGAAGGGGTGAGCACCGCACTCGGCGGCTTGAACACCACCTACGAAGCCGCCGCGAAAGAAGCTATTGCGCTGCTCGATCCGGACCAGCAGGCCAAGGCCACGGAGCTGGTGACCAAACAGCGCGACGAGACGGCCAAGATGATTCGCGAGAAGTTGAGTGGCGGCGAGCGCCGCGGTGGCGGCGAGCATCCGTAGGCCACGCCAATGCAGGCCGTCAGCGATAGCCGGCGGCCTGCATCGCAAACAGCTCGGCATACAATCCGTTGCGCGCCACGAGTGCCTCGTGGGTGCCCTGCTCCACGATCTCGCCGCGTGTGAGCACGACGATGCGGTCCGCCATGCGCACCGTGGAGAACCGGTGTGAGATGACGATGGCCATCCGGCCCGCCATCAATGCGTTGAACCGCACGAACACGTCATATTCGGCACGGGCATCGAGCGCGGCGGTCGGCTCGTCCAGAATGAGGAGCTGCGCGTCGCGCATGTAGGCACGCGCCAGTGCCACCTTCTGCCACTCGCCGCCCGACAGGTCCACCCCACCGTCAAAGCGTCGCCCGAGCATCTGGCGATAGGCGCCGGGAAACTGCGGCAGCAATGACGACGCAAGCGATTTCTCCGCCGCGCCCGCGATGAGTGCCGGTGGCGCCCCGTCGCCTGGCGCCGGTTCCGCATCGAGGTAGGCACGCACGGGCTCGACTTCGCCGACTCCGACGTTCTCGTCAAAGCGCATGTCGTAGCGCACGAAGTCCTGAAAGATCACGCCGATGGCCTGGCGCACTTCGGCGAGATCATACTCGCGCAGATCGATGCCATCGAGCAGAATGCGACCTTCGCTCGGGTCGTACAGCCGCGCAATGAGTTTGGTGAGCGTCGTCTTCCCCGCGCCGTTCTCCCCGACGAGTGCGACCCGTTCGCCCGGATGAATCGCGAAGCTGAGGTGACGAACCGCCCACCGCTCGCTGCCGGGATAGCGAAACCCCACATTTTCGAAGACAAACCCCTCGCGCACCGGCCGCGGCACGTGCCGCGCATCAGGTCGATTGCCGATCGCCGGCTGCATGTCGAAGAAGTCGAACAGATCCTTCAGGTACAGACTCTGCTCATAGATGCTGCTCGCTGACATGAGCAAGCTCTGAATCAGATCGCGGCTCTGGCGAAACGACGCGGCAAGGAACGTCAACATTCCAATGGTGATCGATCCACCGACGGCACGCAGCAGGATGACGACGTAGGCCGCGTAATAGCCGGCCGTGCCAAGCAGCGACAGCCCGGAGCTGACCACCGCCTTGCGGACGGCGAGCGCGCGGTTCTCGTCGTAGAATCGGTCCGACAGGGCGCGATACCGCCCAATCAGCCACGGGGCGAGCCCAAACAGCTGCACTTCCTTCGCGGTTCGGTCGCTGGCGCCGACGAATCGCACGTAATCGAGCTGCCGCCGTTGTGGCGTCCAGCGAAAGAGCAGCGAGTACGACAGACCGGCGAAGTGCGTCTCGCCCAGAAAGCTCGGGAGCACCGCCACCACGAGCAGCACCAGCAGCCAGGGCGCCTGCGCCGCGAGCGCCACGCTCAACGACATCAGGGTGAGGAAGCTCTGGCCAATACCGAGCAACTGGCTCAGCAGCGCGACGCGGCCCGTCGTTCCCTGCCGGGCACGCTCGAGATGATCGTAAAACGTGGGATCCTCGAACTGATGCAGGTCGAGCGTCGCCGCGTGTTCCATGATCCGGATGCTGATCCGATTGGTGAACAGGTCGCCGAGCAGTCCTTCGACCAGCCCCGACGCCCGGGCGAGCAGTTCGCCGCCGACGACCGTCCCCATCTCGATGGCCACGAGCAGCCAGAGATGGCGCGTCGATCCACCGGTGCGCGCGAGGCCGATGACCGCGTCGATGATCAGCTTTGCGACCCACAGGTTCGTGACCGGCACCACGGACCGAACCAGCCGTAGCGCGACCATGATGCCGGTGAACGCCGGCTGCGTCTCCCACACGAGCCGAACGAGCCGCGGCACGAGGCGCATCGCGGCGATCCGGTCGCGCAGTTTGGGCGGCGGCGCATTGGGATCCCGCCGTGGTCGTTTGCCGCCCACCACCATCACATGGGTCATTGCCGTAAGCTACAGACGGCGCGGGTCGCAAACCGCCAACCGCCTCATGCCCACACACTTGTGCGGACTCCGTCGCGGCCGATACATTGGATGGACGTTGTGGGGGGGTGGCCGAGAGGCTGAAGGCGACGGTTTGCTAAACCGCTATACGGTCAAAAGCCGTATCGAGGGTTCGAATCCCTCCCCTCCCGTACGAAACGCCCGCCCTTGCGCGGGCGTTTCTGCTATCAGCCCGCCGCAAGCCCCACTGCTCCAACCATTACGTTTCCGCCATGGACCATCGCCTGAGATTTGCCCCATCCCCGACTGGATTTCTCCACGTCGGCGGCGCCCGCACGGCGCTCTTCAACTGGCTGTTCGTCAGGCGATACGGCGGCCAGTTCCTGCTGCGCGTCGAGGACACCGACAAGGCCCGCAGCACGGACGAGAGTACGCGCGCCATCTTCGAGGGCCTCGAGTGGCTCGGCCTCATGTGGGATGAACCGGTCGTCTATCAAGGTGCCAACCTTCCGCGGCACCGGTCCGACGTCCAACGCTTGGTCGAAGCGGGCGCGGCGTACCGATGTTTCTGCACGTCCGCCGAGCTCGACGAGCAACGCACGGCGGCGGAGTCCCGCGGCGAAGCCTTCAGATACGATCGACGCTGCGATCGCCTCGCGCCAGACGAAGTCTCGCGTCGCGTCGCCGCAGGCGTGCCGTTCGTCATACGCTTCCGAATGCCCGAGGGCGAAACCTCCTGGACGGACATTGTGCACGGTCCGATCACGTTTCCGAACCAGGACATTGGCGAAGGCGATTTCATCATTCTCCGCTCCGACGCCACGCCCATCTACAACATGGCGGTCGTGTCGGACGATATCGACATGCGCATCACCGTGGTGATGCGCGGGGACGACCACATCTCCAACACGCCCAAGCAAATTCTGCTCTACCAAGCGCTCGGCGCGCCGATGCCGCAGTTCGCGCATCTGCCAATGATCCATGGGCTGGATGGAAAGAAGCTGAGCAAACGTCATGGAGCGACCGCGGTCGGCGATTATCAGCACATGGGCATTCTTCCGCAGGCGATGCTCAACTTCCTTGCACTGCTCGGCTGGTCGCCGGGCAACGACATTGAAGTGATGAATGTGCCGGAGATGGTCGAACTGTTCTCCGCGGACGCCCTGTCGAAGAAGGCGGCCGTTTTCGACACCAAGAAGCTGGAGTGGATGAATGGGCAGCACCTGGCGTTGATGACCGCAATGGAGCTCGCGCCGCTGGTCACGCGCGGCATCGTTGCCGCCGGCTGGGCGACGGCCGATGACCTCGACGCGCGTGCGTCGTGGTACTTCGCACTCATCGACCTGCTCAAGGTGCGCGCGCGAACGATCGACGACGTGGTGCGTCAAGCTGGCCCGTACATCCTGGACGAGATCGTGTACGACCCGGAGGCCGTTGCCAAGCAGTGGAAGGACACGGCGGCCGCGAGCGCGATGCTTGCCGCAACGCGTGGTACATTGGCGGCGGTTGCTGTGTGGGAGTCCCAGCCCATGGAGGATGCACTGCGGGGGCTAGCCGAAACCCAGGGGACAAGTGCGGGGAAAATCTTTCAGCCGCTTCGCGTTGCCCTTACGGGATCGAGCGCCAGCCCCGGTATTTTCGACGTGTTGGCGATGCTCGGGCGGGAGCGGTCGTTGGAACGCATCGATTCTGCTATCCGTTACCTCGCTCGAACGGGTTGACACAGCGCGTTGCCGCCTGTTGTCGGGCAGCGTACATTGCGGTTTGAACTGAGCCAACGCCAGGCATCTTGGCAAGTTGAGACGCTCGGCGTGGCTCTTACGCTGAAACGGGGGCCCATGTCGGAGCCACTCACGCAGCTCGAACGGAGAGTCTATCACTACATGATAGACTTCCTGGCAGAGAACACGTTCCAGCCGAGTATCCGCGAGATCGCGCGCAAGTTTCGGATCAAGTCTACGAAGACCGTTTCCGACTTGCTGCACGCCCTGGAGAACAAGGGCTACATCGAGCGCGATGAATCACGCTCCCGCGGCGTTCGGCTCCTCGGCTTTGCCGCAGCCGGTAACACTCAGCCGGTGCCCTACTACGGGCGCATCCACGCGGGCGAACCGATGCTGCGGCCCGAGCACCGCAAGGGCTTCATTACGATCGACCGCCGGTTCTTGCCGAGCGACGACGTCTTCATGCTCAAGGTGAAGGGCGATAGCATGGTAGGCCGCGGCATACTCGACGGCGACTTCGTGATGATCAGTCCGTCGGCGCGCGCCAAGGATGGAGACATCGTCAGTGCGCGGATCGGCGAGGAAGCGACGGTCAAGACGCTCACCCATCGCGGGTCGACAATCGTGCTCGAGCCGGCAAGTGATCTCGAGCGCCCGCTCGAGGTCGGACCGAAGGATGACTTCGCCGTTCTCGGTGTGATATGCGGCGTCTTCCGGCCATTCTGGGAGCAGGAACCGACGCCAACCTTGGTCAGCAGCGACGAGCCGCAGCCGGTGAGCTGACCGGCGCGAATCAGGGAATGATAGGCGCCGCCTTCTGCGGCGCCTTTTCCTTGTCGGTCTGGTCCTGCGCCCGCTCGCGGTCCTTGCGCTCGCGAATGCGCTTCACCGCCGCACGGAAATCGTCTTCGCTCATGCCCTGCGAGTGCGTATAGATATCGTTACGAATCCAGTCGGCGTTGCGCCCCTCGATGATGCGCCTGCCATCCACTCCGCCAGGGTTGAACGGCAGCGCCGCAAGAATCGCCGACGGAATCTTGAACTTTCCGAGATAGATGAACTGTGAGTCGAGGCCGAACTTCTGGCCATCGTGCTCCACAGTCCAATCGCGGGGGCTGCGTCCACGCCCAGCTTCGGCGGCGACCTCGGCCTCGCGATACGCCATATAGATCGCCTTCACCGCGCTGTCGTTCCGCTCCGCGGTAGAGAGCGGCACGCGCAGGGTATTGGGTCGTAGTTCGATGCGCGCGTCAGGCATCGAGGGCTCGATACCGGTCGCGACGCCAACGGGCGCGCCACCACTGCCCGTCCCAGTACCCGAGATCGCGCCGACGCTCGCGCCTGGAGGCGGCACTGGCGGAAGCGTAGTCGGCGTGAGCGCTGGTGCGAGCAGTGGCGCCGGCTTCAGCGCCTTTTTCGGCTTTGTCTTATTTGGATTCTCGTCCGCTCCGTTGCCGACACCATAGGTGGATTTCGGCTGCACCTGCACGTAGGTGATTCGTTCAGTTGGGGCGTGATCACGGTCGAGGCCGAAGAAGGCCGCCAACGGATACCGGAACGTGATCGACGCGATCATCGAGATCACGACAATATGGACAGCGATCGAGACGACGATCGAGACCTTCTTGTCCGCTCGTTTCTCGAAGATGGACCGCTTCATCAGACCGCCGCTTCCGCCGGTGCGCGACGCTGGCTGACGCCGAACGACGCCAGGACGCGACCGGCGCGCACGGCGGCTTCAGCGATCCGCTCTGGCGACGTGATGAACGAGATCCGGAAGAAGCCTTCACCACCGGCACCGAATCCCGAGCCCGGCATCACGATCACGCCCGCGTCCTCCATCAGACGATCGGCGAAGTGCGCGCTGGGGATATCGTCCGGCAGGGGGATCCACAGGTACATCGTTGCACGCGGCGTGTCGCACGCGAAGCCGGCGGCGCGAAACGACCGGACCGCTGCGTCACGGCGCGCCTTGAACGTCGCCACGTTACCCGGGAGGAACTCGTCGTAACTCTCGATTGCCGCGACGCCGGCAGCCTGCACCGCCATGAACTGCCCCGTGTCGGTGAACGACTTCACCTTCGTGAGCACCGAAGCGATGTGCGGCGCCGCAGCGGCCCAGCCGCACCGCCACCCGGTCATGTTGTACGTCTTCGACAACGAGTGAAACTCGATCGCGATATCACGCGCGCCGTCGATCTCGAATATGCTCGGCGGCACATAGCCGTCGAATGCCAATTCGGAATACGCGTTGTCGTAGACCAGCAGGATGTCGAATTCCCGACACTTGGCGACCACCTTCTCCAGATACTCGCGGGGCGCGATCGCGGCGGTGGGGTTGTTCGGATAATTCAGGTACAGAATCCGCGTGCGGTGCAGCGTCTCGTCCGGAATCTCGTCGAGATCGATCAGGAAGTCCGTGCGTGGCCGCAGCGCGTACCGGTACGGTTCGCCACTCGCGAGCAACGCTCCGCCCTGATAGGCGTTGTAACCCGGTTCAGGAATGATCGCCAGGCGACCCGGCTCGAGATACGCAAGCGCGAGGTGCGAGATACCTTCCTTTGATCCGATCAGCGGAACGATCTCGGTGAATGGATCGAAGCGTATACCGAAGCGTTTCGTCATCCACGCCGATACGGCCTCGCGATAGGCGACGAGTCCGAGCCCGAAGCCGTAGCGATTCATGGCCGGCGTGTGCACGGCCGACGCGAGCACTTCCATGGCTTTTGCAGGCGGAGCCAGGTCGGCATCGCCTGCGCCGAGGTCGATGACGTCGACGCCGCGGGCCAATAATGCCCGTTTCTTCTGCGGGATCAGGGCGAGCGGGTATTCCGGCAGGGTCTGGAATCGACCAGCGATCTTTGGCACCTAGGCGTCCTGTGTCACGGGATTCTTCACCCGGCTGAGGCCGAGGATCTCTACTTCTACCTCATCACCGGGCAGGAGTTTCCCCACGCCCGCCGGAGTTCCAGTTAGAACGAGATCGCCTGGGTCCAGGGTCATTACCTGAGAGATATAGGCGAGCACGTCAGGAATGGAGAACACCATCTCCGATGCCGAGCCGCGCTGCCGTTCTTGACCATTGACACGAGTGACGACCGTTAGACTCGAAAGATCCGCCGGTGGGCTGGCAGTCTCACCAAGCGGACAGAACGTATCGAAGCCCTTGGCGCGCGTCCATTGCCCATCCGACCGCTGCAGATCGCGTGCTGTAACGTCATTGACGGCCACGATCCCGCCGACGGCATCGCGGGCTTCATCTGAACTTACGCGCGTGAGCCGCCGACCGATGACGATTCCGATCTCTCCCTCGTATTCCACCTGTTTCGATTGCGGCGGCAGCACAACCGGGTCGCCATTCCCGATGAGGCTGGAGGATGGCTTGAGAAAGATCAGGGGCTCTTTGGGGACGTCATTCCCAAGCTCTTTGGCGTGATCAACGTAATTACGGCCGACGCAAACGATCTTACCGGGGCGCATATGGTCTGGTTGTAGGGTTCAGGATCGAGGGGAAGATGAATTCTGATAGAACCGCCGAATAGGCTCCAGTAGGTCGGCCCATTTGGCAATGGCGCGTTTCGCGGGAGGAAGCCCTTCGATCAGGCCGCGACCGTAGCTCTTGGTGACGACACGCGGGTCGGCGATCACCACGACGCCGCGGTCGGCGCTCGTGCGTATCAGACGACCGAAGCCCTGCTTGAGTCGCAGTGAAGCGTGCGGCAACATGTATTCACGGAACGAATCGCCGCCGCGCGCCTCGATCGCTTCACAATGTGCTGCCGTGACGGGCTCGCTCGGCACGCGAAAGGGAAGTTTGGCGATGAGGAGGGCCCGCAACGCGTCACCGGGTACGTCCACGCCCTCCCAGAACGAGGCTGTGCCGAGCAGTATCGCGCCGCCAGCATCGCGAAACCGGCCGAGGAGCACGTCACGCGTCTCCTCGCCATGCACGAGCAGCGGCCAGCGGCGGTCGATGCCACGCGCCCGCAGTTCGACCGCCATGGCGCGTACGTCGCGATGGCTCGTGAACAGCACGAACATGCCGCCATTCGCCGCGTCGGCGACATCTACGGTAATGCGAGCAACGGCGGTGAAGTGGCCCGCAGGATCGACATTCGGCGGCGGGACGTCGGTCGGGATGCTGAGCATCGCCTGCCGATCGTACTGGAACGGCGATGGGAAAATGCCGGTCCGCGGCTCCAGCTCGGGCACGTCGAGGCCGAGGCGCGCACGGAGGAAATCGAACCGCCCATTGGTGGCGAGCGTCGCGCTGGTGATCACCGTCGTCGCCGCGCGATTGAACAAATCATCGCGCAGAATCGGCGCGAGATCGATCGGAACCGTTGCAACGCTCACTGCGCGATCGCGCCCGCGTGTCTCGACCCAGCGCACGGTGGACTCGCCCTGCGACGGATCGAGTGCGCGGCGCAATCCAGCTCCCGCGGTTTGTAGCCGGCGCGTCACCGCCCGCATTTCGTTGAGCAACGGCATCACCGCGTCATCGGGCCGACGTGCGCCCTCGATCCGCTCGCGTACGAGCTGCAGACCCTCGGCGAGCAGCTCGATCTCGCCAACCGTATCATCGAGCGAAACGCGAAGCCCGCCGCGCCAGATCGGATGCGTCGCAAAATCATCCGTGAGACGAAGCACGGATTCGCCGCTCTCCTGCAGGAACGTGTCGAGCAGATCGAACAACAGCGCACTTTTCTCGCGTGCCGCGTGCACGGCCGGCGAGAGTCGCGAGTTCACGAGGTCCAGGCTGGCGACGCTGAGCAGATCGTTCGATGCCGCGAGACGCCCGATGAGCGCGGCCAGCAGACCCCTGCCGCGGCGGTCGAGACGGTTGAACAGGCGTTGCAGCGAACGGCGCGACACGGTCGCGCCCAAGTGTGCGCCGGCCGCCTCTTCGAGGTGGTGTCCCTCGTCCACGACCAGACGCGTGTACGCGGGGAGCACAGCGGCCTCGCCCCAGTTGCCAGTCGCGCGGCGCACGGCGACGTCGGAGAGCAACAGGTGATGATTCACGACGATCACGTCCGCTTGTGCCGCTTCCCGCCGCGCCTCGAACAGAAAGCACTTGGAGTAGACGGGACACTGCGCGCGCTGGCAGAGGTCGGGCTCGGCCGAAACCTCGTCCCAGACGTCAGGGCGCGGCGCCGACGGCAGATCACTCAGCGATCCATCGTGCGTCTTCTCCGCCCACGCGTGCAACGCATCGAGCTCCTGCTGCACGCCATCCTCGAACAGCGCATTCCCGGACGCGCGCGCCTGGTCGAGGCGCACGAGACAGAGATAGTTGCGCCACCCCTTGAGCAGCGCGAAGCGAACGTTCTGATCCCCGAGCGCGCGCTCGAGGAAGGGCAGATCCTTCCCGACGAGCTGCTCCTGCAAGTTGATCGTGTTCGTGGACACGATCGTGCGCTCGCCGTTCGCAGCGGCCCAGCGCAACGCCGGAACGAGGTAGCCAAGGGATTTGCCGACCCCGGTGCCAGCCTCGATCAGCCCAACGCCGCCCTCGTTGTACAGACGCGCGATCGCCACCGCCATTGCCCGTTGGCTGGGCCGATCCTCGTACCGCGCGTGCTGCACGGCAATGCCGCCGGCCGGTCCGAGATCGCCGTCGATCTTGTCGAACTGCAGCAGCTGGAACTCGGCTTTCGCCGGCACTTCGACGACGACATAGAGCTCGGTCGCACTGTTGTTGACGATGGCGAACCCGACGCCGTCGTCGTGCATGCGCGCGGCGATGTCGAGATCGGGTCCCGATGGCTCGAGTAATCCCGACGGATGGTTGTGCACGAGCATCTCGCCGCGCGGCGCGAACCCGGGCAGCGCGAGAACGCTACTCACATCTCCGCGTGACACCACGCGAGCCGAATCCACCACCCCGTCGGAGTCGAGGTGGCGACGAAACAGACTTCTCGACCCCCAGCGAGCCGGATGGCCGCCCGAATGCCATTCGCGGCCGTCGGACTCAGCCGGAGCGCTGGATCCGCGGCGAGGGACATGCAGGGAATTTAAGGGGTTGCACCCTCACGTCTTCAACGGCTTCTTCTTCGCCGCCGGGAACAGCACGTTGTTCAGAATCAGCCGGTACCCCGGCGAATTCTTGAACAACGACAGATCCGTCGGCGGATTGCCAATGGCGTGCTGCGGATCCTCGGGATCGTGACCGCCGTAGTACGTCCAGGTGCCTTTCCCGTAGTCACCGTGGATGTACTTCACCCATGGCGCGCCCTCCTCGTTGGCGAGGATGGTGACACCTGGCTTGATCACCGTCTTCATGAAGCTCGTCGTCACGCCATAGAAGTCGTTGATCACGGCCCGATGATCCTGGACCAGCATGGATGGAACGGGATCGAATTTCGCCGAGAAGTTGAACAGCGTGAACGTGCCGAGCGGTTGGCGCCGGCCGGCCGCGTTCACCTGGTGGCCATCGATGTCGCTCATGGAGTTGACGAACGGCGATTGCTCCAGGTGTGCGTCACGAAACGCGAAGGTCCGACTCCAATCCATCTTGCGGTCGGCGTCCGGGTCCATTGGCGTGCCGTCGATGAAGCTCTGTGCGATATCGACGTTCTTGCCCGCAATGGCCAGCTCGAGGGTCTCCGTCGCCCCGCACATGGCAAACAGGAACCCGCCGCGCTCGACGAACTCGCGGATTTTTTCGGCGACGTCTTTCTTCAGGGCCGGCAGGTTCGCAAAGCCAAGTCGCTTTGCCGACGCGGTGTTCTTTTGCAGGAGGTCGATGAACCAGGGCGCGTCGCGATAGGTCAGGTAGAACTTGTTGAGTTGTCCTGTGAAATCCTCGTGGTGCAGATGCAGCCAGTCGTACTTGGTCAGATCGCCGTGCTCCACCTCGTCATCATAAATGGGGGTGTAGTCGATGCCCGCATACTTGAGCGCCAACGTCACCGCGTCGTCCCAGGGGAGTGCGTCTGCCGGCGTGTAGACCGCGATCTTCGGCGCCTTCTCCAGCGGTACCGCCTCCATGTTGTTTGCCGCGATCTCGGCGCGAATCTGCCCGAGACGGCCGTCGTCCACGGACTCGATGGAGATTCCGCTCAGTCCCGCCTGGCGGCGCAGTTCCGGCGTATCCGCAAGGAGGAACGATCCGCCTCGGTAGTTCAGCAACCATTCCGCTGACGTGCCCGCCTTGATCGCGTTGTACGTGAGACCGTACGCCTTGAGATGGTTCTGCTGCGCGTCGTCCATGGGAACGAGCAACCGTTGCGCGCCGAGGGGCGACGCGAGAACGGTCAAGCCAACGAGGAGCACGGCTACGCGTTTGAGCGTTGTGAACATTGAAATCATCCTGGAGGAATCGCGCTCTTCGCGATGTCGAGCTCGCGGCGAGCCTGCGGGACGAGCGCACTCTGCGGGTACGTGAGGATCATGTGCTCCAGGTGCGCCGCGGCACCCACGCTGTCACCCTTCCGGCGCAACAGCCGGGACCACTCGAGTTCCGCCTGTGGTGCCTCCGGTGTGTCCGATTCGTTCTTGACGATCCGGGCCCACAATGCCATGGCCTGCGAGTCGTTGCGCAACGCGGCGTGAATCTGTGCCGACGTCAGGAGCAACAGCGAACGCACGGCAGGGACGCGCTCCGCCGCAGCGGCGAACTGCGCAGCAGCGCCGGCGCTGTCGCCGCGCGCCAGCGCCAGAAATGCCTTGCCGATGTCGGGCGCGCTGTCAGCCTTGAGCCGGGCAATGAGACCGAGCGCGAGCGCCAGCTCAGGCGTGCTTTCGGTTCCACCGCGCAGCAGCGTTCGCGCCGTCTTTAAATTTCCCTCATACAGCGCCAGCCACCCGGCGGCATCGCTCGAATCGCCCTCGGCACCCGTCGCGGCCAGCGCGGCGCGTGCGCGCGTCATGTCGCCCGTGCGGACCCACCCCCACGCGATGGTGCGCGCGAGCGCGTTGTGCGCACCAGGCGACAGAAAATGATCGTAGGCCGTGAGCAGTCGTTCGGCTTCGGCTGGCCGGCCGAGCGCGGCAAGGGCCCGCGCATGCAGCGGGAGATACATCCGCGCGATCGCCGCCGAATCGCCCCGCGCATCGCTGACCGGCGCGAGGCGGAGCGCCGCCGCTGCGTCACCGGCGTTCAGCGCGGCGTTTGCGGCACGAAGAGACACCTGAGGCGTACGACGCCAGCGGAGCGCGGATTCCAACGCCTCGCGGGCGATCGTCCACCGATCCTCGCTTTCAGCACGCTGCGCGAACTCCGACCATGCGTCGGCAGCGGCACTGTCCGGTGGAAGGTCCTTGAGGGCATTCCAACCGTCGCCGGGCGATCCCCACGTTGTCTCGAGCTCGGCGAGCGCGCGCCGCGACGACACTTCGATGGGAAGCGCCATGAAGATCTCGCGTACTTGCGGTCGCGACGACGGGGGCGTTGGCGCCAGCGCATACGCCGCCGCTTGTCCAAGGTAGTCGGCGCTGAGCAGCGCCTCCCGCCACGCCTGGGCAGACTCCACCCACTGCCCCTGCGCGGCGCGTGCTTGTGCGAGCTCGAGCTGCAAATCTTTGGTCGTGCCGAGCGCCTGGCGCGCAAGCAACAGGACGCTGTCGGCGGTCGCGGTCAGATTCTTCTGGAGCAGCAGCCGGGCGTATTCCCGATATGGAGACGCGCTGTTCGGCATGTCCCGCGTCCACATGCCGAACGCGCGGCGAAGGTCGTCGTCGCGGCCAAGCGACTGAAGCGTGCGAAGCTGCACGGTGCGGAACGTCTCTTCTCGAGGGCTGGCCGCGATCAGCGTGTCCAGCGGCGGCAGGAGCGAATCGGAGCGGCCCAACTCCGCGTAGACCCGTTCGAGACCCAGCAGCGCATTCACGCCCGCGGGGGTGTGCAGCGCGGTGCGAAAGAACGGAACCGCCTCGCGGTATTTGCCGGACGCCTCGAGATCCAGGGCCTTGTAGAAAGCCATCGTGTCGGCGGGGGGCGCCTGAGCGGCGATCGTGTTGCTCGGTACAACAAGCCTCAGCAGACCCAGACAGATTCCGCCGACGAGTACGCGGAGCATGCGCCACCGCCCACTCACCGCTGCATCATGGGTTCGGCGCATTGATTCGCCTGAAGTACTCCAGGATCGACCGGCGCTCCTCGGCACTCAGTCCGCGTAGCTCGTCCCACGTGGGCTCGCGGAACCGGGCGACGGCGCGGCCGGTGGCGTTCGTGTTTTCCGGCTTCAACTCGTTGCCACCCTTGGCCGATGTCGCTTCACGTTTGTTCGTATCGTCGCGCTCATCCTTCTGCAGCGAGTGGCCCGCATCGAGCAAACGGCGGAAGAGTTGCTGCTGGCGAGCGAGCGTGGACGCATCGAGCCGTCCGCCCTCGAGCGCTTCGGCGAGACGCTTGGCATCCTTCGCCAACTGCGCCGCCTTATCGCCGCCTGCGGCTTCGCCCAACTCGTCCAGTTGGGATGCGACCTGCCGCTGCTCGCGCGCGAGCACGCGCGCCGTCGCTTGCATGGACGCCGACATCGGCTGGCCCATGCCCGGCATCAGTCCCTGCGCCTGGGCGTTGATCGACCCCTGCTTCTTTGCCATCTCCTGCATCTGCTGGAGCATCTCGGCGAATCCCGTGGCCGAGCTCGACGTGTTCGCCTTTTCTCGATCGCGCGCCAGCGATGCCGCCGCACGGTTGAGCGCATCCGCCGCATCGCCGAGCGCGCTCGCTGTTTGCTGCGAGGCGCGCGCGTCAGCCGTGGACTGCATTCCTTCCGACACCTTTTGCTGCGCCTCGGACACGGCGCGCTGCGAGCGGCCGGACAGTAATGACGTCTTCTGACCTTCCTGTTGAAGCTTCTGCGCGGCGTTGTCGAGTCCCTGTTTCACGGCGCTCTGTGCACCGCGCATCTCCTCCGGCTTCGCCTGTCCCGACTTGGCGTTCTGCTCGAGCTGCTGCTCCTGGCGGGCCATCTGTAGCATTTCCTGAATCGCCTGATCGAGCGCGTTCGTCAGCTCCGATTTCCACTCATTCACCTGCGACTCGCGCGCCTGCTTCATCGCGTCGGACGCGCGCTCCATCTGCGACGCGGCGTCACGTGCACGCTGCTCCATTCCCTGCTCACCCGGCTGCTGCGCTCCACTCCCCTGCTTTGACTCACCTGGTTGGCTCTGTTGCTGGCCCGACTGCTTCTGTGCACCACCATTCTGCGCACCACCATTCTGCGCCTGTGACTTGTCGGCCTGGGCCCCCTGCTTGTCCTGGCCGGCCGCTTGTCGCATGGCGTCCTCGGATGCGGCAGCGTGTTGCTGCGCCTCCTTTGTGTTTGACGCGCCGGCATTGGCGTTGTCCTTCTCCAATCGGTCCTGCAGCTTCTTCAATTCGTCGCTGAAACGTTGAGACCGATCGGCGAGTTGCTTGGCGTCGGCTTTCCGCGACTCGACCGCGTTGCCGCCTGCCGAGTCGGCGAGCGAGCGATCCTTCTCGGAAATATCCTTCGCTTCGTCCTTGAGCGTCTGCATTGCGCCCTCGAGCGCGGCGCGCTTGAGCATCTCGGCGCTCTTCTCGAGTTGCTCGCGCAGCTTCTGCTGCATGGCCTGGAGATCTTGGAGCGACTGCTGCGCCTGATCGCGCGACAACTGTTGTGTCGCGTTCTCCAGCTTCTGCATCTGCGCGAGGAGCTCCGGCGTCAGCGCATCGCGCAGCATGGACTGCGCTTCCTGGAATTGCCGAGCCAGGCTGCTATCGAGTGCACCAGCCTGTTTGAGCTGCTGCTCGAGCGCGGCGGCGGTCTGTTGGAGGTTCTTTACCTGTTCAGCCAATTCGCGCTGATCCTTCGCGACGGCCTTGGCCTTCTCGGCGGCCTCGTAGCTCAGCGAACCCAGTTTGTCGTCGCCCACGGCGTTGCTGGACGCGTCGGGCGAGGTACCGCGCCGGCTACGATCACGGGCTGCGTCACTCGTGCGCTGCTGCAGCGATTTCTCCGCCTGCGCGGCGGCACGGACCTGGCTCACCGCCGAGTCCATAGAGGCGCGGACGAGAGCGCGGCGCTCCTCCATGGTGGGAATCTTGAGCAGCACTTCACGGCTCTCTCCACGCTGCGCCCACGGCGAGTTGTCGATGGCGACGATCTTTACGTGCAGCGCATCGCCGGGTTTGAGGGCGCGTTGCGCCAAGTCGAGCACAGTGGCCCCACTCCACACCGCCAACAGCTGCCCACCGAGCGGCTGCGATTGGGACTGCACGGCGCCACCCTGTTTCCAGCTGACGACATCCACGCGCGACAGGCCGTGGTCGTCACTCGCCGTCGCCCGCAACGTGATCTTGTCGTCACCCGCCACGATCGTGTCGGTCGCCGGCGACACGAGCTCCACGTGCGGCGCGGAGTCCACGACCACGTCGAGCTCGACGGGAGCCGGCACATCCGTGATCGGCCCCGTGGCCCCACTCGCCAGCCACGCGTAATGCCCGCTCTTCCGCGCCTCGAATCGTCCGCCAAATGTGTGGTCGTTCACGCGCAACACAATGGTGTCCGTCGCCGTCGTCAGGCGAACGTCGCGAAGCGACGTCGATGCGCGTCCGCTCATCTCAATGCTCGTGCCCTGCGGCACGCGCGCCGGCTCGCCAACGGGCAGACTCTCCGCTGCGCGCCCGAGGTACGACGGATATGTCGCGCGCATCGCCACGGCACCAACGAAGGGACGATCGGTGACACGCACCAGCGCCGTGTCGGTCGTGGAACGGCCGTCCGTCGCCACGATCGTGAGATCGCCTCGCAGCGGTCCCACTTCCATTGACGCGAGCCCGGTGCGCGGATCGACACTCACCGTCTGCGCGGCCCAGGCTTCGCCGGGCATGCGCTTTGACAGTACGATCGTGGTGCGCCGCGGCGCCGCAATCTGTAGGCGAAGCGTTTCCCCGCGCAGCGCGGCGGGCGGCAAATTCGCGAAGCTGATCTTTGGCAGAAGCGTACCCTGCCACGCGCGCACGGGCTTGAGAATCGCGAGCAGACCATCGTTGTAGGCTGGCGCGGCGAACCCCAGCGCCGCGACCGCCACTGTCGCCACGCCCGTCGCTTGCCAGGCGCCACGGCGCGCGGCGCGTTGCTCGGCGGGCACCAGACGCAGGCCACCCGGCCCGAGTTGCTGGACGACGGCCGCAGCCGCGCGGCGGCCAAGCGCGCCGCTGTTCGCTACTTCCATTGCGCCACGCAACGCCCCCGCGCGCAACGACTGCTCGCGCTCGATTGCCGCAGCGACATTATGGCGTCCCGTTCGGCGGTCGAGCTGGCGCACGGTCCAACGCACCACGACCACATCCACGCCGAGCACGACCAGCCAGACGATGAACGGCACGGCGCGCGGCAGCGTGAGCCAGCGCGCGCTGCCCAGCGCCGATGCACCGAGCGCGAGCAGGAGACATGTCGCGCCGACCGTCAGCGCACCGCCGACAAGCAGGTGCGCGTGGCGCAACCGTGTCCGCTCGCGATCGACGAGTTCGACGATTGTCATGGTGTCGGCCGGCTCGTCACGGCGTAAACGAACAGGTTCACGCCCATGCGTAGCGCGGCTTCGTGGAGCTCCGGCGGATCGTGATAGACCTCGGGATCTTCCCATCCGTTTCCGAGATCACTCGAGAAGCTGTAGTACACCGCGAGACGGTCGCCGAGGAAAATACCGAAGCCGCGCGCCGGAAGTCCGTCGTGCTCGTGGATCTTCGGAATGCCTTTCGGCATGTCGTAGACGATGTGGTAGATCGGGTGCGACAGCGGCACGTCCACCAGTGGTCGGTCGGGGTACACGCGCTTGATCTCGCGACGGAAGCTCTCATCGAGACCATAATTGTCATCGACGTGCAGAAATCCGCCGCGCCGCAGATATTCGCGAAGGCGCAGGACCTCGGCATCGCTGAAATGAATGTTGCCGTGGCCAGTGACGTGGATGAACGGGTAATCCCACAGCTTGTCATCCATCAGCGTGACGCGTGCCTCGGTCTTGTCCACCTGCAGCGAGGTCCGTTGGCGGATGGCGGCAAGCAGATTCGGCAAACTGGATGGATTGGCATACCAATCTCCGCCGCCGTCGTACTGGAGCCGCGCGATCGTCAGAATTGGTGGATTCGGGCGCGCGCCGGCGAGCGGCAGCACTGCTACCAGGGCGAGCATGCACCAGCGACGACCGAACGACAGTCTCATTCTGCTTCCTCTTCTCCACCCCGATCCTGCGCCATCTTGTACGCTAGTCGCTTGGGGACACCAAGCTCCTCCGCCACGATTGCCGCCACATCACGGCTGCTCATGCCTTGGGCGCGTAGCGTACGCACTCGCTGCCGAACGAGATCGTCGCTCGCCGCCTCCCGTATGGCAGCGCCAAGCACGACCACGACTTCGCCACGAGGTGGATGTTCCTCGTAGTACGCGCGGAGCTCGGCAACTGTTCCTCGACGCACCTCTTCGTACTGCTTCGTCATTTCGCGGGCCACCGCGGCCTTCCGGCTTCCGTTTCCTGCGCCCTCGAGTTCGGCGAGCGTCTCTGCAACGCGATTCGGGGCTTCGTACAGCACGGCCGTATGACGCAGCGTCGAGATCTCGTCGAGGGTAGTGCGCCGTTCATTCCCGGTGCGCGCGAGGAAGCCGAAGAACGTGAACCGGTCGACGTCGAGCCCCGACGCGACGAGCGCGGCGAGCAGTGCCGACGCGCCCGGAATTGGCGCGACGCGACACCAGCCTCGATGGCGGCGGTCACGAGCCGCGATCCGGGATCGGAGAACAACGGCGTGCCGGCGTCGGATATCAGCGCCAGCGAATCGCCGGCGCACAAGCGAGCGACGAGGCCTGGGGTCATCTTCGCCTCGTTGTGCTCGTGATAGGCAACGCTCGGTGTCGCGATACCGTACCGATCGAGCAGGTGGCGCGTGTGCCGCGTGTCCTCGGCCAGGATGAGGCCAACAGACTTCAGCGTCTCGATGGCGCGGAAAGAAAAATCCCCCATGTTGCCGATGGGGGTGCTGACGACATAGAGCGTTCCGGCGGCGGCCGGCTCCGTTACATCACTTTCCACGGCAGCTGATCGTAAAGGCCAGCCGACTGGAACATGTGCCGTCGATCCCACGTCAGCTCCTTGAGCAGATCGGCGGGCGAGGTCGCGTCGTGATCGACGGCGGTCCACATGACCTCGCGAATCAACGCGGCGATTCCGAGCGTGATGCCTACCGTATCGGCGAGCGGGTCCTTCGTGGGACGTCCGGAGAATGAGAACCCCTCGAGCGACGGGTGCGCCACGATCAGCCTCTGGCGTGCGTGCTCGGCAATGGCGGGCGCGCTGTCACGCCCCTGCTCCACGAGCCGCTGCACGAGGGCTGACGCGAGATCGCGGTACGCCTGGATGAGCGCGGGCGGTGCTTGAACAGGCAGAGGGTTGGGAACACCCCAGCGCGAGACGCGCAGATCGCCGACACGGCCCTCGCGCCCAAAGAGCTTGGCGACGCGATCGACCACTGTGCCATGAAGCGCAGTCGCGAGAAAAGCGCGCGCCACGCTGCCGTTGCTGTACGCCAGATAGTTGACGTTGTCGTTGGCGATGATCTCGATGATGCCGTCGAACGTCGTAGACATGAGATAGGGGAAGAGCGCCGCCGGGTTGTGCGGCACCATTGACCCCGGCCACGGTTCAGGCGCCATCGACTGCGTGGCGAACATACAGGCGAGCTGTTCCTCATCTGCCTCGTGGAAGCAGATCTCACCGTATTCCGGCTCCGGCGGCACCTTGTCGATCGCCTCCGCGATCGACAGCGCCCTGGCGCCGCGTGCGTCGAGCACCGTCGCATTTGCCACTTCGCCGTCAAGCAAGTAGAGCATCACCAGCTCGTCGGGCAGCGACACGGCGACGTACCCCGAGATGCGCGCAGCGCGATCACGCTTGGCGTCGGTCAGGAGGTTGCGCAAGTGGACGTACGCCAGCCGCGTTCGAGGCAGCACGACGCGACTATGCGGAAATCGAAGACCGGCGGGCGAGGCGGGCATGGATACTCAGAAGATCATGCCCGGGACTGAGATTGGCTAGAAGGAACCGAGTCTATGCCGTGTGCTGCTGCACCTTCGACTCGATCTTCGACTTCGGCACGGCGCCGATGATCTGATCGACCACCTTGCCGTCCTTGAAGAACAACAACGTAGGGATGGAACGGACGTTGAAGCGCGAGCCGGTCTTGATGTTCGCATCCACGTCCAGTTTGGTGACCTTCAGCGTGCCCTGATATTCCGTTGCGAGCTGATCGAGAATCGGCGCGATCATGCGGCACGGGCCGCACCAGGTCGCCCAGAAGTCCACGATGGTCAACCCATCGTTCTTCTCGACCTCTTGCTCGAAGTTGGCGTCATTTACGGCGATCACGTTCGACATGAATGCTTCTCTCTGTGGTGGCCTCTGATAATTTACCCGCGCGCCCAAGCCCTCCAACGCCCGGAGTATTCCTCGATGCAAGAACGTTCCAGCCGCGGCACCCAGATCGCCCACATCGGCATAGCCGTGCGCGGTCTCGATGACAGCGTGTCCTTTTACCGCGACGTACTCGGGCTAGCCGACGTCCCGATGGACGACGCCGACGGTGCAAAGATCGTCGGCTTGGCCGCCGGGCCATCGCTCGTCGAGCTCCTCGAGGCCCAGTCGCCCGACTCGCCGATTGGAACGTTCGTCGCCAAGCGCGGACCCGGCATCCACCACGTCTGCTTCGCGGTCGACGATCTGAACGCCACCCTCGACCGGTGCCGGACGCACGGGATTCGTCTCATCGATGAAACGCCGCGCATTGGCGCCGAGGGGAAACGCATCGCCTTTCTGCATCCCGCATCGACGTCAGGCGTACTCGTCGAGTTGACCGAGCACTGACGCCGTCAGCTGCGGTGGGAGCAGATCTGCTGCAGCGCCTGCAAGTCGAAGCTCTTGACGAACCACCGATCCGCCGGTCCGCGCACGACTTCGAAGTTGGATGACTGGCTGATCGTGCCAAACGTCAGGTTGACCACGATGGCACGGTTGCCACCCGGATTCGGCGCTTCCCCGACAATGTCATAGCGGTCGTGACGCAGACACATCATCATGATCAACTCACGTTTCTCCAGCTCGTCGCGCGGCAGTGCGTCGCGAGCCGGTCCATCCGGGCCGCCCCATATGGCACCCATGGCCTGGAGATCCTGTTGTTTGGCCGCGGTCATGAAGCCGCGCACGGCACTCACGGCGTCGGCCGCACCGGTCTGATTCCCCGACAGCACAGGCGACGATGACGTTCCCGGCGGCGACGAATGGCAGGCCGCGAGGAGCACGACGCCCATGATAAGTTTCTTCACTCGAACCTCTCGATCAGCGTGGTTCCAACAACACGTCGCGTTTCTACCGCAGCAACGGCTCAGGAGGTCCGCGGCACCATGCGTCAGCGACTCTACATCAACATCGATCATATCGCGACGCTTCGCCAAGCGCGGCGCGGCGCGGAACCCGACCCGATTGCCGGCGCCGCCGTGTGTGAGCGTGCCGGCGCGGATGGCATTACCGCGCATCTCCGCGAAGACCGCCGGCATATTCAGGACGACGACATCGAGCGGCTCGCCACATCCGTCCTGACCGTCCTCAACCTGGAGATGGCCTGCACCGACGAGATGCTCGCCATTGCCGAGCGCTTGCGGCCTCACCAAGTGACGTTCGTTCCCGAGCGCCGCGAGGAGATCACGACGGAAGGAGGGCTCGACGTCGCACGCAACGACGGGCGGCTCGCTGAGGGGCTGGCGCGGATGAACGTCGCGGGCATTCGGACGAGCCTCTTCATCGGGCCCGATCTCGAGGCGGTTGACCGCTCGCGCGCGCTCGGCGCCGCGGCGATCGAACTCCACACCGGCCAGTATGCGAACGCCGCCCTCGACCCGGCGACGCTCGGTGCATTGCGTGACGCGTCGAGACACGGCGCGTCGATTGGATTGGCGGTGCACGCGGGACACGGGTTGACGGTGGCGAACGTCGGGCCGGTGGCGGCGATCCCGGAAATCGAGGAGCTGAACATTGGCCATTCAGTGATCGGGCGCGCCATTTTCGTCGGTCTCGCGGAAGCAGTGCGCGAGCTGCGGCGAGCCATGGACGACGCCCGGGCGTCAACCTAACTTCGTCACGCGCACACCAACGGAGCGTGGATGACCGGAGCCCCAGGATTTCTCGAGTTCTTCATTCTCGAAGCCAGCGACTACGTCGAGCAGCTTGACGGGCTGCTGCTCGGGGGTGGCTCCAGTGGTCCTGACCCCGACGCGCTACAGCGCGTGGCGCGTGCATTGCGCGGCACGGCGACGATGGCCAAGCTGTCTTCATTCGCCGACGTCGCGGCGGGTCTGGAGCGCATCGGCCGCGCCATGCAGGAAGCGACGTTGGCCTGGAGCCCGTCGCTCGGCGGCGCGCTCGTCGCAACAGTCGACGATCTGAAGACCCTGCTCCACGCCGCGCGTACGTGGTCGCCAACGGAAGACCAGCGCGCCAACGCGCGCAGCACCGAGCTGTCTCGCTTCGCACCGCTGCGCACGCCAGCCGCAATACGCGCGGTCGGTGACGTGGACACGCCGGCCTCAGGATCCACCTTTTTCGCTACGGAAACCGCCAATATCGCTGCCGGACTCGAGTTGCTCACCACACGTCCGGGTGACCGCGATACGGCGGCCAATGTGCTGCGCCGTATCCGCGCCCTGCGCGGTGTTGCCGGCGTTAAGGAAATCGGCCCGCTGGCCGACGCGCTTGAAGCAACCGAAGAGGCTGCGCGGGGACTCGAATGGGGCGACGAGCCGCTGGTGCCGGAAGCACGCGGCCTGCTCGAGAGCGCGGCGGCCTACCTGCGTGCGCTGTCTTCAGCGTTGCGGACCGGCGGGGCCATCGATATTGCCGGTCAGACGCGCGACAGCTTCATCGCCGCACAGGACGCATGGAACAATCGCGCCGGCGAACGCGACCGGGTGGTGCCGATCTCCCACCTCTTCTATTCGGACGGGACGCCCGGGCTCGTCCAGACAGATCAGAACCCGCCCACGTCGGCCTCCGAACGCTTCCGGCTGGAGTTGGTGAGCCTGGGCGAGCATTTGCGGCAAGTGGTAGACAGCGCGCGGCATGCGACCGACGCAGGCTCGTCGGCGCGTGCGAAGCGCGACCTCCGACGCGCGCTGATCGCCCTTCAGGCTGCGGCCGAGAGCTTTGATGAACTCGAGGTGGCCGCCTTCATTGGCACCCACATCGAGTCAACCCAGCGTCTGGATTTCCTCGGGCTGGCCGCGCTCGAGGATCTGGCCGCCATGCTCGCCGATCCTGGGACGCAGGGCGAACGCCTTCGCGAACGCGTGCATGACATCGGAACCCATCGCGACCTGACCCGCTCGATCGGGGCTGGGTTCGGCGGCGCAGCGCCTGCGCCTGTCGCGACACTCGTGACAGCACCCGTCGCTCCACCTATTGTCGCACCAACGGTCGCGACACCCGTCGCGCCCGTCGTGCCACCGCCAGTGCTCATCCAGTCGCTTGACTACTCGAGTGCAGACCTGATCGACTCGAGCATCGCGGCGCTGGAGGCGATGAACGCGCATCCATTCGCGGAGCCCGTGACGCTTCCAGAGGACGCGGTGGTGCCCATCGAGACGCTCCTCTATCGTGGGAGGAACGCTCTCGACCGAGCCGTGGAGATCCGCGATGACCTGCGCCGCCATGGTGCGACTTCCGATCTGGTCGCGCTCGAGGAGTTGTTCGATCTCCTCGAGTTGGCACGGGCGGAGTAAGTCAGATGAAGTTCGGCTGGCGTGGCGCGCTCGGGATCATCGTCAGCGCGGGGTTCCTGTACTTCGCGTTTCGAGACATCGAGTGGACCCGTTCACTCCAGACAGCCAGGCACGCGAATTACTTCCTACTCATTTGCAGTGTCCTGGTAGCGACGGCAATGTTTCCGCTGCGCGCACGCCGGTGGCGGACGATTCTCGATCCAGTCGCGCCGAAATTGCCGTTCGGACCACTCTGGCGGTCAGTCTCGATTGGCGTGATGGTGACCAATGTCGTTCCGCTTCGTGCCGGCGAGCTGGCGCGCGCGTACGCGTTGACGCGAGAAATTCGATCGGTGAGCTTCTCGACCGCGATCGCGTCGATCGCTGTGGACCGCGTATTTGACGCGATCGTCGTGCTCCTGCTCCTCGCCGTAGGACTGCTGGCCGCGGGCTTCCCGGCCGGCACGACCATTAGGGGCTACTCCATCGCCCATGCCGCGACGCTGTTCGCCTTCGCGCCACTCGTGCTGCTCGTCGCGCTGTACACCCTCGTGTTCATTCCCACTACCCTCATCCGCCTGTTCGAATTGACGGCGCGGAAGGTGTCGCCAGTCGTGGAGCGACGGGGCAGCGAGATGCTCCGCCAGTTCGCCGACGGGCTGAGTGTGTTGCGCACGCCGGGCCACTTCATCGCGGTATTCGGGTGGACGCTGCTGCACTGGCTGGTGCAGCCCTTCGCGTTCTGGCTCGCATTCCTCGCCGTCGGCATTCATGTGCCATGGGGAGCAACGCTGATCGTGCAGGGCATCATCGTCCTTCTCGTCGCACTCCCCTCTGCACCCGGATTCTTCGGCACATTCGAGTACGGGGCCGGAATTGCGCTGGGGTTCTACGGAGTCAGCAACTCGGACGCCGCCACGTGGGCGCTGATTTTCCACGTCGCGACGTACATTCCGATCACGCTCATCGGGGCCCTCTACGCCGGTAGGCTCGGGCTCACCATGGGCGACATCGGCTCGGCTGGCGACCAGAGCGAATGACGCTGTCCGCTCGCGTCGTGGCGCAGGCCAAGGTCAACCTGCTCCTTCGCGTTCTCGCACGTGAAACGAGCGGCTATCACTCCATCGAAACGGTATTTCTACGTCTCGACCTCGGCGACGACGTTTGCGTTCGGATCGTGAACGGACACACGCTCGATTGTGCAGGCCCTGCAATGCCCGCCGCGGGGCTTGGGCCGGCCCAGCAGAACCTGGCCTATCGCGCCGCCGCGACATACGCCGAGGCCACGGGATGGCCCAGTGGATTCGCCATAGAGATCGAGAAGCGAATTCCCGTTGGCGGAGGACTGGGCGGCGGCAGCGCTGACGCTGGAGCCGTGCTCCGGGCGCTCGACGCACTGGCGCCGAATCCGCTCGGCACGCGCCTCGTGGAGCTCGCAACCACGCTCGGTGCCGATGTGCCGTTCATGGCGACCGACAGTCCCATGGCACTCGCGTGGGGTCGTGGGGAACGCATGCTTCCGCTACGCGCCCTCGAGCCACGGGCCGCCGTTCTCATTATCCCCGATTTCGCGATCAATACCGCCGAGGCGTATGGGTGGCTCGCGGCGGATCGGGGGTCGTACGTGCCGGCAGCGACGGTCATTGCGCCGGAGGCACTCGATACATGGGAGTCGATGGCCGGTCTCGCCACCAACGAATTCGAGCGCGTCGTTGCGCGGCGAAGGCCGGTGATCGCCGAACTCGTCGACGAACTCGAGGCCGCGGGCGCGTGTGTGGCCATGATGAGCGGCTCCGGCTCGACGGTTTTCGGGATATTCGACTGCTTCCCGGACGTGCCCGCGATCGCGCGCACTTCGAGTCACACTAAGGTCCTGACAGGAACGAGCGATCGAGTTGTAAGAGTGGTGTTGGATCGGTAGCTTTCAGGGCTTGCTGCCCCCTCGTCCAATGGCAGGACATCGGACTTTGGATCCGAGAATGGTGGTTCGAATCCACCGGGGGCAACGTTCAACTCCTGCCTATCTCAGCAAGGCTTCGCATCATGGATGGACTAGCGGTCCCGAGTCATGGCTTGAAGGTTTTGTCCGGCACTGCCAACCGTGCGCTTGCGGAGGAGATCGCCCGCCATCTCGGAGTCGACCTGTGCCGGGTCAATCTGGGTCGGTTCGCCGACGGGGAGATCTTGGTTCGCATCGACGAGAACGTTCGCGGCAACGACGTGTTCATCGTGCAGCCCACGAACCCGCCGGCCGAGAACATCATGGAGCTCCTGCTCCTGATCGACGCGGCGCGCCGGGCCTCGGCGGCGCGAATCACCTGCGTGATGCCGTACTACGGCTACGCCCGGCAGGACCGCAAGGACCAGCCACGCGTGGCGATCGGCGCCAAGCTCATGGCGAACATGATCAAGGCCGCTGGCGCGGATCGGGTGCTGGGGGTGGACTTCCACCAGCACCAGCTCCAGGGGTTCTTCGACGTACCCGTGGATCACCTGTATGCAATGCCGGTGTTCACGGCGCACTATCGCAAGAAGCAGCTGCAGGATCTGGTGGTCGTCGCGCCCGATGTCGGTTCGGCGAAGATGGCGCGGGGGTTCGCGAAACGGCTGAACGGATCGCTCGCGATCATCGACAAGCGCCGGCCTCAGCCGAACGTGTCGGAAGTGGTGAACGTGGTTGGTGAAGTCGAGGGACATGATTGTATCCTCGTCGACGACATGATCGACACGGCCGGGACGGTGACGGAAGCGGCGCGGGCGCTGAAGGGACTGGGTGCCAAGGACATCTACGTCTGCGCGACGCACGCGCTGCTGTCGGGTCCCGCCGTGGAACGGTTGAACGAAGCGCCGATCAAGGAAGTCGCGGTGACGGACACGATCGCGATTCCCGAGGACCGGCGCCCGAAGAACTGTGTGTTCTGTCCGTCGGCGAGCTGCTGTCGAAAGCGATTCGCTTCACGCATAGCGAGCAGTCGGTGAGTTCGCTGTTCGATTGAAAGTCTGTTGGACCTCGCGCAATTCTCATGGTAGGGAGGACGCAGCCTCCCGAGAGTAGACGGGATTGGCGCGAGGAGGCTGCGAAGTTTCTGTTATCATACTGGTATTTGCACAATGGCATCAGCATCACTGGACGCCACCGTCCGCGCCGACCGCGGCACGGGCGTCGCCCGCAAGATCCGCCAAGCCGGACAGGTTCCCGCCGTCATCTACGGCCACGGACGCGAGCCGCAGTCGCTCACGATCAACGCACGCGAGACGAATCATCTGCTGTCGACCATCTCGGCGGCGAGCACCGTCGTCAATCTGAACGTCGACGGCAAGACGTGCCGCACCCTCATCCGCGAGATTCAGCGCCATCCGTTCAAGCGCCACCTGGTCCACGTCGATTTCCAGGAGCTCGTGGCTGGTGAGAAGGTAACGGTCAGCGTGCCGCTACGCTTCGTCGGCACGGCAGATGGCGTGCGGAACGGCGGCGGAGTGCTCGAAGAAACGATGCACAAGGTGCACATCAAGGTCGATCCGGCGCAGATGCCGGAGCACATCGATGTCGATGTCACCGATCTGACCATCGGCCACAGCCTTCACATTCGCAATCTTCCGCTGCCTGAAGGCATCTCGGTGCTCGACGATCCGAGTGCCACGGTGTGCGTCGTGACGGCGCCGAAGACGGTTGTGGAGACGCCGGTCCCGGGTGCCGAGGTCGAGCCGAGCACGGCCGAACCGGAGCTCATCCGCAAGCCGAAGCCTGAAGAGGGCGAGGCCAAGTAACTGCGTCAGTGCTCCATTTCCTGTTCGGGCGGCGCCGAGCATCTCCCGCGGCACGCGACGACGAGCCGATGAAAGTCATAGTGGGACTCGGCAACCCGGGCAAGGAATACGAGCGTACACGTCACAACGTCGGTTGGTGGGTCGTCGATCACCTCGCCGACGTTTGGCATTTCGGCGGCTGGCGCAAGGACGGCGAAGCGTACGTGAGCAACGGCACCGTGGGAAACGTGAAGGTGAGGCTGGTCAAACCGCTCACGTTCATGAATCTCAGCGGGGCTGTGCTCAGGCCATACCTGCGCCGGCCCTTCTGGGCCGCCGCTACCGATCTCATGGTCGTCGTCGATGACGTCGCGCTCCCACTGGGTCGTTATCGCTTTCGAGCCAAGGGGAGTGCCGGCGGGCACAATGGATTGAAGAGCATCGAGGGCGCTCTCAAATCGCAGGAGTATGCACGCCTGCGGATCGGGATCGCGCCCGAGGACCCTTCGCGCCGGGGCCAACTGAAGGACTACGTGCTCGACGACTTCGGCAAGCGGGACGCACAGACCGTTCGCGACCTGCTTCCCGCGCTGACCGAGGCCGTGGCTCTCTGGCTCACGGCTGGCATCGTGCCGGTTATGAATCGATTTACTGGAGAGGGTGCGGAGTGATGCGCGCCCTCCATCATCAACACTAGAGAATGCTCAGACTCGGAATTGTCGGTCTGCCGAACGTCGGCAAGTCGACGCTGTTCAATGCGCTCACGTCGGCGAATGTCCTCGCCGCGAACTATCCGTTCGCCACGAAGGATCCGAACGTCGGCCGGGTGAACGTGCCGGACGCACGGCTCGATGCGCTGGCCAAGGTCGTTCAACCACGTGGCGTCCTGCCGGCCGCCGTCGAATTCGTCGACATCGCGGGCTTGGTGAAGGGTGCGTCGCAGGGCGAAGGCCTGGGCAACCAGTTCTTGGCGAACATCCGTGAAACGGACGCCATCGTCCATGTCATCCGCGCCTTTGACGACGACGACGTGCTGCACGTGATGGGCGCCATCGATTCCGTGCGCGATCGAGAGGTCATCGAATTCGAGCTCGCCCTGGCGGACCTGTCCGTCGTGGAGAAGCGGCTCGATCGCGCCAAGCGCGCGTCGAGGACCGGCGACAAGGACGCGCTGGCGGAGCTCGGCGCGCTCGAGCGCGCCTTCGCGCCGCTCCAGGAGGGCCGCGCTCTGTGGCATGCCGCGCTGTCGGCGGAGGACCGTGCCGTGCTCGCACCATTGTCGCTCCTCACCCTCAAGCCAATTCTCTACGCGGCGAATGTGACCGACGCCGAGTTGTCGGGCGACGAAGGCCCGCATCTCGAGCGCCTGCGCGAGGCAGTCGCGTCGAGCGGCGAGCCCGCCGAGGTCGTCCCCTTCTCCGCCAAGATCGAGGCGGAGCTGGCCGAGTTGCCCGCCGGAGGACCGCAATGCATTTCTCGAGTCACTCGGGTTGGAGTCGGCGGGACTCGACCGCCTCATTCGCGCCGGCTATCACCTGCTCGGTCTGCAGACCTACTTCACCGCCGGGGAGCAGGAGGTCCGCGCATGGACGATCCATCGCGGGGACACTGCGCCGCAGGCGGCGGGGGTGATCCATACCGACTTCGAGCGCGGCTTCATTCGCGCCGAGACGGTGGGCTATGACGACTTCATCACCAACGGCGGCTGGAAAGGCGCGCGGGAAAAAGGCGCCGTGCGGTCGGAGGGCAAAGAGTACGTGGTGCAGGACGGCGACGTGATGCTCTTCCGCTTCAACGTCTGAGCGTCAACAGGTGTTTTTCACGCCTGGCGTCACACGCCAACGCACCGTCGTGGTGCCGCCCACTGGCGTGTTATACAGTACGGTATCCTTGGTCGGGTCAGTGCTCGGGTCGACAATCGCGTTGAGGAGAGCGGCGTCTGCCGCTGAGATGCCAGGGATGTCCAGCCAGAGGGAATCCTTTTTGTTTCCCGAGCGGTCCTCCACCGAGTCACTTATCTCACCCATGGGCGTCCAGAGCCCCGTGGTCGGGATATAGAAATCAATGTACGGTCCAGAGGTCTTCCATGTGCTCACGTTCGTTGTGGTGAACCGGCGCGCACGTGCCAAGCAACTCTCAATCGAGCTGGTGGTGATCAGGTATAGCGAGCTCTGATGGACGCCCCGGGAAATTCCGGTCCATCGGCCAGCTCCATCGCGTTCATGCCGACGCCAATGTCTCTGAGCGCTGACGCAGTCTTCAACGCGCGATTGGTGATCATTCGACGCCGATAGATACGGCGCCGCCGTCGCCGCGAGCGCGGCCACGATGACGACCACCATAACGATCCACAACAGCGCAACCCCGCGCCGCACTCTGTAAGCGAGCATACAGGAGAAGACGAACATCCGTGCCGCGCGTTTCCGCAAGGGGGGGGGGCGAGGCTGTTCTTGGAAAGCAGCACGTGGGCTCGCATGCGCAGGTCGTCTGCCAGGCGCTCCAGCGGTACCATGAGCCGGACACTCGCGCGAGGCGAGCGTCCGGCTCCTGGATGCGCGCAGGCCGCTAGCGAATGTATACGGTGTTGTTCTTCAGCCCGTAGCCAACGCGGAATTCGATGATCTCACCCGGGGCAACGATGATCTTGCCCGTGGATGCGCGGCCGTTGCCGCCGATCGGTGTCGCGACGATCTGCAAGTCCGTGTTCATCATCGAAGGGTCGAGGACGAACGTATCGGACGCGTTGCCTGTGACCGTGCCGAGCCGGGTGGCCATGCCGTCGGTGACAGCAAACACGTCCAGGTCCAAGAAGTCGTCATTCCTGAGTTGGAGAGCGGCCGAGTTGACCGGCACCACCTCGCCCGCCGCCGTTTCGCTCGGACGAGCGCAGGCGTTCGCCGTTCCCAAGAGCATTGCCGATGCACAAGCAGCGACCAAGATTCTCATTCCCTGCATACCCCTACCTCCACCGTCAGAATCCTTGGTAGGCCGCGCTGATCGCGACCCCTATGGCGAATATCAAAGCATGAGGGGTGCCAACTTGAGACAATTCGTTGTCCTCGTTATAATTAGAGGCTAGGCGCACGCGGCCATTGCCAGCGGCGCACATCACATTTCCCCTCCCCTTGCTCCGGCAACCAGCGGGGGGCGGTCACGACCAAAGGGAGGATTGCCCACGCATGACGCGTCAATATGAGGCGGTCTACGTCTTCGATTCTACGCTCGAAGACGCCGCCATTACCGACAAGCTTGGCCGCTTCCATGGCCTCCTCGGCAACCCCGAGGATCTCCAGCTCAACCACTGGGGCCGCCGCCAGCTCGCTTACCCCATCGCCCGCCGTGAATCCGGGTACTACGTCATCGCGCGCTTCGGCGCCGAAGCCGCCGTGCTCCCCGAATACGAGCGCGCCATCAAGCTCGATGACGGCATCATCCGTCATCTCATCACGCTCTTCGAGCACGAAGTCGGCGCTCCGCCGATGTCGGAAGAAGAGCTCGCCCTGGCGAACCGTCGGCGTGAGGCCGACGAAGACGAGGACGAGGAATAACTATGCGCCGCCCACAAAAGACCTGCCCATTCTGCGAGACCCGCGTCCGCTTCATCGATTATAAAGATGATCGTACCCTCGGCCGCTTCATCACGGACCACGGCAAGATCCTGCCGAGCCGCCTGAGCGGTGTATGCGCCCGTCATCAGCGTCAGTTGTCAACGGCGATCAAGCGCGCGCGGTACCTCGCCATCATTCCGTATATCCGCGGGATGCAGGCGTAGCGTATGGCCGAACCGGCGTCCGAGGTCACATCAGCTCCGGCTCCTGTGGCCGCGCCTACCGAGCGCGGATGGGGAAAGCTTCTCATCGCGATCGTGGCGTTCCTGTTCCTCCCGACGATTCCGCAGTTGCGGGCCGTGTTGCCGATCGAGCAGACGATGATGCTGCTCGTTCCGGCAGTCGCCGCATGTGCGCTCGTCGGATGGTGGGCGGGCGGACGCGCGTTCCTGGCCGTTGCCTGGGTCGCGATCGCCGCGTTGTTGACGGCGCAATCGGCTACACCTCCCAGTCCGTTCGACAATCTCGTGCGCGGCTGGTGCCTGTTGCTCGCCGGAACGTTCGGACTCGTCTGCCTATTGGGTGTGCGACGTCCGCTGTTCTCGCGTTCGTTGCTGACCCTCGGCATCACCCTCGTGATGGCAACGATGGTGACCCTGCTCGGGCCGGTGACGTTATCGCAGGCGACGAAGACCCTGGCCGGCGAGTTTACGCGTCGCAACGCCGAGACGATGTCCACGCTGAACGGCGTGATCGCGTCGCATCAGAAGGAATGGAAGGACCTGGCGGCAAAGGTGCCGAAGCTTGTGGACCTCCCCGCGGAAACCGAAAAGGAACTCGGCGTGATGTCAGACGCCGGCGCCGACGTGTTTCCCGCACTCCTCGCGCTTCAGTCACTCGCGGCGTTGGCGCTCGCCTGGGCCGTGTACCATCGGCTTGGCCGCGCTCGCCTCGGTCCCCCGCTCGGACCGTTACGGGAATTCCGGTTCAACGACCAACTGGTGTGGGGATTGATCGTCGGGCTGACGATCATGCTGGTTCCCACACTGACCGCCCTGCGCGGAGTTGGAATAAATCTCCTCGTCTTCTTTGGCGCGCTCTACGCCATGCGTGGTTTCGGCGTGCTCACCTGGTTCATGGCACCAGGGAGCCTCGCGATCACACTGGCCGTGGGCTTCGTCCTGCTCTGGGCGCCCGTTCTCAACGCGTTTGCCGCACTCGCCTTCATGATGCTCGGCGTGGCCGCATTGGCGTTGGGTCTGGGTGATACCTGGGCGGATTGGCGTAGCCGCGCGCGCTCCACTTTGTAGATCGATCACACCGATCGGAGTCAATCATGGAAATCATCCTCCGCCAAGCGGTCGAGAATCTCGGCAAGCCCGGCGACGTGGTGAAGGTCAAGTCGGGCTACGCTCGCAACTATCTGCTTCCGCGCGGCTTCGCCTACGAGGCGACGCCGGGCAACCTGAAACGCATTCGGCAAGAGCGCGATCGCCTGGACGCGGCCGAGAACGAGCGTCGCGGCGCAGCGCAGAGCATTGCCGAGCAACTCGAGCAAGTGTCGCTCACCTTCTCGGCCCGCGTCGGCGAGGAAGGAAAGCTGTTCGGCTCGGTCACCGCTGCAGACATCGCGCAGCAACTCGAGGCCCAGGGATTCCACATCGAGAAGCGCCAGATCGACCTGCACGATCCGATCAAGGCGCTGGGTGTATATCGCGTTCCGGTTCGGCTTCACGCCGACGTCAAGCCGGAAGTGCGCGTCTGGATCATCAAGCAGTAAGCTCGCTCGAGTGGTGAAGCGGTCGAACGGTGGAGCGCCGCGGCGCTCCACCGTTCGACTGTTTGAGGAGTCCTCGCCGTGCTCTACAAAGCGTGGTACCACTGTTATGCTACATGTACACCTACCGGGCGCCGCTCACTGCATGCCGACCATTACATCGACCAACACCCTGACCAACACGCTCGCTCTCGCGCAGCGCGCCGCACAGCTCGCCGTCGACAGCAAAGCGCAGGACATCGTCCTCCTCGATCTGCGAGGCGTGACGGACATGACCGACTATTTCCTCGTCGCCAGCGGCACATCAGACACGCATGCGCGATCGATCGGTGAGCGGATCATGGAAGGGATGAAGAAGGACGGCTCGCCAGTGCATCATGTCGAGGGACTGGAGAAGGGCCGCTGGGTGCTGCTCGATTTCGTGGACATCGTGGTGCACGTGTTTCACCCAACTATGCGCAACTTCTATCAACTCGAGCGCTTGTGGGCCGACGCCGAGCAGATTCCGCTGGAATCACGATAGGCGTTCCGCGACGAGCGAGGGGCGTGCTCCTCGCAACGGCCATCGCGATCGCCGGCTGGGCCGCGCCTACGCCTGCGCAGAACTACTTCGGGCAGAACCAAGTCCAGTACGACCACTTCAAGTGGGAGATCCTGGAGACCGAGCACTTCCTCATCTACTACTATCCTGAGGAAGGCCGGGCCGCGATGGACGCGGCGCGTATGGCCGAGCGATCCTATGCGCGCCTGTCGCGAATGCTCGACCATCAGTTCCGCGAGAAGAAGCCGATCGTGCTCTTCTCGTCGCGCATCGACTTCGGGCAGAACAACGTCACGGGCGATCTCGGCGAAGGCACCGGTGGAGTCACGGAGGCCACGCGACATCGCATGCTCCTCAACTTCACCGGCGACTACAAGAGCTTCGAACACGTGCTCACGCATGAGATGGTGCATGCGTTCCAGTACGACATCTTCGCGCGCGGCAAGGCGGGCAACGGGCTGCAGACGCTGGCGCAGTTTCTTCCGCCGCTCTGGTTCGCGGAGGGCATGGCTGAATACCTGTCGCTCGGCCCCAACTCATCCGTCACCACCGCCTGGATGCGCGACGCGGCGCTGAACGGAAAGATCCCGACCATTCAACAGCTGGCCGATCAGCCGGACCGGTATTTCCCCTATCGCTACGGCCACTCGCTCTGGAGCTACATCGGCCAGAAGTGGGGCGACGAGGTCATTGGGCAGATCATGAACGGCGTGCCGAGTGTCGGCGTGGAACGCGCGATCCGGCGCGAGCTCGGCGTGTCGCTCGAGGAGCTCGGCGATGAATGGCGTGAGGACGTGCAGACGCGCCTCTTGCCGGCCGCCGGGGGCATGGACCGTCCGCAGAAGTTCGCCCAGCCGCTGCTCACGGAACAGAAGAGCGGCGGCGAGATCTTTCTCGCACCGGCGCTGTCGAGCGATGGCCGGTTGATCGCGTTCCTTTCGAACGGCAGCTTCCTGCGTGGCCAGGTGTTCATCGACCTGTGGCTCGCCGACGCCGAGACGGGCAAGCGCGTGACACGCCTGGTGAAGAGCACGTTCAACCCCGACTTCGAGGAGCTACGCGTTCTGTACTCGCAGAGCGCCTTCTCGCCGGATGGCCGCTGGCTCGCGGTGACCGGGCAGCGCCACGGCAAAGACGTGCTCAACATTTTCGACGTGCGCTCCCGCCGGCAGACGGCGCGCTTCGACCTGCCGCTCGAATCCGTGACCGGACCAAGCTGGTCGCCCGATGGGCGGCGGCTGGTGGTCAGTGGCTCGGTGGGTGGAATTACCGATCTCTATATAGTAAACGCGACTGGCAGCGGACTCCGCCGTCTCACCAACGACCGGTTCGGTGACCTGCAGCCCCAGTGGTCGCCCGACGGCCGCACGATCGCCTTTGCCAGCGATCGGGACAGCGCCAGCTTGGGTCTGCTCAAGTTCCTGCCCTGGAAGATCACGCTGCTCGACGTGGCATCGGGGGCGATTACCGTGCTGCCCGGACAGGCGGGGCTGAACACGAATCCACAGTGGGCGCCGGACGGCCGCTCGATCGCCTATGTGTCTGACCGCACGGGCTCGGCGAATGTCTTTCTGTACGACCTCGACACACACGAACACTATCAGCTGACGAGCGTCATCGGAGCAATCTCGGCGCTCACGGAATACAGTCCGTCCATCTCCTGGGCGCGACAGGCGGACAAGCTGGCGTTCACATATTACGAGAACGGGAAATACACCATCTGGACGGCGAGCAACCCGCGCGCATTGCGCAGGACGCCGTTCCGCGACACGCCGCGGCCCATCATCGTCGCCAGCGCGCCGGCAGATTCGGGCGCGAACCCCGTCTCGGTCGCGGCCCTGCTCGACTCCTCCAACATCGGCCTGCCCGACACGACGAAGTTTCGCGTCAATGCGTACCACCCGCGCTTTCAGGCCGATTACGCCACGCGGCCCACGATCGGCTACTCGCCGGACGCTCTTGGGCGCAGCGTGTTCGGCGGCACGACGGTGGTGTTGAGCGACATGCTCGGGAATAATCACCTCGCGATCGCCGGTGAGATCAACGGCCGGCTGAGCGAAGCGCGCGCTTTCCTTGGCTACACCAATCTCGCGCACCGGTGGCAGTATTCGACCGCGCTGTCCCAGGCGCCGTACTATTTCTTGTCCGGCGACTCGCTCTCGAGCACCGCGGATCCCGGCGTGGCGCTCGAGAATCAGGAGATCACGACCTACGTGGCGCGTCAGGCGTTCGGCGTGACGGCGTATCCGCTCGACCGTTTCACGCGCATCGAAATCGGCGCCGGGTTCAACAACATCGATCGTAGCCGTTTGTTCGTTACGCGCAAGATTTCCAACGGCAGTGAAGCCAGCGCATACGCGGTGGACAGTACGCATCGCGATCCGTCGTTGAACTACGTGGACGGACAGGTTGCGCTCGTCTCGGACAACACCCTGTTCGGCTATACCGGGCCGGTCATGGGCCGGCGCTACCGCTTCCAAGTGAGCCCAGTCGTCGGCACCTACAACTGGGTGCAGTACCTGGCCGACTACCGACGCTATGACCCGATCATCTTCAACTATCTCACGGTCGCCTCACGACTCTACACCGACCTGTCCATCGGGCCCGACGAGACGAAGTTCCCCAAGTACATCGCTCGGCCAGACTACGTGCGCGGGTACGACCGCAACAGCACTTTTTCGCTGAGCTGTCCGCTCATCGGAGCCAACCCGACGAACTGTAGCGCCGTGCAGCTGCTGGGCAGCCGCGTGGCGGTCGCCAACATCGAGCTGCGCTTTCCGGTCATCAGACGTCTGGAGCTCGGGTTCGCTCCGGTGGACCTGCCGCCGCTCGACGGGCTGTTCTTCTACGATGCTGGCCTTGCCTGGTCGGCCGGGCAGACCGTCTACGGAAGCCGGCCCGTGGCGTTCGATCTGTCGAAGGCGCGCTATCCGCTGCGGAGCTATGGGTTCGGGCTCCGGCTGAACCTGTTCAATTACGCTATTGTCCGGTGGGACTACGCAGTGCCCATCGACCAGCCGGGGCACAAAGGGAACTGGACCTGGTCGTTGTGGCCGAGTTTCTAGCGGCGCGGGCGATAGCCGTTTTACTCAAAACCGACATTATCTTTCACCTCGTGCGCTCGCTCACCGCGTTGGCGCTCGTGCTCGCTGCCTGCTCGAGCAGCGACCGCTCCAATCCCGCTGCATCCCAAAAGGCGTCCTCGTCGTCCGCATCTCGCGGCCCGAACGCGCTCATGTTGCGGGTGCCGCAGAATGGCGGACTCGCGCGAGTCACGGACTATCCCAAGGTTGACTCCACTGTATGGACCGCAACGGATGCGGCGCCGGCGCTGGAGCGCGTGCTCGCGTTCGACGATGATGGTGGGCTGATCGCCGCGGCGGACAGGCGCGGGCTCCCGTTGTGGATCGATCTCCGACTCGGCACCGTGACAATCCCCGGACGTGGACGGCTCCGCGGACTGATTTCAGTCGACGGGTCGTCCATCTACGGCGTTGGACTGGACGGCGCCGTGGCGCGATTCACGCCATCCGAGAACTGGGTGTTCAAGCCCAAACGGCCGGCGCGCGCCGTCTATCCGCAGGCGAACGGCACGATCGTCGTGCTCGAGGGACGGGGCGCATCCACGCGCCTCGTCCGCCTTCATCCGCCGAATCCCGCCGTGACGGATTCGCTGGCCCTCACTGATGTCGAAAGCGGCACACCGGCGCCATTCGGCGAACGTGTGTTGTTCGAGACGCCGAAACACGCGTTGATCGCGGTACAGGTGCGAACGATGGCGATGACCAAGCCGCAATCGCTCGATCGCGACGCCATTGCCGTTGCCTCGACGCCGAGCGGCGACCGGTTTTACGTCCTCACAGATTCATCGAACACGCTCGATGTCGTCGACCCCTACCGGAACCGGATCAGCGCGCGGGTAGCGTTGCCGGGACGCGGACGCGACCTACGGGTGGACCCGTTCGGCCGCTACGTCCTCGTGCGAGCCGCCGTCGGCGACTCCGTCTGGATCGTCAGTATCGGATCGGACCAGGTCGTCGGCGGCACGCGCTCGGCCTGGCGCGGCGATCTTCCATTCGTCGCACCAGATGGAGCGCTGGCCGTCGCCCACGGGCAGGACGTGGTATTCATCGATGCGACGTCAGGACGCGAGCGGCAGCGCGCGCGGGGCGGCGCAGCAGACTTCTGGTATGCCTTCATCTGGGACGGCTTCCGGCCGAGGGCGGCGGGACTCGACCAGCCGGCAAATTTCTCGCGCGATACGGATACGACGACGCAGGCGGTCCCGGCGCCATTGGAGTCCACCACCGTCCGTCCGCCAGCACCCGCAGCCGATTCGGCCAAGGCAGGCTTCACCGTCTCGTTTGCGGTCGTGCTGAATGAAGCCCGGGCGCGCGAACAGGCGGCGAAGATCGTCGTCGACGGGCACGCCGCACGCGTCGTCACCAGCATGCCGGGCGGAACCACGGTCTATCGTATAGTGCTCGGCCCCTACCCCACGCGCGAGGAAGCGGAACGCGTTGGACGCGCGTCAGGTCAAACGTACTACGTCTACGCTGGTACACCGTGACGCCTCCGCACACACGACGCGGCTTCGATTGGGACAGCGCTGGCCGGGAGTTGGGCGAAACGCTGGGCGCCTACAATGCGCTCGTCGTGATCGGCACCGACCCGGTGGCGACCGGTCGCGTCGCCGTAGCCATCGGCCGCGCGCAGGCCGCAACGCGCCGCGCGGCCGTGGGCGACCTGTTCGCCGAATCGCCGCCCATTCAGGAGCTGGTCCAGACCGAAGATCCACACGGACTCGTGGATTGCTTCCTCTACGGCGTGTCGATGAGCCGCATCGCGTACGAGGTCCCCGGCGCGGGTCAGCTCTTCGTCATGCCCAGCGGCACTGAGCCGCCTCCGTACGAAGAGATCCTGCCGAATCCGCGCTGGCATCGGCTCGCCGCTGGATTCCGCGAAGTGGGCGCCCTCCTCGTGCTCGCGGCCCCGGCGAGTGCACCACACATCGAGGACTTGGTGAGCGCCACCGATGGCGCGATCCTGGTGGGCGATGCGGTCCCGCGCAAACTACCCGTCGCGCGGGTCATCGGCTCGGTGCGTGAGCCACGCCCAACCGATGCCGAGGGTGTGACGATCTTGCCGCCGGCCACGTCGGCCGCGGCGGCCGCGCCATCACGCTGGCCGCGAAAGCGCGTCGCGGCGATTGCTGGCGTGGTGCTCACGCTGGCACTCGCAGGCATCGGCGCGTGGTTGGCATATCGACCACTCGCTGAAACGGCGCGGCGTGTTGGCCCCAAACCCGACACGGCAGCGGGCCTGAAAAAAGTGATCGCTGCGCAGCCCGATTCGAGCCCGCTCACGCCGGACACCGGGGCCGTCACGACGATCGCGGTGCCCCGCATCACCAATGTCGCGGACTCCGCCATTGCGTCCGCATTTGCCGTGGAACTCATGGCTGCGAATACGCAGGACGGTGCTATCTTCAAGCTGCAAAAAGACGGAAAGAATCTTCCAGCCGCGACCTTCGCGCCAGTACTGATTCAGGGTGCCCGTTGGTACAAGGTGGTCACCGGCGCGTTCATCAACCGCACTGACGCGGACTCACTGCTCTCCGGGCTTCGGCGCCGAAAGGTGCTGGACGCCGGGAACGGGTCCGTAGTGCGCCTGCCGTTTGCCTTCCTGATCGACTCCGCGGTACCGGCGGCGGCGGTGCCTGGAATGGTGGCGATGTACGCGGACCGGGGCCAACCGGTGTACGCGCTTCGCCAGCCGGGCGGGTCCGCCTGGCTGCTGGCTGGAGCCTTCGAGTCTGTCGAGCAGTCGTCATTGTACGCCGAATCGCTTCGTGCATCCGGGATCGCACCGGTGCTCGTGTATCGCAAGGGGAGATCGTTCTAGTGCGGCTGACCAAGCTCGAGATGCAGGGCTTCAAATCGTTCGCGGATTCCACGGACATGCTGTTCAATCCGGGAGTGACCGCGATCGTTGGACCAAATGGCTGCGGCAAGTCGAACGTGTCCGACGCCGTGCGTTGGGTGCTCGGCGAGCAACGCGCGCGCCTCATGCGCGGTCTGAAGATGGAAGAGGTCATCTTTCAGGGTTCAACAGCACGGCGGCCGGTCAACGTGGCCGAGGTCTCGTTGCACTTCTCGAACGAGGACGGTGCGCTACCTGTCGCATTTCAGGAAGTCGTCATTACCCGGCGGTTGTCGCGTTCAGGGGAGAGCGACTATTTCCTGAACCACGCCCCCTGCCGTTTGCGCGACATCTCGGACCTCCTGCGCGGCACTGGCCTTGGCGCCGGTACCGGCGTGGTCATCGAAAGCAAGATGATCGACGCGCTGCTCTCCGAGCGCCCAGACGACCGTCGGGAGCTGTTCGAGGAAGCGGCCGGCGTCGGCCTCTATCGCGACCGTCGCCGCACCACGGAGCGCCGTCTCGAGGAGACGGCGGTGGACCTCCAGCGACTGGACGACCTGATCACCGAAGTGCAGAGCCAGGTCCGCTCGCTCGCGCGGCAGCGCAAGCGCGCCGAGCGATATGCGGAGCTCATGGGTCGTCGCTTCACGGTCGAGATCGCGCTCGCCAAGCGCGAGATGGAAGCGTGGCATGCGGAGTTGCAGCGCCTCGACGGCCGCGTCCGCGAGTTGCGCGAGGCCGCGCCCGGTGCCGAGGAGTCCGTACTCGCGGCGGAGCAGGCGCGCGATGTGGCGCATGGAACGCGCGCCGCTGCGGAAGCACAGCGCACCGAGTTGTTGCGACTCGTTTCCCATCAGCGCGAACAGCTCCATCAGATTCGCGGCGAGATGGCGGTGGCGGAGGAGCGGCAGCGCAACGCGCTCGCTCGCCGCCAGCGCGCCGAGTCCGAAGCGCACGAAGGTGAAGCGTACGACGTTCGGATCTCCACCGATCGCGAGCAGGCAGTTGCCGAACGTGCGCAATTCGAGCAGGAGCTCCTGCGCGCCCGCGAAACCCTCTCCCAGTGCCAGCGCGAAGAAGACGAGACGCGTCAGGGGGTAACGCAGATGCGCGCGGCGCTCGACGAAGCCGAACGTCACCGCCGCGAGCTGCAGGATCGATCGCGGCGCGTAGAGATGGACCGCGAGCGTGCTCGCCGCGAGAGCGACGAGCTGACGCTGCGGCTGGACCAGCTATCGCTGGAGCGGACGCAGCTCGCCGACGCGCTGACAACGACCGATCGGGAGCTCGAGACCGCGGCAGTCGCGATCGAAGAAGCCCGCATACGTTCCGGCGAGGCGGCGATCACTCTCGAGGAAGCACGCGTCGTCGATCGCGATACCCGTGAGCGCGAGGCGACCGCCCGCGCCGAGTTGTTCCGCGCCGACGAAGCGCACACGTCGCTCCAGG
This sequence comes from uncultured Gemmatimonadaceae bacterium, assembly GCA_963817955.1. Lineage (GTDB taxonomy): Bacteria > Gemmatimonadota > Gemmatimonadetes > Gemmatimonadales > Gemmatimonadaceae > JAQBQB01. Next base: position 888,172 of record CAWFQK010000004.1, read on the forward strand.
GCAAGGTCAATGCACTCGATACCCTGGAGCGCGAGCGCGTCGGCCTCGCGCCCGCCGCGGCGCGTCTGCTGCGCGAACGGGATCGGTTCGGCGACGGTGCGCTGCTCGGACCACTCTCGGATTTCATCAGCGCCGACCAGAGCTCGGCGTTGCTCGTCGAGCGTTTTCTCGGAGCGACGGTGCACGCCGTGCTGGTGCGCGACCGCGACGTGGCCGAAGCCGTTCGCGTATGGCACGCGGACGCGAACCCCGGGCCGTTGCTCTTGCTGCCGCTCGACGCATTGGACGACGAGCAGGTAGCCGGCATGCTGACCGATGCGCTGTCGCATCGAGTCGACGCCACGGGTCCGGGCCGCGCGTGGGTGCGCGCATTACTCGGTCACGCACACGCCGTATCCGATGGCACGGCGTTCATCGATGCCCGTGGCGCCGTGTGGCTGCCGGGCAGCACGTCGGGCCCCGGACCGCTGCGTCGTCGCGCCGAGTTGATCGCGCTGCGCGACGAGCTCGAGGCCACCGAACAGGTGCGCCAACAAGCCATGACCGCCGCCGATACGTTGCGCGCGGCGATGCTCGAATCGGAGCGCCGCGTGTTGGACGCCTCCGGCGCGCTCGAGGCGGCGCAGGTAGATGCGCGCCGCGCCGCAGAGCAACAGGGGGAGCTGGCGCGACGGCAGCAGCGTGCACGCCGCGAGGTACAGGAAGCCGACGCGCTGGCCGAACGTCTGACTACGCGCCGAGACGAGCTCGTGGAGCAGCTCGCGCGTCTCGATGACGAAAGCGGGTCGCTCGCGGATCTTCTCATCGCGCGCAACGAGGATGCATCCCGCGCGCGCGAAGAGCTGACGATCGCCGAGCGTGCGCAGGAAGAGTCGCGCGAAGCGCGCACGGTCGCTCAGGTGGAGGCAGCGCAGGCGCAGGCGCGTGTGCAGGTGGCCCACGACCGCGAGCGGCGGCTGGCGCAGGAGCACCAGTCGGCAGCCGCACGCCTCGACGCATTGCGTGCGGAGCTATCCGATCTGTCCCAGGCCGATTCAGCCCTCGCCGAGCAGATGGCGATGTGGCAGATGGACCTCGAAACGCGCGAGGCAACGCTGGCCGACGGCGCGGCACGGTTGGAGAGCGCCGAGAGCGCGGTGAGCGCGGCGGACGAAGCGCTGACCACCATCGAACACGCGCTCGACGAAACCCGTCGTTCGGCGCAATCGCACAGCGACGAGCTGCATCACGCCGAGCTACGGCACACCGAGCTTGGCGGCCGGCGCACGGCAATTCGCGAGCGTCTGGAGGCCGAATGGCGCCGCCCGCTCGACGACATGTTCGCCGAAGCGCAACCGGTGGACCTCGACGACGACTCGCTACGCGCGGAAACCGAAGGCCTGCGGCAGGAGCTGGAGCGTCTCGGTCCGGTGAACGTGCTGGCGATCGAGGAGCATGAGGAACAACTCAAACGCCAGGACTTCCTCACCGGCCAGCGTGCCGATCTCGCCGACGCCAAACAGCAGTTGCTGCAGGCGATTCGCGAGATCGACAGCACGGCGCGCGAGCTGTTCCTGGCGACATTCAAGCAGGTGCGCGAGAACTTTCGCCAGATCTTCATGTCGCTGTTCGGCGGCGGCGAGTGCGATCTGCGACTCGAGAATCCCGACGTGCCCCTGGATTGCGACATCGAGATCCATGCGTCGCCGCGCGGCAAGCGCACGCAGCGCATCAATTTGTTGTCGAGCGGCGAGCGCGCGCTCGTCGCGCTGTCGCTCATGTTCGGCATCTTTCTCACCAAGCCGAGCCCGTTCTGTCTGCTCGACGAGGTGGACGCGCCGCTCGACGACGCGAACGTTGGCCGGTTCGTGCGCATGCTCACACAATTCAAGACGCGGACACAGTTCATCGTCATCACGCACAACCCGCGCACCACGACCGAAGCAGCCGACGCCGTCTACGGCGTCACGATGCAGGAGCCCGGCGTGTCGTCGCTCGTCAGCGTGCGGATGCGCGGATCGGCGGTCGACGAAGCGATGGCCAGCGCAGCGATCAACGGCGCGGTCGCAACGCCGGTATGAATCGCAGGGGCCGCGCCGCGGCGTACCGCGCCGGCCTCACGGTGGATTCGCTCATGCAGGCGCAGTCGAGCCTGAGCCTGTCCACCTGACTGTGCGGCTCACCGCCCTCGGCACCGGTACGATCGCGTTGTCACCGCAGCGGAGCTGCGCCGGCTATTTCCTGGAGACGGAGCACACGCGGCTGCTGATGGACTGCGGCAGCGGCATCACGCGACGGATGGCCGAGTTGGGACTCGGATGGCAGGCAATCTCCCATGTCGCGCTGACGCACTTTCACATCGACCACCATGGTGACCTGCCCTCGCTCATCTTCGCCTGGAAGTATGGGTTTCTTCCGCCGCGGACAGCGCCGGTGGAGATCATTGGCCCGGTGGGCACGGCCGCGCTTCTGGCGCGGCTCGCGGACGCCTATGGCGATTGGGTTTCGGCACCAGGGTTCCCGCTCACCGTGCGCGAGATCAGCCCGGCGGAGGTTCTCGACTTGCCCGGCGCGGTGCGCCTGAGTTGCCACGCAGTTCCCCATACGCCCGAGAGTGTGGCATATTCCTTGGAACGCGGCGCGCACCGGATCGTCTATACTGGCGACACCGGACCGTCCGACGCACTCGCCCAGTGGGCGCACGGCTGCGACCTCCTCATTTGTGAATGTTCGTTGCCGGCGCAGATGCAGATTCCCGTGCACCTGACCCCCGAGCAGTGCGGCGAACTCGCCGCGGCCGCTGCGCCAAAGCATCTGGCGTTGACCCACTTCTACCCACCGGTCGAGAAGATTGACATTCGAGCGCTGGTCAGCGCCCGATATGCTGGTCCAGTCACGCTGGCGCACGACGGGTGGCACTTCGAGATCGAGGACGAGTAATGCTGGTGGTCATGGAAAATCACGCGACGCAGGAGCAGGTCGACCGTGTCGTGAAGACGATAGAAGAAATGGGCTACGCCGCGCTCCCCATGCCCGGGGAAACGCGTACGACCGTGGGGCTCATCGGTAACGATGGCCGCGTGGACGGCTCCCGCATCGAGTCACTGGCGGGCGTGGCAGAAGTGATCCACGTGAGTAAGCCGTACAAGCAGGTCTCGCGTGAATGGAAGGACGAGAACACGATCGTGACCATCGCCCCCGGCGTGTCGTTCGGCGGCTCGGACATCGTGATCATCGCGGGACCATGCTCGGTGGAGTCGGAGGCGCAAATTCTCGCCACCGCCCACGCGGTGCGGGCCGCCGGCGCCACGGCGCTTCGCGGCGGTGCATTCAAGCCCCGCAGCTCTCCCTATTCCTTTCAAGGACTCGGCAAGCCCGGCCTGGAGATGCTTGCCCTCGCGCGTCAGGAGACCGGCCTGCCCATCGTGACCGAAGCGCTGGACGAAGAGGGCGCGCACATTGTCGCCGAATATGCGGACATGCTCCAGATCGGCGCGCGCAACATGCAAAATTATTCGCTGCTGCGCGCCGTCGGGAAGATCGGAAAGCCGGTGCTCCTGAAGCGCGGCATGGCAGCCACGATCACTGACCTGCTCATGAGCGCCGAGTACATTCTGGCTGAGGGCAACGGCCAGGTCGTGCTGTGCGAACGAGGGATTCGCAGCTTCGACACCCTCGCACGCAACCTGTTCGACCTCACCGCCATCCCGATCGTTCAGCGATTGTCCCACCTGCCAATGATCGCCGATCCAAGCCACGGAACCGGGCTCCGCGACAAGGTCATCCCAATGGGCCGCGCCGCGGTTGCGGCAGGCGCCGATGGCGTGATCGTCGAGGTCCATCCGACACCGGATCGCGCGCTGTCGGACGGCGGACAGTCGCTCTATCCGGATCAGTTTGCTCGCTTGGTCACTGAACTGCGCGCCATCACGAACGCGATCGGCCGATCGGTGGCGGCGATGCCGGGAACGGCCCGCGCCGAAGGCGTGTAGCACCTGCCATGCGACTCACAACGTTCGTAGCACTCGTCGGATTGGCAGCCCCGCTCGCCGCCCAATCCACTGATGCCATCGACCGCGCCGTAGCGGCCTGGTCGAAAGTGAAAACGGTTCGCGGCACGTTCGAGCAGACCGTCACCAACGCGCTGACGGGATCCACCGCCAGCGCGCGCGGAGAGTACATGCAGGAACGTCCGAATCGGCTCGCGATCCGGTTCTCGGCGCCGTTGTCCGACGCGATCGTCGCCGATGGCAATGCGGTCTGGGTCTACCTGCCGAGCAGCACGCCGGGGCAGGTGATCAAGCGTCCAGCCACGGATCGCGCCGCTGTGCCGATCGATCTGACGGGCCAGTTCCTCGACGCGCCACGAGAGAAGTACCAGATCACCGCGGCAGGCGCCAAGACTGTAGACGGCCACGTAGCACATGCGTTCACGCTCGTGCCAAAGAAGGGCGTCACCAGCCCCTTCAGCAAGGCGACCGTTTGGATCGACGATGACGATGCGCTCATCCGCGAATTCGAAGAGACAGAATCGGCGGGCGTCACACGCCACATCCATCTTACTTCGGTCGAAACGAACACGGTCATCCCACGGAGTGCGTTTGCCTTCACCATCCCGAAGGGCGTGAAGGTGGTCGATCAGTCTAAGCCCTGACCACTCGACCCGGCCTCGAGCGATCAGGGATTCGTCGCCTTGGGCACGGCGGCCGCACGCTGGAATAACGCCTGCTCCGTCGTTGCCCCGGCCATGAGCCGGAGCGTGCTGCCGATGGCTGGGTCATCGTGCAGCCGGCGAGTGTACTCCGCGGCTTCGCCGAAGACATACCGTGTCACGTCGTACGCCAGCAGTCGGTCGACGAGTGGGGCCGCGGCGGCGTACGTCGTATCATCCAACACGATTCCACGCGCCCGCATGCGCCGCAGCAGCTCGACCCGCATCTGCGGGGAGACAGTGAAATCGGGCGACGAAATGGTATGTGCCGCTTTCAGTGACAGCGCGTAGTCGGTGAGCGCGTCGCGAAACTGCGGCACATGGGTGCCAAGGGCGCTCTGAAAAACACTGTCGCGGCGCGCCGAACGGTCGCGAGGCAGGACGACGTCGGGCGTGATCCCGCCGCCGCCGAGCACCGTGCGACCCGCGTCGGTCTTGTAGGCCGGCCGCGCCCGGGTGGTATCAACCAGCACGCTGTCCTCGTCCTCGCCAACGCGCTTGCGGTTGATGCTGCGCCCCGACGGCGTGTACCACAGAGCGGTCGTCAGCTTCACCGCCCCGCCGTTCGGTAACGCGAACAGGTTCTGAGCGCTGCCCTTTCCATACGTCGTGGTCCCGACGAGGACGGCGCGATCGTGGTCCTGCAGGGCGCCGGCAACGATTTCAGCAGCGCTGGCGCTGTTGCTGTCCACGAGCGCCACCACCGGGAGGCCGGGCCAGAGCTGTGGCCGCTGATCGTCATACTCGCGGGTGGCGTCCGGCGTGCGGCCACGCATGACTACGATCCGCTGCTTTGGTTCGAGGAAGAGCTCGGCTACGGCCACGCCCTGGTCGAGCAATCCGCCGGGATCGCCGCGCAGATCGAAGATGAGAGACGTCATTCCCGCCGCGCGGAGCGAATCGATGGCGCGCCGCAGATCGGGTGCAGACTCTTCGCTGAAGATCGTCAATGCCACGTAGCCGACGCCATCGCGCAGCAGGGCCGCATGCTGTACCGAGCGCACGCGGATTTCGCGCCGGGTGAGTGCGAACTCGAGCGGAGCTGTCACGCCGGGCCGATCGATGGTGAGGCGCACCACTGAGCCTGGCGGACCACGCAGCGCTTTCTGCGCTTCGTCGGTCTTGACGTCGTGCATCGGCTTGCCGTCCACCTTGACGATGCGATCGCCCGTCTGGATGCCCGCGGCCAATGCCGGGCCACCGGGCATTGGAGCGACGATCGTGACCCAGCCGTCGCGCACATCGATCTGCGCGCCGACGCCGGCGTAGCGCCCGCTCGTTTGCTCCGCCAACCTCGCCAGAAGCTGAGGCGAGAGGTACTCGCTGTGTGGATCATGAAGCTCGCTCACGAGGCCGTCAACGGCCCGCGTATACAGCGCCGAGTCGGCGAGCGTATCGACATACTCGTTCGCGATGTGCTGCAGCACCTGGTCGAACATACGCGCTCGGTCACCGGAGCCGTGCAGCTCCGATCCCAACAACCCGCGCTGTAACAGGAGACCGCCCGAGATCAGCGCTCCGCTCAACAGCACGCCAGCGAACATCCCGCGTGACCGCATTGTCGTCGTCGAAAGTTAGGCTGACGCGCAAGCAGGGAAAGTTTCAGGCCAGTGCGCGCGCAGCACGCGCAGCACGCCATCGAACACCGTTGCTTCGTCTCCGCCGGCGTCCACGAGCACGATCGGGCCACATTCGCTGTGCGCTTGCTGCCACGCACTGGTCGCGAATCGCTCGAACGCACGTGCAACGCGCTCGTGAAAGGCCAATGCCGCCTGCTCCATTCGGTCGTGGGCACCTCGGCGAGCCGCGCGCGCGAGCCCCTCTTCTACCCCGAGTGTGAGCAGGAGTGTCAGATCGGGCACCAGTCCAGTCGTCGCCATGCGGTTGGCCACACGCAGCTCTTCCTCCGGCAATCCGCGGCCGTCGCCTTGATACGCATAGGTGGACAGGAAGAACCGGTCGACCAACACGACGGCTCCAGCGTCGAGCGCCGGCCGGATTTCCCGCTCGACGAGCTGCGCTCGCGATGCCATGAACAGGAGCGCCTCGGTGCGCGGCACGATGTCCGACGCCGGATCGAGCAGCAAACGGCGGATCTCGTCGCCGACGACCGTACCGCCAGGCTCACGCACCGCGACCACGTCGCGCCCGCGCGCGCCAATCCAGTCCGCGAGCCGGCGAAGTTGCGTGCTCTTCCCGGCGCCCTCCGCCCCCTCGAAGACGATGAGCAGGCCCCGCGACATCGCCGATCAGCCGAGCGTGATGATGGAACTCGTGGCGCCCTTCTCGATGCCTTCGAGAATCCAGTCGTTCACCCGGCCCATGATCTTGTCGAAGTTCTCCTGCGCGACGAGCAGACGTTGATAGCTCGCACGTCCCTGGATCTGTCCAAGCAAGCCGTCGAGCTCCCGCTCCATCTCCTCGGTGGGGCGCTGACCCTTCTGAATCATCCGCTGCGCATCGACGCGAAGCTGCTCCATCTTCTGCAGCAGCGCCACGGTATCCTTGTCGTCGTTCAGCGCGTCGCTCGCCCGTTTCACTGCCTGATATTCGCTGCTCTGCCCGACCAGCCGGCCGAGATCTTTGGCTTTGGATTCAATCATGTTGCTGGTTATTGGTTGCTGGTTGCTCTGTGCTATGTACAGCGTGGCCATCTACCCAACACGACAACTCACAATCACTACCCTCTACTCGTCGCCCCTCCACGCTAATACAAACCGCTCCCGCCCGGTCAGGTCCAGCTCCACCCGCACGCGATCGAAGCGGCGGTCGCGGCTGACCAGCTCCGCCACGAGCGATGCACGGCGAACGTCCACCTCGATCGCCAGCAATCCGTTGGGGGCGAGCACGCCGGCGGCCTCGCGCACGAGTCGGGTCGTGGCTGTCATGCCATCCGATCCGCTATACAACGCGACGGCCGGCTCCCAATCGCGGACACTGGCAGGGAGCGCCACAGCCTCGCCGTGGGCGATGTAGGGCGGATTCGACACGACGACGCGCGCGCGCACATCGAGCAGCGGTCCAAGCAGCGAGCCGTGCAGCATCTCGACGGGCGCGCGCAGTACGGTCTTGGACAGCTCGATGTTGCGCCGCGCCACGGCGAGCGCATCGAGCGATATGTCGGTTCCGTAGACGAGCGCGAACTGCCCTTCCGCCGCCAGCGCGATCGCGAGCGCGCCCGATCCGGTACCCACGTCGATGGCGAGGCCACCCGTGGTACCCGACGTGGCGTCGAGCACGAGATCCACGAGTTGCTCGGTTTCGGGACGCGGAATGAGCACGCGCTCATCGACGTCGAGGGTGAGGTGGCGAAAGGCGGCGCGGCCAACCGCATACGCGAGCGGCGCGCCTTGCAGGCGCCGCTCCACAGCGAGCGTCGCGCGCGCGAGCGTTGGCGCATCCACTTCGACGCCGCCATTCATCAATGGCCAGAACCGCGGCGCGTCGTACAGGCCGGAAACGATCTCACGGGCCTCTGAGAATGCCTCGGGAACGCCTCGCGACGCGAGCCGCCGCGCGAGATCCTCCAGCAACGTGCTGACGGTGACCGTCGTACCGAGGTGTTCCGTGGTCATTCGTCGGCTCCGAACTGTTCCTCGACGTCGGCGAGCTTCAGCGCTTGGATCAACGGTCCAATGTTCCCGTCCATGAACCCCTGCAGGTCATGGGTCGCCCAGCCGATGCGGTGGTCGGTCACGCGGCTCTGCGGGTAATTATAGGTGCGAATTTTGGCCGAGCGGTCGCCAGTGCCCACTTGGGTACGGCGCATCTTGGACCGCGCCGCCTCCTGCTCGGAGATGCGCAGATCGAGCAGGCGCGCGCGGAGCACTTCCATGGCCTTCAGCTTGTTCTGGAGCTGCGACTTCTGGTCCTGTTGGCTCACGACGAGCCCGGACGGCAGGTGCGTGATGCGGACGGCCGAGTCCGTCGTGTTCACGCTCTGTCCGCCTGGGCCAGATGAACGGAAGACGTCGATCCGGAGATCCTTGTCCTCGATCTTGACGTCGACTTCCTCCGCCTCCGGCAACACGGCAACGGTCGCCGCCGACGTGTGGATGCGGCCCTGGTTCTCGGTGGCGGGCACGCGTTGCACGCGGTGCACCCCCGACTCCCGACGCATGGCACCGTAGGGGCCGTCACCTGTAAGCTTAAATATCGCTTTTCTGATTCCGCCGAGCGTCGCCTCGGACATCGACAGCATCTCGATGCCGAAGCCGCCGCGTTCGACGTAGCGCGAGTACATGCGGAAGAGGTCGGCGGCAAACAGCGCCGCCTCATCGCCGCCCGTGCCGGCGCTGATCTCGACGATGGCGTTGCGATCGTCGAGCGGATCGCGCGGCATGAGGGCTGGCGTGAGCCGGGTCTCGAGGTCGGCGATCGTGCCCTCGAGCCGGATCGCCTCGGCTCGAGCCTCGGCGGCCATTTCGGGGTCGTCAACGGAAACGAGCTCGCGCACCTGCGCGAGCTCGTCCTCGGCCTTCTGCAGCTGCGCCGCCATCGCCACCACCGGCATCAGCCGGCTGTGCTCCCGACCGAGCTCCGCGAACAGATTGGCATCGCGAAGCCCGCTCGGATTGGCGAGCGCCCGCTCCACTTCTTCGGCGCGGGCGAGGGCGGCCGCTAGACGATCGCGGAGCGCCAGGAGCGTCTCAGTTCGATGCCGCGGCCGTGTGCTTCGCGAACTTCTGACGGAAGCGCTCGACACGGCCAGCCGTGTCCATCAGACGCTGCTTGCCCGTGAAGAACGGGTGACAGTTCGCGCAGACGTCCGTGTGAATCTCCGCCTGGGTCGACCGGGTCAGAAATGTATTGCCGCAGGCGCACTTGACAGTCGCCGTCGCGTATTCGGGATGGATGTCGCTCTTCACGAGAACCTCGTCATTGCGTGGGGCGTCGAAACACGGAGCGTGAAACGCAACCGCGTTCCGCAACCTCCGCGGGCATTACGCCCGGGTTTGAATAGCTTGGTAATATACCCATTACGAGCCCTAACAGACAAGGCGACAAGCATTTGGGAATCCAGTGGCCCGCCTCTTGTGTGTCTCGTTGTCCCGTTGTCTCGTATCCCACGTAACCGCTTACATTTTGACAACTTCCAACGCACGGGCTAACTTCGCGCCGATTTGTGGGGCGCCGTCGTCCCTCGCCCTTGGATCGTGCACCCTGGCCCAATCTTCGTGACCACCACGGCCGACTTCCTGGCAACGGTGCCGTTGTTCAACGGCCTCGACCACACCGAGCTGCAGCGATTCGCCGAGCTGACGCGGGAAAAATTCTATCCCAAGGGCAGCGTCATCCTGTTCGAGAACGACCCCGGTGACTCGTTGTTCGTCGTTCGGCAGGGTCGCGTCAAAGTGGTACTCATTGGCGAGGACGGACGCGAAGTCATCCTCGGCGTGCTCGGCGTGAGCGAACACTTCGGCGAGCTCGCGTTGATCGATGATCGCCCGCGCTCGGCGCACGTCATCGCCATGGAAGACTCGCATCTGCTCGTCCTCCGGCGCGAGGATTTCCGCAAGCGCGTCGAATCGTCTCCGGCGGTCGCCTGGTCACTGCTCACGGAACTGTCGCGCCGTCTGCGTCGCGCTGATGAAAAGATCGGCGGCCTCGTGCTGCTCGACGTCCCCGGCCGTATCGCGCGCCTGCTGCTCGACCTCTCGTCGGAAGGAGGCAGCGACACCATCCAAAAACCGCTCACGCATCAGACGATCGCCCAGATGATCGGCGCGAGCCGCGAGACCGTATCGCGCGCGATCAAGGACTTTCAGGAGGCCCATTGGCTGACCGTGGAGCGGCGGCGTATCACCATTGCAGACCGCCCGGCGCTCGAGAAACGAGCTCAGGCCAAGCTGTAAATGCCGGTGGGATGTGATCATGGTCACGTCCCACGCGTGACTTCCTTCCTGGTCCTGTTCGGTTCGCTTCCCCCATATTGCTGCTGAGCCCTGAGACACTGCGTACATGACTTTGCTTTTGCGGTTCTGGGGAGTTCGTGGTTCCATTCCCTCCCCCGGGCCTCGGACCGCGCAGTACGGCGGCAACACACCATGTGTGGAGGTGCGAACCAAGTCCGGTGGGCTAGTGATCCTCGACGCCGGAACGGGGCTGCGCGAGTTGGGACGTTCCCTGGTCGCTCAGGAAGGTGGCACCGCAGTCATTGCCGACATTTTTTTGACGCACGCACATTGGGATCATATCCAGGGTATTCCCTTCTTCGCTCCACTCTTTGAGCGCGGCAACCGGTTCACGATCTGGAGCTCGAAGGTGTTGGCGGTAGCGGGCGGCGCCGAGCAGGTCGTTCGCGATCAGATGGGGCCGGTCGTCTTTCCAGTATCCTTCGATGAACTGAAGGCGCAGGTCGATTTCCGTGAGATCGCCGAGGAGCAACGGATCGGGAACGGGTATGTCGTCACTGCGTTTCCAGTGCAGCATCCGGGCGGCGCTGTGGGGTACCGGTTCGCTGATGCAGCAACCGGTGAATCGTTCGTCTATATCTCGGACAACGAGCTCGCGTCGACCGGCGGACCTGGCACGGACGCGAACTGGCGGACAAGGCTGGTGGAGTTCGTACGCGGGTCACAGCTGCTCATTCACGACGCGACGTACACCAATGACGAGTACCAGGGCCGCCGCGGTTGGGGGCACTCGACGTACGACGAGGCGGTGGCGTTGGCGCTCGACGCCGGAGTGGACGAGCTCGTGCTGTTCCACCACAACCCCGAGCGTTCGGACGATGAATTGGGCCATCACGTGGCAGCCTGCCAGGCGATGGTCAGGGCGCTGGGCAACCCCCTGAGGGTGCGGGCTGCTGCGGAAGGAATGACGTTGCGCGTATGATCATCGATTTCGTGTCTCAGGAGGACACCATGCTGCGTTCGCTATCGCATCGCATTTCTTGTCTGGCCGTCGTGGTGACGCTCGCCCTGCCGGCCGCCGCGCTGGCGCAGGCCGATACGCGGCCAGTCGTCGTGGTGTTCACGTTCACGAACAGCTCGATCGGTGCCGGCCGCGCCGATTTCGACGGTATCTCGACGGGCGTGCAGGATCTGCTCATCACGGATATCGCATCGAACGACAAGGTCCGGCTCGTCGACCGCAGCCGCATCGACGCGGTGCTGCGTGAACAAAACATGGTCAAGGCGGGCCAGATCGAGGCGCAGACGGCGGTGCGGATCGGCAAGATCATGGGCGCGCAGTACGCGATCGTTGGCGGCTTCATGGCGGACGGACACGGAACAGCAGTGCTCACGGCAAGCACGATCGACATCGAGACAACGCAGATCGCCAATCCGCAGAAGATCACGGGAAAGTCAGATGACGTCCTGGCAATGATCGGGCAGTTGTCGACACGCCTGGCAAAGGACCTGGTGCTCGCACCGAAACCAGGGCGTCGCGTCGGTGATGGCGGTGAGACCGGCGCCAAGAGCGCGCCAGCCCAGAGCGGCGCGCCATCGGGAACGGCAAAGTCCGCCGCGGTCGAGACCTATGCGCTGGTCGTGCCGTCGCCCGTGGTGGCATCGACGATGAAGACCAAGCTCGACATCGCCACGATGAAGGTGTACTCCACGGCGCTCGACGAGATGGACAAGAAGAACACGGCGAAGGCGGTGGAGCTGTTCAGGCAGGTGCGCGCCAAGTTTCCTACTTTCGAACCGGCCAAGCGGAACCTGGAAAAGCTCGGCGCCGCGACGGGCTGAACCCGCCAGTCCCGATTGTCACCGTGGGTTGGGCGCGGCGGGCGCGCCCAACCACGACCGTGATGTTGTCCGACCCGCCGCGATCGAGGGCCAGAGCCACCAGCGCCCGGCAGGCGATGTTCGGCGTCCAGGAGGCTGGCCCGATCCCCGTGCTCTGGGTACGTTAGCGTTGTGAAGCCTCTGCTCATCACTGCCATCGGGCGCACGATCTCTTCGACGCCCTTGGGTCGCCGGGAAGGCGATGTCGAGGTGCGGCGGGTTCCCGCACTTCCAACGGCCTCGACGATCGATGTCGGCCGGCCCACGGTCATTCTGCTCGATCACGCACTAGTAGCGAGCGCGGGCGGAGATGCGAAACGACTGGCGGAGCTGGCTGGCGTCGCCGCACTCGTTGGGTTGGGCTACCCGGGTGAGGCAGAGCCGCCGCAGGATTATCCCTCCGAGCTCCTGACCGGGTATCTGCCGGCCGACGCAGCGGCCGGAACAATCATCGCCATGCTCCGCGGCGGGTTTCGTCATGCCGCGGTCATGGTGGCCGAGCGCCGCGCGCGCGCCGCGCAGGACGAGCGCCATCGCGAGCTCACCGAGCTGACAGCGGTCGGCGTCGCGCTGTCGACGCAGCGCGACCTGCTCACCCTGCTCGAGATGATCCTCAGCCATGCGCGGCGCATCACGACGTCGGACGCCGGTTCGCTCTATCTCACCGACCGGGCCGACCACAGCGGGGCGCCGGACACTTTGCGCTTCAAGCTCTCGCAGAACCATACGCTGCCCGCGCTGCCGCTCACCGAGTTCACCGTTCCCATCGATCACACGAGCCTCGCCGGGTACACAGCGGCAACCGGCCAGCCCCTGGCGATCGCCGACGTGTACCTGCTGCCGGACGACGTCACGTACACCCAGAACCGGAGCTTTGACGAGAAGTTCGGCTACCGCACGAAATCGATGCTCGTGATTCCGATGAAGACACATCGCGATGAGATCATCGGCGTGCTCCAACTCATCAATCGCAAGCGGTCCGTCGATGATCGGCTCACGACCAGCGACGTGGTCGAGGAACAAGTGATTCCTTACGACCAGCGGGCCGAGGAGCTGGTGAGCGCGCTCGCGTCGCAGGCCGCGGTGGCGATCGAGAACAGCCGGTTATACGAAGACATCGAGCGCCTGTTCGAAGGATTCGTCACCGCGGCAGTGACGGCAATCGAATCGCGCGATCCCACCACCTCCGGCCATTCCGACCGCGTGGCGTTCATGACGGTGAGCCTCGCCGAAGCACTGGATCGCGTCGGCGTCGGGCCGTACAAGGGCGTCCAGTTCACGCGCGCGCAACTGCGCGAGTTGCGGTATGCCGGATTGTTGCACGACTTCGGCAAGGTCGGCGTCCGCGAGCAGGTGCTCGTGAAGCAGAAGAAGCTGTACCCGCACGACCTCGAAATCATCCGCAGCCGCTTCGCCTATCTCCTGCAAAGCGCCGATCTCGATTTCGAGCGCGGGCGTGCCGAGGTGCTCATGCTGGAGGGCCGCGCCGGCCTCGACGAGGCGCTGGACCGGTTGCAGTGCGCGCGGCAGTCTACGCGGGACGAGCTGCACCGTGCCCTCGCCGCCATCGTGACGCGCAAACGAGCCGACGATTCTGCCCGAGGGGACCTTTGAGGAACTGCACGCGATCAACCAACGCACGTACACCGACTTCGAGGGTGCCGAGCGCCTACTGCTCGCCGATCACGAGCTGCAGTTCCTCATGATTCGCAAGGGCACGCTGGATGATAGCGAGCGGCTCGAGATCGAGTCGCATGTCACGCATACGTATCGGTTCCTCGAGCAGATTCCCTGGACGCGAGAGCTTCGGGGCATCCCGGAGATCGCCTACGGTCATCACGAAAAGCTCAACGGCACGCGGTTATCCCCGTGCCATCGGTGCCGACGCCATCTCATTGCAGACGCGTATGATGACCATTGCCGACATCTTCGACGCGCTCACGGCCAGCGACCGCCCGTACAAGCGCGCCATCCCCTGGGCGCGTGCACTCGACATTCTGCGCATGGAAGCCCGGGAGGGGATGCTCGATGAGCATTTGCTCACGAGCTTCGTCGAGGCGCGCGTGTACGAGAGTGTGTTGTCGGGCGCCTGACGCACGGACGGCATGCACGTCTCCCCTCTCGGCGACCGGGCGGTCCTGATTACCCTTGGCGTGGCGATCGACGAGGCGACGCACCGGCGCGTGCGCGCCGTGACGGCGCGCGTGAGCGGCGCGCGGCACGCCGGCGTCACCGATATCGTTCCCGCGTTCGTCAGCGTCACGGTGCACTATGATCCGTGCGCCTTTGCCAGCGCGGACGCGTCTCCATTCGAAGCGGTGACCGCGTGGCTGCAACAGACGCTTGCCGGCGTGCGTCCCGACGAACTCCCGGCGCCACGCGTGGTAGAGATCCCGGTCTGCTACGGCGGCGCGTTCGGTCCCGACCTCGACGACGTGGCACGCCAGCACGCGCTGTCCCCGGAACAGGTGGTGCACCTCCACACGGGCGGCGACTACCTGGTGTACATGGTTGGATTCATGCCGGGCTTCGCCTACCTCGGCGGTTTGCCAGATGCGATCGCGACGCCGCGCCGGTCGTCGCCGCGGACGGCCGTTCCCGCCGGCACGGTCGGGATTGGCGGCCAGCAGACCGGCGTCTATCCACTCGAGTCGCCTGGCGGATGGAATCTCATCGGTCGAACGCCGTTGCGCGTGTTTGACATCGAGCGACCGGAACCCGCCCTGCTCGTCACCGGCGACCGCGTACGGTTTCGCGCCATTTCGCTCGACGAATTTCAGCGCTGGACGCCGGACGAGGTGATGGCGTGAGCGTACACATCGTCACGGCAGGGCTGCAGACCACCGTCCAGGACTTGGGCCGCGTGGGACATCAGGCGGACGGAGTGCCGGCTGGCGGCGCCATGGATCGCGCGGCGCTGCGCGCCGGCAACGCGCTGGTCGGCAATGACGAGGGCGCCGCTGGTCTCGAGGCAACGCTCATCGCTCCAACGATCACGTTCGACCAGCCGACGCTGATCGCGCTCACCGGAGGCGAGTTCGACGCGACCGTGGACGGTACGTCCGTCGGTACCTGGCGTCCGCTGTACCTGCCTGCTGGCGCCACGCTGCGGTTCGGACATGCGCGCGTCGGCTGCCGCGTCTACCTGCTCGTGGCGGGCGGCGTGGACGCGCCACCGGTGTTCGGCAGCCACAGCACCTATCTGCGCGGTGGTTTCGGGGGCTGCAGCGGGCGGGCACTGCGCGCCGGGGACGTGCTCGCCACTGGCACGCCGTCGGCGCTGTCGCGCACGATCGCGCAGTCGTTCGGCGATATCGGCAGCGTTGCCGTCGCAAAGTGGAACGTTCATGGCACCCTCCGGCCCCGCTACAGCGATAGTGCAGTCGTCCACGTGCTGCCGGGAGCGCATCTCGACGCCCTCGACGACGCGTCGCGGGCGTGCATGTTCGGCGAGGCGTTCCGCGTGTCGTCGAGCTCCGATCGAATGGGCTATCGCTTGGAGGGAACGCCGCTCGCCTTGCAGGCGCCGATCGAGATCCTCTCCGAAGGAGTGGCGTTCGGCACCGTGCAACTACCACCTGGCGGCGCGCCCATCATCCTCATGGCCGACCGGCAAACCACGGGCGGCTATCCCCGCATCGCCGAGGTAGCGAGCATCGACTTGCCGATCATGGCGCAACTCCGCCCCGGCGATCGCGTTCGCTTCGTGCCAATACCCATCGGTGAAGCCCAGCGACTGTACCTTGAGCAGGAGCAGGATCTGGCGCAGGCACGTTTTGCCATCGCGCTGCGACATCCCCATCACCGTGCAACGCCATGACCACTCGAGTGGATCTGAACTGCGACATGGGTGAGAGCTTCGGCGCGTACCGCATTGGCGCCGACGACGATGTTCTTCCTTTCATCACGTCCGCGAACGTGGCGTGCGGGTTTCACGGTGGTGATCCCTCCGTGATGCGATCGACCATCGCGCACGCCCAGCAGCGTGGCGTGGCCGTCGGCGCACATCCGGGATTACCAGATCTCATCGGCTTCGGGCGTCGGTCCATGGACATCACGCCCGACGACGTGTACGACCTCGTCGTCTACCAGATCGGTGCGCTGCTCGGATTCGCCCTGGCGGCGGGCGTGATCGTTCAACATGTGAAAGCGCACGGCGCGCTGTACAACATGGCGGTCGGACGCGCCGATCTTTCGTCGGCGATCGCGCGCGCCGTACGCGACGTCGATCGCGGTCTCGTGTTGTTCGGCTTGCCCGGGAGCCACCTGATCAGCGAGGGCAAGGCGGCGGCACTCAAAACGGCCTGCGAAGCGTTCGCCGATCGGAACTACATGCCCGACGGTTCGCTGGTCTCGCGACGACGCCCCGACGCGCAGGTTCACGACGCAGATGAGGCAGTCGCGCGCGCCCTCCGCATGGTACGCGAGGGCAAGGTGCGGACGATCGAGGGGACGGACCTCGACATCCAGGCCGACACGATCTGCATTCACGGCGACGGTCCCCATGCCGCAGAATTCGCCGAGCGCCTGCGGACGAGCTTCGAAGCCGCGGACATCGAGGTGAAAGCAGTAGGGCGATAGCGCAGCAGCTCCACTACACCTACGAAAGACCTTCAGGGAGGGAAGTCGGGTTGGGCTCCGTGTTTTGACGGGCGGGATGTCGCTGGCGGCTCCGTAGCGGTCGGCCCACCGGTCGGCGAGTTTCGAGTTGCCAGTTGTAAGTGATGCGTGGTGCGTTTTTAAAAACTCACAACTCACAACTCACAACTGGACACCCGCACCTCGCCGACCGGCGATAGTGGCCTGCGAGCCAGGCGCCCTGGTGCGCATGACCTGTATACTGTGAAGTAACGGGCTGATAGGTGAGCAATAATCCGGGCTGATAGGTGAGCCTCGCATGGCAGCAGGGTGTTCTCTGGAGAACAGAAGCAATCCCCTCACGGGGCGGGAGTCAAAGGGAACGTCCAACGGACGTTCGGGAGAAACCGATTGGTGGCGAGCAGAATCTCTCCCAGCTCGAGCGGTCCGTAGGCCACAATGAGGCGATCATCGTGCGTGTCGGTCAGGCGCACGTCTTCGCCGGCCAGGTTGTGCGAGAGCGAGTAGCTGACCTCGCGCACCTTGATCGCGCCGGCGCTGCTGACGCGGCGCACCACGGTCCCCTCCGGATAGCACATCGGGGGCAGGCGGCGCGGATAGGCCCGCGGCGAGCCGTGATAGGCCGTGCTCGGGGCGCGGTGCCCGGCGACGCTGGCGTGGGGCCGCTCGTCGTTGTATTCGCTGCGAAAGCGATCGAACCGGCGCTGCTGCGCCACGAACGAGGGCGCGGGCGGGTCCAGCGTGTGGGCCTTGAGGGTTCTGTGAAACCGCTCGTGCGCGCCGTTGGCGGCGGGCTGGCCCGGCGGCGTGTGCTCGGGCCGGATGCCCAACCGCACCCACCAGAACGCCAGGGAGCCGAGGCGGCCGATCGCGTTGGGCTGGGCGAATGGCACGCCGTTGTCCGTGCGGAGGACGTCGGGGAGCCCGTACTCGCGGAACAAGCGCTGGAAGCACTGGCGGGCCGTGGGGACCGCGGTACTGCGCAGGGCGGTGCAGCCGAGGAGAAAATGGCTGTGCAGATCCAACACGGTCAGGGGATAGCATTCGGGCCCGCCGCCTGAGAGCGCGAATTCCCCTTTGAAATCCGCCGTCCAGACCACGTTCGGGGCGGTCGCGGCGGTGCGCCCACTCGCCAGGCGGGCATGCGTCTGGCCGCGCCGGCGTCTTGAGTCGACCAGGCCGGCCCGTTTGAGCAGCGCCCCGATCGTGCTGGCGGCGGGCCACCGTCCTCCCGCCGGTTCGTGCAGCTGCAGCCAATCCCGCAGCTTCTCTGGCCCGTACAGCGGGTGGCGCTTCCGCAACGCGATGATGCGGGCGGCCATGGCGGGCGACATTTGGTGGGCCTGCCCGTGTCGGGCATGCGAGCGATCCGCGAGGCCCGCCGGCCCGTCGGTCGCAAAGCGGTTCAGCCACTTATGGCCGGTCTTCTCGCTAATGCCAAACTCGGCGCAGACGGCGAGGAGCGACTCTCTCCGACGCATGCACTGTTGCACAAACGCCAATCGTTCCGACATCGGTGAACTCTCTTGCCAAGGCACGGACACCTCCCAGAAGTGTGTCCGAACGTAAGGCTGTCTCACCAAGCTCACCTATCAGCCCGGTTTGTGGCTCACCTATCAGACCGGTTTGTACCCTGACAACTGACAACTCACCACTGATCACTGACCACAGCACCCGCGATGCCTGTCCTACTGAGCGAAGGACCTGGGAGATCGGATTGGACTCCGGGTATTGGCCGGCTGGATGTCGCTGGCTGCTCCGTAGCGGTCGGCCCACCGGTCGGCGAGTTCCGAGTTGCCAGTTGTGAGTCGTGCGTTGTGAGTTTCCCGTGTCTCGTGTCTCGTGTCCCGTGTCTCGTGTCTCCCGCCCGTGTCCCCCACTAAAACCGAATCTCCTTCCCCTCCTCCGCGGCTTTGTAGATCGCTTCCACAATGCGGTGGAGCACCACCTGATCGCTCGGCGACTCGTACGGCGTCTCGCCGCGCACCACGGAGAGGAAGTGCGCCAGCTCGGCGCGGTACGACTGCGCGAATGCACTTTCACGCCCGGCCGCGCCAGATGGCGAGACGTCCGTTGGCCGGCCGTTCAGCTCCTTCACCACACGCAGCGGCGCCAGGCGCGCGCTCCCGCGCGTGGCGAGCACTTCGAACCACGACCGCTCCTCCTCACCCACGTACGCCGACGATACATCGAAGAGATACGATGACCCGCCGACGCACTCGAGCTGGACGACCATCGATTCCTCGACCGCGCTCGCTCCGCGCGGGCGATCCATGTGCGTCGTGACACGCAGCGGATCCGGATAGTCGGCCAGCCAGAGGGCCAGATCGAGCAGCGGAATGCCATAATCGAAGAACGCGCCACCACCCGATTCGGCGCGACGATTTCGCCAACCTTCGGCGGGGCGTTTGAAGTGGTACGCGCCGGCACGCATGCCGACGATCTTTCCTAGCTCGCCGCCCTGGATGAAGCGCGACAGCGTCTGGACGTCCGTGCGGTATCGATGATTATTCGCCACCGCCACCCGACGATCGGACCGAGCCGCCGCGGCAAGAATACGCTCGACACCGCGCGACGAGAGCGACAGCGGCCGCTCGCACAGGACGTGGCGCTTGGACGCAAGGGCGCTCAGCACGTGCGGCTCGTGCAAGTGATTCGGCGTCGCGACGACGACCGCATCCAATTCGTCCAGCTCGAGCAGGTCCTCGATGTCGGTGAACGTGTCGGGAATGCCGAATCGATCGGCCAGGGCCCGAGCCTTGGTGCGGTCGTTGTCGCACACCGCCACGAGTTCGGCATCGCGCATCTTCGACAGCACCGGGATGTGCGCGAGCTGCGCGATCGCGCCCGCGCCCACCACTCCGATCTTCACCGTTTCCTTCATTTCGTCCCCCCTCCCGTCCCGTTGGTCGTTCGTCCGTGGATCTGACCAAAATAGTAACTGGCGCCACCACGGATTTGTGCCGAGCGAAACCCGCTGAACACATCGGCGCGCGCGCTGCCTTCCACGCCAATGTGGCCGCCCAGCTTCAACGACACTCCGGCCGTGACGTACAGACCGGCCGCGACGCCGTCGAGCGAGCGCTCCACAAAGGTGCCCTTGATCAACGTTCCGTCGGCGTTGATGACGTGCGCGGCAATGCCGGCTCCGAGAAACGGCTTGAGCTCTCCGCTGTACCTGGGCGAATACCGCACGTCCCCACCAAATGTCACGTCGTAGATCGATATGGGCGACGGCGTGACGTGCGCGTTCGGATTACTGACGCTCTTCTGGAGCGAATCGACGAACGCTTGCACCACCGATTGCTGGAGGTGTGAGTTCCAGAAACTCGCATTGACCACCACATGCCAGCCCGGCGAGATCTCCCCGTAGTCGGCCGAGATGGCGGTCAGCGCCGCCGGCTCGACCTGCGACGGATTGATCCGTCCGAACGCGCCGCCAAGCGACACGATCTGCAACTTGTCGAAGCCGAGTTTCTCCCACATGCCATTCTGTGCATGCACCGGACGGCCGCCGAGGAGCAGCGCGACGAACGCCGCTGCCGCGCCTGACACACGCCCGCCACCCCGCAGCACTCTACGTGGCCGGGCCAATCGTTGTTCCGGGATAGTAGGTATGGAGAATGGTTCGGAAATCCTGGCCGGCTCGTGCACGGCCGATGGCGCCCCACTGGCACATGCCGACGCCATGACCATACCCGCGCCCGCGGATCATCAGGAGCGCAAGCGTGCCATCCTCCGCCGACGTGGTCTCGAGCGAAAAGTAGGTGCTATTCAAAATCTCGCCACCAAGCGGTCGCAGGACATAGCGAACGTCGTTGCCGCGTACGACAAAATTGCCGCGCTCCGTACTGACCGTGATGGTCCCCACGCGGCCAGACGCCGTATGCGACGCCACGGTGACGTCGCGCACCCTGCCCGGAACCTTACCGGGCACCGAGGCATACGATGCGAGATACCGCGCGATGGCCGCGTTCAGCGTTCTGGCATCGAGCGTGCGCGTCCACGTATAGCGCGGCGCGATGTCGCAGTAGGCGCGATCAGTGCCGGGAATCTGGTCGCTCACACTCTGAAGATACGGCTCGTCGGCGGACCGCCAGATCTCCGACACCGCGGCGGTGGCACCGCCGCACGTCGAATGATACGGCGCGTTCACCACTCGGCCGTTGTATCGCAGGACGAGGGTTCGCGTGGACTCCACCGCCTGTGAGCCAACCGCGCTTTCCGCCGCGACACCGCCATACACCTGGTCCGTCACGCCGCCCGTCACGTCGTAACCGCGCGACCGGTCGCTGCCGAGATGGATGTACGCGTAGCTCCGCGCCGTGACGGCCTGCGCCTGCACGGCTGCTGAATCGGCCAACGAACGCGTGCCGATCTCCGAGGGGACGACGCCAAGGAGATAGTCGTCGATCCGGACCACGTTCACCACGACCACTCCGCTGTCGCTTCCGCGGAAGACCATCTCGCCACGATATGGTTTCGTACCAAGATTCAGCAGGGCCGAACCGAGCGGCTGCGCGGTGATTGGCCCGCTCTGCCACACCGTGGGCACACCGTCGGGCCGCACCGCGCGCACGTGCCGTCCGTCGTGCTCCACCCGCCAGACGTCGTCCCGTGCGCCACGGATGATCGTACTGCCATCGGCCGCAGTCAGCACGAAGCCGCCCGGGCAAGAAATTCGCGCCACGGCAGCGTCCGCAAACAGAAGAACGCGAATCGTGGTGTCCCCCACATCCCGTACAGACCCACCCCCCCCCCCCACAACCGCTTCTCGCGGGGCGCGCCGCGCCGCCGCGCCCGACGGCTTGGCGCCGCTTCCACCCGCCGGGGCCGCTGGGGCGGCTACCGGGAGAGGCGTCACGACCGGCGTGGGAGCAGGGCCCGAGCTGGTGCACGCGGCAAGGACGACGGCCAGCGCGACCGTCCGCCACGTCATCCGGCTACTCCCATGGCCTCGTCCAGCCGACCGAGCGTCATATCGATGTCGTCATTCGTGTGCGCCGCAGACACAAATGCAGCCTCGAACGCCGATGGCGCCAGATACACGCCCCGCTCGAGCGCCGCGTGAAAGAACCGCTTGAAGCGTTCGACGTCCGATGTCTTGGCGTCATCAAACGTTCGCACCGGCTCGGCACGGAAGAAGAACCCCCACATGGAGCCAGCGCTGTCTGCCGTGAACGGCAGCGCACGGCGCGCGGCAATCTCTCGGAGTCCCTGCACCAGCCGGGATGTCTTCCGCGTGATGTCGTCGTGCACGTCAGGCGTGAGCGCGCGCAGCGTGGCAATGCCGGCGGCCATCGCCAACGGATTACCCGACAACGTTCCCGCCTGGTACACGCTGCCCAGCGGCGCAATGTGCTCCATGAGATCCCGCCGTCCACCATACGCCGCCACCGGCAGCCCACCGCCGATCACCTTGCCGAGTGTGGTGAGATCGGCTCGCACGCCGAAACGCTCACGCGCACCGCCGTAGGCAATACGGAACCCCACCATGACTTCGTCGAAGATCAGCAGGGCCCCATGCTGGTCCGCGAGCGTCCGCAGCCCTGGGAGGAACGCGGGATCTGGCGCGATGAACCCACTGTTGCCCACGATCGGCTCGACGATGATCGCCGCCACACGATGCGACGTCAGCAGGGCTTCCACCGCATGCAGATCGTTGAATGGCGCGACAACGGTGAGCGCGGCCAACGCGTCCGGAACGCCCGGCGAATTCGGCAAGCCAAGCGTGGCAATGCCAGAGCCCGCGCGCACGAGGAAGGAATCGGCGTGGCCGTGATAGCAGCCGTCGAACTTGAGGATGACGTCGCGACCAGTCACGGCGCGCGCCAGACGTACCGCGCTCATCGTCGCCTCGGTGCCGCTCGAGACAAAGCGCATCATCTCGATGTGCGGCAGCCGCTGCACGATCATCTCGCCGAGCTCCACCTCGAGCTCCGTTGGAATGCCAAAGCTCGTCCCACGGCGCATGGTTTCCGACAAGGCCTCGAGCACCGATTCCTGCGCGTGGCCAAGCACCAGCGGTCCCCAGGAGAGCACGTAGTCGATGTACTCACGCCCGTCGGCGTCCCAGATGCGCGATCCGGCTCCGCGTTCGGCCACGAACGGCTCTCCGCCCACACCGCGGAAGGCGCGCACCGGCGAGTTCACGCCGCCCGGAAAGAGGGCGCGCGCCCGCTCCATGATCTCGTGCGAGCGGCCGTTCATCGTCCAAAGCTCCCGATGGAGTCGAACACGGGCAGCGCGCGCGTCCGGTGCGGCACCGGCGGCGGCGGTGGGGGCGCGGCAATCACGCGCACCAAAGTGGCGCGGAAATCCACATCCTCGACCACTTCGTCCAACCGCACGTCGATGAACGTACCGGGCAGCACGCCCTCCGCGCCGGCCACATACGTCACGCCGTCAATGTCTTCCGCCTGGCAGGCAATCCGCGCCTGCACCGCACCGTCGTCGACGTGATCGACCAGCGCGCGCACCGTGCGTCCCAGCCGCTCCTCGTACCGATCGGCTGAGATGAGCCGCTGCACTTCATTCAACCGCTCCAGGCGCTGCAGTTTCACGTCTTCCGGCACGTCATCCTCCAGTTCTGCCGCGCGCGTCCCCTGCTGCGGCGAGTAAGTGAACGCGCCCACTCGCTCGAACTGCATCTCGTCGAGAAAGTCGAGCAACGTGTCAAAGTCCTCCTCTGTCTCGCCGGGAAAGCCGACGATACACGTGGTGCGAATGGCGACGTCTGCCACGACCTCGCGAATGCCCTGCACCCGGGCTCGAATGATCTGTTGGCGCTCAGGGCGCCGCATGCGCGACAGCACGGCATCTGAGGCATGCTGAATCGGCATGTCGAGGTACGGGAGAATGCGCGGCTCGGTCGCGATCAGCTCGAGCAACTGCGGCGTCAATCCCGCGGAGTAGAGATAGAGCATGCGGATCCACGGCACCGTCGTCTCGCGCACGAGGGCGGCAAGTAGCTCGGGAAGATGGGCGCCGTCGTGCCGGTCGCGCCCGTAATGGGCCAGGTCCTGCGCCACGAGATTGAGCTCGCGTGCGCCCTGCGCCTCGAGAAGTTGTGCTTCCTGCGCCACCTCGTCGAGCGAGAAAGACCGATGCTTGCCGCGCATGAGCGGAATGGCGCAGAACGCGCAGCCGTGATCACACCCTTCACTGATCTTGAGGTAGCGCACGTGTGGCATGGCGCCGGTGAACAGACGCACGCCTGGGTGTACCGCTGGCACGTCGTCCTCATCGATGAGACCGAGACGCTCGAGCTCGGGGATCAACCGATCCATCTCCGATGCGCCGAGGAAGAGATCGACTTCCGGCAGCGCGTCGATCAACTCGTCCTTGTGCCGCTGCACCATGCACCCGACGCCGACGACCGCCTTGCAGCTCCCCTCGTCCTTGAGACGCCCGGCCTCGACGAGCGCGTCGATCGACTCCTTCTTCGCCGCGTCGATGAAGCCGCAGGTATTCACGACGATGACGTCGGCCTGCGACATGTCGTCCGTGTATGCGACACCGCGGTCGGCGAGCTGCGCGACGTACCGTTCGCTATCGACGGTGTTCTTGTCGCAGCCGAGCGTGATGATGGAAAACTTCATTTGTCTCGTGCTCCGACTCCCGTGTCCCGTGTCTCGTGTCTCGTGTCGCTCACCTGAAATTCCCAAACTTCAGCTCGACACCAAAGTCCCCTTTGCGTAACAGGACGATCGCTTCCTGGAGATCGTCCTTCGACGGCGACGTGACGCGCACCTGATCGCCCTGGATGGATGCCTGCACCTTCTTCAGCTTGGCGTCCTTGATCGCCGCCGAGACCTTCTTGGCGGTGTCGGAGTCGAGCGCCGTCTTGAGCTTGACCTCGCGCCGCACCGTGTCGCCAGCCGCCTGCTTGACCTCGCCGATATCAAGGTTCTTCACCGGCACGCCGCGCTTGATCAGCTTCGACTGTACCACATCGAATAGCGCGCGCATCTGGAATTCACTGTCGGCGACCAGGTTGATCAGCTCCTCCGTACGCTTGAACTCGATAGTCGCGTTTGAGCCTTTGAAATCGTAGCGCTGCGCGATTTCCTTCTGCGCCTGGTTGAGCGCGTTGTCCACTTCCTGCATGTCGACGCCGGTGGTGACGTCGAACGACGAATTCTGCGCCATGGGGGTTGGGTTGATTTCCGTACAAGTATATCTCGTCGTCATCGGAACCGCGGACAACGACCCGCTGCAACATCGCAACGGGCCGCCGCCCAATGGCACTGCTGACTATCCCCAGCTCACGCCGCGCGTTGCGCGGGATCGGCTGAGGACGGGCTTGCTGCGACAGGCGCGATAGGCGCGGCAGATGGCCCGACGGCCACCGGCGGACTCGCCGGAGCCGAGGGCATGGACCGCGCGCGCTTGGCCGATCGCCACTCGGCCAGGAGCTGGGCATTCCCCCGCAGCTTCTGCATGACGATCGGGTCCAGCATCGCCACCGCACTACGGGCTCGCGCCACCTGCTCCTTGATCCCCGCCGTGGCGCCAATCCGGCGGCGCTCGGCGTCCTTGCGGGCGCTGAGGGCACTCTCCAACGCGTTGGTAGCCTGCACCAACTGATCGACCGTATCCGGGGCGAGCTGCGCCCGGGTAAAGTCGGCCTCGTACGGCGCCGCCGCGGTCGCCATGCCGCGCGCGGTATTCACGAGCGCCTGCCCGGACAGATGGACCGGAAGGCGGGACAACGCTTTGAAGCCCGGAACGCCGCGCAGACTCGCACGGGCGAACGTGACGATGGGCTTCATGTGCTGCTCGCGCAGCGCGACGACGAGCTGGCGATGGCGATTGCCGTGACCGGCGCGGTCACGATCCGCGGCACTCTGCTCGACGACATGAGCCGCGAGCTGCGCGTTGGCGTCGTGAAGTTGTACGCCGGCCTCGGTGTCCCTCAGACTGCCGACGACGTCGGCATGCACCGCAATGAACGCCTCAGTGCGATTGAAGGACTCTGCTTGATACAACTGGCTTTGCTTCATGGCTGCATGCTCCTGGTGGACGCACGAGAAAAGAATCCGGCCGACGTGGGCGTCCTTCACGTCGGCCGGATGGGAACTGACAACAATTGTGATGTCGTTTGCCGCGGAGTGACCGTCGATCGGCGGTGAGTGGGCGTCGAATCGGCGAGAGCGGCCGTCGATTCAGCGTGAGCGGCCGTCAAATCGGCGAGAGCGGTCATCGATCGCCGGTGAGTGACCGTCGAATCGACGTGAGTGGGCACCGAATCGGCGAGAGCGACCGTCGATCGGCCGTAAGTGACCGTCGAATCGGCGCGAGCGGTCGCCGAATCGGCTCGAGTGGGCGTCGAATCGGCGTTTAGGTGCGTCGACTCGGCCTGTAGGTGCGTCGCCTCGCCGGTTAGGACCGTCGATTCAGCCTGTAGGGCCGTCGACCAGCCCTCGGTGCCCGTCTAGCGCCGTGCGCGAGCGGCGGTCAGGCTCGCACCGTCGAGGGCGCGGCCAAACTTTGGTATCGCACCCCCCTATACTCTAGTCTCCGCGGGCGCACGCTGGCGCAAGAGGAAATTTTTGCCGCCCACGCCGTTGCGCCGTGACGCGACACGAGACACGAGACACGAGACACGAGACACGAGACACGAGAAAAACTCACAACGCACAACTCACAACTGGAAACTCGAACCTCGCCGACCGGCGGGCCGACCGCTACGGAGCAGCCAGCGACATCCAGCCGGTCAACACCCGGAGCCCAATCCACTCAGCAGCGGCCGGCGAGAGTGGCTCGCCTCGTGGTCACCCACGATCGCGCCTGCCACGTCCGACCACCTCACGGCATGCTGGCCGCCGCAGGCTTATCAGCGCCCTTCTTCAGCTTGGAGTCGTACCACTCCACCATCCGCCGCGACATGTCCAGAAAATCGTCCGCCGTGGCCGTTCCGCCGCCGTGCCCGCCGTTCGCATAACTCACCCACACAACTTCCTTTCCGAGCCGCCGCAACGCGTAGTACATCTCCCGCGTGTTGTCTGCCGGCACGTTGGAGTCCTGACCACCCGTGATGAGCATGAGCGGCGTCGTGATGCGGTCGGCGAACATGATTGCCGAGTGCTGCACGTACTTCTGCGGCTGCTGCCAGAGGGTGGCGCCAAGGCGATCCTGCTGGCGCTCGGCGGCCGTGATGTTGCGCACGCCGAGACGCGGACTGTCTGTGTAAAAGCTGATGACGTCGACTTTTCCGGAAATATTGATGGCCGCCTTGAAGCGATTCGTCTGCGTCACAAGCAGGTTCGTGGCGTAGCCGCCGTAGCTCTGGCCCTGCACTCCCAGACGCGCCGAATCGGCGATGCCGAGCTCGATCAGCTTGTTGGCCGCGGCGGTGACACCTTTGAGCCACGCCTCGCCAGGATAGCCCGTCTCGAAATCGACTGACGGTTTGACGACCACGTAGCCGTTGGCCGCGAGGACGTTCGCCGTCACATCCCACGTATCATCGAAGTAGTCTTCATAGATGATGAAAACGGTCGGGTACGCGGTGCCCTTCTGGTAGTTCGCGGGATAGTGCACCACGCCGTACTTGGCGTGGCCGTCGGCATCGAGATACGACAGCAGGCCCGTCGGGCCGAATTGCTTTGCCGCAAGCTGCGGATTCGACTCCGCGAACGGGTGCAGATTCGACAGGTCGGCGTTGGCCGTAAAGATGTCGCCCGGGCGATTGCCCTGCGTCACGGTGAGGAATGCGGTGCTTCCGTCCTTCGAGAGACGCAGATTGCTGTACGAGCGGCCATCCTTCACGAGATCGCGCGACTGTTTCGTCGCGCGGTCGTACAGAACGACTCCGCGCTCCCATTTCGTTCGCGACGCGCTCGTGAAGTACAGCTTCGAGCCATCGTCGCTCCATGCGGCAAACGTCACCCGCGGCATGGTCGGATTCGAGTCGTTCGCCGCGATGGCCATGTCGCGCTTGCCGGTGCCGAGGTCGAGCACCCACTGCCCTTCCCCGTTGGCGACGAGCAGGGCATCGCCGTGCGGGCTGAACCGGCTCGCCGAAAACCGGGCAGCTCGTGTGCGTGCGCGGCCAGCGGCGGATGTATCGGGGGGCGTAGCAGGCACGCCTTTCACGGGCTCCGGCGGACCAGCCATGAGACGCGCCGCGCTGTCGCCAAGCGACGCATAGTACACGCGTCCGTCCTTGGAGTACGCGTACCGAGTGCCGTCTTCCGACCAGATGATTTGCGCGCCGCGCGTCGAGGCGAGGAGCGTGCGTGGCGTGGCGCCGTTGAGCGGCCGCGCAATCAAGCGGCCATCGCTGCCACCCACGTCGTAGTCCGTCTTCTTGGTTTGGTCTTCGGCGTAGGTGACGGCGCTGCCGTCCGTGGCCAGCGTGTACGACGCAATCATCGCTTCCGGCACCAGCTCGTGATACTCGCCTGTCTTCACGTCTACCGCGCCCACGCTGCGCTTGTTTCCCATACGGCGCAGGTCATCCCAGGCGAGGAACGGGTCCTTGCTGTTCTGCACGAATACGGGGCCGACGGTCATGTTCGTGAAGGTGTCGCGCACCTTGTTGCGCCAGTCGAGGGTGTGCACCGCCACGACCACCTGTGTGCCGGCCCCGTTCCACCGGATGTCGCTGGCCTCGGCGACGTACTTGCCGGCGGGCAGCTTCAGCGACACCAGCTTGCCTGACGCGCGCGTGTAGATCGCCGGCTCATAGGTGTCGCCGTTCCAGGCGAGCAGGGCGAGCTGGCTGCCATTGGGCGACCAGCGCATGCCGCGCACGGCGCGTTTGTCCGGGAACACCGGCTTCCGATCGCCGGTTCGCGCATCGGCGATCCAGAGGCGCAACGATGTCGGATGGACGTATGTTGGATCGCCATCGTGGCGAAAGTCGTTGCCGTAGCTATCGCGGCGCACCGCCTGGGTCAGCGCCAGCCAACGTCCGTCTTCAGAGAGATCGGCAACGGCGTATGTGCTGATCTCGAGGGCGTCTTGAGCCGTGAAAAACGGCGAGTTGGTGGGGCGCGCAGCCTGCTGCGCGATAGAGACTTGTCCGCGCGATAGCGCTGGTACGAGGACAAGCAGAAGCGCGGCCAGATGAAGCCGATGGCGATTCATGGCGGACGATGGGCGAAGGGCGGTAGCCGACTGGCATGGAGGACTACCAGAAGTACGACATCACCCGCGCAAGGACAACCCTCGTACCAGCCTGGCTAATCTCCGAGGTAACTCTCGAGCGCCCTGGCCCGGCTGACGTGCCGCAGCCGCGACAGCGCCTTTTCCTTGATCTGGCGCACGCGCTCGCGCGTGATGCCCAGCAGCGCGCCGATTTCCTCGAGCGTCATCGGTTCGCTGGTGCCGTCCAGCCCGAAGTAGAGCCGCAGGATCCTCGACTCGCGCTCCTTCAAATGCGACAGCGCTTCCTCGATCGACTCGGTGAGCGCCTTCTCGAAGATCACCTCATCCGGGGTTGGGTTGAGCGTATCGGGGAGGTAATCGAGGAGCTTATTGTCCTCGCCCGGCGTCAATGGTGCGTCAAGCGAAAGGTGCGTCTGCGAGATCGCCATCGTCTTGGCGACTTCTTCTTCGGTGATGTCCATGCCCTGCGCGATCTCGGCATGCGTTGCGTCACGCCCCAGTTCCTGGAGCAACAAGTTGGCGCGCTTGCCAATGCGATGCAGCGTGCCCGCGCGATTGAGCGGCACGCGCACGATGCGCGATTGCTCGGCCAGCGCCTGGAGGATGGCCTGACGGATCCACCAGACCGCATAGGAGATGAACTTGATCCCCTTGGTTTCGTCGAATTTGTGCGCCGCGCGGATCAGACCGAGGTTGCCCTCGTTGATCAAGTCCGAGAGCGACACGCCTTGATTCTGATACTTCTTTGCCACCGAGACGACGAAGCGCAGGTTCGAGCGCACGAGCTTGTCGAGCGCTTCCTCATCGCCAGTCGCGGATGTTCTGGGCGAGGCGCACTTCCTCCTCGCGATTGATCAGGGGATACGCACTGATGTCGCGGAGGTACTGGTCGAGCGAACCTTCTTCGTAGGACGACTTCTTGTTGCCGGTGGCAGCCATACGTACAGCGGCTCCTTCCTTTGGTGCGGCTGGCCCGGTCGTTCGCAAACGCGGCCGGCCGGGGGGGCTACGGGAGGGTGGGAACCTGAGACTTGTCTACTTGATCCGTTCACCAAGCCGTGTCCAACGAACGTGCGTCAACCAGGCGAATGTGTCGACTGAATCAGGCGAGTAGCTGTAATAGATCACGAACGGGCGGCCTTTCACCAGGGAGTCGGGCACAAAACCCCAATATCGGCTATCGAGTGAGTTGTCCCGATTGTCGCCCAAAACGAAGTAGTTCCCCTTTGGGACGACTAACGGTCCCCAGTTGTTTCGAGATGGATGATAACTCGTCGCCGCAGCCGCCGTGCGAACGAGATACTCGCGCTGCCACCGAAAATCCTCGGGTGCCGGATCCAGGTCCGGCTCCGTGTGCTCGATGTACCGCTCTTGGAGCGCATGGCTATTCCGGACAAGCGTGCCGCTGTGCATCTCCAACGTGTCGCCCGGCAGGCCGACGAGTCGCTTTACCAGGTACTTGCTGCGGTCCTCGGGCCACTGGAACACGAGGACGTCGCCATGCCGGGGGGCGCGCAATCGTGGCAAACGCGCATGCGTGAATGGTACCTCCGCGCCGTAGACGAGCTTGTTCACGAGCAGGAAATCACCAACCTGGAGTGTGTTCTCCATGCTGCCACTCGGGATCTTGAACGCCTCCACAAAGAAGGTTCGGATGAGCAGGAAGAGAAGAATGGAGACCTGGAATATCTTGGTCCACTCCCAAATGAACCCGAACCTCGTGCGCCCCCGGTTGAGCTCGCGTAACGCCTCGACACGCGCCTCGGGCGTGATCATGCGCGACGGCGGGTCAGCGCCCTCGACGTGATCGGTCCCGGGGGGTGTCGAAGCGGGCTCGTTCATGCTCATCTCTTCCACTGCCATCCAGATGTCAGTTCGCGGTCACGGCCGCAGTCCCGAACTGTCCCGGGTGCCGCGTCCAGTGTCTCACCCTCAGTCCGGCGTGCCCAGATAATTGTCGATCTGGGCCCGCTGGAGCGACCCCGAGAAGTCGATGTATCCGACCTTGGTCTCGGAATAGAACTCGTACACTTCCCAGCCGCCCTCGCGATGGCCATTGCCTGTCTGTTTTACGCCGCCGAACGGCAGATGTGCCTCCGCTCCAATCGTTGGCGCGTTGATGTACGTGATGCCGGTGTCGAGCTCATTCATCGCGCGCATGGCCACGTTCACGTCCCGGGTGTAGACCGAAGACGACAGGCCATACTTCACGTCGTTATTGATCGCGAACGCTTCATCCGTGCCGCGGAAGCGCACTACTGAAAGAACGGGGCCAAAGATCTCTTCCTGCTCGAGCCGCATCCCGGCCCGCACGCGAGCGAAGATCGTCGGCTCAAAGAAGTAGCCGTTGTCCACGTCCTTGCCCGTCGGACGTTTCCCACCGCACATCAGGTCGGCTCCTTCTTGCTGGCCGATGTCGATGTATCGCTCCACCTTTTCGAGGGCGCTCTGGTTGATCAGCGGCCCGACGTCGGTTCCCGCCCGGCGGCCGTCACCAAGCTTGAGTGCGCGGACGCGATCGATGAGGCGGCTCAGCAATTCATCGTGTACGCCGTCCTGGACGACGAGACGACTCGTGGCGGTACAGCGCTGTCCTGTGGTGCCAAAGGCCCCCCAGAGCACCCCGTCGAGTGCCAGATCGAGATCGGCGTCGTCGAACACGAGCATGGCGTTCTTGCCGCCCATTTCGAGCGACAACCGCTTGTGCATGCGACCACACACCTCGCCCACGAGACGCCCGGTCTCGGTGGATCCCGTAAATGAGATGACCGGAATGAGCGGATGGTTCACGATCGCCGCTCCAACCGACTCGCCCACACCATGCACGAGCTGGATCACCTCGGGCGGCAATCCTGCCTCGAGCATGATTTCAACGAGCATGTGGCCGGTGGCGGGTACGTCCTCCGCCGGCTTGAAGATGCAGGCGTTCCCGCAGAGCAGCGCCGGGAACATCTTCCACGTCGGAATGGCCATTGGAAAGTTGAACGGCGTGACGATGCCACACACCCCGATGGGTCTACGAAAGCTCATCGCCCACTTGCTGCGCATCTCGCTGGGCACCGTGTGTCCGAACAGTCTCCGGCCTTCGGTAGCCGCGTAGTACGCCGTGTCGATGCCTTCCTGGACGTCGCCCCGTGTCTCGGTGAGCGGCTTGCCCATCTCACGCGTCATCTGGTCGGCGAGCTCCTCTTTGCGCTTCGACATGATGTCGCCGATGCGCCGCAGGACGTCGCCGCGCGCCGGAGCGGGCGTATTGCGCCAGATCTCGAAGCCACGACGCGCCGAGTCCACCGCCCGCTCGACGTCAGCCGCGCCGGACAGCGGAAAGCGTCCAACCGTATCAGACCGGTCGGCGGGATTCCGGTTCTCGAAATACTCGCCACCGATCGGAGGCACCCAATTGCCGCCGACGAAATTATTAAATGTTTTCATAATGAAGATGTTGCGGGTCCAGTGAGCGCTCACGGCCAGGCGGGCCGACGGTAGAAACTTCGTTGGGACCGGGCGGAAGAACCAGTCTGGGTGTCCCGTATCCCGTGTCTCGCGTCCCGTGTCCCGTGTCTCGTGTCTCGTGTCCCTTACTGGCACGCCCACGTTGCCGGATGTTGCGCATCCGGCTTGGCGTATCCGATGCGCGGTAGCACCTCCATCGACCCGAGCACGAGGCCCCAGAGGATGAGCAGCAGCGACAGCGTGTGTGCCCGGCTCGCGCGATGGCGCCAGGTCCAGACGGAACTCCACACGCCACTCGTGATCACGACCGCCACGGCGGCCAGATACGCAGCCAATCCGGGTCCGCACCGCGCCGGATATGGCCACACGACCATCGCGACTCCCAGGAGCACCGACAGCGTCAGACGCGCGAAGACGCCAAAATTGGTCGTGACGCGCGGCTCGCCGGTGGACGCCGCCGGCGCCTTCGCGGAGGATCCCTTGGCCGCAGGCGTGGGTGGCTTTCCGCTCACCTTGACCGGTGTCGGCCCCAGTAGCGCGTCGTCCGAGAGCGACGCGAGCTGCTTGTCCACCTTCGCCAGTTCCTTGTCCCAGTCGCGGTCGGCCATTAGCCCGCCGTTTCACGAGTGAGGGTGTACCGCTCGATCTTCTTGTACAGATTGGAGCGCGGCATATCGAGTGCCCGCGCCGTTTCCGACACGTTCCAGTCGAACTCCCGCAGTTTGGCGAGCAGGAACGCGCGCTCGGAGGCGTGCTTGAATGCCTCAAAGGTCTTGCATTCGAGCAGCGAGCTGAGGCCGGCCTGCTCCGGATCGCGCCGCCCTACGAGACGCGCCACGTCGTCGCCCGTGATGCGCGGCCCCGCAGACAGTATGAGCAACCGCTCGATAGTGTTTCGCAACTCCCGGACGTTGCCGGGCCAGTCGAGCTGCATGAGCTGTTCGACGGCCTCGGATGCCATCATCCGCGGCGCCACCCCTTCACGATTGGTGAGCACGTTGACGAAATGCGCCACCAGGAGCGGAATGTCCTCGCGCCGCTCGCGGAGCGGCGGCACGTGAATCGGCACGACATTCACGCGGTAGAACAGGTCTTCGCGGAACCGCCCGTCGGCAATCTCGGTCTCGAGGTTCTTGTTCGTCGCCGCGAGCACGCGCACGTCCACCTCGATCGGCTTGGAGCCGCCGATGCGCATCACCACGTTGTCCTGAAGCACGCGCAACACTTTTGCCTGCGCCGCCAAGCTCATGTCGCCGATCTCATCGAGGAACAGGGTGCCGCGGTTTGCCTGCTCGAACTTGCCGGCGCGATCCATCACCGCCCCGGTAAACGAGCCTTTCATGTGCCCAAACAGCTCGCTTTCGATGAGCTCACTGGGAATCGCGGCGCAGTTCACCTCGACGAATGGCCCGGCGGCGCGGGACGAGTTCGCGTGCAGCGCGCGGGCCACCAGTTCCTTGCCCGTCCCGTTCTCGCCAGTGACCAGCACCCGCGCCGGCGTCGGGCCCACACGCTCGATCTTGTCGATCACGGCACGGATGCCGTACGACTTCCCAACAATCTCATAGCGGGATTGGATCGTCTCCTTGAGACGCGCGTTCTCCTCGTGCAGATCCAGATGCTGCAGCGCATTCCGGAGTGTGACGAGAATCCGGTCCGTATCGAGCGGTTTCTCCAGCATGTCGTACGCGCCGAGCTGCGTCGCTTCCACCGCCGTCTGAATGGTGGCGTGGCCGCTGATCATCACGACAACCGCGCTCGGATCCGACTCTTTGATCTTCTTCAGCGCCTCGACGCCGTCAATGCCGGCCATCTTCACGTCGAGAAAGACGAGATCGGGCCGCTGCTTCTTGTATTCGGAAATGCCGTCGACGGCATTCCCGACGGCGCGCACCTCGTAGCCCTCGAATTCCAGGAGCTGGCCGAGCGCGGCACGTATGCCCTGCTCGTCGTCGATGATCAGGATGCGACGCGGCGGCGCCATCGTCATTCCACGTTCTTGTACAGGGTGATCTTTCCGTTCGCCACTCGAATGTCGCCCACATACCGTGGCATCGGCAACGGCAGGGCGTTTTCGTCGAGGCCGGGCGGGCGCTGGCCTCGCGCGAACTGCCGGACCAGACGAGGGATCATGCCCTGCGGCACGTTGAGCTTTCCCACCTTCATGTCCTCTACTTGAAACTCGCCCATGCCTGGCTTGACCACCCGGAACGTGCCGGTGAGTTCCACCTGTTCGCGGTCGCCGAGCATGGCTGCGAGTGGTCCGAGACCGCCCGCGCCCCCAAGGTCAGTCAGCCGGACGTTCGCGCGAAGCGACACTTTGTCACCGCTCACTCTCGCGGCAATGCTGTCGCTCGATGGCGGTAGCTGCTTCGCCAGCGCCGTGAACACGTAGGAGGCGACATCACCGCCGGACAGCGTCTGAAACACCGGTCCGCGCGGCTGGCTGAGCTTGGACAACGCGGCGCGCGTTCGCTCACTGCCCTTGGCGCTCAACGGCTCCCACGTAGCCACGGGCGCACTCACGGCGGCGTGCGCCCGGAATTGCTGCGGCATCCAGCGGTCGCGCGTGAACCAGCCCACCACGGCCAGAATAGCGAGGATGAACAGACAACCAAGTCGTGCGATGCAGCCCATGTGTCAGTCGCTCCGGAGCGCCGCCGACACGAGGGTCGTGTAGGCAGGGCCCGACTGGGAAAGTTCGCTCTGCATCAAATCGATGGACCGAACAAGGAATTCACTCCGAATTTCCGTTTGCTTCGCGACGCGCGACAATTCGCGCAGCCGCTCTTCCTCCAACGGATGTCGTACCCGCGCCAGCGTCAGATGTGGCCGAAAGGGACGTCCGTCGAGCTCGAAGCCAAGCGTCTCGCACGCCACCTCCACATCATGGTGCAACAGCTCGAGCCGTGGTTCGTGCTCGATACCCATCCATACGACGCGCGCTCGCCGAAAGTTCGGGAACGCCCCAATGCCGCCGAGCGTCATCTGGAGCTCCTTGTGGCGGCCGGCAACTCCGCCAATCGCCGTCCCGATGTCCGCCACGCGCTCGGCTGGTTGTTCGCCAAGGAACTTGAGGGTGAAGTGCAGCCGCGGCGCGCTGGCCCACGCCAGCTCGGGTGCGCAATTGCGCAATGCCGCGGTCGCGTCGGCGACGTCGCACCGAACCGCCGCGGGGAGATTAATGGCGAGAAACAGACGCAAGCTGGACCAGATTCTCGTTGAGCGCGCCCGAGCGGAATCCGCGTGGATCAACTTCCACTCGCTCGTAACCGGCAGCAATGACTGCTGCCTGGAGCATGGTGCACGCCGGGGGCACGGCCCAGCGGGCGAGCTCACTCGCCGCGAGCTCGACGCGCGCCATATCGCCGTAGTGGCGAACGCGTAAGTCCCCCGTCACGCCCAGGGCGCGCAGGGCGGCTTCGGCGCGCTCCACCTGCTCGAGGCGTTCCACGGTGACGGGCGTCCCATAGGGCAGGCGCGACGACAGACAGGGGGAAGACGGCAGGCTCCAGGTGGGCAGACCGCGTGCTCGCGACAACTCCCGGATTTCCACCTTGGTGAGTCCGAATATCGCCAGCGGCGAGACAATGCCCTGTTCGCGAGCCGCCTGTGCGCCAGGACGATAGTCTTGCCGGTCATCGGCATTCGTTCCGTCCGCCACGACGCGCACGCCGCGAGCCGCCGCAGCGGGCACGACCCGCGACCACAGCTCGGTCTTGCAGAAATAGCAGCGGTTGGCGGGGTTCGCGGCGTAATGAGGATCGTTCAACTCGTTGGTGTCGAGCTCGATGATCGGCAAGCCGATCTGCGCCGCAACGTCGCGCGCCGCCGCCCATTGGCTGTCGGGATACGACGCACTGCGCCCGACGATCGCGATCACGCGCTCGGCGCCGAGCGCCGCGATGGCGACGGCGGCGAGATACGCCGAGTCCGCGCCGCCGGAGTAGCCAATGGCAATCGATTCCTGGCCGCGAAGCCAGTCCATGAGCTGGATTTCCTTGGCGCGCGCATCGATGGGCGACATGTGTGAAACGTAACCCGGCGCCGGCCACTTGATGGACGCGTCAACTCGCGGCAACGGGCGCCAACATGCCCGCGCAGTACCGCACGTCCGGGTCGGCGTGTGGGGTGATGCTCCTCTGGTCGAGGTGGTAATCAGCCCACGGTGAGCGCCTCGTGTGCCGGCTCGAAGGTCGCCGTGAAATGTCGCAGCACTTCCGGCGCATCCACCATCCGAACTCCGCGGATGCGGTGCGCGATCGTATTCACGTGCAGCAGCACCTCGGCCACATAATCCACGTGACTCTGGGTATAGACGCGCCGGGGGAAGGCTAGCCTCACGAGCTCGAGGTCGGCCGGCCGCTCCGTGCCGTCAGGTTGGCGGCCAAACATCACAGAGCCAATCTCCGCGGCTCGGATGCCTCCCTCTACATACAGCACACAAGAGAGCGCCCAGGCCGGAAACTCACTCTGCGGAATGTGCGAGAGCCAGCGTTTTGCGTCCAGGTACAGGGCGTGCCCGCCCGTGGGCGTGACGATCGGAATGCCCGCCGCCAGGAGCTTCTCCCCCAAGTACTCGATGGACCGAATGCGATACCGGAGATAGTCCTCGTCCAGGGCCTCGCGCAATCCGACGGCGATGGCTTCCAGATCATAGCCGGCCAGGCCGCCGTAGGTCGGGAAACCTTCCGTCAACACCAGACGCGTGCGGCAACGCCGCGCCAGCGCTTCGTCGTTCATCGCCAAGAAGCCGCCGATGTTCGACATGCCATCTTTCTTTGCGCTCATCGTGCAGCCGTCCGCGAGCGCGAACAATTCACGCGCGATGGCGATCGGCGTATGGCTCGCGTAGCCCGGTTCGCGGGTCTTGATGAACCACGCGTTCTCGGCAAACCGACAGGCGTCGATGAACAGCGGCACGCCAAAACGGTCGCACACCGCGCGCACGTCGCGCACGTTTCCGAGACTCACGGGCTGCCCGCCCTCGGAGTTGTTGGTGATCGTCACCATCACGAGCGGCACGTTGCCACGATGCTCGCCGAGCACGCGCTCGAGCGCCGCCACATCCATGTTTCCCTTGAACGGGTGCATGGATTGCGGCTGATGCCCTTCGGGAATTGGGATGTCGAGCGCCACGCCTCCACGGTCCTGCACGTTGGCGCGCGTCGTGTCGAAGTGCGTGTTGTTGGGAACGATGTTGCCCTGACGCACCATGGTGGAGAACAGAATGTGCTCAGCCGCGCGTCCCTGGTGGGTGGGCACGACGTGCGCGAAGCCGGTCACGTCGCGCACGGCACGTTCGAACGCGGCGTACGAGCGTCCGCCGGCGTATGACTCGTCGCCCTTCATCATTCCCGACCACTGATACACCGACATCGCTCCGGTGCCGGAGTCGGTGAGCAAGTCGATGAGCACGTCCTCCGCCTGGAGGAGGAACACATTGTGGTTCGCAGCGGCTAACGCGGCGGTTCGTTCGGCGCGGGTCGTCTGCCGGATCGGCTCGACCGTCTTGATGCGGAACGGCTCGATAATCGTTCTGAAATTCACTCGTTTGGCGTAGTTAGAGATCCCCGATTCTGGCGGAACAGGCGCTGACGCGCAGTCGGGGAATCACCGACGGTCGTGGCCGCCTCGGGGCGCAGCTGTTGCAGTATAGTCGCGCCTGCGGGCATCGGTGCGCATGTCACCAGGGTTCTACGATTGGACGACATGCGGTTTTCCTCATCCCCAGATCATTTCCCCGAGGCCGCCATTTCTCCGGAGACACCAGCTCGACCCGGCCCAGTGCCCCATGGCTCGGTGACCCACGTTACCCGGAAGATCCGGCGTGCCGCATTCGTTGGTGCGGCGGCGCTGATCGCCATTGCCGCAACCATGGCAGTGATGACCAGGGTACAGCGCTCGACACATTACTGGGTGCAACATGCCCGCGACGCGGCACGGCTAGCCCAGTTGACGGTGACTTTGCTCGACGAAGCCGACCAGGCCCACGAAGAAGGGCGGGAGCTCAGTGAGTCGAACGAGCCTGCGCCGCCGAATGAATCGGAAAGGCTCCTGCTGAGCGCGGTCGATTCTCTCGCACGGATAACGAGGACCCAAGAGCATCGCGCGCTCGCATTACGGTTTCGGGCCGCGGTTCTGCGATGGGAGAGTGTCGTCACACAGCCGATCCGCCCGAAGCAGAACGACGAGGCGGCGAGACTCCTCGCTGCGTTCTCCGCGGCGCGGAACCTGGGCGACTCGCTCGTGCGCGCGGAGGATTCGGAGTTCGCGGATCGCCTGCAGGCGTCCGATGTGGAACACAGCGCCTCGTTGGCCGCGATTCTCCTCGAAGTGGCTTTCGTGCTGATCGTGCTTGGGCTGATGACAGCGCACATCACCCGACAGACCGAGGGCATCGAGCGGCAGACCGTCGAGCTGGCCGCGTCCGTGACCGACGCGACCGCGAACCAGCGCCGCGCCGAGGCGTTCGCTCGCCAGAAAGAACGAGTGACCGCTGTTCTCGACGCGGTCCTCGGATCCACGCCAATCGCCTTTGCATTCTTTGATGCCGACCTGCGCTTCTTGCGTGTGAACGCCAGTCTCGCTCAGCTGAACGGGCGTTCACCTGAGGAGCACGTTGGCTGCACCCTGCGCGACGTCGCACCGTGGATTGCCGATGAGGCCGAGCCGTACCTCGTGCAGACGCGCGCCACGCGCGAGCCTGTGGTCAACGTGCCAATCACCGAACGGCGGGACCATACGCGCGCGCGGCGATTCCTCACAAACTGGTATCCGATCCACACCGAAGACGGGGAGTTCCTCGGCGTCGGCGCGACAATGATGGACGTCACCGAGCACGACCAGCTCATTGCGCAACTGCAGCAGGCACAGAAGATGGACGCCATCGGGCGACTCGCCGGCGGCATCACCCATGATTTCAACAACCTGCTCACGGTCATTCGCGCGAATGTGGACTTTGCCGACAAGAACCCAGACCTCCGGGAGAGTCGGCCCGAGCTCAATGAGATCCGCGCGGCCGTCGATCGCGCCACCTCACTGACGCGACAGCTCCTGGCGTTCAGCCGGCAGCAACCCGTGGAAGGGCTGCTCGTGAACCCCAACGCGGTCGTCGACGGAATGCGCCAGTTGCTGCTGCGACTCCTGAACGGCGGCCCTCAAATTCAGATCGACCTTTCGCCGGCGATACACCGCGTTCGCGTCGATCCGAGCCAGCTCGAGCAGGTCATTATGAACCTTGCGATCAACGCTGCCGACGCGATGCCAAACGGGGGCACGGTCACGATCCGCACGAAACATGTGGTGCTGCCGCAGCCGGATGCTCCCGCCGATGCTCCGCCAGGCGCCTATGTGCTGCTCACCGTGTGCGACACGGGCGAAGGGATGGACGCCGCCACGCTGGACCGGATCTTCGAGCCGTTCTTCACCACGAAGGAGCTGGGCCGCGGCACGGGGCTGGGGCTCGCCACGGTCTACAGCATCGTGCGACAGTCGCACGGATCCATTGGCGTCACCAGCCGGCCGGGGGAAGGAAGCACGTTCAGCGTGTATCTGCCTGTGGCAGCGTAACGGCGCCTCGGCTCGGCCCGTGAGTGCACGACGGCTCACTCGATTCCAGCGAACACCTCGCTCAAGTCAACGCGTACGTCGAAGTCGAGCGTCGGCACGCGCCAGAGAATGGCGTCGTGCACCGTCTCGTGTGTTCCTGGCACGCGCGACACCTCGACGCTGCGGTCAGTCTTGTCCACGAGCCAGACCTCGTGAACGCCAAGGGCGAGATACGCGTCGCGCTTGAATTCCCGGTCGTACACCCGGGAAGAAGGACTGAGAATCTCCACCGCCAGCCAGTGTTCAGTTGTGTCCGCCCACTTCTCACCGAGCGGATACCGGGCCGGGACCACGAGGATGTCCGGCTCGAGCTGCGTCCGTGGTGGAAATGACACCGCGCCCGGGAGGTAGACGAAAGCATGACCCGGTCCTTGAAGGGCGTTCATGAAAACGTGCGCGAGCCGCGACGCAATCAATTGATGCGCGTTGCTCGGAGCGGGGGTCACGAGTAGCACCCCATCGAGCAGCTCGTACCGGTTCCCGTCGTGCGGGAAATGCTCGAGGTCCTCGACCGTGTAATACGGGATCGTGGCAGGCATACCCATACTCTATGCTCTCTGGCGCAGGTTTGTCCACTCGGCATCGCGGTGAACCTGCCAGGCTTGGCCTGGGAATGCGTCACCAATTCGATGCAGCTCGGACGAAAGACCGCGTCGAGCTGAGCCGCGGGCGAGTGTGAACGGAGGCGTAGCAGATGCGCTGTGCGGCAACTATCGCCATTTGACCTTGCTCCAGCAGGCCCTTCAGACCAAACTCTCTTCTCCGCAGACCGCCTCGGCA
Organism: uncultured Gemmatimonadaceae bacterium; assembly: GCA_963817955.1. GTDB lineage: Bacteria > Gemmatimonadota > Gemmatimonadetes > Gemmatimonadales > Gemmatimonadaceae > JAQBQB01. The sequence goes on from CAWFQK010000004.1 coordinate 929,158, forward strand.
TAAGCAGCAACACCATGCGGTATCGCCTGAATTGCGACTACGAAACGGACATTCCCCATGCCAGACGATGCGGCACCACACTTTGTGTTAACCGCTGAGCAGCGATCGACATTGATTCCAAACATCAATGTCGCGCACTCGGACTCGAAGCTGCCGGGCCGAGAGATTGCCAGAGCGGCGCTCGCGGCGAAGAAGCTCCCGCCTTCGAAAGAGTGAGGAGTTACGCCACTCAACGCGGCCGATACCGCAGCGCCTCGGCGACATGCGGCGGTTCGACTGTATCGCATTGTTCGATATCGGCAATCGTTCTCGACACGCGAAGCACGCGATGGTAGCCGCGGGCCGAGAGCTTGAGCGATTCCATGGCCGCGCCAAGCAACGCCCGGGCCTCTGGCTCGATCCGACCGTGCGACAACAGCCAGCGGCCTGACGCATGCGCGTTGCAGCGAACGCCAGGGACGCGCGCATAGCGAAGGCGCTGTGCGGCACGGCTCCGTTCGACGCGGAACCGAATGCTCGCCGACAGCTCACCGTCGCTCGCCTGCTGCAGGGCAAGCGACGGCACGGCGCCGAGCGCGACGTGCATATCGATGCGGTCGGCGAGTGGACCGGACAGGCGACTGCGATAGCGAACGATCTCCGGCTCCGAGCAAGTACACACCCGCGTCGGCTCGCCAGCATTGCCGCACGGACAGGGGTTCATGGCAGCGACGAGCGAGAAACGCGCGGGAAACGCGACGCTGACAGCGGCGCGCGCGATGACGACAATTCCATCCTCGAGCGGCTGCCGGAGCGCCTCGAGGGCGCCGCGAGGAAACTCGAGCAGTTCGTCGAGAAAGAGGACTCCGTGGTGCGCGAGACTCACTTCGCCGGGACGTGGAACTCCGCCGCCGCCGACGAGTCCCGCCGACGAGATGGAGTGATGCGGCGCGCGAAACGGCCGCGCGGTCAGACAGTTTCCCTGCGAGGAGAGCAGGCCCGCAACCGAGTGGATGGCCGTGACCTCGAGCGCTTCGTCGTCGGTGAGCAAAGGAAGAATTGATGGCAAGCGCCGGGCGAGCATGGTCTTTCCGGCACCGGGCGGTCCCACCAGCAAACATGCATGCGCGCCAGCCGCCGCAATCTCCAACGCGCGCTTCGCGCTCTCTTGCCCAACGACGTCGGCAAAGTCGGCCCCGTCGTCCGGTATACTCTGCCGCTCCGGTGCCGTCGCAAATTCGAGCGCACTGCCGTGTAACGCGCCGACGAGCTCGCACAGAGTAGATGGCGCAACGAGTGGGACCGATCGCACCAGGGCCGCCTCGGCGACGTTGACCGGCGGCACGACGAGCGCGCGGACGTCCGCCTGACCGGCAAGGTGCCGTGCAACGGACAACACGCCGCGCACACCGCGCACCGCGCCGTCCAGGCCCAGTTCGCCGAGCAACGTCAAGCCGTGCACCGATGCCGGCCGCACCACACCCAGGGCGACGAGCAACCCGATAGCGATGGGCAGATCGAATCCGGTGCCGGATTTTCGGAGGTCGCCTGGCGACAGACTCACCGTGATTCGGCGGGCCGGCAACGCGAAGCCAGAGTTGGCGAGCGCTGCCGACACACGTTCGCGACTCTCCTTGACCTCTCCGGCTGGCAGCCCAACGATGTTCCAGCGCGGCAACCCGTTCGCGACGTCCACCTCGACGTAGACGTCGTAGGCATCTATCCCGAACACGGCAGCAGAGCGGATGGCGGCGAGCATATGCTCACCGTAGCCGAAGCCCGCGCCGAGCCATCATCAACGCATTGCGCGTTGTGTCACGGGAGCGCGATACTGGTCGAGACATGGGACACGAGACACGGGACACGGGACACGGGACACGAGAAACAACAAACTCGCCCCTAACGGATGCTACCGCGTCCTCAGCCCGAGCCTATCCGTCGCCGAATGTCTCGTGCGCCCGAGGCGACGCCGAACCCCACGCCGCCGCCAAACAAGAGCGCCGTTCCCGTGCCGACGATCGGCAGAAGCCAGACGACCGGGGCCGCGATGATGGCGGCTATGACACCCACGACCACAGGCACCATCCCCCCATGCACCGCGTCGACATAACGCAGCTTGTTTGTCGTGAACTTGCGCGCCTGCCAATATCCCATTGCGGTGGCGAAGCCTGCGGCGGCGAGTGACGCGACGGATGCGATAAAATGAAGCACGACGTCCCTCCCAAGTGACATGCGCGAACCTGCCAATCTATACGGAACTGTTGCCTCCGAGTTTCAGGCGGACGCTGGTTTCCCCTCCCAGGGACGAATAGCTTAGGCACATCCGCTCGCTCCGACAACGCCAGCCACGAGCGCCCAATGGTTTTGTTGCGGGTCGTCCGTCACGATCGGCACGATCACGTGCTTGCCGAGTGCCAGAGCGCGGTCGTTCCGGCTCGTGGCGAGTTGCTCCAGCTCGATACGGTCAATGCGTTCGGTGACATGACGCTGCCGAGCACTCTGTGGCGCGTCGTCGCCGTGACTCTGCACGTTCCGTCACTGGCGTCATCCGCGCCCAGCGATGGATCGGCGTTATGCGTCAAGGATGTGGAGGTCAGCGTGCTGCCGGATGTCGCGCTCGTCCCCGAGTTTGCGGCGGCCGCCGAAGAGATCCTTCGACAGTCCAATGCGTAACGATGCTTTCAGGCCGTTAGTGATGAGCGAATCCGCACCCGAGATGTACAGCGTCACCCAGGAGGTGCCGGCGCATCTGCGCGACTGGCAGCTGCCGCCGGGTTGGAGCTGGGGCGCCGACGGGTTGAATACGCAGAATCGCCATTACCAGGAAGTGATCGACGCACTCGGCCGGTCGCTCTCCCTGGTGAGCGCGCCGGATCCCGAACACTACAAGTGGCTGGAGGCGGAAGCGCGCCATCTGGCACACCGGAACCACACCGCGATGCCGACGACGTACCATTATTGGGCGTCGTACTCGGAGAGTCGCCGCGGACCAGGATACCTGCGCCGCTGGATCGCCGGCGAAACGATTGGTGCGCGGTTACGCCGTATGGGAACCGACGACGTACCGGGCGTCATGCGCCTCATGCGCGAGATCGGCTCGGCGCTCAGCTACCTGCACGACCTCGGCACCGTCCATGGCTGCATGTCGCCTGAAACGGTCTGGACCACGCCGATGGGGCGTCTCTGGATCATTGGTTGGCAGTGGGCCATGCCGGCAAGTGAGATTCCGGATGGGCTCGTACCGGACTTTCGCCTCATGCCGGTCCCGAGCGAGTGGGCCGGCGGTCGATGGGCGCCCACACCGCTGACCGATCAGTGGCAGCTCGCAGCCACGTGCTTTGCGTCGCTCACGAACGAAGTGCCACTACCGGGCAGGACTCCGCCTATTCAACTGTTGCGTCCGGATTGTCCCCAGGCAGTCGCCACGGTCATCGACCGGGCGCTGAATGCCGACCCGGCGCAGCGCTATTCCTCCATGGCCGCCATGCTCCGCGCGGTAGATCGCGTGGTCGGCAGCCGGACCATGGTCATGCTTGCCGGCGACGAGCCCGGCATCAAGTTCACCTCCGAGTCCGCCGAAGTGCGGCTCCGCTGGGCGCTCGCCGACGACTACGAAGTACTCGCGGCGCTCGGATCGGGATCGTTCGGCTCGGTGTGGCGTGTTCGCGATCTGTCGCTCGGCCGCGAGGTGGCGCTCAAGCTCCTCCACCCCCACGTGGCCCGCGACGAGGGGGCCGTCGGCAGGTTCCGGCGCGAAGCAAAGCTCACTGCCCAACTCGCGCACCCGGCGCTGGTGCCGATCTTCGACTGGGACAGCCGCGGCGACGTGGCGTGGTACACAATGGAACTGGCTGAGAGCGGATCGGTCGCCGATCTCATCGCGCGCTCGGGGCCGCGCCCGTTGTCCGAGATTGCCCCACAGGTCGACTTCGTATTGAGCGGCCTCGCCGCGGCGCATGCGGTGGGCATCATCCATCGCGACCTCAAGCCGGAAAATGTGTTGATCGACCGGTATCGCCGTTGGCGTTTGGCCGACTTCGGTATTGCCAACATGACCGGGGAAGAAATCGCCGGTGCGTCGGGCACACCGGCCTTTGCCGCGCCCGAGCAATTGCTCGGGGAGCCGCAAGACGCCGCGGCAGACTGTTTCTCGCTCGCCGCGATCGTGGCGTTTGCGCTCAGCGGCACTCCGCCGTTCGGCGAACGCGACAGCGCGACGATTCTCTCGCGGGCGTTGCGCGGCGACGTGGACCTTTCAGCGTATGCGCCCGAGATCACCGACTGGCTCCGTCGCGGGTTGGCCGCCAAACCGGAAGACCGTTTCGAGGATGCCGCCGCCATGCAGGCCGGCTGGCGCGAGGCCGTACAGCGCGTCTTCGAGCGCGAGCGCCAGGTGCCGTGGTGGCGACGCTGGTTCGGCGCCGATGGCGCGGGAGTCGCGTGGACTGGAGACTCCCTCTACACCGCCTGACGGTGCGCCATGCCAATCGAGACGGTCAACCCCACCACCGGTGAACGCGTCTGCGCCTTTCCGGCACTGACGTTCAAGGAGATCGAGGAGAAACTGGCGCTCGCTCATCGAGTAGCGCGGAGTTGGGGCGCGGCGCCGATGGCCGAACGCACAGACGTGTTGCACCGCGCGGGATTGCTCCTGGAGGAGCGAAAACGCGAGTACGGGCGGCTGATGACGCTCGAGATGGGCAAGCCGATCAAGGCGGCGATCGACGAAGCCGCCAAGTGTGCGACGGCATGCCAATACTACGCCGAGCATGCGCCGGCTTTTCTTGCCGACGAGCCGGTGGAGGCGAAGAACGAGCGGAGCTTCGTGGCCTTCGAACCGCTCGGCGTGGTGCTCGCGGTCATGCCGTGGAATTTCCCGTTCTGGCAGGTCATCCGCTTCGCCGCGCCGGCGGTCGCCGCAGGGAACGTCGGACTGCTCAAGCATTCGTCCAACGTGCCGCAGTGTGCGCTCGCGCTCGAACAGCTGTTCGCCGACGCCGGCGCGCCGGGTGGCGCGTTTCAGACATTGCTCATCGGTTCGGCGGCCGTTGCCGATATCATCCGGGATGATCGGGTTGCCGCGGTTACGCTCACCGGCAGTGAGGCAGCAGGAAGCGCCGTAGCCGCCACCGCAGGCAAGCACATCAAGAAGACAGTGCTCGAGCTCGGCGGCAGCGATCCGTTCATTGTCATGCCGAGCGCGGACCTCGACCTCGCCGTCAAGACGGCCGTGACGGCACGCACAATCAACAACGGCCAGTCATGCATCGCGGCCAAGCGATTCATCGTCGCCGAATCGGTGATCGACCGCTTCACTGAGGCATTCGTCGAGCGAATGCGCGGTCTCGTCGTTGGCGATCCCATGGACGAGGCGACGAACATCGGGCCGCTGGCCATGCCGCAAATTCGCGACGATTTGCACGATCAGGTTCGGCGCTCCGTGGCCGCCGGTGCAACACTGTTGCTCGGCGGAAACCCAGGCAACGGCCGCGGCTATTTCTACCCCCCGACAGTCCTTGGCAACGTTCCGCTCAGTGCTCCCGCCCTCCGCGAGGAGACATTCGGACCACTGGCGGCCATCATTCCCGCGCGTGACGCGCGCCATGCCATCGAGATTGCCAACAATTCGCCGTTCGGACTCGGGGCCGCGGCATGGACGAGGGACGCGGAAGAGATCGAGCAGTTCGCGCGCCACCTCGCCGCGGGATGCGTCGTCATCAACGGCATGGTCGCGTCCGACCCGCGCTTCCCATTTGGTGGCGTCAAGAAGTCGGGCTACGGCCGCGAGTTGAGCGCGTTCGGGTTACGCGAGTTCGTCAATATCAAGACAGTCAGAATGATGGACATCGGCACGCCGGAACGCTCGAAGACGGAATGACGCGGTGCGTCAGACGGCGGCTTTGAGGCGTATCTCGACCGTCGTGCCGGTTCCGCCGGCGCTCTCCAGCGAGATGCCGCCGCCCCATCCTTCGACGAGCTGACGACTGATCGCCAGGCCAAGACCGCTGCCGCTCGTCCGCGTGGAGAAATGTGGCTCGAATACGTGCGGCAGCACGTCCGCCGCGATTCCGTGACCGTCGTCCTGGACACTGATCGTCACGCCGCCGTGATCGCTTGGGCGGCCGAAACTGACCGAAACGCGCACCGAGGTCGCATCCGCATGTCGGGCGTTCTCCAGGACATTGAGCAACACTTCCTTCAGCTCGTCCGGACGCGCGAGCGCCAACACAGGCGCGTCGACCCCCGATTCCTGCCACTCGAGCCCCTTCTCCTCCACTCCACCCATGCGCTCGAGCGAGACGACCTCGCGCACGACGGCGGCAACATCGGTCGCGGTAGCCCGTTGCCGCTCGTCCGGCGCAGCGCCGTAGCGGCTGAACGCTCGCGCGATTTCATCCAATCGATCGATCTCGGCAAGGATCTGATTGACGTTGTGCTCCAGGACGCGGTCGAAGTCGACGCGCGTGTCGGCGCGCGCACGTCGCAGATGCTGCACGCCAAGTCGGATGGGCGTCAGCGGATTCTTGATCTCGTGCGCCACCTGCCGGGCCATCTCGCCCCACGCGAGCACGCGCTGCGCGCGCGCGAGTTCGGTGACGTCGTCCACCGTCACGACTGCCCCGCCCCGCGCCAATCGCGTCAGCGTGCCCCGCAGTTGCTGTTGATCGAGCGCCACCTCGAACGTCTCCTCATCGGCATGCGATGCGAGGAATCGTTCCACCGTCGCGGCAACCGGCTGCGGCGCACAGGCGTGGAACGGGGTGCCCGCCGTCAGCACCTTGCCTAGCAGTGCCTCGGCGCGGGGGTTCGAGAGCGACACGTTCCCGTCAGGATCCACGGCGACCACGCCGCTCGCCACGTTGCGCAGCACGGTGGCGGTGCGACGTTGCGCTTCTTCAAGCGCCGTGCGACTGGCGTTGAGGTCTGCCGCCATGCGGCGGAATGCGGTGAACACGGGACTGAATTCGGCCGTCGGTTCGTGCTCGAGCGGCGGCATACGCGCACCGCTGGCGATGGAGAGGGCGGCCACGCGCAGCGATCCGATTGGCTTCGCAAGCTGACGTGCAGCTATGCCGCTCAGCCAGAGCGCAGCCAAGGCGCCGATCACGGTGGCAAAGACGACGAGGACGCCGAGGTCGCGGCGGCGGCGACCGAGTGGCAATTCGTCCGCGCGCGCGGGCGCCGCAATGACAGTGGACGGCCGATCCTCGTCAGCAAAGGAACGATACCCGAACAGTGCGGACGCTCCGTCGACACGTTCCAAGCGCGTGTCAGTTTCCTCAGCGCGCACCGCGAGCGTGAGCTCGACCTGTGGCGGGAGGTATCGACCCGTGGGCGCGAGATCGGTGTAGAGCGGATCGCTCGCGTCTCGCAGTTCACCGGCATAATAGAGAAACAGCGGCGTGTCGAGGCGTTCGCTCTCCGCCGGCAGCCAGTACGGCGCCGCGGGAGGCTTGGCGAGCGCACGCAGCGTTTCACTGACCAGCAGGGCGCGCGATTGTGATGCATCGGTCGCGAGTTGGCCATACGACCAGATCGCGAAGGCGATGGCGGGAATCACGAAGAACGCGAACAAGGCCAGCGATAGTCTCGCCCGATAGCTCCGCCCCCAGCGCCGGCGCCGCGCGCGAATCCATCGCGCCGCGCCGCCGTCGGCAATGACACTGGCCAGCCAGAGCACGCCAACGAGTGCGAGGTCGAGGAAGACGAACAGTGCGCCGCGTTCGATCAACGCATAAACCGGCCGGAGCTCCACCTCGACGTGTGCGGCGGCCAGACCACTCCCTGTAGCCACTATCCAGTCGCCATGCAGCTCGCTCCCCTCGCGGCGCCAGCTCGCTCGCCCGTTGGCCGAATCACTCGTCGTGCGTTTGCGGAGGCGCACGGTATACGGCGGCTCGACGTCGGTCTCGACATCCAGACCAACCAGGCGGGCCAGTGGATCGACTTCGAACAACCGGCTCTTGGGCGCTAGCACCACCGCCGTGACGCCGCCCGACGCAGACGGCGCGGCCATCACGATTTCGACCGCGGTGTCCGTAGGAACCGGCTCCAGCAGGAGCGCGCCAGTCTGCCGCGCCGCCGCGACCAGGCGCCCCACCTCGGCCATCGGAATGGGAATCGCCGCCGTCGCGAACTGTGCCGTCGGTCCGGAATCGGTGGGCCATGCCGAGAGCGCAACCGGATTGCCTGCGGCCGCGATGTCGGAGGTTACGAAGTGCTGGAGCAGCAATTGACGCGTCGTCGGGGCGTAATCGACACCGAGACTCAGGCCGAAGCGCCGAAGCAATGCGACCGCCACGGGATCGATTTGGCTCAATCCCGCAAGGTCTGCCTCCGCCGCCGCGACACGTCCGCGCGCTGTGCGCCCCCACACCAGGGTCGTAGCGCCGAGCGCAGCGACGATGGACGCGCTCAGAACGACGTAGCGTGTGCGGCGGCTCAGTGCGAGCATCACGATTGCCACGATCCACAGGATCGTGTACCACCACGGCCACTGCCCGGGTGCGTGCCATACGATGGGTGCGAGAACAGCGGCGATCGCCGCACCGAGCGGCGCGAGCCATGGTGCGAGTCCGCGCCGCGGTCCAAGCAAAGTGGCACCTGCAGCGGCGCCGGCGAGCAGCACCGACACGGCTGCCAGAAAGAGTGGAATCTCCCAGATCAACCAGAGTGGTGCGTCAACTCCGTATGGCGGGATCTTGACACCGCGCGCCAACTCGCGAAGCAGGAACGGCCCAAGGCCGGCGACGAGCAAGACCGTCGTGAAGGACCACCACCGGGAGGCACGCGGCGCGCGGCGACGGAACACCGCGAGCACAGCGAGCAGCGCCATGGCGCCCGTGGTCCCGAGCGCGCCTGCGTTGCCGGTGAGCGGCCCGCCACCCGGAATGAAGTACACCGCCGGGTCAAACAGCCGGGTCAGATTCGAATACTCGTTGAGGGGGACAAGCGCCGTACATGCCAGTCCCACGGCCAACGCGGCGACGCGCTGTGACAACGTGCGCGTACCACGCCACACGCCGATGATGAAAAAAGCCAAAGCCAAAAGGAAGGCGAGTCCCGCGCGCGCACGCACGCGCTCGGCGATCCGCTGCGTCACCTCTCCTTGCGTGATGGGGAGCGCACGGACGTCGAACACCCGCTGACCCCCGAGAGCGTACCGAAGTACCTCAGTACCACCAGCGGAGGGATCACCGGGCGGCCCGAACGTGAAGCCCCCGAGGCCGGCCTCCGCTGCGATCCGGCGCGCGAGCGGCGCCGAGAGCTTGTCGGCGGGAGGCGCCGCATCGAGAAGGGCTATAGCGACGGCACGGGTCACACCGCGTTGCTTCATGACCTGCAGCGCGAGATAGAACGGCGTCGCGACGACCGTCGTGCCTTCGTAGGTCAGATCGATCGGCGGATGAATGCCACCGGCCCAGGCGAGGGCGCTGTCGCCCCGATACACCACCACGCCGCGCTCGTCGCCGCTTGCCACGAGGTTCGAGAGGGCATCGAACGCCTGAGCCCGATCGGCGGGCGACGAGAGCGCATCCCGCGCCGTCGCCGCAGTGGCGACGACGGCATCATCGATTCCGCGGCGCAGCGATGCCAGCCCATCCATCACTGCGCCCCGCCGCCAAGTCTCCCACTCGTGCTCGAGCAGCCACAGGTTGCGCTGGGCCGGCAGCGCGAGCCCCGCGGCGACCACGAGCGCAAGCGCACAGGCAGCCGCCCACCAGCGTTGCGCGCCCTGCACCACCGCAGCCGTTACTGCGGTCGCCACGGTAGCGACGGCGAATGGCACCAGATACTCTACGCTCGGGGCTTGTAGCCACTGGCTTGCCGAGAGTAGTGCCGCACTGGCGGCGACCGCCCACCATATCCACGCTGACGGGCGCACTTCGGCTCGTCGCGTCTGTCGAACCGATCGCTCAGGTAAAATGAGTCAGTCTCCCGCCGGTATACCGGCGCCGCGCCGCCTGAAGGAGCTGCGGCCTGCCGAAGTCGCGGCGCGCATGGAGCGCGACCCGCGGCTGATCATCCCTGTTGGTACCTGCGAGCAGCACGGACCGCACATGCCCCTGGGCTCCGATACTATCATTGTCGAACGCCTGTCGCGCGATCTGTCCGCGGAATTTGGAATCCTGCTCGCCCCCACGGTCGAGTACGGCGTGAACGTTGAGACGGAGCGAGGCTTTGCGGGAAATGCCTCCCTCCGCAAGAAGACCTTGCACCGGTTGCTCAACGACCTGCTCGACACGTGGGAATCCACGGGTGTCCGCGAGTTCATCCTGCTGACGGCTCACGAGCACGATCCGCATCTCGAAGCGCTGTGTACGGTCATCACGTCCGGAGCGAGGGTACGGGTGGTGGACATCTTCGGCGTGCACTTCAGCGATCTGCTCGAGGCTCAGTCCGAGCCTATGCATGGCGACGAGGTGGACACATCTCTGATGCTGTACATCGCGCCTGAGCTTGTGCAAATGGAGCTCGCTCAGGATTATATGATGTCACGCGACGAGCTGCGACGTTACAGGCGTGGTTGGCTGCGCGTCCCCAGATCGAGCTCGGGGTCCATCGGACGACCAACGCTGGCCACGGCCGAAAAAGGCCGCGCGATCTACCAGCGGATCTACTCCAGCATTCGCGACCACGTATTCGTGGCCCCGTCGGCCGAATAGTGAACGCGGCGGTCGCGACCGGGTAATTTACTGTCATGCGCTTTCGTTCCGTGCTTGCTCTCCTCGCCCTGAGCGCCCCCGCGGCGTTTGGACAGGGTCGATTGATCGACGAAGGGACCTTCGTCATCACGAGACCGGGCGCGTCCGCACAAACTGAAAGCTTCAAGCTCGTCCGAGCGGAGGGCTCGCAGCTCACGGCCACGGCCCAGCTCGCATCCGGCACCGAACAAATCACTTCGTCGCTCACCGCCGACTCCCTCGGCACACCAATTCGCTACGAATTTCACGTGAGGGACAAGGGCACGCGCATTCTCGACATTCGCGCCGTCGCTCTCGGCGGACGCCTCTCGGCCCTTTCGTCAAACCAGCGCGGCGACGAGTCTATGCGCGAATATGCCATCGTGCCGGGCCAGAGTCTCATCGTGGAAGACGATCTGCTGCACCAGCTCTATTTTGTAGCGCTCTCCAAGCGATCCACCACCGTCCAGGTCATTGAGCCGCGCCTTTCGCGCTCGACGAACATGGTTCTGGCGGCCCATGGCTTCGAGCCCGTTGAGATTGCCGGCAAATCGGTGACCGCCACCCACTACACGTTGGGCACCGGTCCGTCCAGCCGCGATTTCTGGGTAGACGCCGGCGGTAGGGTGCTCAAGGCCGAGATTCCGAGCCAGAGGATCGTGGCGATTCGCGAAGAAATGCCGCGGTGATGCGGTGCCCGCTGAAACTCCCTGGATCTCCCCTCCGTACATCCAGCAGACCCCCTCCAAAGGACTTTCCTTCATGCGTTCGTTGAGGTTCGTCGCGCTCCTCGCGATCCCTGTGCAGTTTGCCGTCGGCCAGCAGGGACCTGCTCCCACTCGCGGAGCCACCCTCACCCTGGAAGACGCGATTACCACGGCACACCAGAACAATCCGTTGTTCCTGCAGGTGCAAAACAACCTCCGTAACTCCGAAGCCCAGGTTCGCTCGGCGTATGGCGCTCTCTTGCCGAGCGCCAGTGCAAGTCTCTCTACCAGCTACAACCAGGGCGGTACCCAGTACGTCCAAGGCATTGCGCTGCCGAGCAGTTCTGACGCCTACCAGTCGTCCTACCGCGCGAGCGTGAGCTATAGCGTCAACGCCGGCCTGGCGTTCGCACCGCGCGCCGCAAAAGCAGGCCGCAGCGCCGCCGAAGCTGACATCACGAATCAGGCCGAGGTACTGCGCGCGCAAGTGACCACGCAGTACATCACGGTCTTACAGGCCGACGCGCAGGCAGCGCTCCAGGACACGCTGGTGCAGACGGCGCAGGGCCAACTGGATCTCGCCAACGCAAAGATGAAGGTGGGCGCCGGGACGATCCTCGACGTCCGCAGCGCAGAGGTTGCGCTCGGCCAGGCGCAGGTGAACGCGTTGACGGCACACAACACGGCGCGCGTCGAACGCCTTCGCTTGTACCAGGCGATGGGCGTGCCGGCGGACATCGACGCCAAGCTGACGACGCCGTTCGCGGTGTCGCAGCCGAATTTCTCGCTCGATTCGCTCCTCGACCTCGCGCGCCATGTCAATCCAGACCTGAGCGCACGCAAGTCGCGCGAGAACGCGGCGCAGATGGGCGTGCGCCTGGCGCAGACGGCTTACCTGCCGTCGCTGACGTTGAGCACGGGTTACGGTGCCAATGCGTTCGGCTATACGGATTCCGAGATTCTGGCGCAGCAAGCGAGCGCTGGGGCCGCCGCCAGCGCCCGGAACTGCCTGTCGCAAGACTCCCTTCGGGTTGGCGCGGGCCTCAGTCACCTCAACTGCGGTTCGGGCATCTTGACTGCCAGTGAGCTCGATGCCGCGCGCTCGCAGAACCGGCCGTTCAGCTTCCAGAAGGCGCCCTTCGGTCTCTCGGCGTTCATCTCAGTTCCGATCTTCAACAACTTCCAGCGCGAACAAACTCTCGAAACACAGCGCGTCGCGCTCGACAACGCGCTCGCCGATGTGCGCTCGCGCAACCTCCAGTTGACGACCGACGTCACGCAGGCCTATCTCAATCTCGTCACGGCCGCGAAGACGCAGCAGTTGCAGGAACAGAACGCCGGGAAGGCGACAGAAGAGCTGATCGCCGCGCAAGAGCGGTACAAGGTAGGCGCAGCGACCTTCCTGGATGTCACCGTGGCACGCGGAACCTACGAGCAAGCGCAGATGGCCCGCGTCAACTCCATTTACGACTATCACAAGGCGTACGCCGCGTTGGAAAACGCGGTCGGCCGCCCTCTCCGCTGAGGCCGAGACACTATTATGGGCAAGAAGACAACCTTGGGCATCGGCATTGTCGCGGCCGCGGGGATCATATCGGTTGTAGCAATGAGCGCGTTCAAGCGCAGCAACAAGGCCGTGGAAGTGCGTATGGAGTCGGTGCAGAATCGCGACCTCGTCGCCTCGGTTACAGCGAGCGGCCAAGTGCGTCCGCAAACGAAAGTGGATGTCGCGTCTGACGTGAGCGGCAAGATCATCAAGCTGGCCGTGAAAGAAGGCCAGATGGTGTCTGCCGGGCAGTTCTTGCTGCAGATCGACCCCGTGCAACCAGAGGCGGCCGTGGAGCGCGCCGTCGCCCAGGTGGCGTCCTCCCGGGCTCAGCTCACCCAGGCCGCCGCGAACCTCGACCAGGCAACCAAAACCTTTGATCGATCGGCGGCCATCAAGCAGCAAAACGCGCAACTCATTTCCGACGAGCAGATCGACCAGCTTCGGACGGCGGTGGACGTGAATAAGGCGGTGGTCGAAGCGGCAAAACACGCCGTGGATCAGTCGACCGCATCACTCAATGACGCCAAGAGCGCGTTGTCAAAGACCACCATCTATGCCCCGATGGCCGGCCGTGTCACGCGCCTCGATGTGGAGCAAGGCGAGACGGCGATGCAGGGGACGTTCAACAAGGATGCGGCGACGCTGCTGACGATCAGCGACATGTGCGTGCTCGAGACGCAAGGTGAAGGTGGACGAAACCGACGTCGCTCGCATCGAGCTCGGCGACTCGGCGCAAGTCCAGATCGACGCGTTTCCGGATACCACGTTCATCGGCAAGGTCACCAAGATCTCCAACAGCTCGCTGAAGGCCGCGAGCGCAACGAGCACGGACCAGGCGGTGGACTACGAAGTGACGATCCAACTCCTGAACGCACCGGTGGATACGCGCCCTGACTTCTCGGCGACAGCCAAGGTCATCACCGACAAACGCGCCGGCGTCCTGTCGGTTCCAATCATCGCGCTCACCGTACGTGAGGACTCGAGCCTCTCAAAGGGTGACACGGCCGTCGGCCTCGGAAAGGCCAAACCGGCCAAAGACGTGGGCAAAAAGGACGTCGAAGGCGTGTTTGTCGTAGGAACCGACAACAAAGTGACCTTCCGGCCCGTAAAAGTAGGGATAGCAGGCGAGAAGCACTTCGAGATCGTCAGCGGCCTCAAGGCAGGCGAAAAGATCGTCGGCGGGAACCTACCAGGCTATTCGCGAGCTGAAGGACGGCGCACTCGTGCGCGAGACCAAGCCGGACGCGAAGAAGCCCACCTCCGGGACCAAGTCGTGAACTCACTAAGCGATAGAAGCACCTCTTACGGAAACCGCTGAACGTCGCGCGGTCGTCAGCACCGAAGGCAAATCGCCCGAGTCAAAGTGGGTCATCGTCACACGCGGCATCAAGCGTGAATACGACATGGGCGGTGAAGTCGTCCGCGCCTTGCGGGGCGTGGACCTCGCCATTCGCGCGTAACGAGTACGTGGCCATCATGGGGCCGTCGGGTTCGGGCAAGTCCACCCTCATGAACATCATCGGCTGCCTCGACACGCCGAACGCCGGCGAGTACTGGCTCAACGGCATGCTCGTGTCCGATATGAAGGACGACGCGCTGGCCCGCGTGCGCAACAAGGAGATCGGGTTCGTCTTCCAGACGTTCAACCTGCTCCCCCGCGCCACCGCGTTGCACAATGTCGAGCTGCCACTGGTGTACGCCGGCATTGGTTCCGACGAGCGGAAGCGCCGCGCCAAGGAAGCGCTCGCCAAGGTGCAGCTCGAGGACCGCATGGATCACCGTCCGAACGAACTCTCGGGCGGCCAGCGCCAACGCGTTGCCATTGCCCGCGCGCTCGTCAACAATCCGTCCATTCTTCTCGCCGACGAGCCGACGGGGAATCTCGACTCGACAGACGTCGGAAGAGATCATGAAGTGTCTTCGAGAATCTGGCGAGCACGGGACAGACCGTCATCATGGTTACCCACGAGCCGGATATCGCCGCCCATGCGCGCCGCGTCGTCGTCCTGCGCGACGGTCTGATGTCGACCGACGAATCGCGCGCGGCGTTCATCGAGCGCGTTGGCGCGCCGCACCCCAAGATCTAGGCTGGGTGTAACTTCAGGGGGCTCCCTTCCGTAAGGGTCGAGGGACGAGGGGTGCAGCGCGAGACGACTCGCGCTCACCACCCGACCCTCGACCCTCTTCCTTGCCCATGTCTTTCTTTCAAGCCGTCCTCATCGCCTGGAACACCATTCGCGTTCAGAAGCTGAAGAGCTTCTTTACCGTGATCGGCGTGACGATCGGCGTGACGTTCCTCATCGCCGTGGTCTCCATCGTGGGCGGCATGGGCCGCTACATGCAGGACGACCTGGTCGGCAAGATCATCGCGGTGAACGCCTTCAACCTCCGTGCGAGCCCGAATATCCAAATGGGCGACATCACAGAGGAGGAGATGCGCGACTGGCGCCGGCGGCCGCGCATCCTGCAGTCCGACGTATTGCCCGTAGCCGCCGCACTGCCGTCCGACGTTCTCTGGGCGGTCGAGAGCGGGGCGAATCTCACGATCGAATCCGCGTACGCATCGCCGCGGCCCAGTAGCTGCTCCACCGTGTCGAGCGATTGGTTCAAGATCAAGCGCATGGGCGTGAGCAATGGTCGTCTGATCGGACCGCAGGAGTACCTGCTCGGCAGCCCGGTGGTCGTGATCGGCCAGGATGTCGCCGACCACTTCTTCCCCGCCCTCGATCCCGTGGGCCGCCAGATGCGCATCCAGGGCATCCCGTACACCGTCATCGGGGTCGCGGAAAAGCAAGGCAACGTATTGGGCATCTCGCTGGACAAGTTCGTCATTGCGCCGGAGAAGGCGCCGCTCAATCGCTGGGTCAATCCGCACGGCGTAGTCAGACCAGGTAGTCATTCAAGGCGCGAATGAAGTCGCGATGCGTGATGCCATGGAAGCGACGCGCACCATCATGCGCGCTCGCCACCATCTCCGTCCCGCACAGCCAGACAACTTCGCGCTGGAGACCTCGGATTCCGCGCTCGAGTTCTGGAACAAGCTGAAGAGCTATCTCGTGATCGCCGGCGTCGCGCTGCCAGCGATCGGGCTCGTCGTCGGGGCAATCGTCATCATGAATATCATGCTCGTGGCGGTCGCCGAGCGCACGCGGGAGATCGGCATCCGAAAAGCCTTGGGTGCACGCCGCCGCGACATCTTGAATCAGTTCCTGGTCGAGTCCGCGACGCTGGCGACGTTTGGCGCCGCGCTCGGCGTGGCGCTCGGCATCGGATTCGCAAAGGCGATCGCCGCGGTCTCGCCGCTTCCCGCGGCAGTCGAGGTCTGGTCGATCTTCGTGGGTGTGGGCGTGGGAGCCGGCGTGGGGATCATCGCCGGTATCTATCCGGCAAGCCAGGCGGCCATGCTCGATCCCATCGCCGCCATGAGGCAGGAGACCTGATGACGGGGCTCGGAATGCGGGTGTACTCCCTGCTCGAGGGCGTTGGCATTGCCCTCCAAGCGATCAAGGAGAACCGGGTTCGCACGGCGTTAACCATCCTCGGCGTCGCCGTCGGCGTGTTTGTCGTGGTCGTCATCTCCGCGGCAATCCACGGCATCAACGAGAGCGTGGCCAAAGACTTCGAGGCCGCTGGTCCGACGACGTTCTTCGTCAGCCGGTTTCCCATCACGTTCGAAGCGTGCGACGGAACCGACGACACCTGCAAATGGCGCCATAATCCCCGGCTGACCTACGCCGACAACAAGGTGCTGAACGCCCTGCCGTCGGTGCGCGCGGCCGGCGCGGAGCTCATGATGAGCAAAGAAGTCCGGTACAAGGACCGCGTTCTCAGTAGCACACAGGTGATCGGGTATACGTCGAACTGGACGATCATCGACGGCGCGGGCGACCTGTATCCGGGGCGCAGCTTCACCGAAGCCGAAGAAACGAACGGCCAGCACGTCATCATCATCAACGACGAGATGGTGAAGAAGCTGTTCGGCGACTCCGATCCGATGGACAAGCAAGTCACGGTGGGCGGTATCCCGTTCACCGTCATCGGCATCTATCACTATCAGGCCAGCTTCCTGTCCGGCGGCAACCGGCCGCGTGCCATCGTCCCGTTCGAGTCGGCAGTCCGGTCGCTCAAGGCGTCGTACTCGAGCGTTGGCATCTCCGTGGTGCCACGTCAGAACGTCACGCGCGACCAGGCGGAAGACGATGTGGTGGCCGCGATGCGGGCGCGCCACGGGTTGCGTCCGGGTGCCGAAAACGACTTCGCGCTCATTTCACAGGACCAGTTGTTCGAGACCTACAACAAGATTTTCGGGATGTTCTTTCTGGTGATGATCGTGCTCTCGGCGATTGGCCTGTTGGTGGGCGGCGTCGGCGTGGTGGCGATCATGATGATCTCGGTCACCGAACGGACGCGCGAGATTGGCGTGCGCAAGGCCCTCGGCGCCACGCGCGGCACCATTCTGTGGCAGTTCCTCGTGGAGGCTGTGACGCTCACGGCCATCGGGGCCATGTTCGGCCTGGCTGCCGGCGGCGTGGTATCCATGATCATCAAGAACATGACGCCGATCAAGGCGTCGATTCCGCCGCTGGCGATCGTCGCGGCGCTCGGCGCGAGTGCCATCACCGGCGTGTTGTTCGGGATGCTCCCCGCCATGCGGGCCGCGAAGCTCGATCCCGTCGACGCGCTCCGCTACGAATAGTCTCAATAGTCTCCTACTCCTGCCTCACGGATGCCGCTGTTCGAAGCCGTTCGCCTTGCGCTGATCCAGATCCGCGTCCAGAAGATGAAGAGTTTCTTCACACTCCTGGGCGTGATGATCGGCGTCATGTTCCTCATCGCCGTCGTATCGATCGTCGAGGGCATGGGGCGCTACATGGAAGATGATTTCGCCGGGCGTCTGCTCGGCGCGAACACGTTCACGCTGCGCCGGTTCCCCTGGTTTGGGAATAACACCACGCGGGAGCAATGGCTGGAGTGGCAACGGCGTCCACGCATCTACATCGGCGACGTCGCATTCCTCAGATCAGCCCTGCCGTCTGGTGCGCGCTGGGCCGTCGAGAGTCAGGAGAACATTCCAGCCTCGTCGCCATATTTGCGCATTCGCACGATCGAGGCGCACGCCGTGGACGGCGACTACTTCACGATCAAGAAGTATGATCTCGCGTCGGGGCGCGCGATCGCCGCGCAGGAATTCGAGCTCGGCTCGCCCGTCGTGGTGATTGGCGACGAAGTGGCCGCCTATTTTTTCCCGAATCTGAACCCCGTCGGGCGCGAACTGAGCATCGGCGGCTTGCCGTATCAGGTGATCGGAGTGCTCGCACATCAGGGCAGCCTGTTCGGCCAGTCCCTCGACAAGCTCGCGATCGCGCCATTCAACTCGCCGCTGCGCCATATCACGAATCCACGTGGTGACATCGACGGCCTGATCGTGCAGGCGTCGAGCTCCATGATGATGGACGACATGATGGAGATGGTGCGAGAAGCGCTTCGGGCGCATCGTCATCTGCGACCCTCCGTGCCCGACAATTTCGTGATGGAGACGTCTGCGTCAGCGCTTGCGTTCTTCGAGAAGATCAAGAACATCATGACGATCGTCGGCGCGGCACTTCCCGGCATCAGCCTGATCGTGGGCGGTATGGTGATCATGAACATCATGCTCGTCTCGGTGGCCGAACGCACGCACGAGATTGGCATTCGGAAGGCCCTGGGCGCGCGCCGAGTCGACATTCTGCGACAGTTCCTCATTGAGTCGGCGACGCTGAGCACGGTGGGCGCGATCATCGGTATCGCGCTCGGCATTCTGGCCGCCAAGATCATCGCGGCGAAGACTCCGCTGCCGGCGGCCGTCGCCCTCTGGTCCATCGTCGTCGCCACGGTGCTCGGCCTGGTCGTTGGAATCGTGTCCGGTGTGTATCCGGCGCGTCGCGCCTCAATGCTCGATCCCATCGACGCGCTGCGGCAAGAGACATGACCCTGATCGGCAGAATCACCAACGCGCTCGAAGGCGTCACGATCGCCTTCGATTCTCTTCGCGCCAACCGGGCCCGCGCGGCACTCACGATCATGGGCGTCGCCATCGGCGTGTTCGTCGTCGTCGCGCTGTCATCTGTGGTGCGCGGCGTGAACGAGTCGTTTGCCCGGGACGTCGCTGCGGCAGGCCCTACGTCGTTCTTCGTCTATCGTCGTCCGATAGCCGGCTTCCAGAATTGCGATCCCACCGATCCCACGTCCTGCCCTGATCGCCGCAACCCGGCGATCACGAATGACGAATCACTCGGTATCGAACGGCTGCCGTCGATCTACGCCGTCACGCAGCACATCGCCGGTGGAGGCACGTTCAAGTATCGCGATCGTGCGCTCACGGCAGGCATCGAGTACTACAGCACGAACTGGACAGACGTGGACGGCGGCGACATCTACCCCGGCCGCAGCTTCACGTACGCCGAGTACATGGGAGCAGCGCGTGTCGTGATCGTGAACGACAAGCTCGCGGAGTCGCTGTTCGGTGACTCCGATCCCATCGACAAGGTCATTACGATCGACGGCCGGCAGTTCACCGTCATCGGGTTGTATCACTACACGGCGAGCCCGATCGGCACGCCGACGTCCGCCGGCGGTGGCGATTCGCCGAAAGCCATCGCACCCCTCGAGACTGGACGCCGGCACATGAATCTCTGGGTGCGCGGCAACAATCTCATCGTGAAGCCCCGCGACGGCGTCAAGGTCGAGGATGCCGTGGACGATGTGACGGCATACCTGCGCGGCCGCCGCGGCCTTCGCCCCGCCGACCGCGCCACGTTCGCGGTCGTCACGCAGGACAAACTCCTCGACATTTACAACCAGCTGTTCGGCACGTTCTTCATCGTCGGCATCGCATTGTCATCCGTCGGGCTGCTCGTGGGTGGCGTCGGCGTGGTGGCGATCATGATGATCTCGGTCACGGAGCGGACGCGCGAGATTGGCGTGCGCAAGGCCCTCGGCGCCACGCGCGGCAATATCCTCTGGCAGTTTCTGGTCGAAGCGGTGACGCTCACCGGCGTCGGAGCCGCAGTGGGTCTCGTGCTCGGCGTGGCGACGTCGTTGGCCGTGCGCACGGCGTGGCCGTCGATTCCGACGTCGACGCCGCTCACCGCGGTCGCATCGGCGTTGATCGCGAGCGCGGTCACTGGCGTCGTGTTCGGCATGCTCCCGGCCGTTCGGGCCGCCCGGCTCGATCCCGTGGCCGCCCTGCGACACGAGTAGTGCGGCCGCGGGGGCGGGGGCGCGTGGGTGCGGTTCCGGCTCGACTATATTCGGCACATGGCCGATTCGATCGATCTTCTCGCCATCGCCGCCCATCGCGACGACGTCGAGCTGACGTGCGGCGGCACGCTCGGCAAGGCGGCGCGCGCCGGATACCGCACGGCGATTCTCGATCTCACACAGGGTGAGATGGGCACACGCGGGTCCGCCGAGCTCCGCGCGCAGGAAGCGGAGGATGCCGCGGCTGTTCTCGGTATTTCCATTCGCGAGAACCTCGCGCTCCCCGATGCCGGGATCCTCAATGATCCGGCGACCCGCGTCTGTGTGGCGCGTGTCATACGGCGGCTCCGCCCGCGTGTCGTGATCGCTCCTGCACTCGAGGGACGCCATCCCGATCACCGCGTGAGCGCCCAGCTCGTGCGCGACGCATGCTTCGTGGCGGGATTGGCCAAGGTCGCGCCGGATCTTCCCCCGCATCGGCCGCTCAAGATTCTGCACGCGTTGGCATATCGCCAGGATTTCGTGCGGCCCAGCTTCGTCGTCGACGTCTCGGACGACTTCGCGAGAAAGCTCGAAGCAATTCGCTGTTATGGCTCGCAGTTCGAGGGCATGACGCAGGCCGGCGAGGTCTATCCCAACGGCGAGCCGTTGGAAGACGTCGTGCGACACCACGGCGCCTATTACGGAACTCTCATACGTCGTCCGTTTGGTGAGCCGTTCTTCACGACCGAAATGGTCGCGGTGGACGATGTACTATCGCTGGGGGTATCAACCTTCTGACCAACCGCGTTCCCTGCCGGCCGTACCGTTCCTCTCGCCACATAGCTGCGGCCAAACGCTGAGGCCGGCGCGAAGCGTTTGGGACGCCTGAACAAACGCTATATTGTTGCCATGCCAGAACCTATCTACCTCGATCATGCTGCGACGACACCGGTCCGCGGTGAGGTACTCCAGGCCATGCTGCCCTTCTACGGCGCTCGGTTTGGCAACCCGTCGAGCATGCATCGGTGGGGGCGGGACGCGCGGACCGCGCTCGACGAGGCCCGCGAGCGAGTCGCCCACTGTCTTGGCGCTTCCACGGACGAAATCTGCTTCACCTCGGGAGGCACTGAGGCGGACAACATCGCCATACTCGGCGCCTGGCGAGCTCGGCGCGGTGAGGGTCGGAACGTCATCGTGACGTCGCCAGTCGAGCACAAGGCGGTGCTCGCATCGGTCCACCAAGCCGCGCGCGAAGGAGCAGACGAGCGGTTCTGCGCCATGACCACCGACGGAGTCGTGGATGAAACGTCCTTTCGATCGATCACCGGTGAGGATGCGGCGATCGCCTCGGTCATGTGGGTCAACAACGAGATCGGCACCATTCAGCCGATCGGCGAGCTCGCGCAGCACGCCAAGAGCGTCGGTGCACTGTTCCATACCGACGCCGTGCAGGCATTCGGCAAGATCGCCATCGACGCGCGGACGATTCCCTTCGATGTCCTCTCTGTGTCGGGCCACAAGATTGGTGCGCCCAAGGGCATTGGCGCGGTATTCATCCGTCGCGGAACGGTCATCGCGCCGTTGTTCCATGGTGGCGAACAGGATCGCGGCCGCCGGCCTGGTACGGAGAATGTTGCAGCGGTCGTCGGTTTCGCGCGCGCCGCGGAGTTGGCGGTCGCCGAGCGGGAGGAAGAATGCGAACGCCTCCAACGCATGCGCGATCGCCTCGAGGAGACGATTCTCGCGCGCGTGCCGGACGCGGTGATCCATGGGCGCGGCGCACGGCATCGCGCGCCGCATATCATCAATGTCTCCGCGCGGGGAACGGACAGCGAGTCCATGCTCATGGCGCTCGACCTGCGTGGTATCGGCTGCTCCGCCGGATCGGCCTGTCAGAGCGGAAGCATTTCGCCGTCCCACGTGCTCAGGGCCATTGGAGTTCCGGCCGAGCTGGCAACGGCGGCCATTCGCATGAGCCTCGGCTCGCTCACGACCGACGTCTGCATCGATCGGGTCGCCGACGTGTTTCCGGCGCTGGTCGACAAGGCTCGCGGCATGGCGCGCGGCGGAGTCTGATGTGAAGTCGCGGGTGTTGGTCGCCATGTCCGGTGGGGTCGACTCGTCGGTCGCCGCCGCGATGCTCGTCGACCAGGGGTACGACGTCGTCGGCGCGACAATGAAGCTCTTCTGCCACGACGAAGACCTACCCGACCGCCCGTGCTGCTCGCTGGACTCCGTGAACGATGCACGCCGCGTTTGCCAACAGCTTGGAGTGCCGCACTACGTGCTCAATCTCGAGCATGCGTTTGGCCGAGATGTCGTAGATAATTTCGTGAGCGAATATGCCAATGGTCGCACGCCTATCCCCTGCGTGCGCTGCAACACATTCACGAAGTTTCGCGACCTCCTCGTGAAGGCCGACGCCATCGACGCGACATGGATCGCCACCGGCCACTATGCGCGCATCGTGGACGGCGCGCTGTTGCGCGGCGTCGATCACTCCAAGGATCAATCGTATTTCCTCTGGGGCATCGACCGGTCCGTATTGCGACGCATGCAGCTCCCTGTCGGCACGCAAACGAAGCGCGAGACGCGCGAGGTCGCGCATCAACTCGGCCTGGAAGTCATTGCCGACAAGATCGAAAGCCAGGACATCTGTTTCGTACCCGGCGGCGACCATACGACCATCATTCGCCAGCGGCTCGGGGACGATGCCCCGGCGTTGGCGCAGGGTCCCTTCCTGCTCTCGAATGGCACTCCGGTCGGCGTGCACGACGGATTCGCACGCTTCACTATCGGGCAGCGCCGCGGGCTGCCAGGCGGCTTCCATGAGCCGATGTTCGTGATCGACATTCGCCCGCGCGACCGTGCCGTGGTGATTGGCCCGCGCGACGAACTGCTCGGACGCGGCATTGTGGCGCGAGAGATCAACTGGCTCGTCGACACGCCCGCTGTCGGCACGCGCCTTCAAGTCCAGGTGCGGCACCGCGCGTCCCCGGCTCAGGCCGAGATCGTGCGACTCGACAATGACGAGATCGAAATCGCCCTAGACGAGCCCGTCGCCGCGATCACCCCGGGCCAGTCGCTCGTGATGTATGACGGCGAGCGTGTGCTCGGCGGCGGCCTCATCGAACGCGGACGCCGAGTGGGCCTGCCGGTGCTCGCGGCGTAAACGGGACAGGGACCCGTGTCTCGTGTCCCGTGTCCCGTCTCTCGTGTCCCGTGTCTCGTGTCCCGTGTCCCGGTCAGTACTTCAGTCCGCTGGCCTCGGCAAACTCGCGCATTGCCTTTTCCTGCTCCTCGCTCAGCTTCTCGGGCACATTGACCTGCACCTCGACGATGAGGTCGCCGCTCGTCTCGCCTTTCTTGATCCCCTGGCCACGCACCCGAAAACGCTTTCCGCTCGCCGTGCCCTGGGGAATCTTGATCGAGACCTTCTTTCCGTCGATTGTCGTCACGCTGATCTTTGAACCGAGCGTGGCTTGCGCAATGTTGATCGGCACCGGCGCGATCAGGTCGAGCCCCTCACGCTTGTAGAACCGGTCGGGCTCGACCTGGAAGCTGATGATGAGATCACCGGGCGGTCCGTTGCGCATGCCGTGGCCACCCTGGCCTTTGAGCCGGATCTTGGTGCCGCTGTCCACGCCTGCCGGCACGGTGATGTTCATCTTCTTCTTCACCCGTACTTCGCCTGCCCCCCCGCACGTGGGGCAGCGTTCACTGGGCATCATGCCCTTGCCCAGACACATGGGACACGGGCGCTGCACGGCGAACCCACCCTGGCCGAACGAGATCGTGCCGCGTCCCTGGCACTCCGGGCAGGTTTGGATCTTGGCGCCTGGAGCCGCACCGCTGCCGCGGCAAGTGGCGCACTCCTCGTTGACCTCGAGTTCGATCGCGACTTTTCCACCCAGTGCCGCCGTACGGAACGGTACCTGAAGCTGCGTCTCTACATCCTGACCGCGCTCCGGACCACGCGCCCGCCCGCCCCCAGTGCGCGCACCGGCCGCGCCAGCTCCGCTGAACATGGAGCTGAACAGGTCTCCAAGGCCTCCGAGACCGACATCGCCCAGATCCTCGAACCGGAAGGACGCCCCTCCCCCAGGGGCACCGCCGAATGGCGACGCACCACCCGGTGCTCCTGCTCCGCCGCGCCGTGTACCGCCACCAAAGCCACCAAAGGCGCCAAGTTGGCGCATCTGGTCGTATTGCTTCCGCTTCTCGGCATCACCCAGCACCTGATACGCCTCCGAGATCTCCTTGAAGCGCTCGGCGGATTTCGGGTCGTTCTGGTTCTTATCCGGATGATGTTTCCCGGCGAGCTTGCGGTATTGCTTCTTGATTTCGTCCTGCGTCGCCGAGGCGGACACGCCAAGAACCGCGTAGTAGTCCTTCGTCTGAGCCATATCGTCAGTACGTGGTCAGCCGTTCCATTGCTTCACCACGACACGCGCCGGCCGCAATAACTGACCGTTGAACAGGTACCCAGACTGGTAAACCCGCGAGACGACGTGGTCGTCCTCGCGCGAAAGCGCCGGCTCCGTGGAGACCGCCTCGTGCAGGTTGGGATCGAACGATTGATCGACCGGGTCTACGAGTTCCAGGCCAGCGCCGGTCAACACCTTGAGCATCTTCTTCTCCACCATATCGACGCCCTGCACGACCGTCGCGGCGTCCACGGTCGATGGGTCGACGTGGGCGAACCGTGCCAGATCGTCCAGTCCCTCGAGTAGCTGTTTCACGAGTTCGCCCTGGGCGCGGCCGGCCAACTCCGAGCGCTCCCGTGCCACGCGCTTGCGGAAATTGTCGAATTCAGCGGCGAGCCGGAGATACCTCTCCTGCTGCTCGACCAGGCGACGTTCGGTATCCGGTGCCGCAGCGCGAGCATCGGCGGGCGCCGAATCGAAATCGCGATCTGCGGCGCCTGCGTCACCAGAGAACGCGCCCTCCGAGCCAGGCGCGTTTTCAGTCGGATCGAATTCGCTATTGTTGCGTTGCTCCATGGGATTTCCAAACGTACGAGAAGGAGGCGGCACCGAGCGCGGCATACTGACGCGTTCGACGTTGGCTGAATGTTCGCTGTGTACGCGACGGGGTGCAACGGCCATGCCCTGCCAAGATGCCGAAAAGGCAGGTATCCTATTTCTTGAGGAGTCGCTTTCTCAGGGCGTCCAGAATCCACTGCGCCGAGCGCTGACGGACTTCCTCACGATCGCCCCAGAGCTTGAGCAGCGTTGCCTCGACCTCGCCCTTTACGTCTGTGGCGACCCACACCGTGCCGACCGGTTTCTCGGAGGTTCCACCTGTTGGTCCCGCCACGCCAGTGATGGCCATGCCGATGTCGGAGCCGGCTGCGCGGCGTGCGCCGGCCGCCATCTGCCGCACGACCTCCTCGCTCACTGCACCGTGCGTCCGCAATGTGCTCTCTTCGACACCAAGCAGGTGGCGCTTCACGTCGTCGTGATAGGCGATGACGCCACCAAGCACGACGTCGCTCGACCCCGAGATGGCCGTCAGCCGGGCGCCGAGCAAGCCGCCGGTGCAGCTCTCCGAGACGCCGATCGTCAGCTGGCGCGCGCGGCATAGATCCAGTACCACCGCCGCGAGGTCAGCCTCCTGCTCGCCGTATATCCACTGGCCGAGCCGCGCGCGCAATCGCGCGGCGGCGGCGGACAGCGCGACATCGGCGTGCGCTGCGGCCACGTCGCGCACGGTCAACCGCAGATCGACGCCGGCAATCGACGGGAGATAGGCAAGCGACACACCGAGGGGGCCGCCCTCCATCGAATCGATCCGGTCGGCGATCAGCGACTCGGCAACGCTGCACGTCCGGAGCGTCAACGACCGAACCACCGTGCCGGCGGTGACGCGGGCTTTCAGGCGCGGCAGCAGCACGTCGCCGAGCATGCCGCGCATCTCTCGTGGTACGCCGGGCAGCATCGCGACCCACCGTTGGCGCTCGTCTTCCAGCCAAACCCCGGGCGCTGAACCGTGGTTGTTCTCGAGTTTCACGGCGCCTTCTGGCATGGCGGCTTGCTGCTTGTTCGCTGCGGGGAGTGGGCGATTGAACCGTTTGAGCCATCGCTCTTCCATCAACGCGAGGTGCGCCTCGTCCGTGCGCATGGACCGGCCGAATAGCGCGGCGATGGCCGGCTTGGTCAGGTCGTCCGATGTCGGGCCAAGGCCGCCAGTGGTGATCACGGCTCCCGTGCGATCCAGCGCCTCCCGCACCACGCGGGCGATCTCGCCCGCATCGTCACCCACCGTGGTGCGCTGTGGAATGTGCATACCGATCGACGCCAGTTCGCGCGCGAGATGAGCCGCATTCGTATCGGTCGTAAATCCGAGGAGCAACTCGTCGCCGATCGTGATGAGCTCGACGGCCGTACCGACAGATGGAATGGTCACTTGCCTGACGGAACCGCGAACACACTACTGAAGCTGCGAAGGTAGATCGCCAGCGAGTACAGCGTCAGGATGACCGCGGCGACCATCACGATCGTACCGACGGTGCCGTTGAACAGCGCGAATCCGTGCCACGCGGCGTTCGACCATCCCCGCGTGGAGGCGAGCGTCGCGGCCCAGAACCAGAAATACGCAGAGCCCTGCCACACAAGCTGGAATCCTGTCTTCAACTTCGCGGGCCCGATGGCCGCGATGACCACGCCACGCCGGGCCGCTGCCTGCCGGAAGATGGTCATGAACACTTCGCGACCGAGCACGACGACGACGATCCAGAGCGGCAGTCCGACCAGCCCGAAGGGCGTGACGAACGGGAAGGTGCCGGCGAGCAGATACATCGGCACGAACGTGCCGACGAGGAGCGCCTTGTCTGCCAGCGGGTCGAGGAGACGCCCGAGGTCGGTTTCTTGCTGGCGCGAGCGGGCAAGCCTGCCGTCGATGTAATCCGTGATCGCCGCAATCGTGAACAGCACGAACGCCGTCAAGCGTAACGTCCACGAATTGGCGAACGGCAATGCCGCAATGAGCGGCGTGACGGCGATGCGGCCGACGGTGAGCGCGTTCGGCAAATTCATGAGCAGGATCTCAGGCGAGCGACTTGAGCACCAACTTACTCACGGCTTTGAGCGTATCG
Source organism: uncultured Gemmatimonadaceae bacterium (assembly GCA_963817955.1). Classification (GTDB taxonomy): domain Bacteria; phylum Gemmatimonadota; class Gemmatimonadetes; order Gemmatimonadales; family Gemmatimonadaceae; genus JAQBQB01. Next base: position 956,395 of record CAWFQK010000004.1, read on the forward strand.
AACACGCCTTCGCCCGTGACTGCCACCGCCTCGAAGTACTGCGCACGCTCGATCCATTCGCCCGACGACAGTTGGTCAATCAGGTTCTCGCCGCCGTGGTACGGATCCGACGCCACGCGCATCTTTGATGCGTCGCTGACCTCCCATCCGGGGTTCAGCGCGCTTTGCAGATCTCGTATTGGAGATGCGTTTGGAAGGTCGCGCTTGTTGTACTGAATCACGAACGGCATCTTCGTGAGATCGTACCCGTATTCCGCCATGTTGTCGTACAGGTTCTGCATGGCCTCCTGGTTCGCCTCCGTGCGCTCGATCTGCGAGTCGCCCACGAACACGATGCCGTCCACGCCCTTGAGAATGAGCTTGCGGCTGGCGTTGTAATACACTTGGCCGGGCACCGTGTAGAGATGGAAGCGCGTCTTGAAGCCACGGATCGTGCCGAGATCCACCGGCAGGAAATCGAAGAACAGCGTGCGTTCCGTTTCCGTGGCCAGCGAAATCAGCTTTCCGCGCGTGTCCGGCTGCACCTGCTTGTAGACGTGTTCGAGATTCGTCGTCTTGCCGCCCAGCCCCGGGCCATAGTACACGATCTTGCAGTTGATCTCGCGTGACGCGTAGTTGATCATCGACATGGCTGCGATCCTCTTATTGGAACAGCTTGTCGATCTCGTCGTCTGCGCCGGCGAGAATGTTGGGGGCCGACGCCGCATTCGCGGCGCGCGAGAATATTTGCGTAAAGAGCTGCGTGAGCTCCATCACCGTCTGCTTCATTTTGAGGCGCACCAGCCCGAGCGTGGTGCGATTATCGAACAGCACGACGAGGATGACCCGGCGCGCGATGTCGGCCAGGTACATCGATTCCTTCTCGCCCTGGTGGAACAGCGAATTGAAATCGTTCTCCCCGATCAATTTCGCCAGTTGATCGTTGGCGCTGAAGTCGGCCGCGGTGAGCGTGGCGAACGCGGTCGGATCGAAGTCCGGCCGATCGCCTACGGTCGCCACGAGCTGTCCGGTGCGATCGACCAGCAGCGCGCAGCGCGCGTTGCAGTCGGTCAGCAACCGCTCCAACGCGTGCGTGATCGAGCCAAAATCGTCTTCGGTGAACGACCAACTGGCTGCGCCGACGGCCATCGCGTGTCCGGTCCTAATCGAGGTGAGCGTGCATGCGGCGGAGAATGCGCTCGCCGCGGCGCCGCAGCACCGGGTGACGTTCCCAACCGACATAGTCCGTGAGAATGCGGGCCGTGTCGAGCCCCGGCTGGCCGCCGAGGTATCCCAGCGCTGCCAAGCGCTTCACTGGAGACTTGCTGAACAGCTCTCGGCGCGATCGCTGTATCTGCGCACTCCAAGCTATTGCCCCTAATACTAGACCGCCAAGGAAGCCGACGGTCACGGCGGTGGCATGACGGCGGACCCTCACATTGCCCTCCGCGCGGAAAGCGCCTGAGCAATCGTTACACCATCAGCGTATTCGAGATCGCCGCCCACCGGCAGGCCGCGCGCAATGCGCGATACGGTCACACCGCGTGGCGCGAGCTGGCGCTGAACATACAGCGCCGTCGCCTCGCCCTCGAGGCTCGGATTCGTCGCAATGATCACTTCGCGCACCTCCTCCTCCCCCGTTCCCTTGTCCAATCGCTCGAGCAGCGCGCCCACCGTCAAGTCCTCCGGGCCCACGCCGTCGAGGGGCGCAAGTCGGCCGCCCAGCACATGGTACAATCCGCGAAACTCCGCAGCCCGCTCGATTGCACCGATATCCGACGCCTGCTCCACGACGCAGATGATCGACGCGTCCCGGCGCGGGTCGCGGCAAATTGCGCACAACTCCTCTTCCGTCAGGTTGAAACACTGCGCACACGGCTTAACGCGTTCACCCAGGGTCAGGAGCGCCTCCGCAAGTCGGCGCGTCTGGTCGGGCGATTGCCGCAGTAAGTGATAGGTGAGGCGCTGCGCCGTCTTCCGGCCGATGCCCGGTAGACGCGACAGCTCCATCACGAGATCGTCGATCGCGGGCATGGTCAGGCAGTGTTAGAAGGGCAGTTTGAACGGCAGTTGCATGCCGCCCGTGAGCTTGCCCATCTCGTCCTGCGCCATCTTCTGCGCCTTCTGCTGCGCGTCAGAGATGGCGACCACCACGAGATCTTCCAGCATCTCGACATCGGCGGGATTCACCACGCCCGGATCGAGCTTGATCTTCCTGATCTGTCCGGTACCGCTGACCTCGACGCTCACCATGCCGCCGCCGGAAGCACCCGTCACCGTCTTTTGCTGGAGCTCGTCCTGTATCTTCTGAAAGCGACCCTGCATTTCCTGCGCTTGCTGCAGGATTTTCATGAAATCGGGCATGGAGAACCGTGGCTAATTGCTAGTTGCGAATTGCTGGTCGTTGGTCGCCCACGATTACCGGTCACGATCAACCGGGAACCAGTAACCAGGCACCGAGCAACGCCCCCAAAGCTACCGCTCGCGCGGGAGGCGTCGCTAGTCCGTGACGTCCAGATCGAGAGCGTCGATTGCCGCGTTCAACACGGGATCGCGCTTGCGCAGCGACGCGATGCGCTCGGCGCGCACCATTTCGTCGGTCAGACGTTTCGGCGACGTCGTCGGCGTCTGCTCGTCGCGCCGCAAGATGATCCGTTCGACGCCGGAAAACGATTCGCGAAGGATGGCGACGATCTCCTGGCTGCCGCCGCCGATGGCGTGCGCGTAAATGTCGTTTGCCTCATCCAGTTCGATCGTGACGGCGCCGCCAGCGTTCACGGAGATGGGAGACGAATGCTCCAGTGCGCTGGCAAGCATCGGCTTTCCCCCACTACGAACGCGCTCCACGAGCGCATCCCACTCGCCCGTGAGTTGGGCAACGTCAGGAATGGAGACTGACGCGGAACGAGAGGACGGCGGCACCGCCCGCCTCGGAGCGAGAGCAGCCGTCGGGACGGCGGCCGTTGTCGACCCACGGTCGACGACCGGCGCCCGAACCGACGCACGCGGCGCACTCGGCGCACTCTGGTCGCCCTCCCCTCGCCGTTCGCCACTCTGCCAGGACTCGGCGCGCGGGGCGGGACGCGGCTCAGAACGGACGAAAGGGCTCGGATCGCCGCCTCGCCCGGCGGAGGCCTGTCCGCCGAGCGATCGCAGGACGGCTTCCAACTCCACGGATCGGTCGAGCAACGCAAATCGAACGAGCAAGGTCTCGACGAGAAGCTGCTGCTGCCCGCTCTTGCGGAACCGCGGCTCCAATTCGCCAATCGCCTGGAGCATGCGCAACAGGTCGGCTGCAGTGAACCGCGTGCACCTCTCCTCCAGTGCTCCGTGTACGCGCTCGGAGACTTCCGTCGCCTTGCCGCCGAGGACGACGGTGAGCTGCGCCCGCAGCATTTCGGCCAGGCCCATCAGGAAACCGCCGAAATCAACGCCCGCCTCGGCGAGACGGGACACTGCCGGAAACACGTCGGCTGCCCGCCGATCGGCGATCAGATCGACGATGGCGATGTATTCGTCTTCCGGTACGAGGCCGAGCGCGTCGCGCACGTGCTCCGCCGTGACGCGTCCGTCGCCCATGGAGAGCACCTGATCCGTGATGCTCAGGGCATCGCGCATCGATCCGTCCGCGGCACGCGAGATCGCCGCCAGCGCATCGGGCTCGGCGGTGATCTGCTCCTCGCCCAACACATGCGTGAGCCGCGCACGGATCTCGGCCGGACCAATGCGTTTGAAGTCGAAACGCTGCAAGCGGCTGAGTACCGGAGCGGCGGCTTGGGCGATCTTCTGCGGTTCGGTCGTCGCAAACACGAACACGACGCGTGGAGGCGGCTCCTCGAGAATCTTCAGGAGCGCGTTCCACGCCTCACGCGTGAGCATATGCGCTTCATCGACGATGTAGACCTTGTATCGATCGTCACCCGACGGGGCATACATCGCCCGCTCGCGCAGTTCGCGCGCGTCATCCACGCCGCGATTCGATGCCGCATCGATCTCGACGACGTCCAGACTGGCCGATCCGCTCCAGATGCGGGAGCATGAGGCGCACTCGCCGCACGGCTCGCCCTCGAGCGCCAGATCGCCGCGTCGCTCGCAGTTGAGCGCCATAGCCAGTACACGCGCCAGCGTCGTCTTCCCCACGCCCCGCGGTCCGCAGAGCAGGTACCCATGCGCCAAGCGTCCGCGGGCGATCGCGCCCTGGAGCGTCGCCGACACGTGCGACTGCACGGCAACGTCGGCAAAGCGCTTGGGACGGTACTTACGCGCGAGGGCGAGGCTCATACGAAAGGACCGGTGGAGGGAGATGGAATGTACCGCCCCTCGGAGACGGACACAAAGTTGCGCCGAACACCCAGAATACGAAACGCGGGGACCCGTTCCGGGCTCGGAACGTTGTCTCCCGCGTAATACCCCAGGTCTGACGAAGCGACATCAGACACCTCGTACCGCTGCTACCTTCGGGGTCCTGACGGAGTTGGAAGGCTGACGCCCTCCGGGACCTGGGGCACCGAATAATTTAACCGCTGGCCTCTGCCGTTCAAGCGAGCCTAGCCGCCAACATCTGAATCTGGTCGTGGACGCGCACGCGCCTATCTTGGAAGACATGGCGACGAAACGCGCGGTGAAATCCGGCCGAAAGGTGGCGGCAAGGAAAGCATCGGCGAAGAAGTTGGTCGCCAAAACCGCATCGGCGAAGAAGTCGGTCGCCAAAACCGCATCGGCGAAGAAGACACGCGCCAAGAAGCATCCCAAAAGGCAAAACACGGCGCCCGATGCGCTGACACGCCTACGCAAGATCTGTCTATCGCTGCCCGAGAGCGTCGAAGTCGAGGCCTGGGGCGAGCCGACGTTTCGCGTGCATGGAAAGATATTCGCGATGCACGCCTCGAGCGGCACCCATCACGACGCCGGTCGGCCCGCGGTGTGGATCATGTCGGTGAACATCGAGCAGGATCTGGTACTGCGCGCGCGCCCTGATCGCTACTTCAAGCCACCGTATGTCGGCCCGGGCGGCTGGATTGGAGCCTGGCTCGACAGAAAGGCGCGCTGGGCGGAGATCGACGACCTCCTGCGCGACGCCTGGCGCAGGAGGGCTCCAAAGAAGCTGGCAGCGCAATTAGAAGACTAGTACTGTCAGTTCCACCTCAACCCGCGCAGTTCGTCCAGATTCACGTTGCCTCCGGACAGCACGGCCACGACTTTCGACCCCGGTGGCAGCTTCACCAAGCCGTGCATGAGCGCCGCGACCGATGCCGCGGCCGCGCCCTCGACCACCAGCTTGCACCGCTCCATGATCCAGATGACCGCCTCGAAGATCTCGCGGTCGGGGAGCGCGACAATGTCATCGACGAACCGCTGCACGACAGAGAAGTTGATCTCGCCGCAGCGACGGACGCGGAGCCCGTCGATGGTCGTGCGACAATCGATCGTCTCGAGCTTCCCCGACTCGATACTCGTCTTCATCGCCGGCCCGTCGGACGACTCGACTCCTATGACCTTGATCTTTGGGTTGTGACTCTTGACGGCCATGGAGACACCGGAGATCAGACCGCCGCCGCCAATTGGCACCACGACCGCATCGACGTCGGCCCAATCTTGCACGATCTCCAATCCGAGCGTTCCCTGCCCGGCGATGAGCTCCGCGTCGTCGAAGGGATGCACGTACGTCAGCCCCTCGTCGCGCACCAGCTCCTTCGCCTTTTCGTTGGCTTCGTCCCAGATGGTGCCGTGCAACACCACTTCGGCGCCGTACCCCTTGGTGGCCGCGATCTTGGCCGGCGTCGCGTTCGCCGCCATGCACACCACGGCGCGAATGCCATAGATCTTCGCCGCTAACGCAACGCCCTGCGCGTGATTTCCGGCCGACGAACACACGACGCCGCGCCGTTTCTGCTCTTCCGGCATCAACGCGAACTTGTTGAGCGGCCCACGAATCTTGTACGAGCCGACACGTTGGAACTGTTCGGCCTTCAGGCGGACCTCGTGGCCGGTCAGTTCACTCAGCTGCCGCGTCGTGAGGAGCGGTGTGTGCTTGATGTGCGTCGCGATGCGCGCGCGGGCCTCTTCGAAATCGCGAAGCGTGAGCGTCAACATGTTTCCGTGTGTTCGAGAATGCCGCGGATGACGTCAGCGGCTCGTCGCGCCCCTGCCGCATCGACGTCGAGGTGAGTCACCATCCGGATTCGCGTCGGGCTCCATTCCGCGACGAGCACGCCTTCCTGTTCCGCCGCGGCGACCACGGCCGCGGCGCGTCTGCCCGGTGGCATGTCCACCATGACGATGTTCGTGTCTGGGGACACCACGGTCGCACCGCCGGCTCCGTCGATGGTGCACGCGAGTAGCCGCGCATGGGCGTGATCCTCTTCCAGACGATCGATGTGGTGATCCAGCGCGTACAACACGGCGGCGGCGAGCATGCCGGTCTGCCGCATGGCCCCGCCGAAGAGCTTACGCGCCGTCCAGGCCCGATCAATCATCTGGTGCGTGCCGGCGAGCGCCGCGCCAATCGGCGCGCCAAGTCCCTTCGAGAAGGCCACCATCACGGTGTCTGCGCATTCGGCGATCTCCGACAGAGCAATGCCGGTGGCGATGCTCGCGTTCCACAAACGTGCGCCATCCATGTGCACCGGGAGTCCGCGATCGGCGGCGACAGCGCGAATGTCGCGCAGCTCAGGCACCGGCGTCACGACGCCGCCCGCTCCATTGTGCGTATTCTCGACGCACACGAGACTCGGCAACGGGTTATAGCGTGAATCGGGGCGCAGCGCGCGCCGGAGATCGTCGGCGCTCATCACCAACCCGGTCGGCATCACGGGCTGCACTTGAGCGCCACTCAGCGCCGCGACACCGGCAATCTCACTATGCACGATGTGCGCGTCGGCATCCAGCACCACTTCCGTTCCACGGCGCGCCTGGAGCCACACCGCCGCCTGGTTTGCCATCACGCCGCTGGGGAAGAACAGCGCAGCCTCCTTACCGAGCAACGCGGCGACCCGCTTCTGGAGTCGCTGCATCGTGGGATCACCGTCCCGCTCATCGTCGCCCACCTCGGCCACCGCCATTGCCGCGCGCATTGCGGGCGTGGGCTTGGTGACGGTGTCACTTCGCAAGTCGATCGTCATGGGCGAAATATGGCGACGGCCACATTCCGCGCGCCATCACGGCGTCTGCGTGAGCGGATGTGCGGCCGGCATGCGCGTACAGCTGCCGGCCTTGGAAATGATTTCTGCAGTTATCGAAACCCCCGGTGTCAGGATAGTTGTCGTACGACCGCAGTAGCTTAAGCGGTCAAACGTAGACCATCCTCGGGGGTCAAAGGTGGGTAGTGTCATGCCGCAATACAGTCCGGCGTTCAAGGACCGAGTGCTCCGGCGTGTAACCGGGTATCTGGCTCGCGGGGGCGGATAGACGGTGACGGCTGCTTTGGCAGAAGGTGAGCGTTGCCGGCGCGGACGGCGCGAGGGATTGCGAACGGGTCCGCGGTGAGGCGTGGATTGGGCTCCGGGTGTTGACCGGCTGGATGTCGCTGGCGGCTCCGTAGCGGTCGGGCCACCGGTCGGCGAGGTTCGAGTGTCCAGTTGTGAGTTGTGCGTTGTGAGTGTCTCGGGTCTCGGGTCTCGTGTCTGGTGTCCCGTGTCCCGTGTCTATACGCGCGTAGAAGTCTTGGCCACGTGATGTGACAAGTCCTGGCCAGTTGTATTCGGAAAGTTTTGGCCATCGTGACAGAGACCTCACGCGAGCGATCGCCCCTTCTACGCGAAAAACTGCCCCCCCTGGTTTTCGCGCCGCGCTCATATTCCGGGCGAACACGGTGCGATCCCACACCGCGCCCATCCAACGCGGCGCCCAGCCGAGAATCACCCGTCAACCAACACGTCGTGAGAAATGCACGCTGAACACTCTCCCTATGGCGTGCCCCTTGCTAGCCTGAATTTCTCACGACGTGTTGGTTGACGGGTGATTTTCGGCTGGGCGCCGCGTTGGCTGGGCGCGGTGCGGGATGCGCGCCGTGTTCGCGTGGAATATGAGCGCGGCGCGAACTCCAGGGGGTCAGTTTTTCGCGTAGACGGGGCGATCGCTCGCGTGCGCGGCGCTCCGGGCGACGACGAGTGTCCCCCGCGGCGGTGTGCGACGGGAGGGATCCGGCGAGGGCGGTGAGGCGCCTATGCGTTAGCGGCGCATCGGCAGCGCGACCAGGGTGGCATGTACACGCGCAAAGAGCGCCGCGTGCGGGCACCCCGTGGCCAGCGCGAGCCAGACGTTGCGCACCGTCACCCGCAGGCGCGCCCCGATCTTCAAAAGCGTGAGCCGAATCGTCTGGCACTGCGCCCGCGCGAGATCGGTGCCGACGAGGCCGAGCCGCCGGAGCGCGTGCAGTAAGACGTACGCGAGCGACGAGTAATAGAGCCGGAGCTGGTTCGCCCGCATCGTGGCCGCACTCGTGCGATCGGCGAAGAGCATGAGCTGCTGCTCCTTGATCCGGTTCTCCATCTCGCCGCGCGCGCAGTAGAGCTCCTCGTAGAGCGCCTGGGCGTCGAGCGCCGCGATCGGGAGCGAGGTCACGACGAAGCGCGGGTTCGCTTTACCCTCGCCACTGGCGCCTGCCGTGGGCAGATACTCCGCCTTGGCCACCACCCGCCGCACGCGGCTCCAGGTGTCGAGGGTCTCGTAGGTCAGTTCCGCGAAGCACCGCGCCGGCGTGCCGGTGGCGACGCTCTCGGTCTCGACCGCGCGCAGCTCGTCGGCGATCCGCGCCGTGAGGCGCGTGTTCTTCGCCAGCCCCAGCACGTAGTCCACTGCCTGCTGCTCGCACCACGCCATGATCGTCTCGCGGCAGAAGCCACTGTCGGCCCGCACCGTGATCCGCACGTCCGGCCACACCTCCCGGACCTGGGCGACGATCCGCGTGAGTTCGTCCACACTCCCCGCACTCGCGTCGATGCTGGCCGACCGCAAGCGCGCGCACAGCAGATGCTCGCCAGCGAAGATGTAGAGCGGCAGGTAGCAGTAGTGGCCGTAATAGCCGTGAAAGAAACGTCCCTCCTGCTCGCCGTGCACCGGATCGTCCGTGGCGTCGAGATCGAGCACGATCGCCTCGGGCGGCGTGGCGTGGGCCTCGAGGAACAGCGTGACCAGGTGCCGGTCGATCGCCGCATGATCCACGGTGATCTTCTTGTAGCGTTCCTGTCCGCCCACCGTGGCCGCGCTCAGTTCGAGGCGGTTGAGCGTGCTCTTCCCCGCCAGCGGCGCGGTGAGATCGTCAGCCTCCGCGAGCACGGCCAGGAGCGGATCGCGCCGTAACGCGTCGTGGTCGTTCAGATCCTCGTAGCCGAGCGCGAGCCCATACACCCGCTGCCGCACGAGCGCCACCACCGAGTGCGTCACGCGCGCCGGATCGCGGTGGTCGGTGAAGCAGTCCGCGAAACGTCCAAGGATCCCCGTTGCCCGATCCACCTCGCGCAGGAGCACCGCCCCCCCATCGGAGGTCAGCGCACCGCCGTCAAACCGGGCACGTACCGCCCGCCCGCCGACCGCTTGAAATTGCAGGGTGTCCGCCGTACACTCTGTCTGCATAAACGGCTGCCTCGCAGTGGATGTTAAGGTCTTCTAGATAAAGCCCTTATACCACCGCAGGCAGCCGTTTAGCAATAGCGATGTGAGAAATTCGGGCTAGCCACTGGCCTCGGCAATCACTCCGGCTTCCCGCCAAGGTGGCTGCGAAAGTTGGCGTTCACATGCTCGCAGGCGCGCTTCATTCACGTCCCCCTCTACACTGCATGAAACTCGCCGATTATATCGCCACCCACAAAAACGCCATCCTGGCAGAATGGACCGACTTTGCCAAGACGCTCGGACCGCTATCATCGGAGGACAATATCGCTGTGTTGGAGGACCATGCGGTAGGTATGCTCGATGCCATCGTAGCCGATCTCCGGACATCAGAGAGCGAGCGCCAGCGCGAGGAGAAGGGGAAGGGGCAGGCTCCCAAGATCGGGGGCGGGGCAAAGACGGCGGCCGAGGTGCACGGCTCTGGCCGAGCCAAGTCCGGCTTTAGCATTGTGGAAATGATCTCGGAGTACCGTGCTCTGCGGGCGAGCGTCATCCGGCTGTGGATGAAAGAAACCGGCATCTTCACGTCCCAGGACAGCGAGGACCGCAGGCGCTTCAACGAGGCCATCGACCAGGCGTTATCCGAGGCCACTCAGCAGTACACCCAGGATATGGACCGGGCGATGGACATGTTCGTAGCCATCCTGGGCCACGACCTCCGTGTCCCGCTGGACGCCAGCCTCATGGCCTCGCAGTTCCTGCTCGACAAACAGATACACGAAGAGCCCGTGCTATCGATGCTGAACGTGATCGCGCGAAGCAACAAACGAATGGCACAGATGGTCTCCGATCTCCTCGACTTCACCCGCGGACTCACTGCCGACGGCATCCCGATCACTCCTGGCGACATGGACATAGGCCTCGTGGCGAGAGACGCGGTCGATGAATTGGCGGTGGCGGAGCCCGACAGAGTCTTCCGCTGTATCACGGCCGGCGATCTTCGAGGGTCGTGGGATGCGGCGCGTCTTGGCCAAATGCTCAGCAATTTGCTCGGCAACGCCGTGCAGCACGGCGAGCCCAAGTCGCCGATCAGCTTGACGGTAGACGGCAAGGGGGCAGACGTGGTTCTTCGAGTCCACGGCGAGGGCGCGCCCATCCCGGAGGACGAGCTACCGCTGCTGTTCAGTCCCTTCAAGCGCCTCCAGGAAGGGCGGAGCGAAGCAGGCGGTGGTGGCCATCTAGGGCTCGGGCTCTTCATCGCCGAGCGCATCACGCACGCCCACGGCGGCACCATCGAGGTGCGCTCGACTGAGAAGGAGGGGACGACTTTCACGGTGCGGCTACCGCGGGTAGCCGAGGCGCTCCCCGCTGCAATCGCGAAGAGAGACTGACCGTCGTCGGAATGTGGTTCAACTGACGAGTCGCAGAAGGAGCCACGGATAAGGCCTCGGTGTGGCTGGTCACGCTAGTAAGAGCCCAAGCAGTTTCGGTTTGTGCGTGCCACCAGGCGACCGCTACGACCTACCGCGGGACGAGACCGGAGTGTGGCCACATTTCCAAACGCGGCGGCCAAGACTTACCGCATGAGCGTGGCCAAGACTTCCACACGCGGACACCTGTCCCGTGTCCCGTGTCCCGTGTCCCGCAAGGCTAGTCGGTGAACGTCTCCCGCTGACGGCGGCGCATCCGACGCAGCTCGTACACCTGCCCCACCTCGCCACCGAGGATGAAGATCAACGCGGCGTAGTACGTCCACACGACGGTGACGACGATCGCCGTCAATGCGCCAGTGTACAGCGACGCGGGGTTGAACGCGCCGGTGTAGTAGGAGAACACAGTGCGCGCCGCTTCGAACGCGACGCTCGTGAATCCGGCAGCGACCCAGGCCGTCGCTGTCCGCACGCGGCGGACCGGTAGGTACTTGTAGAGGGCGAAGAACATGAGCGCGATGAACGCGAACGCGAGCGCGCGTCCGATCCAATACTCCACGCCGCCCATCACATCCTTGCGCAATCCAAGCATGACGAGCGCGCTCGTGCCCTTCCGCGTCGCGAGCATGATGTACGTGCTCACGGTGACGCTCGCCACGAACAGCAGGGTGGACACAATGGTGATCTTCACATCGAAGATCTTGCCTGCAATGATCCCACGCTCGCTCTCGATATCGAACACACTGGCCAGCACGGTGCGCAGAGACCCGAACAGCCGGGTGGAGAACCACACGAAGCCAATGGCGCTGTAAATCGTGAACGAGCCGCGACGGTGCAACAGATCGGCGATCAGCGAGTGGTACGGCGACGTGCTGTCCTCGGAGTGCGCCGGCAGCATGCGATCGAGAAAATCGCCCACCGTCTGCGTCGAGTTCACCGCGCCACTGTAGACCATCGGCAGCAGATAAGTCAGCCCGTTCACCAGCAGCAGGATGAACGGCAGCGCCGCCAGGATCAGGTTGAACGCGATTCCGCCGGCCAGGAACAGCACATTGTCTTCGCCGCTGTTGTCCCACACGCGCACCGCGTAATCGCGTAGGGTCCATCCAAGGCTGACCAGGAATGGACGCTTCGCCGTGCGGGAGGGGGGCGTGCCGGTACCGATCGACGCCTCAGCTCTCGTCGAGATCGTCTGCAACCGTGGTGGTGCGGGCATCGCGCGCCCCTGCGGCACCCGTTTCGTAACCAGCCTTCGTTTCGGCAATGCGTTGCTCCAGTTCCTCGCGCGCTTCGTGCGCCGCCACCCGTCCCGCCTCCATCGCGCGATGCACCTGTCGCTTCTTCAGGTCGACGGCCAGACGGGCGGAATCAATCTGCTCTTCTACACGCCGCCGCGCGTCCTGATAGGTGTCGAGAACCGTATCGGTCGCGCCAGTCACCACGTGTTCGGCGGTACGGCGCACGTTCATGGCGCGACGCCTGATGTCGCGCCGCGTCGCCGCGCCCGAGCGCGGCGCGAGGAGCAGCGCGGCACCGGCGCCGAGGGCAAGGCCAAGGAGGAATGGCGTGATCCCGGCGGATGGCCGCTCGATCACGACATAGGGTTCGTCTTCGTCGAATTTGTACCGCGACATGCTCCGCTCCTGTCGTTAACGCTTCTTGGCCACCGGTTTCTTGGCCGGCGCGCTCGGACGCGCGCCGACGGGTACTTCCACTGGGCGGTTGCCGCTCGCCTCACCATCCCCTGACGGCGTTCCGTGCAGCAGAGCGAGTAAATCACGCTGCACATCGTCCGGCGTGACACCGAGCAATTTGGCGGCACGCCCTGCGTCGCCACCAGTGGAAGCGAACGTGTTGAGCACAAGCTGACGGCGCGCATCGGACATCGTGGCGCCCACCTGGATGGTGACCGACGACGGTGCATTGCCCGCGCCGCGGAGATGGCGTGGCATGATGTCGACGAGAGTGATCTTCTCGCCGCGTGCCATGATGACGGCCCGTTCCACCGCGTTCTTCAGCTCTCGCACATTTCCGGGCCAATGATACGACAGGATCCAATCCCAGGCAGCCGTGTCGAAATCAGTGATCTGCTTTCCATTCTGGCTCGAGTACCGACTGAGAAACTCGGTCGCCAGCAGCTGCGCGTCCTGGGAGCGCTCACGCAGGGGCGGCAGATCGATCTGCACCACCGCCAAGCGATAGTACAGATCCTCGCGCAGCTCGCCCTCGGCAAGGGCCTTTTGCAGTTCCCTGTTCGTCGCGGCAACAATGCGGATGTCCACCGGAATTTCCTTCTTGCCGCCCAGCCGGCGCACCACGTGCGTCTCGAGCGCACGCAGCAGCTTCACCTGAATGTCCGGCGACATCTCGGCCACTTCGTCGAGAAAGATCGTTCCGCCGCTCGCCATCTCGAAGGCGCCGGGTTTTTCGTTGATGGAACCCGTGAACGCGCCCTTCTCGTGGCCGAACAGCTCATTCTCGAGGATTTCCTTCGGCAGCGCGGCGCAATTGAGGGCAAAGAACGGTCCCTTGGCGCGATCGCTCTTCGAATGTACGGCGCGCGCAACGAGTTCCTTGCCGGTACCCGATTCGCCCAGAATCAGCACGCTCGCCGTGGACGGCGCCACGGCGTCGATGATCTGATACACCTCGCGCATCACGTCTGACTGGCCAGTGAGCTCGCCGTAGTGCGTGAGCCCCTCGAGCTTGGACGTCAGTTCGCGGTTCTTCTGCTGCACGTTGAACTTGTCGATCGCCTTGGGAATGAGGGCCTTGAGCCTGTTCAGCTTCTCGGCGTTGAGCGGCTTTTCGATGTAGTCATACGCGCCCTGCTGCATCGCCTGCACCGCGGAGTCCACGGTCGCCTGGCCGGTGATGATGATGCACTCCGTCGGAATCTTCTTCTGCTGCAACTCCCGCAGCAGCGTCAACCCGTCGATTTTCGGCATCTTGAGATCGGCAAGCACGACGCCATAGCGGTCTTCGGTCAGCCGTTCCAGCGCCTTCTGGCCATCGGACACGACGTCGACACCGTAGCCTTCGTCGGACAGGATCGCGCTCAAGCCGGCGGTGATCGCCTGCTCGTCGTCTGCGATGAGAACCTTCGCGTGTGCTGGCTTCATGCGTTCATTGCCCGCCTTCGACTAGCGAGGAAAACTGATGGATATGGCGGATGATTCCACGGTGATACGAATTTCCGCCTCGGCCGCGGCGACAACGACAGCGCCAACCACGGCTAGCGGCTTGCCGTCACAACTCTCAATGCGAAGCGCCGGAACCTCGGAGCTGTCCGCTGCCGTGCATCGAACGTGCGTCGAGCCTTCGATCCCGGCGAGCAGACTGCTTCCGATCGCCAGGCGCACCGCATCGCCGTTCGCTGACGTGATGCCCAACCCGTCCAGGGTTCCGTCCATGTCGAGCTGCCGCCCGTCGGCGCGGGCCGCCGGTGCGAGCAACGCACCCATGTGTTTCAGCACAGGCGCAAGCTCCACCGGCGTACGCACCGTCCGCGCCAGCATGAGCAGCGCGTCACTCATCACGATGACGGCCCCCAGTTGATCCGCTGCCGCGTCCGCGTACTTGACAATCGCCGGCACCTGCGTTTCCGGTCGTTTCGCCCTCGATCGCACCACTTCCAGATTCACCGACACGCCATTCAGTGCACCCTTCAGCTCGTGCGCCGCATGCGCCGTGATGCGGTGCAGTACGTCCAGCCAGAGCGCGTCGATGACCGGCGTGCTCTGGCTGGTGCGTGACACGACCTGTACACCCATATTGCTCGAATCAGTCACTCAGGTCCGCGTCGTCCGGCGCCGCGGCAACCGCGAGTGCCTGCGTCGGATCGGCCCGATGGATGGTGATCGGATGGACGAATGTCTTTACAACCTCCGCCGTGCCACCGATCGCCAGCTGATTGAACAGGAACGTAAACTTCTCATCGTACACCGCCGCGAGCGTCGCCTTTGCATCAGCAGGCATGTCCCACAGCTGCCGCTTGAACGGTCCGAGCGCCTTTTTACGCGTCTTGTAGAAGAACTGCTCGTCACTGTCGGTTGGCTTGCGCTCGTCCTTTGCGTTCGCCGACAGCCATTCGTAGATCGTCGCCCGAAGTGCCGGCGGCATGTGGTCGTACAGCATGTTCTGAAAGTTCGTCGCCAGGTGGATCTCGGCTGTTTCACGTTTTGGAAAATTGTGAAACGCCGTGTCTGGCAGCGTGGACGCACCGTGCTGCACGGCACCGGACATTCCATACTCGTCGCGTGCCACCTTTGACAGGCGCTCGAGCGTATCGAGGTCGAGCTTCACGTCGGCAATCGAGCCATCGGCAAGCACCACGCCGCCGTGCGACGTGCCCGACTGCACGCTGATCTTCGACAACCCGGCCATCCCATCCGGGAGATTCCGGTTGAAGCCGTCCATGAACGCCCGCAACTCCTCTTCCGTGCTGTTCGCCGTGCCGACCTCTCCGATCTCCCCGCCAACCGAGATGGTGACGCCGTTCGGTTCCAGCGCGCGCACGGTCTTCAGGATGTCGACACCGACGTCATAGTTCAGCTTCTGCTGCTCATCGAGCAACGGCTTTGATATGTCGACGAGGGTCGACGTATCAATGTCGATGTTGTAGAACCCCGCAGCGATCGCTTCGCGCGCCAGCGACTTCACCGCATCCACTTCCGTCAGCCGATCGGCGGCAAACTTCTTGTGGTTCACCTGGAAGTGGTCGCCCTGAATGAACACCGGGCCGCGGAAGCCCTCGCGCAGTGCCGCCGCGAGCAGCACCGCCACGTATTCCGATGGCCGTTGGTCGGTGTACGCAATCTCCGACCGCGCAATCTCGAGCAGGAACGCGCCCGCCTTCAACTTGATCGCCGTCCGAAAAATGGAACGCGCGGTATCGTACGCCATGCCCCGGACGTTGATCGCCGGCACGGTGAACCCGTGTATCTCACCACGGCCCCGCGCCATATAGAGATCCTGGATGGACGCTGGCCGCACACCGACGGCCTGTCCCAGCTCCCAGATCATCCAGCGGGCGTGATCCTTCTCGTCGCTGCCACCGAACACCGCAGCGCGCACAAGGTGATCCATTGCCGGCGACGCCAGCGCCGCGTTCTTCAACACCGTGACAAGTCCATCCTGCACGGTGACGTCAGGGCCAAAGAGGCTATTGAGTGATTCGATGGTGTCCATTGGATAGCACGGTTATGAACAGGAAACGGTCATTCATGATGACTTCGGCAAATTAAGCCGAGCCAACAACAACCGGGGGTAGCCTGGTGAAGCTGCCCACGGAACGCGTCACCGGCAAGTCCGTTAAACGCTGTACCGCGTGTCAGGCTTCGGAAGCAGGTTCCATTCCTGTCGGGCCTGCTCCGCATCTGCCCGCCCGAGCATGGCGTAGGTAAACTGTTTTCCCAGTTCCACTCCAGGCTGATCGAGCGAATTCACACCATAGAGCTCGCCAGCGTAGATCGTCGCGATCTCCAGCAGCATGAACAGGCTCCCGAGCATGTGCGCATCCACCCGATCGACATGGATCGCCATGTTCGGCCGGCCACGGCGAGCCAGGGCGCCCGCCGTCGCCCGCTGCTCGATCGACAGGAGCTCACCGAGACTGTGTCCGCCAAGGTAGCCGAGCTCTTTCACGTCCGCGTGCATTTTTGGTATCGTCACGTCCTTCCCGCCTTCTCCTACCACGATGAAGGTCACCGTCTTGTCCGGCGGTCCCTCCATGAACAGCTGCACCTTGCTATGCTGGTCGGTCGCGCCAAGCGCGCCCATCGGTGTCGGCCCAACCCCGGGGTCGCCCTTTGTGCGATGCTTGCCTAGGCTCTCCGCCCACAACTGCACGAACCAGTCGGCGACGTCGCGAAGCGGATCCGCATACGGCATGAGGACGTGGATGTGCCGCCCGAGCGTCGTATGAGCGAGGTACTGCAACGTGGCGAAAATCGCCGCCGGGTTCTTCGCCAACTGGTCGCTCGCGCAACGCTCGGCCATGTGCTGCGCGCCCGCCAAGAGCTGCATCGTGTCGATGCCCACAAGGGCAGCCGGCAGCATGCCCACCGGTGTGAGCACGCTGTAACGCCCGCCGACCATCGGCGGAATGTCGAGCGCCGGAATCCGCTCGGCGTTCGCAATCTCGCGAAGCGCGCCCTTCTCCGGATCGGTAACGAACACGAGATGTACCGTCGGATTGGCGACCTGCTGCGTGAGACGCTCGCGCACGACGAGGTACTGCGCCATCGTCTCCGCGGTGCCGCCCGACTTCGAGATGACCACGAACAGCGTACGCTCGAGCGACAAGCGCTCGAGCAGGGCGGAAATCGTGGAGGGATCGACGTTATCGAGTACGTGCAGCCGCGGCTGGCCAGCCCGCTCTTCGCTCGACAACGCGTTCCACGCCGGCTTGAGCAGCGCGGTGCGCAGCGCAATCGGGCCGAGTGCCGACCCGCCGATGCCGAGCACCACCACGTCGTCGAACCGGCCACGCGCTCTCGCGGCGAAATCGGTGGTCTGGCGATGCAACGCCGCGTCTGTGGGTAGCCCCAGGAAGCCGAGCTCTCCGGCGGCACGGCGCGCGGCGAATCCGGCGGAGGCGCCACCAAACAGTTGAGGAGCCTTCGCCCAATCGCCCGGCGCAATGCCGCCGTCGATGACGTCGCCCATCATGTTGGTGTAGTCGATGTGTAGCGTCATCTCAGTCGTCGATGCGAACGGTGAGTTCATCGAATGCCGGAACGATCCCTCGCGGCAGCTCTGCCTCGAGATCGGCGTGTGGGGTGTTGTGGGTCAAGTGCGTCAGGTACGTGCGCTCGGCGCCGATCTCGCGCGCCGCGGCCACCGCTTCGGAAATACTGAAATGCGTCGGATGTGCAGTCCGGAACAGCGCGTTGATCACTAGCACACTGGCACCGCGCAGCACGTCCACCGCTTGCGGCGGCAGCGACTTGGCGTCGGTGACGTACGCCAGCGGGCCGATTCGATATGCAAAGACCGTGACAGGGCCGTGCGGAACGCGCACGGCCGTCACGTCCAGATCTCCGATCGTCAGGCACTGCCCCGCCGAGATGACGTGTAGCCGTCCCTCAGGCTTCGAGGTGCCCGGCAGTGGGCGGATGGCATCGTCGAAGATGTATCGGAATTTCGTCTCGAGATTCGCGATGGTCTCCGCAGGGCCGTAGACGGGCAGCGGCACGGTACGGCGCACCGTAATCGCCCGCAGATCGTCAATGCCGTGCGTATGATCTGCATGGTCGTGGGTGAACAGCACCGCGTCCAACCGGTCGATGCCTGCCGCGAGGAGTTGCAGGCGGAGCTCGGGCGGTGTGTCGATCAGAAGACGAGTTCCGCCGCTGCTCTCCACCACCGCGCCAACGCGGGTACGCTTGTCACGTGGATCGGGCGAACGGCACACGGCACACGGGCAGCCGATCTGGGGAACGCCAAAGCTCGTGCCCGTGCCGAGGAACGTGAGCTTCACACCGTCTCTACCTTGAGCAGATTCGTGGTCCCTGGAGTATCGAACGGCACTCCGGCCGTGAAGACGATGCGATCGCCCGCGCGCCCGAGCTCGCGCCGCTGTATCGCCTGCAGCCCCACGCGCGCCATCTGCTCATAGGTACTGCAATGCGGCACGAGTTCCGGCACGACCCCCCACACGAGGGCAAGCTGACGGAAGGTGAGCGGACTGTCAGTGAGCGCCAGCACCGGCACGCCAGGCCGCTGCGAGGCAATGACGCGGGCGCTGAACCCACTCTTGGTGATCACGACGAGCGCCGGCGCATTCAGCATGTTCACGGCGGCAGCGCTGGCCGCGGCGATGGCGAATTCCGTGGACATCGCGGCGTCCGCGGTGCGGCGCTCATCGCGCCGCCAGGTCTGCGGCTTGCTCTCGATTTCAGCAATGATGCGGGTCATTGCCTCCACGGCTAGTCGCGGATACTGCCCGGCAGCGGTTTCGGCGGACAACATGACCGCATCGGTGCCGTCGAGAATCGCATTCGCCACATCGCTCGCCTCGGCGCGCGTCGGCCGCGGATGCGTCACCATCGATTCGAGCATCTGCGTGGCGGTGATCACGGGCCGCCCGAGCCGGTTGCACAACGCAATGATTCGCTTCTGCGCGTACGGCACTTCCTCGAACGGCAGCTCCACACCCAGATCTCCGCGGGCCACCATCACGACGTCCGATGCCTGCACGATCGTCTCAATGTTCTCTAATGCCGAGTCCTTTTCGATCTTGGCCACGACGAGCATGGACTTGGGAATCATCGTCCGCAGCTCACCGATATCCTGCGCGCGCCGTACAAAGCTCAGCGCCAGGTACTCCAGCTCCTGCGCCACCGCGAATGCCACATCCTCGCGATCCTTGTCCGTGATCGATGGCGCCGAAACCTGCACGCCCGGCAGGTTGATGCCCTTGTGGCTCGAGAGCGTGCCGCCGTGAAGCACGCGCGCCGTGACGCGCGCCGTGGCCACATCGAGCACGACCAATTCGAGCAACCCATCGTTGACGAGAACGCGATCGCCAACGTGAACGTCTTCCGCCAGAGCCTGATAGGTGACCGGAATCTCACCGCCGCGCTCGCGCCCTTCGGGAACAAAGACCACGTCGCTGCCGTCGACCAGATCGCGCGGCGCCGGCAATTGGCCGATCCGGATGCGCGGTCCCTGCAGGTCACCGAGAATCGCGACAGGTTTGCCGAGTTCCTGCGCGACCTCGCGCACGAGCGCGATCGTGGCCGCGTGCTGCTGGTACGTGCCGTGGGAGAAATTGATGCGAGCGACATCGAGGCCCGCTTCCATCAGGCCCCGCAGCGCGTCGCGAGACGAGCTCGCGGGACCCAGCGTGCAGACGATCTTCGTTCGACAGTAATGCAACGTCGTCGGTGTGTAGGTAAGGTCTAGTGGCTTTCCACCAGCTCCTTGCCGAGCGCCTTCGTCTTCTTTTGCAGGCCGGCGATGAGCGTCTCGAACGACTTCTGGAAGCTCGCCAAGCCATCGGTGAGCAACTTGTCGGTCACGTCGCGCATCGAGATGCCATGCTGTTCCAGGCTGTCGATCTCGGCCCGGGCCCGGTCGAGGTTGGCGTCCACCGTGCGTTCGACGACACCGTGATCGCGGAATGCCTCGATCGTCTGCGGCGGCATGGTGTTCACCGTGTCGGGACCGATGAGCTGTTCCACGTACATGACGTCGCGGTACGCCGGATTCTTGGTGCTGGTACTCGCCCAGAGCGGCCGCTGGACCGTGGCGCCGCGCGAGGCCAGCCCCTGCCATCGCGGGGTGGCCGTCTCTGTCTGAAACAACTGGTAGGCGAGCTTGGCGTTGGCGATCGCTGCTTTGCCCTCGAGGGCCTTGAGCGTTGTCGCCTTGCTCGGATTGGCCGCCGCCGCGCTCTCCAGCCGCTTGTCGGTTTCGCTGTCCACGCGGCTCACGAAGAAACTGGCGACCGAGTGGATCGACGAGATCTCTTTTCCCGCCGCAATGCGATCCTCCAAACCCGACATGTATGCGTCGATCACGCGACGATGCGCGTCGATCGAGAACAGGAGCGTGATGTTCACGTTCACGCCGTTGGCCGTGAGCTGGCGCACCGCCTTCGCGCCCTCGACCGTGCCCGGCACCTTGACCATGACATTTGGCCGATCAACGCTGGCCCATAGACGCGATGCTTCAGACACAGTCGCCTGCGCATCATGCGCCGCACCGGGCGATACTTCGATCGACACGAATCCGTCAGCCCCCTTTGTCCGATCGTAGACCGGCCGGAAGGCATCGCACGCGTCGCGCACGTCAGTCGTCGCGATGAGCTCGAACAGTTCCAAGGCCGTGAACTCGCCATCTGCTGTCCGGATCTGATCGTCGTACGCACTGCCCTCGGCGAGCGCCTTCTCGAAGATCGTCGGGTTCGACGTCATCCCCGTCAACGCGTCGTCGCGAATGCGCCGCTGGAGATCGCCGTTGCGCAGCATGGTACGGTCGATATAGTCGAGCCAGATCGACTGACCGGCCTCGTTCAAGCGCTGCAGGGAATTCGTGCTCATCATGATGCTCGTTGCGATCGAAGGGTTACCTGGGAACCTAGTTGGGCGACTTGCCGGTGTGAACGATCTTGTAGATGCGTCCGCCTGGTCAACGTTCCCGCGTGCATGCGGGCTCAGCGCGGCAGCATCTGATCGAGATTCGCAAGGCCGTAAGCCATCACGGCCATCGTCGCCACGCATCGCGCGAAATCGGCGCGGTCGATCACCGTCATCATGTCGCCCCATGAATGGTGATACCAGAAATAACGCGAATCGTCCACGTCCAGGGCCAAACCGGGAACGCCGCGCTGCAGAATGGGACCGACGTCTGCTTCTCCGTCGCCCCGCTCCATCCTCGCTGCGCCGATCGGCGCGAGGAGCGCGGCGACATCCTTCGCCATCGCAAGTCCAGCATCCGACCCCTGAAAGCGGAATCCGTTCGGACGAAAGACGCCGTTGTCGCACTCCATGGCGACGCTGTGCTTCGTCAGCTCACCGGCGTGGGCATCGCGGTAGCCTCGTCCGCCACGGCCACCGTTTTCCTCGTTTGTCCAGAGCACGACGCGCACGGTACGTTTTGGCCTGAGGCCCAATCGCTGCATGAGACGAACCGCTTCCCACGCGGCGACACTGCAGCCGGCATCGTCCATCGCTCCCTCCCCCACGTCCCACGAATCCATGTGGCCGCCCAGCACCACGATCTCGTCGGGCTTCTCGCTGCCGCGCAACTCGGCAACGACATTACGCGACGGCGCATCGGGCAGCGTCTGCGCATTCATGTGCAGCGTGACGACGACCTTCTCGCCACGACTCTGCATCCGATGCAGCATCTCTGCATCTTCAATGCTCAGGGCGGCCACTGGGATCCTCGCGACCGCTGTGTCGTATCGGGTAGACCCGGTGTGTGGACTCTGGATGGAGAACGATTCGATCGAGCGAATGAGCGCGGCGACGGCCCCAACCTTCGCCGCGGCTGACGGAGCGCCGCCACGATATGCTACGGCCTCCTCATAGCCGGCCATTGGCGCCACTCCCGTTGGGAACGGATGGTCAAAGAGGACGATCTTGCCCTTTGCTTCTGCCGCGCGGCGCGTCAGCTCGTCAAAGCTGCCCACAACGAGCACCGGTGCCGTGATGCCAACCGCCGGAGTGCCAACGCTCATGCCAAGGCCGAGCATGTGCAGGGGAGTCGGTCGTGGCGTCACGAGCGTCGCGGACTCGTCGCCGCGTACCCAGTGTGGCACCATCACCGACTCGCCTCGGACGTTGGCCAGCCCGTCGGCCCGCATCTGTGCGATCACCCAATCGATTGCCTGCTCGAGCGCGGCCGAGCCGCTGAGCCGGTGCCCGAACCGATCGGTCATCGTCGCCAGGCGAGAGTAGCCAGTCGTATCGTGGAGCGCTGCCTCGATCAGACGGCCGGCATCCTGTCGGGTGGTTTGTGCGGACGACGCCGTCGATGCGGTCAACACAGCGAGCGTTGCGACGAGGAGGGAGGAACGGAGCGAGACCACAGTCATGGCGTGCCTGTGAGAGGTTCGAGAAAAATATACGATGCCATTCGGCTCCAACCATCGCCATTGATCAGCTGTCACATGAAATGAACGCACCACCGTCCATCACCAACCGGGAACCATTCATGCCTCGCTCGATCTTCCAGCGCACCGCGCTGCCCCTACTGCTCATCGGCCTGTCGGCTCTCCCCGCGCTGGCACAAAGCGACCGCGCAACGCGTTTCATGGACGATTGTCGCCGCAACCGCAGCGACGACAAACAGTTCTGCGAAACGCGCGAAGTCACCCTCCGCGCGAACAAAGCCCTGACCGTCGACGGCCGGGACAACGGCGGGATCAGCGTGCATGCCTGGGATAAGGCCGAGATTCGCGTTGTGGCTTTGATCCAAGCCCGCGCCGAAAGCGAGTCCGCGGCTCGCGAGATCGCGAAGCAGATCACGATCACGTCGAGCGGCGCCGACGTTCATGCATCTGGTCCGCGCCAACAACGGCACGAATCCTGGTCGGTCAGCTACGAGATCTCTGCCCCGGCGACCACCGAGCTGACGCTGGATGCCCGCAACGGCGGCATTGCGGTTGAGGGCATGAACTCGCGCATGCGACTCGGGACGATGAACGGCGGCCTCCACCTCACGAACGTGGACGGAGACGTGCGCGGAACGACGGTGAACGGGGGCATTGTCGCCGAGCTCTCAGGGAATGTCTGGCGCGGCACTGGACTGGATCTGACCACTGTGAACGGCGGCGTGCACCTCTCCATTCCAGCCAACTACTCGGCGCAGCTCGAGACCGGTACGGTCAACGGCGGGATGGACATCGGATTCCCGGTCACGGTTCAAGGGCAGTTGCATCGCCAACTGACCACGCAACTCGGTTCCGGTGGCCCCACGATTCGCGCGGTCACAACGAACGGCGGCGTGTCCATCCGCCGTCGGTAGCCGACCAGCGGCACGGCGCGCCCCGGATTGGGGCGCGCTTTGAATGTCGTGATACGGGAGTCTGCTGTCGCGGGAAATATCCCATCGCCGCCGACCCACAGAACTGTTAGAATGATGTGCTGGCGACCCTGCCGGCGCCCCCCAATCAGGCACGCAGTGACCGCATTCCCTCTGTCCTCTCCGCCCGAGTTCGAGGATCGCGCCGCCCGTGAGCCTGGCTCGCGCGCTGCCGGCCGGCTGCCGATCACGGTGGTCATCCCAGCTCTGAATGAGGCGGGTCAGATCGCTGAGGGTATCGCCGACCTATCATGGGCCGACGAGATCATCGTGGTGGACGGAGGGTCGGCGGACGGCACGGCGTCCATAGCCAATGCCGCGGGCGCGACCGTGATGACCCTGACGGGCCAGACGATTGCGGCGCAGCGCAACGCCGGTATTGGCGCTGCGCGCAACGAATGGGTGCTCGCGCTCGATGCCGACGAACGCGTGAGCGAGCAGTTGCGTGCCGAACTCGGACAGGTGGTAGCCAGCCGCGTCGCCACCCACGCGGCGTACCGGATGAAATTCCGGAACCATTACCTGGGTCGCGAGCTTCGACACGGACCCTGGGGACGCGACTGGCACGTCCGCTTGTTCACCCGCGATCGCCGGTATGTCTGCAGTCGCGTGCACGAGCACCTCGAACCAATCGACGACGTCGGCACGCTGAGTGGAGTCGTCATCCACTACCCCTACCGCGATCTGGCCCATCACGTCACGAAGATCGTGACATATGCCCGTTGGGGCGCGGATGATCTGTACGCGCGCGGCCGGCACGCCGGCCTCTTGGAGCTGACGGCGCGTCCGGCCTGGCGATTCACACGCGACTATGTGGTGTTCTCGGGTTGGCGCGACGGACTCGTTGGGTTCGTGGCCGCGACCTTGAGCGCGTTCTCGGCTTTCCTCAAGTACGCATTTCTGTTCGCCAGGAGCCAGTCGTCGCGGACATGAAGCTCACGATCCTCATGTACCACAAGGTCGATGAGCTCGGTGCAGGCGTTCGCTATCCGGGCAATTACGTCACTCCCGGCAATTTCGAGCGTCAACTGGACGCGCTCGTGTCGTGGGGGTACCACACGATCACTTTCGCGCAGTGGCTCGACTACCGAGCCAGACGTCTGTCGTCACTGCCAGACAAGCCACTGATCGTCACGTTCGACGACGGCTACACCTGCTTCGAACGCAACGCCTGGCCGGCCCTGCGCGCCCGGGGCCTGGACGCAACGGTGTTTCTCGTGGCCGGCCAGATCGGCGGCACGAACGCATGGGACATCGACGAGCGTCAAGAACGTTTGCTCGACGCCGACCGCATTCGGGCGCTGCAAGACGAGGGCGTGCATTTCGGGTCGCACAGCGTCACGCACCCCGCGTTGGCGAAGATCGACCCCGCAGGCGCGCTCGACGAGTTGACACGATCCCGCCTCGCACTCGCCGCGCTGCTTGGTCGCGAGGTGGACGTGATCGCCTATCCGTTCAGCAACCAGAGCCGCGCCGTTCGAGACCTGGCGCGCCGCGCTGGGTACGTCGCCGGCGTGCGTGGCAAGGGACGCATGAACTCGCGCCTCGTTGATCCGCTCGGCCTGCGGCGCATCAAGGTGGAGCATGAGTGGACGGTTGCGGATTTGCGGCACACGTTGCTGAAAGAACGGTACTTGCGAGTTTGGTGATTGGACAGAAGACGTGCGACGTTGGACGCGAGATAAAGAGAATTGGCCGGAGCGACGCAGTCGCTCCGGCCAATTCTTACATCTCTCATGTCCTACGTCTCCCGTCTGACGTCTCTTACTTCTCCGCCCCGAGTACCTGATTCACTCGCGCCTCGAGCGCGTCGAGCTCCTTCCGCAATGTCTGATGCCGGGCGATTGCGTCGCGGCCAATGCGCTGATCAGCACGCGTCGTCATCCCCGAGAGATACGTGATCTGCGTCTGCAGACCCGGCTGTCCGTAGCGGATTCCTTCGCCGGCACCGAACAGCGTCGTGGAGATCGCCCGCACAGCCGTCGCCTGCGCGTCATTCGAGCTCTGCAGTTTGGTACGAGATTGCCGCACGCGGGTGGCGACGCGGCCCACCTCGGCAACCATGTCACGCATGCGGACGTTGTGATCGTATTGCTCACGCAGGTCCGCTGCCGTGACATGGTCCGGCGCCAGCCGCGGATCGATGCGGAGCGTGAGTGGCTGTGTACCGCTCCAGGTGCCGGCAGTCATCTTCACACGGTACGTGCCGGGCGGCAACATCAGGCCACCGGCATCGTTGAAATCCCACGTCAGCCGGTTCATGCCTGGGGTGCTCGCCAACCGCACGCGGGGCGCAGCGCGACGGAACACTGGCGCCTCGTCATCCGCGTTCGCGGCCGGAGCATCAGCGGCCCCTGCGACCGTCGGAGCCGCCTCACTCGAATAGCTGCGCACCGTCTTACCCGCAGCGTCCAGAATGTCGATCGTCACCGGCCCGCTCGCTCCGCGGCCCAGGTAGTAGTTGATCGTCGCGCCGTACTGCGGAAACTGCGCTTGACCAGCGGTCGCCGCACCACCGCCACCGCCAGCCCCACCCCGCCCGCCGCCGAGCCGCGCACGGATCGCTTCCCGCGGCTTGAACAACACCGCGGCACTGGACGCCGTCTGCGCCCCGATCTGCTGGAGCGGCGTGATATCATCGATGATCCACATCGAGCGGCCCTGCGTCGAGACGATGAGGTCGTTGTGGTACACCTTGATGTCGGTAATCGGTACGTTCGGCAGATTCAGATCGAACGGCTGCCAGTGCGTACCGTTGTCGAATGATACGAACATTCCGAATTCCGTACCGGCGTAGAGGAGCCCTTCGCGCGTTGGATCCTCGCGCACCACCCGCGTCGGCCAGTCGGCGGGAATGCCATTCTTTCCTGAGGTCAGCCGCGTCCAGCTCTCGCCATAATTATCGGTTTTGTAGATATAAGGCTCATAATCCCCGAGCAGATACCGGTAGACCGCGTAGTACGCCGATCCCTTGCGGTGCGGCGACGTCTCGATGTATTGCACGCGGCCGCCGCTCGGCAGCTCCTTGGGGGTGATGTTCTTCCAGGTCTTGCCGTTGTCACGCGTGATGAAGAACGGACCGTCGTTCGAGCCCGTCCAGATGACGCCCGGCTCGAGCTTCGATTCGCTGATCGCGTAGAGCGTGCTGTAGAACTCCTCGCCGGTGACGTCACGCGTGATCGGCTCTCCGCTGCCGCCCTGGCAGCAGGCAGGATGCGCGGTGAGATCGGGGGAGATCTTCTCCCACGTCACGCCGCCGTCGCGCGAGCGGTGCAAGAACTGGGAGCCGTAGTACACCACGCTCGTGTCATGCTGCGAGACTTCCATCGGTGACACGCGCTGGAAGCGGAAGATCAGATCCTTAGCGTCGTTGCCGTAGAGCGACTGCGCACCCACCCAATAGTTCTGCTCCTGGCGCGTGTTCATGAACATGCGGCTGAACTGTCCTTTACACGCGCCGTACACCACGCGTGAGTCCTTCGGATGCGGAATGATCGGGCCGGTTTCGCAACCCGGTCCGGTCTCGAACGCTTCGGTGCTTCCCGGCACCGGCATGCTCGGCACGATCACCGTGCTCGCGTCCTGCTGCGCGCCATACAGGCGATACGGGAACTGCTCGTCGGGCCATACGCCATAGATCTCGGCGGTCGGCTGGTTCATCTGCGTCGACCAGGTGCGACCACCGTCCTGCGAGACGTTGGCGCCCCCGTCGTTCGACTGGATCATGATCTTGCCGTCCTTCGGATTGATCCAGATGTCGTGATTGTCGCCATGCGGCGTACGCATCGTAGTCCAGTTCGCACCGCCGTCCGTCGATTTGAAGAAGTTCTCCGCGCCCGCATACACGACATCGGCGTTCGTTGGATCGACGCCGAGGGCGACGTAGTAGAACGGACGTGCGATCAACTGCGGATTACTGCTGACCTGTTTCCACGACTGCCCCTGATCTTCCGACCGATAGAGGCCACCGCCCGGCTTCGCCTCCACGAGCGCATACACGCGATTCGGGTTCGCCGCGGACACGGCGATGTTCGCCTTGCCCACCAACTCCGTGGGCAGACCATTCGTGATCTTGGTAAAGTGTTCGCCGCCGTCGGTGCTCTTGTAAAATCCGACGCCACTCCGGTCCGGCGCGCCGCTGATGATCGTCCACGGTCTCCGCTCACCGCGCCACATCCACGCATATACGACATTGGGATCCGTCGGGTTCAGCTCAACGTCCGCCGCACCGATGCTATCCGATACGAACAGCACCTTGTGCCAACTCTTGCCGCCGTCGATGGTCTTGTAAACACCGCGCTCGGCGTTCGGCTTGAACGCGTCGCCGATTGCCGCTACCCAGGCGACGTTCGGATTCGTGGGGTGAATACGCAACGCCCCGATCTGACCAGCGTCGTACAACCCGGCAAAGCTCCACGTCTTCCCAGCGTCGGTGGACTTATAGATACCGCGGCCGGTCGACACGTTGCTTCGAATGTCGTCCGAGCCGGTGCCCAGATAAATGGTATTCGGATCGGACTCGGAAACGGCCACCGAACCCGTGGACCCGAGCGGCACCTTCCCATCGGTGAGGGGCAACCAGGAAGCGCCTGCATCCGTCGTCCGGAACAGCCCGCCACTGGCCACGCCCATGTAGAACGTACGGGGTTGAGACGGAACGCCCGTCACGGTGGTGACACGTCCGCCGCGCGGCGGACCGACCACGCGAAATCGGAGACCGTGCAACAGCATCGTGTCGACAGCGGATAGAGCAACCGGCCGCGCTTGGGCCTGCAGCGCGCCGGCGACGCCGAGCATCACGGCGATTATTCCGGCAGAAGAGCGAACACGCATGAATCGACCTCGAACAGAGGGGAATGCGACGGAACGCGTCGCGAAATCGAGCTTCACAAAACTGCGGACCGGGTAGTCGGTATCGCTAGAGGCTGTGGCGTACGAAAGCACGTCTTCCGGCAGGTCTGCACGGTCGGTAACGTCTACGCAGTCCCAACTGCAAACAGGCTAATGACCATTCGCTCGCCCATCACACGCGCCGCCGCCCTGTGCGCCGTCGTCCTGCTCCCGCTGACCGCACAGGCGCAGCGCACCGTTCCCACGCCGTCTTCCATCCTCGGATTCGAGCCGGGCGCCGACCGCCATCTGCCGAGTTGGAAGCAGATCGTCGACTATTTCACAGCCCTCGACAAGGCAAGCCCGCGCGTAAGCGTGCGAACGCTCGGCAAGACTACGCTCGGGCGGCCGTTCATCGTCGCGTTCATCTCCGACTCCGCGACGCTGGCCAATCTCGACCACTACCGGCAGATCCAGCGGAAGCTCATGGATCCGCGCCTGCAGGCACCTGGCGAACGGCGGCGACTGATCGACGAGGGGAAGAACATCATTCTCGTCACGTCGGCCATCCACTCGAATGAATCGGGCGGATTTACCACGCCCATCGTTCTCGCCGATCGTCTGGCACGAGCCCAGGACCCAGAGGCGCGCGAGATTCTCGCCAACACCATCATCATGCTGGTGCCGTCGCAGAACCCCGACGGCGTCGACATCGTCGGCGACTACTACCGCTCCACGCTCGGCACGCCGAACGAGGGCCGCGATCCGCCAGAGCTGTATCACAAGTACGTGGGACATGACGATAATCGCGACTGGTACGCATTCACGCAGCCGGAAACGCGCTACACCGTAGACTCGCTATACACGCCTTGGGACCCGCAGATCGTCAACGACATCCACCAGCAGGGGTCGAACGCCGGACGCATATTCATTCCACCGTATATGGATCCAGTCGAGCCGAACATCGACCCGATCCTCACCGCGGCGACGAACGGGCTTGGCATGGCGATGGTCTGGCGCATGACCAACCAGGGCTTCACCGGCATTGCCAGCAACGCGGCGTACGACCAGTGGTCGCCCGCGCGGCAATACTCCCTCTACCATCGCGGCGCGCGCCTGCTCACCGAAACCGCGAGCGCCCGACTGGCAACGGCGATCGATATTCCATTCGATCAACTCGGCACCGGCCGCGGCTACGACGCGAAGATCGTTTCGTGGAATTTTCCGTCACTCTGGACGGGTGGACACTGGTCGTACGGCGACATCGTCCGATACCAGACCGCGGCGAGTTGGGCGCTCTTTCTCGACGCCGCGCTCGACCGCCGTGCGTGGCTCGAGGGATACGCCAAGCAAGGCGATCGCGCGCTCGGCGCCCTACCCGCATGGGGACGCGATCCCTGGCCGTCGGCCATCGTGATTCCAAAGACGCAGCCTGACTCGCAAGCCACTCGACGTCTCCTCTGGACATTGCAGCACGGACAAGTCGAGATCCGCGAGTCGACCGCTCCAGTCACCGTCGACGCCAAGACGTATCCGACAGGCAGCTACGTCGTACTCACGAAACAGCCATTCGGCAGCTATGCCAAGACGCTGCTCGAACGACAGCAGTATCCGGATCTGTTCGACTATCCGGGTGGGCCGCCCAAACGTCCGTACGACGTGACCGCCCACACGCTCCCGCTGTTGTTCGGCGTCGACGTCGCCCACGTGATGGGTGCGGCACCGACCGCGGGCGCACCGATCAAGCCGCTCGGCGAGTTGACCTATCCGTCGCCGTTCGGCGGCAAATCGAAACGCATTGCTGTCTACCGTCCGAGCGCCACCGAGCCAATCGACGAAGGCTGGACGCGGTGGCTGCTGGACCTGTACCACGTCCCATTCGCCGTCATCACGGAGAAAGACGTCGCGGCCGGATCGCTCAACGATCGTTTCGACGCCATCGTGCTTTCTGATGGCGTCATCAGCGCGGGTGGCGGGCGCGGCGGGCGCGGCGGCGTTCCGGCAACGGACGTGTTTCCGGCGCTCGATGCGTTCGCGTCGAACGGCGGGACCATTCTCGCATTCAACGGCACCTCAGCCGCGATCGCTACCGGACTCAAGCTGCCGGTCAAGAACGTCCTCGCCGGCATTCGCAACACTGATTTCTATGCACCAGGATCGATCCTCGGGATCAACTTGAAACGCGATCACCCTCTGACGCGTGGTATGACCGCGACCATTCCGGCAGTCTGGTTCGAGAATGGGCCGGCATTCGACATCACCGATTCCACCCAGGCGACCGCCGTCGCCAGCTACCAAGCGACCGGCAATCCGCTGTTGTCGGGTTGGCTGCTTGGCGGATCCAAGCTCAACGGCAAAGCGGCGCTCGTGGACGTAAAGCGAGGCCGAGGGCATGTGGTGTTGTACGGATTCCGGCCTCAGTACCGCGGACAATCGGTGGCGACGTATCCCCTTATTTGGGCAGCGCTGAATCGCTAGCGGCTGGCCGGCTCGGCTATTCCAGTAACCGGGCCGGCCCGCGTTGCCTGTTCCCCTCCTGATTCGTCTGAACCTCGTACAGTCCCGAGGGTAGCATTTCAAGCTACCCTCCTCGGACGTCCGCCCTCCCTCCCTCCCTCCCTGTAGTACCATGCTGGATCGTCGCCCTTTCCCCTCCCTGGGGCGCGTGCTTGCCGCCGGACTCGCGGGCCTGGCCCTGATGGGCCTCATGAATTGTGCGCCCTTCCGTCCATCCACACGCGACGGCATCCTGAGTGCGGCTTTCGCCCCTCGCGCTCTCCTCGAAGACGTCCTCTCCGCAGCCCCGGGCACGTACATCGACCGCATTCTGGTCGATCGCGATTCGACCATCGAGCGATGGAGCGATCACGTGCGCCGGCCATTGCACATTTGGATCGACTCGTCGTCTGCGATGACGGGGGTGCAGTCGCATTTCCCAGCCGTCGTGCGGGCGGCGTTCAGCGCGTGGGCCGAGACAGGCATCCCGGTCCGCTTCCTCTACGTTGGTTCAGCGCGCGACGCCGACGTTCGCATTCGCTGGACGGATCATCTCGACCACAAGACAGGGTCTACCACGTGGCGTACCGACAGGGGAGGATGGCTGCTGAACAGCGACATCACCCTGGCCACGCATCTCAGCGATGGTCATCCGCTCGATGCGCGGGGCATGCGGGCGATCGCTCTACACGAAGTGGGGCATGCGCTGGGACTCAGCCACAGTACCGATGCGAACGACATCATGGCGCCCCTGGTGCGGGTGGATAGCCTTAGCGTGCCCGACCGTAGCACGATCAAACTGCTATACTCCCTCCCCGCGGGACATATCCGCTGAATGGCTCCTTTTTCCTAGATCTGAACGACCTATGCGCCTCCCACGCCTTCGCTATTTCCTTCCGGCCGTCATACTTCTCGCCGCCTGCGACACGAAGGCCAAGGAACAGCTTCGGTCGCTCGCGCATGCCGACTCGCTGAGGACGGACTCGCTCGTATCGATCAAGAACGATCTACTGGGCGAGGTGATGACGTCCACGCAGTTTGTGAACGACCTCAACAGCGAGATGGTCAAGTTGAAGTCACATCAGCCGGTCAAGCTGACGACCAAACTATCGGCCGAATCGGACATCAACGCGATCAAGGAGGAGCGCGCGTCGGTCGTCGCTCACATCCGTGAGCTCGTAGCACGCCTCGACTCGAGTGAGTCGCGGGTCGCGTCGCTCAGGGTTCGCGCGAAGAGCCTCTCGAAGCACGATTCCGCGCTCGTCGCGCAGGTCGCCGCTTATGAAAAGACGATCGCCGACATCCGCCAGACCGTGGAGCAACAGAAAGCGGAGTACGAAGCGACGATCGCCAAGCAGAACAGCCAGATTGCCGCATTGAATTTCAAAGTTGACACGGTCACGAAGGAGAACGTGAAATTGGCCGGCGAAAAGTCGGCGCTCAATGTCACGGTGGGCCAGCTCACGACCGAGAAGAATGCGGCGTATTACGTGATCGGCACGAAGGACGAACTCGTGAAGCAGGGCGTGCTGGTGGAGGAAGGGCACAAGCGATTCTTGCTGCTCGGCGGCCGGGCAGTGTCTGCGGCGCGTGACCTGGACCCGAGCAAGTTCACCAGAATCGACCGGCTCCGCGATCGTACGATCACCTTCCCCGCCGGTGAATACACGATCTTCACGCGGCAGAACCCGGCGTACGCGTCGCCGTTCGCCGCCAAGGACGGGCAGATCTCCGGCGGCATCCGTGTCGAGCAGCCCGAGCGCTTCTGGGAGCCGTCGAAATTCCTCATCATCGTGAAATCCTGAGCCTCTCAGCACAACGCAGGACCGAAGACGCGGTGCTACGAGGCCACCATGACAAAACTCCCGGTGGAGCTCGTCCTTCCGCAAATACGGCAGACGCTCGCCTCCGCTCGCACATTGGTGCTCCAGGCACCACCTGGCGCAGGGAAGACGACGCTCGTGCCACCCGCTCTCCTTGGCGAACGGTGGCTCGACGGCCGCACCGTGCTGGTACTCGAGCCGCGACGTCTCGCCACGCGGGCTGCCGCGCACCGCATGGCCGAGCTGCGCAACGAGCGTGTCGGAGAGACAATCGGCTATCGGATGCGCGGCGAGAGCCGCATTGGCGCTGCCACGCGCATTGAAGTCGTCACTGAGGGCATTCTCACTCGGCGCTTGCACCGGGATCCAACGCTCGACGGTGTCGGCGCCGTCTTCTTCGACGAATTTCACGAGCGGAGCCTCGACGCCGATCTCGGCCTGGCGCTGACGCTGCACACACAACGACTCGTACGCGACGATCTGCGGATTATCGCGATGTCCGCCACGCTGGACGGCGCGGCCGTGTCGCGCCTGCTGGGCAATGCGCCGATCATCACGAGCGAAGGGCGTATGTACCCGGTGGAGACACGCTACGTCGAACCGAGAGCCGATGCGCGCCTCGAAGCGACGGTGGCGGCTGCGGTGGTCGATGCCGTGCGGCGTGACGACGGCGACGTGCTCGTCTTTCTGCCCGGTGCCGGCGAGATCCGGCGTGTCGAGGCGATGCTCGGCAACCGCGAGCTCGGCGGCGCCGCGGTGCTGCCACTCTACGGCGCCATGCCGTATGAGGCACAGGACCGCGCCATTCGGCCAGACCGGAATGGGCATCGCAAGATCGTACTCTCCACGTCGATTGCCGAAACCAGTCTGACGATTGAAGGCGTGCGTATCGTCATCGACTCTGGGTGGTCGCGTCAGCCGCGCTTCTCGCCGCGCACCGGCATGACGCGACTGGAAACGGTGCGCGTATCACGTGCGTCAGCCGAGCAGCGGCGAGGCCGCGCCGGCCGGCTCGGGCCGGGCGTGTGCTACCGGCTCTGGCCGGAACATGAGAATCATCATCAGCTCCCGCATTCCCCGCCGGAAATCACCAGCGCCGATCTCGCGCCGCTAGTGCTCGACTTGGCGGCCGCAGGCGTGACAGATCCGGCGGAGCTGGCGTGGATCGATCCTCCAGCGCCCGCCGCCATGGCGCACGCGACCGAATTGCTGCGCGAGTTGGATGCCATTGATGGGGGGAAACAGCTCACGCGACATGGACGCGACATGAGCGAGCTGCCGCTCCACCCGCGCCTGGCCCATATGCTGCTGCACACGCGGAAACTCGACGCCGGGACGCTGGGATGCGACCTCGCCGCGCTCCTCTCGGAGCGAGATGTCTTTCGTGGAACTGCCACCCCAATCGATGCCGACATCGCACTGCGTATCGAGGCCATACGCCGCCACGAACCACGGGCCGTGCTTCCGGGTGCCGCGGAGATCGATCGCGATGCCCTTCGGCGCGTGCGCGCGGAATCCGATCGCCTGGCGCGCCATCTCGGCGTTCGGAACCAGTCTGCGCCGCCCACTGATGCTTTGGGAACGCTGCTCGCCCTCGCGTATCCCGATCGCATCGCACAGCGCCGTCCAGGCGATCGCCCGCGGTACCTGCTGCGTAATGGGCGCGGCGCTGAGCTGCTCGGGGCACAGTCTCTCGCCATTGCACCCTACGTCGTCGCCGCGGAGCTCGATGACCGGAAGCCCGAGAGCCGCATCTTTCTCGCCGCGGCGATCAGCATTCATGAGATCAGGGATCAATTTGCCGAGCAGATCGAACGCGACGACGTCATCGAATTCGACGACACGTCGTCGTCTGTCGTCGCGTGGCGCCGCGAGCGACTCGGCGCCATTGTGCTGCGCGAGATTGCGCTCGAAAATCC
This sequence comes from uncultured Gemmatimonadaceae bacterium, assembly GCA_963817955.1. Taxonomy (GTDB): domain Bacteria; phylum Gemmatimonadota; class Gemmatimonadetes; order Gemmatimonadales; family Gemmatimonadaceae; genus JAQBQB01. The sequence continues at coordinate 990,958 of CAWFQK010000004.1, forward strand.
CGATCCCGAGCGAGTGTGTATTGCACTCGTGACGGAGCTCCGCCGTCGAGGAATGGGCGCACTGCCCTGGAGCGAAGCCGCCCGTCGTTTCCGCGCGCGACTCGCTTTCGTGGCGCGGCATGACTCTGACTGGCCGGACGTCTCCGATGAGGCGCTCACGGCGCGGCTCGACGAGTGGCTTGCCCCCGCGTTAACAGGCGTGCAGCGCCTGGCCGATGTCGAGCGGGCCGATCTCGCCACGGCACTGGCCGGTCTGCTCAACTGGCGGCAGCGCGCCGCGCTCGATGAGCTGGCCCCCACGCACCTCGAAGTGCCAACAGGCTCCCGCATCCCGCTCGACTACTCGAATCCCGCCGCACCGGTGCTTGCCGTACGCATCCAGGAGGTGTTCGGTCTCGCCGAATCACCGCGCCTCGTGCGCGGACGCGTCCCGGTGACCATGCATCTCCTGTCGCCAGCGCATCGTCCGGTGCAGGTCACCCAGGACCTCGCCGGCTTCTGGCGCACGAGCTACTTCGACGTGCGAAAAGAGCTGCGCGGGCGATACCCAAAGCACGAGTGGCCAGTAGATCCGCTGACTGCGACGCCGACCCGGAGGGCGAAGCCCCGCGGAACGTGAGGTCGCGCAGCGGTCTACCGCCGCTGAAACTCCAGATCGCGTACGCGGTTGATCGTCAATGCAAATCCAGTGACTCCGCCGTGTTCGTCGCGTTCGACACGCAACAGCATTTGTTCGCCGTTGGTGAACAGGTCGTCGGTGAACGCTATGAATCGAATCGGGGCGGCGTTCGGGCGTTGGAACACCAGACCGCCAGCCCGGGCGACGATCGTCACGGGCAGATCGAGTTCGTCGCTGTAGTATCGTCCGGCGATCGGCTCGAGCAAGTCACTGCTCCGACGCACAACGGTGGAATCGAACGGCGTCGACAACGCGCCGAACGAGGCCAGACCGCTCGATAGGTCAATCGTCGAAACGCTCGCCGGTTGCGCCGCGAGCCCGAGGACGACGCTCGCGACCTGCTCGGCGAGCTCCGACGGCGCATTCGACGTATTGCAGAGCGTGATCACGCTGATGTTGCGGTCCGGAAACCGGACCAGCGAGCTGCGGTACCCGCCGTAGGCGCCGCCGTGTGAATACGTCTTGAGCCCACGGTAGCGCCCGATCATGATACCGAGCGCATACGGCACGGGCTGCCCGTCATTCAATCGGCCTGGCGTCTCCATGGTCGCGATGCCGGACTTTCCGCCGACCTTGCCGCTGCTGAAGTTCGCGTCCCATTTGGCGAGGTCGACGACGGTGGAATACGCACCGCCATCGCCGACGACGTCGAACTCCGGCTGATTGAGGTGATACGTCCCGCCGGTTGGTTGGTAGCCAAGTGCACGCTGCGGGATCAGCGTCGTATGGTCATCGCGGAACTCCGTGTGCGTCATGCCCAGCGGCTTGAAAATGCGTTCCGCGGCGAACTCACGGAGCGAAGTTCCCGACGCGCGCTGCACGACGATGGCGAGCAGCGCGTACCCCGTATTGCTATACAGGAACTCGTCGCCAGGCACAAAATTGAGCGTCTTCTGGCGCGCGACGAGCGAAAGAAATTGTTGTTCCGTGAGTTGTCCGTCGCTCGGCCAACCCGAAACGCCGAGCAGCGTGAAATAGTCGCGTAGGCCGCTGGTGTGATTCAGTAACTGGCGCAACGTGATCGTCCGACCGAAGGACGGGACTTCCGGCACCCACTTGCGAACGGAATCATCGAGCGACAGCCGTCGGTCCTGCGCCAGAAGCACGATGCTCATCGCCGTGAACTGCTTGGAGAGAGAGGCGATGTAGAAGCGCGTCTCCGGCGTGATCGCCACGTCGTGCTCGAGATCCGCCACGCCGTAGCCCTTGGCGAACGTTAGTGAGCCGTTTCGCGACACGCCAACGGCACAGCCCGGTGCACGAGCCACTGCGTAGGGGGCGAGAATCGTATCCACCCAGCGCGAGGCTGTGTCCGGTTGGGCGAGTTGGGCGCCCGCGGGCACAACTGACAGGAAAATGGCGAGCACAGCACGGCGTAGCATCGAGCCTCCTTTCAAAAACCCTTCCGCCAGAAATCAAACGTGTCCGGTCGTCAAACGGTTCACGCTGGCGCCCGATTTGCACGCACCAGCGACGTTGAGGCGGCACCCTTCGGGATCACCCGCTGGAGACCTGCATGGCCGAAATTCGCGTCGAGCCAAAACGCCGAAGCACAGCGTGGCTCTGGATCCTGCTCGTGCTCATCGTGGCCGCGGCACTTGCCTACTATTTCTTCTATTATCGGAACGGCTGAACCAACATAAGGTTTCGACCGGCCGAGGGGTTGAAGCATTCATGGACACCAACGATCGTGAATCGCGCGACGCCGCAGGCGTCGGCCCGTACGTACGCGCACGCGAGAAGCTGGTCCCTCTCAGCACGCTCGGTTCATGGAAAGTATCGGACGGTGAGCCGGATATCCGCGATTGGGAGGTGCGAACGGTAAGTAACCGCCAGCTCGGCACCGTCAAGGACCTGCTCATTGACACGGACGCCGGCGACGTCGTCATGCTCGATGTCGATCTGCCGGAAGGCACGCAACATACCTACGTGCCGATTCGGGTGGTGCACATCGATCGCGAGCGCCGAGTCATTCTGATGGATTCTGCCGATCTCCCCGCTTCGGAGCTGCCACGCCAGGTATCGATCAATCGCACCGACCCGGCGGATGGTTCTCGCGTCGCACGATACCCGAAGACCGATGATGAGGTCATCGTCGACCGGCCAACGATCGCTGATAACGCGCGCAGTTCCGATCACCCGGCGGACGACACGATCGGCGAGCTACCGCCCTCCGACCGGCGCCGGGCTGAACGGCGGCACATCGATCGGATGAGCACCGATCTGTGATTGGCGTTACGTGCCGCCAAGGCGACGCGACAACCGTGTCGCACGTCACGTGAGTGGCAACGGCCATTGACTGAATCGAGCCCCCGACTCTAGGTTGAATTTCATGACGACACAGGCCAGTAACCGCCATCGCACGAATAATCCGGACTCCTCGAGGAGCCCTGGCTAGCGCGCGCGTTCGTCATCAACACACGCGGCCCGCCAGAGCATCGGCGGGCCTTTTTGTTGCTCGTGACGTGGCAGGAACATTCGATGGGGCGTAGGTCAATTGGCAGACCACCTGACTGTTAATCAGGATGTTCCAGGTTCGAATCCTGGCGCCCCAGTGACGGGAGAAACAAAGGACCAACGTACACGATGTACAGTGGCCCTTCGTGCATTTCCCTATCATTGTCCGGCGTGCAGAACACACTCGGCCGCTATACCGATTTGAGTTCGCCCTCGAGGTAGCCGAGCACCGCAAACGTGAGCGGGATCAGCGCAAGCACCACGATGGCCGACGCGAGGATCCATCGCTGATGCAAGCGTCCGCCAAGGCCGGGGAGCACGGTTCCAACGAGCAACGCCACCCCGACGAGGGTGGCGTCAAGAAATAGCCCGAGGATCACGCCCGAAATCGTGCTCCAGAACAGGATGGAGAGGCGCACGAGCGAACCGGTTACGGCTTGATCTGAATCGGCGCGCCGTTCGGGACCATGCGCCAGATTTCCTCAATCTCGGCGTCGGTGACGGCAATGCAGCCCTCGGTCCAGTCGAACTCGCGGTGTGCGGCACCAAGGTCAGCGTAAGCAGGCGGCAGACCATGGATCATGATGTCACCGCCCGGCGCGAACCCCAACGCGTGGGCGCGCCGCTGGTGCGGCACGTCCGGATACGAGATGTGCAGCGACATATGATACTTGCTCGCCGCGTTGCGCGAGTCGATGTGAAACAGGCCTTCCGGCGTGCGTCCATCACCAATGCGGATCTTGTCGCCCTTTGGCTCTTTGCCAAGTGCCACCTGGAACGTGCGGACGGGCACACCAAGCTGATACAGCGTGAGCGTGTGTTTCTCTTTCTCAACGACGATGCTGTCGGCAATGATCCTGCCCTTGATTCCCACCACCGGAGTTCGGCGAATGGTCGGCGAGACTCCTGGCGCGAGCATCTTCGCGGAATCGCCCGAGGCGACGAGCAGCAAGGCGCTGAACAGCGGTAGCAGCATGTTGAGAGAATTCAGGACGACGCTGGGGACTTGGCCCGGGAGGGACGTGCGTGACGCGTGTCACTAAATCGACGCTCAATGTACTGCCCGCGTCACGACGGGATCCAGCGAAGCTGCACAAACCGGCCAGCGGACCCAGCAGTCTGTAGGCTATGGCACCGCCAACCGATCAAAATACGCCTTTCGGATTTTCGCAACTTTTGGTGCGATGACGATCTGGCAGTAAGGCTGCTCCTGGTTCTGGCCATAATAGTTCTGATGGTACCGCTCGCCGGGATAGAACGTGGTCATCGGCGCGAGCTGTGTAACGATCGGACTATCCCAGACCTTGTTGCGGTTGAGCTCGTCGATCATTTGCCTGGCCACCTCGAGCTGCTCAGGCGAATGGTAGAAGATGGCCGAGCGATACTGCGTGCCGACATCGGACCCCTGCCGATCGCGTGTCGTAGGGTCATGCGCGGTGAAGAAGACGCCGAGCAGATCTCGGAACGAGATCACGGACGGATCGAAGGTGACCTGCACGACTTCAGCATGGCCCGTCACACCGGCGCAGACGTCGCTGTACGTCGGGTCGAGATACTGACCGCCCGCGTAACCCGACTCGACCTGCTCCACGCCGCGCAACATGCGGAAGACCGCATCGAGACACCAGAAACAGCCGCCGCCGAGTGTGGCAACCTCGGTGTTCTTCTTCTCGTTCATTCACGACCTCCCTACGCTCTCACTTACGCAGCCATCCCATCCTTGAGCACGTCTGCCGTATCGCTCTCGCGCAGGCGCTTGAGGGCGCGATCGCGGAGTTGTCGCACACGTTCGCGCGTCACATTCAGTTCACGCGCGATCTCCTGAAGCGTCATCGGGCGATTGCCCTCGAGGCCGAAGTACAGCGTCAGCACGAGGCGATCGCGCGGTGACAGCACCTCGAGGGCGCGGGCGATGGCCTCACGCCGCGAGTCGGTCTCAATGCCGCCAGGCAACGCGTCGTCTTCCTCGTTCCGATCGAGCACCAGCGTCTCACCGAGGGTCCGCCCCCGGTCCGCCGACGCGGGCTCGTCGAGCGAACGCACGGGTTGCAGCAGCGCGACCAGGCCGCGCGTCACATCGATCGATAGGTTGGCCACGCTGGCGATCTCCTCCTCGTACGGCTCGCGCGACAGCTTCTGGCGAAGCACTTCCTGTGCTCGTGACACGCGGGAGAGGTCGGCGGCGCGGTTGAGCGGAACTTGTACGGTACGACTTTGTCGCTGAACGGCAGAGTGCAGCGCCTGACGGATCCACCAGACCGCATAACTGATGAAGTTGACTCCCACGTCAGGATCGTACTTGTCCGCGGCGCGCACGAGACCAGCGTTCGCCTCGCTGACCAAATCGCCGAGCGGTACCCCGCGATTCTGGTACTGCTTGGCCACAGAGAAGGCGAACCGAAGATTCGCGCGGATCAGCTCGGATCGCGCGCGCTCACGAATCTCGTCCGTCCTGGCGCGGCGCATGTCGCGCGCCAGTTCCTTCTGCGCCTGGGCGGTCAGCACCGGTTCGCCGCGCAGTTCCTCGATGTAGAGGTCCAACAGGTCGCGATCGTCGTTCGTCATGTACATCGCTCGCCCCCGGCACCAAACGGCGCCGCAGTTGATCCATATATTGATCGAGCACTGCCGGACGCGTCCGGTAGTACACGAATTGTCCGTCGCGCCGTGACTCCACGAGACCGGCGCTTGCCAACTCCTTCAGATGGTGCGAAATAGTCGCCTGCCTGACCGGAAAACACCCGCACAAACGCTGACAACCCATTTCCGATTGCCTGGCAATGTGCTCGAGAATCTCAAAGCGGCGCGGGTCGGCCAGCGCTTTCGCGATTCGTTGGAACTGCTCGACATCCACGGCGGTTCCACCCCACGATAGTGTGATACATAGATAATCATCTAAGTGTACCATGCAAGCCGCCGCGCGGTTCCATTGTCTAGCTTTCATGACCATGTTGACCACACCCGATTCCACCGCACCTCAGACGCTCCGCTCGGCCCGCTTGGTCCCAACGCGCCGCCTGACTGATTTGCCGACCTACGTGTTCGCCTGGCTCGACGAAATCAAGGCCGACGCCCGTGCACGCGGAATTGACCTACTCGATTTGGGAATGGGGAACCCGGATCAGCCGACGCCGACGCCGATCGTCGACGTCATCACTGCGGCATACACCGATCCGCGCACGCATGGGTACCCCCCGTTCCGCGGGACCGAGGAGTTTCGCCGCGCCGCCGCGTCGTTCATGCAACGCCGCTTCGGGGTGCATGTCGACGCAGACCACGAAGTGCTCTGCCTGAGTGGCGCAAAGGAAGGCATTGCGCACGCCACCATTGCCTTCGCGGACGAATCGACGATCTCGCTCGTGCCCAGCATCTACTATCCGGTGCACGGCCGCGCGACCGGACTCGTCGGCGGACGCACACACCTCATGCCGCTCATCGCCGAGCATGGGTTTCTGCCCGACTTCAACGCCATTCCGGCCGAAATACTCAGCGAGGCTCGGTTGATGGCGCTCAACTACCCGCACAACCCAACGGGCACGGTGGCGCCAATCGGGCTATTCGAGCAGGCGGTCACGCTCTGCCGCAAGCATGGCATCCTGCTCATCTCCGATCTCGCCTACAGCGAGCTGACGTTCGACGGACGCGTGGCACCCAGCGCCCTGCAGGTACCTGGTGCGAAAGACGTGACGATCGAGTTTCATTCCTTCTCCAAGACGTTCAACATGGCCGGGTCCCGCATCGGATTTGCCGTGGGCGGACGGGACTTGATCGACGCGCTGCTCGCGGTCCGAACGAACATGGGGTATGGCACGCCGGCCGCGGTGCAGGCCGGTGCCGCGTTCGCGCTCGATCACGTCGAGGAGTTGGAAAAGCCGGTGGTCGCGCGGTATCGCGAGCGCCGTGACGCGATCCTCGAAGGATTCCGCACGCTGGGATGGTGCTCGGAGGCGCCACACGGAACGATGTTCGTCTGGCTGCCGATTCCCGCCGGGTTCGCCGCACAGGAGTGGACCAAGCATCTCATCGACCGAGCGGGTGTCGTCGTCACACCCGGCAATGCTTTTGGTCCTGGAGGCGACAACTTCTTCCGTGTCTCATTGATTGCCGATCCGCCAGTGCTCGCCCGCGCCATCGATCGACTCCGCGCCGCCGGGATTTGCTACGCGGGCGCGTAAAGCGGCCCCGCGACCATGGCTCGACACGTGCACCGCTGGCACGCATCGGAGGAATCACATGGCGAATGACGCAAAGGAGCGGGACGACCGGATCGAACCCGAAGGCCAGAACAACTCCCCGCAAGCGGACGGGGAAAGCGCGGTCCGGACCGCGGCGCAGGACACGCCTGCGATGAGCGAACCGCGCGATCCGGCCGCGGACGTTCCGGTACCGATCGCGATGTCCGCGGCGGAAATCGACGAGCGCGCGCAGGTGGTGGAGGCATTGCGAGATGCGTCGCCCGCTGCCGACGGCGAACCGCGCGCCAACGCATAGTCCCATCCCGGCCGGGGTCACGCGGCGCCGGCCGGGTGACCCCGATTGACCCAGCACGCGGCAGCCTCAACCGGTGAATCACCGGGCAACGGTTAAACGGTGGCCGGTAACGCCGGTAACGTTTGACGTGTGCTCAGTACCTGCCTCGCCACTCCGCCGTCGCTTCGGGTACTAAACGCGCGCCCCATTGGCCGACTTCGAGAATGTAGTAGTCGCGGCGTAACGGATCGCGCGGATCGATCACTTCGTAGTTGGTGGGTTGCGGCTCGACCTTCACGGTCACGCCATTGCACTCCCCACCGACGCACTTGACCTGAATCATGATCCAGCCCTCGTGAGCGAGCGTTCAGCTCGCCTGTTGAACGGCGGAACGTGATCCGCCAGTGAGAAAGCGCGGCCCACTGGAGCAGGCGCGTTCCACGGTTTCGGCAATGCTCTCCGGCAGACGTACCGCGCCACGGGCATGAGCCTCGAGCACGAGCCGGAGCGCACGATGCTGTCGGTCGTACGCCGAAAGGAGTTGCGCGCCGCCATCGGGCGACGACAACACGCCGTGGACGAGACGTTGGAGCGACGCCTGCTCGGACACATCCGACGATCCCGCCACGCACACTTCCAGGTTCCAGGCCGCGCGGTGGCCATCACATAGTCCCGCCCGCGCTGCGCGAGGCGCTTCCTGGGTGCACGCATCGCAGAGCGCGATCTCGCGCAGCAAGTCAGCACTCGGAACGAAGGACATTGGTTCTTCCTCAAGTACCTGTCTCAAGTCCCTCACCAATTCGATATCGCGAGTTGTTGCGCAAACCAGCTGGAGGCGACGGCGCGCGTTGGGTTCGATGCTCATGGCATTCTGCTAGCGTCATTCGGCCGCGCCGCACGCGCAGACCGTGGGACGGCCGGGCTCCGGGTGCCCGGGTCCGTCACCACGGTCGCACGCTCTCTGCGTTGCCGAGTTAGTCGCAAGTTGTTACTCATCCACTCGACGTCCGTCAGAGGGATATGCGAAGGTGATGCGGTACCGCTCGCACCGGCGCTCGCTTCCAGATCATGACTACGTCGCACCTGACCGTTCCCAACGCACTCGAGACGCTGGACCGCCACTGGGCGGTGAAGGTCGTCTCGAACGAGGATCGCAGCGCCGCCATCCGGTACGGCATGGGGGTGCTCGCGCGGCTGTGCAGCGGTGAGATCATCGACAACGTCCAGCCACCGCCCGAATTCGTCGTCCCACTCGCCGGCGCGTACGTCATCGCAGCGAGTGAGTGGCTCGACTTCGAGGGAGCAGCATCTCCGGCGATGCTGCTGTCCGCTGAACAAGACGCCCAGCGCACCGCACATATCGAGGCCGGATCCGACCGCGCCTTTATCCTCACCGCGGTGCTCCCCGTCGAACCCGACGAGCGTGTGGCGGGGCTGTATCGCGCCCTGCTGCTTGCGGGCCTCGCGCAGCTCGGACATAAGCAGACCGAGTTCCGCCACTGGCTGCGCGTGCATCAGGGTATCCTCTTTCCCGCAGACGAAAGCGAAACGCCCTGGGATCTCGCGCTCCTGCGCCGCGTCGTCGAGCTGTGGATACACGTGCTCCGCGGAGCCGGACCGTCGGGGCTTGAGCACGCCATGGAGCTCGTCGCGTCGATTCGGGAAGATCGCTCGGTCCGCGAGTTCGAGTTCTTCGCCACCGTCGGTCCTGCGGACGAAACGCGCATGCGTTTCTTCATGTTCACGCTCTTCCATCTGACTGAAGCGGCGACCGAACTGTTGCTCTTCCGCCTGCATGGTGAGCCGGAGCGCGTCGAGTCGCATCTCTACAGCCACTTCACGCTTGCACGCGATGCCGCTGGCGGTGATCCGCGCCGCGACGCCAGCTTCGATTGGCTGTATGAGGCGTCGCGCCGCGTCATCAGACAACGGACCGCGCAACTCGAGCTGATGCCCGAGAGCAGTCGTTAAGCGTTCTCTCATGACTTGGAGTTCCGCCGTGCGCTGCCCACGAGCATGCGGCGACCACCCGGAGATTGCGCGACGACCACGGCCAGCGGCAACTGCATCCGCGTCCGTGGGCGCAGGGGGAGCACACGCGCCTCGGCGACTCGCGTCAACGGTGCGTCGTCATCGGAGAGCCTGAACCAGGCCATTTCTCCGCCGGACTTCGTGCAGCGCACGTAATACGCATCGGACTGCGATGACCAGAAGCAATCCCACTGCTCGCCTTCCGTGAGATCCGCGAGGAGCGCCGACCGTGGCGCATCTTCGAGCGGTTCGCGGGGGCTGGAGCAGCTGACGAGATGCATGGCCGGGGGAGAGCGGTTATTGGGTCCTCGCCACAGCGGAGATTTCACAACGTTGGTGGCGGGGAGGTCATACTAGAAAACCCGGGATCAAAGCGCAATAGGAAACTTTTCCATAAGTCGTTGGTATTGCTGTGGATAGCTCATGTGGACTAGTGTCGATAACGCGCTAACTCCGCCTGCAGGCGTCGGTAAGCCCATGCCCCTCGCTGTGGAGAACCACTGTGGACAGATGTGCATCAAAACAGATGTGTACGACCTCACTCCAATCGTTCACGCCTAGTCCATGAGTCAATTTGGCGGCGCATTTTCATGCCAGAAGTGCATGCGATTTGGCGCGCCACAGGTAACCGATTGGCCGCACAAACTCTGTCGAACATTTGTCGATAATTCGCGCCTTTCCACACGACGTGTGGACTCGCTGTTGATAGCACGGTCGTTGCCTGCTTGCTCATACACCTAGCAACGGACCCCATGCGCCCCCTGTGGACTGGAGCACTCACCTTTGGCCTCGTGAACATTCCGGTGCAACTGCACTCGGCGGTGCAGGTGAAGGAGCGCGTGACCTTCCACCTGCTTCATAAGGCGGACCTCTCGCCCATCAAGTACGAGCGCGTCTGCCAGAAGGAGGGCGAAGCGGTCGCTTGGAAGGACATCGTCAAAGGATACGAGTACACGAAGGGCAAGTTCGTCGTACTCGGCGATGAGGACTTTCAGGCCGCGGCCATCGAGTCGACGAAGACGATCGAGATCATGGACTTCGTCAAAGGCGCGGAGATCGATCCGCGCTTCTTCGAAACGCCATACTATGTCGTGCCGCAGAAGGGCGGCGAGAAAACGTACGCGCTCCTGCGCGAGGCCATCACCCGCACGAGCATGGTCGGCATCGGCAAGATCACCATGCGGGCCAATGCCACGCATCTCGCCGGCGTGAAGGCCGTGGGCGACGCCATCGTTCTCGAGATCATGCGCTTCGCTGGCGAACTGGTTGACGTGGGTGATTTCAGCTTCCCGTCAGACGTTGGCGTGCGTCCGCAAGAGCTCAACATGGCCGAGCAGCTCGTCGCCAACCTGTCGCAGCCCTTCGACCCGTCGAAATACACTGACGACTATCATGCAAATATCATGAAGATCATCCACGCCAAGATGAAGGGAAGGAAAATCGAGGTCGTCGAGCCCGAGGAGCGCGCGAGCACACAGGTCGTGGATTTGATGGCACGGCTGCAGGAAAGTCTCGCGATGGGCAAGCACCGCGGCGCGAGCCGCGGCGGCCGTACGGCGGCAAAGCGGTCACACGGGCGATCGGCGCGGAAACGTAAGAGTGCATGACGGCACTGGCGCGGATGCTCGCTATGGCCCGAACGGAGATCCCGCGCGGTGAGGGTTGCAACAATGCCTGCTGGGCTGCGGGTATTCGACATTCTGCTGGACGGAAGGACATCGGTCGTCACTGAGTCGTGGCACGTGCGGCGACAACAGCTCGCCGCGCTCCTCCAACCCCCGGGAAGTTCCCGCGTGTTGCGGCTCAGCGACGCCGGTGACCTTGATCAGGCGACGCTGCGCCCGGCGTGGCAGCGCAGAAGTCGCATCGTGAGAGCTCTCGGCCATGGATGACGAGAGCAGGCGACCGCGGCGCGGCGGCAATGCGTTATCGAGGTTCATGGCTTACCTCGAAGAGCTCGAGCGGGCGGTACTGGCCCGTGACGGCATGCGTATCACGTCGCTGTTGCGGAGGCGAACGGCCACACATCTGCCACGCGAGGTGCGCGAAGAGCTCCTGGCGCAGTCGCGTGCTCCGCGGGGCAACCTGCGCGCGCCGGTGCAGTTTCTGCGTTTCCAACATTGCATGTATCAGCTTGCGCTTGGCGGTGAGCCCCTTCCAACGGCACAAACCGAGCTGCGCCTCGATCCATCCGAGCCGGCCGGCACCGTACGCCGGGAGGCGCTCCCAGCCGCGCGCCGCCAGACCGCCTCTGATCCCACGGATGATTTGGGCGAGGACGCAAGCCCCTGATGCTGCCCCTCGAGTCAAGCTACGCGCCGATGGAGACGCGCATTGCAGACGCGCTGCCCATAGGACCAACCTGGCAATACGAGCCGAAATGGGACGGCTTCCGGTGCCTGGCGTTTCGCGACGGCACACGCATCGAGCTGCGATCCAAGTCGGGCCAATCCCTGATGCGCTACTTCCCCGAGGTGGCTGCGGCATTGGCCGCGTTGCGCGCCAAGAAGTTCGTGCTCGACGGCGAGATCGTCGTGCCCTCGGATGCCGGCGTCTCGTTCGATGCGCTGCTGCAACGCATTCATCCGGCCAAGAGCCGAGTTGAAAAACTATCGCGCGAGACTCCGGCCCTGCTGCGTGTGTTCGATATCCTGGTCGATCAGCGGGGGACGGATGATGGGCTGCTGCCATGGGACGAAGTTCTTGCGTTGGCGCCCGGACAAGAAACCGAAGCAATGTCACTTGTCACAAGTCGCGGAAGCGGGACGATTTCGCGGCGCCACCGCTCGAGGAGCCAGAGCCAGGAAGTCCAGAGCCACGAAGCGAGGACGGATGCGCGCCTACTGACGCTCCGTCGCGTCCAGGGAGATCTTGAGATCCTCGCTCAGCGATGCGTCGCCACTGATGATCGAACGCCACGACAGTTCCGGTCCATTGCGGCGTCCTTTTTCGGTGACTTTCAATCCATCTGGCGCGATCGCGATGGTGTACAGTTTTCCGTCAATCTCAAGCTCACGCTTGATCGTCTTGTCGAGCTTCGCGGTCATCTCACTCCTCCATCGGGCTGACTCGGTTCGCACAAGAAGCAATTCAAGGTAGCACCACGATCGCCGCGTTGCCCCACTTCCGCACCGAAGCGTCAGCGATACGGCGGCTTGAGCCGGCGCTCCATGTATGTGGAGGCGGGCATGTCGGTGGAGAAGCCGTACCGTTCGTACAGACCGCTGGCGTCCCGGGTCCAGAGCGCGATGCGGCGCAAGCCCTGAAGGTCTGGGTGAGCGAGGATCGCTTCCACCATCCACGCACCAATTCCGCGGCCACGCGCCCATTCAGCCACGATCACGTCAGTGAGGTACGCGTAGGTGGCGAGATCGCTCACCGCCCGCGCGAACCCGACCTGGTTCCCGCCGTCATACACGCCGAAGCAAACGGAATGCTCGATCGCACGTTCGAGGACTTGGCGCGTCATCAAGGCGCCCCAGTGCGACTGGACCAGCATCGCGAGCACCGCCGCGACGTCGAGGCGCCCGCGATCGGTCGAGAGCAGCAGTTCGCCACGCCGCTCCTCGACGAGACGGTCGTCCATCATGACGGCCACGCGGCAAAAGGACTGATTCGAATCATTCCCGTGAGGACCAAGGTGATGGCCGCCTGCTCAGCCAAGCAATATCATTCACCGGCACAGCATCGTGGTGCTGCCGCCGTTGGTAGACAGCTTGGCAGGACGGCTACGACAATACTCGCTGCGGTTATCATGGCGGCGAAAGGGGATTCATGCAGAGATTCGCCCGAATGGGCGCCGCCGCGATCAGCGCCGGCGCAATGCTCACTGTCGCCGCGGCATCCGTCCGTGGGCAATCCCGAGCGGTCACCACCCCACCCACACTGATCGTGTTCATCACCGTCGATCAGATGCGAGCCGACTACCTGCAGCGATTCTCGTCGCAGCTCACCGGCGGGCTCGGACGGCTGTATCGCGGCGGGGCGGTATTCACCAACGCGTATCAGGACCATGCGATCACCGAGACGGCGCCAGGCCACTCGGTCACCATGTCGGGGCGCTTCCCTGAGCACACCGGAATCGTCACCAATACGCTCGGCGTGCCGGATCCTCAGGCGCCGCTCATCGGCGGCGGCGGTCCCGGCGCGTCACCGTTCCGCTTCCGCGGCTCTACACTCATCGATTGGCTGCGCATCAAGGATCCGCGATCGCGCGCCCTGTCCGTGTCGCGCAAGGATCGCGGGGCCATCCTGCCGCTCGGCCGTGCACATCAGAGCGTGTACTGGTACGCTATGGATGGCCGCTTCACCACGAGCCGGTATTACGCAGACACACTGCCGAGCTGGGTGCAGCGCTTCAACGAACGAAAGATCCCGCAGCGCTACGCGGGCAAGACGTGGGACCTGCTCCTGCCCGCATCATCGTACCCGGAGCCGGACAGTGTGGTTGAAGAGAATTCCGGTCGCGATTTCACCTTTCCACATCCCTTCCCGGTCGATCCCGCTCAGACGGCCCGCCAGTTCACGGAATACCCGGCCATGGATTCATTGACGGCGCAGATGGCCTTGGACGGCGTATCGGCCCTGCAGCTCGGACGTGGCCCACAAGCGGACATTCTCGCCGTCTCGTTCTCGACCACGGATGCCGTCGGCCACCGGTACGGCCCCGACTCGCGCGAGTTGCATGACCAGATCCTTCGGCTCGACAGGTACCTTGGCGCATTTCTCGACTCGCTCTACAAGCTCCGCGACTCCTCGACGATTGCGATCGCGCTCACCGCTGATCACGGTGTCCAGTCGAATCCCGAGCTCCGTGCGGAACGTGAACACGTCGCTGCGCAGCGCGCCGACATCGCGCCGGTGATCAAATCACTGGCGCGGCAGATCGCGGCCGGCGGCGCTGATTCAGCGGCATTCCATTACGAGGAGGGAATCGTCTCAGTCAATCGGCCGGCGCTGGCCAAGGCGCATCTCAGACCCGACTCGGTGCTCGCCGCAATTGCCCGCGCGCTTCGAAAGGTCAACGGCGTAGGACGCGTGGACTACGTGCGCGATCTGGCGCGGGCCGACACGACGCATGATGCGATCGCGCGGCGATGGGTCCACATGCTGCCGGCTGATTACCCGGCCGATCTGGTCGTCTCCCTGGCGCCGCACGCGTATTTCACCGGCGGCGTAACGGCAACGCACGGCACGCCGAACGACGAGGATGCGCACGTTCCGGTGATCTTCTACGGGCCGTGGTTCAACACGGGCCGTTACCAACAGCGCGCGCTCGTGGCCGACATGGCACCAACGCTGGCCGCGATCGCCGGCGTGGCGCCCGTCGAACGACTCGACGGGCGCATACGAACGGAAGCAATCAAGAAGCGTTAGCTGGCGTCGCGATCGCGGCGAGCGAGCACTTTCTTGCCACGAATCGTCGTGGCGCGTAGGGCGCGGATGATCGCCTCTGCCGACTCGTCAGGTACCTCGACGAGAGAGAAATGGTCGGCGATCTCGATGGCGCCAATGTCGCGCGAGTCGATGCCCGCTTCGTTGGCAATGGCACCAACGAGGTCGGCCGGCCGCACACCGACCTTGCGGCCGAGGGCGATGTACACGCGTGTGACAGGTCCGCCGCTTCGTGGACGCGCCTCCCTGCCCTTGCGCGGGCGCTCCTCGCGGCTGCCCCCGCCGCGGCTCTCGCGAGCACCCCGCGAACCGCGATCCTCGCGCCGCGGGCGTTCCTCGCGCTTGGGCAGCGCGGCATTCGGAATCTCCTCTTCGTCCGCTCCCTCGCTTTCGCCGGCATCGTCGGCCAGTTTCACCGCCGCGGCCGCCACGTCGAGAACGTCGTACTCTTCGGACAGTGATTCGACGATCACCCGATACGAATCGAGTCCGCCACCTACGAGCAGTTCCTCGAGCGACGCGCGCGTGGTCTCCAGGCGCCGCGCGCGAAGATCATGCACCGTCGGCACCGATTCGATCGAGATCTTCCGTTTAGTAGCGTGCTCGATGTTGCGGAGCAGGCGGTGCTCGCGCGCTTCGGACAGGGTAATGGCCACACCTTCACGACCGGCACGGCCCGTGCGGCCAATGCGGTGCACGTAGGCATCGGGCGAAGACGGCACGTCGAAATTGACCACGTGCGACACGTGCTCGATGTCGAGCCCGCGCGCCGCAACGTCGGTAGCGACAAGTACCTCTGACGATCCCTCGCGAAAGCGGCGCATGACACGGTCGCGTTGCTCCTGCGATAGACCGCCGTGCAGCGCCTCGGCGCGGTAGCCGCGCGCGCCAAGCGTTTCGTTGAGCTCGTCCACCTCTGTGCGCGTTCGGCAGAAGACGATGGCTGACGTCGGCGCCTCCATGTCCAGCACGCGCGCGAGCGCCGCGACTTTATGCCGCCGCTGCACCACGAAAGCCACCTCGCGCACACGGGGCGCCTCGCCTGGCGCAACAGTCTCGCGCGCAATGGTGACGAGCACCGGCTGGCGCAGGTGGCGGCTGGCGATGGCGCGAATCGCTGGCGGCATCGTCGCTGAAAAGAGCGCGGTCTGACGCGTCTCCGGAACCGCTTCCAGGATGGCCTCGAGGTCGTCGGCGAAGCCCATGTCGAGCATCTCGTCAGCCTCGTCGAGCACGACCATCTGCACGGAGTCAAGCGCAAGCGTACCGCGTCGTATGTGATCGAGCGCGCGGCCCGGTGTGGCTACGACGACGTCCACGCCGCGCTTCAGCGCACGCAATTGCTGCTGCATCGGCTGACCGCCATAGACGGGCAGGACGCGAACGCCAATCTGTCGCCCGTACTTGTGCACCGCCTCGGCCACTTGCATGGCGAGCTCGCGCGTGGGTACGAGGATCAGCCCGTGGACAATCCGATCGTCACCATCCGGCGCGCCGATGCGATGAAGCATGGGGAGCGCGAACGCGGCGGTCTTGCCCGTTCCCGTCGCTGCCTGGCCGAGCACGTCTCGGCCCTCGAGCAGCGGCGGGATCGCTTCGCGCTGAATATCGGTAGGCTCCTCATAGCCTAGCGCGGCTACCGCCGCGACGAGCACCGGATCGAGCTTGAGGGCGAGAAAGGCGCTGTCTGCCGCCGATGCAACTGGAAGAGTGGATTCTGCGGTCATCGGTGGAGATTTCCTGGAAAGTGTGCCGGTGCATACGCATCTTAGCAGGTTGGGCCGCGCTGTGCGCGGGAATGAGCGCACCTCTTGCACTTGAGGGTGTCGAAGACGTTCCCCGCAGACCAAGGATGACAATCATGCGTATTCAGTTTCTTGCCGCGATAACGCTCGTCGCGAGTGCGCTCGCTGTGCCTTTGCACGCACAGGAGGCCGCGAAAAAGCCGGGCGGCCTCAACAAGGTGGCGCACGACGTGAGCAGCACCACCAAGAAGGCGGGCCGCGACGTGAAGGCGGAAGTGCACCGCGACGCGAGCAAGACGCACCAGACCCTGAAGAAGGAAGGCAACGAGACCAAGAGTGAACTCGCCAAGACGACTGGGGTTACCCATGTTGGCGGCGAGGTGGGCAAGGCGGCGAAGAGCGTGAGCCACGCAAGCAAGACGGCGGCGAGGCACGTCAAGCACACCGTCAAGAAGACCGGCAGCGCGGCGCACAAGGACCTCACCAAGGCCGGCAAGCACGCCAAGAGAGACCTGAAGGAGTCCACGAAGAATCCATAAAGCGGCGCGTGGGCGAGTTGCGGCCGTTGGGCTAGCTCGTCACACTCACCGTAAGCCGCACGAGGAGATAGACAGTGTCAGCCGCGCCGCACCAGCCTTCCGACATCTGCACGCACGAGCGTCGTCCGGGAACGACGGTGTGTCTGCATTGCCGCCACGCGGCACGAATTGCTTCCCTGGAAAGGCGGAAGCGTGTCATGTTGCGCGTTGGAGCCGGCGCGGTCGTGCTCGCCGTGGTCATCACGGCCGGCGCGCTAGGCGCGACGGGATTGCTCAGCAGAAGGGCCAACCGTCAGATGCGGCCGACGGAGATTGCGGCAACGCCTCAGGCGGCCACGCCAGTCATCCCTCCCGACCCGATCGACTCGGCGGTCAAGGCGGTCATGACGCCGAGTGACACGGCCGCAAACGCCCGTGCGCCGCTGGTACCGCAGGTGCCGCTCGGCGAGTCCACGGTGAGCGGCGGGTTCACAGCGACTCGTGTGGACAGCACCGTGACGTTGTCGTTCGATATGCCAATGGCGCGCACGCGCATTCCCGAACGGTTTGAGCGCCTGGTGCGCGCCACGCTGCCGGCGATCTACGGAAGCGCCGTGGATTCCGTATTGGCGAAAATCCCGATGGGCGGCATCGCGGCACAAGGGGACCTGATCACGGATCTGCCGACGCGCGGCGTGCGTGTTCCGCTGAACGACGGCTGGGCGATTCGCCTGTATCCGGAAACGCGCCCCGGGAAGGATGGGCCGCTGGTCATTCACTATCGCGTAGCAGTCAGCAAGAGCTGAGCGCGATCCCTGCGCGTCTCGTTGACGCGCGCCAGTGCAGCACCAAACACCTTGACAGGTCGTCGCGCGGCGACGCGATCGTTCGCGGCCGCGAATCATGACGATTCAATTAATACGATGATCTGGTGTTGACGAATGTGACCGGCGGTCGAATCCTACTATCACCTTTCGTATCAAGGTGACTCATGGATGACTTCGTGCCGGGGGATCGCGAGCTCGATGTGATGGGCGTGTCGTGGCAACCAATGATCATGTCGTCATATACCATCGTGGTCACCGTCACATCGCTCGCTCTTGCCTGCTCGCTGCAGGCGGAAAACCTCTTCGCACAAAGGCCCGTTGTCGCTGTGCCATACCCCAACAATGTGTACTTCGGGTTTCAGGTGACATCAACGGTGGCGCCGTTGCCAGGGAATCCGACGCCGAAGTACCCCGACTTGTTGCGCTCGGCGCAAGTTGAGGGCGAAGTACTGGCGCAGTTCGTCGTCGATACGCTCGGCGTCGCGGACATGAGCACCTTCAAGGCGTTGAAGTCGACCCACGATCTATTCACGGCGTCGGTACGGAGCGCGATAACGTCAATGCGCTTCCGGCCCGCCGAGTCGAACGGCCGTAAGGTGAAACAACTCGTTCAGATGCCGTTCCCGTTCAGCCTCCCAAATGATGCGCCAAGCGCCGGGCAACCTGGTAACCAAGGCGTCGCCGCTGCCAGCGCGCAGGCCCCGGGATCAGCGCCATTGATCTCCGCCACGCCGGATGCATCGAAGAACTCGAACTCGGCCCCTATGAACGGCTATGTCGAGTTCAAGATCACCAAAGCGGCATCGCCGTTGCCAGGAACTCCGGCGCCGAAGTACCCCGATGGGTTGCGCTCGGCGAATATCGAGGGCGTTGTGCTCGCGCAGTTCGTGGTCGACACCACAGGATTCGCGGACACCACGAGCTTCAAGGTGTTGAAGTCAAACCACGATCTATTCACGCAAGCCGTGCGCGCCGTGCTGCCTGGGATCCGCTTCTCGCCGGCTGAAGTCGATGGCAGAAAAGTAAAGCAAATGCTGCAGATGCTGTTCAGCTTTTCGTTGTCGAAGAACTAGTCACCGCACCAAGCCGATCGAGCAGCGCGCCGGGGCTCGTGTCCACCATGAGCTTCGCGCGCTGCGCCGGCCGCACGAAGCCCTGCTCGCACGCGTGGTCGAGGAAGTCGATCAACGGCTGATAGTAGCCGGCGACGTTCAACATGCCGTACGGCTTGGAGTGTAGGCGAAGCATGCCCCACGTCCAGATCTCGAACAGCTCCTCGAACGTGCCGAGACCGCCCGGTAGCGCAACGAACGCGTCGGACAGCTCAGCCATCATCGCCTTGCGTTCGTGCATCGAGTCGACGATGTGGAGCTCGGTGAGTCCGGAGTGGGCGAGCTCGCGGTTGACGAGCGCGCGCGGCAATACGCCCACGATCTTCCCCTTCTGAGCGACCGCCTCGTCGGCCAGCGCACCCATGAGGCCGACGTTGGAGCCGCCATAGACAATGCGGATCCCACGCCGAACGGCCTCGACGGCGAACTCACGGGCGGCCGCGATGTACGCGGGATCGGTACCGGCGGTTGACCCGCAGAACACACACACGGACATTGACATGGCGGACAAGACTATCGGTGCTCCGCCGACCGTGCCAGGGCCAACCCTCGGCGCCTCTCGGGCGTAAACCAGACATATCCCGCCACCGAATTGCCCTCCGACGTTCGAGTAATGGCCAAACAGACCGCACGCCATCCCCAGCCGTACACCGTTCCACGCCCCCTGCCACCAACGCAGCGATTCCTGCCGCTGCTCCTGTTGCTGTTCGTCGGCAGCGGCTGTGCGGCGCTGATCTATGAGATCGTCTGGTTCCAGCTCCTTCAGCTCGTCATCGGCTCGTCGGCGATATCGCTCGGCGTGCTGCTGGGCACGTTCATGGGCGGCATGTGTCTCGGCAGTGTCCTGCTGCCGCGTTTCGTATCCCCGCAGCAGCATCCGTTGCGCATCTACGCAATGCTCGAGGCAGGAATAGGCGTGCTCGGGCTGCTCGTGCTCGTGGCCGTTCCGCTTGTAGGCGGCGCGTACACCGCGACAGCCATGCACGGCCTTCCGGGCCTGCTGCTCCGCGGCCTCGTGTGCGCCATCTGCCTGTTGCCGCCCACGCTGCTGATGGGCGCGACGCTGCCGGCCGTGGCCCGCTGGGTGGAAACGACGCCGACCGGCGTTTCGTGGCTCGGCTTCTTCTACGGAAGCAACATTGCCGGTGCCGTGTTCGGCTGTCTCCTCGCCGGATTCTATCTGCTGCGCGTGTTTGACATGGCCACAGCGACATTCGTCGCCGTGGCGATCAATGCCGTGGTCGCAACGCTCGGCTACGTGCTCTCTCAGCGCGCGCCGCACCGGGCCGCAGTACAAACCGAGCGCGATGGTGGCTCCGACGCACCGCGGTCGCCTGGGACGAGAGCGGTGTACGTCGCCATCGGGCTATCCGGGCTCTCCGCACTCGGCGCGGAAGTGGTGTGGACGCGACTGCTCTCGCTTATGCTTGGCGCGTCCGTGTACACGTTCTCGATCATTCTTGCCGTCTTTCTCATTGGACTCGGTTTCGGCAGCAGCGCCGGATCGATGCTGTCTCGCGGCAATCGATCGAGGGCGGCGCTCGGATGGTGCCAACTGCTGCTCACGGCAGCGATCGCGTGGGCGGCGTACATGATGGCGAATTCGCTGCCCTACTGGCCGATCAATCCCACACTGTCACCCAGCCCGTGGATCACCTTCCAGCTGGACCTGTTGCGGTCGCTGGTGGCGGTATTCCCTGCCGCGTTCCTGTGGGGCGCGAGCTTCCCGCTGGCAATCGCCGCAGTCGTCGGACCGGGGCAGGATGCTGGCCGGCTCGTTGGGCGCGTGTATGCCGCGAACACCGTGGGGGCGATCGTCGGTGCTCTCGCATTCAGCGTCTTCGCCATTCCGCACATCGGCACACAGAACGCCGAGCGGGTGCTGATCGCCGTGGCGCTGGTGTCGGCGTTCGTCGTCTTCATCACGACACCGCGTGCGCAGGCGAGTAACGCACCGGCAAAGCGGGACGCTCGAGTCACAGCCGGCTTTGGCGCCGTGGCATGGTCGCTCGCCGTCGGCGGGGCTGTCATCGCGCTGGTGCTGCTCGGGACGGTGCCGAAGGTGCCCGACGGGCTCGTAGCGTATGGACGCTTCTTGCCTACGTATACGACCGAGCCGAAGTACCTGTACGTGGGTGAGGGCATCAACTCATCGATCGCCGTGTCGGAGGAAGCGAGCGGCGCGCGGAACTTCCACGTCGCTGGCAAGGTGGAGGCGTCGAGTCTTCCGCAGGACATGCGGCTGCAGCGCATGCTCGGCCATCTGTCGGCGCTGCTCGACCACGATCCGCAGTCGGTGCTCGTCGTCGGTTTCGGCGCGGGGGTGACGGCGGGATCGTTCGTCACGTACCCGGGCATCAAGCGCATCGTGATCTGTGAGATCGAGCCGCTCATCCCGAAGGTGGTGTCCACCTACTTCTCCCGCGAGAACTACAACGTCGCGAGCGACCCACGCGTGCAAATCGTCTACGACGACGCGCGACACTTCATCTTGACGACGAAGGAGAAGTTCGACGTCATCACCTCCGACCCGATCCATCCGTGGGTGAAGGGCGCGGCGACGCTGTACACGAAAGAGTATTTCGAACTGGTGAAACAGCATCTGAAGCCCGGCGGCGTGGTCACGCAGTGGGTGCCGTTGTACGAGAGCTCGCCCGAAGTGGTGAAGAGCGAAGTCGCCACGTTCTTCAACGTATTCCCCGATGGATCCGTGTGGAGCAACGACATCCAGGGGAAGGGGTACGACGTGGTCCTGGCAGGTCACGCGGCGACGCAGACGATCGACATCGACTCGATGCAGGCACGCGTCTCGCGCCCCGAGAATGTCCGCGCGCAACAGTCGCTGAGCGAAGTGGGATTCAACTCGGCGTTGTCGCTGCTCTCCACGTACGGCGGTCAGGCGCGCGATCTCGCGCCGTGGGTAGTGGGCGCCGAGATCAACCGCGATTCCAACTTGCGGCTACAGTATCTGGCTGGGTTGGGATTGAACCTGTACCAGAGCGCCAGCATCTACGACGAAATGCTGCGCTACCGCCGGTTCCCGGAGAACCTATTTGTTGGCGCGGAGAACGAGCGTACGTACCTGCGGGAACGTTTTAGCGGGGCAGTCGCGCCGTAGGCGGGGGGCGAGACACGAGAACGGGACACGAGAAACTCACAACGCACAACTCACAACTGGAAACTCGGAACCTCGCCGACCGGTGGGCCGACCGCGACGGAGCAGCCAGCGACATCCAGCCGGTTACGCGCGGCCGAGCGTGCACGCGCGCGGGCGCTGTGTGACCGGACGCGAACGCCTCCGGAGCGCGGTTTCGACGACGCGTCCGCCTGTTCCGATGACGCGTCCAGCTGTTCCGCTGATGCGGCCAGCCGTTTCGATAACCGCGCACATCATTTCCGCGTCGCTGAACCTCCCGAGCTCGAGCGCGTCAGCCGCTCGCCCAACAGTCCAAGCACAATTCCCAGCGGCACGTTGAGCGCCGCCATCAGCGCCGCGAGGGCGATTGTCGTCCACGTCCACGGACGCGGTGCGCGCCAGAGGTTGATCGCCACGGCAGTGACGGCGGCTATGATCCCGAGCAGAAAGCCGAATCGACCGGCAACGTTCTTCCGCGCCCTGATCTCTGCGTCACCCTCGGATTTCTGAGCCATGTCACAACCTATACAGACGCCCGGCGCACCGCGATTGCGATGCGCCGGGCGTTGTGTCCCGTTGTCTCGTGTCGCGCCTAGCGCGCCTTGAACCACTTGTCTTCGAGAACCTCGACAGGCTTGCTGTATGCTTTCCCGTTGACCGTGAGTGTCACGAGGTAGGTGCCTGGAGTGACCGCATTCGGCGCTCCACCGCGGCCACCACCACCACCGCCACCCGCGCCACCACTGCAGCTGTTGTCCGGAGGACCAGCCTGGCCGCCGAAACCACCCCGGCCACCACCACCACCGCCGCCGCCAAGTTGCGGCGCAACGAGCGCCCAGTCGACGCGATTGATGCCTGCGGTCTTCGGCGCGTCGGACGTGCACAGCGTACGGCCTTGCGCGTCCGCAATCGAAACCTTCACGTCATTTGCGCCCGACTTCAGGTAGTAATTGACTGACGTTCCGCGCGGCGCATTCTGGCCGAGAAATACCTTCTGCCCGCCGATGTGCGGATTGTTCGTGATGTCGTTGACGTACGCGACCGCCGGCCGTGGTGCGAACAGATATGCATCCTGCGACTGCACCGCGGGCGTGAGTTGCTCGAGCGGCGTGATGTCGTCGGCAATCCACAAGCTGCGCCCGTGGGTCGCGACGATCACATCGCCGTCACGCGGATGAATGAGGATGTCATCCGTGCGAACGGTGGGGTAATCGTTCATGAACTTCTCCCAATGCTTGCCGCCATTGAGAGAGGTGAACAGACCGAACTCCGTTCCCACAAAGAGGAGATCTTTGTTCTTGGGATCCTCGCGGATCACCTGAACGTTTCCGTACGCCGGAAGGTCAGCACTGATACTCTGGAAGGTGCGGCCGTAATCGCGCGTGACGAACACGTACGCGTGGAGATCGTCGGTCCGGTGGCCATCCACGGAGACATACGCTGTGCCCGCATCGAAATGCGACGCATCGATCCGAGAGATCCAGAACGGATCGTCTCCGGTCAGCGCACCCTGCGGCAGCCCCGGCAGGTTCTTGCCGACTTCGGTAAAGGTCAGCCCCCCGTCACGACTCACCTGCAGGTTGCCATCGTCGGTGCCGGCCCATACCACGCCGGGCATGACCGGCGATTCGGAGACCGCGATGATCGTGCTGTACTGCGAGAGCCCATCGTTCTTGGAGAGCTGCGTCTTATTGCCGGCGACACCCATCACCGCGATGCCGCAGCGATCGACCTGCTTGGTGAGATCGTTGCTCGCCACCCAACTCGTGCCACGGTCGTACGACTTGAACAACCGGTTGCCGCCAAGGTAGACGATGTCCGCGTTGTGCGGCGAGAGAATGAACGGCGTGTTCCAGTTGAAACGATACTGCTCGCCGCCCGCCGCGTTGATGACGTTCTTGCGTGCACCGCCGCGTCCGCCGCCGCCACCGGCGCCACGCCCGCCCGCGGCATGGCCATCGATGCACGCCGCGCTGTTCGCCGCGGCGCGCGCACCCGCCGGCGCGCCGGCGAGCTGCACGCCCGGTCCCGCGTTCGGACGAATGCTCGTCGTCTGACCCGTGTTCAGGTCATAGCGGCTCGTGTTGCCGTCCTGCGACTCGCAGTAGATGATGTTCGGATGGTCCACGTTCACCGCGGTATAGAATCCGTCACCACCGCAGATGCCGAACCAATCCATGTTCGTGATGCCGCTGCGGCCGCGCTTCGAGCTCGGACCGCCCCAACTATTGTTGTCCTGCAAACCGGTGTAGACGTTGTACGGCCGCTCGTTATCCGCGGTGACGACGTACGCCAGTCCTGTAGCCATCGTCGCAACAAAATCCCACGACTTGCCCTGATCGTAGCTGATGTCCAGGCCACCATCGTTGCCGATCATCAGGTGCTTCGAGTTCCGGGGATCGATCCAGATCGCATGCTGATCGACGTGCGCCGGGGATCCGTTGCCGCCAGCATCGTCGAGGGTGGCGAACGTCTTCCCGCCATCGAGCGACTTGGCAACCGGTAGCCCGGCGACATACACCGTGTTCGGATTCTGCGGGTCGACGCGAAGCTGGCTGAAGTACATCGGACGCGCGTCGCAGTTGCTGACGAGCGTGAACGAGCGGCCGCGATTGTCGGAGCGGAACAGGCCGCCGAGCGCCGGGTCGAGCTTCGGCGCGGTGCGGTTCTCGGCTGCGGCTCCGCCGCGTCCGACAGGGAAGCCGCCGCCCGGCCCGCCATTGTTGCACGCGTCGAATGTTGCACCACGACCGCCGCCTGGCGCCGCTGGCGCGGCTTCGGCCGGCGCTGCAGCCGGAGCAGCGGCGAAGTCGGTACCGTGCTCACCCGCCTCGATCTGCACGTAGACGATGTTCGGGTTCGATGCCGCGACACTGAGTGCGATGCGCCCATAGGTGCCCTGCGGTAAGCCGCTCGTGATCTTGCTCCACGTGCGGCCTGCATCGTCGGAGCGCCAGAGCGCGCTGCCTGGGCCGCCGCCGTTGAAGCAGCAGCTCGTGCGCCGGCGCTGGTAGCTCGCGGCATAGACGATGTTGCTGTTCGACGGATCGATCGCGATGTCGGTGAACCCGGTATTCTCGTCGATGAACTTGATCTTGTTCCAGGTCTTTCCGCCGTCGGTCGTCTTGTAGACACCGCGCTCGGCGTTGGGACCAAAGAGATGGCCCGGCGAGGCGACGTACACCACCTCGGGGTTGTTGTGGTCGATGACGATACGCGCGATCGTCTGCGTCTCGCGCAATCCGACGTTGGTAAACGTCTTGCCACCGTCGGTGGACTTGTAGACACCGTCCCCGAACGACGCGGTCTGGCGATTGTTCGGCTCGCCCGTGCCGACGTAGACGATGTCCGGATTCTTCGGGTGAATGGCGATGTCGCCGATCGACGCAGTGGTGTACGTCTGAAACACCGGCCGGAATGACACGCCGTTGTCTTCCGACTTGAAGACACCACCGACGGCGTAGCCGATGTAGATCACGTTTGGATCGCTCGGTGCCACCTCGATGTCGTCGAGTCGGCCACCCATGCTCGCGGGGCCAATTGAGCGAAATCTGAAGCTCGAGAGCATGGAGTTGGACGAGGTGTTGAAGCTGGCGTCGCGCTCGCGCGCGCCACGTCCCTGAGCGAAGAGCGGTGCCGCTAGCAGCGGCAATGCTGCGATCGAAATGAGGCGTCGAAACGCAGTCTGCATGGAGTCCATCCTGTTGGAGGTCGCGTGTGGTACCCCAATATGGATGTCCGCCGCCCGCGCCGCGAGTTACTCAGCCATCCTCACCAACTCTTCAAAAATGGCCAACGTTGTACACGAGACCTGCGTAAAGCGCGTGCGGCTGAGGTCCGGTGACCGGCAGGATGATGCCCGTGTCTAACGCGAGCCATGGACGCGCCAGAAAGGTGGGACCAGCGAGCAGCGCGACGATCGGTGCCTGGCCCGCGACACCACCCGTACCCGGAATGCCGTAGCATTCTGCCGTCCAACCCAATGCGCCGTCCACCGGACCGCCGAACGAAGCCGTCCACAGCGACGTCGTTTTCGGCACGGTCGAGGTCTCTCGATTGCGCACGGTGTACCCGACGTTCAGATCCATCGAGACATCTCCGAAGCGATGACTCGAGATCAACAGCAGCGATCCGTCGGTGGTTCCTGTACCGGTACCGCTGACTTCGGATCCGGTCGCGAGCTTGACGCTGGGCAGCACGGCGAAGTCGCCGAGCACCGGCGCATCATCGAGCAGCCGCCATTTCACGCCGACGTTGACGTCCGGCGCCTTGCTCAAATGACCGAGCGGTGCCCACAGACTCAGTTGCGCCTTATTGGCGATTCCGATCTTCACCAACGTTGGCGCAATATTTCCCGTGACCGACGGGGAGAACCGATCGTGCTCGACGCCAGCTTCGATCTCGACCCACCCCGGCGCAACCGTGCCGGCGTGCGTGGCGACCGTCGGACGCTCCGGCTGCACCGCGTGCGGATCGTTCGCCGAATCGGGCAGCGCAAGCGTGCCTGACGCAGACCTGACCGTATCACCAACGATGGCGCCGTCCTTGATCACGTAGCGAATGCGGCGTGTGTTGCGAATATCCTCGGCGGGATTCGCGTCGAGCAGCACGAGATCCGCCACGCGTCCCTCTCTCACGGATCCACGCACGCTGTCGACGCCGATTGCGCGTGCGGCGTTGGCCGTCGCCGACGCGATTGCTTGCAGCGGCGTGAGCCCCGCTTGCACCTCGAGCTCGAGCTCCTTATGGAGTGTCGGCAAGGAATCACGGCGCGGGTCCATCATGTTGTCCGTGCCGGCGACGATGTTGACGCCAAGTTCCTGTGCGCGCTTCGTGACGGCGTTCATCCACGGTGTCCGCACGCGGCTCACG
This sequence comes from uncultured Gemmatimonadaceae bacterium, assembly GCA_963817955.1. GTDB lineage: Bacteria > Gemmatimonadota > Gemmatimonadetes > Gemmatimonadales > Gemmatimonadaceae > JAQBQB01. The sequence continues at coordinate 1,018,199 of CAWFQK010000004.1, forward strand.
GAATCCGCAGGTTGACCCTCGGCGAACACCCAGAGTGTAGGGTTGAGCGACACATCACGGTCATGCATCTCGCGCAACAGGCGCTCGATGACCGGGGATGTAGCAGGAACACCGACGAAATCACCGCGCGCGCGGTTCGTCCAGTCGTCGGTCGGCGCACTTCCCTGCCATACGAGATACGGCGTGTGCGCCAGCATCGTGACGCCGGCGGCGATCAGAGCACTCGGCTTGGCGGGAAAGGTGGTTGCGTGTGCGACGACGCGCATTCCCTGGCGCCGCGCTTCGGCGGTGGCGAGCGTGGCCGTGACCGAATCGAGCGACGCGTAGAGCTTGATCGTCGTCGCGCCCGTTCCGCGCGCCGCGGCGACGGCACGCGGCATGTCCGTCGTCGGCGTGATCGCCTGCGCCCAGGGCGCCTGCCCAGTGCGGAAGCCGCGCGAGATACTCACGGCGCGCGGGTCGGTGAAGAACGGCGGACCGGCCATGAGGGCCGAGTAGTAGATCGTCGGTCCAGGGATTTCGTGCACGAGCACCGCGCGCGCGAGGTCGCCGGTGGTTCGCGCGTCCCCAGCCAGCTCATACACTGCGGTGACGCCACCCTTGAGCGTTTGCCGAAGCTGCTCCGCCCTGGCGCGCCAGTCAGCGCCCGACAGATGCACGTGTGCATCGATGAGTCCTGGAATGACATACAATCCGCGGCCGTCGATCACGCGCGCCGAATCCGGGAGCGCACCGCCTGCCGGTGCCACGGACACAATCATTCCGCCACGCGCGACGACGCGTAGGTGTGCGCGAGGTGGGCCACCCGTACCATCGATGACGGTGACGTCGTCGATCACGAGGGGCGCGGTCGAGACGGCGCGCGCGCCGCGCTGCGCATGCACGCATGGCGCGACCACGAGGAGCAGTGTGGCGATGCGTCTCATCATCGTGCCCCACCCGGCGGTGACGCCCAAGGATTGGCGCCCTGCGTCTCGAACGCCTCGACGTCGGCGAAGTAGCGGCGCGCCATGTCTGCCGACCCGGGATTCGTATAGACCTCGGCCACGGGATGTTCGATCACGCCGGCAATGATGTCGGCCACCTGCTCCGAGGTCTGGACGTGTCCGCCGGCGTATACCGCGGTGTTTGGCGCGGCGCCTAACGCGTTGCGTGCAAACTCGGTGGCTACCATCCCCGGCATGACGAGTGTGACGTGAATCTCCGGGTATGTCTGTCGGAGCTCGACGCGCAGGTTGGCTGTCAGCGCATTCAGCGCCGCCTTCGCCGCATTGTATGCAGAGCGGTGGACGGCCATGGGCACGCGGCCGAGGAAGGACGACACATTGATGAGATGCCCATGGCCACGCTCCTTGAAATGCTCCACGGCCACTTGCATCCCATAGAGGGCCGACTTGACGTTGACAGCCATCATCTCGTCGATATCGGAATCAGTGAGATCCAACACCGACCGTGTGATGCCACGGCCAGCGTTGTTCACCCACACATCGAAACCGCCGAACGCAGTGACAGACTCATCGCGAAGCCTTGCCACGTCGTCACGCCGCGTGACGTCGGTCTGGATCGCGAGCGTCCTGGGCGCGCCGGCCCGTTTCGCATCGGCACCGACCTGATCAAGCTCCGATTTTCGCCGCGCCGCAAGGACGAGCTGATTGTTGTTGGCGCCGAGTCGGCGCGCGATCTGGGCACCGATGCCACTGCTCGCACCGGTGATAACGATCGTTTTGGCAGCCATGGGTTATGATACTTTGATTCGTGTGTGAACGGGCGCTACAATCCTCAGAGACCGATTCAGCTTTACGCCTCGCCGGCCAGGAGATTCAAGGACAATGCAGAACGTTACAGCGGGACGCGTCGATTCGCGCATCACGACGGCCCTCATTCTCGTACTTGTTGCGGCGACGGCGCACGCCCAGGACCGGCTCAAGTCGATGCCGGGCTACGAACAGTACCAGCGGATGGCGCCCCTCATCAGGACGGCCGTGCCGGGCGTGGGTGGATTCGGGGCGCGAGGCGGCGGTGGAGCAATCCTCTGGTCGCCCGACGGCAAGTCCGTGTCGTTCGACAATGCCGGCAAGCATTATCGCTACGACGTCGCGAGCCGCACGACGACAGCGGTGACGGAGACCAGCGCACAATCGAGCGGAGGTCGTGGTCGCGGCACCGGCGGGGCGATGCCCGAGCGTGGCCGGCAGTTTTCGTTCGCCGTGGCACCGGCCGGCAACCATCGCGCCATCTATAAGGATCGCAACGTCTGGATCGGCGATTCCGCGGGCACCAATGCCGTCCAGATCACCACGGATGGCAGCACGCAGTCTCGCCTCAAGTACGGCACGGCGAGCTGGGTATACGGTGAGGAGCTGTCGCAGCGTACTGCGATGTGGTGGTCCCCGGACGGAACGAAGCTCGCCTACTATCGCTTTGACGAGAGCAAGGTCCCGGACTACTACACCACGCCCGGGCTGACGCAGATTCAGGATACGGTTGACGTCGAGGCGTACCCCAAGCCGGGCGTGCCGAACCCCGTGGTGGACCTGTTCGTCTACGATGTGGGCACCAAGAAGACGACGCGCGTGGACGTCCGCGACGGCAAGCCGTTCGAGAACGCGAGCGTCGGCTATTATGTATTTCGCGTGGACTGGTCGCCGGATGGCAAGGAGCTCACGTTCCTGCGCACGAACCGCCGGCAGAACACGCTGGAGATGGCGGCGTGCAGCCCGGAGTCCGGCGCCTGCCGCACGGTGATCCACGAGGAATGGCCCACCGGCTGGATCGATGACGATCCGGCCCCTGCCGTGGTGTGGCTCCAGGATCACAACCGCTTCCTCTGGGAGTCGGATCGCAGTGGGTTCAAGAACTATTATCTGTACGACTTCAAGAATGCAAAGCTATTGAACCCGGTCACGCAGCTCCACGCGGAAGTCGCGGGGATCGTCCGCGTCGATGAGCCGTCGAAGATGCTCTACTACGTGGGGCGTGACGGCGAGAACTACATGAAGTTCCAGCTTCACCGGGTCGGCCTCGACGGCAAGAACGACGTACGACTCACGGATCCGGCATTCACGCATTCCGTGGCGCTGTCGCCGGACGGCCGGTATTTCGTGGACGTCGCCGAAACGCACGACCAGGCGCCAGTCACACGATTGGTGGACGCGCACGGCACCGTGGTGGTCGAGCTGGCCAAGACGGATCTCGCGAAGTTCAACGACCTTGGCTTGAAGAAGGTCGAGATGTACACGTACGCGACGTCCGACGGACAGGCGACGTTACACGGAACGATGTCGTTCCCCTCGAACTTCGATCCGTCGAAGAAGTATCCTGTCCTGGTGAGCGTGTACGGCGGCCCCGGGGTGGGCAATAGCACCAATGAGCGCTTTCAGACGCCGAACGCTATGGCGGAGTACGGTTTCATCGTCCTGACGGTGGAGGCCCGCACGAACCCGGGAATGGGCCACAAGTACCTCGACGCGGTCTACCTCAAGCTGGGGCAGACGGAGATCGACGACATGGCCGATGGCGTGAAGGCGCTGTGGAACCGACCGTACATCGACAAGACTCGCGTCGGCATCTTCGGCACGTCGTACGGCGGCTACACGTCGGTCATGGAGTTGCTGCGTCATCCGGACGTATTCGCGGCGGCATCGGCCTCGTCGCCTCCAACCGACTGGCGGAATTACGACACGATCTACACCGAGCGCTACATGTGGATTCCGCAGGAGAACGAAGACGGGTACGAGAAGGGCTCGGCGATGAGCTACGTCAACGATCTGCGGGGCCGCCTGATGCTGTACTACGGCACGATGGATAACAACGTGCATCCATCCAACATGATGCAGCTCATTGCGGCGCTCCAGCACGCCGGCAAGAGCTTCGAGGTGCAAGTCGGGCCCGACCAGGGCCACTCCGGTTTGAATTCGCAGCGGATGATGGAATTCTTCATCGAGAATCTGGTCATCCATCCTGCTCCTCCAAAGGCGTGATGCGGTCGGCGACTTCAGTCGTCCCGGCGCTCGCCGGGACGACGAACACTCCGGTGCCACGATCGAACATGTGTTGCGGAGAACCGATCGCCGAGCTGCTCGACCATGTCGGGGCGACACATGTTGTGACCGTCCCCGACAGCACGATCGGCAAGTGGTACCCGGCCGTCGAGCGCCGGGGACGGACGCGCCTGGTGCACGTGTGCCGAGAAGGCGAAGCATGGGAAGTGGCGGGGGGACTCTACCTCGGCGGTGCGCATCCGATCGTCATGATCCAGTGCACCGGCCTGTTTGAATCGGGCGACGCGTTGCGCAACGTGGTGTACGACTGGCAGCTCCCGATTTTCAGCATCATCGGCTATCGCAGCTATCTCGACCAGAGCTCGCTGCCGGGGGACACCTGTCTCACGTTCACCGAACCCATCCTGCAAGCCTGGAAGATCGACTACCGGTTGATCACACGAACGTCGCAGTTCCACGAGTTGGAAGCGCACATCAATGCCTGTCGCGGAGCCAACGTTGCGGGCGCAGCCCTGATCGCGGAGGGGAACCCATGAGCGCCAGACGCATGTCGCGACTCGATGCGATCGGCGCACTCCACGCCGCGCGTCACGCCCGAGACGTCGTGATCACCACGATGATGCCGGCGCGCGACTGGATGACGTTTCCGCAGCAGCCGCTCGACCTCGTGTTCGTGCCGTCTGCGATGGGGCATGCAACCTCGCTCGGCCTCGGGATTGCCCTCGCGCAACCGAGCCGCCGCGTCATCATCTGCAACGGTGACGGCTCAATGCTGATGAACCTCGGCTCGCTTGTCTCGATCGTTGCGTCGAACGTCGCAAACGTCATCCTGATCGTATTCGACAATGGTGTCTACGAGGTCACGGGATCGCAGCCGGTGCCAGCGCAAGGCGTGGCGGATCTCGCCGCGCTGGCGCGGGGCGCGGGATTTCGCTCGGTATTCGAATTCGACGTGCTGGAGGATTGGTGCGCGGCAGTCTCCAATGTGCTGAATGTCGCGGGCCCAGTCTTCGTGCGACTCAAGGTCGATGCCGTCGAGGGTCAGCGCGGCCCCCGCTCTCCAGGCCCGGCGCGGGAGCGGGCACGCCGGTTTCGTGAGGCGTTGGGCGCCTGACCGAGAGGTGGGACACGGGTGTGGGACACGAGACACGGAGTCAACGGCATCGCGACTCACGGACCTCTCTGCTACGACCGAGCCCGCTCAGTCGAGATGGGATCGATCGTTTGCTAGATCGAATGCACGCGCGTGCGGCCGGGATCGATCCTCGTCTAGATCGAATTCACGCGTGTGCAGGTGGAATCCACGCCTGCTCAGACGGAATCCCTCGCTGTCTAGATCGAATTCACACCAGTGAAGATGGAAGTGCCGCCTGTCGAGATCGAACCGGTTCTCACCAACACGCCTCTGACGTGCGCCCACTCGCCTGTCACGCGCGTCCACTCGCAATCCTCGCTTGTTCAGCTGGGATGATGTGACGTCCACCTGCGATTGCCTCTCGGTCAGCTCGGATCCCTTCCGGTCGAGATGTAACCCACGCGTGTCCAGGGGTGACTCGCCGGTGCGGAGATCGCACAGCGCCGGTGCAAGCACGAACCCCTCGCGTGCAAGCACGAACTCCTCGCGTGCAAGCACGAACCTCGCGGCAAGCAGAACTCGCGTGCAAGCACGAACCCTTCGCAATCAACATCGGACTCGCCGCCGTCTAGGAGGCTTCATCGCTCGTCTCGCTCGGATGCCCGCGTGCTCACGACTAACTGCGCGCCGTCCCGGAGGGATCGACGTGTGTCAACCGAGGATTCATCGCGTACAACATCAGACCCTCGGCCGTCAACAGCAGACCCTCGGCCGTTGAGGCCTCTCTCACGCGACCGCACGTCGGAATCATCCGTGTCGACATGGAACAGATCGTTGTCGACATGGGATAGATCGTTGTCGACGTGGAAGGGGTCCGCGTCCACAGGCAATGGCTCGGCGTTCAGGACCCAGTCGCTCGCGTTCAGCTGGGATGGCTGACGTAGCCGATGGAATCGTCCGTTGTGCAGGCCCCACGCCCGATCGTGAAGCGCGCAGGCGCCCGTCTCGAGGACGGACTCCTCGCGTGACACGCAAGACCACCGCTTCTCACGCAGACACCGACCGGTCGGAACGAGGCTCCGATTCTTCCGAAGGCAACTCTGTCTCTCCCGAAGACGCCTCCGTCGATTCCGACGACCATTCCGTCACTCCCGACGACCATTCCGTCGCTTCCGACGACGTTTCCGTTGCTTCCGACGACCACTTCACTGCTTTCGATGGCGATTGCGGCACGTCTCACACCTGTTATTCCTCATTTCGCTCCGGCGCTTCGGCGCCCGCCGGCGTGCCGTTCTCTTTCCACGCACACGGAGCCCCTCGGAGGCCATCTGAAAGATCGTGAAGGCCACACCGTGGAGACTGCTCCGCCGCAGCGGCGCGCCGGCACGAAACACGGGACACGGGACACGAGATAGGCGACACGAGATAAGGGACACGAGACAGGAGGCGCGGGACATGGGATGCGAGACACGAGCCCCATTGTATACAGTACGCTCCGTCCCCAGACGGTCCCCTGCAGCAGTCCCTCGCGCGACGGCGCACTTCGACGTAAATCTTTGCAGCGTACAAAAGTTCGTTTTGCTGGCTTTCCCGCCCGTTCCTCCGTTATCCGCACAAGGAGATAGGATGTCCCGTTCGACAGGTTCAATGCGTCGATGGACCACGGCGTTCATCGCCGCCGGCGCACTGTCGCAGGTACCGATCGCGCCCGCCGCGGCGCAGTCGCAGAAGATGGATCAGGAGTACACGGCCCAGATCAAGAAGTACTTATCCGACCCCCGCATCTCGACGGAACTGGTCGATCACCTTCCTGCGTCGAGCACCGTGCCGACGCCGCTCAAGTTTCTCGGGCACATCGTGGGTGCGCCGGGGGTTCTCGATCACGCGGCTGACATCCACAAGTATCTCCAGGCGGTCGCGAAGGCATCGCCGAAGCGCGCCAAATTCTGGACGATCGGCAAGACCGAGGAAGGGCGCGACATGGTGCTCCTCGCCATTGCCGACGAGCAGACCATTGCCAATCTCGACAAATACAAGGGCTACCTGAATCAGCTCACCGATCCGCGCAAGACGACGGAAGCACAGGCGCAGAAGCTGATCCATACCGCCAAGCCCATCTACTGGATCACGAGCGGCATGCACTCGCCGGAGTCCGGCGGTCCCGAGATGTTGATGGAATTGGCGTACCGTCTCACGGTGGAAGAAACACCGTTCGTCAAGAACATCCGCGACAACGTGATCACCTTCATCACCCCGGTGATCGAGGTGGACGGTCGCGAGAAATTCGTCGACAATCACAACTTCAACGAGCAGTGGAACAAGGACCACCCGAGCACCGGGCCGGCCACCGGCCGGGGCGGCGGCGCGTTGTCGCTCATGTACTGGGGCAAGTACGTGCAGCACGACAATAATCGCGACGGCATGGGGCAGTTCCTGGACCTGACGAAGAACACGACCAAGACGTTCCTCGAATGGACGCCGACCGTGCTGCACGATCTGCACGAGGCACAGACGTATCTGTATGCCTCCACCGGTAGCGGCCCGTACAACGACGCGCTCGACCCGATCGTCGTGGATGAGTGGTGGATGCTCGCGAAGAACGACGTGATGGAGATGACGAAGCGTGGCGTGCCCGGCGTGTGGACCTACGGGTTCTACGACGGCTGGGTACCGAACTACATGTTCTTCATCGCGCACACACACAACGCGATCGGCCGCTTTTACGAAGTGCAGAGCTACTGTCAGGGCTCGTGCGGCAATTACGTCGTCAAGCCCGGCGCCACGACGACGAGCAAGGAATGGTTCCGTCCGAATCCACCGCTCGACTCGATCATGTGGAGCCCGCGCGCCAACACGAACATTCAGGAGTCGGCCATCCTGTTCTCGCTGTCGCACATGGCAAAGAACAAGGAATCCTACCTGGACAACTACTGGCGCAAGAACAAGCGCGCGATCGCCAAGGCGACCGCGCATCCGGGCAGCGTCGCCGCGTGGGTCATTCCGGCAAATCAGCATGCCCGTCAGAATACGGCGGAAGCGGTGAACGACCTGAAGACGCAGGGACTGGAAATCCACACCGCGACGTCGTCGTTCAAGGCCGGCAACGTCCAGGTGAACGCCGGCGACTACATCGTGCGCGGCGACCAGCCGTACCGCACGCTCGCCGACATGTACTTCTCGCTCCAGAACTTCTCCCCGGCCAACCCGTCGCCGTACGACGACACGGGCTGGACCTTTCCGATGATGCGGAACATCACCATCACGGAAGTCACCGACAAGAGTATTCTCAACCAGCCCATGGCGCCGGTGAAGGGCGACGTCACGGCGCCGGGCGGTATCAGCGGCAGCGGCACCACCGTGATCGTCGAGAACAACAGCGACAACACGCTCGTCAGCTTCCGCTTCAAGTTCCCGAATGTGAAGATGGCAGCGGCGGAAGATGCGTTCGATGCCAGTGGCCACCATTTCGGTGCGGGCGCGATCATCATCGAGAACGCCAATCGGGCACAGCTCGATCCAGCGCTCAAGAAGTTCGGCCTGGCCGGTTTCGCGGCAACGGCGGCCCCGGCGGTCAAGAGTCACGACCTCGAGGTGCCGCGCATCGGGTACATCCATAGCTGGACGCGTACGCAGGACGAAGGATGGGTGCGCGCGGCGCTCGATACGTACGGCGTGCCGTACACGTACTTCGGCGAGAACCAGGTCGCGAAGCTCGGCGATCTGCGCACCAAGTACGACGTCATCATCTACCCGCACGGCGGCAGCGGCGTGGGCAACGTCGGTGGCGGCCGTGGCGGCGCAGCGGCCAACGTGCCAGTCCCCTACAAGAGCACCAAGGCGTTCCCGTCACTCGGCTTCCCCGATTCGACGGACGACGTCCGCGGCGCGCTTGGCGAGGAGGGCATGAAGGCGCTGTACGCCTTCGTGCAGCACGGCGGCACGCTGATTACCGAGGGCAACACGTCGCAGATTCTGCCGGAAATGAACCTCACACCGGGCGTGAAGGTGGAAGCCGCGAACGGCCTGTTCGCGCGCGGCACGATCTTGCGCGGCGTGATCGCCGATGCCAAGAGTCCGATCGTCTACGGCTACAACCACACCGATGTGCCGGTCTACTTCAGTTCGAGCCCGGTGTTGAACGCCGGTGCCGGTGCAATGCCGATCGCAGACAATCCGGCTCTGGCGGGCCGCGGTGGCCGGACCGGCAGCGTTACACAGAACATCACGCCGATGGCGACTCCTCTGAAGCTGTCGGTCTGGGATCCGGACCACACGGGAGTGGCGTACGGACTGGCGACGAGCATCGGTAACGACTTCAACGTCGCGCAGGCTGGTCAGCCCGCCGCTGGTCGCGGCGGTCGCGGCGGCGCAGGCGCCGGCGGCTTTGGTGGGGCCGGTGCCGCAGGGCCGGCGAGCGTTCCGGGACTCACGGCTGATCCGAACAGCTCCACGCGAGTCGTGATGCAGTTCCCCGCGAAGGCCGAGGACATGCTGCTCTCCGGCACGTTGGAGAACGGCGCACTCCTGTCCAACCGTGCACAACTCGTGGACGAGTCGATCGGCAGCGGTCACGTCGTGATGTTCGCGATCCGACCGTTCTGGCGGTGGCAGACCCAGGGCACGTTCGCGATGGGCTTCAACGCGATCATGAACTGGAACCACCTGAACGCGGGCAAGTAGCGGCTGGTTGCTGATTGCTGGTTGTGAGATGAGCAGAAGGCGCGGGCCAAGTGGTCCGCGCCTTTTGCGTTGCTGCAACACTCCGGTGCGCAACCGCACGCTGTGGCCTTCTTGACAGACTGGTGTTTGGAAGAAAGTGTATCCCGTCGGTCACTGCCTGAAAACCTCGAGAGATCATGCTTCGCCGCTCAGCGGTACTCCTCTTCCTTGCGACGTCTGCGCCCGCTGTCGCCCAGGTTCCCATCGACTCCGCGCTTGCCCGGTACATCAATGGCGTTCGCGCCATCGATGACCACGCGCACCCTATGCGCCCGGTTCGGCCAGGCGCGCCGGCTGACACGGAGTACGACGCGCTCCCCCTCGACGGAATCCCGTCTTTCGATATGCCCAATCGACTCAAGGCAGACGACCAGGTGTGGCGCGCGGCGCAGAATGCGCTCTACCACGTCCCGCTGGGCGCCGCCGGCCCGCAGTATCACGCCGCGCTCGAGGCGGCGGTGGCAAACACCGCGCGCGCCCAAGGAATGCGCTTCGCGGAATGGGCGCTCGATCAGGCGGGCATCGACATCATGCTGGCGAATCGCATTGTGCTCGGACCGGGACTCGCGCCGCCGCGGTTCAGGTGGGTGGCGTTTGCCGACGCGCTGATGCTGCCACTCGATACACGCGCCGAAGCGGCGCGAACGCCGGATACCAGATCGCTGTATCCGCGAGAAACGAAGCTGCTGCACCGCTACATGCGTGATTTGAACCTCCGCGCATTGCCGGCAACGCTCGATGAGTACGTGCGCGTCGTCATTGTGCCAACCCTGGCTCGACAACGAGCGAGCGGCGCGGTGGCGATCAAATTCGAGGCGGCGTATCTGCGTCCGCTCGATTTCGACGATGCCGATGCCGCTTCGGCGAGACGGATCTACGCTCGCTATGCCGCCGGCGGCACGCCTTCACACGGGGAGTACAAGACGCTCCAGGACTATTTGTTCCGCGTCATCGCGCGCGAAGCCGGGCGTCAGAAGCTGGCCGTGCAGCTGCACGTGCTCGAGACGTTCGGCGGATTCTACTCACCCCGTGGCAGCGCACCGCATCTGCTCGAGCCGGTGTTCAATGATTCAACACTCCGCGGCACCCGTTTCGTCATGGTGCACGGTGGCTGGCCACTCGTAGGTGAGGCGCAGGGTCAGCTCAGCAAGCCGAACGTGTACGCCGACATCTCGATGATCGACGACATCCTCTCGCCCACGGTACTTGCTGGCGTGCTCCGCCAATGGCTCGGTGAGTGGCCGAGCAAGGTGATGTTCGGCAGCGACGCGTTCGACGGCGGCGCCGAGCAGGGATGGGAGCAGGTCGCCTTGGTCGGCGCGACGACGGCGCGTCGGGCGCTGGCGATCGCGCTCTCGGGCATGATGCGTGACGGCGAGATCGACCGCGCCAGGGCCGAGCAGTTGGCGCGCATGGTGTTGCGAGAAAACGCGGCGACGGTGTACGGATTGGCGAAGTAGCCTAACGACGACGGCTCGCCGTGCCGTGCATCGACCCGAACATGACGGTCAGCGCGATCGCGGCAGCGCCTCCGAGCACTTCGGCAAGCAGCAACCGGCCGGCGTTGAACGCCTGATAGCACGTAATGCCGCACGCCGTCGCCAGCACGCAGTAGATGAGCTGATGCACGCCGGCGTACACCACGAGGACCGATTCATCGATCTCGGTCACACGCACTTGGAACTCCCCACGGTTCGCCCGCTCGAGCACGCGCTCGATGTCGGCTGGGATGGAGATTGCCCGGCGCGCCCAGGCGGTGAGCTCCGTCCGCAGGAAGTCGCCCCAATCACGTTGTTCGCCGAGTACGACTTCCTCCAGATAGGGTCGAATGACCGTCATCGGGTTCCACGACGGCTCCAACTCCGTACACAGTCCCAGGAGCAAGAGCAGCGTGCGCTCCAAGAGCACCCAGTCCTTCGGCACCTGAAAAGTAGAGGTCAGCTGCCGGAACGATACGTCGAGCCTTCTGAGGTCGGCCAGCGCCTCCAGCTCCTTGTGCATATCGACCTGCAGACTGCCAAGACTGAACGAGTCCCGAGATAGTTGCTCCAAGAACCGGCGCTGTGCATAGTCGATGACCTTGCCGGCGACGTCGGCGCTGGCCGGATCCAGGGCAACGAACCCCATCGTACGAATGGCGTCGGTAATGCGCGGAGCGTCACGGTGGATGACGCCGCCGAGGAACGCGAGGATGCCCTGCTTCATCTGCGGCGCAAGCACGCCCACTGCCCCGAAGTCGACGAAGACAATGGCCCCGTCGCGCCCGACGAAGATGTTGCCCGGATGCGGGTCGGCGTGGTACACGCCATCCACGAAGATCATGTGACAATACGCGCCCACGATCCACTCGGCGAGCTGACGGCGATCGAGCCCGCGCGCCTTGAGCTCGGCGAAATCCGTGATCTTCGTGCCGTCGATGTACTCCGTGACGAGGACGCGCGTCGATGACAACTCGCGGACGACGTGCGGAAACCGCACCGTCGGATCGCCAACGAAATGCTCCGCGACACGCTGGATGTTGGTCGCCTCCCGCGCGAAGTCGAGCTCCTCGGAGATCATCGCGCTGATCTCCGGGTGATATGCCTCGAGACCGCGGACGCGAGTGAAGAACTGCACGATGCGCAGCAACCGGCCGATCGTGTGGAGATCCTCCTGTGCAACGCGCTCGATGTCGGCGTGCTGCGCCTTGACGGCCACCTTGCGCCCATCGTGCAGCACGGCGACATGCACCTGGGCCAGAGATGCAGTGGCCACCGGTTCCGGATCGAAGGATGCGAAGATCTTTTCCGGATCCGCGCCAAGCTCAGCGCGAAGTCGTTTGAGGATCTCATCGTACGGGCGCGGCGGCAGGCTATCCTGCAGCCCCTCCAGCTCACTGCGGAACTCTCCGGGAAGGAAGTTGGACATGATGCTGATCAACTGTCCCACCTTGATGAACAGGCCGCCGGCCCCGACAATCGTGCGCTGAATGCGGCGCGCATTGACGCGGTGTCGCCGCTCGAGCGCGGCGGCGTAGCGCTCAGGCCCTATGAAGGGACGCCTGACGCCGAGCCAGAAGTAACTGGCCAGCACGTGTGCCGTCGTGCCGTAAATTCGGAGAAGTCGAAAGCGAGGCTGTGCCATGCATCGATGGGATGGTGGTTCTCCCGCCCGGACGACTTACAGTCTAATGTATCTGGCAACCGCTGGCGTTCTCACACCTCCTCGTCCCCTCCGATGCCCCTCCGAGATGCCCGTACGCCGCTCCGCCACCGTGCGGCGATGATGGCGGCACTGCTGATTCCGATCGCGGCAATGGGCGCCGCGGGGCAAGTCCGACCATTGGTGGCGGATACGAGCCACTTCCGCGCACTCACGCTGCCGACGCCAAACGTCTATCGCACCGGTTCCGGTCGTCCCGGACCGAAGTATTGGCAGCAGCGCGTGGACTATCGAATCACCGCGACGCTCGACCCGGACCAGAATGAGCTACGGGGACGCGAAACCATCCACTACGTGAATCACTCGCCGGATACGCTCGTTTATTTGTGGATGTACGTCGAGCAGAACATCTGCGAACCGACGAGCGTCACGAACGTCCTCAATCAGCCGCCGCTCGTGTTCCTGGGAACCAGCTTCGACTTCTCCTGCGGCGGCTTCGACAGTACGCCGCGGCTGGACTCGCTCACGATCGCCGGACGGGAAGTGCGGCGAACGCGCTACGGTACCACCCTCCGTATCGATCTCGACCATCCGCTTGCGCCAGGCGCAGCACTCGACGTCAGCGCCACGTGGCGTTTCAAGGTACCGGCCCAGGGTGGCGGCCGCATGGGGCACGACGGCCCGCTGTACGAGATCGCGCAATGGTATCCCCGCATGGCTGTCTACGACGATGTGAAGGGCTGGAATCACGAGCCATACATTGGCGCCGGCGAGTTCTATCTCGAGTATGGCAGCTTCGACGTTTCGCTCACCGTCCCAGCGTCATACATCGTTGCGGCGACCGGCGAGTTGCGGAATCCCGAGCAGGTGCTCACAGCCGATCAACGGCGCCGGTTGGCGCTCGCACGACGCTCGGACACGACCGTCGCCATCATCACCGGAGCAGACGCCGGCAACGTGCAGCGCACGCGTCCGAGACAGAGCGGCAGCATGACGTGGCACTTCACGGCCACGAACGTGCGCGATTTCGCGTTCGCGGGCGGTCCTGGCTTTCGATGGGACGCGAGCGGATACAAGGGCATACTCATCGAGTCATTGTATCGTCCCACGGCCGACAAGTGGCATGAGGTGAACACGATCGGACGTGAAGCGATCAAGTACTACAGCGAGCAGTGGTTTCCGTATCCCTACTCGCACGCCACGACGGTGGAAGGGCCGGTGGAGGGCATGGAGTATCCCATGCTCACCTTCACGCCGAATAGCCCGACGCGCGAGGATCAGCAATGGGTGATCGCTCACGAATTCGGGCATGAGTGGTTTCCAATGATCGTGGGCTCCAACGAGCGGCTCTACCCATGGATGGACGAGGGCTTCAACACGTTCATTGACCTCGGCAACGCCGCGAAGTATTTCGCCGGCACCCCGTACGGCGACACGATCGAGTTGCATCCGCTGCACCTCTATGCCGAACACGCCCTGCCGGGCAACGAGCAGCCGCTGATCGAGAAACCGGTCGAGGTGCGCGACCTGTTCTGGGGCGGCTACCAGAAGCCCGCGCTGATGATGCAGATGCTGCGCTACGAAGTGCTCGGGAAGGACCGCTTCGACGCCGCATTTCGCACCTACATTCGCGCCTGGGCCTATAAGCATCCGACGCCCACCGACTTCTTCCGCGTCATGCGGGATCAGTCGGGCATGGAGCTGGACTGGTTCTGGCGCGACTGGGTCTTCACCACGGCACGCCTGGATCAGGCGGTCGATTCCGTCAGTCGCGCCGCCGACGGCACGGTGACGGTGCACCTGAGCAATCGCGGCACCATGGTCATGCCCGGCGAATTGGCGATCACGTTCGACGACGGCACGACGGCCACGGTGAAGCTACCGATCGAGATGTGGAATCTTGGCGATCGGTTCAGCTATCGCGTGCCGGGAAAGAAAGTAGTGCGGAGTGTGGAGATTGATCCGCGACATGCGCTGCCGGATGTCGATCGGTCGAATAATCGATGGCCGAGGTGAGACACGGGACACGGGACACGGGACACGAGAAACTCACAACGCACAACTCACCACTGGAAACTCGAAACTCGCCGACCGGTGGGCCGACCGGTACGGAGCAGCCAGCGACATCCAGCCGGTCAAAAGAGATCCTTCGCTCCGCTCAGGATGACAGGCCGTCGCTCCGGATGACGTGCCTTCGCGTGTCCCGTGTCCCGCATTTTACGCCGGCCAGATGTTGCCGAGCACGCGTGCCCAGTTGCCGCCGAGTATGAGTTTGATCTGATCGTCCGAGTACTTGCGGCGGATGAGTCCTTCGGTGAGGTCGTACATCCGTAACGGATGATCCAGGCCGCGGATCGTCAAGCGGCCGCTGGCGTCTGAGTGCACGTGATAGCGATCGAAGTTCGGCTGGCTGCTTGGCATCTGTTGCTTCGTGCCAGTCACCGGATTCGGGTTGCCTGGGATGTCCATGTCGCTACCCACACCGACATGCTCGACACCGACGAGTCTCGCCACGTAATCGAAATGATCGAGTGCGTCCTCGATCGTGACAGGCTCACGGTCCTTGATCACGAAGCGGAGGAAAGGAATGCCCATGACACCGCCGGTCGCCGCCATCTTGCGGATCGCCTCGTCGGTCTTGCAGCGGAGGTGGCCCGGCACGAGCGCGCGACAACTGGCATGGCTGAAGATCACCGGCTTCGTGGCGGAGGTGAGCGTGTCCAGGGTGGTGCGATCGGCGCAGTGCGATACGTCGACCGCCATGCCCACCTGTTCCATGCGTCGCACGATAGAATGGCCGAAAATCGTGAGACCGCTATCACTCTCCTCCAGGAACCCTGACCCGATACGGTTTTGATAGTTGTAGGTGAGCTGCGACACCCGCTGGCCAAGGGTGAAGAACTCATCCACATCATCAGGCGACCGAAAGTGATCGGAGTTCTGGAAGGTGAGCATCAC
This sequence comes from uncultured Gemmatimonadaceae bacterium, assembly GCA_963817955.1. Lineage (GTDB taxonomy): Bacteria > Gemmatimonadota > Gemmatimonadetes > Gemmatimonadales > Gemmatimonadaceae > JAQBQB01. The sequence goes on from CAWFQK010000004.1 coordinate 1,034,093, forward strand.
GCCCATCCGACCGGGCGTCCGGACACGATCGAAGTCCTTGACGTCGTCGATCCGGGTGAACCACTGATCGTAGCTCGCTACGAAGCCGCTCCACTCGGCGAACCATTTGATGGCGCTCTGATAGTCGTTGGCGCTGTGTCCCAGCGCGAGCACACGGATGTGCGAGGCCCGATACGGTTCGAAATCGGCGGCGGTGAACGAATTCGCCTTCGTGAGCCAGAGCGTCGCTTTGGGCGGTTGTACCGCAAAGTCGTCGAACCGGAACTGATTCAGCAGATCAATGGCCAGCGCTTCTTCCATGAGTCGCACGGCGCGCGCCGAATACTCTTGCTGCGAGTGCGCGGTCAGGCGAAAGCGACCGCGCAGAATCATCGGCGCTGCCAGGGCTACGACGGCGAGTTCCTTGAGCGACTCGCGTCGGGATATGGGCTGGGTCATGTGATCGCTCCCGAGGTCAGTGAACGTACAATCTCGCCGATCTGCCGACCCTCGGCGTCGCCGCGCGCGTGCACCTGCGTCACCCCTGCGCGGCGTACTATCTGAAGCGCGTTGTTGCCCCGCACCTTGCCGCCGGCGAGGATCTCGATGCGCCCTCGCGATTGCGCCACGAGCCCCGCGAGCTCGGCAGCGCCTTCGAGCGCGGTCGGTGCGCCCCCCGACGTGAGCACGCGTGCGATACCGACGCCTATGAGCTCGTCGAGCGCTCGCACACGGTCCGGCGTCCGGTCGAATGCGCGGTGGAACACCACTGGGGTCTCGGCGGCTCGCGCGACCAGATCGCGCGTCGCCACGACGTCGATGTTCCCCGCGGCATCCAAGGCGCCCACGACCAGGCCATCGACGCCGACCGCTCTCGCCATTTCGATGTCACGGTGCATACTCGCCAGTTCCGCGGCGGAGTAGACGAAGTCGCCGCCTCGTGGCCGAATCATCACCGCAATCGGAATTCGGACTCGCGCGCTGACGGCGGCGATCAAATCCGCAGCCGGCGTGGTGCCGCCAACGTCGAGATTCGCGCACAATTCCAGGCGTGCCGCCCCGGCGCGCTCGGCGGCAACGGCTTCATCGACTGACTCGACCGCGGCTTCGACGAGCACGACGCTATCCTCCATGACCATCGGAATCACCTCCACTGAGCGCGGCAACGGGACCAGGATCGGTAGCGCCTCCTCCGGACGCCTCTCTATCTTCGCCCCTCCCGTAGATTTCGCGCAACGCTTCCCGGGTAGCCAATGTCGTTTCACGACCGACCGCAATTACCGCGCGGCTTTCGCTGTGCGAGCCGCAACTGTGGCCTCAAGCCGAAGGCAAAGGACCTGGCGCTCTTCGTGAGCGACGTCGAAGCCACGGCCGCCGCGGTCTTCACACGTAACCACTTTCCCGGCGCGCCCATTATCCTGGGCCGCGAGACCATACAATCGGGGCGGCTGCGGGCCATTGTGGCCAACAGCAAATGCAGCAACGTGGCGACGGGCCCTAAAGGCGTGGACAACGCCCGCCGCATGGCGACGGCCGCCGCGGCCGAAATCGGCACGACCGCCGACCGCGTGCTCGTCAGCTCCACTGGGGTCATTGGCGTGCCGCTGCCAATCGAAATCATCGAACGCGGCATCCGTGGCATGTCGGCGACGCTGCAGAACGATCCGCTCGTCGGCGCCGAGGGCATCATGACCACAGACACCTACGCGAAGGCGCTGTCGGTGAGCGTCGGGAACGCCACGATCACCTGGGTCGCAAAGGGTTCGGGGATGATCGAGCCGAACATGGCGACGATGCTCGCGTACATCTTCACCGACGCCGCCTTCAATCGTGCGACGCTGGACCGCCTGCTGCGCGACGCGGTGCACGTCTCATTCAACATGTTGTCGGTGGACAGCGATACGAGCACGTCGGACACCTGTGCGATCTTGGCCAACGGCGAGGCCGGAGCTGTGGATGAGCAAGCGTTTGCCGAAGCGCTCACCGCCGGCTGTGTGAGGATGACGGAGATGCTGGCTCGCGACGGCGAGGGTGCCAAGCACTTGATCCGCGCCATCGTGAAGGCGGCAGCAAACGGCGAGGACGCCCGGCGAGTAGCCAAGTCGCTCATCAACTCGCCGCTCGTGAAGACGATGGTGTTCGGCGCCGATCCGAATGTCGGGCGCTTGCTGATGGCCATCGGCAAATGCTTCGACTGCGGCGTTCGCGCCGAGTCGACCGACGTGTGGATCAACGGCCACGGCGTGGTTCGAAACGGCCAGCGGCTTGCGTTCGACGACGCCACCGTGCGCGAGGCGCTGAAGGCCGAGGTCGTGAACCTCGAGGTATCGCTCGGCCTTGGCAGCGCGACGGCAACGGCATACGGATGCGATCTCACCCAGGGATACATCGACGAGAACTCGGCATACTACTCCAGCTGACGACGACCCTGGCGTACCCCGACGTCTACAGCCGGTAGAGCGCCTGCGCGTTCTCCCCGAGAATCTTCTTTCGCTCAGGTTCCGACACGCGCAGGGCAGCGAGGCTCGACTTCATCTTCGAGATGCTGCCAATCTGATGTGGATAGTCGCTTGCTGCCATGATCCGGTCCGCGCCGGCAAAGTCGACCGCGAGCCGTACGGCCGTTGGGTCGAAGTTGACGGTATCGTAATAGAAGTTCCGTAGATACTCGCTGGGCTTTCGCGCAATGTCCGCGCGACAATCGGGGAATGCCTCCCAGCCGCGATCGAGGCGCTCGGCGAGATATGGGATAGCGCCACCGAGGTGGCTGAGCACCCACTTGATGTTCGGGTATTTCTCCGGGACCCCGGCGAACACGAGCTTCGCCGCGGCGAGGGTCGTATCCATGAGAAAGCCGACCAGCGGCATGAGCCAATAGTCGGTCATGGCCTCGACGCCGACGGGGTCAGTGGGGTGGATGTGGAGCACCGCGCCCAGGCGATCGGCCTCGGCGTACAGCGGGAAGAAGCGCGGATCGGCGAGCGCCACGCCGTTCACGTTGCTGAACAGCATCGCGCCCGGCATGCCCAGCGTGGTGACGGCCCGAGTGAGCTCCGTGACCGACGCGGCTGGGTCGCACAACGGGAGGGTCGCTAGTGCGGCGAACCGTGGCGAGCGCTCGCGCACGACCGTGGCGAAGGCATCGTTCACCATCGAGGCAAAGCGAACGGCGCGATCGGGCGGTTCTACGTGTGTGCCTGGCGTGGTGAACGTGATCACCTGCGTGTCAACGCCCTCTCGCTCGAGCACTGTCTGCCGGTAAGCGATGTCGCGATGGCCACGCACCGCGACGTTGTAATCGCCGGGATAGTGGAGGCAGGGATTCCCCTCCGCGTCGATCGTGACTTTGACCGCACTGTCACCGGACCGCAATGCGTCGATGTACTCGGGCGGATAGAAATGGTTATGAACGTCAATCAGCATGGATTGTTGCGGAAGGAGGAGGAGATGAAGGGGACAGCGGTTTGCGCAGCCACAACGCGTACACCAGCAGTCCGGCACCGACGAAGATCAAACCTGTTCGGCTTTCGGCGGGATCGGTGACGAGCTGATTGATCACAATGTACGCCGAGCAAACGATGAACACGATCGGGACGAACGGATAGCCCCAGACCCGGTACGCCGGCGCATATGAGGCGCGGCGGCGCAGGCGAAAAAGCCCCGCAGCCATGAGCGCAAAGAAGATCCACTCGGTGTAGACCACCCGGGTGAACAGCACCCGGTAGGTACCCGTTGAGACGAGGGCAATCGCCCACGCGCCTTGGAGGAGGATGGCGCGATGGGGCGTCCGAAAGCGCGGATGAATCGCCGCGGCCCAGGACACGAACAGGCCGTCGCGGGCCATAGCGAGATACGCGCGCGGCCCGGAGAGAATGACGCCATTGAGCGCACCAAAGGTCGATACGACGACAATGATCGACATCAGCGCCGCGCCGCCATGCCCCAGCACGACGTCGGCGGCGTCGGCGGCTACCCGCGTTGACCCGGCAATGCGCGCCGGTGGCAAGAGGTGGAAGTATGCAGCGTTCAGTGCGATGTAGCAGACCGTCACGATGAGCACGCCCACCACGAGCGCGCGTGGAATGGTGCGCTCAGGCTCGTGGGTCTCTTCGGCCGCGTATGTAACCATGTGCCAACCGCCAAAAGCGAACAACCCTGCAACAACGGCCAGCGAGAAGCTCCGGGCGGTGAGCGGTGCCGCGGAGGCCGCAGGCATCGAGGCCTCCCCAACCGCGGATGCCGGCCCGAGGGCAAACGCCACGACGATGATCGCGACGATTGCGCCTACCTTGGCAATCGTCAGGGTCGTTTGCAACAGCGTGCCACCGCGCACGCCGAGGTAGTTGACCGCGGTGAGCACGGCAATCGCTCCCACGGCGAGCGCACGCGTGCCCGTATCTCCGACCGGAACGAAGAACGCCATGTAGCGAGCAAAGATCATGGCGATGACGGCGATGATGCCCGTGTGCATCGTCCAGAACATCGCCCAGCCCCAGAGGAAACCAAGCGCCGGAGAAAATGCTTCGCGCAGGAAGACGTACACTCCGCCGGCTTCGGGAAACGCCGAAGCCAGCTCGGCCGCGATGAGCGCGCCAAACAGCGTGAGCACGCCGGAGACGAGCCACACGGCGTACACGCTGGCAGGAGTCGCGACGGCGCCAGCGATGACCGACGGCTGCACGAAGATGGAGGCGCCAATGATGATGCCAACCACCAGGGCGGTGGCATGCAGTGGCGTGATCGAACGGGAGAGCATAAGGCCACTAAGTTGAGAGGCAATGGCCCTCGTGACCAGAGGCACGACCAATCTGTCACAAGGATGGGACGCCGCACTGTCCGGTCGGGCAGACGATGGCCCGTCTTCCCGGCGTGCGCTGCGTCACAAATATTTCGGCGCAGGAAACCGCGAAAGCAGGGCAACCCTCGGTCGCACTGCGATTTGCGCAGGCGCGAAACCGCCGCGGGCAAAGCATTACGATTTCGGCACGAGGGGTGCCATTCCGAAGCATGTCATTCCGGTCGCGCTGATCGCGATCGGCTTCCCGGGAGTGATCCATGAGAATGCAACGTTGGATTCAGCACACTATTCCTCTTGCCACGATTGCGCTCATCACTGCAGCCCCGGTGGCCTTGGCGCAACGGGGTAGAGACAACAACGGCGGCAGTTCCGGATCGCAGATCTTCGAATGGTCCGGCCGAGTGGATCGCGAGGTTCAGATCTCGATGCGCGACAACCAGGTCTGGGCGCGCTACATCGGAAACAACGAGTCCGGACGCGGGCGCTCGCGCGTCGTCTCCGCCCTGCCGCGCCGGGACGGCCAAGTCGCTGCGCGGATCATCGACGGCCGCGGCAGTGTGGACGTGATTCAGCAACCATCCGCGCAGAACGGTTATACGACGGTCGTGCGCATCCAGGATCCCGCCAGCGGCGCGGACAACTACCGTGTGGCGGCCTATTGGCAGACCTACTCCAACGACGACGTCAACAGCAATCGTGGGAACGGGCGAGGTCGCGGCCGCGATGAGGACCGCAACAACGATCGGAATCGCGATGCCTCCGATCGTGACCGCCAGCAAGGACAGTACAACCAGGGTGGCAATCGCACCGTGATGCACTGGAGCGGGAACGTCGACAACGAGCTCGAGATTCGCATTCAGAACGGCCGCGTCGACTATCGCACGATCTCCGGCGCCCAGCCAACGAGCATCCGCGCGGACCGCGGCAGCATGAACATCTCGTCAAACACACGGCTTGGCGTGGTGCAAAATCAGGGACGCGGCTCGGTAACGATTGTGCAGCAGCCGTCCTCGCGGAACGGCAACACGACAGTTATCCGTGTGCGCGACCCGCAGAGCGGCTACGGCTTCTACGATTTCGATCTGATCATGCAGTAATCCAACTCAGATGGCGGCGGTGCATGGGGCGAACAGGAACCATGCACCGCTCGATTTCGGAACTCGTTGGCAGCCGAGTTCAGCCGACATGGGGTCGCGTGGTTTTTTGAACGCAGAGGTCGCAGAGAACTGCAAGAGAACTGCAAGAGAACTACAAGAGAACTGAAAAGGGAACCGCGTATAGATGGGACGCTCGAGGCGGTTCACCATCCGGATGATCCCATCTTTCAGCTGCGCGCCTCCGAGGGTCACGACGGCATCATCCAAGACACCAGGATAACATCTTCTCGGTGTTCCTCTGCAGTTCTCTGCGTTCTCTTGCAGTTCTCTGCGACCTCTGCGTTGAAAGCTGTTCTATCGGTCGCAGAGATCCTTCGCTTCGCTCAGGATGACAGGCCTTCGCCCAGGATGACAAGCATCGCGTGTCGCGTGTCGCGTGTCCCGTGTCCCGTCTCGCCGAACCTTCGCGAAGGTCATTAGAGCCCAGAGCCCGACAGCTGCAGCGTGGTTCTCATCCGTCCGCCCTGAATGTGCGGAATAGATAGCGCAACGAGGGTATGAGAATCAGTGCACCGGCACCAAGCCCCAGGAGCAGGAGCTCGAGCGTCACGTCGGGCGCCGAGGCTTGTCGAATGGTCAGGGTCACCGGAATGATGAATGGGTATTGCGCGAACGCCCAGCCCCAGAGGATGAAGCTCACCTGCGCCGCGGCGGCGATGCGCGCCACTCGGAACGCGCGGCGCCAGAGCGCGGTGATTGCCACGACCGCCGCAGCGCCCGTACATAGTTGCAGCGGCATCGACCAGCCATCGTCAATCAAGCCGTTCATCATTCGCGGCGCGCCCTTCCGAGAGAGCACGAGCACGGCAAGCGCGGCGACGAAAACGACGACCGCCATGATCAGCGCGCGAACCCGGAAATCTTCGCGCAACGCCGCGTCGGTCGTCTCAACGGTGAGATACACCGCGGCGAGAAAGGCGAACAACGCGAGGGCGAATACGCCGACCGCCAGGGCGAAAGGTGTTGTCCACGGTTGCACAAATACCGCGGGAAAGCTCGCCGCTCCCACACGTCCCCACGCCACCGCCACGTCGCCGCTCGCCACGGCGCCAATCACCGCGCCAAGAACTAGCGGCGTGACCGTGCTGGCAATGGCGAAAGCCAATCCCCACCGCTCCCGCTGTGCGCGTACTCGACTGCCATAGCTGCGGAAGACGAACGCCGACCCACGCAGCACGATGCCGACCAGCATGATCGACAGCGGAATGTGAAGCACCGTGCCGAGCATGCCAAAGGCGGGCGGAAATGCCGTGAACAACAGCACCACCACCACGATCAGCCAGACGTGGTTGGCCTCCCAGATCGGCGCGATCGAATTCGCTATGAGCTCGCGCTGGGCGTTGTGGCGCCGTCCGCTGGCGAACAGATCCCACACACCGCCACCGTAATCCGCCCCGCCCATGAGCACGTACGCATTCAGCGCCAAGACCATGATACCGGCAACGATCTCCGGTAAGCCGATGGACGCGAGAACTCCACTCATGTGGTTTCCCGCACGAGTGATGTCGTCACTGCAACGACGACCGCGCCGAGACCGCAATACAGGAGCGTGAAGGCGATCATCGGCACGATCAAGCCGGGCATCGGCGTCACGGCGTCCGCCGTGCGCACCATTCCCTGCACCACCCACGGCTGCCGCCCGACTTCCGTGACCGTCCAACCGGCCTCGGTGGCAATGAACCCGAAGGGTGCGACGAACACCAGTGCACGCAGCAGCCGGTGCTTCGTGACGATGTCGCGCCGCCGCAGCAGAACGAACGCCACCCATAGGCTTACGAGCGCCATCGCGGTGCCGAGCGCCACCATGATCTGAAAGCCCACGTGGACGGGCGCGACCGGCGGCCACACGTCGCGCGGAAATGCCGTCAGTCCCTTGACCTCGGCGTGCGGGTCATGAAATGCGAGGAGCGACAGACCATCGGGCACTTCGATGGCGTACCGCGTCCGAGCCGATGCCACGTCAGGCCAGCCGCCAAGTCGCAGTGGAGCGCCCCGCTCCGTATCGAATTGCCCCTCGAGTGCCGCGAGTTTGGCCGGCTGCCACTGCGCCACGCTACGCGCGCTGATGTCGCCCGACAGCGGCTGCAGAATGGCCGCCGGCGCACCGACCGCGAGCGCGAGTGTCAGTGCCGCCCGATGAAATTTCGATTCCGGTTTGCGGAGGAGTATCAACGCATGGATACCAGCCACCGCGAGCCCCGTCGCCGCGTAGGATGCCACCAACATATGGAGCGCCTGCTGGAACGAAGACGGATTGAGCATGCCGGCGATGGGATCAATCCCAACGATGCGGCCGCCGGACATACGGACGCCCGTCGGTGTGTTCATCCAAGCGTTGACCATCACGACGAAGACCGCCGAAGCCGCGCCGCTCACCGCAACGATGAGTCCGGCGGTGAGATGTGCGCGCGCCGAGATGCGTTCCCATCCGTAGAGATACACGCCGAGGAAAATGGCTTCGGTGAAGAAGGCAAATCCCTCGAGCGAAAAGGGCAGACCAATGACGGGTCCTGCAAACACCATGAACCGCGGCCACAGCAGACCGAGCTCGAACGAGAGCACAGTGCCTGAGACGGCGCCCACGGCGAACAACACGGCGGTCCCCTTCGCCCATCGCCTGGCGAGCTGCACGTAAGCGTCGTCGCCGGTGCGCCGCCAACGCCACTCGGCAAGCACCATGAGCAACGGCATCGCGATTCCAATCTCGGCAAACACGATGTGGAAACCGAGCGACACCGCCATCTGCGCGCGAGCGGCGAAGAGGTCGCTCATCTACAGTACGATGTCCCCGCCTGAGTCGCGCTTTCTGCTCGCCTCACTGCCTTGCTTCACCTGCTCCGCCGACGCGGCGAGCGCTCGATTCGTTTCAGCGCGGTCGACCTCGATCGAGACGCGCAGCACGTCACCCTCCTTGGCGCCGTCCGGCAACAGCCTGTGCGGAAGCCTGATCAGGGTACCGTCATCGACCTCGATCGAAGCGACCTGCTCCTCGATCGAGTCGATAGCCCAGCGTTGCTGCGTTGCCCCAATCGTCACGGAATGGGATTGCAGATGGTTTGCGTCGACGTCGCGTCTGATGGCCCGGACATGTTCGTCGACCCTTTTTGCACCGATGCCGTGTAGCCGCTACGCATCGTACCAGGGCTCTTGAAGACGATAGTGCCGTTCTGGTCGGTGCGATACCACGGTTTCCCCTGCGCGCGGTACAGACTTTTCGCCTGATTGTGCATATGGCCGTACGGATTGCTCGCCGCAACAGATGCGGTGACGTACGACGGATTCACCGCGCGAACGTAGGCGTTGGTGACGCCGTTGCAACTGCCGTGATGATCGGCCTTGAGCACGGTGGCATGCATGCCCGGATTCGTCGCATAGCCGGCGGGACCGAGGAACCACCCAATCTCTTCCTGCTCCGCGTCTCCCGCGATCCACATCGAGAACGACGCCGAGTCCGGCCCGATCAACTTCACCACCGCGGACCGGTTGTTCGGAGAAGATCCGGCAGGATCGGGCCGCAGGATGTGCACTTTCGCGCCACCCTTCAACGTGATCGTGCAAATGGGCTGGCCGGTGGCGCACGGATCGTCGGTGTCGCGGTAGATCGTCTCGCCACGAACAACGCGGGCGTTGACGGAGTCGCGCAGGTGGCGCAGGTTGGCCGCGGTTGACGGGTCCTGATTCTCAAAGAAGTAGCGGACCTTCACGTGCCGCGCGGACTCGAACAGCGTCCGCAGACCGACGAGGTGATCGGCGTGCTGATGCGTGAGAATGACGACGTCGAAGGTCGAGTCGTTCAACCGCAGCGAATCGAGCAGCGCACCCATCCGGCGCTCGTCCGGGCCGCCGTCGATCAGCACTCTGCTGCCGCCATTCTCGATCAGTGTCGCGTCGCCCTGTCCGACGTCGAGCACGCGCACCACCAGCGGCGATGGGGCGCGTGATTGCGCGGCGGCACTCGAGGCCATACAGAGGGCCGCCGCAACGACGATGCGCAATGCCCTCACCGCGCCGTCATTATCGAATCACGCTTCGCCTTGAACTCTGTGCCCGGCTTCCACTGCGGCAGCGCATCAGCCTGCGCCACGAGGAAGCCCACCTTGAACAGCACGCGCGTGTCGTCCACCGCGCCGGAGAAATCCCAGTCGGGCTTGATCTCATCGGACGGCTGGTGATAGTCCTTCGCGGTATATTCATCGCGTTTCTTCATGCCCCAGTCCTTCGGCTTGCCGATGTAGTCGACGCCTGCGTCGATGTCGAGGGCAGGCACGCCCTGCTTGGCGAACTCGAAGTGGTCGGAGCGGTAATAGAAACCCTTTTCCGGTTCGGCGTCGGGCCGCACGGTGCGATTGTCCGTCTTGAGCACGTCGGTGAGCACATCATCGAGCGTCGAGTTCCCGAGGCCGATCACGGTATAGTCACTCGTCCGTCCCCACTGGTTGACGCCATCCATGTTGATGTCGGCGGCTGTCTTGGCCAGCGGATAGAGTGGATGCGTCGCGTAGTATTTTGCGCCGACGAGCCCCTTCTCTTCCGCTGTGACGGTGAGAAAGAGAATCGAGCGCCGCGGTGGTGTCGCCAGCTTGGTGTACGCCTTGGCAATGTCGAGGAGCGCCGAGACGCCAGACGCATTATCGAGTGCGCCGTTGTAGATCGAGTCGCCGTTCACCTTGGGCCCAATGCCGAGGTGATCCCAGTGCGCGGTGTACACGACGTATTCGTCCTTCTTGTCCGTGCCTTCGAGCTTGGCAACTACGTTATGCGATTGGACTTTTCGTGAATCAATCTTCACGTCAAAGCTCGCTTTCGCCGGAACGACAACCGGCTTGAAGTCCTTGCGCGCCGCCGCAGCCTTGAGGGAATCGAAATTGAGACCCGCGGCGGTGAGCAGCTCCTTCGTCTTGTCGAGCGTGAGCCAGCCTTCGACAGGCACTCGCTGCTCGGCGTCGGGCGAGATCACGTCGAACTGCTCCTGGGAATTGCTGCCGCTCACGACGGAATACGGATATCCAGCCGGTCCGGTCTCATGCACGATGATCGCCGCTGCCGCGCCCTTCTGCGTGGCGATCTCGTACTTGTAGGTCCAGCGACCGTAATACGTCATCGCCTTGCCCTTGAACATCGCCGTGTCAAGCGCCGTGTCGCCGGCCACGCGGACCGGAGGATCGTTGACGAGCATGAGAATCGTCTTACCCTTCACATCCACGCCCTTGTAGTCATCCCAGCCATACTCCGGCGCCACGACACCGTAGCCGACGAAGACGACATCGGAGTTGTCGATCTTGGTTTCCGGCCGCTGGTGACGCGAGTTGGCGATGAAGTCGTCGGGGTACTTGAGCGCAATCGTCTTACCGCGCGCCGAGAAGGATGCCGTGGGATGCGCCTTGTATCCGACGAGATCGGCGTTTTGCAGGTACGTGCCATCGGGATTGCCCGGCTTGAGGCCGAGCGCCTTGAACTGCGCCTGCAGATAAGCGACGGTCTTCGCTTCGCCGGGGGTGCCGGGTGCGCGACCTTCCATGGAGTCGGCGGAAAGATCCTTGATGTGCTGCAGCATATCGTCGGCGCTGATCGCCTGAGCCGCGCTGTCAGGCGCCGCGCTACTCGCCGACGACGTACCCTTGGTGGCACACCCGGCGGAGAGAACCGCTGCCGCGGCGGCGATGAGTGAACTATGAATTCGCATGGAGCCTCGTGGAAGGGAGGAAGTGACTCATGGCTCGCGAACCTGCTGCCATGATCCGTACATGGGGTTGGGCAGAACGAAGAACCGGCGGCCAAAGTCGTCGAGGGCGCGCGGATTGTTTCGCGCCGCCTGCGTCAGCCCCGGGAAATCGAGGATGTTGTCACCGAACCAGGCGACCACGGTGAGGGCGGGAACGCCTGGGACGGCGGTGCCGCTCTGGATGCGCTGAAAACGGGGATTCTTGTCACTTTCGCCCGGCGGCTGGCAGAGCACGACGTCGGCTTCGATCCCCGCGGTTCGCAAGTTGGCCTTCGTCGCGTCGCACAGATTCAACGCGCGATTGGTGACAATCGCGACGCGCCCGCCGAGCGCGTGCACCCGTTTCGTCAGATCAGGCGCACCAGGAATGGGCGGTGCCGCGCGTTCGTTCACCCACATCATCCAGCTCGAATCGGTGTAGCCGCTGTCGGCCACGAAGCGGCGGCGCTCGTACTCGGAGTTGTCGAGCACCGTCTCGTCGGCATCGAGGATCACGGCCCACGACTGCGGCGCGAGCCCGCGCGCCAACTCCGGCATGCGATCGCTCGCGACCTGGTACGCCTGACGGGCGAGCGCACGATACTCGGCGGAGTTGCGGAACCAGCGAAGCTCATTGGGGAGCGGGCGGGCGGCGGCAGGCCCGCGTGTGGTCGCCGTTGCCGGCGCGGTAGCGACGATCGGAGCGCGTGAGCAGGCGGCGGTCAGCAGGACAATCGAGAGCGTGCGAAAGCGCATGTCAGCGTGGTGTCGGGGTGATTCAAGTTACCTCGGTGGGGCTCGCGATAACGCTTTCAGCCCGGCCGTCGCGCAAGTGCCGCCGTCCAATACTTGCCAAGCTGCCCCCTCCCCGAGAACCGCGCCGCGTTCCCGTGGTCATGCCACATCGCGTCACTCACGACTTCGCCGATGAACGCGTCCAGCCCCCTCACTGGGCCGAAATGATCGAACACGTACCCAAAGTCCTGCCGATACCAGGCGAGCATGCGCCGCAGTTCGTCGTCCGTGCGACCGGCGACGATCGCCCGTTCGAGTTCCGACATCGCTTGGCGCACCGCGCTCTCCGGCAACTCGGCCATGCCGCTCAGCGTCGGCAGCGCCTTGAACGCGTACCAGGCAAGGAATACCACGCGCTTCAAAGCCTCGAGGGCGGTGGCCGCGTCGCCGCTCGGCTTCGAGATGAGCTCCAGATACGTATCGAAGATGGCCGGATACTCGGCATACATGCCGGACCGTGTGATCTGACCGTCCTGGTCGGCCACCGACCCAGTGGCGCCTCCGATGCTCGCCAACACCGCCGCTTCCCAATTCGCGAGCGCTGCCAGACTCAGCACGACGTACGCACCTTGGACTGGACAGCGCTCAAACTAGCCACGTGCGCGCACGGACGGCGATGGCGGCAGCTTTCCCGATGGCCACAGCGCCCTACTTCGCGTCCCCCGGGTGGTACGTCCGCTCCGTGTGCCCCTTGAGCTGCGACCGATAGAAGTACACCGACCGGAAGTTCCCTGATGCGTAGCGCTCCGCCTCATCGTTGAAGTGTGGCGACGTGGGGTCTCCGCTCTCGCCGCCCGCCGTCACGGCGCGTGCGCGAATGCTGTCGCCGAACTCGACGACCGCCACGAAGCTGTTGCCACTCGTGCCATACCACTTCTTGGTACCCGGATAGGCGCGCGCACCGAACGACGCGAGCGAGCCCCATCGCGATGACACAAACGGCACGGGGATGCTCGGCCCTGCATCGTTGAATGGCTGCACGATGTCGCCCGTGAGGCGCTGGAAGCGATTGATGTCCCCCCATGGCGTCTTCCACGTCCCGAAGTCCGCCGTGAGCTTGTCGGACGCTGCGGCCAGAGCCTGGAGCTGTTGTTCCGCCGTCGCATTCGCGGCGCGCCGGCCGAGCTCCTCCCCGTAGAACACGGCGAGCGACGTCGGCACCGATGCGGCGCCCCAGCGAAAGTCCCATGCACGGAGCTGCGCGATCTGATCGGCGAGCTTCGTCTTGAGCGGACTGTCGGCCGGCGCGCGATCGTACGCGGCCACGAGCGACGGAATCATTTCCGCGAACGCCGGGAGATAGCTATCGAAGGCCGCGGCCAACAGGCGGTCGACGGTAAAGTCCCTCTTGTTCTCTAATACGCGGATCGCGTGGATGCCGCGCGGCGATTCGCCGCCGTTCTCGACATAGGCTGGGTAGTCCGCCTTCTTCGGGCTGTACGCGCCGGCAGCCGTCCATGGCCAGTTGTTTACGTTGTACAGCCAGCCGTTCGGGGGGTTGAAGAGCTTTGGCGTTTCATCCACCGAGAGCAGGCCGTGCCAGTCGGTTGCTGGATCGCTGCCGTCCACCGGCTTCGTCCAATCGAATTTCGTGTCGCGGCGCGGGATGAAGTTGCCGTGGAAATAGGCGATGTTCCCGGCGACGTCGGCGTAGATCGTGTTGTTCGACGAATTCGTGTGCAGATCCATGGTCTTCCGGAACTGCGTGTAATTCCGCGCCTTGGTGCGCGTGTACGACTGCGTCAGTGCCTTGAGCGGCTCCTGCATCAGGCGGATGGCCACCCACTTCCCGTTCGTCGCCCGGACGATCGGGCCGTGCTGCGTGCGGTAGACCGTGAAGTCCTTCGTCGCCATGCCGCCGTTCGTCTTGTATGGCACGGAGATGTGCGTCGCGATCACCGGCAGCTCTTCCTTGCCGTACTTATAGGTATACGCGTCGCCCTTCTTCGTGATCGTCTCGAGGTACTCATCCACTGCGTCCACTCCGCTCGACGTGTGCATCCAGCCGATGCGGTCGTTGAATCCCTGGTAGACGAAGAACTGCCCCCACGTCACGGCGCCGTATGCGTTCAACCCTTCGTTGCTCGCCACCTGCACTTCGGCACGGAAGAAGAACGACGTGTGTGGATTGATCAGGAGCAGCGCGTGATGGTTGACCGTGTTCGACGGCGCGATGGCAATGCCGTTCGACCCGGTCGGTTCCTCATACACGCCGCGCTCGGGCGATGGCGTCGGCGCTTCCGTATGGTTGCCGTAGAACGCCTCGAGCTGGCGGAGATTTACCTTCTCGATGTCGCCCCCAATGCTACCCTCGCTGAAGGTGAGCGCCATCCACGGTTCGAAATGCGCGATCACGCGGGGCTTCACCTGCGGATGCTTGTACAGATAGTAGTTCAGGCCGTCGGCATAGGCATTCATCAGCTTCTTCAGCCAGACCGGGCTCTTGGCGTACTGCACCTTCATGGAGTCTGGATTGATGAACAGCTTCATGCGGAGATCGCGGTACACCTCACTTTCCCCCTCGGCCTCAGCGAGACGCCCGATCGAGTTGAGGTAGTTCGTTTCCACGCGATTGAAGTCGTCTTCGGCTTGGGCATATAACAGCCCGAAGACGGCATCGGCGTCCGTCTTTCCGGAGATGTGCGGAAGCCCCCAGTCGTCGCGAACGATCGTGACGTCGTGCGCCTGGCGTTCCCATCGGGCAATGTCGGCGCGGGATCCCTGCGCGGAAGCAGGTGCTGGGGCGACGGCCGCAAAGGCGATCGCAAAGGCGAGGACGAACTTATGCATGGGTACGTTGGCGAAAGGGATACTCAAATCTGGCGCCGGGACGCTCCGTATCAACACCCGGCCTCCCCACACGATGATTTCCAGGTCAGTACGATCCAAACCCGATGCGTGCCGACGCCACCGATTCGGCCGGCGTGATCACGACCTGCGCGATGCTCTCGAACGACACCATGGCGTACTGCGTCTCGTCGGGCTCGCTCTTGGTAGCTGCCTCGCCGGCCCAATGCGATTTGCTGCCGGCGCCTTCGACGCGGCGCCTGTAGACCTCCAGCTCCACGTAGCCGTCGGTCACGTTTCGGATGGCGCGCAGGCGGTGCGCCTGGCCGTTCAGCAAATGAAGCTCGACCGTCGCCGCGGCGCCGGCGGCAGACGCCTGGGCCGGGAGCGCGGTACGGAAAAATGTCACGTCGAACACGCAGTATGCCTCGGAGAGGTTGAGGTTGGGCAACCGTCGGTGACGGGCCCCACCTAAATAGGCCCAAACAACAGAACTTCCGCAACAATGGAGCCTGACCGCGTTGTCATCCTCCTGTCAGGTTCTGCCGCGTATACTTTTCCCCCGTTGTCTATTCTGCCGCCCCTCCGCTCCCCTACTTCGAGGTTGGTATGAGTCGCACGTCGCTCGGCATGTCCTTGGTTCTCGCGGGTGCGCTCGTGCTCCCCGGCGCGCTTGCCGCACAGAATTTCAAGGTGGAAAAGTTCAATATCGGTGGCGAGGGAGGCACGGACTACCTGACGTCCGACCCCGCCACCGGCCGCGTCTACGTCTCGCGCGGAACGCACGTCATGATCGTCGACGGCGCCACGGGCAAGGTGATCGGAGACATTCCCGACACACCCCGCGTGCACGGGATTGCCTTCGCACCAAAGGCGGGGTACGGCTTCACGACGAACGCCGGTGACTCCACGTCGACCATGTTCAACTCGAAGACCATGGCGGTCATCAAGAAGATCCATGCCGGCATCGACGGACTCGATGGCATCATGTACGATGACGCCACCGACAAGATTCTGACGATCAATCACAGCCATCCCACGGGCACGGCGGTGGTGATCGACGCGAAGACCGGCGACGTGATCACCACGATCACGCTGAGCGGCGGAGCACCAGAAGGCGGCGTGAGCGACGGCAAGGGCCGCATCTTCATCAACCTGGAAGACAAGAACGCGATCGACGTCATCGACACGAAGACGTGGAAGCGGGTTGCGACGTGGCCCATCGCGCCCTGCGACGGACCGACGGGCATCGCGATGGATCGCACGACGAAGCGCATCTTCTCGGGATGCAGCAAGACCTCGGTGGTCGTCGACGCGACGTCCGGCAAAGTGGTGGCACAGATCGCCAACGGCGATGGCGTCGACGCGCTCGGTTGGGATCAGGCACAGAAGCTCATGTACATCCCGGCCGGTGGCGCCGGAAACGTTACAGTGGTGCATGAGGACAGCCCGGACAAGTACACCGTCGTGGAAACGGTACCGACGTTCACCAGAGCGAAGACGGTTGCCGTTGACGATGTACGGCATGTCGCGTACGTGTTCACACCGGAGTACGGTCCTGCGCCGGCGCCGGCGCCAGGCGTGACGCCGCCGCCGGCTGGGCGCGGTGGCCGTGGTGGCCCGCCCCGCCCGATCGTGGCGGCGTGGTTCATCCGCATCAGTCGTTAAGCGCCGGACGCTGGACGCGAGTTGGCAAAATAGAGTGGGCCCAGGCATTCGCCTGGGCCCACTCTATTTTTGACATCCAGCATCCAACGTCTCGTACTACCGTTTCGCCGCCTTGACCACGTTCCACTGCGCCATCACCGTCTTCGCATTCGCGCGTGCTTTCGCCGCGGCGTCTACCTGTGCCGCCGTTGGCGTCATGTCCGCGCCTTGCATGGACATTGCGGCGGCAAGCATGGCGTTGCTCACACTCTCGAGCGTCGGCGCCGGGGCGGCTGCCCCCCCACGTCCACCACCGGCACCGCCAGCGGCGGCGAAACCACCGCGACCGCGACGTCCGCCGGCTACAGCCGGCGGCGCCAGCGCTTCGACCTTCGCCTTGAGCGCGGCGGCCTCACTACTGGTGCTCTTGTCGAGCTCCGCCACGAGTGCGCGCGCCTCGGTGTAGGCGACGTTCGCCGCGACCGCGCCGGCATACATCTCTTTGGTGAGTGCGGTAAGCTGCGCGAGACCGACGGCCGGTGTCTTGACGCGCGGGTCGAGCCGCAGCGTCAATGGCTGGCTATAGCTCTTGCCATCCACGGTGAGACGCACGGTATAGGCGCCCGGCGGCGCCCACGGCGAGTTCGGGAGAGTGTACGTGCGATGCGGCACCGCGCCCGTCGCGCCACCGCCGCCGCCGGCATTCGGATCTTCGGGAACGAGGGGATCGTAGTGCAGATCCCAACTGAAGCGATGGAAGCCCTGCATGTTCGACAACCGGATCGGTGCCGCCGGCCAGTACAGCGGCAAGCCACAGTCGGGTGCTGTCGGCCGTTGTTGGCACAGCTTGTTGTACGCCGCGGAGTCGAGCGCCGGATTCGGGTTGAGCATCGGATCGTCGCTCGAATAGTGGCGAACGATCTTGCCCGCCATGTCGAGAATCTCGAGTTTCACCGGCGTCGATACGTTCGAAGCGAGGGTGTAGTCGATGATGCCTCCCGGCATCGGATTCTCACCCGCCGGAACTTCCGGCGGCCACGGCGTGGGATCGTTCGTGGCGAAGCGGACGCGCACCGCTGTCGCCGGCTTGTACAGATACGCGTTCCCTGCCCGCTGCGACGCGGTTGCTTCGGCGAACTGACGCAGCGGCGTCAGGTTGTCGAGAATCCAGAATCCACGGCCGTGCGTGCCAGCCACCAGATCGGAACACAGGCAGGTGGTGTCATCCTTCACCTGGATATCGCGCACCGAGATCGCCGGCATGTCAGCCTTGAGCGACTGCCAGTGATCGCCGTCGTCGAACGACGCCCATACCTGGAGGTCGGTGGCGGCGTAGAGCAGCCCCTTCTTGTGCGGGTCCTCGCGAATCGAGTTCGCCGCCGCACCTGGTGCGATGCCCGTATTGATCTCCGTCCACGTCTTGCCGCCGTCGTGCGTGCGCCAGAAGTGCGGATTGAGATCGTCGAGGCGAAGCGTGTTCGCCGCGGCGTACGCGGTGAGATTGTCGAAGTGCCCGGCCTCGATGTTGAAGATGCGAGTCCACGGCTTGATCTGCGGCGGCGTGACGTTCGCCCAGTGCGCGCCACCGTCCATCGTCACTTGAATGAGCCCGTCATCCGAGCCGGTCCAGAGGATGTTGAGGCTGCGTGGTGACGGCGAGATCGCGGTGATGCTCCCTGCCGGCGCCGGCGTCACGGTGCTCGCGTACTTGCCCGCGGTCGCCGGTACCTCCCATGTCTGCCTGGTAAGGTCGGGGCTGATGCGCGTCCAGCTATGCGCGCGATCCGTGGACTTCCACACCACGTTCGACGCATAGAACAGCGTATTCTTGTCCACCGGCGACCAGTCGATCGGCATTGTCCGCACATTCCGGCCATACAGAGTTCCGCGCTGCTCGGCCGACGGGCCGACGTTCGTCGTCTGGCCGGTCTTGCGGTCGTAGAGCGACACGTTGGTGCGCATGCTGCCGTAGACCATGTCCGGATTCTTCGGATCGGACGCGGCGACGCCGTACTCCTGAATGTTCACCGGATGCCAATCGTGGAACGTGATCTCTCCATCCGGCGAACGGCTGTCAACACAGGCGGAGCCGGAATCCTGCTGCCCACCGCAGACGCGATACGCGAAGGTGTTGTCCGTCGACACGTGGTACATGGCGGCCGTGGGCTGGTTGTACCAGTTGCTCCACGACGCACCGCGATTCGCCGAGATCACAGCGCCCTGGTCGGCGACCACAAGCAGGATCTTCGGATCGTTCGGGTTGACCCACGCCTTTTGATAATCATCTCCGCCAGGCGCGCCGCGAACGGCTGACCAGGTCAGACCGCCGTCCTCGGTGCGCCAGAATACCGTGGAGGCGCTGTAGATCACGTTCTCGTTCTTCGGATCGACTACGATGGTCGGCAGGTCGCCGCCGCCGATGCGACCCAGCGGACGCGGGTCGCTTGGCCGCTGCCCGGTCGGATCGTTCGTGACGAGGTGCCAATGTTCGCCGGCATCGGTGGACTTGTAGAAGCCAACGACACCGGTCGTGTTGGCGGCACCCGCACCGCCGCGGCCACCGCGTCCGCCACCGGCGCCCGCGGCAGCCTGAGTCGGCGTGCCGGCGACGGTCGCATAGACGACATGCGGGTTGCTCGGTGCGATCGCGAGGTTCGCCTGAATCACGCCCGGCAGACCTTCGGTGATCGGCTTCCACGTCGTGCCGCCATCAATCGACTTGAAGATGCCGTTGCCGGCGCCGCCAAATCCCTGGCCTTCAATGAAGCTCTGCTGCTGCTGCCAGAGCGTCGCGTAGACGGTGTTTGGGTCGGAGGGATCGATGCGGACGTCGTTGCCGCTCGTATACTCGTCTTTATAGAGGACCTTCTGGAACGTCTGGCCGCCGTCGGTTGAGCGGAAGATGCCGCGCTCGGCGTTCGGTCCGTAGGGATGGCCAAGCGCGGCGACGAACAGCCGGTTCGGATCCTTGGGATCGACGTCGATCATCGAGATCATCTGCGATTCGCGCAGCCCGAGATGCGTCCAGGTCTTGCCGCCGTCGGTCGATTTGTAGACGCCATCGCCAACTGAGAGATCGGGACGAATGATCCCGGCGCCAGTGCCAACATAGATGATGTCCGGATTCGATGGCGCAACGGCAATGGCCCCAATCGAACCGGTCGGCTGGCTGTCGAATAGCGGAGCCCAGGTCGAACCGTAGTCGGTGGAGCGCCAGACTCCGCCATTGTCGAAGCCGATGTAGAAGACGTTTGGCTGGCTCGGGACGCCGGCCAGGGCGCGAGCGCGACCGGCACGCGTGGGACCGATCGTACGCCAGTGCAGCGCAAGCGAATTGTCCTGCGCGGAGAGAACCGACGCAGAGACGGCGAGGAGGAGCGCGGAGCGGGACAGGAAGGAGCGCACGGGCAGTTTGCCTGGGTGTTGGATACGAGAAAATGAGTCGGGAAAGGGGTAGGGTTCAAGAGGTTGGGGTACGCGACCTCGTGGGGGGCGGGCGGGGCGGGGCGGGATGGTTGTTGGTGGCCAGGCAGGATCAAGCGATCGGGATGGCGGGTGACTGTGATCAGTCATCAGTGTGTGGGTGCTCAGTCATCAGTGACTGAGGACCCCGACAGGTCGGGGACCCGGCATGGGTGTGCGCCGAAGTGGGATGAAATGTTGAT
Source organism: uncultured Gemmatimonadaceae bacterium (assembly GCA_963817955.1). Lineage (GTDB taxonomy): Bacteria > Gemmatimonadota > Gemmatimonadetes > Gemmatimonadales > Gemmatimonadaceae > JAQBQB01. The sequence goes on from CAWFQK010000004.1 coordinate 1,054,622, forward strand.
GCTCCCAAGTGTCTCGGGTTGCAGAATGGGGAATGCAAGATTTTCAGCGGCTATTGGTCTGGCGAAAGGCCCACGCGTTGGCACTGAACGTCGATCGGGCGACACAGGGCTTTTCGCGTTCGGGCTATGCCGGCCTCAAATCCCAGTTGACGCGTGCGGCCGATGGAACCCCCGCGAACATCGTCGAGGGTTGTGGGGCGGCGACCCAACGGGAGTTCGGCCGGTTCCTCGACATCGCGATCAAATCGACTTCCGAGACGCAGTACCACCTCATCTCAGCCCACGATCGCGGCCTGATTTCCGACGATGACTGGCGCTCGCTGACGAATGAAGCAACCCAAATTCGCCGAATGCTCTATGCCCTGCGGAAAAAGGTGCTCGGTCCCCGACCTGTCGGGGTGCTCAGTCACTGACGACTGAGCACCCACACACTGATGACTGATCACAGTCACCCGTCGTCCCGATCGCTTGATCCTGCCTGGCCACGAACAGCCATCCCGCCAGCCCGGCCCGCCAGGCTCTCACCCCGCCCGGTGCTTCGGCTGGTATGTTCCCACCTCCGACTGGAACGCCACCGCTAACCGATTCCACCCGTTAATGACGATCACCGCCATCGTCAGCTCGACGAGCTCCGCTTCCGCGAAGTGCTCGCGCGTCTCCTCATATAGCGCGTCGGGTACGCCGGCACGTCCAATCTCCGTGACCACCTCCGCCCAAGCCAAGGCCGCGCGCTCCCGGGGCGTGAAGAATGGCGTCTCGCGCCACACCGGCACCGCGTAGATGCGCTGTTCCGTCTCGCCCTCGGCGCGCGCATCCTTGGTGTGCATGTCAATGCAGTAGGCGCAGCCGTTGACGTACGACGCGCGGATCTTCACGAGCTCGAGGAGCGTGCGCTCGAGGCCAGTCGAATTGACATAGTTCTCCATCGCGTACATCGCGCGATACGCTTCGGGGGCGGCGATCGAGTATTGAAGTCGCGTCATCTCACTCTCCAGTGTCGTTGTACTCCGAAAGGAATGTGACAACCAGACGCCTGCCGGCGCTACAGCCACCACTCCTTGCCCCGACCGCAGGCGCCGATAGCTTCATTGCATCTCGAACCGCCTCCCCTCGCTCAATCCCATGTCACTTTCTCGCAGCCTCTCAGCCGCCGCGCTCGTCGCCGTAGCCGCGACCGCAGTGTCCGCGCAGCAGGCACCGACGTTCCCGACGAACAACCCCACGCTCCAGCGTATCTGGCGACTCGGCATGGACAGCTCGCATGCCCAGCCGCTCGCGCAAGCCCTGCTCGATTCCATCGGCCCGCGCCTCACCGGCGGTCCCGTGCTCCGCAGCGCCAGCGATTGGGCGATCAACACCTACAAGTCGTGGGGCATCGACGCGAAGCGCGAGCAGTATGGCACCTGGCGCAGTTGGCGGCGCGGCGTGTCGCACATCGACCTCGTGGCGCCGCGCACGCGGTCGCTCGAGGGGATGATGCTCGCCTGGAGCCCTGGCACCAAGGGCAAGCCCGTCACCGCACAGGCGATCGTGTTGCCGAAATTCAAGGACAGCACGGAATTCGTGAAATGGCTGCCGCAGGCCAAAGGAAAGATCGTGCTCCTCTCCCCTGCGTGGCCCACGTGCCGTCCGAGTGAGGACTGGTACCGATGGGCAACACCGGCATCGATGGCTCGCATGGACTCTTCCATCGCCGAGATGCAGCGTGAGTGGGCAGTGATGAACGACGCCGCCGGCCATCCGGACAGCACGAAGCTCTATCGTGGTACGGGCTACTCGCTGGCGCTCGGCACGGGCTCGCTCGGCATGCGTCTGGAGAAAGCGGGCGTCGCGGGCATGATCTCATCGCGTAACAAGCTGAGTGCGTTCCCCAATCCATTCCAGGCGGATGGTGGCGGCCGCGGCGGTCGTGGTGGCGGTCGTGGTGGACGCGGCGGCCCGGCCGGCGGCGCGAGTGAGCGTGGCGGTGGCGGCCCGGGCGCGAACCTTCGTCCGACGCCGAGTGGCGAGCCGGGTCCTGCCGCAGCGCCAGTCGGCACGGGCGGTTGGGGCGTGATCGAAGTGTTCGAGACGTACAACAAGACCGCACCCGCCGTGACGCTCACGTGCGAAGACTACGGTCTGGTGTACCGCCTCGCCGAGAACAAGCAGAAGCCGATGGTCCGCCTCGATCTCGATGCGCAGTTGCTGGGCGAACAGCCCGCGACCAACACCATCGCCATGATCAAGGGCACGGAGAAGCCAGACGAATACGTCGTCCTCTCGGCGCACTTCGACTCGTGGGATGGCTCGAGCGGCGCCACCGATAACGGCACCGGCACGGTGATGGCGATGGAAGCCATGCGAATTCTGAAACAAGTCTATCCCCATCCGAAGCGCACGATCCTGGTCGGACACTGGGCGAGCGAGGAGCAGGGGCTGAACGGCTCGACGGCGTTCACCGAGGATCACCCCGAAGTGATGAAGGGATTGCAGGCGTTGTTCAATCAGGACAACGGCACGGGCCGCGTGCAGTCGCTGTCGGCCTCGGGTCTCACGGACATGGGCCATCACCTGAAGTCGTGGTATAATCAGCTCCCGAGCTTCTACACGGACAGCATGAGCCCGAACGTGGTGTCGTGGAGCTTCAACGACGTACCGGCTGGGAATCCGGGCGGCACAGACGGCGCGGTGTTCACGTGCAAGGGCACGCCGTCGTTCGGCATGGGCGCGGTGAACTGGAATTACACGGCCTACACGTGGCATACGAATCGCGACACGTATGACAAGATCGTGTTCGACGATCTGAAGCACAACGCGACGTTGGCGGCGATGCTCGCGTACCTTGCGAGCGAAGATCCGACGTTCATCTCGCGCGAGAAATCTCCGGGCACGTGGCCCGCGAATTGGCCGGAGAACTGCGGCAAGGCGCCGCGCAAGACGCGTCCTCGTTTGTAACCTGGTTCGAATGCCCACACCAACGCCCTATCGTTCACTTCCTGCCGACCAGCGCATTGCGCTGGTCACGCACCTCATCAAGTCGGGCCGCGAAGCCAAGGCGCTGTACATCCAGCGCCTCGCCTCGCGGCACGGCGGCTTTCGCCTGGTGACGCTGCAAACGTGGTCGGCCGATCGCCTGGCGAAGGAAGTCGTACGCACGAACGCTCAGACCGCGCAGGACGAGTTCGATCTCATGCACCTGCTGTACGTCGATCTCGAGCCCCAATTTCAGATCACCTTTCTCGATGCCGCCGGCGTGAAGCACGAGGGCGGCACCATGCCGGACGACTTGGTGGCGCCGTATGCCGACGAAGCCTCGGTGCGACGAGGCGCGGCGGAATTGCGTGCCAAGTACGCTGAGGATGGCGAGCGGTACCTGCGCACACTTGCCAAGTACAACCGCGAAGGGTGGCCGGGAATCGAGGCAATCGTGGAAGAGTTCAGCGCACACTGAGAGCGCCGCCGGGCCTCTCTGTCACGCGCGCCTCGCGCTCGCGTATCACGTCCCGCGGCTTCTTGTCGCCGCGAAATCCCTGCAGCGACGGATGGCGAATACGGCCGTCGTCCGTCCACTCCGTGAAATCCACCTCAGCAACGAGCTTGGGCTTCACCCAGTGGACGTTCTTTAGGAGCCGTCCGCGCGGCTGCGGCTCGAAGGGCGCCTCCTTCACTTCCAGCGCGTCGAGCTGCCGGCGCAGCTTCCGTCCGAACGCGTCGCTCCACCCGCGGCCGGTGCCCACCTTTCCCGCGAAACGGAGCGCCGTGTCCTCGTAATACCCAATGAGTATTGCGCCAACACCGACGCGTGCCCCGGCAGGTTCGGTGAACCCGCCAACAACGAATTCCTGCCGCTTCAGACACTTGATCTTCTGCCACTCGGCCGAGCGCACACCGATCCGGTACGGCGCATCGCGCAGTTTGCTGACGATCCCTTCGGCACCACGCGCGCAAGCTTTCGACAAGAACATTTCGCCCTTGCTGTCGGTATGCGCCGTGTAGCGGATCAGGCCGGCGTGCGGTCCAACGAGGTCCTTCAGGCGGCGCTTCCGCTCCTCGAGCGGCAGCGGAGTGAGGTCCTCGCCGTTGAGCGCGAGCAGGTCGAAGGCAAAGTACGTCAGACCCTTTCTACTGCTGCCAAGCTGCTGCAGGAGTTGAAAGTTGGTCACGCCATGCTCGTCGAGCACGGTGATCTCGCCATCGAGAATCGCGCTCTTCGCGCCGAGCGTTTTTGCCGCGGCGGCAATCTCCGGATAAGCGGCTGTGTAGTCCTTGCCGCGCCGCGAAATGATTGCCACGGAGCGCCGCGTGACGAACACGCCCATGCGAAAGCCGTCGAGCTTGATCTCGTGAATCCAGCGTGGACCGGACGGCGGCCGATCGACGAGGAGCGCCTTCTGCGGATGGTAGCGAGACGGCGTGAGCATTGGTCTAGATTCTATCCGAGACGGTCCGCATTTTTCGAGCGAATCCGTTTTCACTGACGGGCTCGCCAAGCCAGTCGTCGATGGAGATACGATCATGATCGTTGACGCCAGGCAGCGGAGGATCGAATGATGGAGCTGTCTCGCGACGAGCGACTCCGCTACAGCCGGCATCTCGTGCTTCCCGACGTTGCGCTCGAGGGGCAAGAGAAGCTCAAGGCGGCGCGCGTTGTCCTCATCGGCGCCGGCGGATTAGGTTCGCCCGCCGCGCTGTATCTCGCCGCCGCCGGCGTCGGCACGCTCGGTCTCGTGGACTTCGACGTCGTGGACGTCACGAACCTGCAGCGCCAGGTATTGTACGGCACCAGTGACGTCGGGCGGCCCAAGCTTGACTCGGCGCGCGATCGCATCGCCGATCTCAATCCGCACGTGCACATCGAGACGTACGAGACGCGCCTCACGGCGGCGAACGCGCTCGACATTCTGCGCGACTACGACGTCGTCGTGGACGGCACGGACAATTTCGCCACGCGCTATCTCACGAACGATGCGTGCGTCATACTCGGCAAGCCAAACGTCTACGGGTCGATCTTCCGGTTCGAGGGCCAGGCGTCGGTGTTCTCGACACCGGAGGGACCGTGCTACCGCTGTCTCTTCCCCACACCGCCCCCGGCCGGCCTGGTACCTAGCTGCGCCGAAGGCGGGGTGCTGGGCGTGCTGCCCGGCCTCGTGGGAACTGTCCAGGCAACGGAAGCAGTGAAGCTGATCCTCGGCATCGGCGATTCGCTCGCCGGACGCTTGCTGCTCATCGATGCGATGAACATGCGCTTTCGCACCATACGCATACAGCGCGACACGGCCTGTCCCGCGTGCGGAACGCGGCAGATCACGGAATTGATCGACTACGACGAATTCTGCGCCGGCCCCAACGCCACGCCGCACGATGAGGGCAAGATTGTGGACATCACACCGCGCGAGCTCGCCGACCGCATGTCGGCCGACAACGAGATCACGCTGATCGACGTGAGAGAGCCGTACGAGTGGCAGATCGGGCACATCGCCGGCGCGAGACTCATTCCGCTCGGCCAGCTCCCAAGCGAGTTGTCGTCGCTCGATCGCACGCGCGAAATCGTCGTGTACTGTCGGTCAGGAATGCGAAGCGCGAATGCGGCTGAACAGTTGAGATCCGCTGGCTTCCGCGTTGCGAATCTCGCCGGCGGCATTCTCCGCTGGAGCGACGACGTCGACCCGGGTGTTCCGAAGTATTGACGCCCGTTCATCTGGTCGCGGCTGTCCGACACAAACCACAGCCTGGCCGCGTAGAACACTCTGACTACTGGCGCTTCGCCAGCGCGGTCGATATCTCCTCAGTAACGGCCCTGTTTCCACACGCTTTGCGTGCATCGCCACTATATGCCTTCCGTCTTTCAACACGTCCTCGCCCGAACGACGCGTGCCTTGCTGTGCTCCATCTTCATCAGCTGCGCTCTCCTGCCCTTTGTCGCACGGCAGGCGGCAGCGCAAATCGGCACGACAACCCAGATCATCACCGGCAAAGTGGTCGGACCCGATAGCCTGGCGCTCGCTGGCGCGCATGTCGACATCACGTCGGTGGAAACAGGAGTCGTCAAGCACACGCTCACTCGCGCCGACGGGCGTTTCTCCCTGCTCTTCCGCGACGGAGGCGCGCAGTACATCGTCAAAGTCACGTATATCGGTATGGCGCCTGCCACGGTCACGCTGGCACGTCAGGCGGATGAGGATCGGCTCGTGGCGGAGGTGCGCATGGGCCGCACGGCAGTGCAGCTCTCGGCCGTGCAAGTGCGGGCGGCAAACAATCGCGCTGGAGGGCCCGGCGCCTCGAACGCCGGCGGCTCCGGTAGTGCGCTGCCCACGCAACTTCTGGAGCGCCTGCCGGTGAACTTCGGCGACCTCGCGACCGTCGCGGCGTTGGCACCTGGCGTCATTCCCACGTCGGCGACCGACTCGACGCCGGCGTCGTTCTCCGTCGCCGGCCAGCCCGCCAACCAGAACAACGTCACAGTGGACGGTAGCTCGTTCCTGTTCGGCAGCCTGCCGCAGGACGCCGTGCGCGCGGTCCGCGTCGTGACGAACGCATACGACGTGAGCCGCGGACAGTTCACCGGCGGCCAGATTGCCACCACCACCAAGAGTGGCACGGCGGATTTCCAGGGCACGGCCACGGTCAACCGGCAAGAGCCGTCGCTGCAATTCCCCACGTCCACCTCGCCAACCTTCGGGCAGAAGTACACCCAGAGTACGGGCAGCTTCGGTGTGGGTGGTCCGCTCAAGACCGACGAGATCTTCTACTTCGGATCGCTGCAGTACGATCGGCGCTCCGACGCCGTCGCATCGCTGCTCGATGCGAGCCCCGGCGCTCTCGCCAACCTTGGCGCCAACCCGGACTCGGTCGCTCGCTTTCTCCAGTTGGCGGCACGGAATGGCCTCAACGGCCTCTCCATCGCTCCCGACTCTCGGACGTCCTCCACGACGAGCGCCCTGGCGCGAATCGACTGGGACATGAACGACTCGCACTCACTCATGTTGCGGGGTGACTATCGCCACCTGACGCAGGATGCAACGCGCATCGCACCACTCGCGCTCCCGCAAACCGGTGGCAACATGAGCTCCGACGGCGGAGGCGCCATGGCAACGCTCACGTCGAGCCTCGGCAACTTCATCAACGAAGGCCGTGCCTATGCATCGGCGGATCATCAGTCTGCGTCGGCGTTCCTCACCGCGCCGCTCGGCGTCGTAACGGTCGCCTCTGACGTTGCCGCCGGCGCGACGACTGGCGGTGTCGCATCGCTGCAGTTCGGTGGCAATCCCGGCCTGCCTCGCGCGTCGACGAATCGCCTCGTCGAGGTGTCGGACGAGCTGTCCTGGCTCGCCGGCAGCGCCCATCGTCTCAAGATCGGCGCGCTGCTCAACGAGACCCGCTCCACCGTCGGCGTCGTGCCCAACCGCTACGGCTCCTTTCTCTACAACTCACTCGCCGATTTCGACGCCGGGCATCCCGCGCTGTTCTCCCGCGCGTTGTCCGGCGTCGACCAGTCGTCCGGCGCCGACAACGCGGCGCTGTACCTGGGCGACGCGTGGCGCCACTCGGGCACGCTGCAGATTACGTACGGCGTTCGCGCGGAAGCAACGCGACTGCCCGGCGCTCCCGCGGAGAACGCAGCGGTGACGCAGGCGTTCGGTCGCTCCACGAGCGACTGGCCCACCGACTTCCGTGTCACGCCGCGCTTCGGGTTTACATATCTCATATGGAATGACGCCGGCCTGCCGACCGGGTCGGTCCGGGGCGGCATCGGCGAATTCCGCGGCACCGTTCCCTCGCCGCTCGTCGGCGCGGTCCGCAACGCCACCGGGCTCGCCGGGACGCAGACGAATCTGCTCTGCGTCGGTTCGGCGGTTCCGACGACGAACTGGGCAGCCTACGTCGCCGATCCATCGACCATCCCGAGCACGTGCGTAGGTGGCGCGGCGCCGAATCTGTCGTCGGCCCAGCCGACGATCCTGCTGTTCGACCCGAACTTCGGCGCACCCGCCGTATGGCGTGCGTCGCTCGGATTCGCGCGACGCATCGGCGACCTGTATTCAGTGGGCCTGGACGGCCTGTTCGCCTACGGCGTGAGCTCCCCTGTCGCCACGGACATCAATCTCCCTCAGCCGAACTTTGCGCTGGCATCGGAGGACGGGCGGCCGGTCTTTGCGCGTCCAATTGACATCGTGCCAACCACCGGCAGCATCGGTGCGCTCACGACGCGACCGCATCCGGAATTTGGTCCGGTGCTCTCCCTGGGGTCGGGGCTCAAGTCGCGCACCGGCCAGCTCACCGCCACGATGAATGCGCCGGGTTTCCACGCGGGGATCACGACCCTGGCGTATACGTTCAACCGCGTGATCGATCAATCGAATGGATACGCGCTCGGCGCGTATCTGCCGACGACCTCGGGCAATCCCAACAGCATCGAATGGGGCACGAGTGATCTGGAGCGCCGGCACCAGTTTCTGGCAACATCCTTGATGCAGTTCAGCCACGGCTTCGATTTCAACTTCATTGGTCGCTTGCTCTCCGGGCCACGCTACACGCCGGTGGTGAACGGTGACATCAATGGCGACGGCATGCGAAACGACCGCGCCTTCATCTCGCAAACCGGGGCACTCGGCGGTCAGATCTCGCAGTTGATCACCACGACGGACGAACGCGCCTCCGACTGCCTGCGCTCGCAGTTGGGACGCGTAGCGTCGCGCAACTCGTGCACAACGCCGTGGACGCCACAGCTCGACATGCAACTCGATTGGCAGCCGCGCGCCGCGGCACTTGACGATCGGCTCACCGTATCACTCGTCATGACCAACACCCTCGCCGGCGTCGATCGCATGTTGCACGGCAGCGCCATCCACGGATGGGGTCAGCCGGTGATACCGGATCGCAACCTGCTCACCCTCACGGGCTTCGACCCGTTGACGCAGCAGTATCAATATCATGTGAACACGCACTTCGGCACGCCGGTGGGCGCCGGGAGCGCGTTCCTCGTGCCCTTCCAGATCGGCCTACGCGCCCATGTGACGCTCGGCACGGATCCAGTCAAGGCACAGATCAAGGCCGTCACGGGCGGAGCGAACGGTCAGCAGGCGTCAGTGGAGGAGATCAAGGCGCGTATTCTCAAGGGCGTACCATATCCGGTGAAGTTGCTGCTCGACCAGGCTGACTCATTGGAGCTGGGCCTGACGCGGGATCAACGCGTGAAGCTCACGGCGATCAACGCGGTATACGCCAAGCAGATCGACTCGGTGGGCAACGTCGTCGCCGAGATCCTGCGCGCGGCGGGGCCACGTCCCGATCTCGGAGCGCTCGCCCCCAAGTTACAGGGTATCAACATGGGCGTGATCAAGGCGCTGTCCCAATCGGTAAAGGACGCGCAGGCAGCACTGACCCCCGAGCAATGGGTCAAGGTGCCGCAGCGCATTCGCCTGCCGCTCTCCGCGCCACCACCGGCTGCCAACGGTGCCGCGGGGCGGCCACCGGAGGATGGCTGACGAGACGCGGGCGGGGGCACGAGATACGAGAGGTGACTAGTTTGGGATAGCACCTCTTGGGGGGTAGCACCGTGCAGATTCTGTATGTGGCGGCTGGATTGGTGGCCGCCTACGTGCTGTCGAGCATCCGCGTTCTCGCCCAGTATGAGCGCGGCGTCGTGTTCTTCCTGGGCAAGTACACTGGAACGCGCGGCCCGGGACTGGTATTCGTGCCGTCGATCCTCGCGCGCATGAGAACGGTGTCAATGCGCGTCGTCGTTCTCGACATCCCGCCGCAGGACGTGATCACGCGCGACAACATCTCCGTGAAGGTGAACGCGGTACTCTACTTCCGCGTCGGAGACCCGTCGCTCGCCGTTATCGAAGTGCAGGACTTTCTCCATGCCACGGCGCAGCTCGCTCAGACGACGCTGCTCTCCGTGCTTGGGCAGGTCGAGCTCGACGAGCTGCTCGCCGACCGCCGCAAGGTCAACGAGATTCTGAAGGAGATCATCGACGAGCGCACGGACTTCTGGGGCATCGAGGTCTCGGCAGTTGAAATCAAGGACGTGCTGCTGCCCGATACGATGCGGCGGGCGATTGCGCGTCAGGCTGAGGCAGAGCGCGAACGGCGCGCAAAGGTCATCAGCGCGCAGGGCGAGCTGCAGGCCTCGGAGACGTTGGCGCAGGCAGCGCGCATGCTGCAGAGCCAACCCGCATCCATCCAGCTCCGATATCTGCAAACCGTCACCGAGATCGCGTCGGAGAACAATTCGACGGTCATCTTCCCGCTCCCGATCGATCTGCTCAAGCCATTCTTCCAGCGAGCCGACGATTCGGTCGCCGCAACGACGCCGGCTGGCGCGGGATTGCCTCCCGCAGTGCTCCCGAGCGCGCTCGGGGCCGGCGAGGCACTGCCGCAGATCTCGTTCGGTCGCGAAGCCAAGAGCAAACCGGGCTCGTCGTAAGTCAGTAGACGTCCAGGTCTCGCGCCGACACCACGTGACCATGAAAGTGAAGTCGGATTTCGCCGAGCAGCTCCGCCTCGTCGAAATCCGGCGGTAACTGATGGTACAGCACGAGTAGTTTCGGCTGCGCCTTTTCCGCGATGGCGCTGAGGTCATTCCCGTTGGTGTGGTATGCGGCGTGGTAGCGTTGCCATTCGGGCGGGCGATGCTCGAGACTCTTCGACGAAATCACCTCGTGCACCAACACGTCACAGCCATGGCAGGCGTTGACGACGGCGTCGCTCGCACGCGTATCACCTGAGATGACCACTGAGCGATCTGGAGTGTCAAAGCGATAGGCGTACGCGTGTGGCCAGGCGCCGTGCGGCACCTCGAACGCAGTCACCGTCACCAGGGCGTCGCGGTACACCACACCGGCCGGCACATCATGTCCGCGACCGCCGTATCCGGTCTTGTTCGATGGTTCTCCACCATGCAATCGAATATCGATGTCCTGCGCGTACGCGGCCTGCAGATGCCCAATCATGGCGCGCGTGCCCGGAGGCCCGTACACCTCGAGCGGTTTCGTTCGGCCGAGCACCCACGGCGAAAACATCAGGTCAGGAACTCCAAGGGTGTGATCGGTGTGGAGATGTGTGAGGAACAGCAGTCCAAGCCGGGCTGCGTCCAGCGCCGGAATCGTGTCGGTTCGCGCCGCAGCTGCGGCGCGACGCACGACTCCCGGTCCGGCATCGACGATGTAGACGTTGCTGTCGACGACGATGGCGACGGATGGCCCGGAACGATCCGGATCGGCGTTTGGAGTGCCGGTGCCGAGCAGCACGACGCGCGTACGCGCGGGACGTTGGGCTCGGATCGGAGACGCGCCACCGAGCGCCGCCATTCCCAAGAACACGGCGCCGGCACGCCGAAGCGTGCTCGAGTTGTCGCGGAGAGAAATTCGCAAGTCAATACTCTCTAATACTTTAAGTTCTACGAACAATGATTAGATTTCATAGTTCGCACGCCAATCCGAGAGTTCCCGGCAGGAGTTGCCAACAACTCCTGCCGACCGTCATATGCCTGAGCGCGATGTCGCGCCAGACGAAGGAGGAATGCGCATGAGATCACCAAACCGCATGAAGAACGTACTCATCGGCGCGGCGGCTGTCATCGTGGCCGGAGCGCGGTTCGTGCCGGGCCATGATAGGCAGGGCCCGGTGTTGGCGGCGGCAACATCGTTCGTCAGCGCTCCCGCAGCGACGAGCTCGCCTGTACCCGTGGGAGACCCGGGTGTAGCGACCGAGACAAAGGCCGCGCTCGGCGCGCTCGCGTCTCTCGTGCGCCCGCTCAGCCATCCGCGCGCGCTCGAGGACGCCTTCCGCGGTTACTTCGCGTTCAAGACGGCACATCCGGACGAGGTGAAGAAGCCGTTGCTCTACTTCGTGGACTACGGCCTGCCGAGCACGGAGGCGCGCGGCTACGTGTTCGACATGGAGTCGCTGAAGGTGATCGACGGCCCCTTCACGGTTGCGCACGGTCGCGGCTCGTCCACATCGCAGTACGGCGTCCCGACGCGCTTCTCCAATTCCTCGCGAAGCAATGCCACGTCACTCGGTCTGTACGTGACCCGCGCGCTGTACGCGTTTCATGGACATTCCGGCGGTCAGGGGTACAGCTCGGTGGGCCTGCAGCTGATGGGCGTGTCGCATGGCTTCAACGACAACGCCTTGGCGCGCGGCGTTGTGGCGCACGGCGCGCCGTATGTCACCCCGAGCAAGGCCGGCCGCAGCGAAGGCTGCCCCGCCATGGAGCCGTCGCGCGCACAGCGGCTGCTGCCGAAGCTGGCGAACGGCGCGATGGTGTTTCTGTTCGCCCCCATTCGCTCCTGGATGGACCGGGATGAATGGGTAGCCGGTGCAGCCGATGTCTCGAGCTCGGCGGCGACGAAGGGCTGAACGGCCGCGGACGTTTAGAAACTTCTGAAAGTGCGCTGGGCTCCGATCATCCGGAGCCCTTTCTCGCTGCTGGCTCGAGCTGCTCCCACCACTCCCGGATCAATTGCTCCACCGCGGCCGGCGCGGGATCCCCCGCAACGGGACCGACATGCTGTCTGCCGCGCGCGTCGAGCACCATCCAGCGCGGCTCCTCCTCGCGCCCTATCCAGGCGAGGGAGCACCGCAGACGCATCCCGTCGGCGGTGGTGACAATCACGTGCTCGGGAATGGGATCGTTCTTTCGGCGATGCAGCATGACGGCCGGCCCTGGAACAAACGTGCCGGGCGGCCCTGAGACATCGAGGCCGGGCCGGCAATCCAGGTCAGGCGTATCCAGCCGGCCGCTCGCCCACGACGCCAAACGCGCGCTCGAGCGCCACGCCAGCGCGGCCGAGCATGCCGTCGTCGAACAGCCGTCCGATGAGCGTGACGCCATGCGGCACGCGCCGGGCCGGCGAGAAATTCGGAAGCGGATGCGCGGGATCCGGCGCCCAATCGCTGCGCGCCTGGCTGACATTGACGAAGCCGGCGCGGAGGGTGAGCGCGGGATGTCCGGTGAAGTTCGAAATGACGAGCATCTCGTCGCGTAGCGAAGGCACGATGAGCAGATCAACGCTGGAGAATACTCGTGTCATCTCCGCGGCCACTTTTCGCCGGAAACGATCGGCCTGCACGAAATCCACCGCGGATAGGAATCGCGATTCCCGGAACAAGTTCGGCCATGCATCGGGCACTTGTGCCTTGAGCTGGCGATCCGTGTGACTCAGCGTCATGTCCTCGAATGCCGCCGCCGCCTCGGCGAAGAGTATGAGCTGGAGCGAGTCGTAGGGCCAGTCAGGCAACGTGACCTCGGCGGGCACCATGCCCAGCTTCTTCACGGTGTCCAGCGCGGCACGATCGACGTCGGTCGCCGGGTTCTCCTTCATCCACGCAGGGAAGTAGCCGACGCGCAGACCTTTCACGCCGGCGCCGGCGTCGAAGTCGAGATGACTCGGCACACTCGCCGCGTCGCCAGCATCGGGACCCGAGATTGCCTGCAGCACGAGCATGGCGTCTTCTACACTACGCGTCATGGGACCGAGCTTGTCGAGCGACCAGCAGAGTGTCATGGCACCGGTGCGCGGCACGCGGCCATACGTTGGTCGCAGACCCGTGACGCCGCATCGCATGGCGGGACTGATGATGCTGCCGCCAGTCTCGCTGCCAATTGAGAAGCCGACGAGCCCCGCCGCGGTTGCCGCGCCCGGTCCGGCGCTGGACCCGGACGCACCCTCCTCGGGGAGCCATGGGTTCACGGTCTGGCCGCCGAACCAGATGTCGTTGAGGGCCAGCGCGCCCATGCTCAGTTTTGCGACGAGCACCGCACCGGCGCCTCGGAGCCGCGCAACGACGGCGGCGTCAACAGTCGGCACGCGATTCCGGAATGGCTCGGCGCCGTAGGTTGTCGGAATGCCTGCCGTGTCGAGAAGATCTTTACCGCCCCAGGGAATGCCGTGCAGCGGACCACGATATTTTCCGGCGGCGATCTCCGCGTCAGCCTGCTTCGCCTGCGCGAGCGCCGCGTCGCGAGTGAGCGTGATGACGCAGCGCAGCTTGGGGTCGAAACGCTGCAGCCGCTCCAGATAGATATTGGTGAGCCGGGTAGACGTGAGCTTTCGCGTCTCGAGCCAGCGCGAGAGTCGGGTGACCGGCGCAAAGGCGATCTCGGCGTCGCTCGCCGGCAGGGGGCCCGGATCGGCTGGCGTTCGTATGAACCGGTCCCGAGTCGGGCCGGCGCTATTGCCAGCGATCACAGGATTCCAGCTCGTCGCGGGCGCGATACCAGGCTCGAGCACCACCTTTCGCGGTCCGGTGCGCCGCTCGAGCATCGAAGCCATCGACGTGCGCCAACTCGAGGCAGCCATCGCACGCTCCGCGTCGCTCATCTGCACCTGCGTCAGCTTCTCCACTTCGGCAAAGGTGGTTGGCGTCACCTCGGGACCAACGGCCGGCGCAGCACCGAATGTTGGCGGAGCGCCTGGAGTAGACGTCGATGACGCAGCAGGCTTCTGCTCCTCGCCCCGGCACGCGGCGACGGCGCCAAGCAGGCCAAGTGGAGCAGTGATCAGAAAGTGTCGGCGGGAGTTCACGGGTGCAGGGCTGAAGAAGCGAACATCGTAGCACCGAGGGGCGTCCGGGGGAAGGAACACGCTGCGGCATGGCTGCTGACGATCACGAGGCCCGGCGGGAAGTTCCGAAAGCCGCCCCGCGAAACCGCGATCAACGATTATGGATCGCGATGGCCTCTGTAATCATGGCAACGACGTGCGCTGGGTGCTCGACCTCTATCACCAACCGCTTGTAGTGCTCGTGATCCAGCTCCAGCACGATCGTTCCCTCCGGATCGTGCACGTCGTAGAACACCGCACCATCATGCTGATAGAAAGTGCCGGCGGTGAGCACGCCGGGAATCTGCGTTCCCGGCAGCCGCAGCCCATGCCACCAGCCGCGCGCCGGCTCGGGGTCTACCCGCGCCTCACGGATATGCGCGAGCGGAATCTCGAGCTGGCTCTTGAGTGCCCAGAGCTTGTCCCAACCCTCGACTTCGAAGCGAACACGATCATTTTCGATCGAGACAGTGACCATCCGGAGCCCTCGGGGCCAATGCTGCGTTCTCGTCAGCTCGGCTGCAGACCGAAGGCGCTGAACGATGTTGTCGATTTCTCGCAAGACCCACATCGGGTCCCCAATGCCATTGACGGCGAGCGAAACCAACTCACGCGCCGCGCGCGTGACCGGTCCATCATCGTCGTCTGGAAAGCGTCCCGCCACCGGCACCTACAGGGATAACATCGTGCATCAGCGGAGCAAGCGGAATGCCGGTACGATGATTTACCGGGGCCACCGGCGCGGAGGCGCGCTCCGTTTCCCCATGTGAAACGTGAGCCCAAAGCGCAGCTCCTTCACTTGCTCCGGCCGCGGCTTGGCCGTGGGCAACACGAATCGCTGCATGCGCCAGCGGGAATCGGCGAACAGATCCACGATCGAGCCGAGCGGTAGCACGGTGCCGATGCCGTAGCTCCAATTGTTGGTCACGATGCGCTTGTCAGCGCTGTCTGCGCCCGCCATGCCGCGTCCGACGAAGACGAACGACGCAACGCTACGATTCGACGCGCCGAAAGCTCGCCCGCTCAGTGCGAGCACGGCATCGGCGTCAGCACCCCAGGGCGGAAGCACGGAGCCGGCGCCAAAAGCGCCCGTGTATGTGTTTCGCAGCGCCGTCCGGCCGCTGATTCGTACGGCAAAGCCTGGACTATCCGAGAACCCGAGCGCAAGTCCGGCGAGCGGGGTCATGCCGGTGGGCGCGAGAAACGACACGAACGGGCTGAGCGAAACGTCAGCCCCTTGCGCGGCCACCGCACAGACTGGCGTGGTGATCGTGAGGAGGAAGGCGATGGCTCGGACGGGACGCATGCAGGCTCTCGAAAAGGTGTGTCCGAGAGGAGCTCCCGGGGGTTGTGAAGCGGCCATGTGCGTGACTGCCGGGGCGGCGGTCGCGTAACGACGTCAGCACTGGTCATCCAGATTGCCGAGCGGGTTTGAGATACGTGTCTCGTGTCTCAATCCCGTGTCCCGTGTCCCACCTCGTGTCCAACCACCCTCCGGTACTCGAACAGCATCCCCACGCGCCACCGCAGAATCATCCCGAACGCGAGCACGAAGAAGATCGCCCCCGTCTGCAGCGGCGAGATGAATTGGTCGATGTAGCTGCGCGCCGCAAATCTGACGGCGACGAGTACGAGCAGAATCGCCATGAAGGCCGGCGAGCGGTGCATCACCACGCGCTCGCCGTCGTGCTCGAGACGCGACGTTTTGGCGAGGGGAATGGCCAACACCCCGGCTCCGACCAGGAAAGCCGCCGTGGCCCACATCCACGGCACGCGCATGAGCGGTGACACGAACATCGCGAATCCAGTGCTCATGCCAAGCGGCGGCAGCACGATGCCGCGGACCGTCACTGGACGCCGCGTCTCGTGCACCCGCCACACTATGATTCCGCCGGCGCCTACGAGAGAGGCCGCCGAGCCGAAAATGGTTTGCAGCTGCATGACCGAAAAATACAAGACAGCGCGTCCCAACGTTACGGCGTCGGCGTCCGACCATGCCGCTATACTATGGCATGGAGCACCAAGACGAATGGCTCTGGGGCTGGGACCCCACGCCCGGCATCGTGTCGGTGTGGGCCGAGGAAGACGGCCGCGCATTCGTCTGGCGCCGCAATCCTGACACCGACGAGCTCGTGCAGGAAGTGGATCGCTTTCGCCCGTGGCTGTTGCTTCGCCATGTGGACGACGTGCGCCACGCCGGCGCGTCCGTGGTCTGCCGCGAGCTCGACGGACCTGGCGAGCTGCGCTGGATCGCCTCGGCTGACCACTGCAGAACGTTGACCTCGGCGCTGTTCACCGGCGCATCGCGCCGGCTGGGGCGACGCATTGGCCACGTCCGCGACTTGGGCGACGAGGAGATTCTGGCGTTGCCGCCTGACGAGCAGTACCTCGTCGCCAGCGGGCGCACGTACTTTCGGGATCTCTCATTCGACCATCTCCATCGCCTGCAGTTCGATCTGGAGACGTTGGGTCTCGACGCCACCCGCGACCGCATCTTCATGATCGCGGTGCGACATCCGTCGGGCCGTTCCGAGTTGCTCGAGGCCGAGGGCGAGGGCGACGCTGGCGAGGCCGATCTCATGCGCCGACTCGCCGCCACCATTCAGCGTGCCGACCCCGACGTCATCGAGAACCACAATCTGCATGGCTTCGACCTGCCTTTTCTCGACGCACGCGCCCGCAAGCTCCGCGTGCCCCTCTCGCTCGGCCGCATCGGCGGGCCGGGATTGCGCCAGCGCGGCGCAAGGCGAGGTGCGCCGAGCGGGCGCGAGGACGGACGGAATGTGCGGTTCGTCGCACCCGGACGCGAGCTGATCGACACCATGGACGCCGTGCGCCGCTTCGACCAGGCGTCCCGCGACTTACCGGGCTACGGACTCAAGGCACTGGCTCGCCACTTCGGGATCGCCGGCCCGGATCGCGAGCTGATCCCTGGCGCCGAGATTTACGCTACGTACCGGACAGATCCTGAACGCGTCCGCCGGTACGCGACTGCTGACGTCGACGAGGTGGCGGCGCTGTCGCGGATGCTCGGCGGTGCGGCGTTCGCGCTGGCACGCATGGCGCCGCGCCGGTACGAACGCCTGGCCGATGCGGGCGCTGCAACGGGCGTGATCGATCCAATGCTCGTCCGGGCGTATCTGCACGCCAGAATGGCGTTGCCCGCGCACCAGCAGGGCGACGGCACGGTGCACAGTGGCGCGGCGCTCCATCTGTTCGCGACGGGCGTGGCACATCGCGTCGTGAAAGCCGACGTCGCAAGCCTCTATCCGTCGCTGATGCGCGCCTTCCGCATTGGTCCGCGGCGCGACCACCTCGGCGCACTGCTCGCGCTCGTCGATCGGTTGGTGGAGACGCGGCTCGCGGCCAAGGGGAGCGCACGCACCGCGCCTCCCGGATCAGCCGAACGCTACACCCATGAGGCGATGTCGTCGGCAATGAAGATCGTCGTCAACTCGGCATACGGGTACCTGGCGGCCGACGGCAGTCTGACGCGTTTTGCCGACGTGCACGCGGCAAACGAAGTGACGCGGCGCGGACGCGAGACACTCGACCTGATGTGCCGCGAGCTCGCCTTGCGGAGCGTGACCCTGATCGAGGCCGACACCGACGGCGTGTACTTCGCCGTGCCGCCGGACTGGACCGAAGACGACGAACGGCGGGTCGTGTCGGAAGTCGCCGCGCTGCTCCCACCGCTGGTCCAACTGGAGTTCGACGGACGGTACGCCGCCATGCTGTCGCACGAGCCCAAGAACTACGCATTGATCGAGTACGACGGCACGCTCATTCTGCGCGGCGTTGCATTCCGATCGAGCCGAAACGAACCATTCGCCGACGCCTTCCTGCGGCGCGCGATTGCGCATCTGCTCACCGGCGACATTGCCGGTGTGCGCCACGCCTACCTCGCCACCATCGGTGCACTCCGCCAGAGAGCGTTCACGACACACGATGTCTCGTCGCGCGTACGACTCACGAAATCGCCGCAAGCATATCTCGCAACGCGCGAATCACGACGCGAGCCGCCATATGAGGCCATGCTGGCCAGCGGGCAGACATCGTGGAACGCTGGCGATCGTGTACGGGTGTACCGCGCGCGCGGCGGCGTGGGGGCTGTCGTTGCCGAAGGTGAAGATCCGCGCGACTATGACGTGGACTGGTACGTGCGCCTCCTACGCGAGACGTACGCGGCGCGAATGGCGCGCGCGTTCACGGCACACGATTACGCATTAGTGTTCCCACATCCCGATCAATTGTCACTGTTTGCGCCGGAGATCGACACGGTGCGGACGGTGCTTCGCACCGGGTCGAAGGCGTGAACGGTCCTCTCCCATGCGAAGTGGGGCCGGACTTCCACTCGGAAATCCGGCCCCACGTTCTATTCGAAACGATTGAAGTTACTGGTCGGAGCCAATTCGCATGCGTTCGATCCGATGGGCCTTGGACGGCACATTGTAGACGCGGAGTGACACCACGTCGCCCTGCTTCACGTGGCTGAGCGCCGCCCGCATCTCCTCAACGGTCCGCACCGGCGTTCCTTCGACGGACAGGATCACGTCCGGTCCCCCGTTGTCCGGCGTCGCCAGATGACTGGCCGCAGCACTGCCATCCGGCACGCCCGTCACGACCAGACCCTGCACGTCTGCCGGCAGCCCATACTGGCGCGCGGTTGCCGCATCCAGCGCAGCCACGCTCGCCCCCAGCGCACGCATCGATGATCCGCTCACGCCATCGCCTGTGTTGCCGGTGGCGGCGTGATTATCGTCCGCCGTCGGCGCAGCGTCCACTCGTTGAAGGGGCACGCGCACGGTGGCGAGCTTTCCGCCCTTGCGCGCAACCTGCACCGCGACGACGTCACCAGGCTTGCGGAACGCGATGGCTTCCTGTAGCTGCGCGACGTAGTCGACGCGCTTGCCGTCAACGGCGATGATGACGTCACCCGCCTCGATCCCGGCCTTCTGGGCTGGCGACGCCGTGTTGCCAAAATCCTCAACAAGCACGCCGCGGGTACCGTCTAGTCCGGCATAGGCCGCATCGTCGGGGCTGGCATCGCGCACCTGAATGCCGAGCGCGGCGCGCTCGACGTGGCCCGAACGGATGATCTGGTTCATCACCGAATGCGCAAGATTGATCGGCACGGCAAAGCCGTATCCCGCGTTGTAGCCCGTGGGGCTCTCGATAGCGCTGTTGATTCCGATGACCTCGCCACGCACGTTGACGAGCGGACCACCCGAGTTGCCCGGGTTGATCGCGGCGTCCGTCTGAATGAAGTCCTGGATCGTCTTTTCAGACTGTCCGGGCAACGCGAGCGCGCGGCCCTTCGCGCTGATGATGCCTTGCGTCACCGTGAAGGTGAGATTCTCACCGAGCGGATTGCCCACCGCCAGCACCCACTCGCCCACTCGCGCAGCCTCGCTGTCGCCAAGCGGCGCAGGCGTGAGACCGTTCGCGTCGATCTTGATCACGGCGACGTCCGTGTTCGGATCGCGGCCGACGACACGGGCCTTGAACTCGCGACGATCGAGCAGCCGGACGCGCACTTCACTCGCGCCGTCCACGACGTGGTTGTTCGTGAGGATATAGCCATCGGCCGAAACGATGAATCCCGAACCCGACGCCATGCCGCCGCCGCGTGGTGCGTCAGGCATATCGGGCGCGCCAGGCATATCGCGGAAGAACTGGCGGAGCTCGGGAGGAATCTGGTTGAGGTTCTGCCGTCCGGACCGTTGAGCGACCGGGCGGGAGGCCTGCTTCGCCGTGATGTAGACGACGCTTGGCTTGATGCGAGCCGCGATGCCGGCAAAGGCATCGCTGAGCTCTTCGAGCTTCGAAGCGGGCGGATTTCCGGCGCGAGGAGCGAGGTGTACGACGGCGGTGTCGGCGGCGGCCCGAGCAGCGTGCAGCATACTCGGCGTCTCGACCAGCGCGGCGGCGGCGAGTGCAGCTGCCGCGACTCCTGCAATGACGGAGACCTTACCCCGTCCACTGCGTAAGAAGCGGTTCATGGCGTACTCCTAAAACGTTTTGGTTGTTTGGGCCGCTCATCCCGCTCGCTGTCGAGCGCGGTGCTGGAATGAGAGCGCCGAATCTTTCCCGGACTCGATGAGACATCGAGCATACTGCGGGACACTCATGGCATACCCACGTCGCGGCGCGAAGTGCCAATGCAGGCGCGCGGGGACGGCTGCTCGTAGAGCTCGCTGAGCGCGGCGTGTTCCTACCAGGGCGTCGACCCCGTCTATCGGCCCACCGGCGCAGCGATCGTGAGGCGCGGATTGGACTCCGCGTCGTTGACCGGCTGGATGTCGCTGGCTGCTCCGTAGCGGTCGGCCCACCGGTCGGCGAGTTTCGAGTTGCCAGTTGTGAGTTATGCGTGGTGCGTTCTTACAACTCACAACTCACGACTCACAACTCACAACTGGCCACCCGAACCTCGCCGACCGGCGCAAGAAATCGCACCCGCTCGACAGCCTCGGCCGTGTCGCCGTTCAAACCGCCGCCCCCTCCCCCGCCGCGCGTCCGGTCGCCCAGGCCCAAGAGAAGTTGTATCCGCCCACCGGTCCAAACGCGTCGAGTACCTCGCCACAGATATAGAGCCCCGGATGCCGCCGACTCTCCATCGTGCGTGGATCCACTTCGGCCAGACTGAGCCCGCCGCCGGTCACCTCCGCCTTGCGGTACCCCTCGTCGGCCGTCCAGGGTAGCGGACCGGCAACCAACATTTCAATGAGCCGCATGCGTTCGTCGCGGCGGAGCTCGGCGAGCACTCGCGCCGGATCGATGCGCGCCAACGTCAACAGCACGCCAACCAGACGATCCGGCAACACGGCGCGCAGAACACCCGCCACCGCGCGGTTTCCCTGCGGGCGTAACGCCTGCTCCCACTCGGCAGCACCACGCTCCGTCCATTGCACTGTCAAACGCGCCTGCGCGCCGGATTCCAATCGTGAGCGCACCAGCACATGCGACACGTCGAGCACCGCCGGTCCGCTGTAGCCCTGATGCGTGAACAGAAAGCCGCCGGTGGCCGTGGCGCTGCGTCCCGCCGCCGCATCGCGCGCCGAGAGCGTGACGCGCAACGATACGCCGCTGAGCTCAGCGAACGGCGAGCCCGCGGCGGTGAGCGGCGTGAGCGCCGGATAGACCGGATGCATCACATGGCCGAGCTTCGCCAACTCGCGTACTCCAAGGCCGTCGCTGCCGGTGTTGGGCACCGAGAGCCCGCCGGTCGCGACGATGAGCGCGTCGGCGTCCACCGGCGGTGCGTCGGCGCATTCGACGCGCCACCCGCCGTTGAACGGTGCAAATCCGGTGACGGTCGTGTTCATGCGTAGCGTCGCCCCGGCACGTCTGGCGTGCGAGAGCAGACCGTCGCGCACGTCGCGCGCCTTGTTCGACAACGGGAAGAGTTTCGCCGATTCCGGCTCCTCGGCGAGCGGCAGTCGCAGCTCGTTCTCGAAGAACGCGATCTGCTCTGCGAGTGGCCATGAGCGGAGAATCTTACGCAGCAACTTTGGCGACGAGTCGGTGACGTAGCGCGATTCATCGACGTGCATTGGCAGCACGTTGCACCGCCCCCCACCGCTGATGAGAATCTTCCGTCCGCCGTCGTGGGTTCGCTCGAGGAGCGTCGTCTGGGCGCCGGCGGTGGCGGCAAAGATCGCGGCCATCGACCCGGCCGCGCCCGCGCCGAGAACGACGACGCGCCTGGGCGACTGCGGTGGAGGCGGCATTGCGATCAAAGCTAACGATCGCCGCGCGATGGCGTCATCTTCATTCGCATGATCCAGAGTCCACGACCGGGTGTGCCCGGCGAACGCGGCACCGTGAGCGTGCCGCGCGCACTCTCCAAGCTCGGCGTCTGCTCGAGAGCGCAGGGCGAACGACTTGTCGAGGCAGGCAAGGTTCGCGTGAACGGCACGATCGTCCGCGACGCATCACTCCGCGTGCGGCCGGAGCACGATGTCATCGAAGTGGACGGCGCGCCTGTGGGACGCGCCGAGCAGGTGTATCTGATGCTCAACAAGCCGCGCGGACTCGTGACGACGGCGGACGACCCGCAGGGTCGCGCGACTATCTATGAATGCCTGAGCGGTGCAGCACTGCCATTCGTCTCGCCCGTGGGGCGACTCGACAAGGCCAGCGAGGGCTTGCTCTTGTTGACGAACGACACGCGTTGGGCGGCGCGGCTGATCGTGCCTGAGTCACACGTCGACAAGGTGTATCACGTGCAGGTGCGCGGCGCCGAGTTGGGCGCGGTCATGGAGCGCGTGGCGGCTGGTATCGTGGAGCGGACTACCGGCGAACTGTTGGAGGTGAAGGAGATCACGCTGCGGCGCACGGGATCGCGGAGCGGTGCGTGGTTCGAAGTCACGCTCGACGAGGGCAAGAACAGGCAACTGCGCCGGATCTTCGCCGAGGCAGGCGTCGAAGTGCTGCGGCTCGTGCGCGTCGCCATCGGGCCGCTGGCGCTCGGCGATCTTGCGAAGGGAGCGTGGCGGACGCTCCAGCCCGAAGAGGTTCGAGCTTTGACGGAGCGGCGCTCGATGATCCGATGATAGTGTTGTCAACACCGGAAAGACACGGGACCTGCGCGCAATCGGTTGATGATGACCCGTTCGCTTGGCGGCGCTACGCTCGGCTATGCTCGCTTGCTCACTCGGCGCCGAGGACGGTATCATATGCTCATGGCAACGCTCAAGCGACCGTGGATCGTCGACGATCTCCAGGGTCTACCGGACGACGGGAATCGGTACGAGGTCATCGACGGAGAACTGTTCGTGACGCCGGCACCTACCTGGAAGCACCAGGAGGCAGTCGTCCGGCTCCATCACCTCCTGGCTGATTACCTCAGTACCCAGCGGGTGGGGCACGCGGTGATTGCGCCCGCGGACGTCGTGTTTTCGCCACAGCGCGGAGTGCAACCGGACGTCTTCGTGACGCCGCTCGTGAACGGGCGGAGACCCGAACGGTTCGAGGACGTAGGCCGGCTGCTCCTCGCCGTCGAAGTCGTATCGCCTTCGACGGCGCGCGCCGATCGTGTCGCAAAGCGCGTTTTGTATCGGAACCAGGGCGTGGCAGAATACTGGGTCGTCGATCTCGATTCCCGCACCGTGGAGCGCTCGACCCCAGCAGATCCACGCGTCGACGTGATGGTCGACACGTTAGCGTGGCTGCCGGAAGGCGCGGGCGCTCCCTTGTCGATCGATTTGACTCAGTACTTCACGCAAGTGCTCGACGGCTGACGGGGGAGTCAGACCCGTTACCGCTTGGCACCCGCGTGATCGTTGCGCCGCCCCCCTACGCCCCTGTCTCGATCTTGTAGATCTCCCGCCTTCCGTGATCGACGAGATCATGATAGCCCTTCATGATCTTTTCCATTTCCTTCACGCCCGCCGAGGCGTCCGGGGCGTTGAACATCATGCTCTCGAAGGCTTGGAGACTCGGAACCTCCATCTCCGTCACCACCGTCCAGTACTGATCGGCACACACGTCGGTCATCACGCGCATCTTCGGCATGCCCATCTTGTCGCTCAACGCAGACATGGTGAGGAACTTCTGCACGAGCGGACGCACCTGGCCGGGTTTGCAGAACATGGTTTCGCGAATGAGGTACATGCGGATCTCCTGTAGCGCGAAGTAGGAATGCGACGATGCAGCAGGATTCCGTATTGTAACGCGACCGGTTCCCGGCGGCGCAGCCGCCTCAGCGTTTGGCTGCCGACGCTCGGTCGAGCAGCCAACCCTGCCAATCGGCCTCAGCCTGCGCGAGCGTCATGGACATGTGTTTCTTGAACACGTCATCCAGCGGCTGCCCGTGAATCTGGGCATCCGCAACTGCTCCGATCAGGGCATGACCACCGCGCACAACCAGATAGCGGCCAACGAGCGCCGCTTCCGCCGCATACAGGCCGGCACCCTGCAGCTGCGGGCTCTCGCCGCCCGAGCGTCCCGCCCCGGGCGACCGACCGCCGCCGCGCCGTCCGCCGCCGCGGCCACCCATCCCACCCATCCCACCCATTCCACCCATTCCGCCCATGCCGCCACGCCCGCCAATGCCGCCCCGCCCGCCCGCACCACCACCAACCCCCGTCCCGCCGCGACCTTCTCCCCCGCGGCCGGCGGCTACGGACTGCGGTGCTTCCGGCCGTGGCATGGTGAAGAACGCCGATAACGAATAGAGGGCGTCGGGATGCGACGCGAGCATGGCAGCCATCCGGTCGGCTGAAGAATCGGTGGCGAGTGACGCAATGGTCGCCTCAACCCATCCCGGCACTCGCGGGTCGTCCGTCTCGCCATTCGCTTGGGTGGACGACGCGGGCTTCTGCGTCAACGTGCTCGCGTGTGCGGAAAGCCAGGCGCGAAGCACCGGCAGGGTGGATGTCCCGCGCGGGCCGCTCCGTCCAGCCGACTCGTCGCGGCGGGCGTTCGGGTCGACGAGTGCAACCTCCACCACGGGCACATTCGTCGTTGGCGGTACCGGCGCGGCCAGCACGTATGGACCACCGTCGGCTGCCACCCGTCGCACGGTCACGACGACGTGGCCCGAGCTGTCTCCCGGGAACACGCGATGGAACAACGTGGCCTCGCGATTCAGCCGCGGTTGCACCATGGCGATATCGCCCTTCGAACGGCCGACCAATTCGTAGCCTGGGCCGTGTGTCACGTACGTCGTTTCGCCGCGCACCACTCGCACGTCGGCCTGCACCGCGGCAAGCGCCGCGGGATCGTCTTCAACCGTACGCACATGGTGCGATGAGCAGGCCGCCGCGAGGAATGCCGCGCTGGCGACGGGGAGAATTCGTGTGTGCATCAAGGGGAATCCCGAATGTGACTGGAAAGGACACAGTACGGACACGCGAACGACGGGTTCCCCTCTCGACCAATCCCGGCCTATCGCCGGCCGGCCATTGGCCATCGTCACTGCGCCATCAAGCGCGCCAGCGCATCGACGACGCCGTCGATCTGCTCGTTCGTATGGTGCGCGTTCATGATGAAGCGCAGCCGGCTCTGCCCCGCGGCGATGGCGGGAAACATGATCGGATCCACATGAAATCCGGCGTCGCGCAGGCCGGTGGCAATGCGGACGCAGTCGGCATCGTCACCGACGTGCACCGGAACGATTGGGGTGGACGCCGACGTCGGCGCGAGACCGCGCGTGGCCATGCGCGAGACGAAGTACCGCTGATTCTCCCACAATTGCCGCCGGCGCTGCGGCTCGTCCGTCACCATGTCGATCGCCTCGAGCACGGCCGCTGCCTGGTCAGGCGGCAACGTGGAGGTGAAGCCGAACGCCGAGCAGCCGATCCTCAGGATCTGCGTGATGTGCGTCTCGGTTGCGACGAAGCCGCCGATGCACCCGTACGCCTTGCTCAACGTTCCCATGTGGATGATGCGCGGACTCTCGATGCCAAAATGCTCCGTGGTTCCGGCGCCGGTGGCTCCGAGCACCCCAGTGCCATGCGCGTCGTCGATGTACACCACGGCGTCGTGCCGGTCGGCCAGCGCGATCATGTCAGGCAGCGGCACGATGTCGCCGTGCTGGCTGAACACGCCGTCGGTCACGATGATCTTGATCTGCGCTTGCGATGCACCGAGCTTGCGATCGAGGTCGTTCATGTCGACGTGCTTGTACGCGAACGACGGCGCACCCGACACCCGGATGCCCTCGCGAATGCTCAGGTGATTGTACTCGTCGGTGAAGAACGCGTGCTTCCAGTTGACACTCGGCGCGTAGCCGAACGCGCGCGCCAGGTTCGACGATTTTACCAGCGTCGGCAGCACGCTGAGGTTCGTGAGGTATCCCGTGGCGAAGAGCAATGCCGCGGGCTTGCGCTTGATCTCGGCGAGGCGCGCCTCCAGCCGGTCGTACAACTCGAGATTGCCGCCGAGCAGACGCGACTCGCAATTCCCGACGCCGTACCGGTCGAGCGCTTCGCGCGCCCGTGCTTTCATGCGCGCGCTGGTGGCCAACGCGAGATAGTTGTTGGTGCTGAACGATACCAACTCGCGGCCATTGGCCATGAACGTTGGATCGGGAAGCGTGTCCGGCGTGATATCGTCGCGAGGCGTGCCGCGCGACGCCATCCAGGCGCCGATTTCTTTCAGATCATGCATGTGGGGCTGTGTTTCTACTGTTGGTAGCGGCGTGCGACGAGTACCGCATTCATGCCGCCAAACCCAAAGGAATTGGACATCACGGCCTCGAGCAATGCAGGGCGAGCTTCGTTCGGGACGTAATCGAGATCGCAGGCTGGATCCGGACACTCGAGGTGCGCGGTTGGCGGGATCACGCCCTGCTCCATCGCCATGATTGCCGTCACCATCTCCACGGCGCCGGTAGCGCCCATGAGATGGCCGTGCAGTGCCTTGGTCGACGACACCGGCAGACGCGCGGCGTCCGCCCCGAACACCTGCTTGATCGCGCTCGTCTCGACAACGTCGCCAATTGCCGTGGCCGTACCGTGCGCGTTCAGATAGCCAATGTCGCACGGTGCGAGTTGCGCGTCGGCCAGTGCTGCGCGCATGGCGCGCACCTGCCCTGCGGCATCCGGCTTGGAGATGTGATTCGCGTCCGCGGAGTTGCCATATCCCGCAAGCTCGGCATAGACGCGTGCGCCGCGGCGCTTCGCATGGTCGGCACTCTCGAGGATGAGCGCTGCGGCGCCCTCGCCAAGCACGATGCCCGTGCGATTGGCCGAGTAGGGTTTGCAGCTCCGAGCGGGATCGTTCGCGTCGGCGTGCGCCAACGCCTGCATCGCATCCCACGCACGCAGATTGCCGTGAGTCACGAGCGCTTCGGACCCGCCGGCAACGATGACGTCGGCATAGCCGGCCTTGATCGCACGGTACGCTTCGCCAATGCTCGTGGCCGATGACGAACAGGCCGTCGACACATTGAGCAGTGGACCGCGCAACCCGTTCGCGATGGAGATGTTTCCGGCCGCGGCGTTGTTCATGCCGAGCACGACGGACGTGGGACGGACGCGACCGTTTCCCGCGTAGAGCAGCCGATAGGATTCTTCTATTGAGCTCGCGCCCCCCAGGCCCGTGCCCCAGTAGGTTCCGGCACGCAGCGACTCTTCTTCGCTCAACGTGAGGGACGCATTGGCCATTGCCTGCCTGGCAGCGACGAGCGCGAACTGCACGGCGCGGTCGAACTGCGCCGCCTGGTGCGCCGGCCAATGTGCCGTGGCGTCAAAATCCACGAGACCGGCCACGAGGCAGGCTGGTCCGGAATAGATCGTGTCCGGCACGCGCCGGATACCCGAACGCCCGCTCGCCAAGCCGTCAAAGAATTCCGAGAGGGACTGTCCGACGGACGCGACGACGCCCATGCCGGTGACGACGACACGCGACATGGTTTGCGCCCTAGGTCGGGGTCGGGGTCGAGTCCGGAGCCGGTGTCGAGTCCGGAGCCGGGGTCGAGTCCGGACTCGCGGCCTTGGCGGCAATCAACCCGTCGATCGCCGTCGCGAGATCACGGAGTGTGCGGACGCCAGCCACCGATTCCTGCGGAATTGAAAAGCCGAACTTGTCCTCGAGCTCAAATAAGAACTCGAGGAATCCCAGCGAATCGATACCGAGCTGGTCCACCGGCGCGTTTTCGTCGATGGCGTCGACCTCGCCGCCGAACTGCTTCGCGGCAAGTTCCTTGATAGCTAAGAGCGTATCCATTATGAGTGGCTTGGGTGAGCGTCCGGCGCTCCATAATATCATACACTTCAATCCGCCTGACGGACGCGCGAGTCGTACTAACTTCCCTTTATGCTACACCACATTAGCGCATCAGGGCGACCCTTTCTCTATCTCGCCGCGCTACTCGTGATCGCCGGGACCCGCGTTGCGTCAGCGCAGGCGTCGCCAGCGGGGTTCTGGAACACGATCAGCGACACCGATGGTAGGCCGACGGCGGTGGTCGAGATCGGTGAGGTGAACGGCGAGTTCGTCGGCGTGGTGCGCGGGTTGCTCGTGCCCGCCACGCCCGAAGACAGCGTCTGCGACAAGTGCACGGGCGACCGCAAGGGAAAGCGCATTGTGGGGATGGAGATTCTGAGTCACATGCGGCCGGAAGGCGACGAATGGGGCGGTGGCGAGATTCTCGATCCGGAGACCGGCAAGACGTACCGCGCCAGGATGAAGCTTGCCGACGGCGGTTCTCGGCTCATCGTACGGGGGTACATCGGGTTCTCGCTGTTCGGCCGGTCGCAGACGTGGGTCAGACGGCCGTAGTCGTGCGATCAGTACAGCAATCGCGCCGGGCGATTGCGACGGGGCCCCTGGCGACGGGGTCCCTGGCGTGCAGGCCACTCTCGGCGGGGGGTGCAGCGAGGATTGGGCTCCGGGCCGTGGACCGGTCGGATGCCGCTGGCTGCTCCGTAGCGGTCGGCCCGCCAGTCGGCGAGGTTCGAGTGTCCAGTTGTGAGTTGTGCGTTGCGAGTGTCCCGTGTCCCGTGTCCCCCGCCCGTGTCCCGTCGCGCAGGTCAACCTGCGCGCGCTGACTCCATTCTCAGCTCTGCGCATCCAAACCAAGGGCACAGAACCAATGCCACCGACCAACCTGCCCAACGCCGGCGTGAAGTTCCCGCCGCCGCTCGTTTACCTGCTCGGGCTGGCCGCGGCGCTGCTCATCAATCGCGCGGCGCCACTCGATCTCGCGGCGCCGGAACCACGATGGATGTTCCGGCTGGGGGGTTTCCTGGTCGTCGGCGGCCTGCTATTCGCCGCATCGGGGATCGTCACGTTTCGCCGGCATCATACGGCGATCATCCCCGTCCATCCGGCCACGACCATCGTGACCACGGGGCCATACGCCGTCACCCGCAATCCGATGTATATCGGATTGATCATTTGTTATGTTGGCGGCGGTTTTCTGCTCGACACATGGTGGGCCTTCCTCCTGCTGCCAGTCGTGGTGCTGATCATTGCCCGGCAAGTCATCGCGCGCGAAGAGCGGTACCTGGCGAGCGCATTTGGCGCCGAGTACGACGCGTACCGCGCCCGTGTGCGACGCTGGATCTAATGATCTGCGCGAGGGTTTGGTGAGGTGTGGGACACGGGACACGAGACACGGGACACGGGACACGAGACACTCACGACTCACAACTGAAAACTCGAACCTCGCCGCCCGCTACGGAGCAGCCAGCGACATCCAGCCGGCCAAAACACGGAGTCCAATCCCCGCCTGAACCAAACCTTCCACCTGCGGCCGCTGTCCCATAACCAGACCTCCCCAGCGACCACGACATGCTCCAAGATCTCCGCTACGCCGTTCGCACGCTCATCAAGAACCCCGCGTTCACCTTTGCCGCGGTGCTCTGTCTCGCGCTCGGCATCGGCGTGAACGCCACCATATATAGCTGCATACGCGCGCTGCTCCTTCGCCCGTTTCCGTATCGCAACCCCGACGAGCTCGTAGCAATCGGCGAATCGAATGTGAAGCGCGGATGGCGCATGAATAGCGTGTCCTACCCGAACTTTCGGAGCTGGCAGGCGGAGAACCGCACGCTCGAGAGCATCGCCATCGTTAACAACGCGTCGTTCAACCTCGCCATTCGTGACGGCGCCGACTACGTGCAGGGCGCGACCGTGTCGTGGACGGCGTTTCACACGCTCGGCATGTCACCGGCCCTCGGCCGCGACTTTCGGGAGGAGGAAGATCGCGTCGGCGCGCTAAAGGTGATCATCCTGAGCGATCGTATCTGGCGCGACCGGTTCGACGCCCGCCGGAGCGTGATCGGCCAGCAGATCATGATCAATGGCGTGCCGCACACCGTCATCGGTGTCATGCCCCCGAACTTCGAGTTCCCCGCGGCGTCCGGTGTCTGGACGACGATTCAGACCGATCCACTCAAGAACCGCGGCAATCATTCCTGGCAGGTGATCGGACGACTCAAACCGGGCGTCACGGTCGAGCAGGCGCGCGGCGATATCGGCCGAATCGCAACGCAGCTCGAGACGCAGTATCCGAGCTCGAACACGGGCTGGGGCGCCGAGGTCCAGTCGCTACGTGAATCCGAGGTCGGAGAGTTTCGGCCGATGCTGATGATCATGATGGTATCGGTGGCGTTCGTGCTGCTCATTGCCTGCGCCAACGTCGCCAACCTGCTCTTGTCGCGCGCCGCGGCACGGCAGAAGGAAATGGCTGTGCGGGTCGCGCTCGGCGCGGACAGTTGGCGCGTCGTGCGGCAAATGCTCACCGAGAGCATCCTCGTCGCATTCCTGGGCGCGGCGCTCGGGGTAGCGTTTGCCTATGCGTTCCTACAGTGGATCAAGGCGAACATTCTCGGGGGCGTGCCGTTCTGGATGAAGTTCTCGATCGATGGGCAGGTGCTCCTGTTCACCACGGCGGTCGCTGTCGGCACAGGGCTGCTCTTTGGACTCGTTCCGGCGCTCCAGGCTGCGCGTCCCAATCTCAACGAAACGTTGCGCGATGCGGGCGCGCGCGGTTCGAGCGCCGGTCGCTCGCGCCAACGGCTGCGCTCCAGCCTCGTCGTGGGTGAAGTCGCGCTCTCGCTCGTGCTCCTGGTGGGCGCGGCGTTGCTCATTCGCAGCTTTCTCGGCATGCAGAGCGTGAAGCCAGGGTTCGACGCGAGCAACCTGCTGACCATGCGCGTGACGCTCAACGGACCGGCGTACGACTCCGGGTACAAGCGCTTTGCCTTTTTCGACGCCTTGCTCACGCGCGTGAATGGCCAACCAGGGGTCGTCTCTGCATCGATCGTCAATAACATCCCCCTCAGCGGCAGCAACAACAACAGCTTCTTCAACGTCGAAGGCCAGGATACCAAAGTCGGATCGGAACCGCTGCTCGAGATCCGGTGGGTCTCTCCGCGCTATCTCGAGACACTACGCATTCCAGTGGTGACCGGACGCATGTTCACCCAGCAGGAATGGGCCGACAGCGGCGTTGCTGGCCGGGTGGCGGTGGTCAACCAGTTCATGGCACAGAAGTTCTGGCATAGCCCGCAGGAGGCAATCGGCAAGCGCTTTCGGTTCGGAAGCGTCACCGACACGACGCGTCGCTGGATCACAATCATTGGCGTCGCCGCGGACATCAAGCACAAGCAGCTCTCGCAGGCGGCGCCCGACCTGCAGGGCTATATGCCCTATCGCCAGGGTTCCTGGAATGCGATGGCGATCGTGGTGCGTACGCTCGGCGAGCCGACCAGAGCGACGGGCACCGTGCTGGCAGCACTGAAGCAGACTGACCCATTGTTGCCGACGTACCGCGTGATGAGCATGGACGCGAACATCCGGCAGTCGTACTGGCAACAAGCGCTGTACGGTAAGATGTTCGGCGCCTTCGCGGCAATCGCGGTCGTGCTCGCGGCCGTCGGCGTGTACGGCGTGATCTCGTACGCGGTGTCGCAGCGGACACAAGAGATCGGCGTGCGCGTTGCTCTCGGCGCACAGCGGAGCGACGTGCTGCGCCTGATCGTGGGACACGGTGCACTGCTTGGCGGGGTAGGTATCGCGATCGGCCTCGTGGGGGCGCTGGCAGTCACGCGATTCCTGCGGACGATGCTGTTCGGCGTATCGCCGTTCGACGTGGCGACATTTGTCGGGGTATCGCTGCTGCTGAGCGCGATCGCCCTGGTGGCGAGTTACATCCCGGCGCGGCGCGCGGCGACGGTCGATCCGGTAGAGGCGCTGCGGTACGATTGACCAGGCGTCCCGTTGTCTCGTGTCTCGTGTCTCGTGTCCGATCTACTCCCATTTGACAGCACGCGACGTGCAGCTCAGTATCCCACTCACTCAGCTGCACCCCCTTCGCGTCTGTCTTTTTGGGAGTTCCATCTATGCGACGACCGTTAGCCCTGGCATCTGCAGTTGCAATCACGCTATTCGCGCACCCGGTGCGGGCCCAGCAGGCCGGCACGGACGGTCCATACAAAGTGCTCAAGAGGGCGCGCGTCGGAGGAGAAGGGGGCTCCGACTACATCTATGCCGACGTCGCGGGACGGCGGCTCTACATTCCGCGGGGCGGCACGCGCGCGGTTGCGCAGACCGACAGCACGCCCGCTAAGCCCGCGGTGCCGGGCCGGATCACGGTGTTCGACCTCGAAACGATCGCCCCGCTCGGTGAGATTCCCGGCACCGGCGGCAATGGCGTCGCAGTAGATCCCAAGTCAGGGCATGGGTTCTCGAGCAGCAAGCCGGTGTCGATGTTCGACACGAAGACGCTCACGTTGATGAAGCAGATCGATGTGGGTGCCGCGCAACCGGACGGCATTCTGTTCGATGCGTTCAACGAGCGGATCTACATCTTCAGCCACCCGACGAAGGACGCCACGGTGATCGATGCCAAGGACGGCACCGTACTCGGCACGATCGACCTGGGCGGGGTGCCGGAACAAGGGGTGTCGGACGGCAAAGGCACGATTTACGTCGTGATGCAGGACGCGCAAGGCAGCGTCACCGTGGTCGATGCCAAGGCCATGAAGGCAACGGCACACTACACCCTGGGCGACAAGGGCGGATGCAACGGGCTCGCGCTCGATGCCAAGAATCACATCCTCTTCGCGGCGTGCGCACGATCGGGCAATCCGCCGGCGCAACCGGCCCAACCGATGATGGTGATTCTGAACGCGGAGAACGGCACCATCATCACCAACCTGCCGCTCGCGGGAGGCTCTGACGGCGCCGTATTCAATCCGGCCACGATGGAGGCGTTCAGCTCGCATGGCAACGGAACGCTGACCGTCGTCAAGGAAAAGAGCCCGACGAGCTTCGAGGTGGAGCAGAATCTTCAGACCATGATGGGCGCGAGAACGCTGACGCTCGACACGAAGACCAACCATATCTTGACGATGAGCGTGGAGCGTGGCCCTGCACCGCCGCCGCCCGCCGGCGGAGGCCGCGGACCCGGCGCGCCGGCCATACCAGGGTCATTTACAATTCTCGTAATCGGAAAATGATCGGGTGGTCGTGAGCGAGGGCCCCGCAACGAGATCGTTGCGGGGCCCTTTTCCCTTTGCGAGAAGCCGTCCCGTGTCCCGTGTCCCCCGCGCGTGTCCCTATCGCCCAGATTGCATGAGTTGCAGACCCGCCCGTGCGAACGGCGCGTCCTCGGCCTCGACCGTACCCGCGTCGGCGGCTGGTACCGGCAGCAGGATACGGAACGTGGTGCCAAGGCCCACCGTGCTCTCGACGCTGATCGCGCCGTTCAGCTGGCTCACGATGCCGTGCACCGTCGAGAGGCCGAGTCCCGTCCCGACGCCCACTGCCTTCGTCGTGAAGAATGGCTCGAAGATCTTCGGCAGGATTTCCGGCGGAATGCCTTCGCCTTCGTCTGACACCGCAACCTCGACGTACCGCCCCGCCGGCACGATAGCATTTCCGGTAGCGCTCAGCTCGGACAATACGCGCTCCCCGACGACGAGCTTCAGATCACCGCCCTTTGGCATGGCGTCACGCGCGTTGACCGCGAGGTTCACGATGACCTGGTGGAGCTGTCCCTCGTCGGCGAGCACCGTCGGCAGGTTGGCACCGCAGGCCACCACGATGCGCACGTGCTCACCAACCATGGGCCGCAGCATGCGTGCAAGATCCCGCACGACGGCTCCCACGTCGACAGGCTGCAATCGAATCACCTGACGACGGCCGAAGGCCAGCAACTGCCGCGTCAGATTCGCGGCGCGTGAGGCAGCGTTGAGGATCTCGGTGGTAAAGCCCCGGAGCTCTTCGTCGTCGGGCGGCAAGCGCTTCATGAGGAATCCGCCGTACCCGATGACCGCCGTCAGCACATTATTGAAATCGTGGGCGATGCCGCCGGCAAGTTGGCCGACCGCTTCCATTTTTTGCGCGTGGCGCAATTGCGCGGTGAGCTCGCGCACGTCTGTCACGTCGGTCAACACTTCGAACGCGCCATCCTCGGTGCCGTGATCGAGCGGCACATAGCTCGCAACAACCGTTCGTGCGCGTCCGGCGGAATCATGGAGTGTGTTCTCGCGTGGAGCCAGATCGCCGTCTCGCGCTCGCCGCAGCGCATCAGTGGCCACCAAGGCCGCGCTGGATCCGATGACGTCCACCATCAGGCGCCCAACGATCTCGCGCTCTCCCTTGCCAAGAAATTCGCGGTACGCGCGATTGACGAATGCGTAGCGGCCGTGCGCATCGAGTTGACTGACGAGTACGGGCATGCGCTCCAGCAACCGACGGTTTCGAATGCCCTCGTCGTGGAACTCTCGTTGCGCATTGATCTGCTCGGTGCGGTCCAGCATGAGCGCCACGACACCTTCCACGTCGCCGCGCTCGTCGCGTAGCGGGACCGCCGAGAGCTCGATTTCCCGCAACTCGCGATCCTTGCGCATGCAATGAATGAGCAATCCATTCGTTGACGTATCGGACCCTGCAATGATCGCGTCAAGGATCCGCCGAGTTTCCGGCACGAGCGCGCCCGATTTGCCAGTCACCGCGCCGCCGATCACCTCCGAGGCGCTCCAACCGAATATGGTTTCAGCCGCCGGGTTCCACGTCTGTACGCGCCGGTTCCGATCCAGCGTCACGATGCCGATGGGCGCATCCCGAATGATTGCCGAGAGGAGCTGGGACGTCCGACGCACCTCTTCATAGGCACGCATCTGCGGTGTGAGGTCGAGCACGGACAGGATGATCCGCTGCCGCTCCGCGCCCACACGGGGCACGGCAGAGGCGGTGAGAAGACCCCAGACGGTCTCACCATCCTTCCGAATGAAACGCGTC
Organism: uncultured Gemmatimonadaceae bacterium; assembly: GCA_963817955.1. Lineage (GTDB taxonomy): Bacteria > Gemmatimonadota > Gemmatimonadetes > Gemmatimonadales > Gemmatimonadaceae > JAQBQB01. Next base: position 1,089,862 of record CAWFQK010000004.1, read on the forward strand.
GTCAGTGTGTACTTGCCGATCGCCCCCGCCCGCAGTTCGTCGAGGTGTGCGCGTTGCGCAGCGATGTCGTCCCGGTGGGTGAACTCCGCAAACGTCGACTGCTCGAGCTCGGCCCGTGTGTAGCCCAGAAAATCGCACAGCCGCTCGTTCACCCACAGCCATTCGCCGGCGTCCGTCGCATGCGCCAGCCCGATTCCCGCATTCTCGAATGTCACGCGATAGCGTTGTTCCCGCTCCAGCACCTGCCGCTCGGCTTTCTTCCGGCGGCGAAGCTCCCAGGCGATGAGTACGCCCACCACGCCAGCAATGAGGATGGCCAGCACCACTGCGACGATGGTCAACTCCAGCGTTTGCATGAACGCTTGGCGGCGACGCGTCGCTTGGTCCGCCATGACCCGGTGCCAGCTGATCGCGACAGCTCGTCTGAGATCGTCGAACCGCTCGTGCTGCTGTACCTCAGCCGGCAGGGCCATCCTGGCGAGCGCGGAATCGGTGTGGCCCGCTTGAACGAGTTCCCGGCCTCGACGAATCGTGAAGAACCTCGCGCGCACGAGGGCGTCCATTCCATCGAGCATTGCGTGCTCGGCTGGCGCGCTCGCCGTCAACTGTCGCGCATCACGGAGGAATTCGTAGGCCTGACGCTCATTTGCCGCGATCGCGACCTGCGCCGTGCTGTCATTGCGTCCACTCGGCAACAAGAGGGTCATTTCGGCGCGCAAGACAGACTCGGAGAGCCATTCGAGATCGGCCAATGCCGCCTGCATCCGATCCTGCGATTCGAGAATCGCCAGGAGTGAGCGAAGCCGATCAGTCGCCAGGATGGCGCTTCCCAGCGATACGACAAACCCTGCCGCCGCGACGAGTATCAGAACGACGTGGACTAGTCGGCTGCGCGAGGGTTCAAATCGGCGCGGCATAGCGCTGCTGGGCGACCAACGTCAGGATGCCATCGGCATCCGAGCGGCCTGCACATGAGACGCGTCGAGGAGCTGGCGAACCTCGCTGACCAGCGAGTGCATCTCAAATGGCTTCCCGAGAAATGCCGTTGGGCTGCCTTTGAAGTGCTCGTCTCCAAGCGCACCCCGTGCGTATCCGGAAATAAACAAAATACGCATCTGCGGATTCCATTGTCTCAAGTGCTCCGAGAGAACACGACCATCCATGTCGGGCATGATGACGTCGCTGATCACGAGATTGATGGGCGCGGAGTGTGCCTCCGCCTTTGCCATTGCATCCTCGCCATTCTGCGCCTCGAGCACCGTATAGCCCTTGTCCCGAAGGACGAGACACAGGAGCCTGCGAACAGGCGCTTCATCTTCGACCACGAGTATGGTCTCTGTGCCGGCGCCGTCGGAGTCGTCTGATCCGACCGCGTCCTGGAAGAGTGCCGAGTTCGAATGTGCGATCATGGAGTGCCTGCGCGTCATCGCGCGTACGGGTTGGCGGAAGGCTATGCTGCCGAGCTCTTCGAAGAAGTCAGCGATTGTCTGACGAACAGCGGAACATCCCCGACGCGAGAGACGCTGCGCAATTATATGGGCTACAACAAGCTCTCATCCGCGCGCCTCGCGACGTAGAGCGCGTGCCGTGCGCTACCCGTGCCGTGCGCCCGCGCGCTGGTCGCTTCGACGGTCAGTCCTGCACGGTGCATCGCATCGGCGAACGCCGGATCCACGGCCGCCGACCAATAGGCGAGCCGCCCACCGGGGCGAAGTGCCGCAGTCGTGGCGCGGATTCCAGCGTCGTGATAGAGCCGAGCGTTGCCCGCCGTCGTCAACGCGTCGGCGCCATTGTCCACATCCAGGATGATGCTGTCGAAGACGCCGACGCTCGCCGCGAGCACGTGCGCAACGTCGTCGTGCAGCAGCGACACCCGTGGATCCTCCAGCGCGCCGGCGGCGAGATCGTACGCGGGGTTCTTGTTCCAGCGAATGACTGCGCCAACGAGCTCCACGACAGTCACGTGAGCGTCGTCGCGCAACGTACGAAGCGCCGCGCGAAGCGTGAAGCCGAGCCCCAGCCCGCCAATGAGCACGCGGGCGGCTGCCGTGTGCTGGAGCGGCGCGCACACGAGCTCCGCGAGCCGTTCCTCAGACTCGTGGCGACGCGTGGACATCAACTCCACACCATCGACGCGAATGACGTAGGCGCCGTCATGGCGGTACAACGTGAGAACGGTGCCGTCAGGCGCGACGGCCTCGTCGAGGCGCTCAAATTTCTTCATCGACTACGGGGCGAATGAGCAAAGCATGCAGCCGAGCCTGCTTGCCGGCGGAGGCTCCCTCCAAAGACGCTTCACATATCACCTCGTTACACGTGTGCGCCTCAATCGTCATATTGGAGCAGAAGCGGCCGCCGAGGTCGCTTGCGTGAATCCTCCCCTCCGACGTACAGATGTTCGTACGGACCATGTTCACGGCGATGATGGCCGTAGCGTTCGTACCGCGCGCCGCTCGCGCGCAAGCCACGCCATGCGGAGCATCCAGGAGTGTCTTCGCTGCCGTCGGTATTGCTCAGGACGATCGAGTGGATGCGAGCGCATCGGCGGCCCAGTTCGAAGGGCGCGGCGAACAGTATTCCGTAGGCGGAGACGCGCCGTTCAGACGCTTGTGCGTCGTCGCCAATATTCGCGCGCAGGCACCCGCGCTCGCGGCAACTGGACGGCCGTTGGAGCATGAGCATATGCTCACTGACGACGGCGACCTGGCCGCGCTGAGACGCGTGAGCGGCTTCCCGGATCGGCACCTGTCGATCTGGGCGGGAGCCGAACTGCGTGGATTACTCATGGTGACCTCCCACGTCTACCCGGACCGCCAGCGCAGCACGGCGCGCTTCCGCTTCGGCATGGTATCGCTCGGGCCCGTCCTGCGCGGACAGTTCGTGCTCGGACGCAGCTCCATTACCGCCAGACTCTCATCGCCCGTCGTCGGACTGGTCGACCACTCCTACTCGGCCATCTGGTCGGGCGATTCGCGCCCGGACTTCCGCGTCACTTCTCTCAGCACCTTGCGAGGCGCAACGGGCGACATGTCGTACACCTGGGCGGTCCACCCAGACCTCGGCATCAACACCGCGTATCGCGCCTCGATGGTTCGCTACGACGGTGCACGGCCCGTGCGCTCTCTGACGCAGAGTATGACGCTCGGCGCCAGCGTGCGATTTCCAGCACACCATCGATGACGCGCGTCCGTCACCGCCTGGTATGCTGTGCCGCGGCGCTGTCAGCCGTCTTCCTCGCTGGCTGCATGAGCCCCACGCTCGCGCCGCCGGCCGGCTCGAGCAACGCCGATCTCTTCGATGCCATGTGGCACGAAGTCGATCTGAATTACTCCATGTTTGGTCTCAAGCGAGTGAACTGGGATTCCGTCGGGCTGGTCAATCGCCCGGCCGCCATTGCCGCACCAACCGATGCTGCCCTCGCGCGCGTGCTCGGCGGCATACTGATGACGTTGCACGATCGTCACGTCTCGTTGACGCCGGGGACCGCCGGCCCCGTCGTCATGTATAGCACGTCAGGCGACGCGGCGCCGGCCGCGTTCGACGCCGCGCTCATCGAGCATCGGTACCTCTCGGACGCGACGGCGTGGTACGAGACGCATGTATTGGTTGGCCGATTGTCGTCATCCCTCGGATACGTGCGCATTCCGAGCTTTGGCGGCGACGGGTGGGTTGGCGACGTGGACGACGCCCTCCGGTCGCTCGCGGACATGTCGGCCATCGTCGTGGACGTCCGCTGCAATTTTGGTGGCAACTATGATCTCGCACTTCAAATCGCCGGTCGTTTCGCCGATCACCAGCGCACGTTCGGCTATGTGAAGGTTCGCAACGGCCCGCGTCACGACGATTTCACTCCTTTAATTCCAGAAACCGTCCGGCCCGCCGGGCCGATGCAATTCCACGGTCCGGTCTACGTGCTCACCAATCGGAAGGTGTACAGCTCCGCCGAGAACTTTGTCCTGGCCATGCAAGCCTTGCCCACCGTGACAACCGTGGGCGACACGACCGCGGGATCGTCAGGCAAGCCAATTGTGCGAGCGCTGCCGAATGGCTGGACGTACGAGGTTTCGAGCTGGCTCGAGTACACCAGCGCGCAAGTGCCATACGAGGATGTCGGCCTGCCGCCGGCCGTCTACGTTGCGTCACGCGCCGCGGACATCCGCGCCGGGGTGGACGTCGTGTTGGAGCGCGCGATCGTGCTCGCCACCGCGGCTATGCGCACGACGACGCTCCGGAGCCTGCACGCCGAGCCAACGCGTGAGCGCCTGACACCGCCGGCGGCTGACGCGCACTCGGGCGCCACACGCCATGTACAGCTCTCCATCACCGCTCGATAGGCGCCGAAACGATTCGATCCGGCGCAGGTGAACGATGACCGAGCGATGAACCCGCATGAACTTCGCGGGGTCGAGGTCGGCTTCGAGCGCGCCGAGTGATGCGCGAATCGTGAAGCAACGACCGTTCGTCACCACATCGGCATACGATCCGCTCGCGCGAATAAGGTCGATCTCGTCCATCGGCACGACCACCAGGCGGCCGCGAATTCGCACGGTGATTTGCTGTCGAAACCGGCGATCGAGCTCAGGCGCTGCCGCGATCATCACCGTGTCGTTCATTGCCGCGGGACGCGGCAGGCCGGAATCGCCAGCGTGCAGTATTGCGGCATCGGCCACGATGACCTGCGGATGTAGCTCGTTGATGATGTCCTGCAACTCACGGCTGCTGCGCGCGTGACCGACGATCGTGACGTTCGGGTCCCGTTCCAGCGTGTCCCGGAGATGATGATGCTCTGCATCGCCAGCGACGATCACCACTCGAATCATGTGTTCCAGACAGTAGGGCCACAAAGCGAAGGACACCGATCTCGGCGAATTCCCGCGTGACCCGTTGCATGTCTCGCTCCAGACAGCGGGCCGTGCCACCATTCGGAACGATTCCTCCACCATTCGGAACAACGTCGCGTCTACGACTTCGGGCGGATCGATTGATGGCCCGCGGTTGGCCGTTGAGGGCCACGCGCGAACGCGGCGTTCGTGCTCGGCGGTCATGCAAGCCGCTCGATGACGATAGGACAGGAGATTGTTCAATGAACACATCGCGAGCACAGCGGCATCTCGTTGCACTGACAGCCCTGGTCGCACTCGGCGCCTGCAGCGACAATTCGACAAATGAGGTGCTGGCCACACCCACTACCATCTCGATCACGGCGAGCTCGAATGGCCAGACCGGCGTAGTCGGAACCGCACTGGCGTCGCCGCTCAGCGTCTCCGTCCTGAATCAGCTTGGCCTCCCGATATCGGGCGCCCCCGTGGCGTGGACGGTGGTGGGAAGCCGCGGAACACTCAGCAGCCCGACGAGCACATCCGACGCGAACGGTTTGGCGACGGTGAACTTCACGCTCGGCAATACCGCCGGCACCGACTCCGTCATCGCGGTGATCCCGAACGGCGCCTCGGTCACGCTGACGGCGACGGGGACAGCGGCGTCATTCTCCAGTCTCGTCCTCTTCAGCGGTGACTCGCAGACCGTTGCGGCCGGGACGGTGACGCAGCCGCTGATGGTGCTTGCCATCGATCAATTCGGCAACGCGGTTGGCGGTGTCCCCATCACGTGGGCCACCACGGGCGGCGGCGTGTTGAGCGCCACGTCATCGACGACGGACGCATCCGGAATGGCCCGGGTGACACTGACGACGAACTCCACGGCGGGCCCATACACCGTTACAGCTTCGTCGGGCACCGCCACGCCGATCGTCTTCCACGGATCAGGCACGTAAGCCACCACCGGCTGACACCACATCACGACCTGACATGGAAGAGGCAGACGCCGGTCTGCCTCTTCCCGTATACGGGAGCCGCGAGATCAGCCGCAGCAGTCGGTGGCGAGCCGAACGTATTCCAGAGTCAGCCGCTGGAGTGGAAACAGACTTGCATGTGCCTGCTTCGACCCCGAGAGGACACATGAAGCCGCCAGTGATCGAGCAGGCATTCCGATCGTTCGCCCTGTGGTCCACAGCATGGGACGCCGGGTCCTCCGTGCATCCGTCCGTCGAGGAGCCCTTGCTCGCGCGTCTCGAGCAGCTCCACCGTTTCAACTACGACTTGTGGAATCAGGAGGACATTGCTCGCCGGACGGACGTCGCCGATTCGGTGATTCGCCAAGTGAAGCGGGCAATCGATCGTCTCAACCAGCAGCGCAACGACGCGATCGAAGCAGTCGACGAATGGCTCCTGGCAACGTATTACAGTGGAGCCGCTGCCACGAATGCCGAGCTGCGCACGGAAACGCCGGGGAGCGTGTTTGACCGGTTGTCCATTCTGTCGCTCAAGATCCTGAGATCGCGGCAGCAGACCGAGCGAGCCGACGCGGCACCCGCCCATGTCGCGGCATGCCAGCACAGACTCCGGGTGCTCCTGCAGCAGCGCGCTGACCTGCACGCTGCGTTTCGGCTCCTGGCCACCGAATTGAACGCCGGTGTCGCCCGCATGCGGATATACCGTCAATTAAAAATGTATAACGACCCGGACTTGAATCCGCAGTTGTATGGCGCCCACGATATGCAGGCCGGCGGTTCCGATCGGATGACACCGGATGCTAGCGCATGAAGATCTTGCGCACGGCGCTGTGCCGAGTCGAAGAATACTCCCGCCAGGGGCTGTTCCGTGCCTTGATGCGTGTGAGTAGCCGGGAGCAGCAGCCAGACGAGGATCTGCTGCGCAACGGGCCGATGCGCGTGTTGTTCATTGCCGAGGATGCCATCGGCGACACCATTCTTGCGATACCGGCCATCCGGGCGATCGCCGAATCGCACCCGGACACTGTGGTCGATGTCGTGACATGGGCTGGTCCGGCCGAGGCGCTCCGGCATGCACCGTTCCTTCGCCGAGTGATTGTCTTTCCGCGCTACGACCGCCGCCGGTTCAATGCGTGGAGCGTCGTTCGACGAAATGGACCGTACGACGTGGTCGTCGATGGCATGCTGTTTCGCGGCCACGTGCGCTCGCGCAGCATGGCCATGATGATCGGCAGCGGCGCCAAGTACTGGCTCGGCGAGGGCGGTCGTGGCAACGAATACCTGTTGAACGTGGTGCGCCCGGCGGTAGACGATGAGGCACCGCATTTGATGCGCATGCTCAGCCTGGCGCAGCCATTTCTGTCGCGCCCTCCGGCCTGCCGACCTGAGCTGACCCTGACCGAGGATGAACGACAGGGCGCCCAGAGATCCTGGAGCACCGTTGGGGGAACACCGCGCATTCTCCTCAACGTGTCGACGAATGGGCCGGATCGCCGCTGGCCGACTGAGCGCTTCGTCGCCGTGGCGCAACACCTCCGGCAACGGTGTTCCGGCGCCGGCATCATGGTGGTTGGTCTCGATCGCGATCGGGTCGCGATGGACCGCGTCGCGGAAGCGGCCGGCGGCGTACCGCTCGGTTCCACTCTCCGAGAGCTCATCGCGCTGGTCGCCGGGAGCGACTTGGTCGTGAGCCCGGACACGGCCGTCTGCCACATGGCCTCCGCCTTCCAGCGGCCGCTCGTCTCGATCCATATCGCAGGCATGCGCAGGTTCCTGCCGTACGAAACTCCGGGCGTGCGCATCGTCGGCACGTCAACGGTGACACTGGAAGACGTTCCGGCACGCAAGGTCCTTCGTGCCCTGGACGACGTGCTCCCGCAGATCGTCGGACCAATCGAGCGGCGCGCCTGATACTGCGTGCGGCGCCGGCGCCGACGCCGTTCAGTTGGCGATGTGAGGATCGACCGGCAGCCAGAGCGTGAACGTGCTTCCCATCCCCGGCGTGCTCTTGAACGTGATCACCGCACCGAGGGCGCGTGCCATTCGCTGGCTGATCGCCAGTCCGATGCCCGATCCCTCCACCGCATTGGGCGCAAAGCGCGTGAACTCGCGAAAGAGCAAGTTCTGCTTGTCCAACGGAATGCCTGGTCCGTTGTCGTCAACGGCGAGCGCCACCCATCGCCCGGGCCGCGGGACGTCGCCCTCGTCAACGGTACGCGCCCACACCGTGATGCTTCCCTCCGGCTGCGTGTACTTCACCGCGTTGGAGATCAGGTTCGCGAGAATCTGGCGCACGCGTGCGCGATCCGACTCGATGACGAGCGAGTCGTCTCCGCTCGGGAGCACCACGCCGAGGTAGAGGCACTTCGCGTTTGCCGCGGCCCGAAACTCTTCGACGGCTTCGCGGGTGACGGCGCCAAGGTCCACGCGCCCTCGCTCGATCGTCAGTTGTCCCGCCTCCGCACGCTCGATCTCCAGGAGCTGCGACACGAGGTCGAGGGCCGTGCGAATGGACCGTCGTGCATGCTCCACGCTCTTCGTCTGCATCGCGGACATGTCGCCGAAGATGCCCTCCTCGAGAAGCGAGAGATAGCCGTCCGCGGCGCCGAGCGGGTTCTTTACATCGTGCGTGAAGCCGCGAATGAGCCGCTCGTGGCTCTCGACGATCTGTTTGCGCTCGGTGACGTCTTCAATGACGCTGGCGATGCGGTAGATATCGCCGTTCGCGTCGCGCACCGGAAAACCACGGCACCACACCCAGCGCAGCTCGCCGGTGGGGCGCACGACGCGGAACTCCAAGTCATACTCCCCCCGCGGATGCAGGAAGAGAGCATGGCGAACCCGCTCGCGGTCCTCCAGGTGTACGCTCTCGAGGAACACCATCGGATTCGTGTACAGCTCCTCGCGCGACCGACCCCAGATCTGCTCATACGCCGCATTCACGTAGAACACCTGCGCGCCACTCTCGTCACTGAGCGAGACAATGTCATGGAGCGCCTCCAGGATTTGCCGGAACCGCTCCTCGCTCTCGAAGCCCCCCCTCCCCGCGCCCCGCTGCCGCGCACTGCCTCCGACATCTTCGGCAGCCGCTGTGACACGCGTCGGGAACCTCGAGCAGTCATGACGATCTCCTGTCGTGCTGACTCACACAACAGTGCCGTTACGCCACCGCGATGTCTGTGAGGCAACGTTCAACTCGACGTCCAACATTCCCTGAAGGTTTCCGAATGGCAGTCTCGGCCTCTGGTCACCCGCTGGTCGCGAACCGGGCACGGCCGCGAGCCCCGAAACGGCCTGGTCGCTTAGATTCGAGTCAATCCTACGCCAAGGCACTCATGCGCCCGTTTGTTTCCGGTCTCGCCGCGCTCGTCCTTGCTGCGCCTGCGTTCGCGCGCGCGCAGCAAACCGGCAACCCCAATCTCGAGCGTATCACCAACGACGCTTATACGCGCTCGCACGACTACGACCTCGTGCACCAGCGCATCAGCGTCCGCGACTTCAACTGGGATTCCCTCTCGTTTACCGGACGCGTGGCCACGACGCTCATCGCGCGCCGCCCAGGGCTCGACTCCGTGGTGCTCGACGCGGGAGCGCGGCTCGCCATTCGATCGGTCACGTCCGGCGCGCGCGCCGCGCTGCGCACCGGACGGCACGGCGACACGCTCGTGGTGTACCTCGCCAGGCCCACGGGGTTCGGCGACACGGTGCGCTTCACCATCGACTACGACGCGCGCATCACGAACGGCCTCGGACTCACGTTCATCGACACTCGGCCGCAGACGCCTCGCCAGATCTGGAGCCAGGGCGAGGACATGAACAACCATTTCTGGTTCCCCACATACGATTTCCCGAACGACAAGATGACGTGGGAACTCGACGCCACGGTGCCGGCGGGATTCACGGCGATATCGAACGGCGCCCTCGCGGGTGATACGCCGGAGCCGGGGGCCGGCGGAGCGCACACGTTGCACTGGGACCAGCGAACACCGAGCGCGACGTACCTCGTGTCGCTCGTCGTCGCGCCCCTCGCGAAAGTGCACGACACCTGGCACGGCATTCCGGTCGACTACTACGTCTACCGCCAGGATAGTGCGCTCGCCCGCCCGCTGTTCCGCGTGACGCCCGACATGATCGACGTCTATTCGCGTCTCACCGGCATTCCCTACCCCTGGCAGAAGTACGCGCAGACCACCGTCGCTGACTTCTTTGGCGGCATGGAGAACGTGAGCGCCACGACACTCGTCGATTGGCTTCCCGACGCCGCCGCGTACCCGGACCGTCCGTGGTATCAGTATATCCTCATTCCTCACGAACTGGCGCACCAGTGGTTTGGCGACTACGTGACGACGGAGAATTGGGCCAACACCTGGCTCAACGAAGGCTTCGCCGAGTTCATGCCCGGGCAGTATTGGTCGCAGAAGCTGGGGGCGCGCGCGGAACAGGACTATTACGCGGACGAATACCGGCAGTTCATGGGGATCGAGGCGAGACGTCCCATGCCGCTCGCGTCGATGGGATCGAACAACATCTATCCCAAAGGAGCGCTCGTCCTCGAGATGCTGAAGCAGTTCGTCGGCGACGCACCCTTCTGGGCGGGCGTGCACCGGTACCTGGTCGATCATGCCTTGGGCGGGGCAACGACGGATGACCTGCGGCAGGCATTCCTCAGTGCCACGGGCCAGAATCTCGACTGGTTCTGGCGCGAATGGATGTACAGCGCGGGATACCCCGCGTTCACGGTCACGTCGTCCTATGACGCAGCCGCGCGCCGCCTGACGCTCGTTGCGCGGCAGACGCAGCGCGACTCGCTCCACGCCGACAGTACCGGCATGCGCTACCCCATTCCTGAAACGTTCGTCATGCCGGTGACGATCCGCGTCGGCACGAGCGCCGGTGATGTCGTGCAGCAGACGTGGATCCGTCAGCGCGATGATACCATCATCGTCGATGGAGTGACCTCCGCGCCAACGATGGTCGTATTCGACGACAGCAATCACATCCTCAAGTCTTTGGATTTCGAGCAGCCAACGGCGTGGCTCGCCACGCAACTCGCGCGCGACGCTGATCTGTGGAACCGCAACTGGGTCATCGGCCAGCTGGCCACTCGGAAGAGCGACGTCGCCGCCGCTGCAGCCGTGGCGAGCGCCGCAACGAGCGCGGACTACTTCGAGACGCGCGCCGTCGCGACGCAGGCACTCGCGGGCTTTCCGCAAGCCATCGTCCTTCCCGCCCTCGAGCGAGCGCTTGCCGACACGTCCGCGCAGGTGCGCACAGCCGCCGCCAGCGTGTTGGGCAGCGTCGGCGGTGCGCACGCCAGCAATCTCGCGCGAACGGCATGGAGCAAGGATCGCAGCTATGAGGTGCGGGCATCAGCGCTCGCGTCATTGCTGCAGCTCGACACGGCGGCGCGGCGCGCGCTCATCGCGCAAGGCCTCGCGACACGCTCGTATCGCGATGCCATTCAGAACGCAGCACTGCTGGGGATCGCGCGGAGCAACGATACGACTTTCATAGGTGACATACAGCGCCTGGTGGGCGATCAGTCGTTGCCCACACGCGTCCTCGCCGTCTTCAGCGCCCGCGGAAACGAACACGCGCTCAGCGCGCTCACTGCAGATCTCGACGACACTCGTTCGTGGGTACGTGGGTGGGCGCTCGCGGCGCTCGGCACCATCGAGCCGGGCCGGCGGCTGGCGCTCCTGCAAGACGTGGAGCCGCGACTCACGCACGCCGATACGCGAGCGGCGGTGCAGCGGGCGATCGAACAGCTAACAAAACGCCCGACGCGTTGATGCGTCAGGCGTAGCAGGTCGAGGGACACGAGTACGGATCACGCGCGGTAGGGCGATTCCTCATCGTCATCTGCCGCGCCCCACCGTACGCGCTCCTTCGGCGCATCCGGCACCGGCACTGGGTCCCGCACGAGCGGCCGTGCAAGATCCAGCAAGCCGACGCTCAGATGCGCGCCGTACTTGAGCAGATTGGCCGCGCGGCTCTTGACCGCGAGCAGGAACGCAAGCGGCGCCTTGTCGCGTTTTGCCGCGTTGCATGCAGAGCAAGACAGCACGAGGTTATCGCGGCGATCGAAGGCAGTCTGTCCACGGCGCGGCGCGACGTGATCCAGCGTCATGACCCGGGGAGAGAACTTGACGCCACAGTAGGCACAGTGCGGTCCGTAGTGCTTCAACAGCCATGCGCGCGTGTCGACCTGCGCGGCTCTGCTGGTGGAATGCGACGTCAACTCGTGCTGTGTCGCTCCTGCGCCCCGCTTGCGACCGCGACCTCGCGTGGCCGGCCGTCCGCCGGCGGCCTTGGCGACCGTCTTGGGCTTGGAGTGAGACGTCCCCCCCGTGTGCGACCGAGCTGGGGACGCCGCTGGAGTGGCCGGATGATGGCGTCGCGTCGGCCCGGTTACCGGGGTCTTTCGATACGGTGATTCTTCTCGGCTGTTTGGCATGACTGACGGAAGTCTAACATCGGGACCCGTTCGGTGTCGGATCTGAGGCACCACGGACCGTGCCTTGCATGCGTTCGGTGCGCCCGGTGCGCCCGGCCCGTGGAACGCGCCGAGGGTCGCCCAATTCCTCGCTGGAGGATGCGCCGATGTCGGTCGTACACCTGCGCTTGCTCGCTTTGGTGTTGCCGGTCGCCGCCGCTGCCGCAATTGCGGCCTGTGATGTCCGGCTAGGCGTCATCACCGGACTCGCAACGGACACCACTGCCACCGTGCGCTTCAACAACGCCACGAACACTGCGATCGACGTGGTGAATGACGGAACCATCACAGCGGGAAACGGAAATCTGGGCTTCGGCGCGAACTCCTCGTGCATGACCGTCAGCACCACGGCCGGCAACAGCCTCCTATTCCAGCAGGCGGGTACGTTTACGGCCATTCCGGGCTTTGCGCAGAATTTCGCGCCGGGCGGCAACTATACCGTCATCGCATTCCAGACAGCGATCGGCGCCACGCAGTTCGCAACTCTGAGCAACAGCTTTACGCCAGCGGGGGGGCAGGCTGGCGTGCGCATCTTCAACGCCGCGCCGGGCGCCGGCAGTCTCGACGCATATGTCACAGCACCCGGCGCCGCGCTCGGAACGGCCAGCGCCACAGCGATCAGTTTCGGAACTGCCTCGAGCTTCTTTGGCGTGAACTCCGGTGGACAGGAGCTACGGCTGACGAATGCCGGAACCCAAACCGTCGTACTCGACGCCGGGACCCTGATCTTTACGGGCGGGCTGAATTCCACGGTCATCGTCGCGCCGGCTACAGGCACTAGCGCACTGCAGGCATTCTCGATTCCCGCCTGCTGAGCGGCTGGGGGTGTACCGGCGCGCACGATTGCAAATGGGTCCGCGCATTACATGGACGATCCAGCTGCCCTCCGCCCCGCTCGCGGTTCTCCAAGCCACCGTGCAACGACCCCGAGCAACTGGCGGGCGACAAACGGCTTATCCAGGAATTCTACGTTATTCCAATCCCGCCTATCGGCGCTCAATGCGTCGTGACTGTTGGACGTAGTGAGTACCACCGGAATCTCGAGTTCGACGCTGTCGAGCCAGGCAAGTAGCGCTTTCCCGCCAAGGCGCGGCATCGTCACGTCGCTGATGATGAGATCCACGGTGTCCGCGGCGCTGCCGATTAGGTCTCGGACCTCGTCGCCCGTGGCGCACGCGCACACATCATATCCGTTATCCCGGAGAATGCGCTCCATGATGCCGCGCAGCATGGGATTCTGCTCGGCAACAACAATTCGCAAACGTGTACTCTCGCCAGCAAGAGACGCGGGCGACGACAGTGCTGCCTCGGCGTCGTCCGCCGGCGCGGCAACTGGCGCGGCCACCGGCGCTGCACCAAGAATGGGCAATAGAATGCGAAACGTCGTTCCGCGGCCGACGGTACTCTCGACGTCGATGACCCCATTCAGCTGGCTGACGATGCCGTGAACCGTGGACAGGCCCAGCCCCGTGCCCTCCCCCTTTCCCTTGGTCGTGAAAAAGGGCTCGTAGATCTTGCTCAGGATTTCTGGTGGTATGCCTGCACCCTCGTCGGCCACTTCCAACTCGATGAACTTTCCGGCTTCCACGAACATTCCACCCACGCGAGTCCGTTCGACAAGCTCGCGCTCGCGCACAGTGACTCGCAGTTCGCCGCCGTTCGGCATCGCGTCGCGCGCGTTGACCGCGAGATTGACCACCACTTGCTGCAGCTGCCCTTCGTCGGCCAGCACCATCGGGTGCTCCACTGCACATGCAACCGTGATACGAACACGCTCCCCGACGATCGGCTGGAGCATGCGCTGTAAGTCCCGCACGACGAACCCGACGTCAATCGGCTGGAGGTGGAACACCTGCCGCCGACCGAACGCCAGCAACTGGCGCGTCAACTTGGCGGCGCGGTCGGCGGTAGCGAGGATCTCCGCGGTGAAGCTCTTGAGCTGCGAATCGTTGGCTGAAAGGCCATCCATCACGAAGCGACCGTACCCCATCACCGCGGTCAGCATGTTGTTGAAGTCGTGCGCAATGCCGCCGGCAAGTTGCCCAATGGCCTCCATCTTCAATGCATGGCGCAGCTGTGCGGTGAGCTCACGCACATCGGTGACGTCGGTCGTTACTTCGAACGTACTCTGTCCGTCCTCCGTCTCGAGCGGAAAATAGCTTGCGACCACGGTGCGCGTACGCCCGTGAGAATCCACAAGCGAATTCTCGCACGCTGCCAGATCGCCATTGCGGGCGCGTTGAAGCCCCTCGAGCGCAACGCCCGCGGAGCCAATCCCAATGACATCGACCAGCGGACGGCCGAGGATTTCGACGTCCATCTTGCCGAGGAACTCGCGATAGGCGCGATTCACAAAGACGTACCGCCCGTCTGCATCGAGCTGGCCTACGAGAACCGGCATTCCCTCGAGGAGCGTGCGATTCCGCATCGCCTCGGCGTGGAAGTGGCGTTCCGCATTCACCTCCTCTGTCCGATCCAGCAGGAGCGCGACGACGCCATCCACGACGCCGTGCTCGTCACGGAGCGGAACAGCCGACAGCTCGATCTCGCGCACCTGACCATCCTTACGCGGACGCTGTCCGCGCAACCGGCTCACCGACGTGCCCGTCGCGGTGAGCGTATCGATCCCCCGCCGAATCTTGTCCCCGACGTCGCCGTCCCACGGCAGCGCGCCATCGACCAGCTCACCCTCCTGCCAGCCAAAGATCTCTTCAGCCGCCGGGTTCCATGTCTGGACCCGGTGCGCTCGATCGAGCGTGACTATGGCCACCGGCGCATCACGAATGATCGCCGAGAGAAGTTGCGATGTCCGGCGCACTTCCTCGTACGCTCGCATCTGCGTCGTCAGATCGAGAACGGAGTAGATGATCCGTCGCGCCTTGATTCCCGACCGCTGTGCCGCGGACACTGTGAGGACGGCCCACACCACCCCACCATCCTTGCGAATGTATCGCTTGGTGATCGAGTATCGCCGAATCACGCCCGAGCACAGTTGCTTGATCCGGTCGGCGTCATCCTCGATGTCGTCCGGATGTGTGAAGTCACGAAAGTTGAGCCGCTGCAGTTCGGCGCGTGTGTAGCCGAGGAACTCGCAGAGCTGCTCGTTCACCCAGAGCCATTCCCCGCTCTCGGTTCCGTGGGCCAGCCCAATTCCGACGTTCTCGAATGTCACCCGGTAGCGTTCTTCGCGCTCAGAGACCTCTTCTTCCGCGAGCCGTCGCCGACGAAGCTCCCACGTCAGGAGAGCGATGACGACACCGCCAATGAGCACCGTCAGGGCGATTGCCGCGATGCTGAGCGCCAGTGTTTCCAGAAAGCGCTGGCGACCACGGTCAGCGTTGATGTCAAGGACGGCAAGTCCCCGGTCCGCCACGGCTTGCTTCAGATCGTCGAATGTGTCTCGTTGTGCCGTCACCAGCGGCCGCATCAGACGTGCGCGCCCGACATCGGCGTGCCCGGTGCCGATAAGTTCGCGTGCCTCCTGGATCGCGTCGAACCGTGCGTGGACCAGGCGCTCAATGGAATCGAGCACCGGCCCTTCCGACGCCAGCGTACCGGTCATTCGCCTGGCTTCGCGCAAATTCGCATAAGCCCGGCTCTCGTCGGCGGCAATCGTCCCCGCCGCCACCGTATCAGCCTGTCGGTCACCCGGCAGCAGCACGGCCATCTCGGCCCGCATGACCGTGTGGGAGAGACTTTCCAACTGCGCCAGCGCGGTCTGCAATTCCGCTCGCAGTTCGACGATGGCAAGAAAGGAGCGCAGTCGCTGCGTCGCCACGATCGCGCTCGCAAGCGTGAGGACGAAGCCGGCAGCCGCAATGACGACCAGGGCGAAATGTACGCGCCGGGCGCGCGGGCGACTACGAAGATCTGGCATCTATGCGCTAGCCGCGGCGTCTGATCCCGAAGACCCCACGGGAGGCGCCGCGACCGGAACCTCCATCATCCCGTGCGATTCGAGCAATCGGTGCACCTCGTCGATCAGCGCTCGCATCTCGAACGGCTTGGCCAGGAACGCGGTGCCCGCCCCCTCGAACTCCATATCGGTCAGCACTCCCCGCGCATAACCCGAGATGAACAGGATTCGAAGACTCTGATACAACTGTCGCAGGAGCTCGGACAGAATTCGCCCGTCCATGCCGGGCATGATGACATCGGTGATGACGAGATCGATGGGAGCGGCGTGAGATTCCACGACCGACAGCGCCTCAATGCCGTTCGTTGCTTCCAGAACTGAATAGCCCTGGTCGCGTAGCGTCCGGCAGATGACCGCGCGGACCGACAGTTCGTCCTCGACGACCAGAATGACTTCCGCTGGCATCGCCTGAGGCGGCCGTGCCGTGGTCATTGGCGCAGGCGCCGCACTGCGTGCAATGGGCAGGTACACAGCCACGCCAAGTCCGTGCTGCGGGGATGCAGCTACGAGATATCCTCCCAGTTCGCGGACGGCGGCCGACAGCAGCGTCACTCGCATCTCTGGCAGCCCGGCCTCGTCGGGGAGCGGTGGCGGGCGCAGACCATCCGGCCGTTCGCCGTCGATCAGCTCATGTGCCGTCGCTACCAGAGTGATGAATTGTCCCGCTGGTAACGCCGCGGAGGCCACCGCGTTACCATCCGGTGCCACCCTCGGATCCCTGGTGGACACGATGACAGCCCCCGCGTTCCCAACGGTTGTCGTCGCCGCGAGCACGACATCGACGAGCATCATCTGAAGCGTGCCCTCATCCGCCAAGATCGTCGCGTCCTCCGAAGCCAGGTCGAGAATGAGCGACGTCTGCTCGCCAATGAGTTGCTGAAGGAGCGGCTCGAGATCTCTCAGCAGCGCATCGATGGCAATCGGCAACGGCTCGGCAGATTTTCGGGTGCCGAAAGCTAGGAGACGCCGGGCGAGGCGGGAGCCACGCTGGGCCTGCTCCGACAGCGCGTCGACGTCCTGGCGCGCCGGTCCGTCAGCCGGAATCGAGGGCCGAATGAAATCCAGGAGGGCAAGGATTACCGTCTGGATATTGTTGAACTCCTGGGCGACACCGGTGGTGAGCCGGCCGAGCACCTCGGATCGCTTGGCCTGACGCAGCTCGGCCTCGGCAGCGCGTCGCCAGGTGAGGTCCCGTTCGATGACCGCGAGCGCAGAGACGTCGCCGCATGGATCGCGCACTGGCAGGATCGTCACCAGCACGATCGAGGTTCTGCCCTCCGCCCCCAAGC
The DNA here is from genome assembly GCA_963817955.1 of uncultured Gemmatimonadaceae bacterium. Lineage (GTDB taxonomy): Bacteria > Gemmatimonadota > Gemmatimonadetes > Gemmatimonadales > Gemmatimonadaceae > JAQBQB01. Next base: position 1,107,354 of record CAWFQK010000004.1, read on the forward strand.
GCTTCGACTCCCAGTGCGCCGGCCGACCCGTTTCGACTACATGGTCCAGACGCTTCGTCTCAATGCGCCTGGCATCCTCCGGAATAAACCGGGACCAGGGCTGCCCAACTGTCTCAGTAGACGGGAGACCGTAAAACGCCTCGGCGGCGGGGGGCCAACTCGTTATTGTGCCGGCGGTGCTCACGCCAATGCACAACGCGCCTAGCCCCTCGACAACCTCGGCAAGGTCCTCTAAACGGACCGTGGTGGGCTGCGGTACCATAATGCATGTCCTGCGCAGCGTCGCGCGATTGAATTCGAGAATTACTTCAGTCCCGCAATGAGCTGGCGGGCTTCTTTCAGAGTGCGGATTGGTCGTGTGCGCGCGAGTTTCGTGGCTGCTGCAGCTACAGCGCAGCCACCGCGGCTGCCGACGTGAACGCAACCGTATGTTCGCGGAAGTACGACGTCACTTGGACGAGGGAGGAATTAATGAGAATACGGCTGGAACACTGTGCGCGTTGATCGGCAGATTGCATCGGGCGTTCCCCACGGCCGCCTCGGGGGAGTTCCCCAAGCGCGGCCTCAGTTCGGCCACTCTAACGGGATTTCGCTAGACTTCCAGCTACGACGGCGTCAGACCTTGCTGCGTCCGGCGGTCTCCTAGCAGCCTTCGACATGGCACAGCCTTCCATCCTGATTGTTGACGATGAACCGCAAATCCGGCGGGCAGTCCGGCACGCCATCGAGCGGGACTCCCCCAGGGTCATCGAAGCCGCATCGGGGCAAGAGGGTATCGATCTCGCCGCTACACAACAGCCGGATCTCATCATCCTCGATCTCGGGCTGCCCGACATCGCTGGAGAGCAGGTCTGCCGGGAAATTCGAGGCTGGAGCTCCGTCCCCATCATCGTATTGTCCGCCCGGCATGCGGATTCCGAAAAGGTGCAGCTTCTCGATGCCGGCGCGGACGACTACATGACCAAGCCGTTCAGTAGCGACGAGCTGAGGGCACGCGTCCGCGCGCAAATCCGCCGCGCGAGGCTTGCGCCGCGTGACGCGAGCGAAGCGATCGACGCCGACGGGCTGATCATTCGTCTCACCAAGCGAACCGTCGCGCGCGATGGACAGGAGATTCATCTGACGCCGATCGAATGGGAATTGCTGCGTGCGTTCGTCGCGAGCCGGGGGCGAACGCTCACACACGCACAGCTCTTTGGGATGGTGTGGAATCAGGGGGCCGGCGATCCGCAGCAATACCTCCGTGTGCACGTCGCGAACCTACGCCGGAAGATCGAACGGGAGCCGCTTCGGCCGCGTCTCATACTCACGGAGCCGGGCGTCGGATATCGATTCGCGGACCCCCGAGCGGATGGCGATGTCTAGTCCGTGGCCTGGCGACGCTCCGACCGCCGCCGCACCGCGACTCGCTCCCTCGTCGCGGGAAAGCGTCGCGTGGGTGGCGGTCGCCGCGGTCGTCACGGTTGGACTCATTCCATTCCGTTCCCGAATTGGCGTCGCTCAGGTCGCACTCGTCTACCTGCTGGTGGTGTTGTTCGCGAGCGCCCGTCGAGGCCGGAATCTGGGGCTCCTTCTCGCCGCTGCCTGTTTTCTCGCATTCAACTACTTCTTCGTCCCGCCGTACGGCACCTTGTCGGTGGACGATCCCCTCAACTGGACCGTCCTGCTCGCCTTCTTCACCACGAGTGCGGTCGCCACCCAGCTCCTGCACCGGGCTCAGTTCGAGGCAGGGGCCGCACAGCGACGCGCCTTCGAGCTGCAACGTCTCGCGACCCTCGGCGCGGAGGCGCTGCAATCGGTGCGCGCCGTGGACGCCGCCGCGGCCATCGCCCGCGTCATCCGCGAAGAGTTCGTGGTCGACGTCTGCGAACTGTATCTTCGCGATCCGGGAACCGAGCGAATGCGTCTGGTCGCGCGGGCAACCGCGGCCGCCGAACAAGGCTTTGCGAATGAAGACGACGAAGGTGTGTCGGCGACGGACGTCATTCTTGCCGCCGACGCAAAGACACTGCTCCTTCCACTTCACACCTCATCGGGGCAGGTCGGACTCCTGCGCTTGAAGTCGGAACGAGTCATCGCGCCGAATGTCGGACAGCATCCCTTCGCCCAAGCGCTCGCCTATTACGCCGCGCTCGGGCTCGAGCGCATCCGATTGTCCGCGGCGGCGGAGCATGCCAGCGCACTCCTCGAGGCCGACAAGCTCAAGGACGCACTGCTCGCGACGGTATCGCACGATCTCCGCACGCCGCTGACGTCGATCAAGGCGATCGCGCACGAAATCGCGGAAGGTGGTGATCGGCGCGGAGCGACCGTGGAGATGGAGGCCGACCGGCTCAATCGCTACGTGTCGAACCTCCTCGACCTGTCGCGTCTGAACGCGGGCGCGATCCGCATTGCGCCGGAGCTGGTGCCCATTGAAGACCTGCTCGGAGCCTCGCTGCAGCAACTGGCCGGCGTCGTCGGCGACCGCGATATCCGCGTCGCCCTCGATCCCAACGCACCCATGTTGATCGGCCGGTTCGATTTCGTCCTCACGCTCCGCGCCCTCGGCAATGTGATCGAGAATGCCGTTCGATATTCTCCCGCCGGAACTCCGGTGGACGTACACGCGTACAGCGACGGCGGGTCTATCCGAATCGACATCGCCGACCGTGGACCGGGCGTCCTTCCCGCCGACAGGGAGCGCATCTTCGCGCCCTTTCAGCGAGTCACCGCCGATCATGGCGATGGCGCGGGCCTCGGGTTATCGATCGCGCGACGCGTGCTCGAGGCTCAACATGGCTCGCTGACGTTTCACCCACGACCCTCGGGCGGTTCGGTGTTCACGCTCTCGCTCCCAGGGACGGAGACGACCGCGCCTCAGGCCTCTTTGTAACATCTTGATACGGTGGTGCCGGTTCTTTGTGCGGTCTTTGCGACACCGCGCTTAGGCTGCGGTATGCAAACCCGCATCAAACGTCTCGTGTACGGCAAGCCACGGGACCCCGAAGATGCGAGCACGCATCACAGCATTTCGCTGATCGCGTTACTCGCTTGGGTCGGCCTTGGCGCAGATGGTCTGTCATCATCGGCGTACGGCCCTGATGAGGCATTCCGGGCGCTTGGCGAGCATACCTACCTGGCCCTCGGATTGGCCCTCGCGACGGCCGTCACCGTGCTGGTGATCTCGCTCGCGTATTCACAGATCATCAGACAGTTCCCCTTCGGCGGCGGCGGATACGTCGTCGCGACCGAGCTGCTCGGTCCCCGCTGGGGCGTCATCTCGGGCTCTGCACTGCTCGTCGATTATGTCCTGACCATTTCGGTGTCGATCGCCAGTGGCGCCGATCAGGTGTTCAGCGTGCTTCCGGCGTCCGTTGCACACTGGAAGCTGTTGCTCGAAGGCGCCGTCATTCTGCTGCTCACGGTCATGAATCTCCGAGGGGTGAAAGAGTCGGTCACGATTCTCGCGCCCATCTTCTGCCTGTTCCTCGTCACCCATCTCATCCTGATCGCCGGCGGCATCGGGATGCATTTTCATCAGATCCCACAGGTGGCCTCCACCATGAGAACCGGCTTTCACTCCGGCCTCGGCACGCTTGGTGGGCTCGCGCTGTTCGCCATATTTGTCCGCGCCTACTCCATGGGTGCCGGCACGTACACCGGTATCGAGGCCGTGTCGAACGGGCTTCAGATCATGCGCGAGCCAAAGGTGCACACGGCGCGCAAGACGATGACGCTCATGGCCTTTTCACTCGCACTCACTGCGGGTGGCATCCTCGTGCTGTATCTGCTGTTTGGCACCCGGCCCGTAGAAGGCAAGACGATGAACGCCGTCCTCCTGGATGCATTCGCCGGGCAATGGATGGTGGGCGGTTTTCACGCCGGGTACGTCTTCGTCGTCGTCACGCTCGGCGCCGAGGCCGCATTGCTCTTCGTGGCGGCACAAGCCGGTTTCATCGATGGTCCACGAGTGATGTCGAGCATGGCAACCGATTCGTGGCTGCCGCACCGATTCGCGCAGCTCTCGAGCCGGCTCACGATCAGCGACGGTGTCATGCTGATGGGCGGTGCCGCGATCGCGACGCTCATCTACACGCACGGCAGCCTCACGGCGCTGATCACGATGTACTCGATCAACGTGTTCGTCACCTTCTCCCTTTCGCAGCTCGGCATGCTTCGCTTCTGGCGCCGCCATCGCGGGACAGGGAGAATGAAGGGGTTTGTGATCCACGGGATCGCGTTCGCCCTCTGCTTCGGCATTCTGACCGGCATTCTGTACGAGAAATTCGCGCTCGGCGGATGGGTCACCGTGACGGTGACGGGAGCATTGGTCGCGCTCTGTTTCCGCATTCGCCGTCACTATCGTCGCGTCGAAGGCAATCTCACGCGGCTGGACAGCATCATGGCGGCGCTGCCTACGCAATCACCGGTCGAGGTACCGCCCATGGACCGGAAACGTCCAACCGCCGTGCTGCTCGTGGGAGGGTATAGCGGAATGGGAGTGCACGCGTTGCTCACCATTCAACGCCTGTTCCCCGGCCACTACCGGAATTTCCTGTTCGTGTCGGTGGGCGTGGTCGACGTCGCAACAATGAAAGGCGTCGAAGAGGTCGATCGGCTCCGGGCGGCCACGGAAAAGTCCCTGCAGGAGTATGTCGCGCTGGCCAACCGATTTGGACTTGCCGCTGAATGGCGCATGGGGATGGGAACGGATGTCCTGGACGCTGGGTTGGACATCTGCACGGCGATCCGCGCGGAGTTTCCTCGGGCTGTCTTCTTCCTGGGCAAACTCATTTTCGAGCGCGAGCACTTCTTTCAACGCATCCTGCACAACGAGACTGCGTACCAGCTTCAGCGCCGCATGCAGTTCGCGGGTCTGAACGCGATGGTGCTGCCGGTCCGAGTGATTGAGGTACGCGACGACCTCGCGCAACTCAATCCGGACGCGGCCTGAGGCTGCCGACTGAGGACACGATCATGCGTCCATCGATTGTATCTGAAGGACAGAAGGACGCCACCGCCGAACGGCTCGTGGAGATACTCTGCGAGATACCGCTGGCGACGTGGCGCTCCACCGCACTCGCGGCAGCCTTCGCCCCGGGCGGCCGCGCCGCGGCCGAAGCGTTGACCGCAGCAATGCCATCGGTCAATCCAGTCCATGCGTGGATGGTGCTCGACGATCTCGAGACGGCTCTCTTTCGGCTCACAGCCGTCAACGCGCGCGACATCGTTCCCAGTGCAAAGGAATACGAGTTGATTCGCATCGCTACGCGCCGTGCGGTGCAGGCCTTACTGTGCCGAGACTACCTGGCGCCTGAGCATGTCCATGCCCTCGCCGGGCCCTTTCTGTCCATGACACTCGATAGTGCCTGTCCTCCTGAGCGGAGCGAAGGATTTCTGTGAGCCGGCTGGATGTCGCTGGCTGCTCCGTAGCGGTCGGCCCACCGGTCGGCGAGTTTCGAGTGTCCAGTTGTGAGTTGTGCGTTGTGAGTTTCTCGTGTCCCGTGTCTCGTCAGGCTACCGTCCCGCCCAAGTTAAACTCTCCCGATGCAGGTATGGAAACCGCCCGTCCGGATCGATGACCACCCGTACCACGGCGGGCACGCCCGGTACCCGCACGACATGACGCCGTAGGCCGGTGAGCCAGACGTCCGCCGACACGGTGAGGCGCTGCACCGTGCCGTCAACACGGGTGATCGCGAGGTCAACCGGCATGGGCGCAAGGCCGCGATCGTCGATGGTGATCGTCGTGGAGTCGCCGCGCGTGTCCACTGACGCAATGGCCTGATCGAGCGGCCACGGTTGGTAGAACCAGGTGGTGAAGAACCAGCCGAGGTCGCGCCGCGCCACGTCGGAAACGGTATTGAAGAAGTCATACGGATACGGGTGCTTGCCAGTCCACCGCCGGCCATACTCGCGGTACGCCCGGTGAAACGTCTCCTCACCCAGCACCCCGCGGAGCGCAGCGAGCACCTGAGCGGTCTTGTCGTAGAACATGATGAAGTACAGGTCCTGCGGATACAGATCGCCTGGCCACATGAGCGTCATGTCGTGTCCGGTTCGCGCGGCGTCGAGGTACAGTCCCCGTTGTCCGGCCTCGGAATCGCCGGGGCGTCCACCGGTGCGCGGCTCACCATAGAGCGCGCGCATCCCCTGCGCGACATCGAACTGCGTGAAGCCTTCATCCATCCATGGATGCCGCGTCTCGTTCGAACCAACCTGCATCGGGAACCACATGTGTCCCGTCTCGTGCATCAGATCGCCCGCGAGCGAGAGGGTGTCGGCCCAGGGCTGCATGACCGTCATCATCGGATACTCCATGCCGCCCGAGTCGAGGACGCCCTCCATCGATGTCATGGTCGGCCATGGATACCGCCACAGATACGTCGAGAGTTGCTCGATGGCATCGCGCGTGAATCGTGCGCCACCGAGCACCCAGGCCACGGCGGGCGCGTTGCGGCGATAGAAGCTGTAAATGTTCACTGTATCTGGCGATGCTCGGCCGGAGTCGGTCACGAACGCCCTAGTGGCGTCCCACACGTACTGGTCACTCGCCCCCCAGGCAAAGTCGCGCACATCGGGCGCCGTGAAGTGCCACATCGTGGTCGCGCCGCGCCCAATGAATGCGGCTGCCGCGTCAGCGCCCGGCTCGACGACGTGCACCACGCTGCCGGTGCGCCGGGCTTCGGCCAATCGCCCGCGCGCAACTGGTGACAGCACTTCGTCCGCGTTGCCGAGTGTGCCGGTGGCGCCGATCACCCAGCCGCGCGGCACGGTGAGTCGCACATCGTAGTCCGCCGGATCCATGTAGAACTCCGCTTCGAGCAGATACGGATCGGCCACCCAGCCATGCACGTCGTCGTACACGGCGACCTGCGGGTACCAGTATCCCATGAAGTACAGGTGATGGTCTTCGCGTCCCTGACGTCCATCGGATGGCGAAGGTGGCACCACGTATGACCAGGCGAGGTCCAGCCGCACGCTGTCGTGCGGCACCAGCGGCGCGGGCAGCGGGAGCCACATCACCGTGCCGTCCACGGTATAGCCGCCTACATCCGACACCTGACGTTTGGCGACGTCGGTGATTGGCACCACGTCCACACCGGCCGATTTCGGGGGAACCACGCGTTCATTCACCGCCACACGGTCCAACCGCATACCTCCGGTGATCGGCGCCGACTGTCGCCGAGGATTTCCGGCGGCGAAAACATTCTGTCGAACGTGCACAGCCAGCCGTCGCAGCGTATCGGGAGAGTTGTTGAGGTAGACCACGCGTTCCCTGCCCGATACACGATCGGTGGACGGATCGAGCCGCGCCTGGATGGCGTAGCGCGCGTGTTGCACCCAATAGGCGGCGCCCGGACGCCCCGTCCGCGTGCGCGTGCCGAGCTCCACGGCTCGCGTGAATTCAGGGCTTTCGTAGACGGGACCCGGCACCGGACGCGAGTCCCGCGCCGTAGTGGCGGGCGCGAGCGGGACGGACGGACGACTCTGCGCCCGCGCGGTCGCCGAGAGGGCAAGCAGCGACAGGCCGGCGGCGACGGTACGGATTCGCATGCGGTAGGGGCGAAGCATATAGACGGACGGAGGTAGGAGGGCCGGCCCCCGAAGAATAGCACGGCTCAAGGAACTGGAGTCCAGGAGTTGCGAGTTGCTGCCGGCGGCTACTGGTTACTGGTTGCTGGTTGCTGCTATCGCGCAGTGTCATCGCGCATCGCCATCGCGGAGCCATTCATGCCCAAACAGCTTTCATCCCTCGGAGCGACGCGCAGCACATGAGCGCGCCGGACACTCAATTGCCCGGATCCGTCGAGCAGCCGCACCTCCTGCGCCGGTTCAGCCTGCTCCCCGCGACCGCGCTGAACATGACCAACATGATCGGCGTTGGACCGTTCATCACGATCCCCCTGCTCATGTCGGCGCTGGGCGGTCCTCAGGCGATGCTGGGCTGGATCGTCGCGCTCGTCATCGTCGTGTGCGACGGGATGGTGTGGAGCGAGCTCGGTGCGGCAATGCCCGGATCGGGCGGCTCGTTCCACTACCTGCGCGAAGCGTTCGGGCGGGAGACAGTTGGACGTCTGATGGCGTTCCTGTTCGTCTGGCAATTCGTCCTCAGCGGCCCACTCGAGATCGCGTCGGGGTACATCGGGTTCGCGGACTACTCGAGCTACATCTGGAAGGGAATCACGCGTCCCGAGTCCATCGGACTCATTACCATCGTGGGGCTGGTCAACATTGCCCTGCTCTACCGGCGCATCCACTCGATTGCCGTGATCACCATCTCACTGTGGATCGGCACGTTGATCACGGTGCTCGCGGTGATCGTGACCGGGGCGATGCACTTCAACTCGCATGTCGCGTTCGATTTTCCGCCGGGCGCGTTCAACTTCTCCCTCGGGTTCTTCATCGGAATTGGCGTGGCGTCGCGCATCGGGATCTACGACTACCTGGGCTACTACGACGTCTGCTACATCGGCGACGAGGTGCGCGACCCTGGGCGCGTCATCCCGCGTTCGATCCTCATCAGCACCGCTGCGGTGGCGGTCATCTATCTGGGGATCAATCTCTCGATCATCGGGGTGGTGCCCTGGCGGGAGTTCGTGCCGGCCGCCGCACACGCCGAGTCGAACTTCATCGTCTCGATCTTCATGCAGAAGATCTACGGCGCACACGTCGCGACGGCGTTCACGCTCCTCGTCTTGTGGACCGCGTTCGGATCTGTGTTTGCGTTGCTGCTGGGCTACTCGCGTATTCCATACGCCGCAGCCGAGAGCGGCTACTTCTTTCGCGCATTCGGGCGGCTCCACGCCACGAAAGATTTTCCGTACGTCTCACTGATCGTGCTGGGCGTCATCTCCATCTTCGCCGGGTTCTTCTCGCTCGGCACTGTCATTGACGCGCTCATCGTCACGCGCATCCTCGTGCAGTTCATAGGGCAGATCTTCGGCCTCATTCTTCTGCGCCGGCGGGCACCAGACATGGCTCGACCCTATCGTATGTGGCTGTACCCGATCCCGGCATTGGTCGCGCTGCTCGGGTGGATCTTCGTCTTCGCGACCACCCAGTGGATGGTGATCCTGTTTGGCGTGGGGGTCCTCGCGCTGGGTTGCCTCGCATTTCTGTTCTGGTCGTGGAACACCAAGCGTTGGCCCTTCGGCCTCGAGGAGGCGACATCGTGAAGCGGATCCTGACAGCCATCGTACTGCTCGCTGTCGCGCGTGTCGCGCATTCGCAGGAGCGGCAGATGCTGCAGGCCGGCTGGCTCGTACAGTCATCGGCCAGCGCCGGCGTGGACGGCATGCGCATCTCCTCACCGGCGTACCACACGGCGGGATGGTATCGCGCCACGGTGCCATCGACCGTCGTTGGATCGCTCGTCGAGGCCGGCGTGTATCGCGACCCGTTCTTCGGGATGAACCTCCGCACGCTGCCGGGAATGACCTATGCGATTGGCGCGAACTTCGTGCATACCGCAATGTCGCCAGCGAGCCCATTCGCCGTGCCGTGGTGGTACCGCACCAGCTTCCACGTACCAGCGGCTATGCGAGGCAGGCGACTTGCGCTGCAGTTCAATGGCATCAACTACCGGGCAAATATCTGGCTGAACGGCCGGCGGTTGGCAGACTCGAGCCGCGTGGCCGGCACTTACCGACACTACGAGCTGGATGTCACGGATGCGGTGCGGCCGGCCGGCGCCAACGTCCTCGCCGTCGAGATCTTTGCGCCGACCCCGCCCGACCTGCAAACGACGTGGGTGGACTGGAACCCGTCACCGCCGGACAAGGACATGGGGATCTGGCAGCCGGCATTCCTCGCCGCAACCGGAGACGTGGTCGTGCGTGACCCACTCGTCGTGAGTCACGTGGATACAGCCACGCTGCGCAGCGCCGAGCTGACCGTGGCGGCGAACGTCAGAAATCTCTCATCCCATGCGGTGACCGGTGTCTTGCGCGGCCACGTCGGTCAAGTCGCGTTCAGTCGATCGGTAACGTTGGCGCCGCACGACAGCGCGTTCGTGCGCTTCACGCCGGACAGCTTCCCACAGCTCCGCTTGCGGAATCCGCGGCTCTGGTGGCCCGCTGAAATGGGACGTCCGGAGCTGAACGATCTGGACATCGAGTTCGCCGCTGGCGGGCGAGTATCGGACCGCCAGCATATCCGCTTCGGGATCCGCGAGATCACGAGCGAAATGACGAGCAAGGGCGCACGCCTCTTCCGCGTTAACGGGCGTCGCATCCTCGTCCGCGGCGGCGGCTGGGCGCCGGACATGTTCTTTCGACCGCAACCGGAGCGGCAAACCGCGCAGCTGCGCTACGCGCTGGACATGCATCTCAACACCATTCGACTGGAAGGCAACTACGAGGACGACCGGTTCTGGCAGCAGACCGACAGCCTCGGCGTGCTCGTCATGAGCGGCTGGGTGTGCTGCCTCGCATGGGAGGAGTGGCCGAAGTGGGGCGCGGAGCAGTACGCGGTGGCGGCGGCCTCACTGCGCGATCAGATCCGGCGACTGCGCGCCCACCCCAGCGCGCTCGTCTGGCTCAATGGCAGCGACAACCCACCGCCGGCAAATGTCGAGCAGATGTATCTGGACATCGAGCGCCAGGAAGCGTGGCCCAACCCAACGCTCTCCTCGGCAAGCGCAAAGCCGGCGCAGTTCTCGGGGGCAAGCGGCGTGAAGATGACCGGACCATACGACTGGGTGCCCCCGTCGTATTGGCTTCAGGACAGCACCCACGGTGGCGCATGGGGCTACAACACGGAGACCAGCCCCGGCGCGGCAGTCCCGCCGATCGAGAGCATGCAGCAGATGATCCCCGCGCGCGACATCGCATGGCCGCTGGACAGCGTGTGGCTCTATCATGCCGCGGGCGGCCAGTTCACCCATCTGCTCGACCGGTTCAACACGGCGCTGTCCACGCGCTACGGCGCGCCAACGAGCATTCGGGACTACACCGTCAAGTCGCAGCTCATGACCTATGAAGGTGAACGTGCGATGTTCGAGGCATACCGCCGCAACGCGTACGGTTCCACCGGCGTGATTCAGTGGATGCTCAACAACGCGTGGCCCTCGATCTACTGGCATCTCTTCGACTGGTACCTGCGACCCGCGGGAGGCTACTTCGGCACCAAGAAAGCGAACGAGCCCGTCCATGTATTGTTCTCGTATGACGACCGGTCCGTGGCCGTGGTGAACGCCACGCGCACGTCACTGCGCGGCACGCACCTCCGAGCGCGAGTGCTCGGGCTCGACGGTTCGGAAAAGCTGGCGCGCGACACCGTGTTCGACGTGCCCGCTGACAGCAGCCTACGAATGTTCATGCTCCCGGAGCCGCCGAACACGTCGGGCGCCTATTTCGTGGACCTGCGGCTGACCGGTGCCGACGGACGGGCGATCAGCACAAACTTTTATTGGCTGTCCACACACCCAGACGTGCTGGCCGACACGTCGACGTGGTACGTGACACCCGTCAAGGCGTATGCGGATCTTACGGCACTCTCCGGCATGCCGGCGGCCCAGGTGACGGCCAGTGTCCACTTCAGCGGCGGCGGCGGCGGGACGGACGAGGCGCGAGTCACTCTCAGGAATCCTGGCACGACGATCGCTTTCTTCCTGCGGCTGCAGGTGACCGGGCGCGGAGGGGCAGAAGCGCTCCCGGTTTTTTGGGATGACAATGACCTCTCGCTGCTGCCGGGAGAAACGCGCGTGGTGACGGCACGGTACCGCACACGCGACCTACACGACTCGCCGCCGCGGCTCGTGGTGAGTGGGTGGAACGTACCGCAAGTCACGCTCAGGTGATGACGCAACGAGACACCATGCCAGAAGAAACAGAGATCGATACCGACAAGCTCCGCGAGACCATCGACGACGAGATCGAGAAGACCGGCGGCACCATGCTCCGGATCGTCGCCTTATGTACTGCGATCCTCGCCGCCGTGACGGCGGTCGTGTCGTTGCACGCCGGCTCCACGATCAATGAGGCGCTGGTGCTGAAGAGCGAAGCGACCGCGTTACAGGCGCGGGCCTCCGACCAATGGTCCTATTATCAGGCCAAGGGCATCAAGAGCGCCATCGCGAGCAGCATGGCCAGCAGTTATGTCGCCGCGGGGCGTGTCGCACCGGACTCTATGCGCGCCACGGCCGCGCGGTACATCAGCGAGCAGTCGGCAATTCAGACGGCGGCGCGCAAACTCGAGGCAGAGCGCGATGCCAAATCCAACGAGGCCGACCAGCTCCTCGCGAAACACCACCAGTACGCGTTCGCCGTCGCCCTGCTCCAGGTCGCGATCGCGCTCGGAGCCGTGGCCGCCCTGACCAGGCAGCGAGCGGCGCTGGCTCTCTCGTTGGTTGCGGGATTGACCGGGATCGTGGTGTCGCTCAGCGCCGCGCTTCGGCACTACGGTTGATTGCGGGAGGGAGGCACCGCAACTCCGCCAATCGAACTCGAGGGACACGGGACACGGGACACGGGACACGGGACAACGGCTGACTGCGTGCTAACTGCGCTAACTGCGGGCTTGGGCTCCGGGTGTTGACCGGCTGGATGTCGCTGGCTGCTCCGTAGCGGTCGGCCCACCGGTCGGCGAGTTTCGAGTTGCCAGTTGTGAGTTATGCGTTATGCGTTTTTAGCAACCCACAACTCACGACTCACAACTGGACACCCGAACCTCGCCGACCGGCGATGGTGGCCTGCAAGCCAGGCACCCTGGTGCGCATGACCAGTATACTGACAACTCACAACTCACAACTGATCACTGATCACTGATCATCCGCGAAGCCCTGTCATCCTGAGCGAAGCGAAGGATCTCTGTGACCGACAGAACAGCTTTTCAACGGTAGAGGTCGCAGCGAACTGCAGAGAACTGCGGAGAGAAGCACGTATAGGTCGAACGCGAGAGGCGATTCTCCATTCGGGGGTCGAAGCCGGCTGGTCACGAGACCCTACGGTTCGCTCAGATTGACACGGCGTCGCTCAGGATGACAGGCGCCTCGTGTCCGCGGCCAACGGGGCGCCGAAATGGACCTGCATACCGACGGGCGCCCGATGCGCCGGGGTCGAAAACTGGGAGCAACCGCCTCGGGCGGTTGCGATGTCGTCTCAGGGAGTTGCGATGTCGTCTCAGGGAGTTGCGAGTCGCCTCGGGGAACTGCGATGTCGCCTCCCTGCGTTGGGATATCGTCTCGGAGCGTTGGGGTGTCGTCTCAGCGAGTTGGAGTAGCGTCTCGCCGAGTTGCAGTGCCGTGTCGACGCGCTACAGTGGCAGCTCGACGCGTTCGGCTGACGGCTCAATGCGTTGGAGTGGCAGCTCTCCGAGTTGAGGTCTCGTCTCGACGGGTTGGGGTACCCGCTCGATGAGTTAGGGTGCCCGGTCGACGAGTTAGGGTGCTGTCTCGATGGGTTAGGATGGGATCTCGAAGGGTTGGGGTGCCGTCTCGACGCGCTCCGATGGCGTCTCGGCGAGTTAGGGTGCCGTCTCGACGTGCTCCGATTGCGTCTGGGCGAGTTTGAGTGCTCTCTCGCCGAGTTGCGATCTCAGCTCGATGCGCTCGGAAAGCAGCTCGGCATCGGGCGCTGCTGTCTCGGCACGCAAGAGAGTCGCCTCGCGGCGATGCGATGCGATCTCGCCGCGGTCGCCTCCCCCCTCGGTCCGTTGCGATGCCTGCTAGCAAGGCGAGGATCCTGGCTCGCCGCGCTGGGATCCTCGCTCGATCCGTTGCGATCCGATCTGGACACGCGACGATCCTTGCTTGGCGCGTTGGGGTGCCAACTTGCCGCGTTGCATTGCCATGTCTCCGGGTTGCGATGCTCGGTCGACAGGCTCGCGTTCGATCTCGGCGCGATCGCATTCCATCTCGACGCGATCGAATTCGATCTCGGCACGATCGATCCCATCTCGGCACGATCGAATTCGATCTCGGCACGATCGATCCCATCTCGACGCGATCGAATTCGATCTCGGCGTGATCGATCCTATCTCGCCACGATCGAATTCGATCTCGGTGTGATCGATCCCATCTCGCCACGATCGAACTCGATTTCGGCACGATCGATCCCATCTCGCCACGATCGAATTCGATCTCGGCACGATCGATCCCATCTCGCCACGATCGCATTCCGTCTCGGTGCGATCGCATTCCGTCTCGGCGGAATCGCATTCCATCTCGGCACGATCGATCCCATCTCGGCACGATCGCATTCCGTCTCGGCGCGATCGCATTCCGTCTCGGCGCGATCGCATTCCGTCTCGGCGGAATTGCATTCGATCTCGGCGCGACCGCATTCCATCTCGCCACGATCGATCCCATCTCGCCACGATCGCATTCCGTCTCGGCGGAATTGCATTCGATCTCGGCGCGACCGCATTCCATCTCGCCACGATCGATCCCATCTCGCCACGATCGCATTCCGTCTCGGCGGAATTGCATTCGATCTCGGCGCGACCGCATTCCATCTCGCCACGATCGACTTCGATCTCGCCACGATCGATCCCGCCTCGCCACTCGAGCGTCGGGCGATGATCGTAGTCCTATATATTAGTTCCGAAATTGGGGGGCAGCGCAAGGGTCAATATGACTGATTGACCAAAAACCGACATTTTTGAACGTTTCAGCGTTAGTACTAGTAGAGAGGTACGGCAGTCCCGTGTCCCGTGGTTGTTGTGACCCGGGGATAACAGGGGTTCGCGCGGGACGACAGGCGTCGAGGGGGATCAGTGATCAGTGATCAGTGATCAGTTGGCAGTTGTGAGTTGTCAGTATACGGGTCATGCGCACCAGGGCGCCTGGTTCGCGGGCCACTATCGCCGGTCGGCGAGGTTCGGGTGTCCAGTTGTGAGTTGTGAGTTGTGCGTGTTTTAAAACGCGCAACGCATCACTCGCAACTGGCAACTCGAACCTCGCCGACCGGTGGGCCGACCGCTACGGAGCAGCCAGCGACATCCAGCCGGTCACCACCCGGAGTCCACTCCCGGGCCGGATCGGCCTGCAGAACATGGGGATCGGCACACGCCGGTCCCCATGTCTACTTTGTACGTACGAAGTTTCAACATCGACTCGGCGCGAGTCTTCGACGTGAACGACACGATCGACCTCGCGGAGACCCTCGCCCAGCGGAGTAATCGATCATGTCACCCTTTCGCCTGCTTGCCCTGCTCGCGCTCCCGTTCGCATCGGTCGCGGCGCAAGACGCAACTATCGTCTACCGCCTTGGCCGCGACACGGTGGCCGTGGAGCAATACACGCGAACACCAACGCGATTCTCTGGCGAGATGGTGTCGCGCGCCGGCACTGCGGTCACGCGAACGCAATACGACATCACCATCGCCGCTGGACGACCAACGGCTGCCGTGGTCCGTCGGCGTCAGGCCGACGGTTCGCCCATTCCCAACAATCCGCTCGAGGTCCGCTTCGCCTTCCGCGCCGACTCGGCGCGCCGCGAAATCGTCTGGCGCGACAGCACACAGGTGCGGGCCTTCGCCGCACCGAACGCCTTCTTCACGATGCCGGTGTTCGCGTACGCGCCGTTCGAGTTGATCTACGCTCGCGGCCCGGGAGCACGCGACTCGGTAATGGCCATCGGCACGACCGGCAACGCCGTGAGCGTGATTGGCTTGCAGCCGTACTCGGGTGACACGCTGCGCATGCACGGCGGTCCATACCCGATGCTCGCGCGCTTCGATCGCAACGGACAGTTGCTCATGACGGACGGCGTATTCACGACGAACAAAGCCGTCGGCAAGCGAACCCCAGGCAAAGTCGACATCGCCGCGCTCGCCACGACCATGAAACCAACCGGCGTATTGTCTCCACGTGCCACCGCCTATGCAGGGTTCAGTCGCGGTCCGATCTTCATCAATTATGGGCGTCCAGCGGTGCGCGAACGTACCGTATGGGGCGGCGTGCTCGTGCCATTCGACACCATCTGGCGCACGGGCGCAAACGAGGCCACGCACCTGGCGACCTCGAAGACGATGTCCCTTGGCGACATGACACTCGCGCCAGGTCTGTACACGCTGTGGACACAGCACACGCGCAACGGCACGTTCCTCATCGTGAACCGCCAGGTCGGCCAGTGGGGAACGGATTACGATCCGAAGCAGGACATCGGCCGAGTGCGGATGGACATGTCGCATACCCCGGAACACGTTGAGGATTTCACGATCACGATCCGCGCAACGGGCCCAAATCGCGGCGCGATCGACTTGGCATGGGGAGATTCCGTCGCCACGGCGAGTTTTGCTGTAAAGCCCTGATAGGCGACAACGGAACGCGGGATGTGAAGCCGGCCAAAGAGGGCCGCCGAGACTGCGGTGGCGGCCCACGTGCGCTTTGGCATCACAACAAACAGTTCGACTGAGAGCGCGCTGCGGAAAATCAGCTCCTCAGAGGGCTGACACGCTCACTTGCGCGCGAGGATTGCCTGGCCCGATGAAAGCGATCCGTCGGCCGCTCGCGTCGCCACGACGACAACCTGCTCGCCTGTCGACAACGGCTTCGATGTGGGCGTGAGGACCGTCACCGGCGTGTTAGGTGGCACGGTGACCTTCAGCGAGCCGCCCGGATACTGCACGAGAAGCGTTGAATCCTTGATGCCGGCGACGTTGCCGTTCGACATGCGCGAGCCCGACACGGCGCCATTCGTCATGCGGCTGCCGCCGCCCATCGGGTGCTGCGTCGTCATCATGCGGCTTCCCTCGCCCATTCCCCGCAGCTCTTCGGGAAAGATGTGAATCTCAGTGGCTTTCTCCGATCCGTCGGGCTGCTTCACCGTCGTCACGCCGATGAAGGAATTGTCTTTCACATCGGCGAGCTTCGCGGTCTCTCGATCGTATACCTTGAACGGCTGCGTCAGCTTGACCGTCACGCGTCCCGTGTCCACCCTGACCACCATATTCATTGCCGACATGCTGGCGACCGCTCCGCGAAGCGTGACCGCGGTATCAGCACGTTCGCCCAACGCGCCATAGGCCGAGTGGGTGCCTGAGCGCGACCCCGCGCTCGGCTCCCGTCCGCAGGCGGCGATAGCTGCCGCAGCGGCGAGCCCGGCGAGACAGCGGGTTGGACCATAGAAGTTGCGAATCATTGGAACCTCCCTGTGTGCGATAGCAACACCGAGAGGATTCGCACGAGTCGTGCTCGGACGGTCGCGTTACAGTGGCGCCAGTCCGCTCATGCCGAAAACTCGTCCCTTAGCCGATGGTCACATCGACGACGGCGATCGGCAACGCCGGACCCTCATCGCGAGCCTGAATGGCGATCACATTACGGTCGCCGCGATGGACCCGCACGCTGACCTCATCGTCCGCATGGCCGTCGCGCTCGGCACGGACGAACCCGCCTGTCATGAGCGGCCTGAGATGCAGGCGAAAATTTCCGATGAATTGGTCCTGTCCGCGCACGTTCGGCTTCCAATGCAGCTCGATGTAGGCGGGCTCCTCGTCTAGCCGTAGGACGCCCTCGTATTGCTGCCGGTTGTCGTCACGCAATACCCACCGATGCACGCGTGCGCCGGGCGGAACGTCGTCGATCCGTTCAACGACCGCGGTTGCAGATTCAAGTGGGAATGAGTACGGCATCGGAACGTGGTGCGCGATAGTCAGTGAGCACGGACGCCTACAGTGCACACGCCGCACCAGCAGTCGGGAGAATCGAGCCCAGCCGCGCAGCCCGCGCGCCGGATTATTCCTGAGCTCGCGGCAAGACTGGCTGCCTGCCGAGTGCTTGCTCGATCCGGTCCAATCGCTCGAGCGCTTCGCGCAGATCGCGCCTCACGTTGCCGAGGGTGGCGAGGGCCCATATGAATCCGACCACGGCGCCGACAGACAGGGCGAAACTGAGGAGAGCAGCGATCATGGGAGTTATCAGAAAATTAGTAAACGGCAATGACCTTCGCGAAGGGTCCGTGAGGAGAATCCGCTGACCTGTTACAGGCGCATGCCGGCGACCATTCCAGCAACGCCAACGATCACGACAATTCCCGCGCCAGCCGCGGCGAACCGCACCCACCGCTGAAAGGGCACGCCCGCCGCAAGCAACACGGCCATCAGTGCGCCATTCGTCGGCGTGAGCAGCTCACACAGCCCGGCGCCCATCTGATACGCGAGCACCGTGACCGGCCGCCCAACGCCGAGCAGATCAGACAGTGGCACGAACACCGGCATCGTGAGCACGGCCTGACCGCTCACGCTGGGCACCACGACGTGAATGAGGCCCTGAGCCGGGATCATGAGCAGCGCAGCCAGCGCCGGCGACGTGTGGCCGAGGGGCGTGGCCAGCGCCTGCAACATCGTGTCGATGACGTGGCCGTCGCCGAGCACGAGCGAGATGCTCCGCGCCACACCGATCAACAACGCGGCGGGCAGCAGGCTTTGCATGCCCTCGAGGTACGCGTACGTCGTTCCTTCCACGCCAAGCCCGCCAAGCAATCCGGCGGCGACGGCGGCGACGAAGAACCCCGCCGAGAGCTCGTTGAACCCCCAGCCGAGCGCGATCGATCCATACACGTACGCCGCCATGGGTGACAATACCAGGGCAAGGATCAAGGCGTCCTTCGCCGACACGCGGGCCGCGGGCGCATCGTCCGGTTCGGCCACGGCACTCCGTGTACGCGCGGCATGGCGCATCGTCCATCCCACCCAGAGGATGAACGCCACCACGAGCAGGGCGAAGCGCATGACGAACCCGGAACCCGCGGGGATCTGCGCGAGCTTCATCGCGATCCCGGCCTGGAACGGATTCGTCGGCCCAAAGGCACTGCCGATCATTGCCGCACCGGCGCTCATCGCCACCACACTCACCGCATCGATGCCAAGTCCGCGGCCGAGGATGAGCAGCACGGGCACGAGTGGAATGATCTCCTCCTGCATGTTCTCCAGCGCGCCCATCGTGGTGAAGAACAGGGAGATGACGGGTATCGCGATGAGTCCCCGGCGACGAAACATGAACACGAGGGCCGCTACGATTCGTCCGAGCGTACCGAGGCGGTCGACGACGACCCAGGCACCACCCACGAACAGGACGACAGCAATGACATCGGCAGCCTCGATGAATCCACGCGGAACGGCGACCGCGGCGGCGAACGGACCGACCGGCGCGGGAGGCACGCCGTGATAGGTGCCAGCAACGACCACGCTCTTGTGCGTGACCGGATCGTCGCGACGGTCGTACTGCCCGGCGGGCAATATCCACGTGAGCATCGCCGCGACGACCACGCCGGCGAGCAAGAGGATGATCGGATGCGGAAGTCGGAAGCGCTGCACGAGGGGAGCTTACGCTCCAACTCGCCATCCCGCCACTGGGCACGGCGACACAGTCGGCATCGAGTTGGCCGTATCCGCCTGCACCACTATCGCCGGTCGATCTTCACACGCCAGACGTCCGGGCCCTCGGCCTCATACGTCCAGTGAAACTGATCCGGATGCTCGGCCGCAAGCTGGTAGCGGAGTGGTTTCGGATCGTGGTCGTTGATGAGCACCATCGATTCGCCGGCGGCGAGGCTGTCAAAGGTGCGGAAGATGGTCGGGTGCTTGTC
This sequence comes from uncultured Gemmatimonadaceae bacterium, assembly GCA_963817955.1. Taxonomy (GTDB): domain Bacteria; phylum Gemmatimonadota; class Gemmatimonadetes; order Gemmatimonadales; family Gemmatimonadaceae; genus JAQBQB01. The sequence continues at coordinate 1,126,871 of CAWFQK010000004.1, forward strand.
GCGCGGCGGAATCGTGCGGACATCGAGCTCGATGGGATTGATTGGCATGGTGAGGTTCCGTTGAGAGAATGTGAATGTTCCAAGCGGCCTAGCAGGCGCGCCAGATGCGAACGAGCACGCGGTCGTCCTGCGATTCGTCGACGTCGCACGCAAAGCCACCGTCGGCGAGCAAGGGAAAGAGCAGTTGCGGCACCCGATCGTTCACCTGCACGAGCACATGTCCGGCCGGAAGTGTCTCGAGGGCGGCCAGTGTTCGCATCATCGGCTCCGGCGGCTCGAGCCCGCGTACGTCCAGCCATGTCGTCGCTGCATCGACGTCGCCGACCATTGACCCCGCCGTCGCGACCGGAGCGTCCTTGCCCTCGTGTTCGTTCGGACGCCAGAACCATGACGACCAGTCGTCCGCGGCGTGCGCCCGTGACTCATGCGAGAATCCACGCTTCGCAAGAATGGCAACGAGCGGCGCAGGCTCGAAGATCGTACGAAGGTGCAACAGCTCGCCCGCGTTGAGCTTGCTCACGGCGTCCATGATCGTCGAAAATGGCTCCTTGCCCGATCGTAGCGCGTCGCGGACGTCCAGGTCGACTACGTGTGTCGAGACAGGATGGATCAGGTGCGCGGTTGGTTCAACTGGTGTCGAGATCCGTGCGTCGCTCATGTCGTACCTCCCATGCGGCCGCCAAGCGCGACCCGTATGATCTGGCTTGCGAACAACAGAACTCCAATGAGAAAGAGAGCTGCGCCGGTGTATGCACCGAGCGTTGAGCCGAGCAGGATCGCGATGGCAATGGCGAGCACCCCGGCCGACATCGCGGCGAGTTGCGCAAGCGCGGCCCGCGCCGAGTACATGTCCGCGATCCTTGGCACGCCAGGCATGCTCATCTGGCCGCGGTATCGCACCGTCCATGCGAGCAACGGGACGATCTTGTAGAAGAAGCCGACGACGTACATCGCGATGCCGCCCAACAAACCAACGAGCACGTATGTGGTAGCGACGCGCGTTGCGGATGGCCCCAACGACAGCACGATCGGTCCGAGCAGGGCGGCGCTGGCAAGAAAGGCAACGGCTGCCGCGGCGAATCGCATCCCGATGTCGATCCGTTTTCGCACTCGCGCGTGGTAGAAGGCGTACGCCTGACGCAGGAAGCAGGCGACACCGAATTCGAGCAATGCAGCCGACAGCCAGACGACGGCGCGGACGGGCGTATTGAGTCCGAGCGCGAGCAGTACGATGCCCGCGGCGAGCGACGCCAGCGCGCGCTTTGTCCATCGCGTATCCGCGCCATGGGCCAGCAAAAACATCGGGAGCAACCGGTGCGAGACGCCGACGATCATGATCAGCGCCCAGCCCACGATCGCCACGTGGAGATGCGTCGCGAGTACGCGCACGCGCGCGGCGGCAATGAACCCGGTGTCGATGTTGTGCAGGAGTACGACGCCCAGCACGAGCGTCGACGACAGAAACGTCAACGCGAGTGCGATCGCCGCCCATGTCACGTCGCGTGCGCGCGCCCGCGGCAGCGTTGCGGCCACGTTGGCCACGGCGAGCATGACTCCGGCGGCCACGAGTGCGACGCCCACATCGTGCAGCACCAACGAGCCGTCCGCGACCCCACACGCAAACAGTCCCGCGCCGGGCGCGAAGGTCCAGAAGCTCGCATGTCCCACGCGAGGCCACCGAATTGGCGCACCGAGTGCGACCGGTAGGAGTTGGTACAGCGCACCGAAGATTGCGGTGGTCAGCCAGCCGAGCGTGAACAGGTGCGTGATGCCGGCAACGTGTGGCGAGAGGTAATCGCCAGCGGCGAGGTCCGGCGCGATCCAAACGAGGCCGATCGAGCCGGCAATCAGGTAGAGCGTCGCGGCCGCAAAGTGTTCGCCGGCGAGGCGCATGGATCCAGTGGCAGGCGTCACGAGTCTGCCGGTTGCGCTCGGCGGCACCGAAGTCGGTCGATGTGTTCCTGGTTGCGTCATCGGCCAGGTCGCGTCTCGATCACCGCGAAGGGAGGTCTCATTCCGAATGCTCGCGCATCGCGACGTTCGGAGGTGTGACGGATGTCTCAGCGATGGGGCGTGCGCCTGTAGCTACCGCTCGTCGCCACCTCGACTGGGCAGAAGGGCCCGGAGGCGCGAAACGTCCGGAATGAGCAGACGGTCGAGTCCGAGCGGCTCAATCAGTCCCTTGCTGCGCAGTTGCTTCATTGCGCGCGAGACCGATTCGCGCGCGGCACCGATCTCGCGCGCGATCTCCTCGTGCGTGCGGTCGAGCTCGATTTCCACACCCGAGACGCCTGGTGCGCCCGCACGTTCCGCATAGCCGACAAGGAGCAGCGCGAGACGTGCGGCAACATCTCGGAACGCAAGCGTTTCTGTGAGATGCACCATGTGTCGCAGGCGGCGGCCCAGCGCGCGGATGACTGCCTGTGCGATATCGGGTTGAGTCCTGTAGAGATATTCAAAATCGGACCGCGGCAGGAATACGAGGCGCGACGCCTCGATCGTGATCGCCGACGCCGGGTAAGGCCCGCCATCGAACAGAGGCAACTCCGCCACGGGACACCCCGGCCCTTCGATGCGTAGGACTTGCTCGCGACCGGCCGGATCCGTCCGATAGATGCGCACGCGCCCTGACTCGATCATGTAGAGCCCGCGGCACTCTTCACCGGTCGTGAACAGCACGTGCCCCGTGGGTACCGAACGGGGCACGCATCGATGCGCAAGTTGGATCAGCCCGTCGTCGCCAAGTCCAACGAACAGCGGAATCTGCCGGAGCAGATCGAAGACGGGCGCGTCGGAAGCGTGCGTGCTTGGCATAATAAGAGAAGTAGATGAAGGCAGCCCGTCGAACCCTCCGTCCGACGTTTGATGTGACATCAGTCACGCGGCGCAACGCGTTCGTCCACCAGCTTTCGAGGCATCACACTCAATGCCAGGACTGGAGCGCCTCGCCGCCATGCCACACAACGATCTCGACGTCAACGCGATTTGGTTGGCTCTCACTACCGTGATCGACCCCGAGCTCGGTCTCGACGTAGTAACATTGGGGCTTATCTACGAGGTCGTGGTCGACGACGGCATGGCCAACATCCAACATACGCTGACAACCCCCGGCTGCCCCATGGAGCGGATCATCACCGAGGGCATTCGAGACGCCGTCCTGCGGTTGGATGGCATCACGGGCGTCGACACGCACGTCGTCTGGGAGCCAGCCTGGCATCCGGGGATGATCGCGCCAAACGCGTTTCCGATGTGAGCCGGTGTCTCGTGTCTCGTGTCTCGTGTCTCGTGTCGTCCTTGCCAATCTTGGCTCACCTCCCCAGTGTAAAGAGCGCTCGAGGCTATGCCCGGCGATCACGAAACGTTGCCTGTGAGGCCGCTATGCGCAGTCGTGCTCTCGTTCTCATCGCGTTACTCATACTGCCATCTGGATTGAGCGCGCAGCGAATTCGACTGCCGCGCATTGGCCGACGTACTCCGCCGCAAGCCGCTCATCTTCCGCCAGAAGCACCGCCGGTGGCGCGGGCACTCGCGTACAGGCGATCGAGGTGGTCAGCAGAGGCCTATCCCTTGGTGAGCTCCGTCCGAGTTCCGGCTGTCGCTGGCACCGCCACGAGCTACACGACCCTCGGAGCAGGAACGCACGGGGACTACCGCTACGCGGAGCGTTTTTCGGCAACCATTGACCTGACGGCATCGATGCTTGGCTCTCCTGCCACGACTGAAACGGTGGAGATCGGCACCCGGTTCCGGCCAATGCCGTGGAACGGAGAGATCCGTCCATTCTTCGACGTTCGCGCGGCGTACATGCACATGTATGACACGTTCGCGGCACCAATTCAGACGTTCGCCGCCGGCGAGAGTTTCGTTTCTGGAGAGCGGTACAGTCGCGGCTTTGGCGGCGTCGCGGGCGCTGGCCTGGAGTTTTCCCTTACACGTTCGCTGGCCCTCACCACTGAAGTATCAGCCCTTCGGAATCGGATGACCATCTACCGCGTGATCGGTCCGGCGAGCATTCCAGGTGACGGCCGCGACTACTGGATGACATCGTACCGGTTCATGCTGGGCCTCAAGTACAACCCCGTACGCGTACTGAACCTGGTGCAGAATCCAAGGTCGTAAGCAGCCACGTCCAAGACCGGGCATTCAGGTCTGGTGATCGTGACGGGCCCAGCGGCGCGCTGGGGGGAAGATCCCTCACTAGTGATCGCGGACGCCCTGTGCTACATTCTGTGCCTTCCTCGGCGGTCTTGGAGCGTCCGTGTCCAACCCTTCCTCCACGTTGTTCACGTCCCCCGCCATCAGGGTGCTCGCGGTGCTTGGTCCCGCGGCGCTCATGCTCATGGTTGGCGCCATGGGTGCCACGACGTACGGTACGCTCCAAGCGCATAGCAGGCAGGTCGCGCAAACGCGCGACGTCATCGACCGAGGGAGGAGCGTTCTCGTCGATCTCCTCGACGCGGAGACGGGCGAGCGGGGATTCCTCATCACAGACGACACGCAATACCTCGAGCCGTATCAGCGCGGCACGGTGGCCTTGCGCGCCGACACGGCGGCGTTGCGTGCGCTGACGCGCGACGATGCTACCCAGCAGCGGCTGCTCGACAGGCTCACGGAGGTCGCCGCGGAGCGCGTCGCGCTGCTCGACACCGTCAAGACACGACGGCAGACGGACGGGCCAGCGGTCGCGCTGAAAGTGTTCCGCCAGAGTCGAGGCAAGGCACTGATGGACAGTGCACGCGTCATTATCGCGCGCATTCAGGACGAGGAGGGACGTCTGCTCGCCGCGCGTGAGGCAGCGGAGAGCCGCGCCGCGAATCGTCTCATCTTCGCGCTCGTGGCCGGCGCGGTGTTGGCGGCCCTATTCGCGTTTCTCATGAACGCGCTGCTCCACCGCAAGGCCGAGCGGATCGCCGCAAGCGAGCGCCTGACTTCGGAGCAGAACGAGCTGCTGCAGGAACAGACGCTCGAGCTGGAGTTGACCAACGAACAGCTTCATGATCAGCAGGCCGAGCTCGAGATGCAGACCGAGGAGTTGCAGGCCACCGCTGCGTACCTGGAGGAACGGACCGAGGCGCTCACGGAGAGCGAGGCGCGTTTCCGCGCCGTGTTCGAGCGATCGCGCGTCGGCATGGCGCGCGTCTCATTCTCCGGAGCGCGGTGGCTCGAGGTGAACGACGCCTTCCGAGAGATGCTCGGATACACCCAGGACGAGTTCCTCGCTACTCCATGGCCCGAGATCACCCACCCGGACGACGTGGACTCGGATCTCATACCGTTCGGTCGTATGGCGGTGGGCGACCTCGAGTGGTATGCAGTCGAAAAACGCTTCATCCATAAGTTCGGCCACCATGTGTGGGCGCGGCTCACTCTCTCGCTGGTGCGCGACTCGGCCGGGCGTCCGGACTATGAGATTGCCGTCATCGAGGATGTCAGCCGACAGCACGCGGCCGCGGCAGAGCGGGAGAGGTTGCTCGCCGCCGAGGAGCTGGCCCGCAGCCGAGCCGAGACGCTGCAGCACATCTCAGCCTCGCTATCCGCGGCGCGCACACCTGCTGACGTAGCCGCAGCGACCATCAGCGCCGGCATAGTCGCCGCGGACGCTTCGCGTGCGGCGGTCGGACTTCTCGACGACGACAACGGGCGCACCGTTGAGCTCCTGGCGCACAGTGGATACACCGAGGCGCAAGTCGCGCGGTTGCTCGACATGCCCATGGGGGGGCTGCTCCCGTTGGCGGACCTCGTACGAACCCGTGCGGCCGTCCTGATCGGCCGGCATGATGAAACCGTCGTACGCTACCCCGCATTCGCCAAATGGATTGACGCTGCCGGCTTCCACGGATCCGCGATGTTCCCGCTCTTCGTCGGTCAGGGAGCAGAGGAACGCGTGCTGGGCTACCTCGGCTTCGGTTTTGAACGAGACCGCGAGTTCACCGAGAGCGAGGTCGCGTTTCTCGAGACGGTAGCGCGTCTCTGCTCTCAGGCGCTCGACCGCGCGCGTGCGTACAACGCGGCGGAAGCGGCCCGCCACGAGGCCGAGGCGGCAAATCGGGCAAAATCGCAGTTCCTGGCAACGATGAGCCATGAGTTGCGCACACCGCTCAACGCCATCGCGGGCTACGCTGACCTAATGGAATTGGAGCTCCGGGGCCCGCTCACCGAATTGCAGCGCGCCGACCTCGCGCGTATCAAAGTCAGCGGGCAGCACTTGTTGAGCCTGATCAACGACGTCCTGAACTTTGCGAAGATCGAGGCCGGGCGGCTCGAGCTACAGTTCTCGCCCGCATCGGTGAGCGCCCTCGTTGCGGGGATCGATCCGCTCATCGCGCCGCAGTACGGTGCCCGCGGGCTCGCCTACGCCTTCGAGTGCGCCGACGACGCTGTCGTCTGGGCCGACGCCGAGAAAGTGCAACAGATCCTGCTCAACCTGCTCACGAACGCGGGGAAGTTCACGGCCCCGGGAAACACGGTGACGGTCCAGTCCGAGCAGGATGACCATGTCGTGCGAATCCACGTCCGCGACCGCGGCCGCGGGATTCCCGCGGACAAGCTGGACCGCATCTTTGAGCCGTTCGTGCAAATCGATCGACACCTGACGCAGGCGAGCCAGCAAGGAGTGGGGCTTGGGCTCTCGATCAGCCGCGAGCTCGCACGGGCAATGGGAGGCGACCTCACTGCCGAGAGCACGCTCGGGGAGGGCTCGACGTTCACCCTGGTGCTCGTACGACACGACCCAACGGCCGTCCGCTCTATCGGGAACCCGCTCACCGACGGCGCACAAGCAGCGTCGGTACGCCCGCTCACAGACTGACGGCGCGAACTGCTTACGGCGCCAACTCCCTGACTGCGCCAACTCCCTGACTGCGCCAACTCCCTGACTGCGCCAACTCCCTAAATACGCGAACTCCCTGACGGCGGCGTACGGCGCGGACTCCCTAAATACGCGAACTCCCTGACGGCGGCTTACGGCGCTGCCGGACGCGGGGCGTCAGAGTTGTAGATATCGCGCGAGACCCGCCAATTGCCCGCGGATTGACGCTGCCAGATTTCCAAATACTTGCCCGAGTCGGGCTTCGACCGGCCGCCCCACGACCAATACCGGCCGCGCACGTAGGCCAGATCATGATTGCCCTCGATCTCGACCTGCTGCCACCGGTACATATACGCCGTGGAATCTGTGGACTCATACGCCGCGATCGCCGCCTGGCCGACGAGCGCAGGCGAATGTTCGGGCATTGATACGGCATCCGCCGTGTAGTACGAGCGGGCGTAGCCAGCGAAGTCTTTTGGCGGCCGGGCGTTGATGATCGCGAGAGTAGAGTCGGCCGTGCTACGGATGGCGCGCCGGTCGGCGTCCGACAACGCCGCGGGTTGCGAGCGGGCGCACCCGATGCCGGCCGCGAGGACAAGCACCGCAAACGATTCGCGCGGGCGAGTCATATCAGCCTCCTGATTGAACGAGCGAACTGGGAGCACGCCATAAGAAGCCGTCTGGCCCGGAATCATATAATGGCGCGCCGAGCGCACGATTGCCAACGCAGGATCTGCTCGCCCGAATGCCCGACGGTAGAATCCACAGCGCCCTCTGTCACAGCCCCCCCGCTGATGACGGCGTCCGCAGGATGCCCGAGGCCATTCGAATCAGCCCCCCGAAATGCGGTCCATTGAGAAGCGCTCCTCCGGGATCGCGACACTTGTTGTCATCACCGTCCTGACCTCGATCGCGACCCTCGCGAATGGCTTTGCGTTCGGCGACGTTCCGATTGTCGCGAACAATCCGGGCGTCCACAGTCTGGCGCGGCTGTGAGATCTGTTTGGCCAGAGCTATTGGCCGCCGGAAGTGACGATGGCGCTCTATCGGCCCGTCCCCATGTGCGGCGAGTATGTTTTGAAGGAGACACTCGCTGCGAAGCACCCGCTGAAACAGTAGTTGGCGATTAGGGGGATCATGCCGGACGCACCCGCTGAAGAACCAGGACCAGGACCAGAACCAGCCGACACCGTGCAGGCGCGCGACCTGGCGGAATCGTCGCGTAGCCCCCTCGGGCCATACGAGACTCTGCTGAGTCACACGCTGGCGCTGGTGGCCAATGGGGCAGAATTGCCTCGCGTGCTCGATTCCATTGTACGGGGCCTGGAGTCGGCGTATCCCGCGGCAGTGTGCAGCATCTCGTTGCTGGCTCGCGGACCGAAGCAGCTCGACAGTGCGCCAGTCCCAGGCCCATCAGATTTCTATAACGAAGCCCTCGCCCGCACCGAAACCTGCATAGGGTCATGCTGGTCTCAGCCAATCCGCGCCGCATCAGGCCAGACGTCGGGCACGCTCACCGTCAGGCATCGTGACGAGCGCACGCCCGGCGACGCCGACCTCGCCATCCTCGAACGATCCGCCCACCTCGCCGCCATTGCCGTCGAGCGGAGCATCGACACCGATCGACTGCGTGAGAGTGACAGCTTGTTTCGCTTGCTGACCGAGGATACCCGATTCGTGGTCTGGAAGGTGGACCGCGATCTCCGTTTCACCTATATCAGCCCGGCGGATGAACGGTTGCGCGGCTACACGGCCGGCGAGATGATCGGTCGCTCCGTTCTCGAGATGTTCACCGAAGAAGGCATTGCCGCCCTCACCGAGATCATGCACGCGAGGCGGGTGGCCGAACAGCACGGCACTCGGACGGGCAGCTTGACGTTCGAGTGCCAGCATCGCTGCAAGGATGGCAGGCTCCTGTGGGGAGAGATCTTCTCCACCCCCGTGCGTGACGCACACGGCGCGATCGTCGGCTTCCACGGCATCACTCGGGAAAACACGGAGCGCCGGCACATGGAGGAGCAGGTACGACAACTGGCCTTCTACGACACGCTCACCAACCTCCCCAATCGTCGTATGCTCGACGATCGCTTGAGCCAGACCATGGCGGCCAGCAAGCGCACTGGTCGCTGGGGAGCGCTGATGTTTCTCGACCTGGATAATTTCAAATCACTCAATGACACCCAGGGCCATGAGATCGGTGACCTGCTGCTGATCGAAGCAGCGAATCGACTGCGACGATGCGTGCGCGAGACGGACACCGTCGCACGTATTGGCGGCGATGAGTTCGTCGTGATGCTGAGCGGATTGGATGTGGATCCCGTCGTATCGAAATCCCAAGCGAAGACTGTGGCGGACAAGATCCGCACCACGCTCTTGGAACCGTACCGGCTGACGACGCAGCGCGAGGCGAACGCCGGCACCGTCGTTGAACATCACTGCACCGTGAGCATCGGCGTGGCGTTGTTCGCGGGTCATGGAGCCAGCGCGGAGAACATTCTCAAATGGGCTGATATGGCGATGTATGGAGCGAAGGAGGAGGGGCGGAATCGGATACGAATTCATGACGGCGCGAACGGCTAACGGCGCGGACTCCCTAACGGCGCGGACTCCCTGACGGCGCTGACTCCCTAACTACGCTAACTCCCTGACGGCGCTGACTCCCTAACTACGCTAACTCCCTGACGGCGCGGACTCCCTGACGGCGGACTTACGGCGGACTTACGGCGGCTTACGGCGCAGACACAGTCGCATCCCTTTGGAGTAGGCGCGCCGTAGCGTCTGGTGAGCTGATCGAGGGAAATCACAATAGGCTTCCGAGGCGAGGAATCCACAATGTCGCCGGCGCTGACGACCCGACCAAAGATGCGGTTGCTCATCCATTCCGGCAACGACCCGATGAGGATCTGTGGATCGTCGCCGGATTAGATGGTTCTAATCTTGCCAGAATGCCCACTGCGCCGTCGCGCCGCAGGGAACATGAGCACGATCCCTGACCGGCCTCCCTGGCGATCACGGCCGTTGAGCGAACGATCGGGTGACGACGCCCCGTCGGCCAGGCGACCGACCCAGTGCACAACCGCGATGCGGCAATCGGGATCAGGTGACACAGACAAAGACGATTTCATCCGTTTCGGCGACGCCGCCGCTCTCACCCAACGAACGGCGCGCGCTCCGGCGGAAGCATGGCACGCGATTGCCGCTCGTGCTCGTTCTCCTGTCTCTCGCGCTCGCCGTGCTGCTGCCGCGGCTGATGCAGCGACGGATCGCACATCTCCGCGACGTCGCCTACTTGGCCGAGCCGGCCCGTCTGCGTATCGCCCGACTCCAGCTCGATCTCGTTGTCGAGTCAGCCGCGCGGCGCGGGTACCTGCTCCCCGGTTACCCCGATCTGGCAAATCAACTCGGCACCGCACAGATGGAGCGGCGGAGCGTCGAGCGGCAGCTCCTCGCCGACGCTCGCCGACTGGATGTTCCGCCATCCGTCGCGCTCACGCGGGCCGTTGAGAATTTACAGGATCTGGGCAATCGCCTCGACTCGCTCGGCTCCGCTTCGGGCATTCGTCCGCAGGCGTCGGCGGCCCTGGCGGAGCAAGAGCAGTGCGCCAACGAGATTCACGCACTCTCGGACAGTCTTGAGAGCAGGGTCGCGCGCGCAACCGAGAGCCGCCGTGCATCGATGGGCCAGACGGAGGATGTGGTCGGGCTGCTCACTGCAGGCCTCGTCCTTATTGGTTTGGGAGCGGCATTTCTCGTGGCTCGGCTCGGAAGTCACTACCGCAAGCTGGCGCTTCGCCTCGACGAGACCGAAGCGCGGTTTCGTCAGATCGCCGACAACCTGTGTGCCGTTGTCTGGTTGAGTGAGCCGGATATGCGGCGCCAGCTCTATGTGAGCGTCGCCTACGAACGTATCTGGGGACGCTCACGAGAGAGCCTCGAGACCGACCCCAACTCCTTCATGGAAGGCGTCCACCCTGATGACCGAGAGCGGGTGCGCGCCTCGCTGGCTGACCTGGCTCATCGCGCCGCGGATGTCGAGTTCAGGGTGGTTCGGCCGGATGGCACCGTGCGTTGGGTCTGGAGCCGCGGGTTTCCAGTCCGAGACAACAGCGGGCGGATCTTCCGTGTAGCGGGAATCATGGAAGACGTCACCGAACGCCATGAGTATGTGCTCGAACGCGACACGCTGCTCGCGAGAGAGCAGGACGCACGCGCGGTAGCGGAACGCCGCCAGTCGGCCCTCGAACGCGTGACCGACAGCCGCGGGCGGCTCATCCGCGGCTTCACCCATGACGTCAAGAACCCGCTCGGCGCGGCCGACGGGTACTTAGCGCTGCTCGAAGAAGGGACGTTCGGAACTCTCGTCGAAACGCAGCGCGAAACGCTCGCCAGAGCTCGACGGTCCATTCATCACGCGCTGGAGCTCATTGGGCAGTTGCTCGAGGTCGCGCGTGCCGAGGCCGGGCAGGTGGAGATCCACCAACAAAAGACTGATGTCGTCGAGGTGGTGCGAGACGTCGCGGACTCGTTCCGGAAAACGGCGGAGGCGAAGGGTCTCGCGCTTGCCGTGGAGCTCCCGGAACGACCTCCGACTGTCATGACCGACGCCTCGCGCCTGCGGCAGGTCGTCGACAACCTGGTGTCGAACGCCGTGAAATACACTCCGGCGGGCGGCCACGTCTCGGTGAATTGCTGCGAATCGTCCAAGGGCGTTGAGCAAGCCGCTCCCCAAGTCGTCATCACGGTTTCAGACGACGGCGGGGGTATCCCGAAGGACAAGCTCCCGATGTTGTTCATGGAGTACAAACGGTTCAGCCCCGAGGCGGCAGCCGGCGAGGGAATCGGGTTGGCCATCAGCCAGAAAATCGCGGAGGCATTGGGCGGTGAGATAACGGTCGACAGCAAAGTAGGTCTGGGGAGCACTTTCGCACTCCGGCTCCCAGTCGCACCAAGCCGTCATCCCACGCAACCGTAAGCCAGGCGGCTGGTGGCTCGCGGCTCGTTGCCGCCGCCCGTGACGGGGACTCCCCTTCGCGCACCCGCCCTTTATCTTCGCGTATGCATTCTCTCGTTCGCCTCACCTGGATCGCCGTCCTGGGAAGCGCAGGGTTGGGAGCGTGCGGCGGTAGCGCCGACTCCACGACACCCGTCACGCCCGTTACGCCGGTCGTGCCGGCCGCCGGCATGCACGGTCTCACCGTCCTCTTTCCCCCCACCAAGCCCAACCAGGCCTACTACTCGGACGTGCTCACGTACCTCGTGAACAACCCGAGCGCACCGGTGGACGGGGCGAATTTCTCTGTCAGTTGGAGTTCGGTGGACAAGGGACCGGGCGCGAATCCGCAATACGATTTCTCGTCCGTGGACAGCCTGCTCCAGCCGTGGATCCACGCCGGCAAGAAAGTGAACCTCACGGTATCGGGCGTCACGTATGGAACAGGAACGACGTCGCTGGTCGCGACGCCTGCCTACGTGCAATTGCAGGCGAGCATTCTCAACTGCACCAGCTCATCCCCGGCCTTCTGGCAGCAAGGCTACTTCAAGAACTATCAAGCATTGATGGCGGCGGTCGTCCAGCACTACGGCAGCAACCCCTCTGTGGGATACATCCGATTCGGACTGGGCATTGGTGGTGAAACCACGATCGTCATGGGCTTCAGCTCCGCGGACTGCCAGGCGCAGCTCACCGCGGCCGGGTTCAGCACTCCGGTGTGGCTCGCCTATCTCGGCCAGATGCTCGATTATGAGAAGTCATTGAATTCTCCAGTGCAGTTGATGGTGGGGATCAACATCCTGAATTTCAACAATCCGGACTACAGCATACCGGATTCGACCGCGGCCATGGCCGTGCGCAACGGCATCGGGTTCGGAAGCCAGGGACTTCAGGCCGGCGACATCACGGACTATGCCGCCGGCCGGCCCTGCACCGTAGACTGGTGCAAGATGTTCGTGAAGTACGACGGTACAGTTCCCCTCGAGCTGCAAACGGTCGCGCTCAGCGATCCGAGTGGCGCCGGCATGACCGGTTCACTGGTGCCGCTGCTGCAACTCGGCGTGCAGCTCCACGCGCGGAATTTCGAAATCTACTACGAAGATTGGCTGACGGCGTTCGACCCGGCCTACCCGGCATATGCGCAGTATCACACCGCGTATCAGCAGGCCATTCTGACTACGTCGGCGGCGGTCGCCAAGTAGACAGATACCAGGCACTCACATGCAACATCTTTTCGCCCTCCCGATCATTGCATTCGCCGCGCAGGCGGCGGGCGCCCAGACACCGGCCCCTTCCTGTTACGCCACGCCAGCGTCGCTGACGCCGGCCGCGTGGCATACGCCCACCCACATGGCTTCGTCCTGGACGAGCCGGGCCGCTTGCTCTTCATGTCGTCCGAAGGCAATGCCACGCTCCAGGTGATCGATCTCCGCACCATGCGAGTCCTTGGACATCACTCGGTTGGCGCAACGTCCGACGTGCTGGCCTGGGATGCGGGGTGGCGACGTCTATACGTGGCGTCGGAGGGTGGGGTCCTGTCCGCATTCTTTCTCGATGGAACCACACTCAAGCCGGTTGGAGAGGTACGCGCGCGCCATGCGCATACCGTGTCCGTCGACCCCCGTACTCACCGCGTCGATCTGCCGCTCGAGAACATCGACGGGCACCCGGTGCTGCGCATCTATACGCCGGCACCGTAGCTCGACTGCGCGCGACGCAGCCGGTTCAATCTGAGCGACGCATGATCGGCGCGAAACGCGTGCGCCGCATCCTATCCCAGTACGCGCTCGCAGGCCATCGCGACGCCGAGTAGCGCTTCGGTCTCGTTTCGCCGGCCGACAAGTTGCAGCCCCACCGGAAGCCCATCGACGGGAATGGGGATGGAGATCGCCGGATGTCCCGTGATGTTGAAGAGCTGCGTGAGCCGTAACATTGCCGCGCGTATGCTGAGCGTCTCTCCGGACGCTGCGTCGATAACCACATCCACCGCGCCAAGCTTGGGCGCGACGATGGGCAACGTCGGGAGCACAAGTGCGCTGCATCCGTCGAGCGCAGCGTCCACCGCGTGCCGCAGCGCCTCACGCGCGTCCCGCGCCTGGAGATAACTCACCGCCGAAATGGTGCGCCCTCGCTCGAGACGTTCGCGCACCGCGGGATGATAGTCGGCCGCGCGCGTGGCGAGCGTGGCCGTATGCCAATGGGCGGCCTCGGGCAGCGAGATGTTCACGTACGTGTCGCTGATACTCGCGCTGCCCTCGATCGTTCGCGACAGCATCGTCACCCCCGACGTGCAGAGCCGCGAGACCGCGTCGTCGAAGGCCGTGCGCACCTCATCGCTCAACACGTCTGTGAAGTAGCCGCCCAGCGCTCCGAGCGTGAGGGCACTCGGCGGCGGCGACTCCGCGTGTGGAACAGCGCGGCCGGCGAGCACCGCCCAGAGGCTAGCGGCATCCCCAACAGAGCGCGTGATGGGGCCGACGGCATCGAACGTCGCACTCAGCGGCACGACGCCGTCGAGCGGCACCTCGCCGAGCGACGGCTTGAGGCCGACGACACCGCATGCCGCGGCGGGAATCCTGATCGATCCGCCAGTGTCCGAGCCAATGGACGCGACCCCCATTCCGAGCGCCACCGCCGCCGCGGAGCCGCCGCTCGATCCGCCCGCCGAGCGCGTGACATCATGCGGGTTGTGGACTGCACCATACGCCGATTCTTCGCTCGTAGTACCGAGCGCGAACTCATGAAGGTTCGTCTTTCCGATCAACACTGCGCCGGCCCGACGCAACCGCTGCACGACCGTGGCATCGTGCGTCGCGACGTGATCCGCGCGCACTCGCGACGCGGCGGTGGTCGGCTGGCCGGCGACGTCGATGAGATCCTTGACCGAGATCGGCATTCCGTGCAGCGGGCCACTATCGATGCCCTGGCGCTCGTCGTCGTCAACCGCGCGTGCGGCAGCCCGCGCGCCCTCGGCGTCAACGAGAATGAACGCATTGGTGCGCGCGCCATGATCCGCAATGGCGGCGAGACTGGTCTCGAGCAGGTCGACAGCGGTGGGCACGGGAGTATGCTGGGGGGTACGCGGGCGGAGCGAGGTCTCAATCCAAGCAATCCTACAGTAATGCATCGCTGATGCGTGCAATCTCTTCTGCTTCTCTCCAGCGGCTCTCGAGCTCGGCCAACTCGCCGTGAAGCGCGTGGCGCTCTTCCTGCTCATGGGCAGTCATCTCGAGGGCGAGCCGTTGTGAGACACGAAGTCTGCCAATCCGAAACCACGGATCTGACAATATCGAGCCGCCATCGAGGTCTCCGGCCCAAAAGGCTCGCCGCGGTCGGTCGGCCGTCGCAATGGTCATGAACGCATCGTCCGCGTCCTTGAAGCCTTCGAGCAGATCGAGTGCTTCATGCCTTGTCCGCTCTCCCGCACCGTGGGAATTGATACTCGGCAATAACACTATAGCGGCCGAGCGTGCGTCTCGACCTCGCACCGTGATGTACTTGTGACCACCGGGCGCACCTTGACTGGCGACTGGTATTCGCAGTTCATATCCGGCATCGGCGTTCGGACGCAGTTCGATGTGCGCCAACATTCGAGCGCTCAATCCAACCAGCGTGTCGCCAATACGCGTGCGCACCCGAATTCGCTTGCGCGAGGCCTGATTCGCGAGACTAAACCCGAAATTCGCGGCAACCAGTCCCATTCCTCCAATGGCAATGCCGGCTCCGTATAGCGCCGCGGCAGCAGCGGCAACGGTTCCGACGGCGATAGCGTGCTTCCGCCGACGCCGGCCAAACTGGTCCCCGTACCTCCAGGCCGCCATCTCCGGGCGTAGCGGGTGCCCGACGCGAATCAGATCCGTTCCATCTCGCATCCGCGCCATTCCAATCTGATCAGTCGAGAACCGCAGGGTGGTCGAACGAAAGCCGATTTCACACTCTTCGAGCGCTTCCCACCGCTCTTCAATGGGACTGAGGTTCCATCGCTCGCACTTGTGGCAGACGGCCCAGAGGCGCCCGGTGGCGCCGTCGAAAGCGAGGCGCCGGCCGATTGGAAAGTGCTCGATCGAGTCGTTTGCGCCGAGGGGCGCATGACAAAAGATGCATGTCGAATACATCGCGCTGTCTACGGAGTAAGGGTCGTGACGGCAGCGGAGGTGTCGCAGACCCGTCGGCCACCGGCGCCCAGCCTAAGATTACCCGTCAACCAACACGTCGTGAGATATTCGGTCAAAATGCGGCCAACGTGTTTCCCGACTCCGATGAATCAGCGCCCCTCGACAGAGCAGATCAGGGTCCGAACGTTGCTTGAACCGGCGCCGTCCGCACGTGGAGACGCACGCTGCCGGCCGGTGCGTGCGCCTGCTCGGCGCTGTCGGCGACAGCGTAGAGCCCTTGTGCGACCGGGACTGCCATGCCTCGGCGAGCAGCGTCAACGGCCTCGCGCTTGGCGTCGCCATAGCGCCCAAGCGCGATCAGGTCGGCGATCAAGCCACTCTTCGCGACGGACTGGCCTGGATCTTCGACAAGACTCCTCTCCAATTGCGGAAGCGCCAGGCTGTCGTTCCCCCGATCGCGAAGCTGATCGGCCAACTCGTTCCGAATATACTGTGGCTTGGGAGAATACGAGATCGCGCGTTCATAAGCCGCGATTGCGAGGTCCGTTTGACCGATCTGGAACAGCACCGAACCGAACGCGTGTTGTGCCCGATAGCTGAGCGGTGCGTCCATGGCGGTGCGATACCACAAGACCCAATTGTTGCGCCAATCGCGCTCGCGGACCGCGCTTCTGATTGTGCCGGCGATGACCAAAGCCGCGCACCCGGCAGCTACCGCACGGCGTGCCTGCCACCCGACGGATTCGGTCTGAAGGACGTTGGTCAGCAACGCACACACACAGAGCAGGAAACCCACGCTCGGCAGCAGGAGCGTCCGCTCGGCGAGTACAATTCCCGTCGGCACGAGCACATTTGACACCGGAAAGAGCGCGATGCCGCACCAGGCGATTCCGAACGACGCGAGCGGGATGCGCCGGCGCAGAGCGATCGCGGCGAACGCGGCGCACAGCAGCAGGGTGAACCCGAGCAACTGTGAGAGGCCAACGGACGTCGCCGCAACGATCTCATGCGGCGAGTAGTCGATCTGTAGGTGCGCGGGCCACCCGAGCAGGCGAAACCACTGGCCAACCACGCCCAGCATGGTGAGGGCGCGATGATACGCGTCGAGGCCGACGAGCGCCTCGGCGGTAAACGTGCCAACGACGCCACTGGGAATGATGCGCGACCGAAGCCAGAGCACCAACAACCCGAGCAGGCCGAGGGCGACGTAGCCGGGGATGAGCGTGTTGCGTTTCCCGTCCCCTCGCTCGGTTGCAAGAACCGTAAACTCCGCGGCGAGTAGAATGCCCGGGATGATCAACCCCGTTTCCTTGAAGAGCGACGCGGCGAGGTAGGCGCTGCAGAGCACGGCCCAGTCACGCAGATCCAACGTTCCACGACGCCGGACGTCGACATAGCGCATGACCATCAGCAGGCAAATTCCCGTCACGATCAATTCGCTCTGATTCACTCCAAGCGCCACGGCCTCGACGTGAACCGGATGCGCCGCGAACAAGACCGCCACCGCCCAAGCGGGAAAGGACGGCAGGAAGCGCCGAGCCAGGAGCAGCACGCCAACCGCGGTTGCGGCATACAAGACATAACTCCCAACTCGAAATGCGATCGGCGATCCGCCGCCGAAGAACCACTCGATGGCGTACCACGTCGTGGACAGTGGCCGATACAACTCCGGCGACCACGGGGGAGGCCAATACGTCTTCGTGAAGAACAGCGACCAGTTTCCCAGACTGTGGATTCGTTGATCGTTGCCGATCAGAGTCACGTCATCGGAAGCGAAGTCGTTCCACAGACCGGTGAGGGACGAGAGGAGTGCCACGATCACACACGACGCGATGCTCAAGCGCAACGCATTGGTCAGATGCCTACCCCGCGCGATGCTCGACAGCAGCGACGAGGGTACTGGCTTCCGGTACTTGCCGGTCTGGGTGCTCAATCTATGTGCCTACAAACAGAATTATTTGCCGAAGTACAGCCCTCTCCGGGGCTCCTCAGGGGATACGCAAGAGGTCTCGGAAACGTCATGGTCGAAGTAGGAAATTTTTCGGAATCTCGCGATCTGGCCCTATTTTGACGGCCGCTGGGAAACGCCGCCCCCGTCAACGGTCCACGACGAGAAGGCCAATGGCGCCCTTCTGTCCGTGACCGAATCCATGGTTCACGAATGGAAACTCGCCCGGAACGTCGCAAACGAGCTCGTACACCGTCCCACCACCGGGTGGCACACTGAATGTCTGCACACCGCTGATCGTGTTCCCCGGCAGGGCTCCCATGTACACCTTGTCGAACTGCTCGCCCACGACATGGAAGTTGCACGGATGGGAAGGACCCGCGCTCACCACCCAGAAGCGCACTCGGTCGCCGACCTTCACGTGAATCGGCTCCTTGATGTACTGGTTGGGCCGGCCATTGAAGCAGACGATGTCCGGGAGAAGGTTGAGCATCTTCTGGTAGTCCGATGCCTGCACGCCGTTCGCCGCGGCGGCCAGGTAGAACTCATTCTGGATGAGCACGAAGTCCTTGGCCGCGGGAAGCGGCTCGCGCGGACTGACGATGATGCACCCGAACATGCCGCTGCCGATGTGCATGAGCACCGGCGACGTGCCGCAATGATACAAGAACGCACCTGCATACTTCGGCTTGAACGCGTATGTCACCGACTGGCCCTTCGGCACGGACTTGAACGCCTGCTTGGGATCGATCTGCGCGGCATGGAAGTCCATCGAATGCGGAATGTCGGCGTCGTTGGTCAGCGTGAATTCCACGGTATCGCCCACCCGACAGTGAATGATCGGACCAGGGATGTCGCCCTCGAACGTCCAGCCGGCGACCACAGTGTCGTCCGAGATTCGCACTGGCGCCTCGCGCGAATGCCAGTGCCTTTGGACCGTTCCGGTTGTGGCAGCAGGCGGCAGCGTCGGATCCCACCGGTGGTACGCAGTGCTCTGTGCTCCCTGCGTCGCGGTACCGGTCGCGGAGGTTCCTCCGTGGTGCTGACCCTTGAGCAGCGAAGAATCGAGGCGGCTGTCGGAATTATGCGGGCGAACGCCAGTCGTCGCGCCGGCGCCCTCGCGCGCAGCAGCCTTCGCCGTGTCCGTCCGCGACTGCTGCCCGGGAGAACACGACACGAGGGCCACACCCGGGATCGTCAACGACAGCGCTGCGGCGCGCGTGAGGAACGTCCGTCGATCAGTCACAGCGAGGCAATCGGGGGTAGGGATGGATGGTTCGGTCATTGGGCGCTCGGAGTAGGAGTCAGCGGACACGACGAGGGCTCGTCGCATTCACTCGTCGCGAGTGGACCAGCGAGCGTGCGTCGGGAAATTCCGGGCACATGCGCTCGCAACAGCCGTACCGCAATGCGCCGGTCCGCCGAACCGTGTCAGGCTATGGCCAGCGGTGCCAACCCATCTCGACGCGAAGAGAGCTCACCATGTCGGCTCAGTGGGACCGATCCAACATCGGGAGATACGCTCGCCACGGGCCGACCGCTTCGCGGTACTGCTTCGCCATCACTCGCGCCGTCTGAGCCACGTGCCCCAAGTCGTGCGCCACCCACGTCGCCAGCAAGTGGCGCAGCGAGACCGCTCCGAATTCGGGGTGCTCACCCGCGAGAGCCAATTGGGCATTTGACCGCCGTCAGCCGCCGTAAACCGCCGTCAGCCGCCGTCAGCCGCCGTCAGGGAGTCAGCGCTGTTAGGGAGTCAGCGCAGTTAGGGAGTCAGCGCAGTTAGGGAGTCAGCGCAGTTAGGGAGTTGGCGCTGTGAGGGAGTCCGCGCCGTCAGCAGTTCGCGCCGTAAACCATCTCATACCACTCCTTCACCACCCCCCGGTACTCCGCCCACGCCCGAAACCCCTCGCAAGCCCACTCGCGCGCGGCCTCCTCGATCCGATCCCCCTGTCCAATCACGTCTGCAATCGTTCGAACTCCCACGAAACTCGGCGGCGTCATCCACCGAAACCGCCCCTTCATTTGAACGGCCCGTTGCAACAACGCGGGAGCAGCCTCGGTGGCGAGCCCCAGCTCGAGCTGTGCGTAGAGACTGATGAGATGCACGGCCACCGACTGAATTGTCTGCGGACCGGGACTCCCGGGATGCTGAACGGCGTAGGCATCGACGCAGAGTTGGCGATACTTCACGGCTGCCGAATCGCTCATGAATCTGACGTTCAGCTCACCATTCATCGCCCAGCAACCAGGCGAGGCCGTCATGTAACGATGGATGGGGCCTTCGATGCGCGGGACAACCGCGCCGCAGCCGACGCAACGCTCAGTCAGGTGGCTCTCCGAATGAAGTAATCGATACGCGCCACAACTTGTTCAAGTAGGCGCGGTCGCGGGCGGAGCGCTAGCCCGGAAGCGCCGGAGGACTATCCTTAAGATTGTCGCCGCACCTCCCGAAACCGGCCGACACATCAGCAACCGTCGCCACATGTCTCGTCCACTCATCCCACCTGTCATGCGCCTATCCACCCTCGCCCTCGTTGCCGGGCTCCTCGCGTCGTCACCCGCCGGTGGCCAGAGACCCAGCGCCGTACCGGCCTCGCCGTGCACCACGCCAACGACGGTCTGCGAGCGCTGGATAACATTCGGCAGCGGACCGGCGCGATCGATGGTGTACTCCACCTATCCGCTCGACGTGCCGAACGCCAGGATCACACGGGCCCTCGTCATGGTCCACGGTGCCGGGCGCAACGCCGACCATTATTTCGAAACGTCGGCCGCAGCGGGGTTTCTCGCCGGCGCGCTCAACAACACGATCATCATCGCCCCACGCTACATCGCGGGCACCGACAAACCGTCGGCAAATGAAGTCATGTGGCCCGAGGGCGGCAACTCCTGGCGCGCCGGCGGCATGTCGCCGACCAATCCGTCGATCTCCGCGTTCGACTTCATGGACGAGATCGTGCGGAAGCTCGCCGACAAGAAGACGTTCCCGAATCTCACGAAGATCGTCGTCGCCGGGCATTCGGCAGGCGGCCAATTCGCCACGCGCTATGAGATGACGAACAAGGTCCACGGGACGCCGGGTGTGAGCCTCAGCTACGTCGTCGCCAATCCATCGAGCTACGCCTGGCCCGCCGCCGTCAGACCGCTCCCCACCGGTGACGCCGATCCGGCGACCGCCGACAAGGAAGCGCTGGGACCGACTGGAGAAAAGGTGCACACGCAGTTCACCTACGGCCCCTTCGACACCACCAAAGCCCGCAACTACAATCGCTGGCCCGCAGGGCTGGAGAATCGATCCGGGTACACCGCGGGCATGAGCGACGATCAATTGAAGCGGCAGCTCGTCGAACGTCCGACGACGTACCTCCTCGGTCAGGTGGACGTGCTGCCGCTCGGCGGATTCGATTCGTCACCGACGGCCATGGCCCAGGGCCCGACACGCCGGGCCCGCGGGGAAGCGTTCGTCAAATACGTCGATGAGACGCTTGGCGCGAAGCATATTGCAATCATCGTTCCGGAATGTGGGCATAATGATAGGTGTATATTTACTACTAATATTGTATTTCCGAGTATTTTTCCGTGAACGGCGCGAACTGCTGACGGCGCTGACTCCCTGACTGCGCCAACTCCCTGAACGGCGCTGACTCCCTGAACGGCGCCAACTCCCTGACGGCGCTAACTCCCTGACGGCGGCTAACGGCGCCAACTCCCTGAACTGCGCGGACTCCCTGACGGCGGCTTACGGCGGCACACGGCGGTTTACGGCGGTTTACGGCGTGCGTCGATGCAGATGACACAGGTGCTCCCTGTAATTGGCCACGTCCGGCGCGAGGCAACTGAGTCAGTATGACCTCGATGTTTGCCGTCGTAAACCGTAAACCGCCGTCAGGGAGTCAGCGCCGTCAGGGAGTCAGCGTCGTAAGCCGCCGTCAGGGAGTAAGCGCCGTCAGGGAGTCAGCGTAGTTAGGGAGTTGGCGCCGTAAGCCGCCGTCAGGGAGTAAGCGCCGTCAGGGAGTCAGCGTAGTTAGGGAGTTGGCGCCCTCAGGGAGTTAGCGCCGTTCGGGTGTCAGCGCCCTCAGCAGTTCGCGCCGTCCCCTCCCCTCAAACGGAATTTGCTACTATCTCTCCCCCACCCCCTTTCCCCCATCGGACTCCTATGTCCCGCAAACTCCTACTCCTGCTCGCTCTCGCTGCTGCTCTTCCCGGCCCTGCCGCATCGCAGGCCACCCCGAAACTCCCCGACCGAGCGGTCCGTCGCGACATCCCTCTCACCAACATGATCCGGCGTGCCTTCGCTGCCGGCACCCGCGACTCGACCGGACGTCCAGGCCGCAACTACTGGCAGCTCTGGACGGACTACACCATCAATGCCCGTTTCGAACCCACGACGTCCACCGTCACGGGCCATGAAACGACTGTCATCCACAACCAGAGCGATTCCGCGATGCGCACGATCGTCATGCGCCTCGACCAGAACATCTTCTCGCCGAACGTCCCGCGCGCCGAGCAAGTCACGGAGATCACCGACGGGATGAAGCTCACGAAACTCACCGTCAACGGGGAAGCCGTCGATCTCAATCCCCCGCCGGCTGGGCGCGGTGGCCGCGGCGCTGCTCCGCCGGCCGTGCGACTGGCGGCCTCGGGCATCAACACGACGTCCGCTCGCATCACGCTCCCGAATCCCATTGCGGCCAAGGGCACGGCGACGATCGAGGCCGAATGGAGCTTCCGCGTGCCGCGCGCCGACAACGTCCGCGGCATTCGCATGGGGCGGTGGGCCGACACGCTGTATGAGGTTGCGCAATGGTATCCGCGCGTCGCGGTGTTCGACGATTTGCGACAGGGTGGGTGGGACACCGATCCGTACCTGGGCCCATCCGAGTTCTATAACAATTTCGGGCACTTCGATGTGAAGATCGACGTGCCGGCAGGCTGGATCGTCGGCGCCACGGGCGTTCTCCAGAATCCCCAGGAAGTGCTCTCGGCCACCGCCCGCGAGCGCCTCTCGCACGTACTGGAATCCGATTCCACTCGCACCATCGTCGGGGCGAACGAGCGTGGGCCTGGCGTCGCCACCGCGGCGGGCGACCGACTCGTCTGGCACTTCGTCGCCGACACCGCCGGCGACGTCGCGTGGGCAACGTCCAACCAATACGTTTGGGATGCTACCCGCGCCACGATTCCGGGCAAGGGACCGATCCCGGTGAACATGTTGTACCTCCCGGGACATGCGACGGCATACGCCAACGGCGGGCCCGTCGCGCGACACGCCCTCGAGTTCTACTCGAAACTCTGGATGCCGTATGCCTTCCCCGTGCTCACCATGGTTGACGGGCCAGAAGGCGGAATGGAATACCCCATGTTCATCATGTCGAGCGTGGGTGCAGCAGACCACGAGACCGGACACGAGTGGTGGCCAATGATGGTCGGCACCAACGAGACCTGGTACGGCTTCATGGATGAGGGATTCAACCAGTACATGAACAGCCTGTCGCGATTCGACTCGCAGCACCAGCCGGCGAACCTGGATGGCCCGGGTCAGTCGTACGGACGCATGAGCGGCAACGAAACGGAAGCGCCGCTCATGTGGGACGCGAACTACGGCGGCCCCAATTACTCGTTCCAGGCGTACTCCAAGGCGCCGATGATGCTCTCCATGCTCGGCGGCGTGGTGGGTGACAGCGCCGTGTGGCATGCGATGAGCGACTACGCAAAGGCGTGGCGGTTCAAGCATCCGTCGCCGTGGGACTATGCCTTCTTCATGAGCAACGCGCTCAAGGACAAGCAGAAGGAACTTGGCTGGTTCTGGTACTACTGGCTCTTCACCACCGAGTCCGTGGACGGTTCGATCACCGGTATGAAGACTGCCGGCAACACAACCACCGTCACCGTTCGGCAAGACGGCCAGATGCCCTCGCCTGTGGTGCTCAAGGTGCAGTTCGCCCCGAAAGGTCCGGCGATCAAGCCAATGCGCAACAGCAAAATGATCGACAGCGCGACGGCGATCGTCACATGGCCCGTGGACGTCTGGTTCGGCGGGAGCAAGACGTTCAAGGCCGACCTCACCTTCGGCGCGCGGAAGATCGTGCGCGTGAAGCTCGACCCGGGCTGTCGCTTTCCCGACCGTGACACGGCCGACAACGCATGGCCTCGCGATACCGCAACAGTGACTCTCGCGGGCGGCCGCGGCGCTGGTGGCGGCGGTGGCGGCGGTGGCGGCGGCGGTCGTGGTGGACCGGCGTGCACGCCTTGATGTGACGCACTGCTTCAGTGGGGTGGCGAATCGGATTCGCCACCCCACTGAAGCAGTGTTACTTGTTGTACTCGTCGTGCTGGCGCACGCCCGTGTGCAGCGCCGCCGCGCCGCCGTCGAGTCGGTACAGGACACCGACTTCCGCGTCGCTCATCGCGCGATCGTACAGGCTCAGGTCATCCCAGAGCCCGACGAAGTTCACGCCCAACCGGATGGTCGCTTTCGACACATCCCATGTAAACGGCTCGCGAATTCCCGTTGCTGTGCCCATCAACTGCCCGTTCAGGTAGAGCTTCGCCGTGCCGCCCGCCTGGCCGTTCAACCCCGCGAACGTGATGGCGACGTGCGTCCACTGGCCGTGCGTGAACGGCGGCCGTGACACGACCACCGTGCGTTCGTTGAAGAATGCATTCTTCTCCGGCGAAAGATTACCCGGATTCCATGTCGCGAGGTCACCGAATACGCCAAGTCCGAGCTGGCGATAGGACGGAGCCGAGTAGATGGACCGATTGCCGCGGGCGAAGTCGGCATCGGGACCATGGTCGAACGACGCGTGACAGGTGAGCGCCGTGCTGAGCGCTTTGACCGCATCAGGCGCTTCGGTCGCTGCCGGCGGGGTCGGTGCCCAATGAGGCGCCGTACTCCATGTCGCGGCGTCGAACAGCGCTGGCGACAGATCCACATTCGCGCGCCAATTCTGATATTCCTCGAGCTGCGTCAGCTTTCCGTTGACAAAGAACTCGCATCGTGTGGCGAGCCATCCGCCGGCCACCGACACGAGACTGTCGAGCCGAATGTCCATCAGGGGAGCCGAGGGCACGGGCTTGAAGATCGCGCGCACAACTGCTTTCGTGGCGGTGTCAGTCCAGATTTGCGGTGACGTAGTGTCAGCCACCGACGAGGCGCCGGCGATCCACACTGGGCGATCATGCCAGCGTCCGTTCAGCACGGCACGCGACAAGTCCACGCCGGTAGGTTTGAGCTCGGCGACGGTGCGCGCAACCGGCTGCACGTACACCCCCTCGATGAGTGGGAGCAATGCGTTGCCTCCGCTGCGCGCCGCGACCTGCTTGCCGGCACGGAAGCTCCAGAGCGAGTCACCGGTGTAGAGTACGCCATTGCCGGCCGACGGCTCGCCGGTGTCGATGCGGAGCTGCGTGCCTCGGCCATCGGTGTAGCGAAGACTCTCATACCAGGTTGCCACGGATTCCTTCCCGTCCGCGGCGCGCGTGGTAGTCTGTTGGGTGAACGTGAGCGACGTGAACCAGCGGCCTGCGTACGCGGCGTGCATCGCCTCGAGCAGCTCGCGCCCGGTCAACGGCGTCGTCTGAGCGCGTACCGCGGACGCCGTGAGTGTAAGGAGCGCCACAGCGGCTCGTAGCAGGCGTCGCGGGATACGGATCCAGTGAGGCGTCATCAGATGATCTTGGTGAGAAGTTTTGCTTGTACTCGTCTGCCGCGTCCTGCGCGACGATCCAGCCAGGCTCGCAGATGTCGCTGCCGCCAACACAACCGCGAACACCGCCTCGGTTGGTTCTCAGGGCGGCAGGACAGCGCCTCTGGCTGCCGATTCGGCCGATACCGGAGTCGATCAGGCGGGCCACGGACACGTGTTTCCGGGCACTTTCTCCGTTTCGGCGTCTTACTGCGACGTTCAGCGACGTAGCAGGCCCGATCAGTCGAGGCACAGGCACATCCACATCGCCCACAGGCGTGAACAGCGAGCCCACGGGCGCCGCAGGCACCACCATCACTGCCAAATCGGCGGCTACCGCCGGAATCAGCCCCCGCCTCTGTCCCCCGCCATCAATAGATAAAGGGAATCAACCGCTTCCGCGTGCTCATGAACTGTCGGTATGGCTCGCCTATCACCGCCAGGAGCGTACGCTCCTCGACGGCAATCCGATACAAGTAGACTGCCGTGGATGCGGCCAGGAGCACCAGAGCCGACGCCCAATTCCCCAACGCAATCCCGACGCCTGCAGTGAGTATGATGCCGGCGGTGTACGACGGATGGCGCACGATCCGATAAGCGCCACGATTGACAACCTGCTGGTCTGCATGGGCCCGGACGTCCCCGGTGAAGGACGAACCGAGCATCCTCCAGCAGTGCCGGCGAAGTAGGCTCCCCGCCACGAGGGTGGCGACGCCGGCAAAGAACGCGACTGTCCGAAGCGCCGGTGCGAATTGCAGAGCTCTAATCCCCGCGATCGAAAACGCAGCAAAGAACGCGGCGCCTTGGCCGAGCATGATGACCTGAAGCGACTTGGAGTCAGACGCGCCTTGGGTGCGCCGTGCGCGCTGCGCGATGGCGAATTCAGGCCGGTATGCCCAGAGAAAAGCGGCCCAGAACAGCAATGCGTAAGGCCAAACGAAAGGCAGCGGCTTCATGAACTCCTCCATCACAGGGCCGTTCCCCAATATGAGTGCAGCAACGGCGGCGAGCAATGCCGCGAGTCATGCATGACCGCTAGGTCTCTCGTAGCTGCGCGACTCCGAGGGTCACGACGGCGTCAGCCAGGAGATCCGCAGGATGACAGGCATCGTGTGTCCCGTGTCTCGTGTCTCGCATCGCGTGGCAGCTTACCGCCAACTGTTCCCCGTCATACCTTCCCACTATCCCGTTCGGGTCCGCGATAGCCGGAAGACACCATGAAAAAAGAAGAAGCGGTGGAAGCAGTCGAACGTGCCGGTCACACGATCAACGACTTGAATGCCCGGGCCTGGGCGACGGCGTTCAATCCGACGGAGTACGGCTGGGGATCGAGCCTCCTGAGCATCGTCGCCATTCCGGTCATGAATGCCGCCACGATCGGCCATCTCGTGACGTCGGTTGTCGTCAAACAGGTGTCGCCGAACGTGTTCGACAGCTTGTCGAATCTCGGGGGAAAGAAAGAGCCGTAGGACGCGCGGCGCTCCTCGGCGTGCCTTCCCAGGTGACGAGGCCCCGCTCGCCGTCGTCCATCCCCCGCACCTGAGCCTGTGATTCGCTGACGCGTGTGTCGCGCCAATCCCCACACGCTCTCATCCGCGTCAGGCGATCGCCAGCCCGTCGTGTCGGGCAATACCGGCTCATGTTGTCACGATCACCCGACGCGAGAGTAGGCGCTGCGACGTTGTATTGCAGCGTCCCGTTGTGGTGGGTTCATCGTGACGCAGCCAGTCGGAGGCGCTCGATCCCTCGTGAAACGTACGACGCACTTCGTCCGGTTGTTCGGCCTCATGGCAATCGTGGCAGGCGGCTTTCTACGCGTGCGAGCCATGGCTGTGCCAAAGGACTTCGGCACCCTCGGCCACTTCAGGGCCAGCGCCATACCAGAAGCTGCCGCCCGCGAGCCGCGGCACCTCGGCAGCCAGGATTGCGCCGATTGCCACGACAAGGTCTACGCGGCCTGGTCCGCGGGTAAACATTCCCGGTCGCCCTGTGAAAACTGTCACGGGCCTGGACTGCTGCATGTCAAGACGGTGAGCGAGGACTCGACCGCCGCGTATACGGATCCGATCAAACGGAACCCGTTGGCGCTGCGTCCCACGACTGGCATTCAAGAATGCAAATGGTGCCATCTCGCCACCTTTGAACGTCCGACCACGCTCAAATCCATCGCTTCGGTGCAAGAGCACATCACGCAGACGGGAGGCACCTTCACGCCCGCCTCCAAGTGCACCGACTGCCATGATCCTCACACGACGGTGGTGAAGTGAACGCTGCGTCCAATCCGTGGGGCAAGTCGGCAATCAGCCGCCGAGAGTTCTTCGAGAAATGCGCCGAGGCGGGGGCGCGCACATTCGTGTTCGGCGCGATCGTGTGCACCACGGCTAATCTGTTGTTGCCGTCAGATGCCGAAGCCCGCCCCTCCGGCGGCCAGGAGCCCGACGGCAAGGACGTCATCTACGGATTCCTGATCGACACCACCAAGTGCATTGGCTGCGGGTCGTGTGTCAGGGCGTGCAAGGCGGAAAACAACGTTCCCGACGGCTACTTCAGAACCTGGGTGGAGCAGTACGCGTTCTACGAGAACGGAGAGGTCACCGTGAACTCCGCCGACGGCGGCATGAACGGGTTCGCGGAGGCATTCAAGCAGGACCGGCCGGAACACTCGGACAAGCCGCCCGTGCGCGGTTTCTTCGTTCCAAAGCTCTGCAACCACTGCATCAACACGCCCTGCATCCAGGTGTGTCCCGTTGGGGCATCGTACCGGACGAAAGAAGGCGTGGTGCTCATCGATCCGCAAACGTGCGTCGGCTGCGGCTACTGCGTCCAGGCATGCCCTTTCGGCTCGCGCTTCCTGAACCCGGTGACGCACGTCGCCGACAAGTGTACGTGGTGCTACCACCGCATCACGAAAGGTCTGAAGCCCGCGTGCGTCGAGTCGTGCCCCGCCAAAGCCAGGATCTTCGGGAACGTCAGCGATCCGGCCAGCGAGATCAGTCAGCTGCTGGCAACGAACCGCGTGCAGGTGCTGAAGTCGTATCTCGGCACCAACCCGCGAACGCGCTACATCGGACTGGATTCCGAGGTGATCTAGCCGTGCATCACTACATCATCGAAGGCTACGTCCTTCCGAATCAGACGCACATCTACTGGACGATCATGATCGTCCTCTATCCCTACATCACGGGTATCGTCGCCGGCGCATTCATCATCTCCTCCCTCTACCATGTGTTCCACAAGGAGGTGCTGAAGCCGGTCGCCCGGTTCGCCATGCTGATGGCGTTGGCGTTCCTGTTGTTCGCGCCCATGCCGTTACTGAACCACCTCGGGCACCCGGAACGCGCCTTCAACATCATGTTCACGCCGAACGTCACGTCGGCGATGGCCGGCTTCGGCTTCATCTATACGACGTATCTGATCATTCTCGTCGTCGAGATCTGGCTCCTCTATCGCTCCGACATCGTGTTGCTCGCCGCGAATGCGCGATCGCCATGGATGCGGCGGCTCTACTGGGTCCTTGCCCTTGGCGTGCTGGAAATCTCTGACGAGGCCAAGGCGCTCGACCGCAAAGTCATGCTGTTCCTCGCGGCGATCGGCATTCCGGCCGCGTGCTGCCTGCACGGCTACGTCGGCTTTCTCTTTGGGGCGATCAAAGCCAATCCCTGGTGGGCCAGCCCGCTCATGCCGGTCGTCTTCCTGATGAGCGCGATCGTCTCCGGTATCGCGATGGTCTTGCTCTGCTACCTGATCGTGCAGTGGGTGATGAAGCGGCCGGTCGACTCGGCGTGCACCCAGGCGCTCATGCAGTACGCGTGGGGGTTCCTGATGGTCGACGTCGCACTCGAGCTCCTCGAGTTGGTCAACCATGCGTACATGGCCAACGACGACTGGAACATTCTGCACGCCCTGCTCAGTGAGAAACTGTTCGTGAGCATGTTCATCATCCAGTTCCTGATCGGCTCCGGGCTTCCGCTCGTGATCCTGGGACTGGCGGTCGTCTACAAGGACGCGATCGGCGATCGGATGCGCAACGCGATGGGATTCGCCGCGGGCATCCTCCTGCTGGTCCAGGTGCTCGCCATGCGATGGAACGTCGTCATTGGCGGGCAGATGTTCTCGAAGAGCCTTCGAGGATTCCTCAACTTCGACGTCGATCTCTATGGACGCGAAGGGCTGTTCGCCGCCGTCGTCCTGTTCTCACTCCCGTTCCTCGCGATGCTGCTGTTCTCGAGGATCCTGCCACTCTGGGGCCCGGTGTCGAGCGCGCCCGCGCGGTGG
Organism: uncultured Gemmatimonadaceae bacterium; assembly: GCA_963817955.1. Taxonomy (GTDB): domain Bacteria; phylum Gemmatimonadota; class Gemmatimonadetes; order Gemmatimonadales; family Gemmatimonadaceae; genus JAQBQB01. Next base: position 1,156,695 of record CAWFQK010000004.1, read on the forward strand.
CTGAAAGAGATGCCGACGGAGCATCTCTCGTTGCGACATCATTCGGGATTCAAGTGATGTTGCGTGTCTTGCGCTGAGGAGGCGTTCGTATGAGTAACCAATCCATGACGTGGTTCGCCGCCGCGATCGTTGCGGCGATACTGATCAAGCTGGCGTGGCGGCTGGTGCAGCAGTACCAGGGAGGCGTGGTCCTGCGCCTGGGGCGGCTGAAGAGCGTTCGGCCCCCGGGCTTGAACCTGATCGTTCCCCTCATCGATCGCATGTATCTGATCGATACGCGGACGGTCACGCTCACGGTCGAGCCGCAGGAGGTCATCACCCGTGACAATGTCACCATCAAGGTCGACGCCGTCGTGTACTTCGCGGTCATCGATCCAGCGAAGGCGCTGCTGCAGGTGGTCGATTACATGAAGGCAACGTCGCAGATCGCCCTCACGACGCTGCGCAGCGTGCTCGGCCAGTCGGAACTCGACGAGCTACTGGCGCATCGAGAGAAGATCAATGACACGTTGCGTCAGATCATCGACGGACACACCGAGCCGTGGGGAGTGAAAGTATCGGTGGTCGAGGTGAAGGACGTGCTGCTCCCGGAAGGGATGCAACGGTCGATGGCCGCGCAGGCCGAGGCCGAGCGCGAGAAACGGGCGAAGATCATTCGTGCAGACGGCGAGTTCATGGCCGCGGCAACGTTGGGCAAGGCCGCCCGCATCATGCGCGAAGAGCCGCCCGCACTCCAACTCCGCTATCTCCAGACGCTGGTGGAAATCGCCGGCGAAGGGAACAGCACGATCATTCCGCTCTCCATGGACATGTTCCAAGGGTTGAATGGCGTGCGGGCGAAGCTGATGCACGAGCACGAACACGAAGAAGACGAGTTGGCTTTTCCAGCCGGCATTCGGTAAGGCGCCACATCACGACATCACGCGATCTCGACAAGGACACCCATCATGAAGACAACGACCCTGCTACTGGCAACCCCGATCCTGCTCGCATTCACCCAAACGCCGTCCGGCCAGGCTTCGTACGAAGCCAACTGCCGCAAGTGCCACGGAGCGCGTGGGGTAGCGCCCAAGGTGATGGTGACGAAGTTTCCGAAGATCACCACGTTCGACGCGGTCTTCTTCGCCAAGCGCACGGATGATTCCGTGATAGCAATTATGACGAAGGGGGGAGCGACCGCGGACATGAAGTCCTTCAAGGACAAGATGTCGCGCGACCAGATGAAGGAAGTGGCGACCTACATCAGATCGTTCGCCAAGTAGCGTCCCGGTCGAAACCCGGATGTCCAACGCGCGGGCCGGGATGACGGCACCGGTCGGCGCACTACGGAAAATGACGGCACGTGGGATCTACGTGCCGTCATTTTGCAATCCCTACTTCTTCAAGACCTTCCCGTCCTCGACCAGGACCGCATACGCGTAGCCCGAGCCGAAATCTTTGTTCGTGCGAACGATGCCCTTGGCGGTGATGATGTCGCCCTTCGTCGCGCCATCCATCGAGGTCACGAGGATATCGTTGGTCCCGTCCTTGGCGTCGCCGCTGCCGTCCTGTAGATGGATCCAGTTCTTGCCCATGACGGCTTCGTTGAACTTCACGACCGTACCGCGGATGGTGACAGACTTTCCAGCGAGGCTCGCCTTCTGGGCCCAAACCTCGCCTACCGTGCGGGCGTCAGCGCCAGTGGCCTTTTCCACCTTGCCCACGACGACCGGCGCGGAGGACCCACCCGCGGCAGCATGCGCACCGGCGGCGCCGGTCGCGGCAGTATCCACCGGGGTCAACGTTCCAAAGTAGATCTCGGGGAACGTGCGCTTCAGCGACTTGGATTCGAAGTTGGCCATCATCAAGGGGTCGTGAACCGTCACGGTGGTCCCATTCTCGACCTTGGCGGCAGACACCGCGGCCCAGACTTCGCCCGCGCTCGTCTTGATACGCATGTACGTGTAGCCGGCGGCATCCATGTGCTCCAGAACCGAACCGGTGAGCGGAGTTCCCGTCGCCGCGGCCGCAGCGGCTGGAGCAGCCGACGCCTGGCCGAGCGGGGTCTTGGCCGCGTCAGAGGACTTGGTCTGGCAGCCAACGACCGCCGTCGCGAGGAAGAGGGAGGAAAGGGCGCGACGCATAAAGGGGAGGCTCCTGGAAGGGACTGGGGGAAGGGACTCGAGAAATATATATGAGGGTTTGACGGCGCGAACTGCTAACGGCGCGAACTGCTAACAGCGCTGACTCCCTGACAGCGCTGACTCCCTGACAGCGCTGACTCCCTAACTACGCGGACTCCCTAACAGCGCTGACTCCCTAACTACGCGACTCCCTGACTACGCGGACTCCCTGACTACGCGGACTCCCTGACGGCGGCTTTACGGCGGGACTCCCTGACTACGCCAAGCGCGTCGGGGTATGTACTATGGCCATAGTTTACACGAGTGCATCGATGACTCAAGTTCGGTGCTGGCTCGCAAACGGATTGAGGTCGCGGACGCTCCCGCCGCGAGTATCGCGGCTCATCGTTCCAACCGGATTCACTGAAACGGTATGGCCAGGATTCAAGCGTGAGATGAAGATTCCAGCACACGACGATGTGGTCGCCAAGTGGCGCAGGATGCCAGGTGCGGCTGGGAAGTAGCGGCGCTCGGCGCGCGATCCCGCGACCACGCTATGGGGAGCATCGCGGGCGAGCTTTGGCGCTCGGCGCCGCGGCGATTCTCGTGTGTTTCGCATGCCATCGGACCAGGGCAAGCGCGACGCCAGCACCGGCCGTGCAATGGCCTCCGGAGAAACATTGCTGGTGGGCTGCGTACAGGACGACGATGCCACCGGACTCGGTCGCGGGTCGATTCGAGGGGGCTCTCGCATCCATCGGGCTCTCGAGCGGGCGCACTGGCTCACTCGGTGATACAACATGGGCGCAGGCGGGACCGACGATGCTCGGAGACGAGCAAGGCAGCACTTTCGCAGCTCGGGTCGTCGCGATTCGGATGGGCGATAGCACGCGCTTTCGTGCGTTCGTGGCCGCTGACACGATTGTTGGTGGGCGGTTGATTGCCATGTGTGGTGAGATCATGAGTCGTGCGGCGCTTCGCGCGATTGCTCCACGGGCGCAGGAGCCCGACGACTCTACTCCGCGTTGGCGACGACGGCTATAGGCTTGCCGTGCTGCAGCCATGTGGTATCAGATGGCAAGTGCGGTCGCAAGAGCTCGTTCACAGACTACCGCGACACGCCCGTCCACTGCGGCGTTGGGTAGAAGGCGGTTATGAGCACTGAACAAACCTCGGCTGTAAGCCGAGGGGTTTGGGTCGGCTAGAGCCAACCTATAGGGAGCTTACGGCCCGTGCGATTAGAGACGTTACACGCCACGGGCGCTGCGGCGGCTCACGACGCGAGTGGATCCAAACCCCGAGCGTATCCGCCGCGCACTGAAGAGGAGCGCGCCGGGTGGCGCGTCTGGCGAGGTACTCTGCGGTGGCGTCAAGACGATTGGGTCTTGCGCGAGGAGATGCGGACGCGACCGGCGGCCACCGAACCCGCGTCACTACGCTTCGCCGCTTTGGATCGTCACTATTTGACAAGCATGCCATCGGGTTCTATGGTCAAGAAACGAGATTCGGTTTTTGGAGGCGGCATGGTCTATCGCACCACGGAGCGAGGCGGGTGGATGCTCCGTGCACGTGGGACCCGGTCGCCGCAGGTCGAGCGCATCGTACGCATGGCGTGGCGACTCGCTGTGAAACGCGGGCGCGAGCTCGAGGACCAGCCGCGATGACCGTCTCCGACCTGTCCGTCGTGCGCTGGTTCGCGTCGCCCGTGTTGGCGACGCCTGGCGCCACTCGTCGTGCGCGAGTGCTGTGGAGAATGTCCTGGTCGCTCTGGAGCCTGCTCGCCGCGGTGCTCATCGCGTCGGGCCTGCTCGCACCCGCGATGCTGGCACGCCGGCTCGTCTCGCTCGCGCTCGTCGCTGCGCTCGTCATCTGCCTTCACATGGTGAACCGCCGCGGGCGCACCACGTTCGCGAGTTGGCTGCTCGTGCTCGGACTGATCGCCATCGTAACCCAGCGCGCTTGGCAAACGGGAGGAGTGCATGCTCCGGTCGCGCTCTTCTACATGATGATCGTCTTCATGGCTGCTGGATTGCTCGGCATCCGCGGCAGTCTCGCGGTCGCCCTCGCCTGTGTCGCCAGCAGCACTCTCCTTGCCGGCGCCGAGCTCGGGGGCCTGCTCGTGGTACCGGAAACGACTACTTCGACGCCGACCCAGGGCTTCGTGACGACGATGGCGGCCATCGCGATTGCCGTGCTGTGGCCCATGCTCTTGTTTCGCCAGGCTGAGGAGAGGGCGACCGAGGAGATCGTCAACATGTTCGTGCACGACATGCGCTCGCCGCTTACGATCCTGTTCGCGCGACTTTCCATGCTCAGGGCAGACATTCCAGACCGCGCGGACGTGGCGGAGCATATCGACGCAATGATGGCGGAGGCAATGCGCCTGAACCTGATGGCGAACAACCTCCTCGAGGTAAGCCGACTCGAAAGCACGAGCCTCCCGCTTCATCGGGTGCCGTTGAATGTCTCGGCGCTCGCGCCCGACGTCGCCCGAACACTCGCGCCGCTCGACCCCTCGCGTCACATCGAGGTGCGAGCCTCCGTCCCCGTGATCTGCACGTGCGATGCTGGGCTATTGCGACGCATCATCGAGAATCTCCTGAGCAATGCGATCAAGCACGCTCCGGAGGGTGGCCATGTTGTCGTCGAGGTCACTCACACGGGAGCCAACGTCCGCATTATCGTGGAGGACGATGGTCCGGGCGTGCCGCCAAAGGACCGGCATCGGATCTTCGAGCGGTACTCGGCGAAGAGCTCTCGCGCACTGAGTGGACATCATTCCGTTGGCCTGGGACTCGCCTTCTGCCGCCTCGCCACGGCAGCCCACGGGGGTCGGATATGGGTCGAGGAGGCGCATCCGCACGGCAGTCGCTTCGTCGTTGAGTTGCCGGCCGGCTGAACTGGGGCATTCCAATGACTTCGGTGCAGCCAGCCACAAGCACGCATGTCGGACACATAGCCGGACGCGCGCCCCGACTGATCTTTGACTTTCCGTCTCCGAACGGTGGGACGGAACGACTCTCGTTCACAAACCCGATCGCCACGCTGATCGCGGAACAGCATGGTGACGTGCTGCGCGCCCTCGCGGATGCCGAATGGCACGCCAAGCAGGGCCGGTTCGTCGCCGGGTTCGTGTCCTATGACGCAGCGCCGGCGTTCGAACCCGCTATGCGGATCGCCGGGCGCGCACCGACCCCGCTCGTCTGGTTCGGAGTGTTCGACCGACCACGCGATCTCGGGACGGTCGGCGCACTGCCCGATTCGTCCGCACGCGAACCGCTGCACTGGACTCCGAACACGTCTCGGACCGACTACGACAACGCCATCGAATGCATTCGCGCAGCGATCGGCGCTGGCGAAGTCTATCAAGTGAATCACACGATCCGCTTGCGGGCGCCATGGGCGGGCGATGCGTTGGCGCTGTATGAGCGATTGCGCACCGCACAGGAGACGCGGTACGGCGCCTTCGTGGACATCGGCCGTTTTCAGGTGGTCTCTGCCGCCCCAGAATTGTTCTTCGCCCGGGTGGGCGACCGCATCGAGACTCGGCCAATGAAAGGCACGGCTCGCCGGGGCCGATGGCCGGACGAAGATCGTCGGATGCCCGACGCGCTGGCGCGTTCCGAAAAGGACCGCGCCGAGAACCTCATGATTGTCGATCTTCTCCGGAACGACATCGGCCGGCTCGCGGAGATCGGCTCGGTGCATGTTCCCGCGTTGCTGACAGTAGAGCGCTATCCCACCGTGTGGCAGTTGACGTCGACCGTGGCTGGCACGGCGCGGTCCGGAGTCTCGCTCACCGACATCTTTGCCGCTCTCTTTCCTTGTGGTTCGGTCACCGGAGCACCGAAGATCGCGGCCACCCACCAGATCGCGCGCCTTGAGCCCGACGCGCGGGGCGTGTACTGCGGCGCGGTCGGCATCATCCGGCCTGGTGGCGACTGCTGTTTCAACGTCGCGATTCGGACCGCGATCGTAGACGCTGAACGCGCGGTGGTGGAGTATGGCGTTGGCGGCGGAATCACCTTCGACTCGACGGCCGCCGGCGAATACGACGAGGCGCTCGCCAAGAGCGCCATTCTCACCGCACCGGTTCGAGAGTTCGCGCTCATCGAGACGATGCGGCTCGTTGATGGCGTGTACGTGCGCCGCGACCGCCATCTCGCTCGCCTGTCAGCGTCGGCGGCGTATTTCGGATTCGCCGATCCAACCGAGCACGCACGGGCCGCGCTCGACGCGCATGCCGCCGGGAAGCCACGGGGCTGCTTTCGCGCTCGACTCCTTGCCAGTCGCAACGGCGCGGTCGACGTCGACTCCGTGCCGTTCGACGAAGGCCACATCAACACGCACCACACGATCCTCGTCTCCCTCGCACACGGAGTCGTCGACTCAGCCGATGTATTCCTCTTTCACAAGACCACGGACCGCACGGCGTATGATCGGGCACGGGCCGACGATCCCGCCGCGGACGACGTCATTCTGATGAACGAGCGCGGCGAGCTGACTGAGCTCACCACCGGCAACCTTGTCATTGAGGTCGGCGGACGCCGCTATACGCCGCCGCTCGACTGCGGATTGCTCGCCGGGGTGTTTTGCCGGGAACTGCTGGAGAGCGCGATGATCGAGGAGCGTGTGCTACGCCTCGACGATCTTCACCGTGCCAGCGCCATCTGGCGCGTCAGCTCGCTACGCGAATGGACGCCCGCGCGACTCAGCCAGGCGGGCGACTCCGGCGCATAGCCTGGCGCCACGGACCTCGCCCGAGTGATCGCGAGCCGACATCATACAACCTCAAACGAGAAACCGCCGTGACCCAATCGAGGATCACGGCGGTTTCTGCCACATCGGTCACGCCAGCACGCTACTTGGAATCGATCTTTCTCCCGGCATTCAGATTATCAAAGTTCATAATCGTATTGAACACCAGCGGGTACGTCCCAATCGTCTCCCCTCTATAAACGGGATTGATCGAGAACAGCACCACGTGCCCCTTCTCCAACGGCGAATCGACCACCGCCGCCCGCTGCGCGATGTCTCCGCCGCCGTTGAGCAATCCGGAAACCAACAGATCGCTCTGGGTCGAATACCGCAGCGCCACACGCGGACGCTGATCCGGCGGAATGATGTTGAGCGGCGACCGCAGCATCTCGTCCGTCACCGGGGCGTACTGCCACGGCTGGACGGTCTGACGCGGCGGCGCCTTGAAGCGATCCTCGAGCGCCGGCCTGCCCTGCACTTCATCCACGTCGTCCGGGGTGCCACGGCCGGTCTCGCGCGAGCCACCGGCGCCGCCGCGACCACCACCACCGCCGCCACCACCCCGCCCACCCTTCGTGGCGCTCACGCTGAAGCTCTCGCCGCCGTCGGTGTACGCGGCAATGCCGTCCGCAACGCCATACACGATCGGCGATGCATCATCCACCAGGTGGGTTCTCAGGAATGAACCGGTCACCGTGCCCCGGGCGGCAACGTTGTAGCTCACGCCGTTCGTTAGACCGTATTCGATCGCGAACTGGCTCGAGCCCACGGCGCCGATGTACACACCGCCGTTCTTCACGAAACGCTCGATGTTCTCCAAACCCTGCCAGCCGAGTCCGGGACGCATGTCGTCGGTCTGAGCCCATGTGCCGATGTTCGGCGTCTCCGGGGTGTTCTTCCACGGAATGGGGTTGCGCCACATCGGCATGCCCTGAATCACCTGCGCCGGGCTGCCGCCGCCTGGGCCAAAGATGATGACGTCGTACTTGGCGTTCAGATCAGGGACCTTCGCGACGTCTGCCGTGCTCAGGTAGTCGTACGGAATGCCGTTCGCGTCGAACGCGTAGCGCCACCAGCCTTCGGTCTGGGTGTTCTGCCAGGTGTGCATGATCACAATGCGCGCCGCACGCACGGGATGGGTCTTCACGCTCGGCGCCGCCGCTACCGCGGCCACCTTGAGGCCCAGGTCCTTGGCCGCCGCGTCGAGGTCGGACTGCGATATCCCGCGAATAATGAAGGAACCGCGGTTGTACTTGGTGCCGCCCGCATCGAATGCCTCTTCAGCCGCCTGGATGTCGGCGCCCTTGAGCTTGTAGCGGAGCGTTGCCAGCGCGTTGTCGCCGTTCGCGTTCACGACGAATGTGCTGCCGCTACCCGTCACGCCGCCGGCCACTTTGACTGGGCCCTTCACCAGCTCCATCGCCGCGGTCAGCACCTTGGGATCGGTGACGCGCACGGCCTGCACCGCGAACCCTTCGGGGAAGGTCCAGCCAGTGTCGTCGTATGGGCTCTTCTGCGGATCGTTCGGCGCCCAGTACTGGTAGTCGAGTAACGCGTCCGCGATGCGGCTGAACGGCTGGTCCATTCGTACGATGTAGGTCCCAGCCGGAAACTCCTTGGTGGCGGGACTCGCCGCACGGGGCTCGGCCGGCGCACCGGCTTGTTCGGCTGGGGCTGCACCTCGCCCGCCACGACCGCCACGGCCGCCGGCGGCCACGACCTTCACCGGCATGTTCACCGTGAATGGCGCGGTGGCGCGGCTGATCTCGACGCGCTGCTTCTGGAGAATGCGCAGCAGTTCGGCCTGAGAGCCGGGGCGGGGATCGTTGGCCGTGAGGATGTACGCAGCAGGGCCTTCGGTCTTCGCCTTGGCGATGGAGCGCTTGCTCTTCTCGTAGAAGTTCTCGAGAATGAGTCTCCGGTTGTTGGCGATGTAGTTGAGCGACACGAGCAAGCCGGTCTGCTCGTAATTGTTGTTGTTGCGCAGCGACCAGTTCACGCGCGGTAGCGGCGGGTCCTGCTTGAACCAGCTCCGCTGGGTGTCGTTGGGGCCGAGGATGCGCTCCTGCGTGTCGGCCGATCCCCCGTTGCCAAATGTCTCGTAGAGACGGCTGATGCCGTTGTGCGTAGCCGCGATGAACATGAGGTAGCCCGGCGACCAGGTGTCGAAGGTGCCGTGGGCGAACACGCCGGGCATGCCGTAGCGTGTCATCTCCTGCACGTTGTTCCAGCCGATCATCTGCCACTCGTTCGTCAGCAGCGGATCGAGCCAGGAGTTGTACGGGCCGTCGCCAATGGTGTTGTCGTACAGATACGCCACCGACTCGTGGAGGTCGTGCAGGAGCTGCGCGTGCCAGTCCACGAAGGTGTTGAGCACGTTCTCTGTGAGCTTGAGCGTCATGCCCATGGCGTCACGGTTGTTGTCGTGCCGCACGTAGTGGCCCCAGTAGACCGCGTCCGGCACGGTCAGGCCGGGATGCGCCAGCTTCCACTTGTAGACGTCCACCACGCGATCGCGTCCGTCCACTTCGACGATCGGCGTGATGAGCGTGATCACATGATCGCGGATGTTCTTGACGTACGGGCTCTCGTCCACCGCCAGGCGATAGGCAAGCTCCATCAACGCCGTAGGCGCGCCGGCTTCGGTGGAGTGAATGGTGCCCGTGATGTAATAGACGGGCGCCGCGGTGTTCGCGATTTCGCCAGCCAGCTTGTCGTTGAAGCCGATGGTGCGCGGGTCGGCCAGTTTCCCCAAGGCCGCCTTGTTCGCGTCGAGCTTGGACATGAGCGCTTCGGAGGCGACAGCCACCGCAATGTGCTCGCGACCCTCCTCCGTGGTGCCGATCGAATACACCCGCACGCGACCGGGGAGCGCTTTGGCGAGCATGCGCATGTACTCGTAGACCTCCTTTGAGTACGGCAGCTTGCCCGGCGCGCCGGCGATATCGCCGAGTACGGCAGTGGGCGTCGGCACGCCGGCGCGGGCCGGCATGTAGTCGACGAGCGGTGAGAGGAAGAAGGATTCGGTGGTGTACTCCTTGATCTTCTTCGTGTACTCAACGTCGATCGGCTGGCTGGGATTGCGGCCCGGCGTGGAGGCGGCCGGATCACCCTGCGCGTGGAGCTTGGCGGCGGGAGTGACGGCCAGGAGGGCCAGGATACTGCAAATAGCGGATGAACGCCGCATGACGGGACCTCGCTAGGGAACTTGGCAGGAGGAAGTGCGCTGGAAAGGTGCTTGGCGTTGGCGGAAGGCGCTAGTCGTTCGTACGCACCGGAAGGAGGGGGCGCTGGGAGTAGTGGCCGGCCCTCCCTGTTCCCCGATAGGCAGACCGGCCAAACCGCCGCAGGTTGGGGGCGCAGAACCCACTCTAGCGGAGCTCCTCTCGATGTGGAAAGACTTCAAGGCGTTCATCATGCGCGGCAACGTCATGGACCTCGCGGTGGCGGTAGTCATTGGCGGCGCCTTCGGCACGATCGTGAAATCCCTGGTCGATGACATCATCATGCCGCCCATCGGCCTGATCACCGGAAAGCTGGACTTCTCCAGTCGTTTAGTGGTGCTCAAGGCAAGCGAAACGGTGCCGCCGCCCTATTCGACGCCCGCCCAGGCAAAGGCGGCAGGGGCCGTGACGCTCAACTACGGAACGTTCGTCAACAATGTCATCGCCTTCCTGATCGTCGCGGCGGCGGTGTTCCTGGTGGTGCGCATCGTGAGCCGCTTGTACGCCAAGCCGGCGCCACAGACGGCCAACACGAAGGCATGCCCCCGATGCACGATGCCAATTCCGAAGGCTGCGACACGGTGCCCGCAGTGCACGTCAGATATCGTGGGGGCAGGCGTCTGAGGGGACACGAGACACGAGACACGAGACACCGAGACACGAGACACCGAGACACCGAGACACGAGACACCGAGACACCGAGACACCGAGACACCGAGACACGCGCGATTCTATTGACGTGACACCATGATCGAATCGAGCGCCATCGATGCCCCGCGTTGCGGCACCCGGTATATGAGCCGTCGAACGCTCGCCGAGTCTACTCGGGCGGTATCGACACCGTGGGCGAGCAACGCGTCGTACACGGCGGCACGTAACGAGCGGCGGGACAGGCCGTAGATGTCGCGGTAGACCAGCACGCGTCCGGCGCGTATCTCCACGAGGTCGTATCGGATCTCGATCGGGATCGGGTCGTCCAATGCCAGCTCTCGCGTCGTCACGGAGTCGGCGGCCAGGCGATCGACCTCGGCTTCGCTGAGCAGCGGAGTACCGTAGCGGTGGACCAGGCGGGCCAGATCGATCGCGTCGGCGGGCCGCATGCGGATGCAGCCGTGCGACGCGGCGGTGCCGATGGAGCTCACGGCCGGTGTTCCGTGCAGAAAGTACATGGGCCGGAAATTGAGCTTCACCCGGCCCATGGGGTTGGTGGGACCCGGTGGCGTTGGCCGTTCCTTGGCCGCCCAGGGGCTATTCGGCGGAATCCACCATGGGTTCCATTCGATGCTGTTGATGGCGAAACTGCCGCGCGGCGTCGGATATCGTGGCATTCCCGGCGCAATCGAGGCAGTGCGGACGAGCGAGTCGGCGACGAACGCCTCCAGCCGGTACGCCGGAAGGTTCACGACGACACGCATCGGCTGTTGGAACCAGCCGAAGAGGGCTGCGAACGTCAGAATCCAACCCGATCCCATCTGAGATTCCTGGTGTGAGCGCGCGCCGGAACGATGGCGACAATTTGTGCGATGCCGCGCCCGCACGGAGTCGGCGATTGATCGGCGCGTCGTAGGGAAAGAAGACCGCCGCGAAGCGGTCGCAGCGGCAAGGTTTGTGCATCGCCGTTGAGATTTTGTGTTCGGGCGACACCGGGGGGCTGAATGCCTGCGGCACTTCATGCAACGAGCGGGACGCACATCATCGAGATCGCCAACGGGGTAACGCTCACCGGAGATCTCATAATTCCCGCCAATGCCAAGGGCTTGGTGATCTTTGCGCACGGGAGCGGGAGCAGCCGGCTGAGCCGGCGCAACCAGCGCGTGGCGGCCCGGCTGCACGACGGCGCGCTCGCCACATTGCTGTTCGATCTGCTCACGATCGCCGAAGACGTGATCGACGAACGGAGCGCCGAGCTGCGGTTCGACATTCCGCTGCTCGCCGAACGACTGGTGCAGGTCACGGCGTGGGCTCAGGCCCAGCCCGCGACGGCTCCGCTTCCCGTCGGATACTTCGGCTCGAACACCGGCGCCGCCGCCGCACTGGTTGCCGCGGCTATCCGGCCGGAGCGCGTTCACGCCGTGGTTTCGCGGGGCGGACGGCCCGATCTGGCGGGGCCATACCTCCCTCACGTGAAGGCGCCGACGCTGCTCATCGTGGGCGGCAACGACGCGCCGGTGATCGGCATGAACCAGACGGCTCTGGAGCGGCTCTCCGCTACGCCCAAGGAGCTCGTGATTGTCCCCGGTGCGTCACATCTGTTCGAGGAGCCTGGCGCGCTGCACCGCGTGGCCGCGCTCGCTCTACGCTGGTTCGAGCGGTACCTGGGAGACGCGCCATCGCTGAGTGCAGCGGCGTCATCCTGAAGATCCTTTGGTCGGTTCGCTTCCTCAGCACCATTCAACGGAGGCTCAAATGAAGACCAGGATTGCAGCACCCGCCTTCGTGGCGGCGCTCATGGCCGGAAGCATGCTGGGATGCAACCAATCGTCGGAGCAACAAAAACGTGCCGCGGACAGCGCCGTGGCCGCGGCAAAGACGCAGGCCTCGACGGTGGCGGGAGAAGTGATCAGCGCCCGCCGCGAGGCGCAGGGATTCTTCGACAGCGCGCACACCAGCTTCGTGGCGAAGAAGTACAAGGAGGCAGCAGCGAGCCTGCATGAGGCTGCAATCTTCGCGCGCCAGCAATCCGACAGCGCGACTGGCGCGGCGAAAACGGCGCTCGCCAAGTCAGCCGACGAAATCGAAAACCTCTCGACGCGCGTGGCGCGAGGCCGCGTGACGTCGGTCCAGACCGTGGACCGCGCATTCGCGCGCATGCAGCTCGCCGAGGCGCAGCATCACTACGGGCGCGCGATGGCGGATTGGGTCAACACCAACGCCGGTGCGGCGAGCGCCGAGTTGACGATGAGCATCGATCACTTCGAGCGCGCCGTTGCCGACGCCGGCCTCAAGCTCACATCCGAATCGAACGCGACCGTCATGGACATGAGAAACCTGGCCGCCGATCTCGCGAAAGGGGTCAAGGTGGACAGCTCGGCGTTCGAGAAAGAACTCGATGCGTTCGACCGGGAGATTCAGCACGTTTCCACCAAGGTGTCCGCGTCGAAATGACCCCGCGGAAGGCGTCAGGCGAGCTCGCGTAGTGAGCCGCCCCTGATGAGGTGGCCGATCGCCGTGGCCACGAGTGGCGCGATCGACACGACCTCGGCGTCGAGTCGCGAGGTCGTGTCGCCGCGCGGCTCTATGCTATCGGTCACCAGCAATGTGCCGACACCGGCGCGGGACATCTTCTCCAACGCGCCCGGCGCAAACACGGCATGCGTTGCCGCGACCACGATGTCGGGTAGCACTCCCGCCTCGCGCAGCACCCGCACGCTCTCGGCAATCGTTCCGCCGGTACTGATCATGTCGTCGATGATGATCGCGCGGCGCCCGGCCACGTCTCCCGTAATCCGGCTGACGCTCACCTCGCTGCCGCCCGTCCGCCGCTTGTGACAAACCGCGACGGGCAGCACCAGGCTCGCTGAGTAGCGGTTGGCCAGTCGAAGGGCACCCAGATCAGGCGCGACGATCACCCCATCCGCGCCCACGCGCGAGCGTAGCGCCTCCGCGAGTGCCGGGATCGCGGTGAGGTTGTCGACCGGAACCCGAAAGAAGCCCTCGAGCGCCGGGGTGTGGGCGTCCACTACGACTACGTGGTCGATGCCGGCGCGCTCGAGCAAATTGCTCACGAGGCTGGCCATGATCGGCGTGCGGCGTCCGTCGCGCCGGTCGGAGCGAGCGTAGCCAAAGTACGGAACGATGGCGACGATACGGGCGGCGTCGGCACGCCGGCACGCGTCGGCAATGGCCAGCAATTCCACGAGATGATCGTTCACCGGCGGGGACGTGGCGGCAACGAGGATGACGTCGCGCCCGCGCACCGTATCGTCGAGCTGCACCGACACCTCACCATCGGGAAAACGCTCGACGGTACAGCCGGCAAAGGGCAGCGCCAGCTGGCGCTCCACCAACGCCGCCAGTGCGCGGCTGGCCGATCCGGCGACGAGTGTTGGCGTGGTCTCGTGCATGACACTCTCCCTGTGGCGTGGAGTCCACACCATACAGTTGCACATGCGGCACAGGAGGGGAGTCCGTGGACGCACGCGGTCACGTCAGGAATATATCGTTGAAGAATCCTGACACCCCGACTCATGGCCACCGACAGCGACGGACGCATTCTTGCGATATCGTGCGTCGGGAGGAATACATGGCCGCGACCACGAGAGCCTTGTTGAGCATCGCATCATTATCCAACGCCGAAATCGCCGCGCAATTGGACGGAGTCGCCAACCTGCTCGAGGAGCAGCACGCGAGCCCATATCGCGTGCAGGCGTGGCGCGGCGGCGCGGTGAGTGTCCGGCGTCTGTCGCGGCCCGTGCGCGATCTGTTACGCAACGAGGGACTGGAAGGCCTGGACCGTCTTCCCGGCATTGGACCGGCGCTGGCGCGTGCCGTCCGTGAGCTCGCGGACACGGGTCGCCTCTCGACGCTCGAGCGGTTGCGCGGCGAGAGTGATCCCGTGGCGGTGCTCGCCGCGGTGCCCGGCATTGGGCCAACCCGGGCCCAGCGCATTCACGATTGGCTGGGCGTGGACACGCTCGAGCAGCTCGAGGCGGCGGCACATGACGGGCGGCTGGCGCGCGTCAGTGGGCTCGGCGATAAGCGGTTACGCAGTGTTCGCTCCTGGCTGGCGGCGCGGCTGCAGGCGCGCCGGCGGCCCGGAGATGACGTATCGCTCCCCACGATCGAGGAATTGCTCGACGTCGATCGCGAATACCGCGAACGGGGCGGCGTGGACGATTTGCCGAAGATCGCTCCACTCCGCCACAATCCCCAGGGCGAACGCTGGCTCCCCATTCTGCACACGATGCGCGGCACACGGCACTACACCGCGCTGTTCTCAAACACGGCTACCGCACACCGGCTGGGCCGCGCACACGATTGGGTCGTGATCTACTTCGATGGTGGCGACGGCGAGCGGCAGTGCACAGTGGTCACGTCGCTCAAAGGTCCGATCGCCCGCCGACGGGTCGTTCGCGGCCGCGAAGATGAATGCGTTACACACTATCATCGGGCCGCGAACGAGGCGTTGCTGGGCCGGATGGCTACGCGACGCCGCTGGTCTGTGTGCCCACGCGATCAGCCCCCTTCGCCGACATCGCATTCCGAGGTTCTTCAGTCACGGTGACCGGGCGGCGGAGCAGCACCGGCAGTCCGCTCGCCCGAATGACCTTGTCGGCGACGCTCCCCATGACGAGGCGCGACATACCACGGCCGTGGGTGGACATGGCAATCGCATCCACCTCGTGGGCGTGCGCCGCATCGATGATCGCCTGTGCGATCCGGGGATCCACGACGACCTCGCTCTTCACGTCGGTGACGCCGCGCTCGGCAAGCGAGCTGACGGCAGCGGCCATTTCCTTCTTCGCCTCCGCCACGAGGGGCCGCGTCGCGGCGTCATCGGGGATGAACGGCGTCGCTGCGTACGGCATGCCTACGTCCGTGATGATGAGCGGCACCGGCTGCACCACCCGCAGGAGGAACAGCCGCGCGTCGTTGCAGCGTGCGAGATCGCACGCCGGCCCGAGCGCACTCGCGGCAAGCGCAGATCCGTCGAGCGGCACCAATACCCGCTTGAACAGCTTGCGCGGCGCGCGGCGCGCACCCTTGGTCTTCGCCGCACGGAGCATCAGGACGGGAACGGCGGAGCGCCGTATAACCCCGTCCGCCACGCTGCCGATCCAGGCGCGGCTGATGCCCGTTCGACCGTGCGACGTCATCACGATGAGGTCCGCGCGCACGTCGTGCGCGCGCGCACAGATCATCTCGACGCACTCGCCACTGACCACCGCGTGCGTGGTCGGGACCGCTGCCCCGGTCTCGATCTCGACCGCGGTGGATGCGAGGTACTTCTCTTCGTCCTTCCACTGCTCGGCATTCCATGGGCCGTCGTTGAAACCGGCGAACGGGAAGGGCTGATGCACCAGCGTGACATCAATCGCCGCAGCCGACGCGCGTGCGATGGCCGCCGAAATGCCAATAGCCTCCTCGGCGAGGGCCGAGCCGTCGAGTGGAACGAGTATGCTCTTGAACATTGACGTCTCCAGGTGGGAGCTGAACGCTCCGACGATACCTGCCCCCCGCAACCGCCGCAGTCGGCGTTCGCGGCCATTGAGTGCGCATTCGCCTGTGGTGATCGTGGGCGAAGCGCTGACCTTCTCCGCACCATTCACGATGAGGATCACGCAATCATGATCAGCAACCACCCCTCCGGAGGTCTGGGAAACGGCGCCGCCACGCCCGCCGAGGAACAGCGCGTCATTGCCGAGGAGGAACGAACGTCAGGCGAACGGGAGCGCCGCCACGAGGAGGATTCTCGGCGGATGGCAGAGGAGCACCGCGCCGAAATCGAAGCACGGCGCGTCGAAGCGGAGAAGATCCGGAAAACGGCGGAATCGGCACGCGCGGTCGCCGAGGAAGCACGCCAGACCGCGGAGGAAGCACGGGACATCGCGGAGAACTCGCGAAAGCAGGCCGAGGCGGCGCGCAAGGAGTTACAGGCGCTCGAACGCGATCAGCATGAACAGCGGGAAGTCGTGCGCGAGATGCAGCAGACGCTGCAAACGCTGGAGGATAGCCAGGCGGAGCGCGGCGGGAAGAAGCCACGGGGCTAGCTGGAAGGCAGACGGGCGTTTACGTCGGATCGCGCAGTCGCGACACAGCCGCCGCCTCCAAACGCGGCTCGCCGCAATGCTCGGCGATGGCGGCCGTCGCCCGATTCCGCAGATCGACCGCTCCCTTCCAGCCTGATTCCGTGGCGCGAAGCGGCTCGCCGATCCAGACGTGCACGATCCCCGGATGCGGAATGTGCGTGTCGGCCGGCAACACTTGTCGCGAGCCGCTCAGCGCGATCGGGATGACGCTCGCGCCCACGGAGACGGCGGTCTCGAAAGCGCCGAGCCGGAACGGCCGCAATCCACGCACGCCGGAGAATCCGCCTTCCGCAAAGAACGAGCTGCGCCTCCCCGCCGCGGAGTCGCTGCTCGATCGACTGCGCGTCAGCGACGCTCTGCTCAACGTGCCAACGATCGACGGTAATGTGCCGGCCACGCCTCGCGATCGCGCCGATCACGCGCCAGGAGAGAATCTCGGTCATCGCCACGAACACGAAGTCCATGGGCAGCGTGGTGAGGAGGACCGGCGTGTCCGCATACGACGTGTGGTTCGTCACCAGCACCACCGGGCCGCGCGGCGGCAGGTGCTCCGCGCCCTCGCGCTCCACGCGACAGCCGCTGATCGCTAGCGCAATACGCGCCATGAGCCGGCACAACCAACGCACGGGCTGCCCCTCCGGCACGGCGTATATGAGCACGAGAAACAGCGGCCCGAGCAGCAGCGAGCGCCAGGCTCCAGACGGCAATGAGATAGGTCGCCTGCAGCACGCGCCCCACCCGCCGTGCCACCCGGCGCGCCGTCTGCGCGACCGCTCCCAGCGCTAGGCCGAGGCGGAGTTTGAACGGTACGAGGCGTCGGCCGCTGATGCGTCCCGCCTCATACGCTTCGCGCGCCGCCGCGCGCCGGATCTTACCGCTCGGCGTCTTGGGCACCACGCCCGGCGGCACGATGCATACGACGTCGGGCGGCAGCCCGACCTGGCTCGCGACACGCGCGATCGCCTCGTGCTCCAGCCGGTCGCGCTCGTCGCTCGACGTGGTGTGCGACTCGGCGAGCACGATCAGACGCTCGGTTCCGCTCGTTTCGTCGGCGATGCCGAACGCTGCCACGCATCCCTTGCGAATGCCGTCGATTCCGCCGACCACGTCCTCGATCTCCTGCGGCACCAGGTTGCGGCCGCCCTTGATGATGAGATCCTTCACACGCCCGGTGATGTAGAGCTCGCCCTCTCCGTCAGATCGCACATCGATACGCCAGGTCGCCGCTGTCGATCCAGCCATCAGGCGACATGACGCGCGCAGTGGCCGCCGGATTCCGATAGTAGCCGGCCATGCACGACGGGCCGCGGAACAGCAGCCGGCCGACCACGCGTTCGGCCACGTCGTGTCCGCCGTCATCGATCAACCGCACCTCATGCTCGGGGAGTGGACGTCCGACGGAAACGAAATGCAGGGGGGCGATGCTGTCGTTCGTCGCCGGCAGCGCGCGCCCGTCGAGAGCGAACGGCTCACGCTCGACCGAATCGATGCGCGGCGCGCGTCCCACCGGCGGGAGCGAAAGTGCCACCGCGCACTCGGCGAGTCCGTAGACTGGAAACATCGCTTCGCGGCGAAAACCGTAGCGCTCGAACCGACGAGTGAACCGATCGATCGTTGCCGCACTCACCGGTTCCGATCCGTTCGACGCCAATCGCCACGACGAAAGATCCAGCCCCGTCAGCGACTCGTCGCGGATCTTCCGCACGCACAACTCGTAGGCGAAGTTCGGCGCGGGGGAGAGCGTGGCGCGCTGTTGATGGATGGCCCACAGCCAGCGCTCCGGCCGGGCGAGAAAAGTGAGCGGCGACATGAGCGTGAGCGGAAGGCCGTGCACCATGACGTTGAGCCAGGTGCCAATAAGCCCCATGTCATGATAGAGCGGCAACCAACTCACGGCGGCGTCGGTGGGGACCATCTCCACGCCCGCCGCAATCGCGCGAATGTTGGCTAGCAGATTGTCATTCGATAACAGCACCCCTTTCGGGTCGCCCGTGCTGCCGGACGTGTACTGGATGAGCACAGGGTCCGCGCCCTGGCCTACGGACGGCGAAATCGGATCGGCGCTGGTCCGCAGCGCGTCGGCCGTGACCACGGTGTGGAGCGCTGGTGCCTCGTGCCGGAGCAATCGTGCCACGCCCGTTGCCTCGGGCATGGCGATGAGCACGCCAGACTCGGCGTTGGCGAGAATGCCCGCCTGACGCTGGAGGTATTCGCCGATGCGATCGAGACGGGCCGGCGGATACAGCGGCACGGCAATGCCGCCCGCGGCGAGCACACCCATGAAGGACTGAAGGAAGTCGAGCCCCGTGGGCAGCATGATCGCGACCGTTTCGCCGCGCTTGACGCCGCGTGCCGACAGCGCCGCGCCAATTCTCATGGCACCATCCCAGAGCTCGGCGTAGGTCACTCGCTGAGCGCCGGCCTCGCCATACAGGAATACGTGGACGCGCGCCGGCTCGGCCGTCGCGCGGGTACGGAGTGCCTCGACGAGTGTTGGGAGGTCGCCCGTCTGAAGCGCGGCAGCGGGAGCGGGAGTCGGCGCCGCAACGCCGGGGCCGGCCCCGCGCAGCGGCGGAGCGTGTGGAAGCGCGCGCGCGATGTCGCGCGCCGTCTCGAGCAGGAGAAAGCTGTCGGCGAGCTCGCGCTGCAACGCCGCCTCCAGGCGCATCAGGAGCTCGACACGTTCCAGGCTACCCAGTCCGATGTCCCGTTCGAGCGACGCGGTAGGCGTCACGGCGTTCGCGGCGCGATCGCCGCCGAGTTCGCGCGCCAGATCGCGAACGACGGCGACGACCTGCTCCTCGACCGTACCGTCAGACATCAATCATGACCTCGTCGTCGTCAGCGGAGGGGTCTGAACGAGCTAGTCGCCCCGGCCGAAGTCCTTGTCGTGGTTGAAGACGTACGTCCGCACGGCGAGCTTATGGTCTGCCGCGGCCCTGGCAATGTCCAGGGCGCTGACGAGCCCAACGAGACTGTCGCCATCGGTGACGAGCACGCGATGGATGCCTTTGCGGTTCATCAACTCGGCGGCGGCGGCGGTATCGGCGTTGGCCGATAGGGTGCTCAACGGTGCGCGCGTCATGACCTCGCTCACGTCGTGCTCCTCGAGGGCGTTCCACTCGGGGCCATCCACGCTCGTCATGCGCTCCGCGACATCCGCACCGACATCGTCCCACATGTCCGAGAAGTACGCGCTCGCCGGCTCGCGTTCATCTTCCACATCCTCTTCGACCGATGCATCACCCCAGACGTCCGAGTCATCGCGGTAGGGATCTCGCTGCGTCGGCACGCCAGACAGCGCGCTGGCGAATGTCATGAGGTCATTGCCCGTGACGACGCCAATCAGCCGTCCACCGCTCACAACGGGGGCGCCACTCACGTGGTTTCGACCCAACAGTTCCATCGCTTCACGCACCGATGTTTCCGGAGAGACGGTGAGGACATCGGTCGACATGATCTCGCGCAGCCGCAACATGATCCACCTCCTGGTGACTGGAAGGTGTGTGGCAGCCGATCTTCCGAGCGTCGGTATATGCCCCCGGCGCGATCAGGCTTTGCCCGCCCCCAGTGCGCCTTCGATCATGACAAACTCGGCGACGTTGTCAGACGTGACCACGCCCGCCAAGTGTCCATCCGCGAGCACCGGCAACGTGTGACAGTGACATTCGCGCAAGCGTGCCAACGCCCGCGCCACGGGTTCGTGCGGCGTCGCGGTACTAAAGGACTCATCCATGGCGTCGGCGACGCGCGAATCTCGTCCCAGTCGCGCCAGGCCGGCGAGCAGGGCTCCGCGCGTCAACACGCCAATCACGTGGCCCTCGACGACCACGGGGAAGTCGTGCTGGAATCCGGCGAGCACGTGATGCAGCGCCACGTCAAGCGTGTCGGTGGGCTCGAGCGTTTCCACATCTCGAATCATTACGCGATCCACCGTCACGCCGGACAGAAAGGAGCGTTCCTGCAGGCCGGTGGACTCCGCGGCTGCGCCCAGCCACACGAACAATGCGATCACGACGAGAAATGGGTTGTAGAACAACCCGACGATCCCGAACAGCAGCGCAAAGGCGCGTCCGACGCGAGCCGCCGCCTCGGTGGCGCGCAGATACGTAGTGCGCAACGCGAGCGCGGCGCGCAATACTCGGCCGCCATCCATGGGGAATGCGGGCAGCAGATTGAACACGAGCAGCGAGATGTTCACCCACATGAGCTGGGCGGGCAGCGCGCGGCCCCCGCCATGTTGGAGCGTCTCGTTGGTGAGCGTCGCCGGCAAGCCGAGCAGACCTACCACGATGTAGAGGATCAGGATGATGCCGAGCGTGACGGCCGGCCCCGCTAGCGCGATGGCCAGTTCCTGCTTCGGCTTTTCCGGAATGAACTCCAGTCGTGCGACGCCACCAATGGGGAGGAGTGTGATGTCGCGTGTCGGTACGCCAAACCGCCGGGCCGTGAGCGCGTGCCCGAACTCGTGCAGCACGACGGACGCGAACAACGCGATCGTGAAGATCAGCCCCTGTGCCGCGCCCGCGACGGTGCCGGTCTGACGATAGGACACGAGTGCCAGCCACGCGAGCAGGATGACGAACGTCGCGTGAATTCGCAGATCGATGCCGCCGATCTTGGCCACCTTCCACGACCACTTCATCGATCCTCCCCGAGATGGATGGATGAACGTTCAGCTGACGGGAACCGCCTCTTCCCCGTCCCCCTCGACCAACTGTGCTGATGCAGACGCCGAGAGTCCAACCGTCGCCCGCGCGAGTATCCTCTGCACTTCTGAGTCCAGCACCTGCGGAAAGCTGTCGTACCAGATTCCGATCGCGTAGAGGTCGCCCGGGGTAACGACGCAGACGAGCTCGTCCCCTTCGCGACGGAGCTCGGCGACCACTGACAGTTGCGCGACTGGAACAGCGAGCACCAGCCTCGCCGGCTGCTGGGCGCGGACGACGGCAATGGCGGCCCGCACGGTGGCGCCGGTCGCGATCCCATCGTCAACCAACACGACCGTTCGCCCGTGGAGCACCGGAGCAGGGCGGGTGTTGCGATAGAGACGCTCGCGGCGGTCGAGCTCCAGCCGCTGGAGCGCGGTCGCCTCCTCGAGCAAATCGCTCGTGACACCGCTTGCCATGATGATGTCGTTGTTCAGGACGCGCACCTTCCCCGCGCCAATCGCACCCATCGCAAGCTCCTCGTGCCAGGGAACCCCGAGCTTGCGCACGTTGAGGACGTCGAGCGGTGCGCCAAGCGCGTGCGCCACCTCATACGCCACCGGCAGCCCACCGCGCGGAAGGCCGAGCACGATGACATTCTCATCTTTCAAATGGCCGAGCAACGCGGCCAGCTTGCGGCCTGCGTCTGCTCGGTCGATGAACCGCTTGGGCATGGTCCCCCCCTTGCCTGTGTGGTCAGGTACACCATGCGGCCCGTGCCTGCGTGCGCGCGTCGGGAGAAGCCTGAACTCGCAACGCCGGACCCCGACGCCAGAATAATGACAGGCGCGTATCGTGGGTCGCTGGCAAACCACAACCACGAGGCACCACATGAAAGCGCGAGACATCATGACCTCCAATCCACTCGCCGTCACGCCCGGCGAACCGATCTCCCGGGCGGCCGAGCTCATGCGCGACGTCGACGTCGGGCTCATTCCCGTCGTGGACGATACCAAATCGATGCGTCTGGTCGGCGTCATCACCGACCGCGACATCTCCGTACGCTGCGTGGCAAAGCAGCACAGCCCGTCCTGTGTGATCCGCGACCACATGACGAAGGGGCCAATCGACACGGTGCGGCCGGATGACGACGTCGAGACCGCCCTCTCGCTCATGAAACGCGATCAGGTGCGGCGGATCCCCGTCGTGTCAGAGGACAACCATCTCGTGGGGATCATCGCACAGGCGGACCTGGCGACCACGCTCGGGCCGACGCAGCCACAGCAGGTTCAGCAGGTGCTGGAGCAGGTCTCGCAGCCACGCGAAACGATCACGCCAATACCATGACGCGCCGCATGCGGGACACCCCGGCGACTGCTTGCTGAACAGGAACGCGCTCGAAGTCGAGCATCTGTTCGTTCGGCTCGGCGGCACCGACATCATTCGCGATCTGTCATTCGCGGTGCCGGCGGGCACGTCCCTGGCCGTGATCGGGCCAAACGGCTCGGGCAAGACCGTGCTCGTTCGTGCGCTCATTGGCTCGCTGCCCTCGTCGGGGATCATCCGATGGGCGCCGGGGACGCGTCTTGGCTACGTCCCGCAGAAGCTCGATCTCGAGCGCGATCTTCCGGTCACTGGGCGGGACCTGTTGGAGGCCCGCGCGCGCCTGGCGTCGGCGTCACTGTCGTGCGTCGCGCCGGCGCTGGCGCGCGTGGGACTGCTGCCCGTAGTGCTCGAGAAGCCGCTGGGGACGTTGTCGGGCGGACAATTTCAACGTTTACTCATGGCGTTCGCGCTGCTGGCGGATCCCACGGTCTTGCTGCTCGACGAGCCGACGACCGGCGTCGACGAGCCGGGACAGGAGCGTCTGAACGATACGATCCGGCGGTTGCAGGCCGATGGGGTCACCGCGCTCATGATCTCGCACGATCTGAGCGTGGTGTTTCGATTCGCGACCAACGTCCTCTGCCTGGCACGCGAGCACACTTGTTTCGGCATCCCACGTCAGATCCTCACGCCGGAGGTGCTCGCCGAGGTGTACGGCGATCCCGTAGGAGTGTTCGTGCATGACGGCCCTTCCCGCTAGTGCGGTCGCGCTCTCGGCATCGATGGCCGTGGCCGCCGGTCTCATCGGGGCGTTCGGGTTGATGCGGCGTATGACGCTCGCGGCGGACGCGCTGTCGCACGTGGCCCTGCCGGGCATCGGGGTCGCCCTGCTGCTCCGTCTGGATCCGCTCGTTGGCGCGCTCGTCGCACTCGTCGCCGGTGCGCTGCTCATCTGGACCCTCGAGCGCCGAACGCGCCTCGCCACCGAAACGGTCATCGGTGTCGTGTTTTCAACCGCCCTGGCGCTCGGCGCGATGCTCTCCACGGGCGAGGAATTGATGGACGCCCTGTTCGGCGCACCGGGCACGTTATCGAGCGCCGAACTGTTCGCCGGCCTGGGCGGCGCGGCCATGGTCGTCCTCTTCGTGCTGCTCGCCCGCGACCGGTTGATCGTGCTCTTTCTCTCGTCGGACATCGCGCGGACCACCGGCATAAAGGTCAATCGCCTCAACCTGCTCTACCTGTTGGCGTTCGCGCTGACGGTGGCACTTGGGCTGCGCTTCCTGGGCGCGCTGCTCATGGGATCGTTGATGATCATTCCGCCAGCCACTGCTCGGCGGCTGGCGCGCAACCTCACGGGTATGCTGGCTTGGTCGGTCGCCGTCGCCGTCCTCTCCACCATTACTGGTGCGTGGCTGGCAGCGCGAGGCGGTCGGCAGCCGGGGCCGATGATCGTCTCCGTCGCGGCAGTGTGCTTCTTCTTGAGCCTGGCGGGTGGGCGAAGGGCTGCGTGATTCAGTCCGCCACGCCGGCCGGTGCGAGCAGCCGTGTCCCGCGTCTCGTGTCTCGTGTCCCGTGTCTCGTGTCCCGACGGGATGACACAGACCGTATTGATGAGTATCGGCCGGATGCATCCACAGTTGAAGTGGGAGCACCGTCGGCGCGCAATTGGAAGGCTCCAATGAGGTTGTGCATGGTTGCGGCCTGGTCGGACAACGCATGCGCGGCGCTCGCCGATTGGTCGGCATTCGCGGCGACGTTCTGCGTGACGATGTTGACCTGATCGACCGCGGCGTTCACCTGGCGAATGCCATCCGCTTGCTGCGCGGTGGCCGCGGCGATTTCGGCGACGACCTCGCCGACTTTGTGTGTCTGCTGGTTGATCGATTCAAGGTGTGCCAGTACTTCGCTATTTCGGGCGACACCGAACTCGACGCGGGCAGCGGACTCCTCCATCAGCTCCGTCGTGTGCTTGGCCGCGTCGGCGGCGCGCCTCGCCAACGCGCGGACTTCTTCCGCGACTACGGCAAAGCCCCTTCCGGCCTCGCCGGCGCGCGCTGCTTCGACCGCGGCGTTCAGCGCCAACAGATTCGTCTGGAACGCGATCTCGTCGATCGTCTTCACGACGGTGGCCGTTCGGTCGGCCGACTGCTGGATCGACAGCATCGCGGCGGTCAGGTCGTTCATGCTCGCCACACCGGCCGACGCGCTCTCCCCCGCCTGTTGGGCCATCGTCCGCGCATCCTGCGCGTGCGAGGCCGTTCTGTCGCGTCATGGCCGAGATCTCCTGGAGCGTGGCGGCAACCTCTTCCAGCGAACTCGCCTGCTGCGTGGCGCCCTCGGAGAGCGAGTGTCCACCGGTGGCAATCTGATCGCTCGCCGCTGAGACCTGTTGCACCGACGTGGTGACCTGGATCAAGGTGGTGCCGAGCGCGTCGGCAGTGGCGTTCATCGCGGTCTTGATGTGGGCGTGGTCGCCGCGGTAGTCGCCCTCGATGCGCGCGCGGAGGTCGCAGGCAGCCCATTTGTCTAGCACGGCGGCTGCTTCGGCCATCGGCGAGACAACCGCATCGAGCGTGTCGTTCATGCCCTGCATCAGTTCCAGGTAGGCGCCGCTGAAACCCGCCGTCTGACCTCGGGCGGACAACCGTCCCTCGCGTCCGGCCGTGGCCAATGCACGCGCCCTCTCGACGAGCGTGAAGATCGTGGTGCGCAACTTCTCAAACGCCTGTCCGAGCGAGTCCTGCGATGAGCGCACGACGACGGCCTGTGACAGATCGCCAACGCTGATTCGCGCGGCCGCCGCGGCAAGCTCGCGCTGCGACGCGATCATGGAATTGAACGACGCGCCGAGGACTGCAACCTCGTCGCGACCGGTGATCACGATAGTCTGATCGAGGTCGCCCGTCGCCAACGCGTTCGCCGCCTGAGTGAGCCGTCCCAACGGTCGGGAGATCAGTCCGGACACCCAGAAGCCAAGCGCCACCGCGATCC
Organism: uncultured Gemmatimonadaceae bacterium; assembly: GCA_963817955.1. Lineage (GTDB taxonomy): Bacteria > Gemmatimonadota > Gemmatimonadetes > Gemmatimonadales > Gemmatimonadaceae > JAQBQB01. The sequence continues at coordinate 1,182,497 of CAWFQK010000004.1, forward strand.
CGACGGCCAGAAGACTCGTGACAATCATCATCCAACTGGCTTGTCGGGCGACCGCGGCGTTCAATTCGGCGCTGCTCTTGGCTCGCCGCAAATTGAGAACGACGAGCTGCTGGAGTGCACTGTCGGCCAGCGCGGCAGGGTTCGCCGGATCCGTGAGCGACCGCATTGCATCGTCGCGGCGTCCGGCGCGCGCCGCTTCCGCCGCCGCAATGCGATAAGGCTCGGCGCGAGCCTCCATCGCTTGGAACGCCCCGAAGGCTGTGCTGTCTTCGGCGTCGGCCAGGTTCGCACCGTACAAGCCGCTCACCGAGTCGAACCTCACCTTATACGCTGTAGACTTGGTCAATGCCGCATCGCGTTCGGCTGGCGCATCGGCGAGCACCGCGTCGCGTAACGAGACGCGCATGGCTCTGAACGATGATTGCAGGTCGCCGGCCCACGCGACTGGCACGGTGACATGAGAGTACAGCTGGGCACCAGCCTGTTGTACGCGACGAATCTGTGTGGTCCCGATCGCGCCGACGAGGGCGGCGAGTAGTGCAAGCCCGGTATAACTGCTCCCAAGCTTTGTGCGGATCGGCAAGTTGGCGAACCACTGCATGGTCTAGCCCCGAATGAATGAGAGCAGTATTCAGTACATTGCCTCGCGGGCGAAGGCTCGAGAGATGTCAGAGCACGCTACCGCGATCGGACACGCAACCGGCGCGTCCGTGCATGAGAATCGGCCGATCTTTTGTGCAGCAGCTTACAGCGAGCTAAAATCCTGCTCACAGTTTTGTGAGACTCGGCCCCACTTTCTCGCACTGGTTCATGAGAATTCTGGTCATCGACGACGACGAGACAGTATCGCGCTGGGTCGCGAAGGTGCTGACCGAAGCCGATCACGCGGTCGACATCGCATTGACTGCGGAGGCAGGGCGTACGCTCGCGCTGTCGATGGACTACGATCTCGCTCTGGTCGATCTCGAGCTGCCAGACGGGAGCGGGCTGAGCGTCATTCACGAGATCCGTCGTGGCGGCAAATCCATGCCTATCATCATCATCAGTGCTCGCGCGGATGACGAAGGCACCATCGCCGGGCTCGATGCCGGCGCCGACGACTACCTTATAAAGCCAGTCGCGAACGGGGTGCTGCGGGCACGAGTTCGTGCCGCGCTTCGACGCGGTGGGGCGACGACCATGGACGCGCTGATCGTTGGCGAGCTGGAGATGGACCGCCTCCACCACGTGGTCCGCGCCCGCGGCAATCCACTCACCGTCAGTCCCACGGAGTACCGCTTGCTCGAACATTTCATGCTGCGCCCGGAGCAGATGGTCACACGGTCCGATCTGCTCGAGCGTGTGTGGCACATTCAATTCGACACGCAGACGAACGTGGTGGACACCACCGTGAGCCGACTGCGGCAAAAGCTGAGCGCAGCCGTAACGACGCCGCACCTCCGCACGGAGCGCCGTGTCGGCTATGTACTCACGAGCGTGCTGGCAACCGGATGCTGATTCCCTTTCTCGTCGCGTTCCAGCTCGCCGCGAGCGCGCCGTCGCCGTCGCCGTCGGCGTCGGCGTCGGCGTCCCCCGTCTACAACGGCCGCGCCGGACAGATCACGCTGGCACCGCCAAAGATCCAGGCCGACGTCACTATCGACGGACGACTCGACGAGCCCGTGTGGCAGCAAGCGGCGCTGCTCACGGGGTTTTCGCTGTACCACCCGGCCGACGGCCGCCCGGCGCCCGACTCTACAGAGGTGCGCGTCTGGTATTCGGCAGATGCGATCTATTTCGGCGTTCGCGCCTTTCAATCCAAAGGCAGCGTGTCGGCCACGCTTGCCGATCGCGACCGGGTGAGCGCCGATGACAACGTCGAGATTCATCTCGACACGTTCGATGAGCGCAATCGCGCGCTGGTATTCATCGTCAACCCGCTGGGCGTGCAGGCCGACGGCACAAAGAGCGAAGCGGGCGGATTCATTCCCGGCTCGAACGTCGAGCCAGGGCAGAACGATCTGAGCGCCGACTTTGTCTGGCAATCCAAGGGACACGTCGAGGACTGGGGATACGAGGTGGAGATCCGCATTCCGTTCAACAGTCTGCGCTATCGGTCCGCCGCGGTGCAGCGCTGGGGTATCCAGATCGATCGCCATGTCCAGCACAGTGGATACGAAGAGACATGGACACCGGCCATACGCGCGTCAGCATCGTTCATCTCGCAAGCGGGGCGGCTCACGGATCTCCACGGTCTGCAGCACGGCCAGCTCGTCGAGCTGAATCCGGAGGTGACGAACACGGTGAACGGGAGTCCCTGCTGCGCCACGACACCAGGATGGACCTATAAGGCGGATCCGCAGGTCGGTGGTAATCTGCGTTGGACGATGGGAAGTAACGCGGTGCTGAACGGCACGGTGCGTCCCGACTTCTCGCAAGTGGAGGCAGACGCAACGCAGATCGCGGCGGATGAGCGGTTCGCGCTGTTCTACCCGGAGAAGCGCCCATTCTTCGTCGAGGCGCTCGACCAGTTCAACGTGCCAAACACACTCGTCTACACGCGCACCATCGTGCGTCCCGACGCCGCGCTCAAGCTCACCGGCAAGGTCGGACGCGCCGACGTCGCGCTGCTGTCGGCACTCGACGAAGCACCGTCGGCCAACGGATCTGGTAAGCCGATGGCGGACATCGTCCGGCTGGCTCAGAACTTTGGCGAACAGTCGTTGGCAGGTCTGTTGTACAGCGACCGCGTCAGCAACGGGCGGACAAACCGGCTCCTTGGCGGCGACACGCACATCGTGTTCGGCGGAAAGTATTTCGCGCAGTTCCAGCTCGCCGAATCGATGACAGATACCAACGGCGCGACACAACGCGGACCAATGTGGGAAGCCGTGCTCGATGGAACGGGACGCAGCTTTGGCTTCCATTACAACGTGATCGGCATCGACAAGGACTTCCGCGCCGACAACGGCTTCGTTCCGCGCACCGGGTTCGTAGAGCCGAACGCCTCCAATCGCTACACATGGTACGGGCAGCCGGGCGCAGTCGTCGAGCGGTTCAACGTGTTCGGCACGGTAACCGGCCTGTGGAACTACGGTGATTTCTTCAGCGCTCGCAGTCTGCTCGAGGACAAGGCATCGGCGGCAATGGAGCTCACGGTACGCGGCGGCTGGAGCGTGGGCGTTACGCCGAAAATTTCCACATACGCGTTCGATCCAAGCGCGTACACCTTCACGCCCAACAACCGCGTAGAAACGCTCACGAGCCAGTTCAGCATCTCGACACCGCAGTTCCAGAAGTTCGCCGCGTCGGCAGAAGCGACGACGGGCAACGACGTGGATTTCATCGAGACCTCGCGCGTGCGGCGGATGGACTACAGCGCGTCCCTCGACCTGCGTCCGAGCTCACGCCTCCGCGTGAGCGCGACGTACGTGAGTAGCGCGCTGACGCGCCGGATCGACGGCGAGCTGTCCACGTTCACGCGGATCCCACGGCTCAAGATAGAGTACCAGCTCGCCCGCCCGGTGTTCGTGCGGGTCGTGTCCCAGTACACCGCCACCAACCGGGAACCGCTGCGGGATCCGCATACGGGACAGATCCTCCTGCTGGGGCCATCCCAGACGCCGTCGACGCAGAGCTCGAGCAACATCCTGCGCACGGATTGGCTGTTCTCGTACCGGCCGGCGCCGGGCACGGTGTTCTTCCTCGGCTACGGCGGCAGTCTCGACGAACCGGATCCCTTGGCGTTTCAACGACTGCGCCGGACGAGCGATTCGTTCTTCGTGAAAGCATCCTACGTCTTTCGGATGCCTATTCCGGCAGGCGGAGCGGAGTAGAGAACGGCTCCAGTCCAATGCACGGAGGCGTCGGTTACATGTACTTCCAGTTTCGCGGCTTCCCTTCGGACATCCATTCGATGGCCTGTGCGAGTCGGCGCGCGCGCGTGTCCTCGCCTTTGGCGCTGGCGATCCATTCAACGTACTCACGCTTTTGGCTCGGAGGGAAGCTCTCAAAGGTGGCGTGAGCCTTCTTGTTCTTGCTGAGCGCCGAAAGGAAATACGCCGGAATCTCGGTCGGCTTCTTCGCCCGCTTCGCCTGGTTCGTCCGTTTCGCTGGGACCGCAACGGTGCCGCCGACCTCGTTGAGCGCCATCAGCTGCTTCACCCAGCCGGTAAACACTTTCTTTGATGGAAGATCGGATACCGTCGTCAGGCGGCCGAGCTGCCCCATCGCCTCGTTGTTCGCCGCATCGCCCACCACGCGACTTCCTTTCCAGAACGTTACCGTTGCGTGATGCTTGAAGCCGGCCATCATGCAGAGAATGCCGTGATACATGAACGCCGGCATGCCCCACTTGACCGTTTCCTCACAATCGGGACAGGCCAGGTGTACGCGCGCGCGAACTTCCAGGAGGATCGGCTTGGCGAAGTCGGCGGAGGTGGCGATGTACGCGTCGATGCGCTTATCGGTCTTCGGCATGTCCGCTCACCAGATGCGCGGTGTGACCGAGGCGGGCCGTACCATCGGATCTCCAGCCTTGCAGCCGAAGGCGGCGGCAAATGCCGGGATGTTCGACAGCGGGCCGTTCACGCGCCAGCGCTCCGGCGCGTGTGGATCGACGGTGACACGGTTCTTCATCGCCTCGGGCCGCGTGTGGCTGCGCCAGCTCTGCGCGTAGGAGACGAAGAAGCGTTGTTCGGGCGTGAGCCCGTCGATCGCGCCAGGCCGGCCGTTGCGTTTGAGCGCGAGCTGCAGCGCATCGTACGCCGTGAGCAATCCGCCGTAGTCGGCAATGTTCTCACCGAGCGTGAGTTTGCCGTTCACGTGGAAGGTGTCGATCTGCACGTACCCGTTGAACTGATCCACCACTTTCTGCGCTTCCTGAGTGAAGTGAACGGAATCGCTCGACGTCCACCAGTCGCGCAGGTTGCCCTTGGCGTCGAAGTGCCGACCCTCGTCGTCGAAACCATGCGTCAGCTCGTGCCCCGCCCAGCTTCCGCCGAGCGAACCGTAGTTGGCCGCATCGTCGGCTTTGGGGTCGAACGTCTGCGGCGCGAGTGCGCCGGCAGGAAAGACCATCTCATTCTTGGTCGGGTCGTAGTATGCGTTCACCGTGGGCACGGTCATGTCCCATTCCGTCAGATCGACCTTCGCGCCCGGCCGGTTGATCGTGCGCTTCCACTCGAATGCACTGGCGCGCGCCACGTTGAGGACGAACGGTCCTTCAACCGACTCGAGCTTGGAGTAATCCCGCCAGGTGTCGGGGTACCCAACCTTCTCGTGCATCAGCGACAGCTTCGTGAGCGCCTGCTTCTTGGTCGTGTCCGACATCCAGTCGAGTTTGCGAACACGTTGCCCGAACGCGGTGCGGATGTCGTCGATCAACGCCTTGGCACGCGCCCGCGCCGCGGGCGGAAAGGTCTTGGCAACGTACGCCTGGCCAAGCGCTTCACCGATCATATTGTCGGTGGTCTGGAGACAGCGCTTCCATCGCGGCAGCAGCATTTTTGCGCCGGTAAAGCGTGACGAGAACGAGAAGTTTTCGTTGACGAACGGACTGCTCAACCAGGGCGATGCGTCGGAGATGGCGTGATAGCGCAGGTACGATTTCCAGTCGTCGATCGGCGTCTGCGTCACCAGAGCGTCGAGCCGCTTGAAGAAGTCAGGTTCGGCGACGTTGACCTTCTTCACCGGCACGGAGAGCCCGACGTCGTGGAAGTACGCGACCCAATCGACGTTCGGCGTCATTGCGTGAAACTGCGCGAGCGCCATCGGGTGGTCCGCGGCGGAAGGGTCGCGGCGAGCGACGCGCTCCATCGATGCCTTGGCGAGCTCGGTCTCGAGCGCGAGAATGCGTCCAGCCTGCGCACGCGCTCGCGCCGCATCGGCGCCGGCCAGTGTCAGCAAACGCGTGATGTGCTCCACGTAGGCGGTGCGCATGGAGTCGGACGCCGGGTCGGTCTTGAGGTAGTAGTCGCGATCGGGCATGCCCAATCCCCCGCGGTCGAAGCCGCCGAGGTAGTGCGCAGCGTCATGGATATCGACGCCGGCGCCGTAGGAGAATGCGACGTCCGCCCCCTCCATCTGGAGAACAGCGATCTCGTGCAATAGCGAGGCGCGAGAGTCGATGGCGTCAATCGCGCCGAGCGTCGGCGTGAGCGGCGTGATGCCCGCCTGCTCGGCGGCCGTCGAATCCATGCACGAACCGTAGAACGTGCCGAGCTTGCGCTCTGTACTCTGCGCCGGAAGCGACCTGCGCTTTGCCATCGCCTCGTCGAGCACCGAGCGCACGACGAGCTGATTGCGGTCGCTCATGTCGCGCCCAACACCCGACGATGCATACGCGGCTGGGATGGTGTCGCGCGCAAGCCAGGTGCCGTCGGCGAAATCAAAAAAGTCCGTGCAGGCATTGGCCGACCGATTCATGTACTGCGGATCGATGACCTTGAGCGGCAGTAGGGGCGGCGCCGCTGCCGGGGCACGCTGGGCGCGGGCTATCACGGGGACGGCGAGCAGGGTCAGAAGAAGTGCCAGAGTCGAGCGGCGCATGGGCGAGGCGGAATGGGGATTTTGAGCGTGCACCTTCAATATGGTGCCGGGCGGCGCGGTGCGGGGAGATCCGAGCTCGCGGACCCTGGTCCTGGTGCGAATTCGTACCCTATCGATAGGTTCAGACTGCTGTCACTCGCACCCGAACGATCATGACGATCCGCACCATCCTCGCAACGCTGATCTGGATCCCGGCCCTCGTCCTCGGTCAGGATTCGGCCAAGAAGACCTTCACCCATGCCGACACGCTGCGTGGGAGCAACGGTCCCGGACGCGTGTGGTGGGACGCGTCGTTCTATGACTTGCATGTCACGGTCATACCGGCCGACAGCAGCATTCGCGGGCATAACGCCATTCGATATCGCGTGCTCAAACCGGCGAAAGAGATGCAGATCGATCTCCAGGTGCCGCTCGAGGTAGATAGCGTAGTGCAGGACGGGCGCCAGCTCGTGTATCGTCGCGACGGCAATGCCTTCTTCGTCTCGCTCACCGCACCACAGCCCAAGGGCGCGTACAAGACGCTCGCCGTCTACTACCATGGCAAGCCACGCGCAGCCAAACGGCCGCCGTGGGATGGTGGCTTCATCTGGCAACACGATAGTTTGGGCAACCGCTGGATCGCGACGGCGAACGAAGGACTTGGCGCAAGCGTCTGGTGGCCCACCAAGGACTATCTCGCCGACGAGCCGGACAGCCAACGCGTGGCGATCACCGTGCCGGACTCCATGATCGACGTATCGAATGGGCGACTGCGTGCCACGACGCACAACGCGGACGGCACGACGACGTTCGAGTGGTTCGTCGCCGATCCGATCAACACCTACGATGTCGAGGTGAACGCCGGGCAATACGCGCATTTCGGCGACGTCTACAACGGCGAAAAGGGCAAGCTGACGATGGATTTCTGGCCGCTCGCGTATCACGTCGATACGGCGCGCAAGCAGTTCGCGCAGGCGGTGCCAATGATGAAGTGCTTCGAGCATTGGTTTGGCCCGTATCCGTGGTACGCGGACGGCTACAAGCTGATCGAGGCGCCGCATCTCGGCATGGAGCATCAGAGCGGCGTGGCGTACGGCAACCGGTACAAGAATGGCTACATGGGGCGCGATCTCTCCGGCACAGGTTGGGGAATGAAGTGGGACTTCATCATCGTGCACGAGAGCGCGCACGAGTGGTGGGGGAACAGCATCACGGTGAAGGACCCGGCGGACATGTGGGTGCACGAGAGCTTCGCGAACTACGCCGAGGGACTGTACACCGAGTGCCAGGATGGCAAACAAGCGGGCGCCGAGTACATCATCGGGAGCCGACGCAACATCAGGAACGACGCGCCCATCATTGGCCATTACGGGGTGAATTCCGAGGGCTCGGGTGACATGTACTACAAGGGCGGCAGCATGCTCCACCTCATCCGCCAGCTCATCGGCAACGACGAGAAGTGGCGGGCCATCCTGCGCGGACTGCAGTCGACGTTCGGGCACCAGACGGTGACCGGCGCCCAGGTGGAGGCGTACATCAGCACCCGCTCAGGACTGCCCCTGCGCCTGGTCTTCGATCAATACCTGCGGACGACGATGATACCTGTTCTTGAATACCGTCGTGCTGATGGCCGCCTGGCATACCGTTGGAGCAACGTCGTGCCGGGGTTTGCGATGCCCGTACAGGTGGCGATTGGCTCGCGCGCCGCCTGGCTCAAGCCAACGACCACGTGGAAGACGTACCCGCAGCCGGTGGCCGCGGAGGATTCGATCGTAGTGAGTCGAGATTTTCTCGTGCAGGAAAAGCAGATCACGCCCTGATCCATGTCTGCCACTCGCCGACTACTCGGACTCGCGTTGCTCCTGGCGGCGGAGCCCCGCCCCGCTGCTGGCCAGAAGCTGGAGGCGCTATGGTACTCGACCGACGGCGAAGGGAGCACGCAGAGCTTCCTCGCGCACGCCGATCAGATCTCGATCGTGTCGCCACAGGTGTTTTCCATCGATAGCCTCGGCGTCATCTGGGGCAAGGTTGATCCGCGCGTGGTGGCAAGGGCGCGAGAGAAAGGCGTTCAGGTCGTGCCGCTGGTGATGAACCCGGGGTTTGATCAGCCCACCATTCATCGCATTCTCACCGTCGCCGACGCCCGGCATCGGGCGATCGAGAACCTCGTCGCGCTCTGCCGCGACAATCATTTCGACGGCATTCAGTTCGACATCGAGAATGTCAACGTCGCCGATCGGGATGCCTTGACGAGCTTCATGCGCGCATCTGCCGAGGCGCTGCACCGGGTGAATTGTTCGGTGTCGGCGGCGGTGGTGCCGCGCAGCGGCGAGTTTCCCGGTTCGACGAGCTACCATCGCTGGATCTACGAGAACTGGCGCGGGGCGTACGATTACAAGGCGTTGGCCGACGCGCTGGACTTCATCTCCTTCATGACGTACGCGCAGCACACCGGCGGAACGCCGCCTGGGCCAGTGGCGGCGTATCCATGGATGGAGGACGCGCTCAAGTACGTGCTCGCACTTGGCGTCGCACCATCGAAAATCTCGCTCGGCCTGGCCGCCTACTCTGACTGGTGGTATCCGGTCTTCGAGCCGGCCACCGGCCCACGCATGCGCGGGAGCGACATCTCGTACGCCGTCGCGACGGGACTACTCGCCAAGCATGGCGTGCAGCCGATCTGGGACGATCGCGACAAGTCGCCATACGCCTTCTGGAGTGAGGACGGCGTGAACGAGTTTCTATGGATGGAGGACGCGCGCGCCTTCGCCGCGAAGCTGGCGCTGGTGCGCACCTACAAGCTGCGCGGGTATTCCGTATGGGTCCTCGGACTCGAGGACCCGGCGGTGTGGACGTTGCGGAAGTGAATGGAGAGGGGGATTCCAACCGAGCCCCCCCGTGTTCACTCTGACACGGTGTAGCGCACCTGCACATCAGCGGTCGCGACCGCGACCGTGCCGAAGAGGGGTCACCGCCGCTTGAAACCTTCGATGAGCGCGGCGGCTCGCGAGGCGTCCGTGCCGAACAGCGTGAACTCGACCTGCACGCTGTTGAATGTCGTGAAGTCGGTGCGCACTTGCTTCGCGCGATCGACCCCGCCGCGAATCTGCACCGCAACGCCGCGTAACGGCACGCCCTGTTCGCGCGCGAGCACCGGCACCAGCTCGGCACCGCAGGCGGCAACGGCGGAGAGGAAGACTTCGGTCGGCGTGACTTCCTCGCCGGGGCAGCCGTTCTGCTCCGGGCCATCGATAATGAAGTGGTGGTTACGCGCGCCGCACAGCACCCGTCCAAACACGTCAGTGGACCGGGCGGTGGCGGTGTACTCGCGAAGCGTGGGTGTCGGAGTCGTCATGGCGGGAGGACGTTTGCACAGTTCAGGGCAGCCTGCCTCATAATACGTAAGTGGCGCCCGGGCTTTCGGCTATGCCCCACTGGTCGATAGCCGAACGGCAGCCGATAGTCCGCCCCCAGCGAATGCCTCTCCCAAACCGTAGGTTTAGTAGCTCTTCCTCTCCCCTACTCCATAATATGCGTCGAATCACCCCGATCCTCGCCGCGGCGCTCGCGCTGGGATTCGCCCAGTTCGCGGCCGGCCAGCTGCCCCTCCCTGCCGACTCCGTTCTCGTTCGCTCCCTGGCATTTCGTTCGATTGGACCCGCTGTCATGTCGGGCCGCATCGTCGATGTGGCCGTGACGGATTCCAAGATTGCCCGCGGCCACATTGGTAACGTCATCTACGCCGCGGCGGCAACGGGTGGCGTCTGGAAGTCCACCAATGCCGGCGTGTCGTGGACACCCGTGTTCGACTCGGTGCGCACCGGTTCCATTGGCGCGGTGGCCGTGGCCCCATCGAATCCTGACATCGTATGGGTTGGCACCGGCGAATCGAACAACATGCGCAGCTCCTCGTGGGGCACCGGCGTCTACAAGTCGATCGATGGCGGACGCACCTGGTCGAGCGCCATGCTCCCCAAGTCGCAGCACGTTGGCCGTATCGTCATCGATCCGCGCGACCCGAACGTGGTGTACGTCGCGGCGCTTGGTCCGCTCTGGACGTCCGGGGGTGAGCGTGGTCTGTACAAGACCACCGACGGGGGAAAGACGTGGACGAACACGAAAGAGATCAGCAAGTACACGGGATTTGCCGAGATCGTGATGGATCCGTCGAACCCCGACGTGCTCTATGCGGCGGCGCAGGAGCGTGAACGGAAAGAGTACGGCTTTCTGCCCGCGGGCCCGGAGAGCGGCATCTACAAGACGATCGACGCGGGGAAGACGTGGACGCATCTCACGCAGGGCCTGCCAACCGGCGACATCGGCCGTATTGGCATGAGTGTTTGCACATCGCGCCCGAATGTGGTGTACGCCATGATGCACGCCAATGCGCCGATGAACGGTCTCTATCGCAGCGATGACGCCGGAAGCAGTTGGCGCCTGGTGAACGACCAGAACGGCACGGCATGGTACTACAGCCAGGTGCGCTGCGACCCGACGGACCCCGATCACGTGGTCACGCTCAACGCGGCGTCGCGTGAATCGCACGACGGCGGCAAGACGATGCAGCCCTTTGCCGCGGGCGGTGTGCATAGCGATCATCACGTGCTCTGGTTCAACGACGACAACCCACAGCACATGATCCTGGGCGGCGACGGCGGCCTGTACATGACGTGGGACGCCGGGCGCACCTGGGATCACGTCGAGAGCATTGTCGCCGGCCAGTTCTACACCGTGGCCGTGGACGATGCGCAGCCGTTCTACAACGTGTATGGCGGCCTGCAGGACAATCAGTCGTGGGGAGGGCCGAGCCGGACGCGCAATGCGTTCGGGCCGACGAATGCCGACTGGTTCCGTATGGCCGGCGGCGATGGCTTCTATGCCGTGCCGGATCCGCGCGACTTCAATTACGTCTACGCCGAATCGCAGACCGGGGGCGTCGTGCGCTACGATGCGCGCACCGGGCAGCAGAAGAACATCAAGCCCGTGCCAAAGGCGGGTGAGAGACTGCGCTACAACTGGAGCGCGCCAATCCTGCCGTCGCGTCTCGACGCCAAGACGGTGTACATGGCGGCGAACGTGCTCTTCCGCTCGCCCGATCGCGGCGACACGTGGGAAGCGATCAGCCCCGATCTCACGCGCAATATCGACCGCAACATTCTGCCGATCCGCGGCGCGAGGCCTGATTCCACGGCGCTCGGCCGGAACGAAGGGACGGCGGAGTTCAGCAACATCACGACGATCGATGAGTCGCCGTTCCGCGCGACCCTGCTCGCGGTCGGCACCGACGACGGCCTGATCCAGGTGACGCGCGACGGCGGCAAGACGTGGACGAGGTCTGACAAGTTCCCCGGCGTGCCAGACACCACGTACGTCAGCCGAGTGTCGTGGTCCAAGGCGAACGAGGGTACGCTGTACGCGACACTCGACGGCCATCGAAGCAATGACTTCAAACCGTACGTGCTGAAGAGTGCCGATTACGGCAAGACGTGGACGTCGATCGCGAGCAATCTCCCCGACGGCGGTTCCGTGCAGGTGATTCGCGAGGATCCGCGGCAGGGCAACCTGCTGTTCGCCGGCACCGAGTTCGGTGTGTACTTCTCCATCGACGCGGGCGCGAAGTGGACGCAGCTCAAGAGCGGGCTGCCGGGCGTTCCGGTGGACGACATCCAGATCCAGGCGCGAGCGAACGATCTGGTACTCGGCACGCACGGACGCGGCATCTACATTCTGGACGACATCACGCCACTCGAGCAGCTCGCGAAGGCGAAGGAATCGACGGTCGCGTTTGTCTATCCCGTTCAGGACGCGCTGCTCTTCCAGCCAAACGGGAGCCGCACCTCCGGAATGGGTACGCGTGGCTTCGCCGGACAGAACCCTGATCCGGGCGCGCGCATTTCATATTTGCTCAAGGACGTGGCGCCTGGCGCGAAGGTGTCGCTGTCGATCCTCGATGCCAGAGGCACAGTCGTACGCGAGCTCCCAGCGAGCAAGACGGCGGGACTCTATCGCACGATGTGGGACATGCGTGTCGGCCCGCCGCTCACTGGACCGGTGGACACGCTCGCGTTGCAGAACGGTGGTCGCGCGGGTGGTCGCGGTGCCGCTGGTGGTGGTGGTGGTGGTGGTGGTGGTGGTGGATTTGGTGGCGGCCGGGGCGGCGCCGGTGATCCGACGTTCCAGACGATTCCTGGCCGTTACGTCGCGCGCCTCACGATCGCACCGACGACGGGTACGCCGACGGTGCTCGAGCAGTCGTTCAACCTGACGAAGGATCCAATGGTCGTGCTGAGCGAGACGGAGCTCAAGCAGCTCTACGCGTTCCGTCTCGACGTCGTCAGCGCTCAGCGTTCGTTACGCGAGAAGCAGGCACAGCTCGACACGGCGCAGCGTCTCTATGCGGCCGCGAAGCGCGCCGCCGATACATCGGGCGCAAAGGTGACGCCCGCGATCAAGGCGCAGCTCACCGCCGTTGAGAAGGAGCTGGCGGACATCACGCACGAAATTGGCGCAGCACAGGGCGCGGGACGCGGCGGACGTGGCGGCCCCCCGGCCGGCGGTGCTCCTGCCACCAACGCCAGCGCACCTGCCGGCCGCGGTCGCGGCGCCAGCGCAGTCCAGGCGGGCGCGCCAGCCGCCGGGCGTGCTACAGGCGCGGGAGCCGGAGCCGGAGGCGTGACTGACGAAGAGCAGAATCCCACCGCACCAGCCGCGCCGCAGAACATACAGGCGAGACTCGGCACAACGACGGAAATGCTCAACGTACCATTCAACCCGAGTCCCGCGCAGAAGAAGACGCTACAGACCGTACCCGCCGAGCTGGCGAAGCAGAGCGAACGTGTGAAGAAAGTGACGAGCGATCAGCTCCCAGCTCTCATCAAGGCGTTGAAGGACGCGGGGGTTGAGGTCAAGCAACTGTAGTGGGACACGGGACACGGGACACTGAAACTCACAACTCACGACTCACAACTGGACACCCGAACCTCGCCGACCGGCGATAGTGGCCTGCGAGCCAGGCGCCCTGGTGCGCATGACCCGTATACTCACAACTCACAACTGACAACTGACAACTGACAACTGGTCACTGGTCACTGTACCCGCGATGGCTGTCATCTTGAGCGAAGGACCTGGGAGATCGGATTGGCTCCGTGTTTTGACCGGCGGGATGTCGCTGGCTGTCCCGTAGCGGTCGGCCCGCCGGTCGGCGAGTTCCGAGTTTCCAGTTGTGAGTTGTGCGTTGTGAGTTTCCCGTGTCCCGTGTCCCGTGTCCCGTGTCCCGTGTCCCGTGTCCCGTGTCCCGTGTCCCGTGTCCCGTGTCCCGTGTCCCGTTACGCGGTCCCGCTATGCGTCTAACTCGATTCCCGCCGCACGTACGTTTTCTTCCAGGTGCTTCACCTGTGATGTGCCGGGAATGACGAGCATGGCGGGTGAATGGGCGAGGAGCCAGGCGAGGGCGACTTGGAGGGTGCTCACGCCTTTTCGCTTCGCAATCTCCTGAACCCATGACGGTGCGCCTCCCTCGAGCGAGCCGGCGGCGAGCGGAAACCAGGGGATGAAGGCCATGTCGTGCTCCTCGCAGTAGATGACGACATCTTCCCACTGCCGCTCTGCGACGTTGTACTTGTTCTGCACAGAGGCGATGGGCACCACCTTGCGCGCCGCCTCGATCTCGTCAACACCGACCTCGGACAGACCAACGTGCCGCACCTTGCCTTCGCGCACGAACTCGGCGAGCGCACCGAATTGCTCGTCGGCCGGCACCTTCGAGTCTATCCGGTGGAGCTGCCATAGATCGATCCGGTCGAGCTTGAGGCGGCGCAGGCTTCCGTCGAGCGCCTTGCGCAGATACTTGGGATCGCCGTTCGGGGTCCATTTGTTCGGACCGGGCCGCTCGAGGCCGCCCTTCGTCGCGATGACGAGCCCCGCTGGGTAAGGACGCAGCGCCTCAGCGATGAGATCTTCGGAGACGTACGGTCCGTACGAGTCTGCAGTGTCGATGAAGTCGACGCCAAGTTCTGTGGCACGCCGCAGGACGCGGATCGCTTCGTCGCGATTTGCGGGCTGCCCCATGATCCCATGTCCGGTGATGCGCATGGCGCCATACCCCATGCGATTCACCACAAGGTCGCCGCCGATGGTGATCGTTCCCGCCTGAGCGGCTGGCGTCTTTGCGCGGTCGTTGGTTGCGTCCTGTGTTTGCATCACGAATGCTCCTTGCGTGCTGACGTGTGGGCGCCAAGGTGCACGAAACGATCCTTCGCCGTAAGGGAAGCGGTAACGAATTCCCAACAAGAACCCGATAGCGGCCCGATCGCCGTCCTCTCCACCTTCCGCGCATGACTTCAACACGCGATCGCGATTACGTGCTCGGCACGCATGACGAAGAGGTGATGCGCCTGGGCCTGCAGCACAACGTCTGGCGGCCACGCGCGCTGGCAGCGTGGTATCGCGCGGGCTTCAACGTTGGACAGACCATTCTCGACGTCGGCAGCGGACCGGGGTATGCAACCCTCGATCTCGCGGAGCTCGTAGGACCAACCGGACGTGTCATAGCGGTCGATCGGTCGCGCCGATTTCTCGACGCGCTGGAGGAGCGCCGCGATGCCCGTGGACTCGAGCATGTCCGCGTGATCGAAGCCGACCTCGACGACGTGTCCTTCGACGCGGCGAGCGCGGACGGGGCGTGGTGTCGCTGGGTGCTCGCCTTTGTGCCGCGCCCACGCGACCTGCTGGCGCGCGTCGCACGTGCGCTCAAACCAGGTGCCACGTTTGCAATCCATGAATACTTCGACTACGCCGCGTGGCATGTCATCCCACGCTCGCCGCTGTTCGAGGAATTCGTCAGCGCGACGATCGACAACTGGCGGCGCAGCGGAGGCGAACCGGACATCGGACTCGAGCTGCCGCGCTGGCTCGAGGAACTCGGTTTCGAGATCACAGTCATCCGGCCGATCATCGACGTGATCTCCGCCCGCGATTATGCCTGGCAATGGCCGACAACCTTCATGCAGATCGGCTTGCAGCGGCTCGCCGAAACGGGCGCGATTCCACAAGATCGCGCCGCATCGATCGGCGCCGAGCTACGTCAGATTTCCGACTCGACAACGGCACGAATGATTACGCCTGGAGTGCTCGAGGTGGTGGCGCGGAAACGGTGAGCGGCGTTGGCCCGCGCTCGGCAATGAGGCGCAGCAGGTCGTTGTACACGCCGGCGGCGGTAACCGCCGGCCCGGCTCCTGGCCCGGTGATGACGAGTGGCTGCGCCTTGTAGCGCCTCGTGGTGAAGGAGAATTGGTTGTCGGTCCCATGCAGCAGGCTGAGCGGATCAGTCGCCGGTACTTCGGCCAGTCCCACGCGGACACTGCGACGGGTGGCGCGAGCGCGATAACGCAACACCGCACCGCGCGAACGCGCCGCCTCCACTCGCGCCGCCCAAACAGCGTCGAGCTCAGGCATGCGTGCCAGGAATTCGTCGATCGCTACGTCCTGCAACGACCGCGGAACGAGGGATTCGACGCGCACCGCCTCGAGGTCGCCGCGGAACCCGATGATGCGTCCGAGAATCAGCGCCTTGCGCGCAACGTCGAGTCCAGACAGATCGACGCGCGGATCAGGCTCGGTGTATCCGGCCGCAATCGCATCACGCAGCGCCGTGGAGAAGCTGGTGCCTCGTCCGAGTTGGCCGAAGACGAAACCGAGCGTGCCCGACGGACAACCCTCGATGGCACTCACACGATCGCCGGCGTCGATCAGTTTGCGCAGTGTGTCGATGACCGGTAGTCCGGCGCCGACGGTGGCTTCGTGCAGAATTTCAGCACCGCCCGCCCGCGCGATTTCATGAAGCTGGTCGACACGCGCTTGCGCGCCGGCGATCGGCACCTTGTTCGCCAGGATGACGTCCCACCCACGTTCGAGCACGATCTCGAGGATGTGCTGCGTATCAGCGGCCGTTGCGTCGACGATCACCGGGCGTCCCGCAAGTCTCGCCGACATGAACGCGACGGCGTCGGCGGGACTGGCGCGCAGACCGAGCGCGGAGGCATGCAGTGGCTGCCCGCTCTTCTTGTGCGCACAGAGCGCGATCAACGAGCGACGCGACAGGCCTTGGGGGTCGATCACATAGCCGGTTCGGTCCACCAGTCCGCATACCCGAAGGCGCGACGAAATGCCGTTCTTCGTGGAGGTGAGCTGGCCGAGCAGCTCTCGGCCGATCGACCCGACGCCCAACAGCACGACGTCGGTACTTCGGAATTCGTATCTGGATAGGTCGCTCATGTCGTTCTCCTCGATCGTTGGCGCACAAAGAAAAACCCCCGATTCTCGCGCGAGAATCGGGGGGGGTGAACAGCGGATGCGTGCTCGATGAGCTATGTGCGCATGCGTCGTCGTCCGTCCGTTCCTCTCGCGAGGCAAGCGGCCGCCATGGACATTCGCATCTGCATTTGACACATCGAGATCATCGATCGTCTTTGTTGATTGCATGAAAACAGAAAAGCCCGGACGAGTGACAGCCGCCGGGCTTGTCGCGTTTTAGCACTTTGTTTTACGTGGCGGCAATGGGCGGCAAATCACCACGAGCATTCAGTTGTCCGGAGACATTAACCCAATTCCAACGATCGGTCAAGAGTGCACTGGCGCTGTACGCCCGCCGGTGGTGTCGGATGGCTGCGTATTGGCGCGTAGCATCTGCTCCAACTCTCTCACACGAGATGGCGACCAGTCAGCGAGGCACTGCGCCCGGACACGCGCGTACACCGGGCCATCCCCTACGTCGCGGCACGCGGCCTCGCGGTCGTTCATCCACTTCCGTTGCTCGACACGCAGTTGCTCAACGGATGGCGGGTCGGGGTCGCCGGGCTGCGCATTTGCTCGACGTCGCAACGCCGAGATCAGCCGCTGGTAGACCGCGTTGAGCGGCCCATCGTTGCGCTCGATCGCCGCGGACAGACAGGCGCGCTGGTCCGCCGCGTCCGGCGCGTCGCACGCGGCGTCCGTGATCGCGGGCTTGGTCACGAGCGTGTCGAGCGAGACCGGCGGTGTGGGCGCCGGCATGCGGACTATCGGCGGGGTAATGCCGGGCTCGTGACGCCGCGTCGTGGGCGGCGCGATCGGATTTATCGGATACAGCGGAATGACGGTCGGCGGAATGCTCGCTGGCGGCGCGACCTGCTGCGGCAATGGTGCCATTGGTTGCGTCTCCGGCGTTGGGATTGGTGAGACGATCACCGGTTGCTGCGGCATGGGTGCGGGTGGCGAGTCGACGATCGCCGTGTCGCCCGGATGCAGCGCAATGTCGCCCGACGCGAGGCTGCTGGTGTCGTTCAGCGTGCTACCGATCTCGTCGGAAGACGAGCGTTGGCGCAACAGCACCCCCAGCACACCGAGGATCGCGATCACCGCCACCGCCGTCGCGACGCGTGCGCCGAATCCGTACGGCCGCTTCACGATGATCACTGCGGGTTCGTCGGACGGCCCCGCCGGCATGGTGGATGCCGCAGCGGCCGGCATCGCCACCTCGACCGCAGCGCCAAGTGGGGCGAGCGACGCGATGTACGCCGCGACATTGCGCGGCGGAGCGCCGCGGTCGCAACGGATCAACGCGTCGGTTTCCTCTATGACGTGCGCCGGCAGGCCGGGACGCACGTCGGCGAGTGCCGGCGCCCGAGGTTCATTGCGGCGATGCCCGCTGAGCATCTCGTACGCCAACCGCCCGATCGTTGCCGCGTCGTCGCAGGCGTCGGGGAGCGCGCCGGCGCGCAGCGGAACGGGATCGAGCGCCAGCAGCACCCGACCGCTTCCCTGCTGGAACACGAGCGCGTCCTCCGACACGTAGCGATGCACCACGTTATTGGTGCGCGCCCACTCGAGCACCGATTGCACCTGCTCGAGCGTCGTCGCCACACGAGGCAAGGGCATAGGACCGGCGGTATTCACGAGCTGTCCGAGCGTGGAGCCTCGCACGCGCGCGCGCACGATCGCGAATGCGCCGTCGTCCAACCACCGCCCCTCGATGACCGGAATCAGATTCGGATGGCGCAGCACGGTCAGCGCGCGCGCGTCCGCTGCGAAATGCGTGAGGCTGTTGTGGTCCCCGGTGCTGCCTGAACCGCTGGGCGGGCGCACCATCGTGATCGTGACGTCGCGGTTGAGCGCGAGATGCCGCGCGAGATACGTCCGCGAGTCGCCTGATCGGTGGAGCTCGGTCAGGATCTGATAATCATTCTCGAGCGTGCCCCACGCGGGAAACCGATCGTCCGTCGGGCTCTGCATGTGCATCCTGCGCAAAAAAAACCAGTGGCGCCCGTCCTTCGGACGCCACTGGCAGAGTCATGCGGAAACCGTGCCCGCTCTTCTCAATTACGCGGAAGCTTTGGCGGCGCGCTCGGCGCGAACATTGGTCAGCCAGCCGTACGGGTCTTCCGTCGCCCCGCGGACGAGGTCGAGGAAGTGCTGCTGAATCTGTGTCGTGATGGGCCCGCGGCGGCCCGCGCCGACCTGAATGCGGTCGACGCTGCGCACGGGCGTGACTTCCGACGCCGTGCCAGTGAGGAAGATCTCGTCCGCCGTGTACAGGAACTCGCGCGGCAACTCCTGCTCGCGCACCGGAATGCCCATGTCCTGCGCGAGCGCGATGACCGTGTTGCGTGTGATGCCGTGCAGCAGCGTGCCGTTGATGGTTGGCGTGTACAGCGTGCCCTTGTGGACGAAGAACACATTCTGTCCGGAGCCTTCGCTGATCATGCCGCCTGGCGTCAGGGCGATGCCCTCGGCGTAGCCATTGCGCAACGCCTCCATCTTGACGAGCTGGCCGCTCAGATAGTTGCCGGCCACCTTCGCCATGGTGGGAATGGTGTTCGGCGCCATGCGCGCCCACGTCGAGACGCAGGCATCGACGCCGTTCTCCAGCGCGCCCTCGCCGAGGTACGCGCCCCACGGCCAGCACGGGATGTAGACCTCCACCGGGCTGTCACCCGGGACCATGCCAGACGCGCCATAGCCGCACAGCACCATGGGGCGGATGTAGCACGAATCAACGTTGTTGCGTTCGACAACCTCGCACGCCGCGGCGACGAGCTCGTCGATCGAGTACTTCACGTCCATCCGGTAGATCTTGCAGGTGTCGAGTAGCCGCTGGAGGTGATCTTCGAGACGGAAGATCGCTGGACCACGCGGGGTGCTATAGCATCGAATGCCTTCAAATGCGGCGGAACCGAACTGCATCGAATGCGCGAGCACGTGGACGGTTGCATCTTGCCAGCGGATGAACTCGCCGTCGCGCCAGATCCACTCGGTCTCGTTGAGCTTGGCCATGAAATCCTCGGAGTAGGCGTCCCTGCCCAGTTCGGGCGGGCGGTCTGAGAAATATGGCGAAATACCGGACAGAGCGCGAACTGCGTGTGTCCCGCTTACACTCCGTCCGGGCGCTCAGTGCGACGACCAGCAAGCCACTCGATAGCCGCCAAGAGCCGCGGGATGGGAATGGGCTTCTGGAACACGAGCCAGCGCCCCGGTGCCCCGGAGAGGTCCCAGAACTCGTCGGTCCAGCCACTCACGTACAACGTAGGGCGGTCACCGATGCGCGCACCGATCTCTCGGGCGAGCTCGGCGCCGTCGGCGTCGGGAAGCGCAATGTCGAGCACCAGCACATCAATGGCGCCCTCGAGCCGGTCGAGCACGGCAAGGGCAGCCGCGCGGCTGCTTGCAGTCTCCACGTCGAAACCGTGGCCGCGAAGAATCTCGTCATACGCCGAGCAGATTTCCGGGTCATCGTCGACAACCAGAACGCGTACTTGCGGCTCAGTCACTCAGCGAAAGGCAGGAGATTAGGCATGATCTAGAACACAGCGTGACACGCACAGCAAAGTCTAGTGAGGAGCGACCGAATCGTGCCACCTCTGAATCGTACTGGCGCTGAACGTTCGCCCAGGAATTGACGTATACAGTGTGAAGCCCTACGACAATTCGGAGCGCACGTGTTTCCCAAGAGACTGCATACATCGCACGCTATTCGTGGCGTGTTTCTCCTCGCGGCCGCGGCGGGGTTCGGCGGCCTCACTGCTGCCGCTCGTCCAGTATCACGCTTTGCCCCTGGACTGTCGTTTCGCATCAACGCCTCCACGCGTATCTATCCCGGCGACATACCGCGCGGCACCGAAGACGAAGTGATGCGCGGTCGCGGGATCGCGGCCGACCGCCGCGCACGGATCGAGTTCCTCGCCTTCACGCCGGCGCCGCAGGGCGTTACGACCGACGACTACCTCATTGCGGCCGATTCCGGTAAGGCGTTCGTACAGCACCCGAGCGGCAGCAGCTTCACGCCGGCGAACGACAGGTTCGGCGGACCGGCGGTCATTGCGCTGTCCAGGATTCTCGGCGGCGGACGTGGCGGTGGCGGCGGGGCGGGTCGTTCGGACTCGACGGGCGGCGGAGCTCGGGCCGGTGGCGCTGGGCGGGGTGGTTTCGGGGGCCGTGGCGGCGGTGGCGGCCCGCCAGGAGGTGCTCGCGGTGGCCGTGGGCGTGGACGAGGTAGCCTTGGGGACTTCCTGAGCCAGATCCAGTTGCTCGACGTCAGCTTCAAGATCGAGAAGCTCGGCGGCGGCGACATGGTGGACGGCCGGCCGACGCAGCACTATCGCGTCACGAGCGACTACCGCGTGGTCTGGGGCGACCAAGGATTCCCGGCACACGCCGTGACCGAGATCTGGACGTCGCAGTTGCCAACGCCCATCCCCAATCCGTTCGAGCCACTCATTGTGGCCGAGCAGTCCACCGATGGACCGCTGATCGAATACGCGCTCAAGCTGCGCGCCGTGCGTTCGCAGGTGGAGGGCACGCCGGTGAAGGTTGTCACGACCACAACGCTCGGGAATGTCCGCGATATCATCGGCTTCCAGAGTCTTCTCGGAAGCGATCCCACCGTGGACAAGCTCACGGTGGTGCAACAGACGCAGATCACGAACATCCAACCAGCGGAAGTGGATCTCAAACTGTTGACAGTGCCGGAGGCGTAGAGGGAACCGGGGCGCTGGACCGCGGCGGATGCTCTTCACCGAGATCAGGTGACATTGAGTCGTCGGACTCTGGTCGCTCGTCGTATTAGCTACGGGTGATGGGGAGGCCGGGGGATGATGACCGGCGATGGCGTCGTCGCGGTCGTAGACCCGCTCTTGATGTCTGACCAGCGCTCGTGGCGCCGCGACGCCTCGGCCATCGCGGCCGCCGTCCGGCATCCGCCTGCGTCGCTGCGGCGGAGCGTTTCCAAGGTGCTGTCTTCGCGGTATTTCGTATGGCCTTCAGGTGGCCATGAGGACGCTGAAAAAGAACTGCACCACGGCGAGCGCCGGACGCGCCGGAGTAGAAAGCGAGCAACCGGCGTGAGACGTGTCGCAATTTCCGTCGGACGCGACGGAATGGTCGTCGGACGCGACGGAAACGTCGTCGGGAATGACGGAATGGTCGTCGGGAATGACGGAATGGTCGTCGGAACCGACAGACTCGCGTTCGGAAGAATCGGAGCCTCGTTCAGACCGGTCGGTGTTTGCGTGAGAAGCGATGGTCTTGCGTGTCACGCGAGGGGTCCGTCCTCGACGCGAGCGCCTGCGCGCTTCACGATCGGGCGTGGGGCCTGCACAAGAGACGATTCCATCGGCTAGGTCAGCCATCCCTGCTGTTACGTCAGCCATCCCTGCTGAACGCGAGCGACTGGGTCCTGAACGCCGAGCCATTGCCTGTGGACGCGGACCCATTCCAGGTTGACCAGGATCTATTCCACGTCGACACGGGTCTATTCCACGTCGACGCGGGTGAGTCCCTCGTGGCATCGCGCGAGAGAGGCCTCAACGGCCGAGAGTCTGACGTTGACGGCGACGACTCCTCACGTGACGCCGGTCGATCCCTCCGGCACGGCGCGCAGTTGGTGGTGAGCACGCGGGCATCCGAGCTGAACGAGCCGGAAAGCCTCCTGGACGGCCGCGAGTCCGATGTTGACTGCGAGGAGTTCGTGCTTGCACGCGAGCCGTTCGTGCTTGACCGCGAGGGGTTCGTGCTTGACCGCGAGGGGTTCGTGCTTGACCGCGCGCCGTGCCATCTCACCACGGGCGAGTCACCCCTCGACGCGCGTGGGTTCCCCTCGACCGGAAGGACTCCGCCCTGACCGAGACGCACTCTCAGGTGGACGTCATGGCATCCCAGCGAACGGAGCGAGGATTGTGGGTGGACGCGCGGGAGAGGGGTGTTGACGAGAGACGGTCCGATGTGGGGCGAGCGGCATTCGGGCTCGACACCGGGGTGTTCCCTCTTGACCGGAGTGACTCCGCCCTGAACAGCGGCTGGTGCGAGCTGGACACGCCGGAGTCCCTGCTCGACCGGCGCTCATTCCGTCTCGAGACAGCGAGGACTTCCACCTGCACACGCGTGAATTCGGTCGAGACAGCGAGGACTTCCACCTGCACACGCGTGAATTCGGTCGAGACAGCGAGGGATTCCCTATGAGCTGGCGTGGATCCCACCTGAACACGCGGGCATCCCCTCTGCGCGCCGACCGATTCCCTCTCGGCACGGTCGCATCCCCTGTGGGTACCGATCGATTCCCTCTCGACACGCTCGCATCCCGTCGGAGTAGCGATCGATTCCCTCTCTACGTGCTCGCATCCGCTCGGGGCGCCAATCGATTCCTTGTCGCCGCCCGCTCGTCCCGCGATGATCGTAGTCCTATATATTAGTTTCGAAAACGAGGGCTCAGCGCAAGTGCCAATGTGACCGATTGACCAAAACCGACATCTCGTGAGCGTTTCAGCGTTAGGACTTAGTGGAGAGGGACGTCAGGCCCGCGTCCCCGAACCCGCGAGAAGGTCATTGAGGCGCTTACGCAAGAACTGCAAAGGTCACCAGCATCAGGGCGTCTGGCTCGCAAACCGGTAAAGCGGCGACCGGTACAGCGCGTGGATTGGGCTCCGGATGCTGACCGGCTGGATGTCGCTGGCTGCTCCGTAGCGGCGGTAGTGGACAGCGAACCAGGCACCCTGGTGCGCATGACCCGTATACTCACAACTCACCACTGATCACTGACCACTGTCACCCGTCTTCCCGATCGCTTGATCCTGCCTGGCCACGACCAGCCATCCCGTCGGCCGCCCATCACAGAGATCCTTCGCTTCGCTCAGGATGACAGCCATTGCTCAGGAAGCCAGGCCTCCCATATCTCGTGTCTCCGAACCTTCGCGAAGATTACTAATACCACCCGATCGGCTGCTCGTTGAGATTGATGTGCACCTGCTTGACGTGCAGGTACTCCTCGACGCCCCATTTGCCTAGTTCGCGGCCAATGCCGCTCTGTTTGTAACCGCCCCAGGGCGCTTCGACGAACGTGGGCTGCATGTGGTTCACCCATACGATGCCGGCGCGTAGGCGCTTCACCGTTCGCATCGCGCGAAAGATGTCGCGTGTCCAGACGGCGGCAGCCAGTCCGTAATCGCTGTCGTTGGCGATGCGAATTGCATCTTCCTCGTCGTCGAATGGAATGACGGCCGCCACCGGGCCAAAGATTTCCTCACGGGCGATGCGCGCCGAGTTGTCGACGTCATAGAAGATCGTCGGCTCCACGAACAGGCCGGCGTCGAGTCTATCGCCACGGGCACGACCACCGCCAAGCGCGAGCTTCGCTTCGCCACGCCCAATCTGCTGGTACTGGAGCACGCGATCCAGCTGCTCGCGGCTCACCAGTGGTCCCATCTTCGTCTTGCGGTCTATCCCCGGGCCAAGCCGGATACCGCGCGCCTTCTCTACCATGGCGTCGAGGACGCGCTTGTAGATTGACCGCTCGACCAAGATACGACTACCCGCCGAGCACACCTCGCCCTGGTTGATGAACAGTCCGAACAACGCCCCGTCGACGCTCGCCTCGAAATCGGCGTCGGCGAACAAGATGTTGGGCGACTTGCCTCCGAGCTCGAGCGAAATCTTCTTGAGCGTGTCTGCCGCTCCGCGCATGATGCTCTTGCCAACCTCCGCGCTTCCCGTGAACGCAATCTTGTCGACGTCACGGTGCGTGGTCAGCGCAGCACCCGTGGCGCCGTATCCGGTGACCACGTTGACCACGCCGGGTGGCAGGCCAACTGACACGAACTGACGCGCCAACTCGAGGATCGTGAGCGGTGTCTGCTCGGCAGGCTTGAGCACGACAGTACACCCCGCGCAGATCGCCGGAGCAATCTTCCAGGCAGCCATGAGGAGCGGATAATTCCACGGAATGATCTGTCCGCACACGCCGATCGGTTCGCGCAGCGCCAGGCTCAGCGCATTGTCGGGCACCGGGACGACGTCGCCGTGGATCTTCGTTGCCAGGCCGCCATAGTACTCGAAGCACGTGGCGACGTCGGCAATGTCGAACTCCGACTCGACGATCGGCTTGCCGTTGTTGATCGTCTCCAACTCGGCGAGCTCGCGCGCGCTGTCGCGCACCGCCTGCGCGAGGCGGAAGAGAATGCGGCCTCGCTCCTGCGCCGTTACGTCCTTCCACGGCGACGAATCGAACGCACGCCGCGCGGCGGCCACGGCTCGATCGACGTCGACACCGTCGCCGTCCGGAACGCGGGCGATGACATCCTGCGTCGCAGGGTTGATGACATCGATCAGGACGCGCGAGTGCGGCTCGGCGAACTGCCCGTCGATGTAGTGGCGCAGCGAAGTCATTCGGGATAGTGAAGAAGAAGACGCGACGACGGAATGTTTCAAGGAGTAAGTATTGCGGGATGGGATCCCGAGCGTCAGGTTGGACGCGTCCCGCCCAACCTCTTTTCTCCGGCCATTCCAATGCGAGCTCGCACCATCCTCTCCGTGGTTCTCGCGACAGCCTCCGCTGCGACCTCTCTGGCCGCGCAGACGCGCCCCGTAAGCGGCGCCCGGCCTGGACGCCTCATCATCCGGAACGCCATCGTCGTGGACGGCAACGGCACGCCGGCCAAGGGACCGTTCGACATCGTTGTCCAGGGGACCACGATCACGCAGATGGTGGCGCTCGACCCGGTGGCGCTCGCGCGCGGGGGCTCGAGCCGCCGTCCGCGCGCGGACGCGAACACTGCCGAGATCGACGCGACCGGCAAGTACGTGCTCCCGGGGCTGATCAACGTCCACGCGCACATGCAGGACGAGCGCGCCGGCACACCCCAGCCGATCGAGTACGAGTTCAAGATTTGGCTGGCTTGCGGCATCACGAGCGTGCGCGACGTTGGCAGCGACACGCGGAAGGCGCTCGCCTGGCGCGACTCCAGTTCGAAGGGCACGATAGCCGCGCCGCGAATCTTCATCTATCCGCAATTCGGCCGCCCGACCAACGCCGACTCGGCTCGCGCCCACGTGCGTGCGCTCAAGGCGATGGGCGTGGATGGCATCAAGCTGCTCGGCATCGATCGCGACATCATGCAGGCGATGGAAGACGAGGCGCACAAGGAAGGACTTCGCGTCGCCCACCACGTTGGCGTGGAAGAAACGACGGCCTGGGACGACATCCATTTTGGCACGACGAGCATCGAGCACTGGTACGGCATTCCCGACGCCGCGATCCCCGACGGCGTGCAGAACTTTCCCTCGTCCTACAACTACAACAACGAGACGGATCGTTTCCGCTGGGCGGGACACCTGTGGCGCGAAGCAGATCCGGCGCGCCTCTCGATGGTGCTCGACTCGATGGTGGCGCACCACGTCGCGTGGGTGCCGACGCTCGATATTTACGAGGCAAGCCGCGACCTGCAGCGCGCACGCACCCAGCCGTGGTTCGCCGACTATCTGCACCCCACGCTCGAGGACTACTTCCGGCCCGATCCGGCAAACCACGGATCGTACTTCATCGGCTGGACCTCGACGGACGAGACGTTCTGGAAGGAGAACTACCGGATCTGGATGAACGCGGTACGTGACTTCGAGCGAAAGGGCGGCCTCGTGGGCGCTGGCGACGACGCAGGCTTCATCTACGAGATGTACGGCTTCGGCCTGCTGCGGGAGCTCGAGCTGCACCAGGAAGCCGGGTTCAACCCGATCAAGGTCATCCAGCACGCGACGTTCAACAACGCGCGCATCCTCGGCAAGGAGACGGAGCTGGGCCGCGTGCGCCAGGGATTCCGGGCCGACCTGATCGTGGTGAACGGGAATCCACTAGAGAACTTGAAAGTGCTCTATCCCACGGGCGTGGACGACATGAAGGACGGCAAGGCCGTGCACACCGGTGGCGTGGAGTGGACGATCAAGGACGGCATTCCCTACCACGGGCCAACGCTGATGAAGGACGTGAAAGAGATGGTCGCCAAGGCGAGAGCGGAACGGGCCAAGTGACGGACAAGTAGCAGGCGCGCCGGGCTTTCGCCCGGCGCGCCAGGAACGATCCGCTACCGATCCTTCATTGGTGCCAGGACAGAGACATCGCCCGGTGCAACGCGCACCACACGAAGCACCTGTGTCTGTTTCTGACCATTCACGTCGAGCACTACGCGATACTCGCCGGTCTCCACGCTCTGGTTGGCGCCTCGGCCAAAGCCGCCCCCACCCCCGCCACCGCCGGCGCCGCGTCCGCCTGCGCCGCCGCGTCCCGCAGCCTCTTCGCGTTCCGGCGCCGTCGGGCTGCCCGTGGTATCCGCAGCCGCGATAGACTCAGCCGGCCGTGGATTGAATCCCGCAGGGAAGCCGGCCACGTTCACCGGACCCTCGGCCGCGCCGCGCCCGCCGCCAAACCCGCCCGCACCGCCTCGACCGCCGCCCGCGAATGTTTGATTGCCGGTGGCGACGAGATTCCATGACACGCGGTTCACGCCGGACACGTTCGTCCCAGTGAGCCGCGCGATGGTATCGCCCGCCGCGTTGACAATCATCACGTGTGGCGCCGAGGCCGCCGGCGCCGCGAGGCGATACTCGATGTCCGCGCCGCTCGAGCCGCCATCGCCCTTCCACGGCCGCTGCGCACGCGTCTCCGAGCCGGCCAGCATCTGGCCGGACGCGAATGCCACCGTCGGCGCGAACAGGTGGGCCGGCGCCGACAGCGCAGCCGCGGTCATCTGCTGCAGCGGTGCGACGTCGAGAATCTGCACGGCACGGCCATGCGTCGCGGCAATCAACTCGTGATCGCGCGGGTGAATCTTGAGATCGAACACCGGCACCGTCGGTAGATTGCTCTCGAGTGGGAACCAGCTCTGCCCCTTGTTGAGCGACGCGAAAACACCCGTCTCAGTACCCGCATAGAGCAGATTCGCATTGACAGGATCTTCGCGAATCACATAGACACTGCCCGGCCGGTCGGTGGGCAGATTCGACGCGATCGAGTGAAACGTCTTGCCAAAATCGTTCGAGACGAACAGGTAGGGCTTGAAGTCGTTGCGCCGGTGATTGTCGAGCGCGACATACACCGTGCCCAAATCAAAGTGCGACGGCTCGACGCCACTGACCTGCGTCATCGACGGCACGCCAGCAAAGCGGTCACTGAGATCCTCCCAGCGGCCGCCATCGTTCCGCGTGAGCCAGACCTTGCCGTCGTCGGTACCGACGTAGAGCATCCCGGCGCGCATGGGCGATTCAGTCATGACGACGATCGTAGCGTTCTCTTCGGCGCCGGTTGCGTCTCGCGTGATGCCCCCCGATGCGTCGGAGGCCGCATTGCCCTCGGCATCGAACCCACTCGATACCCGGAGCCACGTGGGGTCGTGCGCCGTGAGGTCGGGCGAGATGGCAATAGGGTCGCGCCCTTTCTTCACCGATTTGAACACCTTCTCGGCGCCACTGTAGAATACGTTGGCATCGTGCTCGGATAGGAAGAACGGAGTGTTCCAGTTCCAGCGAAGCGCGACATTGGGATCGGACATATCGCGGTTCATGCGCACGCGAATGTCGGCGATCTGCTTTGATTGTTCCGCGGTGAGCTGCCCACCGGCCGCCTGCGCCTTGATCGCCGCAATCTGTCCACCGTACGTCGCGATGTTCACCGTGCGCGGACGGATGTTGAGGACTTCGCCGCTCACGACGTTTCGGCGGGTGATGTTGCCGCCCTGGGACTCGTAGTACACGAGGTTCGGGTCGATCGGATCCTGCGCCGTATAGAGGCCGTCCGCGGCGTTCACCGCGAACCAATCCGTCATCTGCAACTGGCCGTTCCGCCGGCGACTCCACCCACACGAGGAGCCGTTGTCCTGCAGACCGCCGCACACGCGATACGGCACCTGGTAGTCGTAGCTGACGACGTAGAACTGGCCCATGGCCATGTTGTTCATTGAGTCGTACGTGCCGCCGCGATCCCAGGTCTGGAAGATTCCTGCGTCACCGCCAATGATGTAGTGCTCGGGATCGTTCGGATCGATCCACATGGCGTGATAGTCTTCATGGTTCCCGACCATGCCCGTGCGCCACGAGTACCCGCCATCATCAGAGAACTGAAAATCCACTGCCATGCGGTAGATGCGATTGGGATTCTTCGGATCCACCCGCACCTGCGAGAAGTAGAACGGCCGGTTGTCCACGGTGCTCATCCACTTCCAGGTGCGGCCGGCGTCGTTCGAGCGGTACAGACCACTCAGCAAGCGCTGCGGTTTCGCTCCGCGCGCCGAATCCGCCTCCACCATCACATAGACGATGTTCGGATCGCTGTGCGCGATCTGAATGTTCATGCGACCCTTTTCCGTTTCCGGAAAGCCGCCGCCCTTGATCTCGCGCCAGCTCTTCCCGCCGTCGGTCGTCTTCCAGAGCGCCGACCCCGGTCCCCCGCTCTTCAGAAAGTACGGTCCGCGCGACCGCTCCCAGGACGCGGCATACAGCGTGTTCGGATCCCGCGGGTCCATGGCCACGTCGATGAAGCCCGCCTTGTCGCTCACGAACTTGCTGAGCTGCCAGGTCTTCCCGCCGTCGACAGTCTTGTAGAGGCCACGCTCGGCATTCGACGACCATGTGGCGCCGACCGCTGCGACATAGGCAATGTCCGGATTGGTCGGATGAACGATGATGCGCCCGATGTGCTGGGTCTTCTCGAGCCCCAGCGACTGCCAGGTGATGCCGCCGTCGATGGACTTGTACATGCCCCACCCCGGCGCGACGCTGTTGCGCGAGTTCCCTTCCCCCGTGCCGGCGTAAATGATCTTTGGATTGCTCGGCGCAATGGCGATGTCGCCCATCGACGCAATCGGGCCTTTCTCCCAGAGCGGGATGAACGTGGTACCGGCGTTGATCGTCTTCCAGATGCCGCCGGTGGCGCCAGTGACGTAGAACACTTTCGGGTTCTTGGGATCGCCTTCGACGTCGGTGATTCGCCCAGCCATGTTCACCGGGCCAATGGAGCGCCAGCGCATGGTCGCGAGCGTAGCGGCGTCCGGCGTTTGAGCCGCGAGCTGGGTCGCGGCGGCCGAGAGGAGGAGGAGCGAGGTTATCGGTCGCATGGAGGATTGAATGTCAGGGGTGCACATACTATTCAACGCGCGATGGACGCTCGGCGCTGTAATACACGCGCATCCTTCTCACGCGAGGTAATTGGCGTCAGATTCGTTCGCCGCGCAAATCACTCGGCGATCGGTACGCGGAGCAGTGAGCTGTATTAGCTTTACATGTGTCTTTCTCATCTCTCAAGCTCCACCGCGATCTGCTACGCGGAATCAAGGAGCTCGGCTTCACCCGCCCCACGCCCATTCAGGACGACGCGATTCCCGCGGCGATCGACGGGCGAGACGTTCTCGCGTGCGCAGCGACCGGAAGCGGCAAGACCGCTGCGTTCCTGCTGCCCATTGTCCATCAACTGATCGACAAGCGGCGCGGCACCACGCGCGCCCTCGTCGTTACGCCTACCCGCGAACTCGCCGCACAGATCGTCCAGGAGTTCGAGCAGCTCACGGTGCATACGCCTGTCACGGCGGCCGCGGTATTCGGCGGCGTCGGCATGGGACCCCAGGAGCATGCCTTCCGTACCGGCGTCGATGTCCTCGTCGCCACACCCGGACGCTTGCTCGACCATCTCAAGCATTCCTACGCCAAGCTCGACGGTATCGAGCATCTCGTGCTCGATGAAGCCGACCGGATGCTCGACATGGGATTCCTGCCGGATATCAAGCGCCTGCTGAAATATCTACCGGCCAAACGCCAGACGCTCTTTTTCAGCGCCACGATGCCGGCGCCGATCCTCGCGCTCACGCGCGACCTGCTCCATAACCCGGCGACGATCAATCTTCAACGCAAGCAGGCGCCCGCCGCGGGCATCACGCAGGCGATCTACCCAGTGGCGCAGGAGCTCAAGACCTCGCTCCTCCTCGCATTGCTCGAGCGCAATATCATGCAGGAAGCGCTCGTGTTCACACGCACCAAGCACCGCGCCAACCGCCTGTGGGAGTACCTCAACAAGCGCGGGATCAACGTAGCACGTATCCACGGGAACCGCTCGCAGGCACAGCGCACCGAAGCGCTCGATGGGTTCAAGGGCGGACGTTACCGCGTCCTCGTTGCCACCGACATTGCCGCGCGCGGCATTGACGTCGAAGCACTCGGCCACGTCGTCAACTTTGACGTGCCTGGGGCGCCGGAAGACTACATCCACCGCGTGGGCCGCACGGCGCGCGCCGAGCTGACTGGCGAGGCGTTCACCTTCGTGTCACCCGAGGAAATGGACGACCTGCGCTCCATTGAGCGCGCGATTGCCAAGGCGCTGCCGCGTGTGACGCTCCCCGATTTCGACTACTCAGCCAAACCTGCCGCCAAGCTCGAGGTGCCGATTGCCGAGCGCATCGCGGCCATTCGTGCTCGCAAGGCAGACGAGCGCGCACGCGCCAAAGCGAAAGCGGCGCGTGGACCGGCCCCGGCCCGGCCTAGATCGGGAGCCGCCGCAGCCAAGAGTGAGTCGGGTCCTAGCGACGGTGCGCGCAGTAGGTCACGACGTCGCCGCGGTAGCAGCAGCAGCGGTGGCGGAAATACCGGTGCTGGAGGGGGGCATCGCTCCGGCGGCCGCGATTCACGCGGACCCTACGCGGACTAGGGGACGTCGGTCTCGCTGCGCCGCCGGATCACCGGCGGCACAGCAGACCGCACCTCGAGCGACGGATCGAGCGACGGATCGAGCTCGGCGCCCGCGCGGTCGAGACTTTCACCGCGCGGGAGGGAACGCCCTCCGCCGCGCAACCAGCGAGACGCAGCCACACCTACGCCCAGCACGCCACCAGCGACGGCGAGCGTAGCGAGCAATGCGAATCCGACCATGAGGAGCGCAGCCCCGAGGCCGAGGGCCACGACGCCGAGCCCGGTGGCAGCGGCGCGATTGCGGACGGTGAAGGTGGGCATGAAGTCAAAAGAAATAGGAATGGACGCGAGTCGCTAGCCCGAATTTCTCACATCGCTATTGCTAAACGGCTGCCTGCGGTGGTATAAGGGCTTTATCTAGAAGACCTTAACATCCACTGCGAGGCAGCCGTTTATGCAGACAGAGTGTACGGCGGACACCCTGCAATTTCAAGCGGTCGGCGGGCGGGCGGTACGTGCCCGGTTTGACGGCGGTGCGCTGACCTCCGATGGGGGGGCGGTGCTCCTGCGCGAGGTGGATCGGGCAACGGGGATCCTTGGACGTTTCGCGGACTGCTTCACCGACCACCGCGATCCGGCGCGCGTGACGCACTCGGTGGTGGCGCTCGTGCGGCAGCGGGTGTATGGGCTCGCGCTCGGCTACGAGGATCTGAACGACCACGACGCGTTACGGCGCGATCCGCTCCTGGCCGTGCTCGCGGAGGCTGACGATCTCACCGCGCCGCTGGCGGGGAAGAGCACGCTCAACCGCCTCGAACTGAGCGCGGCCACGGTGGGCGGACAGGAACGCTACAAGAAGATCACCGTGGATCATGCGGCGATCGACCGGCACCTGGTCACGCTGTTCCTCGAGGCCCACGCCACGCCGCCCGAGGCGATCGTGCTCGATCTCGACGCCACGGACGATCCGGTGCACGGCGAGCAGGAGGGACGTTTCTTTCACGGCTATTACGGCCACTACTGCTACCTGCCGCTCTACATCTTCGCTGGCGAGCATCTGCTGTGCGCGCGCTTGCGGTCGGCCAGCATCGACGCGAGTGCGGGGAGTGTGGACGAACTCACGCGGATCGTCGCCCAGGTCCGGGAGGTGTGGCCGGACGTGCGGATCACGGTGCGGGCCGACAGTGGCTTCTGCCGCGAGACGATCATGGCGTGGTGCGAGCAGCAGGCAGTGGACTACGTGCTGGGGCTGGCGAAGAACACGCGCCTCACGGCGCGGATCGCCGACGAGCTGCGCGCGGTCGAGACCGAGAGCGTCGCCACCGGCACGCCGGCGCGGTGCTTCGCGGAACTGACCTACGAGACCCTCGACAGCTGGAGCCGCGTGCGGCGGGTGGTGGCCAAGGCGGAGTATCTGCCCACGGCAGGCGCCAGTGGCGAGGGTAAAGCGAACCCGCGCTTCGTCGTGACCTCGCTCCCGATCGCGGCGCTCGACGCCCAGGCGCTCTACGAGGAGCTCTACTGCGCGCGCGGCGAGATGGAGAACCGGATCAAGGAGCAGCAGCTCATGCTCTTCGCCGATCGCACGAGTGCGGCCACGATGCGGGCGAACCAGCTCCGGCTCTATTACTCGTCGCTCGCGTACGTCTTACTGCACGCGCTCCGGCGGCTCGGCCTCGTCGGCACCGATCTCGCGCGGGCGCAGTGCCAGACGATTCGGCTCACGCTTTTGAAGATCGGGGCGCGCCTGCGGGTGACGGTGCGCAACGTCTGGCTCGCGCTGGCCACGGGGTGCCCGCACGCGGCGCTCTTTGCGCGTGTACATGCCACCCTGGTCGCGCTGCCGATGCGCCGCTAACGCATAGGCGCCTCACCGCCCTCGCCGGATCCCTCCCGTCGCACACCGCCGCGGGGGACACTCGTCGTCGCCCGGAGCGCCGCGCACGCGAGCGATCGCCCCGTCTACGCGAAAAACTGACCCCCTGGAGTTCGCGCCGCGCTCATATTCCACGCGAACACGGCGCGCATCCCGCACCGCGCCCAGCCAACGCGGCGCCCAGCCGAAAATCACCCGTCAACCAACACGTCGTGAGAAATTCAGGCTAGCTAGGGACACCGGCGTGGGACACGAGACACGAGACACGAGACACGAGACACTCACAACGCATAACTCACCACTGGACACTCGAAACTCGCCGACCGGTGGGCCGACCGCTACGGAGCAGCCAGCGACATCCAGCCGGCCAATACCCGGAGTCCAATCCGATCTCCCAGGTCCTTCGCTCAGGAGGACAGGCCGTCGCGGGTACAGTGATCAGGGGTGAGTTGTGAGTGGTGAGTGGTGAGTGGTGAGTTGTGAGTTGTGAGTATACGGGTCATGCGCACCAGGGCGCCTGGCTCGCAGGCCACTATCGCCGGTCGGCGAGGTTCGAGTTTCCAGTTGTGAGTTGTGCGTTGTGAGTGTCTCGTGTCCCGTGTCTCAGTTCCCGTGTCCCCCGTTCAGTACGACACCGCACACCCGCCCGATCCCGCATCGACCCAATTCCGCTGCACGAGGAAGTTCTTCGCGCCGATCGCCATGTTGGCGGTGCCGCCGGCAGATGTCTTGTACGTCGAACCCCACGTCCACGCGCACTTGTCGGCGTTTTCATATCCACGGCGATCGTACCACGCGTTGCCCATCATGTCCGTCGTGGTCTCCTCGGTTTCGTGAGCGATCGTGTTGACCTCGTAGTCCGCGCCTGGATCGGGTGATCCGTTCGCCGGGGCATAGCCACTCGTGCATCCCGACGGATACGCGTAGTCGTAGGGCATCGCGGCGTAGAGCACCGTCTGCGACACACCGTTGATCGTCACGGTGCCGTGCGTGTGGTACGCGCAGTACTGCGTGCCGAACCCGCCACCGAGATTCACCTTGCCGGCGGTGAAGATGGCGTACAACGTGTTCGGATCGTACACGATCGCGCCCGAGGTGAAACCGCTCTGCAGCATCGAGATCATCTGGGCGTCGGTCACGGTCTGCGTCCCCGTGGGGACGTTCGTCGTGTTCGTCCAGTAGTGCGTGTAGTTGACGATATTGAGGACATGCGCACCCGAGGCGTTGTAATAGGTGGTGTTGATGTTGAAGTAGTTGGACCCACCAAGGTTGTTGAGGAAGTAGCCGACGAGCGATCCATCGCTCGAACCGGCACCGGTGCCGCTCGGCTGGCTCTTGTAAATGCCCGCGCCCCAATACACGGCGACGACGTTCGTCGCGGCCTGAAGGACCGATCCTCCGTGGTAGTAGATGCCCGTGCCCGACGAGAACCCGAGCTTCAAGGCGTTGTCCGGAGCCTGACTGGCAAACCACTGCTTCATGTGGAAGATGTGGCCCTTGCCACTCGGATCGTTGAACTCCGGTGAAAGGCTGAGACTCGGCGCGGTGGGGATGATGCTCCGGTTCGTGGGAGCGCTTGTCTGCTCCGAACAAGCGGCGAGGATGAGCGCCATGGCCGCACCCAACAAGGCCGTGCGGCGGTACACGAAGAATGAATGGGACATCTTCCGACCTCCAACAAAGTGGTCGCGCGCCGACACTAATGGCGGAGCGCACTCGTACACGCCGCATCGTCGCAACGGTCATCCCGCTCAATTGCACACCTGGAAGTATGAAATGAAACAAACGTTCTCAAGGGACATAAAGGATTTCTTTGTGGATCAAATGGCGGTGACGTGCCGCGATTATCGGACTCAGCCGGGTTGCCTCGCGCCGTAACCGAGCGCCTATTACTAGAGCGCGTGTCCCACCGTTCTTCCATCAGCAGCAACCGAATTACCAGGAGATTCGTCCATGTCCCGTTCGTTGGTTCGGGTCGGCATATCGATGTGTGTGGCACTGGTCGGCGTCGGTTCGGCGTACAACCTCAGTCGCGGCGCCGAGCGCGAGAGCACCGGCGCGGTGCCGCCGGTGGATACGACGATCTGGAAGTCCTATCGCTGGCGCAGTGTCGGGCCGGACCGGGGTGGCCGGTCGATCGCCGTGAGCGGCGTGAAGGGCGAACCGAAGGTTGGGTACTTCGGCGCGACCGGCGGCGGATTATGGAAGACGACCGACGGCGGCACCACGTGGCACCCGGTGACCGACGACCAGATCACGAGCGCCTCGGTGGGCGCGGTGGCGGTGTCGGAATCCGACCCGAACGTCGTGTTCATTGGAACCGGCGAATCGTGCATCCGCGGCAACATCATGCCCGGCGACGGAGTGTACAAGTCGGCCGATGCCGGCAAGACCTGGACGAAGGTTGGCTTCCAGAACTCTGATGCGATCTCGCGGATCCGCATTCATCCGACTGATCCGAACATCGTGTTCGTGGCCGACTTCGGCAAATACGGGGTGCCGAGCGAAGAACGCGGAGTATTCAAGAGCACCGATGGCGGCAAGACGTGGCGCAAGGTGCTCTACCGTGGCCCGGAGACGGGTGCAGCGGACATTTCGATCGATCCGCACAACCCGAACGTGATGTACGCCGCGATGTGGGAGGCGTACCGCAAGGAATGGCAGATGTCGAGCGGCGGCGCGGGGAGCGGGCTGTTCAAGTCCACCGACGGCGGCGAGACCTGGACGGAGATCACGCGCGCCACAGGTCTGCCGAGTGGAATCGACGGCAAGATCGGCGTTGCGGTTTCGCCGGCAGACCCCAATCGGGTCTACGCTCTCATCGAGAACGAGAGCGGCGGCCTGTTCCGCTCGGAAGACGCTGGTGCGACATGGGCGCAGGTGAACAACGAGCGCCGGTTCCGGCAGCGCGCGTTCTACTACACGCATGTCTTCGCCGACCCCAAGAACAAGGATCTCGTCTACATCGGCAACGTTGGCACTTTCCGCTCGCTGGATGGCGGCAAGACATTCGCGCAGCAACAATTCGCGGGCGGGGATTCGCACGATCTGTGGATTGACCCCGACAACACCGACCATGTCCTGCACGCCAGCGACGGCGGCGGCGCAGTCACGTATAACGCATCGAGCGACCAACGCACATGGAGTGCGCGCACGTATGCAACGGGCCAGTTCTACCATGTCGTGGCCACGTCACACGTGCCGTATTACGTCTGCGGCTCACAGCAGGACGCGAGCGAGGTGTGCGTTTCGAGCGCGCAGGCGGCGAGCTTCGGTCGCGGTGGTGGTGGTCGCGGCAACGCGGCGGCGGCGAGCTTCAGCCCCGGCGGCTCAGAAGACGGCTTCATTGCGCCCGATCCGCGCGATCCGGACGTGTTCTACTCGGGCACGAACGCGAACGGTGGCGGCTTCCTGACCAAGCTCAACCGCCGCACGGGTGAAGTGCGCGAGGTGAGCCCATATCCGCGCATGTTCTCCGGCGAAGAATCGGCCGTGCTCAAGGAGCGCTGGCAGTGGACATATCCAATCGTCTTCTCACCGGTGGACACGCGGGTGCTGTACGCCTCGTCGCAGCATTTGTGGAAGACGACGAACGGCGGGCAGAGCTGGGATCGCATCAGTCCTGATCTCACGCGTCACGATCCAAAGACGATGGGTCCGTCCGGTGGCCCGCTCACCCGCGACATGAACGGTCCCGAGGTGTACGCGGTGATCTTCGCCATCGCGCCATCCAAGCGCACGACAAACGTCATCTGGACGGGTTCGGACGACGGCATCATCAGCATGACGAAGGACGGCGGCAAGTCGTGGTCGAACGTCACGCCGAAGGGGATGCCCGATTTCGGCCGCGTGTCGATCATCGATGCCTCGCCATTCGATTCCGCATCGGCATACGTCGCCGTGAAGCGGCCGTTGCTCGACGACCGCGCGCCCTACATCTATCGCACCCATGACTTTGGCAAGACGTGGACGAAGATCGTCTCCGGCATTCGCGGTGACGACTACGTGCACGCGGTGCGCGCAGACCCCACGCGGAAGGGACTGCTCTACGCCAGTACGCAACATGGCGTGTACATCTCGTATGACGATGGCGATCACTGGGAATCGCTGTCGCGCAACCTGCCGGACATTCCGGTGGCCGACCTGATCGTCACCGATCACGATCTGGTGATCGCGACGCATGGCCGCGGATTCTATATCCTGGACAACATTGGACCGCTGCGTCAGTACACGCCGGCGATGGCGTCGGCGAGCGACGTCGTGCTGTTCAAGCCCTCGACGGCCATTCGCGCTGGTTCGCCGGCAACGATCCAATACTGGCTCAAGAAACCCGCGCAGACCGTTCGCATCGAGATCGTCGACGCAAAGGGCCAGGTGGTCCGCACGTATCCCGACACAACGAACTCCGGTGGACGCGGTGGTCGCGGCGCGCCGGCCGACGAAGCTCCGGCGGGTGGCGGCCGTGGACGTGGCGGTCCGCCAGCGCCAACGAAGACTGTGGGCCTGAACGCGTTCACGTGGGACTTGCGCTACGCGCCGGCGGTGACCTTCCCGGGGATGATTCTGTGGGGCGGCAATACCAATGGCCCACAGGCTGCGCCCGGCACCTACACCGTGCGCCTCACCGCCGATACCAAAACGGTGACACAGCCGATCGTCGTGAGCCGCAACCCGCTGCACGAAGCAACCGACGCCGATCTCCAGGCGCAGCTCACGCTGGCCTTGCAGCTTCGCGACAAGGTGAGCGAAGCGAACGGCGCCGTCGTACAGATGCGCAGTGTGAAGCAGCAGGTCATCGACCGGTTGGCGAAGTCGCAGGACGGACAGCTCAAGTCGGCCGGCGATCGTCTCACGACCAACCTTGGCGCGGTGGAGGAGGAGATCTACCAGGTGAAGAACCAGAGCGGCCAGGACCCGCTCAACTTCCCGATCAAGGTCAATAACCGCCTCGCCTCGCTTCTCGGCGTGGTTTCCAACCCGGATGCGCGCCCGATCGCGAGCGCGTATCCCATCTTCACCGACCTCAAAGCCGAGCTGAAGGTGCAGACCGACCGCATGCAGAAAGTGCTGGCGACGGACCTGCCGTTGTTCAATGCCGAAGCCAAGCGCGTAGGGCTCGAGCCAATCATCTTGGCAAAGCCCGTGGTGTTTTGAGATAAGCGCCACGCGGCAGAGCGAGTCACAAAAGGGCCCGGGGATAACCCCGGGCCCTTTTGACGATCTTCCCGTGTCCCGTGTCCCGTGTCTATCTGAACAGGTGCGGCACGAATCGCGAAGTGTTGCCGGTCACCCAGCCGTCCCCTTCGCGCACACCCATGCCCGCCGCTTCCTGGCCGATGACCCAACTACCGAGCACCGGGCGTTTGCCGTCGAATTCCGGAATCGGTGCCAACTGCTGAAAGACGTAGCCCTCCGCGCCGTACTCGCCGGTCGACGCCAGATGCTCCTTCATCGTGTGAACGGTGACGTTTGCGCCTTCACGCGACAGGAGCGGTTTCTTGACGTACTCGAACATTCCGTTCGGTTCGTTGAGATACGCCGGCAACAGGTTGGGATGCCCAGGGAACAGGTCCCACAAGATCGCCAGAATCCCTTTGTTGGAGAG
This sequence comes from uncultured Gemmatimonadaceae bacterium, assembly GCA_963817955.1. Classification (GTDB taxonomy): domain Bacteria; phylum Gemmatimonadota; class Gemmatimonadetes; order Gemmatimonadales; family Gemmatimonadaceae; genus JAQBQB01. The sequence continues at coordinate 1,221,445 of CAWFQK010000004.1, forward strand.
AATCATCTTCCACGCCGGCTCGATGAACTGCGCACCGGACGCTTCAATGAATTCGGCAAAGGGCTCGTTGATCACCCATTCCCACGGATAGAGTTTGAAGAGCGAGTCGATGCGGAGGCTCGACAAGTCGACCAGCTCGCGCGCGCCTGGATCCCAGCCGATGTCTGAAACGGCGAGGAGTTGCGCACGCAAGCCTGCTTGCACGGCCGTTTCCGCCAGGTACGCAGTCGTGATGCCATCTTCGATGTCGTCCATCGACGCAAAATGGACGAGCGGCCCAAGCGGCCCCGCGCGCCGAAGGTACGGTGCGACCGAGCGCCACTGCTCCACCAGCCGTTCGTGAATTGAATTGAACTGATCGGCGCCAGGCTGCGTCGCCTCGAGCCAGTCCCACTGGATGACTGATGCTTCGAGGAGCGACGTGGGCGTGTCGGCGTTGTATTCGAGCATCACGGGCGGAGACTTCCCGTCGAAGGCCAGATCGAAGCGGCCATACATGGACGGCGGCTCGGCCGACCAGGCGCGCTCGATGAGCGGAACGGCGCGCGACGGAATCTTCAGCTCGTCATAGCGCCGCTCATCGATAACGTGCTGCACGGCCTCCAGGCAGCGCTCGTGCAGCTCGTTCGTCGCGCGCTCGATGGCGTCGATCTCGTCACTCGTGAAGCGATAGTATGCGTCCTCGCTCCAATACGCGGTCTCACCGGTATGCCACTTCAGCCCTCGGGCCTCGACTGCCAATTGCCAGTCGGCGCGCGGTGTCGTGATGATGCGTTCCATGTCTGTGCGGGTTCGAGGTCAGCTACCGGACGCGCCGTGACCTTCACCGATGCCGCCGAATCCGCCGCGGACCACGCCGGCACGCGCCGGCGCAGCGGCCGATGGCGCGTACACCGTGGGCGCCATCGAACGCACCGTTCCTCCCGAGGCGCGATAGCGATTGAACTGGCTCAGGTAGTAGATGCCGGCGAATGGATAGCTGTGCGGATACCATGCACCGCCGTACCAGTAGCCGCGATGCACGACCGCGGAGTCACAGGCGGCCTGTACATACCATCCAGGATCGCATGGATCGTACGAATTGTGCCCGCCGCCGCACGCGACCAGCGCGGCGAAGGCAGGCAGGATGGTGAGTGGCACGCGGCGCGAACGGCGGCGCTGCTTGTCGGAAGAGGGATGCATGTGAGCAGGACGCACGGCGTCCCCAATAGGTCATGGACGAGCCGGCGGCCAGGCACTCGGCGCCGACGTTGATCACTACGTGCCTCGAGCTCTGGAAGTTTTGGCGGGGTAAGCTACCTGCCTGACGCGCCACAGGTCACGGTACTGTGCAGGCCGCCCACCATACTTCTATGATGACGGCCGGCGCGACTCAGAGGGTTCACATAATCCGAACATCTCCTGATCTCCAACCTTGAATCTTTGGTTCTCGAAGTCGCGTATGGCCTGTCAGAGGCACACGCCACCCCACGATCTCAGGAGACACCACCATGACACTCGCCACGACGATTCTCGCACTCACGCTCATCGGGCCCACCGCGCCAACGAGCATCAACCATACGGCCGCCCGCGCGCCGGCACCACCATGCATTGCACCCGCGCACACCGGTGCCTTCCGTGTCACTACGAGTCGTACTGATGGTACCGATCCACGCCCGGCGATGCTCGTGCTCGAAAACATCAACGGCTGTCTCGAGGTAAACTTCGTCACCGACGAGACGAGCCCGGCAATCATGGATCAGCTGGCGCTCGACGGCGACATGTTGAAGGGAGCGATCAATCTGCAGCAGGGCGTGGCCACGGTCTCGCTGCAATTCAACGGCAATAACGTTGCTGGCTCGATCGTCACAGGGCATCAGACGTGGCGTCTGGACGGACGCCGCACGACGTGACACATGTAGGATGTCAGGCGCCAGGCATGGAATTCCTGGCGCCATCACGTAGCAGGGTGCATCACCATCGTGTCGGGACGCGCCAGCGTATCGCGTTTTCTCGTTGTGTCGCGCTTCGCAGTCGTATCGCGCTTCACCGCGGTGTCCCGCTTCACTGCTGTGTCGCGACGCGTTGAGCTGTCGGCACGCGGCACTGAGGTCTCCGGTCTCACGACCGTATCGGGCCGTGGCCGCGCGGCCGCGACGGGTTTCACTCCTCGCTGACGATCCGCGCGCCGCGTGGTGGACGGCGGCGGCGTTCGCGGTGTGTTTCCTCGAGTCGGCCCGGCGAACGGATTGGCAATCGCGGCGGCAGCCGTGCTGTCCGCGGTGCTCGAGCTCTGCCCCGCCGTGGGCATGGAGACGCCGGACGGCGCGAACGGCGGACCGGCACGCGGTGCGAGCGTGCCGCCAGCGGATTGGGTGAGGAATCCGCCGCGTGGAACAATACCCTGCTCCGCCCCCGGCGCGGTTGGCACAATCGTGGATTTCCCGATCGTGACGACCATCTGATCATTTCGCGCGGCGCGATGATGTATCACGATCGCCAGCACGATCACGGCAAGGACGAATGCGAGTATACTGATGGGAATGACCCACCCAGGGCGCGACGGGCGAGGCGTCTGCTGCCGCGCGATCAACTTGTCGAGCGTTGCGAATGCGGCAGGCGACTGCAGGCGTTCGTCCCAGACCACCGGTGCGAACACCCGTGGATCCGGTCGCTCCTCGAAGAGCGATTCGTCGACCGCCTCGCTCAGCCTCGGCGCCCTTGGCAGCGCCGCTTTCGCCAAACGTCGCTGCTCGGCGATCCGATACGCTTCGAAGTCCTTCCGGTACGCGTCGAACTTCGCGAGCCGCTGCTCGAGCAGCGCGACTTGGGCCTCGAGCCCGGCGCGGACCGCCGCCATATTCGCTTGCCGTTCGCCCATGACGCGATCGAAATCGGCGCGTTGTTCCGCGAATTCCATCTCCCGCTCCTGCCGCTGGCGTTCGAACGCGACGCGCTCGTCATCGAGCATCGCCACGTGCTTGGCGGCGAGCCGCTCCGCTTTCAGACGCTCATTCTCGCACTGGGCCAGTTCGCGTCGATGCCGCTCGGAATACTCCTCTTGCATCGCCGCCATCTGAACCTCGGCCTGCTTCAGCACGTCGCCGGACGCGATCATGCTGAGAAACGCCTGAACGTCCGGTGCGTTGCCGTGCTCGTCATAGCGCACCATCTTCTCGATCGCGTCCACGACGCGCTGCGCGAGGTTTGGGCAGAGCGTGGCAAGCGATACGGAATCGCTCGCTCGATACGGGGCGCCGCTGAGCATGGTCCAGGCGAGCGCACCTATCGTTCGTGCATCTCCTCGTTCATCAGGGAGTCGATCGAGCGGGAGCGGCGTCACCTCAAAGGAGACGACGACGCGATTCGTCCCCTCCTCGAACGCGAGCGTGTCCGGCGTGATGCCTCGATGCACCACGCCCTGCGCCCGCGCCCAAGCCAGGATGTTGCTGACCTCGAGGAGCACGGATGCGATCCGCGGGTTGGCGAACCTCTCATGGCGAGCGAGGAGTTCGGTCAGCGTGGTGCTGCGGACGCGTTCGGTAATCGTGGCGAACGCATCCTTTCCGATCCAGCGGCCTTCGATTACCTGCCGCACGGCGGCGTGGTGCGCGTTCGCGAGCAGCTGGGCGTCGGCAGCGTAGAGGGGCAACGCGTTGTTGCCACCGGCGGTCGACGCATCGACTACCGTCACAAGGACGTCGTCGCCAGTATCGAGGCGCCGAGCGAAGTACCGGCGGGGGCCGCCGCCGCGGAGCTCTCCTAGTAATTCGTACTTATCGTCGAGCGCCTCGAGGGAAGGCGCATCCTGGACCTGGGGCATGGTTGCAGCTCAGTTCACGACACGGGCTCTGGGCTATTCGCCACCAAGAGTGCGTGATCTGTGCCGCGCCGGATCCGAGGTGAGATCGCACCACGTCCATCAGTCCTCAGTGGAACGCCGAAGCCGCGGTGCTACGCGTACCGCCGTGCCGTAGCACAGCACTTCGGAGACCCCGGCCATGATCTCCGTCGCATCGTACCGGACGGCGATGAGCGCGTTGCCGCCCAGCGCCCTGGCGTGCTCGACGGCGTTCTCGAATGCCTCGGCGCGGGTACGCTCGCAGAGATCCGCGAGCAGCGAGATGTTGCCGCCAGCCAACATTTGAAGTTTCGCGCCAAAGGTGCCAAACACCGATCGCGAGCGCACGATGATACCGCGCACGATGCCAAAATTTTGCGTGACGTCGTAACCGTCCAGCGCGTTGCTGGTCGTGGTCAGAAAATCCGCCGTCGGGAATCTGGTCATGGAAGTCGTCCGTGAGTGGTGAGCCAACGTCATGCCAGGCCGAGATCCGCGTCGCTCGGATCAGGCAGGTCGGCATACACAGGATTGGAGAGATACCGCTCGCCGAAGTCGCAGACAATGGAGACAATGAGCTTTCCCTCGTTCTCCGGGCGCCGTGCAACTTGCACGGCCGCCCAGGTGTTCGAGCCCGACGAGATGCCGGCGAAGATCCCCTCTTCGCGCGCCAGGCGACGTGCCATGGTTATGGCGTCGTCGTTCATCACACGAATCACTTCGTCGTAGATCGACGTGTCGAGAACGGACGGGACGAAGCCCGCGCCGAGTCCTTGCTGCTTGTGCGGCGCGGGCTCACCGCCCGAGAGCACTGGGCTCTCTGCCGGTTCCACTGTAACAATCTGAATGTCCGGATTCTTTTCGCGCAGAAATCGGCCGGCGCCCGTGACGGTACCGCCGGTGCCAACCCCAGCGACAAAGATGTCGACGGTGCCGTCCGTGTCCGCCCAGATTTCCGGCCCGGTGGTGCGGTAGTGAATGCCCGGATTCGCGGGATTGTCGAACTGGCGCGGAATCCACGCGCGATCGCCAAGCGACCCGGCGATCTCCTCCGCTTTCGCGATGGCGCCCTTCATTCCCTTTGGCCCTTCAGTGAGCACAACTCGGCAACCCATGGACTTGAGCAGGTTGCGGCGCTCGACCGTCATCGTTTCAGGCATCGTGAAGATGCAGCGAAACCCGCGAGCGACTGCGGCAAAGGCGAGACCGATGCCTGTATTCCCGCTGGTTGGCTCGACGATCACCCTACCGGGTCGCAGCACGCCGCGCGCGATGGCGTCGTCTATCATGGCAACCCCAATACGGTCTTTCACCGAGTTGAATGGATTGAACCCTTCGTGTTTCACCACGATCCGCGCCGGTAGGCCCGCCGCGATAGTGTTCAACTGAATGAGCGGCGTTGCGCCGATCGTTTCGGTGATGTCGCGAAAGATTCCCTGGCGCCGCATGACGCGTCCCTCCGGTTGACATTGAGTTCAGGCTCCGGTACGTACCCGCGAATCGGCATGATGCCCTGCAAGGCCCTGGCCGCCGCCTCGCTCGACCGCGCCGACAGTAACGGAACGAGCTCCACCGTATTCCAACTCGTCCCATTCCAACCCATTCTCGGTTCACGGCGTCTAAGCGAGGAGCGTGTACGGGCAATCGGCCCCGGAGTGTAACCTTTGCGTGGCGACGTCCGTAGATCCTCGGGCGCACTCACCCCCTGATGGACGAGCAATGACAAATCTGAAGCTCGCGTTTCGCACCCTGGTTCGAACGCCGTTCGTGACCCTGGTGGCGGTGCTCTCGCTCGGTCTCGGCATTGGCGCGAACGCGGCGATCTACTCGGTCCTCGATGAAATGCTCCTCCGGCCGTTGCCGGTGTCGCACCCGGAGCAATTGGTCAACCTATCGGCACCAGGCCCGATGGCCGGATCCACATCGTGCAACCAGGCGGGCGACTGCACCTCGATCTTCAGCTACGCCATGTTCCGCGACCTCGCAAAGGCGCCGAGTGGATTCAGTGGCATAGCCGCCCACCGGCTGTTCAGTGCAAACGTCGCGTTCAAGAATCAGACGCTGAACGGCGAGGGCATGCTCGTATCCGGCTCGTATTTCCCCGTGCTCGGGATCACGCCTGCACTCGGACGGTTGTTCTCACCCAGCGATGATCAGACGATCGGCGGTCATTTCGTGGCGGTGCTGAGCTACGCCTACTGGGAAACGCGGCTCGGCGCGAACCCGAATGTCCTCAATGACAGAATCATCATCAATGGCCAAACGCTGACGATCATTGGCGTCGCGCCCAAAGGCTTTGATGGCACGACGCTCGGCGCGCCACCCAATGTCTACGTGCCCATCACCATGCGAGGCGTGATGAGCCCGGGATGGAAGGGGTTCGACAATCGGCAGAGCTACTGGGTGTATCTGTTCGGCCGGCTCAAGCCGGGCGTGACGCTGGCGCAGGCGCAGGCTTCGATCAACGCCACGTTCAAGCCGATCATCAACGATATCGAGGCCCCACAGCAGAAGGGCATGAGCGCGCAGACGATGACGAAATTCCGCGCCCGCACCGTGCAACTCGACGATGGCCGTCACGGCCAGAGCTCGGTTCATGGTAGCGCCAAGGCGCCCCTCACCTTGCTGTTCGGCATCACCGGCATCGTGCTGCTCATCGCCTGCGCAAACATCGCCAATCTGCTCATGGCGCGGGCCGCGAATCGCACCACGGAAATGGCGGTGCGGCTGTCGCTTGGCGCAACACGCATGCAGCTTCTCGCGCAGCTGCTCATGGAATCATGCATGCTCGCGCTGCTCGGCGGCATGGTCAGCCTGCTCTTTGCCCATTGGACGCTGGGCGCGCTGATGGCGATCTTGCCGCCCGACGAGGCGACGGCGTTGCACTTCGAGTTGCGCATGCCGGTGGTATGGTTCGCGACCGCGCTGTCGCTTGGCACCGGCCTGCTATTCGGACTGTTTCCGGCGCTGCAGAGCACGACGCCCGACTTGGTGACGACCCTCCGCGCCGGCTCCGGCAAACTCGCCGGTGTGCGCGCGGCGGCGCGTTTCCGCAACTCCCTCGTCACGGCACAGATCGCGTTATCAATGGCGCTCCTCATCTCCGCGGGATTGTTCGTCAAGAGTCTGCTCAACGTGACCAGGGTCGATCTCGGCGTGAAGATCGAGCATGTCGTGACGTTCGGCATCTCGCCATCGCTCAATGGATACGACAACGCACGCTCGGCTCAGTTCTTCCAACGCGTCGAGCAGGAACTCGGAGCGTTGCCGGGCGTGAACGGCGTCGCTGGCGCCCTCGTGCCGCTCCTCGCGGGCGACAACTGGGGCAGCGACGTCAACGTGCAAGGTTTCAAGAAGGGGCCCGATACCGACGCGAACGCGCGGTTCAACGAGGTCGGCCCAGGGTATTTCCGTACGATGGGCGTTCCAATGCTGTCCGGACGCGAGTTCACCGCGTCGGACGTCATGGGTGCGCCGAGGGTGGCGATCGTGAACGAAGCGTTCGCCAAGAAATTCAACCTCGGCCGCGACGCGGTGGGCAAGTTCATCGGGACCGGCCGCGGCGATTCGCTGAACATCCAGATCGTAGGACTGGTGAAGGACGCCAACTACAGCCAGGTCAAACAGGTACCGCCCCCGGTCTTCGTGCAGCCCTATCGCCAGGATAGTACCGTCGGCTCGATGAACTTCTACGTGAAGACCGCGGGCGATCCCATGCAGCTCCTGCGGGCCATTCCCGGCGTGATCTCCAAGCTCGATGCCAATCTCCCGGTCGAGAACCTCAAGACGATGCCGCAGCAGGTGAAGGAGAACGTCTTCATGGACCGCATGATCAGCATGCTGTCGGCGGCATTCGCCGCGCTGGCAACGCTACTCGCCGCCGTCGGTTTGTACGGCGTGCTCGCGTACTCGGTCACGCAACGGACGCGGGAGATCGGCGTCCGCATGGCGCTCGGGGCGAACGCCGGCGCGGTGCGCGGAATGGTCATGCGCCAAGTGGCCATCATGACGGTGATCGGCAGCGTCATTGGCGTGGCCGGAGCGCTGGCGATCGGCCGCGGGGCCAAGTCCTTGCTCTATCAACTTCAGGGGAACGATCCCATGGTGATCGCGGCGGCGGCCGTGGTGCTCGCGGTGGTCGCGCTGGGGGCCGGCTACATCCCGGCGCTCAGAGCGTCGCGGGTCGATCCCATGCAGGCGCTACGCTACGAGTAGAAACGAGTGATCTGCAACGTACTTCATTCTTGCGATGAGTGTTCGTCTTGCGGCGCGAGGTTGTTCACGCGGATCGGCACCAGCGCATTCAGCGCGCCCGCCACGATACTGCGGTGACAGCGCGACGGATCCGCCTCGAAGCACAGCAGACAGACACGGCGGCCCGATCGCACGATATCGGCGAGTGCATGAAGCTCGGCTTGGGCGGCCGGCGTTGCTAGATGCGCCAGGAATATGCGTCGCATCTCGTCCTGATGGCCGGCACGGGCCGCGGCGCGACCGTCGGCCGGCGTCCCAAGGCCGCGCAGGTGCAGATACTCGACCCCGATGCCACGAACATTCGCCGTGAGCGCCGTTTTGGCGAATCCGGGTCTCCGTGAGCTCGCGACTGCCCGCACATCGACCAGTAGCTCGACGTCCGCGTTTTCCACCGTCTCGAGGAAGGCAGACACGGTGGTTCCCTCGTAGCCTATGGTGGCGACAACATACGGCTTCACCTGCGCTCGCAGCTTCGTCATAGAGTGACTACTCCGTTGGCCTTCGATCAAACCTGATTGTAGCGGCCCGACGTAACAATACAGCCGGATCGTCCCGGCTGAATGATGATCTTCTCAGCGGGTCCGATACTAGAGACGTGAGCATACACCCAGACGATCGGCTGCGTACGCACCTCCGAATGCGGGCGCCTCAATTTCTTCCGGCAGCGTGGCCAACGGCGATCGCCGAACCGCTCGATGTCGATGCGCCCGGTCTCGCGCTCAAGCTGGTCGAGAGTGGCATACCGATGGACCACATCATGATCCTGTTTCGACTGGCGAGCCGGCGGATTCGTCAGCGCTGGCGGCTCGGGACGATTGCCGACTCGAATTGATCAGGCCATGGGACGCGAGTGTGTTGCACCGGACAACGCTGCGCGAACGGCATGCGCGAGCTGTTCGGGTGTGAACGGTTTCTCCAGGAATGGCGTGTCGGAGCGCATCAGGCCGCGCCGTAGGATCTCATCGTCGGCATAGCCAGACATGAACAGGAATTTCAGTCCGGGAGAGCGAAGGGCGAGTTGCTCGGCGAGCGCGCGCCCGTTCAGTTCTGGCATGATGACGTCGGTGAGCACGAGCCCAATGCGATCGCCTTCAGCATCCACTATGCGCCGCGCTTCTGCGGCGCTCGACGCATCGCGCACCGTGTAGCCCTGCCGCTCGAGCATCTGCCGCACAACCATACGCACGTGCGGCTCATCCTCCACGAGAAGGATCATCTCGCTGCCGCGCGGTGCTATCCGCTCCGGTGGGAGCACGGTCGGGGTGTCCTCTTTATCGCTGACCGGCAACAGCACGGTGAACCGGCTTCCCTCACCCGGCGTACTCTCGACGAACACGTGGCCCCCGCTCTGGTGCACGATCCCGTGGACCGTCGCTAATCCAAGACCAGTGCCCGCACCCATTGCCTTCGTGGTGTAGAACGGCTCGAAGATATGCGGCAGAATCGCGGAATCGATGCCCGCACCCGTATCCTCGATGGTGAGCGATACATACTTCCCGATCGCGAGACCCGGCCGTGCACGCGCCGCGAGCCAGTCCACTTCGACGTTGGCCGTGCGCAACGTGATCGTGCCGCCGTCCGCCATTGCATCGCGCGCGTTGACCGCGAGGTTCATCAACACCTGCTCGAGCTGGCCCGGGTCGGCATGTACGGGCCAGAGGGACCCCGCGAGGGCCATCTCGAGCATGATGTCCTCGGCAATGACGCGCCGGAGCATGGCGGTCACTCCGGTGACGGTCTCGTTCAGGTCAGTGCGCTGCGGCCGTAGCATCTGCTTCCGCCCGAAGGCAAGGAGCTGCCGAGTCAGATCCGCCGCTCGCAACGACGCCGACAACACCTCGTCGATGTCGGACCGTAGCTCGCTGTCACTGGGTAATTTGGCCGCTACGAGGCGACTGTAGTTCTGAATGACGGTGAGCAGATTGTTGAAGTCGTGCGCCACGCCCGCGGCCAGGCGCCCCACCGCTTCCATCTTCTGCGACTGGCGGAGCTGCGTAGCGAGCGCCTGCTCTTCGGTCACGTCGCGCGAATTCACCACGATCCCACGCATTGCGGGGTCGTGCAGGAGGTTCGTGCCCGTCGACGAGATCGCGCGCCAGCTGCCATCTGCGTGACGGTGACGCAGGCGGACGATCGCGCGTCCGCCCGGCTGCTCCAGGAGACGAGCGAACTCGGCGAGCACCTCGCCGATGTCATCGGCGTGCACGAACTCGAACGCGGTCCTGCCTAGCAGCTCGCCGGGGGCGTACCCGAGATAGCGCTCATGCGCCGGACTCACGTACAGGTGCACGCCCTTTTCATCGAGCAGAGTCGTCATGTCCGACGAGTTCTCGATGAGGGCGCGATAGCGGTGCTCGCTTCGGGTCAGCTCTTCCTCGGCTCGGCGCTGCTCTGTTCGATCGCTCACCAGCGCTACGACGCCGGCGAAAGACCCGTCGGCGGCGAAGATGGGACTGGATGACACCCGCACCCAGCACTGGGTACCGTCGGGACGGAGCACCGTGCCCTGGTAGGTCCCCGCCTCGCCGGTTTGCCGCCGCGCGAAGCGCGCCATCGCGATCGTCGCATCTGGCGCGCCGACCAGCTCGGGGATTGTGCGGCCAATCGCGTCTTCTGGTGTTCGGCCAAGAATCTCCGCCATGCGCGCGTTGATATACGTAGCGCGGGCATTGGCATCGAGCTCCCATACGCCTTCGTGCGCCGAGTCCACCAACCGGCGGAACCGTTCTTCATCCGACTGCAGACCGGGCGCGGCGGCGGACCCGGGCCCGGGCCCGGCGGCTACGTTGAGCGGCGAATTAGACGTGTGAGACATCGCCGAGGCTGACGAGCACCGTCCGCTCGGCGCAACTGGATCCACGCATATGGATCGCGGCTCGCCCGATCACTGCACTACGACAATCTCCTTCGCCATGCCATACGCCGTGTGAGGTTAGCCGTCCGTCACGTCGGGAACGAAGCAGAGCAGCACGTAAGCGACGTGATCAGGCTTTGGGTCCGCCCGCCAGTTGCCGTACGAGTTGATCCAGGAACGCCAGTCCGTCGTAGTACGACTTGACGCGCAGTTTCTCGTCGCGGCCGTGGGCGTTGCTCTCTCCCCCAGCGCTGAAGATGCCGCTGACACCGTACGTCGGAATACCGACAATGCGCAGGAAACGGCCATCCGTCGCGCCGGTAGACATCGTCGGCACCACGGGAATTTCGCCCCACATGCGTTTGGTCAGCACTGTCGCTGCCGCGAGTAGCTCCGGCTCGACCGGACTCGGCGCGGCGCCGAACTTCTCGGTGTTCGGCACGGTGTACGTGACCTTGATGCCCGTGTCGTTCACGACGTGCGTCAGCTGATTGGCGATCAGCCACTCGACGCCATTCGCATCACCGCCCTCTTCGTCCGCCGTCAGCGCAAGGATGATATCGCGATCGGGAACAAAACCTTCCTTCTTATAAGATCATCGCGGCGCCCTCGCCCGGCCGGCCGCTGCAGTTGGTGTGGTGGCGGCCGCCGCGGCTGGTTCATCGTTCCAGTTCAGGATCGAGTTGAACACCATGTTGAACTCTCCGTGGTTCTGCCAACGATAGATCGGATTGTTCGCGAACATGATGACACGACCGTTCCCGTTGTGCGCCTGCGGAATGTCCATGGCAAATGCACGTCCCTTGATGTTGTCGGCGCCCGTCATCAAACCGCTCAACACCGATGCGTCGCCGCCGACATACTGCGCAAGCACGTTGCCCTGATCGGCGATGCCGACGCGGAACAGCTGAGAGCCCTGGCCGAACTTGACCGGAAAGATCTTGTTCTCATAGCCGTAGAACACCGGGCTGTTCGTCTTCACGATCTCGGCCTGAATGAGCGGCTTTTGTGCATTCACGCCCGTCGGATTTTCCGTGTCCACCGTGTGCGATAAGCCGAATTCGATCGGGAATCGAACCGCCTGCAGTGCGGTGATCAGCGTGCCGCCCTGATCGAGGAACTTGTCGATCGCGTCGACGCCCGGCTGACCAAAGCCGCCGCTCATGTCGGGGGACTCGCCGTACATGCCGAGGAACTTGTACTTGTCGCTCTTCACGTACGGCTGCGGACGGGCCGCCTTTGGTGCGAACACGGCCGCGCGATTGATGTTCTGCGCCGCCATGATGATGACGTCGTAGTCCTTTTTCAGATCGCCCTTCGCCACGCGTTCCTTGTAGATCAGATCGAACGGAACACCGAACTGGTCCAGGGTGAATCGATACCAACCCAACTCCTGCGTGCTGCTCCACTGTGAGTAGATCGCAACACGCGGCACGTCGCCGTCGTGGGTCGCCACCGTCGGAAGTGCCGACAGCGCCGCAGCCGTGAGCCCGAGCGATTCCGCCGCGCTCTTTGCCGCGGCAAGGTCGCTCGCCGAACCCGTCACGATGAACGAGCCCGCCGGGAACGTGACGCCGTTCGACGTGAACGATTGCTCGGCGATCTTCATTGGCACGTTCTTCAGGCGATAACGGAACGTGATCATGTTGTTCGAGCCATAGTGCGCCACCGCGAGACCAGCCGAGCCCGTACCGCTCACCTTTCCCTTCACCTCTGCCGTCTTGACCAGGGTCGCTGGCGCGGCGAGGATCGTCTTATCGTTGATCTCTTTCACGTCGACGTCGAACGCATAGCCCATCGACCAGCCGCTGTCGTCGTACGTCGTGAGGGCGGGATCCGGGTAGTCCTGGCGCTCGAGCAGATTCTTCGCCAGCCGGCCATAGGGCTGATCGAGCTTGATGACGTACGAGCCCGCCGGATACTTGGCGGTGCCGATGGTCACGTCGGCGTTGAGCGTTCCAATCTCGATGCCTTGCGCCCGGAGCACATTCACCAGGGCTGCGACTTTCGTCATGTCTCGCTGCACCGGAAACACGTACCCGTACGGCGCCGCTGTGCTCCCGGCTTCGAGCGAGTGCTTCGTCTTCACGTAGAAGTTTTCCATGATGAGATTTGGAAACATCGACGTGAGCTGGAGCGCGGACAGGACGCCCGTCTCCATATAGTTGGCATTGTTGCGCCGCGTGAAGTTCTGCGCCGCGTTGGGCGGAATGGGAATGCCGCGATACCATTCGCGCGGTTGTCCACCGCCGCGTCCCGTTGGGATCGGCGACGCGCGCCCGCCGCCGAATGGCGCCGCTCCACCCGGCGCTGCCGCAGCCGGCCCGGCCGCTCCTCCGCGCCCACCGCCGCCGCCGCCACGACCTCCTCGTCCACCACCACCACCCGGCGCCGCTGCCGCTCCGGCTGCCGTGCTATCTCCCCGAGCGCCTCGTCCACCACCTCCCGCGGCGGGCGTACCCGGCGTCTGCTCACGTCCGGATTGCGTCTCGTACATGCGCATCATGCCATTGTGGTTGTAGGCCACTGAACCGAGATAGCCCGGCGACCACCCGTCCATGAACGCATGCGTGTACACGCCCGGCATTCCCCACTTCGTCATCTGCGCCAGTTCCCAGTTCGAGAAGAACGGCAGCTCGGCAAAGAGAATCGGATCGAGATTCGGGTTCTGTGGCGGACCGCCGCTGTACGTGTACATCAGCGGCTGCGCTTCGTGCAGATCGTGGATGATCGGCGGATGCGCCGTGTAGTACCAGTCGGTGATCGCACGCATCGACATCTGCGAGAGGTTGATGTCGCGATTGTTGTCGTGGAAGACGTACTTGCCCCAGTACGGAAGCGATCCGCCTGCCTGCGCGCCGAACGGTGCACCATTCGCCGCCCCCGCGACGGGCGCACCCGGCGCTCGGCCCGCGGTATCCGTCGCCGGCGACGGCGCCGGCGTAGGCGAGGCAGCCTGAACCTCGAGGCCGTGGTAGAACCAATCCACGTTCCGATCGCGCCCATCCGGCTCGGCGGCCGGCGTGATCGACACGATGACGTTGTTGCGGATCTGCGTCACGAGCGGCGACGTTTCCGTCGCCAGACGGTACGCGAGTTCCATCAGCATTTCGGACGGACCGGTTTCACCGCTGTGCAGCCCGCCAATGAGATGGTAGTTCGGCTTCGTCGTCGCGATCAGATTGCGAATCTCCGCGTCGGACCGGCCGCGCGGATCGGCAATCTTCGCCGTGTTGTCACGGTTCCGCTGAAGGTTGCGGATGTTCTCCTCCGACGACACCCACACCACCACGAGCTCGCGTCCTTCGTCGGATGTGCCGATCGTCTCCACCTTCACGCGCGGCGTCGCCTTGGCGAGCGCACGGTAGTACTTCAGGATGTCGGCGTAGTACGTGAGCTTGGCCGGCGCCCCGATGTAGTAGCCGAGGACGTCCTTGGGCGTCGGAATTCCTCGCACTTTCGGCAGGTGATCGACCAGCGGACTACCGTAGTTCGGCTCGCTCGTCCACTGCGCGTATGCCTTGGCGAAATCATCGTATTGCGCCTGCTTGGGATCGCGCGTTTCGTTGACGGCTTGCTGCGCCTGTGCGGTACGGGCAGCGGAAAGAACGAGTGCCGAGGCCAGTAGCGCCCGGAGCAGGCGGCGTGGGCTCATGCGTCTGGCGTTCATGTACGTGACTCCTGGACAGATGGCGCGGAGGACGGGGGAGAGACTGGGGAAGCTACGGAAGGCACGCCGAAGGGGCCAGAGGATGCGGCGGCGCGACACAGTGAAAGCACGCCATGCTCGCTACGCCGAGGTAAGCGGCGGCAGGCCCATTGACGATCGGAGACGCTCGTACTCGGTGGCCGGCATCTGCACGATGATCGGCCGCTTCGTTCGGTCGAGCCAGAGCATCAGATCCCGCAGCTGATCGGCGTCCATCGCGGTGCAACCGGCGGTGACCGAGGTCGGTCCCGCCCAGATGTGCAAGAAGATGCACGATCCGCCGCCCTTCCGCGGCGGCGCCGCGTTGTACCCCACGATGACGCCAATCCGGTATTGATCGATCTTCCGCATGTGTTCAGCACTCGACCAATCGACGCGCGGCACCGTTGCGCGATCGACGACCGTGTTGTAGTGCACCGAGGTCGTGTCGTCGACACAATCGCTGGTTGGAGAAAGCTGCACGTAGGGAAGGTGGAGCTCGGGGAAACTCGAGGCGAATCCAAACGCGGTGTCGAGCGGAAACACTCCCGCCGGCGAGCGCCCATCGCCTTCATGCTTCACCGGCGCAGAAGGTGACGCACCTACTCGCGACGCGAACGCCGCGTCCCAGGCCAAGCCCGTGCGTCCAACCACGATAGGGATGGGGTCAGCCTCCAGCCGCCAAGTGCCGCCCGCGCGGGTGAACCGCCAGAGTCGACCCGACGTCGAATCCCAGGCGGGAGTGGTCACGACGACGAGTTGCTGTGCTTCCATCACGACACTCGTGGCCGGCACGGGTACGCTCGTCGCTGCCTGGCGACAGGATGCGCCGGAAGTGGCGGCCACGGCGAGCAGCACGCGGGCCAAGTTCGGTTTGACATGCATGATGGCACGCTACGTCGTGGCAGCCCAGGCGGCAAGCGACGATGCGCCACCCTCCCACCGCGGGTTGCCCGCGAGGCGTCGGCGCAGACATACTCCAGTACGTTCTCGCCGCCCGTCATCCTAATCGTGCCAACCCAAGAGCTCCTCGTGACCCGTAGATACACTCCCCTGCTTCTCGCGCTCGTGGCGTCGGCCGCCTGCGGCATTGCGCCGAGTACTTCCGCCACGCCGGTCGCCACACGGACCGTTTGGCCCGACGAAGGTCCCGCCAAGTGGGCGCCGCGTGCCACTGAGACAGCCATCCTGCCCAACGATCTTCGGACCCGCCTCTATCAATTCGCTGACGATTCGATGGCCGGCCGGCGCATTGGCGAGCTTGGAAACTTCAAGGGAACGGCGTACATCGCAGGTGAGTTCAAGCGGCTCGGCCTGAAGCCGGCCGGAGAGAACGGCACCTACTTTCAGGTGTTACCGTACGGCGCCGCAGCGGTGGACAGCCTGCGCGCGCGACTGATCGCCAACGGCACCACGATCTCGCTGAAGACGGGCTGGATTCCCGTGGCCGCGAACGCGGCAAATGGAATCGTCGAGAGCGCGAGCGTGCAGAGCGTGCCCGCTGTCTTCGCCGGTCGTTGGGGCGACACCGCGACGGCGCTCGACGCGAGCGCGCTGCGCGGGAAGGTCGCGGTGTTCACGGCGCCCGTGATGCCCACCACGACTCGCGGGCGCGGCGGCAACTTCACGGCAGTGCGCGACCTGCGCGCATCGCGCGCTGGCGCGGCACTCATCCTCGTCGCGTCACTCGACTCCATGCCACGTACGGCGGTCAATGGCGCGTTCAACTCACGCCCCGGCATGCGGCCCGAGCCGTCGACCGGACTTGGCGCCGCCGCGATCAGTTTCGATGCGGCACAACGCATTTTCGGCCGCCCGCTCGATCAGCTGACAGCTGGCACGGTTGGACAGAGCGTGACGGCAAGCTGGAGCTCCGAATGGAAACCGGCTCCCTACGACGCACGGAACGTCATCGCGATCCTGCCGGGTTCCGACCCGCGCCGCGCGGGCGAGTTCGTGCTCGTCGGTGCGCACAACGACCATATGGGCCTCAACCCCTTCGGCGTCGATCATGATTCGGTGCGCGCCTTCAATCGCGTCATTCGGCCGCAAGGAGCGAACGACCCGGTGCGCAAGCCCACCGCCGCCGAGCAGCTGCGGATCGATTCGCTCATCGCCCACGCGCGGTCGATCCGTCCGCCGCGCCGCGACTCGATCATGAACGGCGCCGACGATGATGGCTCCGGCACCGTGATCATGCTCGAGATCGCTGAGAAATTCGCAAGCGAACATCCTGCGCGCTCGATCGTGTTCATTTCGCACCAGGGAGAAGAAGCGGGATTGCTCGGCTCCAAGTGGTTCACCGATCACCCGACCATTTCGCTGGACTCGATCGTCGCGGCGCACAATATGGACATGGACGGCCGCGGGCGCGTGACCGACGTGAAGTTCGGTGGACCGAACTCTATCCAGACCCTCGGCTCACGTCGTCTATCGCGTGAATTCGGCGACATCATCGATTCGGTGAATGCGACGATTCAGCAACCGATGGCGATCGACCGCAGTTGGGACGTGCCGGCGAACCCGCTCAACCGTTTCTGCCGCAGCGATCAGGTCAACTACGTGCACCACGACGTACCGGTCACCTATTTCTCCACCGGCTACACGATCGATTATCACCAGCCGACCGACGAACCCGAGTACATCGACTACGATCACGCGGCGCGCGTTGGCAATTTCATTCACGACATCATGTACGCCATCGCGATGCGGGCCGACAAGCCGAAGATCGCGGGGGCAGATCCGGCGTATCCGACATGCAGATGACGGGCACGGCCTCGGGCCTTCTCATCCTCGCCACTTCGTTCCTTTGCACCGCTCACGCCGTGGCTCAGAATCCTCCTTCCACCGGCAAGGCTGTTGCGCCAAAACCGGCGGACACCGAAGTGTGGGAGCCGGTTCCGCCGGTCGTGACGCCAGGGCGCACGAACGCCGACGCGCCCTCGGACGCCGTCGTGCTATTCGACGGTCGAACCCTCGACCAATGGGTGTCGGCGCGCGACGAGTCGCCGGCGCGCTGGACGGTGGCCGACGGCGTGCTCACCGTGAACAAGCAAGCGGGTGACATCCGCACGCGCCGCACCTTTGGCAATTACCAACTCCACGTCGAGTGGCGTATTCCCACGAACGTCACCGGGAGCGGCCAGGAGCGCGGCAACAGCGGCGTGTACCTCGCGTGGCTTGGCAACGGTGGCTACGAGCTGCAAGTGCTCGATTCCTACGAGAACAAGACCTACGTGAACGGCCAGGCGGCGAGCATCTACAAACAGTATCCGCCGCTCGTCAACGCCGCCCGGAAACCCGGGGAATGGCAGAGCTACGATGTCGTGTGGACGGCACCAACGTTCAATGCGGACGGTTCACTCGCCACGCCGGCATACGTCACCGCCTTCCACAACGGCGTGCTGGTGCAGAACCATGTCGCGCTGCGCGGCCAGACCGAGTACATCGGAACGCCTGCGTACCACGCGCATGGCGCCGCGCCCATCCTGTTGCAAGCACACGGTGATCCGAGTCCTCCAATCAGTTTTCGCAACATCTGGGTGCGCGAGCTGCCGCCGCGCATCACGAAGTAACGGACTATCTTTCTACAGGAGCAACTTCGGCCTCACACTCGGCGAACGATGAAACCACTTCTGATCCTGGCGACAATTCTATGTGCCACCGCATGCGTGGAAGGCACGACCGCGCCTGGACAGGCGGCGATTGCCGGCTCGTTCGCACTGGACTCCGTCGGGAGCCAGCGGTTGCCCGCATTCCTGTCGGGCTCGAATGGCATGTCGACCTATCTCGTATCGGTCACGCTGAGCCTGGACAGCAGCACCGCCAGCTACATCGGCACCGAAAGGGATAGCGTCGTGGGCGCATTCCCACGCGACTACGCTACGAGCAGCACGCTCAGCGGTGGCTATTTGACGCAGGCGGATGTCAGCGCCCAGACCACGATCACGCTCAGCGGTATCGGAAGCGGACACGTCTTGACCAACGGTTTTACGATTGAGGGCGGCACGGGCGGCACGTTGTACTTCAGTCGGCGGTAGCGGCTGCCCGGCGAGCCCGTTACCGCTCTCGCACGTCTGCCATCTCCTGCTGCTTCGCAAAGTCGTATAGCGTGACACGTCGCACGTGGTAGTACGACGTCCAGTAGTTCCGCAGCGCCTGCACGTAGGAGATGAGCGCCGCGTCCTTCTCGTTCTGGGACGTGTACAGGTCGAGGTTGCCGATCTTGCCAATGAGGTAGCGGTTCTTTGCTACGTCAAAGCGCTTGGTGGCAACGGTGTCCGCCTTCGCTGAGATGATCACGTTCCGCTGCGCCTGCTCAAGCTGGAGCACGGAGAATCGCGCGTCCTCCACCAGCGCGTCACGCCGCGACTTGTTGCTCGCCACGGTGCGCTGGTCGTCGGCCTGCGCGGCTTCGAGGTCGGCGTGCCCTGCGCCCCACTGCACCATCGGCATGTTGAGACCTACCTGCAGCGTCTGCTTGCCGAGCGGACTCTGATAGGATTGGCCGAACACCGAGGCCGTCTGATTGAATCCGACGCTCGCGCCGATCGTGGCGCTGAACCGGTTGTTCAACTTTGCCTCGGTGATCCGTCGCTGACTCTGCACCAGTTCCAACGCCGACTCCTCCATGACGCTGGAGTTCTTGAGCGCCATGCGCACCGCGACCTCCTCGTCCGCCTGTACAACCGGAATGGAGTCCGGCGTCACGATGGCAAAGGCCTGACCTTCCGGGTAATCGATCGTACGGCGCAGGACTGCTTCGGCACGGTCGCGCGCCAGCTTGGCGTCATCCACCGATGCCCGCGACTTGAGCAGTTGCAGCTCGCTCTGCAGCAACTCGTTCTCGCCGATCTTACCGACCTCGTACCGTCCCTTGTTCAGGGTGAACAACGTATCGTTCACTGCCGCGTTGGCCGTGGCATTACGCAGACTCACCTGCGCCGCGTACAGATCGAAGAACGCGGCCGCCGTGCTGCCCGCCACATCCTCGCGCGCTTCCAGGTATTGACGCTCGGCGACGCTGGCACCGAGTGATTGCACCTTCTCGTCCCACACGAGCGCACGCGGCTTGAAGAGATCCTGCTGCAGGCTGATCAGCACCGGCGTGGTCTGGTAGTACTTGTTGTTCTGGTCGCCGAACAGGTCGATACGGCTCACCGCCGAACCGATCGACAGCGTGCCCCCGGTCAGCGGGATCTTCTGCGACACGGCCAGACCCAACGTGGACTGGTTCTGTGCCTGTGACACGAACTGCGTCGAGCCATCGGGCGCCGTGATCGGGTTGATGCCGCGATTCAGGTTGGCCGCGTTGCCGGACAGCGCCACCTGCGGCAGCAGCCGCGCGTTGAAGGCGTGATCGCGGTAGCGGGCCGCGTCGCGCGTGCTCCTCGCCATCTGGGCGGCAGGGCCACGCTGCTGAGCCATGCTGATGGCATCCTGCAGCGTGAGTGCCTGCGATCGCTGCGCCTGCAGCGCGGCCGGCAGTGCGAGCGCGACGAGACAATATCGTATGCGTATCATTACTCGTAACGGAGACAGACAATCGGATCCTGCTTCGCGGCGCGCGAGGCAGGCATGATACCGAACACGAGCCCCACGGCCACCGAGACGCCGAAGGCCACGATCACCGACATCGGCGACACGAGCGTGTGAATTTTTGCCGCACGTTCGATCACCACCGCCAGCACGACGCCTATGATGATCCCGGCGATGCCGCCGGCAAGACTGATCATCACCGCCTCACTGAGGAACTGCGCACGGATATCGGTCTGCGTCGCACCCACGGCGCGCCGGACACCGATCTCTTTGATGCGCTCCAGGATCGACGCGAGCATGATGTTCATGATGCCGATGCCGCCGACCACCAGCGAAATGGAGGCGATGGCACCGAGCACGATATTGAAGATCGTCTTCGTGCGCTGCTCCTGCTTGAGCAGCAATTCCGGCACGGTGATCTCGAAATCCGTCACGTCGTTATGTCGCCGCTGCAGCATGCGCCGCACGACGGCGGCCACCGCCGGCACCGCCGCCGATTTGTCCACCTGTACGATCACCTTGTCGAGCTGGTGATAATTGCGCTTCTCGGCGCGCTGATCGTCAGTCTGCGACGAATCCGTGGAATTGCCATCGCGCGCCGCGAGCTCCATCTCCTGCTGCGTCACTTCGCCACGGTTGCGGTACCGCAGCAACATGGTCGGCAGTGGGACGTAGACGTCCATGTTCGCGTCACGAATGCCGAGCCGCTGCGCCGTTTCCGTGGATACTTTCCGATCCTCCAGCACGCCGACCACCGTGAGCCACTCGTTGCCCACCTTGACCATGTGCCCGATCGGGTCCTCCGTGGTGAAGAAACGCGACTTCACACCCAATCCAATCACGGCAACCGGACTGGCGTCGGCGAACTGTCGCGCCACGAACGCTGCACCCTGGGCCATGCGCAGGTTCATGAGATCGAAGTAGCCGGAGTCGATTCCCACCAGCTTCCCCGAGCGGTGGTGTCCCTCGCGCGTGATGACGCTGTTGATCACCACCTCGCTGCTCGTGCGCGTGACCTCTGGAATCGTCGCCCTGATACTCAGCGCGTCGAGGTAGTTGAGCCCCGGCGTGAACTTCTTCGATTGCTTCTTGCCGTCGTCCTTGTCCACCTTGCCCTCGGTCTGCTCCACGAGTGGCGTGATGACGATGTTGTTCGCGCCGAGGAGGCGCATCTGCGCCAGAATCTCCTGCTCGGCGCCATTCCCTATCGCCAGCATCGCGATGACCGATGCGACGCCGAACAAGATGCCCAACGAGGTGAGGCCGGCGCGCAATTTGTTGTGCGCCACCGCCTCCGCGGCCGTGCGGCCGCTGAACATGATCTGTGCGAGCACGCTCAGCCTTTGCGCTTCGCGCTCACCGGCGGCTTGCCTGCCGGCAGCGTGACGCTCTTGGCCGTATCCGCGCCTGACGTTGGCGCGGTCACCGGCTTGGCGCCGGGAAGCGTTACCGTCTTGATGCCCGTCTTGTCGGTGGGGATCGTCAGCAGCACGTGGTCGTCAGCCTTGAGTCCGCGTTTCACGATGACCTCGTTGTCGTTCATCGCGCCCGTCTCGATCTGCTGCTTCACCACGTGGCTACCGTCCTTCTTGTACGCGTAGGAGTAGCCGCCCTCGCTGACCAGGGCCTCGAGTGGAATCGACAGCACGTTGTCCACCGATGCGATCTCGATCGCATTCGCCGTCGTCATGCCTGGGCGCAGGGTGGTGTCCGCCTTTGTGATGTCGATCTTCACCTCGAAGACTTTGGAGTCCTGGTTCGGCCGCTGCTCCCCAACGTTCGCGACCTGGGTCACGACGCCGTCGAGCTTCTTCGTGGCGTCAGCATCGAGCGTGATCTGCACCTTCTGGCCGACCGCCACCTTCCGCACGTCCACTTCGTTCACGTACGTGTCCGATTCCATCTGCGACAGATCAGGGAGTGTTGCGACCGTTGGATCCCACGGGCCCCACTGCGAACCGACACCCTTCTTCTTGCCACTCCATTCGCGAACGTAAATGACCATTCCCGGTGCCGGCGCCTTGACGGTGAAGGCGGCCATTACGTCCTGAATGCCTTTGAGCAGAATCTGTTGGCGGCCGAGGTCCGCGCCAACCGATGACATCTTAGCCACGGCCTGTTTGGTCTTGGTATCGAGATTGCGCTTCGCCTGGTCCAGACCCCGTTGCGCCTTCTCGTAGTCGATCTCCGCTTGACGCTGGATGCTCGGCGCCTCGTACTGCGCCTGCTCCTTGGCGATCTTCTTTTCCTCGAGCGTGTACTCGGCGGTCCGCACGTCCTCGCGAGACTGCGCGAGATTGAGCGCCGAGTCGAGTTGCGCGGTTGTGTATTCGGCTTGCGCCTTTTGCAGATTGAGCGTGACGTCCGAGAGCCTCGTCGCGACCGGTCCGCGGTCGAGCTCGGCGATGACGTCGCCCTCTTTCACCACCGAGCCCTCGGGCACGATCGATGAAATTTTCGTCTGGTAGACATTCACCGACTGCGCTTGGGCAGGGCCCGTGACCTGCACGAACTTGCGCGCGCGCAACTCGCCCGTGGTCGTGACGGTCACCTTGAACTTGCCCTGTTTGACCGGCGCCAGGAGCGCGGCTTCAGCGGCCGATGCGGTCGCCGGCCACTTGTACCAGGCGATGGGACCGCCAATAGCTAGCACGACGAGAACCAGCGGAATCCAGCGTTTGCGAAGCCGTTGCATCTCCAATCTCTCTTGTTGGAAGCGCGAAGAACCGTGATCCAGGCCGTTCGAGTTAGCTTATGGGACCTGTATACAAACAGCAATGAACGCTCAATTAGGAATTGATGAGGATATGGGACGCCGGAACGCTGGCGTCCGCGGCGTCCACCACGTTGGACACCGCTGGCCGTCAAAGCGTTGCCGAATCAGCCCTACGGCTTGCATCAGTCACAGCTTGTCGAATCCGTGGGTTCGATCGCCACCTTCAAGCGATTCAGCCTCGAGCGCTTCGCCGACGGCCGACCGGTGAGTTGATGTCGTGCTACGCGCTCATGGGCTATCTTACCGGTCCAATCGCCGCGCTCATCGGCATGAATCGGACGGTGCAGGATGCACGGCGTTTCGTTGTCGGACGGACAGCGCCAACGCATTGCGATCGCGCGTGCGCTCTATCGTGAACCGCAGGTGCTCATCCTCGATGAGGCGACATCGGCGCTGGTGGAGGATACAATGCAGGACCTGACACTGCGACGCGCGGCACTGCGGCCGGAACGGCCGGTGCCAACGGCAGCGCTCCCAGGTGGGACCAGGCACCTGCGCTGGCGGGTACGGAGTAAGTGGGGCTCGTGACCGGAGAGCGGTGTGCCCCACTCGTGCGCCCTCCGCAGTGGGCGCATACCGCAGCCGCCGCGCACGCGCGTACGCCCTCCGCTCGCGCGCGGTCGTCGCTGAACGCACTCTTCGGCGCGCTCATTGCCATCGTCGGTGCCACCGGCGTTGCCGTCGTGCTCGGCCATCCAATCGGCGAACTTGCGGTCCACTTGTCCGCCGTACGATCTGCCTCCCTCGGAACCGTGATGTCGGCGTTCCTCTCGCTGGTTTGGACGGTGCCAATCGGCGTGCTCGTCGTGGTGGCGCACGAATGTGGTCACGTCGCCGGAGGTCTATTGGTCGGGTGGTCGTTTCGCTTGTTGTTCATCGGGCCGGTTCGAATCGTTCGTGTGCGTGGCCGATTGCGTGCGGAGTGGCACCGTTTGTCCTATCTGCACGGGGGAGCGGCACTCGTGACACCACGACGGTGGGAAACAGCCCGTCAGTTCCGTCGTCACCGTTGCTGGGTCGTGGTCGGAGGTCCGTTGGCCAGCTTGCTCCTGGCATGCTTGGCGGCGTTGTCGGTCCGCGCGCGGTCGTCGCCTGGCGTCGACATCCCGCATGCCTCGCTGTCCGTTCAATTCCAGGCATTCACCGCGTTTCTCTCACTCATGATCGGCGTCGGTACACTTCTACCGTTTCGTATGGGGCACGGAATGCGGAGTGACGGACTCCAGCTGGTGCGCCTCCTTCGCGTCCCAACGAGCGCTACGGGCCGAGCAGAGCTGGATGCAGAAGACCATCGACTACAGGCGTTGCTGACTGCCTTGTATCTTCGACCGCGTGAATGGCCCGACGAACTGGTTGCGCAACTGTCCACCCTGCGCGGCAGTGAAGGGCTGGTCATGCAGTACTATCGTGCCCTCGATCAAGCCCAGCTGGGAATTGCGCGTGACCTGCTGCAGCGGGCACTCGATGCGACCGCCCTGGAAGCAGGGGCGGACGCCGAGCGAGATCGGGTGTACCTCGCGCTGGAGGCCGCCACGTTCGAAGCACTCTGGCGCTCCGATGTTGCGGCTGCCGTGGCATGGCGTTCCTGGCTCGCGTCGACCGCGCTGGCGGATCCGTCGGCACGTGCGCTCGTCGATGCCGCCATCAGCTGTGCCGACGGTGATGCCGCGGCGCCTCGCCTCGTGCGTTCGGCGGAGCGCACGGTTCGTCACCGTAGCATGCTCGGTGTCGATCTCCTCCACAGTGTTTCACTTGAACGCCTCAGCGAAATGATGATCGGGGTGTCCGAACGCGTCGGCGTGCCGTTCACATCGCACAATGCCTGACCCGACTCCCCCCACCTCACTCGCCATACCAACGAGCTGGCAGGCTCCGTCGGATGGACTGCGCAAGGAGGGTGCGCCTCGTTTCTTGCTTCATGGCCTTGTGACCGTTTCGGTTGGCGGAGCCTTGATAGCGATGGCCGTCGCGCTGGGACTCGACGTGACCGGCGCGTCAAAGCTCACGTCAACTCTCAAAGATGTCGCGGACATCGGCAATGTTTTGCTACTCGTTTCGTTGGTCGTTCTGATCCATGAAACGGGGCACGCGGTAGCCGGCAAGCTGGCGGGATGGCGGTTCCAGAGTCTGCTAGTGGGCCCATTTCGACTGGTCGTGCGTGCTGGACGGCCGCGAATCGCGCTGCACCGGATATACGCACTCTATGCGGGCTTCGCGCAGCTATGTCCACCGACATGGCAGGAGGAGCGTGCGTACCGACGCAGTCTACAGGCACTGGTGTGCGGTGGTCCGCTCGCGAATGTGGTGGTGGGCGTTGCCGCGTGGTTGCTGTTGCTGACAGGACATGCCGCCTGGCGCGATCACCAGCTCCTTACGGTATTCAGTGGCATGTCGCTGGCGTGCGGGGCGGCAAATCTGATTCCATTTCGGCAGGGCGCCTTTCTGAGCGACGGCATGCAACTCATGGCATTGCGGTCAGAGGTCGGCGCTTGGCGCTCGGACCTATCGAGGATGCTGCACTCGCTGGCAGCGCTGCATCGCCCCAGGGAGTGGGACTGTAATCATGTCGCACAGTTGGTTGGACTGCCGGAAATAGACCACCTCTATTTCGAATACTTTCGCTCGCTCGACGTGGCCGATGTGGACGGCGCACATGCGTGTCTTCAGCGCGCCATCACTCGTGTTTCACCGGATAGTCGAGGAAGTCGCTGGAGAGATGGCGGCGTACTGGCCCTCGACATCGCGGCCTTTGAGGGCGCCTGGCGCGGTGATACGGTTGCTGGGCGTGCGTGGTTGTCGCATGGAGCACGCACCAGGGATTCGCACGCTTGGTCGCTCGCGACCGCCGCCATTGCCGCGGCCTCCGGCAACGGGCGTGGCGCGCGGAAGGCCCTCGCCGCCGCCGAGCGCTCCGCGCTCCATGACACGGTGATGCGGCCGGATCTTCTGCGCATGCCGATCATCGAACGTATCGAATCGATGATCGGCCGATGAACTGCGCCAAGTCGGATCCTTCTCACATGCGGACCGCGACGTGAGCGCCGCCGCGCGGAACTCTCCCCTTCGTTTGTCGCCTCACCCTCTCGACGATCCGTCCATACCTTGAAGCGGACAGCCATCCAGAAGGGCGTCATTCCAAGAGAACTGCAATAGAACTGCAAAGAAAACTGCAAGCGTACGGAAGAGGGAAGCGGGTATAGGTGGACTGAACCGTGAATGCCGAGTCCACAAGCATTCCGCCATATCGTTATGATCCCGACCTGGGCGATACCATCGGAGCATCACGACGGCATCAGCCAAGCCATCCAGGCGAGACAATCCTTCACGGTCCTCTGCAGTTCTCTGCGTTCTCTTGCAGTTCTCTGCGACCTCTGCGTTAAAAGCGGTTCTATCGGTCACAGAGATCCTTCGCTGCGCTCAGGATGACAGGGATTCGCTCAGGATGACAGGCATGGCTCAAGATGACAGGCTTCGCTCAGGATGACAGGCCACGATCTTCGCAGCCGGGTAACCGATTGCTAGCGATTCACTCGTAAGTCAACGGTCTGTCAAGCCCCGCCATCAGCCGCAGCAGCCCGCGTTGCGTCGCGCTGCCGCCGGCCACCTCGCCAACGAGATCCCCGGATCGCAAGACGAGAATCCGCGTCGACAACCGCAGCAATTCCGGGAGCTCGCTCGAGATCAGGAGCACGCCGGCGCCGGCGCGCACCAACTCGAGAATGAGACGGTGGATCTCTGCCTTCGCGCCGACGTCCACCCCGCGCGTCGGCTCGTCGAGAATCAGCACGCGCGCGTGTGCGGCGAGCCACTTCGCCAACACGATCTTCTGTTGGTTTCCGCCCGACAGGCCAGCCACCGCCGTATCGACGCTCGGCGTGCGCACACGCAGTCGCGCGAAGTACTCATTCGCGATGGCGCGCTCCGCTGCGTCCCGCACGAACCCCGCACGCGACACGCGATCGAGGATTGGCAATGACGTGTTGTGCAGTCCGCTCTCCGACAACACGAGTCCCTGCCGTTTGCGATCCTCCGGCACGAGACCGATGCCCAGTCGGATTGCGTCCTGAGGCGTGCGAATTTCCGCCGGGAGTCCGTTCACGAACACGTCCCCCTGCGTCGCCGGCTCGAGACCCATCAATGCACACGCAATCTCCGATCGCCCCGCACCAATGAGTCCCGCCAGCCCGACGATCTCGCCCGCCCGCACCGAGAAGCTGATGTCGCGGAACTTTCCCGGCGCACCCAAGCCTTCCACTCGCAGCAGCTCCGTTCCAGGTGCCACTGCTGTATCCTGCGGCAGATACTCGGTAATAGGACGCCCGATCATCAGTTGCACGAGTTCCGCCTCCGGCATCTCGGCCGCGCCGCGCGTGGCGACGTGCCGTCCGTCGCGCAGCACGCTGATCGTGTCGCACAGCCGGTAGATCTCCGGCATGCGATGCGACACGTAGATACACGTCACGCCACGTCCTTTCAGGCGCTCGATCAGATCGTACAAAGCGTCGGCTTCCGCTTGGCTCAGGCTGGCGGTCGGCTCATCGAACACGATGATGCGTGCGCCGCCGCTCACGGCCGTGGCGATCTGCACGAGCTGCTGCTGCGCGATCGTGAGCTCGTGCATCGAGCGGCGCACGTCGAGCGTTGCCCCGATTTCGGAGAGCATGGCGGTGGCGCGCCGCTCCATCTCGTCACGCCACACCAATCCACGCCGCGTCGGGATGTCGCCCAGCAGCAGATTCTCGGCGACGCTCAGGTTGAGGCAGAACGCGAGTTCCTGATGCACCATCCCGACACCGGCGGCAAGGGCGTCCCGGGGGTTGTCAAACCGCACTTCGCGGCCGTGCACGAACAGGCGGCCGCCGTCTGGCGTATGAATGCCCGCGAGAATCTTGCCGAGTGTGCTCTTTCCCGCACCGTTCTCGCCACAGAGCGCATGGCACGAGCCCTCGGCGACATCGAGCGACACGTCGCTCAGGGCCTGGACCCCGAGAAACCGTTTGCTGATGTGATCGAACCGGACCGCGGGCTCGCTCATGCACCACTCACATCTTGAGGTATTTCTCGTCCACGTCCGTGAATCCCCATGCCTTGAGCTGGCGGCCCCACTCGCCGAGGTTCGCGCGCGTCACGCGCACGAGCTCCATGGGTATCACCGGCGGCACGTCCTTCTTGAGGTAGACCTTGTCGACGATCGTCTGCACGCCAACGTAGCCCCACTGGTAGACCGACTGCGCGAGCAGTACGGGCACGATCCCCCTGTCCACGTACACGAGCTCGGCCGGGAGCGCATCCACCGACGCCACCTTGACGCGGGCCGGATTGAGATCGGTGAGCAGCGCCTGCGTGAACAACGGCCAGCCGCCGATGAACGCCCAACCCTGAATGTCGGGGTACGCGTTGTTGGCCCTCACCACTTCGGCGGCGGCGTCCTGCGGCGTTTCTGGGTGATTGAAGACGCCGACGATCTGCATGCCCGGGTATTTGGCCGCTTCTGCCTTGGCCCCTTGCACACGATGCTGCAGGTTCGGCGCGTTCTGATTGCCGGCAAGAATCGCGACTTTGCCCTTGCCGTTCATCAGCGTCGCCAGCTCGGCCATCGTTTGCTGCCCTGTCTTGACGTCGTCCACGCCGTAGTACGCGAATCGCTTCGACTGCGGCGCATCGCTGTCGAACGTCATCACCGGCACTCCGCGATCCACGGCATCGTTGATCGCACCCACCACCTTCCCGGCGTCAGAACAAGAGATGAGCACCGCATCAGCGCCATCGTTCACGGCCTGCTGAATACGCTGAGCCTGGACCTGTCCGTCTTCCTGCGGAGGCGTGAGCCAGCGAATCTCAATCTTGATGTGATATTTCTCGCCCAGATCTTTCGCCGCCGCTTCAGCGCCGGTGCGCGCGGCGAGGAACACGGGATTCGTCGAGCTCTTCGCGATGACAGCAATGCGCAGCGTGCTGTCCTTGCGCGCCATGGCTGTAGCGGCCGGCTTGCCGGCGTCGTTCTTTCCACAGGCCATCGCACCGGCGGCAAACGCCGCCGTCGCGAGGAGCGAGGTCATTCGAAAGCGCATTGGTCCTCCCTTGAGTTTCCACAGTGGTCTTCGTCCCATACCCTCACGTGATCGTCGATGCAGTCGCCGCGCCCCGGCTCAGCCGGCGTGCGGTGACACCGGCACTCCAGCGATCGACGACCACCGCGACGATGATCGCACAACCAATGACGATCCATTCGTAGTTCTGGTCGAAGTGCAGCGTGCGAATCGACTGGCGAATGAGCACGATCAGCAGCGCCCCCAACGTCGCGCCCAGGGCGCTTCCCTTCCCGCCGATCAGGCTCGCGCCGCCGACCACCGCCGAGGCAATGACGTATAGCTCATATCCCTGCGCGTCGGCCGACGATGCAGAGCCATAGAAGCTCGCGCCGAGGAACGCAGCAATTCCTGCCGTCAGCCCCGATACCGCGAACACGCCGAGCTGAATGCGGCCCAACGCGAGTCCGGAGAACCGGCTTGCTTCGATGTTGCCACCAAAGGCGAAGATATGGCGGCCCATCACGGTGCGCGTCAGGTAGATCCAACCGAGCACCGTCATCGCGACCATCGTGAGCATCGGCACCGGATAGAGGCCGCCGCTCAAGCCGAGCGACGTCTTGGTCACGGCGGTGACTGCCGATGGAACCAGGATGCTCTCGGCTTTGGTCGCGACGAATGCGACGCCGCGCAACACCCACATCGTGCCGAGCGTGATGATGAACGGGTGCACCTTGAGTCCTATGACAAGCACGCCGTTCAGAATACCGCAGAGCAGGCCGACGCCAATGCATGTCACCAGGCCAACGGCGACCGCACCAGCCGGACTCGTCGGCCCGAGCGCGCGGAGGGTGAGCGCCATGGTCACCCCCGCCAGCGCATAGATCGACCCCACGGACAGGTCGATTCCGCCCGAGATGATGACGAGCGTCGCGCCAATGGCCATGATGGCGAAGAAACTGGCGTCGGTCGCGGTCTGGATGAGCGTATTGGAATTCCAGAAGTTGTTCGTCAGGGTGCCGGTCAGCCGATCGGCATGGCTGCCGGCCAGCACCGTGAGCACGAGGACCACGAGGGCCACAACGATGACCAATCCGGTCTCCTGCGACCCAACGACGCGCCGGACCAATCCACGCAGTGATCTCATGCTCGATAGCTCGCCCGAAAGCGGGCATACGGGGCGTCGTAGGCACGATGCGCATCCGGACTCGGCGATCCCCCCGACCGGCGGCACAACGTGGCGCGTGCCGCCGCGCCGAGGTCCGGGAACGCGCCAGTGCCGACGGCGGCGAGCAACGCTGCCCCGTACGCTGGACCTTCCTCTCGATCGACGGTGACCACCGGCAGCCCGAACACCTCGGCCTGCAACTGCCGTAAGAAGGGGCTCCGCGCGCCACCGCCGGTGAGCAGCAGGTGGTCGGGTGAAACGCCCAGGGACTGCAAGATCGACAGCGCGTCGCGGAGCGCGAAACAGATTCCCTCGAGCACCGCGCGACTGAGATGGGCGCGCGTATGCGCGAGACTCAGTCCGAGAAAGGCCCCGCGGGCCGCGGCATTGCGGTGCGGCGTCCGCTCACCCTGGAGATACGGCAGAAATGTCACGCCATCGGCGCCACGCGGAACCGTCGCCGCTTCGTCGTCGAGCAGCGCACCCGCGTGGGGTTGGGCGGCGACGTCGCGGGCGAGTTGATCCCGATACCAGGCAAACGCGCCGCCGGCACTGAGCACGACACCCATGAGATACCAGACGTTCGGCACCACGTGACAGAACGTGTGCGCGCGCAAATTCGGATCGACCCGTGGCTCCGCGAGCGGTGCGAGCAGCGTACCCGATGTCCCCCAGCTCGCGACGGCTTCACCCGGCGCGACCACGCCAACGCCCGCAGCGCCGCATGCATTGTCCGCGCCGCCACCGACCACCGGAGTGCCTTGGGCAAGTCCGGACGCCTGCGCGCCGGCCGCGTGAACGTGCCCGAGCACCTCTGATGAACCACCGACTGACGGCAGCAGAGCCATGTTCAGCCGGACCGCGTCGAGAACTTCGGTGCTCCAGCGGAGACGCGCCGTGTCGTACATCAGCGTGGCCGAGGCGTCGGATGGCTCGGTCGCCAGCTCGCCGGTCAGGCGGTAGCGAATGTAATCCTTGGCCAGGACAACGGTGGCCAGCCGCGCAAACGCGGCCGGCTCGTGTCTGCGCAGCCAGAGCACCTTTGGCAGCGTGAAGCCCTCGAGTGCTGCATTCGAGGTGAGATCGCGCAAACGCGCCTCACCGCCCACCGCCGTCTCGATTTCGCGGCACTCCGCCGTCGTGCGTCCGTCGCACCAGAGCAGCGCCGGACGAATGACGGCGCCGCGCCGATCGAGAAACACCGAGGAGTGCATCTGTCCGGCTATGCCCACGCCGGCGATGTGTCCCGACGGCTGCTGCTCGCGTACCGCACGAATGGATGCGACGCTCGCCTCCCACCAGGCATCGGGATGCTGTTCTGCCCATCCCGGGCAGGGCGTCGAGAGCGAAAGGGCCGTCGTGGCAGCGGCCACGACGTCTCCCGACGCCCGGACGAGCACCGCCTTCACGCCGCTCGTTCCCACATCCAGTCCGAGAAACAGCGCGTCGGTCACCTGGTACTGCAGTCGAATGTGTTCATTGGCCAGTCGAACGTGGCGTCCCGCGCCTGGTGAGGATCCGCCGGCGTGGCCGGATTCGTCTCGTCATCCTACAGCCCGACGCGGCACGCCGCCAGCTTTGTCCCGTTTCGCGCCGGCGCTGCGCGCCGGACCAACTCAGTTAGACTTCGCGCATGCCTCGTCAGGCCATTGCGCAGCGCCAGCTGCTGGAAGGTCCCATTCTCCGTTCGCTGCTCACGCTCGCGGTGCCAATCGCGCTGGCGAACGTGCTGCAGGCGGCGTATCAAGTCATCGATGCATTCTGGGTTGGGCGGCTCGGCGGCAGCGCCGTTGCCGCCGTATCGGTGTCGGCGCCGCTCCTGTTTCTGACGATCGGGCTCGGCGCGGGCCTGGCCATTGCCGGCTCGACGCTCATCGCCCAGTACTTCGGCGCGAGAAACCAGCACATGGTGGACCATGTCGCCGCGCAGACGCTGCTCATGGTCGTCTTGATCTCGGTGCTCCTGGGCGCCATCGGGTACGCCGCAACGCCATCGATTCTGCACCTGATGGGCGTCGCGCCGGACGTGTATGCCGGGGCCGTCGGCTTCATGCGCGTGTCGTTCGTCGGCATCGTGTTCAACTTCTTCTTCTTCATGTTCCAATCGCTGATGCGCGGCGTCGGCGAAGCAAAGCTGCCGGTGTTCATCGTCCTCGGCACGGTCCTCCTCAATTTCATCCTCGACCCACTGTTCATTTTTGGGGCAGGACCCATCCCCGCACTCGGGGTGATGGGGGCCGCGCTGGCGACGATGGGAACGCAGAGTCTCGCGGCGATCATCGGACTCGTCGTCCTGCTCCGCGGCCGATACAGCATTCATCTCGTGTGGCGCGACTTCGTTCCCGACCCGACGTACATCAAGCGCGCGTTCCTGCTCGGATTTCCGGCGTCGATCGAACAATCCGCTCGCGCGCTCGGCATCACGGTGCTGACCTTTCTCATCACCAGCTTCGGCACGCTCACCGTGGCGGCGTACGGCGTCGGATCGACGCTGTTGCAGGTCGTCATGATCCCGGCCATGGGCGTGTCGATGGCCGTGTCGGCGCTCGTGGGGCAGAACATCGGGGCAGGCAATGTCGAGCGCGCCAGTCAGATCGGACGCCTCGGGTCCTGGATGGGATTCTGGCTGCTCAGCGCGCTCGGCGTGATCGCGTTCGCCTTCGCCCCGCAACTCGTGGCGTTCTTCGTTCCCACTGACGCCGGGGTCATTGCCGAGGGGTCCATCTACCTGCGCACGATGGCGCTCTCGTGGGGATTCCTGGGCGCCCAGTTCTCCATGACCGGCGTGCTCCGCGCATCGGGCAACATGGTCGAGACGATGATGCTCTCGCTCGTGTCCCAGTGGGTGCTGCAGTTTCCGCTCGCTTACGTGCTCTCCAGACATACCACGCTACACGCACACGGCATCTGGTGGGCGTTCCCGATCTCGAATATTCTCATGGCCGGCATCACCGTTGCCGTCTATGCCAGGGGCGATTGGAAACGCACACGGCTGACGGGTCCGGAGGAGATACTCGAGGAGCGCGTGTCGAGCGAAATATTGGCCGAAGAGGGAATCCGGTAGAGCGCGGCCCGAACGACTACGACCCGCGCCGCCCCGATTTCGACGACGTCGAATGCGGCTTCACGATCGGCGTGCGCGGCGTCGTAGGCGCAGACGTCGCGGGCTTCTGGCCGGCCGGTGTGGCCGCCGCCGGACGCTTGCGCGAGAAATCAGGAATGGAACGGTTGCCATTCTTCTTCATATAGCCTCCCGGCTGATGACGCCGGCTTCCGCAGCCGACGCCTCATGAATAATAGCAGGCCTGGATGGTGCCCCGTACATTCTCAGTCCAACTCTTCCTCTGGCCGGGGCGTCTCGGGCTCGGTCTCGATCGTCGGACGCCGACCTGCATACCCGGGTACGGTTCCCCAGTCGCGCGGCGGCTCCGTCGGATGGATCGGGCCGCTCGCATCCCACGCGCCTTCGCGCTCGCGCCGGCGTGCGAACCGATTTGCCGCGATGACCATCGCCGCCCCGAGCAGCACGAGGGCGACCAACACCAGGCCGAAACGAAGAAGCATCTGGCGAATATACTGCGTAAATGAGACACGGGACACGGGACACGTATCCCCTTAGCTTCCTGCATGACGTTTCTCGTCTACGGTGCCAACGGGTACACGGGCCGCCTCATTGCCGAGCGCGCGGCTGTGACTGGCGAACGCCCGATACTTGCCGGCCGTAGTGCCACAGCAATCGCCCAGCTCGCCGAGCAGTACGGCTTCGAGCATCGCGTGTTCTCACTGGATTCGCCGGCGCAGATTGCGCGCTCGCTTCAGGGTGTGAGCGCCGTGTTGCTCGCGGCAGGACCATTTTCTGCGACCAGCGGGCCGATGCTCGAGGCGTGCATCATGGCACACATCCATTACCTCGACATCACGGGAGAGATTCCGGTGTTCGAGCGCTGCTTTGCCGAGAGCGCACGCGCCGCGGCCGCGGGCGTGGTTGTGATGCCGGGCGTGGGATTCGACGTCGTACCCTCCGATTGTCTCGCCGCGACCCTGGCCCAGGCCCTCCCGGGCGCCACGACGCTGGAGCTCGCCTTCGCGAGCGTCGGCCCACAGGGCCCTCAGGTGAGCCGCGGTACGGCGAAAACAATGCTGTCGGGGGCTGGCCAAGGCGGCGCCATCCGCAAATCCGGTCGCATTCGGCGTGTACCACTCGGCTGGCGCATGCGCCGCGTGCCATTCCGCGACCGCGAGCGAAACGCTGTTTCCATTCCCTGGGGCGACGTTGCCACGGCGTATCACTCGACGGGCATTCCGAACATCGTCGTGTACACGGCAATGTCGCGCCACCAGATCCGCGCCTTGAGAATTGTCCGTCTTCTCGCGCCGCTCGCTCGCCTTGGTGCCGTACGACGGCTCGTCATGCGACGCATCGAGCGCGGAGCTCCCGGTCCGAACGCCGAGGCCCGGCGCACCGGATCAGCCCAGCTCTGGGGACGTGCCTGTGATGCCGCCGGAGAATGCGTCGAGGCCACGCTGGTGACGCCCGAAAGTTATCGGCTGACCGCGGAGACAGCGGTCGAATCGGCACGACGCATCGTTGCCGGTGGCGTGGAACCTGGATTCCGCACGCCGTCACTGGCGTTTGGTGCGAGTTACATCACAGAGTTTGACGGGTGCGATTTGCGCGTGGGTTGACGTGGAGGGTGGGCGACCGCCGGCCGCGCAGACGCCGAATCGCAATCCAAGCGCGTCTTCAGGACTGCGATTCTGCACTACTCCATGATTCCTCGAACATTCGGCTGCAATTCCGACCCGCGCTTTTCGCCGCATAGAGCGCCAGATCCGCGCGGTGGATGAGACGCTCCAGCGAATCTTCCGCCGGCGCAATTTCGGCGACCCCCGCGCTGACGGTCAGCCGCACCTTCTGGCCGTCCGCTTCGTGCCGGCACCCCGCCACCTTCTGCCGAATGTCTTCAGCCGCGGCGAATGCGTCCTGGACGCCGGTGTTCGGAAGCAGCAGGATGAACTCCTCGCCACCGTACCTCGCGAGCACGTCAGCCTGGCGTGATCGTTCACGCGCGATCTGCGCCACGCGCGTCAGCAAGGTGTCTCCCGCCTGGTGGCCGAAGACATCATTGATCAATTTGAAATTGTCGATGTCGAACATCACCACCGCGAGGGGCGTACTGTATCGCTGCGCCACGGTGAACAGGTGCGTCCCCAGGTCGAAGAACTGACGGCGATTGCACAGGCCCGTGAGCTCATCCGTGCGGGCCATGCGCTGCTCGCGATCCAATATTTCCTCGAGCTCGCGGTTGACCGCGTCGACCTCGGCGTTCGCCTCGATCAGCTCCTGCTCCATGGCCGTGCGGGCCGTGATGTCCTGATTGACCAGGACCGCGCCCGTGATCTTTCCGTCGGGGTCGCGGAGCGGTATGGCCGAGTTGAGTATGATCTTGCTGGTTCCGTCGAAACACTCGATTCTGATTTCCTCATCGATCGAGGTCTGACCCTTCTGAATGGCGCGGGCCGCAGCCCATTCTTCCGCCGCGATCCGGCGGCCGCTGTGCAACCACCAGCCTCTGTACTCGCCGAACTGCTTCGGCCCCACGTAGCGCGCCCCCGCCCAGATCTTCTGTCCGGCGAAATTGCCGTGAACGATCTGTCCCTCCTGATTCAAAATCCAGACGCCGACCGGCAAGGCCTCGAGAACGCCGCGTAGCGTCTTTTCAGTGTCCTGCAGCGCGGCCTGCGCCTGCTTCTGCGCGGTGATGTCTTCATGCACCACCACGACGTACGGCGCCCCTTTGTCGACGAAGCGCGTCGCGTCGAGCTTGAACCAGCTTTGCGCGGTAGGAGAGTGGCAGGGGTATTCGACGGAGAATCCGGTTCGTTCGCCGGACAACAGATCGCGAATTCCGTGCAGCACCGTCTGGGCAACGACATCGTGTTCGTCGGTGGCCGCGCGTTCGCACACCGCCAGGTAGCTCGCGCCGAGATACGCAGTCTTGTCGTTTGCGCCGTTCTCGCTGGCGAAACGCTTCCATGCGTCATTGACGGCAACAATGCACCCGCTCGCGTCCAGCACGGCGACGCTCGTCGTGAGGGAGTTCAGCACACCGTTGGCGAAACTCTGCGTCACGCGCAAAACGCCCTCCGGCTAGGTCAGCGGTCATGAGCACTTCTAGATGCACCGGACACGGCCGTTGAGCAAGACGGGAATCGAGAACTCGCGCGGGCTTCCTTACCGGTGTGAAACTGGGAATACACCCGACAGGCAGAGCGGCCAGATCACCGGCCAGAGCGAATGTACCGCGAGACAACTTCACGCGCGGCCGGCAGGTACGCCGACACGGGTGACGACGACCCATCCAGCGCTGGGGAGTGCTGGTACAGCAGGTCGGCGACATCGCGGAAGAGGACATCGATCTTCTGGTGGCGCGCGACACATGCCCTGAGGACCATCGGAAGCATCACGACCGCCTGCTCGAAACCCTCATCGCCAACGGCGCGGAACCCGATGTCGCCAAGCGCTTGCCGAGCCGCCCGGTCGGCGGCGTGACTATCCCCTTGCGTCGCAAGCGCTTTGTCCGCCTCAACTCGCGCGCGCAACAGTTCATATGTGAGTGCGGTCATCGTCAAACTTTTCGTATCCCGTGTCCCGTGTCCCGTGTTTCATGTCCCGTGTCTCGTGTCTCGTGTCCCGTGTCTCGTGTCCCGCCCGGAACCCCGCTGGACGTTCGCGAGGCGCTCTTGCCAGCGCACGCCTCACGCCGTCCACATCCAGATCGTTGCCGTACACTGGCGTGCCGGGCTGCTGGCGCCACGAGTCGTCAAGCGCGCCGGCATCGACCGCATCGAACCCCAGCTCGTCGATCAGCCGCATGACGACATCTTTTGCGGCGGAATGATCGCCAGCGACAGGCAGCGCGACGCGCCGCGTACCCTTGGGGCGTCCCCACTCCATCAGATGCTGCGCGTGAATGGTGTTGAACGCCTTCACCACCGAATGGCGCAAGTGCTGCGAGACCCACCGGCTCTCTGTGGTCCCCGACTCGATCGCGTCGATGCGACCGTCGCGCTCGGGATAGTAATTGCACGTATCCACGACCACCGTGCTCTCCGGAACGTTCGCGAACAGATCCCGGGGCAATTTCGGAATGCTCTTCTCGGGGATCGTGACGATCACCACATCCCGGCCGTGCGCCGCGACCTCCACGGTCACCGCCTTGGCACCAGTCTCTCGCGCGAGGTCGGCGAGCGTCTCCGGTCCGCGCGAGTTCGCGACTGCCACGTCATGTCCCAATGCGGTCAGGCGACGCGTGAGCGTGCCCCCGATGTGACCTGCGCCAATGATTCCGATCTTCATGTTCCCCTCCCGTTCCAGGCCCCCCGCGCAATATGCGGGCTCAGGGAAGCCTCGACGAGGGAACATCGCCGTCGCGAGCGTGCTCGACGGCCAGGGGCGGGCGGCGGTGGGGGGGGAAGGCTCAGATCAGTTTGGTGATTCTTCGGTCTCGTCCGTGGGCGCCTGTTCGGTGGTCGCATCGCCCTCGGGCCCGTTACGGCGCGCCTTCCGGTCCTCGCGCTTCGCCTCTTTCTTCGCCTTCCGGTCCTGTTCTTTCTTACGCTTCTCGAAACCGTAGTTTGGCGTTCGGGCCATAGGCGGAGACTCCGCTCCAATCGGATGTCCAAGGGTGAAGGCGCCGCCATAGCATCATGGTGTCGCGTACGATCGTAATCTAGCGATAGCCGCTCACCGCGGGCGAGGTCGCCGCTCCATCACGCCTCACCAAGCAACTGCGCCACATCTCGCGACCCGGCAATCAGCCGGTCTGCGTCCTGCCCGAGCGCGCGCGCGGCGGCGATGTCGCGTGTCACACCCTCCGTCGTTCCCGCGCCCGCTCTCAGCCGCAGGAGATCGAGTCGCAGATTTTCCAGCGCCGTCACCACTTCCGCGAGCCGAGTCTCTGCCTGCACCCGCGCGGCACGGAGATCGGCCACGAGCGCGTCCTGCCGGTCGTTCGACGCTGTGTGTGCGCCACCCAGCGTGCGCTGCGCCTCGGCAAGCGACGCGTCGAGCTCCACGATCCGCGCCCGCACCACGCGCGCGTGCGACTCCAGCCCGTGCAATACCTCCGGCACGTTGCCGAGCATCTGACGGGTCTCCTTCGGAAACATGTCGTAGAGTGCCTCGGCGGACATGGCGATGGCCAACTCCGTCGCGCGGTCCTGCGCAATTGCCCGTTGTCCAAGCTTGATCGACGCAGCGCCCATCAGCAGCGCGCCCGGCTTGCCTTGCCAGAACCGCGCAAACAACGAGTCGGCGCCGGTTCGCATGCGTCGCCACTTCGAGCTGATGATGGTGCCGAGCAATCCGAAATAGCCGCTGATGAATGAGATCGGAATGAGTGCGCGGTGATGAGAGATCACAGAGCCGGCCAGCAATGCGGCGCCCCCGAGCAACCCCAGCGCGCCACCCACGCGAAAGAGCCGCTCACGCTTGCTCTCCTTCGGTCCGAACTCGTAGAGGAATTCCTCACGGATACGCTCGAACTTGGTGCGCAATGCAGCGGCAATGTCGTCCGCCCCATATCCAAGGCGCAATACGCTCCGCATACGCATGGTCAACAGCACAATCGGAAGGCCGATGCCGGCCGCGAGGAGCCCGACACCGGCGCCCATCCGCACCAGACTCCACCCGTGACGAGCCGTCGATTCGAACAACCCGACCGCCGGTCCAAAGCTCACGAAGAACGGGATGAGCAGTGTGACCACACGGCGCCGGTCGAGGAACACCCGCAGCGGCACTGGAAGATCGGCCCGTTTCTCGAGCGACGGCGCCAGTGCCTCGGCGAGCGCTTCACCGGTGGGAAAGCGCGCGGTCCGGTCCTTCTCCAGGCACCTGTCGATCACCCGTGCCAGAGCAGGTGGAACGCCGCGCGCGAGCGAGCCGACAGCCGGCGCAGGCTTGGTGAGATGCTGTAACAGTACGCCCTGTGCGGTGGGCGCGCTGAACGGCAGCGTTCCGGTGAGCGCAGCAAAGCCAACGATGCCGAGCGCGTAGAGGTCGCTCCGACCATCGAGGTCCTCTCCTGCCGCCTGTTCGGGACTCATGTATTCTGGCGTGCCGAGCACTTCGCCGACCACCGTTTCGCCACCGGCGGCATGGCGCGCGATGCCGAAGTCGAGCACCACCGTGCGATCGGTACCGCGCTCGATCATGATGTTCGCCGGTTTGATGTCGCGGTGCACCACACCCTGCGCGTGCGCGTAGGCCAGCGCCCAGGCCGCCTCTCGAAGAATTCGTGTCACCTCCTGCGCCGGCCGCGGTCCGTGTGCCGTCAACCGCTGCGCCAACGTCTCGCCATCGACAAATGCCATGACGTAGAAGACGAAGTCGCCCACTTCGTCCACCGAATGGATCGGCGCGATGTACGGATGCGACAACCGCGCAGCGGTGCGCGCCTCCCGAAGGAACCGGTCACGCAGCGTCTGCTGCGCAGCGAGCTCCGGCGGAAGCAGCTTGATGGCAACCGACCGGTCGAGCCGCACCTCGCGCGCGAGATACACCACACCCATACCGCCCCGCCCAAGCTCGCGCTCGAGCGAGTAACGGCCGGCCACGGCCTCCTGAAAGGCGAGAAACAGCGAGTCGACGGCCGGTGCCGTCATCCGGACACGCTCGTATCCGACGCCGGAGTTGGTGCGTGCACGAACCGCCAGGCGATGGATCCACGAAGCGCGGCACCGAATCCGCCCGCCGTCGGTGCGATCAAGGTTCCATCGCCGCGCACGAGTGTGGCGTCCGCGGCACGGAGAAAGAGGATGAGCGCAGCCGCAAACTTGGCATCGGGGACACGCACATCGACGCGGACGCGCACGCTTGCCGGACGGCCGGCTTCGGACCTGACCTCAATGCGGTTTCCGTCTTCAGCGCCCCATGTCTGCAGGTCGGGTGACGTGGACGCGGCCGGCGGCGCCATCGCAGTGATGCGTGCCTGGTAATCAGGCGGCAGCGTCGCCTCGCGCCACCAGTTCGTGGACGCCAACGCCTGCGCGGTGATCGGCACCGGCGCCGCAGCGAGCGCGAGCCGCGGGATCACATAGAGGTCCACTTGCCATGCTGCCATTTCGGGACTCCTGAACGCCACGAGCGAGATCCGGCACCCATGCACAAGCATATATCCTGGGCCGCGTCCTGTCGATTATGACGCATACGACCAGGGTCTTGAACACCATCAAGCCGGCGATCGTCGAACCGATGACCGTTCCCAGTACGCGAATTCCTGCACCGCACACGCACCGTCCAGATCGGCGACGCTGTCGCGTAGATACGTCTGAGCATCTGCGATCGCGCCGTTGTACACGGACGGTGCGACCTCCTTCAGGATGAACTCCAACACGAGGGCCGCCTTCAGATCTCCGATGTCCTGGTCGAGCGACTCGGCAAAGTAGCGTTTGATCGATGCAATGGAGTGCTTCGTGGCGGCGTCAGAGAGAGAGATCTTCATGTCCTGAACGGCGGAGGTCGCGGCGGGATGGGGGAACGGAAGCACCGCGCCGGAGGAGCCTTGAAGATGGCGTGATCCGTCGATCCGCGCAAAATCGCGGGCCGTCGCGCGCAGAGCGAATGGCCGGCAACTGCAGCCGGCCATGCTCTACACGAAGGCGAGCGACAATCAGGCTGACGGGGTCGCCAGCGGTGAGGTCGTCGACGACGGTGTGGTGCCGTCGTTGTTCGTCGTCGTATCAGCCGACGGCGTCTGGTGGTGATGATGATGGCCGTGGTGGCCCCGCACGCCCTGAGCGCCCTGCCCCCCTGAAGCCGGTGCCTGCTGCGCATCGGACTGCAGTTGCGTCAGCGCTTGCTGCGCTCCCGAGACGTCGCCCTTCTGCACGGCGGTGAACAACGCCTGAAGGTCCGGTGGCAGTTGCGTCGACGACGTAGAGCCTTGTGGCGAATACGTCGCTTGCGCGGACTGAATGTCGCTCTGAACGGCCGTCAGCGCCTGCTGCGCCGCCGACGCGTCGCCCGATTGCACGGCGCTGAACAAGGTCGCGAAGTCGCTTCGAACCTTGCCGTGCGTCGACGCAGGCGCTGGAGGGGCGTTATTGGGTGTGTTCTGGCTGGCTGCCGCTTGCGTGAACCACTGTGCTGGGCTGGTGAGCGAGCCAATGCTGGAAATGGACATGCTGCCTCCCGGGAACCGAGATGAATTGGAGATCGGTGGGATGGGACGAAGCCGGGCGGGAGGCGTCGACACCGATGGATGAATGATGCGTTCTATTTATCGGCAGCAGGTCTGGGAAACTTGAGCGCGCGAAAAAAATAGGCACAAAGTGGCGATCGGCGGGGTTGGGGGCAGTATCGCCGGCGGTGCAGCCGATCGCGAGGCGGGGATTGGGCTCCGGACTCTATTCTGGCTGGGTGTCGCTGGCGGCTCCGTAGCGGTCGGCCCACCGGTCGGCGAGTTTCGAGTTTCCAGTTGTGAGTTGTGCGTCGTGAGTTTCTCGTGTCCCGTGTCTCGTGTCCCGTGTCCCGTCTCGTTACTTCGAGATCACAACTGTTTGCGGCTTCGTGAGGTAGCGTAGTGACAGACTGCCTCCCGCACTGGTAACCTGACTCGGCGTGGTGGAGCTGGAGCGGATGAGCCAGAGGGTTCCGGCGCCGGGTTCGAGATCCGTCATCGAGGTTGCGGGCATGGTGATGCTGCTATCTCCCACGGTGGACGTGGAGACATAGGCACCTGGCCCCGCCGCTGGGGCGACGTGGAGCGTCACGGTCTCACTACCGTGCACCGGTCCCGCGAAGGAGATCTTGAAGTCCGAGGTCTTGCTCACCGTCGCGGGAATGGTTCCGGTGAACGAGATGGGCGCAATGGTGCCGGTGTTCACAAATTCGTGACTGTCGTTCGTGACAAAGCTGAACGTGTGGCCTGGCTGGAAGCCCGCCTGGCTGCCATAATATGAAGTTCCCAAGAACGCTGATTTCGTCAAATCAGACCGATTGTGACTGAGCTTGCAGTTCCCCGCCAATTCGAGTGTCGTGCCGGTCGGCCCGGAAAATCGAAGGGTCACAACGGAATACGTGGTGTCCGTTGACGCATCGTAGCCGGCCGATAGACTTTGGTAGATCTGATCCTGGTTGACAGCGGTGCACTGTCCCGTGTCAGTGGAGCAGGCGCTCAGCGCGCCAAACAGGATGATTGCGGATAGGGACGGGACGACGAGAGACGTCATGCTCGCTCCATGGACCAGAGGAAGGATTGGCAGCCATAACCTGCGCTGGTCGAATGGCATCCGGCAACCACGAACCTGATGAACCAGACCTCGGAGTCATGACACGCGATGTACTCCACCTGTATCCACTGCCACGCGCCGCTTGGCACGAATGAGCTGGTCGCGCCGTGCCCGGTCGGCAGGCGGCTCGCGTTCGATGCACGGCATGGCCGCCTGTGGATCGTCTGTGCGCGCTGCCGCGAGTGGAATCTCACGCCCCTCGAGGAGCGGTGGGAAGCGATAGAGGACTGCGAACGTCTGTTCCGTTCCACTCGCTTGCGCGCATCGACTGAGAACATCGGGCTCGCCAAGTTGCCGGAGGGGCTGGAGCTCGTGCGCATCGGTACGCCGCTCCGCCCGGAGATCGCCGCGTGGCGCTACG
The DNA here is from genome assembly GCA_963817955.1 of uncultured Gemmatimonadaceae bacterium. Classification (GTDB taxonomy): domain Bacteria; phylum Gemmatimonadota; class Gemmatimonadetes; order Gemmatimonadales; family Gemmatimonadaceae; genus JAQBQB01. The sequence continues at coordinate 1,264,227 of CAWFQK010000004.1, forward strand.
GCGCCGAGTTCCGGCGTCGCCGGCTCGTGGCGAGGTTGCCGGCCGCTGCACCGCTAGTGCCGATGGTCGCGCTCAACGTGCTGGGTGTCGCGCAGATAATCCCGATCTCGTTTGCCGCCGTGGGGGCCACCCTGGGGTTCGGGTCTATAGTGTACATAGTGCGCAGTCGCTGGCGGCCGCGCGTTGTGTGCGAGGATGGCCGCGTCACGCGGCTTCGGGTGCGCGAGTACAAGGAGACACGCCTGGAGCGGCGCGGCGATTCATGGGGGCTGCGCTGGCAGCCAGACGGGACTTCACCTGGATTGGAGGGCAAGCCGGCAGAGCGCGCCCTTCGCTCGATTCTCGCCGGCGCGAATTCACACGGCGGGTACGATGCGGATATTCGCGGTGCGCTCGGTCTCCTCGACCAGATTGGCGGCGGCGACCGTTTTCTCACGCGGTTGGCGCGCGTCTGGCCGGCCGACGTTCACTGTGGCATCTGGTCCTTGCCGCCCGACGTACGCCTCGCGCTCGAAATGGCCGTGCACGAGGAGACGGAGCGGCGCGCGCTCGAGGGTGAGCTCGCCACGCTCGAGGACGAGTGGCGTCTCGCCGAGGAAGTCGCGTCAATCGCGGACAACCTCTTCCTCCCCGATGACGTCGCGGCCTCGCTTCGCGCCGCGCCGGGCGAGGCGAGTACATGAAACCGATCGTCTGGTTCAAGCGACCGGCGACCACGGCGGTAGTCAAGGCGCCGCCAGCCACGCCGGCAGAACGGGAGTGGTGGCGAGAAGCGAGCAAACCTCATCGCCGGCGCATGTACAAGGTGATGATACCCGTATTCGCCGGGATGCCCATTTTCGAGAGCCTGTTGCGTTCTCCGGCGGCGTTCTTTGCCGGCAAGTGGATGACCGTCGTACCGTTGGGCGTTGGCTCTGCAGTGGTCTGTGGGCTTCTCAGTTGGTATATGATGTCGGGGCCACTATTGCGAGCCCAGCTCCCCGGCAAGCGGATACGCGACGCGCTGGTCGCCGAAGCGAGCGAGCGGGTGTAATCGCGCAGGGCCGCCCAACGTGAGCGGCCCTGCGCGCGTGTGGATGGATGTACTACCAGGAACGAACTACCCCGCTGCGACCGGCGGCTGGGTTGCTGGTGTGGCTGGTGTGCCTGGTGTACCAGCCGCCACCCTGGTACGACCCAACTTGGCGGTCGGCTTGATCTCCACCTTCCACTTCCCGAGCAGCTCGGGATCGTTCTGGAGCGCGATCTGCACCAGACAATCCAGCGCGCGAAGCGTCTTGCGTGCACTGATGACCTGCACGGCGATCTGCTCCGTCGCGCTCTGGCGCGCGCCACGACTCCGGGCACGATCGTCGATGGCGGCCACCATCGCGTTTGCCGTGTCGCGCAGCCGGCTGACGAAATCGACCGGCAGCCCCGCGGCAACGAACGTGGCGCTGTGCCGGTCCGCGTGACTTGCCATACCCATCGCGGCGCCGTGCAGCACCTGCGTACTCACCTTCGACGACGGCATGCTCAGGTCTGCCAGGTCGGGCCCCTTGGGCAGATCGGCCGCCGCGACGCGAGCGATCGGCGCCATGTGCTGCGTGACCAACACCGTGCGGAGCGTCGACTTCTTCCGGGTGAAGCCCTCTGAATCACGACTGCTGCCGAACTGCGTGGCAGCGAACCGATTCAGGTCGGCGAGCTGCGACGACAGTTTCCGCCGTGTGCCCGATGTCGCGACGTCAGGCATTGTGGCTGCGTAGTCACCAACGAAGTTGTCAGCGGCCCGCAGCGTTTCCACGATACGTCCCTGCCGATTCTGCATACGACGACCTCCATATATAGGATGAGGACGCGAATGATTCAGTCCCGGCATGCGCGTCCTCACGCCGGGGGCGCCTTCTCGGAAGTGAGAAGGGCGAAATTGCTCGATCTAGGGCCGAAGTCGACTGATCGAGTGCACAGTCGACTGAGCGTTTGTCGAAGTCGGCTCACGGATTGCCGACGTCGAATGGGCGATTTCCGACGTCGCGTGACCGATCGCCCAAATCGAGTGGCCAATCGCCGAAGTCGGTCGCACGAAAGGCGCTGTGCCATGGTCAAACGCCGAGGTCGAATGATTGCTTACCGAAATCCAGTGATCGATTTCCGCGGTCGGCTGAACGTTTTCTAAATCGAATGTCCGTTCGCCACAGTGAAGCAGGCCATTGCCGCAGTCGGCTACACAAAAGCCGAAGCCACATGATCGATGGCCGAAATGACGTGACCGATCAGCGAGATGAAGTGGACGATCGTCGAAATGACGTGACGGATCAGCGAAATGAAGTGGACGATCGCCGAAAGGAGCTGACCGGCCGGCGAGATGGGTGACCGATCACCGAAATGACATGACCGATCGGCGATATGGAGTGGCGGATCGCCGAAATGACGGGGACGGTCGGCGAAATGAGGTGGACAGTCGTCGAAGTGGGCTAACCGAACACCCCGGTCAAGTGGACGACCAGACCAATGAAGTGGACGCGCTCACGTGTCCCGTGTCTGACATCTCATGCTTCGTGAGCCGTGCCCCCTACTATCTAGTCTCCGCCGGCGCACGCCAGCGCAAGAGTAAACTACCGTTTTCTCCAAAACTTCTATCTTGCCACCAAAAAGTTGTGTTTTCACAACTGGCGTGTTTGTTATGGCAGACAGCTGCCATTTGCGCCGAGTGCAGCGCGGGCGCACTCGCGCGTTTGCGGGTCGATACGACCGGAGGCGCGTCCGACTGCTGTGCATTTTGTGGAATGCATCGCCGTACGGCCCCGATTGGTGCCGGAGGTACGATCGGCATCTGCGAACCATGCAGCCAGCTGGCCCTGGAGATATTGGGGCCGAGTTGACGCGGTACGTTACGCCGACCGACTGTAATTCCGACGGATTCGGCCAGCCTCGACGCCACGCAACACGCCGGCGAAACCGGTGTTTCGTCGTGGCGCACGCGCCACAGCGGACCGCTTCGCGTCCGAATGGTCGACTACTCGCCCGCTCACCCGTCCATCAAATCGGGGCAAGCTCACCCTCACTGAAGCGCCGTCCTCGGGTTGACCGATTTCGCACGCCGCGCCGGAACGTACGCTGCAATCCCGGCCACGATCACCATGAACGGCGCCGCACCGCCGAGTACTGCGGGATCCGCTGGACGCACCCGAAAGAGCAGTGAGGTCATGAGCCTCAATGCCGCGACGACACCGCCGATGCCGATGACGATGCCCAGCAAAGTGACGCGCACGCCTTGGCCCAGCACCATACGCCTGATCTGGCCAGACTCCGCGTCCAACGCCATGCGCATCCCGAATTCGCGCGCGCGCAGCGTCACACCGTACGACAATACGCCAAACAATCCGAGGGCGGCGAGACCGAGCGCGACAGACGCGAAGCTCGTGAGCAACCGCAACACGAACACGCGCTGCGCGGAGCCGCGGCCGATCACGTCGGTGAGCGGCGCCGGTCGATAGATGACGAGCTCCGGATCGATGTGCCCGATCGGGGATCGCACGGCGGATTCAATCGACGCCGGTGGAACCGACGTCGCGACGACCTGCGTGAGTGCCCAGTTTCGGTCGCCGGCGAACTGCACGTGCCAGTGATAGCCATACAGATCCGGTGTGCCTTCGGGGTCGAGCGCCACGCCGCTCACCACCCCAATGATCTCCAGCGTGCGCCCCGCCGTGCGTCGCCTGGTGATTCGCCGGCTCGCCGCCGGGCGCGCTCCTCCATCTCGAGTTGGACCACGGTCGTAACCTGTAGGTCAACGGTTTCCTGGCTTCAATGCTCAGTTTCTTGTTCATGAGGACAGGGTTCGAACCGATTGTGTCGGCGATGTTGCCGCCGCTTCGCGCGACAAGAATCTCTACTGCGTCAGGCACGTCAGCGAGCGCCGCCGCAGGGCTGGCGCGGCGTATATGTCTGCAATATACTTCGACGCATGGCCGGACTTGAGGATCTGCTGACGAGCCTCACCGGTTTCGACTGGGATGATGGCAATTCCACGAAAAACTGGGAGCGCCACCAAGTCACCCAGGCCGAGACGGAAGAGGCCTTCTTCAACCGGCCGGTACTCGTCGCGTCGGCAAAGCCCAGAGATCGTGAAAGCCGGTACAACGTTCTGGGCCGAACCAACGGTGACCGCCTACTGTCAGTGGTCTTCACCGTACGCCGCGGGTTGGCTCGGCCCATCTCGGCCCGTCCGATGAGTCGCAAGGAGCGCAGTGCATATGCCGAAATCTCGCCCGAAGTCCCCTAAGGCCATCCCGTCGTTTCCGTCAGAGGATGCGGAGCGCGAGTTCTGGGCCACGGCCGACTCAACCGATTACTTCGATTGGTCGAAGGCCCGTCGCGCCGTGTTCCCGAATCTCAAGCCATCCACGGCGACGATCTCGCTTCGACTGCCGCAGGGCATGCTTAATGAGTTGAAGGTCCTGGCGAATCAGCGCGACGTGCCGTATCAGTCGCTTCTGAAGGTGTTTCTCTCCGAGCGCATTGCGGCCGAACGTCGGCGCCCCCGGCCGAAGCGCCGGCGCGCGAGTGCCTGACGCGACTACAGGAAGATGAAAGTCATCCCGGTTGAGCACAGCTTTGCCGCAACTGCTCAGGAGCGCGCACGGATCAAGAACCGAATCCACGGACATCTCACGGCGGAGCATCTCAGCGCCGCAGTATGATCAGCGGATCGATCCGAGTTGCGCGAAAGGCCGGTCTTGCGCAGGCAACCACGACGACGGCGACCAGTACGGCTTCGGCGCTCAGCAGCGACATCAATCCCGCGTCTTGCAAACCCAACGACGGGCGATCTCATCGCGCGAACCACCAACAGGGAGAGAAGGAAACCGAGCGTCGATCCCGCAATCAGCATGACGATCCCCTCGCGAAGGATCGGTCGGGCGACCTCCGTCCCGCTGGCACCAAGTGCTCGACGGAGAGCAAGCTCGTGTCCTCGTTCGAGTAGCCAGAGCGCCCGCAGAGAGCGCCACGAACAACGCTCCCAGAACCTACAAGTTCACGACATATCCAACATTACGAATTGTCTGGAGCGCGCTCCCAAGGCCAATCGCTACGAATCGCTTACGAAGCGAACATATGTAGACCGTGAGCGCGTTCTCTCGCGCCTTGAGGTCGAGGTTGTCGCCAGCCCAGACGCGACCAATGAGCTCGGCACGCGAGACCGGACCTCCATCTGAATCGAGTAGCGCGGCTAATAGCCGCAGCTCAGTTCGCGAGAGCGACACTCGGCACTCGCGGTGAGCGATCGTCGATTTGGACCAATCAATGACAATCCGCCCGCCCGCAAGCTGATGCTCACTCGCCGACACGGCTGCGATTGACAATCGCACCGGAGCGGACACGTGTCCGTCGCTCGACGTCAATACAAACTCTCGCTCGCCCCCTTGGAGCGCGTCGACCAATCGACCGCTTGCAGCTGGAGACATCTCGAGCCGAACGTCCAATATGCAAGCGGTGTTTGCCCATGACCATCGACTGCGACGCAATGACCGGGGCTTGGATGTCGCCGAGGCACGCCGGCTGGTAGACAGTTCGAGCATTCGACCCTCCGGTCCATAGCGGTTGCGAAGATATCAACCGGATGGGCCGAACGTCGTTACTCACAGTGCAATCGTTCCCGGCTCGAGCATCACGCCGACAATCGCCTCTGGAATGCAGCCATTACGGGCGCGATACCGCCACCAGTTCGAACCTGGCTCGCGCGCATACCCGTATGTCGCTTCATGGTATTTCGAAGCGTACTGTCCGAAGGGTAGGACAGCTCGAGTGCTATCGTTTCGATCGTGCAGCCCGTGTTTTCCAAATGGTATGCAACGAGCGCCAGTCGACACCAGACGAGAAGCTCGCCTGGCGGCAGGAACTTCGCCTTTTCGCACCAATTGAAGACAGTCTTCCGGTCTACACCTAACGCATCTGCGATTGCTCGAATACTGGTAACTTCGCCCGGATGAGTCAGAATGACTTCGACCATGGGGTGAAGCGACGGCGGGACGAGAGACCTCAGGCTGCTCATCACTTGCTCGGCCGCGCAACCACGCCGGGCGGCAGCGATCACGTCGCGCAGCATGCTTCCGCCTTCGTGCATGCCGCCAAATAGAAATTGATGAACGCCCGCCGCGGCGAACGCCCTCAGGTCCGCTACATGCTGGACCTCCGGCGGACACCAGACAACGAGCGCCGTGCGCGGACGTTCGAGGGCAATCTGACGCACGAGACGTTCGCTGCTCTTATGGTCGCCATCGACTGCCGGCAAGATCACGACATCGACCGTATCGACGCTGGCGCGAAGCAGCAGGCTGAGATCGTCGAGCGACGGTGTGAACGTGACCGTTGCATGATTCCGAAGCGCGTCGATCAGTCGCGCCCGGTGTTGCGCGCTATTGATGCACGCGATCACGCTGCCAAGCGAACTCCTGGTCTTGGGTACGCTCAGTAACGTGTCTTCACCCTGCATAACCGACCGCTGATTCGGTCGATGCACGAGCGGATATGCCCGTGACACTTACGCCGGCACCAACACGTTTTCAAGCCTGACTCGCTCAGGCAAGCGTGTCGCCGGCATCGCGCGAACTGAGCGCACCACGCGCGTGGCCTGTGCGCCGAGTTTCGGCGGCGCACGCCACGTCCGTAGCGGCTGATGGACGTCGAGCGCCTCGGCCCTGAAGGTCAACTCGTGAAATCCGTGCTTCTCGGCGATTCGCGTCGCGGTCGCTCTGAAGCGCTCCGCAGAAACGAATCGGCCAGCGAGCGAGGCCGCTTCCGCGCATTCGAGCAGCGCAGACGCATGCGCGTGCCGCGGTACCGCCAGACGACGGAGTTGTCGGACTTGAGTGAACAGCCAATCGAGTGCCTGTCCGTCGTCCGTGCGAGCGGCGATCAGCGCCGCGCCTCCCAGCGCCGGCAAGACGATACGCGCCGGGAGGGTCTGAGCCAACACCGTGTTGAACAGCAACCGTGCGGCGTCGAGGTGACCAACCTCCAGGAGCAACTGACCGAGCGATTGGAGACTTCCCGCTTCGTCAACTTGATCTCCAGCCGCGCACTCGAAGAGTGCCCACGCCTGAATCAGGGCATCGTCGTACCGTCGATGCTGCGCAGCCTCGACCATCAGTCCGAGGCGAGCCTGCTGTTCCACACGACGCAAGTGAGCCGTTTGGGCGAGACGGGCGGTTCGGCGGACGAACATCAGCATGCGAGGATAATTTCCACGAGCTTGCGCGATAGTTCCCAGCCCGAGTGCCGCACGCGCCTTGAGCTCATCGCTGCGTAGGCGTTGGCCGAGTCGAGCAACTTGCCGATATTGGTCGTCGGCAACGTCGATGTTTCCGGCTTTCAAGGCAATGCGCGCGCGCAAGGCCAACAATCGGCCGCGTTCTATATCGGTCAACGTCGCGGCCATGGAAAGCGCATTCACTACAACTGCCTCTGCCACATTGAGCGCGCCTACGTCCTGCATGGTCATCGCAAGCAGGACCATTGCGCCCACTGGAGTGACGCCGCCGCCATCCCATTCGCGTGCGGCCATCCGGTGCATCGCAGCCTCTCCCACGATGGACAGTGCCGTCCGTCGTGCCTCTGCCATGAGCGGTTCCGGGTCAGCGGTATTGGATATGGCCGCCTGCTCAACGAGCCCCGCGGCGACCAGCCATGCACTGTCGCTGCCTCCAAACGGTCCGCCATTGGCGGCCACGTCCTTCCGGTAGGCCGAGCTTACTGCGATCACGCTGGAGCGCCTCTGTTTCATCGGTCAGGGTGTTGCTGCGGGACGATCGTGATGACTGCGGTATCCGATTTATGGCCGACGCGGGCCACCAGCACCAATGTCCCTTGGTGCTCGCCTTGAATGAGTGTTCCGCGTTGCTGATCCCACTCTACAATTCGAGCCGCGCGGCTCCCGTCCAGAGCGATTCCAACAGGTTTGAGAGACTGAAGCACGTCGAGGCCTTCACCAAGTGCTTGCGCGACAAGCCGTAGCGTGTCGCCTACGGAGAGGTTCGCGGACTTCGGTATCCATCTGACGGCGCTCACGGGGGGAATGACCGAAATGGCGCGCGTTGTGGCATCGGAGCCAGCAACCGTTGCACGAACGACTCCGATTCCTGGCTTCACGCCACGAACAAGACCCGTCGAGTTCACCTCGACGAATCCCGAGCAATAACGGCCGAACCGGCGTGCTCGCTCGGCTCGACGAACATGCCGCGGAAAGCACGCATGTCAGGATGGCCCCAGCAGTGAAGCCAACTCTGGGATTCAGGCCGCGCAGTGCGACACGGAGATCGGCAAGCATGCGGAACGGCACCGGGGAGTGTCAATATAGATGTCGCATGAGGCGTCAGGCGACGCATGCGGGTACGGCGACCTTGCCGTGCTTGTCCGTTGTCGTCGCGCTGAATATTGCGGCAGTCGTGCTCGTACGACTACGTGCTAACGCTGAAATGCTCAAAAGATGTGGGTTTTGGCGAATTGGACATATTGGCCCTTGCGCTGACCCCCCGTTTTCGGAACTAAGCGCGCTTCGCGCGGTGCGCCATCGTTGCGGTAAATCCTTGTACTCCACTGTCATCGGGCACCTGGCGCAAGAATACCAGATAGTCGGATTCACTGCTCAGGCCGCGCGGCATGGGCAAACGTTCGCCGGAGCGAATTCCGATCCGGGCATACTCTCGTTCGATTTCGGCCTTCTGCTGTTCCGTCAACATTGGGCTCCTCGCAGGTCTGCTGAAGTGTCCCTACCCTCTCCCTCGCCCGCCAACGAACGCTCGAGCTGACGAGCAGGCTATTGAGATGTTCACCAACGCCATGGACCGTGTGAAATGGCGCCGGGCGTTCCTAACTCCAGGTGATATCGAGGCGCGAAAGTCACTTCTAGGACTCGAACCATAGACATATTTGAAACGGGCTTTCTCACGCCTTTTCCGCGAGCAGTTCTTCGAATGCATAGGTGCGGACGCCGGTTGTCTCAGGGAGTCTGTCTGAGTACGGGTGAAGAACCCCACGACTTGCCGTCGGCACGAGTACCGGTTCGTGCTGCGTTATGTCGAACAAGATTCGAGGCCAGTTCGGGACTGCCAACGGCCCTTGATATCCCACCCGACCTTCAAAGGTCACGCGCCCGAACTTGTCTTTGCGTTCCTTGATGGTGAATTGATCTGCACTGAAGCGAATGCCGCTCAAGTTGCTTGTGGACTCCGCAAGCTCACGAAGCGTCGAGGCGATGCTCGCCGCGTCGTACGGCGCTGCCGGCAAGAGTGAATAGTCCAAGTCTTCAGAGAACCGGTATGTCTCAAAGAAGCACTTCTTGACGCAGGTCCCGCCCTTCAGAATCCAATAGTCCCGAACCACGGCGTGTTGCGACGCCGCGGCGAGCAGCCAACCCAGGACGTAGTCTTTCTCGACGACTTCTGGACGGAGGTTCCATTCGCCCGCCCGCTCGAGGAGCTCCTGTTTTCCGATCACATCCGCGTCCGGCTCATGCGTGCTCTCGTCGAACTACTTCGGCGTTTATCCAAAGGCCCCAGGCAGTATTCATATGCCCTCGCGAGCGCACACCAGGATCCAACTTCACAATACCTGTCGTCCGGTGTTCAAGGGCGATATCTCGAATGAACAGCAACGTCTCGCGTGCCTGCTCATCGTCCTCGCCGTTGATCAATTGTTCAGCGAGAAAACCAAGGCGTTTCGCCCCTGCCCCTCGTCCGTGGTTGTTCAACGATTGAGCAAGGGATTCGAGGTCGCGCGTGGGACGCTCAGCGTACCGAGCGACAACTTCCGCAAGGTGGCGAACGCCGCCAATCCATGCCGGTGAGTTCGCACCGTCGACCAAAGTGCGTTCAGGGCTCGAGCACGCCACTTGACCTGTTCTCCGCCAAACCGCTGCATCTCCGACGGCACGGCTTGGTGAGACACGGGCAAGCCGGAAGGCAAGGCCACCAACTGTCGCGTGGGTTGAGCGAACACTCGCTGCGGTGGCGACGAACGTCTCGCGAAATAGCTGCTCAGTAAGTCCCCAATGCTCGGCCGCGCTCCAACCGCCGATGTAGCAGGGTGCGAAGACCGCCGCGGCGAGCATCCACGGATCTTCAAAGGGCGCAGTTGCACTAGAAGATGCCTCCAGTGCAGCGATCTGGTAGGTACCGCGACGCACACGACGGAGCCAGCCACTCCGAGCAAGCGCGGCGAGTCGCCTCGATGCCGTACGGCTGTCTTTGCGCCACGCCAGAGCCGCAACATCAGCAGTGACGATCCCTGAGGCTGAACCTCTGGCCAGCTCAGCAAGTTCGTCTTTGGCGCTTCGTGCCATACTATACATTGTGTGTACTTAAGACAGCAGCACTGGCCTATCGACACATATAATATAGTCAACCTGGACTCGATATCCACTGCTGCACACCCTTGTGGACCGCGTGCTCGAACGCGGACGGCTGCTGACGCTCGACGGACCCTCCACGCGGACCCGCCATCTTGGCCTTGACGATCCGACCGCCTCCGGTGTCATCTCAGGTGCTTCACACGGCCTCATCGCCCTGCGGGCAATGCTCGGGATCGGCACGCTCAAACAGACCTGGGCGACCTCCGCGGAGGCGGTCTGTGGCGTTCTGCGACCCTTGGGCCGATGCTGCCGCGGCCTGCTTCACTGCAGCGCCTTCCAGTGTCACTATGCGCCGTTCCGACTGCCATCCGCGATCTTCGCTGCCGCGTGACCGATTGCTGGCGATTCACTCGTAGTTCAACAGTCTGCTAGACGTCATCGGAATCGCGATCAAACCGATCGAACCCTACCTTCATGGGAAGCGCCTCGTCTACACGCATCCCATTGAGCCGTTCATGCTGCTGCTTCAGGCAGCGGGCGTACTCGCAGCGGTCATCGCCGGACCGATCGTGGCGTACCAGATCTGGGCGTTTCTGGTGCCGGCACTCACGAGGAGAGAGAGGAAAGCGCTCATCCCAGTGCTCATTGGCGCAGCGATGCAGTTCCTGGCCGGCATCGCGTTGTCCGTGTTCATGTTCGTACCGGTAACGATGAACCTCATCGACAAGCTTCCGCACGGGTCGCTCGAGCCGATGCTCACGGTGTCCGAGTACTTCGGCTTCCTGTTCCAGGTGTCGCTCGCGTTCGGCGTGATGTTTGAATTGCCGATTGTTATCCTGGCGCTGACCGCGATCGGGCTGATCACGCCGCAGATCCTGACGAAATACCGGCGACATGCGGCCGTCGCGACCCTGGTCGTTTCCGAGATCGTGACGCCAGGCGACATCCTCATTTCAACGCTCATGCTCTGGATTCCGGTGTACGCGCTATATGAGCTGAGCATCATCGTGTCGGGTTTTGTCTATCGCGCGAAGTTGAAAGGTGAGCAGGAGATCGCGCGCGGGGCCGAAGCGGGGGTGACGCGCCGCTGGCGACCGGTCTCGCGGACTGATTAGCTGAGATCGTGGACCGATGCAGGACCCCCAGGACTGGCATATGTCCGCTAATGATCTCGTTCGGCCGGGGCCCGATCCCCTCACGTCCGCGGCGCTCGATCACGAGGCTGACTGCGGCACGCTCGGGTAGCTCTGACAAGACGGTACTAGCCGATCTGGCCGGCACTCCGCATCATTGTCAGCCTGCGCCTGCATGACGCCGACATGACGCTCGAAGACGAGCTTCCGCCGCGCAGTCAGCCCAAGGATAGGGAGTGGATGGGGAGTGGCGCAGCCGAACGGGGGGGGCAGCCCATGATTGTCATTCACACGCTCGGCGCGGCGCTCATTGATCTGGGCGACACGCGCCTCACGCCGACATCGTCGCGGAAATTTGCTCTACTTTTGCACTTGGCGGCGAGGAGCGGCCACCGCGTGTCACGCGCGGTGTTGCGAGATCTGATCTTTGGAGACCAAGACGACACGCACGCGCTGCATTCGCTCCGCGAGGCCGTCTATCAACTGCGCTACATGGGCGCGCCGATCGAGTCGATTGGTGACATGCTCGAGCTGCCGGCGACTGCCGTGCAGAACGACGTGGACGAATTCGTCAACGCCGAGCAGTTGAGCGCAACGCAGATCGCAGCCGCGCACGGTGGCTTCCTTCCGGCCTACGCGCCCAGCCTGTCCGAAGCATTCACCGAATGGCTCGAAGGCTATCGTGCCGAATCGACCTTCGCGGTGTGCAAGGCCCTGAATCGGGCCGCCGAGGGTGCGCGCAGCGTATGCGATTGGCTCATGACCGAGCACGCCGCACGGGCATGCCTGGCACTCAGCCCGTGGAACGCTGCGGCGACGCGATGCTTGGCACAGGCGCTGGCGGCCGGTGGGGCAAGGGTGGAGGCCATGCAATTGTTGGACAAATACATGGCGGAAATGGGGCCCGGATCGGCGGACCTGAAGGTGTCGGCGGAGCTGTTGAGGTGGCGGATTGGGGAGCGGTTGTCGAATACGTATCAGCCGGATCACCTCCGTTTTGTCGGCCGCGAAGAGGAAATCCGCGTACTCAAGAATCGTCTGGTGCTCGCACGGTCTGGAATTCCCCAATGCATCGTTCTGACCGGAGAGTCGGGAATTGGTACGACACGCATCGCGAGCGAGATATCAGCGATAGCAGTCTTCGGCGGCTGGGTAGTCCAGCGATTCATCTCGCAATCGCAAGATGTCCAGCGGCCGATGAGCGCGTTTACCGATCTTGCTCCAAAGCTCGTCGACCTTCCGGGCGCTGGCGGATCCGACCCCGAATCGATCGCTTCAATCGCTCGACTAAGCAATCGCATTGGCGCAACGTTTGATATCGCAGCCGCAACCGAGATGTCCGACGTGCGAAACGCCGCGTTCGTTCACACGATTTGCGACGTCATCGGTGCTCTGACAATTGAGGCGCCACTCATGCTCGTTCTTGAGGACGCGCACTGGCTCGATGCGGCATCATGGGGCCTCGTCGCTCGCTTGGCTTCGTCGAGTAGTAGTGGGCGGTTAGCCATCTTGCTGACGAGTCGACAGGATGCACCAGTCCCAGTAAGCATGATGAGTCACGCACACTTGCTTCAACTGGTAATCGGCCCGCTGAGCCCAGCGGCGACGGGCACGATTATTGACGCGCACCTACCAAAACGATTTTGCGCCGACCCTGCGGCCGTGGCGTGGGTCCACCGCATCGGCGCTGGCAACCCGTTACATCTTCAATATCTAATAGATCACATCAAGACAACGGGTGAGCATTCCAGCATTCCGCTTCCACTTGCGGCATTAATCGATCAACGACTGACGGGTCTTTCGCCCATCGCAACTGAAGTGCTCCTGTTGATTTCATTGCTGGGAAAGCACGCGACTTACGATCGCCTCACCCAAGCCTTGCAGGTCCCGTGGGCTGAAGCGCTCTCCGCTGTGCGCGAGCTGGAGTCTGCACATATGATTGCGGAAGACGACGGACGTATTGAACCGATCCACACGCTAATTGCTGAGGGACTGGAGCGACGTAATCCACCTATTACTGCGAAGCTCGCGCGCCAGCGCGTTGCGATCATACTTCTTGCCGAGTCGGAGGGCAGCCAGAACGCAGCATTGCTGTGGGCTGCCGCGGACCTTTGCGTTGCGTCCAGCATGACATCCGAAGCCATCAAAGCGTTACGGGCATGCGCTGGCCACTCCCTCACTCTTGGACGGGCGCGCGAAGCTGCGCAATCTCTCTTGCGTGCGGCAGGACTACTACCGCAAGCAGAGCGCAAATCGCTCGTGTCTGAGGCTGTACGAATTGCTGCCGGATCAGAATTGGATCTGACGATTCAAGCCATACAACTCCTGGGCCGCCGGCCGGAAGCTGAGCACCACGACGATTTCGAATTAGCGAGTCTACAGGCTGAGCTCTCTGAATCGAAACAGGGCGACGACTCTTACTTGCGTTTGCTAGACTGCATTGCTTCGACATCCGCGCGCATCGACCACCGTCTCGGCGCGGCATTGTCGCTGTTAATGTACTGCGATCATTCCCACGACATGGCGCTCGCTCATAAGGTGTTTGCCGTTGTCCAAATGATCGCAGATTCTGGAACCGAACACGATCGATTGTTAGTACTAAAGTCGCAGCTGGTGTTCCACACATGCGTCGGAGACAGCTCCACCGCAGCTACGATCGCAAGGTCGCTCTTGGTTGCGGCGGCCGATGCTCGTCCGGACGTGGCGGCGGATCTGCAGCGCAAAGCCGCGATTGGATTCTGGCGCTCGGGGCACACTTCTGAAGCGCTCGCCGCTTTCAGGGATTCTTATGCGACTGCTCGCGAGTGCGGTCTGCTGCGCCTTCAATTCCATCTAGCACTGATGTTGGCAAGTGAGTACTCAGATATCGCGAATCCAGACGAGTCCCAGCTTTGGATCGACAGAGCCCAGGAAGTTGCCTCGGACCTTCCCAATCTTATGTCGTCGTTCTTCTATTTCAGCGTCCGCGGCGATCTTGCTCTCGCAAGCGGCGATACGGATGAGCTACGGCGACTGAATGCTGTATCCACGGCGTTCGGCACGCAGAACGAACGAGCGAGGCGAAGAACCGCCGCATTGTCGTTGCTCGTGAGACATTTGGATTCGCATGCGCCTTCGACCGAGGACGTCGTTGAAGCGATGACTTCTCATCATCGCCCGGCTAGCGAACTAGGCGACAGTAGCGATTTTGAAGTGGCAGTACTCGCTGCAATTCTGACAGAACGCGATGAGCGCGCGACAGCGATTGGCCGGATCGGTCGCTATCTCGATCACTATAGACGGGACAAGTCCCCTATCCTGGCTGCCCTGAGAATCGCAATGGGCAGGCTCGGCGCATTGCGTCACGAGTCAGCTGATTAGCGCAACGGCCGATCAGCTACTGCGAACCGATGCCCGTCCGTATTGGCGGCGAGGCGAGATCACCGCGAATGGCGCTCGCGCGACTGTCTCGCTGTATGTAGAGGCTGAAGCAAATAGGGAGAACCACAGCGGGCTCGAAAGAAGCCGATCCGCGATCGAGGGATCAAACTGAGTTCCGCGGCACCGCACGACCTCCGAACGCACCTGAGGCTCAGTGAGTGGCGCCCGATAGGGACGTTGCGACGTCATCGCGTCGATCGTGTCCGCGAACCGAATGATGCGTGCAGCCAAAGGTATCAAATCGCCGGCCAATCCATTGGGATATCCCGTACCATCCCAATTCTCGTGGTGGTGTCTGAATCGCTGGTACAATCTCGCGAAGACGAGTCATCGTCGCGATCAGATTCGCCCCATCAACCGAGTGTTCCTGAATCAGCGCCCACTCATCCGGAGTTAGTTTCTCGGTCTTCGACAACACTTTCGCATATTTCTCATGAATCTTGCCGACATCGTGCAGCAGCGCCGATTGACCGACCTGCTCCACGACACGCTCGCTGAGTAACAGCGCCCGAGCAATGACAACAGAGTAATGCTGTACCCGCCGCGAATGGCCTGATGTGTAGGGATCGCGCGCTTCAATCGACTTCACCATCAACTCGAGCAGTTCCTCGTTCGTCCGCTCCAATTCCAGATTGTTTTGTGGACCTGCCGCAACCCAAGGATCGGCACCCAGAGCGTTGCTGCGGCAAGCCAGCCGAACGCTACGTACACCCAAGCAAAGAACAGAACAAGCGGAGCGGTAAGGAGATCCAGAACGATCATCGAGCCGGTGTTCTGGAACCAAACACGCCAAATCGACTTCCCGGCCTCGATGGCGATTACGCCAGCAACCACAAGGTTGTTTAGAAGCAGGCCGCAAGCGAACGCCAGCAATGCAGCGACCCCCGCCTCACGCGTTACATGCGTCAACGAAAGAACGTCGCCTGATGGCAAGAAGGCTCACACCTCCCAGCGCGACATAGACGGCTATTGTCGCGGATACTGCGAGTGTCTGCTGAGGCTGATATTGAAAATCGCCTTTGTCGGCGCGCGCCGTGCCGCAGCTTCTGTCAGTAGTCTTACCGTTGCCACCACCACGATCGTCGTCCATGCCGGATTGATCACGGCCATCGCGAAATACGGAATGAATGCTATCGAGCCACTCGCAGACTGCGGGAGCACAAAGCTCAACATGTCGGCTGCGACAGCAAGCGCCGTCAATACTGCAAGCGCGGTCCAGCTACCCGTGACGCTGGCCGGCGCGACAAGGAAGACCACCGCAGTAATGATTGCGGCGATCATTCCAATGACCGCGACGTAAACCCGTGTCCGGACTCGCATAAAGAATGACCCCCTGCCCTCACTCACGTCCAAATCACCCAGTCCTGCCCCACATAAAGTTCAGAGCTTGGCTGATCTTTTTCATAGTTGCGTCACCCCCTTGGTCCGTCAGTCACACGTCACCGTGTGCTCCAAAGTGAGCTCCGCTCAACTACCTGGACTGAATTGTCCTCCGCTCGTCTCCGCTTCAGCGAGGGAGGGGGTCGTATTTGTAATTTCTTTGAATTAGGGAATCGTACGGTGGGAGATCCTGCGGTTCCATCTCTACCACCAACAACCGCACCGCGTCGTCGCGGCCTGTCGGAGGGGCCTTACCGGTCCAACCAGCGATTTGTCGCGTCCAGCACAGCCAGCACGCTCGCCGTCTCCGGGCTCTCGCGAACCTCCGCGCTTCCCGTCATCAGCGAGCTCTCGCGACCTTGCCGAGTCGTGACACCCACGAACACGAACTCGTGCTCGAATGCCTCGATCAGTTTGCAGCCCTCCAGCGCCAGCACCCGCTCCTCACCGTCCCCCTCCGCCTGTCGAATGGCCGACAGGGTGGCGCGGGCAGCAAGCTCAATGCGAAGGCGTTCGTTCTCTATGCCCTCCGCTTCGCCGACGTACGACTGTTCACCCTTCTTCAGCGTAACTCGGCAGGCAATTCCCTTTGACCGCGAGCGGCGTACTTCCACATCCTCAAAGTAGATCCGGCGGCGCGCAATAGCTGGTTCGGAGGGGGCCGTCCGCTCCATCACCGAGCCGGCGGAGCCGACGGGCGCGTACGCCACGGTCGGCAAGTGCAACGGTGTACTGGAGTTACGCGGTGTCTTGTCGCTCTCGTTGGACATCGCCACGCTGATCTTCTTATGGCTCACGCGCATCCCCAAATGGGCGATCAGCGCGCTCTCAACGTTTCGAACGGTCTGCTTGGGCGTGACGTCGGTGCCCGTCAATATGTGGATCTCTTCTACCGATCCGTTGGTCCCCGCGACGATGCGCGCCGAGATTACCCCGGGCAATGTGCCCAGGAGCTCTTCAGCGCGCTGAATTGGCAATACGCTGCCGGCTATCAAATTGGATTCGCCTGGCATCGTCGAGTTGTTGGCTGGCAGGGACAACACACGCTCCGGCGTCGAGACAGTATATCCGGCGTATGACGACCGCCGGCACTGGGGGTCACGGTCAGCGTCGACCTGGGGCAGGTACGGTGAATATGTGCGTCCCGAACGAACGAAGCAACCAGACAGCCTGGCCTCATTCCACCGCGTACTCGTACTCCGGCATTCGGTATTCCTTGATCTTGCGGTACAGTGTGCGCTCGCCAATGCCGAGCATCTCTGCCGCACGCCGCCGGTTGCCACGTGTCTCTTTCAGCACCAACTCGATCGCCGAGCGCTCAATGTCCGCCATCTTCATCCCGGCCGCAATGACCACCACGTTTGGCGGCGGGGCCTGGTCGCGCGGCTCGATGGCCGGCGCCGTCGGTGCCACGATGGCCGGCGGATGAATTTCCCCCAGCCAACCGTCGTTCACCGGCACCTGATGATCGCCCACGCGGCGGCGTAGCTCTTCTACCTGAAGCCGGAGCTCGAGCAGGCTGCGCACGATGAACTCCAATTCGCGCCCGCTGGCGCTCTCCTGCCCGCGCACGATTGGCCCAACGTGTACGGGCAGAAAGCGTCCCTCAGGCCCTTCCTTTATCTGCCGCGGCAGGTCGCCCGGCTGGATCTCGCGCCCCGGCGACAGCACCACCATATTCTCGATGAGGTTCCGCAGCTCGCGCACGTTTCCCGGCCATGCATACTCCACGAGCTTCTGCATCGCCTCGGCGGAGATCCCGTGGAACGGCCGGTCGTGTTCGCGCGAGTAATCGTGAACGAACCGGCGCACGAGAAACGGAATGTCTTCCGGCCGTTCGCGAAGGGGCGGCAGGTAGATGCGCAGCACGTTGAGCCGGTAGAACAGGTCGGCCCTGAAGCGGCGCTCCTCCACCAGCTCGCGCAATGGCTGATTGGTGGCGGCAATGACGCGCACGTCCACCTTGATCGGCTGCACGCCACCCACTCGCATGAACTCGCGCTCCTCGAGCACGCGCAGGAACTTGACCTGTGTCGACGAAGGGATCTCACCGATCTCGTCGAGGAACAGTGTTCCGCTATCCGCCAGCTCGAATCGCCCCAGCCGGCGCTCGGCGGCGCCAGTAAACGCTCCCTTCTCGTGCCCGAACAACTCGCTCTCGAGCAGGCTCTCGGACAGCGCGCCGACGTTCACGGCAATGAATGGCTTGTTGCGCCGGTTGCTGAGCAATCGGATGGCCCGTGCCACGAGCTCCTTGCCGGTGCCGCTCTCGCCTTCAATGAGCACGGTGCTCGAGACGGGCGCCATCTGCTCCACCTGCACCATCACCTCGCGCATGCCGTCGCTCTCGCCAATCAACCCCGTGAGCCGCTGAAGCCGCCGGCGCTCGAGTATGCGACGCACCCCGCCAAGGACTTCGTCCACATTCACCGGCTTGGGAAACAGGTCGACGAAGCCGACGGTGCGCAGGCGCTCCAGCTGCGCCGGATCGACGTTGTCGGCCAGCCCCACGGCCGCTGCACCCTCCCAGAGCTGTTCCTTGACGATGGCTGCCGTGGACGAGTCGGCGAGCTCGCCGCTGAACACGATCAGATCGGGTTTCTCGCGCTTGAGCGCCGCGCGAATGTCGTCGAGCGGCGACACCAGCGCGGTCTCGACGCCATCGCGCTCGAGGAGCGCGTTGAGCCGAACCGCCGGCTCGACGTCATTCAGCGTGAGAAGAACCTTCATGGCAATGGGAACAGGGCGATGGACAGTGGGCGAAGCAGCGTCACCCGGCGTGATCGTAATGATCGGCGCAGAGAACGGTGAGCGCATGGTCGATGATCGGATCCAGAGCAGCCAGGCCGTCAGTCACGCCGCTCGTCGATCCCGGCAGGTTCACTATAAGCGTTTTCTTACGGACGCCGCTCAGTCCACGCGACAGGGCGGCCCGCGGAAAGGTTTGTAGCGACAGCACGCGAATGCGCTCGGCAATGCCCGGCGCCTCGCGTTCGATCACGGCTCGCGTCGCCTCTGGCGTGACGTCGCGCGGGCCAAGTCCGGTACCGCCAGTGGTGAGCACCAGATCGGCAGCTTTGGTGTCGCACCAGCGGGTGAGCGCATCGGTAATCCGAACCGGTTCGTCGGGGACGAGCGCGCGGAGCACGATCTCATAGCCGCGCGCTGTTCCCCATGCTGCAACTGCATCCCCCGACGTGTCGGCGCGCTCACCGCGCGCGCCGGCGTCGGAGATGGTCAGAATAGCTAGACGCATGCGATGGGCGATTTACTATCGCCTACCGGCATTACAGGTGCGATGCATCCTTGTAGAACGGCGGCTTGACGACCGTGGCCGTGGCGCGCTTGCCGCGAATCTCGATCTCGAACGTGCTGCCTTCCTTGGACGATTCCGTCGGCACGTAGCAGGTGCCAATGGGATAGCCAAGCGTGGGACTCTGGGTGCCGCTGCACACCAAACCGCTCGGCTGGCCGTTCACGAACACCGGGTAGCCATGGCGCGCAATGTTGCCACGCTCGAGCGTGAAGCCGACGAGCTTCTTCGTGACGCCCTTTGCCTTCTGCTCGTTGAGCACCCGGCTTCCAACGAACTCGCCCTTCTTGAGCTTCACCAGCCAGGCGAGGTTCGCCTCCAGAGGGGTGACGGTGTCGTCGATGTCGTTGCCATAGAGCGCCATGCCCATTTCCAGACGCAGGGTGTCGCGGCAACCAAGTCCAACCGGGCTCACGTCCCCAGCGGCCATCAACACGTCCCAGAGGCGCTCGGCATACTGCACGTCATGGTACAGCTCGAAGCCATCCTCGCCCGTGTACCCGGTGCGCGAGATGATCATCGGCATGCCGGCCACTGAACCTTCGGCAAAGTGGTAGTACCCGATCGTCGACAGGTCGGTCTTCGTCAGCGGTTGGAGGATGCTGGCGGCGAGCGGACCCTGCAGCGCCAGGAGCCCCATGTCTTCGCTCACGTCCTCGACAGTCACGCCGAACTTGGCCGCGTGCTGCACGATATGGGCGTAATCCTTGGCAACGTTCGATGCGTTTACGACCATCATGATGTGGTCGGGAAAGCGATAAACGAGGCAGTCGTCCTCGATCGTGCCGCGCTCGTTGAGGATGGTGGAATAGTGAACCTGCCCGATGGCCAGCGCCGCGACGTCGTTCGTCGTGACATACGTCGTGAACTCCACGGCCCGTTCGCCGCGGATCATGAACTCACCCATATGGGACACGTCGAACAAGCCGCATCGCTCGCGCACGGCTTTGTGCTCGGCCGTAATGCCCTGGGGGTATTGGACCGGCATCTCGTAGCCGGCGAAAGGAACGATTTTCGCGCCGAGCGCGACGTGCTTCTCGTAGAACGGTGTGCGCTTGAGCACTCCCGTATCGGTGGCTGTTGTCATGGGCAGGAATATGCCGAAAAGACAGGTTGAGGGGTAGAAGGCATCTTCCTGGCCTTCTGGCGGGCTTCTCGCTTGGGATCCCCTCCTGCCCATTGTCAGGCGATGGCCGACTGACAGTGCGCGTGCACATCACGCAGGATTCGATAAATGGTCTGACCCGGTCCCTGGCGAAAGCGTTATGACCGTACTCATCACCGAAACGGTACAGCGGGCGGACGACGTGCCGCTGCGGTCCGTGCTCGAGCGCCAACGCACCGCGTTCAACGCGGGCGCTCCGGACTACGAACGTCGCATGCAGGCGCTCCGCTCATTGCGGGATGGCCTGGAGTCGCGTGCCGACGCGCTCGCGGCGGCGATCTCGGAGGATTTCGGCGGACGATCGCCGAACGAGACGTACATGCTCGAGCTCCTGCCGCTGTTCGATCAGATTCGTCACGCCAAGAGCAGCCTGGCTGGCTGGATGAAGGCGCGGCGCGTGTCACCCACCTGGTTTCTGCGGCCTTCTCGGGCCTACGTCATCCATCAGCCGCTGGGCGTGGTGGGCGTCATTGGCGCATGGAACTATCCGTTGCTGCTCACCCTCGGTCCGCTGATCGATGCATTGGCTGCGGGCAACCACGTCATGCTCAAGCCGTCTGAGGCGACGCCTCTGACCGCGGCGGCGATCGCCGAGCTCATGGGAACGCTGTACCCGCCGGACTACGTCACCACAGTGACCGGCGGACCGGATGTGGCGGCGGAATTCAGCGCGCTACCCTTCGATCATCTCATGTTCACCGGTTCCACGTCGATCGGTCGCCTGGTGATGCGCGCCGCGGGCGCCAACCTCACACCCGTGACGTTGGAGCTCGGCGGCAAATCGCCGGCTATCGTGCATGAGAGCTATCCGCTGGAGCGCGCGTTGCGCCGCATTCTCAGTGGCAAGTTGTTCAACGCCGGACAGACGTGCGTTGCACCCGACTATCTGCTCGTTCCACATGGACGCGAAGCGGAGATCGAAACTCTCGCCAGGTCGATCGTCGCGGAACTCTATCCCAGGTTGGTGGACAACGCGGATTACACGCGCATCCTGAGCCGAGACCACTACCAGCGGTTGATCGCGGTGCTGGCCAATGCCACAGCTCACGACGCTCGCGTCGTGACGATCAACCCGGCGAATGAACCGTGCAGCATCGCCAATAAAGTGTTTCCGCCAACGTTGGTCTTTGGCGCGCCGGACCACGCTGAGCTGATGCGCGATGAGATCTTTGGACCGATTCTGCCGATCGTCGGGTACCGCTCCCTGAACGACGCCATCGCGTTCGTGAACGCCAGACCACGGCCGCTGGCACTGTACTACTTCGACAACTCGCGCTCACGAGCCCGCTCGGTGGTACAACGGACAACGTCCGGCGGCGTGCTGGTGAACGACGTGGTGCTCCACCTCGGCCAGCACAACCTGCCTTTTGGGGGCGTGGGTCCCAGCGGCATGGGACAGTATCACGGGTTTGACGGATTCCAGACGTTCTCCAAGAAGAAGGGCGTGATGATCCAATCACGCTGGTCGTTCGCCGGGATACTGGCTCCGCCATTCACCGACCGCACCCGCGCGTTGATTCGCCGATTGATTCGGCTCAGCGCGCATTAGGAGAGGATCGGAACAGACAGATGCAGAGCCCGACAACGTACGACTTCGTCATCGTTGGCTCCGGCTTCGGCGGGAGCGTGTGTGCCATGCGGTTGTCCGAACGCGGCTATAGAGTGCTCGTCCTGGAGCGCGGCAAGCGGTTTCGCGATGAGGATTTTGCGCGCTCCACCTGGAACGTGCGCCGCTACTTGTGGGCGCCGTTGCTCCGGTGCTTCGGCATTCTGCAGATCAGTCCCTTCAAGGACGTGTGGGTGCTTCACGGATCGGGCGTAGGGGGCGGGAGCCTTGGGTATGCCAATGTGCTCATGCAACCGAGCGACGAGCTGTTCGCCGCGCCCGCCTGGCGCCATCTCGCGGACTGGAAGACGCTCCTCACGCCACACTTCGACACCGCGCGACGCATGCTCGGTGTGGCGCCCAATCCCAAGCTCTGGCCGGCGGACGACGTCTTGCGCGAGATCGCGGGCGAGCTCGGCACGAGCAACACATTCGCGCCAACGACGGTGGGTACCTTTTTCGGCGAGCCGGGCCGCGAAGGCGAGCTCGTGGCTGATCCGTACTTTGGCGGCGCGGGTCCCGAGCGGCGCGGCTGCATCCATTGCGGCGCCTGCATGGTGGGCTGTCGCGAGAACGCCAAGAACACGCTTCCAAAGAACTACTTGTACTTTGCCCAGGCGCATGGTGCCGAGATTCGCGCGGAGTGCGAGGTGCGAGACATCGTGCCGCTCGGCGAAGACCGGGACGGCGCACGGTACGCGGTACGCTTCCGCCGCTCGACGGCACTCTTTGCGACGAAGGAGCAGAGCGTCCACGCGCGCAACGTCATCGTCGCGGCCGGCGCGCTCGGGAGCGTGGGGCTGCTCTTCCGCTGCCGCGACGTCACCCGCTCGCTCCCCCTCATCTCGCGGCGTCTGGGCGACTCAGTGCGCACGAACAGCGAGGCTATCCTGGGGAGCGTGTGCCGCGACAGAACGGTGGACTACTCGAAGGGTATCGCGATCACGTCGGTGATGAGCGCGGACGCCGAGACCACGATCGAGCCGGTGCGCTATCCGGCGGGATCGTCGATGATGCGCTTTCTTGGCGGACCAATGGTGGAGGGGAACACGCTGCTCACGCGTCTGCTGAAATCCGCCGCGCATCTGGTGCGCCATCCCATGGATTTCTTGCGCACGCACGTGGCGCCTGGATGGGCCGAGCGCAGTACCGTGCTGCTGGTGATGCAGACAATCGACAATCGCATAAAGCTGCGCCTGGGGCGCAGCGCACTGACCGGATTCCGACGCGGGCTTGTGAGCGAGCGAGATGAGATGAGCGCCGCGCGCGGATCCACGGCGGTGGGCAAAGACGTGGGCGAGCGGTTTGCCAACCGCACGAACGGCATACTCACGGGATCGATCAACGAAGGGTTGTTCGGCACGCCACTCACGGCGCACATCCTGGGTGGCTGTCCGTTCGGGCGCGACGCTGAGGAAGGTGTGGTCGACCTCAACTGTCAGGTTCACGGACATCAGGGAATTTTCGTGGTGGATGGCTCGATTGTGCCGGCGAATCCCGGCGTGAATCCGAGTCTCACGATCACCGCGCTTGCCGAGTATGCAGCAACGCGCATTGCATCCACGAGCGAACCGCCGATCCCGCACCGGTCAGCGGCCAATTCCCTACAGACGACGGCCGGCACGTGAGCAAAGTTGAATTGCAGGACCACGGCAGTCTCATTCGCGCGACCGGCGCTCTACACGACGAACAGCATGGAGACGTGACAATGCCCAACAAAGCCATCGTGAAAACGCGGCAGATGCCCCTCATCCGAGATTCGGCCAATCAGATCTGGCTGGCCGGACTGGGCGCTCTGTCACTCGCCGAGGACGAGACCGGCAAGGTGTTCAAGAATCTCGTCAGGCGTGGCAGGACGTTCGAGCAGAGCACCAAGGGTCGTGTCGATCAGCTCAAGGCGAAGCTCGATATGCGTAAGGCGGCAGGGAATGCCGTGGACAAGATCGGCGACACATTAGACGGCGGCGTCAGCGACGTCCTTCATCGCCTTGGTCTCCCCAGCAAGAAGGAGATCGAAGGCCTGAGCAAACGCGTCGAGCGGCTGACGAAGACGCTCGAGACGACTCCCACGAAGTCGACACGCCGTCGTTCGACTACGAAGCGTCGTGTAACGTCCGGCGCGTCGCATCGCGCCACGTCGATGTAACACGGGCGCAATGCCACGGAGACGCCGTAGCTCCTCGCGAGGGAAGGTTGGACTCGCCCTCGCGGGGGGCGGCCCCGTCGGCGCGATGTACGAAATTGGCGCACTCCGGGCACTGGAAGAGGCCGTCGACGGCCTCGACCTCACGGATTTGTGGAGCTACGTGGGCGTGAGCGCCGGCTCGTTCATCGCGGCTTGCCTGGCGAACGGATTCAGCACCAAAGCCATATCTGTCCGCCGTGCTGCTCGGCGACCGCGATCCACACGGGCTCAAGCCCGAGCTCTTCTTCACACCGGCGTACCGAGAGCTTGCACTGCGGGGGCTGAAACTGCCTCGTCTCGCTGCCGAAGCCGCGCTCCTGTTCACACGCTTCCCCACCCCGCGCGCGATCGGCGAAGCACTCGGGCTGCTCGCCCAGGCGCTTCCCGTCGGCATATTCGACAATGACCCGATGCGCCGGTATCTCGCCAAGTTGTTCTCGGAACCCGGCCGCACCGACGACTTTCGCGAACTCCGACATCCGCTCACTGTGGTGGCGGCGGATCTCTGCGCCGGAAAGCCGATCCGGTTCGGAGACACTGGACTGGATCACATCCCGATCTCGCTCGCGGTTCAGGCGAGCACAGCGGTGCCAGGGGTATATCCCCCCGTGACGATCGAAGGTCGCGACTGCGTGGACGGCGTACTCTTGAAGACCGTGCATGCGTCGGTCGCGCTCGAGCATGGCGCCGAGCTGCTCTTCTGCATCAACCCGATCGTGCCGGTGGACCTCAGCGCTGGCGCGGAGTCTGGCGCCGTTCCCGAGCACGTGCTCGTGCAACTCGGGCTGCCCGCGGTGTTATCGCAGACGTTCCGCACGCTGATCCACTCCCGCCTGCGGCTCGGCATTTCGCGCTACTCATCGCGTTTTCCGGACGCGGACGTGGTGCTCCTGGAGCCGCGCGCCGACGAATATGCCATGTTCTTCTCGAACATCTTCAGCTTTCGCACACGCCGTCTGATCTGCGAGCGTGGATACGCGGCGACCCGGCGAGATCTTCTCGGGCGGTTCAACGAACTGTCACCGGTGCTGCGCGGCCACGGGTACACGCTGCTCCCAGACGTACTCCTCGACGAAACGCGCGACCTGTGGCGCGGCGCCGGACTCGATCCTGCCATGCACGCCGCCGCCAAATCCGATCGCCTATCCGCGATCATCGCGCTGGATCGCAACCTGGCACGGATGGAGCGCGCGGCGGGAGTGGTCGCTCCGAGAGCCGCCAGACGAACGCACCCTCCTGCTCGCGGGCGGCGGCACGGCTGAGCCCCCGGCTCCCATAGGGCGGCCGGCGGAGACGCCGGCACAACGAGAGAATGGGCCAGCCGAACGGCAGATAGAACGCCAGCAAGTCCAGGTCGCGCACGAACGCGTGCAGACGATTGCGCGCCGGCGGCCGCGTGCGATCACGATCGAAGCGGACGAACGACAACGGCCAGCCTGTGGGCAGCACGCGCCAGATGCGCTTGCCGGCGGCGCGCAATGCGCTCCATAGCGACTGACGATCGTACGGGCGATCACCGTACGTGGCGACATGACCGTTGAGCTCGGCCTGCATGTGCTTCCGGATCCGCGCCGCCGTGCGCTCGCGCGTTGGACGGTTGGGATGTTCGTACGACGTCGCACCTTCCTCGCGCAGCATCTGGCGCACGTCGATCGGGTCGCCGATCACGAATGTCAGATGGGCAGGCAACGCCAGATACCACATCCAGGGGAAGATCAGCGCGAGAATGCCGGCCGGAAGTGGCAGAAATGGAACATAGAACTTCTGCATCAGGCGGTCGAGCGGGGGGAACGTCACGTGGAACGGCATGATCCACTCGCCATTGACCACGCTCACGGGGTAGACCGGCACGTCGTATTGAGCGGCGAGAACGACGAAGCTCGTGCGAAAGCGCTGGAGTTGATAGCGGCGATTGAATCCTTTGCCTATTCCCGGCACGCCTTCGGGATAGTAGATGATGCGTTCGCTCCGCTCGATCAGTCGCTCGAAGTTGTCGTACGTCATGTCCACACCGCCGCCGCGTCTCCACAGATTGTCGACACCGAACGGCCGCATCCACCACGCGAGCGCCAGCGCGGGCTCGAACACCGAGCGGTACTTGGTGTCGGCGCGCATGCCATCGCGTTGCCACAGCGCGAAATCGAAGACGATGGCATCGTACGGGAACGCCGTGCCACTGTGATTCGCAGCCAGGATCACCGGTCCATCCTGCGGGAGCTTCTCGGCTCCAATGATGCGCGGTCGAAAATAATGATCGCTGATCGGACCGATGACCTCACGGACGAGCGCTTGGCAGTACTCGGTGCTGAATGGCTCGTAACAGTGCGCCGTGCTCTCGACGCGCGCGTCTATGACCGTCACGCTATCCTCCCCGACGAAATGCCAATATCAACGCAGTGACAAAGAGCGTTGCCCAGATGGGCCACGCCACACCGAATGCCATGAGAATGGCGCCGGCAACCAGACAGAAGCCGGCGAGCAGAGTACCGCGGACGCCGGACAACGGGTTTTCCTGGGGAGTCCGCGTATTTCGCTCGAGCACGCGAACGCCTTCGGTGACGAGGGACGGCAGCTTCACCAGCGCATCGAGGAGGTCCGGCGCGCCGCGCAACTCGTCGCGCGCAATGCGCAGTGGATTGAACTGCTCCAGGAACACCGAACGGACGTGGCGGCGCGACACGGTGGCCACGTCGAACCCGGGGAGCAGCACATGCCCCACGCCTTCATAGGTGATGAGGGCCTTCACCATCAGCACCAACTCGACCGGGAAGTACATGCGGTACTGACCGCCCTGGGCAACCGATTCCAGCACCAACTGCGCGAGCGAGAAACTCTCGAACGTGGACGCGCGGTGCCAGCGCGACGAGATCTCGGCCACATCGCGCCGGAATCCGACCGGGTCGCCGCCCGGTCCAGGGTGCGCGACGGCAGCGAGATATCGCGCCGCGTTCTCCGAATCGCCCGTGACGAGTGAGTAGAAGTAGTAGAGCAGCGCACGCCGCAGGTCCGGATCCATTCGTCCGACCATCCCCAGATCGATGAATCCAATCTTGGCGTGTGGTAGAATGAGCAGATTTCCCGGATGCAGATCGGCGTGGAAGAATCCGTCGCGATACAGCATGCGGATGATTGCCAGCGCGCCGAGGTCGACGAGGTGCTCGCGTACCGACTCTTCGATTGCCAGCGCGCCCGGCGCATCGGGGCGCACCCCGTCGAGGTACTGCATCGTGAGCACCCGACGTCCACTGAGATTGCGTTGGATGGTCGGGAACACGATGTCGGGCTGGTCGGAGAAGTTCGCCGCGAACGTCTCGGCGTTGTCGGCCTCGCGCCGCAGGTCGATCTCGCGCAGCGTATAGTCGCAGAACTCGGCAATGATCCGCTGCGGCTGGTAGCGCGACAGTACGAGCTGGAGTGTGGCGCCAAGAACGCGCAGAAGCTTCGCGTCGCGCTCGAGCGTTTCTGCCACACCCGGCTTTACCGCCTTGATGACGACGTCGTCGCCAAAGAGCGTACGTGCGCGATGGATCTGCGCAATCGATGCCGATGCGAGCGGCGCAGGATCGATCGACTCGTACATTCGATCGACGGAGCGGCCGAGGTCGCGCTCGACCAGCACGCGGAACTCGGCGAACGTCACTGCCGGCAACTCGTTGAGTAAGTGCCTGAGCTCCGAGGTTACCGATGCGGGGAGAATGTCCTCGCGTAGGCTGAGAATCTGGCCGAGCTTGATGTAGGTGGTTCCCATCAACTCGAGTCGACGGCGAAACTGCACGGCAAACTCGAGGTCCACGAGGTCCTTTCGCACGAATGGCCGCGCAACCACGGCGGCCATTCGTACGAGCAGCCGAGCAGGCGGCCGGCTGTCGCCCGGACGGCGCCGCGCGTGCGCGACGAGCGCGCCCAGTGCCAGGCCCGCCAGGTGTCGATTGACCACAAAGGCACGGCGCACGATGCCCGGCGGCGAGCGGACGACCAATCGCTCGAAGCTACGTGGCAGTTCCGCCGACGCGTGGGCCATCGTGGTCATCGATTGCGTCCGAGCCGCTCATGCGCCGAGACCCATTCCAGCGTGGAGATCGCAGCGGCGAGAGACAACTCGCCGGCGAGTACCGTGGCGGCAACGATCTCGGCGAGCTTGTTGACGCTTCCGGGGCCATCGCAACCGATCATGCCCAGACACTCGCGTTGCGTGGGCAGATGCGTACCGCCACCGTGCGTCGCCACGATCAACGAGGGTATGGTGATGGAGAAATACAGATCACCGGCCGGGGTCAGCTCCACATAGGTGGTCGCGGCCACACTCTCGGCGACATTCGCCACGTCCTGGCCGAGCGCAATGAACATCGCGGTGATGGCGTTCGCCGAATGCAGCCCGTTGTTGTTCGTGCCCGAGAGGAGCGCGGCGACGTTCGCCACGCCCCAGTGATACGCGAGTTGCTCCGGCTCCACGCGGAGCCGCTCGCGCAGCAGGGCGCGCGGGATCGTCACCTCGGCTGTCACCCGCTTGCCTCGCGGGTGCAGGATGTTGACAGCCGAAGGTTTCTTGTCGGTGGCAAAATTCGACTCGAGGAACGAGCGGCGGACCTTGGCATTATTCGCCAGGATCCATTTGTAGGCGGCGTACGTCGCCTTGCCGACCATGTTCTGTCCAGCGGCATCGCCCGTGGTGAAGTTGAAGCGAATGAACGCGAATTTGCTGGCCAGGAATGACTCGATGCGCACCAGTCTGGCCACGTGCGACGTTGCTTCGGCCTGCACGCGGATCTCATTCATGTGCTCGGCAATCCAGTCGACGAAGTCGCGCGCATCGCGGGCATTGTCGAACACGAACACGGGCGCGCGCTGCATGGCATCGCTGGAAATGGTCGTCATCACGCCGCCGGCGAGGGACGCGACCTTCATACCTCGGCTGTACGACGCCACCAGCGTGCCCTCGGTGGTCGCCAGCGGAATCAGAAAGTCGCCGTGTGCGTGCTCGCCATTCACTGTGAGCGGCCCGGCAACGCCGAGTGGAATCTGGGCGGCGCCGAGCAGGTTCTCGATATTGCAGACCGTCTCTTCCGCGGGGATGGCGGACTGCGAGACATAGTTCAGCTTGGTGCCCGTTTGCTCCTCGCAGAACGTGCACCGTTGCGCCGCGAGCGCCGGAGAATGGTCCGTCGCCACGTTCCGGTTGTGGGGGATATGCGTTGTCATTACAGATGTCACAAGTGCCGCCTCGTGTGCCGGTCAGGATCGACAATGCGGCACACGAGGCTCAAAATCATTAGGGCAAATCACAGTTCACTGTGAGTGCTTTCCCGACTTTTATCGAAGATCGGGATTGAGCTCGGGAGCTTTCAGCTCATCGTGACCGAGCTCACGCATGTCCGCCGCGCGTGGCGGTGCGCCGGTGATCATGGCCTTCATGGCATTGAAGAGCACGCGCGGCGTGCGACGATCGTGTTTCGAGTACACCGCCGTGTCCGCCTGAACGAGAATGAGGCCGATGCGCGGATCGTGCGGGCCACCGTCGCGCCTGCCGTCCCCTTCGTCGCCGAGCCACATCTTCCAGTCGGGCTGATAGAGCGAGTCGATGAGATCGCGATCGCGCGACAGAATCGCATGGCCGCTCACACTCACCCACTCCTTGGAACGGCTGTTGAAATACGACAGGTTCACGTGCGGATCGCGCGCGAGCTCTTCGTATTTCTCGCTCTCGATGTTGGTCATGAACCACAGGTCGGTGCCCGTGGTGCGGCGCTGCGTCTGCATTGGCCGCGACACGAGAGAACCATCGGCGCGACGCGTCGTCACCATGGCGGTTTCAATGCCGTCGATGAGCGAGTACAGGTCGTCGAGCTTGTTCGCGAGCGGGACTTCGTTGTCGTGGGATTTTTCGGCGGAGTCAGTCATGGGTGTCATCCTGAGGGAGCGAGATCCTTCGCATTCGCTCAGGATGACACGGCAGTTTCAATGCCGTAGGGCCATGACCGCTTCCTCGACATCGGCGGCGTGATTCTGTGGTTTCACCTTCTCGAAAACCGTCGCGATCCGACCTCTGGGATCAATGACGAATGTCGTCCGGTTCACACCCCAATACCGTTTGCCGAGCATACTCTTTTCCGTCCACACACCGTACCGGTCGGCAATGGCATGATCGGTGTCGGCGATCA
The DNA here is from genome assembly GCA_963817955.1 of uncultured Gemmatimonadaceae bacterium. Taxonomy (GTDB): domain Bacteria; phylum Gemmatimonadota; class Gemmatimonadetes; order Gemmatimonadales; family Gemmatimonadaceae; genus JAQBQB01. The sequence goes on from CAWFQK010000004.1 coordinate 1,294,920, forward strand.
GCCTGTACGGAAGCTGATATTTCGCTTTGAACTTGCGGTGCGACTCTACCGAGTCGGGACTCACACCGAGCACGACAGCATCGAGTCCCTCGAACCGAGGGAGGGCGTCTCGAAACGAGCACGCCTCGATGGTTCAGCCGAAGGTGTTGTCCTTGGGATAGAAGAACAACACCACGACGCGGCCCTTGAAGTCCGAGAGCGACACGCGCTTGCCCTGGTCGTCGAGCGCCGTGAAATCGGGGGCCTTCACCCCCGTAGTCACCTGACTGATTGCATTGCCCATGAATCCATCCTGGCGTTGGCCGCAAGGTGGTTGTGGTCCTGTTCTGATGGACACACAGTGAACGGAGCAATTCGGTTGCATCTTGAGTGCCGTTTCCGTTCACCCGCTGGCGTGCGGAAGGCTTACAGCGGTTCCCCGCCCATGAGCGCGGCCATGATCGCCTTCTGGATGTGGAGCCGATTCTCAGCCTCATCCCAGACCCGGCTCTGCGGCCCGTCAATGACCTCCGCGGCTACTTCCTCGCCGCGGTGCGCGGGTAGGCAGTGCAGGAAGATCGCGTTCTTATCGGCCTCTTTCATCAGCTTGGAATTCACCGTGAATCCGGCGAACGCGCGCTCGCGATCTTTCTGCTCCTGCTCCTGGCCCATCGAGGCCCACACGTCGGTGCTGACGACGTGCGCTCCATGCGCCGCTTCCATGGGGTCCCGGAGGACGCGGACCTTTGCGACCGTCTGCGCGCGCTCGAGCAGACGGTCGGCCGGCTCGTAGCCTTCCGGACAGGCTATATCGAGGTCGAAGCCAAATCGGTACGCCGCGTTGATCCAGGAGTTCGCCATGTTGTTGCCGTCGCCGATCCACGCATACTTCTTGTCGCGCACCCCACCGAGATGCTGGCGCACCGTGAGCAGATCGGCGAGGACCTGGCAGGGATGCAGCAGATCGGTGAGGCCGTTGATCACCGGGACATCGGCGTACTTGGCCAATTCCACGATGTCCTGGTGCGCAAAGGTGCGGATCATGATGCCGTCCACATACCGCGACAAGACGCGCGCGGTGTCGGCGATCGGCTCCCCGCGACCCAGTTGCACGTCGCGAGGCGAGAGAAAGAGGGCGTGCCCACCAAGCTGATAGGTGCCGGCCTCGAATGACACGCGCGTTCTCGTGCTCGACTTCATGAAGATCATCGCGAGCGTCTTTCCCGCCAGCGGCTTCTTGTTGTACTTCCCTTCGCGCATACACTCGGCGATGGCGAACAGTGAGTCGAGCTCGTCGGAAGAGAAGTCGGGAATGGCGAGGAAGTCGGAGGTCATGTGGGGGCGGGTTGCTGGTGGAGACGACAACGCTACAAAATGTACTTCCTCAGATCCTCATCCTCCACGATCGCCTTCAGACGATCGCGAACGACGGTATCGGTGACGACGATGGCTTCGGTGCCTCGGTCAGGAAGGTCGAAGAGGACATCCTCGAGGAGCGTGGTCATGACGGTGTGCAGGCGGCGTGCGCCAATGTTCTCCATGCGCTCGTTCACCAGGGCCGCAACGCGCGCGATCTCGGCAATCCCTTCGGTGCGAAACTCGAGCGTCGCACCCTCCGCCTCGACCAGCGCCGCGTACTGCTTGGTGAGCGCGTTTTCCGGCTCCGTCATGATCCGAATGAAGTCCTGCTCCGTGAGCGCCTTCAGCTCCACGCGGATGGGGAATCGGCCCTGCAACTCCGGAATGAGGTCGCTCGGCTTGGAAACGTGGAACGCGCCGGCGGCGATGAAGAGCACGTGATCGGTCTTCACCATGCCGTACTTGGTCTGCACGTTGGAGCCTTCAACGATCGGCAACAGGTCGCGCTGCACGCCTTCCCGTGACACGTCCGGCCCGCCCATCTGCGACCGCTCGCCAGCGATCTTGTCGATCTCGTCGAGGAAGATGATTCCCAGCTTCTCCACGCGTTCCAGCGCATCGGTCGTGACGTCGTCGAGGTCGATCAACTTCTCGAGCTCCTGCTCGAACAGAATGCGCCGGGCTTCCGACACCTTCACGGTGCGTTTCTTCTTCCGCTTGGGCATCATCTCCTTGAGCATGTCGGAAATGTTGTCCATGCCTTCCGGCGCACCCTGCGACGCAAAGATGTCGAACATCGGACCGCTCTGAGGGACTTCGACTTCCACTTCGCGGTCCTCGAGCTTTCCGTCGAGCAACAACTGTTTGAGCTTGTCGCGGGTGCGCTTGTAGCGCTCCTGTGCGGGGTCCATCTGCTCCTTCATCACCGCACCGCTGCCGGAAACGAGGAACACATTGAGCGCATCGTCAGACGCGGCCGGCGCCTGGCGGTGCTCGCTGGGCGACTCCGAGCCGCGCACGTCGTGGCTCGCTGGCGTCACCGCTGGTGGCGGCAGCAGCAAGTCGAGCAGACGCTCGTCGACGCGCTCGTGGGCCAGGTCTTCGACCTCGGATTCCAGCTCGCTCCGCACCATGTCGATCGCGTTCTCGACGAGATCGCGCACCATGGATTCGACATCGCGGCCGACGTAACCGACCTCGGTGAACTTTGACGCCTCCACCTTGATGAACGGCGCACCGGCCAGCTTCGCCAGGCGGCGCGCAATCTCCGTCTTGCCCACCCCGGTCGGCCCAATGAGGATGATGTTGTTCGGCGAGATTTCCTCGCGGATGCTCTCCGGCGCCCGCTGACGCCGCCACCGGTTCCGCAGGGCGATGGCGACGGCCTTCTTGGCGTCCGCCTGCCCAACGATGTAGCGATCGAGCTCGGCGGCGATCTGCCGCGGAGTCAGATCAGCGAGACGGGTAAGCGCCTGTTGCGTACGATTGGACGGCATAGTGGGGAGGATGGCCGATCCTCTCAAACGAGAGTTTCCAGGACGGAGATGTTCGTATTCGTATAGATGCAGATCTCACCCGCAATGTGCATAGCGCGCGTGACGATCTCCTTGGCGTCGAGCTGCGTGTTATCGATCAGCGCGCGCGCCGCAGCCAGGGCATAGGAGCCCCCCGAACCGATGGCGAGAATGCCGTCGTCGGGCTCGATGAGCTCGCCCGTGCCGGAGATGATGAATCCATACTCCCGGTCGGCTACGATCAGCAGCGCTTCGAGGCGGCGCAACACGCGATCGCTTCGCCAGTCCTTGGCCAGCTCGACCGCCGCGCGCGGCATGTTGCCCGGATAGCGCTCGAGCTTTTCCTCGAACTTCTCAAAGAGCGTCATGGCGTCGGCGGCGGCCCCGGCAAAGCCCGCGACGATCTTGCCGGCACGGATGAGCCTGACTTTCTGCGCGTGGGACTTCATGACCGTCTCGCCAACGGTCACCTGGCCGTCGCCACCAATGGCGACGCGACCGTTCCGGCGAACGGCGAGAATGGTGGTTGCCCGCATGCGCGGGAGTGGGTTGGGCATGACCGGAAGATAAGGGGGGACAAAAGCACAGCGGAGCGGCGCATCAAAGCCAGCCGTCGCCCAAATCAGCGGCGCGTATTCGATTTCGATGATGTGCGCCGCCCGTTCATCGAGACCTCGGCCTCTGGGCGACGACGCGCGGCGCCACGATTCGAGATCGCCTGCCCAAGATATCGCCAGTTACGCACCATGCCGATCAACAGGAGCACGGTGCCCGCGATCACGGCAATCACCGAGTAGGACCACGTGTCGCGACCCATGAATGCGGCAGCCATGCACAACACGCCGAATCCGATGAACGCTTCCCCGCCGCGACTCCGCTCGATGCGTGGACGGCGGCGACGCTCCCGCCTCACGATGATTTCGTCGGGCGTCCAGGCATCGAACACGAGACCCAAACCGATGAGTCCGACGAGCACACCCACGATCAGCGGAACGATCTCGATTCGCATTGCCGGTCTGCCCAGGGATGGTCAGCCCGGTCAGAAGCACGTTCCGCACCCGACCGTTGCGCGTCAGGCCCGCGGGTGCGCCTTCTGGTAGACCTGCTTCAGCCGCTCGATGCTCGTATGCGTATAGATCTGCGTCGTGGAGACCGACGCATGGCCCAGGAGCTCCTGCACGGCCCGGAGATCCGCGCCAGCATCCAGGAGATGCGTCGCGAAGCTGTGGCGCAACGAGTGAACACTGAGCCCCGCATCCTCGTCGATCGCGGCGAGAAACTTGGTGATGGCCGACTGCACCGCGCGCACCCCAATCCGTTTTCCGGTCCGTGTCAGGAAGACGGCCGTGCGATCCACCTTGGGGCCGAGCCCTCGCAGGAGATCGTCACGCTTCGCCTCGTAGTTTCGAAGCGCGAGGATGGCATGATCTCCAATGGGGATGATCCGCTCCTTGCGCCCCTTGCCTCGCACCTTCGCCTGCTGCATGACCATGTCGAGATCGCCGCGACTCAATCCCTGGAGTTCCGACAAGCGCATGCCGGTAGAGTAGAACAATTCGAGCATCGCGAGATTGCGCACGTCGATGAACTTCCCCTCCCACGCCCGCACCTCGGCCATCTGGAACAGCAAGTCGATCTGCGTGCGATCGAGATAGCCGGGCAGGTGCTTGTCCATGCGTGGTGCGCCGACGGCACGCGCCGGATTCACATCGACAATTTCGTTGCGGTGCATGTACCGATAGAAGCTCCGTACCGCGGAGAGCGTGCGTGCCATGGACCGCTTTCCCAGGCCACGCTTCGCGAGATCGCCCAGGAACCCGCGCATGGCGATCCGGTCCACGCCCTGCCACGTCCACGACGCACCACCGTAGTACCGTCCGAGAAAGTCGACAAAATCGCGGAGGTCGCGCGAATAAGCGCGCACCGTGTTGGGCGACACATCACGCTCTTTCGCGAGATGCTCCATGTAGTCGGCCACCTCGGGCGGCACGGGATCGGCGGTCACGCGGGGAGATCCTTCGCTTCGCTCAGGATGACAGGCTGGGGTTCGCTCAGGATGACGGGCTGGATATGGTGCTCGTCACGCCATGCGTGCAGGTCCGCCAGCGCGCGTGCGGCAAGCTGTTCGCGCTTGAGACGCTTGTCCTTCACACGGACCGGGAGATCGTCGACCAGGCCGAAGTTCGCGTTCATGGGTTGAAAATGCGCCGGATCCGCTTCGCGCACATATCGGTACAACGCACCAAGCATGGTCGTGGTCGGCGGTACGACGGCCGTCTCGCCCCGCAGCAAGCGTGAGAGATTGATGCCGGCCATCAACCCGGTGGCCGTGCTCTCGGTATAACCCTCGACGCCGGTGAGCTGGCCCGCGAACAGCGTTAGCGGATCGTCGCGCAACGCCAAATGGGGCGACAACGACGCAGGCGAATTCACGTACGAGTTCCGATGGATGGATCCGTAGCGCAGAAATTCAGCGTTCTCCAATCCAGGAATCATGCGGAACACGCGCGCCTGCTCGGGAATGCGCAGACGGGTCTGGAATCCGACAATGTTCCACATCCGGCCGCCGCGGTCTTCCATGCGGAGTTGTACGATGGCGTACGCGTCGCGACCGGTGCGCGGATCGCGCAGCCCCACCGGCTTCATGGGACCGAACCGCAGCGTCTCCCGTCCGCGCTTCGCCATTTCCTCAGCCGGCATACACCCGTCGAAGTATGGCGCCTGGTCGAACTCGTGGCCGTGGTGCTGGTCGGCTTCGATCAGCGCATCGAGGAACGCCTCGTATTGCTCGCGCGTGAATGGGCAGTTGAGGTACGCTCCTTCCTGAGCCTCATCACCGTCGGCGCCACCTGACATGGTCTCCTTGCCATACCGTGAGGCACGGAAGACGATGTCGTGATCGATGGAGTCGCGGGCGACGATCGGCGCGATCGCATCATAAAAAGCCAGCGACGACACACCGAGGCGCTGACGAATGGCGTCGGCGAGCACATCCGATGTCAGTGGTCCGGTGGCAACGATGCCCGGGCTTGGCAGCGCAACAGCTTCCTCGCGCACCACGGCGATCCGCGGATGCGTCGTCACACGATCATTGACCGCGGCGGAGAACACATCGCGGTCTACCGTCAGTGCACTGCCGCCCGGCACGCGAGCCTCATCGGCCGCCCAGAGCACCACCGATCCCAACAGCCGCATCTCGGCTTTCAAGAGGCCGTGCGCATTTGAGGTCTCGGTGCTCTTGAACGTGTTCGAGCAGACCAGCTCGGCAAGCCGCTCCGTCTTGTGAGCAGGCGTTCCCCGTACGCCGCGCATCTCGTGAAGCACGACGTCGTGTGCGCGCTCAGCAAGCTGCCACGCAGCCTCGCTGCCAGCGAGGCCGCCACCGACGATATGCACTGGATTGGTAGAAGAGTTGGTCACCGGCTCAAGATAGTGTGGGACACGGGACACGGGACAACGGGACACCGATCGGCGCGAGGTTCTCGACCTGGACAAGGCTCGGCCAAAGTAGTCTGTTGCAGACGGACCATTCACCGCAATGTCGTCGTGTCAATCAGGAGCAGCCTCATGAGACGGTTCGTACTTGGGCTGGCAGGTTTGATCCTGCTATCGGCGTGGGCGCCAGTCGCTTCCGCACAAGCATTCAAAGTCGGGGACCGTGTAGAGGCGTTGCCGTTCGGGTACGACTGGTATCCGTGTGTCGTCACCAACGGTGCTCCGAATTACAGAGTGAAGTGCACCAATATCGACGGCACCACCTCGGATTACACGGTGTCAGCCAACCGTCTGCGGGCAGACACCGGGCAAGCTGCCGCGGAGATGGCAAAGCGATGGGCGCAGAGATTTCCGGTAGGTTCGCGCGTGGACGCGGCGCCCTACGGTGAGCAGAACGGCTACCATCCCTGCACGGTCTTGAGCGTGAAAGGCAACGGCGCCACGGTGGGCATCTACCACCTCAAATGCGATTTTGGCTATGCAAACGGCCCGGTCGAGGTAGACGTGGGTGCGGCGGACCACATTCGCGCAGCCACGTCCGCGACCGCGGCCGATGCGGCGAATAAGAAGGCGGCGCTCGATCAGCAGAATCGTCCGCCCGTTGCGGTGAAGCCGGGCAAGTACACCTGTTCCACATTCACCGGCGGCCGATTGCAGATCGTCCCAGGTCTCGACCTGCGGGTCACCGGCCCCTCTTCGTATGTGGGGAGCGATAACAGGACCGGGACATACACCTACGACACGACAACCGGCTTAGTCGCCTTCCATGGCGGCGCGCTGAGTGGGGCAACCGCCAGGTACCTGGGAATGTACGGCGGGCAATTCAAGTTGATGAACGGCGGCCATTCGGCGAACACCGACTGCAACATCAGCGCGAAGTGACGGGGGGGACACGTGTCCCCCCCGTCACCCCGCCAATACGACCTCCGCCGGATCGTCTGTCTTCGGCGCATCCCATTCGTTGCCGCACTTGAGGCACTTCCGGAAGTCGCCACGCGCCTTCGTCGTCTTCATCTCGGCACCGACGTAGGCGCATTCAGGACAGGGTTCGGCGACGGGTTTGTTCCACGCCACGAAGTCGCAATCCTCATTCGAGCAGGCGTAGAACGCGGTGCCACGCTTTTTGGAGCGCCGTTCAACCAGCTCGCCGCCGTCCTTGGGGCAGAAGACCCCTGTCGGCATGGAGCGCGTGCCGCGGCACTTGGGGAACGTGCTGCAGCCAAGGAACTGACCGCTGCGACCCAGACGAATCACCATTGGCTCGCCGCAGAGATGACACTTGTAGTCGGTCATCACGGGCTTGACCTTCTCACCCTTGATTGGACGCGTGTACTTGCAGGCCTTTGGATGATTCTCGCAAGCGAGGAACGGCCCAAAGAAGCCGCCACGCGGCTCGAGCTTGCCGCCGCAATCGGGGCAGCGTAGCGCGGCGATACCGGACAGATCGTGCGCTGCGGCAATCAAGGCCGGCGCGTCGACCTTGCTCAGGCGCGCCGCGAACGGCGAATAGAAATCCTCGAGCACACGCTGCCATCCGAGGGCGCCTTCCTCGACCTTGTCGAGCTCGCCCTCCATGGCCGACGTGAAGTCCACGTTGAAGATGTCCGGGAACTGCTGCACCATGACGCGCTCGACGCTCTCCCCAAGTTCCGTCGGGAAGAATCGGCGCTGGGTGAGCTCCACGTAGCGACGATCGGCGAGCACCGAGATGATCGATGCATAGGTCGATGGGCGACCGATGCCCAGGTGCTCGAGTTCCTTGACGAGACTCGCCTCCGAAAAGCGCGGCGGCGGCTCCGTAAAATGCTGGCTCGGCGTGACGCTCTTGCACGGCACCTTCTCGCCGATGACGACGACAGGCAGCGCCTGCTCGTCCTCGAGCGCCTTGTGCTCCCCTTCTTCATGGGCTTCGCGATACAGGGCGAGAAAGCCCTGGAACTTCACGATCGAACCGGTTGCCCGGAACAGGTAACCACGGCGGCCGATGTCCGGCTGCGACGACGCAGGAATGTCGAAGTCCACCGTCGTCGTGTCGAACACGGCCGGCGTCATCTGCGAGGCCATGAACCGCTGCCAGATGAGCTGGTACAGCTTGAACTGATCGGCGCTCAAGGAACGCTTCACTTCATCCGGACGACGCGACGGATCCGTGGGACGGATACCTTCGTGCGCGTCTTGCGCATTCTTTGATTTAGCGTCGCCATACAGCTGCGGCGTCTTGCAGACGAACTCTTCGCCGAACAGCGTGCGTAGATACTCGCGCGCCTGCCCTGCCGCGCTCTCCGCGACGCGGGTGGAGTCGGTACGCATGTAGGTGATGAGCCCCTGCGCACCTTCATTGCCAACGTCGATACCTTCGTAGAGATCCTGCGCGACGCGCATGGTGCGCTTGGATCCGAACGACAGCTTCTTCGCGGCCTCTTGCTGCAGCGTCGAGGTGGTGAACGGCGCCGAAGGATTCTTGCGCCGCTCTCGCCGCTTCAACTCGGTGACGTCGAACGTCGTGCGGCCCTTCAGATCGTTGAGAATGCGCTCGGCTTCCGCCTGATTCGCGATCTCCGCCTTCTTACCATCGATGTGGTGCAGCTTCGCGGTGAACTGCTGGTTGTTCTTCTCCAGCAGCGCCTCAATGGTCCAGTACTCCACAGGATTGAACGCGCGAATCTCACGCTCGCGCTCCACGATGAGCCTGAGAGCCACCGTCTGCACGCGTCCGGCCGAGATGCCCTTCTTGACCGTGCGCCAGAGCACGGGACTCGCCTTGTAGCCGACCAGTCGATCCAGCACCCGGCGCGCTTGCTGCGCTTCGACTTTCTTCTCGTCGATGACACCGGCTTCCCGAATGGCGCGCTGCACCGCGTCCTTCGTGATCTCATGGAAGAGCACGCGGCGAACCGGCACTGCGGACGCGCCGCGCTTCGGCTTGATCTGCGTGGCGACATGCGCCGCAATGGCCTCGCCCTCGCGATCAGGATCGGTCGCGATGAGGATTTCCTTACTGCCCTTCGCCGCACTCTTCAACTCGGCGATCGTCTTTTCCTTGCCCGGAATGGGGACGAGATCCGGCAGGAAGCCGTTGTCGACGTCGATTCCGAGCGTCTTGACGGGCAGATCCATGATGTGCCCCACCGTCGCCCGGACGCGGTACCCGCGGCCGAGATACTTGCCGATGGTCTTCGCCTTCGCCGGAGACTCGACGATCACGAGCGTGGCCCCCCCCCGCCGTCACCGGCGGACGAGCTTCCGCCAGCGTCGTCCTCCAATACGTCGTCGACGACTGCCGCGCGGCCACGGCGAGCCGTCGCCTTGGTCGTCGCTTTCTTCTTCGCTGACGACTTGGGTTTGGCTTTCGCTGACGACTTCGCTTTCGCTGACGACTTGGCTTTCGCCGCGGTTCCCTTCCGCTTGGCGCCTGCGGCTGACTTTCTCGTTGCCATGCCTAGTGTACCGTCTGGTGTGGATCGCTGTCGCCGTGATCGATGAACCCTGCCCCTTCCATGAGAGATCGCAGGTCGTCCAGAGCGATGCGCCCGTCAATCTGTAACAGTGCGCGTTCTATGATATGCTCAAGTTCGGCCGCATTGAGTGCGCCCGATCCGTTCAATGCCAGTAAGTGGCCCCATGCTTCGGGGGCGAAACGACCCCGCTCATGCGGGCCCAACACGCGAAAAGTCATCTTCATCCTGTTGACGCTTGAACCGGACCGAAAGCAAGAAGGGGAGGATGCGCCATCGATGTGGCACCGATCCTCTCCCTGTGGAATCCTGCGATCTCGCCTTCTGATTCGGTCCCCGGAGCCTCATCGCTCCGCGGGAACGGTAACGTATGTCTAGCCAGCCGCCGAGGCAAGCTCGATGACCTTTTCTATAACCCTTTGCAGATCATAGAGTTCCGTATCAACAACGTAATCCGCTGTCTCGTACGACACCTTCCGGCTTTCGTATAAACGCTTGAGTTCCCCCAGCGGGTCCGGTCGGGTGAGCAAGGGACGCATCATCGCCATGGGGCCCAAACGCTTGAGAGCCGTGGCAGGTCGTACCTTAAGGTATACGAGGCGGCCGGGGGGACGGACCATCGCCACCACTTCGCGGTCCATGGCCCAGCCACCGCCCGGCGACACGATCATGTTGCCGACCAGGGTCAGCTCTTCCGTGAGATCCCGCTCTCGCTTCCGAAAGTACGGTTCGCCTTTTTCACCAAAGATCTGGCTGACCGAGCGGCCCTCGCGGCGCTCGATCTCCTGATCGAGGTCGAGAAATGTGCGCCCGAGCGCTCTGGCCACCCTGTCACCCACCGTCGTCTTCCCGGAACCAGGCAGACCGATGAGGATCAGGTGTGGCCGTGACGGATCAGCCGCCGATCCGGGACGCGACGTGCGAAATGTAGGCGTCATGGTTCCGTTTGGTTTCGCCGAGCGAATCACCGCCGAACTTCTCGAGGAACGCATCAGCCAGTACCAGAGCAATCATCGCTTCAGCGATCACCCCCATCGCCGGCACCGCCGTGACGTCGCTCCGTTCGGCGACGGCTTCTGCAGACTCGCCGGTAGCCACGTCCACGGTGACCAGCGGACGCATGAGAGTACTGATAGGCTTCATGGCCATGCGTACGACGAGCGGCTCGCCGGTTGTCATGCCTCCCTCGAGCCCGCCGGCGCGGTTGGTCTTGCGTCGCACATTGCCCGTACGCGCCGAACCCGGCAGCATCTCGATTTCATCATGTACCTCGGCGCCGGTCATGCGCGCCGTCTGAAAGCCCATTCCGATCTCAACGCCTTTCACCGCCGGGATCGACATGATGGCCGCACCAATTCGGCCATCGAGCTTGCGGTCCCACGAAACGTGCGAGCCAAGTCCCACCGGCAGGCCGCCGACGACGACTTCGCACACACCCCCAAGGGTGTTCCCCGCGCGCTTGATCTCGTCGATATACGCGATCATCCGTTGCTCCGCGGCCGGGTCGAGCGTGCGGAGCGGCGAGGCATCGGCGGCGGCGTTGAGATCCGCTGGCATTGTGGCTGGACGAACTGCGTCGATCCCGCCGAGATGGACGACGTGGCTGCCGATTCGAACGCCGAATTCCTCGAGAAAGCGCTTGCAGATCGCTGCCGCAGCCACACGCGCCGTGGTTTCGCGCGCCGAGGCGCGCTCGAGAATGTCGCGCGCATCCACGCGGTCGTACTTGAGCATGCCAGTGAGATCCGCGTGACCAGGACGAACGCGCGTCACCGCGCGATTGCGCGGCGACGGGTCGTTGTCGCGCAGGGCCGGATCCATGATTTCTTGCCAGTTCTTCCAATCACGGTTATGAACAACCATCGCGATCGGCGAGCCGAGTGTTTCACCGGCGCGCACACCGGACAGAAACTCGATCGTGTCCTTCTCGATCTGCATGCGCCGGCCGCGACCGTAGCCCTGCTGCCGGCGCGCGAGCTCGGCGTTCACGTGATCGACGAGTAGCGGCAGACCGGCGGGCATACCTTCGAGAATGCCGACGAGGGCCGGACCGTGCGACTCACCGGCGGTGGTAAAGCGGATCATAGGGTTATGAATACACGCGCGCCCGACCGTATGGCCGGGCTCGCGAGATGTGAGATGAACGTGCCTCAGGGCGATGGAAGAATATCGCCGGCCCGCACATCGATGACTACTAGTCCGCCAGCCGAAATGCCGATCAGCTTCAGCACTACGTCGGGTGAATCGCTCGGACCGGGCAGCACGGCGCGCAGTGATCCATAGAGGTTGGCCTTCAGCGGCAGGTGACCACGATTGAGATAGTGGAACACATCCACGATGTCGATCGTCTGGTTGTTCGATGCGATGTAGGCCGTTCGCGACGCGTCACCAGTGCTCCCGCTGGCCAGCGGATGGAAGGTGATTCCGGCGCCGGACATCTGATTGTCGTACTTACCCTGCAGTCGGAGATGGAACGGCGCGTCCACCGAGGCGAAGAACGACTGCGTGCCGTGCGCCGCGACCGTCAGGCCAGTATTGTCGAGCGCCAGCCCATTGATGGGTTCGTCGGCGTTGATCAGGAGATCCGCCTGGCTGAGTGCCGGAGACCGGAAGCCTGCGGCGCTCGCCATGAACACTGCCCCGGCGGGTCTGGTGTTACCCTGACCGAACGCGAGCCAACTGCGGTCGCCGCTCACTGCCACGTAGGTGGTGTCCTTGAGGCCGCCGGTTGTGATGTCGATGCCATCGACGATCTCGATGTCCGTGCAGTTCGGCGAGCAGCCGGGAGAAATGTTTTTCAGTTGCTGAACGGCGTCAACCAAGCCCTTTGTCGATGGAGGAGAGCAGACAGTCGGCAGGCTCGATCCAGGCGGATGGTCGCACAGGACGACCGCGTCGGACGTATTGGTCGCTGCACCAGAGATCGCGATCACATTGTCGGCGTTGGTCACGATATGGGTCGTGATCGACGTCGCCGTACCCCCAACGAGGATCGGCTTCGGATCCGGAACCTGTTGGGTCAGATCGATATAACGAATGGTGCCCGTCGGCGCATCGGACGTCGGCCGGGTCGAGTAGTACACCGTGCCGTCCGACAGCTGGCCAATGTACTGGGGCCGGTCGGAGTAAATGATCGGAAGGCCAACTGCCTCCGTGAGCTTCTGCGAAGTTTGGTCGTAGTTCTCGTTGACGGTGAACAGGTACGTGCCACGCGTGCGGACGCGCTGATCGGCGATTTCGAAGAGACCGGGTAGCGACACCTTGCTCAGGTTCGTTCCGCCCGAATTGGCAACGAGGAGCACGTTGGGATCATTCGAGATGAACAAGCCCCAGGGCATAGAACCGACAGCGACACCCTGGGGTTGGAAAGACTTGGTGGCCGAGTGGAAGACCTCCAGGCGGTTATACGCCATGTTCGATAGCACAATGTTCTCTCGCGGCGCATCCCACACGATGTCACCCACCGTCCCCTGCCGCGAAACGGGCAGCGGGAATGTGTGGCCGTAGACAATGAGCGTCGAATCGCCCGTCGCGACCGCCAATGACGCCGCAGGCGTCAATTGCGTGCTGCGTACCGCATAACCGGTCCGACCCGACTGATCCACCGCGAAGCCAGTGATGAGCACGCGTTTGCCCTGCACGAAGACCGGAAGCTTCTGCAGACTGAGCGGCTGAATGACGTTGCCTGTGTACGGCTGCGGCATGAAGACGCTGTCGCGCACGAGTATCGTTCCCGTGCTATCGCGCGCCACGTAGCCGGCGGCGGCAATGCCGTCACCGCGCACCGTGACCGTGATCGAGTCGCTGATTTCACTTCGCGTGGCCACGGCCTGCGTGACAAGCGGCTGCACCCCGTTCGCGCCACGAACAAACACGACCGTCGAGCCGGAGTAACCGGGATTGCCGTTCACGCTGACCGCTGACGCCGTGATCGTGACGCGACTGCGCAGCGGCGCATTGATCGGAATGCGGGCAACCGCGCTCACCGTTGCCTCCCGTGGCGCCGCGGCAACCGACTGAGTGATCGACGTGTCGAGCTTCGTCGGCCAGCTGCTCTCGCCCTGCACACGAACCGTGACACGCGCCACACCATCCGGATCAGCGACCGTCGCGGTTACGGTGATACCGATGCCGGCCGGTGTGCTGTCGCCCGACGCTGGCGCGATGATCGTGACACGCGGACCGGAGACCAGATCCACACGGCGCGTGGTGGTGTCCACCGCGCCGGTGCTGTCGGTTACGATTGCCTGAATGATCAGGCTGTCGAGCGTGGTGTCACTGGGCAACACCGGCTGTAGATACCGGCGAACGGTCGTGTCGTGCAACCCGGCGCGGAATGCGCCAGTGGCCGGCACGTCGATCAGCGTATACCGCACTGTGCGACGCAGCGTGCCGAGATCGGCGCTCCCGCTGATCGTCAGTCCGGACAACTCCACGTTGCGGAGTGACTTCGTGCCGTGCAGTCTGGCAACCACCAACACGGAATCGCCGACATTCGCCAAGGAGCTCACCACCGGCGTGTCGATCGATACGGTGGGCGCGGTGCCGCCAGACGTGTTCGGATTCGGTCCCAAACCCGAGGAGAGCGACGTCGGTAGACGCGTATCGCAACTGGCGACGACCACGACCCCAGCCACTATGGCAACAAGGCGAACCAAGACTCGTTTCATGCGTAACACTCCAGGGCCTTTACGGATGGCCCGCATCGGGCGGCTGCTGCCCATCGTCGATGATGTGCGGCGTGATCAGAATGAGGAGATCGCGCTTCGTCTCCACACGGTTGGTCACACCGAAGAGTCGGCCAATGATCGGAAGATCGACGAGAATTGGCAGACCGGACCGGCTCACGTTCACGGTGGTCTGTGTCAATCCGCCCATCACGGCCGTCTCGCCGTCGGCGACGAGCACTTCGTTGTCAACGCTCTGCTTGGGGAATACGGCACCAACATCGTTCGATTGGAATTGCACGTCGGAGTTCTCGACGTGGACCTTCATCTGGACTTGGCGGTTGTTCGTGATCTGGGGCGTGACGATCAAGATGATACCGGTCTGCTGCATGCTGACCGCGGCACGCGGGAAGCTGCTGGTGGCGTTCGCGCCGGCGCCAGCCTCGATGACGCGGATGGGCACCTGGGTACCGGCGGTGATGTTCGCCGTTCGGTTGTTCAGGATGGTGGCGCTCGGCTCGGCCTGCACGTCGAGCAGCGTGTTGGTCTGGAGCGCTTCGAGGAACGTCGTGAAATCGAAGTTCCCCATGGCGGTAGAATAGACGAGCTGCAGCGCCGCGCCCGGCACGCGCGCGGTCGCATTGGCGATGGCGGACATGGTGTTGCCGCCGAGCTGAATCTGGCCGGCATCCGTGCGTGGTTTCCCGAGCGAGTCGAGGCGTGGCACGATGTCGTTGAAGAATTGTGACTGCGATCCGAGGTCGTAGCGCAGCCCAAGTCCCTCGAGCGTCGAACGATCCACCAGGATGATCTTGGCCTTGATGTTCACCTGGGGCTGCCGCAAGTCGAGGCTGCGTGCGTACTGCTCGAGCTCTGGAAGCGCCTGCGGCAGGTCGGTAATGCTGATGCTGTTGGTGATCGTGTCGGCGGTGACCGTGCCGCGCTGTGGGCAGTTGAGGCTCTGAGTACTGTTCGGAGTCGGCGACGCCCCGCCGCCGGGCGACTGCATGCCGGCCGGAGCGCTCGGGAGCTGCGACTGTGTGCAGGTACGCGACAGGCGCGCCGATACCATGTCCTTCACGGCGTTCGCGCGGGCGTAGTTCAGACGAACCGTGCGCGTCGTGAGCGGGATCATGGACTGCCGCGCGGCGATCGCGTCGAACGTATCGACGATGATGATGCCGCTCTCGTCCACTGTCACGTCATACCCGTTGGCGTTCATCACCTTTCGTAGCGCGACGTCCCACGGCTGGTTGATGATGTTGGCCGTGACGGTGCCGGTGACGTTCTTCGACGGCAGAATGGTGCGGCCTGTGAACGTGGAGAACAACGCCAGCACGTCTGCGATCGGCGCGGCCTCCCAACTTACCGTGATGCGAGGCTCCTGCGACTGCTGCGAGAGTAGCGGCCGCTTGGCGATGTCCGAGATCTGATATCTGGAGGGGCGCGACCGATCGGGACCGGCAGGCGCCGGATCGGCGGCGGGTCGGGGATCGTCCCGCCGATCGGGTGTCACGTGCCGTTCGTCGCCAGTCTCCCACGGCTCGAAGCTCGCCCCACCTTCGACGCTGATGCGGACGTCGCCGTTCTCCTGCGTCACGTCGTACGGGTGGGCCGTGTCGAGCGTGAGCACGATGCGCACCACCGTTCTGGTGAACTGTGAGTACCGAATGTGAGTGATGCCCCCGCGCGCGACGCCGTCGTAGGCGTCGCCTGGCGGCAGGCCGAGCGTCGCACCGGTCAGATCCACCACGATCTTGTCAGGCTTGGACAGTGTGAAATGCTTGAGCGTGATGGATCCGTCGACACGGACGACGACGTCGGCGTGTCCCGTTCGCGGAACCACGCTGAGGGACACGACGGTTGCGTCGTTCGGAGTCGGCAACGTCGCGGCAACCGCCGGACGCGATCCGATCACGCCGAACGCAACGAGCATCGTCGATGCAAGCGTCCGGTGAGAAATCATTTCGTCCTCGCTTTGGTGGAGTCGCCAAGGACTAACGAGTCCCGGCGCGTCGTGCCGAATTCGTCGATCGTGAACACGACCGTCTTCACACGAATGGCCGACACTCGCATGCGGCCAAGCGTGCTGCCTGTCGTGACACGGTATTGCGCATTTGTCGTGATATCGCGCAGCGTCGCGACCGAGTGGAGCCCGCCGTGGTCGTACAGGATACCAGTGAGGCGCAAATCGCTCATGGTCGGCCGGAGCTCGTTGGTGGTGAGCAGCGACACGAACGGATCGCGGCGCCCGTCAGGCGCGTAGCCGAACGCCTCGCGCAAGATCGTCGGCGGCGGACCTGCCGTATCGATCTGCACGTTCGTTGCGGCAGCGGCGTTGGTCGCTGTTGCCTTGGGGTTCGACACTGGTTTCTGTGCCGACGCGCCATGCGCCGCGGCCGCAGTCAGCGCGGCGAGAGCGAGCAGGCATACGCGTATCCTCACGGCGAACCTCCCGCAACTTTCG
Source organism: uncultured Gemmatimonadaceae bacterium (assembly GCA_963817955.1). Classification (GTDB taxonomy): domain Bacteria; phylum Gemmatimonadota; class Gemmatimonadetes; order Gemmatimonadales; family Gemmatimonadaceae; genus JAQBQB01. The sequence continues at coordinate 1,311,856 of CAWFQK010000004.1, forward strand.
GCGTCCGTTTCGAGGCATGGGCAACGTACGTCTGCACCTGAAACTTCGCGTCGAGGAACTGTTCGTTCGGCTTTGGTTTGAGCTCGCCCGTACGGGCGGTGGGCGTGAGCGACAGGTTGATCGGCGCGACGATGCGCGGGAGCGAACCGATATTCACGAGAAACGCGCCGATCTGATGATACGGACCGGTGACGCCGAGCTTGTACCGGTACGTGTCGAACTGATCCCCCTCGATCTTGCTGTCGGGCTGCACGTCGGAGAGTTCCAGGCCCGCGCGGCGTGCCGCGCTGGAAATAGACTCGAGCAGCGCCGGCACTTCGTTCTCGGTGGGCACGAGGCGGCGGAGCACGGCGAGCTCGCGCCCGTAGGCTTCGGCTTCCCGCTTCATCTTTGTGGAGTTGCCCTTTGCCGCGTCGGTCTTGGCGGCGCGGTTGAGCGAGTCGAGCGTATCGAGTCGCGCTTCGATCGCCACCAGTTCCGCATGCTTCGGCGACCAGAGGTATTGATAGTACACACCCGTGAGGCCGAGTGCGAGAATGGCGACGAACAGCAACCGTTGGCTGCGTGGGTTCTGAGGCAAGAGCGCCATACTACTTCACCGATAGGCTGACGGGCACGCGATGCAGCTGCAGCGTATCCGGGCGGCTATATGCGAGCGTGAGCTGGAACTGCGTCACTTCCTTGCCCTGGTCGAGCGCGAGCTGCGATTGGTCGATCTGCACGTTGGAGAGGAACGGCGACGCTTCGAGATCTTTCATGAAACGTGTCATCGCCTGAATGTCCACCGTGCGGCCCATGATGCGGATGGTGATGGGATCGAGCGGCACAGTGGTATCCAGTCTCTTGGGCGGCTTGTTCTTGTTCTTCGCCGACGTGTCGGCGGGCGAACGCGGCAGCGCGACCACGTCGGTACTGCCCTGCGGGGTGCCGGCATAGCCGAGCACCGTCAGCCAGGTGTACTGCGGCAGCGCGCGGCTCACCTCATCCATGATGTGCGGCCACACGAAACGATCGCCATCGAGCGTGCGGATGATGTTCACCTGGCGCAGCAGCGTGTCACGCGTGGCTTCGGCGCGGTAGCGGTCCTTGAGGAAATGCGCATAGCGCGTGGAATCGCGAACGGCCGCTTCGTGCCGTTCGGTGAGCTGCGCTTCCGTTCTGCCCTGCGTCAGATACAGTCCGCCCACGGCGGCGGCGGCCGCGACGACGGCCGCGACGGCGACGAGCAGAAACGGGTCGCGGAAGTGGCCCGACATGCCGGCCACCATCGACTTCAAGTCCACAGATTGGCGGCGGCTCGATTTCTTCTTGCCCGCTCCGGGCAGGAGATTGATTTCGATCATGCGATGTGACGCAGCGCCAGCCCAATGGGCAGCATGAGCAGAGGGGCGATCTCGTCCGTAACGAGCGACTCCAGCGCGCCGTCGCGCACCTTCAGATTCGCCAGTGGGTTCGCCTGCTGCACCGTGACGTGCAGTCGGTTGGCGAGCATGTCGTTGAGCCCCGGAATACGCGAGCCACCGCCACAGGTATAGATGGCGCGCATGGTCCCGGCGCGAGCGTTCTGCGCCAGGAACGCGGCGGCGCGTTCGATGCCGACGGCGATCTCCTCGCCGCGCCCTTCGATGACTGACTCGAGGTGAGGCGAACGGTCGTACCCCTGGATGAGCTGCTGCGCCTCGTTGGCCGACAGGCCGCGCTCGCGCTGCAGGTCTTCCCGGAACCGACGTGTGCCGACGGTCAGGTCGCGTGTGAGCAGCGGCACCCCGTCGTCGAGAATGTTGATGTTCGTCACGTCGTGGCCGATGTTCACCAGGCCAACCACGCCGTTCATTGCGTCGGGATGGTTCACCTCGAACGCGTTGTGGAGTGCGAATGCTTCGACGTCCACGATTCCTGGCTCCAGACCGGCGTCCGTGAGCACGCGCATCTTTGATTCGATCAGCTCACGCTTGGCGGCGACGAGGAGTACACTCATCTCCAGCCCGTCGCCGTCGGGATCGAGGATCTGGAAATCCAGTTCCACCGACTCCATGTCGAATGGCACGTGCTGCTCGGCTTCCCACCGCATCAGTTCGCGCGCCTGTTGCTCCTTCACGCGTTCGATCTGAATCTTCTTGATGATCACGTCGCGACCGCCGACGGCAGTCACGACGCTTTTCGTTTTGACCCCCGCGGACACGAGCGCGCCCTGGATCGCCTCGGCGACGATGCCCGGGTCCATGACCTCGCCTTCGACGATGGCGTCGGCGAGCAGCGGCGTCACCGTGACGCGCACGAGTTCCGGCTCCCGCTTGGAATGGTCGATAACAGCGACCTTGATCAAGCCTGAGCCGATATCGAGACCAACGGTTGTCTTACTCCGACCGAATAGAGCCATGTGGGGCGCGACAGCTGAGGACGGCGATCGGACACTGTGACTGCATCTTCGCACCCCAGACGTCCTGTCTCACCGAACACGACCGACCCGGCTGCAGGTAACAGTCAGTACTACAAGTGACGGGCGTCACACATCTTAGAACAGCTCCGCCCAGCTCCTCTGGCGCACCGGATGGGGCGGCAGCGCGAGGCGGAGCGCGTGGGCGACCGCGCAGGGTGAATATCGGACGACCGCCCCCGATAGTCGCACGGCGACGCTTCCATCCGCTGGCGCGCCAAACGCCAGAAGGGCGCCGGTGATGACCAAACCACCGTTGGGTGACTCAACGCGGCCTCGCGCGATGACGAGCCCGGTCACCGCATACGGGCCGCTGATCGTGACCGAACCATCGGCGACCAGTATACCGACGAGGGAGCCGCCGGCAATGACGGTATCGCCGTGCACGTGATATACACGGCCACTGGAGTCCAGGGCCGCCAGCTGCCGCGCCAGGAGAAAATAGGTGGCCGTATCACCGGCCGCCGGCCGCTGCTCGACGCGGATGCTGTCGCTCGCCCTGACTACTGCACCGGGGGAAACGGCGACATCCGGCCCCACCGCCACGCATTCGGCATCGGCGCTCGTGGTGTCTGCGGCAAAGGCAACTGCATCCAGCCGCACGTCCCCCCGCGCGACAATCCCGGCCGCCGGCATCGCTGCCAGCGATGGAAATCGCGCGACCACATTCAGCCGGCGATGGCTCTCGTCCACACCGCTGAGCGATGCGTCTGCCGTTAGCCAGAGCACCCCAGCGCGCAGGCGCGTGACATCGATAGTCACCTGGTACAGTCCAGGCGATGCCGCACCGACGACGTTTGTCGCTCGACCCAGTGGGAGCTCGGCCAAGCCAAAACCGACCGGATCCGCCAACACTGTGGCCAGGGCATAGTCGGCGGCCGCCGTCAGCTCGGCGTCGGCAAGCGCCAGCCGCGACGAGCGCTGCGCGACGAGCGAGGACGTCACACTCCCTGCGACAAGCAGGGCAATCAGCGCCATGAACCCCAGCGCCGCGAACAGGGCGATGCCATGCCGTCTCCTCACGCTCATCGTCGATTCCTCAGCATGACCGAGATGACTGCCGAGTCCCGATGGCCGCCAGTGGACGTCGCGGCAGCGAGCGCCCGCGGCGCGAGCCTCGTCTGCGCGCGTACGGCGATACCGACGAGTGCTACCGCCCGCGTGTCAGCCACCGGGGTCGGAATGGCTCGGCCGGCGCTGTCGATGTAGGTGAATGCCAGTCCGCCTGATGCTGCCGATAAGAACGGCCCGCTCACGGGTTGGATGGTGTTGAAGCGCGACGACGCAGTATTCCAATCGCGCGCGCCCAGATACCACGCTCCGTCGGATGCGCGGTACAGACTGTATCGGAAGGGACGAGTGACTCGAACCGGCGTTCCGATGAGCGCAGCCAGCGCGGGCGGGGAATCGAGCGACAGGGCAATACGCCCGGCCGTGGCGACGGCGCTGTCCGAGAGATGGGGACCGAGCGGAGAACACTGTCCCGCTGCAGCACCAGTCGCCGACGCCACGCGGTACGGACGCCAGACGTCGCCCGTGTCCATTGGCGTGAACACCCACGCGGTGTCGCCCGCCTGGATCGCGACCGCCACACTTCCGAATGTGCCCGCACCTCCAGTTGGAGGCGCGAGCAAGACATGACCAGATGACGTGTCGCAGCCAACGCCGCTGGCAATGGTGGAGCGCAACTCGATTGACGTATCACGCGCTTCGCCGCTGCGAACGTCTCCCGCCACCGCGGAGGCGGCACGCAGGTCGATGGGTAGAATTGCCGCCGCATCACGCAACTGACCGCCCATGGCTGCGGCATCGGCGAGATCGCTGAACACGCGCTGCTGACGCACGCTGACGGCGGAAACGAGCCCGAGGGCCAGGCCGCCAATCACGATCGCAACCATCAACTCGAGCAGCGTGACGCCGCGCCGCACGCGCGGCATCAGCACGACAGGCGCGTCCGCAGAACGACCGAGCGCGGCACGCCGCGAACCACAAAACCGACACTGTCGCTCACGTCGCGGGCGCCGCCCGCAATTAACACCACCATCCAGCGCTCTTCCTGCCCATCAGCTGAGCGGGCCTGCCCGACAAGCGGCGCACAAGGACCGGCACCGAGCGCCTGCACACGGTTGGCGGCAGTACGTGCCGCCCGATCGCGCGCGTGCAATTCCGACGTCTGGCGCACAAGCACCGCGCTGCCGGCGACGAGCGCGAAGAGGCCGACATCTATGAGAATGACGGCGAGCAGGACCTCGAGGAGCGTGAAGCCGCAGCGAACGCCAGCGGAACCGGGCGACGCCCGTAGCGTGTCAATGCGATCGGCTTTCATGATGCCACAACACTACGCCTCGGCATGGCCACCCTGGCATCACGCGATGGCATGCGTCATCAATCAACCGCTCAATTTCTTCGTACGTCCATCGCGAGGTTCGCTAATCCGGAGCCATCCGGCCCTCGCGACGCCCGAAATCACTCAAACAAATCCTCGAAGATTCATATAAAGGAACGGCCCGGGAGCGACGATGGCGCTCCCGGGCCGTTCCGATCACAGCGTCCAGCGTCCGGGCTCTACTTACATACGGGTGCGCCGTCTGGTGCTGTCGCCACGACCGGGTTCGTCGTGTTCATGCCGATGCCGCAGCTCTGGCCAGTAAGCTGCGAGTGCGTCACGGTCGCCGTCCAGTAGCCGGTCCCGACGACAATCGTCGGAGTGACACCCGTGGAGCTCCGGACCTTGAGTGCGAGTGTGTCCTTCGTGTAGGACTGGCTGTCGGCGAAGAACGACTCTTCGGCCGTCATGAGGCTGTGGAGATCCGACTTCATTGCCGTGAGGTACGCCTTGTCCTTCGAGTTAGCAAACCTCGGGATGGCGATCGCGGCGAGAATGCCGATGATCACCACGACGATCAACAGCTCGATCAGCGTGAAGCCTCTGCGCAGTTTGGGCATGGTCCGTGAGTGGGGAGGAGGGAAGAAAGCGGGGAGGAACGCAACGGCTATGGCAATGTGCGGGCCGAAGCGAGCACAACAAATAATATGCTGTCACATAACCATTTACGAGACTACTCCCCGCTCTTCGACCTGCTCGGGTGTCTGGCTTTTTGCACGGTATCTCGCATTTTGCCAGACGATCCTGCCAATGACAGGGATCCCGGTGAGTGGTTCCCTGCCCGGGCCGCCTTGGCCGAATCGGCGAATACGATCATGCGGCGGAGCAGCTTGATCGAGCCTCCATTGGAGATCGCCTTGAGCGCCATCGCCTTGCCCTCGTCGTACTGTCCTTCATCCAGCAGGCAGCCCGCAAACCCGGTCCGACCCATTGGGAAATCCGGGTCCAGCCCCCACGCCCAGCGGTACAATGGAATTGCCGGCTTGCACAACCCCACCAGGCGGTACTGCTCCGCCATGTTGAATGCTAGAAATGGATCGTACGGAAACAGCGTCAGCGCCTTGTGCAGCTCGGCCTCACCCTCGCGCTTCCTCTTCATCTCGAAGTCCCAAAGCCCAAGCATGTAGTGGGCACGATACGCGTCGGGGGAGTCGATGACCGCCTGTCGGAACAGCGTGATGTTGTCTTTCCAGACGCGCGTCCTGAGAGAACTGCGGACCGCGCCCGTGAGCAGCACCACTGCGCTCGCGGCCGCGGCGACGTACATGACGCGCCGCGAATCAGCGCCGCGCCGGCGCAATGCATCCGCGATCAACACCGCAACTTCGCCCAGGACAAGCATGGCGCCCACGCTGGGCAGGAATAATGTGCGTTCGGCGAGAACGATACCGGCCGGGAGCACGAAATTGCTCGATGGGAGCAGTGCGATGCAGGTGAAGGCGATGCCGAAGCTGATGACGCGCTGGGTGCGGCGGAGGGCCAGGCCGAGGCCGAGCGTTGCGACGAGAAGCATCAGCCCAGGCAGTTGCGTGTAGCTGATGCCCTGCGCGATCTCGATGGCGGGCGGTCCGTACTCGGAAGACAGATGCGCGGGCCAGAACAACAGTCGTATCCATTGCGGGACCACAGCCACCGCCGTGAGCACGCGATCCGGTCCACTGATCTTCAATGTGTTGAACGGCGTGAACGGCGCGAAGCCACCCAGGCCATGGTCGGCCAGCACCGCCGCGCGAACAGCGACGAACGTTACGGCGACGAGCGTGAGCGCCAGATAGAACGGACGCAGCTGTCGCACGCGTTCCCGCCACCTCGCACGGTCGTCGTGGAACAACGTGAGCTCGGCCGCGCCGAGCACAGCGGGGAGCACGATGCCGTGCTCCTTGGAGAAGCATGCGAACGCGTAGAGCGCCAGGATGCCAAGCGCGGTGGGCAAGCGCAGCGGTCCCTGCTGTCGATCGCGCACGTAGAGAATCAGCGCGCCGAGCACGGCGACGGCGACGAGCAACTCCGACTGCCCCACGATGTTGGCTACCGCCTCCACGTGCACGGGGTGCACGGCAAACAACGCCGCGGCGAGCCACGCGGCCCACTGCGGCAGCACGCGGCGCGCGAGCAGGTAGACGAGCACCGATACGGCCGCGTACAGCAGGATGTTCGCCGCATGAAACGTGGCCGGAATACCCTTGCCGATCGCGGACTCGACCTTGAACGCGATGATGGTGAGCGGCCGGTAACCGTCGCCGCCCCAGTCCTTGGGCCAGTACGACTGCTGAAACGCGTGCCACCAGCCATGCAGATTTCGAGTGGCCGGGTTCAGCTCGACGACATAGCGGTCATCGTATGTGAACCAGTTCACAATGCCGACCGCGGATGAGGCGAGCGCCAACAACGCAATTCCCCACGCCGGCCAGCGCAGCCGGAGGCCTCTCATGTGAAGAGGTTGTACTTGGTGATGTGCCAGAACGCGGCGAGACCGTCCTTCCAGCTGATCTTCTTCCCTTCGGCGTACGTGCGGCCCGAATAGCTGATCGGCACCTCGAAGATGCGCGCTCCAGCGTGGGCCAGGCGCGCCGTGATCTCGGGCTCGAAGCCGAACCGCTGCGCGGTGAGCCGGGGCAGCAGCGACCGCCCCAGGTCACCACGCATGGCTTTGTAGCACGTCTCCATGTCGGTGAGGTTGAGATTCGTCAGCATGTTACTGTAGGTGGTGAGCAGCGAATTGCCCACGGAGTGCCAGTAGTAGAGCACGCGATGTGGTCCACCGAGAAAGCGCGACCCGAAACTCGCATCGGCGCGTCCATCGAGGATCGGCTCGAACAATACCGGCCAGTCCGTCGGATCGTACTCCAGGTCGGCATCCTGCACGACCACGATATCGCCGCTGCTCATGGAGAGTGCCTGGCGCGTGGCAGCACCCTTGCCGCGATTCTCGGGATGTCGGAAGAGCTGATCGATCTTGCCTTGCGCAAGCAACGTCTCGAGGATCTGCTGTGTCCCATCCGTGGAGTGATCGTCCACGCAAATGATTTCCTTGGCCATCGGCGTGGCACGCACCTGATCGACGATGATATCGATGGTGTCGCACTCGTTGTACACCGGGATGAGCACGGACAGCCTGACCGTCGCAGGGTCCAGCGGCGTGCGTGGGCGAAGAATGCTCGGACGGCCGTTCGGAACAGCGGACGCTGTTGGGATCATCGCGGTACAGGTGAAAAGATCAGGCCATTCGGAAACGAGTCACGGAGCGCCAGTTCCGGCGGATGGTGCGATGCCATCTGCATGACGGCCGCGCTGAGCGAGTCGGCAGCCACGACGGCTACCGCATCCACGTGATAGGCAGCGAGAATCCCGCGCACCGCGTCTGAGCTCGCGGCTGCCGATGCAGGACGGAAGTAGTCGCTCGCCGAAAAGCTGGTTGCCGGCACGGTGCGCCGGCCCGTGTAGAGATAGAGCAGCGGCTCGACGTTCGACATGACGACTTCGTTGGGGCGCGTGTGCGCGGCAGTCCAGCGAACCAGCGGCCACACCCGCGCCGTGCCCTGCCGCGGAATGGTCGACCACCACCGGCCGCGGTAGCCGCGAGCGCTGTAGACCCCGTATCCACCCGCGGTGAAGACGACGGCCGCGAGCAGCACGTAGCGCACCGCACGCGTCCATGGCGCGGCGGGCCGCCATTCGCGCAGCCCGACCGCGCCCACCACCGGCAACGCGAACAGCAACGGCCACAATCCCCAGATGAACCGCGCCGGCGTGAACGGCCAGGTGAGAACGATCGCGAAGTAGCACACGATGAAGAGCGCGGTCACCGGCGCTCTCTGCCACACGCGCCACAGGCCCGCGCCGATCAGGGCGACGACGAATACCAGCAGCGCGACCCGTGCCGCTGGCATGGCAATGGTGGGCGCAGCGAAGGCGGCGAGCATGGCGAGGATCTCGAGACTCGTGCGCCCCAACGTCCGCGCGATGAGCATGACGCCATCGTCGTGCAAACCGCGGAAGAGCCATGCCGTATACGATTCATAATTCCCGCGCATCGGGCCGGGCACGAAGCCTTCATGCGCACGGACCCAGAGCTGCCAGGGGAGCATCACCACGACCGTGCACGCGACATAGACAGCGGCATCCCGCCAGCGCCGTCGGTAGAGGAACAGCGCCGCGACCGCCGGCACCAGGGCGATGCCGTGGCTGCGGACGAGCGTGGCGACGCCGACCAGGGCACCGAGCGCAACCACCCGCCCGATGTTTCGCTGTCGATCTTCGACGATGCGTTCGGCATACAGCAGCAACGGCATGAGGAGCGCGAGGAACATCGGCTCCGACATCACGAGGGTGCTGAGCACGAGCGTGGGAATCGCCAGACTGCCGCACACCGCCAGCAGCGCGGCGCCCCAGGGGCCGAATGCAAGCCGGCGACGTGCGAACACCACCACGCCGAACGCGGCAGCGGCGAGGAACGCCGCATTCAAGATCTTAAATGCAATAACATTTTGCGGAAACGCGGGGAACACCGTCCAGACCAAGGCGAGCACTGCCGGATATCCCGGGGGAAAGTGCGTGGCCGGCGGGGCGCCGGGTACGTGGAGCCACCGATACCCCTGTCCGGTCGCCAGCGATTTCGCGAGGATCACGTACATACCGTCGTCATGCACCGTGCCGACCGGCAAGCCGTCGACGAGCAGCAATCCCACGGCGAGCACGAGCCCGGCCACCATCCACGGCATCAGACGGGCTATTCGCGCCCCACCCCGCAGCGCGGCCGGCGCCGCAGCGGTCGCCTGCGTCACCGGCACGTCGTCGAGCAAGGCAACGCCAGTCGTCACGCCTCGACTCCGTAGCGCGACAACTTCCGGTAGAGCGTGGACGGATCGATCCCCAGCACCTCGGCGGCACGCGACTTGTTGCTGTTCTCGCTCTGCAGCACCCACATGATGTACGCCCGTTCCACCGCGTCGAGCGTCGGGTTCGCCGGTGTCCGGGTGGAGACGAGCGGCTCGGCGCGACGCTCCGTGATCCGCTCGGGAAGCGCCGAGACGCTGATTTCCTCGTCCACCGACAAGATGACGGACCGCTCGAGTGCATTCTCTAATTCACGGACATTGCCGGGCCAGGCGTAGTCGAGCAGCACGGCCACCACGGCGTCACTGAGGCGTCGGGGAGCCTCGCCACGCTGAGCGGCAATACGTTGCAGGAAATGCTCGGCGAGCAGTGGGATGTCGTCACGCCGCTGCCGCAGCGGCGGCAGGTGCAGCGAGATGACGTTCAGGCGGTAATACAGGTCACTGCGGAAGTTGCCGGCACGAATTTCCTCATCGAGATCGCGATTCGTCGCGGCAATCACGCGGGCGTCCACCGGCACAGCCTCTGTAGCGCCTACCGGGATCACCTCGCGGTGCTGCAATGCACGCAACAGCTTCACTTGCGTGGCTGGCGTCGTTTCGCCGATTTCGTCGAGAAAGAACGTGCCATGGGTTGCGGCGCCGAACAGGCCAATCTTGTCGCGAATCGCGCCGGTGAACGAGCCCTTCATGTGGCCGAACAACTCGCTCTCGAGCAGGCTTTCAGGGAGCGCGCCGCAGTTGATCGAGAGGAACGGTCCTTCCGTGCGCGATGAAAGCTCGTGGAGATACCGGGCTATCACTTCCTTGCCGGTTCCCGAATCGCCCTGGATCAGAACCGTCGAATCAGTAGGCGCCACCGTTTCCACGAGACGCAGAATATCCAGCCAGGACTTGCTCGTCCCCACGGGACGAGTGATGCCGCTGCGTTCGTGGCGCTTGATCGCTTGTTTCAGCGAACGGTTCTCGACCCGCAGCTTGCGATGCTCGGCGGCGCGTTTGAGGATCGCCACCAGCTCGTCGTTGCGGAATGGCTTCTGGATGTAATAGAAGGCGCCTTCGTTCACCGCCGCCATCGCCGACTGCAGCGTCGCCTGCGCAGTCATCAGAATCACCGGCACGTCGGAGTCGTTCTGTCGCGCGGCGGCGAGGATTTCCACCCCCGTGATGTTCGGCATACGAATGTCGGTGAGGACGATATCGGGCTTCATCTCGCCGAGCCGCTCCAGTCCCGCCTTACCGCCATGCGCGAGAAACGGCGTGAAGCCCTCATTGCGAAGCAGGATATTCAGCGAATCGAGAATACCCATCTCGTCATCCACAACGAGCACGCTGGGCCTGGACGATGCATCAGTCACGAGACACTCCTGGATGGCTGGTGGGCGCGCGGCAAAATCACCGTGAACCGTGTACCACGCGTACCACTATCCACGAAGACCACCCCGCGGTGTGCTTCGATGGCGCGATGAACCACGGCGAGACCCAGACCGCTGCCGTTGGCTTTCGTGGTGAAGAACGGGTCGAACATGCGATCTCGAATTTCCGCCGGAATGCCGGAACCGGTGTCCGTCACGCGCAGTGCTACGGAGTCGCCGTCGAACGGCAATCCCACGGGCAGCGGCTCGAAGCTTCCGCGCGCGATCTCGATGTGCACTTCTCCTTGCGGCGGCGAGGCCTGCACCGCATTCAATGCAAGATTGAACACCGCGCGATGCAACAGGTCTTCGTCCCCATCCACATGCATGCCGTCCTCAGGCATGAGGCAGGTCACACGGACGGTCGCGTCGCAATCGGGGTGCGCAGTCGCGAGGTCGGCCGCGCCGCGCGCCACGGCGACCAGGTCCACGGGCGTCGTGCGGACCACACGCACGCGCGCGAAGTCGAGGAACTCGGACAGCAGCCGCGAGAGACGGTCAGACTCGCGCAGCACGAGCATGCTCAGGGTCTTGTGATCGTCGGAAATCGTCGGCATGCGCGAGATTTGCTCGACGGCGCTGCGGATGGACGCCAGTGGATTCTTGATCTCGTGTGCCAGCGACGCGCTGAGCTCCGCGATGCCCTCGAGGCGCTCGGCACGCAAGCGCAGAACATCCATGCGCTTCTGGTCTGAGATGTCCTGGAAGATCGCCGTAGCGATACGGCCCGTGCCGGATTCTTCGTGATCGATGTACGTGGTCGTCACGCCGACCGGAAACCGCTTCGCAACGTGGGACACGATGCCTTCGCCGCGCGTCGTTCGCACCTTCGACTGCGCCGCGCGCTGCACGGCATCTGCCAGCTCGGGTGCTACCTTGGCGATGGCGGCCAGCATCGGCTGGCCGATGCGGTCGAGCAGGTCGATGCCGAGCAGCTGCTCCGCCATGGGATTCGCATACAGGAGGCGGCCGTCCGCGTCCACCGTGACCACACCGCTTCGGATGTTGCGGAGAATATCCTCGGCCTGCAAACGCGTTTGCTCGAGCTCAGCGACCAGTAGCTCACGCCCCTCGCCACTCGCCCGCAACTGCGCACTCAGGTAGCGAATGCCGAGGGCGACGATCGCGATGACGCCGAGCTGGAGCCAGATGCCCTGCTCGATGTGTGGGGAGCCGAGGAACACCGCGATATCCGCGAAGTACAGCACCAGTCCAAGCGCGGCAACGAGGAGCCCGCCGCCCGCCGGCAGCAGTAGCGACGTGGTCGCGATGACGAGGATGTACAGCGCCGAGAACGGCGAGTTGCTGCCGTTCGTCACATGCACCACGGCCGTGATCAGCAACAGGTCGAAGATTGCCTGGACGTACAGGAACGTCGGGCTGATCCGTCGCCGATATATTTCCGCGTAGCCGGCCGACACCGCGGTGAAGATGGCGGAGAGCGCAAAGGCCAGCGACGCAACGAGCGTATTGCGCGAGTCGGCGATCGACCATCGCAGAATGGCGGCAATGAAGATCGCGCTCGCCAGACAGAGACGGCCAATGAAGACCCAGCGCAGCAACCGGCGCGGGTCAAGAATTGCCTGCAAAGCTGGGGGAGACGGCCGGGTGGCGAGTTGCACGATGTTGAGGCAGCCGATCGGTGGCGGAATGCGCCGCGGATTGTCGGCCTCGCAAAGTGCAAGAGGTTAGCGACCGAAAGAATCCTTGCAATCTGCGACAGTATGTTGACGATCCCGCTTCCGCAGAGTTACACCCCAACCGGCATGCACGACGCTGAAGGCCTTCTCTTCTAATGAATGACGACGCCTACCTGAACGTCACCCCGGACGTCGCCATCCCCCGCCATGAGCTGCAATACCGCGCCAGTCGCGCTGGCGGACCCGGTGGCCAGCATGTCAACACGTCGTCAACGCGAATCGAGCTCTTGTGGGATCTGCCCCACTCGATCGCACTGACTGACGAGCAGCGGGAGCGCGTTCGAATGAAGCTCGCGGCGCGACTCGACTCTGACGGCATGGTGCGCGTGGTGGCGAGCGACCGACGAAGCCAAGGCCAGAACAAACAGGCCGCCGACGCCCGACTGGCGACACTGGTGCAGCGTGCGCTGCACGTTCCCAAGAAGCGCCGGGCAACAAAACCCAGTCGAGCGGCGAAAGAACGGCGCCTTACCGAAAAGAAACACCGCTCGGATAAGAAGCGGACACGACGGTCTGATATCGAGTGAGGGGACGCGGGGACAATGGGTGTGATGAGTCGCAAATCTCCTGAGTGCTAGGCGCGTTAGTGATTCAATGATGACGCTTGGAGGGACCACGACGGCTCGGGTGTCCTTGAAGGAAGCGGCTGAGGCGAAGTGCCAGCTAGCGATCGAGGAACTTCAGCGAGCCCAGCGTTACTTTTACCTGAGGCCGGTGTAGCAGATTTTTCACCGGCAGCCTCGGGGGGTCACGCGGCAGCAGGGGACTCTCTCGGTGAATGGCAGTTCGTGAACGGCGGGCACGTCCCTTGCGCGCCCGGTAGGAAACCGACCCGGGCCCATCAGTCGCTCGGATGTCGGAACGACTCTTTGCTGCGGCTCGTCCGCGGGGCTTGCGATGACCCGTCTTCGTATGCGTTGGGCGGTTGCGGTTGCACCGCTACTGGCGCTCGTTGTGTCCGTTCCGGTTCAGGCCCAGGCGTACTTCGGGCGCAACAAGGTCCAGTATGAGACCTTCGACTGGAAGATTCTGAAATCGGAGCACTTCGACAACTTCTTCTATCCGCCCGAGTCGACCATCGTACACGACGCGGCGAGGATGGCTGAGCGCTGGTATGCACGGCATTCCGACACGTTCCGGCACGCGTTTGACCGAAAGTCGCTGGTCTTCTACGCTGACCATCCGGACTTCGAGCAAACGAATGTCGTGGGCGAGCAGCTGACGGAGGAAACGGGCGGCGTTACGGAGTCGAACCGCACGCGCGTGATCATGCCGTTCACCGGCATCTATGCGGACAACGACCATGTGCTCGGCCACGAACTGGTGCACGTCTTCCAGTACAACATCGCCGAAGGCACGCCGGGCGGCGGATTGATGCGGCTGGATGCCCTGCCCCTCTGGCTCATCGAGGGTATGGCCGAATATTTCTCGCTCGGCCGTCAGGATCCGCTCACCGCGATGTGGATGCGAGACGCGGTCATGCGCGACAAGTTCCCTACCATCAAGCAACTGACGACCGATCCGCGGTTCTTCCCGTACCGCTACGGCCAAGCCCTGTGGGCATACGTTGGCGGACGCTGGGGTGATCGGGCGATCGTCGACGTGTATCGATCCGCGCTCCGATTTGGTTGGGATGCCGCATTGGTGCGCGTCCTCGGAGAAAACAGCGACTCGCTCTCGAAGGACTGGGCGGCTGCAAACAAATCGATGTACCTGCCGCAGTTGGCGGGGCGGACGCATCCGGACAGCACTGGCACCAAGCTAGTCCCGCTGCAACGGGCCGGGGACATCAATCTCGCACCGACGATCAGCCCGGACGGCAAGCTGTTCGCCTTCTTCTCGAGCCGCAGCCTGTTCACCATCGACCTGTTCGTCGGCGATGCGACAACGGGCAAGATCATCAAGAAACTCGCTGGTCCGACGAGTGACCCGCACTTCGACGCGCTCAGCTTCATCAATTCCGCGGGCGACTGGTCGCCAGACGGCAAGCAGTTCGCCTTCATTGTGTACGCCGAAGGCCAGAACGAAATCGCTCTGCTGAACACGCAAACGACGAACATCGAGCGACGCATCAAGCTTCCCGGGATTGGCGCGGTAAGCCACGTATCGTGGTCGCCCGACGGACGGACCCTGGCCCTGTCCGGTCAGGCGGGAGGCATTAGCGATCTCTACCTCCTGGACCTGAGTGCCGGGACGATCCGTCAGCTCACGAACGACAAGTACGCCGACATCCAGCCGACATGGTCTCCCGACGGCAAGACGATCGCCTTCTCGACCGATCGCGGTCCGCAGACGGACTTCAACGCGCTCACGTACTCGCCGCTGCAACTGGCGACGTACGATCTGGCAACAGGCCGCATCAGCGTCTTCTCGCCATTTGCGCGGGGCAAGAACATCAACCCGCAGTTCTCGCCTGACGGCCACAATCTCTTCTTCGTGTCCGACCAGGATGGCTTTCCGGATATCTATCGCCTGAATCTGGCGAGCGGCCAGGTGTACCGCGTGTCGCGCCTCGCCACCGGGGTGAGTGGCATCACGACCGTGTCGCCGACCATTTCCGTCTCGCGGCAGACGGGACGCATGCTCTTCACGACATTCTACAACCAGGGCAACGAGATCCGAGGATTCGAACCGTCGCAGACGGTCGGCACGCCGGTGATCGCGTCGGTCGCATTCGAGGGCGCGCAGTTGCCGCCCCCCGAGGTCAAGGGCGGTGTGGTGTCGACGTATCTCGCCGACGCAGCGTCTGGACTGCCGTCTGGCGCCGATTTTGTCGTTGAACCGTTTCACTCCTCGTTCTCGCTCGACGCCATCGGGCAACCGAACATTGGCGTCGTCGCTGGCGGGCCGTTCGGCACTGGTGTGGCAGGCGGCGTGTCGATGATCTTCGGCGACCAGCTGAGCGACCGGCAGATATTCGCGGCAATTCAGGCCAACGGCACGGTGAAGGACATTGGCGGGGCACTACAGTATTACAATATGAAGAGCAGGTGGAACTACGGCGGCGGCATCGAGCACGTGCCCTATCTCACAGGGGGCGTCTTCGTCGATACGGCGACGGTGAACGGCACGCAAGGCTACAGTGTGAATCAGCTGCTGCAGCGCATCTACATCGATCAGGCGATGGCGTTCACGCAGTACCCGTTCTCCTCCACCAAGCGACTCGAGCTGTCCGCCAGCGTGACACACTACGGCTTCAATACGGAGCTCTTCCAAAGCGTTTTTGACGTCAACAACAACTTGGTCGCGCAGAATGACTCGATGCTCACGTCCCAGTACAAGCCGGTAGTATTCGCCGAGCCGTCGGTGGCGCTGGTCGGGGACAATTCCTTCTCCGCGTTTACGTCGCCGGTGCAAGGCGAGCGATACCGGATGCAGTTCACGCCGACCTTTGGGTCGGTGAACTACGAGACGGCAATCGCGGATTATCGACGGTACTTCTTCATGCGTCCCGTGACGTTGGCGATTCGTGGTCTGTCCCTTGGTCGCTATGGCAGCGGCGCGGAAGATGTGAACACGACCTGGCCGATCTACCTCGGCGACGAGACGCTGATGCGAGGGTACGGTTACAACTCATTCACCAGTGACGAATGCACCGTGGCAGGCTCGACGACCACGCAGCAGCAGGCGGCAGGATGCCCGGCGTTCCAGCGGCTGTTCGGTAGCAAAGTCGGCGTGATCAACATCGAGCTTCGCATACCGGTGTTCGGCGTTGAAGGATTCGGCCTGATCAACTTCCCGTACCTTCCGATGGAGATGTCGCCGTTCTTCGATGCCGGCGTGTCGTACACGAATAACCAGGCTCCGAACTGGCAGCTCACGCGGTTCGCCAACGACATCCCGTCGAGCTGCGCGGCACCGACGAGCTCGCAGCAAGCACAGCAGCAGTCGTTCTATCCCTGCGCGGACCGCATCCCGGTGTTCAGTACCGGCGTATCCTTCCGCTTCAACCTGATGGGCTACGCGATTCTCGAAGCATACGCCGCCCATCCATTCCAGCGGCCGACAAAGAACTGGGTTTGGGGATTCCAGTTGGCGCCGGGGTGGTAGTGGAGCGAGGCATCAGACACTTGGAATTCGAGAAGCGCGGGCATGTGCCCGCGCTTTTCATTTGTGGGTCTTCGTGGAAATGCGTGGGCGAATTGCCTGTCATCCTGAGCGACGGGCTGTCATCCTGAGCGAAGCGAAGGATCTCGGTGAACGGCGCAACAGCATTTAACGCAGAGGTCGCAGAGAACTGCAAGAGGTCGCAGAGAACTGCAGGAGAACTGCAGAGGACCGTGAAGGATTGTCTCGCTTGGATGTCTTGGCTGATGCCGTCGTGACGCTCCGATGGTATCGCCCAGGTCGTGATCATCAACGATATAGGCGGAATGCTTGTGGACTCGGCAATCACGGTTCATTCCACCAATACGCGCTTCCCTCTTCTGTACGCTTACAGTTCTCTTTTGCAGTTCCCTTTTCCAGTTCTCTCGCCGTTCTTCTGCAGTTCTCTTCTGCAGTTCTCTTCTGCAGTTCTCTTCTGCAGTTCTCTCTGCGTCCTCCTGCAGTTCTCTGCGACCTCTGCGTTAAAAAAAACAAGCCGTCCCGCCAACGAGACGCCCGAAGTGCGGTAAGAAAGACAAGCCGTCCTGCCCTCGAGACGCCCGAAGTGCGGTAAGAAAGACAAGCCGTCCTGCCCTCGAGACGCCCGAAATCACCCACACACAGTCCCTCATTTGGGCCGCTGAGCTCAGCGTGGGTTTCATTCCCACTCATACAACACGCGATACAACGCCGCATTCCGCTGCACGATGCGCACGTAGTCTCGCGTCTCGGCGAACGGGATACGCTCGGCGAAGAGCTCGGGATCGTCCATGCCGGGTTTGGTCGCCCAACGCGTGATGCGCGAGCCGCCCGCGTTGTACGCCGCGAGCACGCGTGGCAGCGCGCCATATTGCGCCATGTACGATGCCAGATGCGTGGTGCCAATCTGAAGATTGGCATCAGGGTCGTACAGGAGCGCGGGTGACCAGATCGGAAAGTTCAGCGCCCGCGCGACTTCGGCGCCGACGGTCGGCATGACCTGCATGAGGCCACGCGCTCCCGCCGCTGAGGTCGCGCGTGGTGTGAAGTTCGACTCCTGCCGAATGATCGCGGCGACGAGCGCCGGGTCGAGATCGTGCGCCCTCGCGTCGCGTGTCAGCTCGTCGCGATCGAGCACGGGATAGAGCAACCGATAGGTACGTCCATCGCGATGGCCGGCGTCGGCAAATTGCTGCGCCAGTCGAATCGCCCGCGATGGCTGACCATGCTCGAGGAGCGCATGCGCCGTGGCCAGCAAGCGATTCGGTGAGCGGTTGGCCGATTCTTCGAGCGCGTCGTATTCGAATCGCGTCTCGACATCCATCCCGAGCTGATCGAGCAGTGCGACGCGGGCAATCGCGCTGTCGACCGCTGGAACGTGCGGGAAGGAGTCGCGGCTCGCCGGCGGGGACCACGGAGCTTCGTTCAGCCGCTTCGCGGCCAGTCCGGCGTAATACGATGTCGGCTGCTGTGACACCACGCTACGCCATCGGCTGCGAGCAGTCGTCGTATCGCCCGCAGCGGCCCAGGCGCGCCCGCTCCAGTATCGCGCCGCGGGCGCTTCCTCGGACGTTGGTGCGATCGCCACGAGAGAATCGAACTCCAGCGCCGCCGTGTTGCCATTTCCGTGAACGAACGACAGGATCGCGGCCTGAAAGCGCGCATTGTCGGCACGGGGACTCGTCGGATAGCTGTGGTACAGTTGCTGGAAGAGCGCGCGAGCCTGATCATCGTTGCCGGCATCCGTGCTGAGATCGCCCAGCAGGTACAGCGATGCGCTCGCGGCGGTCGTGTCGCTCGGAAAACGCGTGACGACGTCGCGGAGTGCGGCGCGAGTCGCATCACCGGTGCCCGATGTCAGAAGAATGCGCGCTCGTCTATAGGCTGCTTCGCCGGCAAGAGGACCGGTCACCATCGCGAGTTGCGCGAGCGCGTCGCGTGATCGGCTCACACGCGTCAGCGCCTGGGCGTACAGCAGCCGATCGTTCGGCGTCACGAGCGTCGGCTGCGACAGCGCGCGTCCGAAGCCGAGGATCGCGCGTGCCCAAGGCCCCGACACCGCACTGCTTCGTGCGATGACCAATTCCTCGGAGGGTGACAGCGTCGTGAAACCCTTGTCGAGCACCTCGGCCGCTGCTCTGGCGTCGCTCGTGCCTGCGTGCCCCCGGATGTACTGGATCAACTGCGCCCTGATCGTATCTCGACGCGCCGTGTCCGGCGCCACCGAGAGGCGAAGCCTGAGCGCGCTCACCGTGGCGCCGAGCGCCGCGTAACGCGCCGCCGCCCCGAGCGCATCGCGGAACCGCTCGCGCGCCTGCGCCTCGGTCCACGGCACGCGAGAACGTGCAACCGCGAGGGTGACACCACCGAGCGACCGGGCACGCGCCATGGAGTCGCTCTGTGTCCCGGCCGCGCGGAGCCGGAGCCAGTCGCGCACCGGACGCAATTGTTCGGCGGCGCGGGCGTACACCGCCGCCGCACTGTCGAACATGTTGTTGCGCTCGAGCGCACGCGCGAGGAGCACGAGCCGCACGGGACGAGATTCGCCACGATGGACGTCGCGCACTGCGCGCGTCGCCTGGGAGAGCGCCAGGGTGTCGTTGCCCTGCTCCAACGCGGAACGTGTCAGGAGCTCGCGTCCTTCGCCATCGTACTGCGCATCGACCCAGCCCTCGCGGAGGAGCAGCTTGTCCACCTCACTCCACCCGTCCCATCCTGCAGCGGCGCGCGCCGCCAGGACGAGCGCCGCAGGCGTGCGCTTCTCTGGGTCGCGCAGCAGTGGCGCCAGGATCTGCGTCGCGCGCCAGGGATGCCCATCGTGGATGGCCGTCTGGGCCATCGTCAGCTCATCCGATTTCTGGATGGCTTGCTCGAGATCGTGATTGGACGTCGACACGACCTCTCCGCCTGCGCTCGCTTGGTGAGACGAGCCACATGCGCCGAGGACCAGACAGCACAGAACCGACAGAAATCTCATATCACTGAGGCATTCAGAATCCGTACCGGCGCACAACGGCCGGGTCCTCGACGATCGAGAACCCGGCCGATGCGTGGCGGAACGGCAGGTCTACTTATCCGCGGCAGCCGCTGCTGGCTTCTCGTTGAGCCAGTAGCCGAACCACTGCCGCAGCCGGCTGAGGCGATCCACGAGCAGCCAGGGCTCACCCGTGCGCGACAGGTCGTGATTCGACCGCGGATAGCGCACGAATTCGGCAGGCACGTTCTGCTTCTTGAGCGCCATGAACCAGAGCTCCGCATTGCCGATCGGCGTACGGAAGTCCTCCTCGCTCTGCACGAGCAGCGTCGGCGTCTTCACCTTGTTCACGTAACGGATCGGCGACAACGTGTCGTACATGACCTGATTCTCCCACGGCTTGCCAAAGAACTCGCCCTCGGTGAGACTCTGCGCGTCGGAGGCCCCGTACCAGAAGGTCCACTCGCTGATCATGCGATCAGTTTCAGCAGCCTTGAACCGATTGGTCTTGGTGGTCACCCATGCCGTCATGAAGCCGCCGTACGACCCGCCGGTCACGCCCATCTTCGTCGAATCGACGTCGGGGCGCTTCGCGGCGATGTCCACCGCCTTCATGAGATCGGTGTAGTCCTTTCCGCCCCAGTCGCCGCGGCTCGCGTACGTGAACTCCGTGTTCGTGCCGCTCGATCCTCGCGGATTGGTGAACAGCACCCACATGCCCGCGCCGGCAATGTTCTGGAATTCGTCGAACCACGCTTCGTTGTAGTCGGAGTGCGGCCCGCCGTGGATGTACATCACGAGCGGGAATTTCTTCGACGCATCGTATCCGTATGGCTTCATCAGCCACCCTTCTACCTCGACGCCGCCGACCGACTTGTACTTGAATTCCTCGGCGTCAGACCAGGCGACTTCGCTATTCACCTTGTCGTTGAACGACGTCAGCTTTCGCTCACCACTGCCGTCGGCATTGGCAATGAACAGTTCCGTCGGATGGGTCACGTCGGTCGAGACATAAACGATGTGCGACTGCGGCGCGTCGTAGATCGCGCCCGTCACCACGCGCCGGCCGCCGAGGATCGTCGTGATCTTCTTCGTGGCAGGATCGATCATGAACATTCCGCTGCTGCCGCCGCTGTTCGTCATCATCACGATACTGCCGTTCTTCAGCCATTCGATCGTTCCCGGCTCGTACGTCCACGTGCCCAGGATGTCCTGCGGCTTGCCACCAGTCGCGTCCACGACAAACAGGCGCTGGTTCCGGAATCGACCGGGCTGTCCGACGAACGCGATCTGCTTGCTGTCTGGCGACCAGGCGATCTGCGTCTCGTTTCCGTTGTAATCGATGCGGTGCGGCGTGCACTCCGCGCTCTGCGCCTCGCACGCGGCGATGGGCAAGAGGTACACGTCGGTGTCATTGCGAAGCTGCTCGTCACGCTTGCGATCGGGTGGCAGCTTGGCGATGGAGTCGCGCTCGGCGGTCACGACGGAATCCGAACGCAGCCGGACGTCGGCAAGGAACGCCACCCACTTGCCGTCTGGAGACACGACGGCGCTGCGATGCGAATACTTGGTGCTGGTGAGCGCCTTGCGTGGCGTTCCCGGACGCTCGATGTAGATCTGTGAGACCACGGGAGCTGGCGTGCGCGGCGCGGTGCGCGGACCGGGCAACAGCCCCTGCCCGTTGGCTTTATACACCATCTGCGTGATCTGACGCCCGTCGAATCGCACCGGATTCTCCGGCTTCGTAATGGCGTCGTATGGCGGCCGCGCCATTGGTTGCATGTGGGCAAACGGATCGTTCGGATTAGTCGACGAGTCGGGCGCGGGCTGTGCGCCACGGCCGCCGCCACGCCCACCGAAACCGCCACGCCCGCCGTTGTTGTCACCGCTCGTGATGGTGAAGCTCTTGTCGGCCGGCTGCGTACCCTGGCGGACCTGCTGCGGACCCGTGGGTTGATACGCCTCACCCGCCGGCTGGTCCATCCGCAGGGCCCAGTTCGCGCCACGTCCGCCGGGACGTTGCGAGGTGAAATACAGAATCTTGCCGTCTTCGGAGAAGCGCGGATTGCTGCTCTCGAAACCCGGCGACGTATAGCGCATTGGCTCGCCACCCTGCGTGGGCACCAGCCACACCTCGGAGTGTCGACGGTTCTCCGCTTCCGGAGTTGTGGTAACTGTGAACGCCACCTTGTTGCCATCGGGGGACAAGGCGGGAGTACTCACGGTGGTCACCTTGTACCAATCAGCCGGCGTGAAAGCGTGTTTCGCCGGCGCGGGCTGCTGCGCGGCAAGACATGCGACCGGCAGCGCGAGCGCGCCCACGACAATTGAGAAAGTCCGCATCGATCAACTCCGGTATGGTGGGGGGTGGGATGAACGTTGGTACATCCACCCGACTACAGCATTAACGCATTGCTGGCACGGACGTTGGCGAAGGCATCCCGTCGCGGATACCAGTCCGCGGATCGCTCTTGCGACGTCCCTTTTCCTGATACATCGCGCGGTCTGCGCGCTCGATCGCAAATCCCAGGTCCTCGGAGCTCTCATAGTCCGCGGCACCAAGGCTCACCTGAAGCGGTACCGTTCCGGCGCCTGCGCCAGGCACCGGTCCGGCACTGTCGATGGCACGCTGGAGCCGCAGGAGGACGTCGGACGTATGCGCTGACGGCAGGATGAGCAGGAATTCGTCGCCGCCCCAGCGATACAACTTGTCGTACGAGCGGAGGGTTGCCCGCAGCACGTCAGCGCATCGACGCAACAGCAGATCGCCCGCCGAGTGTCCAAAGCGGTCGTTGACCATCTTCAAGTTATCGAGATCGGCGAGCACCACGGTGCCGAACGTCGCGCGAACCATTTCCAGACCGACGCCTTCAACGTAGGCCCGACGGTTCAGTGAGTCGGTCAACGCATCGTACAGCGCGGCGCGGCGTAGCTGATCATGCGTCACACGCAACTCGGCCTGCGCATCGTCCACCTCGCGCTTGGAGTCCTCCATGAGCACGAGGATCATGGCGTACCCCAACAGAAGGTTGCCCATGAGGTCGAAATATGAATTGAACGCGACCATCACTCGGGCACTATCCGCGAGCGATGTGGGAAATTGGCGGATCGACACTGCAAAGGCCCCTGCGTACGCCAACCAGAGGCACGCGAGCGTCGCGAAGCAAATGCCTGTGGTGACGCTGCCAATCGTACGCCGCGGGCGCGGCAACCAAAGAAACGCAGAGGCGCAGTAGCCGAGCGCGGGGACGGCGAGCGCACTCTGCCAGATTACCATCTCGGCGAGGCCATGACTCGAACCAACCGTCGAAATAACCGCGAACAGTATCGCGCCAGCCCAGAGCCTGCGCGTGGCGCCGACGCCGGACGGCGCGCCAGCAACGTACATCAGCGTGCCGCGCAGGAAGAAGATGAACCCGAGCCCTTTGCTCATCTGGTAGATGAAATAGAGGGCCCGAATCACTGGGTCCGACTCCGCCCGTTGCGCGCTGATAATGCCCGGGACGAGCAGGTACCGCACGGCCAGTGCAAAAATGGCGACGGTCAGCGCCCCCCAAGCGGCCGCCCAGGCACTGAAGTAGGCCCGCCGGAGAACGAAGTGGCGCAAGATCAGAAACAGCCCAAGGAGCATCAGAGCGCCGACGAACTGCACGGCGACGCCAAGAAACACTAGTACTGGGAATGTCTGGGACGGTGGCTGCATGCGACGAGGTCGCCGGGGTAGCTACAGACTAGCCCGCTTAAGTTGTGTCCCCTTTCGTCCCACGTCCAGGGTTCCACGTCACCAAAAGACAACGGCCTGAAGCCGAAGCTCCAGACCGTTGTCTTTCCGCGGAGGGAGAGGACGTGCCCACCCGCACGCCCGGGCTCACTCTCGCGCCCCAATCGTACCCTTATGCGCCAGGACTGCGACGGCTGCCCTTCATCTTCTGCGCGCGCTGGGCGATCCGTTGCTTGAGCCGCGCGACATTGGCGTCGAAAGTGGGCTGATGCTCCGGCGTCAACGCGGCGCGAATGTCATTCCGCTCGGCCATGAGGAGCTGTTTCGTCTGATCGCGTTGCGCGCTTGACTGCTGCCAGAGGGCCTTCAATGCCGCCGTGTCGCCACGCTGCCGTGCCGCGCGCGCTTCCAACAGCTTGGGCTTCAGCTCCGCCCGGAGTGCCTTGATCTGCGGAGCGTACTTGGCTCGAACGGCCTTGAGATTCGCCTTCTCAGCGTCGCTCAGCGTGATGCCCCGGAACAACTGCCCTCGAAGATTCCTGGCGAGCCGGCCGCGGGCACCGTTGGCAAGCGGACGCTGCGGCGTCGGAGTCACCTGCTGCGCGGACGAGACAACGGCCCCACCGAACACGAGCAGAGCAGCAGCAAGCGTGGAACGAATATACGTCATGGTGATCCTCCACCAGTTTATGGTCGGCGCACCTGCGCCGTCGAACTGGTAGACGCGGTGATCATGGCAGCGTTAATCCTGGGACACGGGACACGAGACACGAGACACGAGACACGAGACACGAGACACGGGACACGGGACACGGGACACGGGACACGGGACGCTCACCGACCGGCGAGAATGGGTTTAAGGACCCAATCTCGTCGGGCCCGGCCGGGCTCTACGCGTTTCCGACGTACGCAACTGCGCTGACTTCCACCAGGATGTCTCGCAGACTCGCGCCAAGCGCAGTGCGGGTGGGGTAAGGCTGCGGCATCAGTTCCTTGTACACGGCGTTGAACGCTCCCCAGTCGTCGATGTCCGCGAGGTAGACGGTCATGGACACAACATCGGACAGCGACGCATGCGCCGCTTCGAGCGCTCGCCGTACATTGGCGATGACCTGTTTCGTCTGCGATTCGATGTCCGGTCCGGCCATCTCGCCTGTTGCAGGGTCGCGTGGAACCTGCCCCGACACGAACACGAACCCACCCGCCCGGACGGCTGGAGAGTAGGCGCCCGCCGGCGGCGGAACTTCACCGCCGAGTCGCACCGGTTGCCACTGTCGTTCACCCTGTGTCATTTATCGTTCTCCATTATTGAGGTTGCCCGTACGACATGTCGCTAAACATCGCTGAACTCGAAACGCCGGTGCCGGTAGTCGACCTGGACCGGATGACCCGTAATCTCGACCGCGCGGCGGCGTACGCAACCACGCACGGCCTCGGGCTACGCCCGCACATCAAGACGCACAAGTCACCGCGCGTCGCCAGCGAACAACTCGAGCGCGGCGCTGTGGGGCTCACCTGCGCGACCGCATTCGAGGCCGAAGTCATGAGTGCGGTCTGCGACGATATCCTGCTCGCGTACCCTCCGGTCGGCGCCACGCGGGCAGCTCGGATTGCGGCGCTGCCCGGGAGCACGAAGATCACGGTCGCGCTGGATTCGCTCGCGGCGCTGAAGTCCATTGCGCAGGCGGCGCATGATGCTGACCGGACGGTAGGCGTCTACATCGAGCTCGATCTCGGCATGCACCGAGTAGGATTGCCCGCAATCGACGACGCCGTGACCTTGGCGCGCGCCATCGCCGGGCCGCTGACGTTCGAGGGCATTGCCTTCTACCCCGGTCACGTTCGCGAGCAAGTCGGGCTACAATCGTCCAAGTTGGAGGAACTCGACGCCGCGATCACCACCGCCATCACCGCGTTCGATCGCGCGGGACTCCACCCGCAAGTGGTGAGCGGCGGCTCGACGCCAACGATGTGGCACACGCACGAACTGCGAGGTGTCACCGAAATGCGCCCAGGCACCTATGTCTACAATGATCGCACCACAGCCGCGATCGGCGCGTGCACCTGGGACGACTGCGCTCTCACCGTTCTCGCGACCGTTGTCAGTACCGCCGTGCCTGGACAGGCCGTGATCGACGCCGGCACCAAGTCGCTCGGTCGCGAGCCAATGCGCGGCGCGGATACAGCCGACGGGTTTGGCTCGCTGCTCGAACATCCCGACGTGGTCGTAAAGGCCATGTCCGAAGAACATGGCACGCTCGATCTCTCGAAAACGAATTGGCGGCCAGTCATCGGTGACAAGGTGCGTGTCATTCCGAACCACGTCTGCATCGTGGTGCATTTGAACGATGTCGTCGCCGGCGTCCGCGGCGATGTGGTGGAGACGAGCTGGCCGGTGACGGCGCGGGGGCGGGGGTACCGATTGGAGGAGGGAGCTCTCGGAGGTCGTTAGTCGTGCTTTGTGCATGACGCGAGCGTGCGATTGGGCTCCGGGTTTTGACCGGCTGGGTGTCGCTGGCTGCTCCGTAGCGGTCGGCCCACCGGTCGGCGAGGTTCGAGTTTCCAGTTGTGAGTTGTGCGTTGTGAGTTTCTCGTGTCTCGTGTCGCGTGTTAGTGCGCCATGCCGCCCATACCGCGCCCTTTCCCGGTCTTGAACAGAAAGAGTAGTGGGAGACTCGCTAATAGAATCATGCCGCTCAATATGTAGATCCTGGAGAACGCAAGGACGCTGGCTTGGGCTTGGATCTGATGATCGAGAAACACGAGCGTCTGCTGCTTGGCCGTGATTGGATTGACGCCACGCGCGACCAGTCCGCGCGTAATGCCCTCGACGCGGCTGAGTGTCGTGGGATCCATTGTCGTTACATCCTCGGTGAGCAGCGCTTTGCGCACTGTCGTGAAGCGCGTGAGCAGCGTTGCCATGATCGCAATGCCAAGCGAGCCCCCGAGTTGGCGCGTGAGATTGAACATGCCCGTTCCCTGCGCCAGTTCTGACATCTTCAGCTCAGCCATCGACGCATTGGTGAGCGGCACGAAGATCAATCCGAGCCCCACCCCTCGAATGATGAGCGGCCAGAACGTCTGTTCCGGACCGCTGGCCAACGTCATGCGCGCAAGTAGCCACATGGAAATGAAGAACAGGAACGCGCCGATCGCGACGGTGATGCGCGCGTCGAGGCGATTGGCGTTCTTGCCCACGAACGCCATGGTGAACGCGGATGCGATGGCACCTGGCAGAATGACAAGACCAGTCTGATTTGCCGTGAGCCCATGCAGATTCTGCAGGAAGATCGGCAGCACGAAGATCGAGCCGAACAACGCGAGTCCCAGCACGGCGGCAATGCTCACCCCAGCGGCGAGCTGGCGGCTCTTCAACACGCGCAGGTTGATGATCGGCTCGTCAACGCGCAGCTCATGCCAGATGAGCCACACGAACGACACGACGGACGTGATCGCCAGGCTCGTCACGAATCGGGAATCGAACCAGTCGTACCGCTCGCCCTTTTCGAGCATCCACTGCAGCGAGCCGACGCACGTTGCCAACAGGACGAAACCGAGCACGTCGATCTTGTCGGCACGCTCCTGGTGCGCCGCATCGTGCACGTACGTCACCACCATGATCGCCGCGAGGATGCCGAGCGGCACGTTGATGTAGAAGATCCAGGGCCAGTTGTAGTTATCGACGATCCAGCCGCCAAGCGTCGGTCCCAGCGTGGGGCCGACCATCACGCCGACGCCGAACATCGCTTGCCCAATACCTACCTCTTCCGGCGGGAAGGACTCGAACAGCGTCGTCTGCGCCGTGGAGAGCAATGCACCGCCGCCAATGCCCTGCACCACGCGCCAGAGGACCAGACCGCCAAGCGACGTCGCCGCGCCACACATGAACGAGGCGGCGACGAAGAGCAGAATCGAGCCGGTGAGATAGCGCTTGCGGCCGAAATAGGCCGACAGCCACCCGGACATCGGGATGACGATGACGTTGGCGATGATGTAGCCCGTACTGACCCACGAAATCTCATCAAGCGTGGCGCCGAGATTTCCCATCATGTGGGGAATGGCGACGTTGACAATCGAGGTGTCGATCAGCTCGAGCACCGCCGCGAGCGTGACCGCGATGGCGATGAGATATTTGAACTTGTATTTGTCCTCGACCGGCGCAGCGATGTGCGCAGGCAGAGGCAGAGACAGCATGTCGGCAGGCATGATGCTTGGCTACTGATGACTGATGACTGATTACTGATCACTGATTACTGACCGGCCCTGTGCCAGTCAGAACGACCAGTCCCAGCTCAGCACTTTCCGGCCGGCAGCTTCGTATCGACGTGCACCGTGACGGACATGCCGGGGCGAAGCGGGCGATCGTTGCCGAGGGCCTGCCGCACGCGGACGCGGACCGGCACGCGCTGTACGACCTTGGTGAAGTTGCCGGTGGCGTTGTCGGGCGGCAGGAGGGCGAATTTCGAACCGGTTGCCGCACTCACGCTTTCCACACAGCCCGTGGCCGTGGCACCGTCGTAGGCATCGACACTGATCTCCGCCGGCTGCCCGACGCGAATGTCGGCGAGCTGCGTTTCCTTGAAGTTCGCCGTGACGAACACCCCCGTGTCGGTGACGATCGTCAGGAGCGGCTGGCCGGCCTGAACGAGCTGGCCGGGCTCCACCTGCTTCCGCGACACGATTCCACTGGCCGGCGCGAGCACGCGCGTGTAACTGAGCTGGAGCGCCGCGTTATCACGAGCCGCCTGCGCTCCGGCCAAGCGCGCCGTCGCCAAGCGTACGCCGGCTTGCGCGCCGGCGACCGAGCCCCCGGCGGCTGTGGTCTGCCGTTGCAGAGCCACCACGTTCGCCGCTGCCGCTTCCGCCGCGGCGGAGGCCGCGTCGAGCTGCATCTTGGACACGACCTGCTTCGCCGCCAGCTCTTCCATGCGGGCGAGGTCCTTCCGCGCCTTCAATTCGTTGGCGCGTGCGGCCGTGATCTGCGCATCGAGCGCTGCACGTTGGCCGGACGCCTGCTCCACCATGGCCTGCGCTTGGCCACCCGATCCGGCGCCTCCCGCCGAAGCCCGCGCAGCGGCGAGGTCTGCCTCTGCCTGCGCGACGCGCACCCGATACTCGGCCGGATCGATCTGCACGAGCAGGGAATCCGTCGTGACGTGATCGTTGTCGCTGATGGTCACCGACTGCACGTACCCGCTCACCTTGGCGAGCACTGGAACGAGATGTCCGTCGATCGCCGCGTCGTCGGTGGACTCATGACTGCGGCCATAGCTCCACTGCTTGACGCCCCAGATCGCTGCGATGAGCAGGACGACGGCGACGATTGGAAGAACGATGCGCCGCTTGCCACTCTTCGGCGAGTCGGACTCGTCGACGGCGAGATCGCGCTGATCGACATCTTGCTTGAGGACGGTTGCCATTGGACAAAAACCAGGTCGATGGTGATCGGTTATCGAAGCTGCGAGACCGTGCCTTCGGCTCGAGCGAGCGAGACGCGGGCGGTCTGATATGCGGTCAGCGCGTCGATGAGTCCCGTACGCGCGCTATTCAACGAGGCCAATGCGGTGATGACATCGGCGTTACCGGATACGCCGGCACGGAAACGTTCCCGTGCCTGTTCTACTTCCTGTTCGGCGAAACGCTGCCGTTCCTGTGCCGCGTCCACGGCTTCGCGCGCCGAAGCGATATCGAGTATCGCGCCGCGCACGTCCACCGCTACCTGCTGCTGCAGATCGCGACGGCGGACGTCGACGTCGTGCAAGACGGCTTCCTGTTCCTGCGCCTGCCCTTCCCGGTGGTGGCCTTCGAATACCGGCCACGAGAGCTGAACACCGTAGGTATAGGTATTGAGGAGATGCTTGAAACCGAGGCCGTCGCTCACGCTGCCAGAGAGGCCGTTCGCGCCATCGTTACCGAAGACGCCCACCGAGGGCAGGCGCGAAGCGCGCACGACAGCCATTTGCTGCTGGGCCGCGGCGAACTGCGCATCTGCAGCGCGAAGCTCCGGACGGTTGCGCAGCGCGTTGTCGACGGCGGCTTGCTCGCTCGCCACATCGGGTGGCAGCAACGCCGCCAGGGAGTCGGTGAGCTCGAGTGGAGTATCGAGCGCCAGATTCAGCGAGCGCAGGAGATCCAGACGTGAACGATCGCGCTCGTTTCGGGCACCAATGAGCTGCGCGCGGGCGCCGGCCAGCTGCGATTGAGCCCGGGTAACGTCGAGCGCAATGCCCACTCCGGCCGTGAGCTGATCGCGCGCGATAGTCAGCAGGTCGGCCGCGACGGTGGAGTCGGCAACACGTGCCAGGAGCGCCGCGCTGCTCCGCAGCGCGCGAATGTAGGCCATTGCCGCACCGGTGGCCGACTGCTGTGCCGCGACCGCGACATCCGCGTCAGCGGCCGTGACGCCCGAACGCGCGGCGCGCACCCGCTGGAATGCCGCGGGATTGAACACCGTTTGCGATACCTGACCCCGAAAGTCCCAGAGATTGACCGGACCAATGATCTGACCATTCGGATTGAGCAGGGGTGGTTGCCCTGGCGCAGACGGAAAGTTGAAGCCGAAGCTGGCGCTATTCAGCGTGTGACTCGTCCAATTGGGCGTCGCGTCGATTTCCGGCAAGAGCGCCGACCGCGACTGCGTGACCCGCGCTTGGGCCTCCTGGACGCGCGCCTGGGCACTCTGCACGCCGGCCGTTTGCATTGCGGCGAGCCGCGCGGCATCACCGAGCGACAGGCGGTGCGGCTGCGGCGTCTGTGCTTCCACCGAACGAACGAGGAATGCGAGGAGCGCGACGAGCACCGAGAGACAGGCGCCAATTCGAATGATCTTGGGATGCATCTTGTTCATGGAAAGTCGGCAGCCTGCGCCCGCTGGTTGGCGGCGCACGACCTGATTGCGTAGAGGTAGAATTGCATCAGCTCATCGAGCACTTGATCATCGGTTTTCGCGGCAACGGAACCGAAGCATTCACGATGCGTGCACCAGAGCCCGTGCATGACGAACGGCGCCGTCAGCATACGTGCCGCCACTGAGGGGTCCACCTGTCGGAACTCCCCCGTTTCTATTCCGTGCGTGATGATGCTGGCAACCAGGCGATGTCCGCGCGCGACGACTTCGTCGGCGTAGAAGCGGGCAAGGTCTGGAAAGTCATGAATCTCGGCATGGATGAGCCTGAAGATCGGCGCGAACTGCGCTGACCGGATGAAGGCCCAGTACTGGCGCATGAACAACGTGAGCGCGTCAGTCGCCGATCCACTGTTGTCGCTGAGCTGCCGCTCGCCTTCCTCGATTTGGGTGACGACGGTATCGCGAATCACCTCGCGAAACAGCTCTTCCTTACTGGCGAAG
Source organism: uncultured Gemmatimonadaceae bacterium (assembly GCA_963817955.1). Classification (GTDB taxonomy): domain Bacteria; phylum Gemmatimonadota; class Gemmatimonadetes; order Gemmatimonadales; family Gemmatimonadaceae; genus JAQBQB01. The sequence goes on from CAWFQK010000004.1 coordinate 1,342,737, forward strand.
TACAGGTAGATGGTGCCCTTCGAAAGTCCAGCCCGCTTGGCGATGTCCTCGAGCCTGGACGCGGCAAGCCCATGGTCGCCAAACACCGCGAGGGCGGCATTCAGGATTTGTCTGGGCCGCTCCTCAGGGAGACGGCGCCAACGGGGTTCTTGGCTGGAAACGGGCGAGGACATCAGGGGCGCGAGTGAAATAACTGACGCGTCAGTAATATATGGTGCGCACACGAGGATGACAGTGGACCGTCAGTCAGTTACCACGCCGACGATCACCCTCGGTCCAGCACTCCTACTGCGACTCCTCTTCCTCGTCTTCTGATTCGTCCAGCCACTCGTAGGCGGCCGTAACGTCGTCACGCGTGAGCGTGTGACCGCCGGGCTGCCAAGCGAGCGTGACGTCGGCGCCGAACACCCGGAACAGATCGGCGAGTCGCTCGGGATGATCGTTCGGTACGATTGGATCGTTCTTCCCCGCTCCGATAAAGATCCGCGTGCCGTCGAGCGTCAGCGCGTTCTCGGGGATGAACGGCACCATCGGCCGAAAGAGCACGGCCTCGGAGAAGGTGCCAGGCGCCGTGAACAGGATACTCGAAGCGATGTTCGCGCCGTTGGAAAATCCAACGGCGACCACACGCTTCGGGTCGAAGTGGTAATGCTCCGCCGCCACGCCAATGAAGGCGATCAACTCTGTCGTGCGCGCGCGCAGATCTTCCAGGTCGAACACGCCCTCGGCGTGACGCTTGAAGAACCGCGCGGCGCCGTGCTCCGACACCGTGCCGCGGGGACTGAGCAGTCCGCCATCGGGAACCAACATCTGCCCAAGCTGGATCAGGTCGTTCTCGTCGCCGCCGGTGCCGTGCAGCAGCAAGAGCGTGCGGTCGTCGTCCCCTTCCGGCGGGAGATATCGATGGACGTAAGTCTGGAGCGCGTCGGTCATGTACTATTCAGTATAAACCGTCCCCGATCACAATGAGCCACTCCGACGAATCCAACCACGTTCGCCTCGACAAATGGTTGTGGGCGGCGCGCTTCTTCAAGACGCGTTCGGCCGCCACCGAGGCGATCGCCGGCGGAAAGGCCGAGGTGAACGGCGAGCACGCCAAGCCCGCCAAGGCAGTCAAGCCCGGTGACGAGGTGAGACTGCGACTGGGGCCATACGAGCACATTCTCGTCATACGTGCCCTTGCCGAGCGCCGTGGAACAGCGACGGTGGCGCAAGGGCTGTACGAGGAGACGGAAGCGAGCCGCCTGGCGCGCGAGCGATTGTCGGCGCAGCTCAAGATGGCGCCATCGGCCTTCGTCTATGAAGAAAAAGGCCGTCCGACCAAGAAAGACCGGCGCGAGCTGTCGAACTTCATCGATCGCAAGCGGCGCTAGACCAAATCCGTCTGGAGCCGCGGGAACACGCCGCGATTCACGGCATGTCCGCCTTCGAACCGAATCACGTCATGGGGCAACCCGGCGGCGGCGAGGCGCGCCTGTTCGGCAGCCAGCTCCGGTTCGCCGACGAACTGATCGCGGCTACCGACGACGAGCGTGACCCGCGCGCCGCGCACGGTGTCGGCGCCGCGCGATAAGTCGGTTTCCGGCGGCATCAGGCCACCCCACAGAATAAGTCGGTCAATGCGGGGGTGGCCGTGGATGGCCCACCGAGTCGCCGTTGCGGCTCCCTGCGAAAAGCCGATCACGTTGATGCGGGCACCACGCGCCGCCGGCTCGGCCGCGACATCCTCATAGAGCGCGTCGAGGTACTCGACGTAATCGGCGACTTCTGATTCGCGATCTTCTCGCGTCATCCATGTGGCGCCCACAGGACGATCGCGCGCCGGCACCTTGACCGGGTTCACCAGATAGAAGCGATTCATCGCCTCCGGCGCCACGAGCAGCGCTTCGTCGCTCGCCAGGTCCGAGAAGTACCGAATGAAATCGCTGGCGAGCTGGCCGTACCCGTGAAGCAGGAACCACACGACACGAGCCGTCGACGGCGTACCGAGCGTGTAGTACCGCGCGGTGCGTTGGACGCGCAGATGGTGCGTGTGTGGCAGCTTGCCTTCAGTCTGGTCGGTCACCCCGTCAAGATACTCTCCGCTCGATCGGAGCAAAGGCTAGCGGGCGAATCCCGGCGGCGAGGACGATGCGGCAGCAAAGAGTTGGGCCTGGGATGTCGCGTGCTGGAGTAGCCCGATCGCTCTCGTCAGCTGATGGTCGGACGAAAGGCTGCGCGCCTTCGCCGCTACGTCGCCGAACGCGAGGTGCACCACGCGCTGCTCGAGATCGCGCATGAGGAACACGCGGCTGGTTGCATCGTATTTGGCGTCGATCTTCACCCCCGCGGCCGCAAGGCGACGCATTAGCTCCGCGGTCCACGCCGGCGGCACAACGAAGTCACGTGCCACGGTGCCCTTGAGCTCGAGCGCGTAGTCCTGGAGCACCGTGTTGATCGTCTGGCTCTTCGCCGCGACAGAACGCAGGAAGCCGAGTTCCAAGGCAGAGAGCGTGTCGTCCGCCACCACGATGTCGGGTCGAATGCCGCCGCCGCCATAGACCAGGCGACCGGCATCCGACTTGTACGCGGGACGCGGCATGGTGTCCGGACCCGCCGAATCAGGATGCACTTCCACGAAATCGCCATTCGGCAGCAACTTGCGCTGGCGATGAATAGAGCGGCCGCTCGGCGTATACCACTTACCCGTGGTGAGCTTGAGCTGATAGTTGTTCGGGAGCTCGTAGACCGACTGCACGAGTCCCTTTCCAAAGGACGTCGTGCCAACGACGAGCGCGCGATCATGATCCTGCAGCGCACCCGCGACAATCTCCGTTGCCGAGGCAGAGCCGCCGTCCACGAGCACGACGAGCGGAATGGAGAGCGCAAGGTGATGACCGGTCGACCGCACCGTTTCGGTGGGCTGATTGCGCGAGCGGACACTCACGATCTCCTGCCCGTCACCCAAGAACAGACTCGACGTCTCGAGCGCCTGCTCGACGATGCCACCGCCATTGTCGCGCATGTCGAGCACGAGTCCCTTCGCGCCCGCTCGAGTGAGCGAATCCACGGCCGCAGAAACCTCGTCGGCGGTGTTCTCGTTGAATGTCTGCAGCGGGATGTACCCGACGTGATCGCCGAGGAAGCCTGTGTACGCCACAGCCGGCACATGGACCACGCGCCGTGTGAAGTGCAGTTTGATCGGTTCCGCGACGCCTGCCCGCGTGTAGGTCACCGAAACCTGCGATCCCACTACACCGCGCAGCAGGTTCGACACCTGCGCTAACGACAGGGTGGTCGTGGTAATCGTGTCCACCGAAACAACGTGGTCGCCCTCGCGCACGCCCGCATCCGCGGCAGGCGTATTCGGAAAGACGCGATCGACGGCAATCACCCCGGGCGACGGCTCGCCGATCAGCATTCCCGTGCCGCCATAGCGCCCGCCCGTGGCGCGATTGAAGTCCTCTGATTGCTTGGGGGAAAGGAGTTCGCTGTACGGATCGTTCAGTTCACGCACCAACCCTGCAGCCGCCTTTTCGTACGCCAGTCCGGACGGCAGCGAATCGACGTACCGGTCGCGCACCAGCGTCATGACCTGATCGAACATCTGTGCGTTGGCGCGAACGGGAGGCTTCTGAAGCAGAAAGCCGCCCGCAACCATAGGAACAACGAGCAGCGTGGCTGCAGTCGCGGTACGAAAGCGTGGCATGGACAAGTGGAGGGGGAAAATGCTCTTGCGAATCCAGACTACGTTCTTGATGCGCGGATGTCAACGCTAAGATGTTGTTCTGATTGCCTTTACGAGAAGTTGACAACTCGCCTGGCATCGCTAGCGTCACCAGATGACCAATGCGCATGATCTCGAAACGTAGCGCCGAGCAATCGGAACTGATCACCACCGTACGGCTCGCCGTGCCGGTGGTTTTCGTGCAGCTAGGCTTCATGGGCATGGGTGTCGTAGACACGCTGATGGTTGGGCGGGTGTCGGCGCGCGTGCTCGCGGCTGTGGCACTCGGCAATCTCTATTTCTTCAACGTGTCCATCTTCGGCGCGGGCACCTTGATGGCACTCGATCCGATCGTCGCCCAGGGCATCGGCGCCGGTGACGACAATTCGGTGTCGCGGGCGATGCAGCGCGGTTTGGTCATTGCCGTCGCGCTGAGTCTCGGCACTGCCCTCCTGCTCGCGCCAGCCGCGCCGCTGTTGCGCGCGCTGCGCCAACCGCCCGAGATCATCCTGGACGCGGCGGCATACGTTCGTATCTCGATCGTCGGCGTGGTGCCGTTCTTCGCGTTCATCGTGCTGCGTCAGAGTCTTCAGGCAATGCATCGCGTGGCACCGATCGTCTGGACGGTAGTGGTGGCGAACATCACGAACGCGGCGTTCAACTGGGTGTTCGTATACGGACACCTCGGGAGTCCCGCACTTGGCGTCGCGGGGAGCGCCATCGCCACCGCGATCAGCCGCTGGGTGATGATGTTTCTGCTCCTCGTCATCGCGTGGCCCACCCTGCGACCGAACCTGTTGCCGGTGCGTCACGACACGTGGCACTGGGCGCCCATCCGGCGCATGCTGCGCATTGGCATGCCAATTGGCGCACAGCAGGCATTGGAGGTCGGCGCGTTCGGCGCCATTGGTCTGTTGATGGGCGTGCTCGGCACCATCGAAATGGCGGCGCACCAGATCGCGATCACGCTGGCGTCGTTGACGTTCATGGTGCCGGTCGGTGTCGCGACGGCAGGCGCGGTGCGCGTAGGCCATGCGATCGGCGCCGGCGATGACGGACGGGCAAAGGAAGCGATCCGCGCGGCGTACCTCTGCGGCGTCGGCTTCATGACGCTCACCGCTGTCCTGTTCCTCTCCGTGCCGCGACTTCTGGCGGCAGCGTTCACGGGCGACGCGCGCGTCATGGCGCTGGCCGCGGTCCTGATTCCGATCGCCGGCGTGTTCCAGGTGTTCGACGGCGCGCAAGCAGTGGGAGCAGGCGTGCTGCGCGGATCGGGCGACACGACAGCACCGCTCTTCGTGATGCTCGGTGCGTACTGGATTATCGGAGTGCCGGTGAGCTGGTATCTCGGATTTCACACGCCGCTGGGCGCAGCAGGACTCTGGTGGGGATTCGTCTTCTCCCTCGCCTCTGTCGCGGTCTTCCTCTTCCTGCGCATTCGTGTGGTGTTCGGACGCGAGCTACGACGCGTTCACGTCGAGAGCCATGTATGACGGGTCTTCGGGGATTTGTGTGGGTGATTTCGGGAGGCTCGAGGGGGAGGACGACTCTTTCTAACGCAGAGTTCGCAGAGAACTGCGCCCCCTTCTATAAGGCAGGCGGCCGGCCAGGGATCGTGATCGGCGACTCTGGTCAGGTCCGCACTATTGACCTTCACAGACTGTTGAAATACGAGTGAATCGCCAGCAATCGGTTACGCGGCTGCGAAGATCGTGATCTGAGCGACGCCTGTCATCCTGAGCGACGCCTGTCATCCTGAGCGACGGCCTGTCATCCTGAGCGACGGCCTGTCATCCTGAGCGACGGCCTGTCATCCTGAGCGACGGGCTGTCATCCTGAGCGAAAGCGAAGGATCTCTGTGACCGATAGACCAGCTTTTGAACGCAGAGGACGCAGAGAACTGCAGGAGGTCGCAGAGAACTGCAAGAGAACTGCAGAGAACCGTGAAGGATTGTCTCGCCTGGGCGTCTTGGCTGATGCCGTCGTGAGGCTCCGATGGTATCGCCCAGATCGGGATCATCAACGATATGGGCGGAATGATTGTGGACTCGGCAATCAGGTTCATTCCACCAATACGCCCTTCCCCCTTCCGCACGCTTCCAGTTCTCTTTTGCAGTTCTCTGTTGCAGTTCTCTGTTGCAGTTCTCTGCAGTTCTCTTGCAGTTCTCTGCGTCCTCTGCGTTCAAAAGCTGTTGCGCCGTTTGCGTTAAAAGACCGTCCGGCCCTCGAAGTGATCTGACTCCTGTTCAGCTATTTCAACAGTCTGTTAACGCTCGGAGTCCAATCCACGCTGTACCGACCAGCGATCGTGGCTTGCGAGCCAGGGCCACCCGCGCGACTACCCTGCACGATTGATGAGATTTACTCCGCGTTCCTCCACCGCTACCGTAGCAGATCGTCGATCGCGTGCACCGCGAGCGCACGCCGCGCTTGACGGTCGCCACGTATCTCCACGTTCGGCACTCCTGACAGGCGCACGGCATCACGGAACAGCTGCTGCATCGCGTCCCGCATATGGCCGCGGTCGCGTACGCCGTCCTGGACCCAATCGATGTCGATGTCGCAGAGCAGGTACAGATCGGGCTGCCGGGCCGCGGCCGTCTCACGAATCCAATCGGGACAGCGACCGAAATAGTGATCGCAGTACACGACCGTGCTCAACAAGTCCGTATCCTGCACGATGAGTGGAGACGCTTTCGCGATGGCCGCGTCCTCTAGGGCGAGCTGGCCACGGGTGATCGGCCCGTGGTCGCTGAAGTCGATCGGGGCGCCTTTCTGCTCGGCGAAATCACGGACAAACTCCGGTACGAGCTCAGCCCCGTAGTGGCGCGTAAGCAGGTGCGCCATCGTGGTTTTGCCGGTCGACTCGGAGCCGGTGAAAACGACCCGCTTCATGTGGTCCGCTCCAGGCTTCGTTTCCAGGCAAGATGCCCGAGCACGGCGAGCACGAAATAGATCCCGTAGTTCGCCGCCGTGAGATACAGCCCCTTGAAGATGAACATGCCCACATACACCACGTCAACGGCAATCCACAGCGCCCAGTTCTCGATCAGTTTTCGTGTCATGAGGTACTGCGCGACCAGGCTGATCGTCGTGGTCGCGGCGTCTACATAGGGGAGTGCCACGCCAGGAAGCGCCGACGTGATCTTTCCGAGCGCCGCCCATACGATGACGGCGCTGGCGCCGAGGATCAGCCAGGTGCGAGACGGGGTACGCGACACGTGAAGCTCGGTGTGCCCCTTTCCGCCGTAGAGCCACTCATACCAGCCGTAGAGCGACAGCGCGAAGTACACCACCTGCAGGCCCATGTCGGAGTACAAGCCTGACCGATAGAACAAGGCGAAATACAGCGCGACGTTCACCAGCGCAGTGGGCCAGCTCCAGATGTTCTCGCGCACGCTGAGGAACACGCTCACGATGCCGAACAACACCGCCACGAGCTCGAGACAACTCGAGCCATGGGCCGTGAGCCAGGTGCATGCGTGCCACATGTCAGCGCCCGAGCGTCGCGAGCGTCCGGTCGCCGGCTTGGGCGACCCGCGTTGCCGCGTGGTCGATCGCGGCGATGGTTTCCGGCGACGAACCACCCACCTCGATGTCCGTCATCGTTCGCAGCGCCTTCACGTAGTAGTCGGCCCAGGTGCCGAGGATGTCACGCTCGACTTCCCTGCTGCCGCCCGCCGCGAGTGCGGCCTGGCTCAGCACAAGCTCGCGATCCAGGCGCGCCAGAGCGGCGCGTTCGACCTCGGCGACGAGCGCGCGCGCCGTTTCTCCATCGGCCGAAGTCAGCGTCAACACCGCGGCCAACCCTGCTGTGCCGACATTGGTGAGCTCCGCCACGGACACGTTGCCGAGCCGGTCGCCATCGGTGTGGTAGTAGACGTCGGTGAAATGCCAGAACAGCGCGCCGGGCTTCTTGAAGTCGAGGAATGGCGTGTGATCGCTTCCGCCCTCGAATGGATTCGTGCGCACCAGCCAGCCAGTGACCGCGGCCTGGTCGAGGCAGCGGGCGAGCAGGAAATCGTTGTAATAGTGTGGCGCGAGTTGCGCCTTCGTGATCGGACGTCCTCCCCATTCGCTGTGGTGCTCGTCGCCGCGCGTCCAGATCGCCGACGGGTCGGGCATCTTCTCGATGAGAAATGTTCCGCCCGTTTTCTTCGTGTCCTCACCCGTCATGTCGAGACTGAGACCCCAGCGCACCCCACGCGTGCGCACAGAGTCGTCGGCCAGAAAGTTGCGCGTCTGTGTAATCTCGAGGCCAAACAGCATCGTGATCGTACGCTTCGGGCGCACCACGCCCGTCTTGACGAGCGCACCGAGCACGCGCGCCATCTCGGTCAGGTCGCCGACGCCAGTGGCGTTGTCGTTCGTGCCCGGTTCCTGTACATGCGCGCTCAGGACGTAGCGCTCGGCGGGAGCCGTGGTGCCATGCACTTCCGCCACGAGCGTCATCTCGTCCGCGGGGTACATCGTCGTTCGCGTGCGCACGCGCACGTTCGTTGGCCCCTTCGCCAACGCCGATCGCAGGCGCACGACCGCGTCTCTCGACAGCGGAATGCCCCAGCTCTTCTTCGCGCTGTCATACGCGATCGACCCAAACTGGATGGAATGGGGATGTGTCTCCGGTTGCGTATACGCTGGCATGTTGTACGTCAGCACGCCGAGCGCGCCACGCTTCTGCACCGCCTCGGCAAAGACGCGGCCCACGTTGCCGTCGGCCAGCACGATCTTCCCGGCAACCGGAGCGCGATCGTACTCGGCAGGCGTGCCCTTGCCGACATCGACGAGCGGCGCAAGGACGCCGCTGTCCGGCGTGGAGAAGGAGCTGATCGCCAGCATGTTGCGATTCGTCGCGAAGCGCAGCACCGGCTCGGCATCGCCGGCGATCGCCACGCTCGCGTCTACTGGCTCCCACGCCGGCTGGCGCATCGCCCGATGCTCAATGCGATAGGTGAGGACGTTCGCCGGAGTCGCCGCCGACTCTTCGACGTACCCGGCTTCTTTTAGAATATCCTCAACGCGCCGAATGCTGGCGTTGAAGCCGGCATTTCCCGGCCAGCGGAAGTACTGATCCATGAACGCCACCTGATCGTACGCACGCTGGCCCGAGAAGAGGGGGCGGACCAGAGCGAAGTAGCGCTTGATGGCTGGCGGCGTATCAGGCCGTTGCGCATCGAGGCGCGGCGAGACGATGGCGGCTGCGACCGTGATTCCCACGGCAACATGTTTGAGCGACACTGACGACTCCGGTGGCTGGAAAAGCGGTGCGGCTAAGATAGCGCTCTGTCTTCGCCGCCGACTACCTTCTCCGCATGCCACGCGTCGAAGTCGATCCGCTCACTCCTGATCCGCAGGTCATCGCCGAAGCAGCCCGCCTATTGCGCGCGGGCGGACTCGTGGCGTTTCCCACTGAAACGGTGTACGGCCTCGGTGCGAACGCGCTCGACGCCGCCGCTGTGGCGCGGATCTACGCCGCCAAGGGCCGCCCAGCGTACAACCCACTGATCGTCCACGTGGCGCAGGCTGAACAGGCGCTGGACGTGGTGCGAGAATGGCCGGATCGCGCGGCACGGCTCGCCCACCGGTTCTGGCCCGGTCCGCTGACGATGGTACTGCCAAAGCGTCCGTCCGTTCCGGATTCAGTGACCGCCGGACTGGATTCAGTGGCGGTGCGCGTGCCGATGCACCGAGTGGCCCATGCGCTGCTCCTGGCGGCGAACATTCCGGTCGCCGCCCCGAGCGCAAACATTTCGATGAGTCTGTCGCCCACCACCGGCCGCCACGTCGCCAAGTCCCTGGGCGACAAGGTGGACATGATCCTCGACGCCGGTCCCACCCCGGTGGGCATCGAGTCGACCGTGGTCGATCTGACGACGCCCGTAGCGACCCTGCTGCGCCCCGGCACGATCGCGTTGCCGGAGCTCGAGGCGGTGCTTGGTCCCATGGCAGTGGGCGGTACGTCGGACGACACCGGCGCGCGGCGTTCGCCGGGCATGCTCGATCGACACTACGCGCCGAGGGCACGGCTCATTCTGTCATCAGCCGGCGATCTCGAATCCGCGATCACCCGCGAGCGCATGGCCGGCCGAACTGTTGGCGCATTGGTCATGACCACCGCACTGCCAACCAGCGACACGGTGCAGTTGCCACATGAGCCGCACGAGTACGCGGCGCAGCTCTACGCAGCGCTCCACGCGCTCGATGACCGAGGATACGACGTCATTGTCGTTGAACGCGTGCCCAGCGGCCCCGAGTGGCTCGGCGTGCGCGACCGGCTGGAGCGCGCGGCGCAATGACAGACTGTTGAACTACGAGTGAATCGCCAGCAATCGGTTACGCGGCTGCGAAGATCGTGATCTGAGCGACGCCTGTCATCCTGAGCGACGGCCTGTCATCCTGAGCGACGGCCTGTCATCCTGAGCGAAAGCGAAGGATCTCTGTGACCGATAGACCAGCTTTTTAACGCAGAGGACGCAGAGAACTGCAGGAGGACGCAGAGAACTGCAGGAGGTCGCAGAGAACTGCAAGAGAACTGCAGAGAACTGCAAAAAGAGAACTGTAAGCGTACGGAAGAGGGAAGCGCGTATAGGTGGAATGAACCGTGATTGCCGAGTCCACAATCATTCCGCCTATGTCGTTAATGATCACGACCTGGGCGATACCATCGGAGCATCACGACGGCATCATCCAAGATATCGGGATAAGATCTACTCGGTGTTCCTCTGCGGTTCTCTGCGTTCTCTTCAGTTCTCTGCGTCCTCTGCGTTGAAAAAAAGCCCTCCAACCCTCGAATTGATGCGCACGCCCTCGAGCTTCTGACTCGTGTCCAGCACTATTTCAAAAGTCTGTCCGGAAGACGCAAGTGATCTAACCGCCTACCAGACCGCCTGGAACGCGGTGAGCAACACCGTGCCGGCGGGCACGTTGGGAACGTTGGGGAAGGTCTGGCGCACCACGTTGACGGCGAACTTGGCGATGCCACCGTCGATCAGATAGCTGCCGCCCGCCACGATCTGTTGCTCGAAGGCGTTGGAGAGGGACGTCTCGGCGCCGCGGTCGCGATCCCACGAATCGTACCGGGCGACGAACTGCAGATTCCGCGTGGGGCGCACGGCGCCGAGCGTGTACCAGCCGAATCGGCGTAGCGATCCATCGCGCGCCGACATCGCCTCGGCACGCAGCGTGACGCCTTCGCCACGGTATTGCACCTCGCCACCGGCCCGCTCCCTTCGTTGGAGTGTGGGGCCGCCCTCAAACGCGCCGGAACCGCCGAACTCGAGCTTCGGCAAACCCCAAGGGTGCATGACTACCCGGCCAATGATTGCCTTCTGGTCATTCGGGTCCGTGGTGCCCTGGCTCTCACCGGTCTCGTTGAACAGGCCCACGTGATACTCGACCACGTCCAGCGCGCGCCCATTGGCGGACACACCAATGTCGCGCACATCGCCCAGGCCAGTGCCGCGCGAACGCTCGACGATGAACATCGATCGCTCGATCGTTTCCACCTGCGACGTCGGAATGGCTCCTTCCAGGCTCAACGGCACGAGTTGCTGACCGATGTCGAGTTGCAGATCGTGCGCCGCGAGGTAGGTCAGCGCCGCGTCCTGCAGAATTCGCGACCGCTGATCGATGTTCATGTCAGTCAACATCGATGACGAGTCGTCGACCGTCTTGCTGAGCGTCAACGCTTTGGCCGCATCGAACCCGATACGCCACCGTAAGTGCGGGGATAGATCGCCGCTGAACTTGAGGTCCGCCTTGCGAAGGCGGAAACCGTCGTTGATGGTGGGATCGCCGGCGCGGTAGTACACCTGAAGAAATCCGTGGATCTCTATAGGCGGCAGCACGCGCGCTGCTGACGAGTCCTGCGCATGCAGCGCGCTACCGGTGGCGAAGGACGTTATGAGAGCGAGGACCCAAGGAGCGCGGACGCGACGGCGGGGCATTGAGGCGAGATCTTCGAAATTTGGGAGAAACAGGCCCGGGAGGTTTCGCCGCGGCCGCAGGAAGGCACAGTATCTTACTCAGACGATCACCCTCGCCGAGAGCCACCTTTACCCCCCTTCCAAATGCTCCGGTCGGTCCTTCGCGCCGCCCTTCCCGCGCTTGCCATTGCCGCCTGTCGCCAGCCAACGCCGCAGGCGATCCGCGCCGGCGACTCCTTGTTCACCGCGCTTCAGCCGCGTCTTCCAACCGGCGTGAAGCTCGATCCGGCGGCGCCACTCGCCACCATCGGTCCCATGCCGCTCACCGCCAGGCTTGCCCCAGAGGGCGACCGAGTGGTGTTGTCGCTCAGCGGCTATCGCGAACAAGGGGTGCAGGTGGTGGACGCAGCCACCGGACGCGTGTTGCAGGATCTTCCGCAGGCGTCGGCGTTCGTCGGTCTCGCTTTTTCGCCAGACGGCCACGCGCTGTACTCCTCTGGCGGTAACGGGGATGTCGTGTATCGCTATGACTGGCGAAACGGACGCGGTACGCTGCGCGACAGCCTCGTGCTCGCATCCAAGACGCCGAAGGCCAACGGCACGCGTTATCCCGCAGGCATCGCGTTGTCACCCGATGGGCGCTGGCTCTATGTGGCCGAAAATCTGGCTGACTCGCTGGCGGTGATGGACGTGGCGAGCGGGCGTGTGGTCGCTCGATTTGCGACGGAACGGTATCCCTACGACGTCGTCGTCGATACGGGCGGCACCGTATACGTCTCGGCGTGGGGCGGCTATACGGTATCGATCTTCACGTCCGCCCCAGAGGGGCTACGCCCGGCTGGAAGCCTCTCCGTGGCGCGCCATCCGTCAGCCCTCGCGCTGAATCGTGACGGTTCGCGGCTGTTCGTCGCATCGGGGAGCACGGATCACGTTGCCGTCGTGGACACAAAGCGCCGGCGCGTCATCGCACGGCTGCTCGATCCGCCACCGGCCGGCCCAACGGAAGGCGCAACGCCGAACGGTCTGGCCCTGTCCGCCGACGGCACGCGCCTGTTCGTGGCCGAGGCCGACGCGAACGCGGTAGCCGTGTTCGATCTCTCGCCGGGCACGGCAAACATTACGACGGCAACTGGTACGGATCGATTGAGCGGTCGCATTCCAGCCGGCTGGTATACCTCCGCGGTGTTGCCCGTCGGCGACGCGCTCCTCGTGGCGAGTGGCAAGGGACGCGGCACCATCGCAAACCCAAAGGGACCGCGGCCGGCGACATCGCTGCTCAACCAGGGTCGCGGCGACTACTACACGTTGAACCTGGTGGACGGTGGTCTGATGCGCGTGCCTCTCGCCGCAACGAGCGGCGAGGCGCTGACGCGCTTCTCGGCGCGCGTGTCGGCGGCGAACGGCTGGAACGACGCGTCGCGCCTGCACCGCTATCCGCCGTTCGAGCACGTGGTCTACATCATCAAGGAGAACCGCAGCTACGACCAGATGCTCGGCGACATGCGCCAGGGCGACGGCGACACATCGCTCGTGTTCTTTCCCCGTCCGAACACGCCAAACCATCACGCGCTCGCCGAGCGCTTCGGGCTCTTCGATCGATTCTTCGTCAACGCCGAAGTCAGTCCGGACGGACACAACTGGTCGACTGCCGCGTACGCAACCGATTATCTGGAAAAGACGGTGCCGTCCAACTACTCCGGCCGCGGGCGTAGCTATGACTACGAGGGCACGAACCGGGGCAACGGCATGTCGGCCATTCCCGAGGATGACGCCGCCGAACCGGCCAACGGGTATCTCTGGAACCTGGCCGAGAAGAAGGGGCTAACCTACCGGAACTATGGCGAATTCGTCGTCCCGGCGCGGCGCGGCGCCGCCGATGGCCTGCCCGCGGGCTATCGCGGCGACAAGCCATTCCTGTTCGCTAATACCAATCCTGCATACCCGGGGTTCGATCTGGCGATCACGGATCAGCATCGGGCGGACATCTGGATCGCCGAGTTGCAGGAATATGCCCGGCGCGGCGCCATGCCGGCGCTGGAGACGGTACGCCTGCCCAATGACCATACCTCCGGCGCCCAGGCCGACCGGCCCACGCCGCGCGCCGCCGTGGCAGACAATGATCTCGCGCTCGGGCGCATGGTCGAGGCGCTGTCGAAGTCGCCGTTCTGGAAGAACACCGTGGTGTTCGTACTCGAGGACGATGCGCAGAACGGTCCCGACCACGTCGATTCGCATCGATCGCCGATGTTCGTCGTCTCGGCGTACAACCGTCCCGGCGCCATTCATCGTTTCGTGAACACCACGGATGTCTTGCGCACCATCGAGGAGATCCTCGGTCTGCCGTCGATGTCGCAGTTCGACTACTATGGACGCCCGTTGCGTGACATCTGGTCGAATGAGCCGGACCTGCGACCCTATGCGCTCCTCACGCCGGCGGTGCCACTCGACGAACTGAATCCCCGCGGCACGCGCGGCGCACATGAGTCGGCCCGTCTCGACCTGAGCATCGAGGACGCGGCCGACGAGTCGCTGTTCAACCACATTCTGTGGCGCGAGATCAAGGGGAATGGCGTGCCGTACCCAGGACCGCGGCGCGCATCGGCCCGGGAGCTTCGCATCGAGCCGTAGGCGGTCAGAATCTGTTGCCGCGGACGGCGGACAAGCTGTTTCCCGCAGACGGTGCAACAGCTTTTGAACGCAGAGGACGCAGAGAACTACAAGAGGTCGCAGAGAACTGCAAGAGAACTGCAAGAGAACTGCAGAGGAACACCGCGTAGTCGCATCCGGATGTCTTGGATGATGCCGTCGTGACGCTCGGAGTCGCGAAACTGGGGGATGGGATTATCCGAATGGTGAATCGCCTCCAGTGTTCCCCCCTTCAGTTCTCTTTGCAGTTCTCTGCAGTTCTCTTGCAGTTCTCTGCGACCTCTGCGTTAAAAAAACAAGCCGTCCCGCCCCCGACCCCCTGCAATGCGGTAAACAAACAAGCCGAGACGCCCGAGATCACCCACACCGACCCCCCATAAACAACAAATCCGGGCTCGACTCGAGCCCGGATCACCAACGTTCATTCCACGGTCGTGGATCGCTCGTCAGGTCTTGTGGCGGAAGATGATACGTCCGCGCGTCAGATCGTACGGAGACACTTCGATCGTCACCCGATCGCCCTGAAGGACGCGGATGCGGAAGCGTCGCATGTTGCCGCCGAGTGTCGCGAGCACCGTGTGCCCATTGGTCAACTGAACCCGGAAGGTTGCATTCGGCAGCACCTCGGTAACGGATCCTTCGAGCTGTATCGGTTCTTCCTTGGCCATGAATACTCGGGGAAAGGGGACGAGAACCTACGAAGTATATGCCCTACGGGCGCCGGGAGCAAAACATGGCCTTCCTGGCATCTGCGATTGCACATCCACAAATGACAAAAGACCGAGGCTCGGACGACGCCGGCCTCGGTCCTTCTGCGGTCTCGCCAACCGAATTACGGCTTCTTCGTCTTATCGACGTTGTTGCCAATCACCCCGCCGAGGATTCCGCCGACGGCCGCGCCAATGACTCCACCTTTCACCTTGTTGTGGCTCGTCGTCGCGCCTATGACGGCACCGGCCACAGCCCCGATCTCGGCGTCACGCTTCGTATGCTTGACCACCGTTTCACGGCTCGTCGTGGTGGTCCCAACGGTCGATCCCGCGCTGCTGCCGGTGCGCGATCGGCTGCTCGAACGTCTCCTGTGGGGCACTGGCCGGGCCGACGATGAGTGAGACGCTGCCGTATCCGCGGTGCCGTTCAGCGCGTTGGGCGCGGCGGCGCGTTCCGCGGCCGACATGCTGTCCAGCGGTTGATAGGACCGCTGCTGGGCCGCGAGCGAAAGATCGGTGTTCAACGACGTATCCGCCGAGCGACTGCTCGTTCGGCTGCACGCGGCGCTTGCTGCCATCAATGCAAGCGCGGTCGCGGAGATTATGCGGTTCATGTGCGCCTCCCGGCTCAAAAGCGTACTCCGCACCTATCAAAGGCAGGGCCCGTGCCATATCGCCGATCTCAGGCACAGCGTCGTGCGGCCGCACTCAGGCGCACGGGCAATTAGATTCTCTCTGCGACCGGGGTGCCTGCCCACTGAGGGTGCAGGCTGAGAGAGACCCGTAGAACCTGATCCGGTTCATACCGGCGTAGGGAGTCGGAAAAATGCTTTGTTCAGTCTCGCCGGCGGTGCGTCGCCGCGCCCGGAGCGTCGCGCTCGCGACGTCCGCACTCGTCATCCTCACATCCGTCACACAGGCCCAGGTCGCGTCAAAGGACAGCGCGCGAGCTGATTCCAGTCGCGCCCAGCGATTGGAGCGCGTGATGATCTCCGCGGTCCGCGGATCCGGTACCGCGCCAATTTCGCAGAAGACGATCACGGCGGCAGATATCAAGCCGCGGTATTTCGGACAGGACGTTCCGCTCCTGCTGCAGGGCGCGGCCCCATCGCTCACGTCATACGCCGAAACAGGCAATTATTGGGGTTATAGCTACATCCGTCTGCGTGGCATCGACCAATCGCGCATCAACCTCACGCTGGATGGGATTCCGCTGAACGACCCGGAAGACCAGGTCCTCTACTTCGCGGACTTTCCCGACCTCGCCAACAGCCTTGGGTCGGTGCAGATCCAGCGCGGCGTGGGAACGACGAGCAACGGTACCGCGTCATACGCCGGCTCGATCAACATGGAGACGATCCCGCTGGCGGCAACGGCACGCGGCGGTGAGGCGCAATTCGAAAGCGGTTCGTTCGGCTCCAGGCGGGTGAGCGCCGAATACACGACGGGACTCCTCCCGAGCCGGTTCGCCGCGTACGCACGCCTCTCGGCGCTGCACACCGACGGCTATCGCTATCACTCCGGCGTGGAGGGACGCTCGGCGTTCCTCAGCGCCGGGTATTTCGGTGACCGCGACATCGTGAAGTTCACGACGACGACTGGCACCATGCAGGACACGATGGCGTACCTCGCGGTGGCGGCGTCGGACCTCGCGACGGATCGGCGCATCAACCCCCTCACGCCACGGGAGCGTGACGGGTTCACCGAGCGGCTGGCCGCGCTGTCGTACGTCCGGTTACTCTCGCCGTCGTCATCCTGGTCCACGACGGCGTATCGCATCTCGTCGAGCGGCGACTATGACGTGCTCGTCGACTCGCTCGACAACTTCAATCTGAAGTTCGTCTGGTACGGCATCACGAGCGACTGGAACTACCGTCACGACGGTGTTCAACTCGACGTGGGCGTGAACGCAAACACCTACGCGCGCGATCATGCAGCGTACCAGCAGCCCGACATCACGGATCCCCTGTACGTCAACACGGGCCACAAGCAGGACGCCAGCCAGTTCGCCAAGCTGGCGTATACCGCCGGCGCCGCCACGCTGTTCGGCGACGTACAGACGCGCCAAGCCGAGTTCCGCTACACGCCCGATGCCCACGCGGGAATCCCCGAGCGATCCATCACGTGGACGTTTCTCAATCCGAAGGCCGGCATCACGTACGTACTCAGTGCCCCGCTGTCGCTCTATGCGTCCTACGGCAAGAACACGCGCGAGCCGGCGCGTAGCGACATGTTCGCCGGCTTTGATAATCTCGATACGTCGAATGTGGCGTTCGTCGGGGATCTCAGCCGCGTGAAGCCGGAGACAGTGCACGATCTGGAGACCGGCCTCACCTACCGCGGCACGGCGTTCGACGCGCAAGCGAACGTGTACTCGATGGACTTCCGTAACGAGATCGCTCCGGTCGGAGCACTCAGTTACATCGGCACGCCCCTGCGAAAGAATGTTGCATCGAGCTATCGCCGCGGTGTCGAGGTGGACATCACCTATCGCGGCATTCCCCGTCTTCTCCTGTCGGGGAACGCTACGGGGAGCACGAATCGCATCCGGCAGTACACCGACTCGAGCGGGGACACCGTCGCCACATACCACAATGCGCAGCCACTGCTCACGCCCCGTTTTCAGACATTCGCCCGCGGGGCTTTCACTGCCACGCGCGCACTGACGCTGGCGCTCGAATCTCGCTATCAGAGCCGCTCCTTTCTCCAGAACACGAGCGACCCGCAGTACGTGCTGCCGGCCGCGTTCAATCTCGACGGCAGCGTGTCGTGGCGCGTGGACCGTTACGAGTTGCTCGTCCGCGGAAACAATCTCACGAACAGCAAACGGTACGGCAGCGGCTACGGTTACGGCGGAATCTCGTACTATTATGTCGTGCCGCCGCGGAATGTATTTGTCACGGCGAAGGTGGACTGGTAGACTGGTACACATCCTGCCGCGAGAACGGCGCACCCTTTTTTGATCGGAGTAACCATGGCCACCAGCGACCGTCGTGACAGCACCGAAACCCAACAAGAGATTTCGGACGAGCAGCAGCACGATGAGATGCAGGAATGCATCGAGGAGTGTCTGAACTGCCATGCCGTGAGCACCATCACGCTGCAGCACTGTATTGCGAGTGGCGGGGGCGAGCTCACGGAGGTGAACCTCGTCGGCATCCTGCTGGATTGCGCGGAAATTTGTCAGACGAGCGCCAACTTCATGCTCCGCGGATCGCCATATCACGTCATCACTTGCGCCTCGTGCGCTGAGCTGTGTCGTGCCTGCGAAGAGGCATGTCGAACCGTGGCGGGAGACGAACAGCTCGCACACTGCGGCGATGTGTGCGCTGCCTGCGCGGAGGCCTGCGACCGCATGGCTCAGATGGGAAGCGAAGAGTAGTACTCGGTGTACAACTCAGTGTGAGAGTCCGCATCCGAGCTCTGCTGTGCCCCGTGATTGGCTGTCTTGCGCTTGCGCCTGTGCCCGTGCATGCTGCGCGGGCGCAATGGTCGCGCCTGTTGCGGGGGAATGAGCCACTGACTCCATTCAGCGTCGCCGAGTTCAGCAAGCTCCGTTGGCTCGAGGGTTCGTGGCAGGCCGTGGCCCCCGGCGAAGCGCCGCTCTTCGAGCGCTACCATTTCGTGAGCGATTCCGCCATCGAGATCACCTACTTCAGGGACTCGACGCTCTCACGGCCTACGGGCACGGGGCGCATGTACCTCACGGTCGGGCGGATCTACTTCACATTCGGTCCCAACCGCTGGGGTGCCACGAACGTTGACGGTCGCGGGGCGTACTTCGTTCCCCAGCTGAACGCACACAATTCGTTCGAGTGGAGCGTTGAGTCGCCCGACGCTTGGACGTCGACGCTCCGAACCGGGATCAGCGGGCGCGAGCGTGTCACGGTCTTCCGAATGACCCGCATCAAGCACTAGGCTCGGATCCCGCGTTCGCGAGACGCCCACCAAGGCGCTTCTCTTGCACTACTCGGAGTCGATGTCCGAGCGTGCCTCCCCCACCGTCGTCGCGAACGAATCGCTGGTCGTCGAGCGCCGCCAGGCGGCGGACCGGCGCACCGAACCCGCCCCGGAGCGCCGGGGGTTGCAGAACAGCCCCTGGATGCGCTGGGTCGGGGCGGCCGGGCGCGATCTCCTGGTGATCGTGATCACGGTGAGCGCGATCGTTTTTTCTGTCCGGAGAATCCATCCGATCTTCGCCAACCAGCCGACACTGGCTGCCCGGCTCACCAAGGCGTTGCCGGTGGCACAGGCCGCTCTCCCCGCGTCACCAGCCGACACGTCAAGAGTGGCAAAGCTCATCGCGTCGCCGCAATTTGCGCGCGACCGCGCCGCATTCGCGGCCGATCTCGTGAAGACCGGCCGCATGTCACAGGTGCGCGCCGACTCGATTTCGTTCTACGCGGTGCGCGAGGCGTATCTCAACGGCGTTCCCCCCGCAGTGGTGTTCGGGGTGATGCTCACCGAGAACGCGCTGTTCGTGAGCGGCGCCATGTCGAACGTCGGCGCGGTCGGCCTCATGCAGGTCTACCCAAAGGTGTGGCTCAAGGCGCTGAGCGCGAAGTTCGGGAAAGACCTGGCGAGCGATTCGACGAATTTGAAGTACGGCATCTTCATCCTCAGCCACTACATCAAATCCGACTCGGGCAAGGTGACGGCGCGCGACGTGAGCACGGGGCTGCTGCATTACAACGGGTGCGTGCGCGGCACGAACACGCCCAACTGTCGCACGTATCCAAACAAGGTGAAGACCTTCGTGGAGCGTCAGGGCAATGCGATCTGCGGCGATAAGAGTTTCTATGATTGCATCGCCAAGCCGTTCATCACGGGATTGTTCGGCGGGTCTGCGCGGACGAAGTGAGACACGGGACACGAGACACGACAGGGAGCGGACGGAGCATCCCTATCGCGCACTCCGTGTCCGTCGCTTGGTCACCCGGGCCGGTTTCGGGGCTTCGCCCGCGTCGAGCTTCGCGCATAGGCCGGCCATCGAGTCTTCCCTGACCACGCCACGGCCGGTGCGAGCATCATCCATGGCGCGCACGGTGGTGGCGTTGGGCACGCGAAGATCGAACGGCAGACCGCGCTGCTGAACGATCTGCTGGTAGAAGAGCGTGATGGCGGTGGTAGCCGTCAAACCGAGTTGCTCCAGCAGCGCCTCGGCGCGGTCCTTCAGGTCTGGGGTTATGCGCGCACGGATCATGGCGCTCTTGGACATCGCATCCTCAGCAAATGAGACAGGATGCAATGTATCTCATATGGGGCACAGATGCAATTTTCGCGACCCAGAGGTGATCTCGCAACGTAGCCGGAGCGGCGCGCCGGCCGCCGTGCATCGGCGGGCGCTGATTCACATCGTCAGGTCTTCGCCTTGTCCTTCTGGAACGGCACCTTCAGCTTCGTGCTGAGCCTGGTGAGGTCGTTGTCGCTCACCCGACGTCCGCTGGCGAGGAAGAGCGGGTTGAGCACGGCCTGGACGTCCTTGCTCCACTTCATCTTGTCGACGCCGCCCGCTCGTCCGCGGTCGATCACGGCCTTGAGGGAAGCCTGTTCAGCGGGCGTCGTGAAGACAAGCGTGTGCGAGGTGCCGTTGACCACGAACACCGCGCCGCGTTTGCCGTCGACCTGGAGCAGCGTGCCCGGACTCATGGGCACACCCGCGAAGAAACAGATCACGCCATCAGGCAGGGGCTGGAAGGCATTTCACCCCAGGTCGTTATTCGTGCCCATCGTGACGCAATGCCCCGGCGCGTCGCAGAGCACGACGTCGGCCAGTGCCCGGCGCGGCGCCAGCGCGAGCGCGGCAACGGCGAGGGTGACCGCCAAGCCGATGTGAATGAAGCGGGCGAAAACGCGATTCGTGTGACCTGCCATGCGTACACTCCGTGGTGAGACGGACTGGGTGAGTCGAGCGCCCCGCCGACAGGTGAGCCCTACAATGACGGAGCGGTTTCCCTGACAGTCGTATGGGGGTGTGCCGCTACATTCGCGGCACTTCCGCAATTGACCCGCGGGCAAACGTCGGTCGTTGCGGGGTGGTGCGCCTGACCGCAACGCCGCTCCTGGAGACGAACGGTCATGGCCCCTGACATTGCCGAGTCCGGCCCACGCGGGATCATTGCTCGCCTGAACGAGCAGCAAGCCCCCAGTTGTCCGCGCTGCGCCGCAGGATCGGCACTGCCGAGATGCAGTCGACGTTGCGAGCGGTCGCCGACTTTTATGCCGCGGTCACTGCCGCACCCGGCGCCGGAGACATTCGCGCCGCCGGCGCACGTGCGTTCGTGACGCTCCTCCGCGAGCATCCCGCATTCGCTACTGGCGCGCCGCCGGTCGTCGCCCTGCCGGTGCATGGCGGGGCCGCGGATCCGGTGAGCCAGGACTACCGCACGGACGCGGCCGAGATACTGGTGATGGGCGCGGCGGCGCTTCGCTTCACCGGCGACGCCGGGGTCGGCGACGACGTCAGCACCTTGCAGCACGTCGCTGTGGGAGCCGGCGCCTTCAACGCAACCCTGCGTGACATCCTGCGGGTCACACGGTGCGCGACGCCATCATCTGGCGCGTGCCGACGGTCGAACTCGAAGTACGTGTCGACCTGAGCGAGGTGTTCGCGGGGCTCGAGGAGTGTCAGCGAGATCCGCGCTGAGCCAACGGCTGCGGGCTGCTGAAGAGTGCTGCGCGGCTCGCCCGACCATCATCAAGCGATTGCGATCTTCTTCCATGAGAGCACGGTGCCGCTCCGGTCGTGTGGCCTCTCGATCGCACAGGCGCTCGCGCCGAGCACCCGCTCCACTTCCTCGAGCGACGTATCGCCCATCCGGACGCGATCGAGCGCCGAATCGCGCAGCGTGTGCATTCCCTGCCGATCGGCCTCACGCCGGAGATCAGCCGCGAGACCGCCATGTCCGATGATGTCGGAGAGCTCGGGCGACACGTCGAGAATCTCCATGATCGCGATCCGACCCAAGTATCCGTCGCGGCACTGATCGCACCCCGGCGCGGTGCGCCCCGGCAAGACGTCGTAGGCATCGGCAAGGGCCCGCTCGGCCTCCGGTAGATCGTCGAGACACGTCACCGGCCTCGCGCAGTGCGAACATAACCGCCGCACGAGCCGCTGAGCCACAACGCCCCGAAGGGTTGCGGCGATGCTCGCGCAATCGAGGCCGATGTCCATCAGGCGATGCGTAGTGCCGATAGCATCGTTCGTGTGCAGGGTAGTGAGAACGAGGTGTCCGGTCATGCTTGCTCGTACCGCCGTTTCCGCCGTCTCCAGGTCCCGCATCTCACCGACCAGGATGACGTCTGGATCTTGACGCAGGAGCGCGCGCAGCGCGCCGGCGAACGTGCGGCCCTGCTTCTCGTCCACCTGGATCTGCGTGATGCCGTTCAAGAGTTGCTCGACCGGCTCCTCGACGGTAGAGACGTTGAGCGCACCGATGGCGAGGTCCTGGAGCGCGGAATACAGGGTGGTGGTCTTGCCCGACCCAGTCGGTCCGGTGATGATGACGATGCCGGTCCTGTGTTTGAGCAGTGCGCGGAGGCCACTGATCTCGCGCGGCAGTAGGTCCAGTGCATCGAGCGAGAAGGAGTGCTGCGAGCGAGAAATGCGCATCACGCACTTCTCGCCGATCGTTGTGGGAACCGTCGACACGCGCAGATCGAAGGTCTCGGTGCCGAGCGTTATGCGAATGCGGCCGTCCTGCGGTCGCATGTGGTCGGCGATGTCCATGTTCCCGAGCACCTTGATACGCGATACGAGCCGCACGAGCGCCGCGAGCGGGAGGCGCATGAACCTCTCCAGCACGCCGTCCACGCGGAAGCGCACACGCCCACCATCCTGATCGGACTCGATGTGGATGTCGCTGGCGCGCGCCTTTATCGCTTCGGCGATGACGAGGTTCGTGAGCTTGATGACGGGACCTTCCTCTGCCGCCTTCTTGACGTCGGGAACAAGCTCCGACCACTCGACGACCCGCACCTCGGGTTCAGGCGCGTCGGGCATGCTCCTCAACAGCTGATCGACGACGTCGGTATTTCCGTAGGCGAGAGCAATCGCTTCCTCGATACGACCAGGCGATGCCACTTCCAACATCACGCGCCGCCCGCAACTGAACGCGATCGCTTGCTCCGCCCCGAGGTCGACCGGATCGGAAGATGCGACGACGAGTGTTCCCTTGGTGGCCCGGAGTGGAAACACGTGGTATTTCCGCGCGACCTTTTCCGGAAGCACCTTGATCGCCGATGGCTCTCGATCGGCGAAGTTGGCTACTGGTAGCTTGAACTGCGCGGCGAGGCGTTTGGTGACTTCCTCCTCGCAGCTGCCGGACCTCGCCATCGCGTGCCACCCCGCCATGACGGGCGCCTCGGCGCCGGCGGCCAACGGTCTATCGGTGCCGCACGCAGCGTTCATCCCGTGCGTACCAACGGAGGCGGCAGTTCCAATCGCGGGCGACGCCATGAAAGGTTATTAGTAAAGATATGGTAGCGAACGGTCGCTCGCATTTTCCGAGCGACGTGTGCTGATGAGAGTTCGATCCCGTGGAAAGCACTTGTCATGCGAGGCGCTGACTGCTTGCAACACAGGAGTCAAAGCCCGGCTGAGCAACGGGTTAGAGCAGCCGGGTGCAGGACAACTGGGAATGCAGTGCGGCGGGTGTGCCACGATGGGTGCGGCACGATGGGCACAGTAAGCACTTGATTCCCACAGCTCCGAGGGGGCCTTCGAGGGCCGGACGGCCTTCTTTAATCCTGCTTTGTCAGTGATACCTGCGGACGACTGCCGCGCAGTCGGCGGATGATCGAGCGGGGGCTGGCGGGGGCTGGCGCAAGCGATCGGGACGACGGGTGACTGTGATCAGTCATCAGTGCGTGGGTCGTCAGTCCTCAGTGACTGAGGACCCCGACAGCCCTCGATCGGGCGAAGAGATCCGCGACCATCCACCACCAAAAAAGAACGCGCGGCCACGGAGGCTGGCCCGAGCGAGAACCCGTCGCGTAGCCGCGCGACTGATGACTGAGCACCGCTGACTGATGACTGATCACAGTCACCCGCCGTCCAGATCGCTTGACCTCGCGTGGCGCCGCCGGACCCAGCCGAAGAGGTTCGCGTCGTTACCGCCGGGATCTTCCTGGGCGTGATGACGGGGCGCTTTGACTGAGCGGCCGCGCGCCCAGCAGCAGCGTCCGCTGCACGACGCACCCGTCGCGCGCAGCGCCATCGCAACCAGTCTTCGGCCCGTTGCCAACGGGCTCTTCGCCTTCGGCCTGAGCGAGTGGTCGCTGCTGGCGCTCCTCGTCGCGACGTGGATCAGTCCGGAGTTCGTCGAGCGCCTTCGCCCCGCCTTCGTCGCCGGCCTGCCGATGCTGTTCGTGACGGAGTTCGTGTTCAGTCATGCAGCCGCCGCCATGGGCGTGTCGGCGATGTTCAAGGGAATCGGTCGGTCGCTTTTTGTGGTGTTCCTGCTGCTCATATACGGCCTGTGGTTCTTCCTGCTGGTGAAATGGGGGTTCGGCATACAAGCCGCCTTTTTCCTGGCGTTCGATACGCTGCCCGGACCAGCCAGTAAAGTCGCCCTGGTGCGCTAGCCGGCGAGCCGTGGCGCCGCCGCATTCAACTGATTCGCAGCACTACCTTCCCGAACGTTGCGTTGGTGGCCAGTCGCTCATGCGCGGCGCGAATCTCCTCCAGCTCGAAGACGCAATCGACCGTCGGCGCCACAACACCGCGCTCGATCAGTGGCACAACGTCGCGGGCGAAGGCCGCCGTCGCCGCCCGCCGTTCGCCAATGGGTCTGGCGCGCAGCACCGTGCCTTTGAGTGTGAGTCGCTTGCCGAGGACCACACCGATCGGGATGGTCGAAGTGGCGCCGGCGACGGTGCCCACCAGCATGATTCGCCCGTGCGCCGCGGACGCGCGAATGCTCGCCCCAACGTACGGTCCGCCGACGAGGTCGAGCGTCACGTCAATGCCCTTCCCTGCCGTCCACTGCTCCACGGCAGCAAGGATCACGTCCGTGTCATCACGTACGACGATGCCGTCGGCGAGACCAGCGGCGCGTGCGCGTTCGATCTTCTCAGGAGTGCGCGCTGTGCCGAACGGTGTCGCCGCATAGGCGCGCACGAGCTGCGTGGCCGCGAGCCCCACGCCGCTGCCGACCGCGTGAATGAGCACGTGTTCGCCGGCGCGGAGTCCAGCCTGTGTCACCATGGCGTCGTGCGCAGTGATGAACGCTTCGGGAATCGCCGCGGCATCGGTCCACGTCAGGTTCTCCGGCACCCGCACGATCGCATCGGCATCCGCCACGAGATACTCGGCATTGCCACCGCCGGCGACGATGCCGAAAACGGAGTCGCCCTCGCGCCACCTCTGCACATCCGACCCGATCTCGGCCACTTCACCGGCGAACTCGAGGCCGGGAATGTCGGCCGGCGCACCGGGGGGCGCAGGATAACGCCCTTCGCGCTGCAACAAGTCGGCGCGATTGAGCGCCGATGCGTGGACGCGCACCAGTACCTCGCCCGGCCCGGCCTTGGGCGTGGGGCGCTCTCGCACCTCGAGGACGTTCGGGCCGCCGGGCCGAGTGATTACGGCAGCGCGCACGTCACGGCACGATTGCCGGCGCCGGCATCGTCACTCCCGGTACATTGAGCTCGCGCATGAGCGCGTTGAACGCAGCGAGATCGCGGGACTCGAACGCGTGCAGCCGCGCGATCTGCTGGTCCACCTTGGGCGCGATATCGCGATAGATGGCGCCCTCCTGCGCCGTCGGCGCGGCATCAGCCGACTGCACCATGCCAGCGAGCGACAGCAGCATGTTGTAGTACCGCACCGGATAATGCAGCGTGATCTGATCGGCGTGCGAGTGGCTCTCGACGAGTGAATCGCGGATCGCGACGAGCTTGTCGCGCATGGGCTTCGCCGCATCCGACAGGCGCTTGGCGTACGACTGGCCCTTCGCCGCGCCGGTGCGCTCGCCGAGTGCATTCTCGATTGTCACAATCCGCTCGACCGCGTCTGACAATTCGTTGGTCTTTGCTTGCACCTCGAGTGCCAGCGCAAGCTGCGCATCGTACTCTGCCTGTGTCGTGTTGAGTCGCGGATCACCGCGCACGATGAACGGCTGCGTGTACGTCTTGCCGCCGGCAGTGAGGCGAACGGTGTACGCTCCCGGGGCAATGACCGGGCCGCGCGTAGACCCTTCGTCATTCACGACATCCTTCACCTCGCGCGTATCCGGATAATGCAGATCCCAGACGAAACGGTTGAGTCCAGCGCGCACGGTGACCGTGGAATCGCTCGGGGCAAAGGCGAGCGTGTCATCCTCCACGCTGCGCATACCGCGTGACTTCTCGGCCGCGGCAGAGGTGATCGAATCGGGTGCCGGCGCACTGGAGAAACTCCGAAGCACTTTGCCGGCTGCGTCGATGTATTCAATACGTGCACTGTCGTGCGGCGCGAGCGCGCGCTTCAGCCAGTAGTCCACGATCACGCCATCGGGCGGATTCTCGCCGGCCGTTTCCGTCCGCGCATGACCGCCGGCGAACCGGACGACGGTGTCGGGGGTGAACAGGTGTACACTTTCGCCGCGCACGCCGTCGGTGAGCTGACGGAGCGGGGTGATGTCGTCGAGCAACCACATGGCGCGTCCGTGCGTCGCCGCGATCAGATCGCTGCCGTGGATATGCAGGTCACGCACGGCAGCGCGCGGCAGATTGAGCTGCAGCGACGTCCAATGCGCGCCGTCATCAGTCGAGTAGTAGATCCCTGTTTCCGTGCCGGCAAACAACAGCCCCCGACGTGCCGGATCTTCGCGAATGGTGCGTGTGTAGGCGCCGTTCGGAATGCCGGTCGTGATCTTCGTCCAGGTATGGCCGTAGTCAGTCGTCTTGTAGAGATACGGAGCGAAGTCATCCTGTTGGAATCGGTTCGCAGCCACGTACGCCGTGCCGGCATCGTAATGCGACGGCTCGATGATCGAGACACGTGTGTACGTGCCAAAATTTGGAGGCGTCACGTTGATCCACGTCTTGCTGCGATCGCGCGACAGGTGAATGAGCCCATCGTCCGAGCCGGCCCAGAGCACGTCGGCGGTGAGCGGCGACTCGGCGAACGCAAAGATCGACGCGTACCACTCGGTGCCCGTCATGTCGTAGGTGATCGGTCCACCGGCCGGGCCGAGCGTCTTGGGGTCGTGCAGTGTGAGGTCGGGGCTGATCGCCTCCCAGCTGTCGCCGTCATTCATCGAACGGAAGACTCGATTCGCCGTCGTGTACAGCGCGCGCGGATCGTGCGTCGAATAGAGAATGGGATACGTCCACTGGAAACGGTTCGGCACGTCGCGCGCCGCCCAGCCGTCGTAGTTGTTCAACCAGACCGAGATGTCCTTCGCCTGTTTGGTGCGCACGTCGTAGCGCGTCATGGTGCCGGTGTACGTGCCGGCAATGACGATGTTCGGGTTGCCGGGCTTGGGCGCGATGTATCCCGCTTCGCCGCCTCCAACCGCATACCAGTCCATGGCGGTGATCGTGCCGTCATCGGAGCGGCTGGCCATGGACAGGGTGGTATTGTCCTGTTGCGCGCCGAAGATGCGGTATGGCCACTGGTCGTCGGTCGTGACGTGATAGAACTGCGCCGTCGGCTGGTTCATGATCGACGACCAGTTCGCGCCGCCGTCGAGGCTCACCGTGGCACCGCCGTCGTTGCCGCTGATCATGCGACGCGAATCATGCGGATCAATCCACAGGGCGTGCGTGTCGCCGTGTGGTAAGCGGATGCGCGAGAAGGTATGGCCTCCGTCCGTGGACTTCCACGTCGACAGATTCATGACGAACACGGTGTTCGTGTCCGAGGGATCGGCGGTCACGACACTGTAGTACCAGGGGCGCACCATCCACTTCTGATCGCCGCTCGTGCGGTGCCAACTGGCACCGCCGTCGTCGGAGCGAAAAATGCCGCCGGTGGAGTCTTCCGGCGGACACTCGATCGTCGCGTAGATGCGCTCCGGATTCGCCGGCGACACCGATACACCGATGCGGCCGAGCGGATTCTTCGGAATGCCGGGATTGGCGGTGAGATCACGCCACGTGTCGCCCCCATCGGTCGTCTTCCACACGCTGCCGTGGCCGGCGGTGAACCCCCAGGGTGTGCGCTGCATGTGCCACATGGCCGCATACACGATGCGCGGATTGCTGGGGTCCATGGCGAGGTCGATGGCGCCGGTGGAATCATCCACGAAGAGCATGCGCTCCCAGGTCCGGCCGCCGTCCTTGGAGCGATACACGCCGCGCATGCCGTTTCGGCCGCTGGCATGTCCCATGGCCGCAACGAGCACGCGATCCGGATCGCGCGGGTCGATGACGATACGCGCAATGTGGCGTGCGTCATCGAGCCCAAGGTGCGTCCAGGTGCGGCCCGCATCCGTCGAGCGGTACATGCCGTCGCCGTACGTCCAGTCTTCGCGCAGATCCGCTTCACCGCCGCCGGCATAGATGACGTTGGGATCGGACGGGGCAACGGCAATCGCGCCGACCGACGAGATGTTCGATGTGCCATCCGTGATGTTCCGCCAGCTCGTGCCGCCGTTCGTCGACTTCCAGACGCCGCCATTCACCGAGCCGAAGTAGAAGACGCTCGGCTTGGTGGGATCGCCGGTCACGGCGACCGCGCGTCCGCCACGGAACGGCCCCACCAGCCGCCAGCGCATTCCGCGCAGCTCGCGCGGCGCGCTCGCGTACCGCGTCGAATCGAACGCGGCGGCCGGCGTCGGCGCCGGCGCCGGCGTGCGTTGCTGCGCGAGGCCAAGCGTTGGGGCGAGCAGGAAAGACACCAGCGCGAGCGGGCGGAGCATATGAATGCGGGTGAGGGTCATGAGCACCGTCGTAAACGGCGTCGTCGTAGACGGCGTCAAGGTGCAATCAGCGCGGGTTGACTCGCAACGCCAGTGGCGCTGATCGCCGTGACGGCCACTTCGCTCGGGCCGGATGTGCCGATTGCCCCAGCGAGCAGATGCCCTTCGCCAGTCGGCGTCAACGAGGTGTTCCAGCGACCGTCGCGCCCCAGAGTTTGGACAAGCCACCAGCGAACGGGAACGGAATCTCCTGGGGTGATGCTCAGGGAGATTGGTTTGTCGCCGCTGACGACGGTCAGGAACGGCGGGGCGGGCACGGTGGCACCGAGCCACGGAAAGGACGGGACCATCGCGCGCTGCTGGTACATGGCCGACGCGAGACCCGCGCCAAGGCGATCGTTGTCGGCCAGCAGCGCGCTGAGGCGAAAGTGCACATGCCCTGGCGCGTCCGTGGTGCCGATACGCGAATCGCGAATCGATTCGATCTGCGTACGGATTGCGTCCGCGGGCCACGCATCGCGGCCGCCGTAGACGTGCGCCGTGTACAGGCCCGGCCACACATAGCGTCCAAGCGGATTCTCCGAGCGCCACCAGGCGTCGAGCACGCGGAATCGGTCCTCCACGCCGCCTACCTCCCAGTAGAGCTGCGGCGTGATGTAATCGAGCCAGCCCTGCTCGAGCCAGCGCCGGGAGTCGGCGTAGATCTCGCTGAATGCGTCGAGCCCGGTGATGCCGCGCGGCGTGCCGGAACGCCAGATGCCGAAGGGCGAGATGCCGACGAGCATCGCCGGCTTCTCGGCTTTCACACTTTTATAAAGTGATTGAATGAACTGGTCGATGTTATCGCGCCGCCAGGCGTCGCGATTCGTAAAGCCCTCGGCCTTGCCGTACTTCTTCCAGGTCTTGTCGTCGGGGAATGGAATATCCTCGTGGACGCGCACACGCTTCCGGTGTACGCGCCGCGTGACCGTCCGCGACTCGCGATACGGATAGAAGTAGTCGTCGAGGTGGACGCCATCGATGTCATAGCGTTTCACGACATCGAGAATAGATGCAAGGACAAACTGGCGGGCCGCGGGGTCGCCTGGATCAATCCAGGTCTCCGACCCGTACTTGCGGATCCACTCCGGATGACGCTTGGTGACGTGCGACGCCGCGGCCTTGCCGGCAAACACCGGCAGCATGGCGCGGAATGGATTGAACCAGGCGTGCAGTTGGAGCCCGCGCGCGTGCGCTTCGGTGACTGCGAACTCGAGCGGATCGTACGCCGGCGACGGTGCCACGCCAGACTTTCCGGAGAGATACACCGACCAGGGCGCGTACGTCGTCGGATACATTGCATCGCCGGCGAGGCGAACGTGCAGGATGATGGTGTTCAATCCAATCGCCGTCGCCTGATCGAAGAGCACGCGCAACTCGGCGCGTTGCGAGTCGGGCGACAACCCCGGGGCCGATGGCCAGTCCTTGAAGCCGCGGTCCCAGATGGGCGTGACCCACGCGGCGCGAAATTCACGGGGCACCGGTGGCGGCGGCAACAGAGGCACCCGCGCCGGCGGCTTTGGTGTGCCGTTGGTGCCGAAGGCGATGGCGAGAGCAAAGAGGGGCAAGAAACGCATGCGATGATCGATGAGGCGATGGGCGACGGCTGCGGCGCGCGCGTCTGTATCGAATATACGCCCGCGTAACGGTCGGTGATCCACGTCACGTCGCCCGCCTGCCCGTCACCTCATGGCACGAAGACTGCTTTACGAATGGCCGGCGACACCGCGAAAGGGAGAGCCGCGCAAGCGGTTGAAGGTGGGGCGCGGGTCGCCAGGTGGGGGGAGAGGATGAGCTACGGGCAGCGGCGTGAGCCGCTGCCCGTAGTTTCATGGCAGCCGGCCTCGGCAAGGCAGCCACAGCCGTGGGCCCACGAGTTTCGGTGGTGGCGTTGGCGGTCGAACGGTCCCAGCGGCCAGACTCTATCGCGGATATTCCCGACATGTCCCAGCCGCCACTCATTCCGCTTGCGCATCTCACGGCCCTCCCCGATCCGGAGCGCCGGTTCCGGTTGATGGAAATCGTGCGGCGGCGGTTGCGCGAACGTCGATACAGTCGCCGGACTGAGGAAGCCTACGTCCATTGGATCCGTCGATACATCATCTATAACGAGAGGCGCCATCCGCGGGATCTCGGGGAAACGGAGGTTCGACGCTTTCTCTCTTCTCTCGCGACCGAGGAGCGTGTCGCGGCATCCACGCAGAACCAGGCTCTTTCGGCCGTGACGTTTCTGTACGACCGCGTGCTCGAGCGACCGCTGACGCGCATCGAGGGCATTCAGCCGGCGCGGCGATCCCGGCATGTGCCCGTCGTGATGAGCGTGGCCGAGGTCCGCGCGATCCTGACGAAGCTCGAGACTCCGGTGCGACTCTGCGCCGCTATCATGTATGGAAGCGGCCTCCGGCTCATGGAGTGCATGACGCTGCGGGTCAAGGATGTGGACCTCGATCGTCGAGAGATCGTCGTGCGGGATGGGAAAGGTGGCAAGGATCGCCGCACGCCGCTGGCGGAACGCTGCGTGGCACCGCTCATCCGGCTATTGGCCGCGGAGCAGGATTGCTTTCGACGCGACACCCGCGCTGGGGTGCGCACCACCGACCTGCCGGCTGCGGTCTCGAGAAAGTATCCGAACGCCGAGGCGGAGTATCGGTGGCGGTATCTCTTTGCCGCTTCCCGTACCTTCACCGACGCCAACGGCGTCCGCCGGCGTCATCACCTGCACGAAAGCGCCGTGCAGCGTGCGTTCAAGAACGCAGTGACTGCGGCGGGGATCACCAAGCGCGCGACCTGTCATTCGCTTCGTCATTCCTTCGCCACCCACCTGCTCGAATCCGGCGCTGACATCCGGACAGTGCAGGAGTTGCTTGGCCACAGCGATCTGCGCACGACGATGATCTACACGCCTGTCCTCAATCGCGGCGGCTTGGGCGTACGCAGTCCGGCGGATGCGCTGTAGGGGACTGTGCCCATCCTGAGCCTGCTCATGAGTTTTCTGTCCGTTTCTGCGTGTTACGCCGCGACCGCACGCAGCATAGCGACGGAGGTGCCGTTGGCTATCGAGGGGCAAGCGGTTGGGGCTGCGCAACATCCAATGTGCAACCTCATATGTCGCCGTTGCTACGCCGCAAGCGTCGCGGTTGTCTTGTGCGCTTCTGCAGCGTATAGTGACCACCTACTTGGTGTTGGGCCGACTGTTGGAATACGAGTGAATCGCCAGCAATCGGTTACGCGGCTGCGACGATCGTGATCTGAGCGACGCCTGTCATCCTGAGCGACGGCCTGTCATCCTGAGCGAAAGCGAAGGATCTCTGTGACCGATAGACCAGCTTTTTAACGCAGCGGACGCAGAGAACTGCAGGAGGTCGCAGAGAACTGCAAGAGAACTGCAGAGAACCGTGAAGGATTGTCTCGCCTGGAAGGCTTGGATGATGCCGTCGTGAGGCTCCGATGGTATCGCTCAGGTCGGGATCATCAACGATATGGGCGGAATGATTGTGGACTCGGCAAGCACGGTTCATTCCACCGATACGCGCTTCCCTCTTCCGTACGCT
Organism: uncultured Gemmatimonadaceae bacterium; assembly: GCA_963817955.1. Lineage (GTDB taxonomy): Bacteria > Gemmatimonadota > Gemmatimonadetes > Gemmatimonadales > Gemmatimonadaceae > JAQBQB01. Next base: position 1,375,161 of record CAWFQK010000004.1, read on the forward strand.
TCCAGTTCTCTCTTACAGTTCTCTGCAGCATTCTTTTGCAGTTCTCTTTTGCAGTTTTCTGTTGCAGTTCTCTGCAGTTCTCTGCAGTTCTCTTGCAGTTCTCTGCGTCCTCTGCGTTCAAAAGCTGTTGCGCCGTTTGCGTTTAAAGGCCGTCCGGCCCTCGAAGTGATCGGACTCCTGTTCAGCTATTTCAACAGTCTGTTAGGCGCACCATCGAGCACCTCTATCGTGAAACTCTCCCACATCGCCAGCGGTTTCAGTCTTAGTGCGCGCATCCTTCAAGGAGCCGGGATTTGCCTCGTCTGGACGGCATTCAATCTCGTCACACGCGGCGGCCGCGACTTTTTTTCGGGCGGGATTTTTACGGCAACACTCATGCTTCTTGGTATGACGTTCAGCCTGGGCGGCGTCGCGGGAGCGACCTATTACTACACGGAGGGTTGGCGCCTCCGCGGTGGAGGGTGGCGAACGCTGGCAAACGTTACCTCCCTTTTGGTTCCGGCCCTGCTGTTCTTTGTCGTACTTGGCGTGATGAGTACTCACGAATAGATCTGTATCCGGGGAGCCTAACACACGCTGAACCTGACAGCCGATTTGTTGTGTGCTCGCTGCGCTCGCCCTTATTTGACTCGGCTGCAGGTTAGCTGACCGCGTTAGGCCGCGCCAAGCATCGTGATTAGCAATTGCTAGTCGCCCGCGAGCATCTTTAATTTCGGGCACCTCAGTCCGCGAAGCTCCGGACCAGGTTTCGGGCACCCTTTCATTGATTGGACCTAGACCGGCGCCGCCTCCCAAAGGACATCGACCGGAACATTTGGATTCCATGCGAGCTCTGCCGTTCTTGCTAATATCGGAACCGGTCGCCATACTTAGCGGTATAACGCATGCGTTATAATCGCGAGGCCGCCGCCGACGACTGGCAATTATTTGAGATTGTCCTCCGCAACGGTGCTGAGAGGCCGTGCAGCGACGCTTACGCTACCGCGAACGACGAGGAATTGGCGGACGTCTTCGACGCTTTGAGAAAGCTTCGCGCCTCCGGTTTCCCCCCGGACCGAAACCGAGGCAATCCGGAGCTTGAGACCGTTAAGTACAAGTGCCATGGAGCGCATAAGAGCACAGCGTTTATTGTCCTCAAGGCGAAGCCGAGCGGCTGGCGTCTTTACTTCTACATCAAAGAGCGTGAACACAAGCAAGCCGAGTTCCTCCACGCGGTCCACAAGAAAAAGTGGAAGCGCGACGATGACGACTTCAACCGCTGTTGCGCCTTACTCGCCGCCGCTCAAGGAAGGAATGGAGGTTGCGCCCCACTCTTCATCCCTGATCGCTAAGCGGCTGGGTTCAGGAGCGAGAGGCTTCTGGCTTACATGGCTTCGTCGACCGGCGTCTGACGTCGCCGAGGCTGTTATGCGCCTGCGTCGGCTGCGCGGCCTGAGTCAGAACAGTCTGGCGAAGCGAATGGGGACGCAGCAACCAGCGATTGCCAGAATTGAAGCTGGAGACGGGAACCTTCGTCTGACAACACTCGTTGCGCTGGCAAAAGCACTGGACGCTACAGTACGCATCGACATCGAACCGACCGAACACCTAGAACAACAACAGCGGGCGGCACGGTGGTGGGAAACAACAAAAGCGCTCGACGTTTCTCACGTCACAAACTTCTTCGTGCACGCAACAATTAATCTGACTTTTCAGCCGCCTCCGGCGGCACAGCTCGGAGTCGCAAGAATTCTTTCTGAGGAACACGTGCCGATCGCCGACTTTGATATCGAACGTGCAGCCGAAGCGTGCCTACTGGCGAAGGGCTAGGATAGAAAGGTGTCGAAGAAGACCAAAGACAAACCGCAGGCGACGGCCGCGACTGACTTGAGCAAACTGCCGGTGCGCCTCGACCGGATCGCGCTGCGTGCCGCAACTTACGAAGAGAAGGAGATTAGCTCGCCGCCACTTCCGGTCGCGCTTGGGCAGTCGGTGGCAATGGCTGTTGATGTGCAGGGAGGAGTTGGCACTCGAGGCGAATTTCTTGAATTACAGCTGCGATTAACCATCGAGCCCGATTCGAGATACATCCCTGTGAAAGTGGCTGTGACATACAGTGCGTTCTTCGTAAGGCCGCCCACGATGGCAGACGACACTGCCGTCGACTTTCTGCACGGCGCCGGAGTGAGAATACTCTTTCCATACATACGCGAGACCGTCAGCAACTTGACGAGCCGCGGAGTCTTCGGGCCAGTCTGGCTTGACCCCATGGACATTCAAATCATCCAGGCGAAGAAGCAGAAGGCAAGCAGCGATCCCGACCCGCGGCCTAACGAACGCTGAAGCTGACAAGCGATCTATTGATTGCTCGCTGCGCTCGCTCTATCTGACTCGCTTGCAGCTTCGCTGGGGCGTTATACGGCAACCTGACCACATGTTACATTAAGAGCATGACTCTTCAATTCACGGCGGTGTTCCGCCAAGTCCCCGAAGGGTATATCGGCTTCGTCGAAGAGCTTCCCGGCGCCAACACGCAGGGTGCGACTCTCGAAGAAGCGCGCTCGAATCTGCCTGAGGCCGTCGCCCTCGTCCTGGAAGCCAACCGTGCACTCGCCGAGGAAGATCTTCGCGGCGCGGACGTTATTCGCGAGCCGCTGCGCCTGACCGCGTAACGTCGTGTGAAGCGGATCGATCTCATTAGGCACCTCGAGGCCCATGGCTGCTCTCTTCTTCGTGAAGGCGGCAGCCATTCAGTTTTCGTGCATCGCGCGAAGCGAAAGAGTTCCGCCGTGCCTCGGCACCGTGAGATCAACGAATACTTAGCTCGACAGATCTGCCGCGATCTCGAAATTCCAGAGCCTTGATCCCTCGACCTGCCGTATAACGAACGCTGAAGCTGCGGCGTTAAGCAGCAACAGAAATGGTTTAAGATCAGGCATGCCTGTCATCTCTCGGTTCCTCGGCATCGCGATCGCCATCCTCTTCCGCGATCACGATCCGCCGCACTTTCACGCCACCTACGGCGAGTTCGAGATTACCGTCACCATCCGAGACGGGCAGGTGCGTGGTGAATTCCCGAAACGCGCCCGCGCGCTTGTGCTCGAATGGCTTGAGCTCCACCGCGACGAACTGCTGGCGGACTGGGACCGCGCCCGCGCCGGCCAGCCGCTCGCGCCGATTCCTCCGTTAGAGTAGTTTCCCCTCGAGGAGCGCAAGACATGCTGAACGTCCGCAAAGTCGAACATCGGGGCGGCCACCGCCTCTGGGTCCAGTTGAGCGACGGTACCGAAGGCGAAGTGGATCTCCAGGCCTACCTTGACGGAGCCGTCTTCGAGCCGCTACGCGACGTCAGCTTGTTCGCGCAGGTGCGCATCGATCCGGAGATTCGCACCGTCGCGTGGCCCAACGGCGCCGATCTCGCTCCGGAGTTCTTGCGCGACCTGCTCGGCTCCGGCGTCGCTGCTGTTTAACGAACGCTGAACTTGCCACGCTGCGGATGGGCGGCTCACGACCATCACGACCATCATGGACATCTAAGCATGCGCTCCGTATCCGTCGCTGCTGTCGCGCTGGCGCTCCTCGGTTCGGCGGCGTGGAGACCTTCGCGCCGGAGCAGCGCGCCCAGCTCATTCTCGCTCAAGCCGCGCGCTTCGGTCACCACGCGGAGCTTCTCCGCGCCCGTCCACCGCTTCTTCTTCTTCTTCGAGGAACCCATGCCCTCGACGTTACGCGCTTCCCGCAGCCATCGCGAGAGAGAGGCTGACCGACACCGACCTCGTGCGCGAGGGCGTTGGCACTCATCGCCGACGGCCCGATCAAGCGACGCAGCATTCGGTCCTTGAACGCCGGACTGTATTGCGGCATGACACTACCCACCTTTGACCCCCGAGGATGCTCTACGTTTGACCGCTTAAGCTACTGCGGTCGTACGACAACTATCCTGACACCGGGGGGTCCGGGATCGCGGACGTTAGGTCGCTTGCACCGTCAGTTGCCTTGGATCGTAGCGTTCTCCTCGTTTCCACAGTCGTAACGTGATCGCCGCGAGCTTCCGCGCGAGCGTCACCCGCGCCAGTTCCTCTCGCATGCCGCGGCTGACCAATCCCTGATACCACTCCCGCAACGCGGCCGTGGCGGCACCTTTGAACACATCCTTCACCACGCGGGAGCTAATGTCGAAAGGTGTGGAAATAGACGGAAGGCGGTGACACCTTCTCGGGTGAGCCAATCACCCCCGGGAGAATCCCGGCAACGAAAAGGAGCCACCGCCCATGAAGAAGATGAAGGATGAGCCAGCCACGTCAAGCGCGACGTGGGACACATTGGAATCCTTTGCCCGGATGCATGTCCAAGGATTCATTCAGCAGCTGTTGGAAGAAGAGGTGACCGAGCTGCTCGGTCGAGCGAAGTCCGCGCGCCGTGGCGCGGTGGATGCGCCGGCCGGGGCGCGCAACGGGCACGGGAAGCCGCGGACCCTCGCGCTCATGAATGGGACCATCGTGGTGCGCCGGCCACGGGTGCGCGACCTGGATGAGCTGTTCGTGAGCCGCCTGCTGCCGCTCTTTCAGCGGCGCACCAAGGAACTGAGCACGCTGTTGCCCGAGCTGTATTTGCATGGCCTCGCGCTCGGGGATTTCGAACTCGCGCTCCGCGGCCTGTTGGGCGACGGGGCGCCGCTGAGTGCGAGCTCGCTTGTGCGCCTCAAGGCGACGTGGCAGGCGGAGTATGCGGTGTGGCAGCGGCGCGACCTGAGCGCCCTCAAGCTGGTGTATCTCTGGGCGGACGGCGTGTATGTGAAAGCGGGGCTTGAGCATAGCAAGGCGGCGCTCCTGGTGTTGATCGGCGCCGACGCGGAGGGGCGGAAACACGTCCTCGCGGTGACCAGTGGCGAGCGGGAATCGGTGGTGAGCTGGACCGCCGTGCTCCGCGACCTGAAGGCGCGCGGGCTCTGCGCCCCCAAGCTCACGACCCCGGCGGCCACCCAAACTCCCCCACCTGTGGCCACCTCAAAATCCCCCACCCGCTGATGGGTAGCGGCGCCTAATCCGAGGCGCCGAAACGGCAGGACGTACACTCCTCCTCGACTCTTTTTCGGGGAGTAACCACGGAGTGAACGTCTTGAAACCGCATCGACGCATCATGGTCGAGACGCTGCTGGCCAGCGGCGCGACGCACCGAGAGATCGAACGACGCACGGGCGTGGATCGAAAGACGATCCGCCGGTACGCGCGGGGCCCGGCCCCCAATGCGTCAAACTCCCCCACCCCGGCCACCGGCTTTGACGAGGCGGTTGCGCAAACTCCTCCACCCCGGCCACCGGCTTTGGCGGAGCGAGACGTCGTCGCGCAGGCGACGGTCACGGCGCCGACGCCCCGATGGACGCCCTCCGCGTGCGAGCCCCATCGCGCGTGGCTCGAGACCCAAGTCCAACTCGGGCGCAACGCCGTGAGTCTCTACCAGGAGCTCGTGGACGAGCACGGGTTCACGCATCACTACAACTCCGTCAAACGGTTCGTTGCCACGCTGCGACGGCGCGAACCGGAGCGATTCGATGTCTTGGCGTACCTGCCCGGCGAGGAGGCCCAAGTCGACTACGGCCAAGGGGCGTTGACGCTGTGGAAGCCCGATCACTACAAGCGACCGTACCTGTTCGTGATGACGCTCAAGTATTCCGGGAAGAGCTTTCGCAAGGTCGTCTGGAAGACGAATCAAGAGATATGGGCGCGGTTACACGAGGAGGCCTTCCGCACGTTTGGCGGCTGCCCAGCGTACGTGGTATTAGACAACTTAAAAGAGGGCGTACTCCGACCCGACCTCTACGAGCCCGAGCTGAACCCGGTGTACGCGGCGATGCTCGCCCACTATGGCGTCGTGGCGGATCCGTGCCGCGTGCGGGATCCCAATCGCAAAGGGACCGTCGAAAGCGCGATCCAGCACACCCAAGGCACGGCCCTCAAAGGGAAACGGTTCGCGGCGATCGACGCGCAGAACGTGTATCTCGCGACGTGGGAAGAGCGCTGGGCCGCGACGCGCATCCACGGCCGCAAGAAGCGGCAAGTGCTCGAGATGTATCGCGAGGAGCAGCCGCACCTTCGCGCGCTCCCGGCCATGCCCATGCAGTACTTCACGCAAGGCACCCGCACTGTCGACGATAGTGGGCTCGTGCAAGTCAGCGCGTCGTACTACTCGGCGTTACCGGCCGCGCCGACGAGCACGGTCACCGTCCGCCTCTACGCGCGCGAGATCGAGATCCTCGATGCCGCCGGCCAACTGCTCCGCCGACACGAGATCGCCCCGCGCAAGGGGACCTTCACGATGGACGAGACGGATCGGCTCTTCAATCCCTCGCGCGAGACGGCTCGCTTGCTGAACAAAGCCGCGCGGATCGGTCCCCACACCGCCGCCTTCGCGCAGCATCTCTTTGCCCATCTCGGCCGGCCGGGCCAACGCGCGCTGTACGGCCTGACCAATCTCGTCCGCACCTACTCGTGCGCCAACATCGACGCCGTCTGTGCGCGCCTGGTTGCGGCCGAGTGTGTCACCTATGCCGCCGTGAAGCGCGCCCTGGAACGCACGTGCGCCCCGGACGCGTCGCCCACCCGGCCCATGCTGACGCAGACCGGCCCGGCGATCCGCGCCATCGCTGAGTACCAGGACTTCTGGGATACGCATTCACACACTCTCCTGCCGGAGCCCCGCTGATGCCGATGTCCATCCCCGAGCTTGAACGCGCCCTCACCAATCTCCGCCTCTCCGGCATGACGGCCACGCTGGAAGCCCGCGCGCTGCAAGTGGCCAGTCACGAGATGGGCTTTCTTGAGGCCTTCTCCTGGCTCGTGCAAGATGAACTCGACCGTCGTCGCTCCCGGCTGCTCGATCGGCGCCACACCCTCTCGGGACTCCCCGACCGCAAGGACCTCACGAGCTTCGACTGGACCTACAATCCGCGCCTCCCGAAACGCGACGTCCTCGACCTCGCGACGCTCAAGTTTCTTGACGCCAAGGAAGACGTGCTCGTCCTCGGTCCGCCCGGCACCGGCAAAAGTCACGTCGCCAAAGCGCTTGCCACCACCGCCGTTAGTCGAGGCTACAAGGTGCTCTATCGCGAAGCGCATCAGCTCATCGAAGACATCACCGAGGCGCGCGAGCTGGGAGAGATTCGGAAACTGCGTGCCCAGATCGCCGCCGCAGACCTACTCCTGGTCGACGATCTCTTTCTGCGCAAGCTCCCGACGACGGCCGGTGACGAACTCGCCGACGTCCTCATGGCTCGCCACGAAAAAGCGTCCACGATGATCACGTCCAACCGACCACTCGAGGACTGGACGCGACTCCTCGGGGATGTCGTCGTCGTCACCCCGCTCCTCGACCGCCTGATGCACCATGGCCATTTGCTCAAGTTTGATGGCAAGAGCTGGCGGCTGAAAGAGGCTGCCGCTCGGGCAGCCAAACAGAAGGCAGCGAACTAACTTCCCCTCGTCCTGCCGGCCATCAAGTGGAGGAGTTTGACCCGGCCACAGGTGGGGGAGTTTGAGGTGGCCACCGGGGCTCACGATCGCCGATGGGCATCTCGGCCTCTGGGGCGCTCTCGCGGCAATCTATCCGACGAGTGCCGAGCAGCGGTGTTGGAATCACAAGCTGCGGAACGTGCTCGACCTGGTGCCGACGAAACGCCAAGCCGAAGTCACCGTGCAGCTCCAGCAGATCGCCGCGGCGGAGACACAGCGGGCGGCGGAGCGGCTGCGCGACGCGTTTGCCCGCACGTACCGTCGCGTGGTGCCCAAAGCCGTCGAGTGCCTCGAGCGGGATTGGGACCGCCTGGTCGCGTACTACGCCTTTCCGCAGGAGCACTGGAAGCATCTGCGCACGACGAACGTGATCGAGTCTCCGTTTGCCGCGGTGCGGCTCCGCACGACCGCGGCGAAGCGCTTCAAGAAAGTGGAGAACGCCACGACGTTGATCTGGAAGACCTTACTCGTCGTCGAACAACATTTCCGCAAACTGAACGCCCCGCACCGCTGCACCGACGTGTACGATGGCGCCGTATTTCACGACGGAATCTGCACCGTGACCCCGACCCGGGAACGGATCGCCGCCTGACGCCTATTTACACACCAATTGACAAGAGCTCTCACCCGGTTGTGATTGCGATTGAGGCCACGCGTCTGCACATACCGCCGCCGGCGGCGCACCGGCCGCTGACCGTCGAGCTCGTACTCGGCACTGGTCCGGGTGACGACCGCGAGGCCCGCGTAGGCCCAGAGGTGGCGCTTCGTGCGGAAGCGCCAGGGCGTCTGCAGCGTCGCGAGGAGGAGCGCGACCCGCACCGGTCCGAGATACGGAATGCTGCGCAGCCCGGCCCACGCCGGATCTCGTTTCGCTTCCGCGAGCATCGCCGCCTTCGCCTTGGGGCGTAGCTGCTGCAGGACCGCGAGTTCGTCGTACAATGTCGCGGCCCGGAACCGCACGCCCCGCTCCGCCAACTGCTGCAGCCACGTCCGGCGCCGAGCTGTTTGATAGACGGCGGTGCCGGGCGTCTTGATGCCGCGCGCCCGAAACAACGCCTTGAGCCGTTGCATCACGCGCGTCGAGTCCTCGACGAGATTGGCATAGGTCCGCGCCAGCTCTTTGAGCGTGGCCCGATCGGCACTGCCATGATAGACAGCCCGGAGCCGCCCAGAGCGCAGCAATTCCGACAACTCGTCGGCATCCGGCTGATCGCCCTTGTTGCCTTGCGGGGCTTGTCCGCGCCGGTTGCACACGAGGACCCGGTCCACCACGGGCACGAGCAGATCGTGCAGCCACTGCGCCTGCGTGCCTTCCTCAAACGCGACGTGGACGGAGCCACGCATGCCGCGGAACCAGTCCACGATCGGCGCGGCCTCCGTTGGCAAAATGGTCCGCGCGATCACGCGTCCCGTCTCCTCTCGCACCGTCGTCCCCGTAGTTGCCTGGTGCACATCGAGCCCGACATACTTCAGCGTCCGTTTCATGAGAGCGCCTCCTGGCTGGGAGCTGTGGTTGCTCAACAACTCCACATGACCCGTCAGGGGCGCGCGCTCAATATCCGTTAGCTCGCCACCTAGTAACGCTTTACGTTATGGGCGGCCAGCGTTATTATTGCAGGTGATCAAGAGCTTCGCGAGTCGTGACACCGAGCGCCTCTTCCAGCGGGAGCGTGTGCGGCGCTTTCCGGCCGAGCTCATGCTCCGAAAGCTCGTGGTGCTCGACGCGGCGTCCCGGCGAAATCCTCGCCGCCGATTTTCTTGAGCCGCTCGGCCTGTCACAGTATCGTCTGGCGAAGGACATCAGTGTGCCGGCGCGTCGGGTGAACGAGATCGTGCATGGAACGCGAGCAATCAGCGCTGACACCGCGCTTCGGCTCGCGCGGTACTTCGGCACAAGCGATCGCTTCTGGTTGAATCTGCAGGCTCGCTATGACCTTGAGGTGGAGCGCGATCATCTCGGTGCTCGGCTGGAGAAGGAAGTTCGAGTCCTCGACCGGGCGAGCTAACGTACGCCGCAGCCGAACGGCGCGCCGCTTGACCACCGCCAGCCGCCATCGTACTCTCCAAATCATGGTGGCTCCCAATTACCACGACCGCATTGTCAGCGATCCGAACGTCCGGTTTGGCAAGCCGGTCGTGCGCGGAACGCGCATTTCCGTCGGAGATGTGCTCGGTTATCTCGCCGGGGGAATGACCGAACCCGACATTCTCACCGACTTTCCGCAACTCAGCCACGAGGACATCGTGGCCTGTCTCGCGTTCGCTGCCGACCGCGAGCGACGCCTGGCGACCGTACCGGGCCTCTGACATCGGCGTCGAGCCGTCTCACTCGTGAAACTGCTCTTCGACGAGAACTTGTCAGGCCAGCTTCCGCGCCTGCTCGCTGATCTCTTTCCCGATTCAGATAGCGCCCTGCGCCTTGGGCTCGGTGGCGCCTCCGACGATGCAGTCTGGGAACACGCGAAACGCGCCGAGTTCGTTCTCGTCACGAAGGATGAAGACTTTCAACGCCTCAGTGTCTTGCGAGGCCCGCCGCCCAAGGTGATTTGGATTCGCCTCGGCAATTGTGCCACCGCCGATGTTGCACGAATGGTCCGCTTTCGGGTCGAGCAGATACACGTCTTTCTCACCGATTCGGAGGCCGCGTTCCTCGCACTCGGCTAACGAGCATCCCGGCGCCCCGCACAACGATCATTGCAGCAGACGGGCGAGCTATGGATGCAGCGGCTTCACCGCTGCATCCTAATGTGTTCGCCCGCAGCTGAATTCGAGCGTTCGCCACGCCACCAAAGTACGGTGTAAGTTGAAGAGGGCCTTCATCGGAGCGCCGCATGCAGACCGATCAGCTTCCCATTCATAGCGATCCCGAGATCATGGGCGGCACGCCCGTGTTCGTCGGTTCCCGCGTCCCCGTCCAGACGCTCCTCGATTATCTCGAAGCGGGCGATCCCCTCGACGAGTTTCTCGACAATTTTCCGAGCGTCTCGCGCGAGCAAGCCGTCGCGGTTCTCGAGCTCGCGAAGGATCTGCTGCTCGCGCGGGCCACGGCGGCGTGACCTCGGAGTCCGGCCTCGCTCGTCGCGTTCTGCTGGATGAATGTGTACCGCGGCTCCTCTTGCGCGAATGTCGCCGCCAGCGGCATCGCGGTGATCGTTCTTCACGCCCGATCAAATCGCGTTCCCGATTTGTCGCCGTTGTTACCCGCACTTCGAGAGCAGCTTGCGGGTGCCAAGGTCGGCACGGTCGCGCATGTGGGTGGCTAACGGTGCATGAAGCTGTCGAGCGGGCTATGGATTGCGCCGCCCGACGCGCGGCGCTTTTATCTGATCCGCTCGCAGCTTCTGCTCGGCGTTAGGCCGCACCGGCACTTCTCTCTCGAGTTAGTAAGATCAGTGTCAAAGGGCTTCGAGGGCTCATGCACCGACCATCCTTGATCTCCACGCTGGCAGCAGCCTTGATTGCCACCCCCACGCTGCTCGCGGCACAAGACGCCCTCGGTGCGTGGCAAGGAACCCTCGCGACACCGGCCAGACCGTTGCGTCTCGTCGTCGACATCGCGCGTGACAACGGTCGCGTGAAGGTCGTGCAGTTCAGCATCGACCAGGCGGGTTTCCAGACCCCAGTCACGGCCGACACGATAACGATCGCATCCCGCACGATCCGGATCGTCTTCAGTCGGGCTCGCACCACTTTCGATGGCACACTCAACCCACGCGCCGACACGATCACCGGCACCTGGACGCAATCCGGAACACCCCGGCCGCTCGTCTTGGCCCGAGCCGATGCGAAGACGGCGTGGCGCGATTCGTCAGCGCACTCGATTCGACAGGTTGCCGTCGACACGAGCGTCTCGATCGAGGTGCTCGATTGGGGTGGAAGCGGACGACCGGTCGTCCTGCTTGCGGGCGCCGGCAATACGGCACATGTCTTCGACCAGTTCGCCACGAAGCTCGTCGGCCGCTACCACGTCTACGGAATAACACGACGCGGATTTGGACGCTCGAGCGCGCCGATGTCCGGCTACTCGGCCGACCGACTCGCCGACGACGTGCTCGCGGTACTCGATTCGCTGCATCTCGTGATGCCTGTACTCATCGGGCACTCGATCGCGGGCGAAGAGATGAGCTCAATCGGATCACGACACGCGGAGCGCGTGGCCGGGCTCGTGTATCTCGATGGTGGCTACGCCTACGCGTACTATGACTCGACCCAGCAGAACACGCTGATCAACCTGTACGACGTCCAGCGGAAGCTCGCTCACCTGTCACCGGCGCTCAGCCCGCGTGCTCTCGAGAGCCTCCTCAAGGAGCTACTCACGACGAGCCTCCCGCTCATGGAGCGCGATATGCGGGCGTGGTCACAGAGTCTCGCGATGCGCCCAGACCGCGATGTCACGCCGGCTCCGTTCGCACGGGACTTTGTCGCCGATTCGCTGTTCGCCGGCGAGCAGAAGTTCACGGCGATTCGTGGACCGGTGCTCGCGATCTTCGCCGCGCCGCGTGAGCCGTCGCCCGCATTGCTCAAGGACTCCGTGGCCCTCGCACGGTCAGATTCAACGTATCTCGCGGATGTGATGCCGCAGATCACGGCGTTCGAGCGCGGTACACCGGGCGCGCGCGTGATCCGCATCCCGCACTCCAATCACTACGTCTTCCGGTCGAACGAGGCGGAGGTATTGCGTGCGGTCTTCGCGTTCATCGATGGCCTTCGCTAATGCCTCGCAGCGATGAAGCGGCAATTGCTTCCCCCGAAGCATTCGCACGTAGTCGATCTCGACCTGCGGCCTAACGACCGTTGCTGCTGTCGAGCGGTCTGTCGGACTGCAGCTGCTCGCCTACGCTCGCCGACGCCGTTCTCGTTCACGGTGCTTGTCCGCGAGAACGCGATGCTCATTTATTGATGCGTCGTCCTGGCGCGCCACTGGCCAGCAACTGATTGCCTCCCGCGAGCTCCGTCCACCTCTGGACGGAGCTCTTCGTTTTCCGGCAAGGCGCCGACTATTGCGGAGACGGTGATGCCACATAGCATCTGGCACGAGCATTTGCTTCTGGGGACAGTCGATTTGCCGCGTGGCCAATTTGTCGCCGGTCGCCCTCGTCGGGCCGCCGGATACCCTTCGTTGCCGAGGTGGTGAAACGATCAACAGTCGCGTTTCTCCATCTTGGGCTGTTCTACCGGGATTCCACCGGCCACACACTGCAGCCCGGCGCCGACCAGTGGTGACCGCACCCCCGACTACACCGCCGATGTTGTCCGGTGCGCCTGCCGTATAACGAACGCTGCAGCTGGGGCGTCAAGCGGCAGCATCGATTCGCGTTGAGGCAAGAAGATGCGTGTCGACAACGGGCGCTCACCGCCCTGGTCAGCCAGATTCCCAGAGACGGAGTTTCGAGCCGCGATCAAGAACGTCTCATCGGCTCGGTGACGGCTTCGGAAGGTCGATGGCGTCGCATGCCACGACCACGGATTGAGCTGCCCGTCGGTGAGGCGTAGAGGCCGGCTACCTAACCGGTTGCCTCGCGACGGCCATCGAGCCAACTTCAGGCACATGCCCACGGTGCTCGGCGTTGGCCCGTATCGCTTCTTCTTCTACGCGAGTGATCGGCCAGAACCGGCGCACATTCATGTGGAGCGCGACGCCTTTCGATCCAAATTCTGGTTGGACCCGGTTCGCCTTGAACGAAGCGGTGGCTTCAATCGCTCGGAGCTGGCTCGGATCACGAGCCTGGTCATCGAGCATCGAGATACCCTGCTGAGGAGCTGGCATGACTTCTTCCGCGAGAACGATTGACTCCGAGGAGCACCGACCGGAGCCGCTCGCGACCAGCGCCACGGTCACGGACGACTCACTCGTCGTAGAATTGAGCGACGGGCGGACGATCTCGGTTCCACTCGCGTGGTACCCACGACTGCTCCACGGATCGCCCACCGAGCGGGCGCATTGGCGGTTGATCGGCGGTGGTGAGGGAATCCACTGGGCCGACCTGGATGAAGACATCAGCGTGGAAGGTCTCCTTGCGGGTCGACCCTCCGGCGAGAGTCAGCGATCTCTCAAGCAATGGCTCACGTCGCGCGGGGCTGCCGCTTAACGAACGCTGCACCTGACGGTCGAGCTTCGGATGGCGCGCGCTTCGCGCGCGCTTCTATTTGGCCCGCCCGCAGGTGAGTTATGGCCAGCACACGGTCAACGATGTACGGAGCGATCGCAGGCATTCCGGGCGCCACCGCCCTTGCCCCTACCCCACTCTCCGGCCAAGCGCGAGCGCAGACGGATAGTGCGCAGCCACGGCGGGTGGTACACGTTTATGCGACTTGAGGCCGACTCAGGCCGTCGTGGTTTGTATGAACGGTGCAGGTCACGTGCCTTTTGGACAGCTTTAGCGAGAGCTCGAACCTAAGTGTCGAGAGCGCAATCATGAGCCGGACGCTTTTCCTGATCGCACTGGCGATCGTATTCATCGTCCTCGCACCGCTGCAGACCGCTCTGGTGCTCGGTATCGCCGCGGTGGTGATCCTGGTCGGGGGGTACGTCGCCGTCGCCGCGCTGACCGCGGCCCTCATGTTGCCCCTATTCATTGCCGGGAGCACTGGCGTTCGCGCGCCGGTTCTGGCGGCAAGCATCGTGGCGGCCGCAATCGTGTTCTCCATCCATCGCGCGAGCATTCGCCGACTGCGCACCGGGCAGGAACCTCGACTCGGCCGCTTCGGAAACGCACCACTGGCGCCGGGCGAGCGACCAGGCGTCGGGCTGTGGGCCAAGCCGGCGCCGCACGGGCTTCTTGGGCGAAGCGCGATGAGCGCCGGTGCGGCTCTGGTGATCATCGCTGCACTCGCCATCAGCGTCGTGGTGGCGGCGCGCTTCGGCTGATGTACGACCGGGAGAAGAACGACTCGTTTGGATACCACGACGGCGATCCGACCGTAGAGATCACGGCCCGTGCTGGCTAACGAACGCTGAAGCCGACGGGCGACTTATTGATTTATGATGCCTGCGGCATCACTCTTATCTGACTCGCCCGCAGCTTAGCTCGGGCGTTATACGGCGCCCCGTCTACCGAGCGAACGAAATGAATCCGAGTGTCATCCTGCTTGGTTTCATAATTCCGATCAGCGTTTTGGTCTGGTTAGATCGGCGCCTCCGGCGCGAGCCCCCCTCGACAACGGCGAGCTAAGATCCCGTGTACGTAGGCCACTTCGCCCTCGCGCTCGCCGTGAAGGGTCGGCGCCCAAAGTTACCGCTCGCGACATGTTTGATTGCGGCGACAGCACCCGATCTAGCAATGGCGATCATGGGCATATTTGCCAACAGCACAACTGCCGACGCCTACTCGCACTCGCTGATCGCGGTCGTCGCGCTCGCGCTAATCGGTGGAATGCTCGCGTGGAGTTGTCAGCTAGGTACGGGGGGAGCGCTCTGGATTAGCGCGTTGGTTGCGAGTCATCTTCCGGCGGATTGGGTGACCAGCCGTCTCGCGCTGTGGCCGCACGGCCCCGTCTGGGGGCCGGACTGTACGCGCATCCTGGCATCGATCTGGTCCTTGAAGGCGTGCTCGCGATCGGCGGATGGGCGATCTATCGTCGAGGACTTCCGCGAGCCATGGCCATGCGTGCGCTGGCATGGGCGCCGCTTGGCGTTCTGCTAGCCTTGCAGGCCGTTTGGGATATCATGAGCTGGCACTGAGTCTCAGGCCGCTCCGCCCGCGCCGTATAACGAGGATGTAGGAAAACCCTAATTGGCTGGCGAGCCGACCGCGCCGCGTCGTCGATGCGCGGCGGCGGAACTGGTCAGGCGTGTGGCGGCGGAATGCCGGTGACGACCGTGTTTCGGCGCGTTGTACCCCTCGGAACGGTGCCCCGCACCTACGCCGCGTACCCGTAGTGTGCGAGTTTCTCGATGTTGTGCACGAGACAGAACAGCTTCCATTGCGTCTCGACTTTGCGGCGGCCGCGCAGGGTGAAGCGATCGAGCCCTTTGTTGTAGCACAGTTTGCCGAACACCGGTTCCACGGCGCCGATGCGTTCCGCATACCGCCGCCGCCCCTCCGGCGAATCAATGCGCCGTTTCATGCGGGCGGTGTGCGACTCGGGCAGCGGGGCCGTCTTGCCCTGGAAGAACATGACGGAGCGCACCTTCGTGGTCGACGGCGTCTCGAGACACCGGGCGCGCAGGACGCACGGGCCACAGTCGCGTTGCTTCCCCTGAAAGCGCGTCCAGATGTTGTCGCGATTCACCCACTGGGCGCCGCTCCGGTTGAGCACCTTGCCCGCCGGGCAGATGCACGTCCGCGCCTCGGCGTCGTACGTGCAGGCACTCGCCGGAAACACGGCGGCTGCCTGCACCGGAGCAGGATCCGCCTTGTCGTGCAGCGGATTGTGGATGATCGAGCGGGGGCTGGCGGGGCTGGCGCAAGCGATCGGGACGACGGGTGACTGTGATCAGTCATCAGTGCGTGGGTCCTCAGTCCTCAGTGACGGAGGACCCCGACAGCCCTCGATCGGGCGAACAGACCCACGACCATCCACGCCAGGCGACACCGCGATCCGTTTCTACTGCCACTCACGATGTTCGCGGTGGTGTTCGTGGCAGCCGGCCTCGGCAAGGCAGCGACGGGCGCCGGCATCCTCAACCTGGACCTGATAGCGGGCGTCCTGGCGAGCGTCGGCTTCGCCCCCGCTCTGGATGCGGGCTTCGGCGGCGATGCGGGCCTCAGCGCCGAACGGGACACGTCCAGAGGTCTAGACGGTGTTCGTGCGGAGTGTGGGCGTTGGGCCCGCGCTGTCCAACCTACGCTGCCCGTTGACGGCAGCCAGCCGAGCGGAGACCTTACTGGTAAGACTTCAGGAGATCCCATGAGCGAGGCTGCAACCACGACTCTGTCTTCCAAGGGTCAGGTCGTGATTCCCGAAGAAATCCGAGCGCGGCTCGGCTTGAAGACCGGCGCGCAGTTCGTCGTCGTCGCCGACCGAGACGTCGTGATCTTCAAGGTCCTTGATCCGCCCAGCCTGAGTGAGTTTGCCCCCCTTGTGACCCATGCTCGGCGCGTCGCAAAGGCCGCTGGTCTGCGGCAGGCGGATGTTGGCAAGGCCCTCGCCAAGGTTCGCCGGTCGCGGTGAAGGTTATTCTCGATACGAACGTCGTTGTTTCTGGCGTCTTCTTCGGTGGCGTGCCGGGACGGATCCTGGACGCGTGGGCCGCAGGCCGTCTGGCGCTGGTTCTGTCGCCCGAGATCCTCGCTGAATACCAACGCGTCGGCGCTGAACTGGGAGCACAGCATCCGGAAGTCACCGAGGCGTGGGAGCCGATTCTCGCGCACATCACGATACATGCAACGATCGTTGACGCGCCGCCGCTTTCTGAGCCCGTGAGCGACGATCCGGCAGATGACATGTTTCTTGCCGCCGCACTCGCGGCGCGCACTCATGTGATCGTCTCGGGGGATAAACACCTATTGCGAGTTTCTGGATGGCGCGACATCGTGGTATACACGCCGCGACAATTCTACGCGCAGCATCTCGCCACCGGTTGACAGCTAACGAGGATGTAGGAAAACCCTAATTGGCTGGCGAGCCGACCGCGCCGCGTCGTCGATGCGCGGCGGCGGCGGAACTGGTCTGGCGTGCGGCGGCGGAATGCCGGTGACGACCGTGTTTCGGCGCGTTGTACCCCTCGGAACGGTGCCCCGCACCGACGCCGCGTACCCGTAGTGTGCGAGTTTCTCGATGTTGTGCACGAGACAGAACAGCTTCCACTGCGTCTCGACTTTGCGGCGGCCGCGCAGGGTGAAGCGATCGAGCCCTTTGTTGTGGCATATATTGCCGAACACCGGTTCCACGGCGCCGAAGCGTTTCGCATACCGCCGCCGCCCCTCCGGCGAATCAATGCGCCGTTTCATGCGGGCGGTGTGCGACTCGGGCAGCGGGGCCGTCTTGCCCTGGAAGAACATGACGGAGCGCACCTTCGTGGTCGACGGCGTCTCGAGACACCGGGCGCGCAGGACGCACGGGCCACAGTCGCGTTGCTTCCCCTGAAAGCGCGTCCAGATGTTGTCGCGATTCACCCACTGGGCGCCGCTCCGGTTGAGCACCTTGCCCGCCGGGCAGATGCACGTCCGCGCCTCGGCGTCGTACGTGCAGGCACTCGCCGGAAACACGGCGGCTGCCTACACCGGAGCAGGATTCGCCTTGTCGTGCAGCGGATTGTGGAAGGCTTTGTGGTGATCCTGCGTGGCGAAGCGCTCATCTCGGCGGCGCATGTCGTTGTCCGCGATGAGCGCGTCGACCGACATCGCGGCGAGTTGCTGCACGTTCGCGTCGCTGTGGTAGCCTGCATCGGCCGTGATCAATGACTCCGCCGTGAGCAGTCCTTGCATTGCCGCGACGAAGGGATTCTGCTGGAGCCACTCCCGGACCTGCGCCGCATCGTTCTCCAGGCGCTCGACGCGTTGCTTCTCCTTCTCCAGCAGCGTCGGCTCCGCCGACAGCTGATCCGCTGCGCGATGGCGCGCGAGGATCGTCTGCGCGGCAGCTTCGAGCTTCGTCGCCTGTCGCTCGAAGTCGGCGCGCGTCCCGCTCCGTCGCTTCGCCGCGTTGCTGGGGAACTTCACCCCATCGATGGCGAACAGCTCGCGACCGATCAGTCCCTCGGCATCGCAGGTCGCCACCACGGCCGCGAACACGCGAGCGATGTCATCGCCCACCGTGCTCACGAAGTGCGCGATCGTGGTGAAATGCGGGGCCGTGTCGCCTGAGAGCGATGAACGTGACCTGCTCGCGACAGGCGCGCTCGATGCCCCGGCTGCTGATGATCCCATGGGCGTAGGCGACGAGCACGACCTTGAGGAGCATCGCCGGTGGATACGCGGGCGCGCCGGTGTCGTCGTTCTGGAATCGCTCATCGAAGCGTGGGAGGTCGATCGCGTGATCCAGCAGGTGATTGACCGCGTGTTCGAACGTGCCCGGAAGCAGTTGGCGCGCGAGATCAATGGCCAAGAACTTCGGATTGGTGTCGATGTACTTGTAGCGAGCCATGGCAGGACACCGGAGGAGGGTCAACCGCGATGTGCACAGCGCTCCACGCCCGACGCTTCTTCAACCCGCCAGTTGCTTCGCGAGTCACCTCACCACAGACTCTATCGCAGGCTTTTTCTACAGCCTCAACGAGCGCTGAACTTGACAAAGGGGCCATTGAATACGCTCGCTGCGCGAGCGTTCTTATATGATCCCTTTGCAGGTTAGCTCAAGCGTTATGCTGAATCCTTCCCTCCGCTGCTATGACAGTCGGTAGCCAACTCGACCTACGCCACTTCGCGCTGAGTGTTCTCGCATGCGATGCACCAGATGCGACACCTACGCAGATCTGCGGAACGGCCTTTGCGATAGGAGGCGGCTATTTTGTCACAGCCGCGCACGTGCTTGACACCGTGCTCGAGTCACGCGCTCCCTCTCTTGGCTTTCTACCAGATCAAGCCCCGCTCGGACCAGTAGCATACTACCAGGCTCCGATCACCCGGCATGAGATCGTGCGAGGCCTTGACCTCGGAATTATCGCGTGTGCTGGTGGACCCTACGGCACTTTTCAGTGGTTCGGCAGAGATGTTGCCCTCCTGACAAACGTCTTGGCTGGCGGCTATCCGTACGCGCTCGAGCGCGATCGTTTGCAAGTGTTTGTTCGCGCCTATCGTGGTTCCATCGCCTCAGCGCATCAGATATATCAGCTTCCCGACGAGCCTGGCGGATACGAACTTTCATTTCCGGCGCCGCGAGGGTTGTCCGGGGCACCGCTGCTACTTCAGCAAATGCCGCCAATTGTGGTCGGCTATATCGTAGAGAATGGCCGCTCTGGCATGCTGGTCATGAGCCATCGTGAATCGATTGCTGAATCGTCCTCGGAGACGGTTGTTGAGCAGTATGAGTACCTGACTTACGGGATTGCCGTGAGCTCAAGTGCAGTGGTAGAGGTTCAGAGTGAGCTGCTGGGCGGGACGATCAAAGATCACTTGAAGCGTCACAACCTATTCATAGATTGATTTCGATCCGCGATGCAGCATAACGTGCGTTGCACCAGCCGGGCGAGCTTTGGTAGCTCGCTGCGCTCGCATTTTGTTTGATTCGCCCCCAGGTAAACTCGGGCGTTGATATGACTGGGCTGGTGTCAAACGCTTAGTTCATTCGACGGTCACTGCGTTGGTAGTTGTGATGTAAGTGGATCGTGGAACGACGGGGGGCCGAGGCAGCATCGACGATGAATCCTGCTGATATGCGCCGGTTGCCGCGACGCGGCAGAGCGGCAAGAATTGGATTCGTCGGGAGCTGGCTCATTCTAGGCTCGGGGATCCCGCTATCACATGGAACGCACGGGCCGCCATAACGCCGTCGAGAGTACTCGCACATCGAGCCTCGGCACCGCACGTCGGACCACGATCACCTGGGTCATGCCGCTTGCACCGGCTCGAGCTCGCGCATCACGGCCCACAGGAAGCCGACGAGTTCGCGCGCCACGGCCACGACGGCGATCTGTGGGCGCTTCCGATAGCTCAGATGATTGTATCGTTGGTGCAGCCGCTGCTGCGCTTTCCAGGCGTGGGTGAGCACCGCGGGCGGTAGCCCTTGCTGTCGCCGCTTGAGATCGACGCTGATCTGCGGACGATGCCGATAGCTCCACGCCGCCTGCACGAGCACATGGCGGCAATGACTGTTGGCCGCCGTCGTGATCGAACCAAGCCGCACCTGATTGCCACTCGAGTCTTCGCGTGAGACGAGCCCGAGGTAGCAGGCGAGTTGGCGCGGATGCTCGAACCGCCGCCAGCCGACGAACTCCGTGGCCTGCACCATAGCGGAGTACACCGAGATGCCGCGGAAGCACTGCAACTGCCTCACCATCGGGACGAGCGTTGGGAGTTCGGCGAGCCGCTCGATCTGTCGATCCAACTCCTCGCGCCGCTGCAGCTTGTACAGCAACAACGCGTGGAACTCTCGATAGATGAGCCGGTCATCCGAGGCGAGCGGCGACCCGTCCGTCGTGAGGTGCTGGAGCCATTGGAGGTGCGGCGTGCACCAATTGGTGCCCTCGGGAAACACAAAGCCGCGACGCGCGAGGAACTTGAGGATGTAGTGCCGCGACTTGAGGATCTCGCGTTGAAAGATCTCACGACAGCGGACGACATCACGGACGCGCTCCTCAGCTTCACTGGGGATGCGCACGGGGACCAGCTCGCCCGCGCGATAGAGTCGCGCCAGGTCTGCGGCATCGCGCTTGTCATGTTTCCGTTGGACCCCGGGCCGCTTGGGAATCAGCGAGGGCGCGATCACGTCACACGCGTAGCCCCACTCGCGGAGCGCACGATGCAGCACGTAGCCCGTGCCACTCGCTGGCGTAACAGGCGCGCAGATCGCCGGCCCGGGCTGTCCGTGCCAGCCATTTCTTGAGGACCGGCAAGTCGTTGGTCAGCTTCTCGAGCCGGGTCGGCGTTGTCGCCGCCGCGGGTAAGACCGCGATGGTGATCGAGTCCTTGTGCACATCCATCCCGAGATGGATGATAGAGGGAGCAGCAGGCAGCACGACCGAAGGCAGTGATGACATGGGTTGGTCGCCGTGTACGACACGTCGGATCGTCGCAGGTGGCTCTGGGAACTCCGTCTCAACGCGTGAGGAACTAATCCACGCTAAGATCGGAGGCCAGCCAGTCATAACTTCTAGACCAACAGAACAGATTCTCCCATGTCTCAGCAGCGCTGTTCCCGGTGCGGAGCCGATGTCACGACGCGCGAGCTCCCCGGTTTGGGAGTGCGCGAAGTGCTCGTCGATCGTCCTCGTGTGCTCCACCTGTGCACCGGCACCCCCGGATCATCGCGTCCGGGGGGTAGGTTAGCGCCCGCGTCAGTCGCCCAGCTCGGTGAACCAAAGGGCATCTCCACGCCCGCCAATTCCGATCCCACAGTTCGCAGGCCAGTGGCAAAGCAGTGCCGGGAGTGTGGCTACCCCATACTCCTGGTCTGGGACAAGACACGTGACTGCTACATGCCCGTGGATCAGGCCACGCGCCAGCCCCATTCTTGCCGCGCGAGTGATCTAACCAGAAGTGCCGTTGACTGCCCGACATGCGGAGCGCGGGTGAATTCGATGTTTCATCGTGCATCCGGGAAACGTCGCCTCTTCACCCCGGATGATAGTACGAAGCTGCATCACTGCATCCCGCCCGAGATCGCCGTTCGTCGAAGCGGCGGCGGCAGCCGGTTGGGGTCAGCGGACGGACTGCAGTCGTATCAGCGTCCTTCCTCCATCGACTGCACGTGTGAGGGCAGCGGTTGCGCCTCGTGCCGCCGATAGCGTGGCGAGGTGGTCTAACGAGCGCTGAACTTGTCGAGCGATCTATGGAAGCTCGCTGCGCTCGCAGCTTATTGAATTCGCTCGCAAGTTAGCTTTGGCGTTCTATGAGAGTGATTGTCAAGAGCGCTCTTCGTGCCGGCTGATCGTTTCACCTTTTTCTTCTTGGCAATCAGCCCCGACTCTTTCCTGGCGCGCGAGACCTTCCGCCGGGCAGTCTGCTTTGGCATCGTTGTCCTCCCCGTCACTCCAAGGGTTCGATCGGACGTGTGCAAGCGATTGGGTCGCGCGGAGGCGAACCATGGTTCTATCTGAGACTCGGCCGCACGGGCCGGCCTGTCGCTTATTCGGGTTCTGCGGAAGGGCCTATGGTTAGCCGAGTGCCTCGGCGGGACTGCTTGGCCGGGCGAACGCCCAAGATGAGACTGTCTTCCGCACCCACGTCCCGAATCCTGGAGCCGAGCGGGGGGCAAACGCCCACCTCACGGCGTCCGGGATCGCGGACGTTAGGTCGCTTGCACCGTCAGTTGCGTTGGATCGTAGCGTTCTCCTCGTTTCCACAGTCGTAACGTGATCGCCGCGAGCTTGCGCGCGAGCGTCACCCGCGCCAGTTCCTCTCGCATGCCGCGGCTGAGCAATCCCTGATACCAGTCCCGCAACGCGCCCGGCCGCACGGACGCGGCCGTGGCCGCCCCTTTGAACACATCCTTCACCACGCGGTTGTGATTGCGATTGAGGCCGCGCGTCTGCACATACCGCCGCCGACGGCGCACCGGCCGCTGACCGTCGAGCTCGTACTCGGCGCTGGTCCGGGTGACGACCGCGAGGCCCGCGTAGGCCCAGAGGTGGCGCTTCGTGCGGAAGCGCCAGGGCGTCTGCAGCGTCGCGAGGAGGAGCGCGACCCGCACCGGTCCGAGATACGGAATGCTGCGCAGCCCGGCCCACGCCGGATCTCGTTTCGCTTCCGCGAGCATCGCCGCCTTCGCCTTGGGGCGTAGCTGCTGCAGGACCGCGAGTTCGTCGTACAATGTCGCGGCCCGGAACCGCACGCCCCGCTCCGCCAACTGCTGCAGCCACGTCCGGCGCCGAGCTGTTTGATAGACGGCGGTGCCGGGCGTCTTGATGCCGCGCGCCCGAAACAACGCCTTGAGCCGTTGCATCACGCGCGTCGAGTCCTCGACGAGGTTGGTATAGGTCCGCGCCAGCTCCTTGAGGGTCGCGCGATCGCGACTGCCATGATAGACGGCCCGGAGCCGCCCGCAGCGCAGCAACTCCGACAACTCGTCGGCATCCGGCTGATCGCCCTTGTTGCCTTGCGGGGCTTGTCCGCGCCGGTTGCACACGAGGACCCGGTCCACCACGGGCACGAGCAGATCGTGCAGCCACTGCGCCTGCGTGCCTTCCTCAAACGCGACGTGGACGGAGCCACGCATGCCGCGGAACCAGTCCACGATCGGCGCGGCCTCCGTTGGCAAAATGGTGCGCGCGATCACGCGTCCCGTCTCCTCTCGCACCGTCGTCACCGTAGTTGCCTGGTGCACATCGAGCCCGACATACTTCAGCGTCCGTTTCATGAGAGCGCCTCCTGGCTGGGAGCTGTGGTTGCTCAACAACTCCACATGACCCGTCAGGGGCGCGCTCTCAATATCCGTTAGCCTGCAACCCTGCCTCCCAACGGCTCCATGACCACTCGCCTTTCTCTCGTGTTCGCCGTGCTGATCGCCGTAGGTTGCACCAGCGATTCGGCAGACTCGCATGTCGTTCAAGCCGCGGCCCCCGCCTACTCGGCGGAGCAGCGAGCTTCGACGGAGCTAGTCATGAAAAACGCGCGGGATATCTGCGCCATCCGCGTCGAAGATCCCCACCTAGTCGTTGAATGCAAAGCTGACATTTCTCACGAGAATCAGCTCGCCTTCGCGCGAGCTATCGCGGATGCGGATGTCGTCCTCAATGGTTCGCCACGCAACATCTATTTCTACCTTCCTGGCGGAGCACAGTTTGCCCAGGCGGACCCAGTAAACGGGATAAGGCTGAAGTAGGACGCATCTCGATCTGCAGGCTAACGAACGACGCAGCTGTCAAGGGACTGTCCCACTCGCAGCTGACATTCAGGGGATACCGCGCGGTGAGTCGGCTTACGCCGCGGCGGATTTCGTGGTGGTGAGGTTGTGCTGAAGCGCCTGCTTGAGCAAGGGCAAATGGCGATGGTTCTTCGCCCGGCAATACTGTCGCTCCACGGCCCACAAGGCCGCGGCACCGCTTGAATTGCAGCTAGCCCTGGGACTCCACTGCTCTATCGACGCGCCACCGCCGCGGGCTCTCGGCGCCACTTGGTCGCCTGCTCGTAGCCATACGCCAGCCTGATCAGCCGCGGCTCATCGAACGCCCGGCCGAAGAACGTCATGCCGGCCGGGAGTGTGTTGTCGCGCGTATACCCCATGGGCACCGTGATGGCCGGCATGCCGGTGGTCGGCGAAAAGACCTGGCTATTGTCTCCTGCGGGGGTGTTCAGGTCGCCAATCAAACGCGGCGGGTTGCTCCAGGTGGGATAGATCAGCCCGTCGAGCCGCTCGCGATCCATCAGGCGCGTCACTGCTTCGCGCAGCCCGTCGCGGACGCGCTGCCGCGACTGACAACCCGGCGTGGAATCGGGAGGCGTATCGACGCGGTTCGCCGCCTCGAGCCGCGCCTGAATGGACGGATGATAGCGACCGCTGCGTACGATCTCGTCGAGCGACTTCACCGGCACGCCCGGCCCTTGCGATGCCAACCAGGCATTGAACTCGAACCTGAATGGGTTGCAGCCGCCGCGTCCCGAACGCTGAATCGAATCGAGCTCGGGCACGAGAACCGTGTCGATGACCGTCGCGCCGGCGCGGCGCAGATCCTCCACGGCTTTGGCAAAGACTCGCGCAACTTCTGGATCCAGCGTCGGCCTGTCATACGCCTGGCGAAGGATGCCGATGCGTGCACCCTTGAGCCCGTCGCGCACCAACGAGGCGGCGTAATTCGGCAGCGGCTTGTCCTTCACGGCGGCCGTGACCGGGTCGGCGGGATCGTAGCCGGCCACCACCTGCAGCACGGCGACGGCGTCGGCCACCGTTCGGGCCATTGGACCAGCCACGTCGGCAAAGAGACTGAGAGGAGCCACGCCGCCGCGACTCGTCAGACCCATCGTCGAGCGAATGCCGACGAGGGCGTTGTGCGCACTCGGGCCGCGGATGGAGTTGCCGGTATCTGTTCCGAGTCCCACTTCACCGAGATCGGCGGCGACCGCCGCCGCCGTGCCGCCGGAGGAGCCGGCCGTCACTCGGTCCAGCGCGTACGGATTCTTGGTGTAGCCCGGCAGAACCGAATTCACGGTCTCATATGGGCTGAAGGCGAATTCCGCCATATTAGACTTTGCTAGTACGATCGCCCCGGCCTCTTTCACGCGTTTCACCAGAAACGCGTCACGCGACGGCGCATACCCTTTGAGGGCGATGTTGCCGACGGCCGTCTGCAGTCCGATCGTCTCGAAATTGTCCTTCACGATCATCGGAATGCAGTGCAGCGGGCCAACGAGTTGCCGTTCGGCGGCGAAGCGCCGGTCCAGGGAGTCGGCGATCGCCAGCGCATCGGGATTCACCACCGTGATGGCGTTGATTGCCGGGCCATGTTTGTCGAACGCCTCAATCCGACGCAGGTAGTCGTCGACGAGGGCGCGGCAGGTGAGACCACCGCCGCGCATGGCAGCATGAATGTCGGCGATGGTCGTCTCTTCCACTGGGAAGGGACGCTGTGCACCGAGAGGCACTGCCGCGGTCGCAAGCAGGGCGAGGGCTGAGAGGTGGCGTCGAAGCATGGCAGGATAGAGCCTATGCAAAAGGTGCGTCTGAGCCGGGGCGCCCATCGTGCTGCTGTGCCGGCCTCGCCGTATCCGGCGATGGCGAGGTCGGCTACTTGGTGACCTGGAGGCTCGCGGCGTCGTTTCGCACCAGTTTCACCCCGGGCAGGTTAGCTCTGATGAAGTAGGTGCCAGGCGTCAGCGTATCAGAAGCTGCACCGGCGGGGTTGATGCCAATGTGATCCCATCGCGTCTGTACTGTAAACGCCTCGCCAGCGGCCAATGTTTTCGCCGTCAGTGTTAGGAGACATCCCTCGTCCGCTGGCCGCTGCGGTCCGACGACTTGAGAGTCTGCGGCAACCACTTGAAAGATCGGGGTGGGGCAATCGCCAAAACCGACATCTTGCGCCGCGTCACCGACGTTCTGGATCGTGAAACTGACGGTGATCGTGTCGCCGAGCCGCACGCTCGGCCGGGGGACGCTCGCCGATACGACAAGGCTTCCAGACGGCCCGGTCTGTCCTGAACACGCAACAATGCTGATCGCCCCAATTATCGCGCGGATACGCATTGCTGTGACCTCCTTACGGTCTGACCAGACAGAAGGTCAAGGATACGTATGGCACGACGGATAAGTAAGGGGGATCTTCACTGCTTGACCGTCTCCATCGCCCGCAAGGCCTGCTGCGCCTGCACGGTTTGTGGACTCGAGATGGCGGCTCCGCTCAACCCCTGAACGAGCGTGCCGTCGCGGGCGTAGAGATCGTTGCCGAAATACAGCGACCCGCCTTTGACGTACGTCGTGAAGTACACGATGTACACCGGAATCTTGCGCGGCAAAGTGACCTGGTGGTTGTCGGCGCCGTGCATGGCGCTGTCCACTTTCTCCAATGGCCAACCGAGTACCCACTGCGCGAGTTGGTCCGCCTTCGCGACACGGATGCAGCCGTGGCTGAATGCGCGAATGTCCTTCTGGAATAACTCGTGGTTCGGCGTATCGTGCAGATAAATGTTGTAATCGTTTGGGAATATGAATTTCACGAACCCGAGCGCGTTCTTCGGGCCGGGACGCTGCCGCACCGACCGGCGACCCTGGTCGTAGTAAATCTCCATATCGTTCGCCGCGAGGTAACCAGGTCCCTTGGGGAACACTTCTTTGGCCGCGATGTCCGGGGTGACATTCCAGTAGGGCCGAAACACGACGTACTCCATGGAATCGCTGAACACCGGCGTCGCCTTGTCCTCGTACTCCTGGCCGACGATCACTTTCATCTCCAGCGAGGCCTGTCCACTGTCATACGCCGTGAGCTGAAACTGCGGCACGTTGACGATGATGTAGCGGTCGCCGAGTGACCGCGGCATCCAACGATAGCGCTCGAGATTGGCCGCGATCTGCGCGAGCCGGTATTGCGCGGGGACGTTCATCGCGTCCACCGTTTCCTTGCCGAGCATGCTGTCGACGTTGATGCCGTGCCGCGCCTGAAAGGTCGCGACCGCCCCGGCGAGCGCCGCGTCGTACACGCGGGGTTTCGTCGCCGAATCGACGGCATAGCCCTCTACCCGGAGTCGCGCGCGAAGCGCCTCGAGGCGTGCTGGCGACTCGGCGTCGCCGCGGCGAAGCTGCTTGCTGATCGACACGGTATCCCAGCCACCGTTCGTCACCAGCGTGCGGTACCGCTCCAGTTCCACGCGGAGCGAGTCGTACCCGGAATCCTGTGGACGCATGCGCACGAGCCCGGCGCCGAGGTCGTCCTCGCGTAGCGTGAACGTGAGCGCGCTGTCCACGTGCTCTTCCAGCGGGTTGATGTGCCACGACTGCCCAAGCGACACCGGACTCACCTGTCCGGTGAGCATGTTCTCTCCGTACGTGGCAAATGCCGCCGAGAGAAGGACGTCGGCATTCGCGAGCTGTTCGGCGGTTGGAGGCGTTCCGCCGAGGGCGTTCAATGCCCGTCCGAGCGCCGCCAACGGATAGCTGTCGAGGCGGAGTGCATCGCTGTCGGCATTGGCGACCGTATTGAGCAGCGCCGCGACCCGAGGCTCGTGCACCCCTCGGTCGTTGAGCCAGAGCAGGTTCTCACCGAACGCCGCATAGAGCTTCTTCACGTGCTTCCACACATCGGCAGTCACCGGCGGCGGGGCCGAATCGCTCAGCCGCTTCTGGATGGCTTCGTGTACAGTTGCCGCAGGCACGCCCAGGTACTCAGCCTGCTGCGGCGGCTGCCAGTTGCGTGACACCTCGCCGCTGGCGCGGCCGCCCTGCTTGCATCCGGATACGAACACACCGGCCACAGCGGCAGCGATGAACGCGAGCCGGAGCGGGCGATCACAGTTCATCGTCAATTGTCTCACTCTCTTGTTCGGGGACCCCCGGTCCCATAGGGCGAAATACGGGCCAGAGTGGCCGAGCGCGCTTCATGTCGTCACATTTCGCGCTAATGACTACCCTGACAGTGGCGCTCTTCGTCGCCATCGGTTCGTTCGGCGCCGGTCTACTCGGCGCACTCACCGGCCTTGGCGGCGGCATCATTGTCGTGCCGATGCTCACCCTGGTCTTCCACGTCGACATACGGTACGCCATCGGCGCGTCTCTGGTATCGGTCATCGGTACCTCGTCCGGCGCGGCGGTCGCCTACGTGCGTGAAGGATTCACCAACGTCCGCGTCGGCATTCTGCTGGAAGTGGGAACGACGCTCGGGGCGCTGCTGGGTGCCTCGCTGGCGGGGTTCATTCCAACGAGCGCGCTCGCAGTGCTCATGGGGGTGGTACTCCTCTTCACTGCATATCGCTCCATTCAGCCGCGCGCCGAGCACGCGCTACTCGACACGCCGGACAAGTGGGCAGCGAAGCTGCGCCTCGATTCGACGTATCCAACACTGAACGGACTGCAGCCATACTCCGTGCAACAGGTGCCGGCCGGCCTGTCTCTCATGTTTCTGGCCGGCATTCTCTCGGCGCTGCTCGGCATCGGGTCGGGGATCATCAAGGTGCTGGCGATGGATCAGATGATGCGACTGCCATTCAAGGTCTCGACGACGACGAGCAACTTCATGATTGGCGTCACCGCGGCAGCGAGCGCAGGCATCTACCTCCACCGAGGCTACATCGATCCCACACTCGTGTTCCCGGTCATGCTCGGCGTGCTCGGCGGCGCGCTGCTCGGAGCGCGCATTCTCGGGCGCGCCAACACGGGCGTGCTCCGTCAGATCTTCACGGGCGTCGTGGTGATCATGGCATTGGAGATGTTGTACAAAGGCATCACGGGAGCGGTCTGATGGCCAACACATCACGGTGGAGCGATCACGAGGTGGAGCAGCTCATCAGCCGGTTGCTGCTGGTGGGCGTGATGACGTCGGCCGTCATCGTGCTGATCGGCGGGATTCTCCTGCTGATGCAGCACGGCGGCGAGGTCGTGTCCTACTCGGTGTTCCACGGACAGCCAGCCGAGCTGCGTTCACTGGCGAGCATCGTCCGCGGCGCCGCCACCATGAACAGCCTGGCGATCGTTCAGTTGGGCCTGCTGCTGCTCATCGCCACGCCGGTGGCGCGGGTCGCGTTCACCCTCGTCGCCTTTCTGATCCAGCGCGACCGCATGTATGTAGTACTCACGACGATCGTGCTGGCATTGCTTCTTTTCGGACTGATCTTTGGCAAGGCATGAAGCGTCATCATGCAGTGGTCCGCATCACCCATTGGGTGAATGTCGTCGCCCTGACGATCATGGTCGGCAGCGGCCTGCGCATCTTCAATGCGTACCCTGCATTCGCCCGGCGCGGTGACACGTTCTGCTGCTACCCGTTCGCCGGAAAGTCGATTCCCGCCAGCCTGACGTTCGGTGGCTGGCTGGCCGGCGCACGGAACTGGCACTTCGCCATGATGTGGCTGCTCGTTGCCAACGGCCTCGTGTATCTCGGCTTCATCTATCTCCACGGCGAATGGCGTGACCTGGTGCCGCGCCGCGGTATTGCACGGGATGCCTGGGAGATGGTGCGGTTCTACGTCACGGCGCGGAAAGACCATCCGCGACAGGGCAGGTACAATGCACTGCAACGTCTGGCGTATTTCTCCATGCCGGTCGTGGGCGCGCTGGCAGTGCTCACAGGCATCGCGATCTGGAAGCCAGTGCAGCTTGCCCCGCTGACCAATGTGTTGGGCGGCTATGTGTGGGCGCGGTACTGGCACTTCTGGGCCATGCTGCTGCTCGTGGCGCTGACGATCGGCCACGTGTTCATGGTGTTCACTGTCGACCCGTACTCCATTCCCTCGATGATCACCGGCCGCTACCGCGAAGACCGATCGCCGGAAGCGCGCAACGCGCGGCCGTTCATTCACCTGCGGCCGCGCAGACGAGCATGAGACCACGAGACGCCGAGCGGCTGGCCGCTGCTCTCTCGGCGGGACACGCGGCGGAACGACTGGGACTCGACCGCCGAGGATTCCTGCTGGCGGCCGGCAGCGCCTTTGGCTTACTGCTCGCCGCCGCCTGCGATTCCGAAGGACCACGATCGGCGCAGGGCCTTCTTCAATTCGCGATGCGCGAGAACGAAGGCGTGGAGCGCGCGCTGTTCCGGCATACGTCCATCGACACACCACCCCGCGGCGCGCCGGCGGCCGGGCAGCACTTTCCGTCGTACTTCGTGTCGGACAGCGTGCCAGTGTGGGACGAAGGCGCGCGTGGCGTATGGCGGCTCGAGGTAGACGGCATGGTGCGCAAGCCGCTGCGGCTGACGCTCGCCGATCTCGCGTCACTGCCGCGCGTCGGATACAAGCTCGATCACTTTTGCGTCGAGGGGTGGACGGCGGTCGCCACACGCACCGGTGTTCGTCTGGCCGATCTCGCGCGGCTCGTGGGCGTGCAGCCGGGCGCGAGATACGTGGACTTTACCTCGTTCGACTCGGGCTATCACGAAAGCTGGGATATCGAGTCGGCGCTGCACCCTCAAACGCTCGTGGTTTACGCGCAGGACGGCCGGTACCTGAATGCCGCATGGGGAGCGCCGGCACGCATCTACTCGCCGGTGAAGCTGGGGTACAAGAACACGAAATACCTGACGCGTATCACGTTCTTGCCGGAGCGTACGGGAGGGTACTGGAGTGATAAGGGGTACGAATGGTACGGGGGGGTGTGAGGCGCGTGGATTGCGGACGATAGTACTGAGCGACGCGTGTCATCCTGAGCGACGCGAAGGATCTCTGTGGGCCGGCTGGATGTCGCTGGCTGCTCCGTAGCGGTCGGCCCACCGGTCGGCGAGTTTCGAGTTTCCAGTTGCGAGTTGTGCGTTGTGAGTTTCTCGTGTCGCGTGTCGCGTGTCGCGTATTCCCGAACCTTCGCGAAAATCATTTGTAGAGCCAACGATAGATATCCAGCTAATAGAAGGGGAGGAACGCGAACGGCCGCCCTCGGGCGGCCGTTCGCGTGTACTGCGGATTGTGATCTCCTGGTGCGACGAACTACGCGGCCGGCACCTCACTTGCCGGTGGAGGAGTCACCGATGGCGTGGTGGCTGGTAATGTGGTGACCGGTGGGATGATGACCGGCGACGGCGTCGTCGCAGTCGTCGACCCGATCTTGATGCCGGGTTTGCGCTGGATGCGTTTGGCGGTCTGCCAGGCGGCGAGCAAGGCCTGGTCGGCGCCGATGAGCGGCAGGAGTTGCGAATCGAGCTGCGCGATAAGATTGGTCGGCAGTCCGCCGTCGATCAGCACGGCCTCGTGCCGCCGCGACGCCTCGGCCATTGCCGCCGCCGAAGCGAGCAACGGCTCCGTCGAGACATTGGCTCGCGGCAACGTCAGCGAGCTGAAGTCGGGGACTGCCTTGAGCCGGATCTTCGCGACCGCCGCGATGCCTTCCGTAGCATCGTCGAGCCGTTCGGGGCGGCGAACGAGACGGGGCGTGCCGCGACAAAATCTGCGCTGCGGCGGAGCGTCGCCAAGGTACTGCCTTCACGGTATTTCGTATGGCCTTCATGTGGCCACGGGGACGCTGAAAAAGAGCTGCACCACGCCGAGCGCCGGATGCGCCGGAGGAAAGAGCGAACAACCGACGTGAGACGTGTCGCGATCTCCATCGGAAGCGACGGACTCGTCGTCGGAAGCGACGGAAGGGTCGTCGGGAGAGACGGAATGGTCGTCGGGAGAGACGGAAGGGTCGTCGGGAGAGACGGAATGGTCGTCAGAACCGACCGAGTCGCCTTCGGAAGAGTTGGAGTCGCGTTCGGAAGAATCGGAGCCTCGTTCAGACCGGTCGGTGTTTGCGTGAGAAGCGATGGTCTTGCGTGTCACGCGAGGAGTCCGTCCTCGACGCGAGCGCCTGCGCGCTTCACGATCGGGCGTGGGGCCTGCACAAGAGACGATTCCATCGGCTAGGTCAGCCATCCCTGCTGTTACGTCAGCCATCCCTGCTGAACGCGAGCGACTGGGTCCTGAACGCCGAGCCATTGCCTGTGGACGCGGACCCATTCCAGGTTGACCAGGATCTATTCCACGTCGACACGGGTCTATTCCACGTCAATGCGGGTGAGTCCCTCGTGGCATCGCGCGAGAGAGGCCTCAACGGCCGAGAGTCTGACGTTGACGGCGACGACTCCTCACGTGACGCCCGTCGATCCCTCCGGCACGGCGCGCAGTTGGTGGTGAGCACGCGGGCATCCGAGCTGAACGAGCCGGAAAGCCTCCTGGACGACCGCGAGTCCGATGTTGACTGCGAGGAGTTCGTGCTTGCACGCGAGCCGTTCGTGCTTGACCGCGAGGGGTTCGTGCTTGACCGCGCGCCGTGCCATCTCACCACGGGCGAGTCACCCCTCGACACGCGTGGGTTCCCTCTCGACCGGAAGGACTCCGCCCTGACCGAGACGCACTCTCAGGTGGACGTCATGGCATCCCAGCGAACGGAGCGAGGATTGTGGGTGGACGCGCGGGAGAGGGGTGTTGACGAGAGACGGTCCGATGTGGGGCGAGCGGCATTCGGGCTTGACACCGGGGTGTTCCCTCTTGACCGGAGTGACTCCACCCTGAACAGCGGCTGGTGCGAGCTGGACGCGCCGGAGTCCCTGCTCGACCGGCGCTCATTCCGTCTCGACCGCGAGGGATTCCTCCTGCACACGCGTCAATTCGGTCGAGACAGCGAGGACTTCCACCTTCACACGCGTGAATTCGGTCTCGACCGCGAGGACTTCCACCTGCACACGCGTCAATTCGGTCTCGACCGCGAGGACTTCCCTATGAGCAGGCGGGGATTCCACCTGAACACGGGTGCATCCCCTCTGCACGCCGACCGATCCCTTCTCGGCGCGATCGTATTCCCTCTGGGTAGCGATCGATTCCTTCTCGCCACGCTCGCATCCCTTGTGGGTAGCGATCGATCCCCTCTCGCCACGCTCGCGTCGTGCGATGAGCGTAGTCCTATATATTAGTTCCGAAAACGTGGGGTCAGCGCAAGGGCCAAGATGTCCGATTGACTAAAACCGACATGTTTTGATGATTTCGGCGTTAGTAGTTAGTAGAGAGACACGTCAGTCGCGATGCCGCGGACTCGTGTCCCGTGTCCCGTGTCCCGTGTCCAGTGTCTTGTCCCGCCGCCGGCGCCTTTGGCGACGGCAGACTGACCAGGATTGCCGTGATCACCAGAACGATTCCAGCCACCGTCAACTCGACGGTGGACGACCGGTAGATCGACGTCGCTGCCGACTCGCTGCCGAGCGTCGGCCGTTGGCGGCGCCAATTCCATGATCCGAGGCCAAACACGAGCGCGACCACGCACAACTTCGCGATCAGGGTATAGCCGTACGGCGTCGTCCAGAGGGCGCTCAGCGTGTGCAGATGGCGCCAGCCCGTGATGACTCCGAACAGCACCACCACGCCACCCATCGTCAGCGCGAGCGGCGAGAAACCGTTCACCATGTCGGCAGCAATCTCGCCACGGCGCGCACGCGTCGGTTCGTCGCGCTGCAGGGCACGGAGGCCCGCCACGACGAGCACGAACAATGTGCCAATCCAGAGACCGGCGGCGAGGGAGTGGACGGGATTCACGAGCGACGACCACTTGCCGAGCAGCGCGGCGCGCAACCATCCCACGATCACCCCGATCGCCGCGATGGCCCAGCCCGCGCGCACTCGAGCCGCCGCCAGGAGATACCCAATGAAAGCAAGCACAAGGAATCCCACCTGCATCATGGTCGCGGGATCGCTCGTGACCAATGCCACTGCCGTCGTCTGCCGGCGTGCCGCTAGGTCCGGCACCTGCCAGGCAGAAAGCGCCAGGCCAATGACCACGCCGATCACCCCCAATATTGCGGCGCGCCCGGCAGCGTCTTCGTAGAACTGCCGGTCTGTTTCGATTCGCCGGCCGCGCAACGCGAAGTACCGAAAGCCGATCGCGCCGGCCGCGAGGAACAGTCCGGCGAATCCGATGAGCTCGCGCACCGGATCGGACCACTGTAGCAGGGGTTCCGCTTGCATGTCTGAGATCTCCAGATGAGTCAGTCATTCCTGACGGGGCTTCCAGAAATTCCCCGATGAGCCAACTTCTCTTCATGAAAAAGACCATTACTTCCCTGCTGATGGTGACCCGCCTGCTCGGCGTCGTTCAAATCGTCGTTGGCCTCGCCATATGGTTCAGCCTCCGCAACGGACCCGCTGCAGTCCACTCGGGACCCGTTGCATTCCACTCGGCGGTTGGCTCGCTGTTTGTGCTCGTGATGGGGATCATCAGCGTGATCTGTTTGTTTGTGCTGCCGCGGCGCGCTGTCGCGTTGTTCGCCCTGTTCTGGAGCGGTGTCGTGCTCTGGCTCGGCATGGCGCAGACGTCGCTGGCAGTGGGTAGCGCGCACTGGACCGTTCGCGTGGCACACCTGGTCGTTGGACTCGCGGCACTCGGATTGATCGAGGCGCTCGGCGGGGCAACCAAGCGCCATTGGGCGGCGCTGCACAGTGGTGCGTAACGCGCGGGCCGATTTCCGGCTCTCGCGAGCGCCATGAACTCTGACGCAGCAGCCCCCCGCGAGTGGAATGCGCAGTCCTATCACGCGCTGTCCGAGCCACAGTTCGAGTGGGGCAAGCACGTGCTGGCCAGTCTCGCTCTCGATGGCAACGAAGTGGTGCTCGACGCCGGTTGCGGCACTGGCCGCCTCACGGCCTTGCTCGACGATCGGCTGCCGCGCGGCCACACGGTTGCGCTCGACAGATCGGAGAACATGGTGCGGGTCGCGAAGGAAATGCTCGCACCACGTGCAGCTCGCTGCGACGTCGTCCTCGGCGACCTCTCCGCGCTGCCCTTCCGCGCGGCGTTCGACGTCGTCTTCAGCACGGCCACCTTTCATTGGGTGCCGGATCACGACGTGCTGTTCGCGAATCTGTTCGCGGTCCTTCGCCAGGGTGGACGGGTCCATGCGCAGTGCGGCGGCGGCGCCAATCTGGAACGCATCCACGAGCGTGCCGATCTCCTCAGGCGCACGCCGGCGTTCGCCGGCTACTTCGCGAATTGGCGCGAGCCGTGGGAGTTCGCAACCGCCGAGCTGACCGCGCAGCGGCTGGCGCGCGCCGGCTTCCGCGACGTACGCACAAGCGTCCAAGCCGCACCAACGACGTTTCGGGACGCCGCGGCTTATCAGTCGTTCGTCTCAACTGTGGTCCTGCGCCCGTTCCTGTCGCGCCTGCCCACCGAGGAGCTTCGGACCACGTTTGCCGCGCGGATCACCGAGGCGGCCGCACATAACGATCCGCCATTTACGCTCGACTACTGGCGCCTGAATATCCAGGCAACAAAGTGAGCCGGTCGTTGAGCGCTTTGTAACGCTCCCGACTCACCGGGACTCGCGCGCCATTGGCGAGCAGGGCGCTGTAGCTGTATTGGGATTCGGCGCGCAGTTCGCGAATGCGGTCGATACGCACGAGCGCCGAGCGGTGCGTTCGATGGAATTGCGAGGGGTCGAGGAATGCCTCGAGACGCGAGAGCCGTTCGCGTAACAGACGCACGCGGCCCTGTGCGTGCACTCGGACGTAATACGTGTCGCCCTCGATCCAGTCGACGTCGTCCACTGGTATCACCAGTTGTCGCCCGCGCTCGGGAATCACCAGTTGCCGGAGGTATTGCGCGGGCACCGCGTCCGCGGGCGGCTCGAGCGTTGCGCGCAAGGTTCGTCCCTGATTCACGCGGCGGACCGCGCGGTCGAGCGCGACGTGCAGCCGTTCGTCGCGCACCGGCTTCACGAGGAAGTCGATCGCTTCTGCCTCGAATGCACGCACGGCGTGCTCGTCGTACGCCGTCACGAAGATCACCGCTGGGGGCGTCGCTTCAGGCTCCAGTCGCTCGAGCATGGCAAATCCGTCCAGCACCGGCATGGCGATGTCGAGCAACAGAATATCGGGAGCCTGCGCGTGAATCACCGTGAGCGCCTGCATCCCGTGCTCGCAGAGCGCAATGACTTCGACGCCGACGATGCCCAGCCGGGCGACGGCATCACGAAGCCCTTCACGCGCCAGTGGCTCGTCATCCACGATCACGACGCGGTATCCATCCGGAAGAACGGTCATGACGGGGCAGCGGGGCCGAGGGGAAGCGATATCGTGACACGCGCACCACCGCCCCTTCCGGGGCCCGGAAGGCGAACCGCGCGCGACCATCATACAAACGATCGAGCCGCTCGCGCGTGTTCGCCAGTCCAATACCGGCGGATTCTTCGGTTTCGCCAACGGCGGGCCCATCGTTCTCTATGACCAGCTCCAACTCGTCGTCAAGGCGCTTGGCGGTGATCCGAACGACTCCGCCGTCAAGGGTCCGCGCAACCCCGTGCTCCACCGCGTTCTCCACGATCGGTTGCAGGAGCAACTGTGGCACGGGCGTGGTGCGCACGGTGGCGTCCGCGTCGATCGTGAAGCGCAGCTTCGCACCAAAGCGCACCTGCTGCACCTGAAGATACTGTTCGGCGAATTGGAGCTCGTCATGCAACGGCACCTGGCCTGGGCGTTCGTCGAGCACGTACCGGAGGAGCGAGGAAACGCCATCGAGCATGTGCGTGGCATCCTCCGTCTTGCCGGCCCGCGTCAGCGTCTGCACACCGTTCAGGGCATTGAAGAGAAAATGTGGATTGAGACGCGCACGAAGGGCCCCGAGCCGGCTGGCGAGCGACTCGGTGCGCAACAGCGCTTCGCGGTCACTCGCTGCACGCCGACGTCGTTCCGCGTCGGAGGCAAAGCCCAGGGTGAGAATGGCGAGATACGCCAGCATGTCGAGCGGCAGATACGTCACGAACGCGGTCTGATCGAGTACCCGCCACCCGGGCACGATCGGAATGAAGAGTGCGGCCGTCACGGCTTCGACGAGCACGGCATGCACGGAGGCCAACACCCAGACAATCGCCAGATGAGACAGCAGGTCTATGGCGCGGGGGCCGCCAGCAGCCGCACGCGCCGCATGCCAGAACGGTCGTTCCGCAAGAATGATCGGTGTCGCACCAATCCAGCCAAGCAGCGTCATGATCTGCCAGACGGTG
The DNA here is from genome assembly GCA_963817955.1 of uncultured Gemmatimonadaceae bacterium. Classification (GTDB taxonomy): domain Bacteria; phylum Gemmatimonadota; class Gemmatimonadetes; order Gemmatimonadales; family Gemmatimonadaceae; genus JAQBQB01. Next base: position 1,412,286 of record CAWFQK010000004.1, read on the forward strand.
GCCAGCCAGGACGACAGGGGATGCCCTGCCCCGTGGAGCGCCATTGCCACCATTGGCCAGCCGGCGATCGCTATGGTGGTCAACGCGACGGCAAGCAGCGCGCGCGTCGAGAGTGCGCGCCGGTACCAGGGATTACCTTCGTCGCGTGGAAGCTCGACGAGCGTCGATGCCGCCGTATCGAGCAGTCGGCCGGCGAACCGGCCTCCTGCCGCGCCAATGAACGCCGGAATCAGCAACAGCGCGAACATCGGGCTGGCGTCGTGCCGCACCACGAGGTGCACGAGTGGCAGCCCGATGGACGAGCACACTGCAACGAGCGGGATGGGCGCGCGGCCCGGCAACGTGAGCGCAAAGGTGACGAGCAGGAGCACCGTCACGGGTCCTTGCACGTCGCTCGCCGACGCATCGATCCACGCGACCAGCAAGCCTCCGATGATCGACACACCGGCCCACGCAGCAATCTCTGAACGGCTTCGACGATTTCGCATGAGAGCACGGTGGCGCAGTGACGGCCGGGGCACCAGTCGTCGTGCCACGAACACCCGCCGGCGTGCAACGAACGATTGTGGGTCTTCGCCGAACTGAGTGGCGAATTGTCTGTCATCTGAGCGACGGCCTGGTCATCCTGAGCGCAAGCGAAGGATCTCTGTGGGCGTATAGACCAGCTGAGCGCAAGCGAAGGATCTCTGTGGGCGTATAGACCAGCTTTTAACGCAGAGGTCGCAGAGAACTGCAGGAGGTCGCAGAGAACTGCAAGAGAACTGCAGAGAACCGTGAAGGATTGTCTCGCCTGGAAGGCTTGGATGATGCCGTCGTGAGGCTCCGATGGTATCGCCCAGGTCGGGATCATCAACGATATGGGCGGCCTGATTGTGGACTCGGCATCCACAGTTCATTCCACCGATACGCGCTTCCTCTTCCGTACGCTTGCAGTTCTCTGTTGCAGTTCCCTTTTCCAGTTTCTCTTTTGCAGTTCTCTTGCAGTTCTCTTTTGCAGTCCTCTGCAGTTCTCCTGCAGTTCTCTGCGTCCTCTGCGTTAAAAAGCTGGTCTATACGCCCACAGAGATCCTTCGCTTGCGCTCAGGATGACAGGGCTTCGCTCAGGATGACAGGGCTTCGCTCAGGATGACCAGGCATCGCGTCTCCCCTGTCCCGTGTCATTAGTTTGCGCCATGCTTTCTCGCGCCAGAGCACATCTCACCAATCGCAGCGCATACCTGTCGCTCGGCCTTGGCGTGTTCGCCATCGGCTGGTCGGCCATTCTGGTGCGTTGGACCGCCGTGCCGGGGTTGGTCTCGGCATTCTACCGGCTGGCGTTCGCCAGCATGGTGTTCATTCCGTGGCGCATGTACTCGCCTCGGTACCGGCTCGGCACGGTGCCGAGTGGTGACGGCGCGGTGGTGTTGGCGCGACGGGCGATCACCGCCCGCCATGCCGCCATCATCGCCGGCGTATTTTTCGGCGCCGATCTCGCCTTCTTCAACTCGGCCGTAATGGCCACGACCGCCACGAACGCGGCGCTCCTCGGGGTGAACGCCCCGATCTTCGTCGCCATCGGCGCGTGGTGGATGTATGGCGAGCGGCCGGCGCTGCGCTTCTGGCTCGGCTTCCTGCTCGCCCTGGCCGGCATGATCGCCATCGTCGGGACCGATGTCGTGCTCCATCCGCAGTTGGGCTTCGGCGATCTGCTGGCGATCCTTGGCGCGCTCTGCTACGCCGTGTACCTGCTCTTCGTGCAACGCAGCCGGTTGACGATGGACACGTTGACGTTCAGCGTCTGGTCCGCCGCGGTCGGCGCGCTCTGCCTGCTGCCCGTGTGCCTGTTGTTTCGAGCGCCACTCGGCGGCTTTAGTGAACGCTCATGGGCGGCGCTCGTCGCGCTCGCCCTCACCACGCAGGTGGTTGGGCATGTCCTCGTGGCACACGCCATGGGTCGTGTGCCGGCGACGCTCTCGTCCATCGTACTCCTCGCCCAAGCGCCCCTCACGGCCATCCTCGCCTGGCCGCTGCTTGGTGAGCCCATCCGCGCGTCGCAGCTCGTGGGCGGCACACTGGTGCTCGCCGGCATCATGGTGGTGAACGTGAACCGTCTGTCAGCGACTACGGGTTTACCGTCATCGGCACCGGGCGATTGAGGTAGACCGTCTTGGTCTCGCTGCGGAACTGCAGTATCCGCGAGAACCAGGATTCATCGCGCGGTTCCCCGCCATGATCCATCAGGTAACGCGCCACATTGTATGCGTCATCGGGGTCCATGCGTAGGCATCCATGTGACGCAGCCTCGCCAAGGCTCTCTTCCTCGTTGGTGCCGTGGATGTAGTAGTCAGGCTCCTTGAAGAAGATCTTCACGACCTGCATCGGATTGGTGGACGCGCCTGGCGGCTGCGGCCTCTCGCGTCTGGCCCAGGGTTGGTTGGGCGGCACCCAAGCCGGATTCCACTCGATGTGCCGGATCGAGTAGCTCCCGACCGGGGTCGGCATGCTGCCTCGACCCACCGCAACGGGATACGACGCGACAACGGAATCCCCGCTCTTGATGTAGAGCTTCCGTGCGCCGAGGTACACCTCCACCCTGACGCCAACGGCGTTGGGAAGCGGGGCAGATGGACGGCGCGCAACCACGGCCAGTCCGCCAACTGAGAGCGCGGCGAACGCGGCCGTCGTGGCCACGCGCCGCGCTCGCATCACCTTCGACTTCGTTCCGACACCATGCTCCATCGACGCTGCGCCTGCTCAGGGTCATCGCACAATGTGACGTCTGGCGTCACGCGGTGAATCAAAAGCAAGCCACATTCCAACTCGGGCCTGATCAGTGCGCGCTCGTGACCCAAGCGGTCCACCAGATGTCGCGCAACATGCGCGCGCCCGCGGCGAGCCGATCCGCGGTGAAGCTCTTGTTCTCGGGCGCGGTCGTCGTCGCGTCAAAGGGATGCGCCTTGTCGAGTTGATAGAGATGTTCCACCTGACCATTCGTCTGCGTGAGGTACGAGACGATTGCGGTGCGCAGATCGGGAAGCACGTGCGCGGACGTATCCATGCGCGACAGCAAATCGCCGAGCTTGATGTTCGCGCCCACGTAGGCCGTCTCGAAGCGCGAGTGCAGACGCTTGTCCGTGGCGTACCCGTTTGGATTCGGGCCGGTCCACCCGTTGAACTGAATGCTCGTGTGCGTCGGGTTCGATCCGTCCGCGACATAATGTCCGAGGATGCCAGCGTCGTTGATGATGCGGGCCTCGATCCATGGACGCGTGCTGTCAGGAGCGGCGCGCCACAGCCGGAACTCCTCACGCAACTGTTGTGAAAGCTCGAGCATGCGGAACGGCAGCAGGCCCATCGTCGCGCCCTTCACGCCGGCCGCGGTCAGTGTATCGACATAGGCAAAGCGGTTCGGCGCCTTGAGTGCGGCGGCAAGTACCGCGGGCGGAACCAAGTCCATGTCGATGAAGTGCTCCGGCGCGGTGCCTCCATCGAGTGCAGGATCCAACGCCTGTTCCGCGCGATCCCGCCAGCGATCCGGCTCCGGATTGAGATACGCGAGTTGGCGCGTTGCGTTGCGCAGGAACGCGGGCGCGGACGCCGGCAACTCGAGTGCGGCGGCCTCGCCCGTGAGACGGTGCCCCGCCTCACCCCACGCAAATACGAGCGCCGGCGCCATGAGGACGCCGGCAACAGTCAGCAGAACGACAATGCCCTTTTTCATTTCTCAGGTGGCCTTGGGAGTGTGCAAGGCAAATGTAGCACCTTGTGCGTCGATGCACTGAGCGATCCAGTCGCCACCCGGGACTTCCGTTGGACCCATGACGACCTTCCCGCCCAGGCGGGTCACCTCATTGGCCGCGCGATGGACGTCCGGCACGCGGACATACGACAGCCAGTTTGGGGCCGGCATGTCGGGCGTTCTATTGAACATGCCACCGTACGTCTGTCCGTTCTTCCCGAAAATGAAGTACATGCCCATGAGACCCATGTCGAATTCGCGGATCTTTTCCCACTGAAAGATTTCGCGATAGAACTCGAATGCCGCTTTGTAGTCGGCGGCCATGAGCTCGTGCCACGAGAACTCGCCGACGCCCGGCGTCTCGCCGCCCGCCGGCGCCGCGCCGTCGGGCTCGAATAGTCCAATCAACGCGCCCTGTGGGTCCGCGACGACTGCCCAATCGCCAACGGTCGGAATCTCTGTCGGAGCAAGCCGCACCGTTCCGCCGATCGCGGACACCTGGCGCGTACACGCGTCCACGTCATACACGCACACGTAGGGGAGCCAGTGTGGACCAATGTGCTCTGGTATGAGGGCATCAGATAGCTCCTCGACCCCGCCGACCGGGATGCCGTGGTTCGTCCACATATCGTACTTGGGCGACACCTCCGACTGCTGGATACCCCACGATGTGATCGCCGGATAGAACGACTGCGCGGCCTTACGACTCGAGGTTTTCAGGTCGTGCCAAACGAACTGACCGTGCGCGCTGGGCATACGATGCGTTGGTGAATGGTGAGCTCAAGGAGTCACGGTAACGTCGAACCAGGTCCGCGCTGCGGTGAACCGATCCCGTAGCTCGGCCGCATCCGCCCGCTGCAATGCACCGCGAAACGAGGCGATCTCCCGTTCCGTCACCGCGAGCGCCGCATCGAGCGCCGCTGCATTGTCGCGCGCAATCGCCGTCCATACCTCGGGCGAGCTGCCTGCAAGCCGCGTGACGTCACGGCCGCCCGGACCGAGGTCCTCGCGCATGACGCCGGACTGCGCGAGGGCAAGCGCCAGCGCGCTCGAGAGGACGTGTGGCAGATGGCTGGTCAAGGCCAGCTTTGCGTCGTGATCGCTGGCGCCCATGACCAACGGGCGCGCGCCGAGCATAGTCCAGAGTTGTTCGGCTCGTTCCACCGCCAGAGCCGTGGTCTCGTGGGCCGGACACAGGTAGACGCGTGCGCCGGCGAACAACCCGCACCGCGAGGCCGACCAGCCCGACCGGTGGTCGCCAGCCATGGGGTGCGAACCGACGAACTGTGCTCCGATGCCGATCGCGCTGGCATCCCGGACGATGCGCGCTTTGGTGCTGCCGACGTCGGTCACAAGGGATGTTCCGCTCAGGTGAGGCACCAGGCGGCGGAGCACCTCTGCTGCGGCATCAACAGGTACGGCTATTACGATGAGATCGGCCTGGCGTACGCCCCCCCCCCGAGCGCGGCGTCCATCCGCTCCGTCACCACCTTGTCACGTACGGCGGCATCGAGGCGCTCCGGATTCTCGTCATAGGCCGAAACCTGCACGCCGTGCGCGGCAAGATCGCGGGCCAGCGATCCACCCACCAGTCCAAGCCCAACCACCGCGGCGCGACGCAATTCGCTCACTTCTGCTCCTGCGCGTGGCGCGACATCCCGACGATCTGCCAGAAAATCTCGCGCACCGGCTCGGGCGGCAATCCGGCGTCGCGTGCCACAGTAGCCACGCGACGAATGACCGCAGCTTCACGCGTCGGATCGAGAATCGGCAGTCCAGCCGCGCGCTTCAGTTCGCCCGTGCGCTTTCCCAAAGTGAACCGCTCGGCAAGCAGGCGAATGATGTCGACATCGATGCGTTCAATCTCGCCGCGACGGAGCGCAAGCTCGGCCAGCGCACTCTCCTGCTCGGACCGTTCGCTCATGCCACGGCTCGGTGTTCGAGGGTCTGGGCATCCATCGACCGGCCCGCCGCTTCGGCAAAGGCAGCAAGACGCTGCATGATGCTCGCGAACGCTGGCGGTGCGAGGGACTGGTCGCCGTCGGACAACGCGTGTTCCGGGTTCGGGTGCACTTCCACGATCAGCCCGTCAGCGCCCGCGGCGATCGCTGCGAATGCGAGTGGCGCGACCAGCAAGGCATCGCCACCGGCGTGACTCGGGTCGACGATGACGGGCAGGTGGGTCTCTCGTTTGAGCACAGGAATCGCCGAGACATCCAGCGTGTTGCGCGTCGCGGTCTCAAAGGTACGGATGCCCCGTTCGCACAGGACGACATCGTGATTGCCATTGGCCATGATGTATTCGGCAGCCATGAGCAACTCCTTGATCGTGGCCGACAACCCACGCTTGAGCAGAACCGGACGCTGGACGTGTCCGAGTTCGGCAAGCAGCGAGTAGTTCTGCATGTTTCGCGCACCAACCTGCAGCATGTCCGCATGCTCGGCAACGAGATCCACCTGCCGTGTATCCATCACTTCCGTAACGACCGGCATCCCAGTGGCCTTCCGCGCTTCGGCGAGCAGGTGCAGCGCTTCCTCGCCGAGCCCCTGGAACGCGTAGGGGGACGTGCGTGGCTTGAAGGCGCCCCCTCGCAGCATGGTCGCGCCCGCGGCGCGCACAGCCGTGGCAGTTTCGAGCAGCATGTCGCGGCTCTCGACCGAGCAGGGGCCGGCGATGACGGTGATGGTCGAGCCGCCGAACGTCGCGTTCGCGTCACGGCCGCCGACGCGCACGATGGTGGGATCGACGGCGAATGCGCGCGACGCGAGCTTGTATGGTTTGAGCACCGGCGTCACGGACTCGACACCGGGAAGCGAACGGAGCGGGATCTCTTCGAGCAGCGATTCGTCACCGATACAGCCGATGATCGTTCGCTGTTCGCCGCGCGACAGGTGCGTGCGCATGCCGACGGACTCCACGCGCTCGCGGATGTGGTCGACTTCGGCGTCGGTGACATGGGGTTTGGTGATGATGATCATTGATCGATGACAGGTTGAGGATTGGCGAACGACGAAGGTCGAACTGCATTGGGCATAAAAAAAACGACCCGTGATTTCTCACGGGTCGCTGGGGTTGGTTTGCGGAGTGGGCTGACTCTACCGCGTACGACTCCAACCACGGCCCGTGGAGCGGGTCGCGAGGTAATAGTAATACCGATAGCTGGCGGGGCGAGTCATGGATCGGAGGCTAGGGGAGGGGCGGCGCGGTGTCAAGGCTTGCCCAGCCGCGTCCCTTAACAGACTGTTGAAAGAGGGCTGGACAGGAGTCAGAAGCTCGAGGGCATGCGCATCACTTCGAGGGCCGGAACAGCTTTCTACCGCAGAGCGGCCGAACAGCTTTCTACCGCAGAGCGGCCGAACAGCTTTAACGCAGAGGTCGCAGAGAACTGCAAGAGAACTGCAGAGGACTGCAAAAGAGGACTGCAAAAGAGGACTGCAAAAGAGAACTGCAAAGAGAACTGCAAAAGAAGACTGCAAAAGAGAACTGGAAAGGGGAACTGCAAGAGAACTGCAAGAGCGAACTGGAAGCGTACGGAAGAGGGAAGCGCGTATCGGCGGAATGAACCGTGGATGCCGAGTCCACAATCATTCCGCTCATATCGTTGATGATCCCGACCTGGGCGATACCATCGGAGCGTCACGACGACATCAGCCAAGACACCCAGGCGAGACCATCCTTCACGGTCCTCTGCAGTTCTCCTGCAGTTCTCTGCGACCTCTGCGTTAAAAAGCTGGTCTATCGGTCACCGAGATCCTTCGCTTGCGCTCAGGATGACAGCCCGTCGCTCAGGATGACAGCCCGTCGCTCAGGATGACAGCCCGTCGCTCAGGATGACAGCCCGTCGCTCAGGATGACAGGCGATTCACTCGTAGTTCAACAGTCCGTTGACACCAAGATACTCCCATGCCTCCCCTTCTCCACGACCCTGCCGTTCGCGACGCGGTCCGCGGCCGCATCCTGACGCTCCGCTCGGATTCACCGCGCAAGTGGGGCAAGATGAGCGTCGACCAGATGCTATGGCACTGCAGTCAGAGCATGGGCCAGGCGCTCGGCCAAGTGCCTTCGACGCTGGTCAGGGTGCCGGTTCCGCGCTCGATGATGAAGTTCTTCGTGCTCAATATGCCCTGGCCAAAGGGCGCGCCGACCGCGCCCGAACTCACCGCCATCAAGCGCTATTCATTCGACACGGAGCATGCACGCTGCCTGCAATTCCTCGACGCGTTCACGACCAAGGGAATCGACGCTCATGACTGGGGTAGCTCGCCGGCCTTTGGTCCACTGAACGGCACGGAATGGAGCCGGTTGCAAGCGAAGCACCTGGATCATCACCTGCGGCAGTTCGACACCTGACCATAAGAGGAGATGGAACGGGGCCGAGACGCGTAGCGTCTCGGCCCCGTTCAGTATTCAGTTACAGCGCGACGTGCGCCGTATTGCCGATCCTAGAACAATCCCACGATCTCGCCGCTTGGCAACCGGGCCATCCGCTCGGCCGCAGGCTCCTTCGGCAAACCAGGCATGGTCATGATGTCGCCGCACTGCGCAACGATGAAGCCGGCGCCGGCCGATGCACGAACCTCGTTGACTGAGACGCGGAAGCCGCGGGGACGTCCGAGTTTCGTGGCGTCGTCGGTGAGCGAGTACTGTGTCTTCGCCATACACACCGGCGTATTCCCGAGCCCGATCGACTCGAGATACTCGATCGCGCGATCGGCAGCCGGCGTGTAGTCGGCACCGTCGCCGCCGTAGATCTGCCGAACGATGATGTCGATCTTCTGCTTGATCGGCCAGTCGGTTGGGTACAACGGACGGAATTCGGCGCCCTTCTTGTCGAGGACTGAGAGCAACTCTGCGCCGAGTGCTTCACCGCCAGCGCCACCCTTCTCCCAGACCTCCGTGAGTGCAACGGGCACGCCGAGGCGAGCGGCATAATCGGCGACCATCTGCAGCTCGGCCTCCGTGTCGGACGTGCGCCGGTTGAGCGCCACGATGCCCGGCACGCCGAAATGCTTCACGTTCTCGATGTGCTTCTCGAGGTTGGGCAGCCCGCGCTCGAGCGCGGCCAGGTCTTCCACACCGAGATTCTTCTTGTCGCCGCCGCCATGCATCTTGAGCGAGCGCACCGTGGCGACGATGATTGCGGCTTCCGGCTGCAACCCGCCCGCGCGGCACTTGATGTTAAAGAACTTCTCCACGCCGAGATCGGAGCCGAAGCCTGCTTCCGTGACCACGATGTCGGCGAGCGCGAGCGCCGAGCGCGTGGCGAGAATGCTGTTACAGCCATGCGCAATGTTGCCGAACGGGCCCGCGTGGACGAACGCCGGGCCGCCCTCGAGCGTCTGCACGAGATTCGGCCTGATGGCGTCCTTGAGCAGCAGCGCCATGGCTCCGGTCGCGCGCAACTCGCCGGCAGTCACGGGACGGCGGTCCTTGCCGGCCGTCGAACCGACGATGATGCGCGCCAGCCGTTCTTCGAGATCCTGCGGACTCGATGCGAGCGCGACGATCGCCATGATCTCGCTCGCAGGAATGATGACGAAGCGTTCCTCGCGTGGAATACCGTCGCCGACTCCCCCCAGACCAATGATGCAATGACGCAGCGCGCGGTCATTCATGTCGATGGTGCGCGGCCAGGTGATGCGGCGCGGATCGATATGGAGCTCGTTCCCTTGCTGCAGATGGTTGTCGAGCATGGCCGACAGCAGCGCGTGCGCCGTCGAAATCGCGTGGAAGTCGCCGGTGAAGTGGAGGTTGATGTCATCCATCGGGACCACCTGCGCATATCCACCGCCCGCGGCGCCGCCCTTCACGCCGAACACCGGGCCCAGGCTTGGCTCGCGAATACAGAGGGCAACACTCTGGCCCATGCGCCGGAGCGCCTGCGCCAGGCCGACGGATACGGTGCTCTTCCCTTCTCCGGCCGGTGTCGGATTCGTCGCTGTTACGACGACGAGGCGGCCGCGGATGGGACGTTGCGACACCTCGAGCGGAATCTTCGCTTTGTATTTGCCATACAGATCGAGCTCGTCGCGCTGGAGTCCCAACTCCGCGGCAACGTCCTCGATCGGACGCATCTTGACGCGCTGTGCGATTTCAATATCGGAAGGAACAGTGGATACGGCCACGACAAGGTCCTCAGGTTAGGGCAGTCCGGAAATGCGATGCATTCCGGTGTACACGTTCGCGCTTCTTCCCCTCAGCAATCCCACCAACGTCATGCCCGCCAACTCGGCATATTGAATGGCCAAGCCAGTGGGCCGTGAGACCGCGGCGATCAGCTCGACGCCGATGGCGGCGGCCTTCTGCACCATCTCATAACTCGCACGGCTCGTGACGACCACCAACCCGTCGCACGTCTGTGTGCCGGCCCGTGCGAGCGCACCGAGCACTTTGTCGAGCGCGTTGTGCCGCCCGATGTCTTCGCGTACGACGTGCAACACGCCGTCGGAGGTACCCCATCCGGCGGCGTGCACGGTGCTCGTCACGTGATTCAACGACTGGCGGCGCGTCAGTTCGCCGCCAGCTCGCCACAGAGCCTCCGCGCTCACGTGAAGCGCTGACTGAACGCGGCCCGGTACGCGGAGCGCGTCGCCGATCGTTTCGACGCCGCACAATCCACATCCGGTGCGCGCGGCAAGCATGCGCGCCCGATCCTGCAAGCGGTCGGCGTCGGCCGCGGCAATCTCGATCTGCACCTCAACCCCGTGACTGGCGCGGACCACGTCCACACGACCGACCGCCGACGCGTTCGCGACAACACCTTCGGTGATGCTGAACCCGATGGCCAGATCCTCGAGGTCCGCCGGCGTGCTCATCACCACCACGTGCGGCCGTCCGTTGTACACGAGCGCGACGGGGACTTCTTCCGCGACGACTACCGATGCCGGCTCGACGCCGGCGTCGCTCAAGCGAACGATCGAACGCTCCGATGACGGCTCGGTGTAGCCAAGCCCGAACAGCAAATGCTCAGCGGCGTCCATTCCCGCCATTATCGCCATTTGTGTCGAGGTTCTGCACGAAGCGCCAACCGAAACGGCCTTTGATGCACAGGTTGCCCTGCGTGATGGTGTTCTCGAGCGGCGAGGTCGCTTTCACGATCTCACCGTCGTCGACATGCAGGCGCAGCGTGCAGCCAACGCCGCAGTAGGGGCAGATCGTGTCTGTCGTCGTCACGCGGGACTCATCCCACGTTCCCGCGCCGCGCTTGTCGAACTCCGTCTTTGCCATGAGCGCGCCCGTGGGGCAGACGGCAATGCAATTGCCGCAATAGACGCACGCCGACTCCGGCAGCGGCACGGCAAACTCGGTCGAGATGTGCGCGTCGAAACCACGGCCGGCTACGGCAATCGCGAAGCTGTTCTGATGATCAGGTCCACACGCTTCTGTGCACTTGTAGCAGAGGATGCACTTGGCGTAATCGCGCACGTACAGATCATTGTCGATCGTCGCCGGCTCGGCGACGGTCGCCGCGACCTCGGGACTGGGAGGCGCATGATGTCCGGGCACGGATGCGTCGCGCGTCCCGGCAGGCGCCGGCGGTGCGGGCGGCCCGAACCGTTCCGGCTTGGCGCCATATTCGTCTAGCCACTCGGCGATCTTCGGCGTGGTGGAGAGATCGACCGAGGACGCCAGCAGCTCGAGGACGAGCTTGCGGCTATGCTTGACGCGCTCCGATTTGGTGTGCACCACCATGCCCTCCTCGGCCGCGCGGGCGCAGGACGGCACGAGTACCCGCGCGCCCTCGAGCTCCACGACACAGATCCGGCAGGCATTCACGGGGTGCAACGTCTCCAGGAAGCACAGCGTCGGGATCTCGATTCCGATCTCCCGGCATGCGGCAAGGATGGACGTCCCCTCGATCACGCTGACGCGTTGTCCGTCGATCGTGAGCGCAATGGTGCGCGTCGACTGACGACGCGACTGGTCGGTCGCGTAGGTCGGACGCTGCAATTGCACGAGCGGGCCAGTGTGGACGGCGGTCATGGCATCACGATCCGGTGAGCAAATCAACTCTATGAATTGCCGACTCGATCGCCGCGTATGCAGCCTGGCCAAGTCCGCAGATTGACGAATCCTTCATTGCCGCGCCCACGTCGTCGAGCAGCGCAATCTCCGCCGCCACGCCGCCGCGCGTCTTACCGCACGCAATGCGGTGCAGCGCCTCCTCCTGCCGTACGGTTCCCACGCGGCACGGAACGCATTGGCCGCACGACTCGTCCCGGAAGAACGCCGCAATGCGCAGGAGAATCTGCGTCATGTCCACGCGATCGTCGAACGCGACGATGACACCGGAGCCGAGCGTCGCCTTGGCGGCTCGCACGCCCTCGAAGGTGAGCGGGATATCGAGGTCCTGCGGGCCGACGAACACGCCGGCGGCCCCGCCGAGCAGAATTGCCTGAAGCGACCGCCCGTTCGCCACCCCGCCCGCCATGGCGAGCAGGTCGCGCAGCGACTTGCCGAACGGTACCTCGTAGACACCGGGGCGCGAAACGTTGCCGCTGAGACAGAACAATTTCGTTCCCGTGGACTGCTCCGTGCCAATGCGCGAGAACGCCTCGCCGCCACGCAGAACGATATCCGGGATGTTGGCCAGCGTCTCGACGTTGTTGATCACCGTCGGCAGACCAAAGAGTCCAGCCTGCACGGGGAATGGCGGCTTGTTGCGCGGCTCTCCGCGATAGCCTTCGATGGAGTTGAAGATCGCGGTCTCTTCGCCGCAGATATACGCGCCGGCGCCGCGACGAATTTCCATGTCGAACGCGAACCCATGGCCGAGAATATTCTCGCCCAGGAATCCGTGCGCGCGTGCTTCACAGATGGCATGCTGCATTCGTGCTGCGCCAAGCGGATATTCACCGCGAATGTAGACGAAGCCGCGCTCGCAGCCGGTGGCGTACGCCGCGATGATCATGGCCTCGACGACGGCGAACGGGTCTCCATCGAGTAGCACGCGGTCCTTGAATGTCCCGGGCTCCGACTCGTCCGCGTTGCAGACGAGATAGTGCGGGTGCGCAGCCTGTTTGGCGACGGCCTCCCACTTGCGGCCGGTGGGGAACGCAGCACCGCCGCGGCCCATCAGCTTGGAGTCGACCACTTCCCTGATCACCGCATCGGGTCCGATCTCGAGCGCGCGACGTAGCGCAGCGAAACCGCCCGCGGCCCGGTACGCGGAGATGTCGGAGGGATCGACGGTCCCGACGCGTTTGAGCAGCGACAGGGATGGGTCACCGCGTTGCGGGAGGTCTTCCTGTGAGAAGCCCTGCGTCTGACTGGCCGGCGCGGACGCGAGATCGGTCGCGACGGTCGGGATGACGGTCCTGGCCTTTTCCAGCGTCAACTCGCCAATCAGATACTCGCGTGGCGTCACGCCGGCCTGCTGAACGAATGCCGCCGGCGCATGATCACATAACCCTAAACAGGGCGAGCGCATCCACGTGGCGCTATTCGGATGCACCGTGACGTGATCGCCCGTCGGTCCGTGCGCATGAGCGGGGCCAACGGTGCGCTCGATCTCTGCGATCAGCTCTGCCGCGCCCTTGCACCGACACGCGACGTCATCGCACACGTGCAGGACCCGGGGGGCGCGCGGCGTTGTGGAGAGCAGCGCGTAGAATGTTGCCACGCCCCATGCATCGGCGGGTGGCACCCCGAGACGCGTGCACACGTACTCGAGGCCCGTCTCACTGATCCAGCCAACGCGCGCCTGCAATGCCCGGAGTGCCGGCAGAAGCAGGTGTCGCTTCTCCCGCATGTCGCGTCCGCCAAACGCCACGCGAGCATCGCTGGGATCGCCACGCGCGCCGCCGTCCCATTGTGAGTCCGGAGCGCCAAGCAGCGCATCCACCGCGGCGCGCTCGTCTTCAGTTGGCGTAGCGTTCCGCAGATGCAGATCCATCAATCGTCTCCAGCAGCAGCAAGGGATTCGGTCCGGTGCGCCATGTGGGATGGAACAGTTTCCGCCCGCTCGACGCGCACCGCACAGGCCTTGTATTCGGCGGTGCCCGATTTGGGATCGGAGGCATCGATCGTCAACAGGTTCGTCGCGACAGCGTCCTGAAAATGAAACGTCATGAACACGACGCCTACCGGCAGCGCGCGATCGATGCGTACCGGCGCCCGGACGCTTCCTCTTCGCGACGTCACGCGAACGGTATCGCCGTCTGCCACGCGAAGCCGTTGGGCATCTTCCGGCGAAATGTCCAGAAATTCCCCACGATGCAGTGGCGACAGATAGCCGCCCGTCTGCACGCCCGTATTATACGACTCGAGCGAGCGTCCCGTTGTCAGAACGAGGGGGAATTCATCGCAAGGTGGCTCGGCCAGCCCCTCATGGTGCACGATCGAGAAGGGCGCGAGCCGGCCGCGCTTTGCTAGATCAGTGTCCCAGAGCCGGGCGTGCAGGAACTTGGTGCCCGGGTGCGACTCGTCGGGACAGGGCCACTGTAGCCCACCAAGCGCCTCGAGGCGGGCATAGCTCATTCCCGCCAGATCAGGCGCGAGCGACCGCAACTCGTTCCAGATCTGCTCCGCACTCTGGTGTTCCCACACATAGCCCATACGACGGGCGAGCTCGCCGATGATCCACAGCTCGTCGCGCGCGTCACTGGGAGCATTCACTGCCTTGCGCACGCGCTGTACCCGGCGCTCGCTGTTCGTGACCGTTCCCTCTCCCTCTGCCCACGTCGCGGCGGCGGGGAACACGACGTCCGCGAGTTGCGCGGTCTTGGTGAGGAAGATGTCCTGCACCACGAGATGGTCGAGCTGCGACAGCAACGCGGTAACGTGGCCGGCGTCGGCGTCCGACTGCACGGGGTTCTCCCCGATGATGTAGAGGGCCGTGAGGTCCCGGCGCTCCATTGCCTCCATCATCAGCGTGAGCGTCCAGCCATTCTCAGGGAGAATGTCGCGTCCCCAGGCGCGCTCGAACTTTGCGCGATGCTCAGGATTGGTCACGTCCTGAAAGCCGGGCAGCTTGTTCGGCAACGCGCCCATGTCGCCGCCGCCCTGCACGTTGTTCTGGCCGCGCAATGGGTTACATCCGCAGCCGTACCGACCCACATGGCCGGTGAGCAACGAGAGGTTGATCAACGCGAAAACGTTGTCCGCCGCGTTGTGGTGTTCGGTAATGCCGAGCGTCCAGCAGATGGTGGCGCGATCGGCAGTCGCGTATGCGTGCGCCGCATCGCGAATCACGTCGGCCGGCACACCGGTGATGCGGGCGACGTAGTCGAGCGTGTACGGCTCGACAGCGTCGCGGTATGCGGCGAAGTCAGTCGTTGCACGCGCGATGAACGTCTCGTCGGCCAGGCCGGCGTGAATGATCTCGCGTGCCATGCCATTGGCCAGCGCGATGTCAGTGCCCACGTTGAGACCGAGCCACACATCGGCCCATTCCGCGGAGCTGGTCCGCCGCGGATCGACGACATAGAGCGTCGCGCCGTTCTGGATTCCCTTCAGGAGATGATGGAACCAGATCGGATGCGCCTCACGGGCGTTCGATCCCCAGAGGAACACGAAATCCGTGTGCTCCATTTCCTCGTATGAACTGGTCGAGCCGCCCGCTCCAAAGATTGCCGTCAGACCGACGACGCTGGGAGCGTGTCAGGTTCGATTGCAGCTATCGATGTTGTTGTTACCGAACACCTGCCGAGCGAATTTCGAGGCAGCAAAATTCACCTCGTTGGTCGATTTCGAGCAGCTGAAGATTCCAGTCGCCTTCCGTCCACTCTGGGACAGATTGCGCATGAATCCTTCAGCGGCGCGGTCGAGCGCTTCGTCCCAGGAAGCGGGCCGGAGAACTCCGTTATCGCGAACGAGGGGCTGCGTGAGGCGGGGGTACGCGCCCGGCGGGCTGGAGCGAGACTTCTTCACGTGCATCTCCATAAGATAATTGCCGTTACATGGAGATTGGCTGCACGGCCACGAGGAGGCAAGCCCTTGTGTATGGGGAATTCCTGAGCACGGCGTTACAGCGCCATTATTCGTCGATTTTCTCGGATTCTTGGACCTACTGTTTGCTGTCGCCAATAACCGTTGGTGGCCCATCACAGCCTAACAGACTGTTGAACGACGAGTGAATCGCCAGTCATCCTGAGCGAAGCGAAGGATCTCTGTCAACGATAGACCAGCCTTTGAACGCAGAGGTCGCAGAGAACTGCAGGAGAACGCAGAGAACTGCAAGAGGACCGTGAAGGATTGTCTCGCCTGGAACTCCTGGCTGATGCCGTCGTGATGCTCCGATGGTATCGCCCAGGTCGGGATCATCAACGATATACGCGGAATGATTGTGGACTCGGCATCCACGGGTCATTCCACTGATACGCGCTTCCTCTTCCATACGATTGCAGTTCTCTGTTGCAGTTCCCTTTTCCAGTTCTCTTGCAGTCCTTTTGCAGTTCTCTTTTGCAGTTCTCTGCAGTTCTCTTGCAGTTCTCTGCGTCCTCTGCGTTCAAAGCTGTTCCGGCCCTCGAAGTGATGCGCATGCCCTCGAGATTCTGACTCCTGTCCAGCACCGTTTCAACAGGCTGCTACCGCAACAACGTATTTCGGAGCATTACCAGCGCGACGCCGAAGTAGATCGTCAGTCCGGTCACATCGACGAGTGTCGCGACGAACGGAGCGGATGCGCTGGCAGGATCGAAGCCCATGCGTTTCAGCAGGAACGGGAGCATCGATCCGGCAAGCGATCCAAAGCCGACGATGCCGACGAGCGCCAGCCCGACGGTGATCGCGACAAGTAGATGTGCCGGCCCGTAGTCGAACAAGTGCAGATGCTGCCACAGCTCGATGCGTACGAAACCGATCACGCCGAGAATGGCACCAAGGGTGAGGCCAGTGGGCAGCTCGCGCAGCGCGATGCGCCACCAGTCGCCCAACTTGAGCTCGCGCAACGCGAGCGCGCGAATGATGAGCGACGTCGCCTGGGATCCCGAGTTGCCGCCAGAGCTCATGACGAGCGGAATGAACATGGACAGCACGACGGCCTTCGAGATCTCGCCCTCGAAGTGCTGCATTGCCGTCGCGGTGAGCATCTCCGACACGAACAGCGCGCAGAGCCAGCCGGCGCGTTTGCGGATCATCGGCAGGAAACCGATGTCGCTGTACGGTTCGTCGAGAGCCTCCAAACCGCCGAACTTCTGGACGTCTTCCGTCTGTTCGTGCACGATGGCGTCGATCACGTCATCCACCGTCACGATGCCGAGGACGTGATTGTCACCGTCCACCACCGGTAACGCGAGCACGTTGTACTTGGAGATCATGCGCGCCACTTCTTCGCGATCCATGGTCGTGGGGACGGCGAGCGGCTTGCGCTGGCTACCGACATCGCTGACTCGCGTGCCGCGGTCCGCAACCATCAGATCGCGGAGGGACACGACGTGGACCAGCCGACGAGTCTCCGGATCGAGGCAATAGATGGTATAGATCGTCTCCTTGGTTCGGCCTACCTCGCTGACGTGCACCAGGGTTTGATCGACCGTCCACGTCGCCGGAACCGAGACGAATTCAGTCGTCATGATGCCACCGGCGGTGTCCGGCGCATAAGCCAGGAGCAACGACAGCGTCTGCCGAGTGGGGGGGGCGAGCAGTGCCAGCAGTCGGACGCGATTCTTCGCGGGCAATTCGCGGAACAGGTCGGCCTGCTGGTCGGACGACATGGCGTCGATCAGCCGGCCGGCGACCTCCGTAGGCATGTGCGTCACGATATCGCACCGCTGCGGGGCTATCTCCGGTTCGTCGAGCACCTGCACGCCGAGGTCGAACGGCAGCACGGCGACGACCTCGGCGGCGGCAGCCGGGGCGAGCTGGCGAATGAGGTCGGCGAGATCGGCGGGACGGACACCAGAGATCGCCGCCGCCAATTCCGCTGGGTCGCCATGCAGCAGGTACAGCAGCTCCGGAGTGAGTTTGTCCGTGGAACGGTCAAGCGTGATCGGGGCCATAGCGCACCAGGTTATGAGACAAGAACAGCCGACTGCTCGGTGATGTATGCGTTTGCTTGACCGCTCGCGCCCTGTTCGCTACGGTGATCGCATACGCATCATCACCTGATCGGCCACTTCCGTGCTGCTCGACGAAACCATTCGCGTGGCGCTCGCTTCGTTGCGGGCGAATACGTTGCGATCGCGCCTCACGATGCTCGGCATCGTGATTGGCGTGGCCGCGGTCATCGCGATGGTGGCGCTCGGCAATGGCGCCGAAGCGGCCGTCAAGGACCGGATCGCAAAGCTCGGCACGACGGTGTTGCAGATCAACGCGCAACGCATCCAACAGGGCGGCATCGGCACCACGTCGACGGCCAAGCTGACGATGGCGGATGTGCAATTGATTCTCGAACGCGCGCCGAATGTGCTCGGCGTGAACCCGCAGCAGGATCGTTCGCTCCAAGTGGTCTGGCGCAACCGGAACACCAACGTTCAGGTGACCGGCACCATGCCGAACTTCCTCGCTGTGCGCGGCTTCCGTGTCGCCACTGGCGAGATGTTCACCACGGCGGACGACATTGGCCGACGGCGCGTGGCGGTGGTCGGTGCTGACGTGCTGCCGCTGTTGAACGCGGAGAGTCCGGAATCGCTGATCGGTGAGCAGCTGAGAATCGCGAACCGGCAATTTACCGTCATCGGCGTGCTGGCGCGCAAGGGCACGACGGGTTTCGGCGATGCCGACGAGCAAATACTCATTCCGTTCAACACCGGCCGCTTTCAAGTATTTGGAACGGACCGGGTGAACGACATCTGGACCTTGGTCTCTTCGGAAGACTCGATTCCACCAGCGATCGGTGAGATCTCGCTGGCGCTCCGGCGATCGCACCGGCTGCGCCAGGACCAGCCGAACGACTTCTCGATTCGCAATCAGGCGGACATGCTGAACGTGCTGAGCGAAACGACGGCAACCTTCACCGCGCTGCTGGCCGGCATCGCCGCGGTCTCGCTGCTCGTGGGCGGCATCGGCATCCGGCACGGCGCGCGGCCCGGCTCGATCCCATCACGGCGCTCCGGCACGAATAGGCAATCAACCGGGTGGACGTCCAAATCCCCCACCCGATCGGCCGCGGGATGCATTCTGCTTCTCCTCATCGATGGCCTGCTGCGCTTTGGACTCGAGGTCCTGCGCACGGGTCAACTGGGTCACCGATAGCAGGGCGAACGCCTTGTCGCGCGCGGTGCCGACGTTCTCGCGCACATCGGCCATCGTCATGTCCGCCAGCGATCGTGCGCTGGCGAGGGAGTCGCGCCGGGCCGCGCTCGGTGCGCTGAAGATCGGCTCGGCCTTGAACAGGCGCTGTAGCGAATCAAGCCGGCGGAGCGACAGCGCATTGGTCGAATCGAGCACGCGTTTGATGGCGATGACGCGTGTGAACTGCGAGTCCGTCAGGGCGAGATCCTGCCGGTGCTCGATCATGAGATTCACCGCATTGACGTATTTCGGGACCGTGAGTCCCGGCTCACGAGCGATGGTGCCGAGCTTCCCGCGCCCCATCCCACCCATCATACCACGTTGCGCGTACGCCGGCAGCGCGAATGCGGCAAGCACCAGGCCCAGGGCCCCCGATCGGATCATCATACGTATACGCATATAAGCAGACTCTCGTAAACAATGCGCCCGTGCCGGTGACGGCACGGGCGCCATTCCTCCGTCAATC
Organism: uncultured Gemmatimonadaceae bacterium; assembly: GCA_963817955.1. GTDB lineage: Bacteria > Gemmatimonadota > Gemmatimonadetes > Gemmatimonadales > Gemmatimonadaceae > JAQBQB01. The sequence goes on from CAWFQK010000004.1 coordinate 1,431,645, forward strand.
ACTTGCTGGTAATGAGAATCGCGCCGCCGGCGTTGTTCGTTCCGAACTTCACAGCCGCGTCGGTGCCGTTCAGGTAACGCACTTCGCGAACGGTCGACACCTGGATCTGGCGCAGGTCGTCGACACCACTCAGCCGTACGTTGTCCTTGTACACCATCACCGCGGGGGGATCCTGCAGCTGTGCCGACGCCGACGTGCCGCTGGCCGGCACGCCGCCACCGCCACCAGGCGGATTCTCAGCCATGAACCCGAGTCGATCCGAGCGCCCGCGCAGAAATTCCGGCCGGAGCCGTTTGATGGCGTCGTACAGGTTACCGTCCTGGTTTCGGGCTAGATCGCTTTCCGTGATGAAATAGCGGGAGGAGGGCGCGGCGGTGGACCCGGCGGATCCGGCGGATGATGAGGCCGGTCCAGCCGCACACGATATGGCTGGAATGACGGCTGCGGCTAGGGACAGAAACCCGAGCACCGACAGAACACGCGTCGGACGTTGCGTTAGATGGGACATCTAAAGCTCCCAAGAAAAAGGGGTGAGACTGATAAGCTGGTCGCCAGGTCAGCGAGACGCCAGATGGAACTCGAACGATTGCTCGGTTCGTACTCGTACGCGTTTCCCGGAGAAATGTGCCGGCGAGAATCGCAAGCGGTCGAGCGCGCGCTCAACGGCCGCGGCAAACAGCGGGTGCGACGCGTGGACGATGCGCACGGTAGCCAATTCGGCTCGTCCCAGCGTATCGATCACGAAACGCACGATCACGATACCGTCGAGCGCGCTGAATCGAAGGGAATCGGGATAGCTGGGGCCCATCTGTCCCGGAAGCATGTACGGCGGCTGGTCGGCAGCCTCTAAATCGATTGGGTCGCCAAGATGCAGTCCGCCATCGGCAATCGTTGCTGGGGCGATGCCCGCCGACAGGCCGCCGAGCACGCCGCGCCCGCTGTAGTCTTCGGGTCTCGTCACCGGCGCGACGAGGTTGATGCGCGGGAGTTCGGCAGGCAGCTCGACCGGCGCCTGCAGCACTTGAAAGCCTTTCGGTGTCGGTGCGGCACGCCTCGCCGCCGCAGGCACGGGTTGGGCAGATGCTGGCGGCACATACACCGCCAGCTCCACGAAACGGAGCGCCTCGTCATCGTGGTCCCTTGCCGCACGGCGGGGATCGAGCGTCGTCCACACGGCCAAGCCGATCAATATGCCGTGTGCAACGACGCTCATGAGGAGTGGGCGCCCGGACCGTGAGGACCGCGGCGCCGATTCGATGAGGTGCCGGCCGATGACTTGAGAGTCCATGCCCTGGAGAAGCTAACGTGGCGGCCGGATCTGGTCATCTGCGGTAGGGCTCGTCGCCGCCAAGCAAACTCTCCTACGGCTTTCGGCCGCGCTTCTTTCCCTTACCGCGCCCGTTCCGGCCAGTGACCCGTCCTACGTCGTCGCGGTTCTCTTCGATCAGCTCGCCGATGTGCTGTGCGTTCAGGCCCGCCTGCGGTCCGGTATCGGCGATTGCGCCACCCAAGCGTACGTCGTCGCGCACGAAATCGATGCCTCGGGGGTCTTCCATCAGGTCGTCCACGTCCACCTTCTTGACCTGAAAATGCCCGTCGAGGTCGCGCCCGTTGTGGGTCTTGCGATGATCTGCCATCTGCTCAGCTCCACTCAGGAGGAAGATTACGTCGCGCTCGCGCGACGCAGGCTAATCATGTCGCAAGGCGTGGGCCTATGAGTGCCTCGCTTACCGTGACCAGAGCAGCAGCACGCCGCACTCACTTGCCCGAAACTGCGGCGGCCTGGCTGCATTCCCGGGGTAGTACTCGACGCCGCCCAACTGCGCGCCCGCGAAATCGCTCAGGTTTGGCGGCGGCGTGCGCGAGTCTGTCGTATTCAGATCAAATAACATCAGGCCATCCAAGTAGACGGTTGCGTAGCATCCATCGGGCAGTCCACCGCGGGATTTTTGGCCGCCGCCCGGAAGGAGCGACGATGTGTCGCGGGGTCGCCATCCACTCAACGGTTTGCAAGACACTGTCGCGCACGACAATCGTCGTGTCGGCAAAGCCCTCGCTGGTTACGACGTGAAGGTGAACCGGACGCTCGCGCGCAACACCGCACAGGATGAAACGACCACGATCGTCGAGGTCCACGGCTTGTTGAGCACCATTCACGACGGCCGTCGGCGCGTTGCCGCTGCCGTTCAGCTCGACCATCGACCCGTTGTTGTACGTCGCCTGCCAATCAGTGTGGAGTGCGGCATGCCGCAGCAGTTCGCGGTCGGCAAAGACGACGCGGCCAGCGACCGCCGTCGTGCGCGACAGACTCGCCTGTCCCTTGCACAGTCGACCTGTCAGTTCGCGCTGCGGAATAAGCGACGGCGTATACGCGGACATGCCACCACGCCGGACGTCGATCTCACGCTGTTCCACGCGCTCAGCCAGGAATAGCGCGAGGGACGTATCTGCCACGGCGATCGCGTAGCGTCCTGGAATGAGCGGCGTCATGCTGAACGCCCCGGTCACATCCGTCGTAACGGAATCGGCAGTGCCGCGCAGCGTGACGATGGCATTCGCGATGGGCGCACCGCTGCCGCGTTGTGTCGCCACGCCGGCGATTCCCGTTGCCGGCTCGTGCCAACTCGTGCCGTCGCTCCATTTCGCCTCGAGCAGCACGCCGCCGTTTTCGTGGATGCGGTCAACGCGCAGGTCGAGTCGATCCTGCCGGCGATTGGTCCCCGGCACCGACTGACGCCGGGAGGAGCTGGCGGGTATTGGCGACATCACGGGCAACCGAAGCGCCCAGCGTTCAATGAACGATACGCCGTTCTCTACGGTGTGGAACTCGAGATGTCCTCCGGCGCCGGCGATCATTGCCGCCGGTTCGAGTTCAGTGAAGCGGAAATCGAGAGCACGCAGCTCGGGTCTCGCCGCATCCATCCACAGGACGCCGGATACGTTGACCAGCGTGTCACGCGCGAGCGGTGCAAACGCGAGTCCGACCTCGCCTACGTGCTCGTCATCGATTCGCAAATGAAAGCAGTGCGTCGCGGCGAACGATTCGTCGAACAGCACGTCGGCATCCGGACCATTGAATGTTCGACCTGTCGCATCCTCCTCCATGTAGCCGCGCGCTGCAAACACCGACGGTGCCCGCGCCGCAATGAAGGGACGTGTTGTCCGGCCGGAGCGCGGAGTCATCGTTTGGTTGAGCACCAAGCCAGTCGCCGGCGCGGTGCTACGCTCGTACAACAACGTCGTAGCGATCGCCGGATTCGCATCGCGCGCGACGATCGCGGCCAGCAATCCGGCACGCGCCTGTTCCCATAGCAGGAATGCGCCAGTGCGATCCGTTGAGCCGGGGCACAGCTCCTGATCGGACACGCGCACGGCATCCAGCATTGGCGGGATCGCCAACAACGAGAGCACGACGGATGCGTCGCCCGGCCCGGCGGGAAACGTGACGTCATGCGGCTGGTACCCGATGCGAATCACACGCAGGCGTGCGGCGCGCGGTGGCCGGCCGAGTGTGAACCGACCGGCACCGTCGGCAATTGTCCGCTGGAGCGTCTGCCCGGCCGAATCGACTACCGATACTACGGCGCCCGGCAAAGGGGCGGCCGCTGTACTGTCGCGCACGACTCCGCGCACCTGTTGGGCGCGGAGCACGCCGGCGCCCAACAACAACGCGAGCACGGGGAGCAATCGCTCAGTGAACCACATATCTATCTGTAATGACACGGGACCTCTTCCCGCCCCTGCTCTCGGACCGCAAATGGATCCCAGTGAGTACCTGCGCCGTTCATGACGTGTTCACAAACGAAAACCCCCGCCGAGGATGCTCGGCGGGGGTTTTCGTTTGGACTGCGAGGTCGACTAGAAGCCGATCGCACCCGAGACCATGAAGCCACTGAACTTGCCGCCACTGCGGATGTCGGTGAGCGGGAAATTGTCATACGTCTGATTGACCCACTCGGCCTTGGCGAGGACGTTCGGCGTCACGAACCAGCCGCCGCCAATCTGATACCGGCTCGTGCTCTCGTCCGCTGAACTCTTCGAGATCAGTTGGCCCTTGAGCGTGTTGTAGCGGCCACCGACGTAGAACTTGTCGCGCGCGAAGCGGTACAGACCCTCGTATACGTTCTGGTGCAAGGTGCGGAGCTTCGGTTCGGTGAAGGCGCCGCCAGTCGCGGTCTCGAAGTTCCCGAAGAACTCTGCGCCGCCGATCTTGACGAACGGATTGATGACTTCGGCGTTCACCTTGTTCGAGAAGCCCGGATGAATCTCGCCCGACCAGGCGTTCGCCGTTTCGGTGGAGGCGGTGTTCTCGAGGACGTCGTAGTATGGCGAGCCGCCACGGTCGCCGCTGAACAGCGTGTTGCTGGCGGCCTTGTTATTCGCATAGAACGATCCGGTCAGACGGACGCGGACATTATCGGCAACTTTGGAATCGAACCCGAACTTGCCGAGCGTCGACAGCGTGCGCGCAGCCGGCGCGGTCACCTGACCATGCACTTCGCCACCCGTCGCTCCGAGCATCGCGAGCCACGGGCCCTTGCGGAAATACGCCTCGGAACCGATTTCGGTCGTGAAGTCATCCAGGATGTAATTGCCGACGAACGGGTTGAACATGGAGTTGCCGTTGTCGCTGCGACGGAAGTGCGAGTCGCCGTAGTTGATCTCGAAGTGGCCAACGCGAAGCGTGGTGTACTTGAAGAGGGTGTTCAGAAGTTCGTTGTCGATCGGCGACGCATCAACGAGCAGGTAGCCGTCCTTGACCCACGTTTCCTGATGGTGGCGCGCCGAGAGGTACGACGTCATGGCAACGCGAATCCCTGGGGCGATCTGCGCGTTGATGTACAGGTTTGCGACCGCGTTGTTGAAGCCGTGTCCGATCGTAATGAGCTGATTCTGATTGACGCCACTCACGAGCACCGGACTGGCCGCGTTCTGGTGCGCCAAGCCCTGAAATTCCTGCGTGAAGGCGCCGCCGAACGACAGGTTGAAACCCGTAAACGGCACCGTGCTCTCTTTCAGCGGTTCGAACATGTTGAGACCACGCTCGTCGTTCGGACGGATGTGATCAATATCGATCGCGCGGAACAAGCTGACCTTCTGCGCATCTTCCTTGGCGTTCGCGCTGTCTGTGCGCGTAGCTGCTGCGGTCGACTTGCCGGTGCTGTTGACAGGCTGCTGCGCGGTCAATACGCCTGCAGCGGATGTCGCCACAAGGGCGGCGAATCCGAGTCTCGTTAGATGTAACATGGGGGAGGACCTCTGGTCGGGGGGATCGTACGGTTCGAGCGTGAACTGGTCTGAACCAGTCTTTGGACAACGCTCGAACTGGCGATGAAGCTATTCCCGATCAAACCACCATTCCGTCCGGTAAGGTGCCCGCTCCTAGTGCGGAGTTGCTTGTTATTTGGTGAGGAGAGTCCCTACGCTCCGGGAGTCCAGAACGGATGATTGCCTTACTGCACAATGACGTGACCTTTCATGCCAAGCGCTGCGTGCGGGACGACCAGTCGAGTCCAAGCAGTGCTGGGTCGTCAGTGTGAATGTGACTTGCACCCTAGAGGTGATTCACCATTCGGATGATCCCAGCTCTTGACCCCATCACGCAGATGATCCCAGCTCTCAGCTGCGCGACTCCAAGCGTCACGACGGCATCATCCAACACATCCAGGCGAGACAATCCTTCACGGTCCTCTGCAGTTCTCTTGCAGTTCTCTGCAGTTCTCTGCGTTCAAAAAGTTGTTCTACCGGCCACCGAGATCCTTCGCTGCGCTCAGGATGACAGGGAGCGAAAGAGATCCTTCGCTTCGCTCAGGATGACAGCATCGCTCAGGATGACAGGCTTCCCGTGTCCCGTGTCCCGTGTCTTCCAGCCGGTCAACGACCCGGAGTCCATTCCACGTTGCACCACCCGGCGATATACCTGAAGGTCAATACCTAGACTCGAAGCGGTGATGAGTCTTTCCCGTTGCTCGCGGCGTCGCCTCTGGGATGCGCTGCATGCTCCACGCTGTGCGGCTCGCGGCGGAAGGAATCGGGCTCGCGGGCGCTCCGCAATGCGTTCACGATCACGGCGACGTCGATCAATTCCTGCAACGCCGCGCCGACTGTCGGCGAAAGGCCGCCAAATCCTGCGACGAGCATGGCGACACCACTCAAGCTGAGACCAGCGATGATGCTCTGTCTGGCAATGCGCAGGGTACGCGCGCCGATTTCGATCGCGTCGATGACCCGCTCCAGCGAGTCGACGAGAACGATGACGTCGGCCGCTTCGGCAGTGATACCGCCGCCATGCCCGGCGAGCGCCACGCCCACGTCGGCGGTGGTGAGAGCGGGGGCGTCATTGATGCCGTCGCCCACCATCATCACGCCCTTGCCCTCCGCCTGGAGACGCTCGATGAACAGCGATTTGTCGGCGGGGAGTAGATCGCCGTACGCCTCCGGAATGCCCGCACGCTCGGCCACGGCGCGGGCGATTGGCGCGTGGTCGCCGGAGAGCAGTACGATCCGATGGATGTTCAGCCGATGCAGTCCTTTGAGCAGCGCAGGCAGTTCGGGGCGCACGAGATCAGCGTACTCGATGATCCCGGCGAGATGGCCGTCAATGCTGACATACGCACGCAGCGTCGCCCCGGAATGCTCGAGCCCGGCGGCCGTGAGCACCCCGTCGTCGCAATACGGCAGCACGAACGAGCGCGCACCAACGCGTACGGCGTGTCCGTCCGCAACTCCGGAGATCCCCTGACCCGGCGCTTCGACATGTTCCGCGCCGCGCGGGAAGGCAATGCCACGTTCTTCGGCGTGACGCACGATCACGCGTGCCAGCAGATGACTCGACCCCTGCTCCATAGCCGCCGTCAGACGCAGCACTTGATCGCGATCGTAGCCGCGGGCAACATGTATGTCGGTGAGTTGTGGCATGCCGACGGTGATCGTGCCCGTTTTGTCGAACACCGCCGTGTCGACGCCGCCAAGTTTTTCCAGCGCGCCGCCATGCCGCACGATGATGTGGCGGCGCGCCGCGCGATTGATCCCGCCGATAATGGCCACTGGTGTGGCAAGAATGAGCGGACAAGGCGTCGCGACGACGAGCACCGCAAGGGCCCGCAGCCAATCGTGCGTCAGCGCGAACACGATGCCACAGATCGTGATCGTGAGCGGCGTGAACCACAGGGCGTATCGTTCAGCCAGGCGCTGGAGTGGCGCCTTGCTCGCCTGGGCGGACCGCACGAGAGCGACGACACGCGCATACTGACTCTGCTCGGCAAGCGCAGTCACGCGTACGCGAAGCACACCAAACCCATTCGACGTTCCGCTCATCACCGCGCTACCAATGATGGCACGGACGGGCGTCGCCTCGCCGGTGAGTGAGGACGTGTCGAGCTCCGACTCGCCCTCGATGACGATGCCATCGCACGGGATCAGATCGCCGGGACGGATGAGCAACACGTCACCGACGGCCACGTCGGAGGCACGGACCTCCTCGACGCGATCGCCAGCCACGCGGTGCGCGATCCGCGGTGCGGCTTCTTCCAGCGCGCGGACGGCAGCCGACGCCTTCCCCTCGGCGTACCGTTCGAGCGCTTCCCCGCCCGTCTGCATCAGGACAATGACAAGGCCAGCGAGCGGTTGGCCGAGCAGGGCCGCGCCGATAATGGACAGGGTGGCAATGACGTCGGTGGCGAAACGCCCGCGCGTCGCCTCTCGCAGTGTTCCGAAAACGACGGGCACACCGGTGACGAGCAATCCCGCCATCCAGACCGTGTGCGCCGCGGAAACCCCGACGGAAACGCGCAAGAGCGCGCCAGCAAGGATCAGCAGTGCGGCCAGTGCTGGCGGCAAGAACCGGAGTTTCATTGCTTGGCTAGACTGAGAGGCTCCGAGAACATGCGAACGGCCGCGCCGACCGTCACGACCGCCCGCATGCCTCGTTTACGGAGCTTGCAAACAGCTAGGCGAGCGTCAGTAACGTCTGACCATCGCCATGCGCAATCCGTAGCGCCTTGTCGCGTCCGCGCTCGTCCGACAGCAGATCGATCGCGGTGACTCCACCGATACTGCGCGTCAAGTGACGATCGAGGTCGCCGAGCTCGCCGAACATGAGCTCTACCCGATGGTCGTGCGGATCGTACGCTGCACCGAGAAGCGGGTAATCGTGCTCCTGCGCCTGCGCGCCGATCTCGGGATCATCAACTTCGAGCAAACCCCTACGCCCAACGTTTCGGCGCGTGAACTCATCCAGCTTCTGAGCCCAGTCAAGCCGCCCCAGCGACTGCACGACCGACGACTCTGCGCTCATGCGGACGCGGGCGATCGCCGCGTGGTGCGGCACTGTCAGCACGCTGCACGTTGCGCAGCGCAGGATGCGTGTCGTGACACTGCCAATGAGCATCCGTGCGACGAATCCGTGACCATGACTGCCTGTTGCGACGAGATCCGCGTTGACACTCGTGGCGAACGCGAGCAGTTCCGTTGCGGGGTCGCCCTGGAGCAGGATGCGTTGCACGACGACGTCGGAAGGAATACGAAGCTGCTCACGTATCTTCTCGAGCGCCTCGCCGGCGTCCTGGCGATACGAAGAACCATGACCGTGCCAATCGTACAACGTGCTGTCACGCGGGGCCACGTGTGCCAGATAGATAGTCGCTTGCGGCGCCGCCAGCTCAATGGCCAGTCGCGCGGCGCGCAGACTGGTTTCGCTGAAGTCAATCGCAACGACAATACGGTGCAAGGCGCTCGTCAGGCCATTCGTGACAGCGAGGACGGGCACAGCAGAAACACGAATGAGCCGCAGCGCCGTCTCATCGCCGAACAGGCGGTCGATGACGCGGTGGCGACCGAGGCCGGCGACGACCATGGCGGCGTTGCCGTCGTGTGCAACGCGTGCGATCGTCGAGGCCGGATCGCCATGATAGACCTCGACGTCCAGATTGGCGTCGGACCAAAGACGGTGCATCTGCTCGCTGACGAGGCGTTTCTGGTCCGCGCGTCGCGCGGCCTCGACATCCGGCGAAACCGGGATGGCCGCGTCCGCAGTCACAATCGGCATCGGCCGAACGACGGATACCACCCGAAGGGCATCGTCACCGCCGGCAAACAGGCGGGCAGCGATCAATGCTGGATCTGACTGTTCGCGACCGTCCGTCGCGACAATCACCGGGGCCGCCTTGTCAGCTCGGATGCCAAGTTCCGGACCAACCGATGTGGAGAGCGTCGTTGCCATCGCGTCCAACCTCCTCGAGTCCTGCGATCTCACTCGCTGCGCCGAAGTTGCTTTGTGTTGGACCTCGAGACCGTCAGCGAAGTTCCGCCTTCGTGTCCGAAGAGTCCAAGGAAGTGTCGGTGACCGTACCTACGCCCTGACCTTGCGAATTCGTTCGCTGTATGCACGGGTGATGTCCATGGTCGTGACAATGCCGCACAAGCGACCGCAATCGATCACCAGGACGCCATGGGAGCCGGTATGGCGCATGAGAACGGCGGCTTCCTGCGCACTCGCCAGTGGCGAGAGGATGGGCGGACTCGAGCTCATCGCCTCTTCCACCGTATGCTCGGAGAGCATGTCCCACTCCGGCGTTTCGCTTGCGCGGAATCGCTCGACGACATCGCCACCCGCATCGTCCCACAGCTCAGTGAAGTACTCCACCGGAGGAAGCTCATCCTCCATCGCATCTGGCTCATCCCAGACATCCGCGACGTCGCGCTCCGTTGGCACGCCGGGAGTTGCCGACGCAAACGCGATGAGCGACTGCGCCGAGAGCAATCCGACGACGCGATCCCCGTTCACGACGGGAAGCGCACTGACGCCGATGCTCGTGAGCAAATCCACGGCATCACGCAAAGACGCACCCGGGCCAATCGTGACCGGAGCAGGGGTCATGAGATCGCCAAGCATCAGCATATTGCGAAGTTCAGAACTCACTGTCAGTTTAGGAGTCGGTGATCCCACGTCGGTATGTCAGGTATTCGCGGTCGGGAACAAGGAGGACGCCCGACGTCAGAAGAGTCGAACGCTGATGTATTTTTTCGGGTTTGTCTGGATATCGGCGATCAGTCCGCGCAATTGGACCAACAGCGAATCGGTCTGCCGGTACATCGACGGATTGTTGATGAACAGGCCCGCTGATCCCTGACCGCCATTGATCTTGGTGAGCACCGAGTCTCCGGTCGCCAGGAAGCTGTCGAGCCGGCCCTGCGATCGCGCGAACCGATCCGAGAGATCCCGCACCTGACTCGTCGTTCGCCGCAGCTCGCTTGCGGCAACCGAGAGATCCGCGACGATGCTGCGCATCTCTGGCGACGTCGTGGCAGAGTCGACCCGGTTCGCCGTGATTTCAACGGTGGCGGCAGCGCGGTTGAGCGACGCCACCGTCTTGCGAAGCTGACCCGAGAGCGTATCGAGATCCGACGCATGCACGCGCACGACGTTTGACATGTTGGATGACAACTCCGCCACATTGCGAATCGAGCTACGTAACTCGCGTGCCGCGGCTTCGTCGAACGCGACCTCGACCCGTCCAGCGACGCTCGCCATGTCGCCAGCGATCTGGCCGGCCACGGCCGTCAGTTTGCCAATGCCAGGCAGCGTAGCTCCAGGGAGCACGCGCTGGTCGCGACCTGGATCAGCGATGTCGCGCTGGACAGCAGCGTCACGAGGCAGTGCACCGCGCTCGATGACGGTCGCCTGCCAATCGCCGAACAGACTGGACTCGTTGATCAGCACCACGGGATCACCGGGAAGTTGTACTCTCGGATCGAGCTTCATACGGACGTTCACCCAGCCGTCCGGCGCGAGCTCGATCGCTTGGATGCGCCCGCCGATGACGCCGCGGATGACGACTGAGTTTCCCACGCGCGCATTGCCGACGTCACGGAACTGCGCCACCACTTCACGCTGCCGCTGTCCGACATCCGCCTGTTTGATCCAGGCAAGGCTGCCGGCGAGCGCGAGCGCGACGACGAGGACCACGATGCCGACCAACACGTCATGATTGCGCCTCATCGCGGCCCCTCACGTCCGAGCAGCCACGTCACTGCCCAGAACGCATCGAGCACGAGGATGAGCACGGCTGAGATCACGACGGCAGACGTGGCCGCGCGTCCCACACCAACGGCACCGCCACGCGTGTCGAGCCCGCGCACGCACCCCACGAGCGTGACAGCGAGACCGAAGCTCGCCGCCTTCACGAGTCCATACTGCACGTCGAACGTGAGGAAGAAGAGCCGCACGCCTTTCACGAACTCCGGCGTTGACAGATGCAGCAACAACACCGAGGCGACCCAGCCGGCGCCGATCCCTGCGATCATCGCCGCGGCGACGATGACCGGGAACATGACGACGCCGGCGACTACACGAGGCAATACGAGGTACGGCAGCGGATCGTAACCGAGCGTCTCGAGCGCGTCGATCTGCTCCGTGACCTTCATCGTTCCCAGCTCCGCGGCGATATTGGCGCCGACACGGCCGGCGAGCGCGAGCCCGGTGAGCACCGGCGCCAGCTCCAGCGTGATCGTCTTCTCCACGAGCGTGCCAACGAAGTAGAGCGGCACCGCGCCCGTGAAGGAGTAGCTCGCAAGCAGCGCGAGCACGATACCGGTGAACAGCGCGATGTAGAGGGCGATGGGCATCGACGCGACCCCGAGCTTCCACGCTTGATCGAGCGATTGCGGCAGCCACGTCCGAATGTCACGTGCGGACGCAAAGGTCTCGGCGACGAATCTGGCGCGCCCGCCCAACGATGCGAGCAACTGCTGGGTCACCGCACCGATACTGCCGACCGCGCGCACCAGAATGCGACCGGTGGAACGGGACGGACGTGAGTCGACGACCTGAGTGGAAATGGCCATGCTGAGTCCCGGTGAACAGCTCGTGAATTTCAACGTAGATCGCGCACGAATGAATTCCGTCGGGGAAGCAAGCGCCGAACGCCAGTGATCGCCCGACGTCCTCTTCCCGTGATCCGCGATCGCCACGGTGCTGGACGTTGGCAGTCCGGCCTGCGCGCGTGCGACAAAGGCGGACGACGCTCGGCAGAACGCCCGACGCCCCAGGGGCTCGCGGGCGGCCATGGTTCACTCGAGGCCACACAGGAGCGCGTATGAGCGGCATCAATACGGGGTCGCGCGGCGACGCCAAGAGCCATTCGAGTATGGCCAACGAGCGCGCCGCTGACGCACTCGACGCATTGGCCAAGCGCTTTCCACCGGGGCACGGCAACCGCAAGCGAGTTGCCGCCTACCGCAATGCAGCAGAGTCGTTGCGAACGACCGAACATGACATCGTCGACCTCTGGAAGCGCGGCGACGGCCGGGCGCTGACGACGATCAGCGGCGTCACGCCGGCGATCGCGCAGATGCTCGCGGAGTTGATCGCATCGAAGCGATTGCTGTTGACCGACCCGGTCAGGGAGGACGAAGAGGACGACGTGTGAACGCGCGCGCGGAGCGGCTGCACCGGCGGCGCGTTGCGCACGGCACGACGTAACGCATGCAATCTTCGAACGCACTACGCACCGACGTACCCACAGAGGAGAACGCCGGCGCGTTGCGCCGGCGTTTTCCGCTGTCGTACCGGCTCGCCATCATTTCACAGCGATCTCGATCTTCCGGCCTTTCGTTTTCGCCTCGGCCGTCTTGGGAAGATGCACCTTCAGCACTCCCTTCTCGAACTCAGCCGTGATCTTCGCGGCATCGACCGTCTTCGGCAGCGTGAATGACCGCTGGAACGATCCATAGGTCCGCTCGAAGAGATGGTACTTCTTTTCCTCCTCCTCCTTCTTCTCTTCGAACTTCTCACCGCGGAGCGTCAGAACGCCTTCCTCGACCGAGATATCGATGTCCTTGCGCTCCAGACCCGGCAACTCCGCCGTGAGCGTCAGTTCGAGATCGGATTCGATGATGTCCGTCGGCGGCATCCAACCGATCGGCTGGGCGAAGAACTCGGTGTCGAATGGCGCACGGACATTTCCTTCGAACATCTTCCGCATCCGATTCTCGAGATCGTCGAGCATCGGGATGGGGCCGAGCACAGGAAATGTGCGGCGTGATTTGATGATTGCCATACGTACCTCCTCGTGAGAAACGTGCGTCCGCTATCCGGTCAGCTGAGAGCAATTCGAAGCTACGCCGCGCCAAATGAGTGACAGTCAGCCCCACACCCCACGGTCGCGTGCAGAAGCCCGACTTCGGCCACCCGCTTTTCCTGACTGTGGCGCGGCGTCGATCCCAGACGTCAGGCGACATGGGACATGTCCGTCCGATCCGCTCATTCAACATGTCGTGTGTCAATCATGAGAACATCGGTGGTCTGACTCGCGGCCCGTCGGGTATGTCCCGTGGTTTGTTCAGCGCGTTCCCGACGAGTCCGTCGTCACTGCCCTGACTGCCCACGTCGCCCCTGATGCGTACCATTTGGCACGGTACCGTTACCACAGGATGCCCATGCTGCTGAACCGCGTGCAACTCGGCGAACTCGCGGATCACCTCCGCCAGACGCCGACTCTCAGCGCCTACATCGACACGTCGAGCGACGACCCCGCTGCCCGAGCTGCATGGCTTACCGAGGCCCGCAATGCCATCGACGGCCTGCGGGAGAAACTCGTCAGCCGCCCGCACGCCGAGCAACTGGCGTTCGACCGCGCGGCGAGCCGGCTGGAAATGCGCTTGCGCGGTCTGCGCAACGCGCACCGAGCACCGAGCTGGATGCTCATTGTTGCCGATGGCGACGTGCATCATTTCGGCGCACTCCCGACGCGACTGAAGACCGAGCTGCACTGGCAACTCGGGCCACGGCTGGGGCCATACGCGCAGCTGCTCAAACAGGAGCGGCCCGTGATCGTCACCCTCATCGACGCGAAGTCGGTGACCTTGTATCGATACTCCGACGGCACCGTCCGTACGCTGACGACCAAGCATGCGCTCCGGCGCGGCGGACATGCTGATCATATGGGCGATACACCGCGCCAACATTTCCACGGCGGTACGCGCGGCACGACCGCACACGATGAAGCGGAACGCGCCCACCGCGTCGCAGCACAACGGCTCCTCTCGCGTGCCTCGGAGGCGATCGTGGCTGCGGCAATCGACGACGCATGGATTGTCATTGGCGGCGCACGCGAACTACCGGCGCAACTCCGCGAGTTGCTCCCATACGCCGCGCGCGAACGATCAATCGCCCTTCCCGATGCATTGCGCAAGCTGCCTCGCCAGGCCATCGCGCAGGTTGCTCTGCGTGGGGCCGAGTTGCTACGCGCCGAACGGGACCGTGTCGCGGTGGAGCAGCTACTCGAGCAAACAGGTGCTCACGCGAACGGCGTCGTTGGTGCGGTCGCGACGCTCGACGCGCTCGAGCACGGCGCGGCGTCCGAGTTGCTGCTCACACCGGGGTTCATCGACGCCCATGGCATGGAAGCTGACCGCGCCATTGATCACGCCCTTGACGATGGGACAGCAATTGAGGTCGTCACCGGAGCGGCGGCGGCCGATCTCGACGCACGCGGCGGCGGCGTCGGAGCGGTGCTGCGGTTTGCCATGCACGCACCGGCTACGAGCTAGTCGCACGCCGCTGCAAGTGCTTCAGGCGTACATGCTCTTCGCGTTCTCGCTCCTCGAGCGTATGCGTCACGCCGGCGATCTGCCCGATCAGCCGCGGTTCAACGCGTTCACGCAGCAGACGTAGCTGCTGCGACGTGGCCGCCACGGCGTCGGCGAGCCGCGCCACACGGAGCTCGTTCGGCGCCGCAGCAATCAACAATTCGGCCAACGTCTCGTAGGCATCGGCGGCACGAACTAGTTCCCGCTCGGTACTGCCAGGTGGCGTTCCGCGCGCATCGAGTGTACGTCGCACGCGCGACGTCGGGCTCACGTCCGCCACGGGGACACCCCAGATCTGCGCCGGTGTCACGTCCACTTCGATGTTGCTTGCTGGGCGACCGACCGCGCGCAATGCGTCGACGCCGCACACCGACACCGCATCCAACAGCGCTCGCGCCGCCTCGTTCACGTGCTGGCCAATCTCGGCCCGCGTATTGATCGCGGGACGGGCAAGACGAAACAGATGGCCAACCAGCGCTTGCCGCTTCCGGCTCACGGCGTCCGCGCCCTTGCGCACACGTTCGAGCTGCGCCCGCGCCCGCAGCAGATTGCTGCGCGTCGGTGTGAGCCGGGTCAGGCTCATTGTGCGCCACGCGTGTTGTGCGCTACCCAGGTTGTTGGCTTGATCCGGCTCATCTCCTCGCGCGGCATGGATTCCAGCATCCGCCACCCTGCTTGAAGCGTATCATCGACCGTGCGGCGCTCGTGTTGCGTGATGAACTCTCGCTCGAACCGTTCCGAAAAGTCGGCAGCGCGGCGATCGGCCTCTGTGAGACCAGCCATGCCAACGACGGCCGCCATCGTCACGGCCTCGCGTCCGCGCGCGTACAGAGCATAGAGCTGATCCGAAACCTCGCGATGCTCCGGTCGCGTGTGCCCCGCGCCAATGCCGGCGCCCATGAGGCGCGACAGCGACGGCAGGACGTCAATCGGGGGGTCGATGTTACGTCGGAACAGATCGCGGCTGAGCACGATTTGTCCTTCTGTGATATAGCCGGTGAGATCGGGAATCGGGTGCGTGATGTCGTCGTCCGGCAGTGTCACGACCGGGATTTGGGTGATCGAGCCGGGACAACCCTGGATGAGCCCCGCACGCTCGAACAGGCTGGCGAGGTCGGTATACATGTAGCCCGGATAGCCGCGGCGACCGGGCACCTCGTCGCGTGCCGCACCCATCTCACGCAATGCTTCGCAATAGTGCGTGATGTCAGCCATCACGACGAGCACGTGCATGCCACATTCGAATGCGAGATATTCGGCCTCGGTCAACGCCACGCGCGGCGCGAGCAGCCGCTCCACGGGAGGATCGCTGGCCTGATTGAGGTAGAGAATCATCCGCTCGGAGTGCACCGCGTCGCCAAGTCGCGTGAGGAAGCTCGCCGTCTCGCGCGCCGTGATGCCCATGCCGACGAAGATCACGGCATACTCTTGTTCGCCAGGCGCACGCGCCCAACCAACGATCCGCGCGGCGAGGTCGAGCGCCGGCAAGCCAGGTCCGGCGAAAATCGGCAGCTTCTGGCCGCGCACCAGCGTGGTGAGACCGTCAATCGCCGACATACCCGTTTCGATGAAGTCGCTGGGACGTGCCCGGCGAGCGGGATTGATCGCCGCGCCGGTGATGGGCCGCACCGCCTCGCCGATTGGCGGCGGCATATCGTCCGCCGGTGCACCGCTGCCGCTCAGCACGCGACCGAGCAGATCGCGTCCCACCACGGTTTGCGACACTTGCCCGGTGAGCATGATGTCTGTTGCCGCCGGCACCATGCCGATCATCTCCTGTTGCACATGCACAACCGTCTCGCGCTCGGACGTGTCGATGACCTGTCCGCGCCGCTCGGGCTGTCCCGGCGCGACAATGCGCACCCACTCACCCGCCGCGACGCGGCGGGTGTGCTCGATGACGAGCAGTTGGCCGACCGCCGAGGCCGCGCCACGATAGGTGCGCGCGATCGTTGTCATGCGGCGATCACCGGCACCATGCGATCGAGGACCGCATCCGCGTCCGCGGCACGCGCGTCCAGCTCGGATGCCGGTCCATCCCGCATGGCCGTGAGCGCGACGCGAAGGTCGAGCAACGGAACCGCCGCGAGCGGCTGTCCCTGCGCAATGACCGCCGACGCGAGTGTGAACGCGCGCGCGCAACGCACCACGAGCGCATATGTCTTGTGCGGCGAGGAGGCGACATCATTCGGATCATAGGCGCTCTGCCTGAGTACGACGTCGCGCACGATCTCCGCGACCTCGATCGTCAGCCGATCGAGGTCGGCGAGCGCGCTCAACCCGACGAGCCCCGCGATTTCGCGCAGTTCCTGGTCCCGCTGCAGGAGCACCGATAGCTCCGCGCGCGACGCCGTCCAGTCAGAGCCGCCTTCGCGCGTAAACCACGACGCCGTTGCCTCGACGTAGAGGCTATAGCTCGTGCCCCAGTCCACCGCCGGAAAGTGCCGCTGGTGTGCAAGGCCTGCGTCGAGCGCCCAGAGCGCGCCCGTCACGCGCAGCGCTGCCTGAGTGACGGGCTCCGAGAAATCACCTCCGGGCGGCGAGATGGCGCTCACGATCGTCACCGCTCCCGGGCGACGATCAGCGCCGCACGGGGTGACACGACCGGCACGTTCGAGGAATGTGCCGAAGCGCGCCGACAACGAGGTGGGATACCCTTCTTCGCCGGGCATCTCCTGAAGCCGAGAACTGATCTCGCGAAGCGCCTCCGCCCAGCGCGAGATGCTGTCGATCATCAACGCCACTCGATATCCCATATCGCGGTAGTACTCCGCGATCGTGACGCCGAGGTAGATCGATGCTTCGCGAGCCGCGACGGGCATGTTCGATGTGTTGGCGATGAGCACCGCCCGACTCATGACGGAGCGGCCCGTCGCCGGGTGGAGAAGTTTTGGAAACTCCTGCACGACCTCCGCCATCTCGTTTCCACGCTCGCCGCAACCGACGTACACGACGAGATCCGCATCACCATACTTGGCGAGTGAATGTTCGACGACCGTCTTTCCAGTGCCAAACCCACCAGGCACCGCCGCACTGCCTCCTTCCGCAACGGGAAAGAGGAAGTCGAAGACGCGCTGGCCGGTGATGAACGGCCGGTCCGGTTGCAGTCGACGGGCGAACGGCCGCGCAATGCGCAACGGCCATTGGTGCGCCAGCCGTAACGGCGTGCCGCTCATCAACGCGCCGATCTGATCATCGACAGTGAAGGCGCCGCTCTCCAGGGCAGCGATGGTTCCATCCACGCCGGGCGGGACGAGCACGTGATGGCTGAAATCCTCCTGTTCCAGGACTACTCCGAGTTCGTCTCCCGGACGAACGACGTCGCCTGGTTGGGCAGTAGCGGTGAACGACCAGCGCGCGGTTGCATCGAGCGTCGGCGCGGCGACACCGGCGGGAATGAAATCGCCAACGGAAGCGGCAAGCCGGTCGAGCGGTCTGCCGACGCCGTCAAGCAGGGATCCGAGCAGCCCCGGTCCGAGCTGCGCACTGAGCGGAGATCCCGTGCTGACGACAGGCTCGCCGAGCTGCAGGCCCGTGGTGTCTTCGAAAACCTGGAGCATTGCGATATCGCCGCGAAGACGAATGACCTCGCCAAGCAACCGCCGCTCGCCGACGTACACGAGCTCGTACAACGCCGCGTTGCGCATTGGCTGCGCCTCGACGATCGCGCCCGCGACGCGCACGACGGAGGGCGAGGTCACTGCAACCTCACACGGTAACCGATGGCGCGCTGCAGCAGATCGAGGATTTCGCTTGATCTGCCTTCGGGCTCCGCCGACCAATCGGGCGTGTTCAACGACAGGAGAATGGGCGTGGACTGCCGCGCAAGCTTGCGGCGGATGAACTCCGGTAGTGCCTGCACGACGGCCGGCTCTGCCACAACGATGCCGAGGTCCTCGTGCTGCAGGACCTCGGCGAGGCGAGCCACAGCCTCCTCGCGCGACTCGGTCTCGATAACCGGAATACCGGCGAGTGCAAAACCGGTAATGAGCGGGAATTCGCCAACCGCCAGCACCCGCATGCGGCTCATGGGGTGACGAGGCGACTGATGATCCGCTTTCGCGGTACCTGAAGCGTGATGCCCCAAATGATGCGCGCCAGATCCTGCAGCTCGGCGCGCAGCCGCAGCACGTATTCGAGCACCACCGATAACGAAAGTGGGTTGAGGCGTACGGTGCGTCGCAATTCGCGCAGCATCGCCGTAAGCATGGCACTCTCGTGCTCCTCGCCCCCCGATTCGGGAACAATTGGCGCCAGCACGGTGCCGCCGAAAATGCGCGCCAGACGAGCGCGAGCCTCGCTGGGCGTGCGTGCTGCCAGATCGTGAAACACTTCGAGTGTGATCAACTCTCCGCCTGGAATGAACAGCGCGTCGCGATCGTGCTCGAGCGCGCCGCCTGACGCCGCAATCGCGATACGCGCATTCTCGCCGTCGATCTGTAGCCTCACATAGCCCTCGAGCGGCTCGCCCAGATGTGCGGCAGCATCCAACGTGCGCTCCGCGTACTCGCGATCGATCGCGAGTTGCACCAGGAAGAGATCGGGGTGCGCGCGCATCGCTTCGCCCATCATGGCACGACCGTACGGGTTGCCCCAGGCACTCAGCGTCGCGGCGACATCCTGCAGCCGCGGCTGCTGCGCCAACTCCTCCAGCGCAGCCAGGGGTAGCGCGGGCGTCGGAAGGAGACCGAGCACTCGTTGATCCGCCGGTGCATGGGATGCCACACCCCGGTTGATCGCGCGCAGGTTGCGTCGGTCCTCGTCTTCGAACAGCGGCGCGAGCGCCTCGACCCGGTCGCCGCACCATGCCGTAATGATCGTCAGGCGATCGCCGGCCACGCGCCGCGTGTCACGCTCGAGCTGCGCCGACGTCGGCACACCGCGATCGGCCGCGTGAGCGTATGCCGTCCCATCGAGGGCTCGCACGAGCGCCGGTATGTCGTGCGACGCAGCGAGCCGTTCGAGCTCGACACGCCCCATCAGGCGCGACGAGAGGCCACGCACCCGTGCGATCACATCGTCCCAGCTCGCTGTCGATATCATCCGGCCTCCACCGCGCGACATACGTCGATCGCGATCTGCGGGCGATTGGCGTTCAGCCACGCGTCCACGGTGTCTTCGATGATCACGTGTCCGCCGTCTCCGATCAACGTGAAGCCGGGCGGCGCGTTCGGCGATTCAGTCTTCCGCCACTGCGGCGTACTATCGATCGCGGTTCCGGACGGTACACGGGCTTCGACGTCCGTCGTGGCGGCGAATGTCACAAGCTCGGCGAGCCGGCGATGCATCGTGTCGCCATTCGCGGCATCGGCAAACCGCGGTGCGAGGCGCCGCCGTGCGCGCGCGCATACGCGATCGACCAAGGCGTGCTGCGCCTGTAGGAGCGCACCGCGGGCTGCACGCCGGGCGTCGGCGATGGCGTTGGCTTGGCGACGCATGGTTTCCGCTTCGCACTCGGCCAACGCGGTCGCGGTGCGGATCTGCGCGCGCGCCTCGGCCGCGTGTGACATAGCCTGCGCCTGTGCGTCCGCGTCGCGACGCACCTGCTCGAGCTCCGCCTGTGCACGATCGCCAAGTTCGGCCAGCAGGCGATCGAGGTGTGTATCGTCCGTCACTCAGGCCCCTCCGCCCCGCAGCACGATCATGACGGCGACCACGAATCCAAGGATGGCGACCGTCTCTGGAATGGCGATCATGATCACCACGGTGGTACTGATCTCCGGCTTCTCGGCGAGGGCGGCGGCGCTTGCCGCGCCGATGCGTGACTGCGCCCACGCAGTCGCCAACGCCGCCACACTCATGACGAGCGCGGCGCTGATCGGAACCCACAACACGGTCATGATGGTCCTTTCGCCGTCACGGCGTGCCGCGGCTGACGATGCTGAAAGGGCTGATACGCCCTGCCGCCGGGGCTGTAGAATTGTTTGAAGAACTCCACGTAATGCAGGCGCAGCGCGTGGATGGTCGGGCTGAACAGGCCCATCGCGAAATTCACGAGGTGAAAGAGCAACCCGAAGAGCACGCCGACGAGCGCACTCCCGAACATGCCGACCATGTCGTTGGCGACACTGGCCAGTAACACCGATGCGGTACCAAGTGCCATGATGCGGACGTAGGACAACACGCTGGACAACGTCGAGAAGAACTCGATGGGCGCAACGATCCCCTCCAGGAATAACAACACGGGGAATCCGATCAGGACCGTAATGCCCAGTGGACCAAAGAGCCGCGCCGGCAGTACGTCGACGGCGGAGAGCAGCGCGAGAACGATCAACACCATCATGGCGAGCTGCACGGCGCGGCTCGTTGCGACGCGCGGCTTGCTGCGGGCTTGGAGCATGCTCAACACCAGTCCGAGCACGGTGTGCGCGACTCCGACCCCTACGGCCACGAGCACCGCGGCGACGATTGCGTTCTCGCGGTCGAACAACACTGGCCGCAGGCCGAGCCACCGGCGACCGAGATTCCCGAACAGCTCGCCGAACAGGACGCCGAAGATGATGGCGAAGACCGCCGCCGACAGCGCAATCCGCGCCACGGTATTCCACAACGATGGTGGCTTGGCGCGCCAGAGAAGAACCGACGCGATGGCCGCCAGCACGACGCCATAGCCGATGTCGCCCAGGATCAAGCCGAACAGCATCGGAAAGCCGACGGCGACGAAGGGCGTCGGGTCGATCGATCCGTACCGTGGGAGGGGCAGGAACGCTGTGAGTGTCTCGAACGGTCGAAAGAGCCTTGGATTTGAAAGCACGACGGGGGCATCGTCGCTACGCCATTCTCCCCGCGCCAGCTCCTCGAGCACGATGTCGCCGCCGAGCCGTTGCTCGAAGACGGCGCGCAAGCGAGGCATGTCGCGCTGCGGAATCCATCCCTCGATCGCGAAGGCATGTCGTGTCGCCGCTGAGCATTCCGCCGCTGCTGCGCCCGTCAGCCGATCCTGCGTCGTCGCCGCGATCCGCTGCAACTCCGCGCCTGCGTCGGCGGCGAGGCTCGCGCGTGCCTTCAGAACCTCGTCGGTGGCGTGTGGAATCTCGCCGAGGCGCTCGAGAATTCGCGGCGCTGCCTGCGTGAGTGACTGATCGGCATAGCCAGTCGGCAGCGGCACTTCGGCAATCTTCACGACGCCGAACGCATGATCCATCTTCTCCCGCGCCGCCGCAGGCACGGCAATGAGCGCAGCCGTGTCGCCGTTGGGAAGCGTGCGCGCGGTGACGCTCACCTCCACATTGAGCTCGGCACGTAACGCATCGCTGAGTTTCTGCACGCGGTCGCGATCGGCACCCGGGAGCGTCACGCCGTACACACGCAGATGCTGCGCGTCCGCGAGCTGGGCGATCAACGCGCGAAACGCTTCGAGGAAGTCCTGATAGCGGCTGAGCAGCGTACGTTCATCCTCCAGCGTCTGCCGCTGAACACGGAGACGCTCCGCCGAGAGGCGTACGCGACGGGCCCGCCGGGCCCAGCGGGCGAGTTGCGGGCGCTCAGTCGCCGTGAGCTCACCGGGTTGCTGCGCGATGCCAAGCAACTCCATGGCCGCCGTTGCGTCGGCAAGGATGCGCCGGAGTGCTCGTTGCTCTCGCTCGGCGCGGCGATCCCGGACGGCAGCTTCCAGACCGTCTTCCGAAGGGAGCTTATCGAGTTGGACGCGGCCGAAGTCCTGCAATACGTCCAGCGTTCCGGGCAAACGATCGCGTGGCCCAATGATCCGAATCCGCGACATGGGGAGAATCATGGGATCCTCGCCGCGGCGGCAAACCAAGGCGTGCGATCGCCAATATCATCAGCGAGGCGGTCGATGAGCGCGTCGGGGGCGTGGACGTAGCGCTCTGTTTGCGCCTCGAATGACGCCTGGACCTCGGCGACGGCCGCGGCGAGGCGCGCATCGAGCTCGCGCTGTCGCTCAGCGACGCAGTGCCGGATATCTTCGTCGGCCCGCAGTTCGCGTTCTGCAGCATCGGCTTGGGCGCGCACGACGACGGCGCGCATATCGGCGCGAGCCGCGTCGAGCGACTGCTGCCATCCGCGTTCGGCTTCGACGAGCCGAGCGACGCCGCCGTGGATCGTTCGTGGGCCTTTGTCGGTGTGCATGAACGGCAGTTTCGAGCACGCGTCGCGCACCCGGCGACGCTTACGTCTGATGCGCTCGTGAACGGTACGTTCGTGAGTATTGCGAGCCACCGGGAAACCGCCTGATTGCCGTCGGCGACTCCCTGACCGCTAATTGTGTCAGCGATTCCCCTATCTGGCTTGACCACGAAAACCGCAAGAGGAGAAACCACACCAAACAGGAGCGATTCCCCTACTGGCCGCCAAGATTGGATAACCGACATTAGGTGGCAGGTTGACGAAGGGTCGACCGTCTATTTCGTGTCAGGAGGATCTATGGGTGGGGCACCAGTAGTAATTGCCCTTGTAGGACTCGTCATTCCGATCACACTCCTGCTTGCGGCGCTCGTCTTTGATGTCGTCGTTATGGTGTGGGCGTTGTTCCGGTGGTGGAATGATTCGCTGAGTCCCCGTGTCGTTGGGGTGCTCCGCGTAGTGGCCGGGCGGTATCGTCGCGCCCAACCCCTAGCGAGCGTCCCCTACTAACTAAGGGACTTGTTGTTTGGGTCGCGGCAAACGCCCGACGGCCGCCCCAGGGTGCACCTGATGCCGAGAGCGCTGTAGCACCGATACCATCCGGCGCAACGCCCTCGGCTCTAGGCATGCCCAACCTCGAGCTGGCCTTGATGACCAGCCTTCTACTCGGAATTCGTCACGCCACCGTCCCGGACCACATCGGGCGTCGTCAGCATGCCCTTCGGGATCTATCTCACCTGGAAGATTGACTCCGGCAATGGCCTATTCACCGGCCGGCGGCCGTGTTCGCCGTGAGCCGGCGGCTTGCTACTACTATAGGAAAGAGTGGCGGTCAAATACCCCCGGTATTTCCCCTACAGGCCGGCCCCGCGCACCTGACAGATTCTCACCCCCCTCGGACATAGGTTCGGCCGCATAACGCAGTTGCAGCCGTTCTTCCGTGGCTTGCGGAGTACAGGATGCCAGCCCTTCCCAGTTCCGTCGCAGGATCCGCCGACGCGGGATGCGCGATCGATCTGCACGAAATCGCGCAACGTCTCGGGCACTCCTGGGCATTGCGCGGAGTAACGCTCGAAATACCCCCCGGTGAACTCGTAGCGATCGTTGGGCACAACGGCAGCGGCAAGACGACGCTGCTACGTGTCATCGCGACGGCCTTGCGCGCCACACGCGGACGGGGGACGGTCTTTGGTCACGACCTGCGGCGCGACGCGAACGCCGTGCGCGGGATCAGCTCCATGTTGACGTACGGCGCCGGTCTATACGGCGACCTGAGTGCCGTGGAAAATCTCACGTTCGCGCAGCGCATGGCCGGCGAGCCACTCGACATGACCGTGCTGCGCCAAGTCCTCGACCACGTGGGTCTTGCCAAGGCGGCGGATGCACGCGTGAGAACGTTCTCGTCCGGCATGCAACGCCGCGCCTCTCTCGCGCGGCTATTTCTGCGGCCAACGCCGCTCGTGCTGCTCGACGAACCTTACAATAGCCTTGATCCGGGCGGCGGACGCCTTGTCGACGAGCTGTTGCTCGGGGTGCGGGCTCGCCAGGGTGTCGGCCTGGTGGTCCTCCACGATCTCGACCGAAGCGGCGTCGCCTTTGATCGCATAGTGGAATTGCGACAGGGACGCGTGGTGCTGGTGGAACAGCGTACCGCGGAGCCTCTTGTCCAGCGCGTCCTGGCGCGGGCATGAGTATGTCGCTTATGCGAGAGTTGGGGCGGGCCCGCGCCATGGCTTGGAAGGATCTTCGGACCGAGCGGCGCTCTGCCGCCAACTTCAGCGGCGTGTTGTTCCTTGCGCTTCTCATGTTGCTGCTGTTCGGTTTTGCCCTCGGACCCGACGCGCAGGCCCTGCGCGACACGGCGGGCGGTATCATCTGGCTATCGATCCTGTTCAGCGGGGTGCTGGCGTTCAACCGCTCCTACCAGATCGAACTGGACGACGGTGCGTTCGAGACGCTCCTGCTGTATCCCGGCGCACGATGGCCGATTTTCATCGGCAAGCTCACGGCGAACCTGGCGTTCGTGCTCGCGGTTGAACTCGTGGTCGTGCCGCTTGCGGCGGTGCTCTTTCACGTCAACATGACGAACGCCGTCCCGCAGCTCGCCGCGGTCCTGCTGCTCGGCACCTTCGGATTTGTGACGCTCGGCACCTTCTACGCCGCGGTCGCCAGTCGCACGCGTGCCCGCGAAGTGCTACTGCCTCTGCTACTCCTGCCCATGCTCGTCCCGGTGCTCATCGCCGCCGCGAAGGCGACGTCAGCGCTGACGAGCGGCGACATCATGGGCGATATGCGTTCTTGGGTCAGTCTATTACTGGCCTTCGACCTGATCTTCTTCACCGCGTCGCTCGCGGTATACGACGTCGTCATCGCTGGATGACCCAACGGGAACAGAGGGGAGATTCATGACACGGGATTTCGCAGTCCAACTCGAGGGCGATCCGGTCGCCGTCGCGGAGCCGCGATGGCTCATGCCGTTAGGCATTTTTGCGCTCCTCGCGATGGCGGCGGCACAGGCCTACGGCGTCATCACGTCGCCGCCCGATCGTGACATGGGCAACCTGCAGAAGATCATGTACGTCCACGTGCCCGCGGCGGAGACGGCGTTCCTCTGCTTCTTCATCGTGCTGGTGGAAAGCGTCCGCTACCTCTGGACCTCCGCCGAGCGCCACGACCTGATCGCCGCTGCCGCCGCCGAGACGGGCGCCGTGCTCACCGCGCTCACATTGATGCTCGGCTCCATTTGGGGTCGCCCAACATGGGGCGTGTGGTGGACCTGGGACGCACGCCTGACGTCGACGGCGGTGCTGCTTGTCGTGTTCGTTGGCTATCTCGTGCTGCGCGCCGTCACCGATGATCCCGAGCGCCGGGCCAAGTGGAGTGCCGCCATCGGCATCCTCGGCGCACTGAACGTACCGATCGTCTACATGTCCGTAAAATGGTGGCGCACGCTGCACCAGATGTCGTCCACGCCAAGCACGCTGTCGCCGGCGTACGTCATGAGTCTTCGTCTCACCCGCGTCGCGGCAATGCTCGTTGCCATCTACTTTGTCGCACGCCGTTACTACACCGCTCGTCTCGAACGCGACAACGAGCAGGCCGCCGATTCCGCGGCGCTTGCCGGCGTCGAAGCCGAGGTTCTGGAGGAGAGTCATGTCTGAGATGCCCTACGTCGTCGCCGCCTACGCGGTCACCTGGGTGGTGATCCTCGGATACGCTGGATACCTGGCGGCGCGCACGCGCCAGGCGAAGCGGCTGGCCGGCCATCATTCCAACGGGGGCTGAGCCATGGCGACGAAGACGCGCAAGCGTATCGCGCAGGTCGGCGCCCTGGTAGTAGTTCTCGGGACGTTCGGCTGGCTGCTCTACGGCGGCATCGGCAATAACCTGGTGTACTTCCTCACGCCGGGTGAGCTGCTTGCCAAAGGCACCGCGGCAATGGACGTGCCGGTGCGCCTCGGCGGACAGATCGTACCGGGATCGGTCACATGGAACGCGCAGACACTCGATCTTCGCTTCCGCGTCACCGACGGCACGAAGGAAGTGTCGGTACGCTCAACGGGCGCTCCGCCGCAGATGTTCCGTCCCGGAATCGGCGTCATCGTGGAAGGACGGTACGATCGCAGCGGATTGTTCCAGGCGACCACGCTCATGGTGCGCCACTCGAACGAGTACCATCCACCCGCCGCCGGCCATTCGCCGAAGGAAGTGTACAAGACGCTGATCAAGGGGAACGCCTCATGATCAGTCTCATTGGGCAGAGCGCGCTGCAGGTGGCGCTCGCGATCTCCGTGCTCGGCATCATCGCGCTGCTCGCCGGCGGCAAGAAGGGGTCGCCGTCGATGCTCAGCGCCGGGTATGCTGCGGTCTACAGCAGCTTCGCGCTCGTCTGCGTGTCCACGATGGGAATGCTCGTCGCACTCGTCACGCATGACTTCAGCGTATCGTACGTGGCGCAAGTCGGAAGCCGCTCGACGCCGTTGTTCTTCACGATCATTTCCCTCTGGAGCGCACTCGAAGGCTCAATCCTCTTCTGGGGATTCTTGCTGTTCGGCTGCGCCGCACTCGCCGTACGTCTGCACCGTAACGAACCCGGCCAGACCCTGCGCTATGCCGCCGCAACGTTGCTCGCGATCGGCGTGTTCTTTCTCATCCTGCTCATCGGCCCGGCGAATCCGTTCCATCTCATCAGCCCGACGCCGGCTGACGGACCGGGTCCCAACCCCCTGTTGCAGAATCACCCGCTGATGGCGGTGCACCCACCGCTCCTCTATCTGGGGTACGTCCTGTTTTCGGTGCCCTTCGCCTTGGCGGTCGGCGCCATGGTCTCCGGTGAAGTCGCGACGGATGGCTGGGTGCGCAGCGCGAAAGTGTGGACCGTGGCGGCGTGGATGTTTCTCTCTGCCGCGATCATTGCAGGCATGTGGTGGTCCTACGAAGTCCTCGGCTGGGGCGGCTATTGGGCGTGGGATCCCGTCGAGAACGCGTCGTTCATGCCTTGGCTCACCGCGACCGCTTTTCTGCACTCCATTCTCGTGCAGGAACGACGCAAGATGCTGCGCGTCTGGAACCTCAACCTCATCGTGGTGACGTTCGTGCTCACCGTGCTGGGCACGTTCCTTACCCGCAGCGGCATCCTGTCATCGGTGCACGCGTTCACGCAGGGAACCATCGGATACTACTTCCTGGCGTTCATCGCGGTCGTGTTGGTGGGTTCGCTGGCACTCGTCGCCGGTTACGCGCCCGAGCTGCGCCAGCGCGGCTCGCTCGAGGACGTAGTCTCGCGAGAGACAGCATTCCTCTTTGCCAACCTCCTACTCAGCGTCATCACCTTCACGGTGTTGCTCGGCACGTTGTTCCCACTGGTCGCCGAGGCCATGCGCGGCATCAAGGTGTCCGTTGGAGCACCGTTCTTCAATCGCATGACCCTGCCGGTGATCATGGCCGTCATCTTCCTGCTCGGTGTCGGCCCGGGGCTACCATGGCGGCGCACCGATCGGACGAAGCTCCGGGCTCAGATGCGCGGACCCGCCGTCGCAGGCGTGATTGTGGCGGTCATCGCACTCGTGGTGGGAGCGCGCGACGTGTACGCAGTCCTCGCGTTCTCGCTCGGCGCGTTCGCTATGGTGACCAATCTTCAGGAATTCTGGATTGGCACGCGAGCGCGCATGCGTGCGCACGGTGAGCACGCGTTCACCGCGCTCGTTCGACTCACGGCCGCCAACCGACAGCGCTACGGCGGCTACATCGCCCACATCGGCGTGCTGGCCGCGGTCATTGGCATCGCTGCGTCTTCCTCGTTCAAGACGGAGCGCGAGATCACGCTGACACCCGGTCAGACAGTGACGGTCGGTGGGCACGTGCTGCGTCTCGATAAGGTGTGGGGTCGCCAGGACGCCGGTCGCACGTCGATCGGCGCCGACATCTCGCTGTTGAACGATGGTCGTGTGATTGGCCATCTCGAGCCGCAACAACACTTTTTCGAATCCTCAGAACAACCGATTCCCACGCCGGCAGTCCGCAGCAATGCGCTGCACGACGTGTACGTCAATCTGATGGCCTTCAAGGAAGACGGATCGTCGGCGACGATTCGTGTGCTCATTGAGCCACTGGTGGCGTGGATCTGGGCGGGCGGTGGAATCGTGTGTCTGGGTGCGCTCGTTGGCTTGTGGCCCCGCAAGAAGCGGGTAGCACCCGAAGCGGTCGTGGCCCAAGCCCCAGCTCGCGCGGGCAGTCGGGCCAGTGCGGCAAATGTGCCGGCCGAGGTGGCGCCATGAGATGGAAACCTGCGGTCGCCGCGGCAGCGTTGGCAATTCCGGCCATCGCGTTGTTCGGTTTCGGTCTGACACGCGACCCTGGGGCGATTCCATCGCCACTTCCCGGGCGTGCCGCACCAACGTTCGTGCTTCCCGCATTCACGAGCGGCGAGCCGACGGAAACGCATCCCGGAAACATCCCGCAGGTGGACACGGTGCGGCTCGCCGCGCTGCGTGGGGATGTCGTCGTGCTGAACTTCTATGCATCGTGGTGCCTCGCCTGCCGCGACGAGCACTCGGTGCTCTCTCGAGTGGCGTCGCGGTATGTCGGTAGCGACGTGCACTTCAATGGCGTGATCTACAACGACCAACCCGGCGCCGCGTTGCAGTGGCTGAAGGAAATGGGGCCGCTGCCGTATCCATCACTTGTCGATCCGGGCTCGCATACGGCAATCGATTACGGTCTGTACGGCGTGCCTGAGACGTTCTTCATCGATCGCAACGGCCAAGTCGCGGATAAGCACGTTGGTCCGGTAACGGACAGCGTGCTCGTTGCCGAGATCGAGCGCCTGCGTGCGCAGCCGAAAACGGCCGCGAAGGCAGGCGCCCAATGATCAGCGCTCGCCTGCCTCGCCTGTTCGGCATCCTGGTGACAGTCGCGTTTTCCACGGCCTCCCTCGGCGCGCTGCATGCGCTGCCCGCCCAGCAGCCGCCGCTCGCTCCGGCCGCCGCCGCGGAATCAACCCTTGATGCGCGCACGCGCGCCGTCGCTTCGGATCTGCGGTGTCCGGTATGCCAAGGACTTTCCATCCAGGACTCGCCATCGGAACTCGCGCAGCAGATGCGCGATCTGGTGAAGCAGCAACTCGACTCCGGCCGCTCGCCCGCTCAGATCAAGGACTACTTCGTCGGCCGATATGGTGAGTGGATTCTCATGGCACCGGAAGCGCACGGCTTCAACTGGCTGGTGTATCTCCTTCCATTTCTTGTGCTCGGATTCGGCGGATGGATCTTGTTGGTGGCACTCCGGCGATGGACGGTGAGCAAGGACGTCGATGCCAATCCGTAGACGTTAGCATTGTGGATCGAAGCTGATGTGGGAACGGCACACCATCTCGGTGTGCCGTTCTTTGCATGCACAGGAAACGAGACATGGGATACGAGACACGGGGCACGGGACACGAGATGCCTGTCGTCCTGAGCGAAGCGAAGGATCTCTGTGACCGGCTGGCTTGACGAGGACCTTCGGCAGAATACGCGCGCCCCTGTCATGAAACACCTGACTGTGTTCGGGCACCGAGCCGACTGGAGACGCGCGAGGGGGGCGCGATACTGATTCCACACACAGGCGTGTGGGGCAGTTGATGAACCGGCTTGGAACGGTCTGCGCGAGATCCGTGAGACCGATTCCCTGAATCTTGGGAGAGAGATATATGTCACGCCGTATTACTCGAGTCGCGCAATTCGGCGCACTCCTCGCTGCGTCGGTCGCGATCGCCGCATGCGTGAATGACAATGTGGTATATCGCGACCGGGCGCTGACCGTATCGGCACCACCCGCGGGGGCTGGCTTCGTCGGCTACACCGACACGGCGACCAAGCAGACCGCCTGTGGCAATTGTCACGTCGAGCAGCAAGCGAAGTGGGCGACCACGAAGCACGCCAGCGCGTGGGCAGACCTGCAGGCCAGCGGCCATTCGAGCAGTGCCTGCGAATCTTGCCATGCAGTGAGTAACCTGGGCAATGGAGTCGCCGACTCGAACGTCGCGTACGCCGCCACGAAGGACACTCGGTATACCGACGTTCAGTGCGAGAACTGCCACGGTCCTGGCCAGCAACACGTATCGACTCCGGCTATCACAAACCGGCCGCTCGCGTCGATCCAGGTGGACACGGGGACGAAGGACATCAACGGCTGCGGCCAGTGCCACACTGGTACGCACGAGCCGTTCGTGGACGAATGGAAGCAGACGTTCGCGCAGGGACACGCGCACCTCGAAGCGCACGCGCTCACGAGCACCGATCCCACGTGCGTGACCTGTCACACCGGTCAGGGCGCGCTCCTCAAGTTCAACGTCAACACTGCGTATAAGGAGAAGGATCAGATCACGACGAACCCGGTGGCGATCACCTGCGCCGTGTGTCACGATCCGCACGCAGCGACAGTCGGCAAACAGCTGCGCTTCGCCATTGACACTCCCGATCCGACGCGGAATCTGTGCATGCAGTGCCACAATCGCGATTCGGGCCCGAATCCAACCTCATCGCGTGGACCGATGACTCCGGAGACGGCGACGTTGCTCGGTACCGCCGGCTGGTGGCCGCCGAACCTCACGCTTGTCGACACGTCCGCCATTCTCGCGACGCACGGCTCGAGCTCGAACACCAGATTGTGCGCTACGTGCCACGTGGTCAGAACTGCGGTCAACGATCCGAAGACTGGCAGCTTCGTATTCCAGGCGACCGGACACAACTTTGCCGCAATTCCCTGCTTGGACGCGAACGGCAAGCCGACGACTGGTGACTGTGCCATCTCCCAGCGAACCTTCACGGCGTGTGCCGGCAGCGGTTGCCATGCATCGGACGTCGTCGGCCGGTCGCTGTATATCACCGACAGCCTACGCATCGCGGCGCTCGAGACGACGCTGAGCGGCCAACTGGGCAAGGCTCCGGCGAGTTCGCTTAACTACACGAGCACCACGCTCACAACGGCTAAGGGTGCGACATGGAATCTGCAGGTCGCACAGAAACCAGGCGCATGGATCCACAATCCATTCCTGATTGAGGCGCTCCTCACGGCCTCGATCAAGCAGATGACGCTGGACTACGGGATCGCACCGAGCACCAGCATCTCACTCGACAACATTCTGCGTCGGCGGATTCGGTAACCGACGGGCGGTAGGTTGGATCAGCACGGGACGTACGCGGGCCGGAGGTTACCAAACCTTCGGCCCGTGGTACGTAGAGGACCGTTGGATGGCATACGCCGTTCGCGACAACCCCAGCCCGTGTGTGTCCGTCCGATGCCGATGGCCACCGTCCGTGATCCCGCACACGCCGCACAGAGTTCTCCGATGACGTCGCGCACCCACACGGTGTTATGTACATCTGCGAATATGGCGGGCGCTACTCTGGCGCCCACGCGCGACGGTCCCGCAGCCATTACAAGGCGACCGCCATCAGCGCGTTCCCTTTGCACCTGGCGGTCAGGTGATCGTGACACGATATATTGCGCGGGCACGCTCGATAGGCGCTGATCTTTGGGCCGCCTCGGCGATGCTGGCATTCATCTTCGCGCTGCTCGCGGCGGCCGCGCCATTGTGGGCGCAGGGGCCGCGGCTGGTAGCATCACGCGGCGGCGTGCAGTGCCAGAAGTGCCACGCCAACCATGAGTTTCTGGTGGGCAAAGCAAGAACGGAGCGAGGCGACTCGGCGCTGTATGTGCCAGACACGCTCCTGCGCGACTCGCGCCATGCAAAACTCAGTTGCGCCGACTGCCACCCTGGCTATGACAAAGGGTATCCGCACAACGCGACTGTCGTGGCCGTGCCCTGTCAAAGCTGCCACGAGAAGGAAGGCCTGGCATGGGCACGCTCGATCCATGCGCCGAACGCCAAGACTGTCGGCGACGCTCCGACGTGCGTGAGTTGCCACACGCAGCACCACGTGCTCGGCGTCGAGGACCCTCGCTCGCCCACGTACGCGCTGAACGTGGCCAAGACGTGCGGAAAGTGCCACAGTGACCGCCGAATCATCGGCACGTACTTCACGAAGGCGAAGGATGCGCAGGCGCGAACGGCAGTGGCGGAGTACTACAAGACGGTTCATGGCATAGCGAGCACCAAGTCCGGCCTGGTGGTATCTGCGACGTGCAACGACTGTCATGACGCACATCTCATCCTTCCGCCCGATTCGTCCGAGTCCACCATCAATCGCGCGCACGTGGCGGCAACGTGCGGCGCGTGCCACGCCGGTGTGCTCGCAACCTTCGACTCGTCTTCGCATGGGCGGGCGTTCGCCTCGGGCAAGAAGACCAACACCGGTCACGCGGCGCCGGTGTGCATCGACTGCCACGCTGGACACAAGATCGTGGCCGCTCGCGACTCGGTGTGGTTTCGGGGCGTAGTGGCCGAGTGCGGCTCATGTCACGAACGACTGACCAAGACTTACTTCGAGACATACCACGGCCAGGTGACTGAGCTTGGCTTTGGGCTCACGGCCAAGTGCAGTGATTGCCATACCGCGCACTCAATGCTCCCACCCACCGATCCACGGTCGTCGGTGAACGCGGCCAACCTCGTAGCGACGTGCAGCAAGTGCCACGCGGGCGCGAATGCCAAGTTCGTGCAGTACATGCCGCACGGCGATCCACAGAATCGCGCGAAGAACCCCGGGCTGTTCTGGGTCTGGTTGTTCATGACGTCGCTCCTGGTGGGAGTATTCTCGTTCTTCGGCCTCCACACATTCCTGTGGCTGATGCGCCTGACATTGGATCGGCTGCACGGGGGCGGTGCGGCCAAGCCTCCGGTAGCAGAGCCCGTGACGGAGAGTGGTGAGGAGCATGCCGGTGTTCGCGCACCAGAAACAACAATCGCCGGCACGAGGCGCGAGCCTATCGGGCCCGGAACTCGGGAGAAGCAATGAGCAACGAGCCGTTCGTTACGGCGGCGACGGCGATTCCCGTCTCCGTGAGAGGTACCGAGGCCAAACCACTGGCTGTATCCGACCAGGGCGCTGGGCCGTACATCCGCCGCTTCGGAGCGGTGGAGCGTACGACGCATGCGCTCGTGATGGTCTCGTTCTTCGGCCTCGTAATCACGGGCGTGCCCCTGCGCTTCGCATCTGCGCCCTGGGCCGTACCGCTCATGCAGTTCCTGGGGGGCGCAGCCGCAGCAGCGGTTCTGCACCGGTTTTGCGCCGTGATCACGTTCGGTTACTTCGGGCTGCATCTGGGCATGGTCGTCAAGAATTTCATGCGCGCCGAGAGCAAGTTGTCGATCTTCTGGGGCCCTCGCTCAATGGTGCCGCAGCCGAAGGACATTCGAGACGTCATCGGCATGTTCCGCTGGTTCATCCGCGGCGGAGTCCGTCCGAAGTTCGACCGCTACAGTTACATGGAAAAGTTCGACTATTGGGCCGTGTTCTGGGGTGTCGGAATCATCGGCGGTTCAGGCCTGCTGCTCTGGTTCCCGACATTCTTCTCGCATGTTCTGCCCGGGTGGGCGTTCAACGTTGCGACGATCGTTCACGGCGACGAAGCACTGCTCGCGCTTGGCTTCATCTTCACGATCCATTTCTTCAACGTTCACTTCCGACCCGAGAAATTCCCGATCGACCTGGTGATCTTTACCGGCCGCGCACGGGCGGAGTACTTCGAGGAAGAGCATCCGCTGGAATACGAGCGAGAACTGCACTCCGGCCGGTTGGCCGCATTGCAGACATCGGCCCCATCGCGATCGACGTACCTCTGGTCGATGGCGTTCGGATTCGCGGCCCTTGCGCTGGGCGTGTTCCTGGTTGGCCTGGTCATCTACGCAGTGTTGAGAGGATGAACGCGTTTCGGCGCGGCGTAGCCGGCGGCCTGTTCGTCAGGCTCGCCCGCGCCGTTGCCGTCGGCTTGCTCGTTGGCATCAGCGGAAGCGCACTCACGAGCTGTTCTTCCAGCGCGCCGCCGCCTCGAGCGACGCGCGACACCACGGCGCATGTCGCAGTGTTGCAGGGCAGCGACCGGGACGCGCCCACGCGTGTGCTGAGCACCGAATGTACGGATTGCCATCCGCATACGCATGACGCCGTGCTCGGCCGCGGCCCGTCAGCATCAGCACGGTGTGGCGCGTGCCACGCGTCCGTCCACGACACGATCCAGGCGCTGTACGCTGGCCTGACGCGCCGCGCCGCAGTGCGGCCCGATCCCATGTTCGTGGCGCGCGTTCAGTGCGCCGAGTGCCATTCTGATACGACGCTGGCCATGCGTGCCGGCGCCGCGCGACTGGCAGCCGTCGATCGCGCGTGTACGAGCTGTCACGGCCCCAAGTTCGTGGGCATGCTCCCGCGATGGAGCACGGGAATGCAGTGGCGTACCCGCGCCGTATCGGAATACGTGAATCGTGCTGCGGCCGACCCGCGGCTCACCACGGCCCCATCTGCCCGCGCACGCATCCAGGCTGCGAAACAGACAGTGATCCTGGTGACGACCGCCGGCGCTCTGCACAACGTGCGCGGTGCCGATGCCCTGCTCCGTAGCGCACTCGATAGCGCAGCGGCCGCGTACACCGGCCCCGGCCTGGCCGTGCCGGAGCGTCCGACGCTCGGTCCCGATCCCGCACGCGTCTCGTGTGTCGGGTGCCACTATGGCATAGAGGGCGCTCGCGATTCTGTGTTCGGTCAGCCCTTCGATCACAGTGCGCATGTGTTGCGTGGCAACGTGGCATGCAATGCATGCCATAGCGCTGTCGACTATATCGTGCCCGGCAAGCACGAGGTGGACAAACGACACGGCAGGACGATGGTCACGCCTGCGTCGTGCAACGCATGCCACCACAATGCGACGTCCGCCGTGGCGTGCAGCACGTGTCACGCGGGCGATGCGCGGCTCGCACGCGCAATCCGCGTGGCAATGCCGCTGCGCCTCCGCCCGCCGAACGCGCCGACGTCTCGCGACGTGGCGTTCGAGCATCGTGACCATGCGAAGGTAGAGTGCGCGAGCTGCCATACCGCGCGCACGGCGGTGCGCACCACCGCGGCGTGCGCGACCTGTCATCAGACCCATCATGTCGCGGTAGCGCAGTGCATGAAGTGCCATGGGTCGGACATGCACGCGGCGCACAAGGCTGCGGACCACCTGGCGTGCACCAATTGCCACGCCCGCGAGACCCTGGCACTGCTCACCCCCGACCGCAGCTTCTGCGTGAGCTGCCACGCGGATCGCGCCGCACACAAGGGCGGCCGCGAGTGCTCGGCGTGTCACATGCAAAGCACGCCGTCAGAGCTGCGCAAGAGAATTCTCAGCGGAACGCGCTGATCGCGGGCACATGGGACTATTCTCCAAGGATCTCGTTCTCCTGCATCCGCCGTCAGTCTACGACTTCCGGCGGAACGGCACGTTGTTCGGCCCAATCAGCGACGTCATTCCATCCACGCCGGTGTTCGAGATGTATCCGATGGGTTTCACCACCATCGCCGCGCATCTCGAGAACGCGGGCTTCAACGTGGAGATCGTCAACATCGCGTACCGGATGTTGTCGGACGCCACATACGACGCCGAAGCTGCGATTGCCGCCTTGCATCCGCGCATCTTCGGCATTGATCTCCACTGGCTGCCGCACGCGCATGGCGCGCTGGAACTGGCGCGCATCGTCAAGAAGCACCACCCTGGGACGCCCGTCGTCATGGGCGGCCTGTCCGCGTCGTACTTCCACGAGGAGCTCGTCCGGTATCCCTGGGTCGATTACGTACTGCGCGGCGACTCGACTGAGGAGCCGATCCTCCAGCTGATGCAGGCGCTGCAAAGCGGCGACCCACCGACGGCGGTGCCGAACCTCACGTGGATCGACGCGCGCGGAGAGGTGGTGGTGAACCCGCTCACCCACGTGCCGGACGACATCGACGACATCGCCATCCCGAATTACCGGTACGCGATTCGGTCGGTCTTCAAGTACGCGAGTCTGGCGAACGTCATTCCCTTCGTCGATTGGATGAGCTATCCGATAACCGGGCTCCTGACGTCGCGAGGGTGTTCGTTGGACTGCTCCATCTGTGGCGGGTCGCGGAGCGCGTACCGCACCATGTGCAACCGCCGGCGGCCGGCATTCCGCTCGCCGGAAGCCCTGATCCGCGACATCCGGCAGATCCGGGAATTCAGCGACGCGCCGATCATCCTGCTGAACGATATCCGCCATGGCGGCCGGGCCTATAGCGAACGTTTCCTCGATTTGCTGGAGCGCGAGCGCGCGCCGAACGAGATCATCTTCGAGTTGTTCTGGCCGGCGGACGACGCGTTCTTCGAGCGTGTCGCCCGAGCGTCGCCGCGGTTCAGCCTCGAGATGACGCCGGAGAGTCCAGACGAGGGGCTGCGACGCATCAACGGCAAGTTTGCGTGCACGAACGCGGAGATCGAGGACACCGTGGCGGCTGCGCTTCGCCATGGCGTGAATCGGATTGACATCTTCTTCATGGTCGGTATCCCCCGCCAGACCTATCTGCAGGCGGTCGGCGCCGTCGACTACTGCCGCGAGCTACTCGAGAAGTTCGCCGGTGACCACCGCCTGGCATTCTTCGTAGCTCCTCTCGGCCCGTTCCTCGATCCGGCGAGCCGGGCATTCGAGCATCCAGAACAGTTCGGCTATCGACTCATTCACCGCACGCTCGAAGAGCATAGACGCGCGCTCACATCGCCGAGCTGGAAATACCTGCTGAACTATGAGATGGAGACGATGAGCCGTGACGACATCGTGGATGCGACGTACGAGTCGGCGCTACGGCTTGCTCGGCTCAAGCGCGACTACGGCTATATGGACGACGCCACGTGCGCCGAGCTCTCGGCGCGCATCGAGGCATCGCGCCACGCAATCGCCGAGGTGGACTGCATTCTCGCTCTGCCAGAAGGCGAGAACCGCGAGGATCGCCTCGCAGCCGTGCGCGCACGTTTCGCGGACTTGCCCGCGCAGACGGTGGCCGTGAAGCAGGAGCTCTTGCGCTGGCCAACCCCCGGGGGGTTCGCCAGCTCGGTGCGGCTGGCGCAGCTGGGCGCGCGGCTCATGCGCACAGAAGTCTATCTGTTCTCGAAGCGTGTGCGGCGGCTGTGGGCCGCACACGCCGATCCGTGAACCTCTAACCTCCTACATGCGCCACCACTGCCGCCTTTGCGTTCCCCATCGGCGGCACTTTGTGGCACGACTCGCACGCACGACCAGGCTTGTGGTTCGTCTGCGCTACGTGGCACGTCGTGCACACCTGCCGCGACCAGTGATCCACGGCTGGCACTGACTTGTGACACTGAACGCACGCGACGTGATCGGTCGCCTTGTGCTTTGCCAGTGAGCCGCCACGATGACAGCTGAGGCATGCCGCCTGGGGCTGGTGGTGCTGCGCATGGCAGTTGTCGCAGTTCAGCGCACGCGCGCTCATGGCCGGCGCCGTGTGGCACGCGCTGCATGCGACCTTGGCGGCGAGATGGGAGGCGTGCGTGAAGTCACCAGCGGGCGCGTGCAGCGTGTCGACCGGAACGCCCCCTGGGCCGGCATGGCACTGCGCACAGTTGCGCGCCTGCGCCTGCACGGACGGATGGTGGCACGCGTCGCAACTCGCCGCTGACTTGATCGTCGTGCCGCCGTGATCGGCGAATGACGTGTGACAGCCACTGCACTGGAGCCCGGCACGCAACACATGCTGCGAGTGATCGAACGACCGGCCGTCCAAGATGCCGCGCTGCTGCTCCACGCCCATGTGGCACTGCAGACATTCGTTATCGCTCACCGGCGGCCCCAGATTCACCACCGGCATGCGATACGACAGGTGCGTGTCGTCCGCCGCTTGGCGCACGAGCTCGAGCGAGCTCCGCAGCAACCCGTCGGCGTAGCTGATATTGTGCACGCCTTTGCCCGCGCGCACGAGCGCAATGTTCTCCGCCGCCATTCCGAGCAGGCTGTCGGCGACGGCGCGCTGGTTCAACGGCAACGCCACCGCCGCAGCGCGCGCTTGCTGCATGACAGGCTCCACCAGATTCAGCTTCCGATCCATCGCGCGCTGCCAGCTCGGAAGCATGTTTGCGTAGCGGACGCCGTGGCAAGACAGACAGGCGGACTCGTTCGCGACCTGCACCGTGCCGTGACCGGGCTTTCGAGACGCGTCGTTGTGGCATCCCACGCAGGAGACGCGGGCCTTGTACATCGAGCTCGGCCCCTTCTGCGTGAGATGTCCGCCGGTCCCGGCGTAGAGCTTCTGCTGCGCGACATGCGTGTTCTGATGGCAGCTCTTGCAGTCCAGCTCCACCGTGGTCGAGACGGAAATGATCCGGTGATCGATCCCGGTGTGGCATTGGACACACGCGATGTTCTCCTGCCCCACGTGCACTTTGTGCAGCATGGGCGAGTCCGTGATGCGCGCCAGTCGAGCGGGTTCGTTGTGGCAGGTGACACACCGGGCCGCATCCACGTTACCGGTGCCCTGGGTGACTTCGTTGTGGCATGACAGGCAGTCGATCCGATCCTTGACGTACTGCGGATGATCGACGACGAAGCCCTCTTTGGAGTTGACCCGCGGCGGCGCGGGATGGCAGCCGGTGCAGGTGGCAAGCGGCTGGCCGTTGGGACGCCCCTTGAAGTGGCAGAGGACACAGGTGTTCTCGGTGACGGCAATGTGCGAGCCCTGCACGATCTGCGAGTGACAACTGGTGCAGTGCAGCTCAATGCCGCGACGCACCTGCCCGAGGTGACGTGTATGGTCAAAGCGTACTCCTTTGTAATCCACCTGCCCCTCGATGAGCCGCGTCGAGTGGCAGCCCGAACGGAGGCACGCCGCGTCATCCATCTTCGCCCAGGGGCGAGTGTTGGCAGTACCAGTGAAGTACTTCACCACCATGTTCGCGGCCTGCACCTTGGTCATCGCCTCGGCTTTGATGCCCGGGGCGATGTGGCACTTGATACAGGCCACATCGCGATGCGTCGACTTCGTCCACGAGTCATGGTACGGCTTCATGATGTGGCAGCTACCGCAGAACCACGGTTGGCTGGACACCTGAACGAACGCGGTTGTGCTGACAGCAAGCAGGATGATGCCGAGGATGACTACAGGAACCGCGATGCGCGCAGCTCGCGACACCCGCCTACGGGCTGTGGGCGACATCGGTTATGGCTCCTCGTTCCCGGCGCCGCGGCGAAGCGCTCGCAGCGTGAGCCACGCCAGCGCGACCGCCGCCAACGAGAGGAACCATACGGGGAGCAGCAGCAGCTTGTGCTCCAACAGCACCTCCTCGCTTGCGGCCGACATGCGATCGAGCTCGATCGATGCCGCGCTCACGCGACTCTCCTGGTTCTCAACGCGCTCGAGATCGAGCCCGTGCTGCACCTGTGCGATCTGTAGGTAGTCAGTGAGTGCCGACTGGTAACGGAAGCGCGCGTCGCTCGTGCGCTGCCCCGAAACCGCAAGACGGTCCACGGCGCGCTCGGCCGACCGCAGGTCCGAGGTCGCCTGCATCATGCGACGCTGCAGGTCTACACCGACCTGGTGTAGCTTCGTGTCGCGAGCGTGGCACCGGTCGCACATCGCGGAGATGCTGTCGTCAGCAATACGCTGCGTGCCGTGGTTCCCGTGGCACGCCAGGCACCCTTGGATCCGCCCCGCGCGCGTGGCGGGCCCGTGCGGCCCAGCATTGAATGCCTGTGCCACGAGCTGGTGGCAACTGCCGCAGACGCTCGACACCTCGGTGCGCGTGGGCGGCAGCGCCGAATGCGCACCGTGGCAAGCTACGCACGTTGGGGCGGCAAAGTCCCGCTTCTCGAACAATGTCTTGCCGTGCGCGCTGTTGCGGAACTGGTCGAGCTGGTCGGTACGCAAGTTGTACTTCTGCATCAGCCGCGTGTTGGCATGGCAGTGCCCGCACGTGGTTGGGATGTTGGTCGGATACACGCGACTGCGCGCATCGTACGGCGGATAGATGATGTGCGTGCCATGACAATCGGTGCACGTTGGTGCATCGACGTTGTTCCCCGCGAACAGAAGCTGCCCGTGGCGGCTGGTGCGGAACTCCGCGAGCTGGCCGGTGGGCAACCCATACTCGCGCATCCTATTTGGATCAGAGTGGCATGAGCCGCACAGCCGTGCAACAGCTACCTTGTTCAGCGCGCCGGTGAAGCCGTTGCCGTGCGCCGCGGGAAGGAGGCGTGCAGAAGGATCGCCGCCGTGGCAGTCGACACAGCGCACGCCGTGCTCAGAGTGCACGCCGACGTCGGCGGCCTCCCGTTGGGCCGCGTGACAGACCAGGCAATTATTGCCCGCGTTCGCCTCGGGCGTCTGCCAAACCGTAGTCGGTGCCGGGACCGCCGCCGCTGTGTGCATGGCCTGAGGCGCGGCTTGTGCCGGCACGAGGCTCGCGGCAAGCACGAGAGCGGTAGCGCCAAGGAGGCGAGTGATCGTGGCGCGCATCATCGTGACGTTGGAGCGGCAACGACCGTGTCGACGGGCGCCGCCGGCGTATATACCGGAGTGAGCTCGCTGGCAGTGGAGACGGAGCGCAGATGCCACCCCGCGGCCCACGCCAACGCGAAGCCGAAGAAGAACGCGAAACCAAAACCCGCAACGAGCGGATGGCGTCGCAGTTGCCGGTCAGGAGCACGATCGAACACGGGAAGAACCACGAGCGCGACACCCAGCAGTACGAACACGCCGAAGCCCCATGCGCCGAGATAATGAAGCAGCGCGCGTGAGACGTCGGCAACGAACCACGTGGCATGCAACGCCGTGGGCGGATGGGCCGGGTCGGCCGGAGGAGCGATTTCGCGCGGCCACAGCACGGCAGCCGTGACTACGACGGCGACGACGAGCACGCCCACGCTCATGGAGCGCAAGAGGTGGTGCGGGAAGAATGGCACGCCCTCGCGATCACGATCTGCCGCTGGTGTCACGCCATCGCGCACCACAGGCGCGAGGCCGTGCTTGCGCAGCAGCGTGAAGTGCAGCATCAGGAGCCCGAGCGCGGCCCACGGCAGCAGAATCACGTGGATCGCGAAGAACCGGCTCAGCGTAGCGCCCGAAACCAGCGGATCGCCGCGAAGCAGTTCGGCCAGCCAGCCACCAATGAGCGGCACGCGACTGATGACATCCACACCCTGCGTGGTGGTCCAGTACGCCCACTGGTCCCACGGCAGCAGATAACCGGTGGCGCCAAATCCCAATATGACGAGTAGCAGCAGCAGTCCGACGAGCCAGTTCGTCTCGCGCGGTGGCTTGTACGCGCGGCCGAAGAACACGCGCGCCATGTGCGCCAGCACGGCCACGACGATCAGGTTCGCACTCCACCGATGCAGATCGCGCATCAGCCATCCGAACGAAATGCCGGAGACGATGTGCTGAATGCTCTGGTACGCCTCTTCGGCCGATGGCCGGTAGTAGAACGAGAGGAGCACCCCCGTGGCGACGAGAATGATGAACAGCAGGTACGTGACTCCGCCGAACGCCTGGCGCCAGCCGACGTGGCGCGGAACCCGGTTGGCCAAGGCTTTACGAAATGCCTCGCCAATTGGTAGTTGGGTGTCGATGGGGCCATAGAGCAGGCCCACGAAGCGCAGCAGCCCGAGCAGGCTTGCATCGGTGCTCGCCTTGATG
The DNA here is from genome assembly GCA_963817955.1 of uncultured Gemmatimonadaceae bacterium. Classification (GTDB taxonomy): domain Bacteria; phylum Gemmatimonadota; class Gemmatimonadetes; order Gemmatimonadales; family Gemmatimonadaceae; genus JAQBQB01. The sequence continues at coordinate 1,473,395 of CAWFQK010000004.1, forward strand.
TCGGGCCAAAGACGCTGAGTCCAAATCCGAGCGATGCCGCTTTCGGAGTCTGCCATGTCAGGGCCTCCCTACGTAGACGGCGCCATCGCGCACGAACGTGGAGTAACGCTTCAGCGGCACCGTCGTGAGCCCGCGTACCACGTTGCCGTGCAGATCGTAGACGAGGTAGCCGCAGGCGGAGGCTACGCGCATCGACGTGGCATCCCAGTGCAAGATGCAGCCGTCGTTCGGCGCCGTGCCCTGGAGCGCCGTGTAGGTGGTCGAGTCCGCGCGAACCACAAGAATCACCTGGTCCCCCCAGCGAACAATGCGGCTGCTTCCTACGGGCAGGCTCGTCTCAGGTGCCACGCGGAACGCGGGCTGGAGTTCGGGGAGCTGGAGCTGTTCGGGCGGCAGCAGGTAGACGAAGACGGCGAGGAGCGCGCCCATCAACATGAGTGAGAGAACTCCGCCGAGCAGGTATTCACCAAAGCCCGGCGTCCATGTCCGGGACGCAGGGATCGGCTCGGTTGTGTCAGGCATCACCACTGGTCAGCCTCCGTTCTCGCTGATGTGCAACTGCGCTGCTTCCGCATAGCCAATCGTGCGATCGCTGGTGGTAGGTCGCTTGCGCGACGACATGACCAACCCGGCGACTGCTGTAACTCAGCGGTTTCCGGCCGCGTAGTCTGTCAGCGAAAACCAGAATCGCTGTCGGGAGTTAGCGTGCGGGTGGGAAGGCATGCTCCTACGTCATGCGCGAGAGCACATCCAACGGAAGATCATCGTGAGCGTTACTTCGAGAGCGGATCGGTGATGTGGCAGGTCAGGCACATGATCTTGTTACGGGCTGACATCCGACTCGCGTCGAAATTCTGTCCGTGCGGGTTCACCTTCAACCCGGTGCTTGCATGACAGCGCAGGCAATCACGCTGCTGGTGACAGGTGGTGCAGCCGGTCATTCCTTGCCGCGCTGCTTGACCATGCTGTAGGAGCCAGAGCGGCTGCCCGGTGTGCACGGCACCTGTACGTGCTCCGCTCACGGTAATATTCGTCTTTTCATGGCACGAACGACAGAACGTCTCGGTGCGATGACAGGACGTACAGTTCTGGTCTTGCCCATACGCCACCGCCGCGTGCCGAGCAACGAAGTCGAGCGCATGATAGCGCTTGGAACCAGACCCCTCGTGACAGGTGGTACATTGGCGCTGCTCGTGACATCCCAGACAGTCTAGCCGGCCGCTCGCTGCCGTCGACTTGTGCTGCGTCGCGAATCCCGCGGGATGCACTTTCGAGCCGGACCCCTCGTGACACGTCGCACATTGGCGCTGCTCGTGACATCCCAGGCAATCGACACGACCGCTCGCTGCCACCGACTTGTGCTGCATCGCGAATCCCAGAGGATGCGCCTTCACCAAAATCGTATCCCCGTGCGTCGCGCCGCGCGCGGGTAACCGAGCAAACGTCAGTCCGGTGTCAACACGCGCGACTCGCAACACGACACCCGGCGCCACTCCCGGCGCCGGCATCGGAAGCCGTGCGATGACTGCGGCCGCGTTTGACCCTCTGTGACAGGACTGACAGCTCGGCTGCGTGTGGCAGTTGGCACAGCCCTCCGCTTGCTTTGACGCAATGGTTCCGTGGTCGGCAGACCATGTCTCGCTCCGATGATTCACCGGGGTTGAATACGAGGCAGCTTTCCCCTTCATCAACTGAGCCACCCGCGAGTCGCTTCCCAACGCGCCGATCGCGGGAACGCGCGCCGCGTTCGGATGGCAGCGCGCGCAGCTCTCGCGAGCATGACACGTGGCGCAGCGCTCGACATCCGCGCTGGTTCGCGGCGCGTGCGCTGAGGCAAAATCCGCGCGTCCGTGCGATGTGGGTTTCGGGAAGGTCGCGATCGCGCTCGCGGGCAATGCGCGCGCCTCTGTTAGCGGGACATGGCACGTCTTGCATATCGCACTCTCTGCAAGATGTTCCGGTGCCTCATGGCAAGAGAGGCATACAGTGGGCGCTGCGCGCCGCACCTGCATCCAACCCGCCTGCTTGTTTTCGGCATGACAACTCTGACACACTGCCGACGTTCCCTTCGCCTGGGGGTCCCGCGGATGCTCAACGTGTGCAAACCGCAGGTTCGTCGGCTGCGGGGTGGCGCCCGACCATGTCGTGACCGCCACATCCCGGCCGTTATGGCACTGGGCGCACGTACTAGGCGCGGGCATCGCCGTGGTCGCGTCACCCGAGAGAATGCCCGCGTGGCACCCCGCGCAGTCCGGAAAGAGCTTCGCATGTTGCGCGTGCGGAAATCCCGATGACCGCTGCGCGTGCAAGGCCCCTGTCGACAGAAGCGCGATACCCAGCCAAGCGCCGATTCTCATTGGATCCTCAATGCGCCGGGGCTACCAAGCGTCCACTCGAGCCGCACCGTGCCGCGCCGTTGATTCCAATTCACTAACTGTGGCGCGTCGCTGCCTGTGTGATGATACAGCAGCATATCGGCTACGAGGCGCAAATCGGGGAACAGGCGCACCGCAGCCTCTCCGCCTCCACCGACCACCCGGCCCGAACCGATCTGGAATTCATAGATGTTCTGAAAGGCCAATCCGTGGAGTGCGAGCGACAGGCCATCGCTTGGCGCCCAACGCAGCGCAACGTCTTCATCGCTGGTCGACGCGCCGAAATCGATATCGGCGTTGTAGCTCCCCTGGACCGACCATGCGTTGGACGCCCGGAAGGAGCCGGTTGCGCCAACGCGCCAGCCGCTCGCGCGGAGCGGCAGGAACGCGACGCCACTCTGCGTGTCATCGTACGACCGTCGCCCGCCCGATGCACCCAGGCTCACGCGAGCATCGCTGCTCGCCCAATCCAGGTTGCCGGAGACTTCTTTGTAGCCCACGGGAGCAAATGCGCCCCAGATCGTCCAGAGATCGAAGTAGGGCGCGTAATGGCGTGCCTCGATCCGCGCCGTCGCCGATCGCGGCAGCACGAAGCGGAGCGCCAGAGAGAGATCGTTGAAGGTGCCGGTCGCCAGGTCGCGCGTGAGCTCGCCCGACAACGTGCTCTTCCCGGCATGCAGTTCGCCATCGGCGGCGACCCGCTCGGAATAGAGTCCGGCGCGATCTCGACGGATCTCGCGTTGGTACTGCACGCGGAACGCGCCGAGTGCATTGGGACGAAGCTGCGCCGTTGCCCCGATCACGTACGCACCATCGGTCGGCGGAAGATCTTCGACTGGCGCGAGCACACTAGCGTCGAGCGGTCGATTGAGCCCAGACACGAGGGTGCCACCACCATACACTTCGGCAGATACGCTACTCATCGGCCGCAGGAGCACCGATCCACCATCGAAGTTGAAGACGCCGAGCGACGAGGTGATCCACTGGCGGCCAAGCCTCGCACGCGCTCGGGAGCGGTCCATCTCGATGTAGGCATCGAGCGCATCGAACGTCTGCGTCGCTTGTGGCCACAGGTCGCGCGCATCGCCCGCTGCTCCGCGCGCCCGCAGTTGCGCGTGCACGCTGATTCCCTCACCGAAGCCCCAGCCCGTGACGTCAAGATCCTGGGTCATGGCGACGAGGGCGTTCCTGGACGCTGACCGAAGGAACGTGCAGTACTGGTTCAGCGCATCGCATCGCGCGAGTATGCCGGACGTCGTGCGGCGATATACGCCGTACGCCGAATCCGTCGATGCATAGGCAATGCTATCGAGCACGAGCGGCTGCAGCTCGATGTATTGAGCCGAGCTGGCCCCCCTGATGACGACGCCCTGCGCCGCCGCCCTGCTCGCCGTCACGGCAACGAGGGCGGCCGTGAGGGCGATTCCTGCAATATGGCGCCTCATCGTACAGCTCAGTTCATGAGAAAACAGGTCGCGCAGTCGCTTACGGTGTCATAATCGCCAACCGGGGGTCGCCGCTCAGTCGGTAAGCACCCGCGCCCGTGTCGGGGCGATTGCGACAGCACGCCGCCCCCTTTCCCCCTTTCCACAGCGGCGCGTACGAAGTGTCGGGCAATGTCCGCATGCTGTCAGGACGGCCGGACGTCGGCGTAGGCGAATCGCGAAGGGGAGTGACGTCGGCGGCAGTTACGAGGCTGGGAGATGCGCAATGGGGCTGCGGATTTCCGCAGCCCCATTGCGTGGTCGGTCGCAAACGCCGCCGGGTCTCACCCAGGCTGGCCGGCGCGCCGCCGGAGCAGGCGACGAACCGCCACCACATTCTTGTCGAACGTCGTCTGCTGCTCTGGCGTCAGCACGCTGCGCAGGTCGGTCAACGCCAGGCGGACATTCTTCACGCCCTCGCGCCGAACCGCAACCAACTCACGGCGCGCGGCGTGTGCAGCCGCTGTGTCTTTTGCCTGACGCGCCGCACGAAGCTTGGCAGCGATCGGCTTCGCCGATTCTGCGAGCTCCTTGAATTTCGGTGAGTACTTGGCCGACACGAGGCCAAGGTCTGCTCGTTCGGTGTCAGTCAACACGATGCCACGCAGCGAGACACGGACGACGCGCGCTACGAATGGACGCTGCGCGGCCTGCTGGGATGTGGTGGTCTGGGCACCGCCCTGTGCGGCAGCGATGCTCACGGTGGTTAGCGTGAGCGCGGCGGCGAGGAGGAGAGGCGTACGGCGCATGTGGAATCCCAATTGTCTGGTATGTGAGCGCGTGTCGCACGCACTCCACACACCAGACGTTGGGTAGTGGGCTGGCGTTAAGGCTGCTGTAGAAGCTTCAAGGGAATTCCGATCCGCGCATCAGACCAATCGGAACCGATATCAGCTACTTGGTGCCCACGGCACTCTTGGGCTTTGGCGTCTGCGTTGGTGCGTCAGGATTGTGCAGCGCACGCATGGCGCTGTCCGACAGCATCGGCGTCACACCGTTGCGACCGGCGATCTCTTTGGACGCGCTGTCAGCCAGCGCCTTATTATGAAGCTTCTGGGCGACCATGTAGATGCCGAAGTACGGTGCAGCGTCACTCGGCGCCGCCGCTGCGGCCGTGCGGTACTCCTTGAGCGCAGACTCGAACGCGCCCGTGCGGAACTCCGCGTTGCCCTTGTCCAGCGCATTGCGCGCGGCTTCCGGCAATGCATCACGCACAGCAGACCTGCCGGTGGACGCCGACGTCGCGACCAGCGGTTGCTTGGGCGGGTTCTGTGAACGCGAACAGGCGAGCAGGCCGGCGACCGCAGCCAGCACGACGGGAAACAAGCGCGGCGAAGAGACAAGCATGGCGGACCTCAGTGTCGGAAATGGAGAACCAAACGACACACCCAGTATCCCGTCTCGGAGAGTCAATCACAATCGCCGGAACGCCACGTTCCACGTCAGGCAACGCCTCACGGCAGTGTCCGAAAACATGCCTTCGCAAATCAGTCTTATGCGTCTACTGGGCGGTGCCCATCGCAACAATTGTACACGGCACGCGTGAACGCCGTAGCCAGCCTCGCACACCCTTTAGGTGGTGCGGCAATCCACGCCCAGTCAGGAGTCCGTTCCGTGCTTACTCCGCATCCGGTCGCGTGGTCGGACGACGAGTCGCTCGCAACGCACCTCGAACATCGCGGCATCACTCGACGCGATTTCCTCGAGTTCTGCGGGCAGATGGCCGCCGTCCTGGGTCTCTCGACCATCGCTGTGCCGCGCATCGCCGAGGCGATGGAGACCCTTCGCCGTCCCAGTGTGATCTGGCTGCAGTTGCAGGAGTGTACTGGATGTGTCGAAAGCGTGCTCCGGACGTCGGATCCGACGATCGGCGATCTCGTGCTCGACGTCATCTCGCTCGACTATCAGCATACGCTCATGGCCGCTGCGGGCACGGCGGCGGAGAAAGCGCTGACCGCCGCGCGAACGGCGAACGCCGGGAAGTATCTGCTCGTCGTCACGGGCTCGGTGCCGACGAATGCCAACGGAATGTATACGATGATCGGCGGGCAGACCGCGCGCTCGATTCTCGAAGCGACGGCCAAGGACGCCGCGGCGGTGATCGCTCTCGGCGCGTGCGCACACTGGGGCAGCGTGCAAGCGTCCAAGCCGAACCCCACGGGAGCCGTCGGCGTGTCGGAGATCGTCCGCGACAAACCGGTCGTCAACATTGCCGGCTGCCCGCCGATTGCCGATGTCGTGACCGCAACGATCGTGCACTATCTCACATTCAATCGGCTGCCGGCGCTCGACTTCGACGGGCGGCCACGGTTCGCCTATCAGAACCGCATTCACGACCAGTGCTCCAAACGGGCGCACTACGACGCGGGCCAGTTCGTGCAAGCGTTCGATGACGAGGGCGCGCGTAAGGGCTACTGCCTCTACGAAGTCGGGTGCAAAGGTCCAGCGACTTTCTCGCCCTGCCCGATCTTCATGTGGAACTCGCGCACGAGTTGGCCGATTGGGGCGGGACATCCATGCATCGGCTGTACGGAACGGAACTTCTGGGACACCATGACACCGTTCTACAACCGACTGCCGAACATTGCGGGCATCGGCGTGGAACACACGGCCGACATCGTTGGCGTTTCGCTCGCGGCCGGCGCGCTGGCGGGCGTCGCCGCGCACGCCGCGGCCACGGGCATCTACCAGATCCAGACACGCCGCAAGCAGGTCACGCACGAAATCCCGAGTGCTGCCGCGCCGAACGGCGCGTACGTGTCGCCCGAGGAATCCAAACAGCCGGCGCACCGGGGAGAGGAATGACCATGGCCAAGACAAGAATTGTGGTCGATCCCATCACGCGCATCGAAGGCCACCTGCGCATCGAAGCGCAGACCGAGGCTGGCAAGATCACCAGCGCCTGGGCATCGGCAACGCAGTTCCGCGGGATCGAGATGATTCTGCAGGGCCGCGATCCACGTGACGCTTGGGCGTTCGCGCAGCGCATTTGCGGCGTCTGCACCGTGGTCCACGCGGTCGCCTCATGTCGCGCCGTCGAGGACGCGCTGGATATTCGCATCCCGGCGAACGCCAACACGATTCGCAATCTCGTTCTCGGAATGCAGTTCGTGCAGGACCACGTCATTCACTTCTATCACCTGCACGCACTCGACTGGGTGGACGTCGTGAGCGCGCTCTCGGCCAACCCCACGAAGGCGGCACAGATTGCCGCGTCGCTATCACCCTGGCCGAACAACTCGGCTACGCACTTCAAAGAAGTGCAGGACCGCGTAAAGAAATTCGTCGGCTCTGGTCAACTCGGCATCTTCACGAACGGCTATTGGGGCCATCCGGCGTATAAGCTCCCGCCCGAAGTCAACCTCATCGCGGTCACGCACTATCTGGAAGCACTCGACTGGCAGCGCGACATCATTCGGCTCCACGCCATCTTCGGCGGCAAGAACCCGCACCCCAATTTTCTCGTTGGCGGCATGGCCTCGGCCATCAATCTCGATGAAGACGCGACGATCAACAGCGCGCGTCTCGCAGACGTGCAGGGGATGATCACGCGGGCGCAACGGTTCGTTGAGCAGGTGTATTGGCCGGACCTCGTCGCGATTGCGGGCTACTACAAGGACTGGGCAGCGATCGGCGGCGGCGTCGGGAATTATCTCGCCGTCGGCGAGTTCCCCGAAACCGACATTCGCGACCTCAACTCGCTGTACTTCCCGCGCGGTGTGATCATGAACAAGGATCTCACCAAGGTCCATCCGTACGATCACACTGGCGTCTCCGAGTTCATCCACAGCTCGTGGTACGACTATGGGAAGGGCGACGTGGGCCTGCACCCGTACGAGGGCGAGACGAACCCGAAGTACACCGGGCCCGACGCGCCCTGGACGTATCTGCAGGATTCCACGAAGTACTCGTGGATGAAGGCCCCGCGCTACAACGGCCACCCGATGGAAGTCGGACCACTGGCCCGTGTGCTGGTCGCCTACGCCTCGGGACACAAGGAAGTCCAAGCGATGGCGAATGACACGTTGAAAGCGCTCAATGCGCCCCCGACTGCGCTCTTCTCCACGCTCGGCCGCACGGCCGCACGCGGTATTGAGACGGTGCTCATCGCGCGCCGGCTCAGCACCTGGTACGATACGCTCGTCAACCGCATCAAGGCCGGCGACGTGGCGACGTTCGCGCCGGCGAAGTTCGATCCTTCGACCTGGCCGGCCAAGTCGCGCGGCTACGGCGCACTCGACGCGCCCCGTGGGGCCCTCGGCCACTGGGTCGAGATCGAAAATCACAAGATCACACGGTACCAGTGCGTGGTGCCGACGACGTGGAACGCCTCGCCCCGCGACGCGCAGGGGCAGGTTGGACCGTACGAAGCGGCGCTCACGGACAACCACCCGCTGGCAATCCCCGATCAGCCGATCGAGATTCTGCGCACGATTCACTCGTTCGATCCCTGCATCGCCTGCGGCGTGCACGTGCTCGACGCCACGGGCAAGGAGATCGGGGAGGTCACGGTGCAATGAGCACCCTCACTCCGCAGGATCTCGATCGCGAGCCACATTGGAAATCGCCTGATGACCGGCGGATGTCCACGACGTTCGAGGAGGCCATTCCCCAGGGCCTGTCCGAACACCGCTGGGTCTACCTGTGGCACTGGCCGCTTCGCGCCATGCACTGGATTGCCGCTGCCTCGATCGTTGTCCTCATCCTGACCGGCTTCTACATCGGCCGGCCGTACTTCATGTCCACCACCGCCCAGTCGTCATTCACACTGCAGTGGGTACGCCTGGTGCACTTCATCGCTGCCGGTGTGTTGATTGCCACCGCGATCGTACGCACGTATTGGTTGTTTGCCGGCAACCGGTTCGAGCGGCTGCCGGCGCTCTTTCCGGTGCGGCCGCGCGACTGGCGCAATCTCGTACGGATGGTGCAGTACTACCTGCTCATCCATCCAAAGCGCGCGCCGCGCTACCTCGGACACAACCCGCTGCAGCAGACGTTCTACACCTTCACGTACTTTGTGGCGGCACTGATGGTCCTGACCGGATTCATTCTCATTGGACAGGCGAATCCCGGCGGCGTACTGATGCATACGTTTGGTCGCCTCGCTCCGGTGCTCGGCGGCATGCAGATGGTCCGCGTCATCCATCATGTGGCCACGTGGTACTTCCCGATTTTCATCATCTTCCATGTCTATCTGGCCATTCGTGCAGACCTGCTGGAGCGCAGCGGAACGATGTCGTCTATGGTGAGCGGCGGGCGCTTCGTGCCCGTCGAGGAGCAGTATGCAGATGGTTGAAGAACTGGTATCGGGCCTCGACGTCGTCATGGGCGTCGGGAACCCGCTCATGGGCGACGACGGGCTCGGGATTGCCGCCGTCGCCGCGTTGCGTACGCGGTGGATGGATTCGACAAAGTTGGTCATCGTGGATGGCGGTACGTGGGGAATGAATCTGCTCCCCCTCATCGAGGGGGCGCGCCGGCTCATGATCATCGACGCGATCGATCGCGGCCTCCCGCCCGGCGCGCGGATCGAGCTCGAACGTGAGGAGATCCCGCGGTATCTCGGTCTCAAGCTGTCACCGCATCAGCTCGACCTGCGCGAAGTTCTGGCGCTCGCCGAGTTGCGCGGCACGCTGCCTGAGGAGACGATCGCCATCGGCGTGCAGCCGGATCGCGTGGAATTGTCGCTCGAGCTCTCGCCCGTCGTTGCGGCGAAACTGCCCGGGCTCCTGAGCGACATCGAGGAGCAGCTCGTACGCTGGGGACACCGGCCTGTGGACACGCGCGTGATTCATGCATGAGATGGGTGTCGCGATGGAGATCTGCCGCATTGCCGAAGCACGCGTCGGCACCGAATCCGCGGCGTTCGTCACGCGGTTGGCGGTAACGATAGGCGACGAGGCGGGCGTCGAGCCGTCAAGCCTCGAGTTCTGTCTCGACGCGCTTCTGGCACAGCCGCCGTTCGGCGGCGCCACGGCGCAGATCATCTCAACGACGGGTGACACTCTTCGTTTGGACTACTTGGAGATCGACGATGACCGTGAGAGTGATTGACATTCGCGAGCGCGTCATGGAGCAGAACGACCGGATCGCCGCGCTCGTCCGGCAACGTCTCGACGATTCGGGCGTTCCGGCGCTCAACCTCATGTCGTCACCCGGTGCCGGCAAGACGTCGTTGCTCGAACGCACGCTCGCCGATCAGGGATCGCTGCTTCGCATCGCGACCGTCGTGGGAGACGTGCAGACTCAGAATGACGCCGACCGTCTCGCACGGCACACCGATCGCCTGGTGCAAGCTGTGGTCACGGGCGGGGCCTGCCATCTCGACGCGCGTCAGGTGATGGCGGCGCTCGATGCCATCGACCTGTACGACGTCGACCTGCTGTTCATCGAGAACGTCGGCAATCTCGTCTGCCCGGCGAGCTGGCAGCTGGGCGAAAGCGCGAACGTCGTACTCTTTGCCGTCACCGAGGGCGAAGACAAGCCGCTCAAGTATCCGAAGATGTTTCAGAAGTCGCACTACGCGCTCATCACAAAGACCGACTTGCTGCCGTACCTCGACTTCGACGTCGATCGTGCGATCGGGTACCTACGTGACGTCAACCCAAATATCGATGTCATCCTGACCTCATCGCGCACAGGCGAGGGGCTCCACGATTGGTACACGCTGCTCCACCGGCATGTTCACGGCGCACGCCATGTGGAACCCGAAGTAGTCGCGTGATCGCATCTGCGAACCATTCTCGCTATCGCGTGCATGTCACGGGCGTCGTGCAGGGTGTCGGCTTCAGGCCCTTCGTCCACCGTCTGGCGAATCGGCACGGGTTGGCGGGATGGGTCCGTAACGAATCAGGCAACGTTGAGATCGTCGTCGCTGGTGCGCCGACCGATGTAAGTGCCTTTCTGGCCGACTTGGCCGGGGAAGCGCCGCCGCTTGCCCGAATCGATCGTATCGACACGGAACCGGCTCCGTCGGCCACTGGGCCCGTCACCGGAGACGGTGAAGCCGACGACGTTGCGTTCAGAATTCTGGCAAGCGTATCGGTTGAAGGACGACGGCAGCCCGTGCCCGCCGATGTTGCTCTCTGTGCGGCGTGCGAGCGCGAACTCTTCGACCCCAGGGACCGCCGCGTCCGGTATCCGTTCATCACCTGCACCGATTGTGGCCCGCGCTTCACGCTCATCGAGGCGTTGCCTTACGACCGCGAGCGCACCGCGATGCGCCGCTTCACACAGTGCCCCGCGTGCCAGGCCGAGTATCTCGCGCCGCACGACCGCCGGTATCACAGCGAAACGAACAGCTGTCCCGTCTGTGGTCCGCTGCTCTGGGCGCGTCTTCCCGGCGCGCCGACCACGCGACCGGCGGCGGATGACCCATGTATCCGCTCGTCGCTCAGCCTCGCTGCCGCGACGCTGCGCGGCGGCGGCATTGTCGCCATTCGCGGTGTCGGCGGTTTTCATCTCGCGGTGGACGCCACGAACGACGGCGCCGTACGACGCTTGCGCGAGCGCAAACATCGGGAAGCGAAACCGCTCGCCGTCATGGTTCGCACCATCGAGGAGGCCGCTGCGATCGCTCGGATCGGTGCAGGCGAGGCCGACCTCCTGACGAGCCCGGAACGTCCGGTGGTGCTCCTGCCGTGCCGCCGTGATGCGATGATCGCCCCCTCGGTTGCGCCCGGACTCGCGACGATCGGCGTCATGCTCGCCTATACCCCGCTGCACCATCTACTGATTGCCGGCATAGAGCGGCCGCTGGTGATGACGAGCGGTAATCGCAGCGAAGAACCAATTGCCGCGTCGATCACCGACGCGGCAGCTCGACTCGACGATATTGCCGACCTGTTTCTGCTGCACGATCGCGAGATCGAATCGCCGATGGACGACAGTGTCGTACGCGTGCAGGGCGACCGCACGATGATGATCCGCCGCGCCCGCGGTTATGCGCCGCTTCCAATCAAGTTGCCAGCCTCGACACCGCTGCCCATCCTCGCCGTTGGCGGCCATCTCAAGAACACATTCACGCTGGCGGTTGGCGACGAAGCATTCGTCAGCCCGCATCTTGGCGATCTCGACGGGCTCGAGACGCTCGATCATTTTCGGACCACACTCGATCGGTACTCCCGCCTCTTTCGCGTCATTCCGAAAGTGGTCGTGCGCGATCTTCATTCCGGATACTTGAGCTCCCGGATTGCCGATGACTTGGACGCCGAGCATCGTATCCTGGTGCAGCATCATCATGCGCACATCGCAGCCGTCCTCGGCGAACACAAACACGACGGCCGGGTCATTGGCGTGGCATTCGATGGCACGGGCGCCGGGGACGATGGTACAGTGTGGGGCGCCGAGTTCTTGTCGGCGACGCAAGCACACTTCTCGCGCGTCGCGCACCTGCGATGTGCGCCGCTTCCCGGCGGCGACCTCGCGGTTCGTTCACCCTGGCGATCGGCACTTGGCTACCTCTCCCTTGAACCGAGCCTGGCAGCGTCATTCGCCTGCGCCTTCCATGGAGTCGACGAACGTGAACGTCGGGCAGCCGAGCACCAACTCCGTCGACATCTCAATTGTCCGCTGGCGTCGTCCATGGGACGGTTGTTCGACGCGGCTGCGGCTATTCTCGGAGTATGCAGGTACGCGCGTTTCGAGGGTGACGCCGCCATGCAACTCGAAGCGCTCGCCGGATCATCGAATGAACGTCTACTGCCCTTCCCCATCACCCGGGATGCCGCTGGGGACTTGCAGCTCGATCCCTTGCCCTTGCTCGACGCGCTCGCCTGCGGGCTTCGCCGCGGAGTCTCCCTGGCGTCGCTCGCCGCTGCATTTCACGAATCGGTGGCCGCCGCCACGGCAGCCCTCACCGCGGACCTTTGCGACCTGACCGGCGTCGCCGTCGTTGCTCTTGGTGGCGGCGTGTTCCAGAACGCGCGGCTGGGTGCGTCGCTACGCTCCCGCCTCGCAGACAAGGGCCTCACGGTCCTGATGCCCACGTTGCTGCCCGCCAACGATGGCGGGCTCAGTTACGGACAAGCAGTCACCGCGACGGCAATCCTCCGCGAACGCGGCGAGTAGTCGCATCTACCGACCAGGAGGCGTCACATGTGTTTGGGCATTCCGGGTAGAATCGTCGAGATCCGGACGGATCGGGACCTCCTCATGGGTACAGTCGATTTTGGCGGTGTCCGACGCGATGCGTGCCTTGCGTATGTCGCGGACGACATCCACGTCGGCGACTACGCCATCGTCCACGTGGGTTTCGCGATCGCGAAAGTCGACGAAGCCGAAGCGCAGCGCACCTTCGCCGTGCTGCGCGAGATGAGCCAGCTCGACGAGATGGAATGGGTGACCGAGGCAATCCCCGCCGACGCGCCCACGTCGGGGCCACCTTCATGAAATACCTCACTGAGTATCGCGACGGAACCATCGGTCGCGCCATCGCGGAGCGCATTCGGCAAACGGCAACGCGGCGGTGGACCTTGATGGAGCTATGCGGGGGACAGACGCACACGATCGTGCGCCAGGGCATCGATGAGCTGCTCGACGGCGTCGTCGAAATGATTCATGGTCCGGGGTGTCCAGTGTGCGTGACGCCGCTGGAACAGATCGATCGGGCCGTCCACCTTGCGGCACAATCGGGCGTGATCTTCACGTCGTTCGGCGACATGCTGCGCGTGCCCGGAAGCGACCGCGACCTGCTCCAGGTGCGCGCCCGCGGCGGAACCGTGCGCATCGTGTACTCGCCGCTCGACGCCGTGACGCTGGCAATCAAGAACCCGGACAAGCAGGTGGTGTTCTTCGCCGTCGGGTTCGAGACGACGGCTCCCGCGAACGCCATGGCCGTCTGGCGCGCCGCGCAGCTTGGCGTGCGCAACTTTAGCATGCTCGTATCGCACGTCACGGTACCGCCGGCGATGTTGGCGATTATCGACGCCCCCGACAATCGCGTGCAGGGATTCCTTGCGGCGGGGCACGTGTGCACGGTCATGGGATGGGAAGAGTACGAGCCGATCGCGGCCAAGTACCACGTCCCGATCGTCGTCACGGGGTTCGAACCGATCGACTTGCTCGAGGGAATTTGGCTCGCGGTACGGCAGCTCGAAGGGAACCAGGCGTTCGTCGAGAATCAATACGTGCGCTCGGTGAAGCGTGAGGGCAACGCGGCAGCTCGCGATCTCGTGTCTACGGTCTTTCGGCTCGCCGACCGGAAGTGGCGCGGCATTGGAGAAATACCCGCAAGTGGACTGGCACTGCGCGACGAATACGCCGATTTCGACGCCGAGCGTCGCTTCGCACTTGATGACATCGTGACGAATGAACCGATGGAGTGCCGCGCCGGCGACGTGCTCCGCGGTCGAATCAAACCCTACGAATGTTCGATGTTCGGCACGGCGTGCACGCCCGAGCGCCCGATGGGCGCGCCGATGGTGTCGACCGAAGGCGCATGCGCGGCATACTTCAACTACGGGCGCAGTCGCCCAGTCACGGCTGCGGGCGCGACGGCAGCAAAGGAGGGAGCATGAGCACCGCGACAACGTCGAACGGATTCACCTGTCCCGTGGGCGCGACGGCGCACGACTGTGTCGTACTCGGCCACGGGTCGGGGGGCAAGTTGAGTGCGGCCCTGCTCCAACACTACTTCCTTCCGCACTTCAAGAGTCCCGTGCTACGGCGCTTGGGCGATGGCGCTGTGGTGAACGCGGGGTCGGTCAATGTCGTGCTCTCCACTGACACGTTCGTCGTGAGTCCGCTCGAGTTTCCGGGAGGCAATATCGGATCGCTCGCAGTGAACGGCACCGTGAACGACCTGGCCATGATGGGTGCGCGACCGTACTACCTCACGGCTGGTTTCATCATTGAGGAAGGATTGCCGCTCGAACAACTCGATCGCATCGTCCGGTCCATGGCGGACGCGGCGCGTATCGCGGGCGTCCAGATCGTGGCCGGCGATACGAAAGTCGTGGAACGCGGCAAAGGCGATGGCTTGTTCATCAACACCACCGGTCTCGGCATGGCCGATTCGGAGTTTGCTCCGTCACCTGACGCAGTGAAGGCAGGCGACGTCGTACTCGTCTCCGGTCCAATCGGCGTGCACGGCATGACGATCCTGTCGACGCGTGAGGGACTGGAGTTCGAGGCCGATCTCGCGAGCGACACGGTCTGCCTCTATCCGCTTGTGCAAGCGCTCAGCCGGGCGACCGGCGGCGCGGTGTCGGCTATGCGCGATCCAACCCGCGGGGGCGTGGCGAGCGCCATCAACGAGATCGCAGCCACCTCGCGCATTGGCGTGCTGCTCGACGAAGCGTCCATGCCCATTCCACCGGCCGTCGCCGGCGCCTGCGAAATGCTCGGCTTGGATCCTCTGTATGTGGCCAATGAGGGCAATTTCGTAGCGTTCGTGCCGCCGCAGCACGCCGATGCCGCACTCACCGCGTTGCGGAATCATCCCCTTGGGCGCCACGCGGCGCGGATCGGCACCGCGGTGAATGAGCACCCGGGTATCGTCGCCATGCGCACTGGGCTCGGAGGCACACGCATCGTCGATCTGCTGCCTGGAGACCAGCTTCCGCGAATCTGCTGAACCCGCGATCTCATTCGGCAAGGGTTTGCCGCACACTACGCGCCTTGCGGCCTGACTGTCGTCGATCTCCCGGACGGTAACTTGGGATTCCGGACCGGTAATGATCGGTCCGGTGGTTCTGACCGGAGTGTGTGATGTTCACGAACTTTCTCGTCCCGCTCGACGGATCACCGCTCGCCGAGCAGGCGTTGCCGACGGCGGTATCGTTGGTGAAACAACGCCATGGCCGCCTCGAGTTGGCAGTCGTACACGAACCGGTTCCGTTCGATGGGCTGGAGGACGCGCCGTGGAACTCCATGAGCGAGTCCATGCAGGACCGCTATGTCACGGACCGTGCGGAGCAGCTTCGGACCGCATGTGAGGGCGTGGTGGGCTGCGCGCTCCTGCACGGCAACGCCGCTGATGAGATCTGCCGGCGAGCGTGCGATGTCGGCGCGGACATGATCGTCATGAGTTCCCATGCCCGCACTGGCTTGACACGCGCGCTCGCCGGCAGCGTCGCCGATGCAGTGATCCGTCAGGCGGGTCTCCCCGTCCTCCTGCTCCGCCAGCCTCAGGACGATCGCCCGGCACACGCACCGCCGCTGGAATTCAAGAAGATTCTCGTGCCGGTGGACGATTCCGCGGAGTCCCGCGGCATCTTCGAAGCGGCCGCCGCCGTCGCCCGCCCGGGTATGACTGAACTCGTGATCCTGCGCGTCGTGCCGCCGGTGCACATCATGATGGACGCCACGTTCCCGTATGGGTACGTGTCCGGTCCGCCGGACGAAGATGCGACGACACAACGCGTCGCCGACGCGGACCAGGAGATCGCCGGCGCCGCGATGGATCTCACGCAGCGGTCCGCATGCGCCGTGGATCGTCACGTCGTGGTGGCGGAACGCGCCGGCGCCGCCATTCTCGATTTCGCGCGGAAACATGACGTCGATCTGATCGCCATGACCACGCATGGCCGCGGCGCGTCGCGCATGTTCATCGGTAGCGTGGCCGACGCAGTGCTTCGCGGCGGTGACGTGCCAATGTTGCTGCTCAGACCGAAGGGCTAAGCGGGACACGGGTGGAACTCGAAACTCGTCGACCGGTGGGCCGACTGCTACGGAGCAGCCAGCGACATCCAGCCAGAATAGAGCCCGGAGCCCAATCCCCGCCTCACGATCGGTACGAGAAAGCATGCATGCTCGACAACGCGAAGCCGTGTCCCTTATCCCTACGCGATCACGGCGAGGTCGTCCTCGACCATACTCACGCCAGGCGCGCCCCACGCAGCGGCTTCGGCATCCTTCCGCTCGGTGAACGAGTGCACCGTGCCGCGAAGTGTGACCTTTCCTTCATGCGTTTCGACTCTGATGTTCTTGGCGTCGAGCTCTGCATGACGCTTGAGTGCGGTCTCGACACGCGCCTTGATGTCCGACGTCGTAACACGCGGTGTCAGCTTGACGACGTTTGTCACGCCCTTGACGCCGGTCAAGTACCGGACGGCGCGCTCGGCGGCAATGCGCTGGTACTGCCACTCGACCTCGCCCTCGAGCCAGATCCATCCGCCCTGGACGCGAGCCTTCACCGCGGGCACCGGCACTTCCACGTCCCAATCGAGCGCGTTGGCCGCCGCGTGAGCGATCTCGGTATCCGTCCTCGTGGTCGATGACGGAATTTTCACATGGATATCCTCGGCGATGGCGCGAATGCCGGCGACACGTTCAGTCGCCTTCAAGGCGGCGAATCGCTTGGCGAAGCTCTCGACCTCGCCAGACAATGTGACCACCGCGTCATTGACCGCCACACCAATCTCGGCCTGGCCAACAGCAGGATCCCACTTCAGCTCATCCATGATGTCGCGCTGGAGCATGGAGTCGGTCTTGAACATACGTCCCCCTGATGCAGTATGGGTCGATCATCCCCGAGCATTACCAATGTCGATGCGCCCCTCGCACCTGGTCATCAGGCAAGCCTTGGCGGACGGTAGGATTCTCTCCGGCGTGATTCACCCCACTCGCCGACAGACGCGTTCCACACGGGTTCTAGCTTGAGAACGAACGGCGCATGACGCGCCGCAACCCGGGAGTAGCGCCATGCTCATCAAGGACATCATGACCCTCAGCCCAGTCGCGACGGTACTCGACGACTCGGTGATGCAGGCGGCGGAGATGATGCACGATTGGGATGTCGGTCTGTTGCCGGTCGTCGAGAGCCAGATCCACAAACGCTTGCTCGGTGTGATCTCCGACCGCGACATCGTCGTACGCTGCATCGCCGCTGGACAGTCAGCCTTCTGCCGGGTCGCTGATCACATGACGAAAGCGCCCATCGCGACGGTGTACGCGGAGGCCAGTGTCGACCAGGCCATCGACACGATGAAACGCAGGAAGGTTCGCCGCCTGCCGGTGGTCGACGAGAACGAAGTCGTCGTCGGGATGATCACGCAAGCAGACATCGCGCGCCACGTCGCTCCGCAGACCGTGGGCGAACTTCTGCAGACGATCTCCGAGCCGGTGGAGACGGAAGCGCGGGTTTGAGGGTTTCTCGCCCTTCCCTCAGTACGGCACGTCCACCCCCGAGACCACGCGCCACGTATCCCGCGCGATGAGTAGTTCCTCATCAGTTGGAATGACCCAGAGTTCCGTGCGGGAACCCTCCCGGTCGATCCGCGCTTCTGTCCCGCACGTTGCGGCGTTCTTCTCCGGGTCGAGCTGAATCCCCAGCCACTCGAGGCCGCCGAGGATTCTCGCCCGCACATCCGGTGAGTTCTCGCCGATCCCGCCGGCGAGAACGATGGCATCCGCTCCATTCATTGCCGCGAGATACGCGCCGATGTACTTCTTCACGCGATAGGCAAAGACGTTGATCGCCAGACGCGCGCGACGATCGGCGTGCTCCGACTCCTCGGCGAGCAGCTCACGCATGTCCGCCGTGAGGCCAGAAATGCCGAGCAGGCCGGATTGCTTGTTCAGCATGGCGTCGATGTCGCGGAGCGTCATCCCCTCCTTGATCGAGACAAAATCCAGGATCGCCGGATCGAGGTCGCCGGATCGTGTGCCCATCACGAGTCCTTCCAGCGGCGTGAACCCCATCGACGTGTCGATCGAATCGCCTCCGACGATGGCGCATGCCGACGCCCCGTTGCCGAGGTGCAGCGTGATGATCTTCGTCTCCTCGCGCGACCGTTTCGTCAGCTGCCGGTACCGGTACGCGATGTACCGGTGTGATGTGCCGTGAAAGCCGTACCGGCGCACTCCGTACCGGCGATAGAACTGATACGGAACCGCGTACACGTACGCGGTATCAGGCAGGCTGTGGTGAAACGCTGTGTCGAACACGGCGACTTGCGGCACGCCAGCGCCGAGCACGGCGCGCGCGGCCGCGATGCCACGGAGATTGTGCGGGTTGTGCAGCGGCGCGAGATCGATGAGGTCCTCGACCCCGCGCCACACCTCGTCGTCCACCCGCATCGAATGCGTGAAGCGCTCACCGCCATGCACCACGCGATGCCCCACTGCCTCGATCTCGCCGGCGCGTGTGATCGGCACGCCAGACTCGGCGCTCGTCAGCCACTCGATGACGTACTCGACGGCATGCGCGTGGTCGCGAAGCTGCACGCTCGTCTTGATTGGTCTCCGACCTTCCGCCGAGAGCGCGACGATGGCCTCGCCGCCGATGCGCTCCACCTGACCGCGCGCCAGCCGCCGGTCGCGGGCTTGGGCGATCGACGCCTCGTCGGTGTCAATGAGCTGGAACTTGAGTGTGGACGAGCCGACGTTGAGAACGAGAATGTGCACGGGCGATGGACGATGGGGGACGAACAGCGAACAATGACCAACGAGCAACGAGTCTCCATCAATATGTCATCCCACGGCAACCTGTGCCCCATCGACTGAATGCCGCAGGCCCGATGCGGCGCACCCGGCCCGCGAGCGGGCGCGTTCCGCCCCATTCGGCGATGTCCACCGTATCGCCCATTGCGATCCGCACCGCATCCGTCGTCAGGACGTCGGCGATGACCTCGATCATGTTGTGATGACAGGTGGCGGAACAACCAGCACGGGACATGGCCCCTCGTGCAAGACGCCAGTCAGGGTGCTGCCGAGCAACGCGGCGGCCAGCGCGCTGCTGCCGCGACGCCCGAGAACGATCATGTCCGCATCGATTGCCTTTGCCGTCTCCGCGATGACCTCGGCCGGCTTGCCATACGAGACTGCTGCCGCGACGTTCGCGCCCACCATACCGGCTGCCACGAGCTCGTTGAGCCACCGCACGCCATCGCGAGCCAGTTCGTCGCGAATCTCCTGCTCGGCCGCGGCATCCGTTCCCGCATGCGCGTATGACATCGAAGCGATGTGGCTATACACCGCGTTCGACAGCACATGGAGCAGCGTGATGTCGGCGCCGAAATGCTGTGCCAGCTTCGATGCGGTGGCCAAGAGGGACGGCGTGATGCTCGCGTCTTCCACCGGGACCAGCAGCTTCCGAACGCGCCCAGGACGCGGTTTCGCCATGATCAGCACGGGCACCGCCGCATTGCGCACGAGGCGATCGGCGGTCGTGCCCAGCCAGCTGCCGCCGCCCTTTCGTTCACCATGCTGGCCGACGACGATCACGTCGGCAGTCACATCGCGCGCCAACTCGCCGAGTACTTCGTACGGCGCGCCCACGCGTGTCTCCGTGCGGATCGGTGACGCACTGAGAAACGTCGTCACGTCGGCGAACTGGCTCGCGGCGTAGGTTTCGGCGGCGCCGATCATGTCGCTGCGCGACGGCAGCTTGGCTGCGGCGAACGTGGGCGTGTGCGGTACGTCGATCACATGCGCGAGAATCAACTCGGCATCAGGCGCGACGTACTGCGCAATCCACTTCGCCGCGTCGATTGCCGGCTCGCTGAAGTCCATTCCGATGAGCACCCGGTTCCATGTCATGGGCCTACCCTCGTTGATGGGTGAGGACGGCGGTGGCGGACGGGTCCATTGCCGGACGGCCCACACGACCGCACCAGACCACGAACATGCGCGATGGCGCGCGGCGCGTCTGTCCGTGCTTCGGCGGCCTGCGGTCAGGGAAGCCCGGTGTTGTCCTACTGCCGGAGCCCAATCGCCGCGGGTCAGCCCCCGCTGGTCGCCATTCGGCCGGTGATCTCGTCGGCGAAGATGCGGAATACGCTTGTCCGGTGTGGCGTCGCGTCGCTGGCTGTCATGGCCTCAGCGTCGATTTCGCGCAGCAAGTCGAGCGCGCGTTCGTACGCCTCCCTATCCCTGTCTCCGCCACCTGGCTCGAGAAAATACAGCGTGCCGTGCGCCACGACGCTGCGCCAGTCGAAACGCCCCTCGATCTCGTCGACTTGGAACGCCACCCAGGGATGGTGCCGGACAGCAACGAGTTTGGTGCCTGGCGACGTGCGCCCGTAGATGCAGCCTTCGGCGAACACGTACGAGATCGGTTCCACATCCACACGGTCATGGAAGCTGAACGCCAGTCGTCCAATATGATGTCGCTCCAGCAGCGCCACGCACTCGCCACGCGAGAGATCGCTGAACTCGGGTCGATTGGTGCGAGCCATGTTGCCTCCACGTCATATTGTGGACCGCGTCGCCGTCGGAATCGAAAACAAGAATGTCGCGCCCTGTCCGGGAATGCTCTCCAGCCAGATCGTGCCCCCATGCGCTTCGACCATCCCCTTGGCGATGGACAATCCAAGACCGGTACCACGGATGCGCGCCGCATCAGATGATTGCCAATATCGCTCGAACACCCGCATCTGATGTTCCGGCGCGACGCCAGGGCCAGTGTCGCGTACGCTGAACACCACCTGTCCGTCACGCGGCTCCGCGCCGATCGTGATCTGGCCGCCGCTGGGCGTGAACTTCAACGCGTTTCGCACGAGGTTCCCTAATACCTGCACGATCCGCGCGCTGTCGGCCATCACGAGCGGTAAGTTCGTCGGCAATCGCTGCGCAAGACTAACGCCGTGTTGCATCGCTTCCACTTCGAACATGTGCCACGTCTGCAGCACGAGTTGCGCCGGTTCACTCGGCCACGCTTCCACCGACAGACGCCCTTGCTCCAAGCTCGCTTCGTCGAGAAGATCCTGAATCAAGCGGTTCGTCCACGCCGCTGACTCGCGAATCGTCGTCAACAATTCGTGGCGAGCCTGCTCGGAGGTCGGTGGGTTCTCGTCGAGTGCACGTGCGCACATGGAGATGGCAGTGATCGGATTGCGCAGGTCGTGCGACACGACACCAAGCACCTCTTCGCGTGCGCGGTTCGCGCGCTGCGCCACCGCATAGAGGCGCGCGTTCTCCAGCATCGTCGCGGCCGAGCCGGCGAACTTCTCGGCAAGGACGCGCGTTTCCGCCGACAGCGAACGCCGCGCGTTCACGGCGATCAACGTCAACGCTCCAAGCATCTGGTCGCCGGCAACGAGCGGAACGATCAGGAGAGCGCGCGCGCCGAGCGCCGTCCACGCGGCAATCGCGCCAGCCTCTTCATTGCCCTCGAGCCATGACGCGTCCACGGCCACGACCTGCTCGGCGCGACGGCGACGGATGACGTCAATGACGGGCGAGGGAGAATCCCACGAGAGCGGCGCAATGGCCAACTGCTGCATGGCCGCCGAGAGCGACTCACGATGCCGCCGCCCAACCATCCGTCGCAGGCCTCCGTTGCTCGTCACTACATCGACGAATGCCGCGTCGGCAAGGCGAGGCACGGCGAGATCGACCACCGCTTGCAGGGTGGCGTCGAAGTCAAGCGACTGTGCGAGGGCCGCCGATGTTTCGGCCATGAACCGCTCGTCCTCCTCCGTGCGCTTGCGCTCCGTGACGTCACGGAGGACGACGGTGAACAGCATGCCCTGTTCGGTGACGAGTTTGGAGATCGACGCCTCGGCGGGGAACTCCGTCCCGTCGGCTCGCAAACCGAATATCTCGCGCCGTTCAGCCATGCGGCGTGCGCTCTCGGCCGCACGCGCGAAATGCTCCATGTGCAATTCGTGCGCGGCGCGATACCGCGGCGGGAGCAGCAGCGCGAGATGGCGACCCACGACGTCCCCGGCCGCGTGGCCAAAAATCTGCTCGGCGCCATGGTTGAAGTGCACGACAGTCTGGTCGTGATCCACCGTAATGATGGCGTCGGCCGCGATGGCGAGAATGCCTGAGAACTTCGCCTCGGACGCGCGGAGCGCGCTGTCAGCACGCTCCTGTTCCGCCATCAAACGCTCGAACGAGTGCTGCCGCGCAAGCAGCAACACCAGCGTGGCCCCGACAATCAGGAGCGCGGCGAGCCGCAGCCAAGGCCGCGGGCCGCCTGACGAGAGCTCCCATAAGGTGATGCTGATCGGAACGAGTAGCGTTACGACCGAAAGCCACAGCGCGGAGCGAATTCTTTGGGAGTAGGCGACGGGCATAGGTCCGCGGTCAGGCCCGCGCCGGTCTCCCGAGTCGGTCAGACTTCGGCGAGGAGACCGAGCTTCAAGGCGAATTGAACATAGTCCGAGCGGTGGGCCAATCCAAGCTTTTCCTGGATTCGCTGCTTGTAAGTATCAACCGTTTTTGGACTTATGAACAGCCGCTCGCCTATCTCCGGGGCCGAATAGCCCTGCGCCACCAAACGAAGTACGTCGCGCTCGCGCTGCGTCAGCTTATCGAAGCGCTCGCGCTCGCTCTGCGCGGGATCCTTCTTCGTGAGGTTCTTCGCGAGCACGCGCGCTGCCGCGGGACGGACGTAAACGTCGCCGTGGGCTACGGCACGCACGGCATCGACCAATTCGCGGTCTGCTGCGCTCTTCACGAGGTAGCCGGCAGCACCGGCTTCCATCAGCGGTACCAGATAATCCTCTTCGGCATGCATCGTCAGAATGAGGACTCTGGCCGAAAGGCCTTTCTGAACGATCTCCTTGGTCGCAGCGGTGCCGTCAACATCCGGCATCGAAAGATCCATAACAACGACATCCGGGTTGAATCGCTCCGCGAGCGCCACGGCTTCACGACCGGTCTTCGCTTCTCCGATCACTTCAATGTCCTTCGCGACGCCAAGGACGGCTTTCAGTCCGGCGCGCACCACGGCGTGGTCATCGGCCAGCACGACTTGAATACGATCTCCTAACATGACAATCCCCCTATCGGTTGCGGTCCGGTGCCGGCGTCAATGGAATCGAGGCGACTACCGCGGTGCCGCCGCCTTCCGCCGTTCTGACTTCCAGCCAACCGTCGATGAGCGCAACGCGCTCGCGCATCGACAGGAGCCCCATGCCATGACGATCCCGTTCGACGCTCTCAAGGTCGAACCCGCGGCCATCATCGAGCACTTCGAGCCGCGCCAAGGTGGGGTCGACGGAAACGGTGACGTGGATATGCTGTGGCGCGGCATGTCGCACGGCGTTCCGTACTGCTTCCTGCGCTACACGGTAGAGCACCGCAGCGACCGCCTGCGGGAGTTCACCCGCCGCCGCTGCAGCGTTGACGTCCACGTCGATGCCAGTACCGTGCGATGCGTCGCGCGACAGCTTGCGCAATGCGGCCACAAGGCCGAGATCGTCGAGAACACGAGGATGCACGGTTTGCGCCAGAGTCCGTACCTCCTCGGTAAGTTCTTCCGCCGCATCCCGCGCATCGGCTAGGCGCTTGGCGAGCACCGGGTCGGTCGAGTCTCGCGCGGCAGAAGAAATCTGCAACAACAGCGCTGCCAGACGCTGCGCTGTCGAATCGTGCAGTTCGCGCGCTAACGCAGCGCGCTCACGGTCGCCAACCTCGATCACTTCCGTAGCCAGATTCCGCATGCGCGCGCGGTCCGAGGCCAGCCCATCGAGCAGAATATTGAACATCGCGCCGATCCGCAACACTTCGCGGTCAGCCACGTTCGATTGATCGACACGAGCGCCGAAGTCGCCGTGCCACACGCGCGATGCCGCATCCTCGAGATCGCGAATGGGCCTGAGGGCCACCAGCACGAGCAAGGAATGCAGCACAACCGAGCATGCCGCAGCCACGATGCAAATGGTGGTGGTGTGCACCGACGACACAGCAAAAGCCACGAGCGTTGCCACGACGATCAAATTCGCGCCGACGAGCTTGGCAAGCAGCGGCACGCGTAGCGCAGCGAGACGCATGGCGCGCCTGGACGCGTTGGAGCGCGTCTCTCCGCGAAGCAGCGGTACGATCTGAGGCACGATCTCTGGCTTCAGAATCACGAACGACATGGCCCTGCCCGCGTGGAACGACGATCGACCTTGTCTCAGACCCGTGCCATCGCACGATCCGGCAAATGGCGCCGGTTTGCTAAGGGATCATATGATTGCACAACCCTTTGCTCTGTCGGGCGCTGGTGGAAAAGCCGACGGGGAACCCCTGAGTATTTCTCAGGAATTCCCCGACAAACCTTCCCTTCCTACTGCTTACGGCCTGCTTACGGCTTGACGATCGCCGTTGCAACCGACCGACCACCAATCATCAATTCGAAGTTCACCTTGACTTCGTCACCAGTCTTCAAACGTCCGAAGATCGCCGTGGGTGGCTGGATTCCAAAGTCGGTCATCTTGACTGGAATGCTGCCAATCGCCTTCACGCTGCCATCGGGCATCCGTGTGGCGATCACGTCCATCGTCACCTCGTTCACCTTCCCAGCAATCGCGAGCTTGCCGATCGTGTGCAGCGTGAACGCATCCTTCGATTCGCCCGGCGCTGCCTCGAATGTACCGAGGATGTAGCTGATTTCCGGCGAGCCATCGACTTTCAGCGCCTTGTAGACGTTGCCATCCATCCCGCCGTGGTCGCACTTCAGGCTCTTCACCGGAATCTTCACTTCCACTCGCTTCAACGTCTTGGGCGCGGTCGCGCCGAACTGGGCAATGGCGGCCTTGTCAACATCGACACTGGCGTCGAGAGTCGTGGCTTTGCAGCTCCAGGAGTGAAGGTTCGATGTACCGTCGATCCAGAGCTTGCTGTCAGCGGCAACTGCAATACGGGCAATATCTTGAGCGCGTGCCGTAGTCGCGACAAGGGCGAGAAGCGCGACAGTGGCTAATTGAGTTCTGGTCATCCTTCCTCCGTCGAGAACGCGATGGCTGTCTGTGCCGGTCGGCACGCAGGTGGTCCATCGAACTGGAGGCAAGCTAGGTCTTGGCGAGAAGTGCTTCTGTCAGGAGGATGAATGAATGGCGGTAGGGACAATTCGGCTCCCTAGTAGCACAATCACCGCCAATCGAAGTCAGGGATTCCCCGTGTCGCGCCTCGCCTCGATCTCGACAACTATCGGCTCATGATCACCGCCCCGCCGTGACCACGGCCACTCCCATCGCGATCGCGAGCATCGCCCCAACGAAGCCTGAGACGCCTAGCCAGTGCGCGCGCTCCCAGAACATCCCCCCCACTGGCCCCGCGACGCTCGCGCCGATGTAGTAGAAAAACAGGTATAACGCCGATGCCTGCGCCTTTGCCTGCTCGGCGCGGAGACCCACCCAACTGCTCGCCACTGAGTGACCGGCAAAAAATCCAAACGTGACCACCGCGATGCCCACGACGACGAGCGGCAACGGTCGCATGAGTGTCAGGGCAATCCCGCCGAACATTAGGGCGACCATCAGCGATAACATGCGTCCCCTTCCCGCGCGATCGGCAAGCGATCCGATCCACGCCGACGCGAAGATACCAACGAGATACACGACAAAGATCAGTCCAACCGCCGCTTGGCTGAGTGAGTACGGCGGTTCGAGGAGATGATATGTGGCGTAGTTGTATGTCGTGACAAACGCGCCCATGAGCAGAAAGCCGATCGCATAGAGGGCCACCAGATTCGGGTGCCGGAGTTGCTCGGCGTACGTACGCGCCAATGCGCGCACGCGGAGCGGGCGCGACACGAAGTGCCGCGATGGGGGCAGCGTGCGCCAGAAAATGGTCGCGGCGACGAGACCGAGCACACCGATCGCCGCGACGGCGACGCGCCACGAGAACAGGTCAGTCAGCAGCGCCGTCAGCAGTCGCCCGATCATGCCGCCCAAGCCGTTGCCGCCAATGGCCAAACCCATCGCCAGGCCGATGGAGCCCGGATGGACTTCCTCCGCGAGGTAGGCCATCGAGATGGCCGGCAGGCCGGCAAACGTGATTCCCGCCAGCGCGCGAATGACCAGGAAGAGGTGCCAATGCCCGACAAACGCCGACAGAACCGTCAGGACTGCCGATGCGAACAGCGACGCCACCATCATCGACTTGCGGCCGCGCACCTCGGAGATCGCTCCCGCCACGATCATCGCCGGCGCGAGCAGCCCGGTCGTCAATGACAGCGACAGGCTGCTCTGTGCGGCGTTCACGTGAAAGTCGCGCGCGAACACCGGCATGAGCGGCTGCACGCAATAGAGCAGCGAGAAGGTCGCGAAGCCGGCCGAGAAGAGCGCGAGGTTGGTGCGACGGAACTCCGGCGTTCCGTGATGGATGTAGGTGTCGTCGCGCTGGGGCACGCTAGGCAAAATAACGTGCACCGGAACGCGACGGACCCTTACTCCCAACCCTCCCCGTCAGCGTCCAATTCCAGCCCGTATGACGCCGAGTTGCTCCGGAGTGCCACTGAACAAACCCTCCGGGTATCGCGTGTACTGCAGCATCTGCGCGTAGATCCCGGCCTGGTCGTACACATTCAATCCCAGCCCGGCGAGGTATTGCAGCCGCAGATTGCGGTCGTGATTGATCTGCGCGTCCGCCAGCCATGGCCGGAGCATTGGCTCGTTGCCGGCGAACGTAGCAAAGAGCTGCGTGGCCGAGTTGAAACCAATCTCCCGCAACGACTGGGCGACGGTCGCATATTCCGGACGCGTCAGCCGTTGTTCGATATCGTCGACGTCGATCTTCATCGGGCCGAGCTGGCCGACCACCACGAGGTCGTACCCGCCACCATTGTTCGTATTGCCAAAGATGACGCCATTCGGGAACGCCTGAAAGAACGTCGCGACTTCGCTCTTCACCGCTTCCGTGTTGCTCTCGTAGAGCTGCACGAACAGCGTGACGACGCCGCCCGGGTTCAGGTGATCCTTCACGACGTCGAAGAACTCCTTGGTGTACAGGGTTGCCGCGCCCTTCACCCAGGGGTCGAGCGGATCGGAGGTCACCGCGTCGAATTTCTGTTTCGTGGTCAGAATGAAGTGGCGCGCATCGTCGATCTCCACGGTCACTTTCGGATTCGTCACGACGTTGTAGTTGTGCGCGCCAAAATATTTCGAAACAACCTTTGGAACGAGCGGCTCGATCTCGGCGATCGTCTCGTGCTCCACGGCAGGGCTGATACTCACGGCACCGGCCGTCACGCCCGCGCCACACCCGATCACCAGCACCGACCGCGCGTGTACAGGCAAGAGCGTCGTCAGATGGCCGAGCATGCGCTGCAGCCGCATGTCTTGCGGCTCACTCGACGCTTGGACCTTGCCCGCATTGTGATAGTTGAGCACACCATTGCTGAGCTGCGAGACCGCAACCGACGAGTTCATGCCCTCGCCCACGTAAATGAAGTCGTGTTCGTTTGTCAGCCGGCTCGCGAACCAGCGGCCGTAGCCGACGAGCAGCGGCGGAACGGGCGGCACCGACCGCATGCACAAGACAGCGACCACGACGGCCACCACCCCATACACGGCACCTCTGAGACGCCCGCGCACGAGTACGCCCGCCGCCGGCGTGTTCGCCGCGACAATGGGGAGAAACGCGATGATCGCGCTGATCGCAGCCGTCGCGATCAGAATGCGCTGCGCCTGTTGTGTGCCTAACCACGCAATGATCAACAGGCTGCCGCACAACGCCCCCACGATGCCGCCAATGGTGTTCGCGGCGTACACCGTCCCCACGAGCCGTCCCGGGTCCTTCTCCCCGCGACCGACCGCGGACAGGGCCAGGGGAAAGCTCGCACCCCACAGCAGCGCCGCCGGCAGCACCACCCAGAGGCATCGCACGAGATCCATCTGAAAGGTGAAGGTCGGACTGATCGACAAACTGGGATTCACCGGCCAGTACGGGAGGAAGCGAGTCATGGAGTACGCGGCCCAAGCAATGGCGGCCGTCAACAGGAGTTGACAGATGCCGAGCGCCGTCTTGGGGTCTTTCAATGATCTCGAAAGCAGGGAACCGGCGCTGCTGCCAATGCCGAGCCCGACGAGGAACGCGGCGAGAATGAGCGAGAATGTGTACGTCGTCGCTCCGAGCAAGAGTGACAACAGACGCGTCCACACCGCTTCGGCGGCAAGCGCCGTCGCGCCCGACAAGGCGATCGTGACGTAGACCGGCCACGTGCCGCGCGGAATCAACTGCCGCGGCTCGTCCGACCGATCGTCGTCCACCACGGTGTGCGCCGTCACACCGGCCAGCGCCAGACTCGCCAGCGCGACGGCGACGTCGATCGCCACGGCGACATACGTCGCGACCGACATGTCGTGAACGCGCAGCAGATAGAATCCGGCGAACAAGCAGCCGAACACCGCGCCGGCGATGTTGCTGCCGTAGAAGAAGCCAAGCCAGGAGACGCCCTCCTGCGTCGTCTCCACCCAGCGCGCAATGGCCGGCAGCGTGGCGCCCATCAGCAGGGTTGGCGGCAGGAGACAGAGCGCGCAGAAGAGTCCACGCACGAACAATCCACTCATGCCATGCACGGCGATCGCGAAGTACAACCCGCCCGCGTATGGCATGCCCCACAACACGAGCAGGCCAAAGGCGGCGATCGCCGCTTCGAGCGCCGCGTAGACGCGCAGCGGATGCCGTTGGCGCGACACGTACTTGGCCAGCAATGCGCTGCCGAGACACATGCCGCCCATGAACGTCCCGAGCAGCACACCGAGCGAGATCGCCGAGGAGCCAATGATGAGACTCAACAACTGGAACCACACGATCTCGTAAATCAGCGCCGCACATCCGCTGCCGATGAACAACAGCACGAGCGCGGGTAGATAGCGATGCGCAATGGGAGACGACACCGTTGCGACGGGCGCTCCGGACGTGGTGTACGCTTGGGTACGGCGAGGATTCTTGGTCGTAGACGACACGGCTCGGATGGGACGAAGGAGGATGATGCCGGCTGCGGGAGGGAGGCAGACGGTATGTTAAGATGCCGCACGCACCAAGAGGCGTCCAGTCGCCTTCAGGCCCCCAACGAATCCGGTACCGCACACGCGACGGCAGACCGAACAATGTCAACGCGCACCGGGCTTATGTTTTCAAGCTATGAGCCTCTTTTCGCCCCTGACGCTGCGTAGCATCACTCTGCGCAACCGCATCGGTGTGTCCCCGATGTGCCAGTACTCGAGCACTGACGGCTTCGCCGACGATTGGCACTTTGTTCATTTGGGACAGTTCGCGGTCGGCGGCGCGGCGATCGTGTTCACAGAAGCCACGGCGGTCGTCCCAGAGGGGCGGATCAGTCCGAACGATCTGGGTCTCTGGAAGGACGAGCACATCGACATGCTGCGCCGCATAGGCCGATTCGTGCGAGCACAGGGGGCGGTCTTCGG
Source organism: uncultured Gemmatimonadaceae bacterium (assembly GCA_963817955.1). Lineage (GTDB taxonomy): Bacteria > Gemmatimonadota > Gemmatimonadetes > Gemmatimonadales > Gemmatimonadaceae > JAQBQB01. The sequence goes on from CAWFQK010000004.1 coordinate 1,503,287, forward strand.
CTCGCAGCTCGCGCATGCCGGCCGCAAGGCGAGTACGGCGCGACCGTGGGCGGGCGGCGGACCGATCGACGCGACGTCCGGTGGATGGACACCGATCTTCGCTCCGAGCGCCATTCCCTTCGACGCCGGATACCAAACGCCCACAGCGCTCGACGACGCCGGCATTCAGCGTATCGTGACGGCGTTCGCCGAAGCGGCGCGCCGAGCCCTCGCCGCCGAGATGCAGATCCTCGAGGTGCACGCCGCACATGGCTATCTGTTACACCAGTTCCTGTCGCCGCTATCGAACACGCGCACCGATCGGTACGGCGGGTCGTTTGAAAATCGGGTGCGCCTGACGCGCGACGTCGTCCGGGGCATTCGCCGCGAGTGGCCCGCGCACTTGCCACTGGCCGTCCGTATATCGGCAAGCGATTGGCGCGATGACGGCTGGACCCCCGACGAGTCGGTGGCGCTCGCCCGGCTCCTCCTGGAGGATGGCGCCGATCTGATCGACTGCAGCAGCGGCGGCATCGTACCCAAGGTGCGCATCCCTGCCGGGGCCGGTTACCAAGTGCAGTTTGCCGAGCAGGTGCGGCGCGAGGCAACAATCCCCACAGCGGCCGTCGGCTTCATTACCAGCCCTCAGCAGGCGGACACGATCGTGCGCGCCGGACAGGCCGATATCGTGTTGCTTGCCCGTGAGCTCCTACGCGATCCGCATTGGCCCCTCCGTGCGGCGCGCGAGCTGAGGCAGGAGATCACCTGGCCGCCCCAGTACGAGCGGGCGAAGACCGGTCCATAGAAGACCGGTCCACAAGAAGAAACGAAACGCACTGGCGGTCGTAAACCCTTACGGGACTCAGCGGGTCAAATGACCGGTGCGTTCACTGTATGTCCCCCCCACCACATCCCCTACCTCGGGTCGTCACGTGAGTCCACGGCGTTTGTTCGTCCTCTTCGCGACGTTCGGCTTTGTCGCGGCGAGCCTCCCGTCCGCGCTCTCCGCGCAACAATCCGACGTCATCCGGGGCCGCATCGTCGGCCCCGATAGCCTACCGGTCGAGCGGGCGACGATCACGGTCACGTCACTCGATGGCAACATCACGCGTACGGCGCGGACGGACAAAGGCGGCCGGTACACGATTGCCTTTCCCGGCGAGGAAGGCGATTACATCGTCAACATTGCGGCATTCGGCTTCGCGGCCAAGCGCTTTGAGATCAAGCGCACGGGAGATCAGGAGATTCTCGTGGCCGACGCCCGGCTCTCCCGCTCCGCCGCACAACTCGACGCGGTGAAGGTCCGCGCGTCGCGCGACAAGCCGGCGCGCGACGACCTGCGGCCCGACATCAGCGGCAGCGAGCGCCAGGTGAATGGCAGTGGCCTTTCACCCGATCAGATGGGCGATCTCGCCGCGCTGGCCGCTTCGCTCCCCGGCGTTCAGCTCATTCCCGGCGCGGACGGCAGTCCTTCCAGCTTTTCGGTGCTGGGACTGACCGCCGACCAGAACGCGACGACCCTGAACGGGATGAACTTCGGCGGCAGCAGCGTCCCCCGCGACGCGAACGTCTCCACCTCAGTGGTGACGACGCCCTATGACGTCTCGCGCGGCAACTTCAGCGGCGGCCTGCTCTCCATGCGCACCGGCCGGCCGTCGAACTTCATCATTCGCACGACGAGCGCCAACGTCGACGCTCCGCAGATGCAGTGGACCGATCCGGCGGCACGGTCGCTCGGGCAGCAGTACACGAACGTGTCCGTCGGCGGCCTGATCGCCGCCCCCATCCAGTCGGACAAGTCGTTCTTCAACATCGCATACCAATTCGGCCGGCGGCAGAGCGATCTTCAGAGCTTGCTGAACACCGACGCGCTGGGCTTGCAGACTGCCGGCCTGGCACCGGACTCCGTGAAGCATCTACTGTCGACCCTCGGTCGCTGGCCGGCGCTGACGTCGACCTCGGGTTTGCCGGGCGCACGCATGAACGATCAGGCGCTGGTCCTCGGCACGTTCGACTTCACACCTCCGTCGTCCACCACCGGCCAGGCATTCAACCTGACGTACAACGCGCAGTGGAATCGCAGCACCGCCGCCACCGCATCGCCCACCGAGCTGCCTGCGCACAGCGGCGACCGCACCACCTGGAACGCCGGTCTTCAGGGACGGCACACGAACTACTTCGGATTTGGCGTCCTGAGCGAAACATCGGTGGGTGTCAGCCAGAACCGAAACTACGGTACGCCGTATCTCGACCTGCCGAACGCCAGCGTGCGGGTGACTTCCTCATTTGCCGACGGCACATCGAGCGTGCAGAATGTGTCGTTCGGCGGCAACGCGTTCCTCAACACGAACGTCACGACGACCACCGGTCAGTTGTCCAACCAACTCTCCTGGTTCAGCGAGGACAATAAGCACCGCCTGAAGCTGACGACGGAGTTGCGACGCGATCAGTACGCGCAGGATCTCACGACGAATCGCCTGGGCACCTTCACCTACAATTCCCTGTCGGATCTCGACGCCGGAACGCCATCGGCGTTCACACGCCAACTGTCGCCGAGCAAGCGGAGCGAGAGTGAGTACATCGGCGGCCTGTCGCTCGGTGACTCGTATCGCCCCAGCAGCGACCTGCAGGTGCAGTACGGCGTGCGCGTGGACGGCAACCAGTTCAACGCGGGCCCCACGTTCAATCCCGACGTGCAGCGCGTGTTCGGGCTCGATAACGCGCGCGTGCCGAACCGTGCGTATGTCAGCCCGCGCGTCGGCTTCTCGTGGACGTATGGCTCCGCGCCGCAGATCCCCGGGTTCGAGGGTGCCGTGCGCGGGCCGCGCGCGGTCGTGCGCGGGGGCGTCGGCGTCTTTCAGAGCACGCCGAGCGCATCGATGATCGGCAGCGCGATGGACAACACGGGGTTGGCAAGCGCCGTGCAGCAAATCGCCTGCGTCGGTGCCGGCGTGCCGACCCCCGATTGGGCGTCATACCTGGCGAACATCGGAGCAATTCCGTCCGCGTGCGCCAATGGGGCGACGGGGACGGTGTTCTCGAATAGCGCACCGAACGTGACGCTCTTCGCCAACGACTACTCGGCGCCACGTGCGCTCCGCTCCAATCTCCAGTGGAACGGACCGGTGCTCAGCAACCGGTTCTCGGCGTCGGTCGATGCCACGTATTCGCTCAACATGAACCAGGCGAGCACGTTCGACCTGAACTTCTCGCCGGTGGAGCGGTTCTCGCTCGCGAACGAGGGCGGCCGCCCGGTGTACGCACAGCCGTCGAGCATTGTCCCGAGTACGGGTTCGATCGCGGCGGGTGAGGCGCGCATCACCCCGCTGTATTCGCATGTCAGCGAGTTGCGCTCGGACATGGAATCGGAGGCGCGCCAGCTCACCATCAGCCTTCAGCCAACCACCTTCAACACGAGCTTCACCTGGGGCTTGTCCTACGTGTACTCCAACACGCGCGAGCGCTTCCGCGGATTCACCAGCACGGCGGGCAATCCGCTCGATGTTGCGTGGGGCCGCTCGAGCTTCGACTCGCGCCATCAGGTGGTGTACCGCCTCAACTACAACGCGTTCGATTGGGTGCGTCTGGGGTGGAGCGGATCTGTGCGCTCGGGCACGCCGTACTCGCCACTCGTGGCGGGCGACATCAATGGCGACGGCTATGCGAACGACCGCGCGTTCATCTTCAACCCGGCGGTGACGAGCGATACGGCCGTGGCCAACGGGATGCGTTCGCTGTTGGCCAACGGTTCGTCGTCCGCAAAGGCGTGTCTCAATAGCCAGCTCGGACAGATCGGCGCGCGCAACAGCTGTCAAAGCCCGTGGTTCACCACGGCGAACCTGAGCTTTTCATTCAATCCGATCAAGGTGCGCATGCCGCAGCGCACGAGCCTGTCGTTCAATGTGTCCAACCCGATCGGCGCGGCGGACCTGGTGATGCACGGCGAGAACAGGCTGCACGGGTGGGGACAGTCGGCGTTCCCGTCCAGCCAACTGCTGTACGTGCGTGGGTTTGACGCCTCGACAGACCAGTACAAGTACCAAGTCAATCAGCGCTTCGGCGCCACCTCCGTCTCGCAGACGATGTCGCGCACGCCGGTGACACTCACCGCCATGCTCCGCGTGGACGTCGGCCCACCGCGAGAGCGGCAGGTGCTCACCCAGATGCTCGATCGTGGACGTACGTTGTCGGGCCAGAAGGCGCCGGAGCTGTTGCTCAAGATGTACGGCTCCATGGGCATCTCGAATCCCATGGCGGTGATCCTGACACAGGCGGATACGTTGGGACTCACGTCGCAACAGGCCGACAGCATTGCGGTGCTCAATCGCTGGTATACGATGAAGCTGGATTCCATCTCGACCCCGCTGGCGAAATATCTGGCGGCACTGCCCGATCGCTATGACCAGGGGGAGGCCTATGGTCGCTACCGGATGGCGCGCGAGGCATCGATCGACGCGCTCGTCAAACTGGCCCCGACGATCAAGTCACTCCTCACGGCCGATCAACTCCGGAAACTGCCAACCTACGTTTCGCCATTCCTCGACACGCGCTATCTCGCTTCCGTACGCTCCGGCACCGCCGGAACAGGTCTCGGTATGATCATGATGGGCGGCGGCGGTTCGGCGTCCATGGGCGGAATGAGCGGCGACAAAGTCACCATTCGCATCGGTTCGCCGTGAGTCACACGAGCATGTGGCGACAACGAGAGTCACACGAACATTTGCCGATAACTATGATTAAACACTCATTGTTCCTGATTGCCGCCGCGTCCAGCCTCGCGGCGCAGACGCCGACCGTGCACCTCATCCGCGCGCCGGAGGCGGCGTCCAAGCAGGTGCTGACCAACGTGACGGCCGTCCGGCAACTGCCCGGCGGTCGTGTGCTGGTGAACGACATCGGCCGGCGACAGCTTCTGTCGTTCGACGCCGCACTGACAACCGTGACCGTCGTGGCCGACTCGGCGAGCGGAGGCGCGAATGCCTACGGCCCCGGGCCCGGTGGGCTCATCGCCTATGCCGGTGACTCCTCACTCTTCGTCGACCCGCGGGACCTTTCGATGTTCGTCATCGACCCAACGGGCGCGATCGCCCGCGTGGCCGCCGTGCCGCGCTCGCAAGACGCCTCGACGATCGGCTCCAACACGTTCGGCAGTCCGGCCTTCGACCCGAAGGGACGTCTGGTCTATCGCGGCGGTATGAGCCGGATCATGCCAAAGGTGGACGCCAAGGGCAACTTCAGCATGCCCGAACTGCCCGACTCGTCGGCCATCGTGCGTGTCGATCTCGTTTCTCGCAAGCTCGATACGGCGGGGTTCATCAAGATTGCCCAAACGAAGATGACCGTGAACCGGACCGAGCGCGGCATCTCGATGACGTCGGAGATCAACCCCATGCAGATCGTCGACGACTGGGCCGTGTTGTCCAATGGTACCATCGCCCTGATTCGCGGGCGCGATTATCACATCGATCTCATCGACGCCGACAATAAGACCACCTCGGCAGCGAAGGTTCCGTTCGACTGGGCGCGCTTGAGCGATGAGGAGAAGGTAGCGGTCATCGATTCGGCAAAGACGGCCATGGATAGGGCGCGCACATCACCCAGCGCGAACAACGGAATGTATGTTGGAGCGGGCAGTGGCGGCGCCCAGAGGATGCAGATCATGACGATGGACGTCGGTGGCGGTGGCAGCCCCACCCAGGGCAAGGCCGATGGTGCCGCAGCCGGTCTGCCGCCACTCGACTTCGTGAGTCCGAGCGAGCTCCCCGACTATCGCCCGGTGTTCACTGCAGGAGCAGCCAGACCTGATCTCGATGGTAATTTGTGGATCCGCACGTCAGCCACGCGTGCCGGCGTTTCCGCCGGACCGATCTACGATGTCGTCAACTCCAAGGGCGAGCTCGTGGATCGCGTGCAGGTGAGCGCCGGACGCCAGATTGTGGGATTCGGCACGGGTGGCGTGGTCTACCTTGTGGCCCGCGACGACAAGGGCGCCTGGCTCGAGAAAACCCACCGATAGCTCAACTGCCGGTTCTCCGGTGCAGCCATTGCACCTAGCGTTCAGCAATGTCGAATCCGCACCGTTTAGCCGTTCTTGCGTTCGTCCTCGCCACCGCCTGTGGTGGCAACAGCAAATCCGTGCCGGCCGCGCAAACATCGCGCGCGCCGGCACGCAGTACATCGGCCACCGCTGGCCCCGTTTCGACGGCTCGCGACCTTGCCGGCGGCAAGGCTGACATCGACAGGAAAGGCGCCAAACGCATCAGTGCCGATTCGGCGATCATGATCGGCGTCGCCACGCAGCCGAAGTCGCGAACGCAAGCGGATAGCATCTCGCTCGTCGCGTCCATTCGCGCGGGTCTGAAGAACCCCGGCTGGCCGGTACGAACACCACCACCACTGCCCGGATCGATTCTGCCGTACAAGCGGATCGTCGCATTCTATGGCAATCCGCTGTCGAAAAAAATGGGCATCCTTGGCGAGATCCCGTACGACCAGATGCTCGCGAAGCTCGACCAGGTTGCCGCCGAATGGAAGGCGGCCGATCCAGCGACACCAGTGCAGGAAGCACTGCATCTCGTCGCGTCGGTGGCGCAAGGGCAACCCGGCAAGGACAGCATGTACCGCCAACGCTCCGATCCGGACCTCATCGAGAAGATCTATGGGATGGCGCACGCGCGCGGCGCGATCACCATCCTGGACGTGCAGGCCGGCAAGAGCACGTTGGACCAGGAGATTCCAGTGCTGCTGCCCTTTCTACAGCGGCCGGACGTGCACCTGGGCATGGATCCCGAGTTCTACATGCACTACAACCGCGCCGGCCGCGCACCCGGATCGAAGATCGGCGCGATGGACGCGAACGACGTCAACTACGCCATCGACCAGCTCGCGCAGATCGTGACGAAGTACCATCTGCCGCCCAAGGTGCTCATCGTCCATCGCTTCACACAGAACATGCTACAGCACGCAGACCGGATCAAACTCGATCCACGCGTGCAGGTCGTGATCAACATGGACGGCTGGGGCCAACCGTGGCTCAAGTTCGACACGTACAAGACGTGCGAGGTGGATGAGCCGGTGGAGTTCACGGGATTCAAGCTCTTCTTCCACAACGACACCCGCAAAGGCGACGCGCTGCTGTCGCCGACGGAAGTGCTCGCCCTGCGGCCGCGGCCGATCTACATCCAGTACCAATGACGGACGCCTACCCCCTACGAACCAGGTCCAACTCGCACGACCCGCGATCGACTGACATGAACGACCCGGTAATCCGGTCGTTCGATTGCAAGGTGCCGCTGTACGGGGGTGTCCACAATGTGTCGCTAAATACCATGTGCCCGTGGAGTGCCACGCCAGATCGCGCGGCGGACAACGTGACCTGCCCTGTTCCCGTCAAGTTTTCACCACCACATCCAAGCGTATTCACTGGGCCAACGGAGTAGCCGCCGGTGCCCGTCACCGAATCGGCCGTCCAGGTGAGCTGAAGCGAGACGGAGACCCCGCCCGCCGCGCCCGACCATGTGCCAGCCAAGTTGGTGTCGGGCGGTGGCGTGCCGCCGATCGCGGAGATGCACGTCGCGAGAATAGCGGCCACCCCGAGGTTCCATACCCGCGCAGTCATGACCGCCTGAACGCCTGCTCTCGCGCAATCACCGGAACTCATAGTAGAGATTGATCAACGCCCCGATCGCCAGAGACGTCGTGCCGTTCACGAGCGCGATGCGAGTGCGATCGGTGCCATGCGCTGGGCGCCACGACGCTTGAGCGAAACTGCCGGCGTAGGCGCCAACGATGCGCGGGATGGCCAGAGGGAGCGTGCCGTTGGGTAGCTGGTCAGTGAAGGCTCGGCGAATGGCCCAGGCGGTCCGGTCGCCAACACCGCGGCATACGCAACGCTTGTATCCCAAGGGGCGATTCATGGCCGCGGCCAGTCCTTCGTTGACGAGCTCCTGGATGTAGAATTCGCCGACATTCGACGCAGCGCGCTTCTCGTAGCCGACCCATCCGGTCCCCCATTCGGGTGGCTGCTTCTGCGTCTGATCGTATCCGGCGAATGCTAGTCCTTCGACCGTGCCATACACGAGGTCGCGTCCCAAGTGGACCAGACGCGTCGCCGAGTCGGAGCCTACCCGGCTCTGCGCACTTGCACTGGAAAAGCCGAACATCGCCGCAACAAGGGCAACGACAAGCATTCTGAGTCCACGCATGTGACCGTTGGCTGAATGTCGAGCGCCATGCGGGCAAGCGGTGGGCCAGAAGCCACTTCGGTCCGACAGCAATCGCGGGTTTTTCCCTACTGACACCCGCTCCGGTTGAATGCAGCGTGGTAGCGAAGCCGACAGGGGATTCCCATGTTCCGAGGCATGATCGTAGTCAGCGCCTGTCTTGCGCTCGGCGTCGTCGCGCCGCAGCGGACTCGCGCCCAATTGCCATCCTCCGGACCGGAGGTGACGTCATCGAATCTGGCAGTTCAACTGGGCGTGAAGACGGCGCCCGATGCACCGGTCGAGGTTGATCTCGGCCGCTCGATCACCTGCACACTCGACGATCCGGACAAGCTGGCGAAGCACGGCATCAAGGGAATGCACGAGGGTGCACGCGTAACGATTACGCGCGTTGCGCCCGATCGCATTCGTATCGAGGCCGATGAGCTGGATCCGGCACCGTTCAGCGGCGCCGTGACGCTAAAGGTCGGCGTCGACGGCTCGTTGACCACCGCGCCGGAGCGCGCACCGGCCAAGCCACCGGGCGCGTGACGCGGCCAGCCGCCTGATCAAAAGCGAAAACGACGGTAGACAATGGTCGCATCGCCATCCTGAACGGACACGACGTTCGGCGGACGCGGCGGAATGGACAGGCCAGGTATCGCCGGCAGTCCAGGCATTCGCGCTGCCAATGCGAGATCGAGCGCCGCGCCCGCCGGGATCGATAGCCTCACGATGGTACCGGTATCCGGCACGGCCCAGTACTGCATGAGCCACTCGGGTGACCGGTACCGGTATCTGGTGGGATCCACCACGCGCCCGTCGATCGCCGATGCCAGAACATGCACACGCGGAGCGTGCATGACGACTACCGTGTTGCCGCGCGGCACTGTCACACGCACTGTCACGCTCCGCACTCCGCTCACGAGGCTGTCGCCGATCATCACCGCATTCGGCCCCGGAAGCGGCACCACCGGCACCCTCCGGCCGAAAAAAGTCGCCGAGCGCTCGGTCACCTGCCTCATCCATCCGGATGTTGGCCCGATAGGCCCAACCGCGTTGCGCATCCAGTCGCTGCGCACGCCTGACGCTGGGGCGAGCCAGGCTTCGCCGGAGTCGGCATTCTCGGCGTAGATCAACGACGCGGGAGTTGGGTGCGCCGGACTGTCGTGCACCACGAACACGCCGATCGCGGCCAGAACGACCGCGCCCAGCGCGACCCACGGCGCGCCAAACCAGCGCGCGTCGCCCGCGATCAACGCCATCAGGGGCGCGAGCAGCAGAACGATGAGCGACACGATCAATGCGAGCGCAATCGCGCCGGTGGCGAAGACACCGAGCATCACGACGCTTACGCCGTACGAAAGTCCAGCGAGGATGAGCACCGTCACCGCAGCCGCGATCCACGCCAGAATTCTGCTCGGCCTCAGTGCAGCGGCCGCGGCGAACAGCAATGGCCACACAAAGAGGTAGCTCGCTCCGGGAGCGCGCGCGCTCACGGCGAGCGCGAGCACCAACCACATCACGAGCGCCCCGGCGTGCAGGCCACGCAAATTGGACCATCGCCGGCCAATCGAAAGACCGCCCAAGGTGATCGCAATGACGAGTAGCACCAACGCCAGAGCATAGATCCCGCTCCATCGCGCCGGACCCACGGATCGCAGGGTAACGGCCGCTGCGACAGCGGTCGATATCACGACGGAGCCAACGGAGACGAGCACTCCGGTGAGCACACCGCGCCGCACGCGGTATACGACGCCGCCCACGAGCACGAACGCGAGGAACGCGAGTGGCAGTGCGGCGCCCACCGGGTAGTAGACGAGTCCGATGACGGGAAGATCGAAGAACACGGCATCGCCAGTCACGGGCCGAGGCAGCGCGCCGTTCGCCAAGGTCGTTCGCCACGGCGAGCATCTGGAGTCCGTGGTGCTGCACACTGCCGGGATTGAGATACGCGACCGCGTCGTTGCTGGTGTGGTAGCGCTCCACTCCACTGGCGAACGCGAAGTTGAGCGCAGGTAGCCCGAGTTGCGCGAACTCGGAGAGGTCGGTGTCGTTCGGCAGTACGCGGTAGACGGTGGTGAACACCGATCCGGCCGTGACGTCGCCCGCTGTGCGCAGTGCGCGTGCGGCGTCGAGATTACCAGGACCGGTCTCGAACATGAACGATCGGCCGCTCGTGCCCCTGGCCTCGAAGTTGAGGACGACCGCGACATCCTTCGCCCACGGATGCTCGCGCACGAATGCCGCGGCTCCGAGCAATCCCGCCTCTTCACCGTCGGTGAAGAGCGCGATTACGTTGTGCTCGAGCGGTTCCTTGCGTGCTCGGAGTGCGCGCAGCGTCTCGAGCAGCGCACCGACACCGGCGCCGTCGTCTGCCGCCGCCGGACTGGCGCCGACGCCGTCATAGTGCACCATCAGGAGCACGGCCTTGCCTGCCTCCTTTCCCGGCAGCAGCGCGACGATGTTCTGCACGCGTCCCGCCTCCGGATATCGGGTGCCGATGCCCGTCGCCACCTGCAGCTTTGGCGCGAGCCCGAGCGCCGTCAACTGGCCCATGATGTAGTCGCGCACCCGATCGTGATCGGCCATACCCATCGCATGCGGGCGTACCGCGATCTGGTCCACGTGGCGCATCGCGCGTTCGGCCGAAAAGACATTGTCCGGCGCGCTCGCGGGAACCGGGGCAGGCGGTCTGGCGACACGGAGCACCGAGAGGATGCAAAGAACGATCAGCGCGGCGGCACTGCTGAGGCGAGAGAGCATGGGTAGCGGGACACGGGACACGGGACGACGACGCCCCTACTTGTGCCTGAAGTCCGCCGTCCCAATCCGCACGACCGTTCCGACCATAGACGTTGGGCGGCCGCTGGCTGCCGACATTTCCGCTGGCGCAGTCTCCGCCCAGATCCCGTACACTCGGCCGTCGTACGCGGTGAGCCAGGTGTAGTCGCCGAGGAACGCGTTGCGTCCCTCGAACGCGGCATCGTTCCATGCGTAGTTCGCAAAGCTCCGGCCGCCGTCGGTGGAGCGCGCGAGGGTGAATGACGTGAGCCGATTGTTCGGATCGTCGCGCCGGTCGTAGAACTGCACGTACACGTCGCCGTTCACCGGATCCACCGCGAGGAACTGGAAGAACTGGTCCCGTCCGCTATGCAGCGAATCGGTAGTGGCGCGAACGGGTTTCGACCAGGTACGTCCCTTGTCACGAGATGCGGCGACAAATGCGTCGATGTCGCCGTTGCGGAAGTCCGTCCAGCTCAGGTAGACGTTGCTGCCATACACGCCAACCTGCGGGAAACCAAACACACGGCCCAGTCCCGGCACCGCGCCGGTGCCGCCGAAGTACGGCGGTCCCACCTGCTGCACCACACGCGATGGCGTGAAGCTCTTGCCACCATCGCTCGATGTCGCCATGACGATGGTGAGCCCCCAGTTCCAGATGGCGTAGATCGTCCCGTCGGCCGCGACGACGCCATGGAATCCGACGACGTCGCCGTTGTCGTCGCGCGGCATGCCCGCCTGTGTGCTGATGCGAAGCGGCGCCGACCAACTCTTGCCGTGGTCGAGCGAGCGCGAGAAGAGCATGATCGACTTGTCGAGGTGCCACTCGATCCAGCCGACGTAGAGATTGCCGCTGTGAGCACTCTTTGAACCATTATCGGCAAAGATCCGTGGCATGTCCTCGTACTCCATGCCAGGCTCCTTGCCCGTGTACCAGGCGCGCACCGGCACCGCGGCCGTGTCCCACGTCTTTCCGCCGTCGGGAGAGCGGCGCACGTAAATGCCGTTGCGGCCCGCGCCATGCCGCCAATACGAGTTCGTTCCCAGCCGGTCGAAGACGAGATAGGACAGATACGCCGCGCCGGCATTGTCGAACGCGACGGTCACATCGCCCGCTGAACGCCAGTCGGTGGGTGCGGTGCCGGTGGCCGTGGCAAAGGTGCGCCCCGAATCCGTCGAGAACACGGCGTGCGCCGGCCCCTGATACACGCCCACGATCTGCGCCGGGTTCCGTGGATTCACCGCGATACCCGGCTCGTTGCCGCGCGCTTCAGGCGCCGAAACGTTGACGACGTATGCGCCGGGTGGATGCGGCAGCGATAGTTGCGCAGCCGCGGCGACCTGCGCGAAAAGGAGGATGAGCATAGGGGCGAACATAACGCCCCCAGCCCGCGGCAACCAGCAATCAACAATCAGAAACGGGCCGGGCTGACGAATCAGCCCGGCCCGTCTCATTGCCCGTACGCGGACGCTTACTGCTTCACAAACGCCATCTTCATGTTCATCGATTGCCCCGCGACACTCACGTTGCGCTCGAGGCGCATCGTCTTGCCGTCCTTGTCGAGGCTCCAATGATCCACCTGCTCGAGCGCTTGACCGCCACCAAGGTCAGCCTTGGTCGTCACGACGAGCGCCGCGCCATCCCACGCGCTCGTGGACACCAGATCGAGCGATCCGTTCGGCGCCGACACGCTGCTCTTCGCTGGCGATCCGTCGAGGTTGAACGTCTGCGATACGGTCTGGTCGCCCATGGGCGTGGCCGCCGCGGTTTCCACCTTCATGGTCTTGGCGTCTTGCGTGACGTTCATCGTCATGGATGTCGGAACCATGCCGGTGCCACCCTCGACGGTCTTGGTGTCGAGCGACCACTTACCCGAGAAATCGGGGTGCGACGCCTGCGCGGCGACAGGCGAGGCGAGGACTGCAAACGCAAAAACGGTAGATACTAAGCGGCGCATCAGCTCTCCATTCAGTGTATGTGCTCTTACTTGTCAGTGGATGTGCTCTTACTTGGACTTGCCTGCGGGCTTGGCCGGCTTGGCCGGCTTGGCCGGCTTGGCCGCCGCCTTCGTGGCGGGTTTGGCCGTGCCTGTCGCATCGATGAATACCTTGTTCTCGCCCTCCCACACAAACTTCACATTTGCGCTCTTCTCCACTTCGTTGATCGCCTGGCGCGAGGAGTCGAGTGATGCCTGAACCGATGCGTCACGATCGAGCAGCTTCGAATCGGGAACCTTGATGTCGAGGTTATACCAGCGGGCGAGCTGGGCCATCACGTCCCGCAACTGCTTGTGCGAGACGGTGACGTTCCCGTCTACCCAGCCGAACCCTTCCGCCACTTGCTCGGGCGTCGGCGCCTTCATACTAGTAGGGTCCACGAGCAGCGATTGATTGGCCGGTACGACATTGGTCTGTTTTCCCGCCTTCACCGTCACCGACCCCTCGCGCACCTGCACCATCACGCCGCTGTCGTTTGGATACGCCGAGATGTTAAAGCTGGTTCCCGTCGCAATGAAATGCATGTGCTTGGCGACGACATGGAACGGCAGTTTCTGGCCCGGTGCAACCTGGAAGCTCGCTGACCCTTCCACCCGTAGCGCGCGAATCTTTGTCGGGAACCCGTCCGCAATGGAGATCTTCGTTTCGGGCCCAATACGCATCTTCGTGCCGTCGGCGAGCGTCACGCTGCCGATCTGCCCATAGCTCGACGAAATCGGCTGAATTCCAGACGCACTCACCGCGGAGAGTATGGCGTCGTCTTCGCCCAGCCGATCCACATACCAGACGACAGCCACCGACAACGCGATTGCCAGGACGGCCATGGTAATAGGCAGCGCCCACGACTTTTTCTTTGCGATGGACTTCATGTGCGCGGCAGCCTCATGCCGCCCGGTCGCTGCCACGGCAGCGTGCGTCTCCGATGCGGCCTTGCCGTCGTCATGAATCGCCTGCGACACCTGCGACCACGACCGGGCAGCATCCTCTCCTGTCGATGCCCCTTCGCGTCCGGCTTGACCGGTTTCCCGGCCGCCCTTCGTTCCGAAGCGCTGTGCCGCTGCGCGGCGGCTAACGGCGCGTACGGACCCACTATGGATCTGATCGGCTAGAAAGGACTTGAGTTGTTCGGGTGTGCCAATGGTCGCGCGCTGACGCCAGGCATTGATGAACGCTGCCTCGACGACACGGGACGCATGCGAATCCGCATCGCCGAGCTGGCTTCGCGCGCTGGCAACGTAAGCGATGTACTCGGCGTCGAACACGCGCTTGAGCGCCTGTTCATCACTGAGCAGCGGGGTGAGAGGAGATCCAGCCAGGGCACCGCCGCGTGGGGGAACACTCGTCGACATGCAGCCTCCAAGGCTCTCAAATGTTGTCCTTATGATGGCACGAAACCCGACGACTGCAAGGGCGGAATTCCCGCAGGTGCGTCGGGAACAGCCGGAAACGCCGGTGAGGGCCGTCCGGGACTAGGCAGGCGAACCCCGGGACTTCGAGGAATTCTGCCGTTTTGGTGGACGGCCAATCCGCTTTCCTACGCGTGTGGCACTCTGCCACTTGCTCACCAGGACGGTGTTGCCGGTTTCCAAGACCAGATGGCCATCTTTTGCCAGATGGCCTCTTATTTAACGCAGAGAACTGCAGTTCTCTTGCAGTTCTCTGCGACCTTTGCGTTAAAAGCTGTTCTATCGGCCACAGAGATCCTTCGCTTCGCTCAGGATGACAGGCCTTCGCTCAGGTGATTGTCATGGAACGCTGGGAGGAGTACGCGTGTGCCGCAGCACCGGCTACAAGACTGATGTAGACTCACGGGTTCCGCGAGCGGGTGGCTCGGGTGACGCGCCGCATGCGGGACGCGCAAGCCTCGGTCTTTCGATTGCGCACCGCCTCGCCAGATTGCAGCGAGTAGCGTGACGCAGCCCAACCTGGGCACTCTTCCGCCGGCCAACCGAGGCTCGGACCATGATCTACGAACATCGCCGGCAACCACCCATTTCCCGCGCGCGGTTTCTCAGGCGTCTCCTCCGGCACGGAGGGTATGCCGGCGCACTCATTCTGGGATCGGTCTGCATCGGCACGCTGGGATATCACGCGCTGGCGTCGCAGTCCTGGATTGACAGTTTCCTCAACGCGTGCATGCTGCTCGGGGGCATGGGGCCGGTCGGCGACATTGCGACGAATGCGGGGAAGATCTTCGCCGCGCTGTTCGCGCTGTATTCCGGACTCGTGTTCCTGATCGCTGCCGCCGTCCTGTTCACGCCAGTGTTGCACCGGGTGCTGCACCGGTTCCATTGGGAGGCGGACCGGGAGAGCGGGGAGAAGTAATCGTTATCTCCTTGGGTTCCGGGGTGTTGACTGGCTGGTTGTCGCTGGCTGCTCCGTACCGGTCGGCCCACCGGTCGGAGAGTTTCGAGTTTCCAGTTGTGCGTTGTGCGTTGTGCGTTTTTGACTAAGGCTTCTTCGGCGTCATCTTCATCTTCATCATCATTTCGTGATTGCCGCACGCGGCCATGGCGTCTTTGCCCTGGGCATTCATCTTGGCCATTTCCGCCTTGTGATCGGCGACGGATTTGTCGAACGTCGCCTGCTGTGCCGGCGTCAGCACGAGACGCATGGCCGTGAACGTCTTGTTCATCGATGCTTCCATTTCGCGCATGCGTACACTGTCCAGCGCCTTCATCTCCGCCATGTGCTCGGCGCGCAGCTTGGCGAACGCGCTGTCCTGTTTGGCCGTGAGATGCAGATTCGTGGGTTCCATGGGGCACGACATGGCCGACATTCCCTTCATGTCGTGGCTCATCATGGGCTTTGTGGACTTGCCGGGCATCTGCGCCGAGGCGCTGGCGGCGCTGCAGACGAGCAAGGCGGAAACAATTGAGAGACGTAGCATGCCTACTCCGTGTTGGACGATTTGGAAGCAGGCTACCTTGGGCCGCCATTCAACACAATCGGGGTTTGCACCACCTTGATCGTGAGATACCGGAGCGAATCGCCGGTCGCGATGCGGAACTGATGCGGCACTCCGGCCGGCACGACAAATAGGTCGCCGGTCGCCAAGGGCTGCGTCGCACCGCCGACGATCGTGCCTCCGCGGTGCTCTCCGCCTGGTTCGACACGGGCGCCGTCCAGGCGTCCACCCACCAGGATCGATCCTGTACCGGCTTGCACGATCGCCACGTCGATCCAGTGATCGTGCATCTCGGGTTCGCCGGTCGTGATGCGACGCACCACCGTCGGCCGAAACGTCGGATGTGCCCGCAACACGTGCGCGGAGGTGCTGCCGCGTGCGAGTGAGTCAGCGACGTGCGCGAGAAACGCCGCCGAATAGAACTCGATGCTCCCGGCGACAGGCGGATCGACGGGAGACACCTTGCTTGGCTGCGACGCCGCCGCGACACCGCCTTGCTGCGCCGGAGTCCGCTCGTCGTGTTGCGTCCTGCCGCACGCTGCCGTGGCGACCACCATCAACAGAAACGCTCTCGTGTGCACAGTCATGAGTCTCCGCGTCCTACCGCATGTTCCCCGTGTGTCCGAGCGAGAATCGCCCTGGCTGCGGCCACACACAGAGGCCGTGGGGCTCGACGCCCACCTTGATGCGATCGATCAGTTGGCCGGTCTCGGTATCCAGTACATAGACCTCCTGATCGTATCGGCCCGACAGCCAGAGCTGCTTGCCGTCGGCGCTCACGTTCCCCATGTCAGGGCTGCCGCCATGCGGGATAGGCCACGTCGCAACGATACGTTGTGTGTTTGGATCGAGCACGGTAACGGACCCTGGCCCGCGTTTGCCGCCCAAGACGTTGTTCCAGCCGCGGTTGGTAATATAGATCGGCTTGCCGCTGCGTCCGGTCACGATACCGTGGGTGCCCTTTCCAGTCTTGATGAAACCGATCTGTTTGAACGCGTACGGGTCAATGAGATGCACGCCGTCCGCTTTCATGTCGGCCACGTAGAACACGCGACCATCGGGCGAGGAGCGAACGTCCTGCGGCATCGCACGGCTTCCAATCTCCGATGCCAGGCGCAGATAGGCAACGGGCGCGCGCGATGCGAGATCGAACTTCACCACCTGGCCCGAGAACTCGCAACTCGCAATTGCGTACTTGTTGTCCGCGGTGAAGTCCAGGTGGTTGAGTCCGCCGCATTCGACGTGGACGGACTGGATGAGCTTCATCGTTTTGGGATCGCGAAAGTCGAAGCGGTCGCGCTTCTCGGCGATCACCATCGCCATGCTCCCGTCAGGCGTGAAGTACATGTTGTACGGATCATCCACTGGCACGGGCGCGCCGAACTGTGCCGTGATCGGATCGATGGGGATGACGGTATTGCCGTCGTTGTCGAGCACCCACAGCGTGGACAGGTCGTACGATGGCACGACGTGCTGTGGCAGCTTCCCCACTGGCACGGTGCGCAGGATCTTGCGCGTCGCCTCGTCGATGATCGTGACGCTCTTCGAGCGCGAGTTGGGAACGTAGACGAGCGATCGCGCGCGCGCCGCAATTGGGGCGATGTCTCCCGCCGCGGTCGCTGCATAGATATTGGGCACTGCCGTACCCGATGCGGAATCGAGCGCCGGCGCCCGCGAGAGATCGTACGTCGAGTTGTACGACACGGCGGTTGAATCCTTGCGACATGCGGAGACCGCCAGAGTCGCACAACCAAGCGCTACGGCCTTGAGACACGAGACACGAGACACGGGACACGGGACTTGAGACGCGGATCAACGGACACGGGACGGTCAGGTTGTCAGCAAATGCTAAACCGGATCAGCACTGGTATCTCGTGTCTCGTGTCTCGTGTCCCGTGTCCCGTGTCCCGTGTCCCGTGTCCCGTGTCTCAGGTACGACTCTCGCAGTACTCATCACCCGCATGCAAAACGCCGTCTTCAACATCGTTTCGTTCGAAGGTACAGATCCGTACTCACAGGCCGGCGGGCTCGGCGTTCGTGTCTCCGGGTTGGCCCGAACGCTCGCCGAGCTCCACCACGAGACGCACTTGTTCTTCATCGGCGACCCACGCCGGCCCGGGGAAGAACGCGGGATGGACGGCTACTTGACGCTGCACCGTTGGGGCCAATGGATCAGCGCCAACTGCCCGCGCGGCGTCTACGACGGCGAAGAAGCAAAAGTGTCCGACATCACGCGATCCTTGCCGCCGTACATAATTGACCGCGTGATTCGGCCGGCGTTGGCCGCGGGACGGATTCCCGTTGTGCTGCTCGAGGAATGGCAGACGGCCGCGTGCGCGTGTGCCCTGTCCGATCTCCTGGCGGCAGAAGGAGTGCGCGACCGTGTCGTGCTCTTCTGGACGGCGAACAATTCGTACGGCTTTCATCGGATCGACTGGCCTCGTCTGGCAAGCTGCACCACCATCGCGACGATCAGCCGGTACATGCGGAGCATCATCCGCTCGAATGGCGTCGATGCACAGGTGATTCCCAACGGGATTCCAGCCGAGCTGCTGCAGCCAATGCCGCGTGGTGCGGCCGGATCGGTGCGCAGTCTGCTCGCCCAGCGGCCGCCGGTAACGTTGTTCTTCAAGATGGCGCGTTGGGAGCGCGAGAAGGGATGGTCGCAGGCACTCGGCGCGGTTGCCGCCATGCGCGATGACGGTCGGCAGCCGTTGCTCGTGGCGCGCAGCGGCGGTCCCTCCTCGGGCAGCGGGGGCATTCTCGAGGAAGCCATGGCGCGCGGTCTCCGGATCGCCGAAGTCGTGAATGAGAATGCTCTCATGGCTCAGCTCGTGGCGGCGCCGCGCGACGGCGTGGACGTCATCAACCTGCGTTTCGGCGTCAACACCCTGCTGGCGCGCCGGCTGTTTGCGGCGTCCGATGCCGTGCTCGCGAACTCGGTCTACGAACCGTTCGGACTCGTGGGCCTGGAGGCAATGGCGGCCGGCGGCGTGATCTATACCGGCGGCACGGGCGAGGATTACGCGGTCGATGGCCGGAACGCCGTCGTCCTCGAGACGCTCGCGCCCGAGGAGATCGTGACACGATGGCAGCAGTTCGCGTCCGATCCGGCGCGCACGGCCAGAATGCGGCGCGCGGCACGCCGCACCGCACGTGACTATAGTTGGCAGCGCATCGCCGCCGTGCTCCTGGAGCGAGTGGCGGCGCAGGCCGCGCGCCAAGGCGTGATGCGAGCACACAGGCAACGCATCGGCGTCGCCTGATCAGCCGACCGGATCCATCGCCCTCCCATCGGCACGCGACGTGCTGCGCTCCTCCGGACTCACACGGAGAGGCGCATGGGCACATCATTCGAACGTGAAGTGGACGTATCTGTCGAGCACGGACGCGTCGATCGCGGCAGCGCATTTGCGCAGCGGCCGCCAGCAGCAACCGTAGAACCGTATCAACGAATCGCGGATGCCGACCGCGCCACGCGCGGCGAGAATCTCGCGAGTTTCCTCGGCCTGTTCAGTCTCGGTCTCGGACTGGCCGAAGTCCTCGCGCCGAGCGGCATGACGAAGCTCATCGGCGTGACGGACGACGAGGAGACACGGCGGGCCTTGCGAGTCATGGGTCTACGCGGCATTGGATCCGGAGTCGCGATGCTCTCGCAACAGCAGCCGGACAAGGCCGCGTGGTCGCGAGTGGCCGGCGACGCGATCGATCTCGCCTTCCTCGGCAAGGCGTTGGCGAATCCGGAGAACGACCGCCGCCGTACGCTGTTCGCCACAGCCAACGTGCTCGCCGTCACGGCGCTCGACGTGATCTGCGCCAGGGCACTGTCGCAGCAGCCAGAGGCCGCGACTGACGGTGCCAGCCTGGGCCTCCTGCACACACACCGGAGCATCACCGTCAACAAGCCGGTGGAAGAGGTGTATGCGTTCTGGCATGACGTCCGGAATTTTCCGCGCTTCATGACGAACATCGACGCGGTGACAATCACCGGGGACCGTCGATCACACTGGCAAGCAACGGCGCCCACCGGCCAAACGATGGAGTGGGACGCGGAGTTGACGGACGATCGGCCCAACGAGCTCATCGCGTGGCGATCACTTGGCCACGCCGACGCCAACAATACGGGCACGGTGAGCTTCCGGCCCGCGCCTGGCAACCGCGGAACGGAAGTCCGCGTGGATATCGAGTACAAGCCGCCGTTTGGAACGATCGGGTCCAGGTTCGCCATGCTGTTCCGCAAGGAACCCGGCCAACAGCTCGCCGACGACCTCCGCCATTTCAAGCAGATGATGGAGATTGGCGAGCTCGTCGTGTCTGACGCGGCCATGGTGCGCCATTCCCACGCGGCACGTCCGGACAACGCCGAAGTCGGCGGGAGGGCACAACCATGAAAGCCACGTGCTGGATGGGCCCGAAGAACTTGGAAGTCGTGAACGTGCCGGATCCGAAAATCCTCAGCCAGAGCGATTGCATCGTTCGGGTCACGTCGACGGCGATCTGCGGCTCGGACCTGCATCTCTACAACGCGTTCATGCCGGGGCTCGAGCGGGGCGACATCCTCGGCCATGAGTTCATGGGCGAGGTCGTCGAGGTGGGTCGGACCGTCCGGAAACTGCATGTGGGCGACCGCGTGGTCGTGCCATTCCCGATTGCGTGCGGCCACTGCGCCGCATGCCTGGCGGGACTGACATCCATATGCGAGAATTCCAATCCGAACGCCTACATGACCGAAGAGCTGATGGGCGCGTCACCCGCCGGCATGTTCGGCTATACGCATCTGCTCGGCGGCTACGCCGGTGGCCAGGCTGAGCTCGCGCGGGTGCCCTTCGCCGACGTCGGACCCCTCAAAGTGCCGGACGGCCTCACCGACGACCAGGTGCTCTTTCTCTCGGACATCTTGCCGACGGGGTACATGGGCGCGGAGATGTGCAACATCAAGGGCGGCGACACGATCGCGGTATGGGGGTGCGGCCCCGTCGGCCTGTTCGCCATCGCCAGCGCGTATCTGCTCGGTGCCGAGCGCGTCATTGCCATCGACCGGTTCCCGTATCGATTGCAGATGGCGCGCGAGCAGCTCGGTGCCGTCACCATCAACTACGAAGAAATCGACAGCGTTCAGGACGTGCTCAAGGATCTCACCGCGGGCCGCGGACCGGACGCCTGCATCGATGCCGTCGGGATGGAGGGCCATTCGCACGGCCTGGCGTACATGCCGGACCGCGTCAAGCAGATGGTTCGCATGCAGTCCGATCGCCCGCTTGCGCTCCGCGAAGCAATTCTGTCGTGCGCGAACGGCGGGACCGTGTCGGTGATCGGCGTGTACGGCGGCGCGATCGACAAATTCCCGATGAACGCCCTGATGAACCGATCGCTCAGTATCCGCACGGGACAGTGCCACGTGCACCGGTACATGCAGCCACTCCTCGACCGAATCGAGAAGGGGGAGATCGACCCGACCTTCGTCATCACGCATCACATGAAGCTCGACGACGCGGCGCGCGGGTACGCCATTTTCAACGACAAGAAAGACAACTGCGAGAAGGTCGTCCTGCAGGCATGAACACCGGGCGACTCGACGGCCATGTGGGGACCGCGTTAGTATCCCCACATGGCCATCCCATCCGTCGTCCGACGCCACCCGCTGGCGCTCTCGCTCTCCGCGGTGATTCTCCTCCCGATCATCGTCTTCACCCTCTGGGCGTTCGTCACCCTGCACTACACCTATTCGAGTGGCGACCGCGCCGGGTACCTGCTGAAGATCTCAAAGCGGGGATGGCTCTGCAAAACCTGGGAAGGCGAGTTGCAGACGACGGCAATCCCCGGTGCGGCGCCGGAGAAGTTCATCTTCACCACGCGCGACGATCAGGTGGCCGCGGAGCTCAACCGATTGATCGGCCAGCAGGTGGTGCTGAACTACGCGCAGCACAAGGGCGTGCCCAGCACCTGTTTCGGCGACACAGAGTATTTCATTACTGCCGCCCGTGTAGTCCCAAGCCGGTAACGCGCCTTCAGCCGTGGTCGCCGTCGCGTAACTGCTCGAACCGCTCGTTCACGCTGGCGGGGATCGTGAGGTTGTCGGCGATGCCGGCGATCTCCTCCGCGTCGCGCCACGCCGCCTCGAGTTGCGCCAGCTCGCCCTGCATCGCGGCGCGCTCGGTCTCCTCATGAAGCGCCATTTCCAGGGCCAAGCGCTGCACCGAATTCAGCGCGAACAGGCCGGTGGTCCAGTCATGGTTCTGGAACCCGGTCCTGCGGCCGATTTGGACTCCTCCCCACCCCAGGAACCCGACCCCCGACATGCCACGTGACCGCTTTTCGCGCGGTCTGGTCGTGACCGCCGCGACGTGCGAGAGTCGCTCGAGGTAGGCCTCCGGGCTGCCTGCTTGTTCGATCGCGCCGACCGCGCTCGCGATGTCCTGCTTCGACCCGCCAAAACGATTTGCGGCCGGTATGACGCGCGACGCGACGTACAGCGCCTGCGGTCCTTCGAACAGCGCACTGCCGTTCTTGTATCGAAGGCGAATGGCTAGCGGGGCACCGGCGGCGGATTCGATGGACGTTTCCAGGAGATGCCGGCGACGAACGGCGAGCATCTCACCATTCGGACTCTTGATTGTGGCGACCACGGATTCTGGACTGCCGCGGATGATGCTCTTGCCGGCACGCTTAATGAGCCAGGCAATGCTGCCGATTCCCACGCCCGCCGTCGCCCCGCCAATGAGCACGGCGCCGAGCGCGCCGAGGCCGGCACCGGCAATGAGTATCTGCCGCTTGCGGCGACGACCAAACTGGTCGCCGTAGCGCCATGCAGCGAATTCCGGCCGCATGGGCTCGCCAATGCGGACGATCGTCGTTCCGTCGCGCAGCTTGGCGAGCCCGATGTTATCGGTGGCAACGCGCCGCCTGGTGTCGCGGTACAGGCGCTCCGCATGCTCAATGGCTTCCCAGCGTTCGTCGAGCGGCGAGAGGTTCCATCGCTCGCAATGCGGGCACACGACCCACAACCGGCCCTTCGCGGCATCGAACGCCAAGCGCCGTCCCACCGAAAACGTCTCGAAGGTCTCGTTCCGGCCAAGATCCTTGTTGCAGAACAGACAACGGGAATACATCAGCGCTCGAACGGGTCAGGGTGCGTCCATTCGAAGCTAGCGAGTGTTCATCCCGAAACACCGTAGTTGCGAGAAGCCGCCCCGGAGCGCAATCCGAGGCGGCTTCTGAAAGACATTATCGGGCGCGGGCCGCCCTGTCGGCGATTGGCGAGTCTTTCCCTCGCACGATTCCTCCGGAGTCGCCCGATCGCACCAGCTCACATGATCGCCACCGACACGTTCGCGCTCACGTAGTACCGCGCCTTGTACGTGCCGGGAAGAATGTATCCATCACCCGTCCCGCCATCGGGCCCTTGCGCCAGGCCTTTGTAGTTCGGCCCGACGAACAAGAAGGTGTAGTACGTCGCGTTCGTGAGATTGTCGCCGCCGGCCGCGAGATCGAGACGATAGCGGCGGTCGACGGTCGTGCGATAGCCGAGCTTCGCGCTCAACAGGCTGTAGGAGTGCATGAAGGTCGAATTGTCGAATGTCACGGGCACGCGACCGACGAACTGATACGTACTCGCGAGATACAGCCCGGCACTCGTCGACGCGTCGATGCCCGCCGCCGTTATGGTGCGCGGCACACGCGCCGCCTGGTTGCCCGAGAAGTCCACCGTCGCCGCGGTGTTGTTGTTGTCACTCTTGAACACCACGTACTTGGCGTCGGTGTACGTGTACGACAGCCACGGTCGCACGAGCGAAATCATGCTCGTGGGGCTCGAGACCAACGCGTAACTCGCTGAAACCTCGGCGCCCTTGTTCCGCTGCTCGCCGATGTTCGTCGTCGACGTGATCGTGGCGACCGTCTGCGTCGTCAACTTGTTCTTGTTGTCGAGATCGAACAGCGCGATCTGCCCGCTCAGGCGCTGATCGAGCGCGCTGCCCTGGACGCCAGCCTCGTACTGCACCGCCCGCTCGGGCTTGAGCCCGAAGTTGATCGAGTTGTCGCTCGCGATGACGTTCGCGAGGAGGGGCGGCGTATAGCCAGTGCTCGCCGACGCGTACACCGAGCCATGCGAGCCGAACCCCTTCTCGATCTGAATGCGCGGCGCGAGCACCGTCGGAAACGTCCGCGTCTGCGTCGCGGTCGTGTCGAAGAGCTGGCCGCTCTTGAGCATGTTGTGCACCGAGAACGTGTTGCGAATGAGATCGGCGCCGGCCGTGATGGTGACGCTCGCCGGCAGCGTGACATCCCACTCGGTGAACAGGTAGCTGTTGACCGCGTAGTTCTGCGTGGCACTCGGCCGCTCCGGGAACGGCGGCGCGGGGACGATGAACACTCCGTTGCTCGTCACCTGCGAGCGCTGCGTTTGCGCGCCGAGCCGCCCGGCCACATCGAATCCGCCAAGCTGGCCCGAATAGGCGAACGAAGTGCGCGCGCCGAGGTTGAACTGCGTGGCATCGGTGAACCCGTGCGCGAACGGCTGGTTGCTGAACCGGCCACTGCCGAACACCGACGTCTGGTTCGTGAACCGGTCGCTGATGTGATAGGTGTCGGTCACGCCCGTGAAGAAACTGGTGAGCTGGATGTGTGAGTCGTTCGCCAGATAGTTCGCGTCACTGACCGGCCGCCGCGCATAGAAGTCGACGCTGTCGATCTCACCCGCGAGTTCTTCGTACGAGCGGTTGTAGGTGAAGAACGCGCCAATCGCCTGATCAGCGCCGACCGCAAAGTCACCATTTGCGCGAACGTAGTCCTTGCGCGAGTTGCTGTGCGGGCGGAACGAATTGTCGCGCTGGTTGCCGTAGTTGACGATGAAATTCGACGTGGCACTGGCACGCTGAACGCTCGTGTTGCTGCGGAACAGCCCGTCGCCGCCGCCGAGTACTTCCTGGCGCACGCTCGTCTGGTTCGGCGTGGGGCGGGCCAGCGTGAAGTTCACGGTGCCGCCGATGGGACTTCCGTACATGCTCGACGCGGGCCCCTTGATAATGTCGGTGGTTCCGAGGCTCGAGTAGTCGACATCATCGAGCGTAGTCACGCCGCTCGCGTCGGTGATCGGGATGTGATTGAGGAAGACGGTGTAGCCCTGGCCGTTCGAGTTCGGGCTATTGCCGCCCGTCGTTGGGTAGTAGCCGCGGATGGTGATGTGCGCGCCGCCGAACGGCGTACGCGATTGCATGAAGACGCCTGGCACCGTGTTGATCGCACTCTGGAGGTCGAGACCGTTAAAGCGATCGAGATCCGAGCGCGTGACTTTCGCGGTCGAGGGCGCGGGCGTTTGAGCGACGACTTGCAGGCCCGGCAGCTCGACGGTCGATGGCGTGAGCGAAATGCGAAGCGGTGCGCCACCTGGCGGCACGGCGACGCTCAGCGGCACGTACCCAACGCGGCTCACGGTGAGCGTCGTGATCGGCCGCGCGGAAGTGAGCGAGAACGTGCCGGAATCGGACGTCGTGGCCGCAAGCGCGCCCGCGGGGACGCGCACGATCGCGCCGGCGACGGGCGTCCCGGACTGTTGATCGACGACGGTGCCGCGCACGACGACTTGCGCGTGAAGCGAGAGCGGCGCCAGGGGAAGGAGGAGGAGGAGGAGGACGAACCAACGAAGGCGTCTCAGATGGGCCATAAGGACGGAATCCTGCGGGAAGTGGGGCGCGACCGAATCATGAATTTTTCATGAACTAGGCGAAGCTACCGGACGGTAGCGGTGGCGGCAAGGGGCGCCAATGTTCGGGGACCGTTGCCCCGGCACGACCGCCGGCTACGCAATCGGCAGCGTCAGCCGAAACTCGGTGTGCCCGGCTCGCGAGTTGACCACCGTGAGCGATCCGCCGTGCGCCTCGGCGATGCGACGCGCGATCGCGAGCCCCAGGCCGACGCCGGTTCCTCGGGCGTCCGTCTGCTCCGGCTGCGTCGGGGCGTCGCCGGTGAGACGCACGAAACGGTCGAAGATGCGCTCGCGCTCTTCCTCGGGAATTCCCTGCCCGTGGTCGACGATGCCGACGTCGACGAACGCATCTCGCCGGCGCATGCCAACTTCTACGACACCACCGTCGGGCGAGTGCTTGATCGCGTTGTCGAGCAGGTTGACCAGCAGCCGGCCGAGGAGATCGGCGTCGCCATCCACCGGCGCTTCGACTGCTTCGTACACGTCGACGCGAACGCCGCGCGCATCCGCCAGCGGGCGAACCATGCGCATCGCGTCGTCCACCAGCTCCTCGACGTAGACGCGCTCACGCCGTGTCGCGAGGTTCTCGGCGTCCACCCGCGCAAGGGCGAACAGATCGTCGACGATGCGGGTCAGGCGGCCGGCGGCGTCGCGGATCACCGTGAGCGATGCACGGTATTCGTCCTCGGTCCGATGATGCTGCGCGAGCGTGACGTCGGCCTCGGTGCGGAGAATCGCGGTCGGCGTGCGCAGCTCGTGCGAAGCATCGGTCATGAATCGCCGCTGCTGCGCGAACGAGTCATCGAGACGCGCGAGCAACTCATTCACGACGCGCGCGAGACCGGCCAACTCCTCATCGCCGGAGACGGGGAGCCGCTCGCGCAGATTCGTCGAGGTGATCTCCGCCGCACGCTCCGCCATCGCGGAGACAGGCGCGAGACTTCGCGTCGCCATGAAGTATCCGCCGCCGGCGGCCCCGACGACGAGCAACGGGATGACGATCGCCAGCGTGCCGCGAATGCGTCCGAGAATGTCGTCGATGTCGGCAACCGAGTACGCGGCGGTCACCTCGAAGGCGTCGCCGGCGAGGGTCACCCGATGCGCGAGGACGCGAAAGGAGCCGCCATGGTCGCGAACGGTGATGGCGCTCGTCGCATCCCCGCGCCGCTCGAGCGCGCGACCGATCCACGCGTCGAAGTTGCTTTGCGGGCTGGCGCCGGCCAGATCTTCGCCGGGCGGGAGCGGCGTCATCGCGACGAGGCGATGCGCGCTATCCAGCACGGCAATATGGAGGTCACGAAAGCGCACCTCCTCGACGGTGGTCCGAATGGCGCGATCGGGGCGCAGCGTGGCACGGCGCTCGGCGGCCAGCTCGCGCGAAAACGCCGTGAGCGCCTCGTCGATGAACTGGTCCGTGCGCTGCGAGAGCGTGCGCGCGAACAGCGCGTAAAAGCCGAATGCAAGCGCGACGAGCGGGATGGAGAGCAGCGCCGTGTACCACGACGTGAGCCGCCAGCGGAGCGTCGATGGCCAGTGAAGCACGAGCGCGAACTACCGGCGGCCGCGCGCCGCGCGTTGGCGCGATGGACGGCCCGGCATTGGGGCCGGCGCCTCGAGCATGAAGCCCATTCCCCGCACCGTCCGAAACAGCGGTGGCGTGCGGTCGTCTTCATCGATCTTGCGGCGCAGGCGGCCCGCGTACACATCAATGATATTCGAGTACGAGTTCTGGGGATCGTCCCAGACATGCTGGAGCAGCTCGGCACGGCTGACCACGCGTCCGGCGTTGCGCGCGAGATAGACGAGCAACGCGAATTCCTTGGCGGTCAGCTCGATCTCGCGGCCACTTCGATGCGCCGCGCGCCGTGCCGTGTCGATCGTGAGATCGCCGACCGTGAGCGTCTCCGGCAATCCATCCAGGCGACGCCGGCTGAGTGCGCGGAGACGCGCCAACAACTCGCCAAAATCGAACGGCTTGGTGAGGTAATCGTCGGCACCCGCGTCGAGGCCAACGATGCGTTGCTCGACGCCGTCGAGCGCGGTCAGCATGAGAATCGGCACGCGGTTGCCGGCCGCGCGCACGGCGCGGCAAACGGCCAGCCCGTCGATGTCCGGCAGGCGGAGGTCGAGAATCATCACGTCGAACGTGCTCGACTTGGCGAGCACAATCGCCTGCTCGCCGTTGGCCGCCTGCTCGACCACATGTGAGGCTTCCCGTAGCCCGCGCGTCATGGACGTGCGGAGCTGCCGGTCGTCCTCGACAATCAGAATGCGCATGGCGTAAGGATGGCGGGTCGGGATCGGCAGCGCTACCAAGTCCCCGCGAACGTCTCGAAGGACTTGGTGGACCCTCGGTGGACCCTGCAACATTGTAGTCGAAGTACTGGTCCCAATCCAACTCTGCCGCGAAGAAAGGGGGTTGGGGCCTTTCCGGTGGCGCGCGGGAACGGCTGTTGCGCTTGGCATGCGCGTCATGCCACCTCCGAAACGCCATCGCCCCGAGCGCACGACCCCGTCCGATTGGCTCCGGCTTGCGATTCCGTTCATCGGGATCACCGCGTTGCTGCTGCTGGCGTGGCATCTCGGCTACTTCAATCTCGAAAACCCCAACCGGTTGACGGCGGCGGCCGCCGAGGAACGCCGCACGCCCTGGATCGGGCCGATCTTCGTGGCCGTCCTCGCCGTGAGTGCCGCGCTCGCCGTGCCGATCACACCGCTCGCGTATATCGGTGGTGCGTTGTTCGGACTGGCGCGCGGCGAGCTATTCGTATGGATCGGTTGCATGCTCGGCGGGACGTCCGGATATTGGCTCGCCCGCAGCGTCTGGGCGTCGCCCGCTCGAAAGCTCCTCGCGCGGTACCAGGAGACATTCCAAGCCCTGCGCGAGGGCAAGCCGTTTCTGACGACGTTGCGCACGCAACTGACGCCGTTCATGCCCTTTGGCGCCTTCAACTACGCCGCCGCGGTCACTCGTCTGCCGTTCATCCCGTTCATCATCGGCAGCGCACTCGGCATCATCCCAAACACCACCGCCATCGTCTTCGTGGGTGATCGCATCATGGCTGGCCTTCACGGCGCCGACAAGACGCCGCTCTGGATCGGCGCCGGCGTCGCAGTTGGGTTGGTCGCGTTGACGTTCGTGCCGACGGTAATCAAGCGGTTGCGGCGGTAGGAGAGACACGGGACACGAGACACGGGACACGGGACACGGGGGTGGGACACGAGACACGGGACACGGGAAACTCACAACGCACAACTCACAACTGGAAACTCGAAACTCGCCGACCGGTGGGCCGACCGGTACGGAGCAGCCAGCGACAACCAGCCGGTCGATAGAGATCCTTCGCTTCGCTCAGGATGACACGCCCTCGCTCAGGATGACAGGCATCGCAGGTGGTCAGTTGTCAGTTGTCAGTTGTCAGTTGTCAGTTGTCAGTTGTCAGTTGTCAGTGTACGGGTCATGCGCACCAGGGTGCCTGGCTCGCTGGCCACTATCGCCGGTCGGCGAGGTTCGGGTGTCCAGTTGTGAGTTGTGAGTTGTGAGTTTCTAACAACGCACAACGCGTCACTCATCACACACAACCCATCACCATCCACCCTCCCCTCGCCGACGTTCACGCCTCACCGAATGCTCGCGCCCAGAATGATCGGCACGTAGTTCGTCCGCTCAGTCGATGTGAAGATCCGCACGTACCGGGACTCGAGGAAGAGCTCCGTCGAGCCAAAGCCGAATGACACGCCACCGCCGGCGTTGGCGCCGAACCGCCAGAGCGATCCGTTGCTCCCGACCGAAGCAACCGGCAACCCATCTGCGTTGAGATTGGTGAAGGGATTCGTCAGACCGAACGTCTGCGCGTAGTTGCGCAGGTAGTGCGCATCGACGCCGCCCAACACATAGATCCCTGTCGTCGCGCCGTTGGCGAAGCGGCCCGTGAAGGGCAGCCGGAGCTTCAGGTCGCCGAGCGCCGACCAGATCTGCGGGTTCTCACTCGTCAACGCCACCACGTTCCCCGTCGGCGTTCCATTTCGGAACGATGAGCGTGCACTGAAGTTGTTGTATGTCAGATCGAGTCGCAGGCCGAATATGGATGTCGGAGAATCCCAGCCGAGCGGCACGCCGATGTTGACCCCGGTGTTGTACGCATCACGAATGGATGACGTAGGCACGGCTGCACCCGCACCGATTCCCACGTAGAAGTTGCCATAGTGCCGTATGACCATCGGCATCGGAGGCGGAGGCGTCGTCGTCGTTTCCGGCATGACCAGCGCCGTCGTGTCCGGCGCGGGCGCGACAATGGTCGTTTCCGGCCTCGTGATGATCGTGTCCACGATACCGCTCGCGGTGCCGGTCGTCACGGCCTCCTTGGTGATCGGAATACGCGTGGTGGATGTGGCGTTCAGCTGAGTCGCGTTCATGTGCTTCGTGCTCAGGCGCGTCCTACGCGCGTGACGAACGTGATGCTTGGTGGTTCGAGCCTTCGCACAACTCGCCTTCAGTTTGGCCCTATCGCCCGCGCCCATCTTGGCCATGTCGCCCGCGCTCATCCCGCGCCGGGAGAGGCACGTGGTGTCCCTCATCTGACTCGTCTGTCGGCTAGCCATCTGGCCGCTGGTCTGCTGCGCGCGGGCCAGACTGACGGTGCAGATCAGCGCGACGACCGTCCCGCTCAGCTGTAGCCCTGTCACTCGCAAATTCATGATCTCTCCTCTCGCTGCTGTGCTCCAGAATACCGCACGACTATCGTGCGCCACGAACACAGCGGAGGAGGCAGGTGACATGCCACACGTTGGCGCGGCGGCGCAAAGGCCGGCGCTAAGAACAATCAGAGCTTACTGATGAGCCACGCGCGTGCGACCGAGTCCAGTCCGCTATGTGGCGAGCGGAATCTGCACCGTGAACGTCGAGCCCTTGCCGACTTCGCTCGCCACCGTGATGTCCCCGCCCATCGCTCGCGCGAAATCGCGGCTGATCGCGAGCCCAAGGCCCGTACCAGGCTGCGTGCGCGTCAAGGCGTCGTCCACCTGCACAAAAGGCTCGAAGATCGCCTGCAGCCGACTGCCCGGAATGCCGGTTCCAGTATCGACCACCGCAATGGCCGCGCGATCCCCATCGAGCGCTGCGCGAACCCGGATCGCGCCATGACTCGGCGTGAACTTGATCGCGTTGCCGACCAGGTTCACGAGAATCTGCTTCAAGCGATGACGATCGGCGATCACGCGCAACGACTGCGGCGCCGGCGAAACGGACAGTTCGATGTGCTTTGCCGCGGCCTGTGGCTCGACGAACGGCGTCAACTCGGCCATCACGTCCTGCACCGCCACCACCGCCATGTCGAGCCGCGTGCGACCGGCCTCGAGCCGCGCGAAGTCGAGCACGTCGTCGATCAGTTGCGCGAGATGCGTCTGACTGCGCTCGATGCGGCCGAGCACCTCGGCCTGCTGGTCGGTGATCGGGCCGTAGATGCCCGACCGAATGAGTTGCGCGAAGCCGAGGGCCGCCTGCAACGGCGTTCGCAACTCGTGGCTCATCGACGCGAGAAACGCCGCCTTGGCGCGATTCGCCGCTTCGGCCTCGGCGCGCGCGAGACGCTCGGCGTCAAAGAGACGCCCGCGCTCGAAGGCGTCGGCGGCGATACGCGACAGCGCGGTGATGAACGATGCTTCCGTCGCACTCGCCGAGTGTGGATGATTCCATCGAACCACCACGGCCCCAAGCACGCGGCCGTTGCTCTCCATCGGGATTGCGGCCACCGCTTGCACGCCTTCCGTGACGTGTATGAGCGCGAGGTCGGGAAACCTCTTGCGAATCTCCTCTGCAGTTCCCAGAATGATCGGCCGTCCGGTTCGAATCGCGACGCGCAACGGCGTTTCTTGATCCAGCGACAGCGTGGCTCCGACATGCATGGTGGGCATGCCGCGTGTCGCAAGCGTGCGGATCGTGTCTCCCGATGGCTCGACCGCGGAGAGCACGCCGGAATCCGCGTCGAGCGCCTGGATAGCCTGATCGAGGATGAGTCGCGCGGCCGCATCGAGCGACAGCGCACTACTCAAGCCTTCCGTTGCGGCCTGCAAACGTTCCGCGCGGCGTTCGGACTCCTCAGCGGTGAGCCGCGCTGCTTCGGCGTGTTCCTTCGCGCGGTGCGCTTCCGTCGCGGACTCTTGCACAGATTCCATCTGAGCTTCGAGCTCGATCGCCTGCTCCTGCAATCGCTCGTTGGCCACACTGACCTCGTCGAGCGCGGCATGGCGGTCGGCCAACGCGGCATCGAAATTCCGGTTGACGAGCAATGCCGACATTCCGGAGACCAGGGCTCCAACGACAATGATGACGAACACGGCTCCGGTGTCTCGGTCCTCGTCTTTCCGGCCGACGGCAAGACGCCGCTCGTCTTGGTCCTCAATGGCAGTCACGAGCCGCCGCACTTCCGACATCAGCTGTCTGCCCTCACCGGACGAGACCATGCTCTGCGCGGCGTCTGCACGCCCTGCGACCACGTCCGCCAGAACCCTTTCGATGGACCCCAGCCGCTCGCGCGCCACGATGGCGAGCGTATCGACGCGCGCCGACTGCGCGGCATCGGTGTGCGTCTGTGCCTTCAGGATCGCAATCAAGCTGTCGACGCGAGCGGGCGCGCGGTAATACGGAAGGAGAAAAGCCGAATCCCGGGCAATGATCCACCCCCGCTCCGCGGTCTCCGCGTCGAGCAGGGCGTCCAGCACCAACGTGGACGATGCTATGACATCGCGGGTATTCGCCACGTTCCGGCGCGTCACCATCATTCGCTCCAGCGCGACGACCGACAGCACGCCGACGAGCAGCACGATGAGCGCTGGTCCGAAGACCAGCGCGTGTCGTATCAGACGATGCCGGCGGTCAGGCATGCGCGGGCGAGACGCTCGGTTCGGTTAGCGTGGCTTTCCGCCGATGAAACGCGAATAGACTTCCGGGCCCATGGTCCCCCCGCCGACCACAATCACCGTACCGCGCAGCGGACCGACCGTCGGAACGGCCGATCCCTTCGTCGCGGTCTGCGCGACAAGGCTGAGTGGCAGGACGAATGTGGCGACGACGCACGCACGACGCGCGACTGACATGGCGATTCCTCGGCTGCGGGGAGACCATTGAGAAGTTATAGGGAGGCGAACGGAAGATCGAGCGTTGCGGTCGAGCAAGCGGGCCTTGAGCCCTGAGCGCGGCGACGCGGCCTTCTGGACCGGCTCGACCATATGGCATCCCATGACGCATGGACGAACGTTGTCCTGATCCGCTGTCAATCACAGATTCCGTCATGTCCCGCTATCTTATTTTCTCAGAATCCCAACTTGGAACGCCCGCGGGCAAGACGGGGCATTCCGTTATTCGATATTCCGCCGGCCAGGTCGCAGCGGTGCTCGACAGCACCCGCGCGGGCCAACGGGTCCAGGACGTCCTCGGTTACGGCGGCGACATTCCCGTCGTGGCAACGATCGACGAGGGCGTCGCACTCGGTGTCGACGCACTGCTGGTAGGCGTCGCCATGCACGGTGGCGGGTTCACTCAGGAGGTGCGCACCGCCATCCATGCCGCGATCGACGGTGGTCTCGACATCTGGAACGGCCTGCACGGCTTCGTGAGCGACGATCCCTCGCTGTCTGCACTCGCCCGGATGCGTGGCGTAGAACTGCACGACGTCCGTCGTCCTCCCGACGCGCTGCCGATCGCCACTGGCCGGGTGCGCGAAGTCGATGCGACGGTCCTGCTCGCAGTGGGAAGCGACGCCAACATCGGGAAGATGACCGTGATGCTGCAACTGCACGCGGCGCTCACGGCGCGCGGCAGTCGGTCAGCCTTTGCACCCACAGGACAGACGGGCATCTTCATTCAGGGATGGGGGATCTGTGTCGACGCCGTCGTCGCCGACTTCATTGCCGGCGCGGCGGAATCTGTTACCCTACAGGCGGCACGGAACGCCGACATCGTGCTCGTCGAAGGACAGGGGTCCATCCTACACCCGGGATATTCCGGCGTGTCGCTCGGATTACTGCACGGCAGCCTGCCACACGGGCTCATCGTCTGTCATCAACCATCGCGGAAGACCTTCCGCCACAATGCCTGGCTCAAGATTCCACCCCTGCGCGACGTGATCGCCCTACACGAAGCCATGGCGGGCGCGCTGCGCCCCGCGCCGGCCATCGCTGTTTCCCTGAATACGGTGGATATGTCGGATCGGGATGCGCGGGCGGTGATCGACCGCACAGCCGACGAGACTGGATTGCCGACGACCGATCCGGTGCGCTACGACGTGGCGCCGCTCGCGGATGCCGTACTCGCCTTCGACTCCGGTCGCCGTGGGGCGACCGCCCCTTTATGAGCCATTTCATCCGCATGGCGGCATTCGCCACGGTCCTGCTCGCGCCACTCGCTTGCACGGACGGGCGTGCTCGTGCGCTCCAAGAGATCCGCGGCGTGCAGCTCTCGCCCGTGCGCGCAAAGCCGGACTTCACACTTCTGGATACGGACGGGAAGCCCTTTCACTTCGTGGCCGACACGCGCGGCACGGCCACGCTGCTGTACTTCGGCTACACCAACTGCCCTGACGTCTGCCCCACGCACCTCACGAACATCGCGGCCGCCATGAAACGGCTCTCGCCGCAGGACCAGGCAAAGGTCCGAGTCGTGTTCGTAACGACCGATCCGGCGCGCGACACGCCGACGGTGTTGCGTGGCTGGCTCAACAACTTCGATCCGCGGTTCATTGGCCTACGCGGCGATATTGCCGACGTGAACCGGATTCAGGCGGCGCTCGGCTTGCCGCCCGCCACCATCGAAGCCCTTCCGGGCACAGCCACCGGCGCCCACGCCGCCTACGGCGTGGGCCACAGCGCGCAGGTGCTGGGCTTTACTCCAGACGACAGCTTGCGGGTGGAGTACCCAAGCGGGTTCACGCCTGCCGATTGGCAGAATGACTTGCCGAGATTGCTGCGGGTGAAGTGAGGTTGATTAGTACTGCTTTGTCAGTTTTACCGCGAACTGCCGCGCAGTCGGCGGATGATCGAGCGGGGGCTGGCGCAAGCGATCGGGACGACGGGTGACTGTGATCAGTCATCAGTGCGTGGGTTGTCAGTCATCAGTGACTGAGGACCCCGACAGCCGTCGATCGGGCGAACAGACCCGCGAACATCCACCACCAAAAAAGACGCGCGGCCGCGAAAGCCGGCCCGAGAGAGAACCCGTCGCGTTGCCGCGCGACTGATGACTGACAACCGTTTTACTGATGACTGAAGACAGTCACCCGCTGTCCCGATCGCTTGACCTGGCGTAACGCGCCGGACCCAGCCGCGGTCGTTCGCGCCGTTACCGCCGCCAGCGCTGAACCTCGGACAGAGCAGTATTAGGCCGCGTGCTCGTCCCGGAATACGTCAAGGACTACGTGTCCTTGAACCAGTTTGCGGCGTAGGCGGCACAGGAGGATTCATGAGCAAGAGCAACAAGACCATGATTGAAGTCCAGGGCACCTCCGTCGCTGTGCTTTCGCAGAATCAGCAAGACATCATATGCCTGACGGACATTGCCAAGTTCAAGAACCCGGATCACCCGGACGATGTGATCCGCAACTGGCTGCGCGGCCGCAACACGGTGGAGTTTCTCGGGGTCTGGGAACGGCTCAACAACCCGAGTTTTAATCCCGTCGAATTCGACGGGATTAAAATGCAGACGGGTCTGAACAGCTTTGTCCTCACGCCGAAGCAGTGGATCGAGAGGACCGGAGCGGTGGGCATCACATCAAAGGCCGGTCGCTACGGCGGCACGTACGCCCATAAGGACATCGCCTTCGAGTTCGCCGCCTGGGTCTCGGTAGAGTTCAAACTCTACCTCATCAAGGAATTCCATCTCGGGTGACATCTGGGCCGGATCGCGGAGTTCGCGAAACACTTCGGTGCTGATTCACACACGTCACTCGGCGGGGCGGTGTGCCGAGAGATTCGGATCACTTCGGAGCGACCGGAGCCGGCCTGCGAGTCGTGTGCACCGGCACACCAGCTGGCGGCCCTGATTCCACCTGGTGCGTGTCCACGGGGGGCATCCTGGAACGGAGGCTCCACGGGAGGATATAGGACGCCAGCAAAATGCTGTCTCGGTGTTGACTGAGTACGTAGAGCCGTTCCCGGTTGCCTGCTACCCGAAGCGCAGATCGCGGGAGCACCATCGTCTGGAGATACGCTCCACTATCAGAATAGAGATCGACCATACGACCCGCGCCCGCTGAGCGACCGGAGAACAGGAGAGCAACCCCTCCAGGAAAGCTCGTTGCGTCGAGCGTGTAGACCGACGCTGACCGCGTCAGGCGGTCCCAGAGCCGCTGATACCAAGAATCAGTTGACACTGGCTCGATGTACGGTCCGAGCGGACGCACCGCGGTATCAGCAACGACCACAACGCTTCGCATGCGCGAGGCCCATAGGACACACGCGCCGCCCAGCGAGCCGCCGAATCGTAAGTCCTGCCACTTGACGGAGCGGCCGTCCACGTACCCCGCGGGGAACGACAACGAGCGAGTTGCGAACGGCCGTTTCAGATCATGGATGAAGACAGTGCCCGCCTACGTGTCATCGAGGAATGCGATGCTACCGCTGTCGACTACGCAAGCCGTGCGTACGGTTCCCCGGTCGCTGAGAGTCGCGATGACCTTGATGTAACCTGAGACGTCTCTACTGACGATGCTGCCCGTTTCAGGCACGAGATACCAAGTGACCCCGCCACGGGTAACGCCGGCAATGTCAGAGGGAATGCCGAGCGCTGGATTGACACCGGCGGCCACGATCGGGACACGTCCACCGAGCGCTGACATGTTACTGCCCGAGAGGGGCTTCTCAAGAATGACCTGAAATGCGGCGGGCGGCGACGCTTGTAGAAGAGCCGTCACACCGCCCCCAGACCGAAACGCGACGACGCTCATGCGTTGCAGATGTGGGACGAAGCGCTCCACGTAGGGCAGACGGTATTCCCACTCCATGTCCCCGAGTCCGCCGACCCGCAGCGGGCCGGAACCCCCGGTATTTGCCGTGGAGCGCGAATCATGCGTCGCTGAGCATGCGCCGAGCGCCGCCGCGACCGCGAGGACCCCTAGGATCCTGGTGACCGTGGTTGCTATCGATCTGTCCTCCGTTCTCGCCGAAGGGCCACATTGGAGGAGGCGTGAACGCCGTTTTGCCGCCTGCGACTCAGAAACGATCAATCTCGCTGTCACGGAACCGTCACCATTGAGAAGGCGTCTAAACATGCACGGCTGATTCCAACCCTTGGGGCCGGTCTACAGGCGGCGGCCAAACAGCTCAGTGATTGGGCTACACGCCGTGCGCCAGGCTTCTGTACGCACGGCATGCACACTGGCCGCAGAGAGCTTGTTAGCCCTGAGGGCTACATATCAGTGCCACGGGGTGAAGCAAATAGTTCCTCCGATAGAACAGTTAAACTCGAATTCCAGCGCCTCAAGGAAGAGGAAAACCGCCACCTGTCGCTCGCCTGGAACCTTAACCGCACCCTTTCCAAGCTCAACTACCGAATCCACACCGACGCCATTCAGGCGCACCTGATTCCGGCGGCAGTAACGCCGGCACAGGCTGCCCTCACCTACGCCAGCGAGGCCGACCTGCTCAATGTCGCCCCGTTTGGCCAGACGGCAAAACAGTGGCGCGAGGAGAACCCAAAGCTGGAAGGCAACATGCGCGATTATGCCACGATCGAGCAGCTGTTGGTACTGGCCAATATCGAGGGCATGAACGCCGAGTTCATCCACATGACACGGCCACAAAGGGAACGTCTCAAGCGCCTCAATGAAATCGCCATCCGCCAGATGCAGGTGTTGACATCAACGTCTGCGATCAAACAACTCAAAGGATAATAGTCTGCTCGCCACCGACACCAAACGCCGCATCGACACCGCCCGCGACATCCATACTTCGCGATTGCTTCTCTTGTCTCGCTGACTGGGCGCTCGCCATGGCCAGACGGCTCGTATCGGCGGCGCAGACGAGAGTCAAAAGCGAGTGCATCAAACAGCATATGAGGGTAGGAACGCGAACGGCCGCCCGAGGGCGGCCGTTCGCGTGTACTGCGGGGTGTGACCTACGGGTGCGGCGTGTTACACCGCCGGCAACTGCGATGCCGGAGGTGTGGATGCTGCCGGCGGCGTTGCTGGCGCCGCCATACTGCCCTGCGTGGTGGCGTCCGCTTGTGCCGCGCTCGCGCGAGCGCCGATCTTGACGCCCGGCTTGTGAGCGACGCGCTTCGCTGTGGTCCATGCCGCCTGCAGGCCGGCATCGGCGCCGATCAACGGCAGCAGCAAGCCGTTGAGCACCGTGATGATGGTGCGACCACGCCGCTCCTCAGCCGCCAGGGATGCCGTCGCCCCGCTTCGGACCACGGCTTGCCCCGATCGACCATCAATGGCGTCCTGGAGCCCCTGCGCGGACGCCTGCAACCGCGCGATGAAATCCGCCGGGAGCCCGTTAGCCGTGAACACCGCCGCGTGGCGCGCCGCGGCCTCGCCCATCGCCGCCGCCGCCGCGAGCAGTCGCTCCGTCGAGACGGTCGAGCGCGGCGTGGTGAGCGAGCTAAAATCGGGAACAGCCGGTAGCCGAAGCTTCGCGATCGCCGCGATGGGATCCATCTGGTGGATCCGCAACGCAAGGCGCAGCGCGCCCAGCTTCGACGTCTCCCCTCGGCTCGCGCGGCCACCGACCTCCTGAGCGGTGGCGGATGCGCTGAGTTGGGTGATAGTGTCGGTCAGCTCCTGCCGAGCGGCAGAACCCAGGAGCGAGGCGAACGCCGTGGGTTGGGCATCGAGAAAGGTGTCGATGCGGCGGAGCGCTTCGAGCATACTGCCTTCGTGGTATTTCATGTGGCCTCCCGGCCGATGGGGCGCCGAAATGGACCTGCACCCCGACGGGCGCCCGATGCGCCGGGGTCGAAAAATGAGAGCAACCGCCTCGAGCGGTTGCGGTGTGGTCTTGGGGAGTTGCGCTGTGGTCTTGAGGAGTTGCGATATCGTCTCGGAGAGCTGGGGTGTCGCCTCAGCAAGTTGCGCTGTCATCTCGGAGAGTCGGGGTGTCGCCTCAGCGAGTTGGGGTGTCGCCTCAGCGAGTTGGAGTGGCGTCTCGGAGCGTTGGAGTGCCGTCTCGCCGAGTTGGAGTCCCATGTCGACGCGTCAGGGTTCCATCTCAACGCGTTGGGATCCCGTCTCAACGCGTTGGAGTGCCATCGCAAGGCGTTCCGATTGCGTCTCGATGAGTTAGGATTCCAGCTCGACGCGCTGGGGTGCCGCCTCTGCGAGTTGGAGTGCCGTCTCGCCGCGCTCAGCTTGTGCCTTGGCGCGTTGGAGTGCTCTCTCGCCGCACTCCGATTGTGTCTTGGGGAGTTGGAGTGCCGTCTCGATGCGTTGCGATCTCAGCTCGAGGCGCTCCGATTGCATCTCGGCAGCGGGCACTGCCGTCTCTGCACGGGCGGGTGTCGTCTCGCGGCGATGCGATGCCTGCTCTGCGCGCGAGGATCCTGGCTCAACCCGCAGGGATCCTCGCTCGCCACGTTGCGATTCCGTCTACATCCGCAACGATCCTTGCTCGGTCCGTTGGGATTCCGTCTCGGCTCGCAACGATCCTTGCTCGGCCCGTTGGGATTCCGTCTCGGCTCGCAACGATCCTTGCTCGATCCGTTGCGATCCTATCTGGGCACGCGACGATCCCTGCTTGGCGCGTTGCAATACCATCTCGCGGCATTGCGATGCTCGCTCGGCCCGATCGAATTCCATCTCGGCACGATCGAATTCCATCTCGGCACGATCGAATCCCGTCTCGGCCCGATCGAATTCCATCTCGACACGATCGATCCCGTCTCGGCCCCTTCGCATTCGATCATGCCACGATCGATCCCGTCTCGATCCATTCGCATTCGATGCGTGGCACGATCGATCCCGTCTCGCCGCCCGATCGTCCCGCGATGATCGTAGTCCTATATATTAGTTCCGAAATTGGGGGGTCAGCGCAAGGGCCAATATGACCGATTGACCAATACCGCCATGTTTTGAGCGTTTCAGCGTTAGTACTATTAGAGCGGTACGTCGGTCCCGTGTCCGGTGTCCCGTGTCCCGTGTCCCGTGTCCCGTGGTACCGGACGAGTCACGAGCTGGCCTGCGCGTGCGTGGAGCGGCCGGCCACGAGATCGCGGCGACCGGCAACACCGATCCGCGGAAGAGCGTCACCGATCTGACGCTCCTGTTGAGTGGCATCGATCCGCCGCCGTCGCGCGTGCGCCGCTGGTGGCGGCCCGTCGAGGGACCCGGCGCCAAGACACTCTAGAACTTGCTCATAATCGCCCAGCGTCGTAGGTTGCGGCGCGATGGCGCTTGCGGAAGGACCGCCCTGGAACGACAACCGGGTTGACGAGATGACTCAGTCACAGTTGACAACTCGACGGACGCCTGCCGGCCGATACTCGCTCATCACGCTGATCTTGCTGGCGGGCATACTGACCCGTCCCGAGGTGGCACGGGCTCAAGGTACGTCAGGCGCCCCCGCACCGCCGACGAAGGCGAGCGTGTTGGCAGGTCGCGTGCGGGATCAGTTAGGTCACCCGATAGGACTCGCTGCAGTGAGTGCAGAACAGGGCGCGAGTGCCGTGTCCGGCGATTCGGGCATTTTCAGGTTGGTGGGCCTATTGCCCGGGCAGGCGGAAATCACCGTAGCGCGGATCGGCTACGCGCCTGTCAGGTTTGCCGTGACCATGCCAGCCGACTCGACGGTATTCGTTGAGGTACATATGGAATCGGTCACCTCCTTGGCTGCTGTCGAAATTAGCGGCCGCCCCGCCAACTCCATGCTTACAGGCCAAGGGTTTTACGAACGCAAGCGGTTGGACTCGGCATGTTCCTAGATCCCGACCAAATCGCGGCACGGCCGTTTTCCTACGTTTCGCAGCAGCTTATGGATGTGCCGAGCGCTTCGATCAAAAAAAAGAACATGGGCATAGGCTACTCGGTATTGTTTTTCTCGCACGCTACCGGAGGCTTTTGCGCACCTACCGTATTCGTCGACGGCGTATACCTAACAATCCCCATTGACGAGTTCCTAAGCGGATCCGAGGTCTACGCAATTGAAGTCTACCCCCACGCAACACAGGTTCCCCTCAAGTTTCAGCCGCCGATGCAGGACGTCCCCTGTGGGGCAATCGCCATCTGGACAAAGTCAGGGATGCATACGAAATAACCGACGCTGTCGCGGGTGTAATGCCTCAGCTGGAACTGGAGTGTTCGTCCACCATGAAAGTTATCGCGTTCGTTTCAGCAACCGTCTGCACACTTGCCCTTTCGCTTCATGCGCAGCAACCGAGCGAGCTGCAGGCTGTTGAGCGTGCCATGGTATCGTACGCTGGAGCTCATCTAGCCACCACCGAGGTCATCGTCTTCGACGGAGTTCCTACGAGTGCGAAGCAAGCCACCCGGCCGCCAGCGCACGTAGCTTCACTCGCCAGCGCGTTGCACGCGCAACGGATCGGCCGTACGGACGACTTCTATAAATGCGCGTCGAGCAAGCCGTCGACCTGCTCCATTAGTGGCGCCGATGCAATCATTTCGCTCAGCGAACCTACGATACAAGGCGATACGGCCTTGATCACCGTTCGAGTCTTGCGTGCAACACGCAGCCAGCGCGCGCCCGTCGCGCGAAGCGAGGATCGCTATCGTCTCGTGCGGCATGGCGATGGTTCGTGGACTGTTGACGGGTGGGTTGCTGGGAGTATCACCTAGGGTGACGCCCTGCCCAGCTTCGTGCTGGCCATGCGGCGATTGGCGCGCTTCCTGGGCGCGTTGATATCACCCCAACAACGCAAGCAACGCGAACGTTGCAAGCCAATGCTCCCCGGCATACTCGCCCGCCACGTGCGGCAGGCTCGCCGCGAGGTGCGCGTCGGCCGTAGACAGCGCACGAATGCGTCGCGGGTCTGCCTCCTCCCAACTCGAGGCAATTGATCGCCAACACCACGCGCGGCTGAGATTCAGGCCGTCGAGGTGCGCGATCTTGCCATCGCTGCGATCGCTGACCGTTACTGGAGTGAACAGCGTAGCCGGCTCCTGCTTCCCGAGTCGCGGCAGAAACCGATCCATCCACGCTCGCCATTCTGCCGCCCCCAAGACTCGCCTCATGCACTCCGCTTCGATCAAGGCTGACGACAGAAAATCGTCACCACCTGGCTCCCAGGCCTGACAGTCGGCGTCGGTGCCGTACCAGGCACGTGCCTTGTCGCGCAGCATTCCCCAGAGTGCATCGTCCCTGGCCACCTCGGCATACTCCAGCGCCAGTGTCAGGGCGAACGCCGTGTTGAAGTGTGTTCCGACGCGGATGGGATAGGTGGCTTTGGGAAGCCAGGCGCGGAAGCGATTCGCGAAGACCACCGCCAGGGGCCGCAGTGTCTCTGACCATCGGCGGCCCTCGTCGTTGTCCCACCGCGCCAGTTCGGCGCTCAGCATCAGGAGCCATGCCCAGCCATACGGTCGCTCGAATCCGCCACGCGATGGCTGCTCGAGATAGGCGATTTCGCCGGCGATGTTGCGTGCCGTGAGTTGCGTGTCGAACAGCTCGCGGATTTGCGTGCGCTGAACCTGGGGCAGGTCACGCACACCGCGATGGATCGTCGCCAGCATCCAGTATGCGTGGACGTTCGAGTGCCAGTCGAAGCTCCCATAGAACACCGGGTGCAACTCGTGCGGCGCGCGGAGATCGTCCGGCCCATTGAGCACGTGATCGAGCTTGTTCGGGTACTCCCGCCGAGCGTGGTCGAGCGCCAATGCGGCGAACCGGCTCGCGGTCGTCTGGTCAATCACGTGTGCACCCGGAAGACAAAGAAATACATGATCGCCGTGTTGGCGGCGAGCAGCAGCAGCGCGGTGGGAAGCTGAACCTTGATCACGGCGTTCTCATTCGGAAGCTCGAGCAGCGCGGCCGGAACGATGTTGAAGTTCGCGGCCATGGGCGTCATGAGTGTGCCGCAGAAGCCGGAGACCATCCCCACCGCCGCCATGACGACCACGTCCCCGCCAAAGCGATGGACGATGAGCGGTAGCCCGATCGCGGCAGTCATGACCGGGAACGCGGCAAATGCATTCCCCATGATGGCGGTGAACAGCGCCATGCCAATCGTGTACGTGGCGACGACCACGAATGGCGTGTCCAGCGGAATCCAGCGCTGGAGAATGTTCGCCACGATCGGTCCGACACCAGCCAGTGCGAACATCGCGCCGAGTGCAGCAAGCATCTGTGGCAACACGGCGGCCCAGCCGACCGCGTCCATGAGGCGGCGCGCCTCGACGATTGGAGCGGTGAGGGGCGGCCGAAGCATCACGACCCCGACGATCAGCGCCGCGATGATTGCCAGCCCGAGCGCGATGAGCGTCACCTGCTTCGGATCGATCAGCGCCACGCCGCCGAGGTGTGCGCTCTTGAGCGTGAGCGTGCCAATCACCGTCACCACGGGAATCGTCAGCGCCGGCACGAACAACCAGTTTCCCCATCGCTTCGCGCTCGTCTCACGCTCGCCGCGCGTCGACGATTCGGCCGGCGCACCGCCAAGCTTGCCCGCCGCGATCACCACCATGGCAATGACGAGGATGCCATTCACCACGTCCGGCAGCCGCGAGCCGGCAATGAAGGTGACGGCGTAGATCCCCCAGAACGCCGCATTCACGTAGCGCTTGGCACTCGTGCGGTCGCGGAGATTCACGATCGCGACGCCAGCGAACATCAGGCCCATCAAGACGTAGACGAATTCGAGCTTGATCATGGCTGTCCCTCGCCCTGAGGGACGGGAGCAGCCGAGCGATCACCTCGCGTGGACAGCGGCGCTTCGGTTTGCTCGGCGTGATCATTCGCGATTTCGGCGCGAAGTGACCGGTCGAGCAGGAGCAGCCGAATCCCATGGATGACGAAGGCGCAGATCGCCGTGGGAATGGCCCAGAAGGCGAGCTTGGTCGGTTCGGTGTGCACCCCGCTCTGCTCGAGGAAGCCGCGAATCAAGAGAATGGAGCCGATCGCAATGAAGATGTCTTCACCGAAAAACAGACCGATGTTGTCGGTGGCAGCTGCATGGGCACGAATGCGGTGCCGCGTCTTTTCACTCAGGGCACCCCACTTGTTCTCGGCGGCCGCTTCTGCCATTGGCGCAATGAGCGGCCGCACCATCTGCGGATGGCCACCGAGCGATGTGAGCCCCAACGCCGACGTGATCTGGCGAACGGCGAGATACGCGAGGAGGAGTCGTCCCGTGGTGGCAGCCTGAATGCGCGAGATCACGGTGCGCGCCCGCTCGCGCAGACCGGTGCGCTCGAGCAGGCCGATCACCGGGAGCGCGAGCCAGACCACGGCCACGGAGCGGCTATCGATGAATGCCTTTCCGAAAGCGGCAACGACGCTCCCGAGCGCGTGCCCTGCCGCCAACCCCGTTGCCACGGCGGCTGCCGCGACAACGAGCAACGGGTTGATGCGGAGCGCGAATCCAACGACGACGATGAGAATGCCGATGAGCGGGAGCATGCTCGGACTAGGCTCCGTTGCTGGTGACGTCGCGGGCGGCTCGCGGCGACGACGCGGGCTATTTGTCTTTCATTTTCGCCCAGGAATCGCGCAATGTCACGATCCTGTTGAACACGAGCGCTCCGGCCTTTGATTCCACGGGGTCGCTGATGAAGTATCCGGTCCGCTCGAATTGATACCGGGTTCCGAGCGCGTCGCCGGCGACGCTCGGCTCGGCCTTGGCGCCGCGGATCACGACGAGCGAATCCGGGTTGATCACGCTCAGGAAGTCCTTGCCATCCTCGACGGCATCTGGATCCGGGATGGTGAAGAGCTTGTCGTACAACCGAAGCTCGCAATCGAGCGCCTGCGCGGCCGACACCCAGTGAATGGTCCCCTGCACCTTGCGGCCATCGGGCGAGTCGCCGCCGCGCGTCGCCGGATCGTACGTGCACCGCAATTCTACGATTTGTCCCGCCGCGTCCTTCACGACGTCGGTACACGTGATGAAGTAGCCGTAGCGCAGACGCACTTCACGCCCCGGCGCCAGCCGATAGAACTTCTTTGGCGGGGCTTCCATGAAGTCATCACGCTCGATGTACAGCTCGCGTGAGAAGGGCACTTTGCGCGATCCGGTCAGCGGCACGTCGTGCGGATAGTACGACGCATCGAGCTCCTCGGCTTGCCCGTCCGGATAATTCGTGATCACTACCTTGAGTGGGTTGATCACGCACATGACGCGCGGCACCCGCATGTTGAGATCATTACGCACTGCATGGTCGAACGTGGCCAACTCGGCACG
Organism: uncultured Gemmatimonadaceae bacterium; assembly: GCA_963817955.1. Classification (GTDB taxonomy): domain Bacteria; phylum Gemmatimonadota; class Gemmatimonadetes; order Gemmatimonadales; family Gemmatimonadaceae; genus JAQBQB01. The sequence goes on from CAWFQK010000004.1 coordinate 1,548,199, forward strand.
GGCTGGTTTCCGAGCGACGCCCACGGCTTCGGCGAACGCACGCAGGCCCTCCGGCGTCACACCGCGGCGGCGCATGCCGGAAATCGTCGGCATGCGCGGATCGTCCCACCCGCTCACCCGTCCCTCGTTCACGAGCCGCAGCAGTTTGCGTTTGCTCAACACCGTGTAATCCAGCTCGAGACGCGCAAACTCTGTCTGCTCCGGCGGGTTCACGAAGCCGGCCTCCCGCACGAGCCACTTGTAGATGTCGTTGTTGTCCTTGAACTCGAGCGTGCACAGCGAGTGCGTGATCCCCTCAATGGCATCGGACAAGGGGTGGGCGAAATCATACAGCGGGTAGAGACACCACGCGTCGCCCTGCCGGTAGTGATGCGCATGCCGGATCCGCAGCAGGAGCGGATCGCGCATGATCATGTTCGGGTGCGCCATGTCGATCTTGGCGCGGAGCACATGCGCCCCGTCGGGAAACTCGCCTGCTTTCATGCGGCGCAGCAGATCGAGATTCTCGTCGGTGCTGCGGTCGCGGAACGGACTGTTCGTTCCAGCCACGGTCACCGTGCCGCGGTGCTCCCGGATCTCCTCGTCGCTCTCGGAATCGATGTACGCCTTTCCCTTGGTCACGAGCAGCTCGGCCAGGTCGTACAGCTTGCCGAAGTAGTCGCTCGCGTACAGCTCGGCATCCCACTTGAAACCGAGCCATTCGATGTCCTTCTTGATCGCCTCGACGTACCGGATGTCTTCCGTGAACGGGTTGGTGTCGTCGAAGCGCAGGTTGCAGCGACCGTTGAACTCGGCGGCAATGCCGAAATTCAGGCAGATCGACTTGACGTGCCCAATGTGCGGAAAGCCATTCGGCTCGGGCGGGAAGCGCGTCGTGATCTGGCGGCCGAAACGGTTGGTCGCCACGTCATCGGCGACCATGTCGCGAATGAAGTCACGGTGGACTGCCGACGGCGCGGCATCGTTCGAAGGTTGGGACACGGGCAGAGTGACCTGGGCGGGTGGCGGTATAGATTAAAGATATACGACCCTTCACCCCCGGTGCGCATGTCCTTCGCCGATACGTTGCTCCCCGAATTCGATCAGGAAATGAAGACCACCCGGGCGTTGCTCGAGCGCGTGCCGCTCGACCGGGCCGACTGGAAGCCGCATCCGAGATCCACCGCGCTCGGCGCACTCGCCTCCCATCTGGCGACGCTCGCGGGCTTTGGCGTGATGATCTCCAACAAGACCGAAGTGAATGTGGCCCCGGCCGGCGCACCGCCCCGCACGCCGGCCGTGTACAAGAATACGCAGGAACTGCTCGACGCCTTCGACGCGAACGTCACGGCGAGCCGCGAGGCTATCCGGCAACTACCCGAGAGCGACCTCACGACTATGTGGACGCTTCGCGCCGGCGAACGCGTGGTCTTCAGCCTGCCGCGAGCCGTGGTCTTTCGCACCATGCTGATGAATCACACGGTGCACCATCGCGGCCAACTCAGCGTCTACCTACGCCTGAACGACGTACCGCTGCCGTCGATCTACGGCCCGACCGCCGACACCTGAGCGGCGGAGCTATTCGTCCGTTGGTGCTTCGGGTCCAAGGTCGCCGGTCTCCAGCGACAGTTCGGCGATTGCCTTGAGGCGTGCGTCCTGGTTGCGGCGCAGTCCGCGAATGTTGCGACGTGCGCGGCGGTAGGCCATGGGGATGAAGACGCGGGCGCAGTCCAGGTGAGGCTTCGCTGCCTCGAGGCTGGGTGCCCGCTCGATCTCCCATGTTGTGCGCGACAGCACCGCGGTCGCCATGAAGATGTCGATGGCGGCGTTGGCCATGCGCTCCTGCAGGAATTGCTTTTCAATGATCGTCTTGCCGTGCGTCATCACGGCTGCTTCCACCGCGAGCGCGAGATCGTGGACGAGCGTGGCGACGAGATCCGCCTCGCGTTCGAGCGCTGGGTGCACCTTGGTGAAGCTTGGCTTGGTGATCGTTCGCTTGGCGCGTCCCGCCAGGTAGTGCCCAATGGCGCCGAAGGAGCGGATGGGGTCCTTGAATGCCTTGCCGATTGCCTTGAGGCGCTCGCCAGGCTGCTGCATGCCCATCAACGCGATGAGTGCGCGCAGGATCTCGTTGGTGCCCTCGAAGATCAGGTTGATCCGGGAATCGCGTACGGCCTGTTCGTAGGGATATTCCTTGGAGTAGCCGATGCCTCCGGCTATCTGCATGGCGTCGTTCGACGCGCGGAATGCGAGCTCCGACCCGAACACCTTGCACGCAGCCGTCTCCAGCGAGAAATCGATCCCGCCGCGATCCACCATGCCCGCGGCGACCATCACGGCTGCATCAGCGGCATAACACTCCACAGCCGTGAGGGCGAACTTGCGCTGGATCATCTCGAACGAGCCGATCGGCCGACCAAATTGCTCGCGCTGCTTGGCGTACGCGAGCGCCTCACGCATGATGCGTCGCGTGCCACGCGCCGACCCGGCCGCGAGGCCAAGACGTCCCGAGTTCAACACCTCGAGCGCGATGTGGAACCCCTGGCCAACGTCGCCGAGCTGGTCCTCCACGGGCACCTTCACGCGATCGAAGGCCACGGCGCGCGTGTCGGAGGCCTTGATCCCCATCTTCTCTTCGAGCTTGCCAAGTGACACGCCAGCGGCGTGGGCGTCGACGATGAAGGCGGTCACCCGTTCTTTTTGAACGCCATCGACCGTTACGGGCACCTTGGCGAACACCGTGAACAGGTCGGCGTAACCGGCGTTGGAAATCCAGATCTTCGTGCCGCTGAGCAGGTAGTGCGTGCCATCATCGCTCTTGACCGCGCGCGTCTTCATGGCTTGCGCGTCGGAGCCAGAGCCCGGCTCGGTGAGACAGAAGGCGGCAACGAGATCTCCGCTCGCGCACCGCGGCAGATACTTCTGCTTCTGCTCCTCCGTGCCGAACAGCACGATGCCCTTGCAGCCGATCGACTGATGTGCGCCAAAGTAGACCGTGAGCGCCGGATCGGTGGCGCCGATCTCGCCGAAGACACGGTTGTAGACCTTGGCCGACGCGCCGAATCCACCGTACGCCTCGGGGATGCTAAGCCCCATCACACCAAGCTCGTGCAGTCCCTGGCGCACGCCGTCCGGGAACCGGCCATCGTGATCGAACTTGGCGCTGTCGACCCGTTCCGCCGCGAAGGCGCGAACCGACCCCAGGATCAGTTCGAGCGATTCCTTTTCCTCCGGCGAGAGCGTCGGAAAAGGAAAGACGAGCTCTTCACGAATCTCACCGAGAAACACACTCTTCGTGAACGACGGATTGACGTCGGGCGAGGCGAGGTGCGGCGGCGAAGCGTGCGGGGCGGCAGTGGAAGCGGTCATGGCAGTCCGGGTTGGTCGCACACAGGCGACGACGGAAAACACATCACTGAATTCTATTGTATGACCGCCCATCGGGAATCAGGTCTTCTCCGCATAGGGCCAACTCCATGGGCCAACTCCGCCGCGCCAGCGTGACGGCCTATGCCACGCCGTTCTTTATCGCCCCCATGACCCGGTCCGCGAACAGATCGATCTCATCCACGGTCGTGTAAACGTTCGGCGTGATGCGCATACCCTTGAACTCGTCGTTGACCATGGGCGTGGTGACGATGTTGTGCTTGGACAGTAGCCAACCGCCGAGCTTTCCCATGTCCATGCCGTCGATCCCGAACACGCCGATGGCGCCGCTTGCGTTTGGCCCGATTGGCGTGATCATGTGCACACGGCTGCTCGCGGCGAGCAGGCGGTTTGCCCACCGGTCGCGCAGGTACCGCAATCGCGCGATCTTCCGCGCGGGGCCGATCCCGCGATTGAACGCGACGGCAACGGACACGGCGTTGTGATTCGCCGCTGGATGCGTGCCGATCTCCTCGTACTTGCGGATGTTGTCTTCCTCCTCCACCGACCCGGCCATCATCGGCCACAGCGTCTTGATCCGGTCACGGCGCACGTAGAGGAACCCGGTCCCGATGGGCGCGTGCATCCATTTGTGAAGACTCGTGCCGTAGTAATCGGCGCCCAAGTCGTCGCGCGTGAACGGGAAGTGTGCGAAGGCGTGCGCGCCGTCGACGAACACCCGAATGCCCTTCGGCTTGGCGAGCTCCACGATCTCGCGGACGGGGGCGATGTAGCCCGTCATGAAGCTGATGTGCATGACCTCGATGACGCGCGTGCGCGGCGTGATGGCGTCGGCGATGTGCTGGAGGTACGACGCCGTGCTCTCCACCGGTGTCTCGATCTTGATGGGTTTGAGCACGATGCCGTCGCGGCGTTCGCGCTGGCGCCAGGCGTTCTGCATGCGCGGGTAGTTCTGCGTCGTGAAGATCACCTCGTCGCCGCGGGCGAGGTCGGTGCCGAAGATCATCGTCTCGTTCGCTTCCGACGCATTGCGCGTGATGGCCAGCTCCTCGGGATCACACCCGAAGTCGTGCGCCAGGTCGCGCCGCACCGATTCGATGCGCGGCTCGAGCACGCGCCACATATGCTCGGTCGGCAGCTCGTTCGAGAATCTGAGATCTCGAATCATCTGCTCCAGCACGTGCGACGGCGCGGGACTGCACCCGCCGTTATTCAGGTTGATCATCGTCCGGTCGAGATCGAACGCGCGCTGGATCTCCCCCCAGTACGTCTCGTCGTCGGCGACGGATGCGGCGGTCCGCGCGCCGGCGATCGGCTCGGCCGCGAGCAGGTGACGGAAGGCGGTGTGGCGCATCACGGGGAGGGAGACCCCGGCGCCGAGCACGGATGAGACGAAGGAGCGGCGAGTAGGCATACCGCGAACATACGACGAGGGGGAGGGAGAGCGGTAGAGCGCGACCCGACGTTAACGCGGATTGGGCTCCGGGCTCTATTCTGGCTGGATGTCGCTGGCTGCTCCGTCGCGGTCGGCCCACCGGTCGGCGAGTTTCGAGTTTCCAGTTGTGCGTTGTGCGTTGTGAGTGTTAACGGGCTGGGGTCTCACCGGTGGTGCTCAGCACCTTGTTCCGCAGACCGCAGAGCATTCGGCGCGTCTCGACTGTCATTGCGCCAAGGGCGCGCCAGTCACGTTCCTGCAGCACGTCGTACCGGTAGGCCAGCTCCAGTTCGCCCTCGAGCTCCATCGCGGACTTCACGGACATTTCCAGAAAGCGCGCGAGTTCTTTCTGCGTGCTCGCGCCGCAACCCTCGACGATGTTATTCCCCACCGATTCGGCCGCCGAGACCAGCTGCGCTTTCAGTTCCGAATAGCCCTGCTTTGGAAACCGCGTCGTAGCCCTTCGGACTTCGAGGGCCAGAGCGACAGCCTTGTTCCAAACTCTGAGCCGGCGAAAGTCCTGCATGCGCGAAAGCTGCGCGGCCGCAGCCAAGGGCGCAGCATCGTACCGTTTCCAGCCGGTCCACGCTGTCTCGCCAAGCTCACCCATCAGACCGGTTTGTACCGTTAACACTCACAACGCACAACTCACAACTGGAAACTCGAACCTCGCCGACCGGTGGGCCGACCGCTACGGAGCAGCCAGCGACATCCAGCCAGAATAGAGCCCGGAGTCCAATCCACGCCCTCGCTCTCGCCGCTTCAGTCGGCGCACCTCGAGTGGCCAGTTGCGCGTTGTGCGCTGTGTGTTGACGTCGATTACCGCTCGCCCGTCCGCCCATCCCGCGTCAGTAACGCCGCGTACTTCGCGAATACCGAGAACGCGCTGGTCACCGATACGATGAATCCAGCCACCCCGTCACGCCAACCGCTCATGATCAGGTAATCGCGCATGAAACGCCACGCGGGACGGACCAGCAGGTCGCTCATGCGTGCCCGCCGGCCGCGGGCGTGCATGTCTTCCGCTGCCCAACGCGCGTACGTGCCGATCTTGATGACCTGGTGCGCCATATCACGATAGGGGCGGTGCAGTAGCGCACCTTCGAGGCTACCGACGTCGTCGAGCGCCTCCAGGTGTTCGTGGACCCGAACATTGGCGAATCGGCGCTCGCGCGTGAATACGCGTACCTTCCAGTCCGAGCCCCAAGGGCCGTGGAGCAATTCCCGGCCGAGATGCCAGTTCCGTGAACGAACGCGGAATGCCGTCTGCAACGGCGACGCGGCGCAGAGCCGCGTCAACGACCATCGCAACTCCGGCGTCACTTGCTCGTCGGCGTCGAGCGCCAGCACCCAGCGATTGCGGGCCGCCGCGCTCCCCGCGTTGCGCTGCGCCGCAATGGTCTTTCCGGCCACGATCAATACGCGAGCGCCGGCGGCTCGTGCGAGCGCGGGCGTGTCGTCCGTCGAACCGCCGTCAACGACGATCACCTCGTCCGCCCAATCGAGCGCACCGATCGCACGAGATACCTGCGGCGCTTCGTTGAGCGTCGGCATGACCACGGTGATCGGAATGCATTCGCGAGGACGAGCGATCGGGACTGCAGGGTATGGCGTCCAATCCAGAACGCGCGCGGGTTGTGTCACGGGGTATCGAACCTCTCGTTCGGGAAACCGTTCTAGAGGGAGACACCCCACACTGAGCATCCCCTACGCGCGTTGGACGCTCGAACCGCTTCAATGTGAAGAAGGAAAAGAAATCAGGAACGGAAACGCATTCCGTTCGGGGCGATGGTGCCGGGCTTGGGGATGGCCGGCGTGGTCGGAGCGGCCGGCACGACGGATGGCCGCGTCCCGCGCCGCGGTGGCGTACGCGGACGTTCGCCGGTCTGCGTGCGCATGCTGAGCGCGATGCGGTTGCGCTCGAGATCCACCGACAACACGCGGACCGTCACCTTTTGTCCGACACTGAGCACCGCGTTCGGATCGCTGACAAATCGATCCGCGACCTGTGACACGTGCACCAGTCCGTCCTGATGTACGCCGATGTCGACGAATGCGCCAAATGCGACGATGTTCGTCACTATGCCCTCGAGTTCCATGCCTTCGCTCAGATGCTTCGGCTCCGTAATATCGGCGCGGAATGCCGGCGGCTCGAACGCCTCGCGCGGGTCGCGCCCCGGCTTCTTCAACTCCGACAGAATGTCCCGCAGCGTCGGCAACCCTACGTCGTCCGTCACGTAGCGATCGAGCGTCACGCGATCGAGGTGGCGCTGATTACCGACGAGATCGGCGATCTGCACGCCAAGATCGGTCGCCATGCGCTCGACCAGCGGGTATCGCTCCGGATGCACCGCCGAGGCATCGAGCGGATGGGCGCCGCCTCGGACGCGGAGAAAGCCAGCGGCCTGTTGGAATGCCTTAGCGCCAAGTCGTGGCACGTCGCCGAGGTCGGCACGACCCCGGAAGCCGCCGCGGCTGTCGCGCGCCTTCACGATGTTCGCGGCGAGCGTCGGCCCAATACCGGCGACGTACGAGAGCAGCGGCACCGATGCCGTATTCACCTCCACGCCGACGCGGTTCACACAGCTCTCAACGACATCGTCGAGACGCTCCTTGAGGCGAGTCTGCGAAACATCGTGCTGGTACTGCCCGACACCGATCGACTTGGGATCGATCTTCACCAGCTCCGCCAGCGGATCCTGGAGGCGTCGCGCAATCGAGACCGCGCCGCGCAACGAAACGTCGAGATCGGGCAACTCCTCCCGCGCGACATCAGATGCCGAATAGACGGATGCACCAGACTCGTTCACGACCACCACTTGTGGCCGCACCAGTTTGTGCTCGGCGAGCGTATCGCGCACCAGCGTTTCCGTCTCGCGCGATGCGGTGCCGTTCCCAATTGAAATGAGGTCGGGATCGAGCCGAGTGATGTACGCGAGCAGTGACTGCGCGAACCGATCCGGCTGATGCAGGAACAACGCATCCGTCGCGACGACGGCGCCGGTACGCGAGACCGCGGCCACTTTCACGCCGGTGCGGAAGCCGGGATCGAGTCCGATCACCACGCGCTCCCCTGCTGGGGGTGCAAGCAGCAGTTGCTCGAGGTTGCGGCCGAAGATGGTGATCGCCTCTTCGTCGGCGCGTGTCTTCAGTTCCATGCGGAGGTCCACTTCCACAGCCGGTGCCATGAGCCGCTTGTACCCGTCCTGCACGACGAGCCGCATCTGGTCCGCCGCGGCATGGTGATGCGTGAATGCACCTTCCAGCTCGGCAACGATCCGCTCCGCCGGCGGCACGATCTGCCAGAGGAGAAATCCTTCCGCTTCGCCCCGCCGGATGGCGAGCATCCGGTGCGACGGCAACTGCGCGAGCGGCTGCGAGAAGTCGTTATAGTCCCGGAACTTCGAGACTTCCTTCTCCTTGGCCAGCGTGACGCGCGACCGTACGATGCCTTCGGCGCGCGTGATATCGCGCACGCGGCCGCGCAGCGTCGCATCCTCGGCGATGCGCTCGGCGAGAATGTCGCGCGCGCCCGCGAGCGCGTGCTCGATGTCCGGCACTTCCTTGGCGGCATCGACGAATTGCGCCGCCTCGCGCTCCAATGCACTCACGGAATGTGCGCCGGCCCACAACAACTCCGCGAGCGGCTCGAGGCCGCGCTCGCGCGCGATCATGGCGCGTGTGCGCCGCTTCGGCTTGAACGGAAGATACAGATCCTCGAGCGCCTGCTTCGTCTCGGCGACGTCGATGCGCGCCTTCAGCGCGTCGTCGAGCTTGCCCTGCTCCTCGATGCTCACGAGGATGGCGGCGCGGCGTTCGGCGAGCTCGCGCAGGTACGCGGCGCGATCGCGCACGTCACGAAGCTGGACTTCGTCGAGGCCGCCCGTGGCCTCCTTGCGATATCGGGCGATGAACGGGAGCGTGTTTCCTTCGTCGAAGAGCGCGAGCGCTCCGGACACCTGCAGAGGGGTGAGCGACAGTTCACGAGCGATCGTGGAAACGACAGTGTGCAGCGACATCCGTCCGGCAGCAAGAGAGAGGCGAGAGACGACGATCAGTCTTGAGGAGGATCGAAGTTAGCGAGTCGCGGCGTACCGTGTCTGTACCGCCATCGATCCGCGCACCGTCGCGCCACGATCGACCAACGCCTGCAAGTCGCCCAGTGTCGCCGGGACCGTAAACACCACCCCGCGATCGTAACTGGCCTTGACAAGCGATTGCAGGAACCACTCGCTGATGCGGACGTGGATGCCTCCGTCCACGCGGCGCCAGACCCGCCCCCAGATACGCGGCACGTGGATGAGGAGCAACCGGAGCAGGCGGTGCCCGGGAAGCGGGGCGAGCCCGACCCGCGCACAGCCCTCCTCGCCGATGAGTGTTTCGATATAGATCTGCGCCACGTGCTCGAGCGCGAGGAATCGGCTCTCCCCTTGCGGCAGCACCGTAGCGAGCATCTGGAGATGTCGCTGCGCGATCGCCACGCCGTCGGGGTTCTGCGTTTCCGATTGCGTGAGCCAATCGCCCGCCCAATGCGTTGCCCCAACGAAGTGGCGCCGCCGGAAGGCCTCATAGAACGCCGCCGCCTCCGCCAGGTCCTTTGGGAGATGGCAGTCGTTGTCGGGTTCATCCGGCGGGTGAATTCCCATGAGGTGCGCGAACACCCGCCACACATAGTAGTAGTCCTCTGCCTCCTGGCGCGTGACAGGAATGCCCAACCGGCGCCAACCGCGCACGACGAGCAGCGAGAAGGCCATGATCGTCGCGAGCATGTCCTCCTGGTTGATCGGCACCCCATACCGCGCGAGATAGGCGGCATAGCCGCCCCGCCGCTCGAGCACGCGGGGAGCGACTTTGGAGCGCACCCCCGCGTGCAGCAACCGCATCTGCTGGCCATTGAGCAGCGCCGTGCCGGCTCGCTCGAAGCTCTGCGGGCTGGAAACGTCGATGAGGAGTTGCAGCGTTCCCATCAAACGATGGTACGTGTGCGTCAACAGTTCGCCGGAAATATTGAGAACCTTCGTCGCACCGGCCGTCGCGTACGATTCGGGCAGGCTCTTGCAGAGGAGCACGAGCACGGACGGCATCATGCGCTCCATGAACACCTTCTGACCGCGGACGATGCGATCCCGGTCCACCCACGCAGGGAGCGACGGCTGCCGGCAATGGTCGCACCACGCATACGTCTGGGCGAAGAACTCCCGCAACTGCGCCGGCGTGTCGGACGGCAGCGGCGAATCATTGCGCGGCATCTTGGCAAAGACCGCCCGGGCACGCATCGCACTGTCCGGCAGCTTGGCGAGCTCGACGACACACCGGTCGCCGGCAGCATCGCCGAACTGTCGCAGCCCGTCCAGAAAGCTGTCGTCCGACCAGCGGGCCGCACCGAGGCTCGCGGCCAGCATGCTCGATGCTGATCGTCGCGGCTGCGAGAGATCAGGTGACGCCGCGACGCCGGCGCTCGTGGAACGATCCATGATCCCCGCGGGAGAAGGGTGCAAAATCCAACCTAGCATTGGGGCCGCGATGCCGCCATTCTCCGCCACATGAGCCTCCGCATCATTGGAGGTGGACCCTCGGGCCTCGCCGCGGCGATCACCCTCGCACGCGCAGGCCGCGACGTCGAAGTCTTCGAACGCCGCGCTCGCTGTGGTGCCCGCTTTGGCGGCGACATCCAGGGTATTGAAAGCTGGAGCGATGACCGCGACGCAATCGACGAGCTCGCGTCTGCCGGCATCCCGATCGATTTCCATTGTGCACCCGTTTCGAGCGGTATCGAGACGAACGGCAGGCGTGACAAGCGCCTCGCATTCGGGCGGCGCCCGGGCGTGTACCTCGTGAAACGCGGCGCTGGCCACGACACGCTCGACCAGGGTCTGGCGCGCACCGCGCTCGCCGTGGGCGTTCGCATTCATTTTCGGCAGACTATTCCTGTGGAACACGCGGACATCGTCGCCACCGGACCTCGAGGACGCGCCCCGTTTGCGGTCAACGCGGGCATCGCCTTCGACACCGATGCCCCTGACACTGCCGTGGTGATGTTCGACGATAGCGCGGCACCCAAAGGCTACAGCTACTTGCTGGTGACCAAGGGTTATGGGTGCATCTGCACGATGGGTTTCGAGGATTTCCCGAGCATTCACACGCGCCTCGCCCGCGCTCGCGACGTGCTCGCGTCACGATACGGCATTCGCATAGAGAACGAGCGGCGCGTCGGCGGACTGGGCCATTTCGCGCTGGCACCCTCCTACAGCACCGCCGGCGTGATTCAGGTTGGCGAGGCCGCGGGACTACAGGACTTTTTGTGGGGCTTCGGTATTCGTACCGCGATTCAGTCGGGGATCCTCGCCGCGAACTGCCTGCTCGACGGCACCGATTGGGAGCAGGCGGCGCATGCGCGCTTCGACAACCGGCAGCACGCCGGCGTGGTGAACCGCTTCTTGTGGGAATCGCTGCGCATTGGCCGCTATCGCGCGGTCATGCTCGCGCTGTCGCTCGGTGGGCCGGCAGCGCTGCTCCGTTGGCTGAGCCGGTACAATCCCGTCCAGCGCGCGCTGTTTCCGATCGCGAAGATGCACGCGCGAAAGTGGTACGGGCAGTTGGAGTTTTAGGGGGGACACGGGACACGCGATGCCTGTCATCCTGAGCGGAGCGAAGGATCTCTGTAGGCCAGCTGGATGTCGCTGGCTGCTCCGTAGCGGTCGGCCCACCGGTCGGCGAGTTTCGAGTTTCCAGTTGTGAGTTGTGCGTTGTGAGTGTCCCGTGTCTCGTGTCTCGTGTCCCGTGTCTCGTGTCTCGTGTCTCGTGTCCCGTGTCCCGTGTCCCGTGTCCCACCCCCGTGTCTCTTCCCTGACCAGCATCATCGGCTTGCCCGATAGGGCATTGGGGTGGTCACCAATAGCGTCGGTGGCACGCGCCGATCTGGCGCGGCGCTAGCCACCTATTGGAGGAAGAACCACCATGCGTCGCCAAAGCTGGGCTGAGCCCTGGAAGATTAAAGTCGTCGAGCCGATCAAGATGATGACTCGTGCTGAACGCGAGCGCGCGGCAGCCGACGCCGGATATAACACGTTCCTCCTCAGGTCGGAGGACGTCTACATCGACCTGTTGACCGACTCCGGCAACAGCGCCATGTCCGACCGCCAGTGGGCTGGCATGATGATGGGCGATGAGGCCTATGCCGGCTCGAGGAACTTCTACCATCTCGAGGCAGCCGTACAGGGCCACTATGGCTACCACGAGGTGGTCCCGACGCATCAGGGTCGCGGCGCCGAGCACATCATCTCCAAGATTCTCATCAAGCCCGGCGACCACGTGCCGGGCAACATGTACTTCACGACCACGCGCATTCATCAAGAGCTGGCGGGTGGCACGTTCCACGACGTCATCATCGACGAGGCGCACGATCCCAGCTCGGAGCATCCATTCAAGGGAAACGTCGATCTGGCGAAGCTCGATGCCATCGTGCAACAGTATGGCGCCGCGAAGATCCCGTATGTAGCGGTGGCGGCGACGGTGAATCTGGCCGGAGGTCAGCCGATCAGTCTCGCCAACCTGCGTGCCGTGCGCGCCTACACACGGGAGCACGGCATCCGGATCATTTTCGATGCGACGCGCGCCGTCGAAAACGCGTTCTTCATTCAACAGCGCGAGCTGGGCAATCGCGACAAGACGATCGCCGAGATTCTGCTAGAGATGTGCGCGCTCTCCGACGGGGCGACGATGTCGGCGAAGAAGGACAGCCTGGTGAACATCGGTGGATGGCTCGGCCTGCGCGATGCCGATCTCGCGGCACGGGCGCGCAACCTCGTGGTGGTGTATGAGGGTCTGCATACCTACGGCGGTCTCGCGGGCCGCGATATGGAAGCGATGGCCATCGGGATCGAGGAATCGGTGCAGGAAGATCACGTCCGGTCGCGCATCGGGCAGGTGTACTACCTCGGGCGCCAATTGCTCACGGCGGGAGTGCCAATCGTGAAGCCCATCGGCGGCCACGCGGTATTTCTCGACGCCGCAGCCATCCTGCCGCACGTCCCGCGCGAGGAGTTTCCGGCGCAGTCGCTGGCGGCCGCTCTGTACGTACAGAGTGGTGTGCGCTCCATGGAGCGTGGCGTGGTGTCGTCGGGTCGCGATCCGGAGACTGGCCGCAATCGCATGCCAAAGCTCGAACTCGTGCGGTTGACGATCCCCCGGCGCGTATACACGCAAGCGCACATGGACGTGGTGGCGGACAGCGTGATCGAGGTCTACGAGCGGCGCGAGCGAGTCTGCGGTTTGTCGTTCACGTACGAGCCCGAATACCTGCGGTTCTTCCAGGCGCGTTTTGCGCCTACGAGCGGGGGTTCGATGTTCAAGCCGGGCACGGTCATGGCGGACAACCGGTCGCAGGAGGGGGCGCTCGAATAGGACATTCGCATGGTCAGGTGAGACTCCGCCGGATTGGACTCCGGGTCGTCGACCGGCCGCTCCTGGACCACCTTCCAGGTGCACCGCCGGCTGGATGTCGCTGGCTGCTCCGTCGCGGTCGGCCCACCGGTCGGCGAGTTTCGAGTTTCCAGTTGTGAGTTGTGCGTTGTGAGTGTCCCGTGTCTCGTGTCCCCGTGTCTCGTGTCTCATGTCTCATGTCTCATGTCTCATAACGCACGGGATTAGTCCTCACACACGCAAGGCTCTTTGCGGACGTCATCGCGTGATGGCCCGTCGCAATGTAGGGTACTTCCCTTCGGGCGACGGGTCACATGTCACGTTCACTCCCGCGGCAACCTAGTACGGCGCGCCTCGCTGCGCTCCTCGGCGTCTATGCCGCGTTGCTGGTGGTATTCCTCACCGTTGCCCGGCCCTGGTACCGAAGTTGGAATATCACAGAAGACGAACGCGGCATGGCGTTGCCGGGCGACTCGATGTTGACGGCCGCCGCAGTGCAGGAAACGCGAGCCATTACGATCTACTCACCGATCGACCGAGTCTGGCCGTGGGTCGCGCAAATCGGTCAGGATCGCGGCGGGTTCTACAGCTTCGATCTGCTCGAGAATATCGTCGGCAGCCAAATGCCGACCCGCGACTATCTGCGCCCGGACAAACAAGACTGGCAAGTCGGGGACAGACTGTGGATGCATCCGCCGTTGGGCGGACGCGGCGTGGGATCCGCCACTTTGCGCAGCTACGTCCCGGGACGCGCGCTTGCGTTCGTAACGCAAAACCCGGGTTCGCCAGAGGCTCTGCCCGAAAGCGGCAGTTGGACAGTTGCCGTGCAACCGATCGATGAGGCAGCAACGCGCCTGATCGTCCGCGGTCGCGCCGTGGAGCCGCCCTCGACCGGCTGGCTCACGCTCAATGTTCTGGTCTTCGAGCCGATGCACTTCGTCATGGAGCGACGGATGATGCTCGGCATCAAGGAGCTTGCCGAGCGTGGCGTTCGGACACGCACGTGGAACCACATTCAGGTGGTAATCTGGACAGTCGCCTTCGGCCTGTTGGTCGCCGCGGTCGTGATGGCGATGCGCTGCGAGGAGTGGGAGCGGCCCATGCTCGGCGTCTTCATCGCCGGCGTGATGTTCATGGTCCTGACGTTCGTTCAGCCGGCGATCATCGTCGCCGTCACGGGACTTCTCCTCGTGGAAATGACTTTATGGGGAAAGCCTCACATTCGGCTTCCGCGGCTGGCTCGGGTGAACTCCTTCAGGCCGTGGGCGGCCACCTCACAACGATGAGGCTGGTTTCCTGACTGCATTCAGTATTGCGACAGACTGGCGGTAAAGCTCGCCATATACTCGGAGTCTCTTCTCCGAAATTCAAGCCTGCAACAGAGGTTGTAAGTGCGTAACTTTATGAATGTCAAAAAGTTACGCACTGGCAGCTCCCAAGCTTTACCAAGCAGTGAAGCGGGGGGTTGCGCGATACGGCATCAAGGGAGGGCTCATGATCGCTGGCGGCATAGTCGCTGCCGGAACGATGGGCCATCCCGCCAGCAATTTGCCTCAGCCCCCGCTTATACAACGCGTCGTGGCCGTCGCTCCGGCAGTCTCGCGCCCGCTCAGCCCTCCGGCTGAGCCGGCCGGACCCGCGCTGAATATCGCCATGCAGCACGCGAGCATCGATCACTGGGTCACGCGGCTCTCGTCGTCCAGCTCCGGCTTCGGCCAGGCCCTGGGCCGCATGGCGCAGTATGCCGACATGATCAAGGCCAAGCTCGACGCCAAGAATATGCCCGCCGACCTCATCTATCTCGCGGCGATCGAATCGGAATTCAATCCGAACGCCCGGTCGCACGCGGCTGCCGTAGGCCTCTGGCAGTTCATGAGGGGAACGGCGCGCTCCTTTGGACTGAAGGTTGGGCACGGTCTGGACGAGCGAAAGGACCCTGCGCGGGAGACAGACGCAGCCCTATCGTACCTGTCCAGCCTGCATGGACGCCTCGGATCGTGGTACTTGGCTGCCGCCGCCTTCAATTCAGGGGCGGGCACTGTGCTGCGCGCACTCAGGCGGACGACCGGCAAGACCAGTGGGACGGACGAGGACTTCTTCAGGATTCTTCCTGCCTTGCCTCGAGAGACGCAGAGCTATGTGCCGAAACTGATCGCGGCCGCCCGCGTGGGCAACGCGCCCGAGCAGTACGGTGTCACGGTACCGGCTGTGTCACCGCGGCGATAATCGATTGCAGAATCGGCATGACGATGCGATAGGGAAGTATAGACCTGGCGCACACGCGCGGAGGAGAGAGAGAGAGAGGAGAGATCGTCGAACTTCCACGGGCCGCGAATCAGCTATTCCAACTCACAGAGCTGCAGGTAGTGCTCGCAGTACCAGTTCTGAAGCTCGGTGATCACGTCTCCGAGACTGGGCCAAATGGCTTCGGTTGTCGTCCCATCCTGGTCCCCCGCGAACACATCGTACCGGTGGACGTGGTGGTATTCGTTGTGGTCGTTGTGGGGCGAGTCGTACCGGAGCACATTCCCGAGACTGATCGACGCGTTGTAATTGTACGTCGTCGTTTGGACCATGGCATTCGCTCCGTCGCCTTCAACAACTTTGAGCACCTTTTCTACATCCAAGCGGATGCCACCCAAGCAACGAATACTTCCTTTTATCAGGATGAGGCCCGCGCCAATCGACGACACAACAAGCGTGTCCTCTAGAATAAAGCCGCTATCGACAAAGCGACCCATGATTGTCTCATGGGTCGCGATGTAGTTCGAAAACCGATTGGGGCCGTGCGGATCATCCGCCACTAAGTTCCCTCACGCGGATCCAAAACAGCCAATTGCTCACCTCGGCTGTCTCGCAAAACGTCTTATTCTTCAGGCGCACGGGTAGCTGGTCCGAGGTCATTTTGTACCGCAACTCGTAGCTCTGAATCTTTTCTTTGATGATCACAGCTTGGCCATTAACCGGCCTGAGGGCTTCGTTCACCAACCCCCCAATGGCCTTTTCGCGCTCGCTTTTCCCGAGGGCGCGAAGATCTCCCATTCGAATGGCGGTCGCCATAAACCCCTCTCCTGTGGCTATGCGCCTGCGATGGATAATACCCGTAGATTGCGAAAGAGTATGCTTTTTCGCGTAACGCAACTATCGGGACTTACCAGCGGCAGCGCAACCAGAATAGGCGAAATAGCTGGATAAATAGTTACTTGACCAGTAGGGGCCCGGTAGAAGTCGAAGAACAGCAACTGGTGGTGTGCACAGAACTGTGTGAACACCCGCCAACCGTCCTCAGCGACCAGTACCCTGATACGTGACGCGCCAGACACGGCCGCCCTTGTCATCGCTGATGTAGAGTGCTCCGTCGGGACCCTGGGCGAGACCCGACGGACGATGGGCCGCTTGGTCCGGCTGCATGCGCCCTTGGGCGAACCCATCCGCAAAGATCTCGAACCCGCCGGGTTTGGCCGACGGCTTCCGGCCGGCAAAGGGCAGGAATACGACATTGTACCCTTGCTGCGGACCCGGCGCGCGGTTCCATGAGCCATGAAACGCGATGAACGCGCCGCCACGGTATTTCTCGGGAAACTGCGTACCCGTGTAGAACTGCAGCGCGAGGGGCGCCCAGTGCGCCGGAAAAAATGCGATCGGACCTGTCTTCTGCGCACACTGGCCGACCGTCTTGCCGTCGCCGCCGTACTCCGGCGCGAGCACGAGCTTCTGCTGCTCATTGTCGAAGTAGCAATAGGGCCAGCCATAGTCCGCCCCATGTTTGACGAGCAGCAACTCCTCGGCAGGGAGATTCTGTCCCTGGATCGAGGTGTAGAGATTTGGCCAATTCTCGGCGAGCTGGTCGCGGCCATGTTGCATGGCGTACAGGCTGCCATCCGGGCCAATGGCAATGCCGTCCGCGTTACGGATTCCGGTCGCATACCGGTTCGCCAGCGACGGCACCTGTTTGGTCTGGTTCGCATCGAAGCGCCAGATCCCGCCGCGTGTCTCGAGCTCCGTGCACGGTTTGCGGCCGGGCGACTCGCGCGTGCGATTCCTGACCTGACAGGAATTCGTCGCGCTTCCCATGTTCACGTACATCGCCCCCGCCGAGTCGATGGCAAAAGGGTGCATTGGGTGATCGCCGGTCAGCGGCAAGCCGCTCACGACGACCTCGGCTTTCGACGTTGGAGTGAGCTGGTCGCGCGCCAGGGTGTAGCGCACGATGGTCGCGGCTTCTTCGGCGTACAACGCGCCGTTGTACAGCCCGATGCCAGTGCCACCGTGGCCGCCACCCACGCCAGTGGCGCCGAACCGCGCCATGACATTCGCCTTGCCGTCGTGGCTGGTGTCGCGCAGAGCGACGATGAAGCCGCCGGGCAACGGCGATTGGTCCGGGTAGAAGCTGCCGCTCCACGTATTGACGTACACGTCGCCATTCGGCGCCACGACGAGGTGGCGTGCATGGCCAATGCTGTCGGCGAACACCGTGGCGCAGAAGCCAGGCGGAAGCGTGATGCCGCCGTTGTCGCCCGGGCACGCGGCAACCGGCCGGTCACGGCGCGTGGCATCGCCGGCATCGCCGGTATCACCGGTATCGCCGCTTGTCCGTTGCGACTGCCCCTTGCCGCCGCATCCAACCACCAGCGTCGCCGTCACCATGGCGGCGAGCGCGAAAGCGCGCACAGGCTGCGTCTTGCGGATGGGTTCGACCATGGTGGCTCCTGCGTCCGGTGGATGTGGACTAGGGGTTCCGCAGTGCGACGAGTGCGTTGGACCACTTGAGCAACTCGTCGAGCATCGCGACTGCGGCCTTGGCCTGGACGTCGCCGGGATCGAACACGCCCGACTCGCCACTCACGTACTGCGCGAAGAACGGAATCGAGACGGCTTCAAACATCGGCATCATCTTGAGCGCGGTGACGACCTGCTTCGTCATCTGGACGCCGCGCGTACCACCGGACACCCCGCCATAGCTCACGAACGCACACGCTTTGTACGCCCACTCTTTGACGAGGTATTGCAGCGCGTTGATGAGTGACGCTGGGGCGCTAAAGTCGTACTCCGGCGTCACGAAGACGTAGGCATCGGCGCGGCTTGCGATCGCGCTCCAACGCTTGGTGTGCTCATGCTCGTACTGGCCGAAGCGCGGATGCTTCGGCTCGTCGAACAGCGGCAGATTCACCTCGGCGAGGTCGATGAGCTCGACGGTGAACTTGCCATGCCGGCGGGCTTGATCCGCCGCCCACGCACCGACCGCCGTTCCCTGGCGGCCGGTGCGGGTACTGGCGATGACAACTTGCAGATTGAGCATTTTGCGGAAATTGGAGACAATCGCAAACGTGCTCTCGACTGCAAGGTCCCTGCCCTACTTATCGGTCGCCGTCGGCCGCTTGACCACTGTGATCTTGAGTGACGACGGGTACAGCGACGAGTGGTGGACACTGTTGTGGGCCACGAGGCCGGTGGTCTCGTCGTAGTTATTGCCACCGGTGTTCATGTTGCGGTCGAAACGCGGGAAGTTCGAACTCGAGACCTCGATGCGAACGCGATGGCCGGCGTCGAACAAATTGCTCGTCGTCATTGGCGACAGCGCCACTTTGTACACCTTGCCTGGCTCCATCCATGTCGGCGGCTTGTCGTAGCCCTCGCGGTAGCGCACCCGCTGAATTGTTTCATCCAGGTTGTAAGCACGGCCGTCAGGGTAGACGTCAATGAGTTTCACGGTGACGTCCGTATCCTTGCGATCGGACGATATGTACGCCGTGAACTCGACCGGCCCGCTCACCTCCATCGGCTCCTTGAGCGGATCGCTGGTATAGACGAGGACGTCAGGCCGTGTCTCCATCTTCTGCTGATCCATGCTGCCACCAGTCAGGGCATTCGCCTGGCAGCATACGTTGCCGCCATATGACGCCAGCGGGTGCATTGGATCGTAGACGAGGCTGTCCGGGGCATCTTTCGCCGGCGCTTTGGTTCTGAGCACACCATCACCAGCCGCGGTGTTCGCTTTGCCGGCGCTGCCGAGGAAGAACGTCATCGACTCGGCTCCGCGCGGGGGCCAGCTGTCGGACGTCTGCCATTTGTTCAGGCCCATGGTGTAGTAGCGGACCTTCGGCATGGTGTCGAGCAGGTGGTTGTTATCGCCTTTCAGGAAGAGGTCGAACCATCCGTACGTGAGCGCGTCGTAGTCATAGCGCGCGTCGCCGACGCTCCGTTCGCCCACGACGGTGTTCGCAGAGGCCCGTTTGTATGAGCAATGCAGCGTCGGTGCGATCACCGCGTACTGTTGGTTAGCAATGGCCGGATCAGCGGTTTTCCGCACGTGGTTGTACGTCGCGAGGTTCGGCCCAATGGACACGTCGTACCACGACATGAACCAGAGCCCCGGCACGTTGATCTTCATGCCGTCGTCGAACAGCCCGCCGCGATACCAGGCGGGATCGTTCGGCGTGCGTTGGATCATCGCGCCGCCGGTAGCAATGCCGGGCATGGAGTCGGCGTAGATGCCGTGCGGACCATCGAGGTGCTTGATCAGGTCCTTCTCGGGCAAATAGGAGAAGTTCTTGGCCCAGTCGGCCGGCGGCTGATGCTGCACGAGATCGAAGGATTTGGCGGCACGAATGAGATCTTCCTGCGACGTGTTCGGCGCGAACATGGGCCGTACCTGATTCTGCTCGCCCATGATCCAGTCGATGAACAGCATCTGTACCGCGCCGCCGCGATACCAGTTGCCCTGCTCGTAGAACGGCTTCACGCGTCCG
The DNA here is from genome assembly GCA_963817955.1 of uncultured Gemmatimonadaceae bacterium. Lineage (GTDB taxonomy): Bacteria > Gemmatimonadota > Gemmatimonadetes > Gemmatimonadales > Gemmatimonadaceae > JAQBQB01. The sequence continues at coordinate 1,568,170 of CAWFQK010000004.1, forward strand.
ACGCCGGCGCCAAAGCCCTGTGGAATGATCGTCGCCAGTCCCTTGGGCGCCTGTGCCGCAACGCCCATCTGCCATTCGGCGGTGGACGAGCAACCGATCAGGCCCACCTTGCCGTTCGACCACGGCTGCGAGCTGATCCAGCCAATCTCATCGACGCCGTCGGTGAGCGGCGGGCCCAGGATGTCGTAGTTGCCTTCGGAAAAGAAGTGCCCGCGTTCATTGGCGCCGACGTAGGCGTAGCCGCGTTTCACGGCGTCGAGCTGCGCGCTCATGTCGGCGGGTGCACCGAGCGTGACGTCCCAGAAGTTCATGTTGTACGGCGTGCGCACGAAGATCGCCGGCACAGGCGCGGCAGCGTTTTTCGGGCGATACACGTCGAACTGCATGCGCGTGCCGTCGCGCATGGGGATCATCAGCTTTCGATCGATGATCGCGATCGATTCGAGCTGACTTTCAATTGACTCGCGGCGTGCGACGAGCGCGGTGTCGCGCCCGCCGCGTTGGGCGTGCGAGGAGGTGGGCGACAGCGCATTCGCGACCAGTGCGGCCGCGGCGATGAGCGAGAGACGGAAGGGGCGTTGCATACAGGCTCCGGTGGGATGCGACGTTGACGGGTTGAACATGCCACGAAATGCCTGGGCAGGCCAGCACACATGTGTTTCGCTCGCATCCAAAGGATCTAGTTTTATGGCATGCCCAACACACCCGCACCATCCGAGCTCGAGATCGATCGCGAAACCATGCGCCACCTGGGACATCGCGTTGCTGACGTTGTCGTCGAACACCTGGCAACGATCCGTGAGCAGCCTGCGCAGGTGACCCTTGGTCGCCTGGATGCGGAACGTCTGATCGCGGGATCCCCGCCGGAGCACGGCGCCGAGTTCGAGCAACTTCTGGGCTTTCTGGAGGATCGCGTCTTTCCGTACCACGCCCGCGAACCGCACCCCCACTTCATGGGGTACATCCCGAGCTCCCCGACCTTTCCAGCCATCCTTGGCGACTGGCTGGCATCCGGTTTCAACTTTTTCAGCGGCGTCTGGTCTGTGGCATCCGGACCGAACGAGATCGAACTCCTGGTGCTCGACTGGTTCCGGCAGTGGCTCGGGATGCCGGCGGGTACCAGCGGCGTCCTCACCTCGGGGGGCTCGTCGGCAACCCTGACAGCGGTCGTCGCGGCGCGCCATCGCGCCGACTCCAATGGCGATCTCCTTCCGCGCCTCACGATGTACACGTCGGAGCAGGCACATTCCTCGGTGCAACGAGCGGCGTGGATCGCCGGAGTGCCCCGCGTCAACGTGCGCGCGGTGGCGACAGACGATGACTATAGAATGCGGACTGACGCCTTGCGCGAGGCGATCGCCACCGATCGCGCCGCCGGACTCGTGCCGTTCATGGTAGTGGGAAGCGCAGGCACGACGAACACGGGCGCCGTCGATCCGCTGCCCGCGATCGCTGATCTCTGCGAGCGCGAATCCCTCTGGATGCACGTCGATGCAGCATACGGCGGGTTCGCCGTGCTGACGAGCGACGGCGCCACGTTGCTCCGGGGCATTGAGCGGGCGGATTCCGTGACGCTCGATCCGCACAAGTGGTTGTTCGTACCCTTCGAATGCGGGTGTCTGCTCGCCAGGAACCCAAGGCAGCTCGAGGAGACGTTCACGGTACATCCCGAGTACCTCACCGACGTGCGCGCTCGCGAGCAGGAAGTCAACTTCGCCGACCGCGGTGAACAGCTGACGCGATCATCTCACGCGCTCAAGGTGTGGCTGTCGGTCAGCTACTACGGCGTCGCGAAGATGCGCGGCGCCATCGCGGCAGGCGTGCGGCGCGCCGAGTATGCAGAGGAATTGCTCGCGGCGCGCGGATTCGAGATTCTCTCGCCAGCACAACTGGGCATCGTGTGCTTCCGCGCCCGTCCGTCCGGCCTCGATGACGCAGACGCGCTCGATGCGCTGAACGATCGCATCAACGCGCGTCTGAATTCCACCGGCCGGTTTCTGATGTCCTCCACGAAGCTCCGCGGCCGCTTTTCACTTCGCCTGTGCACGCAAGTGCACCGCATGACCAACGCCGACATCGACGACGTAGTCGCCGAGCTCTGCGAGGCACGAACGGCAGAACACGCGCTCACGCCCGTCTGAGCGAGCGCGGTCCACTGCCGGCGGATCAGCGGCTGTAGAGTGCCGTGAGCTCCGCCATACCCAATGTGTGTGCGTGCAGGTTGAAGCCGACGTACGCGGCGGTTGCGCCGGCGGGAATGTCGAGTTTGTCGGTGTCGAGGGCGAAGACCGTGAATCGATAGTGGTGCGGCTTGTCGCCCTTCGGCGGACACGGACCGCCGTAGCCGGGTGTGCCGAAATCGGTATTTGACTGGACCGCGCCGGCAGGGAGCAGGTTCTTCTTGGCATCGCCCGCGCCGGCGGCAAGCTTCGTCACACCAGCAGGAATGTTGTACACCACCCAATGCCACCAGCCGCTGCCGGTTGGCGCGTCCGGGTCATAGACGGTGAGCGCGAAGCTCTTCGTGCCCTTGGGCGCGCCGCTCCACTCGAGGACCGGCGACGTGTTGCTCCCGGTGCACCCCATACCGTTGAAGACCTGTGCGCTGGCGATCTTCTGTCCCTGATGCACGTCAGGACTGGTCAGCGAAAACGTGCCGGGTTTCTGGGCGCAGGCAACGGAGGTGGTCACCGCGAGCGCGAACAGCGCGGAAGCGAGTTGTCGTACCATGGATCTCCTCTCTCCTCGGCTATCATGAAACTTTGAATGAGGGGCTGAGCTTCGCCTGCCTTCAACATAGCGGAGTCGGGTCTCCGCCAAGCTCGTCAGTGCAGGCCCGATGACGACGGCCGAACTGTGGCCGAGGGTTGCTCTGCAAGGCGCACTTCCCCAACAACGCCAGTCGCGTATCCGGACCCTGGGTCATCTCCTGCCCGGCAGCCAGACCGCGCAGGCGTGCGATAGTAAGCGGGTCGCGCGACCTCGCTGCATGTGCACCCACCTGGCCGGACCACAGGAGACATTGATGCCGAGATACACCCGCTTGCTTGCGCTCTTGAGCGTCTCGCTCACCGCCTCGGTGGCGTTTGCGCAATTCCCCATTCCCTCGAAGATCAACGAGAAGGTGAAGCAACGCATCGAACAGAAGCAGGACAGCCTGATCGACAAAGGAATCAACAAAGTCGACTGCGCCGTTACCGATCAGAAGTGCATCGATGACGCCAAGGCCGCCAAGAAGGACGTCGTGCTCACGGATGCAAAGGGCAAGCGTCTCCCCGACAACCAGCAACCCAAGGCGCAGCAGCAAGCGGCCGGCGGCGAGGCCGCACAGGCGGGAGATGCCGCCTGGGCGAACTTCGACTTCGTGCCCGGCGAGAAGGTGCTGTTCAAGGATGATTACATGAGCGATCGCGTCGGCAACTTTCCGCACCGTCTGGAATTCATCAGCGGCAACGCGGAGATGGTGACCTGGAAGGGATCTCGGTGGCTGAGAATCAACTCGACATCGGTGTTCGCGGTGCCGCTCCCCAGCGTCTTGCCGGATCGGTTCACGATGGAATTTCCGATCACACTCCCGTGGTGGGGAATGCAGGTCTACGGCGGTCCGGACGGTAACCCAAGCTCACCGAGCGACCGAAAGTTCTCGTGGATCGTGATCAGTTGCTGTGAGGTGGGCGTCAAGCTTGCCAGCCGAGATGGCGGGTCGGTCAGCGATCCCAGAAAGGCAACCGGCGTCAGCGACATTGACGGCCACCTGTTCACCGTGCGGGTGCAAGGCGATGGTAAGTATCTCAAGGTCTATCTCGATCAAACGCGCGTGGCGAACATCCCGACCGCCGACTTCAAGCGCACGAACAAGATCTATTTCCAGATCAGACCGAGCAACGACACATCGATCTTCGTTGGTCCCATCTCGATCAATGCAGGCGGCCAGACGATGTACGATGCGCTGTCGGCCGCCGGCCGGTTCGCGACGCAGGGCATCTACTTCGATACAGGCAGCGACGTGGTGCGTGGCGAATCGACGCCCACGCTGCAGGACATCGCGGACATGCTGAAGGAGCACCCCGATCTGAAGTTGCGCATTGAAGGCCACACCGACAACGTCGGCGACGCGGCAGCCAATCAGACGCTCTCCGAAAAACGCGCGGCGGCGGTCAAGCTGTATCTGGTCAGCAAACTCGGCATCGATGCCGCTCGGCTGGAGGCACAGGGCTTTGGCGCCACCAAGCCAATCGGGCCGAACGACACGCCGGAAGGACGGCAGAACAATCGGCGGGTGGAGTTGGTGAAGCTCAATAAATGATTGGGTCGTCCGAGATTTGTGTGGGTGATTTCGGGGGACACGGGACACGGGACACGGGACACGAGACAGGGGACACGAGACAGGGGACACTCACAACGCACAACTCACAACTGGAAACTCGAAACTCGCCGACCGGTGGGCCGACGGCTACGGAGCAGCCAGCGACATCCAGCCGGTCACCACCCGGAGTCCAATCCGATCTCCCATGTCCTTCGTTCAGGATGACAGGCCTTCGCGCAGGACGACAGGCATCGCGGGTGATCAGAGGTGAGTTGTCAGTTGTCAGTTGTCAGTTGTCAGTTGTCAGTATACGGGTCCTGTGCACCAGGGCGCCTGGCTCGCAGGCCACAATCGCCGGTCGGCGAGGTTCGGGTATCCAGTTGTGAGTCATGAGTTGTGAGTTGTAAAAACGCACCACGCATCACTCACAACTCACAACTCGAACCTGGCCGCCCGCTACGGAGCAGCCAGCGACATCCCGCCAGAATAGAGCCCGGAGCCCAATCCCCGCTGCACCGGCCGGCGCGAGTGGCTTGCGAGCCAGGGCCACCCGCGCGACTACCCTGCACGATTGATGCGACTCCCTCCTCATTCCTCATAGTTCTTCCGCTGCGCGGAGTGACGGGCCTCTGTCCGGACTGCCGCTGCATCATCGGCAACGCTATCAATGACCTGCTCGGCCTGATGGTCCGGGATGACAGCGTGCACACCCCTTCAGAGATGCGTGGTCACCTCGCGCCCTACTTGTCCTCGCGTGCGGCCAATTCGTTCACGCACGCCTGACGCAGCGGCCCAGTTCGTTCTCGACGATACGCTCGATCGTCGAATCGTCCACCGCATCGTACTCGTGGCGGAGCACGTTGCCCAAACCGCGAATGCCGCGCCACGAGACATGGGGCTGACGCTCCTCGATCATTGGGCCGAGCTTCTTCGCGGCTTCGCTGATCCGTTCGAGGCACCGCTCGACCGCATCGCGCGTCTTGTCGTCGAACTCTGCGCCAGGCTTCATGCACTTCAGGTGGGCGCGCACCCGATCGATGTTGGTGACGACGTCCTGTAGCCGTTGGCGAGGCACGTCAGAAGGCATACACCGCTTGCGCCTCTGCGCTCGGACGCACATGAGGACGGAGGCGGTCGCGTCGGGCGACGTCGACGTCCTGCCCCACGATCTGTTCGAGGTCAGCCGCTATTCCCGCGTACGCGAAGAAGTCGTCGGCTACACCCGGCGTGAGATCGACGAACAGGTCCACATCGCTGTCGGCTCGGTGCTCCGAACGCACGACCGAACCGAACACCGCGACGTGGACAACGCCGCGCTCACGAAGTTCGACTTCGTGCGCGCGGAGCTTCGCGAGGATGTTCGTGAGGAGCGACATACGAAAAACCTACTCCCGAGGTGGCTGGCCTACAACACGTCCGCGGCGACGCACGTCAAGAAAGTCGACAATACCACGGCATTGATCTGGAAACCCTGTCTCGTCGTCGAACAACATTTCCGCAAACTGAACGCCTCGCACTTCTGTATCGACGGGTACAATGGCGTCTTGTTTCACGACGGTCTGTGCACGGTGAACCCGACCCGAGAACGGATCGCCCTCTGACGCCGGGTACTCTGGACAAGATCTCTAAGCTCGACCTTGGCCATTTCGGCGGCTCAGAATTCGTAGCCTTGATCGAGCCAGTAGTGCCAATCATCGATCGCTCGGCGCGTCTTCGTACCCACATCGTGTGCGCCACGGACTTCCAGTTGAGCCAGCGGGACGGCGAGCGGACGGTCGAGCCAGCAAATCTGGACGAACATCTCGTGCTCGCACTCCTGTTCCGGCGCCATGCTGCTGACGAGGACGCGATCGCCGGGGTTGAGTGGCGAAATGGCACGGGCGGCGCGGCACCGGGCCGTAAACGGAAACCGCAGGGTGTTTTCAAGGTAGCAGTACCACCCCATAGCCTGTTCTTGCGGGCCGTAGGCATCGACGATGATTTCGTCAAGAATGCGGCGCTCCGACGCAGCGTTCCGTTTTCGAGGAGGTGGCTTGGCCATGGACACCTGTGTCGGGGCGCGCGTCCGGTGCCGAAGTCCCAGCGAGCTCCGGGCAGGCTGCTGCCAGACTCATGAAGTAACGAAGCGGGCGATTTCGTAGACTTGCGACATCTCTCGGCCAAGAGCGATGCCTCATGCCTCCGCTACCGACCCGCTTCGTCGCTATCATCGTAGCATTTTCCGGGCTATTTCGCCAACGGACCTGGCGGTACGCCGAGCCCCTGTTGATCGGGGCGATGCTCGCGCCGGGCATTCGCGCCGTCGCCGGGGTGCTGCGCGTCCTCGGGCTCGCCGATGAGCGCCACTTCGTCTCGAACACCGCAGCTTTCCCCTCACCGCGCCGGATGCAACACGAGCCAGATGCCGGCGGCATCTGGCTCGTGTTGCGTTCACTGCGCGAGGCAGCGTCACGACCGTGCAGTCACCATGGCATACGCCAGCACCGCCCAGAAATGCGCCGCGCTTCCACCAAGCACGCAGAGATGCCACATCGCATGCCCGAACCGAATCCGGTGGTCGTACACATAGAACGCGACGCCACCGGTGTACAGCAATCCACCGGCGAGGACTAGCTCGAGGCCAGGACGCGGAACGTGCTGCACCATCGGCACCACCGCGATGACGACCAACCATCCCATCGCGACGTACAGCACCGTTGACAGATGTGGCATTCGCACGCCGTAGACGGCCTTGAACAACACGCCGGTGGCAGCGAGCACCCAGATCACGCCGAACATGCTCCACCCCCACCTGCCGCGCATCGGGCCGAGGAGAAACGGCGTGTATGTGCCGGCGATCAGTAGGTAAATGGCCGCGTGGTCGCATCGCCGCATCACCGCCTTCACCCGTTCGCCGGGGAGCGCGTGATACAGCGTGGATGTCGAGTAGAGCAGGATCAGAGAGATCCCATAAATAACGGCGGCCACGACGAGCCTTGCATCGTGTCGCGCCGACGCGGTGAGAATGAGCACCGGGAGCGCGGCAACGCTCAACAGCAACCCCATTCCGTGCGTCGCTGCGTTAGCTATCTCCTCAGCTATCGTTTGTCGACGGTCGTGGCTCATGCCGCAAGATAGCGTGGTGCACGGCCGCGCGCGGGACACGAGACACGAGACACGAGACAGGGGATGCCCGAAATCACCGACACCAATCCCACGAAGGGCCCCAGTTATGAATAGCAGCATTCGACGAGCTGTTGCATTTGGCGCCGTGCTTTCGCTCGCCGCGTGTGCGCATCAGCCCGCCGTTACGCTGGCGGCAACGGTGCCCGCGATGGCGTCCGCGCCAGGGCCTGCACCTGAGCGCTGGCTCGGGCTCATCGGCGAGTACGATACACCGGCCGGAATGCGGATCGTGCTCGAGGACGGTGGACATCTGCTGTTTGCCGACACGACGCGGCACAGCATGCCGCTGACCGAGCGCTCCCGCAATGTGTTCGACATCAGCCGCGACGCTTCAGCGGCGCTGCTCGGCGCACCGTCTGACGAACTCCAGTTCGTACGCGATGCGTCGGACCGCGCGACAGAGGCCGTTGCAGACGGCGTGCGATTGCTCCGGCGCACCATCGAACCACTACCGGGGACGAACCAGCTCCGCATCGCACCGCTGCGCCCGGTGGAGGAATTGCGTGCCGAAGCGATCGCCGCATCACCGCCGCAGGAGCCGGGGACATTCCGGCCGTCGGATCTCGTCGAGCTCACGCAACTCGACTCGACGATCAAGCTCGAGATCCGCTACGCAACCACCAACAACTTCCTCGGCACCCGCTTCTACGATCAGGCGCGCGCCTTCATGCAGCGTCCGGCGGCTGACGCCGTGGTGCGCGCCAATCAGTGGCTCCGGCCGCTCGGCTACGGCTTACTCGTGCACGATGCGTATCGCCCCTGGTACGTGACGAAGATGTTCTGGGACGCGACGCCGCCGGAGAAACGCTGGCTCGTCGCCAATCCCGCGCAGGGATCGCGGCACAATCGCGGTGCGGCCGTCGACCTCACGCTCTACGCGCTCGCGACGGGTCAGCCCGCCGAGATGCCAAGCACATACGACGAGAGCACTGACCGCGCCTACGCGGACTATCCGGGCGGCACATCGCTACAGCGCTGGCATCGCGCGCTGCTGCGGCGCGCGATGGAAGCGCAGGGGTTCACCGTGAACCCCACCGAATGGTGGCACTTCGATTACCGTGACTGGCGGAACTATCGTATTGGCAACGTGCCGTTCGAGGGGGTGCGAGACATGGGCGGGGGACACGGGACGCGAGAAACTCACAACGTACAACTCACAACTGGCAACTCGAACCTCGCCGACCGGTGGGTCGACCGGTACGGAGCAGCCAGCGACACCCAGCCGGCTCACAGAGATCCTTCGCTTGGCTCAGGAGGATAGGCATCGCGGGTACTGTGATCAGTTGTGAGTTGTGAGTTGTGAGTTGTGAGTTGTAAAAACGGACCCCGGGTGACTGCCCGGCACAATTCTATTTCGCTGTGAACGTGACGCGACGCAATGTCACCGAACCTTCGCGAGGGTCATTTGGGGCGCCGGATCAATTCCTCCCCTTTCGCTCGGAATTGTCGCATCACGATGCAGTCTGGCGAGGTGGACGTCTCGGAATGTGGGTGGTTGGTAAGCGGAATGAAGCCACCGCGCCCCGATCCTGGCCCGCCATGGGTGGCCGTTATTCGGCCGCGGCCAAAGTAACGCTGCCGCGCGCGGTTCTCGAACGTGCCGCGGCCATGATCCGCCATGCCGCGCTATCGATCGGCGTGCCGCGCTATCGATCCGCATGCCGCGCGCAGGCCGCAGAACTCCGCAAGATGAAGTCGGCGTACCGCGCGAGCGGCGGCCGTGCCAGTCCAAGTCGGTCGGGTAGGCGCATGGACAACCGGTGTTGCCGCGCGCGCTGGTCGGATGCCGCCGATTTTTGAGCCGTGCCGCGCTTGGACCCGCACGCACAAACGTCTTCCGCCGGCGCCCCGCGCCGGATGCGACTACGGCGCGAGTTGCATCCGTCGCGCCGCGATCGGAGGCCAGAAGCCGCGGCGAGAGCACGTTGCGCCGCGCCCGGGAGCCTGACGCCACTGCCGGGCGGCGCAGCGGGGATTGGACTCCGGGCTGGATGTCGCTGGCTACCGATCGCGAGGCGGGGATTGGACTCCGGGCGCTATTCTGGCTGGCTGTCGCTGGCTGCTCCGTACCGGTCGACCCACCGGTCGGCGAGGTTCGAGTTTCCAGTTGTGCGTTGTGAGTTTCTCGCGTGTCTCGTGTCTAATGTCCCATGTCTCGTGTCCCGTCCCCCTAATCCGCCGCCAGAGTGATCGCCGGATCCACGCTCGCGGCGCGGCGCGCCGGACCGAGGCAGGCGAGGATTGCCACGGCCACGAGCAGTGCAGCGCTCACGCCAAGTGTCACGGGGTCGAAGGCCGACACACCTACGATCATCCCGTGCATGGCACGCGTCGCGAGGATGGCTCCGGCAATACCGATCACGGTGCCCGCCGCGGCGAGCGACAAGCCTTCGCGCACCACCGCCGACACGATCTGGTGCCGCGCCGCACCGAGTGCGATGCGGATACCGATCTCACGCGTGCGGCGTGACACGCGGTACGCAAAGAGCCCGTACGTGCCGATCGCGGCGAGCAGCAGCGCCGCCATGCCGAACGAGACGAGCAATAACATCTGAAATCTCGGGGTCTTGAGCTTGCGGCCCATCAGCTCCGGCATCGTATTCACGTTCGATGCTTGGAGATCGGGATCGATCGCGCGTAAACGTGCCCGCACGTCGGACATGACTGTTGCCGGGGGCACCGCGGTCCGAAGCACGAAATAGGTGAAGCCTCGCGGTGCCTGTCGGTTGGACCAATAGATCTGGGGCTGCACACGCTGCCCGGGAGTGACCGCGGCGATGTCGCGTACCACGCCGACCACTTGCACGCGATACCGGTCCTGGAACAGCGACAATTCCTTGCCAATCGGTGTATCGCCGGGCCAGAACTGCTTCGCCAACGACTCGTTGACCAGCGCCACGCGTGGTGCACTCAGACGATCCGTCGCCTGCAGCGGCCGGCCCTGCACCAACGGTACGCCAAGCGTCGCGAAGAAAGACGGACTGACGTCATACCACCACGCGGCTGCACGTACACCCCCGCCGCGCGATTCGAAATGCACTTCGTCTGTCTCGACGCCTCCGAACAGGGGGCCGCCGGAAGCAGAACCCACGGCACGGACGCCAGGCAGCGCCGCGAGCTCCATCTCAACGCGGTCCCACAGCGCGGCAATCTTCTCTTCTCCAGCATACTGCTCGGCGGGTGCGAACAGCGAAAAGGTCTGCACATGCTCGCGTTCGAAGCCGGGATTCCACGCCGTGATCGCTGCAAAGGATCGCGTCAACAGACCCGCGCCGGCCACGAGAACGAGCGCCAACGCGAGCTCACCGATCACGAGCAAGCGACCGAGTACGCTCGATCCCATCGCCATGCCCCGTCCACCTTCGCGCAGCGATTCCGCCAAATCCGTGCGTGCCGCACGAAGCGCGGGAGCGAGACCGAAGAGCACGGTCGTCACGACCGCCAATGCCAGCGCGAAGAACAGCACCCGTGCATCGATCGTCACGTCCGAAATGCGCGGAATGCTCGGTGGTGCGAGTGCCTTGAACGCGGCAGTTCCCCACACCGCGATCAGCACGCCAAACGACGTCCCGGCCAGTGATAGCACGAAGCTTTCGACGAGCAGCGCACGCACGATGCGCCAACGACTTGCGCCGAGCGCCGAGCGCAGCGCCATTTCTCGCGCCCGCACGCCTGCGCGGGCGAGCAACAGATTGGCGACATTGGCACACCCGATGAGCAGGATGAGTGAGACCGCGCCGAGGAAGAACAGCAAGATTGGCTTGGCGCTCCCCACCACCAGGTCCTGCAACGATTCCATCTGGAGATCCCATCCCGCGGTCTTCGTAAAGTGCTCACGCCGCAGCTGTCCGGCGATGCCGGTGAGCTCCGCCTGAGCCGTGGCGAGCGACACGCCAGGACGTAGCCTTGCGTAGGCAACGAAACCGCGCCATTCGCGGTGCTCCTCGTCCCGCGGATTGATGTGCAGTGGCCGCCAGAGCTGGATGTCGTCATACTTCGGAAGCTGGAATCCGGCGGGGAGAACGCCGATGATCGTGACGGGCTTGCCGTCGAGAACGATCACGCGACCGACGACGTCGCGCGCGCTGCCGAAGCGGGCTTGCCACATCTCGTACGACAGTAGTACGACGTCGCTCTCTCGCCCTAGCATGTCCGACTCGCCGATCAGGCGGCCGAGCTCGGGGCGGACACCAAGCGCGCGAAACAGCCCAGGAGTGGCGATGCCGCCATTCACAGCTTGTGCCCCCTCGACCGTCGCGAGATGATACGGCCATGACCGGCCTATCCCGATGGCCTCGATGGTGTGGGAGCGCGCGGCGAGATCTTCGACATTCGGCGGCGAGATGCTGCACCAATCTTTCGTTGCTGCCGGATGCTCCTCACAGATCGTGATCAGCCGCTCGGCGTTCGGAAAGGCCAGCGGCCGGAGCACGATGCCGTTGACGACGCCATAGATGGCCGTCGTGACCCCGATGCCGAGGGCCAGCGTGAGAACGGCAGTGATGCTGAACGCGGGCTGCGCCAGCAAACTGCGCAGAGCGTATCGAACATCCGCGAGAAGATTGTGCATGACCCAATGTGCTCCAGCGCGCGGAGGGAAGTCAGCGCGCAATCAGGGGAACGACCACTAGCTTTCATTGTTGGATATGGCAAATTCCAGACGCGTTCATTCCGCGGACACCGCGCGCATCGCGTTGCTATGTCGACACTTGCGCCTTCCAAGGTTCCGGTTGCTGAATGGCGGGTGTTCGATACTGGGACTTCGTGTCCGATATCGGTCTCTTTCAAATCACTGGAAGGCCGCGTCATGACCAACACTCCTGCCATTATTTTCCGCCGCTTCGCCGTCGCCCTGCTCGTGACCGGCGCGTTCGCCTGCGGCCATTTCCATCCGGGGGCCGACACTCCGGCGCGGGCTCGCATTTTTTTCTCGAACGAATCGCTCGATGAGGCTGCCGTCTACGCTGTGCGCTCGGGCGGGGATGGGATCCGGATCGGCACGGTGTTCCCTGGCCATACCGATACGCTCGTCGTGCCGGCGGACATCGCGAACGCAGGCGCGACGGTGAACCTCGTGGCGCGGATCCTGGCACATTCCTTCGCCCCTCAGAGTGGCCCGATCGTGATCCACGCGGGCGACGAGTTCGTCGTCCGGCTGCCTGCAGACCAACGGGTGCTCGTCGTACTGCCGCCCTGATCGGTCCTCATCACTGTCCACGCGCCGCCGATCGGCACGCACGGTGCAGGTTGTAGGATGGGAGATTACGGGAGGAACACGATGAGCGCGGATCGCGACGATAAACTCAACCGCAAGCGCCGCAGTACGGATAAGGCCGCAGGCACAGGCAAGCGCGCGAAGAAGAAGGCCAAAGCACCGAACCCGCCACGCACGACGACCGGCCGATGGCTCACGACGCCAAAGTTCGGTTCGGCCGGGAGTGGCGGCCTGGAGTTAGAGCCCGGTCCCGAGCGCGACTGAGGCAGCCTCGAAGGCCGCAACGGCAACGTCGTGAATCGGCACGGCGATGCCGTGCTCGCACGCCATGCGGACGACGGTGCCGGCGAGCAGGTCGAGTTCCGTCTGGCCTCCGCGCTCGAGATCGAGGAGGAAGCTCGGTTTCACGTGCGGCTGCACGGCCAGCAGATTGCGCCACACGCCCTCGCGATCGTCGTCGGTGAGCGGCTTACCGACCGCGCGACTCACGGCGATGATCTCGTCGAGCGCGCCGCCGAGCAGCGCGCGTCCGCGCGCGCTCTGCTGGAGGGGACCGATCGGCGCACGCGCGAGTCCGCAGCCGATCGTGATCGGCACGATGAACGCAAATTTGCGCCACAAGTCCCGCGCGATGTCGTCGCTCAGCGTTGCGTTCGTTCCGCATACTCGCAACGCGTTCACGAACGGGCGAAGGACTTCGTTCGTGCGGCCGGCAAAATCACCGACGATGACGACGTCGGCGGGACTCTTGCGCTCGACGACGCCGGGTGCAGTCCGCACGACACTGATCGCCGCCAATCCACCGGCAATGCGTGCCGGTAACACGCCGAGTGCTTCCAATCGCTCTGCGACGTCAGCGCCATTGAGCAATGGAACGATCGTCGCACCGTGCTGCGCAGCACCGGCCAATGCGTCGCCGACGTCGGGCAGCGAATAGCCCTTCACGGCGACGATCACGAGGTCGCGGTCATTGAGGCGCGCCGGGTCGTCCGTCGCCGTCGGATGCGTGATGACAGAGCGGTCGGAGGTTCGCAACTCGAGGCCGCGCGTACGTACGACATCGAGATGCGCTCCGCGCGTAAGCAGCACCACGTCGTGTCCTCCGGCGGCAAGGAGCGCCGCGTAGTAGCTGCCAATGGCGCCGCCGCCGACGACGCCGAGCGGCAAACGCCGCTGGCCCTGCAACTGCTGAAGCAGTTCCTCCGGCCTAGGGCCGGTCGCAAAAACAGAGATAGACATGGGGAGGGTGAGGCCGGAGGGCAAAGACGAGCAACGAGTACCGAGTACCTACTACCGACTACTGAGCACTGAGCACTGAGCACTGATTACGACATCCAGTTCACTCCGGCCTCGCGATTCCACTTCGTGGTCATCTTCTTGGCTTGTGTCCAGAACTCGATGGAGCCGTGCCCTGTAATATCGCCGACACCGAACTTGGACTCGTTCCAGCCGCCGAACGAGAACGGCTCGCGCGGCACCGGCACGCCAACGTTGACGCCAACCATGCCCGCGCCCGCATGCTCCATCACGTATCGCGCGACCGCTCCACTCTCGGTGAATACCGACGCGGCGTTGCCGTACGGCGATGCATTCTCAATCTCGAGGGCCCCGGATACGTCTGGCGCGCGAACGATGACGAGCACCGGCCCGAAAACTTCCTCCTGGGCGATGCGCATGGCGGGCGTGACATGGTCGATGATCGTCGGTCCGAGATAGTACCCGTTTTCCAGGCCCGGGACACGCGCGCCACGGCCATCGACGAGCACCTTGGCACCGGCCGCCTCTGCTTCCGCGATGTACCGCACGATGCGCTCCTTCGCCGCGGCCGAGATGACGGGCCCGATGTCCGTTCCCGGCACCATCGCCCGCGCGACCTCGCACATTCGCTCGATGATGTGATCGGTGTTCGACACGGCGACCATGACGGCCGCCGCCATGCACCGCTGGCCAGCGCAGCCAGACATGGACGCCACGATGTTCGTCGCCGCCATCTCGCGGTCGGCATCGGGCATGACGATGAGATGATTCTTGGCGCCACCGAGCGCGAGACATCGCTTGAGGTTCGACGTCGCGCGTCTGTACACGACTTTCGCGATCTTCGTCGAGCCGACGAAGCTGACGGCGGCAATGCCCGGGTGATCGCAGATCGCTTCCACGGCCTCACGTCCGCCGTGGACCACCTGAAATACGCCGGGGGGCAATCCCGCTTCCCGCAGCAGGTCGGCAATGCGGCCGGCGCTGATCGGCACGATCTCCGACGGCTTCAGAATCATGCAGTTGCCCAACGCGATCGCGTTTGGAATCGTCCAGTTGGGCACCATGTTCGGGAAATTGAACGGTGCGATCGACGCAACGACGCCGAGGGGAAAACGCTCCACGCGACACTCGACGCCGCGACTTACCTCGAGCACCTCGCCGGACGCGATCTGCGGCAGCGAACAGGCGAACTCCGTCAACTCGGCGGACTTCAGGACCTCGGCGCGTGCCTCGTTGGCGATCTTTCCGTTTTCCTCGGTGACCAGCGCGGCCAGTTCGTCGATGTGCTGCTCGAGGAGCGCTTTGTACCGATAGAACACCTGAACGCGTTCCTTGATCGGCGTCGTTGCCCAGCCGGGGAACGCGGCGCGCGCGGCCTGAACGGCAGCGTCCACCTCTCCCGCCTGTGACATGGGTACGCGGGAAATGACTTCACCGCTACTCGGATTGTAAACGTCCAGCGACGGCCGATCCGTCGCGGCGAAGTTGCCCGCGACGTAATTCTGAAGTTCCGCGTATTTCATGCGCAATCATGCGGAAGCCTCAGGTGTTCTGCAAGTATCCGATCGCGCTCAGTGGTTCACGGCTTCTCGCCACGATGCCCAATGGCCCATATGTATGCCGCGACGCGTTGCGCATCGGCGTCGCTGATGCCACCCGGGTGCGAGACCATGACCGTGCCTGTCACACCATGTGTAACCACATAATAGATGGCGTCGTATTCGCCACCCTTGGCGTCCTTCCATTGATGCGGCTTGAGCGTCGGCGCTACCGGGCCGCCCTCGAGATTCTGGCCGTGGCAGGCAAAGCAGGTGCCACGACCATGGAAGATGGCCCGGCCGGCGTTGATCATCTCTGGGGTGATGGCCCCGGTATCGGGCAGCGCGCGAGGCTGCGCCGCTTGCCCACCGGACGCGGACGGCCGCATCGTCGCCGCGGCAATCACCAACGCGGCAACGGCCGCAAACTTGAACGCGATCATTTGATCCCAGGGTTCAGGAATTCTTCGGCGTCACGCGCTCCTGCAGCACCATCCAAACCGTAGTCTGGCGCCGTTTGGGCGCGAAGTGTGCCGTTGCATCGGGTCATGTCGACTATTGATACCCCGCAGACCAGCGACTTCCCTTCTTTATGGTGAGGGCAACATGAATGCCAAGCGCGCTGCCGCAGCAGGAGCGATCGGAACGGGCGTCTCCACGGCACTCTGGCTCATCGAGCCATCGGTGGGCCTTCCGCAGATCGCTGTCGGCCAACTGCTCAGCACGGCCATGTCAGTGAGCGTCGCCCAGTTCAATCCCGGCCCAGCCGGCGGCTGGGTCATCCACTTCGTCGTCGGTATTCTGCTGGCACTGCTCTACGCTGGAGTCTTCGCCAACCGCCTGCCGGGAAATTCGGTGATCCGCGGAGCCGAGTACGGTGTTCTGGTGTTCATCGTCGCGCAGATTCTGTTCATGCCATTCGTGGGTGCCGGAATCTTTTCGCACGGCGATGTCAGCTTGCTCGTTGGAAGCCTGCTGGGACACCTGGTGTACGGCGCGGTGGTCGGATGGATCTACGGGGAGATCGACTCACCCATGCAGTCGAGCCGTGTGCTTGGAGCGGTGTGAGTTGTATGACACGGGCGGGGGACACGGGACACGGGACACGGGACACGGGACACGGGACACGGGACACGGGACACGGGACACTCACAACGCATAACTCACAACTGGACACTCGAACCTCGCCGACCGGTGGGCCGATCGCTACGGAGCAGCCAGCGACATCCAGCCGGTCGATACCCGGAGTCCAGACCGCGCTGCGCCGGCCCGCGAGAGTGGCTCCTTACCGCGTCAGCAGGGTCCGCCCGTGCAGGCGAAATAGGCCTCAACGCAGCGCATGAACACCAACGGGTACCATGCGGCGCACAACGGCGGCGTTTCCGCGGCAGCTTCCGCAGACACGGCCTCGGCAAGCGAGGGAGCCCGGCCGTCCAGGCCCGCGAAGACCGCCTTCAATGCGATCACGCAACGTTCCGGCATCTCCTCTCGCTGGCGGAACTCGCACGCAAACGTTGTCGCAGATGCCATCAACTCCGCCTCTGCCTCCACTGACCGGTGCTCGCGCGCCGAACGGAGTGCTCGCACCAAACGCCCGGTTCCGCTGCGTTCCAGGGCGGTGGGGGGCACCAGGTGCGAACTGGCCAAAGCGAATTGGCAGGAGGGAGCGAGCATCATGCCAAACACCATAGGCTATAGCGTAAATCCGCGAAGCGGGTCGTCCCCCCCGGCCATGTCAGAGAAAAAGCGACAGGCAATGCTCACATTTCCGTGAACCGTTGACCGTTACATGGTGCGGCGTATTCTGGACTCCGGGTTTTGACCGGCTGGGTGTCGCTGGCTGCTCCGTAGCGGTCGGCCCACCGGTCGGCGAGGTTCGAGTGTCCAGTTGTGAGTTGTGCGTTGTGAGTTTCTCGTGTCTCTGTCCTGTCTTTTCGTGTCTCGTGTCCCGTGTCCCGTGTCCCGTGTCCCGTGTCCCACCTCAGAACGTGCACCGCGCTCCGCGCTCGGGAACGTTCACGTCGTAGCCGTCGCCGCGAAGGATCTCGGAAAATGCGTCCTGGGCGCGTGCTTCGCCGTGCACCAGATGCACCGGAAGCTTCCGATTGCTCGATCCGCGGACGAGGCTCAGCCATCGGTGTAGTTCACCGCGGTCGGCGTGCGCGCTGTAGCCGTTGAGCACCTCCACCCGAGCGCGAAGTGCCACTTCCTCTCCGTACACCTTGATGGTGGGGCGCCGCTCGACGATGCGCCGCCCGAGGGTGTGCTCGGCTTGAAAACCCACGATGAGGATGGTGTTCTTTGGATTGGAAGCGCCGTTCGCGAGGTGGTGCAGAATGCGGCCGGCCTCGGCCATGCCGGATGCCGCGATGATGATCATCGGCCCATGACGGTCGTTGAGCGCTTTCGACGCCGACGCGTCGCGCGCGAACTCAAGCCCCTCGAAATCGAACAAGTCGTCGACCGTGGTCACGAGCTCTTCGCGGCGATCGTACGCGTCGGGATTCATCGCGAATACCGCCGTTGCAGCGATCGCCAGCGGGCTATCGACGACGATGGGAATGGCCGGGATAGCCTTCGCGCGGGTGAGCCGGTGCAAGTCGTACAGCAGCTCCTGCGTCCGGCCAACGGCGAACGCGGGGATCAGCACACGACCGCCAGCCGCCGCGGTCTCGCGAATGATGCGGCCGAGTTGGTCAGGAAGGTCGGCCACAGACGCATGATCGCGGTCGCCATACGTCGACTCCATGATGACGACGTCGGCATCCTGCGGCGGGCGCGGATCGCGGATGATCGGCAGCCCCCATCGTCCGATGTCACCAGAATACACGAGTCTGCGGCTGACGCCATTCTCGGTGCAATCGAGCACAATCGACGCAGACCCAAGAATGTGTCCCGCCTCGACGAAGGTGGCGCGGATGCCCGGCGCGACATCGAAGGGCTGGTCATACGGAATGCCGGTCATGCGTTTCATCAAACGCGTCACGTCATCCTGATCATATAACGGACCGACGAACGAGCGTTTGCGGCGCGCCAGGTACTCCGCGTCCTTCTCCTGGATGTGCGCGGAGTCAGCGAGCATGATGGCACACAGGTCGCGCGTGGGCGGCGTTGCGTACACGGGACGTTCGAATCCGTATCGTGCGAGCAACGGCAACCGGCCGGAGTGATCGATGTGCGCGTGCGACAGCAACACCGCGTTCACCTCGTTCGCCCGGAAGGGGATCTCCAGGTTGCGCGCATTGGACTCGGCGCGCCGCCCCTGATACATCCCGAAATCGAGTGCGACCGTCGAACTGCCGACGTGGATGAGATGGCACGAGCCGGTGACTTCGCGCGCCGCGCCTAGAAAGGTGATGTCCATGGCTCAGAATGATAAACGTGTCCCGTGTCCCGTGTCCCGTGTCTCGTGTCTCGTGTCTCATGTCCCGTGTCTCATGTCCCACCATACTCTTCTCGAAACGCGCGCAGCAGCTCGAACAGGTACGCGATGGCCAGCGGTCCGAGGAGGAGGCCCACCAGTCCGAAGTAGCGAAGGCCGGCAAAGGCACCGACGAGCGTGATCATCGGGTGGATGTTCGAGACGCGCTTGTACACGAGTGGCAACAGGATCACGTTGTCGATGTTGCTCGCGATGACACCTCCGATCACCGCCAGTACCGCCGCCGCGCCGTAGCGCCCCTGTCCGAGCAGCACCATCACGGCCGGCAGCCACACCAGGGCGCTTCCGAGGAACGAGAACAACTGCGCCGACAACCATGAGATGAGCATCCCGCTCGCTTTCGCGAGCTCCGCGCCCACCTGGACATCGCCGATGTGCAACTCGCCGACGCGCGCAAACACGGCGCTGTCCTGCACGCTACGCAGTGCATCCGGGGCTTGGCCGACGACCAGCACGATCAGCCAGGCGAGCGGCAGCGCGACGATGATGAGCGCCGCCACGAGCGTGATTGAAGCCGCAATCCCCGGCCTGAGGATGCGCCCGAGCCACCGATATGGCTTCACGAGGATCACGTAGAGCACCCCCACGCCAAGCAATCCGCTCACGAACGGCGTCAGGGTCAGTAGGATCGCCCCACCAAGAACCAGAATGAGCAAGCCGGCACGGTCGCGCGGTGTCTGCAGGAGTGTCATGGAAATTCGTGTCGGGGAACGTTCCCCCTTCGACTGCGCGCAACGGCACGGCGCGCGAGCTTCAGGCCCTCGGCAACCCACAGCACCGCACTTCCCGCAAGCGCGCAGCCTGCCCAATCGCCTACGCTCAACCGGGTCGTTCCGAACGCCTGTTGCAAGGGCGGCACATAGAGCACCACGCCCTGGAGAACGACCGATAATGCGATCGCGCCCCAGAGCCATCGGTTGCTGCACACGCCCATGAACGCGCTCCGCGCATCCGACCGCGCATTGAAAACATTGAAAAGCTGGGCGAGCACGAGCGTGTTGAATGCCATGGTCTGTGCGTAGGCGAGGTCGCCGGTGCCGGGCACGATTCCGCCTGGAAGAGCGGCATCGAGGGCGTACAGGGTGGACGCCGCCATCACGGCGCCGATCAAGAATATGTCACGCCACATACGGTTCGTGATCACACGCTCGGCGCGCGGTCGCGGCAGTTGGCGCATCGCATCCGGATCGGCCGGATCAACGCCAAGGGCAAGGGCGGGTGCCCCATCCGTGACGAGATTGATCCAGAGGATCTGCGTGGCGAGCAACGGCAACACCACCGCGCCGCGTTGGACGGGGAGACCAATGCGGTGTGCCAACACGACGCCGAAGAACATGGTCAGTACCTCGCCCATGTTCGACGAGAGCAGATAGCGCAGAAACGTGCGGATGTTCGCGAAGATCGCGCGCCCCTCCTCGACCGCCGCGACGATCGACGCGAAATTGTCGTCGGCGAGCACGATGTCGGCTGCCTGCTTTGCGACATCAGTTCCCATGATTCCCATCGCTACGCCAATGTCGGCGGTCTTGAGCGCGGGCGCGTCGTTGACGCCGTCACCGGTCATCGCGACGATCGCGCCCCCACGCTGCAGCGCTTTCACGATCCGCAGCTTGTGGCGTGGGTCGACCCGCGCGTAGACGGACACCTCGCCGACCGCACGCAGCAGCTCATCGTCGGTCATGCGCTCGAGTTCCGCGCCGGTCATGACCCGTGCGTCGTTGGACACGCCCAGCTCGCGCGCGATCACGGAGGCGGTTCGCGGGTGATCGCCGGTAATCATCATTGGCCGAACGCCTGCGCCTCTGGCGCGCGCGACAGCGTCCAACGCTTCGTCACGCGGCGGATCGATCATGCCGATCAATCCGGCAAACACGAGATCCCGTTCGACAGACGCATCGATCGTGTCCTCGCCAGCAAATCGCGAATCGTCCGACAGACGGCGAAACGCGACGCCGAGGGTGCGTAGCGCCTGATCGGCCAATGACTCGATCGTCTGTTCGATCGCTCGGCGGCGCTCCGGGGAGAGCACCCTCGCGTTCTCGCCCACGAGTTCCCGCGTACAGCGCGAGAGCACGACGTCGGGCGCGCCTTTGGTGAACGCCACCACGCGCCGCTCGCGCTCCAGATCGTGGTGCACCGTCGTCATCAATTTGCGCTCGGACGAGAACGGAATTTCACCGACGCGCGGCAGCCTCGACTCGAGGTCGTCGGCACGAAGCCCCGCCTTGCGGGCCGCGACCAGCAGCGCGCCCTCGGTCGGATCACCCTGGACGACCCAGCGCCCGTTCTCCTCGCGTACCGCGGCATTGTTCGCGCGATCGGCTACGGCCAGTGCCCGATCCAGTTCGGCACGCAGCGGTCCGTCGATCGCGCCCGCGCCCTCACGAAGCACCTCGCCCTCCGGCGCATACCCCGATCCGGTCAACGACACGCGTCCGCTCGCCGTCACGACGATACGCACGGTCATCTCGTTCTTCGTCAGTGTCCCTGTCTTGTCCGACGCAATCACGCTCGCCGAGCCGAGGGTCTCGACGGCGGCGAGATGGCGCACGATTGCGTTGCGTTTCGCCATGCGCTGCACGCCCAGAGAGAGGACCGCCGTGACGACCGCCGGGAGTCCCTCGGGCACAGCCGCGACAGCGAGTGCAACGCCGAGAATGAGCACGTCCACCAGTGCGGCGAATCCGCGTACCTGTTCGGCGAGAATGATCGTCGTGATCATCACGACGGCAATGACGATGACGATCATCCCAAGCATCTTGCCCGTACGATCGAGCTCATGCTGCAACGGCGTTGGCTCGGTGTGCGCGTCGCGCAGCATGCCCGCGATGCGTCCCATCTCAGAGCCCATCCCCGTCGCCGTCACCAGGA
Organism: uncultured Gemmatimonadaceae bacterium; assembly: GCA_963817955.1. Lineage (GTDB taxonomy): Bacteria > Gemmatimonadota > Gemmatimonadetes > Gemmatimonadales > Gemmatimonadaceae > JAQBQB01. Next base: position 1,589,964 of record CAWFQK010000004.1, read on the forward strand.
CGACGCCGCGTCCATAGGTGGCGGCCGTCCCACTGAACACCATGTTCTGTCGGTCGCCGAGCGATGCGGTACCGGCAATGGGTTCGGCATCCTTGGAGACGGGCAGACTCTCGCCGGTGAGCGCCGCTTCGGCGGTCTGGAGCGCGGTCGACTGGACGACGCGCGCGTCGGCAGCAATCGTGTCCCCTTCCTCGACGAGGACGATGTCGCCAGGGACGAGCTCCGCCGCGGGCACGCTCTGGCGCTCGCCCCCGCGAATCACGGCCGCGGCGTCCGCCGACAGGGCACGGAGCGCCAACACAGCCGCTTCGGCGCGCGCCTCCTGCACGAATCCCATCGTCGCATTGAGCAGCACGATGGCGAAGATCGCGATCGCCTCGTAGGGGAGCGCAGCGACTCGTTCGGAGAACCACACGGCGGCGGACACCGAGGTGGCAACGAGCAGGAGAATGACCAGCACGTTCTGGAACTGCGCGGCGAACCGTTTCCAGGCGGGCACGGCCGGCTCCGCAGCGAGCTCGTTGCGCCCATATCGAGTGAGTCGCGCACGTGCTTCCTCTTCGCTGAGCCCGCGGTGCAGATCGGTCCCGAGTGCGGCAACGACCTCCTCGGTCGTGCGCCGGTAGGCGTCGCCGATATCGGGGTTCACACCGTGGCGCCGAAGATCCGGCCGATTACCGCCGTCAACGCCATGGCGAAGGCGCCCCAGAACGTCACGCGAACGGCGCCGCGGAACGTGCTCGCGCCGCCAGCCTGTGCGGCCAGGCCCCCGAGTGCGGCGAGAAAGACCAGCGACGTCGCAGACACGATGAGAATGGCGCGACCGATGGGCACGACCGCGGTGATCAGGAGTGGCAGCACCGCGCCGACGGCGAATGTCGCGGCGGACGCCATCGCCGCTTGGACGGGACGAGCGGTTTGCACATCGGAGATGCCTAACTCGTCTCGGGCGTGTGCCGCGAGCGCGTCGTGCGCGGTGAGTTGCTCGGCCACCTGCCGGGCGAGCACGGGGTCGAGCCCACGGCTTACATAGATAGCCTGCAGCTCGTCGAGCTCGAGGTCGGCGCGCCCGGCGAGCTCGCCACGTTCGCGGCGCAAATCCGCGTTCTCGGTATCAGCCTGCGAGCTCACCGACACATACTCCCCAGCCGCCATCGACATGGCGCCCGCCACGAGGCCTGCGACGCCCGCGACCAGCACATTGCTACGGCTGGTCTCTGCGGCGACGACCCCAACGATGAGACTCGCGGTGGATACGATGCCGTCGTTGGCACCAAGCACCGCAGCTCGAAGCCAGCCGATGCGGTGCGTTCTATGCTGCTCTGGATGCATTGGCGGCATCGGTTCGTCGCTGAATGGATGGGGAGACGTCATGAAGGAATGAATAGCGACCCGAGGTGTTCGGCGGCGGAGTCAATCGCCTGACATCCTGTGGCGCAAAATCTTGTTTACTCCATGGGGCGGGCGCCACACGCCATGCAACCCCAACCGGATAATTCTGCCGTTCGCGCCGCCAGCGCGGTCGCCGATGCGTACGCGTTGATGCGGCAGCGATTCGACGCGCTGACCGCACGCGCCGCCATGCATTTCACCACACGCAACTGGCATCGCGGCCATCGGGACGCGACGGCGCGGCTCCTGGTCTATAACCGGCAGACGGACGCGGCCGTGGCGACCCTCCGGAAGGTGCTGAGCGACCGAGTGCGGGATCGCGAGTTGTGGGGCGCGGTGCGCAGTGCGTACGCGACACTCATTGCGGCCCGTACCGATCACGAGATCGCGGCCACCTTCTTCAACTCGGTCACGCGGCGCGTATTCGGGACGGTTGGCGTCGATCGAGGAATCGAGTTTCTCGGCACCGACATCGACGGCCAGAACTGCGGCCAAGCACCGGTAGCGCGGATCAGGCTTGGCGACGGGGCAGCAGGCATCGAGCACATATTCCGCGCGCTGCCAATCGACGCACCGTGGCGCGATCTGCACGCAGATGCCGCGACGGTGCACGACGAGATCGCTCGGGTCGTGGGCGCGGGTGACTCGTGCGACCTCGAGCTGCTGACGACGCCATTCTACCGCAACAAGGGTGCGTACATCGTTGGTCGCGTGACCAGGCGTGCGGGCATCACACCGGTGGTGCTGCCGCTGCTCCATGCTGAGAACGGCGTGTCGGTGGACGCCGTGCTGCTGACGTCCGATGAAGCCTCCGTCGTCTTCGGATTCTCATGGTCGTACTTCCAGGTGCAGGCCGACCACCCCGGCGCCGTCGTGTCCTTTCTCGCTTCGATCATGCCGCTCAAACGCATCGACGAGCTCTACACCGCCATCGGGTTTCACAAGCACGGCAAGACGGAGCTCTATCGCGGTCTGCTGGCGCATCTCAACGACCACAGGGCGTGCTTCGAGCGCGCGGTGGGCCAGCCAGGCCTGGTCATGGCGGTGATCGCGTTGCCGTCGTACAACCTCGCCGTGAAGATCATCCGCGACGCGATCGGGTATCCCAAGCGCGTGACCCGCCGTGAAGTGATGGCACAATATCGCTTCGTGTTTCTCCGCGATCGCGTCGGCCGCCTGGCCGATGCGCAGGAGTTCGAGCGCATCGAGCTGCCTCGGACCGCGTTTCCCGACGCCCTGCTGGCCGAGCTGGTGGCTGCGGCTCCGAGCAGCGTCCTGCCCGATGGCGACCACGTCGTCATTGCACACTGCTACGCACAACGCCGGTTGGATCCGCTCGACGTGTACCTCGACACGGCGTCGTCCACAGACGCCTGCGCGGCCATCCGGGACTACGGTCAGGCGATTGAGGATCTCGCACACGCAGGCATCTTCCCCGGCGACATGCTCCTCAAGAACTTCGGTTTGAGCCGTCACGGCCGCGTCATCTTCTATGACTACGACGAGATCGAGGACCTGGACGACGTCGTCTTCCGCGACATGCCAGAAGGGAGCTACGAGGATGAGTTGTCAGAGGAACCATGGTTCTCCGTGGGTGAGCACGACACGTTTCCCGAAGAGTTCATTCCCTTCCTGGTGCCGGCCGGTCCGTTGCGCGACGAGTTCCTGTCCATGCACGCGCATTTGCTGACGGCACGATGGTGGCGGGAGGTCCAACAGCGCATTCGTGACGGCGAGCTGTTCGACGTGTATCCCTATGCACCGTCGCGTCGGCTACCGACGAACCCATCATGTTCTCGCCCCGAAACTGTCCTGCCTTTCCCGGCTGCATGAGATTACGAGAATGATAACTGTTGTGCGGCGGTTCTTCTTCGTTTGCCCGCGCCCGTTCCGCCGGCGCGCGCAGGCGCTGCGCCGCCCAGCGTGGCGTCCGTCTCTCGAGACGCCATGCCTGTCGCTGCTCGAGAGAGCGCTCTCGTACGGCGTGCGCACGCACGCAGGAGACCCCATGTTCAAAGACGACAAGAAGGACATCAGCCGCCGGCTGTTCGAGAAAGTGTGGAACGAGGGGAAGACTGAGATGATTCCCGAGCTTCACACTCCGGATTTCTTCATCAAGGATCCCTATAACCCCGTCAGCATCAAGGGCGTCGAGGCCGTGAGGCAGTATCTGATGAACTACAAGAAAGCGTTTCCGGATCTGTTCATCCGCGTCGACCGCCAGATCGCCGAAGATGATTTCGTCGTGAATTTCCTGACCGCGACCGGAACGCACCAGGGCACGTTGCTCGACGTGCCGCCGACGAATAAGACGGTGACGTTGACCGCGATCGTGACACTCCGTTTCGTGGACGACAAGATCGCTGAATGCGACACGATGTGGGACGCGCTCGGCTTCCTCCGCACCGTCGGATCGGTGCAGCGCGTGATGGAACCACTCGCCGCGCGCCGGTAGCGCTGGTAGGCAGCATCGCGACTCATCGCACGAATTCCGTCCGGCGGCGGAATTCGTGCGAGCGGCTTCAGCCGCAATCACGGTGCTGCCGAATCCGCAGGCACGCCGCCGCACGACCCGCCCACTCGCACGACCCGCCCACTCGCGAGAGCACGATACATGCGGCATGATTAGATCGGCTGCGGAAGCGGTGGTGCTTATTGCTGCATATCGTCGGATGAAGTCACACGGTCACGCCGACCTCGACTGGTTCGGTGATCTCGTCGGCAACGCGAACGCCATTCTCTGGGAGATGGCGCTCCCGAGCCGGCGCTTCGTGTTCGTGAGCCCGCACGCGGAGCGCGTGCTCGGCTATCCGGTGTCGCAGTGGTTCGATGAAGATGATTTTTGGACGAAGCACATCCATCCTGACGATCGCGCTCGAGCAACGCAGCTCCTCGCCGACGCAACGGCCAAGGGGCACGAACACGAGTTCGAGTATCGGGCCGTTGCGGCAGACGGACGGGCCGTATGGCTGAGTGACGTCGTTCGGGTGGTAAAGAGCCGCCCGGGTGGGGACACCGTCCTTCGCGGGGTGATGACCGATGTCAGCGCCCGTCACGCGGCGCAGGAGCGGACGCAGCAACTCGCGCACGAGCGTGAGGAGCATGCCCGCGCGGACATGGAGAGCAATCGGTTCCTCCAACTGATTGGCAGTCTCGACGCAATCGTTTGGGAGGCGAACGCCGATACATGGCAGTTCACGTTCGTGAGCGGCGCCGCAGCCGAGGTGTTGGGGATTCCCCCGGAGCAATGGCTCGCGGGCGCAGACAGTTGGCCCAAGGCAATCCACCCTGAGGATCGAGAGAGCTGGGTGGAATTCAAGCGCCAGTTGGCCGAAGACAGTGGCGAAACGCGCGAGTTTCAGTGTCGTGCGGTGAAAACGGATGGAAGTACGGTCTGGCTACGGACGACGGTCCGCGGCAGACGAGACGATCACGGGCATGTCACGCAGTACTGTGGCGTGATGCTCGACGTAACGAAACGTGCAGAGGCGGAACGGGCGCGCGAGGCACTCCTCGCCGAACGCGCGCGCCTGCTGGATCGCGAACGAGAGGCACGCACTGCAGCCGAACGTGCGCTGCGGATACGCGACGAAGTGCTGGGAGTGGTCGCGCACGACCTGCGCAATCCCGTGCATACCATCGACATCACCGCCGAGACCATGCTGGCCTTGACCGATTTCGACGCGGACCGGCAGCGATACGTGCACATCATCCGGCGCGCGGCGCACAGCATGGATCGGCTCATTCGCGATCTGCTCGACGTGAGACGCGTGGAGGCCGGGACATTCGCGATTCGTAAAGAACGCGTCGACATCGGCGCGTTGGTCGAAGAGACGTTGGAGCTCTTCGCGCCCGAGGCCCGCCAGCGTCACATTGGGATCACGCTCGACTCACTTCGAGACGTACCATCAGTCGTGGGCGATCGGGATCGCCTCCGCCAGGTACTGTCGAATCTGCTCGGAAATGCTTTGAAGTTCACGCGGGCGAACGGTCAGATTGGGGTCGAAGTGGCCTCTGCGGCGAAAGCAGTGGAAGTCGCGGTCAGCGATACTGGTCTGGGAATTTCGCCGGTCAGTCTTCCGCACGTTTTCGATCGCTTCTGGCAAGCCGACAACACGTCGCCTGCCGGCTCCGGACTAGGGCTTGCGATCGCCAAGGCGATCGTCGAAGCACATGGCGGTCAAATCTCAGTGGAGAGCGTCGAGGGCCAGGGTTCGATCTTCCGCTTCACAATTCCCGAAGCGAGTTGAGCGAAAGATTCTTACTCGCCGAATGTGGCCTGGCTACGTGTCCGCCGTAATGGCCGGGTTCATGGACACAGGACTCGCGACACCGCGTCCATCACTCGGCACGGAGAACGAGAACGTGCTCCCCTTCCCAACCTCGCTTTCCGCCCAGATCCGGCCGCCATGGCCGGTCACGATTCCTTGCGCGATGGCCAAGCCAAGTCCGGTGCCTCTCGTCGCACTGCCGCGGTTCGAGTGCCAGAATCGTTGAAACACCTGTGGCAGGTCATCGGCGGTTATGCCGGCACCGGTGTCTTGTACCGCAAACACGACCTCGCCGCCAACCTCTCGGGCGCTGAGACAAATGCTGCCGCCGGCGCCCGTGTACTTGAGTGCATTGCCGACGAGATTCGAGAGCACTTGCATGATGCGCTGCCCGTCCACTCGGATAAACGGTAATCCTGCAGGAATCTCGACACGGAGTTCGACGCCTTGCGCGTGCGCGCGTGCCGCGAACACCTCGCGGATGGCTTCGACGATTGGCGAGACTGCGTGCTCGTCGAGTTCGATGGACAGACGTCCAGCCTCGATGCTCGCGACATCGAGCAAGTCCTGCATGAGTCGGTGCATCCAGCCAGCCGAGTCGACGATGTTCTGCACCAACTCCGTCCGGCCGTCGGCGAGGAACTCCTGCGGACCCGACCGCAGCGAATCGGCGGACATGGTAATCGCGCTCAGGAAATTCCGCAGATCGTGGGAAACGACGCCGAGTACGCGATCACGAGCCGCAGTCGCCCGCTCCGCGCGGCGCAGATGCAACGCGCTGTCAATTGCCGGGGCCGCCCTTGCGGCGAGCAGCACGGCCAGCGCGAGGTCATCCGCATTGAACGTCTGCCCGGGGGCGCTCCCGATCGTCATGGCGCCCAGCACGCGCCCCTGTACCTGCAGCGGCACGAGCAGGAGCGTGCTGCTGCCGAGCTCTCGCCACATCGCGAGGTGCTCCGCATCCACAGTGTGAGCCTCCAGCCATTCGACGGACAGCGGCGCCACGATTTCCGGTGCGCCTGATCGGAGGACATCGATCACGCGCTCTGGCGAATCGACCAGTAGCCCGTTCACCTCGACGGCGCGCAAACGTGCGTTGACCACGGGATCCCGATGCACGCTCGCTACGCGCCGGATCTGTGCGCCGCCCTCGCCGTCTTCGAGCACGTCGACGATGCACCAATCCCCAACTGTTCCCACCGGCATGCGTGCGACGGCGCCGAGCTGCGCATCGAAGTCAAGCGGAATCGCCAACCATTGTCCCGCCTCCGCCAGGGCGTGCTCGCGGCGCTCGGTACGCCTCCGTTCCGTGATGTCGCGCAACACGACGGTGAAGACCATGCCTTCGGGCATCAACAGCTTGGAGACAGACGCCTCTGCCGTGAACTCCTTGCCGTCGCGCCGCCGCCCAATGACTTGCGGCCGTGCGCCAACGACGTGCGCCGACTCAGCCGACTCCGCGAAACGCTTGACTCGGGACTGGTGCCCACTGGCGAAGCGCTCCGGCAGGAGCATCTCGAGCTTCTGACCGATCACCTCGCTTGCCGAATAGCCAAAGATCGTTTCCGCGCCACGATTGAAATGCACGATCTCTTGTTGCTCATTCGCCGAGATGATGGCATCGGCGGCCATCTCCAAAATGCCCGCGAACTTCGCCTCCGACGCACGGAGCGCGCGTTCTGCCTGTTCCCGGCGCAGGAGATCACCACGAACCGTGCGCCGCGCGCTCAAGGCCACGGCAATAGACCCCGCACCGAGCAAGAGCAAGGTGAACCACGCCAGCTGCTCTCGTGTGCGCTGTGTCGACGCCCGCTCGGCGAGCAGGCCGTTCGTGTGCACATCGAGCGTGCGTACGGCGTGTTGGATGCGCATCATCAGCGAGTCTACGTTGGCAATCTGCGCAGCTCGTAGCTGGCCCGGGCCGCGGACCAAGCCGACACGCGCGTCCTTTGCACGCTCGTCGGCCTCATCGGCGAGGGTTCCCTCCAATTGCGTGTGGACCTTGGTGACAACGGTGTCGAGTGCGTCCAACGTGGCGCCAACCGACGGGTCGATGGTGGCCAGCTCACGCAACTTCCTCAGCGCCTGTACGGTGGAATCACTGCTCGCGCGATAGCGTCGCACATACACGGTGTCCCCCGTGAGCAAATACATGTGGACCCCATGAGAGGCATGGTCCACGTTGTTGTCCAGCTTTAGCAGCGTCGCGCGCGTGTCACGCACGCGCGCTACCCACTGGGCATCATCCAGGAACTCATGTGTCACTCGCGTCGCGATGGCGGCGGCTACAATGATGCCTGCGGTGGCTATGCCGATCGCGAGCGAGAGCTTCCGGACGGTCGGTAGAGGCATGATGCGGCTTGAGTGAGAGCACGCCAGGGGAGGGACAAGCGACGTCGCGAGCGCGCACTGACTTACTGCCTACGCACAGCGCCGCCGTCCTGTTGACACAAGACGGCGCGCCATGCGGTCGAGCTATTTCGCCAAGCTCCTGACGTACGCGGCCACAGCGACCATCTGCTCGTGTGTCAACTTGTCCTTGAAGGACGTCATGTCTGCGTTCTTTCCTTTCGTCAGTATGGTGACCACAGAATCCGCCGAGTGCGTGGCATCGAACGCCGCGTCGAAGGTGGCGATCTTCGGATACTTCGCTTGCATCGTCTTGGGCGGAACGCCGCGAACGCCATGGCATTTGCGGCAGTTCTCTTCGTAGGCGGCCTTGCCCAGCGAATCTGTCAGGTTGCTGGCGACGGCGCTCTTGGCGACCTCGGGCTTGGCGACCTCGGGCTTGGCGACCTCGGGCTTGGCGACCTCGGGCTTGGCCGGTGGAGCAACCGCGACAGGAGCGGCTGCGGGAGCAGGAACGGCCGGCGGGGGCGCCGGCGCGGCGACTGGCTTGGCGCCCGGTTGCGGCGGCGCAGGACGAGCAGGCGTAGCGCTGGCTGGAGCTATCGCAGCCGGCGCCTTGGTCGAAGGCGTCGCGACTGGTGTCGGGGTCGATGTCTTTGTTGTCGCAGACGTGGCAGGTGTCGCCGACGTCGTCGACGCCGGGGTTGCGTTGACGGCCGAATCGACGATTGCCGGAGCATTCGCGGCCACCGCCGCGGTATCTGCTGACGAACGGTCAGCCTTCGTGCAGGCAACGACACCGAAGAGTGCCGTCACGACTAACAGATTCGTAGTTCTCATAAGGGAGCCAAGGGATGGAATCGCCATGCGGGAACCTTGAATTCCGAATGTGTATTCTCCGCAAAGAAAACGCAACACCTCAGGGCGCGACTCATGCATGGGGGTCTTCTCTGAAAGAGTACGCAGCGGCATGCCGGTCGGCATGCTCTCTCGTACTACGTACATCCTCGACTCTCGAAGAACGTATGTCTCTATCGATTCGGCACCGCACCGTCGTTGGGGTCGCCTTCAGCGTGATCGCGATCGCTGTAAACGGTTGCGCAAATGGGAGTGAGCCGACCACCGGGCCCACGACATCCACAGGCCCCTCGTTCTCGTCTACTCCATGCTCTGTAGCGGGAACTTTGCAGTTGTCGTCCGCCCAGGCCGCGCGGGTGGACTGCACGAATGGCGGCAACGCGTTGACGCTGGCCGGTGGCGGAGCCAGCTATATCGTGGTGCCGCAGTTCGCCGTGAGCCAGGTTCCGATGACATTCGTTCCGTTCCGCCTCAACGTCGGGGTGGGGGCCGCCGCGTCGCTCGTGCCGGTCTCGACGTCGCCGGTTGCATATTCCCTGAACCCATCGATGGCGTTCGCGGCCGTATCGCGACGATTCGTGCCGTCGCAGCAACCCGGAACCAACCAGCGCTCGTTCGATCGCATGCTTCGCGCACGCGCGAGTACCAAAGTCCGCGCCGGTATATGGCGGAGCCCGATTGCAGCTCCAGGAATGGCCGCCTCGCGAATGGTTATCCGGGCAGACATCGCGCCGCCGCCAGTCGGCAGCGTTCGACGGTTCCGCGTGCTTGCCGATGTGTCGGGATCGAACTTCACCAACGTTGACGCTCGACTCGCGTTCGCCGGCAACAGTGTTCTTATCTATATGGATACGCTGGCCCCGGCAAATGGCTTCAACGCGTCGCAACTGCAGGCGTTCGGCGTCCTGTTCGATCAGACCTTGTATCCCATCGATACCGTGGCATTCGGACCTCCCTCTGACATTGATCAGAACGGGCGCGTGATCATGTTGATGACGCCGCGCGTGAACGCGCTGACGCCAGCGGCACAATGCCAGACGAACGGATTCGTGGCGGGCTTCTTCAACGAGGAAGACCTGGGGGGTGGGGCCAATGATCCCAATTCCAACAACGGGGAAGTCTTCTACTCCATGGTTCCCGACCCGAGCGGCGTCGCGAGTTGCGCGCATAATGTCACTGACGTCGGGTTCGACGTGCCGTCGACATTCCTGCACGAACTCCAGCACCTGATCTCCTTCTCGCAGCACGTCGTGATTCACAACGGCAACCCCGAATTCGGATGGCTGGACGAGGGGTTGAGCATCATCGCCGAGGAGCTCGGTTCCGTCTATTACGAGCAGAAATGTCCAGGGACGGCGTGTCGCACGGATCCCACACAGATCTTTCCTGATTCGTCGCAGGGGTTCGTCACCGACTTCCTCTTCGACTCGTACGAGTACGCCCTGGAACCGGATACCGCGAGCGTGACGCTGCAGGACGACTCGGCCGACGGCTTTTCCTGGCGCGGGGGCGACTGGCTGCTGACGCGCTGGCTGGGCGACCAGATGGGCAACGCAGTATATAAGAAACTTGATCAAAACTCTGTGACCGGCGTCGCCAACATCGAATCCGTCACGGGCCAGCCGTTCCCGGCACTCTTTGCCAATTTTGGCCTCGCGCTCTACACGGACAGTCTGCCCGGCCTTCCCCGGTCCACCGCTCCGGCGGCAAACCGGTTCCTCACACGAAACGTGCGCCAGTTATGGGCGCGCCTGTACTCCACGTCGGGTGGGTACGGCGGATTCCCATTCGCATTCCCGCTGCCCGTTCACGTTCTGGGAACGGACACGACGACCGTCACGATGTTTCCGGGAACGAGCTCGTACTACCGACTGAACACCGCCACGAGTGCGGCTACGGTCACCATTCAATTCTCGGCGCCAGGCGGCGTACCCCTGTCGGCTGCTCTGAAGCCGCAGCTCGCGGTCTTTCGATTGCCGCCGGGGGCGTGATGAGCGGCGGAGCGCCGAGGCGGGGAGACGGCTTGTCTTTCTACCGCATTGCGGGCGTCGGGGGCGGGGACGGGTGTTTCTTTTAACGCAGAGGTCGCAGAGAACTGCAAGAGAGCTGCAGAGAACTGCAGAATAAAAGGGAACTGCAAAAGGGAACTGTAAGCGTACAGAAGAGGGAAGCGCGTATTGATGGAATGAACCGTGATTGCCGAGTCCACAATCATTCCGCTTATATCGTTGATGATCCCGACCTGGGCGATACCATCGGACCGTCAACGACGGCATCAGCCAAGCCCGCCAGGCGAGACAATCCTTCACGGTCCTCTGCAGTTCTCCTGCAGTTCTCCTGCAGTTCTCCTGCAGTTCTCCTGCAGTGGTCAGTATACGGGTCATGCGCACCAGGGCGCCTGGCTTGCAGGCCACTAACGCCGGTCGGCGAGGTTCGAGTTTCCAGTGGTGAGTTGTGCGTTGTGAGTTTCTCGTGTCCCGTGGGACACGGGACACTCAGCGCAGGGCGATACGCGGGGGGCAGGGCAAGTTCGCCAGAGCGCCCGGGTCCTCCAGCCGCCACCCAAGGAGCGCCTGATGGCTCAAGCCCAAGTCCAACGCTCGCGAGCCAGCGCCGAGTCGCCCGCGCAGTTCGCCAGCCAGGCCACGCGCATCGCGGCGAGTGAGAAGGTCGTGTCGGCATGCGACGCTCGCTGATACTCCTCGATTGCCTCAGCCGCGCGGCCGGCTGCCACGAGCCGCTCACCGGATAGAAAGGCCCGATACGCGTTCAGCGACGCGGTGGGCGGCATCGACTCGCCGGCAGCGCCACGGCGGCCGTGCGCCTCCACATCGACAATCAGGTTGAGCGCGAGGGTATCGACAAGCGCAAAGAGGTCGTCCGCGCGTCCGCTCGCCATTGCGCTCGCCACGACGCTCGTGTCACGGTAGACGCGGGCATCCAGCTCGGTGCGTCGTCCGCTGCGCGTCAGGCTGGCGAGCACAAACCATCCAGCGCCTTCCGTGGCGGCGATCCGGCGCGCCTGCTCGAGATCCAGCCCGCGCTCGCCGCCCGCGTTACTTCGTGAAATGGCCACCGACGATCCGACCACGCCGTCGAGGCGCGTGGCGAGCAGATCACCTAATCCGCGCGACAATCTCGCGGGAACGGAGTCGCCATAGATTGCGAACGGAAGAATCGACACCGACGTCCCGCGAGCCACAGCCGCCGGCAGCGACCGCATCGAAAGCAGCATGTTCGCTCCGAGGACAGCGGCGCCGCACGCGGCGAGTCCGAGGACCGACAATGCGGCGAGCTTTGCACGACCGGCAACGGCATCGCGGTAGAAGTTGCGCACCCGGCGCTGCAATGCTGTGAGGGCGCCGGACGAATCGGCAGGCGCCGTCACCCTCGCCGCTCCGTCGGCTATCGAGGCCGGCGCCACGACGGGGACTGCTGCCACCTCGGCGTGCCGAATGGCGTGCGACAGCTCGAGCAACTCGGCGTGTGCAGGTTGGCCGAGTTGCTCCTCGGCGTACAGCCGAAAATCTTCGAATACGCGGAGCGCCTCTTCCTTTGCACCAAGTTCCGCGAGCGCCGTCATCGCGCGCCGCACATTAGACGGATCAGCGGGACGGAACTCGAGGGCTCTCCGGGCCGCGGCCATTGCCGCGTTCATGTCACCATGCATACGCATGGTGACTTCCAATCTCCAGGCAGCAGCGACCGCGATGTCGCGCAATTGGCGTTGACGCGTGTCGAGCCATTGCTCGAGCTCCGCTGAGCCCGACAATCGCACACCCTCCAGGAAATCACCGGAATACAGCGCGAGCGCGTCCTCATCTCGGCTATCCCGCGACGCGCTCTCGAGCTCCGACACATCGCACCATGCTTCGCTCGGCGACAACCCGATCTCGTCCGCGCCGCCACCCACGATCGCGCCGGCGCCGAGCGAGCGCCGCAGCACGTACACGGTATGCCGGAGCGCGCGCCGCGCCTCGGGCTCTGCATGCTCTGGCCAGAAGAGAGGCAGCAGCGTGTCACGGCGGTGCATGCCGATCGGTTTCGCCGCGGCGATATACGCCAACACTGCGATGCGCTTTGCGCCGACCAGCGGAACCGGCCGCCCATCTTCGGTCGTGGCCGAGAAGCCGCCCAGCAATCGCAACCGAATCACGGGCGACGCCTGGTGAGCCGCGCGAGATTGGCCGCCACATCGCGGACGATCGGCTGCATGAAGGCGTCGGCGTCACGCCAGCGCGTGAGCACCTCGCGGTACTCGGCGACCGCACTGGCCGTATCGCTGCTTGCCTCAGCGATGTGCGCGAGCGCCAGCGCCGCCGGTGCATAATAGATCCCGGCGTATCCCGGGTCTTCGGGCACGGCACGCAGAAATCGTTCGGCGCGCCCGGGATCGCGGCTCGCCAACAGCAACCCGTGCAGATACCGTTCTCCAACCGCCGTGTAGGTCTCTACGGTGACAGTGGCTGCCTGGGTGGCCTGCGGAATGTGGGAGTCGTAGAGTGCCACGGCCGCAGCCGTGTCGCCGAGCGACAGCGCGATACGTGCGCGAAGCTGCGCGGAGAAGAGGCGCGCCACTTCGCGAATCGGTGGCGCGCCGCCCGCCGAGCGCAGCGAAGAATCGTCGGCCGCCGAAGCGTCCAACGCGTGGATCCGGGTCTGTACCGCCGCGACGTCGCCCCTGCGGGCGGCGAGCGCGCCGAGCACGTATTCGCGTCGTACATCGCGCAAATAGTCGCGGTTGCTCAGGAGCAGCACATCACCCTCGTGCGCGATCGAGTGCACGGGCGCGTGAAGCAGCGCCTCCTCCGCACGGCGGAGGAGTTCCGGTGAACCTGGCGCATAGGGCGACATGAGCAGCGACGCCCAGACCTGCGCCGCAAGTTGCTGGTCATAACCACCCATTTCTATCTCGCGCTCCGCCTCCGTCCAGCGACCCATGGCCGCCAGCAGATGCGCCGCGAGAAGATGCGATAGGCAGCGGACCGCGGGGCCCTGCGCAGGGTCGTCGAGTACGCGTGCAATCACGAGCGCTACAGCCGGCGAGCGGCCGTGCATCGCCACCCGCCAGCCAGCCATCTCCACACCGGCCGCGTTGCCGCTACGACTGGTCCGTCGTGCAGCCACCCGCAATCCCGCCGTGTCCGCCGATGTTCCCAGCGCAATTCGCAGCCCGAGAAGCTCGACCACTCGGTCCGCGGGTGGGTCGAGTGCCAGAGTCCCGGCGACGAGCGAGTCGAGGTCGCGCGCCCGACCCTGGAAGGCCGCAATGCGCGCGAGGTGCAGCCAGCCCACCGGATTGATTGGATCCAGGCGTACCACGCGCTCAAAGATCTGGCGCGATTCGGTGTACGGGCGGTTCATCCATGGTCCGCGATGGAAATAGACCTCGCCCAGCTCCGCCCATCCGTCCACGTCCTCTGGGTAGTCGGCGACCACCCGCAAGAGACGCTGCTCCGCCTCTGACGCGGACCGCAGTCGCAACGCCATACCCGCGAGCACGAGTTCCCGATAATGCGCCGGCAGGCGGTCGAGCCCGCGCTGTACTTCTTCGTCGATATGTTCGGTGGCGGCGAGCGTGATGCCGCTCCAGTCGAGGGCAACACTCAGCCTATACCAGGCAAGAGCAAAAGTGCTGTCGATCTGGGTGGCGCGTCGGAAACCGTCTACGGCATCGTCGAATGCTCCGCGGCGGAACGCCTGCTCAGCGCCGAGGTATGCGCGCAGGGCCGGAAAGGAGGATGTGGTCATTGCTGCGATCCGGCCAATCTCCGACGAGCCTCTGGTCAGCTCCGGTGGAACCAGCCGCCTCGCGAGGTCATCCACCGCCGATAGCACGCTGTCCTGGCGCACCGCCACGGCGCTTGCAGCGCCCGCCACGCGGCCCTGCGCTGCGTAAAGAGTGGCGCGGAATTCGAGCCGGCCGTTGTCGGCGACGATGCTGCCGGCAATGAACTGATCGGCTCCGATCTCGCGTGCCAGCCGCGAGCCCACGTCTACCGACGTCGGGCCGCCGTGCGTGTTCGCCAGGTTGACCGACGTAAACGGATCGACAGTGCGCACGCCGGCCACCCCGTCGAGACGCGTCGCGAGCAGATCGACTATGCCGTCGGCGAGAAAGGACAGCCCCGGGTCGCCGACGAACTCGAACGGCAGTACGAGAACCCGGTGCCGAGTCTCCGCCGCGGCGACTGTCGCCACCCCCGGCTTGCGCGGCGCGCCGCTGGCGAGGCCTCCAACGAGCACGAGCGCGGACACGACCAGGGGGCGAAAGCGGCGATGCTTCGGCCGAAAGTGCGGCGCTGGCGGTGCCTGGGGACGCGCCGGCGATTCCGATTGCTCCGCTCCGTCGGCCCGAGCCGCCCGCGCGGCCAACCGCTGCAGCTCACCACGAATGCGCCGACGCTGCGTCTCGACCCAAAGTTCCCACGCACGGCCGTCGTCCACGACCACACCGTCGAGCAGATCACCGCGGCGGTACAGGTAGACCGCGTCCTCAGCTGACCCGCGCTCGACGGCGTGTTCGAACTCCCACAGATCCACGCTGGGAAGCGGTTCCGCCAACCGAACTACGCCGCCTTCCTCGTCGATTCCAAGCGAGCAGGCGCGCAACGCTTGCAGTACAGAATCCAGCCGGCGATCGGCTGCCGTGGCGTCGAGATCGGGCCAGAGCAGGTCACAGAGCTGGCCACGCGCCATGCCGGTTGGGCAAACGGCGAGCGCGCCCACCACGGCAAGCCGGCGAGGGAACGCCGTCAGCTCGTGAACCGCGCGGCCATCGGATCTCCGAACGTCAGGGAGGCCGAAGAGGTGCACCCGAACAGAATCGGGCGGTGCGTTGCCTTGTGGGGCCCTGCTCGGCATCGAGATGGCGGAAAGGTCGTAGAGCGAGCCCGCGAACACCGAAATCGGGCGAACAAACGGGCAGCAAACGGCCCGCAATTAGGGTTGCAAACGTACCGCTCGGCAGCCACGACTGTCAAAGGTGGCCTACCCCCCCACGCCGCGGCACCGCAAGCGGACCGTTTGCTCGAACACCACACACACCTTTCTACCCCTCCGCGACGATGCAGAACCGCCTCAGATACTTCCTCGCTCTCGCCGTCGGCATGGTCGCCCTGCCCGGCTCGATTGCTCAGGCCCAGACGCCCAAGACCGTGGCATTGATCGAGGTCTATGGGGATCCACAAATCCACACTAGGCTGACGGGCGGAATCAGCAGCCAACCGGTGCTCGATTACGCGGAGCACGCCGCCGTAGAGGCGCTCGGCAAGAAAGGCATGCGCGTGCTGCCGCTGGCCGCCACCGCTGCGAGCGTCGCCGCCGTCTGGGACGATGCCTACCTCGCCGCCATGGAGCCGGCGCAGAAGCAAGAGATGCTTAAGAGTGGCCAGAGCTACAAGGATCTCGTTTCCGTGTACCGGCGGTACGACAAGATGGCGCATAGCTCCCTCACCTTTATGGCGAAGGACTACAACCGAGTCACGGCTGGACAGGGTGCCCTTCATTTCGATTTCGAGAACGCTGCTTACGGCAATTACTCGGACCCGAACGTCGCCAAGCGAGGCGATTTGACACGCGACTCGGTGTTTACCAACACCGTGGCGTTCCGGCGCGCACTTGGCGAGATAGCCAAGAAGGCTGGCGCGGACGCGTATATGCTGGTTCGCGTGCTGCCCCATTCGCAGAACCTGGAAAAGAGCTGGGAGGACAAGAATCACCCATTCTGGTCGCGTTCGGGCACCGTGAAGTCGGGCAACTTTTGGATGGCCCGCGTGGACGTCGTCCTGAATTCCGTGACGGGCGATCAGCTCTACAAGGACTTCGCGCTCGCCATCGGGGACAAGTCCATTCCGTTCATGCAGATGATGAAGATGAGCTACGACTCGGCGAGCGCGGTGGAAGGTGTCGAGCAGGGGTTCGCCATCGCCTTCAGCAAAGCCATGGAGCGGCTACCCGCGGCGGGCGATGCAGTCGTGGCCGACGCCAGCGTCTTCGCGCCGCCAACCGATGAGTCAAAGGCCGTGCTCAGTTCAATGGCGCCGAAGGCAGTCGCCTCGACCAAAGCCATCACCCCACAGGACCTCATAGGCAACTGGGAGCTGACCGAGGTGAACAACGCGCCGATTCCCTTTAACAAGCCAGACGGGGGGGTGATCGTAGGCGCAAACTACGAGTTCACCGCCACTGAGTTCCAATCGCATTGGCACCACATGATCCAGGAGAGGGGACAGGCCAAGGCGAAGGACTCGGATCTCAAAGGCAAGATCAAGATCGACGGGTCCGTGGTGACCACCGAGGTGGACGGCTTCATGGCCAAGATCGTGGCGAAGTTCACCGGCAACCCGCCCTTCGAAATTCAGGAAGACGGGAAGACCGCCAAGACGAACTATGAGAACCTGACCTTCACCTGGACGAAGAAATAGATGACCGTCTCTGCATTGCGAGCCTGGATGGTGCTGGGCCTGGTCGCCGCGCCCGCGGTGCTGGCCGCCCAGCAAGGCTACGACCCAACAAAGGACGCGGTCGTGATCAACGCCGAGTCACCAGCGACGCTCACCGCCGCGATCATCCAGGCCGCAGAGGTTGCCGGCACGCCGAAGAAGCCGGTGTTCCACATCGGCAGCTATCGTTCGGACTCCGGTTTTGTCCGTATGTACGAGGAGCATTTGCTGGTCGACACGCTCGAGCGCGGATATGACTACGCATATTGCTCGACCAGCTACCAGGCGGGGTTCAACCGCGCGTGCTCGGAGGTCACCGTCGAGCATCACCTCGCCAAGGTCGACGACCGCGGAATGGTGACGACCTGGCGAATGGTGCGCTTTACTCAGGACAAGCCGGGCGAGTTTCGCGTGACGTTCGAGCGATTCGAGCCCACCTCCAACGGCTACGCGCGCGCCGTGACTAACGAGCGTGATCTCTTCTTCGACGCGACGCGCGCGTCGCTCAAGAAGCAGGGGCGCTCGTACGGCGCCGGAAGTTTTGGACCAAGCGGGGTGGATGCGAAAGGACTGGGCGAGTCGGAGAAGCGCGCCGCCGCCGCCAGCGATGGGCCCACGGGCGTCTATCAGTTGGTGACCGTGAACGATCAACCGCTGCCGTTCCCGATGGTGCCGTTCGGATCGATTGCGAAGGGCGAGTACGTGCTCGAGGGCGACGGCAGCTTCCACTCACTGATCTCGTCCAACATCGCCGCGTTCGATAGCAAGGGAAAATACAGCATCACTAATGGGATGGTGACCTTCAGCGGCGGCAAGGCGATGGACGGGCGCCCCGGGCTCATCGTCGGCCGGATCGCGCACGACACGCTCACCTACTCGATGAGCGGGCAGCGTATGCGCTTCGTGAAGCAGCAGTGACACTCAGACTCTGGGGTCACCGAATGATCATGAATACGACACCCACCACCGTCCTCGGACATGGCGTGAGGCTCGCGTGTGCCGTGCTGCTCGTTGTCGGCACACTGGACGCCTGCGCCACCGCATTTCAGCGGGACCGCCCGATCTGGGCCGGGACGTTCGAGGACGCTCCAGCGTCGGGCGTAGCCGAATTGTATATCGGCGACACGCGATACGAGACCAAAGTCCGACTGGACCTGCACGCCGCCGCCGGAACCGCCGTCCGTTGGCGTCTTGTTCAGGGAAGTTGTAAGCTGCCCGGCGGCGTTGCCGGGCCGGTCCAGCAGATGACGGATCTGGTGGCCGACCGCAGCGGCAATGCCATGCTGACGCGCGTGCTCACCATGCGTTCTCCCGTCGCGGGAAAGTACGCGCTGGTGCTCACGCTCGTCGCGGACGGCAAGTCACTCGGCTGCTCCGACCTGAAGGTGAAGCAACACCTGAGGGAAGTAGTCTAGCGGGACCTACCGTGGTACTACCGGCAGCACCACGTGTGACGGGTGCGCGGTGTCGTGCACGAGTCGCTGGTGCGCAACAACGAACGTGGAGTCGCGTTCGTTGTTGCCACCGGTATTCAGGTTGCGATCGTACTTCGGGAACAACGCCGACGACACGCTCACTCTGAGACGATGGCCCGGCGCGAACACGCGGGATGTGAACCACAAGTCCATGTCATAGCGCTCGACGCTTCCGGGAGTCAGCATCACTTCCTTGTCGAACCCTTGGCGAAAGCGTGCCCGCGCCACGCCGTCCTGTACGCGCTCGGCGTGTCCGTCGGGAAACACGTCGAGCAGCATGACATTCCAGTCCGTGTCCTTGGCGTCGCTCGCCGCCCAGAGCGTGGCGGACATCTGCCCTGTCACCTCGATGGGCTTGGTCAATGGTTTCGACGTGAACACCAGCGCATCGTGTCGCGATGCATTGAGCGCCGTGAAGTCCTCGTTGAGCGACGTCTCGAGCTCCCGTGAATCGATGAGGAACGGCGTCGGATTCGCCGGATCGTAGGTGAACGTGTCGGCCACCGCTCCGGTAG
The DNA here is from genome assembly GCA_963817955.1 of uncultured Gemmatimonadaceae bacterium. Classification (GTDB taxonomy): domain Bacteria; phylum Gemmatimonadota; class Gemmatimonadetes; order Gemmatimonadales; family Gemmatimonadaceae; genus JAQBQB01. Next base: position 1,609,268 of record CAWFQK010000004.1, read on the forward strand.
GCGGAATGGTATCGAGCACGCCGTCGCCTGTACTCGTCCTGGCGTTGCCGCCGGATGTCACGTACCAGTTGGTAGGAACGGCACGCGCCAGCGGCCACGCCGCTTCCTTCCGCCACGTGTTGTCGCCAAACACGAACACGTCCACCGGTGGCTCCCGATCGACACCGTTATCCTTGCCCAGCAGATAGTGATCGAACCAGCGGAGCTGAAGGCGCCGCGTCTCCACGCGTGACTGCGGCCCGAAGTCGCCGGCCACGTAGTCGACGCCCTTGTGCGCCCCCGGCCCCATCACGAGCCGAATGAACGGATGCCCCGGCACCTTGTTCAGCGCATTGGTGTAGTCGATCGGCCCGCGGGAATCATCGTACCACCCGGAGATCTGGAGCACGGGCGCCCGCACTCTCGCAATGTTGGTGGTCACGGCGTGATCGCGCCAATACGCGTCGAGCGTTGGGTGCGCAATCCATCGATCCCAGAGCGGCACGTCACCGCAGCCGAGCCGCTGTGGCAGGTCGCTGAGCGGCAGGCGCGTGAGCGCCGCCCCGATGTCGAGATCGCTGGTGTTCTGCAGCGTGCGCGCACGCATGAGACACGCCCAGGCGACGTTGATCGGCGAGAATACCATGTCTTCATACGGAACAATGCGCCACGGGTCGCTGGTCGCGGCCGAGGGCGCGATGGCCGCGAGATGCGGCGGCGCACTGACTGCGGCATACCATGCGAGCCGGCCCTCGTCGGAGTGCCCGATCAATCCCACGTGGCCGTTGGCACCAGGCAACCTGGCCGCCCACTCGACGGCGTCATATCCGTCACGTACGTCGGTGTCGTAGTCGCCAAAATCCTTGCCATCCGAGACGTCCCGGCCGCGCACGTGTTGCGCGACGAAGATGTATCCGCGCGACGCCCAATACCGGCCGGCAGGATGGAGAATACGGGTGTAAGGCGTTCGCTGCAGGACCACGCCAAATGGTCCGTTGCCCACTGGACGCGCAATGTAGCTGACCAACCGCGCGCCGTCCCGCGTCTTCATGAACACGGCGGTGTCTTCGGTCACGGCATATTGCGAATCCGACACGGCCCCCGGCCAGAGTGCGTACTGCTGCTCGACCACGAACGGCGTCGTGCGGCGGACGAGACGCATACGCCGTCCCGCCGGCTTGCCCGCAGTGAGCAGCTCGCCAGTGAGCGTGTCGCCGTGCCAGACGGCGCTGAGCGATTGATCGCCGCCGCCGCTGAGCACCACGGTATCCAAGTGCACCGCGAAATGGGTGACGTCGACCATGGGCTCGCCGGTGCGCCGGCGGATCGATCCAGCAATGCTCGTGTCGCGCCCGGTGAAGTGCGCGAATCCCATTCGCCGCCAGCCCTCGAATCCGGCGCGCTGGGCGGAGCCGAGCGCGACGTAGGCGTCCCAGTCGCCCGCGAGGCTTGGCGACGCCTCATGTGGTGCGCAGGCTGCGGCGCCCATGAGGAGGAAGACTGCGCACGCGGGTGCGCGGCGGGACAGCACGGAGCCATGACAGCGCATATGCAGGATGCGTCGAAGCGGGAGCAGGGAGTTCCAGACTGAATCCGTACATCAACGTACGAGTTCGGATCAGGGGGCGCTATGTGTCTCGTGTCTCGTGTCTCGTGTCTCGTGTCTCGTGTCCCGAGTCTGGTGTCCCGAGTCTCGTTGCTGCACCGATCGCAAGCACGGCGCTGACGACGGCGCCCGCGAGCGCTGCAGCACGGAGCCCGCCCGTAAACGCGCCCTGGGCCTGCAGCAGCAACTCTGTTCCTTGCGCGCTGGGTAGATGGCGCGCCGCCTCGCGAGCGCCGCCAATGCTCTCTCTCGCCAGTCGGGCAATGTCCCCCGGCAGCCCCGACGGAAGCACGGCGAGACGGTGATTGTAAATCGCCGTGCTGATGCTTCCAAACACGGCAACACCCAACGCAATACCAAAGTCTCCGCTCGCCTCGGACAGCGCGGCCGCCGATCCGGCCTTCTCGGGCGGCGCGGATCCGACGACGAGATCCTGACTGAACACCACCATTGGACCAATGCCAAAAAAAACGAGGATGGCGGCAGCCACGAGCAGCCTCACCGCTCCAGTGCCGGTCACCTGGGCAAGGAGCAGGTAGCCGGCAGCCGAGATCCAGAGGCCAACGCTCACGATCCACCGCGGATGCAGCACGCGCGTGACGAATGGTGCGATGATGCAGCCCACCACCATCGCGATCGGCGCCGGCAGCATCGCCCAGCCAGCCTTCAGGGGCGACAGCCCCTCGACGATCTGGAGGTGCTCGCTCAACAGCAACAGGATACCACTCTGCGCCGCCAAGCCGAACATCAGAATGAGCAGCGCGGCACTGAACGCCGGAACGCGAAAGAGCCGCAGGTCGATCAGAGGACTGGCAAGTACTCGTTGCCGTTTCACGAACACCACGCCGCATGCGGCGGCGAAGACGACGGCGGGAAAGGTCACGACCGTCACGCCGTCTCTCGCGAGTGACTTCACCGCGTAGACGAACGGCAGGATGGCGGCCAGTGACAGGGCCACGCTCGCCGCGTCGAGCGGTGCGGTGGTTGCATCGCGAAACTCGGGGAGGAAGAACGGTCCGGTGGCAAGCAGCAACAGCATGACCGGCACGCCCATCAGAAAGAGTGCGCCCCACCGGAAATGTTCGAGGAGCACCCCGCCGACGATCGGGCCGATGGTGGCTCCAACCATGAAACAGGCCGTCCACAGCGCGATGGCCGCCGCTCGTTCGCCGGCATCGCGGAACATGTTGCTGATCAGTGCGAGTGTGGACGGCATCAACGTCGCGCCGGCCAGACCCATGAGGGCACGTGCGGCCACCAGCATCGCGACGCTCGTCGAGTATGCTGCGCAGATCGACGCGAGGCCGAATGCCGCCGCGCCAAGGAGCAGCAGCTTCCGCCGCCCAATGCGATCGCCGAGCGTGCCCATCGTCACGAGGAACCCGGCAGTGACGAATCCGTATATGTCGGTGATCCACAGTTGCTCGGTGCTCGTGGCGCCCAGATCGGCGCTCAGACGCGGCAGCGCCAGATAGAGAACGCTCAGGTCGAGGGCAAGCAGGATGGTCGGCAGGCTCAAGACCGCCAAGCCGATCCAGGCTCGCTTGCCGGCCCTCTCGGGCACTGCCGAGCCTATCGCGTCATTTGCTGGATGATGCAAATCAGGTATGGTGATTGGACGCGTGGGGTCTGGCGCGAGCCAGCCACGCCAGAAAGATGAGTCCAGACGCGCCGTTCGACACGGCGTCGATCGCGAGCATGCCGTGCACGCCGAAATAGGTGTGTCCGATCCCCTCCAGCCACATCATGTACACCAGAGGGATGTTCGTCGACGCAATGAACAACGTGAACCGCGTGCCGCTCGCCGCGGTACCGGAGGCGAGCAGCTCGAGCGCGAGTGCCATGAACGCCGCGTAGGCAAGGCCGCCGGCGAACGAGTAGGTCGCGACGCCCACGGCGTACGTCGCCGGCGTGAGCGGCCCCAGGATCATCGCACCGCCACTCACCGCGAGGAGCAGGCCCGTGATCGGATACATGCGCCAGCGATCGAACCGGTCACAGATGAAGCCTCCAATGAGCGCGCCAACGGCCGTGATCAGACCGCCACCGAGGCCGACGGCTATGACGACGTCGCCGGACGCGTGGTAGTCCACCGCCATTGCTGAAAAAAGGCCCATAAGCGCACCCGCGCCGACGGGACTCACGAAGAAGGCGAACGCTAGCCAGACGTCGCGCCGCTCGAGGGTTCCCCGTATCTCGCGCAGCATACCCGAGATTCGTTCGCGAGCGCCCAGGGCCGGCCGTGCGGGCTCGCCGATTACCAGTACCACCCCGGATGGCAACGCAATGGACAGACCGACGACGAGTGCCGTGGCCATGGCCGGCATGTGCGCTGCCGTCCAGAGGACGAGTGCAGCAACGACGACTCCGCCGCCGAGCATTCCTGCTTCACCCCACCCCGCGGCGCGGCCGCGAAATTCATTCGGCATGACCGCGGCCGCGAGGCCGCCCAACGCGCTCGAGATGGGCTGATTGATCACCGAGCCGACGACGAGGAGTGCTGTCACTGTGCCCAGTGCCGTCGTCATGTCGGCGCCGAGCGCAATGGCGGCGCATGCGCCGCTCGCCACGGAGAGCACGATGACCCATGTGCGGCGACGCAGTCCCACGTCCACGATTGGGGCCCAGAGGAAATACCAGATCGCTGGGGCCTGCACGAGCGCGCCAATCGACGCGATGCGCTGCACCGATATACCCTGCCTGCGCAGGAGATACGGAAGCGCCAACACGACGATGCCGTTGAAGATCCCATACGGAAGCGCCGCCAGCCCGAAGAGCCATGGGCGCGGTGGCGGCCTCTCACTCACGAGGGAAGCAATCCCGTCTCGCTCAGCCAGGCGAGCGTAGACTGAATGGTGTCGCGCGCGCGCCTGAAGGTCACACCGAGCTCACGCTCGGCTTTGGTGCTGTCGACGAACCAGTAGCGCGTCGCGTACGGGACGACGTATGGATTGTACGGCAGCGGAAGGCGCAGCCGCATTCCGACGTGTGACACCGCACGGACCAGCCCATTGGGAATGGTCACGATCTTGGCGCGCCGCCCGAGCAGTTCGACGCAGAGCTCGGCGAGTTGCCGAATAGTGACGTTCTCGCCACCGAGGATGTACCGCTCGCCAGGTCGTCCCCGTTCGAGCGCGGCGACGATGCCGGCGGCGACGTCCTCGACGTGCACTATCCCCGTACCGCCGCGGCAGACGAGCACTGGATTCGACTTGGCGAAGTCGATGAGGTTCCCTGCGGTCACGAGCGATGTGTCGCCCGGGCCATACACCTCGGCCGGGTTGACGACGATCACTGGAACCCCACACGAAAAGGCGTCGCCCGCCGCGAGCTCCGCGCGATGCTTAGCGTGCGCGTAGTACAGCGACCCGTCCGTGATGGCAAAGTCGGTGCGCTCGTCGAATATCTGGGGTGTATCCGAGGCGTTGATTGCCGCCGTGCTCGAGACGAACACCACCCGATGATCAGGCAACGCACTCGCTGCGTCGAGCACGTTGCGTGTGCCGCCTTCTATGATGTGCCCGACCGACGGTGACGCGTCGTCTTCCCATGACGACGGCGCAGCGAGATGGACGGTGCAGTCGCAGCCTGCCATCGCCACGCGAACCGACTCGGCATCGCGTACGTCGCCCAGAGCGCGGTCAAACGGCAATCGATCGATGCGGTCGGTGCGGCTGTTGGAGCGGAGCAGACAGACGACGTGATGGTCCAGGGCGACCAGTTTCTTCACGACCTGACTGCCGATGAATCCGTTCCCGCCGGTGATGAAGACCTTCATTCGTCGCGGTTGGAGGTCATCAAAGGCGTGGCCGGCTCGACTGTTTCGACTCCGTACCGAATGAACGCAACGGATCAGGATACAAGGGAAGTACGCACGCCGGGTGGGGTCAAGGTCCAATGATTTGCGCCGCCGCTGGCGGACAAGTCCGCGATTTGCTCACCAAGGAGGAGGTCGCCTGAATTCCCAGACGGCATGTCTTCACCGGGATGAACGCCAGTTCTCTTCGCCATCTCACGCTGTACGTCACAGTATCGCTCGCCGGCGCGACCGTCTCGCCCGACGCGCGGGCGCAATCCGTTCCGGCACTGGCGTCGTGCAACGGGCGCACCATCGATTCGCTCATCATCGACCCAGGTCGGCCACCGTTCGCCGGCAGCGCCCGCAAATGGCAAACGATTGCGCGGGCGTTTGGCTTGCACCACGCGACCACTCGGGCCGATGTCATTCGAACGTATCTGCTGTTCAGCCAGGGCGATGTCTGCTCTGCCGCTCGCGTTGCCGAGTCGGTCCGCGTCCTCCGCAGCCTGCCATTTCTGGCCTGGGCCACCGCCGCGACTCGATCGGATGCAGCCGGTGGCGTCGTCATCGACATCCATACCACGGACGAAATTCCCGTGCTCGTCTCGGGTCGCCTCCAGCACGGTGTTCCTTCCGCGCTCTCGCTCGGAAATGAAAACGTCGGCGGCCGCGGGCTCCGTCTCATCGCCGGTGGCGAACGCGGCCGCAGCCGTGCCTACCGCGGCAGCGTCAGAGTCGAAGTCGCGGAATCCGCTCCGTTCGACCAACCGATCCTGACGCGTTTTCAAGCCGAGCGTGATCCGCTCGGGAGTCACGCCGAGATCGAACTGTCGCGCCTCTTTCTATCAGACTTTCAGCGTGGTGCCTGGCACGCGAGCTTTCGGAACGGCGACGACTTCCCGATCATCCTCCGTCCCGTTGGCGACGACGAGGCCATCGAGGTACATGAGCGGCAATGGTCGGTCGGCGGCGTCTTTCGGTCGAGGCTCGGTCCGACCCTGGCACTCTGGGGCCCGGTGGCACTCGGCTCGACGCTCAGGCCCGCATCGCGCGTCCTCATCGTGTCGGACTCCGGCGCCGTCTCCTTCAACGATTCGTCGCTCGTCGGCCGCCTCGAGGCCGCTCACGCCGTTCGTCTCGGCGGAATGGTTGGATTACGCCGCGTTCGCTACATCACGCGTACCGGACTCGACGCATTGTTCGCACCCCAGGACATAATGATCGGCTGGCAGGTCGGCGGCGTGGCAGCGCCGGGAGCCGGCACGAGGCGCGATCTGCTGCTCGCCAACAGCATCTATCTGGGCGCCGCTTCGGCCAAGGCAGTGATCGTCGGGGATCTCGAAGCAGAGGCGAGCCGCGACTTCGCGGCGGGATCGCATCAATCAACCATCGCCAACGCACTGGTCGTCGCCCATTTCACGCCGACGCCGCGCCTCACGATCGGAGTCCAGGACAATTTTTCGAGCCTCGAACACGCCCAATTGCCGACGCAGCTTTCACTCTCCGATCCCGACGGCGGCGCACGCGGATATCTCGGATCGTCCATTGCCGGTGGCCGGCGGAACGTGGTGCGAACCGAAATCAGATGGGCTCACCCTCGCGCGCTCCGTCAAACCGATCTCGGATTCGCCCTGTTCGCCGATGCAGCAAGAATATGGGCCGGCGACGTGCCATATGGCGTCGACGCGGCTCGTCAGAGTATTGGAATCAGCCTGCTCGGGGCGTACCCAACGCAATCGAAACGATTGTACCGGCTCGATTTCGCCATGCCGATTCAACGTGACCAGGGAAGAGGACTCGAGATTCGGTTCACGAGCGGGGATCCGACGATCGGGATCGCGAGGGAGCCAGGGGATGTTGCGCAAGGGAGGAGGGCGCCGGTAGCGGGGGGGTTGTTTGCTTGGCCTGGAAGATGAACGGCGCGAACGGCTGACGGCGCTGACTCCCTGACGGCGCTGACTCCCTAACTGCGCTGACTCCCTAACTGCGCTGACTCCCTAACTGCGCTGACTCCCTAACGGCGGCTTAGCACAAGGCGGACTTACGGCGGACTTACGACGGACTTACGGCGGACTTACGGCGGACTTACGGCGGACTTACGGCGGACTTACGGCGGCGGGCGATTGGGAGGGATTGAAGGGTTATGATTGCGCGTTCTCGTCCGAAATGCTCCAGCGTTGCGCATGACGCTACACCGCAACCTCGCCGTCCTCGATGCAGCGGATCTCGTAGCTGGTGAGATCATGCAGCTGATCGCGTCCACTCCCCGGCTGCTGCACGTCGAGCAGCTCCGAGATTCCGCGCAATCCATCGGGGCGAATATCTCGGAAGGTTTCGGTCGCGGGCCCGGCGCAGACCGGGCGCGGTTCCTCCGAACCTCGCGTGCATCCGCTGAAGAGACCATCCGACACCTCCGCGGGAACCTCAACGCCAGCAGGATCCCGGAGACAACGTACTGGCGAATGCACCATCGATTGGTAACGATCTCACGAATGCTCGACTCGCTGCTCCGCCACCCCGAATCCAAGGCTCGCAGCGATCGCTTCTAGAGAGTCAGCCGCCGATCGCCGCCTCCAGCCGCCGTCAGCCGCCGTCAGCCGCCGTCAGCCGCCGTCAGCCGCCGTCAGCCGCCGTCAGGGAGTCAGCGTAGTCAGGGAGTCAGCGTAGTCAGGGAGTTGGCGCAGTTAGGGAGTCAGCGCCGTCAGGGAGTCAGCGCAGTTAGCCGTTCGCGCCGTCAAAGATCCCTCTTGTAAAAGGACTTTCCCACCACCCCCATCACACAGATGAGATACCCCACCGCATACCACACCGCCGTCCCACTCGGAATCGAGACATTCGCGAACGGTGAAAACGACAATGACCCGGTAAGTGGCGTCTGCATCTCGTATGCGGCGCGGCGCCACAGGGCCTCACTCGGCAGGATGAGGCTCGACACAACGCCGAGAGTCACGATGTGCGCGCTCTGGGAAAAACCGCTCACCTGTTCGAGCCAGCCACCCATGAATGCGACCCCCTGAAGACCGAGCGCCAGTACCCCGCTCGTCAGGGTCGAGAACCACGTACCGAGCATGAAGGTCACGCCCAATACCAGCACACACTCGCCGGCAATCAGGAGAAAACCGCGTACCGGGTGCTCGGGCAGAATTCCCGTGGCGCCATACCCGACAGCTATGGTACCGAGGAACGTGAGCGCCACGTAAACGACGATCATGGCGACGAAACCGAGGTACTTGCCGAGCACAATCTGCCATCGCGCGATGGGCTTGGTGGCGATCGCCTGGATCGTCCCCGAGCTGATCTCGCCGGCGATGGTATCGATCGACGTGAGAATCGTCATGACGACCGCGAGCAGGTCGCAGGTATAGAGGCCCACCATCAGCATCCCGCTCTCCACCTGATAGCGCACGAACGGCGACATCGACCGTCCCTGGAACTCGGCGACCTGCAGGCGAAGGGCAACCGTGAATACGGCGAGCAACAGCAGGGCGGCAATGAGCGCGGTCCACAGAATCTTCCGCCGCGCGGCTTCGCGCAATGTGATCCCGGCCATGATCAAGGTGGCATTCATAGTCCCTTATCCTCGCCGACGAGTGAGACGAACATGTCCTCGAGCGACACGCGCTGCGGCGTCACGCGAAAGATGTCAGTCCCAGCGCCCACGAGATGGCGCATGATATCGGGCAGCACAGTGTCCGACGGGACGCTGAAGGTGAGTTGGCCGGCGTCGAATCGCGCCGCGGTGGCCCACTGCGCCAAGCCGCCAACCGCACCGTCCGAGACGTTCGCTGCGTGCACGGTGACCTGGAGTCCTTCGATGGCGGTCCCGAGGGACTGCGTCGCCACGACTTCACCTGCCTTGATGAAGGCGACGCGGTCGCAGGTGACCTCGATCTCGCTGAGCAGATGCGAGTTCAGAAAGACCGTGGCACCCCGATCGCGCTGCGCACGAATGACGTCGCGCACCATGCGTCGACCCATTGGATCGAGGCCAGACGTGGGCTCGTCGAGGAAGATGAGGTCGGGATCATGAATCAACGCCTGGGCCAAGCCAAGTCGCTGCAGCATGCCTTTGGAGAACCCGCGAATTCGCCGCTGCGCATGTGCGCTGATCCCTACCATCTCCAGCGCTTCCGGCACGCGGGCGCGGAGGCTGGCAGCCGACATCCCGGCCAAGCGACCGTGCAGCGACAACAACTCCGACGCCGTGAGCCAATCGTAGAACCGAAAATCCTCGGGCAGGAACCCGATCCTCCGCCGGACGGGCACGTCGCCCGCCGGTTTTCCGAGGACCATGGCCTGGCCGCTGGACGGCCGAACCAGTCCGAGCAGCATCTTGATTGATGTACTCTTGCCCGCGCCGTTGGGGCCGAGGAATCCGAATATCTCGCCGCGTTCGACCGTCAGCGACAGGCCTCGCACGGCCGCGTGCGCGCCAAAGAGCTTCCGAAGGTCGTGCGTTTCGATGGCGGGTCCAGAGGAGGAAGTCATCACAGGAGCCTCATAACTCAGCGCGCCATGCGCGCGAGCGCGATGCCGTCCGCCGAGCTGCCGTAGCCGGTGAGGGTATAGACAATGCCGTCGGCGGCCCACAGCAGCGCGTACGTGGGTCCACGGCGCCCGCCAGAGTTGACGAGCATGGCCGGGACGCCGGCGACATGCAGGGTGTCGTACGAGCGCAGATTGCGAGGCAATGACATGCTGAGCGCCTTCGACGCGTCGAACAGCCGCTGGAAGTCGCCGCCCTGTTTGGGGCTCATGCCGGCGAGCTCCAGCGCGATTCCGACGAGCTGCTCGGCATCGAGCGGCGGTGGAAAGATGACCGTGGTCTGCGGGGTCTCCATGAGCACCACGCAGTTGCCGTTGTCCGTGGTCGGTGGGGGCGGCCCCTGGAGCTGGTTCTGCAGCGTGTTGGCGATTGGTGCCGGGCAATTGCCATACTGAACGCGGACCGCGCGATGGGTGGTCAGGGTGACCGTTGCCCCTTCCACCGATGCGGGTTGCGCGAGCGTGGGCCGCCCCGCCTGTCGAAGATTCGTCTGAAGCTGCTCGGCAATCACCCTGATCTGATCGGCGTGCGACCCAATGACACTGAACGAGGGTGGATCGGTGCGACCGGCGAACAGACGCGGAGCGAATTCGGCGGCACGGCGCGCGGAGTCGGCCGACGGCACAGCAAAGTCGGGTTCATCGAGCGAGACCACCGTCGTATCGGTGAGCAGACCGGCGACGAGCTGCTGGAGTTGCCGGTTGCCGCTCGTGCCCGCCGCCGGAGCGGTCGCTGCGATCGGCTTGGGTTTGGCGATGCGGAGCGACGCAAAGAAGCGCGGTCCCAGGGCGCCACCCGGCATTGGCGCTGCACACAGCGCCGCGATGCCAACGACAGCGACGATCGGCACGAGCCACCTGTTGTGTTGCACTGCTGATTCGTCGGACACGAGTTCTCCAGGACGCCGTTGCCGGCAGGTTCGATAATACTACGCCACCGCCGAAGTTTGGCGAGCATCGCTCCGCGGCCGCCCCAGCGTGACTCGCGTACCCCGCCGCCGCGCGCGCACTCGCCACCGCCGCCATCCGTCCCACACGTTCGCCACGAGCAAACCCGCCAGGAGATAATACGCCGCGCCGACGCCCTCGAACACCGCGTACGCCACGATGGCGGCGATCGCGCCATAGACGAGCTGGTCCCGGTGCTTCGGGGGCGACGTTGGCGGGTCCGTCACCATGAACAGGGCGAAGAACACCGCCGCGTGGAGATCCGGCGCTCGGTACAGTTCGGCCACGTGCGCCGGATCGCCCACGAACGCCGAGAGAGTAAAGAGGAAATAATAAATACCCAGAAACGCGAGGACCGCCGGCAGCTTGTTCACGCGGGCGGCGATGAACACCCCCGTCACGAGCAGCGCGAGGATTGCCCAGAGGGGCAGTTCGGGCAGCGCGCCCCACCAGCTCTGTCCCGTGTGAAACGGATAGAACGTCGCGACGAGCGCCAGCGCTGCCGGATTGAACACGTTTGCGTTGCCGACGCGGATGATGTACTTGCTCACCACGCCCGCTGCCGCCGTTACGGCCGCCACGTACCACGGCTCGTGCGGACTGAGCACCATCGCCACGATCAATCCCGTGAGCAGCGCGCCGCTCGGCAGCTGCCACCGGCCCGAGCGCCACCGCAGGATCGGCGCGTCCACGGCCATTGCGGCAACCACGGCCGCGGCGAGCCCTGGAAGCGCCAGTCGAAATCCTTCTCTGGGTACGGCCATCCCGAGCAGGATCGCCAGGACGATGGTCACCAATCCCTTGGGCGTTCCAAAGAAGCGTTTGGCCACACGAATGCTTGATACAGGAATCATGATGCCGCCGGAAGGTACGTCGCGAACGCTGTCGTCTCGAACCGATCGAGCGTGGGTGTGATGATCAGACCATCCACGGACGAACGCTCGAGCAGTGCGAGTCCCTCGACGGGGCCGAGCACGAACGCGGCGGTAGAGAGGGCATCGGCCAGCGTCGCCTGCGGCGCAACGACGGTGACGCTCGCCGCGCCGGTCGCCGGCCTGCCGCACCGCGGATCGATGATGTGGTGCTCGCCGTCGCGCGGGCTCCGCCGCTCGTAGTCCCCCGACGTACACACGGCAGCATCACTCACCCAGAGCGTGCAGATCAGCGTGTCAACGGCGCGCGGATGACGCACGCCAACGGCCCAGGGGTCGCCTGTCGCGTTGTGCCCTGCCAGGTACAGATCGCCGCCCGCATCGATGGCAAAGTTCTCGAGTCCCCATGACTTGCGCAGTTCAAGCGCGGCTATGTCGATGGCAAGACCCTTGGCGACCGCGCCGAAATCGAGCATTAGCGGCCGCGTGAGCGTGATCGTCTGCGCGTCCTCGTCGAGCACCACGTCGCGGTAGCTCACGGCGTCGGACGCGTTCCCGGCAGTCCGGACGGCGTTCCCGGTCCGATACTCGCGATCGAACCCGCGCGCTTCCATCCTGTTGCCAACGGTCGGATCGAACGCGCCGAAGCTTGTCGCGGCGACGGCGATCGCCGCGCGCGCGATCTCGAACAGGATCGTGCTGACCGGCTGTGGCGAGCCTGGCCGGCGGCAGAGTGCGGTCAGCTCACTATTTGGATCAAAGCGCGAGCAGCAGCGCTCCAATTCCGCGAACCACCGCACGGCCGCCGCTGCGGCGTGCGCCCGGTCACGCGACTCGTCGGTGTCGGAGCCCGCGATCCGGATACTGACCACGGTGCTCATCGCCGAGCAACTGTGGACGAAGACGTCGCTCACTTTGCCTTCGAGAGTGCTTCGACCACGGCGCCATAGAACGCATTCGTGCTCTGCGTTGCCCCTGAGATGTAGTCGACCTCGGCGCTCTGGCGGTCGACCACCTGCTTGGGAAGCGCCGCGATCCACGAACATGAATAGCGCGTCAGACATTGCGTGATCGTCGCGGAAACGATGCGCCCATTCTTGATCTCGACGGCCGCCTGAATATCGCCGTGGCGCGAGCTGCCCCAGCCCGCGTACGTGCCGTCCTTCAGGCCGTGATCGGTCGCCGCCTGCGACGCGGCGGAGTCTGTGGGCACACCGACCGGGCTCGGGGTGACCGAGGCGGTGGCGGCGGGAGCTGGAGCGGCAGCTGGGGCCGCGGAGGGCGTGCTCGTCGGCGTTGGTGTCGTCTTCGCGGTGCGCTTTGCAGTGCCACTATGCGCCAATGCACGCGCGTCGCTCTGTGCGCTGTCGGGGCCTGTCGCCGCCTTCCGGTCCGACGGCTTGGCTGGCCGCACCGTATCCACCTGTATCGGCTGTAGTGGCTGGCGCGCAATCTCGGATTCCGCGACCGGCTCATGCCGGCGACGCGTTGCGGGCCCATCGTCAAACTGACTCGCCGCCGCCCGCGTACGGAGGAAACCAGCGCTGTAGATCGCCAGCACCGCCGCCGAGCCGAACGTGACCAGGTTGTTGGTCGAGCGCTTGCCCGTTGCGCCGACGCGCAGGCTCGCCGCCACAGGATTGGCGGCGGGCGGGCGGTTCGAGTCAGGCGACGTGTCGTCTGCGGGTGTCATGGGGGGCAGGGGCGGGGGGGCGTGCGACGTCTCCCTCTCATTAGACGCAGAGCTGGGGTGGGACGTTGGTGGACGGAGCGAGGTCTACTTCATGGATTGGGCTCCGGGTGTTGACCGGCTGGATGTCGCTGGCTGCTCCGTACCGGTCGGCCCACCGGTCGGCGAGGTTCGAGTTTCCAGTTGTGAGTTGTGCGTTGTGAGTGTCCCGTGTCCCGTGTCCCGTGTCCCGTGTCCCGTGTCTTGTGTCTTGTGTCAGCAGTACTACTCACTCGCAACCAGGTACTGCTCCAGCTTTCCGTCTGGCATGGTGAACGTCGTCAGCGTCACGCTCTTGTCGCCGCACCGAATCCGAAACGACCGAAATGTCATACCGCCGCGGAGGCTTTGGCTTGCCTGGACAACCGCCGTTGGCGGCCCGAGCGGGGAAAGGCTGGACGCAAAGTCAGCGAGGGCCTGGTCGTTGAAGTACGCGTTGGCATTCGGCGTGAACAGCCTGCGGTCGATTGAACCGTGCTGCAGTCCGGTGAAGATCGCGCGCGCTTGCGCTACCGCCGGGTAGGTTGTCTGATCGGCGGTGGTGAACAGGATGTCGGTGATGCGGCTGGCAATCTGCCGGTACGCAGTGGCCGCGTCGAGGTTGGTGAGCACCACGATCGCCATGCGGTCGTCGGGGAAGATGCTGTTCTGCGCCGTGAAACCGGACACCTCGCCCGAGTGCGAAATGAGGCGATGCCCGTAGAGTGTTCCCACGTCCACGCCCAGCCCGTAGCCGGCGGCGACGCCATTGGCGAGCCCCACCGTCGTCTGTTGCGCGAGGTACGATTCCGGCGTGAGCACTTTCTGATCGATGACGGATATGTCCCAGCGCGCGAGGTCGCTGGCCGTCATCGCCAGTTCGCCAGCGGCGAACATCCAGCCGCTTCCTTCCTTTGGCGCCACGCGCGGCGGCCCTAGCGCATAGCGTAGATACCGCTGCGGATCTGTCGGTCCGAGCGCGCCGCTATCGCTGATGAATACCGACTCCATGTGCAGCGGCGTGAACACTTCCCGGCGAAGAAAGTCCACGAGCGGCATCCCTGCCACCCGCTCTACGATCAGGCCGGCGATGACATAATTGGTATTGCTGTACTGCCACTTGGTGCCCGGCTCGAAGTCGAGTGGCTTGCGCGCCCACTCGTTGATGATCTGTTGGGCGGTCGTGGACTTGAGCATGGGCGGCATGACGTAGTCCTGCGGCCAGAAATCCTGGTAGCCCGACGTCATCGAGAGGATCTGCCGAATGGACACCTCGTTGGCGCGCGTGAGCTCGGGCAGCCAGCGGCCCACCTTGTCGTCGAGCGACAGCTGGTGGCGCTCGGCCAGCAGCAGGACGGCCGCCGCCGTGAACTGCTTGCTGATCGACCCAATGCTGTAGCGCATCGCCGGCGTGGCCGGGAGGGCCGGATCGATGCGTGCCATGCCGTACGCGTTGGCGTAGACGATCTTGCCGTCACGCACGACCGCGATCGACGCACTCGGCGCGCCGGTCCCCGTGAGCACGGCTCGCGCGGCGTTGTCGATGGCCGTTTGGGTCGCGACCGGGAGCGTCGCCTGCGCCAGAGCCGCAGAGGTCTGGATGAACGTTGCGGCAATGAGCGCCGCGGCAAAACAAGCAGACCGGCGGGCAGGGACGAGCATGGGATCTCCTGGAGTCTGGGGGCGTCGCCCGAACCTATCGCCGCCCTGGTGTGTGCGGTAGGCGCTGAACAGTCGGCGAAAGACGGTGGTCTAGGAGCAGACGCCCGACTGCCTTGTCCGCCGGGCGCGGCTAGGTTTTTCCTCGCATCCCCCCCATCCCGCACCGAGGATAGTTCAATGAGGCTCTTTCGGTCCGTTCCGCTCGCCGCCGCCGCTGCGTCGGTAGCGTTGGCGTTGGCGCTTCCTCTCGCCCGCAACTCAGCCGCGCACGCGCAGGTCGTGGCAAAGCAGACGACTGCCCCAAAAGAAGTGCGTCGCCTCACCTCCGCCGAGCCAACCCAGCCGGGCGGATGGGTGAAGGAGTTCGGAACGATGTGGACCTTCGAATCGCCGCCGCTCGCATACTGGAAGGCGCGATATGGTTTCACGCCGGATCAGGCGTGGCTCGACCACGTTCGTCTGTCTTCCATCCGTATTCCGGGATGCTCGGCGTCGTTCGTTTCCTCGGCTGGACTGGTGATGACCAACCACCATTGCGGCCGCGAGTGCACCGCTGGTGCGTCGCCGCGGGACAGCAACTACATCGAGACTGGCTTCGCCGCGGGCACCGCTGCCGATGAGAAGAAGTGCGCCAACATGTACGCCGACCAACTCCAGTCGATCACGAACGTCACCGACATCGTTCGTAAGGCGGTCACGGCCACCGCGCCGGCACAGCAGGTGGCACAGCGCAACGCAGAAATCGATCGGTTACAGAAGGAGTGCGCACAGCGGCCAATAGATGTCTGTGAAGTGGTCACATTCTATCAGGGCGGCATGTATTCGTTGTACAAGTACCGCCGCTGGACGGACATCCGGTTGGTGATGGCGCCCGAGGGCAACATCGCCTTCTACGGCGGCGACCCCGACAACTTCACGTATCCACGCTACGACCTCGACCTGACGTTGCTCCGCGTGTACGACAACGGCCAGCCGATCACACCGCCGGACTTTCTCAAGTGGAGCGCCGCCGGTGCCGGTGAGAACGATCTCGTATTCGTGACCGGCAACCCCGGCTCGACCGGCCGGCTGCTCACGCTCGCGCAGATGGAGTACCTCCGCGACGTCGACTACCCGAACCGCCTGGCCAGCTACAATCGCCTGTTAGGGATCTGGCATGCGCTCGGTGCGCGCTCGCCGGACGCTCAGCGTCGCTATCAGAACCAGGTCTTCAGCTACGAGAATTCGAAGAAGGCGACCATCGGCTACCGCGCGGGGCTCCTGGATTCGTCGATCATGGCCCGGAAGCGGACGTTCGAGCGGGACTTTCGCCGGCGCATCGAGGCGAACGCGGCACTGAAGGCAAAGTATGGCCGCGCCTGGGATGAGATCGCGCGCGCCGAGACGGAGTTGGCGTCGTTCGCGACGAGGCTGCAGTGGCAGAGCTTCGGCGGCGGTTCGACGTTGTTGAACTGGGCGGGCGGCATCGTGCGTGTGCCGCTGCAATCGGCCCTGCCCGATTCGCTCCGTCTGCCCCAGTATCGCGGCGCCGGCCTCGAGCGCGTGCGTCGCCAGCTTCTCGCCGCTACCCCGGTGGACACGGCCTTCGAGCGGATGGCGCTCGCCGCGACGTTCACGGCATGGAAAGAAGTGTTGCCCGCCAACGACCCGGCGCTCATGAAGGCGCTGGCGCTCGGAGGCGGCGACCCGCAGCGTGCCGCCGCGGCCGTGATCGCGAGGACGACGCTCACGGATACCGCGGCACGGCGCGCACTGCTCGCCGGCGGATCGGCCGCCGTGGCTGCGTCCACCGACCCGCTCATCGGGCTGGCAAGAACGATCGAGCCGGTGAACCGCCGTCTCGCCGAGCGCGCAGCGCGCCTCGACGCGACCGTCTCGGCGAACGCCGAGAAGATCGGCCAGGCAATTTTTGCCGCTTACGGCACGTCGCTGCCCCCGGACGCGACGTTCACGCTGCGCATTACCGACGGCGTCGTGAAAGGGTATCCAATGAACGGCACGCTCGCGCCCTACAAGACGACCATGTTCGGTCTGTACGACCGCGCCGCATCGTTCGACAACAAGGATCCATTCCAGCTTCCCGATCGCTGGGCGCGCGGGCGTGACCGTC
This sequence comes from uncultured Gemmatimonadaceae bacterium, assembly GCA_963817955.1. Lineage (GTDB taxonomy): Bacteria > Gemmatimonadota > Gemmatimonadetes > Gemmatimonadales > Gemmatimonadaceae > JAQBQB01. Next base: position 1,626,497 of record CAWFQK010000004.1, read on the forward strand.
TGGATCTCACTACCCCGATGGACTTCGTATCGACCAACGACATCATCGGTGGCAACTCGGGCAGCCCCGTGATCAACCGCAATGCCGAAGTGGTGGGGCTGATCTTCGACGGGAACATTGAGTCGTTGCCGAACCGATTCATCTTTACTGACGAAGTCGCTCGGTCCGTGAGCGTCAGCTCGCGGGCGATCGTCGAGGCGTTGAGAAAGCTCTACGGAGCAGACCGGATCGCCAACGAATTGCAGGGGAAGCAGTAATGCACGGGAAGCAGTAATCAGGTACGGCCTCGCCGGCACGGCCTTTCGGGCCGGTCGGCGAGGTTCGCTTGCGTTGGTTACTGCGTATCCGGCAACCGACGCAATTCGAGTCGTGTGGGCCGGGCAGCGGTGTGGTAGACCCGCATCGTGGCCTTCTGGAAGTCCGTCGGTTTCGCTTCAAAGATGTCTGGCACGAACCGCTGCGGATTGAGATCGATGTGCGGGAACCATGTGCTCTGCACCTGCACCATGATGCGATGCCCCCGCCTGAACGTGTGGTGAATGGAGGGCATCTCGAACTTGACGGAGTCTGCCGCATTCGGCACCATGGCCGACGGTCTTTCGAACGACCGGCGATAGCGCGCGCGGAATGGTTCGCCGCGCACCAGTTGTTGGTAGCCGCCAACCGGAAAGGCGGTCGGGTCATTGGGCCAGTTCGCCGCACTGTCTGGAAACACGTCAATGAGCTTCACAATGAAGTCCGCGTCCGTGCCAGAGGTGCTCACGTGCAGCACCGGCGTGATCGGGCCGGTGAGCGTGATGTCCGCGGTGAGCACGTCCGTCTGATAGGTGAGCACGTCGGTGCGTCGTGACGCGAAGCGCTGGTCGGCCGTGATGTAGTCACGCGGCATCCCTTGATTCTCGACGCGTTCCACCGTCGGCACCGGCTTCGCTGGATCGCTCACATATTCATCGAATGCGGTGCCCGCACGCGGCGGCGTGAACGCGAGCTTGCCCCCGGCCTGCAGGTAGAGCGCCGCCGGCGTCGATTCTTTCGGCGGCCACGAGTCGTAGCCATCCCATCTGTCCCCGCCGGTGCGAAACACGAGCACGCGAGGAAGCTTCGGATCCGGCGCGCCGGCGAGGTAGTGCGCAAAGAAGGGATACTCGACGGAATCCCGGAAGAACGGGCCCGTTTTGTATTTCCAACGGAGCGTGCCGAGGACGTCGCCGTCGCCACGACTCCATCCTCCATGCGACCACGGTCCGACGATGATGCGGTTGTCCGCACCGGGACTCAGCTTCTCGATGTTGCCGTACACCCACCATGGTCCGTGAATGTCCTCGGTATCATAGAAACCGCCGACAGCCAGGAACGCGGCTTTCACGTCGTGCAGGTGGGGGCGCACATCGCGCGCCTTCCAGAAGGCGTCGTAGGTGGGATGTGTGAGGATGGACTGCCAGAGTGGTGCGGTCGCGGAATCGAGAATCTTTCGTGTTCCGGGACCCAGAGGCTCCAATCCCAAATAGTACTTGTAGGCGTCGGGCGTGCCCATGGAGAACGGATACTTGGGATCGGGTCCGGGCTCGTTGCGCGGGGCTCGTCCGAACCCGGTATAGAACCCGAAGTTGTGGGCCAGCAAGAAGGCACCGCCGTGGAAGTTGTCGTCCCCCATCCAGATGTCAGTCATCGGCGCCTGCGGCGAACACGCCACCAACGCCGGATGCCTGCGAGAGACAGCTCGCGGTGGTGTAGAAGCCAGGATACGACGTGCCGTACATCCCCACCTTACCGTTCGTGGGAAGATTCTTCACCAGCCATTCAATGCTGTCGTACGCATCGGTGCCCTCATCGACATCCGTAGGCTTGTCGTGCTTCTCGAGAATGGGCGTCATATCGCGGAAGACTCCCTCGGAGTAGTTCCGCCCGCGCACGTCCTGATAAACGAAGATGTATCCGTCCTCGACCCACTTCCGGTTGCCGGACGGACCGAGTGCCGCCTTGTAGTCGACACCGTATGGTGACACCGAGTATGGCGTGCGCGACATCAGCACGGGATATCGATGCGTCGTATCTCTCGGCACATAGATGGACGTGAAGAGCTGCGCCCCATCGCGGACGCGAATGCGCACTTCGCGCTTGGTATAGAGTTCTTTGATTCGCGCCGCAAGGGCAGGGTCGCCCCCTTGACCCTGGGCCGGTAGCACGGCGGTGGCAACGAGTGCCAATGCGAGGAAGGCGAGCGGTCGACGCATATGAAGTCCGATAAAGATGGATCTAAGTTCGGCCCCAGCCGAGGCTCCGCAAGGCCCGCCATTCGCCGGCGCGAAAGAACTGGGTCAAGGCGAGAATGGTCGGTAGGGCAGCAATGAGCACCAGCTTCAGACTCAACCCCGCGACGCTCAGGGGCCGCACGCCGACTGCTTCCGCCCAGCGGTCAATCGCGAACAGGAGCGCCGTGACGATCGCGAGGTGAACGAGCCGTCGCCACTCGAACGGCACACGAAAGACGCGGCCCGACTGCCAGGCGCCGAGTGCCGCCATCAACGCATAGGATGCGGGTGTCGCCCACGCGACGCCAACCATGCCCCAGCGCCGCGAGGCCACGATGCACGTCGCCACATTGAGCGCCGCTCCAGCGCCGGCGATCCACGGCAAGACGCTGGTTCGTCGTTCGACATACAGTCCCGAAGTCACGACGGTATAGATGCCGGTAAAGACATACCCCAGCAGAATTACCGGAACGATGGGCAATCCGAGCCAGTACGCCGGCTTCACGTACTGGTGGACTGCCGGAATGGCCACGAGCACCGGCAGCAGGACTGAGATGATCAGGAACCCACTTGCGCAGACCAGCATGAGCGCGGTCAGGACTCTCGAGAAGAGCTGCGGTGCGTCCGGCTCGCGCGCATGCTGGAGGGCAAACGGCGTCCACGCCAGGCGGAACATCTGCACGACCAACAGCATCGCCACACCAAGCTTGTAGTTGAAGCTGTAGATGCCGACCACATCCTTGGAACCCATCCCGTACACGCTGTGGGCGATGGCCTCGGGCAGGTAGTTGAGCACGAGCCGATCGCCGTTCTCGACGATCATGACGCCGAGCATCGCAGGCATGATCGGCAGCGCGTATCCCCAGAGTTCGCGCCACGCCGCGCCACGGAGGAGGGCGGGCCGGAATAGCCGAGCAATGTCGGCCATCACGAGCAGCAAGACGGCAATGTTTGCCCCGATGTTCGTCAGGAATATCGCAGACACGCCGGCGTTGAAGTGGCCAATCAGGACGATGTTGCCGGCAACGCTCAACCCCACGAACGCCAGTCGCAGGCTGGCGTATCGCCATGCCCGTCCGGCCATGCGCAGGTATGCAAACGGAACCGCGAGCAGCGCGTCCGAATACACAATGATCATCATGTAGCGGAACGACGTACTGTCCAGCCTCGCCGCCGTGGCGAGCCACGGCGCTGCCGCGAAGCATGCCGCGGTGACCAGCGCACCGATCGCGAGAACGATGGCGAATGACTCGGTGAATGCGCGCTCGCCGGCTTTGGTGTTTCCCTGAGTCGCGGCGGCGTTGCGCATGTACGCCACGTCCATCCCGAGGTAGAACGCGATCGAGATGATGGGGATGTACGAATACACGACGCTCTGCACGCCGTTCTGTGCTGCATCAAAATGATGGGCGTAATACGGCTGCAGCAGGTAACTGAGCAGTCGCCCGACGATGGAGCTCAGCCCATAGACGAGAGACTCGGAACCGAGCCGCATGAGTTTTCCGGCAAAGCGGTTCGAGCCCGGAGCCACCACGGTGACGAGTGGGGAGTTCAAGCGCGGATAGGGAGCCAGCGCAGTTTAGGGAGTCAGCGCGACTTCTTGCACAGACACGTCGGCTGCTGACCATCTGGAACAGTACCCGAACGGAATGAATAGCAAATGAGGTTCAACACCCTCACACATTCAGAAAATTCCCGGTATCAGATGCCAGCGGACCTTGTCCTGATATTCCGTGTACCCTGGCAGATCGTTCGCAAGCATTTTCTCCTCGTCAAACAGTCGCACGACAAAACCGAGAGCGATCAAGGCAGAAGGAATGAGCCCCCAATACGAGCCGAGAGCCAAAGACATACCGATGAAATATACTATTGCGCATGAATACATTGGATTCCGAACTATCGCATAAGGGCCAGTAGCGATCACTTTTTGTCCTTTGCTGATTTCTACGCTTGCCGATCCGAATGAATTTTCTTTGAAGACTCGATATACTGCCCACATGCTCACGATGATGAGAATGTCGCCTGTAATAGCAATAGAAGATGGCACGCTCGACCAGCCGAATCTGTGGTCGAGCGCGGGAACAATGACATTGGCGATGACTGGAATTAGCAGACAAAACACAATGATCTTCTGTAGAGGTCTTGTCTCCACGGTTGGACCGCTTTTCGCCCTGCTTTCAAGCAGTATCGGATCTTTTAGTATATACAGCGTGACCAGGACGCTTAGGAGACCGCTCACGACAAGATAAGCCCATGCTTGCCAATACCTGGCCGTTCCTGCCGTCAGAAACAAAGCGAGTCCTATGAGGAGATAGCCTGCAACATTTCCGAGCCACATTTTTGCTTTAGGATTCATCATTTTATGATACAAGAAACGCGACTCTGACGTCGAACCGATTGTTGTCTTGCTTTATATAGCTCAGTCAGGGAGTTGGCGCCGTTCGCAACACGTCCTTGGACCGCTGTTTGATGTACAGCGAGATGCCGTATCCGTGCAGCGGGCCGGCGGTAAGCGTCTTCAGGTTCCACATGACGAGCGCGCCGGGCAGCAGGTCGCGCCGTGCGGACATGGTTCGTTTACGGGATAGATGATCTATGGGATGGACTGACGGCTTCAACATGAAGCGGAATCCGCGGGACGCCAAGTCGCGTGTGGGCCATCGGGGGTGCCAGGCGACCGGCCGAGGGACGGATGGCATCGGTGACGCGATCTCGGGGCGAGGTTCTTGACGGGACCGTCCGTTGAATGTAGCGTCTCGCCCACCACGGGGGTCCGCGCCGTCGCGTAGCCCCGTGTCGAGTGTCGACGCGGCCGCAGTCTGCTCTTCATGGACGTCTCGTAGGCGACCACACCAGCAGAACGTTGCCCCCTGCCCGTTCTCCAGGAGGAGAAGACCACATGACATCAGGACGTTGGAAGATGTTCGCGACAGTCGGTGCCGCGCTCATGATGTTGACGGGCGCGGGCCACGCCCTTCATGCGCAAGGCACGATCAGCGGACGCGTAACCGGAAGTGGACAGCCGCTCCCCGAGGCGCGGGTTCTCGTGATCGGCTCCCCGCTGTCCGCCATAACGAACGACGATGGCCGATTCACCATTCGCAACGTCCCTGCCGGAACGGCGCAGGTTCAGGTGCTGCACGTCGGCTTCCAGTCAACCAAGAAGACCGTCACCGTGGCAGCCGGCGGCACCGCGACGATGGACTTCGAGCTCACCACCGCAGTGGTGCAGCTTGCCGAGGTCGTGACGACCGCCACTGGTCAGCAGCGGCGCGTCGAGTTGGGCAACGCGGTCGCTACGCTCGGAGACGTGGGCACCAAGGTCGAGCAGTCGCAGATCGCGACGCCCGCAGATCTCCTCACCGCCAAGGCGCCGGGCGTCGTCGTGCTTCCGGGATCGACGCTCGGCGGCGCGCCGACCGTGCGTGTTCGCGGCGTCTCGTCGATCAGCTTGAGCAACGCGCCAATCTGGGTGGTGGACGGCGTCCGCATTGCGGCCGGCACGCTCACATCTGGAACGGACACGCAATTCTCGCTACTCAACACGCTCAACCCGGACGAGATCGAGGATATTGAGATCGTGAAGGGTCCGTCGGCAGCCACGCTGTATGGCACAGACGCCGCCAACGGCGTCATCGTGGTCACGACAAAGAAGGGGAAGGCCGGCGCGTCCCGCTGGACCTATTCCGGCGAAGTCGGCAACGTCGACGATCGCACCAATTACCCGGACATGTACGCCAACTGGGGCCATACGCTGGCCAATCCGACCAAGGCGGTGCGGTGCCAGTTGTCGAGCATGGCGCCGCTGGGCACGACGCCGGCGACGTCCACCACGTGTGCCTCCGACAGCGTCACGCACTACAACCTGCTCGCCGATCCCTCGCGAACGTTCGTGCACATGGGCCATCGCAGTTCGGCCGGCGCCCAGGTGAGCGGCGGAAACGATGCCGTGCGTTTCTTCGCGAGCGGCGACTTCAATAACGAGACGGGGCCGATTCAGATGCCGGGCTTCGAAGTGGCGCGCTTTGACGCAAACCACGTCTCGGTCCAGGACCAGTGGTTCCACCCCCTGGCGCAGCAGCAGGAAAGCTTCCGCACGAACCTGTCCGCGGCCGTGAGTCCGACGTTCGACCTGACGGCGAATGCCGGCTTCACGAAGGTGGACAATCGCATCATGCCGGAGAGCGATCTGATCATCGCGCTGCTGTACACTGGTCTGCAGAACTATGGCTTCAAGGGGCCTGGGCTGGACAAGACGCTGACTCAGGTCAATGGCACGCCCCTCAATGACTATCTCCAGTGGGCGCCGGGCGACATCATGCAGAATGTGAACGAGAGCGACGTGCAGCGCACCCTCGGCAGCTTCAACGCCACGTGGCGTCCGTTGTCCTGGATGCAGAATGACGGCACCGTTGGTGTCGATCTGGCCAGCGTGAACTACTTCCACTTCTGCGGCCTCAATCAATGTCCGCCGCAGAGCGCCACCGCGCGCGTCGGCAACGTGACCGACAATCGGTCCACCACGCGAAACCTGTCGGCGAAACTCGTCAGCACGTCCAGTTGGAACGCCAGGACGTGGGCGAATCTGAAGACGACCGTCGGCGCCGACTACGTCAATCTCGAGGCCGACGCTGTCAACTCCAACGGACAGACGTTGCCGCCCGGTGCCAGCACGGTGAACGCCGCGGCAACGATTGGGGCATCGGAAAGCCAGCCGACGGCCACGAAGACGCTTGGTCTGTACGTGCAGGAACAGGCTGGCTTGCGCGACCGGTTGTTCATCACGGTCGCGGCACGCTCCGACCAGAACAGCGCGTTCGGAACGAATTTCCAACGGATTCTCTACCCCAAGGCGAGTGTGTCCTGGCTGGTGTCCGATGAGTCGTTCTTCCCGAAGTACAGCTGGCTCGATCAGTTCCGTCTGCGGACGTCCTATGGCGCCAGTGGCGTACAGCCAGGCCGCACACAGGGTCTCGTGCTGTTCTCTCCAAGCACGGTGGCCATCGACACCCGTGGTGCGACGACGGGCTCGGACACCCCAGCCCTCACCGCGAGCTCGCCAGGCAACGCCAACCTCAAGCCCGAAAAGTCCGGCGAGTATGAAGCTGGCTTCGACCTCCAGACGCTGAACAACCGGGTACACCTCGAGTACACCTACTACAACAAGCAGACGCGGGACGCGCTGATCAGCGTTCCGATCGCCGGCTCCGCCGCCGCACCGACGTTGAGCATTCTTCAAAACGTCGGATCGACCAGGAATTACGGACACGAGCTCCAACTCGCGGCACAGTTGTTGGACTCGCGCCGCCTGGGCTGGGATGTGACCCTCACGGGCTCGCACAACACCGCCCTGATCGTGGATCTCGGCATCGACCCATCCACAGGCGTCGCGCGCGTCATCGGCGCCGGCGGCCTCACCGAGCAACGCAACGGCCAGCCGATCAACTCGCAGTGGTATCACCCGTACACGTACGCCGACGCCAATCACGACGGCATCCTGCAGCAGTCCGAGGTGCACGTCGATTCATCGTACGCCAACTACGGCAACGGCATTCCCCGCGATATCTTCTCGGTGCAATCCGGCTGGGATCTCTTCGGCAAGATGGTGCGGTTCACCACGATGTTCGATTACAAGGGCGGATACAGCACGCAGGACGGCATGAACAATTTCCAGTGCAACTCCACTCCGCAATCGTGCCGCGAGACGCAGGATCCCACCGCGCCACTCGCGGAACAGGCCCGAGCCATCGCCAAGACGTATGGGACGATGATTGGGATCACGACGTATAAGACGGGCGCCGGATATTTCATGAATGGCCAGTTCTGGCGGTGGCGTGAAGCGGCGGCGATCGTGCAGATGCCGGATCGCATGAGCCGTCTCTTCCGAGCGCAGAACGGATCGAACCTCGTGTTCGCTGCTCGCAATCTGCATCTGTGGACCAAGTTCACCGGCCTCGATCCGGAAGCCAACTATGGCGTTGGCGGCTCCGAAGTGCAGAACGAATTCCAGAGCAATGCCGCCCCGACGTACTTCACGATGCGTCTCAACCTCAAGTACTAACCACCCACTCGAGGCCGATATTATATGAAGAGATTTACAGATCGCGCTCGATGGGCAATAGCTCTCGGCGCTCTCGTTGGCGGGCCGCTCATCGTCGCGGCGTGCAGCAACGTCAAGGATCAACTGCTCGAGCCGCAGAATCCCGGCCTGATCGACCCGACCGCGGTGACGTCGGCCGCGGCCGCCTTCGCGCTCAAGGTGGGCGCGGTCGGCAAGACTCGTGTGGTCGTCGACGGCGGCGGAACGTCCGGCAACAACTGCAACAGCAATGCCGAATGTTTGTGGGAGGAAGTAGGCAGCCTCACGGACGAGTTCCATAACGCGGATTTTCAGAACACGCGTGGTGACATCGACCAGCGGCAGATCACGGACGACAATCCATCCGTTCCGTATTCCAGCGTCACGCAGAACCGCGGCTACGTCCGCGATGCCATCAACGCCGTCCGGCAATACATACCGGACAGCACGGCGGACATCGGCGAGCTCTACATGTCGCTCGGGTTTCTCGAGATGTCGCTCGGCGAGAACTTCTGCAACGGCATTCCGCTGGGTCACACCGTTGCGGGCGTCGTGACGTATGGAGCGCCGCTGACCAATGCGCAGGTGCTCGACAGTGCATCCACCCATCTCGATTCGGCGTTGGCGATCAATACGGGGACGAGCGCGCAGGCGACGTTCATCCGCCAGGCATCGTTGATTCTCAAGGCACGGATCCTCATCGACAAAGGGAACTTTGCGGCAGCCGCAGCGCTCGTTCCGGTCAGCGCGGTTCCCTCGTCGTACGCCTATTTCTTCGCCACGTCGCAGGCCAAGGGCGAGAGTCTTGGACTCTGGTCCATCGCCAACTCCACCGCTCGGCTCAGCGTGAGCGATAGCTCGGAGATCATCAACGGCGTGGCGACACCCACAGCCAACGCGCTGCCATTCGCGTCAGCCGGCGACCCGCGAGTGCCGGTGAAGCCCGGCAGTGCCGTGACGCCGCAAGTCGTCGCGGAGGATGGTCAGACGCCCCAGTTCGTGCAATTGTTGTACACACGCTTCGATCCAATCGCCATGGTATCCGGCATCGATGCTCGTTTGATCGAAGCCGAGGCCAAGCTCAACGCCAACGACATCGCGGGCATGATGACAATCCTCAATGCGATGCGTGCGGCGCCCCCGAAGATCAGCAATTTCCAGCCGGCCGCCATGGCGGCATTGCCGACGCCGGCGACGCAGGATGCCGCCACCAGTTTGTTCTTCCGCGAGAAGGCGTTCTGGACGTTCGGTCGTGGTCAGCGTTTGAACGATGAGCGGAGGCTCATGCGGCAGTACAGCCGCACCGAAGCCCAGGTCTTCCCAACCGGCAGCTACTACAAGGGCGGCACGTATGGGCACAGCATTCAGTTGCCCGTCACGAACAACGAGCGCGCCAACCCGAACTTCACTGGCTGTACGGATCGCAATCCGTAAATACCCGGGTGCTCAATGACGCAAACGGCCCGCGGCGACCCTGCCGCGGGCCGTTTGTCTTTCCGCTGGCCGCGCCGTGAGGCAAGCGTTAACCGGCGCTTGACGCCCAAAGTGATATAGTGATATATATCACCATGAACATCACCGTCAACGCCTCCGATGACCTTCCCATCTACCGCCAGATCATGCGGCAGATTATGGATGCCATCGCCGGTGGCCGCCTGCATGGCGGTGAGCGACTCACGTCGCATCGCGAGTTGAGCGAACAACTGGTGATTGCGCCGCTCACCGTCAAGAAGGCTTACGACGAGCTCGAAGCCCTTGGTTACATCGAATCGCAGCGTGGACGGGGGACGTTTGTGGCGGCAAAGGTTCCGCGAACATCTCGGACCGTCGCCAGCGACCAGATCGCGGATGACGCACGAAAGCTCCTGACGAACGCTTACCTCGCCGGTCTCCAGTTGTCCGATGTCACAAGGATCATCAGGGACGCCGATCGCGAGCTCACCAACGGCTCCGGGCCTCGGCACCGGAAGGAACGGACCTCGGCATGACGCCCATTCTGGAGTTCCGCGACATCGTACGCTCGTTCAGGCCCGGAATCCCCGTCCTCGACGGCGTCTCGTTCGCCATGAACAGCGACGAGGTCGTCGGATTGCTCGGCCGCAATGGTGCCGGCAAGACGACGCTCATTCAGATCGCGATGGGCATGCTGTTTCCGCACAGCGGCAGTGTTCGCGTGTTCGGGCTCTCGCCTATCGAACAGCCCGTGGCGGTGAAGCATCGCATTGGATACGTCTCCGAGGATCAACTGTTGCCGCCGCTCTCCAGCATCGGGGAGCTGTTCGCGTTCCACCGGCGTCTCTTCCCCACGTGGGACGTGGCCCTGGAGCGGCAGTTGCTGGAGCGGTTCGGGTTGGCGGACCGCAAGCAGAGGATCGGGGGGCTCAGCAAGGGACAGGCGCGCCAAGTGGCGCTGATGTGCGCCGTCTGCCATCGTCCGGAACTGCTCATTCTGGACGAGCCGGCCGGTGGACTCGATCCCGTCGCACGACGCGAATTCCTGGAGACCTCCATCCAGTTGCTCAACCGTGAGGGGTCGGCCATCCTGTTCTCGTCTCACCACATGAGCGACGTCGAGCGCTTGGGCGGCCGCATCGTGCTGCTCGATGGCGGAAAAGTGCGTCTCGATCGCGGACTCGATCAACTCCGCGAAGAACATTGTGTGGCCGTGATTCCGAAACACTTGGTGGCGAACGACGCATCGCTGCGGCAGGTGGCGGGATGCCTGCGTGTGCGCGCTCTGTTCGACGAATGGCACGCAGTCTTCCAGGGTTCGCCAGAGGCGGTGCGTTGCCGCCTGAAAGAAGCGCTCGGACTCGTGGACGTGAAGTGCGTGAGCGTTCCGCTGGAAGAGTTGTTCGTGGAACTCGTGGGCGGTGAGCGCATGGCGGAGGCATCGTGATTGGCCTGTTGACGCGCCGTCGTCTTCGGGCCGCCCCGATCATGCTACCAGTGGCGATACTGGCTGCCGCCAGTACGTTCTGGTGGGGCGGGCTTGGCCTGTTGATGAGCCTTCCGTTGCTGGGCGGTGTACTCCGCTTTTCCGCAGAGCGAGCGACCGTGTTCGAGGCCGGGTTGCCGATCAGAGCACGCGATCTCTTTCTTTCGCGTGTCCTCTTCTCGCTGTTGTGCGTTCAACTGCCCATGCTCGCGTGGATCGTGGTGTCCCTCGTACAGGGCCGCCATGCGTGGCCGATGCACCTCATGATCGACGCATCATTGATCGCGGCGCTCGTCGTGATCCTGCCGTATTCCGTGAGACCGAGCGAGATGCGTCCGCCGGCATGGGCGGCTCTGCTTCCACTGCTTGCGTTGGGTGTCATTGCGGCGGCGGCAATCTATTTTTTGCCGCCGGAGGTCGCCACGATCCTGTTGGCGGTCGGGATCGTCGGGGTCTCCGCTGGGACGTTCGTTGCGATTCCCGAATCGTTCCAGGTGGCTCCTCGCTTCATGGCCGGAAAGGCCGGCGCCGTACGCGCCATTGGTCCGGGTCTCTGGCCGGTGCGCGCAGCGAGCGCGAACAGTGAGACGAACGCAGGATGGTATTGGCCGGTACTGCGTTCGGTGGTGAATCGCGGCATGCTCCTCAGCTTCGCATTCATGGCACTATTCGGCGCCCTCCACGGTCCGTGGCTCGTATACGTCACGATCTTCGCATTCAGCGGAAGCGGCTCGTCGCGCACGCACACGCGTTGGATGCATGCCCTGCCCCTGTCGCGCCGAGCGATGTTGCTGGTCCTCGTGGTTCCGACGGCCGTGACGTTGCTGGGCGGGGTCGCCGTAGGTCATCTCATTCCTCTTCCCTTTTACACGGAGTCCATGAGCCGCGGCGCGCCGAGACTACACACCCCGCACTACTACGACAATCGAACGAACGTGCCGCTCGAGTTCTGGCAGCGCGAGCCGTCGCCCCGCGTGGGACCGATCGTGGCGCCATGGGGCGAGACCGCCGAACCGGATACACTTGCACTACCGGGCATGACCGTGTTCAACCCGTTTACGTCGCACGAAGCAAACAGCCAGCGGTTCATCGAATGGCAGTTCGAACGCGCGACCGCTGCGGTTTACGGTCACCGGATGACGATAGCCGACTACGACGCAGGTGATGCAAGGCATCGCACTCGGGTGACATCGTCTCCCCGCATGTGGATTCTGAACGGGGGTGCGACACTCGTGCTGTTTGTCATTCTGATGTGGCTTTGCGAGCGGACGTATTCTTATCGTGCCGCGATGCGACCCCACCGAGTGCTCGACATCACCATCCCGCTCATCCCAATGGTGGCAACGGTTGCCGACTATGCCTTGGGCGTCGACCGCGGTACCGGCATCATCATTCCAGCCGCGGAAGCGCTGCTGCTGCAACTCTCGCGCACGCTGCCGCAATATCCCCTTGTCATCGTGGTTGTCGCTGCGGCACCAGTGATTGTCGCCTTCAAACTCCTCGAGTGGCAGTTCACGCGGACAGAATTCGCCGAGCGCGCCATGACTGCATCACGGTGATGCTGCCACACAGAATCCAATCCTCTCCCCCGCGGTTACCTGCATGCGCCTCCTCCGCCGCTATCGCCCGATTCCACTCCAGCCGGCGCTGATCCTCGGCGTCGCACTCGCCCTCAGTCTCGCGGTGCCCCACACCGCCTCCGCCCAGGGCACCGCCGCTGACTACGCACGCGCGCAACAGCTGCGCGCGCGCCAGCAGCATCTCGTCGTGGATGCGGTGGACCAGGTTCGCTGGATCGACTCCACGCCACGATTCTGGTATCGAATGTCCACGGCGGCAGGCATGGCGTTCATCGTCGCCGATGCCGAGTCGAAGCAGAAACGGCCTGCATTCGACCAGACGCACCTGGCCACCGCGCTGACGGCATTCCTTCACCGCCCGATCTCGGCCGACTCTCTTCCGTTCGCGACGATCGATTTCGTGGACGCCGAACAGGCGATCGCATTTTCTGTCGGCACCGTGCGCCTGCGCTGTTCGCTCCGAGACTATGCCTGCGCGCGTTCCACGGACCGCCGCGGCACGCGATTCGACGCGGGCGTTGGCGGCGCGCTCTACGGCTCGCGTCCAGCCGAGGACACCACCGAGCGCACGTCGCCCGACGGGAAATGGGCCGCCAGCACACGGAATTACAACGTGTTCGTGCGCCCCACGACCGGCGGTAACGGGTTCGTCCTCAGCACAGACGGATCAGAGGGCAACGGCTATCGCCAACGCACGCTCGTGTGGTCGCCGGACTCGCGACGGATCGCGGTGTACCGCGTCCTGCCCGGATACGGCCGCGAAGTGCATTACGTGGAGTCGTCGCCCCTGGGCCAGGTGCAACCCATCTATAGTTCGCGGCTGTACAGCAAGCCTGGCGATGTGGTCGACCGTGGCATGCCGGTCATCTTCGATGTCGTCGCCAGGCGGCAGATCGCGCCGAGCGACTCGCTCTTTCCCAACGCGTACCAGACGAGCCCCCTCGTCTGGCGTCGTGACGGACACGCGCTCACGTTCGAGTACAATCAGCGCGGACATCAGGTCTATCGCGTGATCGAGATCGACGCCGCTACGGGCAAGACCCGCGCGGTGATCGACGAGCGGTCTCCCACCTTCTTCGAGTACTCAGCCAAGAAGTATCGCAACGATCTCGCGGATGGAAAGGAAATCGTCTGGATGTCCGAGCGTGACGGATGGAATCACTTGTACCTGTACGACGGCGCCACCGGCCGCGTAGAGAATCAGATCACGAAAGGGCCGTGGGTCGTGCGCGGAGTCGATCGCGTAGACTCCACTACGCGGCAGATCTGGTTCCGCGCCAGCGGGATGGATCCCAAGACCGATCCGTACTTCGTTCAGTACTACCGCATCAACATGGACGGCACGGGACTCGTGCGGCTCACCACCGCCGACGCAATGCACGCGGTCACGTACTCTCCGGACATGAAGTACTACGTGGACGTCTGGTCACGCGTAGATCTGGCCCCGGTCGTCGAGCTTCGGCGCACGAGCGATCGCACGCTCGTCATGCCGCTCGAGCAGGCCAACGCGAGTGCGCTGCTCGCCACCGGCTGGAAGCCGCCGGAAGTGTTCGTCGCCAAGGGACGCGACGGCGCCACCGACATCTGGGGCATCATCATCCGGCCGACGAACTTCGATCCGACGCACAAGTATCCCGTGATCGAGAACATCTACGCCGGCCCGCAGGACTCCTTCGTGCCAAAGACGTTCAGCACGCAACTCGGCATGCAGGCCATCGCCGAGCTCGGATTCATCGTGGTGCAGATCGACGGTATGGGGACGTCGAACCGCTCCAAGGCGTTCCACGATGTTGCGTACAAGAATCTCGGCGACGCCGGCTTTCCCGACCGCATTCTCTGGCACAAGGCCGTTGCGGCAAAGTACCCGTACTATGACATCAGCCGCGTCGGCATTTACGGCACCTCCGCCGGCGGTCAGAGCTCCACCGGTGCGCTGCTCTTTCATCCCGAGTTCTACACCGTCGCCGTGTCCGCGGCGGGATCCCATGACAACCGCATGGACAAACTCTGGTGGAACGAGCAGTGGATGGGATGGCCCATTGGTCCCGAATACGCCGCGTCGTCGAACGTGGACAACGCGTGGCGCCTCCAGGGCAAGCTACTCCTCATCGTCGGAGAGATGGACACCAATGTGGATCCATCCAGCACCATGCAGGTCGTCAACGCGCTGATCAAGGCGCACAAGATGTTCGACCTGCTCGTGATTCCCGGCGCCGACCACACCAGCGGCGGCGAATACGGGGATCTCAAGCGGTGGGACTTCTTCGTCCACAACCTGCTCGGCGTCGAACCGCCAAACCGAAACGTCGTGGTCGAGCCGCGCCCTCGGTGATGGCGACTCAGCGATTGGCGCCATGCGCCGATACTGCATAGTGCAGCGCGCCCACGGCCTTCTCGGCCTTCCCCATAACAGGAGCAACCTCTCCATGGCACTAGCCTGGAATGACGCGATGACAACGGGCGTAGAAGAGCTCGATGACGCGCACAAGACGCTGATCCTTTGGATCAACAAGTTGACCGATGCGATGATGGCGGGAAAAGGCCAGACCGAGGTGCTGACCATTCTGAACTTCCTGGGCACCTACGCAACGCAGCATTTCTCACGCGAGGAAAGCTGCATGAACGCCTACCGGTGTCCGGCTGCCCTCGCGAACAAGAAGGCGCACGACGAGTTCCTGGCGTACTTCACCAAGATGAAGCTGGAAGTGGAGAAGAACGGTGCCACCGTGACCAACGTCCTGGCACTACAGAATTCCCTGAGCCTCTGGCTGAGGGGCCACATCATGAAGATCGATACGAGCCTTCTCGAGTGTGTCGACCGCGCGAGTTGAGTAACGCTGCAATCGGTCGATACTACGGGCGATGACTTTATCCATTACAGGGCTCCCTCTTCCCCTCCCCGTGCATGCCTGGCTTCCGCTCGGGCTAGCGGCGCTGGCGCCTCTCGCGTTATTGGCAGTGTTCGCGCCACCATGGCGTCGCCAGGTACGAGGAATTGCCGCGGCGCTCGCCTTGCGAACGGTGCTCGTGCTCGGGCTCGGAACCGCAACCATCGCCACCGTTGCCACCGTCTCCGTGGTGCGGGCCGGCTTGCGCGAACTTCGCGATCGTCACGACCCCCGCCTCCACGCGCTCGCCAGCGTCATCGAGGCGACGGCGACTGGTCGCTACAGCGCCGACGCGAGCCTCCTCCTCGCGGACTACCAATCGAGGGCAGCGAGCGGCGGATTCGTCGCGTACAGCGCGAGCGCGTGCCAATCCGCTTGCCTCATCATCGGCGATCAACAGGCTCCCGCTGTGGCGACGCTCAAATCACGTCTCGCCCAAAGCTGGCCCAAGGACCAACGCGCCGAGTATTTCGTACGCATTGGCGATCGGCCGTTCCTGCTGCTCACGGAGCCCGTGCACGACACACGCGGTGTCGCGATCGCAAACGTGGTCGCAGGGGTCGACGCGCAGCCACTGGCGGACCATGCGACGCGTACGGCATGGACGCTCCTCATCATCTCTTATACGCTCCTGGTGGTGGTGGGCTGGAGTTCGTGGCAACAACTCAATTCCTCACTTGCCGCCCGCATCCATGCCATCACCGAGCAGATCCAGGACGGCCGGGCCGGCGAGCCGAACCAGCCGCACGCCATTGCGGGTAAGGAGCTGGGCGATCTGGCAAACAGTGTCTCCGCGTACATCCAGTCGAGGCTCGAGGAACAGCGCGAGACCGCCGAGCACCATCGCCGTCTGGCGGAACTCGCGCCTGACGGCATCATCATGTGCTCTTCCGAGGGGATCACGTTCGTGAATGCCGCCGCGCTGGCGCTCGCCGGCACCAGCGACGAGCGACACCTGCTTGGGCGACCGATCTCGGATTTTCTCGATGTCGAATGCAGCCGAAGCGCCGAACCGGGAACCGGCGTGTTGTATCCCGGGCGGTGGCGACGGCTCGATGGCACCGAGTTGCACGCCGATATCGCTGAGATCACCGACTCGAGCCGGCAGGGCATCCAGCAATTCGTCGTGCGCGACGTCACCGACCGGCGTTTGCAGGAGGCAGCCCTGGCACACCGCGCCGAACACGACGCGCTCACGGGGCTCGTGAACCGCGGTCGCTTCGAAACGCGGCTCGAACACATGCTCACGCCCGCCGACGCGCCACATGGGCATCCGCCGCGCTTCATTGCCGTTCTTTATATAGATCTCGATGGTTTCAAGCGGGTCAACGATCGCCACGGGCATGCCGCGGGGGACGCGGTCCTCATCGCCGTCGCGGCGCGCCTGCGTGAATCGACCCGCGACCAGGACGTCATTGCCCGGCTGGGCGGTGATGAGTTCGCGGTGCTCCTCGACCTCGACGACCACATCGAAGTCAACGCCGTAGCCGCTCGCATCCTGGACACGCTCCAGCAGCCCGTGCGGTTCGATGGCATGGAGCTTCGGATTGGAGCGAGCATCGGCATTGCGGACACTCGTTCCGTCGAAGCAGCACTCGCATCGCTCGGCACCGGCAACACTCCACTCTCGGCAGCAGATCTCCTGCGTGCCGCCGACGCCGCGATGTACAGTGCCAAGGCGGGCGGCGGGCATAGCTTCGGGCGAGTGGCAGCCGTTCCCTCCGCCGCCCGCCAGAGAACAGGCCGGGCGCTCGCACCCCTCGTGGCCTGATGAGGGAATGACCTCCCGGTCCATCTTCCATCCCAGTCTCAACTCTCGCGCAGCTCGAGCCGATACTTGAACTATCGCGTCTCCGGCTCCCCCCGCCCGCCGGCCCGCCATCACTGTTTCTCCCGTAGGAGCGAACACGTATGTCGATCTCCCCCATTTCGGGCGGCTCGCCTCAGGTCTGGACCGGCGCGAGCGTGCGGACGTCCCCTTCCACGAAAATGGCGAACCTGTTCGACCAGATCGATTCGAGCGGGTCCGGGTCTATCTCGAAGAGTCAGTTCGAGCAGGCCTTCCAGACCCTGAACCCGCCACGCGGCGTTCAGCAAGCTGGCGCCGATGCCATTTGGAACGTGCTCGATCCGAACCACACGGGCTCGGTGAACAAGCATGACTTCGTGACGGGTATGGCCACCGTCATGAAAGAGGTGCGTGCCCATCACCATTCCAGTGCCAATCCCGCCCAGACAGCCACCCCGGCGGCAACGGACTCCTTCGCCAGCATGCTTTCGACAAGCCTGAACCTGCTCAACCAGGTCACCGGGCAGGCCAGCGACGGCGCGCAGGCGAAGGGTTCGTCGATCGACGTAACCGGGTAATCGCGGGTGGCAAGTGCGGCGATGACCCTCGACATGTGCATCCGCGCATACTCGTTCCAGGCCATGGGAACGGACTGCGCGGCGCACCTTGCTGGAGACCCCGCCGTCACCTCGGCCGCCGCGGCATTGGTCATCGAGGAAGTTCGGCGCATCGAGTCCACCTACTCGCGCTATCAGCGCGACAGTGTTCTCTCGCTCATCAATCAAGCTGGCGCACGAGGTGCGTCGGTGACTGTCGATGCTGAAACCACCGGACTCCTCGACTATGCCTTTGCGCTCCATCGGGCGAGCGACGGTCTCTTCGACATCACGTCAGGCGTTCTGCGGCAAGCTTGGGACTTCGACTCGGGCCGGTTGCCGGCACCGGGCGCCATCGAACGACTCTTACCGCGCGTAGGTCTGCATCGCGTCGAATGGGACGCTCCCATTCTCCGCTTCGGCGTTGCCGGAATGGAAATCGACTTTGGGGGAATCGGAAAGGAGTATGCCGTGGATCGCGCCGCCGAGATCTGCCGCGACGCAGGGATCACGTCCGGCCTCATCGACCTGGGCGGCGACATTCGCGTCATCGGCCCGCTGCCGAATGGCGCCCCGTGGACGGTGCACGTCCGCCATCCCAGACGGCCGGATTGCGCGCTCGCCACACTGTCCGTCGCCAACGGGGCGGTGGCGAGTAGCGGTGACTATGAGCGTTTCATGGAGATCGACGGCGTTCGCTACTCTCACATCCTGGACCCAACCACAGGATGGCCGGTTCGCGGATTGGCTGCTGTAACAGTCAGCACCGACGCCTGCATCGTTGCCGGCAGCCTCGCCACCGTCGCGATGCTCAAAGCATCGAATGGCCCGGCATGGCTCCAGACACTCGGCGTCCCGCACGTGTGGATGGACGAGCAAGGCGCCGTTGGTGGCAATCGCGTACCACTTTCTCGG
This sequence comes from uncultured Gemmatimonadaceae bacterium, assembly GCA_963817955.1. GTDB lineage: Bacteria > Gemmatimonadota > Gemmatimonadetes > Gemmatimonadales > Gemmatimonadaceae > JAQBQB01. The sequence goes on from CAWFQK010000004.1 coordinate 1,645,534, forward strand.
CCATCACTCTGGCGGCGCGAGAGGCGGGTGCAGCAGACTCGCGCTATCGGCTAAGCGGAACCGTCCCCATCCTCCGGCAGCAGGATCTGGAACGTGGTGCCCTGCTCGTGGCTCGACGTGAAGCTCACTTTACCCCCCAGGTAACGCTCGCCGAACAGCTTCATCGCGAAGGTCCCCAGTCCCCGCCCAATCCCATCTTTCGTGCTGAACGACCGCCGGAAGATCTGACGTGCAATCGTCGGCGGAATGCTCCCGGGATTCCAAACGTTGAACATCGGCCGGCCGTCTCGCCGCTCGAACCGAACGTGCACCTCGGCGCCCGGCTCGACCGCCTCGAAGGCGTTCTTCACCATGTTCGTGAGCACCCGCACGAGCAGGATCGAGTCCACCATCACCGTTTCCTCATCGGCGACTCTGCCCACCTTGAGCTGCTTGCCCTGGGAGACCTCGTGCAGACTGAACAACGATTCGAGCATGCCCAGGAAGACATTGACCGACGCGCGCTGAAACGATGTCTCGAGCTCTCCAGTTTCGCCCTGGAGCAACTGCCGGTGCTCCTCCATCTCGAGCAGCAGCCGTTTGGTGAGGATGGCGATGCGCTCGGCGGCCTGTCGCGGATCGGCCGCCTCGCCCCGCTCGAGTAGTTGGCTCCAGCCGAGGAGCCCGCCGAGCGTGTTTCGGATGTCGTGGAAGAACACCCGTTCCATCGCCTCACGACGCTTCTGGCCGCTGATGTCGTTGAGCACGAGCATCGTCACCGTCATGTCTCCGAGATCGATGGACGAAGCGCGGACCCGAAAATCGACCGCGTCGTTGCCGCTCTCGCCCTCGACCCACAGCCGGAACTCACCTGTCACCGGCTTTTGAGTCCGCTGACTGTCGAGGATCACGCGCACGGCGTTGCACGTCGCGCACACTGAACCGGTTCCACACCCCCCTGGTCCGGTTTCTCGGTTCAGGCACGCCATTGCATCGCCGGGGCGCCGGCCGAGCAGGGTGGCAATGGAGTCTGCGTGAAACCGGCGGAGCGCCTGCGGGTTCGCGGCCAACACCTGGCGCTGCCGATTGAGGATGAACAGGAATCCATCAACGACGTCGCACAACGTGGCAACGATGGGCGAGCGCGCGACCAGCGCGATCTGCTGCTCGAGCGTTTCCGGGCTCACCAGTTCTGCGGGAACAAACTCGGTGAATTCACCCACGACGCCGTCCTTGCGTTGGGCCGATTGCATCATACTCAAATCTGGCTCTCCCTGCTGTGCTCAATAAGATCTCTGCGCGGCCGATTAGACAGTTTAGCGTCCTGAATTGCATCCAGTAAGAGATCACCGCCCGATGCCGGATGGAGCGAGGTCAGCAGATGGTGAGGCATACGGCTTGCGCCGGAACCGCCGCGACCAGCGATCTGATCTCGCACCGGTCGCTCAACATGAGGCTGTTGCAATGAGACGAACGTCTGCGATTCAGCCACTGATCTTCTTCGGGGTTCTCGTCGTCGGAGCCGTGATCTCCGTGTTGGCCGGTGGCTCACCGACCAGCCCCAACGTTCCGATAGCCGTCGGCACCATCATCCTTGCATGTCTTCTGGCGGTTGCGGTGAAGGTGGCCAGCGAGTGGGACCGGGCAGTGGTGCTCCGACTGGGCCACTTTCGGTCGCTCAGCGGGCCCGGCCTGTTCGTCATCATTCCGATCATCGACACCATTCCGTACTGGATCGACATTCGCGTCATCACCGGCTCATTCAAGGCCGAAAAAAGTCTCACCCGGGACACCGTGCCGGTTGACGTCGATGCCGTGCTGTTCTGGAAGGTCATCGATCCCAAGAAGGCCGCGCTGGACGTGGCCGACTATCAGAGCGCGATCAGTTGGGCGTCACAGACTGCGCTACGCGACGTGATCGGGAAGACGCAATTGTCCGATATGCTCGAAGGGCGGGACAAGATCTCCGCCGAATTGCAGCGGATCATCGATCAGCGCACCGAACCGTGGGGAGTGAATGTCATTTCCGTGGAGGTCAAGGACGTGCTGATCCCGCCGGGTCTCGAAAACGCGATGTCGATGCAAGCCCAGGCGGAGCGCGAGCGGCAAGCGCGGGTCATTCTGGGGGATTCGGAACGGCAGGTGGCGGAAAAATTTGGCGAGGCCGCCAAGACCTATGCCAACAATCCCACGGCGTTTCACCTCCGGGCAATGAACATGTTGTACGAAGGCCTGAAGCAGAACTCGACGATCGTCATCGTGCCCAGTACCGTCGTGGAGACAATGCAGTTGGGCGGGCTCACGGCCCTGCCGCCAACCAAGTGATTCGCTAGTCTACACGCGATCCGGCGCCCCGTTCCCAGACTCCGGAAGGCCCGCGGGATCGGCCGCAAGTCCCAGCCGGCTCACCAAGAGCGGCATCGTCGCGCCCTGCACGAGCAACGAGAGAACGGTTGCGCCGACGGTCACGGCCATCAGTACGTCGCGGCCAGCGAATGTCTCGGGTAGCGAAAGGGCGAGCACCATGGACAGTGCACCGCGCAGGCCCCCCCAGGTCAGAACGGCAGCCCAACTCCATGGCATGCGCTTTCTGACCGTTCGCTGCCCGGCAAAGAGCAGCAGCACGATGATGGCTCGAGCCACGAGCATGGCGACAAAGGCCGCCGCGATCTCGCGCCCAACGTGCAGCAACGACGCCGGCCGGAACTCGAAGCCAATGAGAAGGAAGACGATCGAGTTGAGTGCGAACCCGACATATTCCCAGAAGCTCTCGACCGCCGCCCGCGACGCCGGGGACATCCCCAAGTCGCGCCCCTGGCGCGCACAGCACATTCCGGCGACGACCGTCGCCAGCACGCCCGAGACTCCGAGCGCGTCGGCGAGCACGAACGATCCGTAAGCGGCGATCATCGTGAGCGCGATTTCGATCATTGGCGCATCGATGTGGCGGATCATCCGAGCGATGCCGAATCCGGACGCCAACCCGATCAGAACGCCGCCGCCGGCGATGAGAATGAACTGGACCGATATCCACTGGGTCGATGATGCGGCACTGCTTCCCGTGAGCAGGGACAGCACGAGCGTGAGCAGGACGATGCCCGTGCCGTCATTGAACAAGCTCTCTGACTCCACCAGCGCGGCGAGATCGGAGGGTGCTTTGACTTCTCTGAATAGCGCCGTCACGGCGACGGGATCGGTAGCCGCGACGAGTGCACCGAACACTACGCCGAAGCGCCAGTCGATCGCCGATGCGCCGGTCATGACGCGGATCAGCCCACCGAACACGGCAGCGGTTGCCAACATGCCAATGATCACGCCGGGAACGGCGAGGGCGATCGTGCTTTTCCAGACGCGGCGGAAGGCGTCGAGATCCAGATGAAATGCAGACTCGAACAGCAGCCCGGGCAGGAAGAACGTAAAGAGCAGTTCTTTCGTGAGTCGCGGCGGACTGACGAGGCCGAGCGCTCCAATGGCCAGCCCGGTGACGACCAGTGCAACTGTGTACGGAATCCGGACGCGGCGCACGGCAACGGCGACGGCGGTGGCGACGCAGAATAGGAGAACGAGCGTGCTGGCCGGATTCATTGAGCGAATGTCGTCGAACGGCACATACGCGAATTACACCGCTCGAGCCATTCGAGAAACCGATGCATGCATGGGAATCTAATTGACCCTGCTTTTGCGCGGCCGCTCGTTCCGTCTTGCCTCGGCGCGCCGACTACGACTTATTGTAAAGGCAACCTTTGCAGTCGACCCGGCGGCCGGCGTCGAACTCCTCCAACGTCTCGTATCGTGCCGCTCGCCGCGCTTCACACGCTGTGTGTCATGGGTGTTCTCGCGTGAAGGGCACCTTCCGTTCGCTGAACAGCTACAACTATCGGTTGTGGGCCGGCGGCGCGCTCGTGTCCAACGTGGGCACATGGATGCAGCGCGTCGCGCAGGACTGGATCGTGCTCACCCAGCTCACGCACCAGAGCGCGACGGCCGTCGGCATCGTGATGTCGCTCCAGTTCGGGCCGCAGATCCTCTTTCTGCCGGTGACCGGTTTCGCAGCCGATCACCTGGACCTGAGAAAGCTGCTGATCGCCACGCAGGCGGCGATGGGCGCACTCGCGTTGGGCCTCGGCATCCTCACCGTTGCTGGTCTCGTCCAGCTCTGGCACGTGTACGTGTTCGCCTTCCTGCTCGGCTGCGTCACCGCATTCGACGCGACGGCACGCCAGACGTTCGTCTCGGAGCTCGTCGCCGATGTCGACCTGTCGAACGCCGTGGCACTGAACTCGACGTCGTTCAACGCGGCGAGAATGATCGGCCCCGCGATCGCGGGCGTCCTCATCTCGGTCGTGGGATCTGGATGGGTCTTCCTGATCAACGCGGCGTCATTCGTCGCCGTGATCGGCTCGCTCGCGTTCCTTCGGAAGGAGGAGCTGCACAGGAAGGCCCGTGCGCCGCGAACCCCGGGCAGCATGGTCGAGGGATTTCGCTATGTGTGGAAGCGACCAGATCTCAAGGCTGTGCTCCTCATGTTCTTTCTGATCGGAACATTCGGATTCAACTTTCCGATCTTCATCTCGACCATGTCCGTCACGGTGTTCCATGCCGGCGCGCATCAGTACGGCCTGTTGACGTCGGTCATGGCGATGGGGTCGGTGGCCGGCGCGCTGCTGTCGGCTCGGCGCGAGAAACCGCGCGTCGAACTCCTGTTGACGGGCGCCGGGCTGTTCGGGCTGGGCGCGGGACTCGGCGCGATCATGCCCAACTATGTGCTGTTCGGAATGGCCCTCGCCCTCGTTGGTGTGTCGGCGCAAACGTTCAGCACGACGGCGAACGGCACGGTGCAGCTCTCCACCGAGCCCGTGATGCGGGGGCGCGTGATGGCGATCCTGCTCGCGGTGGCCATGGGCGGCACGCCCCTCGGTGCCCCGATCGTCGGGTGGGTGGCGGACCGATTCGGACCACGATGGGCACTCGCCGTGGCGGCGGGCGCCGGGTGGGCGGCGGTTCTGGTGGGACTTCACTACTTGACGAAGCATCGGCAGCTCCGTATGCACGTACACGCGGGGCGCATTCGGTTCAGTTTCGACAATCAATAAATTTTCACAATGCGGGCCATGCTTACACTCCGGTCACACATGCGCGGATACGGCGCGATCGCCGCGCTGCTCGGATTCCTCACGCTGGCGGCAGTTCCCGCCGCGGCGCAGCGTCTCGATCCCATCCTCTACACGGTCAGCATTCCCGCGGCTGAAACACACGTTGCCGTCGTCGAGGCGCGCGTGCCGACGTCGAATCGGGCCACGGTGGAGTTGATGATGCCCGTGTGGTCGCCCGGGTACTATGTGAGAGAGGATTATGCGCAGCGCGTGCTGCACGTCGTCGCGCGATCGCCGAATGGCGACTCGCTGGCGATCGAGCAACCGCAGCCGAACCATTGGCGCATTCGCACGGGCGGGGCCGCCACGATCACCCTCCGCTACGAATTGCAGTGCGGCGTACGCTCCGTGACGGGGAATTGGGTCGGCACCGACATGGCGGTGTTGAACGGCGCTCCAACCTTCATCACGCTACTCGAGCATACGCAGCGGCCGCACGACGTTCACCTCGTCTTGCCAGCGTCGTGGCACCAGAGTGCAACGTCACTCGCCGCCGCCACCGACCACGCACCGAATCACTATGTCGCGGCGGGGTATGACGAGCTGGTCGACTCGCCAATCGTGATGGGCAACATCTCGGTACACGAGTTCGAGGTCGCGGGCGCCAAGCACACGCTCGCCGACATTGGCGACGTTCCCGCGACGTGGAACGGGCAGCTCGCTGCGGACAACCTCGAGAAGATCGCACAGGCGAACGCGCGTTTCTGGGGCTTCCTGCCGTTCACCAAGTACGTCTTCCTGAACGTGTTTCGACAGGGCGGCGGAGGGCTGGAGCATCTCAACTCCACGCTGCTCACGTCGAGCCCGCGCTCGGAGAACGGCGGCAACCAACGCTGGCTGGAGTATGTGGCGCACGAGTATTTTCATGCGGAAAACGTGAAGCGCTTGCGTCCGGTCGAGTTGGGACCGTTCGACTACGAGCACCCGCCGGCCACCGCAAGCCTCTGGCTCTCGGAAGGCGTGACGTCCTATTACGGCGACCTGCTCGTCACGCGATCGGGCATCGACGCGCCGCGCGATTTTCTTGCGTCGCTTTCCAAGGACATCACGTCACTCCAGACGTCACCCGGGCGGTTGGTCCAGACGCTGGAGCAGGCGTCGCTCGGAATCTTTGCCACCGGTGGATCGGGCGTTGGCGGCGACCGCAATAGCACGGTGAGCTACTACGTGAAGGGATGCGTGCTCGGATGGTTGCTCGACGCGCGCATCCAGCACGCCACCAACGGGAGGAAGAGTTTCGACGACGTGATGCGATTGGCGTATCAGCGATTCGGTGGTGTGCATGGCTTCACACCTGAGGAGTTCGTCGCGGTCGCGTCGGAGGTGGCCGGAGCGGACCTCGCGCCGTTCTTCCACAAGTCGCTGCAGACAACCGACGAACTGGACTACTCCGAGGCGCTCGCCTGGTTCGGCTTACGCTTTTCGGCGTCGCCGGACCCGGCCAAAGCGTGGACGTTGGAAGAGCGTCCCGAGGCAACGCCGGCGCAGAAGGAGCACCTTGGCAGGTTGACGGCGGTCACTCTGAAGTAACGGGCTGAGTTGGGCCAATTGTTGCTCGGCAATTCGAGCCAACAATGGGAGGTCACATGAGATTCATCACCGTATCAGCCTCGGTGCTGACGGCGTGCGCCTCGTCGCTCGCCGCGCAGAGGGAGCGGCGTTCCCAGCCGCCCCGGTGACGACCGCCGTCGGTGAGGTAGAGAGAGCGCCCACTCTCGGCCACCGGGTAAACCGGCGGTGGTTGACACTCATCGGCGTAGTGGCCGTGCTCGCCATCGGCGGCCTGTGGTGGCGCTCACGCCCCGCCCCGGTCCGCTATGTCACCGCGCCCGTGACGCGCGGCCCGATCATCCGCGGCGTCATCGCGACGGGCGCGGTGAACCCAGTGGTCACGGTACAGGTGGGCGCATTCGTATCAGGCACGATCCAGGCACTGTACTGCGACTACAACACTCAGGTGAAAGCGAATCAGTTGTGCGCCAAGATCGACCCGCGCACCTATCAGCAGACCGTCGACCAGAACGCCGCCGCGCTGGAGAGTGCGAGAGCGCAGCTCCAGAAGGATCAGGCCGCGCTCTCGTACGCAAGCATCAACTACGACCGCGACGCCCAACTCCTGGTCAAGGGCGTTGTCTCGCAGGACCAGGTCGACACCGACAAGAGCGCGCTTGGCCAGGCAAGGGCCGCGGTCGCGCTCGACGTCGCAACGATCGGCGAGCGCGTGGCCACGCTCAAGGTGGCGCAGGTCAACCTTCAGTACACCAACATCGTTTCCCCCGTCAATGGCACTGTCATCTCGCGCAACGTTGACGTGGGTCAGACGGTCGCGGCGAGCTTCCAGACGCCAATGCTGTTTCTCATAGGAAAGGATCTCACGCGCATGCAGGTGGACGCCAGCGTGAGTGAATCGGACATCGGCGCGGTGGCCGTGGGCCAGCAGGCGACGTTCACGGTCGAGGCGTATCCAAACCGCGAGTTCGTGGGGCGCATCACGCAGGTTCGCCGAGCTCCAATCACCGTGCAGAACGTGGTCACGTACGATGTGGTGATTGCCGTCGACAACCCCGACCTGGTTCTGCTGCCGGGGATGACGGCAAACACGCGCATCGTGACAGCGCGCCGTGACGGCGTCCTGCGCATTCCACTCCAGGCCACGCGCTACACTCCCGGCGGCGTGGGAAAGGGGGGCGCCACACCCCAGCGCGCCGGAGCAAGTTCGCAGCATACCGTCTGGGTGCTCCGCGCCGGCCAAGCAGTCAAGGTGCCAGTGACCACCGGGTTGGACGACGGCACGCTCGTCGAGGTAGTCCGCGGCGACCTGGCTGTCGGTGAGCAGGTCATCACGGGCGAGGCCGGAACCGGAGCTGGAGCTGGAGCCAGAGCCGGGACGCGCCCGACGGCCCCCGGAACACCGACGCCGCGCTTGTAACGAAACGTCGCCCACTCACCGATCGAGGAGCCAATGGCACAACCGGTCATCGACGTCCGCGCGCTCACGAAGGTGTTCGCACTCGGCGGCACGGAGACCCGAGCGCTGGACGGCGTCACGCTCTCCGTGAGCCCCGGCGAGTTCATCGCTATCATGGGCGCGTCGGGGTCGGGCAAGTCAACGCTCATGAACATTCTGGGATGCCTCGATCGCCCCACGAGCGGGCAATACTTCCTCGAGGGCGTCGACATCGCGACGCTCGCCGAGCCGGCGCTGGCCGCCATCCGGAGCACCCGCATCGGATTTGTATTCCAGAACTTCAATCTGCTCCCGCGAACGAGCGCACTCGAGAACGTGCTGCTCCCGCTCTTCTACAGCGCGCCCCGCGGCGACGCGACCGTCCGGGCCCGCGGCGCGCTTGCCGCCCTCGGCCTGGCGAACCGCGAGGCCAACGCGCCGAGCCAGTTGTCGGGAGGACAGCAGCAGCGCGTCGCCATCGCCCGTGCCCTGATCAACGATCCGGCGATCCTGCTCGCCGACGAGCCGACAGGCAACCTCGACTCGAAGACCGCCGCGGACATCATGACCACGCTCCGCGCGCTCAACCGCGAGCGGCGGCTGACCGTCGTACTCGTCACGCACGAGCCGGACATGGCGGCCTTCACCGACCGGATCGTCACGATGCGCGATGGCAAGATCGTCTCCGACGTGCCCAACGTGGCGCAGGTGCCGGCCTCGGCGCCCGATGCGGAGGGCGTCGCCGCGCCGGCCATTCCGGCCCCGGCCGCTCCGTCCACCGCGACACCGCTCACCGCGTTCACGCGTATGGCACTGGTCGCCGCGTGGCGGGCGATCGCCCGGAACGGCATGCGCTCCGCGTTGACGATGCTCGGAATCTTCATCGGCGTCGCCGCACTCATCGCAATGGTGGCGGTCGGGCAAGGAGCCAACGCCGCCGTCAAGGCGCAGATCGAAGCGCTCGGTACCAATTTGCTCGTGGTCCAACCCGGCGCGACGACCGCGGGCGGCGTGCGCGCCGGGTTCGGCAGCGCGTCGACACTCCGAACCACCGATGCCGACGCGATCAAAAAGGACGATCCCGCCGTGGCCGACGTCGCGTATCAGATCCGCCAGGTGGCCCAGGTGCAGAGCGGCGACCAGAACTGGTCCACGGGCATTCAGGGCGTGACGCCGAGCTATCTCTCCATTCGGAACTGGCCGGTGGCCGCGGGCCGCGCGATCGACGATGAGGACATGCAGAACGGCGCGCGCGTGGCGCTGCTCGGGCAATCGGTGGTCAAGAATCTCTTCGGCGAACAATCCAACCCGATCGACGCCACAATTCTGATCAAGGGCGTTCCCCTCCAGGTGATCGGCGTGTTGTCGGCGAAGGGACAGACGGGATTCGGCCAGGATCAGGACGACGTCGTACTCATTCCCTTCTCCACCGCCGAACAGAAGGTGCTCGGCGTGTCGGCGCCCGCGACCAGCGGGACCGCCGCCGGCCAGACATACCCTGCGCCGCCGAATCCTTTCGGAATGCGGCCCAAGCTCACGGGCTACGTCAGCACCATCTACGTCCAGGCCGTCAGCACCGCCGCCATCCCGAATGCGCTGGCACAGGTCACGGCCACACTCAGACGGCAGCACGACATCCAGCCCGGCGCGGCGGACGACTTCGGCGTGCGGAACATGAGCGACATCACGCAGGCCGCCGAGGGGAGCAGCCAGGTCATGGCAATGTTGCTCGCCACCGTCGCCTCGATCTCGCTGCTCGTCGGCGGTATCGGAATCATGAACATCCTGTTGGTGTCGGTCACGGAGCGTACCCGCGAGATCGGCATTCGTATGGCTGTCGGAGCACGCCGGCTTCAGGTACTGCTCCAGTTCCTCGTCGAATCGATTCTGCTCAGCGCCGGCGGCGGGGCTGCCGGCATCGTCATTGGCGTGGTGCTGTCGAAGGTGATCTCCGTCGTCGCGGGGTGGCCCACCGCCCTATCGCCTGTGGCGATCATCGGCGCGTTCTTCTTCTCTGCTGCCGTGGGGATCTTCTTCGGCTATCATCCCGCGCGCAAAGCATCGCGGCTCAATCCCATCGAGGCCCTGCGGTATGAGTGACGCGCGCTTCGCCCTGAATCGACATGTACGGCTCGCACTCGCCGCGGGTGCGCTGGTCGTACAATCGTGTCGAACGGGGCCGGATTTCGTGCCGCCCGCGCCTCCTGTCGCGCCACGCTACGCCGAGGCGATCGCCGCACTGCGTGCCCCGATCGACAGCGCGGGGCAGCACTTGGAGTTGGGGCAGACGGTGCCGCTCCAGTGGTGGGAAGCGTTCAACTCTCCGGAGCTGAACGCGGTCGTGAGCCAGGCGGTCGCAAGCAGTCTGACACTCGCCTCCGCGCAGGCGAGCCTCGCCCAGGCCCGCGAAGTCTTGAACCAGGCGAGCGGTGGTCGCTATCCGAGCGTGGACGCCTCGGCGACCGCGGAGCGCCAGCAGAGCAGCGCCGGAGGCATCAGTGGCGCTCCGCGGCGGACAACGAACATCTTCTCAATCGGCGCGACGGTGAGCTATCCCATGGACCTGTTCGGGGGAATCCGCCGGTTCGTTGAAGAGCAGGCGGCGTTCGCCGAAGAAGCGCGGTACACTGTGGCGACGACATACCTCGCGGTGACGGGCAACGCCGTCGGCTTCGCCATCACACTCGCGTCGCTCCGGGCGCAGATCGAGGCGCTCAACGAGATCCTTGCATACGACCAGCAGAACCTCGATCTGGTCCAGGCCAAGTTCACTGCTGGCAAGGCAGCGCGGATCGACGTGCTGAGCGCACTGACGCAACTCGAGAGCGATCGCGCGCTTCTCCCTCCCGTGCAGCAACAGTTGGCGACCGCCAGCCACGCGCTGTCGGTACTCGTCGGACAGCTCCCGAGCGAGTGGTCGCCACCGCCGTTCGACCTCGCCAAGCTGGCGCTTCCGAGAGCACTGCCGGTGAGCATACCGTCCAACCTGGTACACCAGCGCCCCGACATTCTCGCAGCGGAAGCACGCCTTCACGCGTCCGGCGCGGCGATCGGCGTAGCCGGAGCGCAGCTGTACCCGAACATGACCATCTCCGGTACCCTGGCGACACAGGCGGCGTCGACCTCAGGACTCTTCAAGGGGTCGAGCATTCTCTGGAACCTGATCGACGGGACCACGGCGCCGATCTTCCATGGCGGTGCGCTACGCGCCCAGGAGCGAGCCGCCGTCGACGCCTATGACGCCACGCTCGCGGTTTATCGTCAGACCACGCTCGCCGCCTTCCAGCAGGTTGCGGACGTTCTGAACACATTGGCGTTCGACAGACAGCTCGCAGACGCGCAGTCGCGGACACTCGCCACCTCGCGAGAGCTGTTGGGCCTTCAGCGGATAAGCTACGACGCGGGCAAGTCGAACATCCTGCAGCTCATCGACGCACAGCGCAGCTACCAGCAGTCGCGCCTGGCGCAGACGCGGGCCTTGGCCTCAGTCTACCAGGACGTCGCGCAATTGGCGGTCGCCATGGGGGGCGGCTGGTGGCAAGCCTCGGACGCCGACCTGCGCGACTGGGGGAGCGGCGAACCGCCGGGGCAGCCATAAGGACGCCAGTATGCCGCCGGCGGCCGACTCGTGTCGTACTTTCAAACACTTACCGACGCGCTGGAGCGAGAGCCGCCTCGTCGTCAATCGGCCTTCAGTGAATCGGCTGGATTCGCGCGGGCCGCGTGCCGCGCCGGGATCCACATCGCGACCGCCGCGACCGCGAGCACGCTCGTCGCCGCTACGGCGATCATCGACGGATCGCGCGGCGTCACCTCGAACGTCAGGCTTCCGAGCAGTCTCGAGAACGCGACGAAGACGAGGACGCCCGCGGCGGCGCCAGCGATGGCGATGCTCGCGCCTTCGCGCAGCACCAGCCATGGCGCCGAGGCGGGATCGAAACCGACGGCGATGCGAATGCTGATCTCGCGCGCGCGTAGCGCGACGACGTATGCGATCGCGCCGTACAATCCGACGATACCAAGCACCAGCGTGGCCGCGGCACCGACACCGAGCATGATGAGCGCAAACGTCATGCTGGCGCGCGAGTCGGCCACGGTCTGTTCCATGCTCGCCGGCCGGTGGAACGGGAGATTGGGGTCGAGCGCGCGCAGCTCTCGACGCAGCGCATTCGCGATCTCGGGAACAGGCGTTCGTGTTCGCACGACGAAGGCCAGGTCGCGTGTCGTCGTCTTGGCGGTCGTATCTCCATTCGGCTCCGCCGGGAAATAGACCTCGGGCACCGCGGGCAGCGTGAGCGTCGAATCGCGTACGTCGCCGACGACGCCGACGATCGTGAACCACGGTCCAGTCGCCGACGAGCGAATGCGCTTCCCCACTCCGGTGCGCCCCGTCTGGTCGTGCCACACCTGCTCGACATACTTCCGGCTTGCCACTGCCTCGAGCGCACCTCGGCGCACATTCGCGTCGTCGTAGGTCCGTCCGGCGATGAGTGGAATGCGCATTGTCTCGAAGTAGCCGCTCGACGTGGACGTCGCCTGCACGATTGGGGGCAGGTCGGTGTTCGACGTTCGCCCGTCATCACCCCAGACGGTCACGCGATACGGAAAGCCTTCGATCTCGAGTGGCAGCTTCGCCGTCGTCGCCACCGAGGCAACGCCAGGCAATTGACGGAAGCGAGCAATCGCGTTGCGGTAGAAGGCAGCGGCATCCTCGTCGTGTCGATAAGACGCACCAGGGAGAAACGTCCAGAAGGTGAACACGTTGGACGCCTCGAATCCTGGACTCACGTGACGCAACCGCAGCATGCTGCGTCCGAGAATGCCGGAACCCGCGAGCAGCGCAAGCGACATCGCGACCTCGACGCCGACGAACACCGCACGTAGCCGGCGTGCCGAGCGGGAGTCGGTCGCCGTGCGGCCGGCGTCGCGTAGCACGGACATAGTTGCATGGCCGCGCCCGCGCAGCACGCCGATGAGCGCTGTCACCAGCCCGAAGGACACCAGGAACAGCGCCGCGATACCAACGACTGGTGCATCGATGCGCACTTCGTCGAGCCGCGGCACGCCCACGGGCGCGATTCGCACGAGCAAGTGCAACGCGAACCATGCGATGATGAGACCGAGCACAGTGCCAGCGGTCGCGACGAGTCCACCCTCGAGCAGCAGATCGCGCCACACGGTTCCGGCCGACGCGCCGAGCGCGCGGCGCACGGTGAGCTCGCGCTGACGCCACTCGGTTCGCACGAGCACGAGCGACGCGACGTTGCTGAACGCGACGACGACGAGCAGCCCGACGACGGCCGCCGTCATCCACAGAATGCGATCGAACCCGGCGATGACGTCATCGCGCATGGCGTGCAGCACGGGTGCGATGCGCGTCTTCCGCATGACCATCGCCGTCGCTACGCCCGGCGCCTGCTCCGGAAAACGCTCGGCTGCACGTCCGAGAATGTGAGTGAGCTCGAGGCGTGCGGCCTCGATGGAGACGCCGGGTCGCAGGCGTCCGATACCGTCGAAGCCGAAAGTGCCGAGATAGAGCGGGTTCGTCGCGTCGAGTGGAATCCACACGGGCGTGCGCGACTCGGGAAACGCAAAGGCGTCGGGCATGACGCCGACGATCGCTCGCTGCACGCCGTTGATGTTGATGGGTTTCCTGAGGATCGCAGGATCGCCGGCAAAATGCGATCGCCACAAGCGTTCGCTAATGAGTGCGACACCGGGCGCCCCCTTGGCTGCGTCAGCGTCGACGAGAAGGCGGCCGATCATGGGACGCACGCCGAGCACGCCGAACACAGTGGGCGTCGTCCAGGCGGCCCGTACGCGCTCGGGCGCGACGTCGCTTCCAGTATAATTGAGCGTTGCCGCGAGCGTGACGAAGACGCCCGTGGCTTCGAAGCTCCTGGTGCTCTCGCGATAGAGGGCGTACGTGCCGAGCGATTGCTTGGCCACCGGGATATCCACGCCTGGTAGCGTGTGCCACATGCCGACGAGCCGATCCGCGCGCACATACGGCAGCGGACGCAGAATCACGGCGTTCACCAGGGCAAAGACGGAACACGCGGCGGCGACTGCCAACGCGATCGTCGTGAGGCTCGCCGCGGTGTAGGTGCGGGCGCGAGCGAGCGACCGCGCGGCGAAGCGAATCTGTTCACGCATGACGCCCTCTTACCTTCGTGCCGTTGGTGGACGGTGGGGACAGCGTCGTGTAGTAGTCCCCTCGCGTCAGGAGGTTCCGCTCTTGACGTGACTCCGGACGTTGAGTGGGCGGATGCGCTGGATATTCTTCGCGTCCGCCGAGTGCTGCACGTAGTAGATATCCCACACGAGCTGCGCGTTGAGCCACGACTGGCCGCTCGCACCGAACAGACGCTCAAGGCGGAGTGCCGTATCGGGCGTAACGCCCCTCTTTCCCTTGACGATCTCGTTCACGCGATTGAGCGGGACCTCGATGCGCTTGGCCAGCTCGACCTGCGTCATGGAGAGCGGCTTCAGGTAATCCTCCAGGAGAATCTCCCCTGGGTGCGCCGGTGGCTCGTGCGTAGGAATACGGACCATGATGTCCTCGCCATGCAATTAGATACCCATGGAATGAGCACTACCCTAGCTGTCGGACTACCCCGTGCGTTGAGCTTACCCCTAAAACACCTGCCTACCCGGTTCCCCGTCAACCATGGAACGCATGAAGCGTTGTGGGGCGTTGACCCCATCTTCACCACCCCGATCACCGGACTGACGTCGAGCATCTGGAGCGCATGGTTCAACGCTCCCGGCGATCCTCGACACGTCATCGGAGACTGTTTACGTTGCGGTAAGAGGCGCGATGTCCACGCCCGAGGTTCCATCGGGCGGCGCCAGCGGATCACCGAGAGGTACGAGGGTTTATCCCGATGCACGAATGACGCGGTCGCATCACGCGTTTCTTGATAGACGTCCCTTGACTGAACTGATAGAGGCGCGGCAAACGAACGCAGAGTCGCGCTTGGTCGAGGCGATGCGCGAGCTCGCCGCGCTGCTCGAGAAGGAAGCGAGCAGCTTAGAGTGTGGACGACCGTCTGCCAGCTTGCTTGCAGTCGACCAGTTTCCGATTCGCTCGCTCGCCATGCGCATCGAAATGTGGCGCTCTGAAATGGTGCTGAGCTCGCGGCTGGGCACGGCCCTCTCGCGCGACTCCAAGGAGCGCCCTCGAACGGCGCACACCGCCAACGGTTCGCCGATCGCAACCGTCATTCCGCCAGATCCAGGCGGAGCGATGTGAAGTGATCGCACCGCTCGCCGTTCAGCGATCCGCCGATAGCTTTGCGCAGTCGACAACGACGGACCTGCGCGCAAGACATTGACGCGAACCGCGCGACGAGGTCTCCGTGTGCGACATGTGGGATCGTTGTAGGTGGCGCAGCGACGTACTTGCTCCTTCACGCCGGAACCCGTATTCTCCGAGTATGGACTTTCGCGGCAGAATCACGATCGAGCCAGGCAAGCGGAGCGGCCAGCCGTGTATTCGCGGACTCCGCATCACCGTCGCAGATGTTCTCGACTATCTGGCGGGCGGCATGAGTGAGGATGACATTCTCACCGATTTTCCCGACCTCGAGCGTGAGGATATCCGGGCGGCTCTGGCCTTTGCGGCGGATCGCGAGCGCCGGCTTCGGGGCGACACCGCGGCGTGAGCAGCTCGGGCTCTCCGCGCCTTCTCCTCGACCAGAATCTCGCCGCGAGCTTGGTCCGCCGTCTCTCCGACCTCTATCCCGAGTCGGCACACGTGCGTGAGATGGGCTTGGCCAGCGCCGACGACGAAACGATCTGGAATGTCGCCGCCGCGAACGGGTACGTGATTGTCACTAAGGACGATGACTTCAGACAACGGAGCCTCCTGCGTGGCCCGCCGCCGTACGTTGTCTGGGTGCGCTTGGGCAACTGCCGGACTGCCGAAGTCGAAGCGTTGCTTCGCGGTCGCGTTATCGATGTGCGTGCG
This sequence comes from uncultured Gemmatimonadaceae bacterium, assembly GCA_963817955.1. Lineage (GTDB taxonomy): Bacteria > Gemmatimonadota > Gemmatimonadetes > Gemmatimonadales > Gemmatimonadaceae > JAQBQB01. Next base: position 1,661,585 of record CAWFQK010000004.1, read on the forward strand.
CTCGTTGCGGACCCCGATGCAACCCTGCTCATCCTTTCGCATCTTCCCTGACTGCACGTCGAATTCTTGCGTCTCTGTTCGCTAGAAGATATGACTGGGCTGGTGACGTTCGGCTGACCTCGTGAGGTCTCTATTCACCTGAGGATCGAACTTGAGCGCGAAGAGGACGGGCGGTGGATCGCACGGGGTGAACGCGGGGCGGTCGGTGTGGCACGACGCGGGTGGCTGTAGCCCAGCCGCTTCGTGCGGCCGCAACAGTCACGCCCGCTCTGATAGACGAGCCTTGGGCAATGAAGAAGAAGCGCTCGAGCCAGGCTCGCCATCACGGATGCCGAGATAGCTCAAAACGAGTCGCGTCACCTCCGCTACGAGCTCGGCGTGCGTGAGAGACGGTTGGCTTGGGATGTCGTTGAACAGCAGCCGCTCCTGAAGAATCGACGCCGCGGCGGACAGCGCGAACGGTACGGCGATCTCGGGATGCCGATGGGCGATGTCGGACGCGTGCGATTCGAACAGACGCTGGAGATCCGCGTACGTGCCCGCGTTGAGCGCCGCGGCGCGCTTGCGGAAATCGGCGTCGGGATGCGTGCGGGCGTACAGCACGAGCGCGCGGAGCAATGGACGGTGCAATCGATAGCCCTCCGCGATTCCGGTGACGAGCGAGGCGGCGAGCTGCCGGAGCGTGGCCCGCTGGAGCTTTCCGGTCGCCAGGGCTCGGGCATTCGTCGCCGCGACGCGCTCGAAGTAGCGCGTGTACACGGCGCGCAGGACCGCGTCCTTGTCACGAAACCGCCGATAGACGATGCCGAGCGAGACGCCGGCACGATCGGCGATCGCCCGCAGCGTCGCCGCGTCGGCGCCGCCTTCGCGCAACAGCTCCTCGGCTGCCTCGAGCAGACTCTCGGTCGTGGCCTGGCTACGCTCCTGCTGCGCGGGCAGGGGCTGGTCGAGCAGATGTGACGCGCGGGCGGACCGCGACGGTTTGGACGGAGCCATTGACAGGAAATTAACGTGATCGTATGATCACATATACGTGATCGCTCGATCACATCATAGCACGCGCACCCGCGTTCGTCCATCGCTCGAGGATCTTCCCATGACCGCGTCGCCGATCGTCGTTCCCTTCACGCTCCGGTTCGACCACATCCTTCTCGACGCACGGGTCAACGGCATTCCGGCCACGCTGGTGCTCGATACCGGTTCCGGGGCGAATGTGCTCGACGCCGAGTGGGCGACGCAGCTCAACCTCGCGGCGGGCCGTGCGGCGCAGGCGCTCGGCTCCGACCGCGTCTCGATCACCATGGCGACGATCGACGCGTTGGAGCTGGGCGACGGCAGCGTCGCGTTGCGACACGAGACGGTCGCGCTCGTGCCGCTCGGCGAGGTGAGCGCCCAACACGGGCGGCACATCCACGGCACGATCGGCTTTCCGTTCTTCATGAAGTACGTCGTCGAGATCGACTATGAGGCCCGCGTGCTTCGACTGTACGATCCGGCGGCGTTCACGTACGAAGGGGCCGGATCGCGCATGGCCGTCGACCTCTCGATGCGCCTGCCGCTGCTCGACGCGGAATTCACCGGGCGTGACGGCACGTCCATGCCGGCGCGGCTGCTGCTCGACCTCGGGACGGGCAGCTACGCCTCGGTGCTCACGCGGCCATTCGTGGCTCGCCACGAGGACACCCTCACCGCCGGCCCGACATTGAGCCGTGTGCTCGGCACCGCGGTGGGTGGCTCGATCGTTGGCCGCGTCGCCGCTCTCGATGCGTTGACGCTGGGCGGCGTCCGGATTCCGAAGCCGATCGTCGCGCTCCCGGACGAGGGACGCGGGTTCTTCGCGGTGACGTGGGCCGACGGGACGCTCGGCGCACCGGTCCTTCGCCGCACGCGGCTCATCCTCGACTATTTTCGTAAGGAAATCATCATAGAGCCTGGGCCGGGGATGAACGCGCCATTCGCGTATGACGAAAGCGGAGTGACCTTTCGGATGACAGGCTCCGAGTTTGAGAACGTCGTGATCGACGCCGTCGCTGATGGGTCGGCAGCGGCGCGCGCCGGGATTGCCGTTGGCGATACGCTGCGCACGCTCGATGGCGAGGCGGTGTCGGGGTCGTCGCTCGAGCGAGTCAGCACGTTGTTCTCGAGTCCACCGGCGAGGTACGTTTTGGGGCTCGAGAAGGAAGGACAGGCTCGCGACGTTCTGCTTGATCTCGAGGCGAGCGCTCTCGGTTAGCGGACTGTTGAACTACGCGTGCATCGCCAGCGCGGTGGCAAGAGAACTCGACGCGGGTCGCCATAGAGTCGCCGAAGAGGTGCATCTTCACGCCGCAATGAAGTGTTCAATTCTCGGAATGAGGTGGATGAACGCCGAAGGCAGCTGAACGTCTAGCGCAGCCAACTGGACGGTTGCCGAGGTCGCCTGATCGAATCCCGCAATCGGCTGATCGAACCCCAAAGTCGAATGACCGTTTGCCGAGGTCGAGTGAACGATCGCCGAGGTCGAGTGACCGTTTGCCGAGGTCGAGTGAACGTTTGCCGAGGTCGAGTGAACGATCGGCGAGATGGTGTGGTCGATCGGCGAAATGAAGTGACCGATCGCCGAAATGGAGTGGTCGGTCGCCCAAATGGAGTGGTCGGTTCGCCCAAATGGAGTGGTCGATCGCCCAAAGGGAGTGGTCGATCGGCGAAATGACGTGACCGATCGGCAAAATGAAGTGGACGATCTCCGAAATGGAGTGGTCGATCGCCGAAATGGGGTGACCGATCGCCGAAATGAGCTGACCGAGCGCCGAAATGACGTGGACGGTCGTCGAAATGACGTGGGCGGCCTCCCAATCCAAGTGGCCAGGTTTCCAAGCCGCCGGGCGCGGTTCTCAGTGAGGAGCCAGCGCTCGTACCAGCTCGTGGAAGTTCTCGAAACCATCGCCGGGCAAATCGATGCGGTTCGTGACCGCCATCATTCTCACCGCGACGAGACGCTGGTCGGGATAGATGTCGATGTATTGCCCGAACGAGCCACTGGCCTCGTACCCGATCATGCGGCCGAACTCTTGACGCTCCAGATTCATTCGGGTATGCGTACTGGCTTCGCCGTACGGCTCCCAGTACTTCTCGCCGAACGCGGCGCGGAGACCCGCACCGAACGCTTCGGCCGATTCGTAACGCCCTCGCGCTGTCGTTGCTTTGCGGATGAAGGCCGAATCGGCTCCCGCCGCGGCGAGCGCACGAATGCGTTCGTCGTCGATGACGAACGTGGTGTGCTCTGGGATGAGCCACCACAGGAGCCCGATGCGCGGCTCGAGGGGCGAGCCACGCATGATCGCGTCGAACCACTCGGGCGCGATTAGCTGTGTTCCGTTCCAACGTCCACGGTCCAGCACCAGCTGGCCCAGCTTCGCCATGTCCTCCGGAAGAATCTGCAGGCGCGCGTACGAGTATGGGTTCCCGGCACTGTCTCGCACCCAGACGAAGTCGGTGATCCCCAGCGGGCCGAACACGTCGCTCCGGAGGAGCTCATCCATCTTCTTGCCGGATGCTTTCTGCACGATGCCGGCGAGGAGGTTCACCGCCTTGTTGTTGTAATAGGAGCGTGTTCCCGGTGCGTCTGTCAGTTCGGCCGCGAGCGCGAGCTGCACGACGTCAGGGCTCGACTCGACCTCCTGGCTTCCCTCGACCTGCATTCCAGAAGTATGGTCGAGCAACTGCCTGATCGTGATCGCCTGCTTCTTTCCCTGCTTCCATTCGGGATAGTACTTCGACACCGGGTCGTCGATCGACCGGATGGCACCCGTCGTCACGAGCCGGCCAATCGCGAGATTGACCACGGACTTCGTCGCGGACATCGCCTCGATGCGCTTTGGCGCCTTACCGAAGTACCAAGCGCCCACCTTCCGACCATCCTTCCAGACGACGACGGCGTCGGAGTGCGCGGCCTCAGCGGCACGCAGGAGCTGTTGTAGCGCCGGCGCGTCGATGCTTCCGGACGAGGCCTGGCAGGATCCGCGAGACGCCGTGGAGGCGATGAGGAGTGCCAGCGCGAATAGGGATCGCTTGATCATGCCGGACATACTCGCCCGTTACGAGCGCCGCAGCAATGGCGGGATAAGACCCACGCGGGATCGTCCGCGTCCAAACCAAGAAGCTCGAGTGGCGCCGCCGCCGGCAATTTGCCTCCTAGGGATATTGCATTTTGACTACTGGCACTATTGCAAAGTGTCGATTGGCGGCGCTGCATTATGACTATTCGTGCCGTTGCACAATAGCGACCGCCCCTGCCCTCGTGCTGGCCCGGCCGGTGCCGGGTCCGCGACCTCCGGGTCTACGCCCAGGCGGCCGACGCGACGGTACTGCACTGCCGCGATAACACCGGCCTGGAGGTAGACGCGATCGTCGAAATGGCGGATGGACGCTGGGGCGCCTTTGAGGTCAAGCTCGGCCAAAGCCGACTCGACGAGGCGGCGGCATCGTTGCTGACCTTCGCTGCGCGTGTGGATACCGCCAAGTGCGGGAAACCGGCGGCCCTCGTGGTGATTGTCGGCACGGGTTACGGGTACGTGCGGCCGGACGGAGTGGCAGTCGTGCCGATCGGATCCCTCGGCCCGTAGCGTCGCATGTCGGTCGTGTGAAGAGCCACCGGTCTGTTCCCTCACTCGGTATTGCAGTCGGAGCCTCAACGCTTAGCTCTTGGCCTTCCTTGCGCGTTGATGGCCATTCGTTTTGCTCAACGTCTCGTGACAGCCGCGCCGAACCCGATACAAGACTCCCTCAGGCGCGTGACGTTCGTGATTCTCGCGGTTGTCGCCACTGCGATACTCCCCACGTTGGCGCGGCTCCGTTTCCTCGAGCCACTCGAGTTTCTGCAGTATGAGTAGCAATCGTCGTCAGCAGCCGAACAACTACATTGTCGACGGATCCGGCGTCATCATCTAACGTTCGAGTGGATTCAACGGCCCCGAGCTGCTGTTGAAACTGGCGACGCTTTTCCCGTGACCATGGATACGTGACCATATCTGCCAAGAGCCGAGCTGCCACAGTCTCGGTAGTATCGAACAGCACTCTCGTGCTGCTGAAGTTCGCCGTCGGATTCCTGTCTGGTTCGGTGAGCATCATCTCTGAGGCGATCCACTCGGCGATCGACCTGTTGGCTTCCCTCATTGCATGGGTGTCGGTCAGCAAGTCCGACAAGGCCGCCGATGCGGAGCACCCATACGGGCATGGAAAGGTCGAGGCGATATCGGGGGCCGTCGAAGCGGCGCTGATCATCGTGGCCGCGATCTGGATCGTGGTCGAGGCGGTGAGGAAGATCGCGCACGGCGGCGAGGTGGAGCACCTCGGCATCGGGACGGCAGTCATGGTCGTCTCCGTCATCGTCAACATCCTCGTGTCGCGGCATCTCTTCAGGGCCGCCAAGCGAGAGGACTCCCTGGCGCTCGAGGCAGACGCGCATCACCTGTCCACCGACGTCTATACGTCGCTTGGCGTCGCCGTGGGACTGGCCATCGTGTGGAGCGCGCGGACGTTTGCCGGCACCAATGCCCTCGACATCGTCGATCCACTCGTCGCCATGGCCGTCGCCCTGTTCATCCTGAAGATCGGCATTCAGTTGACATTGAGTGCAGTCGGCCACCTGCTCGACCAGAGCCTGCCCGCGGACGAACTGCAGAAGATCGAAGCCATCTTCAGGAGTCATCAGGAGGTACTGGAGTGGCACAACTTGCGAACACGCAAGTCGGGCAGCCAGCGCTATGTGGACGCGCACGTTACGCTGCGCGCGGACCTGACCCTGAGCATGGCACACGCTGCGGCACACCAGATGGAGCAGGCGATCAACACAGCCCTGCCATCGGCACAAGCCACACTTCACGTGGATCCGCCTGAGGTTCTGCCGCTGCATCGTCGGCCCAACGGCGTGATACCGGCATAGAGATCATCGGCCGGCATTATCTCCAGCTTCTCGACACCGACACCACAGACAGCTCAATCGGCGCGCAGCGCCACGACTGGGTCGACGCTCGACGCCCGCCGCGCGGGAACCCAGCTCGCGGCAAGGGTGGCGAGACCAAGCAGCCCGACAATCGCGCAGTACGTGACCGGGTCCGTTGGAGAGAGATCGAAGAGCAAACCCTGCAAGACACGCGTGCACGCGAGGGCGCCGGCGAGTCCGAGTATCACACCGACCGATACCAGCGTGACTCCCTCGCTCACGACGAGACGCCGCACGCTGTGCTGGTCGGCGCCAAGCGCCATGCGAATCCCTATCTCGCGGGTCCGCGCCGTGACGACGAGGGCCATCACGCCATAGATCCCGACGACGGCGAGCGAGAGCGCTGTCGCGGCGAAGAGACCGAGCAGCACAGCGCTGAACCGCGCTTGGGCCGTGGCGCCCGCAACCAGCGCCGTCATTGGTTGGATGTCGTAGACGGGATACTGTGGCGCCAACTCGGCGATCGCGCGCCGAGCACTCGCGGCCAGGGCGACCGGGTCACCGCCGACGCGGACGAAGATCATCATTTGCGAGGCTGGGGACTGTGCATACGGGAGGTAGACTTCAGGCTTCGCCAGCGAATCGATGAACTGTCGTACATCGCCTACGATGCCGATCACTTGCGCCTGCGCGCCGTTGATGCCGACGCGCTTCCCGAGTGGATTCTCGCTCGGCCAGAAGGCGCGCGCCGCGGCTTCGTTGATCAGCGCGACGTTCGGGGCGCCGGCTCGGTCCGTACTCGCAAAAAACCGTCCGCGCTCGAGCGGAGTTAGTACGGTCGCAAACCACGTTGGCGTGGCCCAACTCACACGAACGCCCTGCCTGGGCGCACCGTCGACTCTGGCTCGGTCGGGGAATTCGATAGGCGTACGGAAGCACCCGCCCCCGAGCGGCGGACAACTGTTGAGAGATGCGTCAACAACCCCGGGGAGCGCACGCAGTCGATCGAGCAACTCAGTATAGAACGCGGGCATCGATTGCTGTTCGCCACCGGAAGGAATCGTCAGGCGCAACGTGAGCACGTGCTCGGCGCGGAAGCCGCGGTCGACCGTCATCAGCTTGCCAAAGCTACGGATCAGGAGGCCCGATCCGGCCAGCAGAATCATTGCCAGCGCAACCTCGACGACGACGAGCATGCGTCGGCCGCGGGCGCCGCGTTGCCGTACGTCGCTGTCGCCGGACATGGCTTTCATGTTCTCTGATACCGACGCTCCCGTCGCCTGCATCGCGGGAACGAGTCCGAATACAATGCCCACGACCAATGTGATCGCCAGGCTGAAGGTCAACGCGGTCCAGTCGACGTGAACTCCCGAAAACGTTACGGCGCCAAGCCCGTTCAACGTGTCGTTGCCCCTCGAAGCCATCACGTCCGGATCGACAGTGCTGAGAGCACGCGCGCCGATCCAGGCAACGGCGATTCCCGCGACGCCCCCGAGTACGGCCAGCAGGATGCTCTCCGTGAGCAATAGACGGACGATGCGCCGCCGCGTGCCGCCGAGCGCGAGACGGACGGCAATTTCGCGACGGCGCAGGCTCGACCGCCCCAGCAAGAGATTGGCAACGTTGACGCAGGCGATGAGCAGCACACACGCGACGGCACCAAACACAACGAGGAGCGCTCGGCGAATGATCGGGGACACGCGAATGTCATCCAGCGGTCGTGCGGTGGCGCCCCAGTGGCTACCGTCCGAGTCCTGTTCGTTGAACGCATCGCGCACACGCACGCCGAGCAGCTTGACCGCGGTAACCGCCGCGGCGACGCCGATGCCGGGCTTCCGCCGCGCCACCATGAAGAACTCGTGCGATTGCGACTCGCCCAGCTCGTCCGCGGTACGGGTGGTGATCGGAATGAACACATCGGCTTGTCCACTCAGCCCGCGAAAGTCGCGGGGCGCGACGCCCACAACCGCATACTGCTTGCGATCGCCGGCGCCGTTCCTCCACGAGGCGCCAAGGTCCGAGACGTCGACCGTGTTGCCAACGATGCTCGGATCGCCGCCGTACCGCCGCTGCCACAATGAGTACGAGATGATGACCTGACGCTCGGCATCGGCATGCGCATCGACGCTGGGATCGAAGTCATGGCCCCAGCTTGGCGCGAGACCGAGCGTGCGAAGGTAGCGACCGCCGACGAACTCACCTTGGATCAGCTCGACCTAGCCGCTCGTGATGGTGAATTGTTGAGGCGTGTACAGCGAGATGTTGGAGAATACCGATTGCGCGTCTCGAAACACCGCGTACTTGGGATAGGACCACACCATGTCATCACGGGCCCTGATACCGCCCTGCGCCGGCGATGTGAGGGACACCGTCATGAGCTGCTCGGGTGTGGCATACGGCAAGCGCCGCAGCAAGAGTGCATTCACAGCGCTGAAGATCGCCGTGGTCCCGCCGATGCCGATGGCGAGCGTGAGCACGGCGACCGCTGTGAATCCGGGCCGGCGCGCGAAGCCGCGCGCGGCGTAGCGGAGGTCCTGTATCAGAGTATCGAAATACTCGGTGACACGCATCGGTCTCTCCCGGTCTCATGCGAGGAAGTCGTTCCGCATCAAAATGGGTCCCGCGTCACGATCATGCCAAGAGTACGACACAAAGAGACCACGAACCAGGATTTTAGGGCGCCGCGCGGGGTCGAGCGTTCAACCAGGCGCAGCATCTACGGAAACTACCGTTGACAGACGCCTTCGCGCTCCGTAGTCTACTGGAAAGGCCGTAGCCCAATCACCAGAATCCGACTACTACCAGATGAGCGACATCTACTTCCCGCCGCGCGAGCTCGCCGTGATGAGCGTTCTCTGGCGACTCGGCTCCGCCACCGTTGCGGACGTGCGCGACGCACTCGAGGAAGACCTCGCGTATACCTCCGTTCTCTCGGCATTGCAGACGCTCGAAGAGAAGGATTATGTGCGCCACGAGGCCGAAGGCCGCGCGTATCGCTACTTCCCCACCGTGGAAGCCGAGCGTGCAGGCGGCAGCGCGCTCGCGAGGATCCGCGACGCCATCTTCCACGGCTCGGCGGAGCGCATGTTCGCGCAGATGGTCTCGGACAAGAAGCTCGGCCGCAAGGAGCTGGAGCAGATGCGCCGGCTGCTCGCCGAACGCCTCGGAGAGAGAAAGTGATCGGGCTCGTGGTGTACGGTTTGGCCGTCGCGCTGTTGATGATTGCCGGCGCGCGCGCCGCCGAGTGGCTCGTGCGCGGCGCGGGCCTGCCGGTTCGATGGGTGTGGGTCGGCGCGATGGTCGCCACACTCGCGTTGTCGTTCGCGGCCGTGAGCCGCGCCGTCCGCTCGACTGCCGCTCTGCCAACGTATGTCGTTGCCGATGCTTCCGCACGGCAGGTGACCGAGAGTCTGACGCAGCCGACGCTGGGAAGCCGCCTCGCGGCGACCGTTCTCGCGGCGCAGCACTCGTTGAATGATGCACTGGCGCGCGCGACGGCCATCGCACGGCGCGACCTGTCGCCGACAATCGTCAGCGCAGCGATCGCACTCTGGGTGCTCTCCGGCGTCATCCTGCTGATGACCTTCGCCATGGTACAGCGCCGCATGCGCCGCGTGCGGGGCGCATGGCCGGTCGCCGATATCGCCGGTGCGCGGGTGCGTATCTCGCCGACGATCGGACCGCTGGTCGCCGGCGTGGTTCGTCCGGAGATTGTGGTCCCCCGTTGGCTGCTCGGCCGTGCAGCGAACGAGCAGCGGATGGCCATCACGCACGAGGCTGAGCATGTGCGCGCGCAATCGCCCCGGCAGACATCGGCCGCCTCGAGGTCAACAAGAGCGCGGCGTCTGGTCACGACACGATTCGGATGTGGACGAAACGCGCTGCTGCGGCCGCTCAGATCGTCCCCGAGGGCGAGCGGCGCGTCGCTTACACCATCGACGGCAAGGCAGGCAGCGACACCGTGTGGCTGAACACGCCACGAATGCCCTATCTCATAAAGGGGATACCGGCGATCGAGAACGCGCCCGTGATGTTCCTCGATGGCGTGCGCGTCAAGCCGACGGTCCTCCAATCGATCGATCGCACCCAGATCGAGAGCATCGACGTCGTCAAAGGCCCGTCCGCCGTGGAGCTCTATGGTCCGGATGCAGCGGCAGGCGCGATCGTCATTCGTACGAAGAAGGGCGCGAACAGGGATTGACGGCGCAGGCTCACAACGTCCACTTCGCCGGCATGCGCCAGTTCATTATCGTCTTTCATCGCTGGGCCGGCCTCGTGGCGCTGGCGTTCATTGCGGTCGCCCGCTCCCGCTCGACACACTGATCGCCCACGCGCGCGCGGCAGTTCCCGGTCCGCCACCGATCAGCGTGTCACTCTCGCCCGCCGACGGCCGCGCGGACGTCGTACAAGCTGGGATCCATCAGATCTTGGTCGACCCGTAAACGGGACGTGTCTTCGGCCACCGTACGATGGCCGAGTGGAACAACACGCTTCCGCGGCGCCTGCACGTGCCACCGGTCTGTTGATGTGGTGGAACGGGCGACGTTCGCACTCCGCGTTCAAGCGCGCCGCAGCGGGTCGCTCGGCGCAGATTAGCAGACTGTTGAAATGGTGCTGGACAGGAGTCAGATTAGGTCGCTCAGGATGACAAGCCACGATCTTCGCAGGCGCGTTTACCGATTGCTGGCGATTCACTCGTGGTTCTACAGTTTGTTAGGCGCGACGAGCAACCCGAGGCGGTTTCGGAACGCGCCGGATTCTCCCCAGTCATTGACATGTGCTACTTACGACAAGATCAGCAATGACTTATGATAGATCGTGCAAATGAGCCACGGAGCCGAGGGTTTGCGTGGCCCCGCGCGAGTCTATAGGGTTTTCTGCATGCAGCATACGTCGATATTCGCGGTCGCTTGCCTGCTGCTCGCAGCGGCGCCGGCTCGAGCCCAACTCAACGCGACTGTGTCACGAGACTCGGCGCGACTCACCGGGACCGTGCGAGACGCGACCGGCGCGCCGCTCGCCGACGTTGAAGTGTTTATCGCCGGCGCAGCGCAGACCGTGCGCACGACGGGCACGGGAGGCTTCGCGCTCGCCGCCACCCCGGGCAATCTCGACGTGTGGTTCCGGCAAATCGGAAGCCAAACGGTTCGGTACCTGTGGGTAGCCCGGCTGGGGGAAGAAACCCACATCGTCGTGACGCTTCAGGCGCTGCCCCACACGCTCGATCCGGTTGTGGTGCGTGAGCGTGAGGACAAGCGCTTTCGAGGTACGGCGACGGTCCGAGGCGTGGTCGTAGACTCGGGCGGAGTGCCGATCGAAGATGCCGAGGTGCAGGTGATCGGCGCACACGCTGACGGCGCGACACGCGCGAACGGCGGCTTCATCTTCGACCGTCTCCCGTCGGGTTCGTTGCTGCTCCGTGTTCGGAAGTTCGGCTATGCTCCCAACGCACTCTCACTGCAGCTGGACGCCGGGGACGATCGCGAACTCGTGATTCGACTGCGACGTTTGCCGACCACACTCGACCCGGTAGTGGTCCAGGCCCAGAGCGGCTACAGCGCCGCGGAGGCAGCGTGGGACGAGTTTGAGCGCCGCCGCCGCTGGCGCTCAGCCGGCGATATGGTGCTGGGGCCTGCCGACCTACAGCGGTACGGTTCGCTCCCCCTGGACATCGCAACGAAGTACATCTTGAATGGGGTGGAGGAACTGCCGAAGATGCGTCAGCAAGGCCGTGTGACGAGCTTCGGCCACGTCCACTCTCGTGGCGCGCCGCCACCCGCGGCGCTCAACGATGTGTGCATTCTCGAAAATGGCATCCACGCGCGATACCAACCGATCTCCGTGTACAGCGCGGACGACATCGAGATGCTCGAGGTGTACCCAACGAACACGGAACTGTCAGGCACCGTCGCGGCACGAATGGACATGGTCCCGCGTTGCCGCTCGGACGGGTTGGCCCACCCAACCTACTATGTCGTTTGGCTCAAGGGCGCACGGTAAGAGAGGCGTGGAACGCGAATCAGCAAGGCGACCAGCCCTCACGACCCCGCCAGTTACGGGGCGCACAGTTGGCGACCGCGGGATGGGCCACCAGGCCAACAAGCAGATCCCGCAGCGACCCCACGGTCCGCGCCTTGAACGGCTGGCGCCGTGTGCTGGTGAAGCGCGTGCCGTAGAATGTGCGTAAGAATACTGCGTACCGAACGGTCAGCGCACCGTGCCGACGCACGTGGCGGCCGTGTTCAATCCCACCAGTTTCGACAGCACCAGCAGGGCGTCCACCGCGGTCACGTCACCGTCACAGTTCGCGTCCCCGTTCGGATAACGAATCGCGCCGGCCGGCAGCGGCAATCCGACGACCGCCGAGAGGATCGCCTGCGCATCGAGCGCCGACAGCGTGCTCGAGTTGGTGATGTTGCCCCGCAGCGCCGCCGTGCTGGTGCCCAGTGAGAAGACGCCCCGTCCGTACGTCCCTGCGATCAGGCGCCCGCGCGCGCCGTCGTAGACGAGATCGGTGATCGGCACGTTGGGCAGCGATGCGGCGAGCGGGGTCCAGGAGGTCGTCCCGAGCGGCAGTGCGAACACACCGACATCGGTCGCCACGTCGATCTCGCGACTGCCCCGTTGCATCACGATGCTGCTCACGGGTGCATTCGGGAGGTTGTACGAGATGTCGGTCCACGAGCCGCCGGTATTGACGGTCTTGAACACGTGTCCGGAGCCGTATCCGCTCACCGTGAGCCACGCCGTCTTGGGGTCGAGGGGATCGACCACGATCCGTGTGATGGCGCGGTACGGCAGTCCGCTGGTGATCGTGGTCCACGTGACGCCGAGATTCGTGGTGATGGCCACCGTGCCGTCGCCTGCTCCCGTGTAGATGGTGTTCGTATCGGCCGGCGAGATGGCGACGGTGGCGATGCCGCCCCCGCCCGAGGTGAGGTCGGGGCTGATCGCCGTCCAGGCGTCGCCGCGATTCGCGGAGCGGTACAGCCGGTACGTACCGTAATACAGCACGTTAGTGTTCAGCGGATCCATCAGGGTCGGCAGGATCCATTCGGACCGGTCGCCCGTGTTGATGCCACTATTCTTGAATGACCAATAGCTGCTCCCCGGATCGCGCCGACCGACGCCGTGCGCGGCCGAACCCGAGGCGAACGTGAGGTACGCCGTGGTGCCAGCGCGGTCGTACAATGAGTATCCGCCATCGCCGCCCTGCACGGACGTCCATGCGGCCGCACCCGTCCACTCGGCCGTGCCGTTGTCCTGCGCGCCGCCGAGAATGCTCGACGGGTTCACCGGGTTCACTCCGATGCCGGCGTAGAACTGCGTGATGTTGAGATTGGTGTTGAGGTGCGTCCAGGTGACGCCGCCATCGACGGAGCGGTAGACGCCGCCGTCGTTGCCCGAATAGATGGTGGTCGGCGTTTGCGGATCGAAGGCGATCGCGTGGTGATCGACGTGGACAGTGCTCCCGCCCACGTCGGTGAACGTCGCGCCGGAGTTCGTGGACTTGTAGAACGAGAAACCGCCGAAGTAGATCGTCGTAGGTGTCGTGGGGTCCACGGCAAGGTACATGTCGTACCAGCATTGCGAGTTGCAACTCGCACCGGTCGCGGCGACGCTGTTCCACGTGGTGCCATTGTCCGGGCTCGTCCACACCCCGAGCAGTTTAGCGGTGTTGACGTTCTCAACGGTGGCGTACAGCACGACGGGCGCCACCGCCGTCACGGCGAGGCTGATGCGCCCGACGTTGCTGGTGGGGAATCCGGCGAGGTGGCTCCACGTGAGGCCGTTGTCAACGGACTTGAAACCCCGTTGCCAGCGCTGTTCGAGAGTAGATGCTTCCAACCGCCGCGTACAGCTCCCCCGCGTTCGGCGTGGCGATGAGGTCGGTGATGGTGCCACTGAGCACCCGCGTCCACGTCGTGCCGCTGTCGGGCGACCGGTACACGCCCGTCGCGCTGGCCGCGAAGACGATCGTTGTGCTCGTCGAGCCGGCCGTCGCCCGGTCGACCAGCATCTTGCTGATGGTGGCCGAGTAACTGCTGGCCACGAAGATGCTGCCGCCGCGCTGGCTCCAGGTCGTGCCACCATCCGTGGACACTAGGATGCCACACCCCTGGTAGCCCCCGAGGTTGAAGTTCTCCTCACCGGTGCCGGCGTACACGATCTGCGGATTCACGGGATCGAGCGCCACGCTTCCCATGGCCAACCCGCATTCATTGTCCGTGAGCGGCGTCCACGACGTGCCGCCGTTCGTCGTCTTCCACACGCCGCCCGACGCCGCACCGATGTAAATGATCTGGGAGTTCGTCGGGTGAACCGCGATGCTGTTGATCCGGCCGGCGTAGTTCTGGCTCGCACTCACCGTGATCGGCGCCGGTCCAAGCGCGCTCCACGATTGCGACGACACGAACAACGAGAGCGATGCTGCGCTGCGCCCGCTGCGCGTCTGCGGCCACTGCACCTGCATTTGTGTCAGGGCTGCCTGAAGCGCGCCGTCGGGCACGCGATCGAGCGGGAAGGCGCGTTGCCCGTAGAAGGCATCGTAGCGCGCGCGCTGGTTGTCCTGCTGTGCGCCCACGCGTGCGGGGATCGGGGCGAGCGCCAGCGCGCTGGCGAGCGTGCCGAGCCACATGCGGCGCACACCGTGAGCTGCGGTCATCGTGGCGACTCCAGAGTTAGCGCGATGCAATTGCTCGTGCCCGCGATAGTGCGGACGCAGATGTCGAATTTGCCGGCGCCGATGCGTTGTGGCGGCACTTCTCCCTTGGCGGGGAATGCGTCAGGCAACAGGAAGCGCAACGTCTTGCCGTCGTCCGACCGCAGCTCGGCCATCGCCACGCCGCCGAACAACACCACGTTGCCCTCCGGTCGGAAGCCCGAGCCGTGGATGATGACCGGCACGAGACCGCCCGGAACGATCGTGGCGCGCGCCGGGTCCAGCCGGTCGACGCGGGGCACCCCCGGCGCATCGGGGGCGGCCGGAGTCACTGGCCGGTGCACCGTATCGCGCCGTTCACCGATCCCCACGACGTCGGTGTGTTCAACGAGCGTGGCACCGCTCGTCGAGTTCAACTCCAGGAGTCGCAGCGTCATCGTCCCCGGCGCGGCGCTCGCCGCCCTGCCGTGGACGGGCGCGAAGTCGAGCTGCAGCAACGACCCCGATGTGAATCCACCCGACGCGGCGCCCGCGATGTCGGCGCGACCGGCGCGGGTGAGGTTCGCGACTTCAGCTCCCATGGGCGCGGGAACGAAGTGCACGGCGAGAACGAACGTCGAGTCGTATTCGATGGCGACGTGAAAGCTGCCGAGACGAACCCCGGGAGCGGGGTGCAGGCAGAGGCGCACCGTGCGCACCGTATCACGCACCGCTGCGGGCGCGAGATCCAGCGAGAGGCGTGACGCCGTGGACGCGGGATGAGCGGCCGCACAAGCGGGAGTGCCCTGCGCCATCGCGCCAGAGGCCGCCATGGCGGCGAGCATCACGCCGGCCCACCATGGACACACCTGCCGGACCGACGACGCCCGCTCGGCATCGGACGTCACCGCAAGCTACGGTCGAGGCGCAAGGCGGCGAGCGGCCGGAGCTTCGCGATGCGGCTCGTAAACCGGACCGTATTCAGCTCGCCGATCGTCAGCGCGAGTGTCGGCTTGGTGATCGCGACGCGCGCACGAAAGTGCAGAACGAACAGCCGGCTGTCGGGAATTCCAGTCGCACTGGCGCCGGCAATCACCACCACGCTGTCGAGCGCATTCACCGCTCGCATGACGCCAGGCACGGCATCGTCCGACACGAACTCGAGTTGGGCCGCGTCGTATCGCAGCCGCGCGACGAAGCTCGCTACCTGCTCGCCGCCGCCGGCCGCGTCGACATTGCCGCTCACGACCAGGCTGGCACCCGCCGGCAGCGCGCTGTCCGACACGACCACGTAACTCAGTCGCTCCGGTGTCGCGATCGCCGCGGACGCCTTCGGAGCGGTCGGTACGATGTCATCCCTGCACGCCGCACAGACCAGCGTCACGAGGAGCACTCGCCCGATCGTCGACATATGTGTCATGCCCTCCCTCCGTTCGCGTCTCATCATCGGATCACCACGGGATGCGAGATGGCCAGTGTCGTACCCAACACGCTGGTGAACGTCGTCGCCGCCGTGAGCTCCGTGGCGAGCAGCGTCAGGAAACCGGCTCGTCCCGTCGTCGAGGCGGCACGGAAGGTAATCCGGCGCAACTGGACGGTGCCCGCGAAGCCCGACGACGATGCGGCGGTGATCAAGAGCGAGCCGTTCGCCGCGTTCGCCGTACCGACCGTCGCACCGACGCTGCTCGTACCCTCGGCATCGCTCACGTAGATGAGCTGCAGAGGATCCCACGTCACCTCGACCGTTGCCGCGCCGAGACGCGTGGCGCTGCGCATGTCGGCGATCACCGTGAGCGTGAACGTCGTGTCGTGCTTGATGTCGAATCGCGACAGGTCGGTGCGCAGGACCGGACCTCCGGCGGTCGCGATCGCGAAGAGGACCGAGTCCTTGGCCGCGACGTTGGCGGTAGATGTGGCGACGAGCATCGTCTGCCCGCGCGCGATCGGCGTCACGACGCCCGCACTGCTCACCGATGCCGCGGAGGCCTCCCGGCTCACGTACGTGAGCGCCGGCGACGACATCGACCGGCCGTATTGGTTCACGGCCGTGAAGAGTCCGGCTGTCGCATAGGCGGTGTCGCTCACCACCACGTCGCCGAGGGTCCACGTCACGGACGTGGGCGTGCCGACCGCATTCGTGACGTTCGCGCTGCCCGTGATGCTGTTGGCGTCGAGCGCCGTCACCGCGTACGTCACGCCGATACTCGTTCCCGTGGCGTACGAAGTGCTCGCGACACCCGACGCCGACGTCTGCGACGTCGCGGGTGTGAACACGCCGCCGCCAGCGGCCGACCCTACGCTCCACGTGATGGTGCGACCGAGCAACGACACAAAGTTACCGTTGGCGTCGACGAGCTGCGCGGTCACTGAGACGCTCGCTCCTGCCACCGGTGTGCTCGTCGTGGTCCCTACGACATACCGCGCGGGCGCTCCCGGGACTGTCGTGAGCGAGAGGCTTCCGCTCACCGACGCGTTGTCGGTCGCCGTAATCTGGTAGACCCCGATGGCGGTTCCCGTCGTCAACGACACCGTCGCGAGCCCGTTCGCGTCCGTCGTGGACTGCGCGGACGCGAACGTGCCACCCGATCCGGTCTTCGTCCATGTCACGACGCGCCCAGCGAGCCGCACCGCACCGCCAGACACGTTCGCCAGCTGTGCACTGATTGTCGCGGCCGTCCCCGCCACCGGCTGGACGGTGTTCGACGTGACGACGTACCGGGTCGCGGTGTTCGGGACGAACGTGATCGCCGTGCCAGGCAGCGCGACGCCGTTGAGCGTCGCGTTCACGGTCGCCGACGACGGTGCGTTCGGCGCGGTGAGCGTCGCCGTGTAGGTGCCATCGTGGTTGTCGGTCGTCGTCGACACTGTGCTAGTGGTCGCCGAGATCACGACGATCCCGCCGGATACATGCACGACATTGGTGTTGGCATCGCGCAGCTGCACGGTGATCATCACCGTAGAGAGACCGTCGGCCGCGAGCACGGTAACACTCGGCTGCACGGTCGAGCGCGCGGCCGACGCCGGGCCGGCGACTGACGTGAACGTGGCGCTCGTCCCGGTGAGACCGCCGCCGTCGGTGGCGGTGACGGTGTACGGTGACACGAGTACGGCGGTGGTGTACGACACCGTCGCGACGCCCGTGGCTCCGGTCGTCGACGTTGGCGTCGCGAACGTGCCCGCCGCGCCCGTCGCGCTCCATGTGACGACAGTACCGGCAGTCGACACCGCGTTCCCGTTCGCGTCGGCCAGTTGGGCGGTGATGGTCACCGCTGCTCCCGCCACGGG
Organism: uncultured Gemmatimonadaceae bacterium; assembly: GCA_963817955.1. Classification (GTDB taxonomy): domain Bacteria; phylum Gemmatimonadota; class Gemmatimonadetes; order Gemmatimonadales; family Gemmatimonadaceae; genus JAQBQB01. Next base: position 1,679,434 of record CAWFQK010000004.1, read on the forward strand.
CGACGTCGTGCTCGGCGTCACCGTGTACTTCGCGGCCGGCCCCGCCACCGACGTGATCGCGGCGCTCGTTCCCGTAAGCGTGCTTGCGTCCCGGGCCGTGACCGTGCCGCTGCCGACCGTCTTAGGCGTGGTGTATTGCACGGACACTTGACCGCTGGCATCGGTGGTCGACGTCGGCGTCGCGAACGAACCACCGGCGCCTGTCGTGCTCCACGTGACGACGCGGCCCGCAGTCGCAACGTTGTTGCCGTTTGCATCGACCACTTGCGCGGTGACGGTCACGGCGGCACCGGCGACCGGAGCGGTGCTGCTGAGCGACACCGTGTAGTTCGCCGGCGCGCCCGCCGTGACCGCGAACGGCGCCGACGTGACCGTCGCCAGTCCCGTCGAGGAAAAGCTCAGTGTACGGCTGCCGGTGGTGCCGGCGATGCCGAGCGTCGTGAACGTCGCGACGCCGCCCGACGCGGAAACGGTGGTCGATCCGCTGAGCGTGCCACCTCCCGACGCGATGTCTGCGGTGACCGCGGTCGCGGCGCTGGTGAGATTACCACCAGCGTCACGAACTTCGATCGCCGGCTGCACACCGAACGACGCTCCGGCCGCGGCACCGGACGGTTGCGTGTTGATGAATAGGGTAGCCGGCGTGCCCTCGACGACCGTGATTGCGGCGCTGGCCGAGGAGACGCCCGACACCGACGCCGTGATGTTGGTCGAGCCGATCAATGCCGCGGTGACGAGACCGGATGTATTGACGGATGCGACCGTGGGTACCGAGGAGACCCACGTGAAGCTCTGTCCCGAAACGGGCGTGCCCGCCCCGTTGAACGCCGTCGCCGAGAGCTGCGACGTGGCGCCTCCCGCGAGCTGGACGGGACCCACCGGTGCGACCTCCACGCGCCGCACAGTGTTGTCGGGGGGAGTAGGTGCCAACGGCTCGCCGCTGCAACTCAGCACCACGGCACCGAAAACCGCGACGGTGAGTGCACGGAGGTTCGCCGTCAGCATCCGACGACGTCCTTCGCCCGTCAACGGCCAACCGCCGTCATAGGCCGGGAGATCTCACGAACAACGGCGAGCCCGGCTCGACCGAATGACGGCATTCGACAATTGTGCACTGCGGGGACTCCAAGAGAGGGAGGTACTGCGCGCCCCCGGACTGCTCGAGTTTGCGGTTGTCTTGGCGAGCGGTGACGAGCCTCATCATGCAATCACCCAGAACACGCCAACAGCCCCCGAGTGCCAGACCATTTAGCACAGAATTAGCATAAACAGTACGCCCAGCCTGAGGTCCCGTCAATAACGAATTTTCCTCGATTCGGCCTTGCGACTGTGCGAGACGCCTTGCGTAGACGCTCGATGCTCGGCGCGCGGGGACCCAGCTCGCGGCAAGGGTGGCGAGGCCCAGCAGCGGTCCAATCGCGCAGTAGGTGACCGGGTCCGTTGGAGAGCGTAGCACTACCGAGGGGTGGAGCCAGAGAACTCCAACTATGAAAGTTTGGTGTCCAGTGCCTGCGTGACATCACGTTGATGGCGGCCTCGGGAGTCGTGACGCTGGCCCTACCATACGAACGGCACCAGCCGATAACGAACCTTCCGCCGGTATTCCTTGTACCCGGCCAGCTCTGCCGACAAGAATCTCTCTTCGTCGAAGATGCGGGCGATCAGGACGAACAGCAGGCCGAATGATACTGGGAGCGCCGCCCAGGACCCCAGGGCTGGTGGTGTGGAGAGAATCAATAGACCGCCTCCCGCGTACATGGGGTGACGAATGATGGCATACGGCCCATGCTCGATCACCCTCTGGTCGCGTGCCACCTCGATGGTACCACTCGTAAACCGATTGGCACGGAAGACTGCAAAGACGATAACGAAACCGAGCACCACGAGCGCGTTGCAGAAGATCACGACAACGCTGGGGACATGCGTCCACCCGAATCGGACGTCGAGTCCCGACACGACGAATATGCCGATGAACAGAATACTGGCGGCGGATTGGATGACCTGTTGGCTCCGGCGAATCTCCGCCATTGGCCCGGCATACACACGGCGCGCCAGCAATTCTCGATCATTCCGGATCAGCCAGCCCGTGATGACCACCGTGCACGAGCCGAAGACTCCGAGATACACCCACGCCTGCCAGTAGCCAACAGACCCTGCGGACACGAAGAGCGCGACAGCAAGGACAAGGATGAGAAACAACAGACCCAAGAATGCTCGTGTGATCAATCCCATTCTGATGCTCCTCTTCGCGGACCTTGTGGGGGCCAGGCCTTACCGCCGTTTGGGCTGTTTGCGAGAACGAGCGACGTCTGGCTCGCGTGACCGCAGGGCCGCCTTCGCGATAGGTTTCGCCCACTCCGGGATGGAGTCGAGCGGCGCAACGTGCTCGACGTTGCCGCGCGTGGTGCGGAGCAGCAAGGTAGGCAGGGGCCGCAGCCCCGCGAGTGGAGGCGCCTCGCGCGTGTTGTCGAATACTTCGAGCGACGTGAGCAGCGGCAGGAGTTCGACGAGGTGCTGGCGGCTGCGGTCGTAACGCTCGCGGATCTTTGTCTCGGGGATATCATATCCGCCGGCGGCCTCCACGGCCTGTGCCAGCACGCTGCTCTTGCCGGCGCCGTTCACGCCGGCGATGACATACAACCGCGCGCGTCGGTGAGAAGGTGTCATCGCTCGCACGCCGAACGGTCGCGTGCTGCGGCGCCCCTCATCCGCCGCGCGAACGCGATCGCCTTGCCGCAACGAGCGCCGCGCGCCCCATGTCCTCGGGGGAAGTCGCGAAGCCGCGCGCGATGCCAGCCGTGGTCTCAGGGCGCTGCATCTCGCGCAACAGCGCGTCGAACTCAGCGCTGAGCGTGTCGAGCACGCGCGTGTCCCCTCGCGCCAGGGCCCGATAGCGGTCGACCGAGATCAACACGGCGCGTGGCACGTTGTGGCGGGTAATGACCACGACGTCATCTCCGGCCGCGCGGTCGAGCACTCGACCGAACTCGTTTTGCGCGTCGGTCGCTGAAATCTCGACTTCGGCGGCATCGGCGACCGGCCGATGGTTCACCGTAGCCGGCTCGGCCGCTTCGATTCGCGCGACAACTCGCTTTGCCCTCTTCATCGGCACCCGGATCCGTTTAGCCATTATCGCTAAAACTACGGACGGCGCCGAACTCCTCGCACGCTGCCATCGTGACGTGCTCCTTCGACCAGAGGAGACGATGGCATTGGTCTCGAACGAAGCCGTGTTCGACGCCTACGCCGTCACGCGGCTCTGGTAGACTGGGCGATCACTGTGTGTGTCAGGGGACCGGCAGGTGCGTCAAGGGGAGCGTCAGGCCGACATCGGGCAACACAGCCTCGATGATCCACGCGCGAAAAAATGGATCGTCACAGGTGTAGCGGGCGCCGTCATGCACAAGGAGATCACGTCCCGTGAGGGTCGTCAGCGTCTTCGCCATGCGGCTCGTGGTACCGAGCGAGAAGCGCTGCAACACGGCGGACGTGGTCAGGCGGGCCTCGCCAGCCGCAACGGCGCGCAGACAGTTCTGCTGCAGGGCGGTCAGCGATTTCCAAGAGGCCTCGTATTGCGGCCGGCGTTCATCCACAATCCGACGGAGTGGCACGTCCAGAGCAGTGGGGCTGAGTTGCCCCGTGGGGCGCGCGACCTCGGCGGCTGTCTCCGCCAGCGTCCGCACGTCCCGGGTCCGCGGTCCAGCGAGCGCGATGAGGGCGCGCCCACAGCCCCGCGCGGTGATCCCCATCTGCGCGAACCGATCCTCAATCCACGCAGCGAAGTGGTCCTCGGGCAGGGGCCCGATTTCGTAGCGTCGGGCGAGATTGTGCATGGGGCCGTGCTTCGGGTCGCTGAGAGCATTGATGAGTGCGCGATCCGAGCCCGCGAACACATACGACACGTGTCGATGCTGCTGGATGGCCGCCCGGACCTGCCGCATGGCGCTCACGCTCGGCGCCTCGGACGCCTCCCGCCCCAGGCGTTCGATCTCCTGGAACTCGTCGAGAATGACGCCCAAGTGGACCTTGTGTGCTTTCGCCTGCTCCTCCAGTGTGTCCAGCGCCGCGACGAGCCGCGTCCGCTGTTCATGGAGAGGCGCTTCACGGAACGACAGTGTGGGAATTGGAATGAGCGTGCCGTCCGACCGCGCGCTCATCTCGAGCTTGAACTGCAACTGGTGGGCGAGGGCCGTGACCAACGTGCCCCACGATTGACCGAGCGCCGTCGCTGCTTCCGCCGCGAGCCGCGTCGTCATGTCCTCGATGGTCGTCGCGCTCCAGAGATCGAGGTAGAGCACCGGGGCTTTCTTTTTCTGATGCTGCAGGTCGTACTGGACGGCGCGCAGCAGGCTCGTCTTGCCGATGCGGCGCAGGCCCACGACGAGCAGGTGTCCGCCCGGCGTCTGGAGGGCCTGGGCGATCGCCCGGCGTTCCACCGCCCGGTCCGTGAAGTCGTCCCCCACGTGCGCGATACCAGCACCGGCGAACAGGTTGGGGGACACCAGGGAGCGACGGGATGCCATGAAGCCTCGGGGCCACAGAACCACCAACGAAGGGCGTAACGACACCCTAATCTAGTGCCTGAAAAGGCAGTGCGCAAAGAGGCCCTATGTAGGGCGCTCCAGGTCACTGCGCAACAGGGGGACGAGAGGACACGCGAGCGGCGTGACGTGGTAGCAGGATCTGGCGGAGCACCCGCGGCCGAATGGCGCCGCGGCGGTGTGGGCCGTGAAGCGACAGTTTCGCCGGGTAAAGAACCATCGTCCTTTGCCCTTGCTCAAGCAGGCCCTTCAGAACAAACTCACCAACACGAAATCCGCCGCGGCGTAAGCCGCCTCACCGCGCGGTAGCGCCTGAAGGTCAACTGCTGGCGGGACAGTTCCTCCTCGAAATCCGTGTAGAGTCAATGCGCAAAGCCTTTGTCGGCGTCACCGATCAGGACTGGTACGAGTTCCTCAGTTACCGTCCTGATGTCCTGGAAGCCAACTTCTGGCAGCCGGGCGGCCGGACGCTGTTCAAGGCGCTCTCACCCGGAGACCTGTTTCTCTTCAAGTTGCACAGCCCGAACAACTACATCGTCGGCGGAGGGTTCTTCGCCCACTCATCGCTGCTACCGGTATCGCTGGCGTGGGAGACTTTTGGCGCGTCAAACGGTGTTGCTTCGCTATCGGAGATGCGGCGCAGGATCGAGAAGTACCGGCGTGACCCTGCTCGGCAGGGTGACGATTACACAATCGGGAACACCATTCTCGAACAGGTATTCTTTTTCACGCGCGATGCGTGGATCCCCATGCCATCGGACTTCGCCCTGAACATCGTGAGTGGCAAGACGTACGACCTGGAGGTTGGAACGGGCCGCGATTTGTGGCTTGCCCTGGATGCGCGGCTCCAAGCCGGCGGCGCGACCTCGCCTCAGCGTAACGTCAGTGAAGGCGCAGTCGCGCGCATGTTCTCGGATCCCGTGTTGGCGCGACGCCGACTTGGACAAGGCGCATTCCGGATTCTCGTGACGGACAACTACCAGCGGGAATGCGCCATCACCCGGGAGCATACACTGCCGGTGCTTCAAGCCGCGCACATACGGCCGGTCACTCAAGGGGGCGAGCACGCAGTGACGAACGGGCTCCTACTCCGGTCCGACGTCCACACGTTGTTCGACCGCGGATACGCGACAATCACTCCGGACTTTCGCTTTCGCGTCAGCCCAAGACTCGGCTCAGATTGGCGCAACGGAAAGATCTATTACGAGCTCGATGGTAAGGAAATCCATCTCCCTACGGACGAATCATCTCGACCGGAAAGGTCGCTCCTGGAATGGCATTCCGACTCGGTGTTCCTGCGATGAGCGCCACACCAGACCGGTTGGCGAAGGTACAAGAGCGCCTGAAACAATTCGTAGCTGAGCGGCAGTGGGCACAGTTTCACGACCCCAAGAATCTCGCGATGGCGGTTGCGAGCGAAACAGGTGAGCTCGTAGCCGAGTTGAGATGGGTCTCGAGCGACAATGCCGACGACTTCGCCGCGATCCCGGAGCATCGGATCAAGCTCGAACACGAAGCGGCCGACGTGGCGATTGCACTCTTGTTGTTCTGCGATAGGATTGGCGTCGACTTGCTTTCAGCGATCGACCGAAAGATCGACATCAACGCGGCAAATTATCCGGTCCAGTTGTCCGCAGGTACGGCAGAGCGACCGCAGGTGCGAAGGTCGTGATGCGAGCTTTCGCCTGATGAGTCTTCCACGCGGCCTGTACGACCTTGTCGTCACACAAGCACTCGCGCGTTCGTTCGACCAGATCGCTCCAGATGCGTTCGACGTCCGTAATCTCACGGATGACGAGGCCCCCGACCGGTTTATCGATGCGCTCGCGGCCCAACTCAAGGCGATCCTCGCCGACTTTGCACGCGGTGAGCCGGAGCAGGCGGTTGCCCAGCTAGAGCTGATCAACGGTCTACTGAGCCATGTGCGCGAGGCGCATCCCAGTGTCGGCGCCCTAATCGAGCCGCTGGCGGCGCCGCCTCAGATTCTCCGCGCCGTCCGAAGCGCGGCCGACGCGCAGCCGATCGCGCCAGAGACTGGCCTTGCCACACCATGGCTGTTTACGGCTGGTCGTGGCTCTCCGTCGCTCCTTGCGGAGCTTCGCCGCGAAGCAATGGCCTGCGATCAAATCGATATTCTCATCAGCTTCATCACGGTGTCTGGTGTTCGCAAGCTGATTGACATCCTGCGCGCGGCAACCGCTGCTGACGCATCAGGCAAAGGCAGAGCGCGCATTCGTGTACTCACGACCACGTACACGGGTGCCACGGAGATCGGCGCCCTGGATGAACTTGCGCACCTGAACGGCTGCCAAGTCAAAGTCTCACTCGACGGTCGCCGCACGCGGCTCCACGCGAAGGCCTGGATTTTTCACCGGCGTTCGGGTTTCGGTTCGGCCTATGTAGGAAGCGCCAACCTCTCGGGCGCTGCGCTCATGGGCGGCCTCGAGTGGACTGTGAAGTTCACGGAGCGCGGGCAGAGTGTTCTCTATGATCGCGCGAAAGCGCACTTCGACACGCTCTGGCTGGACGACGAGTTCACGACGTACTCGCCGGACGATCCAGCGAGCAGAGCAGCTGTTGCCGAGGCGCTCGGACGTGAGGGACATGAAGGCACGAGAGTGTTGCCGCTGTATTTCGACATTCAGCCAAAACCTTATCAGCGTGACATGCTCGAGCAGCTCGCACGTGAGCGCGAACATGGCCGTACGCGGAACCTGCTGGTCGCCGCTACCGGCACGGGGAAGACGGTCGTTGCTGCTTTGGACTATCGGGAAACATGCTCGCGTCTCGGCCACCGGCCTCGCCTGCTGTTCGTAGCGCACCGCGCGCAAATCCTCCGACAAGCGCTGCGCACATATCGAGAAGCCTTGCGCGACCATTCCTTCGGCGAATTGCTCACGGGTGGGGTCACGCCACTGCAACACGAGCATCTATTCGCATCCATCGATACTCTGGCCTCGCGTGATCTCGTAGCGCGACTCGGGCCCGATTACTGGCATACTGTCGTGATCGACGAATGCCATCGGCTCGCCGCCGACCGGTTTGACCGGTTGGCCACGGCGATTCGGCCGGCAGAACTGTTGGGTCTCACTGCGACGCCGGAACGTTCTGACGGCAAATCCATCGAACGCTACTTCACGTCGCGACCAGACGGGTCACCAGCAGTCGAGCTCCGATTGTGGGATGCTCTGGACATGCAACTGCTCTCGCCATTCGAGTACTACGGCTGCGATGACGACACGGACTTTTCGGACGTTCCGTGGAATCGTCCTGGCGAAGTCGCCGCCGTCGATCTGTTGGTCAAGAGCAACCGTGCACGGGCGAAGATCGTCATCGACGAGTGGCGCCGGCTATCGGGCAACCCTGTCGCTGGCAAAGCGCTCGTGTTCTGTGTCTCTGTTGCGCACGCCGAGTTCATGGCGCGGCAGTTCAACGAGGCGGGATTGCCGGCGCTTTGCATCACCGGTGACACCCCAAAGATCGACCAAGTGCGCGCGCCGAAGCGGCTCGCGGCTGGCGAGGTATGCGCGCTAGTGACGGTGGACCTGTACAACGAAGGAGTCGATATACCCGGCGTCGACACCTTGCTCCTATTGCGGCCGACACAAAGCGCTCTGCTGTTTCAGCAGCAGATTGGCCGAGGACTTCGTCTATTCCCGGGCAAAGAAAGTTGCCTTGTGCTCGACTTCGTCGGGCAGCAGCGCGTTGACTTCCGCTTCGATCGCCTGCTCTCTGGCATAACTGGGTTGACACGCCATCAACTGATCGACGCAGTGGAGCATGGCTTCAGCGGTTTGCCGCCTGGCTGTCACATCCAATTGCAGCATCAGACGCGTCAGCAGGTGCTTCGTAGTCTCAGAACTCTGGTTCAGCAGAACTGGAGACGTCTTGCCGCCGAGGTACGTAGTTATGCTACCGTGCGGCGCACGCGCGACGTCAAACTCGGCGAGTTCCTGCACGACCAGCGAATTCCGATTGAGGATGTCTATCGTTCCAGTGCGCCAAGCGGCTGGACGACACTGAAACGAGCTGCGGGTCTGCTGCTTGGCAGCGCCCCGGAGGGCGAGGCAGAGCTCTCACGCCGATTTGGAGATCTGCTTCACCTCGACGATCCGGCTCAACTTGAGTTGATTCGTCGAGTCGCCGACGTGCGCGCGGACTTCAGCCCGACGTCCGGGACCGAGCGGTTACGCGCACAGATGCTGACCTATCAGCTAGACAGTGGGCGCCAGCCAGTGCCTTACGCCGACATGGTGAGACGCGTTGCGGAGAGACCCCATTGCGCGGAGGAGCTTGGTGAGCTCGCCGCAGTGCTCTCATCTCGTTCCCGCTTGGATGAACGGGCGGTGCCGCACATGGAGGACGTTCCGCTTCAGCTACACGGCGCTTACCGGATTCGCGAGATCCTGAGTGCCGTCGGGCACCTCACCGAGAACCGCCGCGCGCCGTTTCAAGCCGGTGTGCTACCCCTGAAGGGTCGGAAGACGGAATTGCTGTTCGTCACGCTCGACAAGAGCGAAGGCTTTCACGATCGGATTGCATATCATGACTATGCCGTGAGTTGCAGCCACTTTCACTGGCAAACGCAGAACACTGCCGGGCCAAATACGAATTCTGGTCGGCGGTATTTGGAAAGTGTCGAGAACGGCTGGCGTTTTCAGCTGTTCGTGCGGATGACGAAATCTGATCCATATCGCGTCTGCGGCCCGGTACGTCTCGACAACCCGGACGACATCTCGGGTGACCGGCCGATGAGCATCACTTGGACGATGGAGGTTCCGCTTCCACCAAGACTGTTTGGCGAATTCAGTGTGTTGCGTGGTCAAGGCTGACGCGCTGCGATCGGGCGCTCGGAGCTTCAGGTCAACTCCAGCTTGAGCGTCCGCCGGACGGACTTCAACTGCGACGCAAGGATGCGATCCGTGCCGCCAACCTAGCCAGTGGTCGGATTCCTGGTATATTCAAAATGAATATCACCGGAGGTCCTCATGGCAAATCTGTCGGTCAACCTCCCGCCCGATCTCGAACGGTCTCTGCGCCAACTCGCGCTCGTGGACCGGCGCAGCCTGACGGACGTCGTAGCAGACGCCCTGAACCTCTACTTCGCGTTGCCAGACGCCGGGCGCCGGGCGTTCCATACCGTCGCGGGCGTCGGCACGGCCGAGGAGCGGCGGCGGCTCGCCACTCAGATGGCCCGGGCGGCGGCGGGCATCAGTTACGAGGTCGCCGCACGGCGGGCGCTCGAGACGAGCGACCATCCGTCGCTATCAGCCGAAGCCCTCGCGCACCAGGACAACGTGGATCACGCCGTCGAAAGCCTCCTCGCGACGACCGAACCCAGGGCAGGCGCGTCCCGAGACAGCGCGGGGCCGGCGCGCCGGAGTCGCGCGAGTGGTGCGTCGGGTCGAGGGCGCCGCTCGGCCTAAGCCATCCACCGCAATCCCATGCCGGACTCGACCCCCCCCGGCGCATCGCGAGCCGGTCGTCGCGCGATAGAAACGGCGCACCCGACCGGAATCACCGATTCGCCGGCCCTACTCCGCTGCTGCGTCGATCTCAACGTCTGGCAGAATGCCGACCGGGCCCGCTTCGCTGCGCGACTGGCGCCCCAGTCTCCGTCGGCGGCAACCGAGATCATCGGTCTGCTCGCTGCGGGCCAAGGACCGGCCGGGCCGCTGCAGATGGTGCTCTCGGCGCGGATGCTTGGCCACTATGAGGCCGTGCTGCAGCGCAACCTCGGTGTCGCGCCGGAGGCGGCGAGGGCGCTGACCGACGCGATGGCCGACATGGCGCGATTAGGACCACTGGGGATTGACCCGCTCCTGATTGTTGACGGCGGAGTCTACCCGAACCCGGACCCCGAGGATGCGGCGATCATTGAAGTAGCCTTGGCGGGCCAAGCCGACCTGCTCGTCACGCGTGACGCCCACCCCTTCATGGGACCCAACGTCCGTCCGATCGGAAAGATCCCGATCGGCGTTGCAGGTCACGTGATCTCGGCTGGCCGACCGCCGTTGCTCGTGGCTCAGCCTCCGCTTGCCTTGCACGTGCTGCGGCACGGCATCGCAACGCCCTGGCCGGATTGGCTGGTACGTGCCGTCGCCGCGGAGCATCGGGAGGTAGTGCGACGTGTGAGCGCACGGCGCGAGCATGAGGCACGTCGAAAGTAGCGAACGGTTGGCGCTATCGCGGCTACGCAGCGTGCCTGCCGCTACTCTGGGCCCGCGCAGGGAATGCGCGCGAGCACGTCGCGCACAGGGTCTCTGCTTCCCGCTCGGAACGATGGCCGTGTTTCAGAAGCAGCGGCCCAATACAGCTGGCCCTGGCTACAGCCGCAGCACGCATGTGAGGTTCTTGACGAGAGCCACCTTGATGTGACGGTCGAGGTCACAGGGCTGCCCACTCGATCACGCGTACACGGCCAAACTCAGGGAAGCTCGATGGCGCCACAGCAGCGATGAGCTCGAACAGTCGCTTCGTCAAGTGCTCATCGCCCCGCACATTCTCCAGAGTGGGAACGTGCGACCCAATTGTGATACCACGCGCAGCAGACCGTGTCTCGCGTTGGCCATCGGGGAACAGCCACAGTTCTACGTTGCCCTCATCCTCCGGATGGCGATACTGGTACACGGTCACCTGCAGATGCGCCCTCATCAAGAGGCGATCTGTAACGTGGCGCTCGGGAAGGATGATGAAGGCCCGTTCGAGACCGCGCGGCCGCACCTGCACGATCGCCACTGCCCTCGGGGCAGCTCGCCAGAAACAAGCACGACGGACGCTGGCGTAATGTCGGGCGGGAATCCCGCCAACTGCTTTGAGTCTGCCAATGGAACCCCGACTGTTGAGGTCGTGACTATCGCGGCACGGCCGTCGGGCGCGAGCGAGCGATCAGGATGCCTGTAACGCCACGATCGGCGCCACCCGCATCGCGCGCCGCGCCGGCACGAGCGTCGCCAACAGGGCAACCATTCCGAGCAAACCAACGACCGCGCCGAGCGTGAGCGGGTCCGTCGGCGCCACGCCGAACAACTGCTCGCGGAGCAGGCGCGCTGTCAGCAGCGAGAGTCCCACGCCAAAGACCGCGCCGAATGCGATCGGAGCGAGACCGCGACCCAGCACCAAGCGCCAGATGTGCTTCGGCAACGCGCCGAGTGCGACGCGTACGCCGATTTCCTGGGTGCGTTGGCTGACGAAATACGACACCACACCATAGATGCCGACGGCCGCCAGGAGCAGCGCGATCACGCCGAGCGTCGAGAGCAGGAGCGTATTGAATCGCTCGGTTGCGAGAGACGCGGCCAGGAATTCGTCCATGGTGTGCGAGCTCGCGTATGGCAGCGACGCGTCCACGGACATCACACCGTGATGAATCGCCTTGCTCATGGCACCGGCGTCGCCGTTGGTCCGCGCGACGAGAACGAGCGATCGTTGAATTGCCGGCCACAGTTCCGCGGGGGTCTGCGTGAAGGGCAAATACAACGTCGGTTCGACGGGTTGAGTCAGTGAGGCGTCATGCACGTCACCGACGACACCGATGACCTCCATCAGGTTCGGTCCTGGATGAAAGCTCAGCGCGTCGATCCGTTTACCGATTGGATTCTGGCCAGGCCACAGCTTGGTCGCGAGAGACTTGCTGACGAGCGCGACGAGTGGCGCACCGGCGGCGTCCGTCGGTCGAATGTCTCGGCCGCCAAGGATGGGAATCCCAAGCGTCGCAAAGTAATTGGGTGAGGTAAGACGAAACGCGACGCTCGATCGCTCGCCATCAGGTCTCGCGGAGCCCTCGACGTCGGCGCTGGTATTCATGTGTCCTTCGTTGGACAGCGGCGCAACCGAAACGAGCGCGGTCGACCGCACGCCCGGCACGCGCGACGCCGCCTCTTCTATTCGGCGATAGGCATTGAGCACCTGCGCCGAATCGGGATAGCGCGTGCCGGGCAGCAGCAGCCGAGCCGCGAAGACGTTGTGCGCCGAGAAGCCGGGGTCAACGTGCTGCGCGCTCCACGCGCTGCGGATGAGCAGGCCGGATCCAGTCAGTAATGTCATCGCCAACGCGACCTCCGCGGCGACGAGCGTCGCTCGCAGCCGGTCGCGGCCGCCGCCGCTCGACCAGCGGCCACCCTCGCGCAAGCTCGCCTGAAGCGCCGAGTCCGCGCCGCGCACGGCGGGCAAGAGACCGATGAGCACACTCGTCACGACCGCTACGGCCATCACGAAGGCGAGCACCGCGCCGTTCATGCCGGCTTGATCGAGCCTCGGCACTTCCTGAGGCGCGATCGCGACGAACCCTTTGAGCAGTGCGAACGCCACGCCGACTCCGCAGACGGCGCCGGCGAACGTCAACATCACGCTCTCGACGAGCAGCTGACGAACGAGACGCGCGCGACCGGCGCCGAGCGCCGCCCGGATCGCGAGCTCCTTGGCGCGCACGGTGCCGCGCGCCAGCAGCAGATTCGCCACGTTCACGCAGGCGATCAACAGCACGAACGCCACCGCGCCAAGCAGCACGAAGAGTCTCCCACGATAGTTGACCACGAGCTGATCGCGGAATTCCTGGACGTTCATGCCGTGGCCCCCGCCCACGACGGGGTTGGCACGTTCGAGCGTGTGCTCGGCCGCGCGCGCGGCGGCAGCGGCCTGGCCGATTGTAACGCCGGGCTTGAGGCGGCCGATCAGCGCAAGAAACCCGCTGCCGTATTCGGTGCGCTCCGCGCTCGTGAGCTGCATCGGCACCCAGAGATCGTTGCCATTGCGGAGCATGTCGAACGACGCCGGCATCACACCGATCGCGGAATACGCTTCGCCATTCAACTGAATCGTTCGACCGAGCACGGTGCTGTCGCCCGCCAGGTCTCGCAGCCACATCCGGTGGCTGAGCAGGACCACGTGCGGTGCTCCCGGCTGGTCATCGCTCGGGAGAAAGCCGCGGCCCAGGATTGGTGAGGCGCCGTACACGTGCAGAAAGTCGCCGGTCACCTTACCGCCGCCGATCACCAACGGCTCGTTGCCGTGAAGGTAGGTGAACCCGAAACCGTCGATCGTGGCGGCCGCCGCATCGAAGATCTGTGACAACCCGCGCATCGCCGAGAACTGTGCGCCGCTGGCCGCGCCGACTTCGGCGCCCTGCTTCGTGGGCGTGATGGCGACGATGCGCTCGGGGTGCGGGAAGGGCAATGGCCGCAGCACCACGGCGTCGAGCACGCTGAAGATGCACGCCGTGGCGCCGATGCCGAGCGCGAGCGTGCAGATCGCGATGCACGTGAAGAGCGGCGCGCGGCCGAGCTGTCGAAGCGCGAACGACGCGTCCTGTCGCAGCTCATTCCAGTACTCGGCGCGCGAGCGACGCTGATCTCGCTCGCGCGCCAGACGCCGGCACGCAGCGTCGATGTCGGCACGATTGCCGAAGCGGCGCTGGGCTTCGGCGCGTGCGTCGGAGTCGCTCATGCCGCGCCGTACGAGATCCTTCATCGTCATCTCCAGATGAAATGCCAATTCCGCGGCGACTTCTTCGTCCACCGATGTGCGGCTTCGCGGCAGGCGGAACTCTGTCCGGCGGGCGTGGTCGCGAGGCATCAGCGGGTGCGGTGGGTGGTGAAGCGCGCCGGCCGCGTCAGGTGCCGGGGAGGAGGATCGGCGTCACGAGCGCGACGAACTGGGCGAAGTCGCTCGCCTGAGCCTTGAGCTGGCGACGACCTTTCGGCGTGATCGTGTAGAACTTGGCTTTGCGTCCCAGCTCCGAGGTCCCCCATTCCGCCTCGATCCATCCATCGCGTTCCATGCGATAGAGTGCGGGATACAGCGAGCCTTCTTCGACGCGGAGCTCGTCGCCGGTGCGTTCGTGCAACCAGCGGACGATGCCGTAGCCGTGTCGTGGTCCGAGCGACAGCGCCTTGAGGACGAGCGCGTCGAGTGTGCCGTAGAGAGCGTCCATACGCGAACCAGTAAGCGTTGCGGAGAGAGTGGTGAAACCCGCGAGGAGGCGATGCCCTAGATGTCTAGGACTATGGTAGCGTGGATGCCTAGCTGTCAAGGCCTCATGGGGGCGACGCCTCTCGTAGGCGAGTTCGAGGGATATCTCCCGGGGCTTGCCGGCTAATGCTAGTACTAGCATACTCCGGCATGGCCGATCGTCCCCCGCTAAAGCCGGTCGAGTGGATGGGCTCCTCGCTCGACGACCTGCGCGACTTCCCCGAAGGGGTCCAGGACGAGGTCGGATACGCGCTCTACGCCGCGCAGCGTGGGGAGCACCCGCCGTAGGCCAAGCGGCTCAAAGGCGACCCCGCAGGCCTAATCGAGCTCGTCGAGGACTTCGACGGCAACACCTATCGCGCGGTGTACACGGTGAAGCTGCGAGGGGCCGTGTATGTGCTCCATGTCTTTCAGAAGAAATCCACGCGCGGGATCGCCACGCCCCGGCACGAAATCGCGCTGATCAAAGAGCGCTATGCTCGCGGGCGTGAGCATCACGCGACGCACTACGGTACCCTGGAGGATCGATGACAGCGAAGAAGACAGCGGCCCAGAAGGCCATCCCAGTGACGCGCGGCAGCGGCAACGTCTTCGCCGATCTCGGACTCGCGAATCCCGAGGACCGGCTCGCCAAAGCAGAACTCGCGCTCGCTATCTCGCGCGCGATCAAGGAACGCGGGCTGAGCCAGCGTGAGGGGGCAACGCTGATGGGGATCGATCAACCGAAAGTCTCGCACGTGCTGCGCGGCCGGCTCGCCGATTATTCCACCGAACGGCTGATGAATTTCCTCAGAGACCTCGGCCGTGATATCGAAATCGTCGTGCGCCCGGCGCCGAAGTCGCGGAAGCGCGGCCGGCTGCACGTTGCCGCGTAACCACGCACGCAACGACGAGCACTTGCGCGTTTCGCGGCCCAAGACTGCACCGCTGGCCCTGACAGCTACAGCCGCGGCACGCCTGCCCTCGCGCGCAGCCCGCGTACGAGGTCATCGTACTGGCGCTCATCCTCCGCCGCCTGCTCCGGTGACTGCACCGCCCAGCGTGGATCGGTCAGGTGCTGGTAATGGAGCCGCTCGATGGTCTCGAGTCCGGCGCCGTCGTTTACGAGCGTCTGGAGCAGGCGTGCGAACGTCAGCCCCTTGGGGAAGCGCACAACCCGCTGCATCGCGACGTCGCGGCCGGCGAAGAAGTCAGCCGAGGATACAGGGGCCGCCAAATCCGGGGCGATCCATGGCCGCGATTCGTCGGTCGTCCAGTCGCGCCAGTAGACCGTCGAGATGCGCGTCACGAGACCGCTGTTCGGCAGCGTGATTCGGTGCGGGTCGCCCCAGGAACTCGGAGCGCCGCTCGTCGGCTCGCCGACAAAGAGCGCGTTCGACAGCCGCTCCATGTCGCTCGCCGCGTTCACCGCCGCCGAAAACGTGTCGCGGTCGATGAGGGTGAACGTGGCGCCCAGGCGGTCGAAGGACCCATTGCGGATGATCTCGAGCAGCAAGGCGCGGAACTCCTGATTGTTTCCGCCATGACAGCCGCGAAGGTCCAGGACGAAACGGTCCACCGGAGTCGCCCGGTTCGCCGCATCGAGCCGCGCCGCGAACAGCGCCACCGACTCGTCCGGTGTGCCGCCGATCACGTGTACGCGGACGACGAGCGTTCGCGAATCCATGAAATACTGCATCTCCATGTTGTGTTGCGCCGTCGCCATCATGGTGGTCGACGAGCCGGCCCGATCCACCCACGTCGGCTCGTTCCCGCTCGCGATCGGCGCGAGCACGACAGAGTCGTGCGATCCATCTGGCCGCTCGAGTTCGAGCGCCACACGGTCGGCGCTCGCCACGATGCCCGTTGACGACAGCACCTCGGCGGCCGTGGCATACTGCGGGGCGTTGAGTCGGAACCCCATGTCATTGTCGCGGCTGACGAACGGCTGGATTGCGAGCAGCGCACTATCCACCGGATGTCCACCGATTCCGACCACCCGTGCGCCGACCAGCCGGCGCCATTCCGGCGTGCTGGCGATGATGAACACGCCGTCGGTGAACCAGCGCAAGCGGACCGGCAGGACACGGAGCGCGAGGCGCTGCTCCTTTGCTGGCATGATCCGCGGCACGTCGGTCATCGGATCGACGATGCCGGGAAGGCTGACGCGCGAGTGCCCCTCTCCGAGCAGCGCGACGAGCTCCGCGAGCTGGAGCTCCACCTGGTGGTCGTCGAGTGAGAGGAGCCGACGCGAGCCAATAGCGCAAGGCACCGCAACCCAGAGCAGTTACGGTGCCTCGCCTTCCTAATCGGGACAGCCGGGATTTCTATGCCGGCGCCCCACCCCCGTCCTCTCTTGCCGTCGCCGCCAATTCCGCGACGTCGTGGGGAAACAGCTTCTCGTATTCGAGCTCATGCTCTTCCTTCAGTCGCTCCACGGTGATCTTGCCCGTGAAGATCGACGTGTCGAGCGGGAAGACCTCGGGCCGCAGGATCACGCCGTACGAATGCCACACGGCAATCACGAGCACGGCGAGCGTGGCTTCCATGCCATGCAGCGTGCGGAACACGGCCAACACTTGCCCCGGCACGATCAGGGAGACGAGTTCCGGAAAGACCAGCGCGACGCCGGTGGCGCTCATCACCGTTCCACCCAGCACGAGCCCCCAATACTCGTATCGCTCGCCGACATCGAACTTCCCCGTGCGCGGCCGCGACGTTCCCCAGATGTAGTGCCGCAGCGTCGCCACCGCTTCGCGGAAATCCGACTTCTTCGGCACCATGGGCGGCAGCCGCTTGCTGCGGATGGCGCCGACTACCGCCAGGCATACGTGCAGGAGAAGGAGCCCCACGAAGGCGAAGCCGGCAGCACGGTGAATGAACCGTGTGCTTCCGATGCCGCCCAACGCGCCGATGATCCATTGAGCCGCGGCAAGCCCCGGGCGGGTCTGCGGAAGCCCAGTGAGGATCAGCACGATGAACGACACCATGACGGCAAGGTGCTCCAGCCGCTCGGCCAGGTTGAATCGAGTGACCATCTCCGGGGGCGGCTCGCGTTTGCGCAACAGCAGCGATGCCAGCCGCTTCACGCCCGGCGCTTCGAGGATGCGCGCGCCCTTGCGGTGCTGGTCCACGAAGTGGAAGCCGATGTTGATGAAGAGCCCCGCCAGCATGAACGGAATCATCAGATAGTAGGCCGTCCGCACGAGCCAGATTGCCGCCTGGTTGCGCGGACCCACGGTGTCGTGTCCCAGCCAGGCGGTCGATAGCTTTGGACCGCCCGCCGCGTGACACTTGGCGCAGACCGGCTGAAGTTGAGCGTTCTTGCGCCTGCCCACTTCGTGCGCGCCGTGACAATCCGAGCAGGTCATCACGGCCGGGCTGCCCTTTGCCGACGGATGCGCCGAGGCAAATTGCAGCGTCGCCCCGTGAAAGTCTTCCAGGTACGACGTAGCCGCGCCTCGCGGCAGATCGTACTTGCGCGCGAGCGAGTCACGCGAGTGGCACCCGATGCAACGCATGGTGGCCGTGAGGCGGACGTCGTCAGTGCGCGCATCCGCCGTGCGCTGCATCGGATGGCACGTGACGCAGTTTGGCGCATCCCGCGTGGTCCGCGTCGAATCGAAGGCGGACTTGTGACCTCCCGCCAGCAACCCGGCCAGCTCCTCCTTGTGACACCCACCGCAGCGGAGGGAAATCGCGGTGGACGCGGCAGGCAGTGCGGAATCGCCGGCAAAGGAATGGCAGTCGGTGCACACGATGCCCTTCCCCTGGTGCGCCTTGAACCCATGCGCGGGCGCAATCGCCTTATGACAGGACACACAACTCCCGGCCACTGCGTTAACCGCCGGACTCGCCGACGCATCGCGCGCAAAGCTGTGGCACGCCGTGCACTGCTGCGAGGCGCCGAAAGCACTGGCGTGGGATGGGTGCACGGCGGCATGGCACGACGCGCATGCCCTCGCCGGGGACAGCGAGTCCGCGTGCATGCTGTGACAACCACTGCACGCAACGGTCTGCGTGGCCGTGCCCCCGTCTCCGTGCAGCGCGTGCGGCCGCTCATGACAGACGAGGCAGCGCGCCGACGGAGGCGCTGTGCGCGCCCGCGGCGTGTCACCGTGCAGCTCGTGGCACGCGGTGCACGCCACCGGTCCGCGGCGAGCATCCACGTGACTGAGAGCTACCACGCGGTGACACGCGCGGCAATCCGCGTTGCCGGGGGCCGTCCCGCCAGGCGCCCCGGCAAACATCGCGAGTAGAGCCAGCACCGAGGGGCCCACGCTCACGCCTCCCGATGCGCCTTGACCCGCGCATTCTGGAACATTTCCCACAGCGCCTCGCCCACCACCTTGAACAGGGCCGCGAAGCCGATCACGGGAAAGAAGATCACAAAGGCTAGGCCGATGATGGGCGACAACAGCATGGAGCCCGCCACCCTGAGGCCCTCGATCACGCGAGCACGGGTCAGCGGAGCGGCTCCCACCGCTGCTGTCGCTGCTGTTGCGGCTGTCACTGCTGTTGCGGCTGTCGTGGCGAGCGACTCCGCGGGCCTCGCGGCCAGCGCCTGGGCCGGTGCCGCCTTTGCCAACGCGCTCACGGGCAGGTGCAAGGCCGCGGCGGCGGACAATACCGCCTGCGCCTGCTCCTTTGGATCGACGAGGCCTGGCCGCAGCGTACCACGATGGAGTCTGAAATCGAGCGCCGACGTGAGCATGCCGGTCAGCGTTTCAGGATCAACCGGCTTTCTCAGATACGCGAACGCCCCCTTCCTGAGCGCCTCGCTCGCCAGATCTTCACTGCCATATCCGGTGAGAATGATGAAGGGAGTTTCGGGATGCTGCTCGTGAACCTGCTCCAGAAGCTGGAGTCCGTCCGAGCCCGGCATTCGGTAGTCGGATACCACCACATCGGCGGGCCGCTCGGCGAGACTGCTGAGCGCGTGCTCGCCACTTGGCGCGGTGGCCACATCGAAACCCTTCTCGGAGAAGTACCGGCTCCAACTGACTCGGACACCTTCTTCATCGTCCACGAATAGGAGTCGCTTTGCGTTTGGCGCGTTCATAATCATTGCTCCTTCGGCGGTCCGCGGTCAGCGCCCCTGGATCGTTGTGATCCAACGGGAACGCTCAGTCATCTCATCAACGACCGTGGCCAGCCGCTCAGTTGTGTCTCCTACGGATTCCGTCCACACCATGCCCACGCCGCACGACGTGAGGTACTCCGCGATCGGTAGCGGCGGTGCTGCGTCCATCACGACCACCTTCTGCATCGCCGGATATTCCAGCGTCATCCGGCCCAGATTGACCAGCAGGATTCCCTTCGGCAGCGGGTGCGCAAGCACCACGAGCACCGCGATGGTGGAGAGGGGCCGCGCGCGGAGAAGCTCCTCGAAGGTCGAGTACCATTCCGACGAGCGACCCGACGACTTGAGAGGCTCGGCCAGGCTCGGCACCGGCTCGGAATCGGAGAGCACCACCACGCGTCCTGGGGAATTGTCCATGGGTCTCGGTCCGAGCGGATCACCATGATTCGCTCACGGACTGTCTCCGGCTCGCACCAAAAGCAACCGCGATGCCACTCGCGCGTGCGCGCGGAATCAGTCGCTTAAGCGATTGCTCATGAGCGACTTATGGATTTTCTTATCGGCGCGTCGCGCACCGCGCCAGGCGGGCAAGTGTATGTGTGTTCTGTACTCGGGAGCCGCGTTTCCAGGCTCTTAAACCGGTTCTAACACCGCAACGCCGCGAATGACAACGACATCCGCTGCGTTACGAGAGTGTATGCGGCGGATATTCACCCTCGTCGGCCGCCTCTCCGCCGTTCATCCGCCCACGGGCCGCGATGCCCGCTTTGCGCATCAAGGCGTGAAAGTTCGGCCGCTGCATGCCAACGGCGTGGGACGCGGCCGTGACGTTCCACTCGGCTTCTCGCAGCGCCTTGAGCACGAACAGCCGGTCCAGGTTCTCGACCGATTCCGCTCTGAGTTCCTTTTTGCACTCGGCGAGCGACTTGGCGTCCGCGGGAACGTTGCTCCACACTTCGCTCGTCTGGTTCGGGTCGAACGGTATGGCCTGCGGACGAATACCGCTTCGATCGGACAGGAGCACCGCGCGTTCGATCACGTTCTCGAGCTCGCGCACGTTGCCCGGCCAGTCGTGCGCCTCCAGCAGGGCCATGGCCTGGGGCAGTATGCCGTCGATCGGTTTACACATCTCCTCCGAGAAGCGCTTCATGAAGTGGTGCGCCAGCAGGGGGATTTCTTCGCGACGTTCGCGCAGCGGGGGCAGGTTGATTGTGAAGACGCTGAGCCGATAGAAGAGATCTTCTCTGAAGGATTGTTGCTTCACCAGGTCCAGAAGGTTGCGGTTGGTGGCGGCAATGACGCGGACGTCCACCCGCACCACCCTGTCCGATCCCACCGGCCGGATCTCGTGCTCCTGGATCAGCCGCAGCAGGCTACCCTGCAAGTGCGGCGATACGGTACTGATCTCGTCGAGGAAGAGCGTGCCGCCGCGGGCTGTTTCGGCGAGACCCTTCCGGTCCTTCACCGCGCCAGTGAAGGCGCCACGAATGTGCCCGAACAATTCGCTCTCCAGCAGCGAGTCCGTGAGCGAGGCGCAATCCACCACCACGAATGGAGCTTCGTGTCGCGGACTGTTGTAATGAATGGCGCGCGCGATGACGTCCTTTCCCGTGCCCGTCTCGCCTGCGATGAGCACCGTGCTGTTGGCGGCCGCCACTTTGGCCACCAGTTGCATCACCTTCCGCATGGCCGGCGAGGAGCAGATCACATTGCCGGTCCGGTGGCGTGTCTCTATCTCGGAGCGCAGGCGACGCGTCAGGTTCAACAGATGCCGACGCTCCAACGCGCGCGCGGCCGCCACGATCAACTGCGGCGGCGACACGGGCTTCTCGAGGTAGTCGAACGCGCCGAGCTTGATCGCTTCCACCGCGGTCTCGATGGTGGCGAATCCAGTGATGACAATGACCTCCGTGTCGGGCGACAGGGCTTTCGCCCGCCGCAACAGCTCGATGCCGTCCACGTCGGGCATCTTGATGTCGACGAGCAGCAGATCCACTGACTCCTTGCTCAAGCGCCCCAGTGCCTCACGCGACGAGGTCGTGGTCGCGATGCGGTACCCCTCCAGGCTGAGCACGCGGCTGATGCTCTCGCACACCACCTGCTCATCGTCCACGGCCAATACGTTCGGCGCTTCGGACCACTTCATATCGTCATTCATCGGAGGATCTCGTTTCGTCATTCATGCCATTGCCATTGCCGGTTGCTCACACGCGGGCAGGAACACCGTGAACTCGGTCCACGACTCGCCGTCGGAGTCGACCGCAATCGTGCCGCCTATGCCGCGCACGATTCCGAGCGACACGGAGAGCCCCAGCCCGGAACCCTTGCCTACCGGCTTGGTGGTGAAGAACGGGTCGAACACCTTGTCCAGGTGCGCGCGAGCGATGCCAGTACCGGTGTCGCGGATCTTGATGCACACCACTTCGGAGTGAGCATGCCGCGGCAGGTCGAGCGTGGCGCACGCGTGCCGATCGACCGTGGCGGCCGCCACCGCCAGCTCGCCACCGTCGGGCATCGCTTGAATCGCGTTCAGGGCAAGGTTCACGAACACCTGCATCAGTTGTGCTTCATTGGCCTCGATCTGGGCCAACTCCTCGTCGGCCGTGACCGATACGACCACGCCGGTCTTCTGCAACTCTCCCTTCAACAAATCCAGGGCACGGCGCACCACGACACCCGGATGGCAGGGCGCCTTTGCCGGCTCTTCCGACTGCTTGCGCGAGAAGTCCAGTAGCTGCCGGATAATGGTGGCACAGCGCTTGGCCTCGCGTTCTATCATGCGCAAATCGTCCTGGGCCTGGCCTTCGGGCGGCAGAGTCCCTCTGATCAGGTGCGCGAAGGTGATGATGGCCATGAGCGGACTATTCAACTCATGCGCGATGCCCGCGGCCACGAGCCCCACCGACGAGAGTTTTTCGGCCTGCACGATTTGCGCGCGGGCCTCCCTGAGCTCGCGCGCCTTTGCCCCCATCCTCTCCTCGAGCGAGGCGGCCCATTCCTCGAGCCGGGTGTTGGAGCTGACGAGGCTCTCGGCCATGTCGTTGAAAGCGCCGGCCAGAATTCCGATCTCGTACGCCGTGTCCGGGGGCAGCGCCACCGAGGGCGGCATGGCCGGCTTCAACGCGGCAACGCGCCGCGTGGCCGTCAGCAGGCGGTTCAGCGGCCGGCGAACGCTTCGGCCAATGACAAGCACGAGCACCGTGGTGATCACCACTACCGCGAGCAGCCCGAGCAGCGCCACGCGGCGAGTGCTCGCGGCCAGGCGCGCCCATGCGGGCTCGAGCGACGTGGTCACGTCCAGTACGCCGAGTACCTTCTGGTCAGCCACACTCGCATGGCAGGCCGCGCCCTGACATCCCGTCCGATTCCGGACGACAGATATGGTTCCCAGCATCGGCTGGCCGGCGCTGTTCGTATAGATGCGGGAGCGGTGGTGAGGGTCAACGTCTGGCGCGGGAGTGGCGCCGCCCCGGTGGCACTGCACGCACGCCTCGGCGCGGCTGTCCACGGTTTGGCCCACTTCGTCGGGCCGCGATGAGTAGGCGATCCGCCCCGCCTTGTTGTACAGCCGAATGCGCTCGATACCGGTGTGACTGCCCATGGCGTACACGACGTCCTGGACACGCTCGCTCCGGTTGTCCCGCATATCGCGCTCGAGGCTCAGGAGCATGGCCCCCGAGATGCTCTCCGAGCCGCGAACGATCTCGTCGACGAGCGCATCGCGCTGAACGCGGATCAGCGCGAACACGAGGACCGCCACGCTGATGAGCGTGAACAAGCCCGCCGGCACGGCGACGCGCATACTCAGCGACCGAAGCGCCATCGGTTTCTCGGCACCAACGGGGGGCTCGCCTCGATTCCCGTTTGGAAGAGATAAGAATTTCATCCGCGGGCAAACGATATTTCGGGCGGTCGCCGTGATCTGTCAGGCGAAGTGTGTAGTTTCGCCAGGAGAGACGCCGGCGCCTACGAGCTACTGACAGATGCCGGAGATGAAGACCGTGGTTCCTGACACGTAGTACTGCGGACCGCGGAGTTCCCCCAGGTGACGCGCGATCAGGCTGCCGCTGCAGGCGACTCCGCCGCCGGCGTCTCTCCGGCGGTAATCCGTAGAACCTCCACTTCGCTACTCGACAGCGCGCGCTCGATGTCGAGCAGCAGGCGCACGCGATCCTGTCCCTTCGCCAGACCAAGCAGGTATTCCGTCTGCACGTCGGCGCCAAATGACGGCGGCGGCTCGATATCCGAGGCAGAAATATTCAAGACTTCGGACACGCGATCCACGACAATGCCGATCTGCACGCCCCGCAGTTGGACCACGATGATGCAGCTCTCCGCGCCGCCGGCGTCCATCCCGAACTTCAGGCGGAGATCCATGATCGGAATGACCTTGCCTCGCAGATTCACCACGCCACGCACAAACGGCGGCGTCCGCGGCACACGCGTGATCGGCAGCATGCTGATGATCTCGTGCACCTTGAGGATCTCGAGACCGTATTCTTCTCCCGCCAGAAAGAACGAGAGAAACTTGCCGCCTTTCGCGGATTCACGAGGGGCGTTGGCTGCCTCGGCAACGCTGGACATTGATGGCTCCAAGATTGAATTGATCGGGCCGATTCCGGGCACCACGCTCGGGAGGGTATCGGCGCATGCCCGCTGGTCAGAAGCCGTGCAAGGTGTCATCGTCGCCGTCGTCGTGAAACGGAATCGCCTCGGCGGGATTGATCGGATTGGCCGATCCGAAGCGCGATGTTGTTGGCTGGAGACGTGAGGATGGCGCAACGGCGGGGCCGCGGGGGGCCGGCCGGGCTTTCGGCGCTTTCGACGCTTTCGACGTTGGCACGGCCGGTCTGAACGTCGGATTGACGCTCCGCCTCGTCACGGCCGAGAGCTGGAATTGCCCCACCATCTCCTTCATCGCCTCGGCCTGACTCGACAGCTCCTCGGCAGCCGCGGCCGACTCCTCGGAGTTCGCCGCCGTCTGTTGCGTCACGCTGTTCATCTGATCGACTGCCGTGTTGACCTGCCCAATGCCTTGCGTCTGCTGATCGCTCGCGGCCGCGATTTCGGTCATGACTTCACTCACCTTGGTCACGCCCGCGCTGATGTCGTTGAGGTTCTTCACGACTTCGTCCGTGATGACCACGCCGCCTTCGGCGTTGTCGACGGCCTCTTCGATGAGAGTGGCCGTGTTCTTCGCCGCCTCGGCCGACCGCATGGCCAGATTGCGAACCTCTTCGGCCACGACCGCAAACCCGCGACCCGCGTCGCCGGCACGCGCCGCTTCGACCGCAGCGTTCAGCGCCAGCAGATTCGTCTGGAATGCGATCTCGTCGATCGTCTTCACGATCTTCGCCGTGGAGTCCGAGGACGCCTTGATGCGGCCCATCGCCGCGGTGAGGCGCTGCATGCTGTCGGCGCCACGGTCCGTGCCCCGCTTCGCCTGGTCGGCCAAGCCGCGCGCTTCCTTCGCGTTCACGGCGCTCTGCTTCGCCATCGACGCCATTTCCTGCAAGCTCGATGAGATCTCCTCGAGCGAGCTCGCCTGCTCGGACGATCCTTCGGCCAGCGCTTGGCTCCCCCCGCTGATCTGATTGGACGCCGACGCAACCTGATCGCTGGAGACGGACACTTCGGCGAGCGCGTCGTCCAGATTCTGAGCGGCCGTGTTGATGGCGGCCTTGATCTTCGCGTGGTCGCCCCGATATTCGCCGGCGACGCGTGCCGTGAGATCCCGGTTCGCGATGCGCTCGAGCACGTCGGCGGCTTCGTTGATCGGCGCAGTCACGGCGTCGAGCATGCCATTCATGCCACTCACGAGCTCGCGATAGCTGCCCTCGAATCGTGCGGCATCCGCGCGTTCGCTCAGCCGGCCTTCATTTGCCGCGCGCGTCAACACGCTGGCTTCGTTGATCGCCACCTGCAGCGAGGCGCGCGCCCGCTCGAACGCCATGACGGTCGCCTGGGTGTCGGCGATGATGCCGTCGATACTCCGCGACAACTCGCCGGTCTCATCCCGTGCGTCGCTGCCGATGGGTTTCGTTCCCACCTTGATCTGGTATCCGAGATCGCCCGCGGCGAGCGCCTGCACGCCCCCGGCAAAGTTGGTGATACACAGACTGCGGAGCTGCGCGGCGCGCTCGACGACGAGCGCCAGCGGACGCGAGATCCCGCGCGACAGCACCACGCCAAAGAATACGGCGAGGAGCCCAGCGATGATCATTGCCACCACGACGACCAATCGTGCCGTCGATGCAGCCTGCTGGGCATTCGCCCAACCCGTGTCGGAAGAGCGATGCTGCAACTGGATGTCCTTATCCAGCGGCTCCTTGGTCGCGACATACGCGTCGTAGCCGTTTTTGACGATGAATTCAGAAGCGGCGGAATCGAGATTGCCTGCGTCCAGCAGGGGAATGGCACGAGCGAGGTGGCTCTGGAACTCGGCGTACTTACTCTTGAAAGCCTGCCAGTCCGCGTCCTCTTCCGGATCGCGCGGTAGCGGCTCGTAGATCTTGAAGCCGCGCTCCGCCAAGTTTTGAACCTCAACATCGTAGCTGGGGCGGAGCTTGCTGTACTCAACGGCGTCCTTCGTGATCCGTGCGGCGAACAGCCCGGTCTCGATCCGCCGGAGTTCGGCGGTGCCGGCATCCACGGCAGCCAAGCCGATGAGCGATGGAACCTGATCCGTCGCGATCTCAGCGGTCGCACCAGCCATGCGGGACATGCCGACCAGGCCAACCACACCAACGAGCACCGCCCCCAAGGCAATGATCAGAAAACCGCCAACGAGCTTCGGGCCAACCTTGAGATTCTTCAGCATCGAAGTGTGAGTTGCAGAGGTGAATTCCGTGCTCGCAGTGGTTCGCCGGAGAGGCCTTCTTGTCCACCGATTGCCATGAATGTTGGACTGAGCCATGGCCGCCCATATTCGAGAGCATCGGTACGGGTACGGGCCGAGTTGAGCGAGCTGGGCAGGTGCCGGTGAGGTGCTCGCCCACACCTCATGGCCTCTTCAGTGATCGCTCCGGGCCATACCGGCCGACTGGCCACAAAGGGCCCGGGCGCCACGTCGTAGACGTGGCGCCCGGGCCCAGAACCGCTTGAATTATCAGGACCTATGCGTATTCCGGCCGATTCTGACCACCGAATCCGGGCCAAGCTGACCAGCGATTCCGGTGCAAGCTGACCACCGATTCCGACGAATCTGACCAGCGATTCCGGTGATGCTGCCCACCCGTTCCGGCGATATTGACCAGCCGTGACGGGGAAGCCGCCCACCACGGCACCGCTGAGCACTGCTGCGCATCGCGGCTTTGGAGAAGTAAGGCGACGGACGATCGAACGCCGACGGCTTCCCCTGGACCTCCCAGGAGAAGACCATGGCCGCAGACCGCCTCTCCATGCGCAAACTTCGTGAAGTGCTCCGCCTCGCTGCCACGGGCCTCAGTCGTCGGGCCATTGGCCGCAGCCTGAACATCAGCCACAATACCGTTGGGCTCTATCTGGATCGCGCGACGCTGGCCGGCGTGCAGTGGCCGGACTGCGCGCGCCTCGATGACGCAGCGTTGAGCGCCCAGCTCGTTCCTCCCGAGCCGCTGACGATCCCCAAACTCGTCCCAGACTGGCCGACGCTGCACCAGGAGCTGCGCCGCAAAGGGGTCACCCTGCGGCTCCTCTGGTTAGAGTACAAGGCCACCCAGCCGACGGGCTATCAGTATTCGCAGTTTACGACGCTCTATCGCGCGTGGGCGGACACGCTGGATCCGGTGCTGCGCCAGGCCCACGTCGCCGGGGAGAAGGTGTTCGTCGATTATGCCGGGCAGACGCTCCCCGTCGTGGACCCGAGCACGGGCGAGTGCCGCGAGGCGCAGCTCTTCGTCGGCACGCTGGGCGCGAGCAATTACACGTTCGCCGAGCTGACGTGGACGCAGTCGCTGCCGGACTGGATCGGCTCACACGTGCGGATGTACGCGGGCTTCGGCGGGGTGCCACGCCTGACAATCCCGGATAATCTGCGCAGCGGCGTCCGCCAGCCGTGTTTCTATGATCCCGACGTTAACCCCACGTACGCCGATCTCGCGGCACACTACGGGACCACGGTGCTGCCCACCCGGGTGCGGTCGCCTCGGGACAAGGCGAAAGTTGAAACAGCGGTGCAAATCTGTGAGCGCTGGGTCCTGGCCCCCCTCCGGCACCACACGCTGATCGGTCTCGCGGCGGCCAACCGCGAAATCGCACGACTGCTCGCCGCGCTCAACGACCGGCCGTTTCAGAAGCTCGCGGGTACCCGCCGCACGCTGTTGGAGACGCTCGACCGCCCGGCGCTCCTGCCGCTCCCGAGTCACTCCTATACATACTCGGAGTGGAAGAAAGCGCGCGTGAACATCGACTATCACATCGAGGTCGAGCGGCACTACTACAGCGTGCCGCATCGGCTGCTCCGCAAAGCCGTCGAGGTGCGGCTCACCGCCACGGCGGTCGAAATCTTGTACGGCGGGCAACGCGTCGCCCTGCATCCGCGCAGTCGCCACATCGGCGGCTTCACCACCGAGCCCACGCATCGGCCCAAGGCGCACCAGAAGCATCTCGAGTGGACGCCGGATCGATTAGTCCGCTGGGGGGAGGCCATCGGCCAGTCCACGGGCGCCGTGGTCCAGCGAATTCTCGAGAGCAAGCCCCACCCGGAGCAGGGCTATCGCGCCTGCCTCGGCCTCATGAGCCTCGCCAAGCGGTACACCGACCCCCGAGTCGAGGCGGCGTGCTTCCGCGCCCTCCGCAGCGGCGCGGTGTCCTATCGCTCGGTGAAATCCATTCTCGAACATGGTCTCGATGCCGTGCCGCTCGAAGAGCCCGCCACGCTGACGCTGCCGCCGACCCATGCCCACGTGCGTGGCGCGAACTACTTCACGCCACCCTCACCTCCCTCGTCCCCCGCATCCCTCACGTCCCTCGCACACCCCCCGATCCAGGAGAAACTCTCATTATGACTTCGTATACGACTGTCGAGCGCCTTCACGCCCTCCGGCTGCCCGGCATGGCGGCCGCCTTCGGCGAGCAACTCCAGACCAGTGCGGCGGTCGATCTCCCCTTTGAAGAACGCCTCGCACTCTTGCTCGAGCGGGAGGTGACCTACCGCGAAGACCGCCGACTGCAGCGCCTCTTACAAGACGCGCGGCTCGCCCTCGCCGCGGCGGCCGCCGAGGACATCGACTGGCGGGCGCCGCGCGGGCTCGATCGCAGCGTCCTCGTGCGTCTGATTTCCGCGGAGTGGGTGCGGCAGCACCAGGTCGTGCTCCTGGTCGGTGCCACCGGGGTGGGCAAGAGTTATCTCGCGTGTGCGTTGGGCCACGCCGCCTGCCGCCACGGGCTGACCACGCGCTACTTCCGCCTCGGCCGGCTCCTCCATGCACTCGCGCTCGCGCGCGCGGACGGCTCGTACCCCAAGCTGCTCCTCAAGCTCGCCAAGACGGATCTAGTCATTTTGGACTTATGGGAAGTGCTTCGAAATGTGGAGTCGCAGCAGATAACTCATTGAGGTGCCAGCGCATCGCGGTTTGCCGAGTTCACATTACTGGGCGTAGCATCGGGGCGGTGCCAATGTCGGCACCCACACGAGGAGATTCCCGATGCTCAGGGACCTATTTCCGAGAGCCCATGGCCGTTTCTTGGCCCTGCGGACGTTGGGCGGAGTTGTAGAGGGGTTCGCCCAGTGGCTCGTCGAGAAGGGCTACACCCGTACAGCTATTCGACAACACGTGCGTTGCACCCGCCGACTCGACCGAATGCTGCGGCAGCGCGGGCGCCACCAACTCACTGGGATCACGCTGGACGATTTGTCGGCATGCGTGCCGACGCGTGCCAAGAGGCGGGCGGATGTCACACTCGCCGCCACCACCCGCTGCTGGCATCGGCATCTCCAGGAGCGCGGACTGCTTGCCGTCCCGCCGCTGGAGCCCGCGTCTCACAGTCGGAGACTCCTCGCCATGTACGCCGACCATCTTCGACAGGTACGAGGATTGGCGGTTCCGACTATCGCCGCGCACGTGCACGACGTCGCCGCGCTCCTTCAGCATCTCGAGTACGACGCGAGCGCGGCCCGCCTGCGTGGGCTCTCGGCACGAGACCTCGATGCGTTTCTTCAGAGTGTTGGTCGGGGGCACGGACGAGCCTCCCTGCAACACGTCGTCGCGCACCTCCGCGGGTTTCTGCGCTTTCTCGCAATGACGGGCGAGCTGCACCCTGGTCTTGAGACGCAGATTGATACGCCGCGGGTCTACCGTCTCGAGCAACTGCCTCGAGCCCTCCCATGGGAAACGGTGCAGACGTTCCTCCGGGCTATTGATCGGAGGACCCCGAAGGGGCGACGCGACTTCGCGATCTTTTTGCTGATGGCGACCTATGGGTGGCGCGCCAGCGACGTCGCGGCGCTGACGCTCGATGCCATTGAGTGGCGCGCACGGCGGATTCGCGTTGTCCTCCGCAAAGGCGGGACGCCGCTGGTGCTGCCGCTCACCGACGACGTAGGCGCCGCGTTGACTGCGTATCTCCGGCACGGGCGTCCACGCCTCGCGTGCCGCCAGGTCTTCCTCCGGTGCCGCGCACCCGCGGGCGCGATCGAGCGCACGGCGGTCACCGATGCCTTCCAGCGCTGGGCCCGCCGGAGCGGCTTGCCGCTCTCATTCCAGGGGCCGCACTGCCTGCGCCACTCGTATGCGGTCCACCTGCTGCGTCGGGGCGTGTCACTCAAGACCATTGGCGACGTGCTCGGTCACCGCACCGCGGAGGCGACGTGCGTCTACCTGCGGCTGTCGACGGACGACCTTCGCGACGTCGCGCTACCGCTCCCGCGCACGAGCGCCTCGGCGCGCGCACCGGAGGTCGAGCCATGAACGAGCCCACGCGGTTCCTCTCGGTGTTCGGTTCGACCATCGCGCGGTATCTCGCCGTGAAGGCAGCCTTGGGGCGGCATTTCACCAATGAGCGAGCCGTCCTCACGCGGCTCGATGGGTTCGTCGCGGCACGGGATGCGGACCTTGGCCCCGACACATTCGCCCACTGGTGCACGAGCCAGGTGGGACTGACCTCCGGCGTGCGACGCGCCCGCATGCGGATCGTCCGCAATTTCTGCTTGTATCGCCAGCGGACGGAGCCGTCGTGCTTCGTGCCGGATCTCACGCTCTTTCCTCCGCTGCATCAAACAGCGCTGCCACACATCTTCACCGTGGACGAAAT
Source organism: uncultured Gemmatimonadaceae bacterium (assembly GCA_963817955.1). Lineage (GTDB taxonomy): Bacteria > Gemmatimonadota > Gemmatimonadetes > Gemmatimonadales > Gemmatimonadaceae > JAQBQB01. Next base: position 1,710,238 of record CAWFQK010000004.1, read on the forward strand.
CGACCGCCTCTTGCGCGCCGTGGAGACCGTCGGAGTCACCCGGTGTTCGCCACTGCGTCGTGACACCCTTCGGTTGGCACTGGTGCTGTTCTACACCACGGGGCTGCGTCGCGGGGAGTTCCTCCGGCTGCTCGTCGACGACTACGACCCAGCGGCGCGCACGCTGCGCATTCGGGAATCCAAGTTTCACAAATCCCGGGTCGTACCGCTCTCTTCCGACGGCGCCTCCCACGTCGAGGCATACCTGCGAGCCCGTCGGACCCAGCGTCGGCGGGTCGGCGGGGAGATGCCTCTCGTGGAGAGTCCCTACCGCGCCGGCAAACCCTACACCGCCACCGGTCTGCGGGATGGCATCACGCAGCTGCTCAGCACCGCGGGCATTCACACGACGGCCGGGCGGGTCCCCCGCCTTCACGACTTTCGCCACACGTTCGCCGTCCATGCGATGCTGCGGTGGTACCAGGCGGGCGCCGATGTGCAAGCGAAACTGCCCGTCCTCGCCACCTACATGGGCCACGCCTCGATCCTCTCCACGCAGTACTACCTCCGCGTCGTCGACCAGCTCACCAGCCTCGCCAACCGTCGCTTCGCCAGCCGGTACGCGGACCTCGTCACCCCATGGCCGAGTCCCGGAGGAGATCTCTCATGAAAGCCGAGCATCCCAACCGCCTCGCGCGCGCCCTGCGCGACTTCTTCTCTGATCACTTGCCACGACTGCGCGGGATGAGTCCGCACACCGTGCTGAGTTATCGCGACAGCCTACGTCTGCTGCTCTGCTTCGTCGCGTCGGGTCGCAACGCCAGCGTCGCGGATCTCGACGTCGAACACATCGGGCCGCAGGAGGTGATCGATTTTCTGCGCCATCTCGAGCAGGTTCGACGCAATGTCGCGTCGACCCGCAATATTCGACTCGCGGCCATCCACGCGTTCTTCCGCTACCTCTCCGCGCGCGATCCCGAGCGGCTCGAGCAGTGTCAACGCATTCTCGGCGTGCCCTTCAAGCGTGCCCAAACGCGTCCCGTGGCCTACCTGGAATACGCCGAGATCAAGGCGGTGCTCGAGGCCGTGGACCGCGCCACGCCAGACGGGCGCCGCGATTACGCGCTCCTCGCCACCATGTTCAACACCGGCGCACGGGTCCAGGAGGTCCTCGATCTGCGCGTCAGCGACCTCCAGCTTCAGAAGCCCTTTCAGGCGCGCCTCGTCGGCAAGGGCCGCAAAGAGCGTGTCTGTCCGCTCTGGCCTCAGACGGCGAAGGTCCTCCGGGATTGGCTGGAAGAGCGACGCACCGAGCGCGGCTCGACCGAACGACTCTTTCTCAATCACCGACGCGAGCCACTGACGCGTTTCGGCGTCCGCTATATCCTGGCGAAGTACTGTACGCGCGCGCGACCGAACGCCTCCACGCTCGAACGCAAACGGCTGCATCCACACTCCCTGCGGCACTCGACGGCCGTTCACCTGCTCAAGGCCGGCGTGGATCTCTCGACCATCAGCCAGTGGCTCGGTCACGCCAGCATCGATACGACCAATCGGTACGCGACCGTAGACCTCGACATGAAACGCGAGGCGATTGCCAAAGCGAAGCCGCTCGTGGTGTCGCCGTCGACCGCCGGCGCATGGCGCAAGAACGCCTCGATCCTCGAATGGCTTGAGGCGCTCTGATGCGTCGCGTAATGTGGAGTCGGCATGAGCCAATCGCCCAGGAGCGCGGGCCGCGACTCCACATTACGAAGCACTTCCCATAAGTCCA
>CAWFQK010000005.1:0-220708 GCA_963817955.1 uncultured Gemmatimonadaceae bacterium
AGACCTACGGGGTGGGACAACTCCGATGTCCGGATCGCGACAACTAGCCTAACCGCTGAGGCGTTGGCAGATACCAAACTCACTGAGGAGACCGCTGAGGGTAGGATTCCCAGCTACGACTCGTGGTGGGTCAGTTATGCTTAGGCCTGAGCGGCCAACGCACTTGTCGCGCCCCGGACACGAGAGTTGTCGCGATTCCGGGGTCAGCGCGGCATCGCAGTTGTCGCGCCCTCCGCTCACGGCATGAGTCCGAAAAGACAGCACGGGTAGGCTAGACGCGACGCCGAGGCCCGAGGCTTGGCAGACGAGCAATAGGACGAGCAGCATGTTGCAATGCTGTTCGATTCGATCGGGGTCTGGCTGACCGCGCAGCGCTGCATGGCCGTCTTTAACGCGGCCGGGATAGCGGCGTGCGCATACGCCGGGCTTCTCCTGACGATCACCTCGTGGGATCCGCGGCCATTTATTAGAGATCTACGAAGCAAGCAAGAGCAAAACCCGAATTACTGTGACACCGTCTTCGCCAGTCAGTTGATGGGGTTTGGAATGCCGTTGGTGGTCGGCGGCGCCATCGCCGCCGGTCTTTTTCGTGAAACAGATCTGTCGCGGTTGCAGGCCGCAGCCATCGCCACAGTCGTATTCTTGCCAGCCTACTACGCGATCGGTGCCGTTGGCCGCCGCGCGATTTTGGGACGCTCGGCGTGGTGGTGGACCCTGCGATTGCCATTCGGCTTACTTCTTGGATCCGGCTGGATGGTCGAAAGACTCCTACGCGGCCGCGTGCTCGCGATACTCGACTGGGTCGCCGCGCAACGCGACAGAGCTGACGTCGGGCACTACGAGCCACGGACCCTGCCGGCGATTGTTTGGCTGTGTGTGGGCGTCTGCCTCCAGCTCGCCACGGCCTGCGCTACTGTTGTTCTCGGCTGACGCCGCTCGGCCGCTCCGCGTCGCGGCTACGCCGCCCACCACCAGCGCGATCCGAGGCGCAGCGGTTCCTGAGCCTCTCGCCGCACCACGATGCTCTCATCGCTTCGCGCATCGTAGACTCTGGCCCCACAGACTACAAGACCATGGGCGGTCGAAGCGGCACTCATCCCGCCCGGGTCCACCCCGTCGATCAGGACCGGTACTCGGTCCGCGGGGATGCCGCGGGTTCGCTACACGTCTCGAGCGCCATTACGCGACGTGCCGGAACGCCGACTGGATTCGCGTGACCCACTCCGTGTCGAGGCCGGCGGCCTCGGCTTCCGGTCCCCAGATCCCAAGCGCGGCCTCAACTTCTTCGAGGATCTCGACACCGTGCTTCGGAATATCGAACTCCCTTCCAAGGGCCAGGAGATCCGCTCGGGTGAACGCATCGTCTTTGCCGCGCGCAGTCATCTGATGCGTCCGCGTCCACTTCGAGCCGTAGGCGTACGTCACGTCGAACGCGGGTGCCAGCGCCCACTGGCCGTCCGACCCCATGAGGAACGCAAGATTCTTGACATGATCGTCCTGGTTCCGTGCGGCGATGTTGAAGACCATGCGCCGGAACGCCTGGGTGACCGCCGGTTGGCCGAGCCGCAGCCGTCGAATGGTGCGGAAGTAGCCTTCGTACGAAAGCAGCCGGGGGACGTTGTAGTCCACATGATGGAGGCCACCCAGACTGTGCATGTGGATCCGCACGCTGCCGTGGCGATCAAAGCGCTTGGTCATGAAGTGCGCGAACTGCCGCTCGCGCAACAGGTGCGTCTCCGACATCTCCACGCCGGCCGCGCGCGCCATTTGCGAGTACGCGTACTCGATCCGTCCAAACGGTCCGGGCACGAACGCCTTGATCATCTCGTGCCCGCCGACGCCGCCGGTGACGCCGTCGAACTTGATCATCCAGGGCTCGTCGCCGTCGGTCGGCGTTGCGAACGCCGACTTGACGTGGCGTGCGTCCCGGTTCCAGAGGATCAGCGCCTTCGCACGGGCGCCCCCCGCCGATGCCCCGACCTGCATCATCTCTGGGACCGCCACGTCGGTGTCGCCCTCGATGATGCGGCGCGCTTCCTCGACCAGGCGGGCGATGTGGAGCGCTGCATCGGCGCGGCCGTCGAGGCGATCCAACGCCGGGCGGAACTCGAGCGCTCCCATCGCTCGGCTTCCGATGTAGAGGAGCTTCTGGACCGGGCTCAGCGCGGCGTCCGGCGTGCCCCGCTCCTCGAAATACCGCTTGATGACCGCATTGCCGAAGGCGTCCGGCAAGCAGTCGGCGAGCAGCCCGGGCAGGCCGAGAAATGACTCGACGCGCTGCAGTGCCGGAAAGGCGATTGGCCCGCGACGTGAGAGGGGCAGGTGGATCGGCGAGAGCTCAAGGCCCGAGGCTCGGAAGTGCTCTGCGTACTCGAAGACCACCTGACCACTCGCGTCCTCAGTGACGGCACCGACGTCCTCACCCCAGGCACTGATTCGAGCGACGGCGTAGCCTACCGGCTGGCGGCCGTTGCGCGCGCGAGGTGCGCGAGGTGCGCGAGGTGCGCTAGGCATGTTCGTCACCCTCGGCGCGTCGCCGACGCTTCGACGCGCGCGCACGCTGGGGTTCACGGCCAGCGCGCGCGGCGACCTCGATCGGCGAGACCAGGGGCACGGGTAGGAAGGCCTCGAATGCGTCCAAGCGGTCGAGGGCGCGGAGGATCCGAATCAGTGTGGCCAGCGTCGGGTTAGCCCCGGACTCCGCCCGCAGGACGGTCAGTCGTGTCACGCCAGCCGCGGCGGCCACGTCCTCGAGCGTCCGGTTCTGCTGGAGCCGATACCGCTGAAGTCGGCTTCCGATCTCGGCGAGGATCTCTGGTGTCGTCGCTTCCGGCGAGATTCGACTCATCATCGATAATGGAAATGGTGCCTTAGAAGATACCTTCCCGCGTCGGCAAGGTGTCAACATACAATATAAGTTACCTAACAAACGGAGAAATGGCAGCTGTCAGTCGCGCGGTATTGTATCATATATGATGCTCCATGCTGGATGATGCCAGTAGAGTATTATATGTGATACCTTATCATACCGAGCAACCGGCTTGACGAAGGGCTTGGCCGCTTCACCCTCTGCAGAGGCGGCCTGCCCGTGCGTGTCGAGATGCGCGGTCTATTGGGATTCGGTTGCACGCTCTATCGTAAGATCGTGTACGCTCTATCGTAATCCGGACCATAGCGCGTAAGTGGTAGACAGACAGCAGGGAGGCCCCGGCCGGGAGGTTGGGGCCTCTGTTTCCTAGGGTTGTTATGGCACTAGCGGTACGTAACACCGAGCATGGGCAGCACTTCGACCCGGTCTGTCTCGTAGTGGGCGTGCATATGCCCGCACACCAGCTCCGGATACCCGAGGTGCGCCCATATCGCCTCGAGCACCACGGCCGAGGGGTGCGGTTGCTGCCCGGTCATGGCGACGGTGACGCTCGATGGAGGAGTGTGCGTCACTAGGAGATCGACACTTCCAGGGGAGACCTTCCTCCAGGCCTCGAGATCGACGTCGGTAATCCTCTCCTCATCGGGCCACCAATCCACCCCTGGCTTCCGCGACGATCGGTCGGTCACGGAGTCTGCGCCTCCGAGGAAACCAACGCGTCGCCCGCCCATGGTGTTGATCTTTCCGCGAGGGAAGAAAGTGAGCTCTGGACGGATGAGGGTTGGAACCGTGAGCCCGTGGGTATCCGGATAGTAGTGGTGGTTGCCGTCGATAAAGCCGAGGGGTCGAGCGAGCGGCCGCCAGCGTGCCCTAGTCGCCGCAAGGTGGTCCGGGCGCACCGTGAGGTCGCCGACCTGAATGACGTGTGTCACCCCCAGCGGGGAGGTCCGCAACGATCTCCTCGAGATCGTCCATGAACTGGTGAGTGTCTCCAATTATCGCTATCACGCGGCTTCGCTACGCTTGAGGTCGGTGGCAGGATTGGGACCCCGAATTGGACCGGGCTTTCCATGCGGTGTTGACACTGCCGCTTCGTTCTGTATATAATACCTGCGTACCATAAATAGAACGGAAATCCTGTTAAGAAGATGGAGGGCCTATATATAGAACGTAGCGTCTATATAGGACGAATCAACTCACGACGGTCCTACCCATGCGAGCGACCCCAAAGAGTCATTTCCACAACCCCGTTGACGCCCTCCTCGGAAGTGCGAGCGAGGTGCGGGTCCTTCGCGTCTTGGCTCGACACGGGGGGACCCTGTCGGCGTCACATCTGGTAAACCAAACACGCCTCACTCGCTCGAACGTCCATAGGGCTCTGCAGAGCCTCATGGCGGGACGAGTGGTAGAGGCGCTCGGGACCGGGCGAAGCGTGCTCTATCACATTGCCCCCCAGCATCCGCTCGTACCGGCACTCACAGCAGTATTTGAGGCCGAGGCAGGACGTGTCAACCGAGTGTTCGAGGCCATTCGCCGCACGGCAGATGGCCACGCCCCGTTTGTGCTCGGGGCATGGCTGTATGGAAGTGTCGCCCGCGGCGAGGACACGAACAAGAGCGACCTCGATGTGGCCATCGTGGTCGATGAGGAGCCAGCCGATCGGATCACGAAGGCAATCCGCGAGGATTTTGAGCCGATGGAAACTGGCGAGGGCGTCACCGTGTCGGTGCTAGGACTGAGCCCAACCGAATTCCTTCGTCTTCCCTCCATCAATCCGCAATTCTGGACGAGTCTCCGGGAAGATGCTGTCTCGCTGTTTGGGCAGTCGCCGGACAGCCTTGTCACGTATCTGAAGATCGACGCGCACAAGGCGTCCGCTGGGTCCGCAGAAACCACCCGCTCTGGACCGATCAATGGTTAGGGCCGGGCCGACCAAGACAGTGGGTGGCGACGAATGGCGCGGCCGCCTCTCCAACGCGAAGGCATTCCGCCGAGCCGCCGAGAATCTCTTGGAGCTCTGGGAGGAGGGTGATACTGGGAACCCCGTTGTCGTGCTGATCGTCCTGGCCGCGATCGGCTATGGCGATGCTCTCTCGGCACGATTTGACGGCAAGGTGAACCAGACGAACCACGCTGCACTCCCGACCACGATCAAGGCAGCCATGGGGAATCAGGCCGACACACAACAACTTTCTAGGCTCAAGAAGATCTTGGACGAGAAGGACACTGCCTCCTATGGAGCCCGCATCGGCCGCATGGATGAGGCGCGCGAGCTGCACGTCCAGCTCCAACGATTCGCCGCTTGGGTGGAGAGTGTCCTGAGCCAGCGTTAGGACAGCGAGCCCGCCCAATGCCTACGCGCGCCGCATCTGTCATGAGCAACGGGAGCGCGCGTGATGGCGGCACCCCCCCAGGGGTGGCTTGGCGGTCGGTACAACGCAGCTGCCTCCCGCTCCCGCTCCCGTGCAGCGGGCGCGAGTCATTCTTCGAGAGGTTACGATAGAAATCTCTCTGGTGCCGCTCTTCAATTACGATAGACAGCGCGAGGTTTTACGATAGAGCGCGCAAAGCGACAGTCAGTTATGCTTAGCCGCTAGGACCATCTCCTACCCCGCCGCATTCACCATATCAAAGATCGGCAAGTACATCGCCACCACCATCCCGCCCACCACCACCCCCAGGAACACGATCATCACCGGCTCCATCAGCGACAACAGCCCCGACACCGCCGCATCGACTTCCTCATCATAGAAGTCCGCGATCTTCGTGAGCATTTCATCAAGTCCGCCCGTTTGCTCACCAACAGCGATCATCGAGATCACCATGGGCGGAAAGACCTGGCTCTTCTTGAGCGGCGCCGCGATCGTCTCACCACCCGCGATCGACGCACGCGAGTCCATGATCGCGTCCTGGATGACGCGATTGCCCGCCGTCTTCGCCGTGATCTCGAGGCCGTCCAGAATCGATACGCCCGATGAAATCAGCGTGCCCAGCGTGCGCGTGAAGCGCGACACCGCGGACTTGCGCAGCACGTCACCCAGCACCGGCGCCCTCAGCAACAGACGGTCGATCGCCAACTTGCCTTCCGACGTGGCGTAGAATCGTTTCAGGCTCGTTCCCGCGGCGGCGCCCGCAATCACCAACACGTACCAGTAGGTCTTCAGCGCATGCGACAGGCCAATGACGATGCGCGTCGGCAGCGGCAGCGCGATGTTCGCGCTGGCGAACATCGTTTGGAAAGTGGGGATCACGAACACCAGCAGCACGGTGATGGCGATGCCCGCCACGCTCATGATCACGCCCGGGTAGATCATGGCGCCCTTCACCTTCCGGACCAGTGCGTCGTTCTTCTCCATGAACACGGCGAGGCGCATGAGGATGGTGTCGAGGATACCGCCCGCCTCGCCGGCCGCCACCATGTTCACGTACAGCTCCGAGAATGCCTTGGGATGCTTGCGTAGCGCGTCAGCCACAGTGTTGCCCGACTCGACGTCGAACACTACCTGCCGCGTCACTTCCTTGAGCGCCGGGTTCTCGCTCTGGTTGGCCAGGATGTCGAGCGCCTGTACGAGCGGCAGGCCCGAGTTGATCATCGTCGAGAACTGACGCGTGAAGATCACGATGTCACGCATCTTGATCGATCCGGTGCGCTTCTTCTTGGCCGCGACGCCTTCGTCGATCTTGACGACGTTCAGCTTCTGCTGGCGAAGCTGCTTGATGACTTCATCGCGATTCGGCGCCTCGATGGTGGCCGACTTCAGCTCACCGTTGATCGCGCGCGCGGTGTACGTGAATTGGGGCATTCTCGTTACTGGTTGCTAGTCTACGGCCTTACCGCTTTCCGGCCATTCCAGTCTTCGCGGCTGCATCGCCGTCGGGGCTGATCCCTATCATCCGCATCAGCTCCGACTGATCGTGGGTGGCGCGAAGCACTTCTTCGAGCGCCACGGACTTGTTCATGTACAGGTTGTACAACGCGTCGTTCATGGTTTGCATGCCGTACTTCTTGCCCGACTGCATCATCGAGTAGATCTGGTGGATCTTGTCGTCGCGAATGAGCGCACGGATGGCCGGCGTGACAACCAGGATCTCGGCCGCCATCACGCGCCCCTTGCCGCCCACCTTCGGCAGCAGGGTCTGCGTGATGATGCCCTCGAGACAGAACGCGAGCTGCGCGCGCACCTGCGACTGCTGATGGCTCGGAAAGACGTCGATGATGCGGTTGATCGCCTCCGCCGCGCTATTCGTGTGCAGCGTGGCGAACGCCAGGTGGCCCGTCTCGGCAATCGTCAGCCCCGCCTGGATCGTCTCGAGATCGCGCATCTCGCCGATCAGCACCACGTCGGGGTCCTGTCGCAGCGCATACTTGAGTGCCGCACTGAAGCTCTTGGTGTCCGAGCCGACTTCGCGCTGATTGACGATGCAGTTCTGGTGCTTGTGAATGAACTCGATCGGATCCTCGATCGTGATCATGTGCCCCTTCATCTCCTTGTTGATCTTGTCCAGCATCGCGGCGAGCGTCGTGGACTTGCCGGAACCGGTGGGGCCGGTGACGAGGATCAGGCCGCGCGGCTTGTTGGATAGGTCGGAGATGACCTTCGGCAGATTGAGCTGCTCAAAGGTCTTGATATCGAACGGGATCTGCCGGATCACCATCGACACGCAGCCGCGCTGCTTGAAGCAGTTGCCGCGGAAGCGCGCCAGGTTCTGGATGCCGAACGAGAAATCCAGCTCGTCCTCCATCTCGAACCGCTTCTTCTGACTCTCCGTGAGCACCGAATACGCGAGCTGCAGCGTATCCTTCGGCTGCATCATGAAGTCGACGTTCGAGCGCGCCATGTCGCCGTCGACGCGCAGCATTGGCCGCTGGCCGGCGCTGATATGGAGATCCGATGCGCCACGCTCGATCATCTCTTCGAGAAGGACGCGCAGGTTCAGCGCTTGCGCGCCAGGAAGAGGGGCAGGAGGTGTCGAGGTCGGTGCGGTCATTGCAGGCGGTTCGGGCTGCCACGGGAGGGATGGCGATTCTCTGGTTGTCTGACTGCTATATAGTAGCCCCCGTCACGGCACGAACCGCTTCTGTGGCAAGGACCTGCGCCACATTGCGACGCACGTCACAAATTTCGCCCGTGCGCCTTCCCACCGAACCTCTTGGACGGGCTCAGGCCGACGTTTCGCGGATCATCTGCTCGGTGGTGGTGATGCCCTTCATCACCTTGAGCCACGCGTCCATGCGCAGGGTCAGCATGCCCTCGGCGATGGCGCCATCACGAATGTCCGCTGCGCCCACATTCTGCATCACGAGCTTGCGCAGCCCCGGCGTCATCAGCATGACCTCGTAGACACCCTGCCGGCCCTTGAGGCCGGTGCCGGCGCACTGCGGACACCCTTTGCCCTTGAAGAAGCCGAGCTCCTTGATCTTGGTGTCGAGGCTGAGGGTGGCGAGATACGGCAGGGCTTCCGGCGTTGCCTTGGCCTTGGCGTTGCGCAACGCCTCCTCGGTAAAGCGCAGGTCGCCCATTGTCGTCTCGAGCGTCACTTTGGCTGCATCCAGCTCTTCCTTGCTCGGATCGTACTGCACGCGACAGCCGGAGCAGATGCGGCGCACGAGCCGCTGCGCGAGAATGAGGTTGAGCGCCGACGCCACATTGAACGGCTCGAGGCCCATGTCCATCAGACGCGTCACCGTTTCAGGCGCCGAGTTGGTGTGCAACGTGGACAGCACCATGTGGCCGGTGAGCGCCGCCTTGATCGCGATGCCGCCCGTTTCGAGATCTCGAATCTCGCCAACCATGATGATGTTCGGGTCCTGCCGCAGGAACGCCTTCAGCGCCGCGGCAAACGTCATCCCGATCTCGGTGCGCACCAGGACCTGGTTGATGCCGAAGAGGTTGTACTCCACGGGATCTTCCGCCGTCATGATGTTGACGTCGATGGTGTTGACCTTGGACAACGCCGAGTAGAGCGTGGTCGTCTTGCCCGAGCCCGTCGGACCGGTGACGAGCACCATGCCATACGGATTCGACACCGCCTCCATCAGATCCTTCTCGGCGCGCGGCTCGATGCCGAACTTCTCGAGATCGAAGGTCAGGTTGCCCTTGTCGAGAATTCGCAGCACGATCTTCTCGCCGAAGAGCGTGGGCAGCGTCGACACACGGTAGTCGATGACCTTGCTGCCGATCTTCAGCTTGATGCGGCCGTCCTGCGGCACGCGGCGCTCGGCGATGTTGAGCTGCGCCATGATCTTGAAGCGGGAAATCAACGCCGCCTTGAGCTTCAAGGGCGGCTTCATCACCTCGAACAGCGCACCATCGACGCGATAGCGGACGCGGATCTCGTGCTCGAAGCACTCGAAGTGGATGTCCGACGCCCCGCGCTTCACCGCATCCGTGAGGATGGCGTTGATCAGTTTGACGACGGGTGCGTCCTCCATCTGCGCCTGGAGCGCAGCCTGGGAGACGTCCTCCTCCATCTCCTCGACGACTTCCACCTCGCCCGCGGCTTCGGCCTCGAGCTCCCCGATGGTGTCCATGAGCGACGCCATCTGCTGCTCGTCCGACGCACCAAAGACTTTCTCGATCATACTACGGAGCGTGAACTCGCCCGCGATGACCGGGAAGATGTCGTAGCGCGTGATGAACTTGAGGTCTTCCAACACGCCGAGGTTGGTCGGATCGGCCATCGCGACCGTCAAGATGCGGCCGTCACGCTTCAGCGGAATGACGAGGTTCTTCTGCGCCAGGTCCGCCGGAATCATCTTCGCGATCTTTGGATCGACCTCGAAGTTCGAGAGGTCGACCGGCCGCATCTTGTACTGCTTCGCCAGCGCCTTCGTCAGCTCCTGCTCCTGGATGAAGCCAAGCTTGACGAGGTTATACCCTACCCGCGTGCCGCTCTGTTTCTGCTCCTGCAGAGCCTTGGCCAACTGCTCAGCCGTGATGAGCCCCTCACGAAAGAGGAGATCGCCAATGCGTTCTGAGGCTGAATCCGGTGCCGCCATGCGGGTGAGGGGCCTGGAAGGGGGGGAACCGGGAAGCTGCGGACAGGACGGGGAGGTGTCAACTACTTCATTCCCATCAACTCCGCTCGGAGCAGCACGGCCCCCGTCTTCACCATCGCGGTGTCGCAGCTGAAGGCAAAGCGAAGCGCGTTGGCGCACTGTACGCCAAACGCATCGCCTGGCGCGCTGCCGATGCCATTCTGAGCCAGACGCGCGGAGAGCTCGTCGGCGTCTCGCACGCCGAGCCGCACGTACAGCGACGGCTCGAGCGCCACCCAGAGATAGAACGCACCGTGTGGCGTGAAGGGGCGAACGCCAGGGATGTCCGAGAGCGCGGTAACCATGATGTCCCGGCGAACGCAGTACTCGTCGCGCATGGCCGGGAGCTGATCCTGCGGTCCCGTGATCGCGGCAAGCGCGCCCCATTGGGCGAGACTGTTCACGCCGTTGATCGTGCATCGCAGGAGTTTCTGGATGCGCTCGCGCAGCACCTTGGACCTGGTATGGACGTAGCCCGTGCGCAGGCCGCTCATCGCATAGCTCTTCGAAAATGAGAATATGCTGATGACGCGAGGCGCCCAGTCGCCGGCGAGCGCGGCAATGGAATGGTGCACGTACGGCTCGTACAACACGTCCTCGTACGCCTCGTCGGAAATGATCCACAGATCGTGGGCGCGAGCGATCGTGACGATGGCCTCGAGCCGCTCGCGCGGCACGACGGCACCGGTGGGGTTGTGGGGCGAGTTGACGAAGATCGCCTGCGTGGCCGACGTGATCGCCCGCGCGATGGAGTCCGGATCGTACGCATAATCGCTGGATGCTTCGACGGCGACGCGCACTGGCACGGCGCCCGCCAGCCGGATGTTCTCCCCCACCTCGGTCCACATGGGATCCGGGATGATCACCTCGTCGCCGTCGGTCAACAGCGCGCCGAACGCGACGAAGAGCGCATGCATGGCCCCGTTCGTCACGAAGACTTCGTTCGGCATGACGCCGGCAATCCCATTCTTGGCCCGCAGCTTTTCGGCGAGCGCCGCGCGCAATTCCGGAATGCCGTCGTTCGGCACGTAATGTGTCTTGCCGGCCGCACCGGCGGCGGCGATCGCCTCAAGGACGTGCGGCGGCACGGAGAAGCTCGGATCCCCCGACTCGAAGCGGATCACGCGCGCACCTTTGGCCTGCGCCTGCAACAATGCCTCGCGGATCTGTACGATCTTGCCGAACGAGATCGCGTCCACGCGGTGCGCGGTGCGCTGGTCCTGTGCGGCGGCGCTAGGATTCATTGGTCCATCCGGGAATGTTGTCGCAGCAACGGTGCGTCGATCACGTCATCGACGAGCTGGGCGAACGATTCGACGACGATGTCGGCAGCGCGCACGATGGCGTCACGGGTCACGAAGCCGGTGAACGCGGCGAATGTATCGACCGCCGGGCGCGCGGCGAGATCGGTGATGCCGTCGCCAACCATCAGCACGGGACGATCCAATTCCAGGCTGGCGATCAGCGTCCGCTTGCCGCCGGATGTGGTGAGCGGCGAAGCCGAGTCGAACCCGGCGTACGCGCCAATCATGTCGAACGAAATATCCACGGCGTGCAGATCGGCGGAATCGACGCCCAGTAACAGCGCGAGTCGCAACAGCGCCGGACGCAACCCACCGCTCACGAGCACGACATGCGTGCCGCCCCGGCGAATGCTCGCGACCGCCTGGGCGCATCCGGGGGCGATCTCCTCCACGTACGCGCGCGACAGTGCCTCGACGTCTTCCCGGCGCGGCCGGATGGCCGCCAACCTGGCGCCGTAGACATCCTCCAGCGGAATCACCCCGCGCATGGCCTTGTCGGTGAGCGACGCCACCTTTCGCGCCACAATGTCGCCGCGCCGCCGCGCCAGCCAATCAATGCCCTCTATGCCGGACACTGTCGAGTCGACGTCGAGCACGAGCGTCGCGTAACGCGGCCGGCTCATGCCTCCCCCAGCACGTTGCCGGGCGCAAACAACCCCGCCGGGTCAAGGGTCCGCTTCAATCCGTGCATCACATCGAGTTGGAGCGGCGTCATCTGGGCACGCAACCAGCGACGCTTGAGCTTGCCCAATCCATGCTCGGCGGCAGCAGTTCCTCCGAGCGTGAGCACATGACGTATGGTGTACTCGACCGCCGCGTTGATGCGTGCCAACTCTTCGGCATCGTTGGCGATGAAATTCTGATGTGGATGCCCGTTTCCCGCATGGCCATACGTCACTGGATGCTCCACTCCTTGTTGATCCACGAACCGGCGCGCCGCGTCGAGGGCTTCGCCGAGCCGCCAGTAGGGCACGGCCCAGTCCGTCGACACCTTCCGGCCCCCAAATGGCCGTCGCGCCGATCCGCGCTCGTTCATGTGCGCCGGTACGGCATGTCGGAATTTTCGCGCCGCACGAATGGCCGACGCATCACCATAGACCGCAATGTCCCCGGCGTTCGCGCCATGTAATTCGGCGAGCGCGAGCCAGGGGTCGAGTGCTGCATCGGCCGCTGCGTCATCATCGGCCGCCTGCTCCAGATACACGAGTGATGCCATGCCGGCCATCCACTGCGGCGACTCGGTGTCGGCGCGCGCAATGGCCAGCGCCTGTTCGTCGAAGAACTCGAGGCACTGCGGCCGCGGACCAGTGCCGAGATCGCCGCGTTTGCGCGCGTCGATGACGAACGACAGGGCGTTTGGCTCGCCGGGAAACGGTATCGCCAAACCAATCTCACGAGGCGGCAACGCGACGAGCGACAGCTCCGCCTGGACCACGACGCCCAATGTTCCCTCGCTGCCAACGATCCAGTCCACCGGATCCTGCGCGATGTGGAAGCCAACGGTGTTCTTCTCCAATCCCGGCCGTCGCAGCTCGATCGTAGTCCCGGTGCCGTCAACGATGTGAACGCCGCGAACGTGCGCACGCGTTGCGCCATAGCGCAACGATCGCGCACCCGACGCATTGCAGGCGATGGCGCCTCCGATCGTCGCGTCATGCTCGCTCGTGGGATCGGGAGCAAAACGCAGCCCGAGCGGCGCGAGCTCGCTGTTGAGCGCGCCGACGGTGACGCCGGGCTCCACTCTTGCCAATCGTGCGCCGGCGTCGATATCGAGAACGCGAGCCATGGCCCGCAGGGAGAGCAGCAGGCCTGTCTCGGTGATCGACGCCGCCGTCGTGCTCGTCTGTCCGCCGGCCGGCGTCACGGTCAACCCTTGCGCCACCGCGTCGCACACGGCGTCGGCCACCTCGGCCATGCTCGTCGGACGCGCCACGGCGTCCGGAATCAATTCGAGTCCCGACGCGTCCCGGGCGTAGGAAAGACGGACGTCGGCATCACGCGTCAACTCCACGCTCGCTCCTCGCCGTCGCGGTCGCCGGTGTGAATCACCGTCGCCGATCGAACGTCGCGGATGTCGAGCAACCGGCGTCGTACGGCCTCGGGAACGGGTCCGTCCACCGAGATCGCCGCGAGCGCTTCACCGCCCTGGGTCATGCGCGCCTGATGGTATTCGCCGATGTTGACGCCGGCGTCGCCGAGTACCGTGCCGACGTGGCCGATGACGCCAGGCACATCGTCGTTTGTCAGCACGATGAGCGTGCGCCGCGGGGCCAGATCCACCTTGAAGTCGCCGATGCGCGTGAGACGCGGCGCCGCTCCCGGTACCGCCAATCCGCCCACGGTGAGTTGTTGGCTGCCGCTGCCGACCGTCGCACGGATCACGTTGGCGTCTTCGCCCTCGAGCGCGGGAACCGTGGCGACGGCAATCCCGAGCGCCCGCGCCCGCGCGCACGCATTGATGAGATTCACACGGTCTTCGCCCGTGATCGCGGCCAGCAGCCCTTCCGCGGCCGCCGCGGAGAGCAGACTGTCGGCGCCGCCGAACTGCCGCCCAATGTGAAGCGTGAGGCGCTCGACAGTCGCCGCACCGCGCTGCGCGAGTATGGCACGGGCGATCGCGGCCGTCTGTCGCGCCAGAAACAGCGCGCCGCGCAGATCCCGCCATCGGTCGCGGCCGACGGACGCGAGATTCACTGCGCCCGAGAGCTCTCCACTCAGCAGCGCGTCGCGCACCGCAATACACGCATCCACCGCGACATTCCGCTGCCCCTCGGCGGTCGATGCCCCCAGATGTGGTGTGAGCAGCACGTTCTCCATGCTGCGCAAGGGATGATCGGGCGCGAGCGGCTCCTTTCCGTAGACATCGAGCAGTGCGCCGCGCAACTGACCGCTGCGCAGCGCATCGGTGAGCGCCACGTCGTCGACAATGCCGCCGCGGGCAAAATTCGCGACGACGGCGCCAGCCCGCAGCCGAGCGAGCGCGTAGGCGTCGATCATGCCGCGCGTCTCATCGGTGAGCGGCGTGTGCACCGTGAGAATATCGACGTCCGGGAGCAGCTGGCCAAGCGAGTCGGCGCGTTCCACACGCAAGATCTCGAAGCGCTCCCGCTGCACGTACGGATCGTAGGCAATGACGCGCATGCCGAACGCGTGCGCGCGCTTGGAGATTTCGCCTCCAATCCGGCCGAGCCCGACGATGCCCAGCGTGCGACCGTTGATCTCGGTGCCGAGCAGATCGCTGCGATCCCAACGACCGGCACGCATCGAATTGAACGCGCGAGGCAGATGGCGAACGAACGACAGCAAGACACCGAAGAACAGTTCGGCAACGGCGATCGTGTTGCCGCTGGGAGCATTGATGACCGCGATACCCAGTTCAGTCGCGGCGTTCAGGTCGATGTTGTCGGTGCCCACGCCGGCACGTCCGATGACGCGTAGCCGCTCCGCCTTGCCCAGTAGCTCGGCGGGGAGTTGTGTGGCGCTTCGTCCAATGAACGCATCGTACTGGCCGATCTCTCCGAGCAGTTCGCGCCAGGGACGAGTGGGGCGCACGTCGACGACGAACGACGGTTCGGCACGCAGAAGCTCAACACCCTGCGGATCGACTTCGTCGGTGACGAGCACACGCAGAGATGCCGCTGGAACCGTCATGGTCAAGAGTGATCTATTCTCGTCGGACTCGGTGCTGATGCCTAGCGTACAGGTTCGGATGCCTGGCGTACAATAGAAGGGCCTGTCCGCGCAGAGCAAGCGGGACAATCCCCACCGGCGGTCGCTTGGATCGTGCCGATGGCGTACGGCGAGGCCTGACGATCACCGTGTCGTTCGGCGAAGGTTGCACGACAGAGCCGGAATAGGTGACCAGGCTATCGATTCGTTGCAGCAGGGCCGGTCCAACGCCCGTCACTCGGCGCAGACCGGAGCCATTGAGGAATGGGCCGCGCGCCATTCGGTCGGCGACGATGCGCTTGGCCATGGCCGTGCTCACACCCGGCAGCGAGTCGATCTGTGCAGCGATCGCGACGTCGAGATCCAGCTTGCGCCCGATATATCCCTTACGGTCGAGCGGCGCGGGAACGCTGGACGTTTTGCGCGATGGGGTAGCAAAGGCTACGGCGCTGTCCACGCGAATCCCGGCCGCCGACCGTCTGGCCCCAGGCCTCATCCGAACGGGACCATTCGTGACGCGCTTGCGGTTTCCCGCCTTGAGCGCCGAATCAGCTGCTTGCACCTGCCGCTCGAGGGTTGGCTGTACGGCCTGTGCCGTATTGCCGCCCACCGCGCGTGCTACCCTTACAGTGGCGCCGAGCACAGCCACGAGTCCTATGAACAACAGCGCTTTGTGATCTGATGGTATCGACATGGGTATAAGGTGGGGACGGCCAATGCCTGGACCAGCACCATTCCAGTGCAAGCCTTACCGAATGCACGCTTATCGCCCATCGCCCACGCCCATCGCCCATCGCCCATCGCCCATCGCCCATCGCCCGGCTGCCGACAATAGAGATGTCGCAAACCGCACTGGTCCAATTCATGACAGGTGGATGGCGCGTTATCGTTTACGAACGCACTTACCTATAGGTACGCCCATGAAGTCGTTGTCTTCGTTCCTCCTCGCTGGCTCCGTTGCACTCGCCGCCTGCGGCGCACCGGCCACCCTGGCGACCAAGACGGCGCCCGCGCCGGCACAGTCCGTGGTTGTCGCGCCGTCAACGCAGGTTCCCGCGGTCACGCTGTCCGAAGCCCCGCGCAATTGGCAGTTGTTGGACGAAGCCACCGATCACGTGCCGGGAATTTCCTCTGAGCGCGCCATGCACGAATTGCTCGCGGACAAGAAGCCGCGGCAGACCGTACTGGTCGCGATCATCGACAACGGCATCGACACGACGCACGTCGATCTCAGGCCCAATCTCTGGACAAACCCGAAAGACACCGGCAGCACCCACAAGGCCGATGTCGGCGGCTTCGCCAACGACGTGCGCGGATGGAACTTCATTGGCGGACCAAGCGGCCAGGATGTGCACTGGGACACGTTCGAGGTCACACGGGAATACGCGCGGTGTCACAACAAGCCGGCGGCGAGCGGCCAGCCACCGATCGCCGACGCCGCGCGCTGCGAGCAAGTGGACGCTGGGTTCGAGAAACAACGCCGAGAACTGGAGTCGAACGTCGCGAACTATCGCGAGGTCAGCGCGGTGATGCAGCAGATCGTTCCGATTCTCAAACAGGCCGCGAACACCGATTCGCTGACGGCCGACAAGGTGCGGGCGCTGCATCCGACGACGCCGCAGGTGACGCAGGCGCGTCAGGCTTTTCTGTCGCTTGCCGATCAAGGCGCGACGCCGGCGATCATCGACGACGGACTCACGTCGCTCGAGGGACAGCTCAAGTACGGACTCAATCCCGATTACAACCCGCGTACGATCGTTGGCGACCACTACACCGACCCAACCGAGCATCGGTACGGCAACGCGGACGTGATGGGTCCCGAGGCCAAGCACGGCACGCACGTCGCGGGCATCATCGGCGCGGTGCGGGATGACCGCGCCGGCATCAGCGGGATCGCGCCGGCGGTGAAGCTCATGATGGTGCGTACCGTTCCCGACGGTGACGAGCGGGACAAGGACGTGGCGAATGCAATTCGCTACGCCACCGACAACGGGGCGAAGATCATCAGCATGAGCTTCGGCAAAGCATACTCGCCGTACAAGGAATCGGTCGACGACGCAGTGAAGTACGCCGACGCGCATGGCGTGCTGATGGTGCATGCGGCAGGCAACGACGGTGCGGATCTCGCGACGGCAAAGAATTTTCCGAATGCGTCCTACCTGGACGGCGGGCGTCCACGGAACTGGATCGAAGTCGGCGCATCGTCATGGAAGGGCGGCGCGGACCTCGCTGCGAACTTCTCGAACTACGGCAAACAGCAAGTCGACGTCTTTGCCCCAGGCGTGGACATTCTCTCGACCGTTCCCGGGAACGCCTACGAGCGTGACAGCGGCACGAGCATGGCCGCCCCAGTGGTGAGTGGCCTCGCAGCACTCATCATGGACTACTACCCGAATCTGACCGGCACCGAAGTGAAACAAGTCATCATGTCATCGGTCAGCCGGCACACCGATCAGATGGTGAAACGGCCGGGTTCCGCCAGCGACAAGGTGCCATTCGGAAGCCTGTCCGTCACGGGCGGCATCGTGAACGCGTACACGGCCATTCAGATGGCGGAGGTGTTGTCGAACGGGAAGGCGAGGCCGTAGGGGGACACGAGACACGAGACACGAGACACGAGACACGAGACAACGGGACAACGGGACTTGAGGCGCTGGACGCGCAACAACGCGTTATGCGTTAGCAGTTGTCTCGTGTCTCGTTTCCCGTGTCCCGTGTCTCTACTTCACCAACGTCACCGCCACATCGCCCACGATCTGCAGGCTCTTGGCCGACAGTTTATCGAAGGTGTCCTGCATGGTGTGGTGATAGTTGGGACTCGACGGCGTGAATGCGTTATGGACGGGGGGCAGTGGTCCGTATTGCATGTCGATGACATCGATCACGTGGATGCCTTTGCGTAGAAAGGGCACGTGGTCGTCGGTGATCTGCATACCCACCTCATTCAGAAAGTACTTGTCGTACCCCAGATCAGCCGCGGTCTGCCACACACGATTCACGACTTCGGGCGCCTGCTGCACGGAGTTGGCTTCCTGGTAGATCTGCAGGTCGGCATCGCCGATCATGTCGAAGAGCACGCCATATAGCGGCTTGTAGTCCGGCGACGGCAGGTGATTCGCGAAGTACTGCGATCCGAACAATGCGTCGGGATAGTTGCCGGAGCTGTCTGGATCGAAACTGCCCCAATCCTCACCGTCGACGAACAGCAGATCGACGCCCACCGACGGCGGTGTCTTCTTGAAGACGTCGCCGAGCGCGAGGAAGAGGCCCACACCGGAGGCGCCATCGTTTGCACCGAGGATTGGCCGTGCCTTGTTGCCGAAATTCGGATCTTCGTCAGCAGTGGGGCGCGTGTCCCAGTGGGTGAGGTACAGCACGCGCTGCGTGGCCGACGGATTGAAACGCGCCAGGATGTTGCGCAACGGGAGCTGCGCGCCCTTGGCAGTCGTCTGCATCCAAGACTGCACGACTACGCTGTCGGTGCGCTTCTTCATTTCGGCAACGATCCAGTCCCCCGCTTTGTCGTGCGCCGGAGTGCCGGGCGTGCGCGGACCAAAGGCGAGTTGTGCCTTGACGTACGCAAGCGCGGAATCGCCGCTGAACGACGTCTTGGGTCCCGAGAAACGATCCTTCAGCTTGTCACACCCGGTCAGTGCGACGATCGCGGTGCAGAGGATCGGAAAGGATGGCATTCGCACAGGTCGTTCTCGATGCGTTGAGAGATGAATACGTTAGTAAACCAGTGATGGACAATGGATACGGCGTCGTCCGCAGCGCGGGAACGGCGAGGACGCAGGTGACAGCAGTTTGCGTCGCGAATAGGGAGGGTCGCACTAAACCCTAAAGGAGGGGTAGGAACCCGCCGACGGCCCGTGCCGCCGATCGTCCGCGGATGGGGCTGATGTCCGGAGCAGGCCGGAAACAAGCCTTGAATTCGAACGGGTAGCGGGTGGAATTTACAGGCCAGGCACGGCCGTACAACCCTGTGGAGCATTTGAAGTTCCGCAGTCGTACGCTAGTCCCGATTTTTTGTGAAGATAATCAACCGTTACGTACTGAAAGAGCACGTGGGGCCGTTCGTGTTCGCCCTGTCGGCGCTCACGTCGCTCCTTCTGTTGCAGTATATCGCCCGCAAGTTCGGAGACCTGGTGGGGCGCGGTCTGTCTTGGCAGGTGATCACAGAGTTTTTCATCCTGTCGATTCCGTTCACAGTGGCCATGACGCTTCCCATGGCCGTGCTCGTCGCCGTGCTCCAGGCGTTCAGCCGCCTCGCTTCGGAAAACGAGATCACCGCGCTCAAGGCCGGGGGCATCTCCATGCGGGCGCTCATGCGCCCGGCGCTCACGGCGTCGGTGTTCCTGGCGCTGTTCATGTTGTGGTTCAACGATCAGTTGCTGCCGCAGGCCAACCACAGGTTGCAGACGCTGCAAGTGGCCATTTTCCGCACCAAACCCACCTTTGCGCTCAAACCGCAGGTGATCAACACGGTGAAGGAGGGGCAACTCTATCTGCGGGCCGGCAACATTGCCGAGGACGAGTCCGGGCGGCTGCGCGACGTCACGATCTATGATGTCGGCGACGCGCTGCACCGGCGAACCATCTACGCCGATAGCGGCGTGCTGAGCTTTGCCGCGAACCGCAAAGACTTGGCAATGCACCTGTTCTCGGGCGTCGTGCTCTCGGCGCCTACGAAGCAGTCGGGCCAGTTCAACCGCATCTATTTCCAGCAGAACGAGCTGCGCGTTCGGGACGTGGCCAACCAGTTCCAGTCGATCGACGCCGACACCGCGGCGAAGGGCGACCGCGAGATGTCGGTGTGCGAGATGCAATCCGAGCTCGAACATGCCGACGCCCGCGTGCAGCGGGCACTGGCCGACAGCCTGATGATGGTCTGGCGGGCAAGCGAGAGGCCTGGCCATCACACGCCCCAACCAAGAGACGTACAGCCGAAGAAAGCGGGCGGCATTGGCGCCGTCTACTGCGCGTTCGTCAAGAAATACCTGCACATCCCGGAAGCACGCGCGGCCGAACTGCCAACAGCCGGCACTCGCTTGCTCCTGCGTCAGGACACAACGGCGAAGAAGACCGGAACAACACCGGTGCCGGCGGTAACGCCAACGGTCACCACGCCGGCGCCCGAGGCCGCGGCGAGTGCCCGCGCCGACATGTACGAAGTGAACTTGCGCCTGGAGGCGGCGCGGCACGCCCGCAACCGGTTCGGCGTGGAGATCCAGAAGAAATTCTCACTCGCTGCCTGCTGCATCGTGTTCGTCCTCGTCGGCGCGCCGATCGCGTTGCGTTTTCCGCGCGGCGGAGTGGGACTGGTCATGGGAGTGAGCTTTCTGGTATTCGCGATTTATTACATCGGGCTGATCGGCGGGGAGTCCCTGTCGAACAACAACGTCATCACGCCGTTCTGGGCGATGTGGTCGGCGAACCTCATCTTCCTCGTCGTCGGCATCTATCTCATGAGCCGCATGGGCCGTGAGGGGGTGACCATGCGCGGCGGGAACATGGGTGAGCGGATCGACGCAACTCGTGCCTGGTTCGCGCGGCAGGCGCGGCGCGCCGGCATCAACCGTTCGGCCGAGTCCACCGTCTGATGAAACACTTCGTGCGGCCGCTCGACCGGTACGTGTTCAGCGAGTTCGCCAAGATCTTCGCGGTCACGGCACTCGGGTTTCCGTTTCTGCTCATCATCATCGATCTGACCGATCACCTCCAGGGGTATCTCGAGCGCAGAATCCCATACCGCGACATCGCACTCAGCTACCTGTTCTGGATTCCGGACTCGATGTTCATGGTGCTGCCGGCAGCGGTGTTGTTTGCCACCGTCTTCTCCATCGGCGGGTTCACGCGACATGCAGAGGTGACGGCGGCAAAGGCGTCGGGCATCAGCTTCTACCGGCTGATCGCCCCGATCTTCCTTGGCGCGGTGCTCGCCTGCGGGCTCGACTTGGGCATTGGAGAGATGTCACCAAGCACGAACCGGCGGCGCAGCGAGCTACTCAACCTGGACCAGGCGAAGATGGGTGCGGCCCGCTACAACTTCGCGTTTGGCGGCGAGTATGGGCGCGTGTACAAAGCCTTCGAGCTGCGCACCGATACGGGGCGCATTCGCAGCCTGCAGATCGAGCGGAAGGGATCCGGCCCGAAATACCCAACCTATGTTCTCACGGCCGACTCGGCGGTCTACACACCGACGTCGAACGCCCGCTCGCCGTGGACACTCCGTTCCGGCACCTTGAATGTGGTCGGTGATACGGGGCCTGTATTCACCATCACCTTTGCGGCGGCGCGGGACAAGCACTTCACGGAGCGCCCGGTCGAGATGATGAGCCGGGGACCCGACCCGCACAACATGCGCTACAACGAGATGACGCGGTTCATCAACGCCACGGAGCGGTCGGGCGGCGATGCCAACGTGTCGCGGGTGGAACGCGCGCTCAAACTCGCCGTCCCCGTCACGTGCATCATCATCGCGCTGTTCGGTGCCCCGCTCGCGACGAGTACGCAGCGTGGCGGTTCGGCGTACGGCGTGACGGTGAGTCTTGCGACGACGATCATCTTTCTCTTGATGATCCAACTCACCAGAGCCATTGGCACCCAAGGTCTGATCCCGCCCGACTATGCGGCGTGGGTCCCTGGCGCGCTATTCGGAATGATCGGTCTCATCCTGCTCGGCCGGACTCGGACTTGAGTCCGCCGACGGTTGTGTCTCGTGAGACCGAGACCTATCCGGTGGTGCAGCGGGCGTTGATCCGCTTTTTCCGGCGCATCACTCGTTTCTGGATCGGTCTGTTTCACGACGTCGGCCAACGCACCTATTTCCTGCGCGACATCCTGCGCGGCTTCGGTGATCCGGCCACGTACGTTCCGGAGACCATGCGCCAGATGAAGACGATCGGCGTCGACTCGGTCCCGATCACCGTGGTCGTCGCCGCTTTCATCGGCGGTGTCATCGCCCTGCAGACACGCTACCAGCTCCTGCCGGGCGTGCAGTTGTCGATCATCGGCCTGGCCAGCCGACTGATGGTGGTCCTGGAGCTCGGCCCGCTCCTCACAGGCCTCGTGCTCACCGGCCGTGTCGGTGGCCGAATGACTGCCGAAATCGGGACGATGCGCGTCACGGAGCAGATCGACGCACTCGAGACGCTGGCGTACGACCCCGTGGCGTATCTCGTGGTTCCTCGCCTGCTCGCAGCGATGATCATGCTGCCTACCCTCGTGGTGCTCGCCGACGCGACGGGACTCACGAGCGCCTACCTCGTCTCGGTACGACTGACCGACGTGACCGCCGCGGATTTCACGACCGGACTCCGCCTCGGATTCGACACATTCCAGGTGGTTTACAGCCTGTTGAAGGCGTTCATGTTCGGCACGGCGATCTCTCTGGTCTGTTCCTACGAGGGTTACATTACCGAGGCCGGAGCCGAGGGTGTCGGTCGGTCTACGGCGCGCGCGGTGGTGATCACTTCCGTCACGATTCTGGTGCTCGACGCGCTCACGACGCTCGTGCTTGCCCCACTCCTCCAATCATGAAACGTCGCGACGAAGTCACCGTCGGCATGCTCATCACGGTCGCCGTCATCGTTCTGGTGCTCGGCACGTTATGGCTCGCGCGCGGTGGTCTCAGGCCCGGGTACCCACTCTACACGCGCTTCGCTTGGGGACAGAACCTCAAGCAGGGGCAGCCCGTGCTGCTCGCCGGTGTGAGCGTTGGCAACGTGGGCGACGTGAATCTCCGCCGCGACGGCTACCTCGATGTGATGCTGCGCATCGACGACAAGTTCACCGTGCCGAAGGGATCCACCGCCTCCGTCAAACCCGTTGGTATCTTCGGAGACGTCGCCGTCGCTCTGACGCCGCCCGTACCCGTACCGTCCGCATCGTACGCGGCCGGCGATACCGTGCCTCCCGGCCACGCGGCGGCGGATGTCGACGTCATCATGAGCCGCGTGGACTCGATCGGTCAGAACGTATTATTCCTGACCAGGGCGCTGCAGTCGCAGGTGGTGGAAGCGGGCACGCTGCGCGACATCCACCGCACCATGCAGTCGGCCGCCCAGTTTTCGGTACAGCTTCAGGGAATCGCAGCCGAGCAGAATCGCAACATGACGGCGACGATGGCCTCGTTCCGCGAGGCGTCCAGTCACATGAGCCGGCTGGTCGATTCAGTGCAGGTCGAGGCAACGATCGCGAATCTCCGCCGGACCAGCGAGAACGCCGCGCGGCTGTCAGCAAACATCGACTCGACCAACGCGCAGATTCGCAGCCTGCTCGTGCAGGCGCAGCACGGCTCCGGCACCGTAGGAAAGCTGATGGGCGATTCGCTGCTCTATACCGACTTGCGGCGACTCGTCGCCCATATGGACTCGCTGGTGACAGACGTCAAGGCGAATCCCGGGAAGTACATCAAGTTGAGGCTGTTCTAGGGACACGAGACACGGGACACGGGACAACGGCTGACTGCGTGCTAACTGCGCTAACTGCGTGCTTGGGCTCCGGGTGTTGACCGGCTGGATGTCGCTGGCTGCTCCGTAGCGGTCGGCCCACCGGTCGGCGAGTTTCGAGTTGCCAGTTGTGAGTTATGCGTTACGCGTTTTTAGCAACTCACAACTCACGACTCACAACTGGACACCCGAACCTCGCCGACCGGCGATAGTGGCCGGCGAGCCAGGCACCCTGGCGCGTATGACCTGTATACTGACAACTCACCACTGATCACTGATCACCCTCTCGGCAGTTCTCCGCGATCTCGGCGGACACGGGACAGCGAGACAACGAGACTGACCGATCTCTCTGCTCGGACTGGGCCCGCTCAGTCGAGACAGGATCGATCGGCGTGCGGAGGAGATGCACGCGTGTTCAGATGGAATTCCGGCCGATCGAGATCGAATGAGCGCCGGTCGAGCAGAGACTCCGGCGCATCCAGCTCGCATCAACGCTTGATCAGGGCGGAGGCATTCCGGTCAAGATGGAATACCCTGGCGTCGAGGCCGAATGCCACTCGCGCCAGACCGAACCGTCTCTCGCCAACGCGCCTCTCACGCGCGTTCACCCGCAATCCCCGCCCTGAGATTGCGTCTCCGTCACGTCGAATTCCCTCCGGTCGAGATGGAACCCACGCCGGTTGAGGTAGAACTCACGCGCGTTCAGGTGGGACTCGCCGGTGCGGAGATCGGACGCCGCCGGTGCAAGCACGAACCCCTCGCACGCAAGCACGAACCCCTCGCAGTCAACATCGGACTCGCGACCGTATAGGAGGGTTCACGGCTCGTCTCGCTCAGATGACCGAGTGCTCACGACCAACTGCGCGCCGTGCCGGAGGGATCGACGCGTGTCGACCGAGGAGTCGTCGCCATCAACAGCAGATCCTCGGCCGTTGAGGCCTCTCTCACGCGACCCCACGTCGGAATCACCCGCGTCGACATGGAATAGATCTTTGCCGACATGGAATAGCTCTTCGTCGACCTGCAATGGCTTCGTGTTCACCTGCAATAGCTCGGCATTCAGGACCCAGTCGTGCGCGTACAGCAGGGATGGCTGACGCAAAAGGTGGAAGTGCCTGCTGTGCAGGCCCCACGCTCGACCGTCAAGATCGCATGCGGTCGTGTTGAGGACGGACTCCGCACCTGACAGGCAAGACCATCGCCTCTCACGCAGACACCGACCGGTTCACACGGCACGTCGCGCCGTCCCTCGATGACTCCGACCCGTCTGAAGGACCCTCCGTCGCTTTCGAAGACCACTTCATTGCGTTCGAAGACCACTTCATTGCGTTCGAAGACAACTTCGTCGCTTCCGACAGCGATTGCGGCACGTCTCACGTGCTGTTTGTTCCTCATTTCACTCCGGCGCGTCGGCGCCCGCCGGCGTGCCGTTCACGAGACACGCGACACGAGAAACTCACAACGCACAACTCACAACTGGGACCTCGCCGCCCGCTACGGAGCAGCCAGCGACAACCAGCCAGATTAGAGCCCGGAGTCCAACAACGTTACCAGTACGTGAACTACCGCCGCCGCCCCACTGTCGCGTAGTACACCGGAATTCCCAGGAGAATCACTCCAAATACCGCCAGCGTTGGCCAGCGGCTGCTTTGGTCGATCAGCGAATTGGCCAGCAGGTACAACGTCGCCAGGACGAACAGGATCGGGGTGATTGGGTAGAGCGGCGTGCGGAATGGCGGCTGATAATCCGCGTCGCCACGGCGGCGGAAAACGAAGATCGACATGACGCCAAGCGCATAGAAGGGCAAGATCGCCGTGACGAACGTATCGGCGAGCTGCTCGAACGTGCGCGCGAGTACGAAGGCTACGCCGAGCACCGCAACCAATACAATCGAGATATAGGGCGTGGCGTACCGCGGATGAACCGCAGCGAGCTTCTTGAACAGCAGCCTCTCGTCGGCCATCGCGAAGAACACGCGCGGCGCCGTGAGGAGTGTGCCGTTCAGGGTGCCAAATGTCGAAAGCATGACCGTGATCGAGACGAATGCAACGCCGCCCGCCCCGACCAGCCGCGCAGCCACGTCAGCGGCGACGAGCTTGGACACGCGCACCTCGTTGACGGACAACACCGACAGATAGGCCACGTTCGCCAGCAGGTAGATCACGATCACCGCGACCGATCCGATGATCAGCGCGAGCGGCAGGTTTCGCCGCGGGTTCTTGACCTCACCGGAGACGAAGGTGAGGTCGGCCCATCCGTCGTATGCCCACAACACCGACACGAGCGCGAGACCAAATGGCGCGATGCTGAAGCTTCCCGGCGGCGCCGCGGGGGTGAAGTGGCCGCCAGTGCGTGGCAGGCCGATGGCCATGGCAAGCACCACGATGAACAGCAGGCCAAAGTACTTGGCCACCGTCGTGATGTTCTGCACGAGTGATCCCGTGCGCAGCCCCACGTAGTTGAACGTGGCCGTCAGGAGGATGGCCGCGGCAGCCAGGTAGTGCACCCACGTGTCGTGTGGCGCGACACTCGGGTCGAACCCCAGGACGCGCAGGCAGTACTCGGCAAACGTCGTCGCGATGGCGCCAAGCGAGGCTGCGCGAATGAGCGTCAGCTCCGACCAGCCGAACAGAAACGCCGGCAGTCGACCGAACGCGCGGTGAATAAAGACAAAGATGCCACCGGTATCAGGGAATGCCCCGGCGACTTCGGCGAGTGTGAGCGCGCCGCATAACGCCAGTAGGCCACCTGTAACCCAGACGCCCATCAGCGGCACGGGTCCGGGCAATCGGTTCGCGACACCGGCTGGTGTCCGGAAAATCCCTGAACCAATCGTCGAACCAACGACGACGGCAACGGCGCTCCAGAGGCCGAGCTGGCGCGGCAGCGCGCGGGAACGGCTGGGGGTGGTCTCGTCCATCAGCACATGTTAGCGAGGTAGTGGCGGAGAGGGACATCGAGAGACACATGTTTGATCCAGTGTCCATGATGACGAGGTGCCCGCAGGTGGGTACGACGGTGTAGCCAATTGTGCGGGGGGTCAAGGGCGGCGCGCCGTATGCACAGATTCCGCGAACGACGCATCGCACTCCATGGTCAACGGTCAAACACGGTACTTTTCGTCTATGTCTTTTCATTTCGCCGAGGCGATTTTTTGGGTCGCCATTGGGTGTTGTGCTGTCGCCCAACTGGCGATCCTGCATTCGGTCGTCGTTTCGCCCGTCCGTGTCGCTGGTAGCCAGCCGATATCCATGGGGCGTCGTTGGACCGAAATTGCCTGGGCGGTGATCCCTGGAGCCGCACTCGCCGTGGTGCTGGTCTTCACCTGGAGGGCCATGCACACCGTTCACGTGGTCATTTCTGCCGTTCAGGGATCCAGCACATGAAGTCTGTGCGTCGGTTGTCGATCGTGGCGCTCATCGTCGCCTGTCTACACCTGGTGTTCGGTGCGATCGTGCGCATCTCGGGTTCCGGAATGGGTTGCGGCGACAACTGGCCGAAGTGTTATGGCTACTGGTTCCCGCCGTTCACCCGGCCCGATCTCATAGTGGAAGTGAGCCACCGATACCTGGCGTCGATTCTCGTGGTAGCGGTGAGCGCGTTGGCGTTCGTGGCGTTTCGCAATCGCCGGACAGCGGGCGTGGGTGGCCGGGGCGGCCCTTTGCGGTCGGCGTTCGGCGCAGTCGCCGCGGTGTTTGGCGCCGCAATCCTTGGCGGCATCACGGTAAAGATGGGCAACGTACCGTGGGCGACCGTGGCGCACTGGCTCATGGCCATGGCACTTTTGGCCATGGTGACCGTCACGGCAATCCGTGCCGGTGCGCTGGGCGGATCGAGTGCCTTGGTGCAACGTGGCACGGTGAACGCCGCACGGTGGGGGTTCGTCGCTGCGTTTCTGGCGATCTTCGCCGTGGCTTTCGGCGGCCTGACGGCCAAGATGCCCGGCGCGGCGGTTGGTTGCACGACAATTCCGTTCTGTGGCCCGAACCCGGGCGTCGAAGCGTCTGGTGTCGACATTCAGATGACGCATCGCACGATCGCCGTGCTGCTCGGCATCGCCCTGTTCGGGACGGTATTGACGCTCCGGAAGCGGCGTGAGACGGAAGCACCAGTCGTCGTCACGGCGGCATACCTGGCATGTGGCATGGTCGTGCTGCAGATCGCCGTGGCCTCGGCAATGATTCTCTATCACTTGCCGATCGCATTGCGCTCGCTGCATGAGGCAATCGGCGTCGCCATCTGGCTGAGTTGTTTTGCGTTGGCGTATCTGGCGCATCTGGCGGCCGTGAAGCGATCGCCGAGCAGCGCCGAGGTGGCAGAGGTAGCAGAGGTGGCACCGATGCCAGAGGTGCCAGAGGTGCCAGAGGTGCCAATCGAGGCCCCGCCAGCCGAGGCGCCAATCGTGGCGCCAGTAGTGGTGCCAGTAGTGGTGCCCCAGGTCGATCCGGTCACCATAAACGACGATCGCGTGGCTGATGCCATTGTCGTCACGCCGCAGGTGACTGCAGCGGAGCTGGTCGAGACCGAAGCGATACCGGATCCGGATCCGGATCCGGCTCCGACTCCGACTCCGGCTCCGGCTCCGGCTCCGGCTCCAAGGCGGCCCGCACCGACGATGGCTGTCATCATCGCGCGTGGCGCGGATATGTGAGCGATACCATCGTCGTCGGCAGTCCCGCGCGCGCGTTCGCGAAGGATCTCGTCTCACTCACAAAGCCGCGCATCATATCGCTGTTGCTCGTCACGACGATCGCGCCGATGTTCGTTGCCGGCCACCCGAGCTGGCTGCTCGTGGCCGCGGTATTCGTCGGCGGATATATGATGGCGGGGGGCGCGAATGCCGTGAACATGTACGTGGACCGCGACATCGACGACCGAATGTCGCGCACGCGGCTGCGCCCGCTTCCCAGTGGCCGCATGCAGCCACGCGAGGTCCTGACGTTCGGCGTGCTGCTGTCGACCACCGCAACGTGGCTGTTCGCCGTTGCGGCAAACGTGCTGACCGCCGCACTCGCGCTGGCGGGCTTCTACTTCTACGTGTTCGTCTACACCCGTTGGCTGAAGCGGAGCACACCGCACAACATCGTGATCGGCGGCGCGGCAGGCGCGTTCCCACCGCTGGTCGGATGGGCGGCGGTGACGAACCGGATCGACCTGCTCGCCATCTATCTCTTTCTCATCATCTTCTACTGGACCCCCCCGCACTTCTGGGCACTCGCGCTGCTCAAGCAGAAGGACTACAACCGCGCCGGCGTCCCGATGGCGCCACTCGTGTGGGGAGAGAAACAAACGAAGCGGCAGATGTTCTGGTATACCGTCATCCTCATACCGCTGACGATCCTTCCGTACACATTCGGCGTGCTCGGGTGGATTTACACGACGGCAGCGGCCGCCCTCGGCGGGACGTTCGTATTCGAGGTACTCCGTGTCGTGCGTGCCACCGAGTGGACGAAGTCGGCGTGGAGACTGTACAAGTTCTCGCTGCTCTATCTGGCGCTGCTCTTCGCGGCGATGGTCGTCGACCGGGCGGTGCTCGGGTAGGACAGGCTATTACCGCACCGCGATCGCCACGTCGGCGCGCGCCATTCCATTCGTCGTCACGTGGATCTGCTGTTCCACAGGCTGCGCGGCGCCTTCATGCCAGACCATCATCTTGTAGTTGCCGGGCGGCAGTGAATCGATCTTGAAGCTGCCGTCCTTCTCCGTGACGGCAAAGTATGGATGATCGAACACCGCGATGTAGCCGCGCGTCCACGGATGCTGGACGCAGCGGATTTCGACAATCCCGGGCGTCTTGGCAAGTCGCTCGCTCGCCACGACCTGGCCAGAATTGAAGAAGGGCATGACCGTGAGCGTGTCGTGCGTGCCGGCGCGCAGGAAGATGAGACGGTGTATCAGCTTGTCGTCGTTGAAGACGTTGAAGGTGGTACCGACCACGGCCGCCTGCACGCGAGGATCGAGGGCGCAGTTGTCGCTCGCCAGCTCTTTCCGCTTGTCCATTGGCAGCGGTTTCCCAGTCTCGACATCAGTGATCCACACGATCGCATTTGACAACCCTTTTGGGCTGTTGGACACACCGCTCTCCGCTGTCGTCCCGCAAACGTCTTGATCGATCGTCACGGGTACTGTTGGCGGGGGCGCCATCCCCTGGAGCTTCACTGTGCCAGACACGGCACCCATCGCCGTCATGGTAACCGGACGGTAATGCGTGCCGCCAATGCTCACGGAACCAGCAGCAGAGTCGTCGATCTTCCCCGACTTGCTTGCGAGGATCGATGCGCTCCCGGCCGAAGGCCCGTCCTTCGAACAGGCGGCGAATAGGGTGCAAGCGAACAGAGCGGCGGCCACGTGCCGCATGACAATTGCCGTCACAAGTCTTCCAAATGATGCGTGAACAGTCCTTGGGGCCCCCAAGGGGGGCAATTGACGCGCCACGTCCGAGACCCTTTCGCCGGTCGCCGGGTGCGGTAAACGTTGATGCTATATACTCACATCCGCGTTTCAGAGTGACTCGGCTTCTTGGCGCACTCGGGCTGGCTGCGCTCGCATCGTGTGCGCGGACAACACCGGCGCCGGTGCCGCTCGTGACGTGGGGCTTCACCGCCCCATGGGACGCGCGAAGCGACTCGAGCGTGCGTGCCCACGCCGCGCAGCTCGACGCGATCGTCACCGGTTGGATTCAGCTGGACAGCGTTACGGGTCAGCCGGCGCGGCTGTACGCCGACGATGCGACGCGTGTGGCGGCAACAGCCCGCTACGCGTTCGTCACCACCTGGCACGGACAGCGTTTTCACCCGGAAACAGTTCGGCTGCTCGCCGCGGATCCGGGAGCACTCGCGCTCGCGGCGTCGCGGGTTGGCACAATCGTGCACGACAACGGATACCGCGGAATCGTGCTCGACTTCGAAAATCAATCTACGGCAGACTTGCCACTTACCGTGCGCGTTGCAGGCGCACTCGCCGACAGCGCCCGGCGTCAGGGCGCGGCGGTGGTCGCCATCGCGCTCCCCGCCGCAGACACGGCGGCCTACCCTGCGCACGCCTTCATTCCGCTGGCGGATTTCGTGGTCGTCATGTTGTACGACGAACATTGGGCGACGTCGGCGCCCGGCCCCATCACGACGCCGGAGTGGGCGCGCCGGATGCTCGGCCAGCGAGTTGCCGATGTGGGCGCCAGTCATGTCGTAGCTGCGCTGCCGCTCTACGGCTATCTCTGGCGGCCCAACCAGCCGGCCGAAGTAATCAGCTTTGACGACGCCAAGCACGCCGCGGCGCAGGCGAACGTCGATCTGTCTCGCGATCCTGCGAGTCAATCGCTGCACGCCATTCAACCAGGCAGCTGGGAGCTGTGGATGAGCGACGCCGAGCAATGGCGTGCGCTGCTCTCCGAGGTAACGGCGCTCGGCGTCACCCACATTGCCGCCTGGCGGCTGGGACTCGAAGATCCCGCCATCTGGAGTGTGATGAGCCGAGCGCCTTAGCAGCAGGAAGCCGTACTTGTCGTGGAGCAGTGACTCGTTGACGTGACACTGCGTGTCGGCTCGCTGGCTACCCCGGCCCAGCTATTCCTGGCTGGCGCTATCTGGGTCGCCACCCAGCGATTGCGGCCAGTGCCTCCGCAGTTCACCCAGCGCTTGCTGCTGGTGCCTCCGCACTTCCTCGGGCGTCCAGTGACAAATGCCCTGAACGCGCTCGGCGCCGCCAGCAGCGACCAATGACAAGAGCCCAAACAAGTAATCATCGCCGCCGACGGATGCGAGCGGGTCGCTATGCAGACGCTCAAAAATGGTCGCTATCTCTGCCTCCGCATCTGGCCGAGCGAGTACGTGGCTAAGAGCCTCGACGTATTCGGCTTCTGTGAAGCCCCACGCGCGCTGGATAACCGTCGGGTCATGCATAGTATTAGACGATCATCAGATCTCGCTGATAGTCGCGCGGGGTAATGACGGCTTCGCCAGGCGTGATGTAGACGTTCACTTCGCTGCGCATACCGATGCTGCCGGCAATATAGATGCCCGGCTCGATCGAGAACGCCACGCCCGGAATGAGGAAACGCTCGTCCCGTGTCTCGAGGTTGTCGAGGTGCGGTCCTGACCCGTGCAGGTCACGCGAGTCGATGGAGTGGCCCGTGCGGTGCGTGAAGTACTGGCCGAAGCCGCGGGACTCGATCACACGGCGCGCCGCATCGTCGACGTCCGCTCCGCGCATCGGTTCGCCGGCTCGCGCCCGCGTCCGCACCAGATCGATTGCCGCGTCGCGCGCGTCGCGCACGGCATTCCAGATGTTCAATGCTTCCGGCGTCGGCTGGCCCAGCGAGGCCATCCACGTCTGGTCCGCGTAGACGCCGTTCTCCTCGTGCGCCCACAGATCGATCAACAAGATGTCTCCGTCGCGGATCACGCGAGGGGCATCTGGCGACGGTTCGTAGTGTGGGTTCGCCGCGTTGTCGCCTGCCGACACGTTTGGACCGTGATCCGTCTTGAGGCCGGCACGACGGAACCGATCCTGAATCCAGGCCATCAGCTCGTGTTCGGCCATCGGCTCCGTGCCGCGCGACCGTTCGCCCGCCAGGCGCATGGCGTCCTGCGCAATGCTGGCGATCGCCTCCGCGGCGCGCAGATGCGACGCAATGTGCTCGGCGTTCCAACTGGCGTAGAAGTGTGTCACCAGCTCGCCCGACGACATGACCGTCGCGCCCGCCTCACGCACCATCTCGATGACACCCGCCGGCACCCGATCGAGGTATGGCACAGCGTCGCCCGCCGAATATTCCATTGCCACGCGCTTGCCGGCCACGTGTTTGGCCAAGAGCGACTCGAGGCTCTTCCACGAGGCGTAGATCTCGCGCGGCCACGCGGACGGCCAATGCCGCCACGGGCCGGGCTCGATGGCGTGCGAGATCGCCACTGGTGTGCCGCGCGCCGGGACGTAGGCAAAGGCGCGCCGGGTCGTCATACCGTCCAGGCGCAGCAGGCCGCCGGCGATCGGATTGAGTCCACGGAAATCGTACAACAGCCACCCATCGGCGCCCGCTTCGGTCAAGGCGCGCTGCACGTCGGAGAGTGTTTCAGGTGTGAGCATGTTTGTGGCCTTCGCGAAGGTTCGGTGAAGAGAATCCGCGGGGTGAGGCGGATGGGACAGCGGGTGCTGTGATCAGTTGTGAGTTGTGAGTTGTGAGTATACGGGTCCTGCGCACCAGGGTGCCTGGCTTGCAGGCCACTATCGCCGGTCGGCGAGGTTCGGGTGTCCAGTTGTGAGTCGTGAGTTGTGAGTTTTTAACAACGCGCAACGCATAACTCACAACTGGCAACTCGAAACTCGCCGACCGGTGGGCCGACCGCTACGGAGCAGCCAGCGACATCCAGCCGGTCGATACCCGGAGTCCAATCCCCGCCTCGCGCTGGGCTGCGCCGGTGGGCCGACCGCTACGGAGCAGCCAGCGACATCCAGCCGGTCGCGGGCCCGGAGTCCAAGCCGAATCCTTCTCACCTGACCAAGCTAGTCCAGCCCGGCCGTTCGATCAAAGGAGCGCCAGTCGGCGCGCCATTCACAACTACCCTCGCCTCTCCCTGCACAGCGCACGTGCTCCACGGCACCGATACTGCCGATCAGGCACAGGAACAACTCGCGCAATGCCGACTCGTAGAACGTACACCCGAGCGTTCCCGGCGCGGTGCCCATCGTGATGGAACGCGGTACGTCCACCATGAGATGGCTGCCAACGCGGCGGACATTGCCGCCCAGGTAGCGGCTCGCGATCTTCCGCGCGTGACGAAACGCCAGTGGCCGCGCCATCGCCGATGGGAGCAGACGCATCATCTTGCGCGTGATCAGCGAGATCGTGCCGTAGGATTGGCGTGCCAGGTAGCGGCCGCCGCCGCGGAACACCGCCTCGGCATCGGGACGCCGGCCAATGAGCTTCGCGAGCGCGATGGCTTCATCCTGGCCCGTTCGCTGTCCTCTGCGCGCTGCTTCGGTGTGCCGCTTGATCTGCGCATAGATGGTATTGCTTAGACCCAGCCGCTTGTTGCGGAGCTCATCGACATACTCCGCATCGACCTCGTCGCTCGGTGTATCTACGTTGCGGACCGCTTCAAGGAGACTGAGCGGAAAGAGGGCGTCTACGGTGGCAAGCATGTGCGTCATCAACAGGGCAAACAGCGAAGCTAGCTGTCCGTCGAGGCCCCTTCAAGCCAGTAGCTCATGATACTCCGCGCAATTCTGGGATTTGTCCTTGCCGCAGGCGTCGCATGGATCGCGCGGCGCGCGCAGGGGTTGACCAGCCGTGGAGCCGGCGCGGCGACGCTCCTCGGTGGCGTCTCCACCGCCGCTGGCTGGGACTGGGGCCTGCTGCTCATCGTGTATTTCGCTGCCGCGACCCTGCTCTCGCATATCGGCAAAGCGGCAAAGGGCGAGCGCACCGCCTCCATCATCGCCAAGGCCGGAGCACGCGACGCGACGCAGGTGCTGGCCAACGGCGTCCTGTTTGGCGCCGCCGCGCTGGCCATGCTCGTGCATCCCGACCTTCAGTGGTTCGCGCTCGGCGCCGGCTCGCTCGCGGCTTCAGCAGCCGACACCTGGGCCACCGAAATCGGAACACTCTGGGGCGGCGAGCCGAGATCCCTGTTGACATGGCAGGCCGTGCCCGCGGGAACTTCGGGCGGCGTCACCCTGATCGGGAGCGCGGGCGCTGTCGCGGGCGCGTCGTTCATAGCCCTTGTGGCCGTAGCATTTGGCTGGTCGCGTCCGCTCGGGTTCGCACTCGCCATAGGTGGATTGGCAGGCGCGCTGATCGATTCGCTACTCGGCGCCACCGTGCAGGCTCGGCGGTGGTGCGAGAAGTGCGAACGGGAAACGGAGCGCGAGACGCATGACTGCGGTGCGCCCACACGTTCGTTGCGCGGCCTTTGGTGGATGGACAATGATCTGGTCAACTTTGTCAGCAGTGCGGTCGGCGGGCTCCTGGCCATGCGGCTCGCTTCATAATTCTCGCGCATGAGAACGGCCGAAGTCCTCGTTGCGGGTGGAGGGCCGGCCGGTGCGAGTCTGGCATTCGCGTTGGCACGTGCCGGCGTCGATGTGCACGTGCTCGATCGCGCCCACTTTCCTCGCGCCAAGCCGTGCGCGGAATTCCTGAGCCCCCAGGCCTCACGATTGCTTTCCGACATGGGAGCACTCGACCGCGTCGAGGAATCTGGCGCTGCCGCATTGGCCGGCGTCCACGTCCGCGCGCCGAACGGTGCGATGATCAAAGGCGATTTTGTCTCGTCGCATGGATTTCGTGGGTATCGCGATCGCGGGTTGTCTGTTCGACGCGAGGTGCTCGATACCATTCTCCTCGATTGCGCGCGGGCCGCCGGTGCACGAGTGAGCGAAGGCGTTCGCGTGACTGACGTGACGCGGGACGCAGGGCGTGCAATCGGCGTGACGGCGCTGTGCGACCAGACGACGCGGCAACTGCAGGCGCGCATCATTGTCGGAGCCGACGGTTTGCGAAGTGTCGTGGCCCGCCGCCTCGGCTTGTCGCACACACAGTGGTGGCCGCGGCGACTCGCGCTCGTGTCGCATTACGCGAACGTGCTCGACATCGGCGAGTACGGCGAAATGCACGTGGAACGCGACGGGTACGTCGGCATTGCCGATGTTGGCAACGGTTTGACGACCGTGGCGCTCGTGGTACCGGCGTCCCGCTCGCGGGAGATCGCGGGCAATAAGGAGCGGTTCCTCGAGTCGTGGCTACACTCCCATCCACACCTCGCGCCCCGCTTCGCTCGCGCGCAACGCATGACGCCGGTCATGGCGACGGGGCCGTTTGCCTCGCATAGCCGGCGAGCGTGGGCGCCGGGCGCGGCGCTCATCGGCGATGCCGCGGACTTTTTCGATCCGTTTACCGGAGAGGGGATCTATTCCGCTCTGCGCGGAGGCGAGATGCTCGCCGAGTGTGTGCGTGAAGCGCTCGCGGCACGAAAGCCGAAAGACGCCGATGGCGCGTTCGCCAACTATGATGCGCGCCGGCGAAAGGAATTCCGCGGAAAGTGGATAGTGGAGCGTGTGATTGGCGCGGTGGTCGGCAACCGCGCGCTCATCGATCGCGCGGCACACAATCTGTCTCGACGGAAGGATCTGTCGGACCTGCTCATTGGCGTGACGGGTGATTTCGTTCCGCCGAGCACGGTGATCGGCGCGGGCTTTCTGTGGCGGGTATTTGGAAATGCAGGGTAGCTTTCGACATGCTCGACTCCGACACTTTCCGAAGCGTCCTCGGGCGCTTCGCCTCCGGCGTCACGATCGTGACGGCGCGTGACGCGGAAGGCAGAGATCACGGCATGACGGTGAGCGCATTCTGTTCGCTCAGCCTCGAGCCGCCGCTCGTTCTGGCGTGCGTCGATCACGCGGCGTCGATGCACGGGTTGCTGACCGGGCACCCACGGATTGGCATCAACATCCTGTCGGTCGACCAGGAGGCGTATTCGCGCCGTTTTTCCAATCGCGAATCTGATCGTTTCGACGCCATCGCGTATACCCGCGGCGACAACGGGGTCGTGTTGCTCAACGACGCCCTTGCCCACCTGGAGTGTCAGGTCACTGCGCACCATGATGCAGGCGACCACACGATCTTCGTGGCCGAGGTGGAGCGTGCTCGGCCGCGAGACGGTCGGCCGCTGCTGTACTATCGGGGCGGGTACGCCCAGCTCGAACGCTGATTCCGTGTTCGCTCCTGCGCGGCGGCGTGGCACTGAATTCCTGGACGACCCGAACGTCGATCCCGACATTCGGCGCCGGTCGATCGACGACGTGCGTCTGTCCAATCGGGTGCTTGGCGGCCGGCGTGCAGCGTTGCTGGCGCTCCGTGCGGCGGCGCGTGGCGTGGGCCCCTCATACGTGCTGCTCGACGTGGGCACCGGCTTTGCCGACATTCCGGCACGTGCGTGTAGCGAGGCAAAGCGCAGCGGCACGAACGTGACCACGGTTGGAGTGGATGCAGCGTCGTCGCTGCTGGTGGCTGCCGGACCGCGTTTGACCCACGCCGTGTGCGCAAACGCACTGACGCTTCCCTTTCGTGACCGGTCGGTGGATGTGGTGTTGTGCTCACAGGTGCTACACCACTTTGACCAGGCGCATGTGGAGGAGTTGCTGCGCGAGATCAATCGCGTGGCGCGGCACGCCGTGGTGGTGAGCGACTTGCGTCGGAGCTGGTTCGCAGCAATCGGATTCTGGCTGGTTTCCTTTCCATTGCGTTTTCATCGCGTGACGCGGCACGATGGCGTCGTATCGGTACTCCGCGGGTTCACGGCCACCGAACTGCGCACGCTCGTCGAGCGTGCGTGCGGCACGACACCGGTCGTGCACGGCCGCTTGGGTTTCCGACTGACGGCGTCGTGGCAGCCGAGGATAAGCTCATGAGCGCCCAACACGACCTGGGCCCAATGCCCAATGACCGGCGAATGACGGCGGTCGACGAACAGCTCGTCCGCGCGCCATTACCCGTGATCTTTAGTTTGGCGGCCGACGTCGAACGCTGGCCATCGCACCTCCGGCACTACCGTTTCGTTCGATTCACCAATCGGACACGCGACGGAGGCGGGCTCGTCGAGATGTCGGCAAACCGGCCGTTCGGCCTCATTCAATGGCCGACGCGGTGGACGTCCCTGATGACTGTGACAGCGCCGGGTGGAACAACGCATCCGTCTATCCGATTCAGGCATGTAGGCGGAGTGACGACGGGCATGGACGTCGAGTGGTCGTTCCACCCCGCCACGGAGGGGACGCTCGTGCGAATCGTGCATGTGTGGAACGGGCCAGGCTGGCCGTTGATTGGTGAAGTTGCCGCACGAGGCGTGATTGGACCCGTCTTCGTGCACGGAATCGCGTGTCGCACCCTTGCCGGGCTCGCCCACGCCGCCGAACGTTTGCCCACGGACGTATCACCGAGCGAGGTATAGAGTGGCTGATCGGCAACGGGTGGTGATCACGGGGATCGGGGCGATTACGCCGATCGGAATCACGCGCGAGGAATTGTGGAACGGACTCCACCGCTACCGCTCCGCAGTGCGCAGCGTGACGCGGTTCGACGCATCGATTTTCAGGAGCCGAATTGCAGCGGAGATCGACTTTGACCCGAACGATTTCCTCGAGCAACGCCGCGCGAAGCGCCTCGACCGGTTCGGTCAGTTCACGGTATCGTGTGCCCGTCTGGCGATCGAGGACGCCAGTCTCAACATGGCGGCAGAGGATCGAGAGCGTGTGGGGTCGATGATGGGAAGTGCCCTCGGTGGCGTGGGCTACGCCGAAGAGCAGTTCATGATCTTCAAGAACGAGGGGCTGAAATCCGTTTCAGCGACACTGGCGACTAACGTTTTCGCCGGCGCGGCGAGCTGCAATGTGGCAATCGAATTCGGCGCGCAGGGCCCGAACAGCACGAACGCGATGAGCTGCGCATCTGGCACGATGGCGATCGGCGAAGGGTTCCGGCAGATCCGCGACGGCTATGCCGACGTGATGATCTGCGGCGGGTCCGAGGCGCCGTTGAACCAGCTCTGCTTTGGTGCGTTCGCAATCATACGAGCGTTATCGACGCGCAACGACGCCCCGGATAAGGCATCGCGCCCATTCGACAAGACGCGTGACGGTTTTGTGATGGGCGAAGGCGCAGCGATCCTCGTCCTCGAGGAGTATGGCCGGGCGAAAGCCCGGGGCGCGCACATTTACGCCGAGATCATGGGATATTCGTTCTGCAACGACGCCTATCACATGACCGCGCCGCGGCCGGACGGATCACAGGCTGCGCGGGCCATGCGCGGCGCCCTGAAGGATGCACACATCGAGCCGCACGAAGTGGGGTACGTGAACGCACACGGCAGCAGCACGCCGTTGAACGATTCGACGGAAACACGTTCCATTCACACCGTTTTCGGCGACCACGCGTCGTCGCTGCCCGTGAGCAGCACCAAGGCGTACTACGGCCACGCGCTCGGAGCGTCTGGCGCAATGGAGGCGGCGATCTGCGCCCTCTCGCTGGAGCGTGGCTGGCTGCCGCCGACACTCAATCTCGAGTGTCCGGACGAGGAATGCGATCTCGACTACATCCCAGGCAAGGGCCGGGATGCGGACGTCGAGTTCATCCTGAGCAATTCATTCGGCTTTGGCGGGATCAACGCGGCGTTGGTGTTCAAGCGGCAGGGGTAAGGGGCGACCGAACAGCGACGGTCACTTTGTGCAGAGTTCCGCGACGTAGGCCCGGCAGCGTTAGTTTCCGGCAAGTTCGTCATTCTTGGTGCGGCATTCGCCACTCTTCACTCATCATATCACTATGAAAGACGCCTGGCGCCATTTCGCCGCGGAGTTCATCGGGACGTTCGCACTCGTGTTCGTGGGCGGCGGCGCGATCATCACGAGTCCCCTGCTCTCCGCGCAGTCGTCGTTGATCAACATTGCGTTCGCGCACGGGTTGATCCTCGCGATAATGATCACGGCCACCATGCGCGTATCCGGCCATTTGAATCCCGCCGTCACGATGGGATTTCTCGTCACGCGCCGGATCGAGCCGATGATGGCGGTGGTCTACTGGATCGCGCAAATCCTGGGCGCAATCATCGCGGCATACGCGCTCAACGCGCTGTATCCGGCGAACATCGTCGAGGCAACGCGGCTCGGCGGCCAAACCATCTCGGCCGACGTCACCATGCTCCAGGCGATCTCGCTCGAAGCCATCGCGACGTTCTTCCTGACCTTCATGGTCTTCGGCACGGCGGTCGATCCGCGCGCGCCCAAGGTTGGCGGCTTCGCGATCGGTCTCTCGCTCACGGCGGGCATCCTGGCCATTGGACCGCTCACCGGCGGGTCGTTGAACCCGGCGCGCTCGTTCGGCCCGGCGGTGGTGACGCACATCTTCGAGGGTCAGACAGCGTACTGGATTGGTCCGATGATCGGAAGCATCGTGGCCGCGCTGATCTATGAGAAGCTGTTCATGCCGCGCGAGGTTGAACCGGCCGATCACGGAACGATGCGGCCGGCCCAGCCATCGTGAAGGCGGGGGTTGGACTCCGGGCTCTATTCTGGCTGGATGTCGCTGGCTGCTCCGTAGCGGTCGGCCCACCGGTCGGCGAGTTTCGAGTTGCCAGTGATGAGTTATGCGTTGCGCGTTTTTAGAAACTCACAACTCACCACTCACAACTGGAAACTCGAACCTCGCCGACCGGCGATAGTGGCCGGCGAGCCAGGCACCCTGGTGCGCACAACCTATACACTGTGAAGTAACGGGCTGATAGGTGAGCAATTATCCGGGCTGATAGGTAAGCCTCGCATGGCAGCAGGGTGGTCTCTGGAGACCTGAAGCAATCCCCTCACGGGGCGGGAGTCAAAGGGAACGTCCAACGGACGTTCGGGACAAACCGATTGGTGGCGAGCAGAATCTCTCCCAGCTCGAGCGGTCCGTAGGCCACAATGAGGCGATCATCGTGCGTGTCGGTCAGGCGCACGTCTTCGCCGGCCAGGTTGTGCGAGAGCGAGTAGCTGACCTCGCGCACCTTGATCGCGCCGGCGCTGCTGACGCGGCGCACCACGGTCCCCTCCGGATAGCACATCGGGGGCAGGCGGCGCGGATAGGCCCGCGGCGAGCCGTGATAGTCCGCGCCCGGGGCGCGGTGCCCGGCGACGCTGGCGTGGGGCCGCTCGTCGTTGTATTCGCTGCGAAAGCGATCGAACCGGCGCTGCTGCGCCACGAACGAGGGCGCGGGCGGGTCCAGGGTGTGGGCCTTGAGGGTTCTGTGAAACCGCTCGTGCGCGCCGTTGGCGGCGGGCTGGCCCGGCGGCGTGTGCTCGGGCCGGATGCCCAACCGCACCCACCAGAACGCCAGGGAGCCGAGGCGGCCGATCGCGTTGGGCTGGGCGAATGGCACGCCGTTGTCCGTGCGGAGGACGTCGGGGAGCCCGTACTCGCGGAACAAGCGCTGGAAGCACTGGCGGGCCGTGGGGACCGCGGTACTGCGCAGGGCGGTGCAGCCGAGGAGAAAATGGCTGTGCAGATCCAACACGGTCAGGGGATAGCATTCGGGCCCGCCGCCTGAGAGCGCGAATTCCCCTTTGAAATCCGCCGTCCAGACCACGTTCGGGGCGGTCGCGGCGGTGCGCCCACTCGCCAGGCGGGCATGCGTCCGGCCGCGCCGGCGTCTTGAGTCGACCAGGCCGGCCCGTTTGAGCAGCGCCCCGATCGTGCTGGCGGCGGGCCACCGTCCTCCCGCCGGTTCGTGGAGCTGCAGCCAATCCCGCAGCTTCGCCGGCCCGTACAGCGGGTGGCGCTTCCGCAACGCGATGATGCGGGCGGCCATAGCGGGTGGCAGTTGGTGGCCTTGCCCATGTCGGGCGTGCGAGCGATCCGCGAGGCCAGCCGGCCCGTCGGTCGCAAAGCGGTGCAGCCACTTATGGCCGGTCTTCTCACTAATGCCAAATTCGGCGCAGACGGCGAGGAGCGACTCTCTCCGACGCATGCACTGTTGCACAAACGCCAATCGTTCCGACATCGGTGAACTCTCTTGCCAAGGCACGGACACCTCCCAGAAGATGTCCGAACGTAAGGCTGTCTCACCAAGCTCACCTATCAGCCCGGTTTGTGGCTCACCTATCAGACCGGTTTGTACCCTGACAACTGACAACTGACAACTCACCACTGACCACCCGTCGTCCCGCCCGCATCCAACCATTAGTTTCTCTTCATGGCAGACGCTCCCGTCCCATCCCTCGCGCACGCGCGCGAAGCGAAGATCAACGAGCTCTCGACGTATTTCACGAACGACGATCTGTCGATCGAGGAGCTGGAGCATCGGATCGAGCGAGTGTACCAGGCGGCGAGCGTCGCCGAGTTGGAGGCGATCACCGCGGATCTGCGCAGCAGCGTCGCCCTGCCGGCCACGGCGAGTAGCCGGGGGGCTGGTACATCGGTCGCCTCGAGTGAGGCGGGGAGTTCCAGACTGCTGTCGCTCCTCAGCTCCACGCGCCGCGTCGGGCGCTGGCGAGTGCCCCCCAAGCTCGACATCGTGGCGATCATGTCGGACACGAAGATCGATCTCACACATG
Organism: uncultured Gemmatimonadaceae bacterium; assembly: GCA_963817955.1. Taxonomy (GTDB): domain Bacteria; phylum Gemmatimonadota; class Gemmatimonadetes; order Gemmatimonadales; family Gemmatimonadaceae; genus JAQBQB01. The sequence goes on from CAWFQK010000005.1 coordinate 41,408, forward strand.
CCGTGGTGCCACCCGGTGGCGTGGACATCAATCTGCGGGTGATCATGGCGTCGTTCAGGCTGGTCGTGCCGCCAGATATGCGAGTGGTCAACGATACGCATGCCGTCTTGGCGAACGTGAGCAGCCACGCCGATGAGCTACCCCCGAACGACGCCTCCGCTGCGCCAATGCCGGTGGTTCGCCTGACCGGCTTCGCGTTGATGAGCGATGTCAACGTGGTCGTCCGACGCCGCGAGGACCCGGCGTACGACGACTAGGGACACGAGACACGGGACAATTCGGTTTCACATCGGTGATCCCGCCCGGTCAGCGCTGAACGATGCGATGAAAGCGCTGAACGACGCGATGAAAGGGCTGTACAACGCGATGCAAGCGCTGAAATTCGCGATACCAGCGCCAAAATTCGCGATACCAGCGCCAAAATTCGCGATGCAAGCGCCAAAACTCGCGATACCAGCGCTGAAATTCGCGATGCAAGCGCCAAAACTCGCGATACCAGCGCTGAAATTCGCGATGCAAGCGCCAAAACTCGCGATGCGAGCGTCAAAATTCGCGATGCAAGCGCTGTACGGCTGACCCTCAGCGTGTTTCGCTGACCCGATCACGTGTTTCGCTGACCCGATCACGTGTTTCGCTGACCCGATCACGTGTTTCGCTGACCCGATCACGTGTTTCGCTGACCCGATCACGTGTTTCGCTGACCCGATCACGTGTTTCGGCGGGCACATCGCGTGTTCCGATGACCCGTTCACGCCGTCCGCTCGCCTGAGCGGACATTCTGTCCATGTATTGACCGAGCCCCGCGACCCGAGCTACTGCAGCGCTTCCTTCCGAAGCAGCGCTGCCGCTTCGCGTGCAAAGTACGTGATGATCACATCTGCGCCCGCGCGCCGAATGCCGAGCAGCGAGTCCATCATCACGCGCTCACGGTCGATCCAGCCGCGGTCGGCCGCCGCGTGGATCATGGAGAACTCGCCACTCACCTGATACGCCGCGACGGGGTAGCCGGTTTCCGACTTCACGCGGTGAATGATGTCGAGAAATGGTCCGGCCGGTTTCACCATTACCATGTCCGCGCCTTCTTCGATGTCGAGCAGCACCTCGCGCAGCGCCTCGTCGGTGTTCGCGGCGTCCATCTGATAACTGCGGCGATCCCCGAACTGCGGCGTCGATTCGGCGGCTTCGCGAAACGGGCCGTAAAATGCGCCGGCGAACTTGGCCGCATAGCTGAGAATGGGCGTGTTCGAGAACCCGTGCTCGTCGAGCGCCGCGCGGATTGCCGCGACGCGGCCGTCCATCATGTCGCTTGGCGCAATGACGTCGGCGCCGGCACGGGCGTGAGAGACCGCTTCGCGCGCCAGGAGCTCGAGCGTGGCGTCGTTGTCGACATCATTGTCGCGGATCACGCCGCAGTGGCCGTGGTCGGTGTACTCACACAGGCAGACGTCGGTAATCACCACGAGCTCCGGCACCTCGCGCTTCAGCGCCCGCACCGCCTGCTGCACCGGTGCGTCGTCGCTCCATGCCTCGGAGCCCGTCGCGTCCTTGCGATCGGGAATGCCGAACAACAGCACACCGCCAATCCCGAGCGCCGCAGCAGCGCGGGCGTCGCGGATCAATTCGTCCACTGATGTCTGATCGACTCCAGTCATCGACTGGACGGGCTGACGAATTCCCGTTCCCGGAGCGCACGAACAGCGGCAGAACGAGCTGGGATGGCTGGAGCCACGTTTCGCGCACCATGCGTCGTAACGCGGCGGTACGACGCAGCCGCCGAGGGCGGGAAATAGGAAAGGACGGCATGATCGAAAGCTAACGTCTCGCTGCTACTCCGGCTGCGGCGCAGGAACTTGCTCGGCGCGACGGAGCGCCGCCAGAATCTCGCTCGCGCCGCGATGCCGCAATTCGTTCGCCAGTCGTACGCCGCTCAGTTCCGGCTGCTCGACGTCGAGGGCGATGGAGCCGCGCAGCAGTTGCTTGCCCTTCACGTCGCCAATGAAACCGTGCAGCATCGCGCCCTGGTCCGTTCGCACCACGAGCGCCCCGATCGGTACCTGGCATCCGCCCTCGAGCGCGGCAAGGAAGGCGCGCTCCGCCGTCGTGTCGATCCGCGTCTGCTCGTCGCCGAGCGGCGCGAACGCTTGACGTGCCACGTCGTCGTCACTGCGAATCTGAATGGCGATCGCACCTTGGCCGGCGGCCGGTAGCCACTGCGGCGCGTCGAGGTACGACGTGATGCGCTGTGAGACGCCGAGCCGGTGCAGCCCAGCCGCGGCGAGGACTGCCGCATGGACCTGTCCGTCGTCCACTTTCTTGATGCGCGTCGGCACGTTTCCGCGCAGGTCCGCGATATCGAGATCGGGACGCGCCGCCAGCAATTGCGAGCGGCGGCGCAGGCTCGACGTTCCGACGCGAGATCCCGGCGGAAGTTCATGGAGCGTACTGACGCCGATGATGTCGTTGACGATCAACACATCGCGCGGGTCTTCGCGTTCGAGCAACGCGACCAGCTCGAGCCCCGGCGGCATCTCGGTGGGCAGGTCTTTCAACGAGTGCACGCAGCAATGGACCTTGCCTCTGGCCAGATCGTGCTCGAGCTCTTTGGTAAACAGACCCTTGGCGCCGATGGCGCTCAGCGATTCGTTGAGCCGCGTGTCACCGACCGTCTTGTACGTCTTGAGCTCGGAGTCGATGCCGCGCTCGGTGAGCAACTGCTGCACCGTTCTGGCCTGTCGGAGCGCGAGCTCCGACATTCGGGTGGCGATGATGATCGGACCGTTGCGTGTGGGCACGGAAGAAAGGGTGCGGGTCAGGGCTGCGTCGGCGCGAGATGGCGCGTGATTGCTTCCACTAGTCCAGAAATCGTCGACTCAAATGCTTCTACGGCTACCGTCAGACCGGCAGCACGCGCTGCGTCGCTCGTGACCGGACCAATGCTTGCCGCCGGCGCCAGGTGCGCGGCATCGTCACCGACGGCATCGACGAACGCCTTGACCGCCGACGCCGACGTGAACGTCACGAGATCCGCGCCGCCATCGAGCAGCCGCGTACGAAGTTCCGCGGCGCCGGTTCCGTCGGGGGCGGAGCGATACAAGACGATCCGATCGACGACGGCGCCCAGCTCTTCCAGGCCGTCCTGAAGCGTTTCGCGCGCGCCCTGCGCTGCCGGGTATAGCATGCGCACACCGCGTACATCACGCCGGCCCCGCATGGCGTCGAGCAGCGCCTCGGCCACGAAGCGGTCGGGCGAGACGTCAACGGCAAGGCCCCGGTCGAGCAACGCCGCCGCCGTTGCCGGTCCCACGGCGGCGATCTTCACGCCGGCCAGCGCGCGCGCATCGCGCGATTCGGCGCGAAGCACGTCCCAGAAGATCTGAACCGCATTCTGGCTGGTGAATAGCACCCACCCATACTCGGAGAGCCGCGCCAGCGCTGCCCGTAGCTGAGCAGGATCCATCACTTCGATCCGCGTGGCCGGCATTTCCCACACGGTAGCGCCCTCTGAGGACAGCAGGCCACTGAGTGACGCCGCCTGCGAGCGCGCGCGCGTCACGACGATGCGCTTTCCGTGCAACGGACGTCGGGTGATGCCGGCCGTCACACCGGGAACGATTTCAAAACGAACACCGGCTCCGGTCAGCGCCTGCGCCTCCTCGCTGCCGCGGCCGAAGACCAGTGCGTCGCCGCCGTTCAGGCGTACGACGCGTTTCCCCTCCCGGCCGAGCCGCACGAGCAGGTCGTTGATGACGTCCTGTCGCGCCGATTCGGCCGCGTCTCCACGCGTGCCCACGTTGTGCATCTCGGCGGGAGTGCGGCGCTCATACGCCGAAGCGAGCGCGAGCAACGCAGGATTCGTCTGTGCGTCGTATACGATGGCGTCGGCGTTGACGAGTAGCTCGGCACCGCGCAGCGTCAGCAACCCTGGGTCGCCAGGTCCCGCGCCAACGAGGTAGACGATGCCCTCGGTCATTGCGACCGCGTCACTCCGTCGAGCCGTGCCCGCAGCTTGCGCGCCCGCGCCCACAGGGTCACGGCATAGGCGAAGTAGATGATCGCTGCGACCGCGTAGCCGGCGTAGTAGGAGCTGGTCGTATCAGGCATCATAGGCTCCGTCGGCGTCGAGCGACGTAACGAGTTCGCGGAGAACCCCAAGGCGATACCGCGCTCGAATGAGCGCGACACAGAACAACGTGAATGCGCAGAACGCCAGCACGAACGTGATCAACATCTCCGACGGCAGCGACGGACGGTCCGGCTTGAGCACGACCGGCATGGGGTGCAGGCGCGCCGCGAAGAAGTAGACGCTCAAGTGAATGAACGGAATCAACAGCGCGCCCAGAATGCTCAACACCGCCGAGTAGCGCGCTCGCATCGCGGCATCATCGATGCCGTCGCGCAGAATGAGATAGGCAGCGACGATGAACCACAGGAAGAGCGTGAGCGTGAGCCGCGCGTCCCACCAGGCCCACCAGGCGCCCCAGATCTTGTGCGCCCAGATCGGGCCTGTGGTGAGTACAACGGTGAGAAACACGATGCCGACTTCGGCGCTTGCTTCCGCGAGACGGTCGGCGCGCTCGTCGTGCAACCACAGATAGACAATCGACATCAGCGCGGTGAGCCCCACGGCGATGTACGCACTCAGCGCCGCGGGCACGTGGATGTAGTAGATCTTCTGCGCCGCGCCTTGCAGCGCTTCGAGCGGCGTGAAGTACATGGCGCGAATGTAGACGCCGATCACGGCCAGTACGGCAATGCCGAAGAACCAGTCGAACACCGGTTTGGGCTGGAGCGGCAGGTGCGCCGGCTCGACGACCGCGTCGCGGGAGTGGACAGATGTCATTCTTCGAGCGTGAAAGGAAACGCGAGCGTACACGCGACGATGAACACCAGATCGAACGCGATGAGGATCTTCAGGAACGGGACGGCTTCGGCAAGCGGACGGCTGGCAAGCACGCGAGTCGTCGCTTGCGCAGCATTCATCAGAATGGGAACAAAGAAGGGCAGACTGAGCATCGGCAACAGCAATTCGGCTAGCCGGGTGTTCACGGCCATCGCACTGAACAATGTGCCGACGGCAACGATTCCGACCATCGCCAGCAGCACGATGCCGCTGACGACCAGGAGCGGCCGACCCACCGGCAGGTTGTAGAATAGCGCCAATGCGGGAATGGCGACGGCTTGAATAGCGCAGAGGAACAGAAAATTCCCGAACGCCTTGCCGAGGTAGATCGCCTCGCGGCTGATCGGCGAGACGAGCAGCGCATCGATGCCGCGATCATGCTCCTCCAGTCCGAACGCACGCTGCAGCCCGAGAAGCGCCGAGAATGCCAGCACGACCCACAGCACTCCCGGCGCCCGCTCGGCGGGAGCGATCACCGATTCGTCCCACGAGAAATAGAAGATACAGAGAGCCAGCACCGCGAAGACGAGGGCCGAAAGAAACGCCGTGCGCGTACGGAACTCGATCGCCAGATCCTTCCGGGCCACGAGCCACGCGGCTCCGAGCGTGCCAGGCGCGCGAAGCCCGCTCATACGCCGACGCTCATCGAGATTCGCGACGCGCCGTCGTTGCCGATGACGAGCGCGCGATAATCGGCGAAGTAGCGTCGCGGGTCGAGCGACGCGGCGGTGTCGTGACGAACCAGGCGACCACCGAGCATGATCGCGGCATGGGATGCCACGGCGAGGCCTTCGTCGACGTTGTGGGTGACCAGGAGCAGCGCGGCGCCCGCCGCGCGCAAGGTGCCGAGCATGTCCGTCAGCGCAGCCCCGCCGGCAGCGTCGAGGCCAGTGTACGGCTCGTCGAGTAGCACGACGCCTGGCCCGTGCACGATGGCTCGAGCGATCGAGACGCGCTGCTGCAATCCACGGCTCAGAGCGCGCACCGGCGCGTCGGCACGATCAAGGATACGCATCCGCTCGAGCGCGCGAGTCGCCGCGGCACCGTAGTCTGTCACGCCATACAGCCGAGCCGCGAATTCCACGTTTTCGCGGGCAGTGAGCGCGCGGTACAGCATGCTCTGGTGCGAGATCAGCCCCACCTGGGCACGTGCGCCGGCGTCGTCGCGCAGAGCACGGCCACCAACGTGCACACTCCCCGTCGTCGGCCTGAGCAAGCCGGCGATGACGCGCAGCAACGTCGTCTTGCCGGCGCCGTTCGGACCGAACAGTGCCAAACAGTCGCCGGCAGCAAGTGAAAGGTCCACGCCAGCCACCGCTCGCCGTCGGCCATAGGTTCTGCTGACGCCGGAAACCTCGACCACCGATGGGGTTAGGGGCATGCTGCAAAGATAAGCGATCCGCGGACAAGGCTTCGGCTGGCTATGAATTGACCGTTGCTGGTTGCCGGTTGCTCGTTGCCGGCTGCCCGTTGCACATTCCGGCGTACTGCGAGCAACGGGTAACGAGCCACCAGTCACCAGCGACCAGCATGTCTGAGATCGACGCCCTTCTCCAAGAGCACCGCAGGTTCGCCCCGCCCGACGCCTTCCGCCGTGGCGCCCACGTTTCCGACCACGCGCTCTACGAGAGCGCCGCACGGGATCCCGAGGCGTTCTGGGAAGCGCAGGCCAGAGAGCTGGAGTGGTTCAAGAAATGGGACCGCGTGCTGGACTGGAAACCGCCGCATGCCCAGTGGTTCCTGAACGGAAAGCTCAACGTTTCCGTGAACTGTATCGACCGTCACATCAAGACGGCGCGACGCAACAAGGCGGCGCTGATCTGGGAAGGCGAACCGGGCGACCGCCGAACGTTGACGTACTGGGACTTGTACGTCGACGTGCAGAAGTTCGCTAATGTCCTCAAGAAACTCGGCGTGGTGCGTGGCGACCGCGTGGCCATCTACATGCCGCTCGTGCCCGAGGTGGCGATCGCCATGCTCGCCTGCACGCGGATTGGCGCAATCCACTCTGTGGTGTTCGGCGGATTCTCCCCTGAGTCGCTGAGCGATCGCATCAACGATGCGCAAGCGAAGGTATTGATCACGGCCGATGGCGGCTATCGGCGCGGCGCCATTGTTCCGCTCAAGCGGAACGCGGACAAGGCGCTCGAGGACTGTCCGACCATTGAGCACGTGGTCGTGGTGCAGCGGCGTCCGGGTGCCGGGGGCGATGAAGCATTCGCCGATATGGTCGAAGGTCGCGACCACTGGTGGCATCGCCTGATGCGCGAGTCGTCCGCTGTGTGCGAGCCCGAGCAGATGGACGCAGAAGACGTGTTGTACATCCTGTACACGTCGGGCACCACGGGGCAACCGAAAGGCATCGTGCACACCACGGGCGGCTATCTCGTGGGCGTGACTGCGACGAGCAAGCTCGTGTTCGACCTGCAGGAGGATGACGTGTTCTGGTGCACCGCCGACGTCGGCTGGGTCACGGGGCATTCATATGTCGTCTACGGACCGCTCGCCAATGGCGCAACGTGCCTGATGTACGAAGGCGCTCCCGATTGGCCGGAGAAAGATCGCTTCTGGGAGCTCTGCGAGCGCCACGGCGTGACGATTCTCTATACCGCCCCCACAGCCATTCGCGCGTTCATGAAATGGGGGGATCAGCACCCAGCCAAGCACGACCTCTCGCGTTTGCGACTGCTCGGTTCCGTCGGTGAACCGATCAATCCCGAAGCATGGATGTGGTATCAACAGCAGATCGGCGGCGGCCGCTGTCCCATTGTCGACACATGGTGGCAAACGGAAACCGGCGCGATCGTCATCTCGCCGCTGCCCGGCGTGACTGAAACGAAACCGGGCAGCGCGACGATGCCGCTGCCCGGCTATAGCGCAGCGCTCCTCGATACCGCCGGCAATGAGATCGAGGTCGGCGGCGGACTGCTCGCGCTCACGCGTCCGTGGCCGGCGATGCTGCGCACCATCTGGGGTGACGACGAGCGATACGTGCAGACATACTTCACCAAGTGGGCGAACCGGCCGGATCTCTACTTCCCGGGCGACGGCGCGAAGCGCGATGACGATGGATACTATTGGATTCTCGGCCGCGTCGACGACGTGCTCAACGTCGCCGGCCACCGCATTGGCACGATGGAGGTGGAGTCTGCACTGGTGGAGCATCCAGCCGTTGCCGAGGCGGCGGTCGTCGGCAAGGCTCACGAGCTCAAGGGTCAGGCTATCGCCGCGTTCGTCACGCTCCGCGAGGGATTCAAGCACAACCACGAGTTGCGTGAGGAGTTGCGAGAATTCGTCGCCGAAAAGATCGGCGCGATCGCGCGCCCCGACGACATACTCTTCTCCGCCGATCTTCCCAAGACGCGTTCAGGAAAGATCATGCGTCGGCTGCTGCGTGACATCGCCGAAGGCCGCGCACTCGGTGATACCACCACGCTCGCCGATCCACACGTCGTGGCCGCGCTGAAGGACCAGTACGAGGCACAGGAGAGTTGAGGGACAGGGGGTACGGGGATAGGCTGAGTCTGCCGGCTTATCCCCTATAGCCCGGTACGGAACGTGCCCCCTGTTCCAATCAACCCGTAGCCCTAGATTGGATTCATGTTGGCTTTTCTCCGCCGATTCTTTCCTGAACGCATTTTCCGTCGCAAGCTCGAGCCCGCCGCGGATCGCCGTTTGCGACTCGCACAGGCACGCGCCGAAGAGGCAGTCATTCGCGCGCATGTCGACAATGCACTGATGTTCGTCGATACGCTGGCTGAAGACATGACGTTTGACCGTGCGATCGACAGCTACGTTCGCGAGATGGCGATTCCCGAACCGCTGGCGAGCACGATCGCGACTCGTACACTCGTGGTTCTCGGGCAGGACTTGGTGCCCTACCGCAAGCGCGCGGTCGACGGCGGCGACGACGACAACCCAGACGAGCGTCCGAAGCTGCGATTGAATGACGCGCAGCGCGCAACGTCGAGAACGGTGAAGAGGGCGTGAAAAAAGCCGGCATTACGCCGGCTTTTCCATTGGCTATCCGAGCAGTGACTCCAAGCGATCACTCTGGCACGCACTCCACCACGGCGCGCTGCTCTCGCCAATCAAGCTGTGCGAGCACGAAGAGGAGCAATACCATCATCGCCGATCCGATGCACCACTCACACCATGCGTGGATGACGTACGCCTCGAGGTAGTTGAGCCACGCAGTAAAGAGGACGCCCCATCCCGTCAGCACCAGCATCGCCAGGGAGATCGCTCGCGAATCAGCAAAACGTTCCTGAAGCCCAGCGATCGACAGCGCGAGCATCCCCACGTAGAACCCCGTGCCCCACATCGCCACCGGTACGCCGAGGAACATGGCCCAGCGGCTGGTCTGCACCTGCTCGCACGAGCCGACATTGCAGGCAAGCGAGCCGACAAAGCCGTAGTGGTACAGCGTGAGGTAGACGCCAAGGAACAGCCCCGCGAGGCTGATCAGCGCCGACCACATGCGCGTGTTCATTCGCCCTTCTTCGCCGGCACGTGCGAGGCGCCCTGCTTGCCAGTGTCACTGCCCGCCGGCACGCTCTTGCCCGACGCGGCGATGGCATCATCGACCATCTGCTTGAACTGATCGTACGTGAGGAACTCCTCGATCTGTTTCGTGCCGAAGATGAACGTGGGCGTGCCACCCACCTGGCGCGCCATGGCAAGCTTCCAGTGCGCCTGCACCTTTGCCTGCGTCTTCTTGGTATCGACGCATTTATTGAACTGATCGGCGTTGATGCCTGGCACCTGATCGCCGACCTCCTTCAACACCTTGTCGGGATTGCTCGTTGCCTCGGTGTTCCAGCGGTCCTGGCTCCCGAAGATTGCGTCGTGGAGCTCCCAGAATTTTCCTTGCTCGTCACCACAGGCCGCGGCCCGCGACGCGTTCCACGTATTCCGGTGCATGTCGAGAGGAAAATCGATGAAGCGCATCCGGATCCGACCGGTGGCGACGAGGCGCGTACGCACGTCGGGCTCAGTCAGCGTCACGAACCGTCCGCACTGCGGACATTCAAAGTCGCCGAATTCGGTGACCTCTATGGGCGCCGAGGGGCTGCCCATCACGTATCCTGCTGACGCGACCGTCGGGAGCGTCGAGTCGATGGGGCTCGCGTTGGCGACGCCGCTCGGGCGGGTCGACGCGTACGTGAGCGCGGCGACGCCAACAACGGCGATCACCGCGATGATGAGATAGAACGCGCGATTTGACGTCGATGCCTTCTTCGACGCCTTCACGACTCCTGACTGTCGTCCTCGTCCGGTATCCACTCGCTTATTTGCCATTGGCCTTCGTTGTCTTGTTGGGCCTCGCGCACGATGCGCCGATTGTCGGCGACTTCCGGCGTATCATACGTGATGCGGACTTCATAGTGAAAGAGCTCGCTGCGCACGTCGCCGATCAGGCGCATCAGCTCGCCGGCCTGCTCCAGGAGTCTGCCCTGTCCGTCCAGCTCGCGAATGCGATCGGCCAAGGCTCGTAGGAGCGCCTCGAGTTGGCGCGCCCGTCCCTCGTCGTACGTCTGCTCCTGCTCCGACATGTCGCCAGCCTCCGACCGCCGCGAATTCGGCCGTCTCAACCATGGAGAAAGATGCTATCATGGTACCTAGGTTGCGCAAGGAAGTTGCCGAGTGCGACGGGAGAGGGGAACGACCGGTCATGAGCCGAACCTTCGACGCTATCGCGATCGCCAACCTTCCATCTCCAATTTCTCATCTCCATGGACGCAGACCTCCTTCGCATTCCCGTCGGTCCTGGTTCCATGCACGTGGAGCGCTACGGACATGGCGGCGCGCCGATATTGCTGGTACACGGGTTTGGCACCTGCAGTTTCCTCTGGCGCGAGGTCGGCCCGATACTCGCAATGGCGAACCGAACGGCGTTCGCGGTCGACCTTTTCGGCTACGGTGAGTCCGATCGCCCGTTCGACGCACAGTATGGCATCGCTGCGCAGTCAGACTATCTCGACCGCGCCCTGACGGCGCTCCGGCTCACCAAGGCCACGGTGGTCGGCATTGATCTCGGTGGTGCGATCGCGATGCACCTGGCATTCAACCGGCCGGATCGGGTGGAGCGTCTGGTGCTCATCAATCCGATCGCGTTCGATGACATCCCGGCCGACGACATCAAGAGAATGCAGCGCAACACCGGACGGTATGCATTCAAAATCTCGCGTGGCGTCTTGGGCGCGGCGCCGCTCATGCGCGAACTGCTGGAACGCAGCGTCGCCGACGAGTCGAAGATGCCGGACGCCCTGCTGGCGCGGTACCTGGCGCCCTTCGTCGGCGAGGACGGGCTGAACCATCTCCTGGCACTGGCTCGTGCCGTGGACGACGAGGACATGGCCGAGGTGGATCTTGGCCAGATCGACTGCCCGACGCTGGTCGTGTGGGGCGATCAGGACCCGTTTATCGGCCCCAAATTGGGCGACGAGGTGGCGGACACAATTCCCGGAGCCCGCCTGGTGAGGCTGCCCGGAACGGGGCGACTGGTCCCGGAGGAGGCTGCGCCGACATTGGCCAGCATGATCCTCGAATTCGTAGGCACGGCGGTCATGGCACGCACGGACTGAGCGGAACGCATCATGCTCTGAATTCGGCAGCGAATCTGTGCCTAAGTGCGTTAGATTGTTATCTCTCTCTCCCATAACCCCTAAGCATGGCCAAAACGAAGAACCGTACCATAAAGGCCCCCGCGACGCCCTCGCCGTATGAGGAGGCTCGCGATGAGCTGTTCCAGCATATTATGCGGTGTGGCGTCGTCGAATCCGTTCCTGAGCATCGAGACGAGTGGTTCAACGAAACCATGGGCTACATGACGGACCGTTATCCTGAGCTTTCCGCTGAGCAGATCAAAGAGCTGCGGAAACTGGGTGAGCGTTTCGCTCAGCCGCCGAAGAAGCGCGACGACACGGCTGCTGCGTAGCACCGCTGGACATCCAACGCCCCCGGAATGGGGGCGTTTTCGTTGTTCCCGGCGTTGGCCTTGGCGTTGACACCGAGCAATACATGGGGCCGCCGCGCACGCCATACTTCGATGTTTCTAAACCAATCGTTGCGCGGCAAGCCCGATCGGACTACTCTTAGAGGAGCGACACACGCGCTGTTCGCGTGGACAAGTTCCGATCGACCAGGGGCCTGCCGAAATGCGAGCAGGCTCTTTTTGCGTTGTGTCGCGCTCGTGGTCTGCGAGCTGCCTGGCGTGGGGGGTCTCACTCACGCGCACGTTGTGTCTCGGCTCGTACGGCTATACCGGACTCCGACCACAGCAAATTGTACAAGGAGTTCGATATGCGTACGACTGGTTCCGTTAAGTGGTTCAACGACGATAAGGGCTTTGGCTTCATCACGCCGGAAGGCGGCGCCAAGGATTGCTTCGTCCATCATTCCGCCATTCAGGGCAGCGGCTTCAAGACGCTGGCCGAGGGCGAGCGCGTCGAGTTCGACATCGTGCAGGGCCAGAAGGGCCCGGCCGCCGAGAACGTGACGAAGCTCAACGCGTAATCGACCGACTGGCTCCGTTCGCGGAGCTGGTCAGCGCCGCGCGTTCGAGTGATCATTGCTTGAATGCGCGGCGTCGTCTTGATCTTCAACTGAGGCAAAATGCCAGAGATTCATCTGAACGAAGCCGATCGCATGGACTGGGCGCTCAAGACGTTCAAGCGCCAGATGCAGAAGTCGGGAATTCTTCGCGAGCTGCGCAAGCGTCGGCATTATGTGAAGCCGAGTGAAGCGCGACAGATCAAGGCGAAAGCCGCACAGCGTATGCGCGCCAAGGCAGCCCGTCAGCGTCCTCGCTAACGGGCTAGTCGCCTTACTTCACGCTTGAACTGGTAGACGCGCGAGGCAGCGCGTCGATTTCGCTATTGTGTGAACAGCGTAGACGTCAGTACGCCGAGCACGACCTCAGCCAGCGTCGGAGAGCTCGCGACGCGCGATATCCAAGCGCTCGGCGCAGTGCTTCGCGAGCTCGGGCGAGGTCAGACCACCAAGATCTACGCTCTTCGGCCGCCAGACCCAACTCGCCTCGTTTGAGGCGACGGCAATGAATACGTCTTCCCAAGCGGGAGACGCTGTCTGTTGGCCATTCTGCATCGGACGTTCTGGCGAGTGCGCGCGACGCGTACCGACGGTGCCGCGCCAGACGATGATCAGCAACTCACCTTCGGCGACTGAATCCGGCGTGCTCCGAAGCCACGCGAGCGTCAGCGCGACAGGTCCAAGTTGCAGGATGAATCGGCCGGGTGACAGGCGTACCTCAGGCTTCTCTCCATCGGCCACTGGAGCCGTCTTGGAAACGTACGCGACGATCTCGTCGCCGAGTCGTGTCAGCTCTCGCGTACACGCGGCGAGCGCGCGATGCGAAGCGAGAAATGAAAGCGGATCCGACCTGTCACGCTCCGCAAAGTGGTGCGTGGGCGAGATTGCAGTCATCGAGCCTCCGTTCGGACGATAGAGTGCCGCCAATTCCGTGCTGACGGTCGATCGGGCGGCAGCAGAACCAAAAAAGAATCGCTGTCGGTAGGCCCCTCGTGCCGGACCTTATCCACGCGGCGTTCTGCGCGCGTGTCGCTCTATGAATCTAGTCAGTTGCACACCGATTGGCAATCGGGTTTCAAACCCTCTAAACCATTCAATGCCGTGCGTTTACACGGCTCCGGCGCGCCACATGCACGTCAGCGCCACGTGCGCGACGACGTTCGCAACACAATACCCACTCGAGTGCCGCCACCGAGACCGACTTGAATTGCCGGGGTGATCGCGCCGCGCATTCGTCCCTCGATGTCTACGACAGCCGTGAGGTACGGTCGCACATTCCGGTCGCCGCTCGTGTACGGAACGCTCACACCACCGCCGAGAGAGAGTCCCACGGGCACCTCCCGAAAGGGATCGAGGAGAAAGCGAGCGATCGCGTCTACGCGCCCGCTCGCATGCGCAGCTGTGCCGCGCCACGTGGCGCCTGCCGCACCATCCACACCCATGCGCACGTACATACCAAACGGAATCACGATGCCGGCACCAGCTTCAGCGGCTGTACCGTTGCCGATGATGGCGTCGGCGCGATACTCGGCGTAGCGCGGCGGTGGCGCGTTCTGAGCGCGGACCGCGCGTGCGCCAACGAATGTTGCGGCCGCGAGCAGCGCACCGTGGAGCACCCTCACGAGACGCGCGCGCGCCACAGCGCGTAAGCGTAGTCCACGATCGAATACGCGGACACGATGCCGACCGCCCACAGAAATGGAGTGACCCAATCGGGAAAACGAAGCAGCATGATGAATGTTGCGAGCTGCAATACCGTGACGAGCTTCCCCGAGTTTCGCGCCTTGAACTCCACCGGCCGGAGCCACGGCACCGCGCGCGCGACGAGGAAGCCGACGGCCGTCATGAGATCGCGCGAGATCATGACAAAGTAGCCGACCGTGGAGAGCGCACCATCAAACAAGAAGGTGGACACGGCGACGAGCACGAACACCCGGTCGGCGATTGGATCGATCAGCGCGCCCCACCGCGATGTCCACTTGCCGCGACGCGCCACCCAGCCGTCGAGAAAGTCCGTCATCGCGGCGACGCCAACGAGCCCCAACCGCGCGTCGACGCCGTCAGCCCACACAAAGGCTACGGCGAGCACAACGCGCGAGGAGGAGATGATGTTTGGGAGATCGCGGAATTTCGCGCGCGGCGCCATGGGTCAATTCTAATGGGCGCCGTGCCCCGCTTGCCAGCGAGTTTCGGCCCTCGTAGCTTCGCCAGTCTCCGCTCTCGTTGAGGCAGCGTATGGCCGACGTCACCGATCTCCTAAAAAGAGTGGCAATCTTCAAGGATCTGGATGATGACGAGCTCGCCCAGGTGGCCGAAGTCTGCACGGAGGAGAAGTTTGTCTCCGGTGAATACATCTTTCGCGAGGGCGAACACGGCAACCGGCTCTATCTGATCGTTGAAGGTCAGGTCCGCATCAGCCGCGATGTGCCAGGCAGCGGCGAGGAAGCGCTCGCCGTGCTCAAGCCCGGTTCCCTGTTCGGGGAAATGGCGGTGTTCGATCGGACCGAGCGCTCGACCGACGCGATTTCCAATGGGGGCACGACGGTGCTGACGATCAGCCGCGCCGATTTCGAGATGCTGCTCGACTTCAATCGCGAGTTGGCGTACAAGGTGCTATGGGCATGCATACGTCTGTTGTCCATGCGACTTCGCTCGACAAACGATTCGCTGCGGTCGATCCTGGCGATGTCGATGTTCTAGAACCGTTGCTCGTTGCTCGTTGCTCGTCCTCGTTACCGGATTCTTGTTCAGCGCCTATGCTTCTGCGCTCCCGATTCATTCTCACGGCTACACTCGTCGTCGCGTGCAGCCCGTCCGCGCGAATGTCGCACGCGTGACGGTGGACGCGTCACACACCCATCTCACCGCTGAATTCCTCGGTGTGCCCGCCGAGCAGTTGCGCGACGCGACCTTGCTCGGCGGACTATTGATCGCCGCCGCGAGCGCGGCGGGGTTCAGTCTGCACGGGGTGCCGTCGATGCGCGTAGAGCCCGGAGATGCCGTTTCCTGTATGGTGCTGCTCGACAGCGGCCATATGGCTCTGCATTCCATTCCGGAACGTCAGGCTCTGCTGTACGACGTCGTTGCGCCGGCTTCGCACGACTTTCGCAAAGCCTTGGATGTGTTCGCCCGCCGACTCTCGGCGCGCGACATCAAGAGCGACACCCGCGGCCGCGGATGAGATCCTTGCTCGCGCCAGCGCACCTCGCGCTGACGGTCATCATTCTGATCTGGGACATCGTGTTGGCGGGGCGCATTGCGCAGAACCGCCAGGCGCCGCGCGTCTTTCAGGCCATATGCGGCCTGGCGGCGCTGCTCGTGCTTCCCGGGCTCGTGTTCAACCTCGCGACATCGACCATGATCACGGGCCGCGCCGTGATCGCAATGGATTGGCTGTGGCCGGCCGTGCTGGTATTGATCGCCATACAGGCGTTATATGCGCTGGCCCGCAGGCTGGTGAACATCGTGTGGGGAATTCCGATCGCGGTGTACGACATTCTCATCGCCACCATCGGCGTGGTGCGCTACATGGTAGCACACGGCCATACACCGGCCAAACCGCTGGTGGTGCTGCTGGCGGCGCAGAGCCTGGGGATGGTGTTTTCCACGGGTACTTCAAGCGTTCTGGCGACTCCGTTGTACGTCAACATGCCCATGGTGTCGCCCGCTTTCCCCGTGCTGCGCAAGCTGACGGGATCGTTCCGATTGTTCATGACAGCGCTGGCCATCTTGTGGATGGTGATACTCGTGACAATCGGTGCGCCGAACGCCGTGACGCAACTCCGCAACTCCGCAGTGCACCGGCACGATCAACTTCGCGAGCGCCCCGACGCCGACTTCGCAGTTGGACTCAAGATTCTGCCGGATCTCGCAGGTCCGCCGCCGGCCCTGGCACTGAAGAATGACTCCGCACTCGTCGACACGCTGGACGTAGATGCCATAGAAATCGTTGTCGCACCCGGAGCGGGAAAGGCGACCATCGATTCGCTCGCGCATGTGTTTGGATCGCCGCGTCGCGACAGTACCACGTTGATCGTGGCGATTGGCTACCGGGGCGAGATCTTCCCGCAGTTGAGCCCGTTACCGCTCGACGAAGCACAGCGTCTCGCGACGCTGCGGCGGGTCATGACAACGCTTCACCCCGACATCATTCTGCCAGCGGAAGACCCGTACGGCAGCGGAGAGCGTTCCCTCGGGTTGCTCCCTGTGCAGCAATGGAAGACCTATCTCACCGACGCAGCGCGCCTGGTAAAGAGCATCAACCGCAACACACGGGTCGGGGTCGCGGCGTCATCGTATCGCACGACGGACAGCGCCCTCTACGCGTGGGCGGCTTCACCATCGTCGCCGATCGACATCGTCGGGTTTTCGCTTTTTCCATCGCCGTATACCGGCGGCGGAATCGAGTCAGACACGCGCACCGCCGACCGATGGATGCGCGCGACCCCATCGCGCAAGGAGCATTGGGTGTTCGCAACGGGTGGCTATCCCCTCGCCTTTGGGGAGACGAGTCAGGAGGAAGCCGTGTGGCAGGTCTTCGCCTGGGCGACCGATCATCCAGCAATCAAGGGCGTGGTGGTATACGAAGCGGGCGACTACGGTCAGTCGCGTGGCTTGCGGGCGCCGAACGGACGGTTGAGGCCCGTGACGCGCACGGTGATGCGAGCCATTCAGCAAATTCGGGAATCGGCGCGATGAGCCGTGCGCTTCACGGCCTCGGTGGCGGGTCGTCGTCGTGCAGCATGCGCACACTCGGTGTGTCGAGGTCGTCGAACTGACCGCGGGCAGTGGCCCAGACAAACGCCGCCACGGCGACGCCGACGATGAGAAGGGCAAGCGGGAGGACGATATACAGAACGCTCATGTCTCCTCTCTGAATGTTCTCGCTCGCCATGACGTGAGCACGACGGTGATCGAGCTGGCCGGCATCAGCACGGCAGCGACGAGCGGCGTGAGCCGCCCCGCGACGGCCATACCGGCGCCCAGGATGTTGTAAGCGAGGGCGAACGCGACATTCCATTCGATGACACGCAGGGTGCGTTGCGCGCCGTCGATGAGCCGCACTAACGGCTCCAGGCCAGGGCGCGTGAGGTAGACGTCCGCCGCCGCGAGGCAAGCTTCCGCTCCGCCATGCACGCCGACACCAACCGAGGCTGCCGCCATGGCCGCGGCGTCGTTGATGCCGTCGCCAACCATGAC
Organism: uncultured Gemmatimonadaceae bacterium; assembly: GCA_963817955.1. Lineage (GTDB taxonomy): Bacteria > Gemmatimonadota > Gemmatimonadetes > Gemmatimonadales > Gemmatimonadaceae > JAQBQB01. The sequence continues at coordinate 59,061 of CAWFQK010000005.1, forward strand.
GACGGGCCCGCGCGCCCGAGCGGCTTCGATCACCTGCCGTTTGACTTCCGGTGTCGCACCACCGATGCAGCGCTCCGGCGGGATGCCGACGAATGCTCCGACGTCGCGGGCCACGGCCGCCGAATCTCCCGACAGTAGGCTGATTGTCCAGCCCCGGTCGCGCAGACGCGCAATGGAGACGCGCGCATCTGCGCGTACCGGATCGCCAATACGGCCGCGTGCGACGACGACGCCATCGACGGCAACGGCGACCGGTGTGAGCGCGCCCCCATGGCTATCGCTCGTCTCGCCTCCTCGCGCGTGGCGTGCAACGAATGCCGGCGCTCCGATCACCACATCGTGTCCTTCCACACGACCGGCGATGCCGTCGCCCATCGCGTGCGATACGCGGCTCGCGGCCGCCGGTGACACCTCTGGCCAGGCACGCTGGAACGCGGAGGCGATCGGGTGAGACGATCCGTGCTCGAGCGCGAGCACGAGCGGACGCACCCAATCAGGGCCAGTCCATGCCACGAGCGTCGTACGCGCTTCCGTGATCGTTCCGGTCTTGTCGAGAAAGAGATGCCCGGGACGAGCGAGGCGTTCCAGCGCGTCGCCGCCCTTCACGAACATGCCCGAACGCGCGGCCCGGCCGATCGCCACTGACACGGCGAGCGGCGTGGACAACGCGAGTGCACACGGGCAGGTCACGATGAGCACCGCGACGGCGGTGTCGACGGCGCGCGAGGGATCCACGAGGCGCCACACGACGAACGTCGCCGCGGCGAGCACCAGGACGGCTCCGACGAACCACGCCGCCAGGCGATTGGCCAGCAGCACGATCGGTGCGCGGCGAGCCGCACTCTCTTCCACCTGCCGCATGATCTTCGCCACACGGCTCGTTTCGCCCGCTTGTGTCACGCGAGCCTGCACCGGTGTCGAGAGGTTCACCGTGCCCGCGAACACGGCTCCGCCCTCGCACACTGACACCGGGCGAGACTCGCCGGTGAGCAGCGACAGATCCACCTGCGTCGAACCCGAGACGATCACGGCGTCGGCGGCAAACGTCTCGCCGGCGCGAACATCCATGCGCATGCCAGGGAGCAGCGCTTGCGCCGGTATCTCCTGGACGCCGCCAGCCTCGCCAACGACGCGAGCCGTGCTCGGCGTGAGCGAGAACAGCAGCTCGGAGCTGTCCGCGGCGGCGCGCTGCCCCCGCTGCTGCAGATAGCGACCGACGAGGAGCGCAAAGATCAGCGCCGCCAAACCATCGAAGTAGATCGGGCCAGACCCTCGGATGGTGTTGATCGCGCCCTGCGTATACCCGGCCGCCAATCCGAGGGCGATAGGAACATCCATGTGCAGCGTGCGAGCGCGGAGGGCCGACCAGGCTCCCGCGAGGAAGACTCGGCCCGGCCAGAACAGCGCCGGCGTGACGAGCCCGAAGCTGATCCAGCGGAAGAATCGTGTGAACTGCGCGTCCATGCCGCCAATCCAGCCGCTGTACAGCGCCAGCGCGGCGAGCATCACATTGACGGCAATCGCACCGGCAACACCGATGCGCACGAGCATGGCGCGGTCCTCGCGCCTCCGCATGGCATCACGGGTCACCCCGCGAAACGGATGCGGTGCGTAGCCAAGCGAATCGAGCGTGCGCGCGATGGCCGACAACCGGACGGTCGACGGATTCCACACGACGCGGGCCAGCGACCGGCGGATTTCGAGTTCGGTCCTCTGCACACCGGCAATGACGAGTGGCACACGCTCTACCAGCCACACGCATGACGCACAGTGTACGCCCTCGAGATACAGCTCGATTTCCGCCAGCCCGTCCGGCAGGGCGCGAACGTACAACTCGCTGAATGCGGCGTGATCGAACTCGTCGAAGTTTCTGCCACTCACGCGCACCGGCGAATCGCGGCGTTCGGCGAAATCGTAGTAGTGATCCAGCCCATGGTCGTGCAGGATCGCAAACGCGGTGCGACATCCCGTGCAGCAGAATTGCGTGGTTTCCTGCAGGTCGACCGCGCCAAGTGGCACGTCGAGTCCACAGTGTGTGCATGTCGTGCGCGCCGTTGCCGGCGAGCCCACGAGTGACGCCAGTGACATCGTGTCACCGATCGGCATGCACGCCGCTCATGTGCGCATGTTGACCGATGGCCGGTGGGTGAAGCTTGCCGGCGATCGACAGGAGCCCGAGCACCAGCACGACTGTGGCGCTGACAACGGGAAGCCGGCGACGCATGGGGCCGAACAGCCGCGCCGCACCAGCGCCGATGACGACCAGCGCTGGTACCGTTCCCACCCAGAACGCCATCATCACACCGGCGCCGGCCAGTGCGCTCCCGGTGCCTCCCGCCACGACGACGAATGTGTATAGCCATCCGCACGGCAGCAGCGTCGTGAGGAGTCCAATGAGCATCGCACGCGCGGCGGGGCGGCGGTCGCGCCCCGCGACGAGCAATTGGCCAATGAAACGCCGCGCCCACTCCGGCGCGAGCGTCACGGGAACACGGAGGCCAACGGTGGCGCCGATCGCGCTGCCCGCCCACAGGATCATCAGCACACCGGCGACCACGGCCGCCAACTGCCCGACGCCTGCCAGATGACCCACGTCGTTCACTCGTGCGCCCGCCACGCCGGCGAGGGCCCCGAGCAACACGTACGACACCAAACGTCCACCATTGTATGATGCATGCGTGTGCCACGTGCGGGTGGCATCCGCCGGACTGTACAGGCAGGTGAACGCACCGCACATCGCGGCACAGTGCACGCTTCCCAAGAGGCTCGCCACGAGGATCCCGACGACGAGGGTCACGTGGTTCGACCAGCGGCGACTGCCTCGATTCGGGAGATGCTCGTGAAGCGCTGTGCTCCGCGCGACACGTCGAAGCGGAATTCCCATTCGCCGGTTTGGGTGACCGGCAGTTGCACAGAATACGCAGCGGGTCTGCGATCGAGCGTGGCATGGACGATGGCCGACGCGCGTGCGTTGTAGAACGCGGAGACCCGTACCGTCGCGTCGCGAATCGGCGCTCCGACGGAATCGACGAGCACGACATCGAGCCGGGCCCCGTTGTTCGATGACATGGCCCCGAGTCGCGGCTGCAGACGCCAGCCAAGCCGCTGGTTCTCACGCGCCTGAGCCATGGTGCTGTCCCAACCGATCGCCTTCTTGTAGTAATCCTGCTCGACGGAGAATGACGGATCGTCGCCGGCGATCACCGCCATGCAGACATCCACACCGACCGTCGTGGCGAGAATCGCCATGACCGCAATGGGCCATCCCGCTCCGCGCTTCATCGATGTCCCTCCCGTGCGCGTCGTTCCGACTCGTCCTGCTGCTCCTTCTCGGGACCTACCAGGCGATAGGGAATCGTCTCGTGATATCTGGCTTCGTCGGTCACGGTGAGCATCACATGGCGTTCGCCATCGTGAAACGCGGATTCCGGCACCAGAATGAACAGGCTGGTCGTCTCGGTTGCGCCAGAGGCCACGGACAGCGGCAGCCCGGGTTCGATGACCTGGGCATCCTCCGCCCCGGTGACGGCGACGCGGTACTGATGGTCGACGCGCGAGCGATTGGTGATCTTCACTCGCACTTGATTGGCGACGCGGCCGTCGGCTTCGATCACGTACGGCTCCCCCTGTCCGCGCAGCACGGTGACGTCCGCCGGGGGCTCGGTATCGAGCGCATACACGAAACCGCCGAGACTCAGCGCGAGCGCCAATGGATAGAGCACGACGCGCGGGCGCAGCCGCCGAACGCGTTCACCCATCAATGCCGCCGTCGATGTGTAACGAATGAGTCCGCGAGGCTTGTCGATACGTGCCATGATGCCGTCGCACGCATCGGCGCATTGGGCGCAATGGATGCACTCCATCTGCAACCCGTCACGAATGTCGATGCCAGTGGGACACGTGAGCGTACAGGCGCCGCAATCGATACAGTCTCCGGCATCCGGGGGACGCACCTTCCCTTTCATGCGCGGCTCGCCGCGCGCACGATCGTAGGCGACAACGAGCGACTGCTTGTCGAGGAGCACTGATTGCCAGCGCCCGTACGGGCAGGCGACGATACACGTCTGTTCGCGAAAGAACGTGAAGTCGAATACGATCGCCGCCGTCACCAGCGCCATGATGGCGAACGACGTCGGATGCTGCACGGGGGAGCGGCGCACCCAGTCTGCGAGCTGGTCCACTCCCACGAAGTAGGCGAGGAACGTGTGTGCGAGGAACAGCGCGAGCACGAGGTAGACGCTGTACTTCGCGAGACGCCGCGGGTGCAGCTGGCCGCGCGCGTGCTCCTTGTCCAACTGTACCGAGCCACTCCGGCCTCCTTCCAGCCACCGCTCGAGCGGCCGAAAGAGGAACTCCATGTACACCGTCTGCGGGCACGCCCAGCCGCACCACACCCGGCCGAACAGCGCCGTGAGCAGGAAGATGGTGATCAACACGCTGGCAATGAGCAGCATGAGCAGCAACGTGTCGGTCGGCAGGAACGTGGCGCCAAAGAAGGTGAATTGGCGCTCTGGCAGATCGAGCAGGATGAGCGGCTTTCCTCTCATCCGCACATACGGGATGACAAAGAACACGAGCATCAATCCGTACGCTGTGATACGCCGGCGTCGAAAGTACTTCCCGTATGACGGCTTGGGCCGCAGCCAACGGCGCGACCCGTCTTCATTCAGAGTCGGCAGTACGCGGCCGACTACCGCCGGCGCGCTCATCGTGCCGTTACCAGCACTCCTTGGGGGGCTTTCGGATTCTTTGGCGTCGTGCCTTCGAGCGACTTCACATAGACGACGACGTCTTTGACCTGATCGGGCTTGATCAACTTGCCCCAATTCGGCATACCCTTCGCGAGGACCCCTTCGCTCACCGTCTTGTAGATCTCAGGCAACGAATTGCCGTGCAGCCAATACGCGTCAGTGAGATTGGGACCGATGATCCCGCCGCCGTCCGGGCCATGACAGGGGGTGCAGTTGGCGGCAAATACCGCCTTGCCGGAATCCAGAGCTTTTGGATCCCTGGCCAGCGCGGCGAGCGCCGCGGCACTGACGGTTCCGCTGCCTTGCGGCCAGCGCTCTGCCGCGGCGGCAACCTGTCGCTCATACTCCTTGACGCGTCCAGGTCCGCGCAGCGTACGCGTGGGCTCGAAGGCGTAGAGCACGGCGAAGGCGATCGTGCCGTAGAATATCCATACCCACCAGCGCGGCAGCGGGTTGTCGTATTCCTGTATGCCATCATAAGCATGCTCGAGCAGACGATCCTGATCCGTTTCACCGTTCGACATGCTTCGCTCCTCGCACGTCGTGCGTGGATGGAGGATTAGCGGCATTGCCGGATCCGTCCTCGAATGGGAGCCGCGTCTGGTCAGCGAAGCTGCGTTTGCTCGACATCAGCAGACGTACGATCAGTGCGACGAACACGAGAAAGAAGATCACGAGCGCGATCTCGGCGTACACGGCAAGGCCAGACCCGCTCACCACATCGGAGATGGACTTCATCACGGCGCCCCGGTTGTAGCGACCGACGTTGCCTTGATGTCCCGACCCAGCCGCTGCAGATACGCCGTGAGCGCCACGATTTCCTTGCGCTGCAGTCCCGCCGGCCCACCGTTCTGGGCAATGCCGTCGGCAACCTGCTTCGCCTGCGTTTCCGCCATCGCCTGCGCGGCGCCCGGCTTCACCGCGTCGCCGTACGGCACGCCCAGCATGGCCATCGCATCGACATGCCGCTGCATCACGTTGAAGTCGAGAGTGTTCGTCAACAGCTGCGGGAACGCTGGCATGATCGACTTCGCAGTGATGGACCGCGGATCCTGCATATGGCGCACGTGCCAGAGGTCGGGATATTTGCCACCCTCGCGCGCCAGATCGGGACCTATCCGACGCGAGCCCCACAGGAACGGATGGTCGTAGACGAATTCGCCCGGCTTGGAGTATTCACCGAAACGCTCCGTTTCGTGACGGAACGGGCGAATCATCTGCGAATGGCAGTTGAAGCACCCTTCGCGAACGTAGATGTCGCGTCCCGCCAGTTCGAGCGGCGTGTAGGGCTTCACCGACGCGATCGTCGGCACGTTCGAGCGAATGAGGAATGTGGGAATGATCTCAAACAGCGACGCGACGCCCACGGCGATGACGGTCGCACCGCTGAACAGTATCCACCGCCGCTCCCACGTGCGGTGCCAGCCGAGCGCAACGAAACGAGCCCACGCACCAACGGGCGGCGACTGACCAGCGGGCTCCCGGTATTCCTTCTCGAGCCGTGGCGCTTGAATGACCGGCACGTCGTACTGCGCGGGCCGCGTCCGCCATGTCATGAGGATATTCCAACCGAGGATCAACATGCCGATGATGTACAGTCCGCCACCGGCCGCGCGCATCCAATACATGGGAACGAGCTTGACCACCGTCTCGATGAAGTCGGGGTAGGCGAGACGGCCCGTCGAATCAAAGGCGCGCCACATGAGGCCCTGTGTCACGCCAGCGCTGTAGATCGCCACCACATAGAGCAGAATGCCGAAGCTCGCCACCCAGAAGTGAAGCTCCGCGGCCTTCTTGCTGTACAGCTTTGTCTGGAAGATGCGCGGCAACAGCCAATAGATCATGCCGAACGTGAGAAAACCGTTCCACCCCAGCGTGCCGGTGTGTACGTGTGCGATCACCCAGTCGGTGTAATGGGCCAGCGCGTTGACGCTCTTCACGGAGAGCATTGGTCCTTCGAAGGTCGCCATTCCGTACGCGGTGATGGCAACCACGAAGAACTTGAGCACTGGTTCTTCCACCACCTTGTGCCAGGCGCCACGCAGGGTGAGCAGGCCGTTGATCATGCCGCCCCACGACGGCATCCAGAGCATCACACTGAACAGCATACCGAGTGTCGACGCCCACTCCGGCAACGCCGTGTAATGCAGATGGTGCGGCCCCGCCCAGATGTACATGAAGACGAGGGACCAGAAATGCAGGATGGACAACTTGTACGAATAGACCGGTCGCTCGGCCGCCTTCGGCATGAAGTAGTACATCAGGCCGAGGAAGGGCGTGGTGAGGACGAACGCCACGGCGTTGTGCCCGTACCACCACTGCATGAATGCGTCTTGCACGCCCGCATACAGGGAGTAGCTCTTCAGGGGGCCAGCGGGAAGCGCGAGATTGTTGAAGATGTGCAGCACGGCGACGGTGACGACGCTGGCGATGTAGAACCAGATCGCAACGTAGAGGTGCCGCTCGCGACGCTTGGCAATAGTGCCGAACAGGTTGACGGCGAAAGCCACCCACACCACCGCGATCGCAATGTCGATGGGCCATTCCAGTTCTGCGTACTCCTTTGCCTGCGTGAATCCGAGCGGCAGGGTAATCGCCGCGGCAACGATGATTGCCTGCCAACCCCAGAAGTGAAACGCGCTGACTCTGTCGGAGAACATCCGCGCCTTGCACAAGCGCTGCAACGAGTAGTAACAGCCTGTGAAGAAGGCATTGCCCGCGAAGGCGAAGATGACCGCGTTCGTGTGCAGCGGCCGCAGACGCCCGAACGACAGCCACGGCGTGACGTTCAGTGACGGGAGAACAAGCTCCGTCGCGATGAACAGACCGACGAGCATGCCCACCAGACCCCAGACAAAGGTGGCGAGCATGAACTTTCGGACGATCGCGTCGTCGTACGAGAACGAATCGAGGAGGGGATTCTGCGAGGCGGTCGGCGCGTACCCGGTCCGCCCGGCGTGACCCACGGCTGGTGATGCACCCTCATGAGGTGTCATCCCACGAACATTGTTGGCGTGACCCCGGGGTAGTGTCCGGCGACGCTCGCATCACTGAAGGAGCTTTCCTGACAACCGGTAAGTCAGCGGCTTGGTCGATCTCCTACAATCGTCTCCCCCTCACGATTCCCTCTACGCGGCGGCTCGGATCGAAGAACTTTTCCGCGGCGCGCACCATGGACTCGGCGGTCACGGCAAGCACGCGCGAATCGTACTCCGACAATTCGCGGAGCGTCCCGAACAGATACGCGTCCACCATGTCTCCGAGCACCGCGCCACCGCTTTGCTGGCGAATCGCATGTACACCAACGGCATAGCGCTGTGCGCGCTCGAGCTCTTCGGGCGAGACCAACTCCTCCCGGAACCGGCGGAACTCCGCGAGCAGACCGTCTCGCGCAGCGTCCTCTTGCTCCGGCGACGTGGCGATGTATGCGCCGAAGGTGCCGGCAACCTGGCGATCGGCGATGAAGGCGTTCACCGTGTAGCAGAGCGATCGCTTATCGCGAAGCTCATCAAAGAACCTGCCGCCGAGGCCGCTGGCGACACTCGCGATCATGGCGGCCGAGAACCGATCGTCATCGTTCCGCGCGGGCCCCTGAAACAGCAGCGCCAGAGCCGACTGCGCGCGATCCCGGGTCTCGACGCACGTCGTCAGGGTGTGCGGCCAGTCCGGTACCGGAATGGTCCGCGGCTCCACGTGCCGCAACTCGCTGAACGCGCGCGCGGCCAGATGCGCGAATTCATCGGGATCGCCGTCACCGACAATCGCGATCACCGACGCGGCGGTCATGGCACGCTCGGCGTGCCAGGCGCGCACGTCACGGACGCTGATCCGGGCGAGCGTCTGCTCGGTGCCACTGGCGGGAGTGCCGTATGGATGTCCGGCAAACGCCGCCTGTGTCGCCAAGCGCAGGGGGTACCGGTACATGTCGTCGCGCACGGCGATGACGTCAGCCAGCGCGATCGCCCGCTCCGTGTCGAGCGCCGCCTCGTCGAACGTCGAACGCTGCACAACATCCGCGAGCAGTTCGATGGCTCCGGCTGCATAGCGTCCCGGTACCGAGATCGACCAGCCAAAACTCTCCGATCCTGCCGCTCCACCGACGCTGCCACCGAGCATCTCCCCTTCCTCGGCAATCTGCAACGCACTGCGCGTCGTGGTACCCTTGACCGCCGTTCGCATGAGCAGCGTCGTCAGACCGGCGCGCTCGGGCGACTCCTCGGCCGCGCCGCCCATCATGAACACGCCCGCATGCACCAGCGGAGCATTCGGCTTGATGCGCACGAGAATCGGGACGCCATGCGCAGTGCGGTACACACGGACACCAGCGTCTTCGCCTTCGAACGTGGGCGTTGGAGCGACCGGTAAGACGTGCGCCTCGTACGGCGCGGCCGCCGGGAGTGGCTCCGGACACGGCTCGTGATCGAGCAGAACGCGCATCGTGTCGGCATCGGCCGCAACCGGCGCGCTCTCGATCGGCCGATAGATGACGACCCCCGTGTTGTCGGGATCGAGATAGCGTCTTGCGGCCGTGACGATGTCGTCGCGCGTCGTCGTCAGCAACCGCTCGAGATAGCGGTCGCCCATACGCCAATCTCCCAGTGCTTCCCATTCTGCCAGATAGTTCGCCTGCCCTTCCATGTCTTCGAGCCGTCGCACGAACTGCGATTCGTAGACTCGCTTCGCACGCTCCACTTCGAGCTCGCCGATATCTCCGTTCCGCACGGCTCGAAGCTGATCCCAGATCGCGCGCGACGCGTCGGCCGTGGATGTCGCCGTCGTCTCGGCATGGACGACGAACACGCCGATTTCGGTGGGCGTGTAGTTGTACGCCGATACCGACGATGCAAGTCGCCGCTCGCGTACCGCGCGATACAGGCGCGACGCGCGGCCGCTGCCAAGCACGGCGCCAAGCAGGTCGAGCGCCGGCGTGTCTGGATGGGTCGTGCCGGGCGTACGCCACCCAAAGGCGAGCTGCGCCTGTCCGATGTCACCAGTCCACTCGCGGTAGCGGAAGCCAGACACTCCCTCCTCTGTAAGGCCGGGATGCCGGGAGGGTTCGCCGGCTGGCAACACGCCGTACTTCTGCTGCACTTCGGCGAGCACGGCGTCCGTATCGAAGTCCCCGACGATGGACAGCACCGTGTTGCCGGGGTGATAGAAGTTCCGGTAGAAGGCCATGAGCGCATCGCGCGTCAGCGCGCGCAATCCAGACTCACGTCCGATACGCCACCGACGAATGCGGTGCCGGTCATGCAGCAGCTCGTACAATGTTTCCGTGGCAACCGCCGTCGGGTTATCCGCCTTCCGCTTGGCTTCCTGAATGATGACTTCGAGCTCGCGCGCCAGTTCGTCCGTGTCGATGAGCGAGCGGGCGTATGCGTCGGCTTGTACGTCGAGTCCTTGAACCAGCCCGGACGACGGGAGAACCGTGTAGTAGCTCGTGTGATCGTAGATCGTGGCGGCATTGAGATAGCCGCCGACCGCCTTCGTCTGCTTCGCGATCTCGCCGACGCCGCGCGAGGGCGTACCCTTGAAATACATATGTTCCAGCACATGCGCGATGCCGATCACCTCGTCGGTCTCGTCGAAGTACCCGGCGTTCACGTACGTGACGATCGCGACGACGGGCGCTGACGCATCGCGGCGGATCAGGACGGTGAGTCCGTTCGCCAAACGGGTACGAATCACCGACGACGGATCGATGATGGAGAGCGGAGACGTTGCGGTCACGTTTGTAAAGTCGAAAGAAAAGACGAAAATGCGACGAACGGCGGATCACCGGCGCGAACATGCGCGAGATCCGCCGCCAGGCGCGGGCGTATAACAGTATATCGGGTCAGGGCGGCGGCAGGGCTCTCGTGCCCAATGCGGCCGGGTTCGGGTTCGCAGGTACGGCCGGCGTGCAATTGCTCCACGGCCCCTGCCCCGCGCGACTCAAGAAGTTCGTCGCCTCCTGTACGCGATTCAGCCGCATCAGCGTACAGCCGAGGTAGCCCTGCGCCGTCTTGTCGGTTGGATCTGCCTGCACCGCGCGCACGTAGAAGCGGCGAGCGAGCTCGTAGTTCCGCTGCGCGAGGAGATTGGCGCCCATCTCGCGCAATGCCGTGGCGCTGTTCGGATCCGCCTGCAGAGCGAGCTGCAATTCCTGAGACGCAAGCGAGAAATTGCCCACTTCGCGCGCCATGCGCGCGAGGTAGATGTGCGGCAGGGACGCATGCGGGTCGTCGCGCACCGCTTTGTTGAACGCGCTTACTGCCGCCTCTCGCTGGCCACGGCGATAGGCGTCGATGCCTTGCTGCAGCGCCGCGTTTTCATCTCCGCCAGAAAATGCGTAGTACGCGCCGACGGCGACCGCCGCGATGACGACGACACCGAGCACGAGCGCCCACAACGGGAACCGCCGTGGACGCGGCGGCGGTGCGACTTCTGCGGGTTCGGCCGCGGCAGCAGCGGCGAGAGGTGCCGAGGCGGCACGATCCTGCATCGGCACACGGGGCAGCTCGATGCCAAGATCGCCCATGCTCGCCGTGTCGAGCTTGAGATATGCGGCACGCGCGGCGTTGATGTCGGCATCAGTCGGACGATAGGCCGTGTCCTGGACGCGGTCGTGCACCGCCTGAAACTCCGCCAGCGCGTTCGCCTGATCGAAATTGATCAGCTGGCGTTGGCGTGCTTCACGGATCAGAGCCTGGCCGGTGAGCACGGAACTGCCGACGAGCGCGCGAAGCGCGGCTTCTATCGCGCTCCATGTTTCGATCAGGTCGGCGGCAAGATCTTCGCTGCCGCGTCCGATATCGAGGCGCGCGATGGCCGGGCGCGCTGCATCGAGTGCAGCGCGCGCGCCCCTCTGTGCTGGCGTACTCAACGAACGATCCGGAGCAGCCCCGCTACAGCGCTACCGCGGATGAAGCTTTCCGCGTCGTTGATTGGGATGCGAACTCCCGTTTGCCGGAAACCATCACGCGACATTCCGGTCATGAACTCGTACATGGTATGGCCGGGATTTCCCTTCTGATCACGGATATGGCGCACGATCTCCTCCCAGGACCCGTCAAACGGCGTCCCGTCGTTCACGATGATCTGATGCTCCGGAAGCTCCTTGGTCTCGACGAGCGAGTTGAGGAGCGTGCCAAAGAGCTCGAGCTGGCCCCGAGCCGTCTCAGCCGCCGGTGCAGTATCCGCGCCTGACTGCGGATCCAGTTCCATGAGCATCGTATCGATATCGTCGACATCGCTGGCAAGCTCGGCAAGACGATCGTCCCAGGGCTTCAACTCCGGGTCATTCTCCTCGAGGTGGTAGAGCGACCGCTTGAGCTCGATCAGCCGCCAGATGCCGAGCTCATCCCAGTGATCATCCGGATTGGTACGCTCGAAATGGTACAATGCGGCTTCGTACTCAGTCTGATCGTACAGAATGTTTGCGAGATAGATGCGCCCTTCTGCATGGTCATTGTCGAGCTGCAGCGACCGGCGCAGCGAACCGATCGCCGCGTCGTCCTCGCCGAGCCGATGCTGCGTGTACCCGACACACGCAATGGCCTCAGCCGAGTCCGGCACCTGGCGCACGGCGGTCTCGAAGAACTCCTTTGCCGCCTCGAAGTATTCGGGCTTGTCGCGAAGCGAGGCTTCACGGAAGAGCGAACGCCCGACCTGCAACATGAGGTCGACATCGTCCGCGTAGCCAAGTTCCAGCGTGCGACGAAAGCAGCGCATGGCCGCGTCGTCCTGACCGAGCTTGAGAAGTGTCTCACCGAGACCGGCGAGACCGTCTTCATGCTCTGGTTCGAGAACGAGCGCCTGCTCAAAGCTAGTGCGCGCCCAGCCATATTCTTCGCACGCCAGCTGGGCGTACCCTACCCCGACATACAACTCTACCGAGCTCGGATAGAGCGCGAGTCCTTCCCGGAGAACCGAGAGCGCATCGTCATACTGCCCTTCGTTGTAGAGCTGATGAGCGCGTTCATCGTACTCCTCAGAACTCAGGAACGGGTTGGCCATCTTCAGCAAGCCTCCAGCTCATGAGGGTACTGCTATAGTACCATCACTGCACAAGGAAGTTCAATGGCGCGTATGTTTGGCGCGCCCTCTTTTTTGAGTGGCGAACGGGTGGTCGGTGGAGCGTCGGACAGAGACTCGATTACGACGGGAGTCGGAATGTTATGCCTATTGCCGACGCACATCAGTCAGTCGTCCACCGCTCCACCGGCCCACCCGTTCACTCATAGTATCGCGCCACTTACAACGCGGACTCGCTTGCGCAACAGATCGTTGCAATTTCTCCCGCGAGCAACGCATTCTGCTCGAGTAACGCGAGATTGGCATCGAGCGAACTTCCACCGGTTAAACGAGTTACGGCCGCAAGCAGAAACGGTGTGATGGCCGCGCCGCTAATGCCACTCTCCCTCGCTTCCGCTTGCGCCTGCTGGACCGCCAGGTCCACGTCGGCGCGAGGAAGCGCGTGGGCCGCAGGAGGAGGCTGCACGACGAGCAAGGACTGAGGGCGCCCGAGCGCGCGGTGCGCGCGAAACATGGTCACGATCTCAGCGACGTCGTCGGCCCGTGCGTCGAGCACAATGCCGGTTTCGGCGCAGAAGAAGCCAGGCAGTTCGCTCGTACGATAGCCGATGACGGGCACGCCGAGGCTCTCCAGACGTTCCCACGTTGCCGGCAGATCGAGAATCGATTTTGCGCCGGCGCAAACGACGATCATCGCGCTACGCGCGAGCTCAGCCAGATCGGCTGACTCATCGTACGGCACGTCACGGTGCACACCGCCAATGCCTCCGGTGGCGAAGACTTCGATACCGACGGCACTCGCAAGCGCCAATGTCGCAGCGACGGTCGTGGCGCCGTCGCCCCGCTTGGCTACGACCGACGGGATGTCGCGTGCCGAGACCTTCCGCACCCCGTCGCGCCGGAGAAATCGCTCGAGTTCATCAGGCTCGAGCCCCACGGCTGGGGTCCCCTGCACAATCGCAGTGATCGCCGCGATGGCCCCAGCGCGTTGCACCGCCCCAGTCATTCGTTCAACGGCTTCGCGATTCTGCGGTATCGGCAAGCCCTGGGCGAGAACTGAGCTCTCGAGTGCGACGACTGGCCTGCCAGCACTGAGCGCAGCTTCGATTTCGGTCAGGACGCGAATCAAGGTCATGTATGGGGCTAGGGACGCGTGAAGGAAAGCGCGAGACCGGGGAGGTAAAAACTAACAACCCTCGGACCTCGATCCTCAGCGCACCCCCGCCGTCGTTCCCGACTGAATCGGTGTCGCAGTGACGATCAACCGCTCCGGCGCAGGTCCAAGGTATCGGATCGGCCAGCACGTGGTGAGCGTCAAGGTTGCGTTCGACGTCCGGAACAATGCCGGATCGTCTTTGCCCAGGATGCGCTTGCCGACGACCACCCAGTCCTTGCGGTAGACGCCCGACTCGGTCGCGATCGTATCGCCCAATTCCAGCGCGTCCAGATGGTTGAAGTGCCGATCGCGATGTGCTGAGATGACCGAGTTGCCCGGCTCTCCCGGAAATGCGCTGCCGGGAAGATGCCCCGGACCGGCGTTGAGATCGTCGCCGTCAACACCTTCCAATACGATCGCGTCGAGATCCAAGCGCGGAATTACCAGCCGCGCGACGGGTGCCCCTTCAACGAGTGGTTCGCGGTGACCATGGTGGAGTGATACCGACCGCGCGATGACTACGGCCTCCCTCGCATCGGCCGCATCCCACGCTGCCCGGGCCCGGTCCGCCCGAACCATGCCGATGGCGTACCGGCCGATAGCAAATGACAGCAGCAGTCCGCCAAGGACGTACAGCGTGAATCCGACGGCTTTACGCACGGTTGCGCGGCGGACCGGCGGAGCGACCACCCGCCAGCAGAAACGTACCGAGCAATAGTGACACCGCTCCGACCAATGCGAGCAGGGGCAGCCAGCTCGCCGTTGCCGGCGCACGGGTGCCGCTCACAAACGCCGTGGTCGACTCAGGCGCCGTCGGCGCATTCGCCAGCGTATCGATGGCTGGCGGCGGCGCGGGGACTCCTGCAGCGGAGTCAACCCAGGTCTTCATGTTGGTGAGCTGCGTGTTCACGATACTATCCGTCTTCGCCTTCTGTTGCGCGACGGCGGCTGTTACCGAGTCCGCAATCTTCTTTTGCGGCGGAATGAACGTCGTGAACTGCGCAGCGGCGATGTTCGTCGCGCCAACGATCAGTGCGAGCGACAAGCAATGACGGAACGCCACGGTGTGAATCCTCCTCTCCCCACCGACCAGCGCATACGCCAGGCCACCACCATGAACGACCCGAGCGAACCCTACTTCTCAGGCCAACGCCCTCATGAGTTCGTCGGAATGGCACTCACGTGACAGTCCCTCGCGTGGTTTCGAATGGCTTCCAGCTCTCATCGCGCAGAATTGCGTCGATCATGTCCACGGCGCGCTCCAACTCATCGTCCTTCGTATAGAAGTGCGGGCCAATGCGAATGCCGGCGTTCGGGCGATAATCCACGATGATGTCGTTCTTCAACAACGCCTGCGCAACGCCATAGGCGTGGGGCACGTCGAAGGCGACCGTGCCGCCACGACGGTCGGCATCACGCGGCGCGCTGACGGCAAAGCCATGCGCGTCGGCGAGTTGGATGAGCCGCGTCGTCTGCCGAATGCTCTTCTCGCGAATCGCGGCGACCCCCGCCCGGCGGACAATGCGCGGTCCCTCGATCGCGGCGAAGAGCGCGGGAATGGGTGGCGTGCCATTCAGCCAACGCCAGGCATTGCCCGCATACTCCATGTTGGATTCAAAGGCGAATGGCCGCTCGTGCGCCTGCCAACCGGTGAACGACGGCGTCAGCGCGGCACCCGCCTCCGGCGATACGTACAGAAAGGCGCCGCCCGGACCGCCGCACAGCCACTTCAATACGCCGCCGCTGACGAAATCCACGCCAAGGGCGGTGACGTCCAGGGGCATGACGCCCACCGAATGGAACGCGTCGAGCGACACGCGCGCGCCGACCTCTCTCGCGCGCGCACAGATCGCCGCCACGTCCATGATGAACGCCGACCGAAAGAGCACGTGCGAGATCGCCACGAGTTGCGTCCGGTCGTCGATGGCATCGATCACGCGCTGTGTGTCGATGCCGATGCCGTCATCACTCGGCACCACCACGATGCGTGCGCCGAGCCGGGTGGCGAGCTGATCGTATACGTAACGGACGGAGGGGAAATCCAGCTCCGTCATCACAATGGTATCGCGTGCAGACGGGTACTCGAGCGCCGACAGGACCGCAGTCTGCGCGATCGTCACGTTCGGCAGCATCGCGATCTCGCCGCGGCCAGCCCCGATCAATGGCGCGATCTCGTCGCCAACCGCGACCGGCATCTCCCACCAACCCCGGGCCCACGCACGCACACCGAGCGTTCCCCATTGATCGGTGTACTCCGTGAGCCGATCGGGAACAGCGCGCGGCATGGCGCCGAGCGAATTCGACACGAGATAGTTCGTGCGCTCGAGGATCGGGAACTCGGCGCGATAGGTGAGCAGCGGGTCGGTCACGCGGTGGTATCGATGTTGAGAGTTCGACGGTAGGATAGGCTGCCAACGTATACCACGATTGCCACGCCAAGCACCACGAGCAACGCTTTCCATTCGCTCGCCGCCAGGCTCGTGAGCAGCCAGACGATCACCGCCAGCGCAAGCACCGGAACGAGCCCGGAAAAGGGCACGCGAAAGGGCGTGCCGCTCTCCTGTATGCCGCGACGGCGGAGCTGTACAACGGCCATGCAACACGCCGCATACACGAGCAGGATGGAACCGTTGGCAATGATCGCCAACCGCTCGAAACTTCCACTCACGGCGAGGGCGATGACGATGATTGTCTGCACGATGATCGCGACATACGGCGTGCGGAACGTCGAGTGCACCGCCGCGAGCTGCGGCGGAAGGAACCCATCGCGGCCGAACGCGAACAGCATGCGGGGCACCGCGAGCGTCATACCACTGACGTAACCGAACATTGATACGGCCGATCCCACCAGGATGAGCGTCCGCCCGGGCGAGCCCATCACGACGGCCGCCGCCTCGGCAAGCGGAGTCTTCTGTCCGGCCAGCGCCGAGCCAAGGATGCCCTGCGTCACGACTTGGACGAGGAGATAGAGCACCGTCACGCCGAGCATCGCAATGAAGATCGCGCGTGGAACCGTACGCGCCGGATCGTCCACTTCGCCGCTCGGCACGAGCGCCGATTCGACACCGAGAAAGGCGAAAATGAGCACCGTTGACGCGCGAGCAATGTCGCCGGCACCGGGAGTGGACGTCCACACCAGGTTCTGGCTTCGAGCGGCAAAGATGCCGACTCCCACGAGCAACAACAGCGGCAGCAGCTTGGCCACCGTCATCACGACATTGAACCGGTTGGCACCGCGCACGCCCGCGATGTTGAGCGCACCCAAGGCAACGAGGATCACCGTGAGCGCGATCGAGCGACTGCCGCCGACGCCTAGCGCGGGAATGAGGGCGCCAAGCGCGTCGGCGAAGAACGACGAAACCGCGGCCGTCGCCGCCGTGATGCCCGCCCAGAGCATGACGCCGGTGAGGAAGCCGACCAATGGGCCAAATGCCACCTCGACATAGGCATACAGCCCGCCGGTAAGCGAAACCCGGCTGCCCGCCTCTGCGAAGCAAAGGACGATCAGGGCCATGGCAATCGCGCACACGACATAGGCGATAGGGGCGGACGCGCCGAGCGCGCTCGCCGCCGCCGCCGGCAGCCGGAAGATGCCGCCGCCAACCGTGATGTTGACGATATTGGCGGCGAGCCCCCACACTCCGAGGGCGCGGATCAGGGAACCTTCGTTCCGCGTACGTGTCATTCCCCAAGAGTAGAGGCCGCTGTTTGTGGCCGCCACCACTGAAATGCGGGAGGTCGGCCCAGAATTTGTGGCGCGGATCTTTCCCTGCGACCCTGCGTCCCCCCTTTGAGGAGATCACAATGCGTCACTCCGCACGTCTCGCGGTGCTCGTCCTGTTTGCAGCAGTTACGCCTATGCGCGCCCAGAGCCCCTTCTCGGGCCTCCCCGCCGATACCTCGTCCCACGTCGTCGCCGACAGCGGCTTGGCGGCGCCTAGCGCATCCACGGCGCCCACATTGGCCGTTGAGCGCTCAAATGTGGCTGGCGCCCCCGTCACAGGGCTGCGGGCCGGCGCATACACCCGCGAGAGTGCGCGCCCTATGCAACCCAATATGGCGGTCACGCATGCCAACCTCGGTCAATCCCGCGCCATGATGGTCGTGGGAGTGGCAGCGCTCATTGCCGGCGCAATCATTGGCGGCACGCCCGGCACCTTGATCATGGTGGGCGGCACGGTGGTCGGGCTGGTGGGGTTATACGACTATTTGCAGTAGGATTGACCGTCGAGGATGGAGGGCGGAATATCGCATTAAGGTGTAGTAATTTCGTGGAGCGTTACGCCTGATATGCCGATACGTCGTAGTAGGTAGCGGCGTATACAAATCTCGATCTCCTCGAGGGAGCGGTGCCGGGAGTGGCCGACGCTCGCAGACCAAGGCTCAACCTTCAACGTGCACCTGTGATGTCTCGACCGCCCGATCGCCGCATCGCCCTCGTCCTTGGCGGAGGAGGGATGAAGGGGTTCGCCCACATCGGCGTGATGCAGGCGCTCGAGGAGCGCGGTATCGAGCCGTCGCTGTACGCGGGCACGAGCATCGGGGCCATGCTGGCCTCGGCGCGAGCGGGGGGGATGACCCCGGACGCGTTGGCGAAACGAGCCACGGCCCTGCGCCGGCGCGACCTGTTCCGCATCAATCATTTTGGCATGCTCATGGAGCGCATGCGGTCACCCTCGATCTACCTCGAGGATCCGCTACGCGATCTCTGTCGCTCGGTGGTGCCGGCCGGCAACTTTTCCGACTTGCCACTGCCGCTGCTCGTCAACACCGTGGATCTCGAGCACGGCTCGCCCGTGATCTGGGGGTTGCCGGGATTGCGGGACGTTTCCGTACAGGACGCCGTATACGCGTCGTGCGCGCTGCCCGGCTACTTCCCGCCGGGAAGAGTTGCGGACCGGTTATGTGTCGATGGCGGCGTGATCGATAATTTGCCGGTCGCCATCGCCGGGCTCAATGCGGACCTCATCATCGCGGTGGACGTCGGCAGCACCGATCTCCGCCCGATCAGCGACGCGATGTCGCTCGGCTTCGCCAATATCTACATGCGCGCGGCGACGACAATGATGCATGCGCTCCAACAGTTCCCGCTCACGCGCTGGGACGGCCCGCCCATGGTGCTGATTCGTCCGCGGTGTGGCGAAGACTGGCTGAGCTTCGGCAACATCGAGGACACGATTTCTGAAGGACATCGCGCCGCCCTCAAGGCGCTCGAGGACATCGACGCGTTTTACGACCAGCCAGGCGGCGTATACCCGCGCCGCCGCTTCGAGGTGGAGGTGGATCGCGACCGCTGCATCGGCTGCGGTTTGTGCGTGTCGCTCGCGCCCAACCTCATGGGTCTCGATGGCCAGGGGAAGGCGTACGCGCGGACGCGCACCACGGACTGGTCACCGGCCGACGGCGACTTCGTGCACTACTGTCCGGCCAATGCGATCACGGCGCGCAAGACCGAGCGGATCGTGCCGCTCAAAGCCGGCGAGCGCGGCGCGGCGTAGTCCGAGGCCGACTGTTCGCCTACCGCTTGTCCCCAATCACCCCGAGCACGATACGCTCGTAGCCATCGACCGCGGCCCGTAGTTCATCGATCGAGATGAACTCGTCGTCGCGATGCGCGACATGGATGGAGCCCGGGCCGTAGAGGTAAGGCGTGCCCCAGTTGTCGAGCGCGGGAATATCGGTGGCGAAAGCAGCGACGGACGTTGGAAATCCCTCGAGCGTGCCGAGCTTCACCGGCGGCACAACCGGTCCCCATTCGAGCTCGGCGCGACCGTCGGCCCAGCGCTCGATCATGCCCTTGACGTCCTCGGGCGCGGTGACGAGTCGGATCATCAACCGCGCCTCCGCCCACGGTGCGACGACGTTATCCGCCACGCCCCCCGCCAACCCGCCAATATTCACCGTGGTGTCCCCGAGCAGCGCGTCGCACGGAAAGTCGAGAGTGTCGAGCTCCGCGAGCAGGCGTACCAGGTCGCGAGTCGCCGAATGTCCCAGGTGCGGATAGGCTGAATGCGCCGCGGTGCCCGTCGTGCGCACGATGACGCGAATTGCGCCCTTCGTGCCGACGGCGAGCGTGCTCTCCGTCGGCTCGCCATCGATCATTACGCGGCAGGTTGGCGGCACGTGCCTGGCCGCGATGGCGTCATTCGCGGCGTGTGCGCCATCGTGCGTCACCTCCTCGCCGACCACGAAGAGCATGGCCACCGGCTGGTTCGCGCCCCGGAGTCGCTCGGCGGCACAGATCATTGCCGCGGCAATTCCCTTTGCGTCACACGCGCCGCGGCCGAAGATCTTCCCGTCTGCGACACGCGGCGCGATGAACGGAGGCACCGTGTCCAGATGAGTCGACAGCGTGACTAGCGGTGCCTCTGTCGCGGTCGCGAACAGGTCGTCGCGGCCTTCGCTCACCGGGATGCGCTGCGTGCGCCACCCGCGCGAACCGAGATATTGCTCCAGCCAGGTGATAACCTGGCCTTCGCGTCCGCTCGTCGAATCGATCGACATGAGCGAGACGGTCAACTCTATGGGATCGCTGGGCGTATTCATCACGGCAAGATCGATGGCCCCGCCAAGGGGCGCAATGTCCTTACTCTCCCCCCCGGAGATTTCCATGTGTCGTCCAGCCGCCGCCCTTCGTACGTCGTTCGTCTTCCTGCTCGCCGTTACCGGCGTATTGCCGGCACAAGGTGCTCGTAGCGCATCGAGCATCCCGACGCCGCAACAGGCCACCGCGCCTACCAGTCATGCCGCGCGTACGATGACCGTTGCTGACTACGCACGCTGGCGCACGATCCGTGATGTCGCAATAAGCGATGACGGGGCATGGGCGAGCTACGGCTACCAGCAGCGCAGTGTTGACGACACGCTGTTCGTGAAGAATCTCGCCACCTCCGCCGAGCAGAAGATTGCCCGAGCCTCGCGGGCGCAGTTCTCCGACGACAGCCATTGGATTGCGTACTTCGTCGCGGGGCCGATCAAACCGAACGCGCAACCTGGGGCAGCCGATCAGGCGGCGACTGGGCCGGCAAAACTGGAGCTACGAAATCTCGCCACCGGCGTCCTCGTGTCGTGGGACAACGTCGCGTCGTTCGCGTTCTCCAGAGGCTCCCGTGCCCTGGTGGTTCGCAAGGCGCGGCCGGGCGCACAGCCGGCAGCGACGGGCGGTCGTGGTGGGGCAGCGACGGGCGCGCCACCGAGTGGCGGACGCGGTGCGGCCGCGGCAACACCCGTTGCCGGCACCGACATGATCCTGCATCACCTTGCCGATGGAGTGGAGGAACTGGTCGGCAGCGTGAACGCCGCGGAGTTCAATCGCCCCGGCACCGCGCTGGCGTACACCGTGGCCTCGTCGGACCGCGATGGGAACGGGTTGTATCTCGTGTCCACGAGCGATTGGTCGCGCCGGGCGGTCGACAACGCGCGCGCCGACTACTCGCGTCTCACGTGGGACGATTCGGGTACCGCCGTCGCTGCGCTACGCGGAATGGATCGCCGCGGCTTCATGGAAAAGGAGAACGCGCTGGTGGCCGCGACCGGTATCAGCGGTAACGCGATCGCGCCGATCGTGCTCGGACGACAGCAATTGACCGGGCTACCAGATAGCCTGGTGATCAGCGAGAAGGGCACGCTGGCGTGGAGCTCGGACCGCTCGCGCGTGTTCATTGGTCTCAAGGAGCAAGCGGCACGACCGTCGCCGCGTCGTGATTCCACGGTCGCCGTGGAACCGGTCGGTAACGTGGACGTCTGGCATTGGAAGGATCCATACATCCAATCGGCGCAGATGGTTCGGGCGCAGCAGGATCGGAATCGCACCTACACGGCGAGCGTCCTGCTTGCCGACAAGAAGGTGGTGTCGCTCGGCGACGCACGCATGGATCGCGTGCAAGTGGCGAAAGACGGCCACTACGCCATCGGTCAGGACGACAAGGACTACGTCGACGACTGGAAGCCGCAGCTCACGGACATATATCGAGTCAACACCACTACCGGCGAGCGGACACTGATCCTGAAAGGACAGGAGCGTTCCCTTGGCCTGTCGCCGGACGGCAAGTATTTCCTGTACTGGAAGGGCGGTCATGTGTGGTCGTACGACATTGCGGCGAACAAGCACACCAACATCACCAAGGCAGCTCCGGTGAGCTTCGTGAACGCCGAGGAGGATCACGTCGGCGAACGACCGTCGTACGGCATCAGCGGATTCACGAAGGACGGCAAGTCGGTGGTACTCGACCACCGCTACGATATCTGGGTGGTGTCGCTCGACGGCAGCGCCGCGCCGCGAAACTTGACGAATGGCGCGGGCGCGAAGGGCGAGATCCGGTTCCGGTACCAGCGCCTGGACGCCGACGATAACGCCGCTGGGCCAGCACCGGGAGGAGCCGGCGGCGGACGCGGTGGCGCCGCACCATCGGTCATCGATCTGTCGAAGCCGGTGCTCCTCACCGCATACGGCGAGTGGACGAAGAAGGCGGGGTATTACCAGCTCGACGGCGAAGCGCTCACGCCGCTCGTCTATGAGGATCGCTCGTTCGGCCGGCCCATCAAGGCGAAGAACGCCGACCGCGTGCTCTTCACGCGCGAGACGTTCGCCGAATTCCCCGACTACTGGGTGAGCGACACGCGATTCTCTGCACCGCGTCGTGTGACCGAGGCGAACCCGCAGCAGGCGGAGTTCAAGTGGGGACATCGCATCCTCATCGACTACAAGGACAAGGACGGTCACAAACTGCAGGGCACGCTCGCCGTGCCGAACGACTATCAGCCCGGCGAGAAGCGGCCGATGCTCGTGTACTTCTACGAACGATTGTCAGAGAACCAGAATCACTACGAGGTGCCGCGCTATGCATCGGCGCCACAGTACGCCGACTACGTGAGCAACGGGTACCTGGTGTTGCTCCCGGACATCTACTACCACACGGGACGGTCGCACACGGACATGCTCAACTCCGTCGAAGCGGCGGTGCGCCGCGTGGAGGCGCTTGGGTATGCGGATCCCAAGCGGGTCGGTCTGCACGGCGGCAGCTACAGCGGACAAGGTGGCGCATACATCGCGACGCAGTCAAAGATGTTCGCGGCGGTCGCGGTCCGCGCTGCGGCGGTAGACCTCGTGGCAGACTTCAACCAACTCTGGAAGACGTCGGGCACCAACCAGCATCGCTACGACACATATGGACAGGGACGCTTCGGCACGAATCCGTATGAGAATCTGCCCTTATTCATGGACCAGTCGGCGGTGTTCCATGCCAAGGACATGAACACGCCATTGCTCATCCTTCAGGGCACGAACGACGGGTCGACGGAGTGGCTGCAGGGCGTGGAGTTCTACAACGCGCTGCGCTTTCTGAAAAAGCCCGTGATCTTCCTCTCGTACGAAGGTGAGGGCCACGGGTTCACGCGCTACGACAACCAGTACGACGTCGAGGTCCGCATGCACCAGTTCTACGATCACTATCTGAAGGGCGTGCCGGCGGCGGACTGGATCGCGAATGGAATTCCGTTCCTCAACAAGAAGACGCCCACTGGGGCAGCCGCGCAGCCGGTGCAGCTCATGGGCGGCGGCGCGGGAATCGGGACACCGATGTCCGGCGGCGGCAGCGGTGGCGGCGGCGCCACTCCGCCGAGTGGGCCGCCGAATCCGTAACGCGGGTGCTCGGGGGCAGTGTAGATTAGACGCAGCCTGACGGCCGGAACTATTCGGGCCGTCAGTGGCTCCGTCTGTCACCCTCGCATCGGCCCAATGCGTTGGCCGAACCGAGAGACGAATTCCATGACAAGCAAGAACTCCTTCGATAGCCGCGCGACGATTTCCGTCGACGGGAAGACGTATACGATCTTCCGCCTCGCTGCCCTCAACGCGCTGCCTGGCGCCCGCGCTGCCGCGCTGCCCTTCAGTCTCAAGATTCTCCTCGAGAATCTGCTGCGCAACGAAGATGATGCCTTCGTAAAACGCGGCGACATCGAGGTGCTCGCGAAGTGGAACGTTGCCGCCAAGGCGCAGAAAGAGATCGCTTTCCGCACGAGCCGTGTGCTCCTGCAGGACTTCACCGGCGTTCCCGCCGTCGTCGATCTTGCCGCGATGCGCGACGCGCTTGCGGCGCTCGGCGGCGACCCGCAGCGCATCGACCCGCTCCAGCCGGTGGATCTCGTCATCGACCACTCGGTGCAAGTGGACGAATACGGCTCCCAGGCCGCATTCCTCATCAACACCGAGCTCGAGTTCGACCGCAACCAGGAGCGTTACGTCTTTCTGCGTTGGGGACAGGACGCGTTCAAGAACTTCCGCGTCGTGCCACCTGGCACCGGCATTTGCCACCAGGTGAACCTGGAATACCTCGGCAAGACGGTGTTCGTGCACGAGGAAGACGGCGAGGCGACAGCGTATCCCGATTCGCTCGTCGGCACCGACTCACACACGACGATGATCAACGGACTCGGCGTGCTCGGATGGGGGGTTGGCGGCATCGAAGCAGAAGCGGCCATGCTCGGCCAGCCGGTGTCGATGCTGATTCCCGAAGTCGTCGGGTTCAAGCTGCATGGCAAACTGCCGCCCGGCGCCACGGCCACGGATCTCGTGCTCACCGTGACGGAGATGCTTCGTAAGAAGAAAGTGGTCGGCAAGTTCGTCGAGTTCTACGGGACCGGTCTCAGCTCGCTGCCGCTGGCGGACCGGGCGACGATCGCCAACATGGCGCCGGAGTACGGTGCGACGATGGGCTTCTTCCCGGCCGATGCCGAAACGCTGAAGTATCTTCGTCTCAGCGGCCGCGACGAGCACCACGTCAAGCTCGTGGAGGCATATGCCAAGGAGCAGGGACTCTTCCGGACCGACACGACCCCCGATCCCGAGTTTACCGACACGATCGAGCTCGACCTCGGTACCGTTGATCCGAGCCTGGCCGGCCCGAAGCGCCCACAGGATCGCGTGCCGCTCTCGCAGGCAAAGGCCATGTATCGCGAAGCGCTCGCCGCCGACATAGCAAAGCTCGGTGCGCCGAGCGCGGGGAGCGTCGGTCATGACGATGAACCGGCGAACGGCGCGAAGGTCGAGTACAACGGACAGACGTTTACGCTGAGCCACGGCGCGGTGGTCATCGCCGCCATCACGAGCTGCACGAACACGTCGAACCCCTCGGTGATGCTCGCGGCAGGTCTCCTGGCACGTAACGCGGTGAAGAAAGGACTCACCGTGAAGCCGTGGGTGAAGACGTCGCTTGCTCCCGGCTCAAAGGTCGTGACGGACTACCTCGCCCAAGCCGGCGTGCAAGAATACCTCGACCAGCTCGGGTTCCAACTCGTTGGGTACGGCTGCACGACGTGCATTGGCAACTCCGGCCCGCTGCCCGAACCAATCGCTAACGCCATCGAGAACAACAAGCTCGTCACGGCCGCGGTGTTGTCCGGCAACCGGAACTTCGAGGGCCGCGTCAACCCGCTTACGCGCTTCAATTACTTGGCGTCGCCGCCGCTCGTCGTGGCCTACGCGCTTGCCGGGCGCATGGATCTCGATCTCACGAGCGAGCCCATTGGCTTGGGCAGCGATGGGCCAGTGTTCCTGCGCGATATCTGGCCGAGCGCGCAGGACGTGGCGGACGAGGTCCAGCGCAGCGTCAAGCGCGATTTCTTCGTGAAGGAATACGCGGACGTCTTCAAGGGCGACGAGCAGTGGCAGGGGCTCGATGTGCCGAGCGGCGAAACGTACGCATGGGATGGGGATTCTACGTACGTGAAGAACCCGCCGTACTTCGAAGGTATGACCATGCAGCCGCCTGGCATTCGCCCGATCACGAGCGCCCGCGCGCTCGCCATGCTCGGCGACTCGATCACCACCGATCACATCTCACCGGCCGGCAACATCCCGGTATCGAGTCCCGCTGGCAAGTGGCTCATCGCGCAGGGTGTGGAGAAGAAGGATTTCAACTCGTACGGCGCACGCCGCGGCAATCATGAGGTGATGATGCGCGGCACCTTCGCCAACATTCGCCTGCGCAACGAGATGGCGCCCGGCACGGAAGGCGGCTGGTCGACTACGGAACAGGGCGCCACTGCCAAGCCCATTTACGACGTGGCAATGACGCATCAGCAGAACGGCACGCCGCTCGTCATCATCGCGGGCAAGGAATATGGCACGGGCTCGTCGCGCGACTGGGCAGCCAAGGGCACCATCCTGCTCGGCGTGCGGGCCGTAATCGCCGAGTCGTTCGAGCGCATTCATCGCTCGAATCTGGTCGGCATGGGCGTGTTGCCGCTGGAATTCACCAATGGCGATACGCGACAGTCGCTGGGACTCACGGGCTTCGAGAGCTTCGACGTGGTCGGTCTCGACGAGCGGATCACGCCGCATGCGTCGCTGACGGTGAGAGTGACCGGCACGAACGGGCCAAAGCAGGAGTTTCGTGTCTTGGCGCGAATCGACACGCCGGAAGAGATGAACTACTACAAGAACGGCGGAATTCTGCCGTACGTCCTGAGGCAGCTCGTAAGCGGACGGTAAGCCGCGGCCCGAATCGTCTGCAGCAGGACACCAAACCGAAACTGCGTGACGGCGATTGCTCGCCGTCACGCAGTTTCGGTTTGGTGCTACCGACTTGGTGCTACCGACTTGGTGCTACCGACTTGGTGCTACCGACTTGGTGCTACCGAGTCACCCGAGTGCGGGTTCCGCGCCTACCAGGGCACCTTCTTCACGTCCACGTTGTTACCGATCACGGCGCCGAGAATACCGCCAGCCGCCGCACCGATGAGTCCGCCCTTGATCTTGTCGCGGCTCGAGACGGCACCAATCACTGCGCCAGCGCCGGCACCTATAGCTGCGTCACGACCGGTGTTCTTCTCCGTGTGCGCCGCAACGGGAGCCGGATAGTACCCGCCGTTCGAAGACGAGCTGTTCGACGACCGGCTTGCCGTAGACGTCCGGCGGGACGGTGCACGGTAGACGGGTTGCCGCGCGGTCGTCGCCCGAGGCGCATGTTGTGGCTGGGCGGCGTAGCCGGCCTCGGTGGGCGAGATGACCTGTTGTGCGTTGTACGGCTGAGCCTGCGACGCAAGAGCGAGGTCATTCTTCAGAGCGTCGTCGACCGCAGGCGAGCTATTCCGTCCGCACGCCGCCGCCAGCATTGCTGCGGGCACAAGGAGCATCAAATTCATTCGTCGCATTAGTTCTCCCGCAAAGGCCCAACCCACGCTCCATACGTATGGCAGGGACCGTTCCGCGTGCTAAGTCAGGATTGGCGCGGTTCCCGCCATTGACTGTCCCATAGAGTGACAGATGCTGTCCTCATTGGTGGATTGGAAGAGTGTGACCAGGCACACATTGCGCTCACGGCGCACTGCCGCCATGTTGGCGCCAAGGTCATTGGGAGGGAGTTTCCATGGGTCAAACTGACAAAAAGCTGTCGTGCTCGGCGTGAGCACCCACGCCGACGCGACGCTCAACGGAGGCGCCAATTAACACGGCAACACGACCGGGATCGACGAGCCGGCAGTTGCTGGTGGACATGTACGACGCCGCCTGCACCGCGTCGTCGTCCACCCAGGCGACGACGCGCGCCGTGGACGCGTTGACCATCGATCGCTCGTCTCGCGTCTTCCTGTTCTCATTCGGCAAGGCGGCAATGCCGATGGCCTCAGCCGCGGTCACATCGTTGCTGCGCTCGCTGCACACGATCGTCGGCGGCGTGGTTGTCTCGCCCGACGGCGGCCCGACGCCCTACCCGACCCTGGTCAGCATGAAGGGCAACCACCCGATCCCCGGGCGCGACTCGTTCGCCGCGGCGGCCAAGATTGGCGAGTTCACGCCTGGACGGAGAGGAAACGATGTGGCGGTCGTGCTGCTCTCCGGCGGCGCGTCGAGTCTGATCGGCGCGCCGCTACGCGGTATGAGTGAATCGGATCTGTCATTGCTCTACGAACTGCTGCTCGGCTCCGGACTCGATATCGTGTCGATGAACGCGGTGCGAAAGCGTTTCTCGCGGTGGTCCGCTGGACGCCTCGCGCTCGCACTGGCTCCCGCTGCGACGCACTGTCTGGCAATCTCCGACGTCCCGAACGATGACCTTGGCGTGATCGGTTCCGGGCCGTGTGTCGCAGACGCCACGACCGTGAAGGAAGTGTCGGCGATCCTCGAGCACGCCGGCCTCATGACACGCATTTCGCAAACACATCGGGACTACCTTTCCGCGGTCACGCGCGGCGTGATTCCGGAGACACCGACGCGCGCACATCCCGCGTTCGCGCATGTGACAGCGCGCGTCGTCGGCAACAATCGCATGGCGGTGGACGGCATCGCCGCGCACGCCGAGTCGCTCGGACTCAGCATCGTGAAAAGCACGGAACGCTTGCGCGGCGCCGCGGCACGCGCCGGTGAAACGATTGCCGGCGAGCTGGTCGCCGCGCGCGCGAATGGCGTCAGCGGGCGCTGTTTCATCTGGGGCGGCGAGACAACGGTCGCGCTCTCCAGCGGCCATCGTCCCAACGGCGGCGGACGTTGTCAGGAACTCGCGCTTGCGGCAGCGCGCGTGCTGCACGACGCTGGGGTATCGTGCGCTGACATCACGCTGCTCGCCGCGGGCACCGACGGCCGCGATGGGATCACAGACGCCGCTGGCGCGGTCGTGGACGGCACGACGTGGAGCACCATTGCCGCGTCGGGACGCGATCCATCGCAGGCGCTGGCGGTGCACGAATCGTACGCCGCGCTGCGCGCAGCCGACGCATTGATCGCGCAGCGCGACACCGGAACCAATGTCAACGACGTGGTGGTAGCGATCGTGTAGGCATTAGTTTTCCCCGCATGACCACCGCCCCATTTACCGTCGGCATCATTCAGGATGGCGCCAGCGACGACGCGGCGGCGACGATCGACGCCACGGTGGCGCGCGTGCGCGAGGCGGCGGCGCGAGGCGCGCAAATCGTCTGCCTCAAGGAGCTGTTCAACGCGCCGTACTTCTGCAAGTCGCAGCGGTGCGAGCGGTTCGATCTCGCCGAGTCGATTCCAGGCCCGACGACCGATCGCATGCAGACGCTCGCGAAGGAGCTCGGCATCGTGCTCATCGTGCCGATCTTCGAGAAGCAGGCGCGAGGCGTCTATCGCAATTCGGCAGCGATCATCGACGCGGACGGGGCGATGCTCGGCGTGTATCGCAAGATGCACATTCCCGACGATCCACTGTTCAACGAGAAATACTACTTCACGCCGGGCGACGCAGCGGTGGACGATCGCATTGACCGCATTGGCGGAGTGGCCAAGCAGGCGAGCGGCTTCCGCGTCTGGAAAACAAGGTTCGCCAATATCGGCGTGTTGATCTGTTGGGACCAGTGGTACCCCGAGGCGGCGCGCATCACGGCGTTGCTCGGGGCCGACATCCTGTTCTACCCGACGGCAATCGGTTGGCATCCGGCCGAGAAGGCGGAGTTCGGGTTGGCACAGGTGGAGGCGTGGCGCACCATGCAGCGTGCGCATGCCATCGCCAACGGCGTCTTCGTCGCATCGCCGAACCGCGTGGGACACGAGGACGAGCCGGGTACGAACGGCATCGAGTTCTTCGGCCACTCGTTCATCGCCGACCCCTTCGGCCGTATCCTGACTGAAGCGGGCACACAGCCCGAGATCCTGATCGCGACCTGCGACCCGCAGGTGATCGAGGATACGCGACGCAACTGGCCATTCCTACGCGACCGCCGCATCGACGCGTACGCGCCGATTCTCAGTCGGTATCTCGGCGCCTAGTCACCGACATGACCTACCGTTTCCCCGCGGAGTGGGAACCGCACGACGCTACCTGGATCGCCTGGCCGCATCACGAGCCTGACTGGCCCGGGAAGCTCGAGCCGATTCCGTGGGTGTATGCCGAGATCGTGCGCGTGCTGCAGCAGCACGAGCGCGTCGACATCCTGTGTCACAACGAGGATGTGCGCGACGCCGCACGCCGCACGCTCGACGCGCACGACGTGCGCGGGAACCATCGGCTGCACATCGTGCCGACCGATCGGGTGTGGGTGCGCGACTCTGGTCCAACGGGAGTCCTCGCCGATGATGGCTCGGTCACGCTCGTCAACTGGCGATTCAATGCGTGGGCGAAGTATGCCAACTTCGAGCGTGACGCGGAGGTCGGGTCGGCGGTGGCACGTATCACCGGGTTGCGGCGCGTCGAGCCAGATCGCCCCGACAGCGGGGGGCGCGTCGTGCTCGAAGGCGGAGCGATCGAGACGGACGGTGCCGGCATGATGCTGGCCACCGAGGAATGTCTCCTCTCGCCAATTCAGGCTCGGAATCCGGGACTCACCCGCGCCGGGTACGAGCAGGTATTTCGCGACATCCTCGGCATCCGCGAGACGATCTGGCTCGGCCAAGGCTGTGTCGGTGACGATACGCACGGGCACGTCGACGACATCGCGCGTTTCGCCGCGCCGGGCACGATCGTACTGGCGTTCGAGGAGGATCCGGCGGATGACGAGAATCACCGCCGCTCGGTGGACAACTACCGGCGTCTGCTGCTCGCCGGCGGCGAGCGCGGGACCCTGCGCATCGTGAAGCTACCATTTCCGCGGCCGGTGATCATGAATGGTGAACGGCTGCCGGCGAGCTATGCGAACTTCTACATCGCCAACGGCGTTGTTATTGTTCCCACATTCAACGATCGCAATGATCGGGTGGCGCTGAACTCGCTCGCCGCGCTCTTCCCGGACCGGCAAGTCGTCGGCATTCACGCCGTCGACCTCGTGTGGGGCCTTGGCACGTTGCATTGTTTGACGCAGCAACAACCGCGGGCAGGGTCGTAGCGCGTTGTTCGTCTCCCGGTCTCCCGCCTATCGTCCCGCCACCCCGTAGGCCTTCAGCTTTCGCGCCAACGTTGGACGGGAGATGCAGAGAATGCGGGCTGCGGCACTCTGATTGTAGTCCGTGAGCTGGAGCGTCAGTTCCAGGGCTTCGCGCTCGATGTCGCGCAAGCGCTTGCCGTCGGCGGGAATGCGTATTTCGCCGAAGGTCACGGCGCCCCGCACGGCGCCATTGCCGTTCCGCCGCTGGTTGATGATGAGATGTTCGGCGCTGATGAGCGGGGTGTCGCACACCACCATCGCGCGTTCGACGACGTGCTTGAGCTCTCGCACGTTGCCCGGCCAACGATGCGCGCGGAGCACGGCGATCGCGTCCAGCCCGAGCTGGCGTCGCGGCAGACCCTGCAACCGCGCCGACTCGTGCAGTAGATGGTCGGCAATGAGACGCACGTCGTCGTCGCGCTCGCGGAGCGGCGGCAATTCGATGCGCAGCACGCTGAGACGGGCGAGCAGATCCTCGCGGAATGAGCCCGCCGCCACACGATCTTCCAGACGCGTCTTGCTCGCGGCGATCACGCGGCAGTGCACCACATTGCCTGTCGCCCCATTGCCCAGCCGAGGAATGCTGTATTCCTCCAGTGTGCGGAACAGCCGACTCTGCAACACCAGCGGCAGCTCTCCCACCTCGTCGAGATACACCGTGCCGCGGCCCGTCAACTCGAGCACCCCGACCTTCCGCGTGCCATCGGTGCGCGATGGCGCGGTGCCGAACAGCTCGACCTCGAGCAATGGCGCCGGAATGGCCGCGCAGTTGATCGCCACGAACTGCGCGTTGGGGTTCAGCCCGGCGTTGTGAATGCAACGCGCGACCAACTCTTTACCCGTGCCAGCTTCGCCGGTCAGCAGCAGAGCGCGCAACGGGGTCGTCGCGACGCGACACGCCACGTGCAACGCGTGGCGCATGCCGGCACTCGCCGCGATGACCGCCGCGAATTCTCGCTCGCTTCCACGGTCGGCAGGAAGCTGCCGCTGGACAGATGGCGCGGTCATGCGCTGGCTCCACGAAGAAGATGTGCACCCGGCATCATGCTTTCGGTCTCAGCTGACTGCACGGGTATATATTCTAGTATCGGCATATGAGTGGTCGCATCGCAGGGTCAGGCCGCACTTGCGCCAACGAGCGTGACATGTAATGCCGACAGACGCGCGGCCACGCCGACGAATCCCAAGGCTTCGACCTCCGGACTGATCTGATCGATGAGTTCGAGCAGTGCATCGGTGGCACAGTGCAGCGACGGTGCGCACTCGGCCACCAGGTACGCCGCGACATAGGGGTCGTGCCGGCTGGCGATCGCGACCGCCTCGTGCAACAGGCGCATCGCGTGTGCATAGTCCCCCCGCTCGGCGGCAAGACGAATGCGCAACGCATCCACCAGATCGCGCCCCTGGAACCACCAGTCCGGACGCGGTTCGACGTTGGCGCGGATCCACCGCATGGCGTCTTCGGCCACGGAACGCGCGCCAACCGCCAGCGCGGCGAGTGCCTGTCCGGCGCGCGCGCCCAGCTCCACGTCCGGCTGTCCGATCCGCCCTGCGACAGCCAGAACCTGATCGTACAGCGCCGATGCCGTGGCCCAATCCTCCGCCTCGCGAGCCAGATGCGCCATGTTGTATAGCGTCGCGAGGCGATGCGACTCGTTGGACGATTCCGTGAACCGTGCCAACGCTTGGTCGTACCGTTCGCTCGCCAGATCCAATTGTCCGCGCCGCAGGTACAGCACGCCGAGATTCAACGCGGCCAGACCGGCGAGATCGACGGCGTGGGCGCTGTTCGCCGCTTCGAGTGCATGATCGTATGCCCCCTCGGCCGCAGTGACTTCGCCTGCACGCTGATGGATGATGCCGATGTTGATGTGGCACCGCGCTTCGCCGCAGCGGTCGCCGGCGGTGCGGAACAGCGACAGCGCGCGCTGATAGAAATCGCCCGCTTCACGCGACCGTCGGTCGATCATCGACGTCCCGAGCCGCGTCAGCGCCTCGGCGAGCAATCGCCCGTCGTCCGCTTGTTCGGCCGCCGCGACGGCATCGCGTGCCATCTGTTCCGCCTCGCGCCATTCTCCCAGCCGGCCCTGATACTGCGAGATCATGTTGAGGAGCGCGGCTTCTTCGGAGCGGTCGAGCAGTTGCCGCGCCAGGGTCAGCAACTCGCGGCACGCCGCGATCGTCTCACCTGCCGGCTGTCCCTGGAGCGCGCGCGTGCGTTCGCGCATGCGGCGCAATCCAAGAATCGCATGATTCTCGGAACGCCCGGCGAGTCCGGCCAATGCGCGGTCGCACAGCTCCTCTGTCAAGGCATAGCGACCCTCGGTTTCCGCGACTTCGGCGAGATAATGCAACGCGCCCCCCCGCTGCTCGGGATCGCTGGCCGTTTGCTCGGCGATCTCGAAGAATTGCCGCGCCTCGGAGTGGGCGTACATCGACAGTGCGGCAGTGCCAGCCGTCATCGCATGCCCATAAGCCTTCTGCGGAAGACCGGCCTGATGGTAGTGCGTAGCGATTTCGGCTGCATTGCCGGGGGTGCGTTGCTCCAACGCCGCGGCTATGCGCTCGTGAATGCGCGCCAATCGTCGCGGATTGATCGCGCGCCGCACGGCGTCGACCAGCAGCCCGTGCGTGAAAGAGAACGCGCTGCCCGTCTTCTCCTGCCACGGCTCGACAACGGCATGGGCAATCCCCTCATCGAGTGCGTCGAGCACGTCGTCTTCGTTGCCGGCGCCGGCTGCCATCGTCAGATCGATGTCGAACACGCGTCCGATGACTGCGGCCGTATTGAGAATGCGGCGCGTCCCGTCCGATAGGCGCTCGAGGCGCCTGTCCATGAGACCGGTGACCGCCGCCGGCAGATCTCCCTCGCGCTCCGGACGCAATGCCCAACGACCGTGCTCGTACCGCACAGCACCGTCGTCGGTCAGCATGCGGACGAGCTGCGTAGCAAGGAGCGGGTTGCCCTCGGAGTAGCGCTGCAGGTAAGCGAGCACTTCCGGGCTGGCATCTCCACCGAACACGTTGAGCAGCCACACACGAAGCTCAGCTTCCGTGAGTCGCGGCAGCGCAATCTCATGGAAACGCTCATCGCGCAGCAAACGATTCCGCCGCTCCGATGCCTCGCCGTGTGTCTCCTCGGCACGCATCGTGAGACAGATCAGGATGCGTTCCGTCTCGAGCTGCGCCACGACGTGCTCGAGCACGTCCCACGTGGCCGAATCCGACCATTGCATGTCGTCGAGCAGCACGATGATGGGGCGCGCCGACGCCGCCAGGCGCAGGAACGCGACAATCTCATCGAACAGGATGTATTTGTTCCCGGTTGGCTCGTGTACAGACGTCTCGAGCGCCGGCACGAGGCGCGACAGCTCGCGCCATTCCTGGTCCGCGACAACCCCGAGTTGGTGAATCGCGGTAATCGCTTCGGCCCATGGCGCGTACGGCGCTTTGGCATCGGCTTCGCTACAGCGTCCCGATACCAGCGATCCGGTGCGCAACCGTACCTCGTTGGTCAGCCGGCGCACGAGTGTCGACTTGCCGACGCCGGCTTCGCCGATGACGCACACCAGCTGAGGTCCGCCTTCCAGCGTCGAGTCGAGCCACCGGATCAACCGATCGAGTTCCTCTTCGCGTCCGACGAACTGCTGCAGGTTGATCGCCGGCTCGCGCGACTCCTCCTCACTTTCCGACGCCGAGACGACGGTATCTCGCCCGCGGCGCTTCGCTTCGTAGAGCGCTCGATCCGCGGCCTCGAACAGCGCGTCGAAGTCATTGTGCTCAGCCCGCGCCGCCGCCACGCCGATCGACATCGTGACGGAGATCGAGCCCGAGCGTTCACGCAGCGGCACCGAGGCGCGGCGCACCGTGCCGCGGATACGCTCGGCGAGTTCCGCCGCCTCGGTGATCTGCATGTGTGGGAGGAGAATGATGAACTCGTCCCCCGCATACCGGCCAATGATGCCTGCCGCCGACGCGATCTCGCGGAGCGTGCCGGCAACGACACGGAGCACCGCGTCGCCCTGCAAATGGCCGTGCGTGTCATTGACGTGCTTGAATTCGTCGACGTCAATCACGATCAGCGACACGGTCGCGAATGGACCGCGCTCGGCGAGGATCTTGTTCGCCACATCGACGAACGGACGCCGCGTCAGGAGTCCCGTGAGGTCGTCGCTCGGGCCGGAGACACTGAGA
Organism: uncultured Gemmatimonadaceae bacterium; assembly: GCA_963817955.1. Lineage (GTDB taxonomy): Bacteria > Gemmatimonadota > Gemmatimonadetes > Gemmatimonadales > Gemmatimonadaceae > JAQBQB01. The sequence goes on from CAWFQK010000005.1 coordinate 93,993, forward strand.
TCGCGCGCGGCCGTCCTGTCGGCCGCCGGCGCGTCGTGCGCCGGCGTGTTGTGAATCACCCGTTGCCGCAGCGACGGCGCACGCGTGCGCATCAGGTCTTCAAAGAATCCGAACAGCTCCGGATCGAACTGCTTGCCCACGTCGGCACGCATGATCTCCAGGGCAGCCTCGTGGGCAAGCGCGCCCTTGTAGCTGCGCTTGGAAGTGAGCGCATCGTAGACATCGGCGATGCACAGCATGCGCGCGGCACGCGGAATATCCTCACCGGCGAGTTGATCGGGGTAGCCCTGTCCATCCCAGCGCTCGTGGTGCGAGCGCACCATCGGCACGACATCGCCCGGGAAGTCCATGTCGGCGAGCATTTCGACGCCGGCGAGTGGGTGGCGCTTGATCAATTCCCACTCATCGGGCGACAGCTTGCCGGGTTTGTTCAGGATCTCCGGCGGAATGATGAGCTTGCCTACGTCGTGCACGATGGCGCCAATACGGAACCAGAACAACTCGCGCGGCGACAACCCGGCACGCAGCGCCAGCGCGCACGACAGATCCGCCACGCGCTCGCAGTGCCCCTGGGTGTACCGGTCCTTCGATTCGATCGATCCGCTCCAGTGGCGAACCGCATCAATGAAGTGGCGCTCGAGACGGGCGTTGCGCCGATCGATATCGGCGAGGTCGCGCTTGGCGCTGAGCTGCGTGAAGATGCGGTGACCGCGATTGAGGTGCATGAGCGCATCGCGGTGGCGTCCCTGTTTTCGGCACAGCTCCGCGTGCTCGCGCGCCGTTTCGGCGGAAAGCAGCAGATCGCGTCGATCCACGGCAACGGACTGCGCGCGGTGCAGGTGCTCCTCGGCCACCGCAAATTCACCCATCTCGCGCGCCACCGTGCCGAGGTGCTTCTCGATCTCCCCTAGGGCGAACGCGTCCTGCGTCTGCGCGGACAACGATGACGCGAGTTCGCACGACTTGCGCGCTGCCGCATAGTCGCCGCGGGCAATCTCCAGCTCGGCCCGGTTCACCTCCAACAACACGCGGGCAGGAATGTCGCCGAGCGCATCGGCAATCTGCACCCCCTCCTCAAAGGCGCGCGATGCATCTTCCCAACGCTCGAGGTCTGTGCAGAGCATGCCCATGTTATTGAGTGCCATGAGCACTTCCTTGGGCGCTCCGAGCGTACGAAATTCGGACAGACTGGTGCGATAGTATCGCAGCGTCTTGTCGTGATCGCCGCGCGTTTGGGCGATGACGCCAAGGTTCAAGGCGGTCATCGCGGCCAGCCGCGTCTCGCCAGCGTCTATCGCGTGCGAGCGAGCCTCGAGGTAGAGCGCCTCGGCCGTATCGAGTTCACCGCGCTGCTGATAAACGATTGCCTTGACGTTGATCGCGTGGCCAATGCCGCTGGGATCGCCAGCCAGCTCGGCGATGGCGATCGCTGCCTCGAGGCAATCGAGTGCCGCGTCGGCGTCGGCGTCGGCGCCGACCTGATACGTACGAGCCACCCAGCGAAGCAGCGATGACGCAACCTTGCCGTCCTGTACCCGCCTCAGCGAGTAGAGCGCCCGTTCATAGAGCGAGCGCGCATCGTCACGCCGCCCTTCTCGCTCGGCGAGTTGGGCTTGCTGAATGAGGACGTCGACCGGGAGATGCATCGTCGCAAACCACGCTGTGGGTGAACAGCCGGGAAGAACGCGGACAGTGGAGGCACGTGTAGTCACATGCCTCCACCATCAGTATCGGCAGCTTTCAGCCGGACGCGAGCATATACCCGGAGAAATGCCAGATATCGAAAGTCACTTGATTGCTCCACGGGGAAAGGTCGGCGTTGGGCAGGTCGTTGATCATGGCATTACCGTGGATCAGGTCGATCGCGGAGAACCGGGTGGGTTCCGGTCTGCGACGGTAGTTTGAGGCCCTTGACATTGATGACATTCGTCATGGAACTCGTGTCGATGCAATCCGGATCATCTGGCGTCGGATCGCAGGCTGTGCCGGCGGCCACATTGTAGCCGCTGAAGTGTTTGACTCGACGTGAAACGCGCCCGGTAGCCGGATCACGATGCGTTGCGAGAGTCGGATCGAGAATCGCCTCATTGTAGCAACCCGATGTCGGCGTCTTGCAGTACAGGATGTTGTACGCCCCGTTCTGCGATGCGGCATGGTCGGTGAACGTCAACATCACCCATCCGGCCGGATCGGACGTCGGCACGAACCGCAGCGGCGTTGTGAAGTCGACGTGCGCGTGACCGGTATTGTCGAGCCACGCCTTGACCCAGACGCTGGTGATGCTTGTCGCCATCTGGCAGGGCTTGTCCCATTCCGTGGCCCCATACGTTGAAGTCACGGGATTGCACAGCGAGTGAGCCGGGATGTTGACGGTGTTTCCAGCGCCTAACCAGAACTGGTTATTCCGGTTCGGGTCGACCGGGATAACGAAACGAAGTGTGTCCCACCCAGTGAGCGATTCTGTCGCGCCGCCGCCAGTCACCTCCGGTACTTGTGAGGCTTCGCTCTTGGGTGCCACTGGTCCATCACTGCACGCGCCCAACAGTACGGCGACTGCGATCAGTCCAGCCCACCCTGTCTTAGTCATCAAAGCCTCCGTCGGCAGTTGATTGTGGTACAACGCAGCACTCGTTACGCGTCGGTGCCGCGTACACTGTGCGACTCGGATTATCGGCTGACGGCAGCGGCGTTTAATTTTTTCGCGAACTCTGCCACGAAACGTTCCAGACTGGAACGAACTGCATCAGGCCCAAGCCCCTGTACCGCATGGACGCATCGAACGTCCCTGGACGTCCTTACACGTGCGTGTACGACGGCACGTGCGCCGTCTGCACGCGCTTCTCGCGCGTGCTGCGTAGGTGGGACCGGCACGGACAGATCGAGGTGGTTCCGTCGCAGGCGCCGGGGGTCGCGGCGCGCTTTCCCTGGATTTCCGCACGCGACTACGCCGAGGCGCTGCAGCTCATCGGCCCGGGCGGCCGTACTTGGCAGGGTGCGGAAGCAATCGAGAAGCTTCTCGAAGTGTTGCCGAACGGGAAGCTGGGGGGGTGGCTGTTCCGGATCCCGTTCGCGCGGACGTTCGCCGGTCGCTTCTATAAATGGTTTGCGCGCAACCGCTACAAGCTTGGTTGTGGCAAACACTGTCGGTCACGGTGAGACACGTGTCCTGTTACATGGCCGACTCGTGTGTCGTCTTTTGCGTGCCTGGCGACGTTGCCTGCGCGTGCTTTCCGCGATCCCCGGTCGATGTCAGTCTCAAAGAAACTCCTCTTCATTGTTGCGGTCGCGGCATGTACGCGCGCTCCGTCCGGCACCGTTACGTTCGGCGCGGCCGGCCCGTTCAGCCAGGCGTACGGCTTGGCCAATAAGCAGGGCATTCAGCTCGCCCTCGACGAGATCAACGCGTCGTGGGGCGCACAACGCCACCTCGAGATCATATTCGCCGACGATTCCGGGAATGGCGCGCGCGCCAGTACGATCGCGCAGGGCTTCGTGGACGACATGCGCATCATGGCCGTTGTGGGGCATGTGAACTCCGGCGCCATGGTATCGGCCGCCCGCGTGTACGACACCCACCTCGCCGCCGTCGCGACCACCGCAACATCGCCGAGCCTCACCGGCATCTCACCCTGGGCGTTCCGGGTGATTCCGAGCGATTCCGCGAACGGCATGACGATCGCTCGCTTCGTCAACAAGCTTGGCCGCAAGCGGGCCGCGGTGCTCTACGAGAACAACGCATATGGACGGGGCCTCGCCGACAATTTCCGAGATAGTTTCGCCGGCCAGATCATCACGATTGATCCAATCGGCGAGAGCGCCGATCAGAACTTCGAGCCATATGTGAGCTGGTACAAACGCGAACACCCAGACGTGGTGTTCGTCGCCGGCACCGACGCAACGGGCCTCTCGTTTCTCAAGGAAGCGCGACGCCAGCAGCTCACCGCCGATCTCGTTGGGGGCGACGGCTGGCAGACGGTTGCGCCGAGTCCCCTCGCCGAGGGCGCATACGTTGGCGCGCCGTTCAGCGCACAGGACCAGCGCCCCGAGGTACAGACATTCGTGGCTGCCTACAAGAAGCGATACAATACCACACCCGACGGCAACGCCGCGCTCGCGTATGATGCCACCAAGTTGTTGGCGAACGCGGTGGAGAAGGTTGGCGCGAACCGGAAGAAGATCCGCGATTATCTCGCGGGACTCACCGAGGCCGACGCATATCACGGCGTGACCGGGGTCATTCGCTTCCGCCCCGACGGAGATCCCGTCGGCAAAGGCATCGTGATAACGCGCGTGCATCAGGGCATGCTACAGGTGGAGGCGAGCCAGTGAGCACCCTCGAGCGCCTCAAGCTGAAGACGATTCGCGGCCGCCTGTGGCTGGGCTTCGGCGTTCTCGTCGCGTTGCTCCTGGTCGCCGGTATCGTGGCACGTCGATCGTTCGCCGGAATGTCGGCGACGATCACGCAGTCGCTCACCGAGGTCCAGGCCGAAGCGCAGCTTTCCAGTCAGTTGTCAGCCGACGCAGCAAAGACCATCGAGGCGGGCGCCCGATATCTCGAGACGCGTGACAGCACGGCACAGAACGCCTTTCGTAAATTCGGCTGGGCGGCGCACGACATACAGCACCAGATGAATGAACGGCCGAACCAATCGGCCGGTGAAGTCGCGATGGTTGCGACGATCGACAACAAGTTGTCGGCGATGGAAGTGAGCTACGCGCTCGCGCATCGCCTGACTGATCTCGGGCGCATGGATGATGCGCGCAAAGCAGCGGCCCAGGCGCGCGGCTCGATTGACGATCTTCTCGACAACATCGAACGGCTCGGCGCCTTGAAGGCGCAGAAGGTGGCGGTGGCCAAGCGGGAGCTCGCAGCGGAGGCCGATCGGCGTTCGAGCTGGCTGCTCCTGCTCATCGGCGCGGCCCTCGTGTTTGGGATTCTCGTGGTGATGTACACCGTGCGAGGCATTGGAGAGCCGCTCGACGCACTCGTACAGCACGCTCGGCGGCTGAGCGAGGGCGACCTCACGAGCCGCGCGCAGACCGACATGCCGGGCGAGTTCGCCATTCTCGCTTCGGCCATGAATCAGACTGGGGAATCGCTGTCGCGGGTTGTCGGGGTCGCGGCCCGCACGGCGGAGGAAGTCTCGAGCTCGGCGCACGACCTGGCATCCGTCTCGGAGCAGATCTCGCTCTCGGCCGGCCAGATGGCAAGCGCCATGACCGACGTCTCCCATGGCGCCGAAATCCAGGTGCAGCAACTCCGCACGGTAGACGAAACGCTTCAGGTGATTCGTGAAGCCGCCGACGGCGTGAAGAAGCGTTCAGCAGAGGTCACCGATCTGGCGCGCAGCATCGAAGGCGTTGCCCAGGCGAAACGTCTGGAGATCGATCGGGCACTTGGGATTCTCGTGGACGTGAAGCACAGCGTCGAGGGTGCGGCAGGGGAGATCCGCGCGCTCAATATCACGGTGACCGACATCAACCGCTTCGTGGTTTCCGTCGGCCAGATTGCCGACCAGACGAATCTTCTGGCGCTCAATGCAGCGATCGAGGCGGCGCGCGCCGGCGATGCGGGCCGCGGATTTGCCGTGGTCGCCGACGAAGTGCGGAAACTGGCCGAGCAATCGCAGAAGGCCGCCGATGACATCGTCCAGATGACGGGCGCCGTCACGTCGCGCGTAACATCGAGCGCGCGCGCCATGGAGACAAGTGCCGGTCGTGTCGGCGAGATTGAAACGGTCTCGCGCGACATTGACGGTGCGCTCCACACGATTACCGAAGCAGCCAGACGGACCCGCATTGCCGCCGTCGGCGTGACCAGCGCCGCCGAAGCCAATGCCCACACCGTGATCAGCGTTGCGAGCAGTCTCGAGTCTATCGCCAGGACTGCCGAAAGCCACGCCGCGGCTGCCCAAGAGGTGAACGCGTCGACGCAGGAACAGTCGGCTGCCTGCGAACAGATGACGTCTGCCAGCAACGTGCTGCTGCACGGGTCGACGCAGCTGAAGGCGCTTGTCGGCGGCCTGAGGACGTGAGAGCGGCTCGACGTTACTGACCTTGGCGAAGGTCAGGGGGATGGGGGATGGGGGATGGGGGACGGGGGACACGCGACAACGGACCCCTGTCATTCTGAGCGACCCTGTTATCCTGAGCGAAGCGAAGGATCTCTGCGAACGGCGGGCCGACGGGATGGCTGGTCGTGGCCAGGCAGGCGCAACGCGCCGGACTCAGTCTCAACGGTTCGCGCTGTTCCCGCCGCCAGCGCTGAACATCGGACAAAGCAGTATTTGAGAGGGGAGGAACGCGAACGGCCGCCCGAGGGCGGCCGTTCGCGTGTACTGCGGGGTGTGACCTACTGGTGCGGCGTGTTACACCGCCGGCAACTGCGAGGCCGGAGGTGGTGGTGCTGCCGGCGGTGTTGCTGGCGCCGCCGTAGTGCCCTGCGTAGTGCCTTGCGTGGTACTGCCCTGCGTCGTGCCCTGCGTACTGCCCGGCGGCGTGGCATCCGCTGGTGCCGCGCTCGCGCGAGCGCCGATCTTGATGCCCGGCTTGCGCGCAACGCGCTTCGCCGTGGTCCAGGCCGCCTGCAGGCCGGCATCGGCGCCGATCAACGGCAGCAGCAAGCCGTTGAGTACCGTGATGATGGTGCGACCACGCCGCTCCTCGGCCGCCAGCGATGCCGTCGCCCCGCTTCGGACCACGGTTTGCCCCGATCGCCCATCTATGACGTCCTGCAGCGCCTGCGCGGAGGCCTGCAACCGCGCGAGGAAATCCGCCGGAAGCCCGTTAGCCGTGAACACCGCCACGTGGCGCGCCGCGGCCTCGCCCATTGCTGCCGCCGCGGCGAGCAGTCGCGTCGTCGATGCGGCGGAGCGCTTCGAGCATACTACCTTCGTGGTATTTCATGTGGCCTCCCGGCCAACGGGGCGCCGAAAGAGAGCTGCCCCCGACGGGCGCCCGACGCGCCGGGGTCGAAAAACGGGAACATCCGCCTCGAGCGGTTGCGGTGTGGTCTTGGGGAGTTGCGCTGTGGTCTTGAGGAGTTGCGATATCGTCTCGGAGAATTGGGGTGTCGTCTCAGAGAGTTGGGGTGCCGCCTCAGCGAGGTGAGGTGTCGTCTCGGAGAGTTGGGGGGCCGCCTCAGCGAGGTGGCGTGGCAGCTCGAGGCGTTGGGATCCCGTCTCAAGGCGTTGGGGTGCCCGCTCGACGAGTTACGATCCCAGCTCGACGAGTTGGAGTGCTCTCTCGCCGCACTCCGATTGCGTCTCGGCGAGTTCGGATTCCAGCTCGACGCGCCGGGGTGCCGTCTCGCCGCGTTCCGATTGTGTCTCGACGAGTTGGAGTGCCGTCTCGCCGCGCTCCGATTGTGTCTCGACGAGTTGGAGTGCCGTCTCGCCGCGCTCCGATTGTGTCTCGACGAGTTGGAGTGCCGTCTCGCCGCGCTCCGATTGTGTCTCGGCGAGTTGGAGTGCCGTCTCGCCGCGCTCCGATTGTGTCTCGGCGAGTTGGGGTGCCGTCTCTGCACGCAAGAGAGCCGTCTCGCGGCGATGCGATGCGATCTCGACGCGATCGCATCCCTCCTCGGCAAGTTGCAATGCCTGCTCGGCACGCGAGGATCCTGGCTCACCGCGCTGGGATCCTTGCTCGCCGCGTTACGATTCCGTCTCGACGCGCAACGATCCCTGCTTGATCCGTTGCGATTCCGTCTCGACGCGCAACGATCCTTGCTTGATCTGTTGGGATTCCGTCTGGGCAGGCGACGATCCCAGCTTGGCGCGTTGCGATCCTATCTTGGCGCGCGACGATCCCTGCTTGACGCGTTGCGATGCCATCTCGCCGCGTTAGGATCCCATCTCGACACGATCGAATCCCATCTCGACACGATCGAATCCCATCTCGACACGATCGAATTCCATCTCACCACGATCGATCCCGTCTCGACCCATTCGCATTCGAAGCGTGTCAGGATCGATCCCGTCTCGACCCATTCGCATTCGATGTGTGGCACGAGCGATCCCGTCTCGCGCCCGCTCGTCCCACATTGATCATAGTCCTATATATTAGTTCCGAAATTGGGGGGTCAGCGCAAGGGCCAATGTGACCGATTGGCCAAAACCGACATGTTTTGAGCGTTTCGGCGTTAGTAGATAGTAGAGATCCTTCGCTTCGCTCAGGATGACAGGCTTGCCGTGTCCCGTGTCTCTCTCCTCACCAGACCTTCGCGACGCTCGACATTCGGCCCTGGTGCCAAGGAAAAGGCCGGAGCGACGCACTCGCTCCGGCCTTTTCCTCATTCGTGAACGTCTAGCGTCTCACTACGCCACTTACTGCTGGCACCGCGCCTTCGGATCGCCGGCGGGCTTGTCGACTGCCGGCCGATGATCGAGATCGGCGACATACGTCCCGAGCTTGAACATGAAGTTGCCGATCTTCGCCATGTGCGGGTAGTCGATGTACTCCGGCTCATCCGTCACCTGGTGATAATCGCCGTGCAGACCGGTCGTGACGAACACGATCGGAATGCCATAGCGCGCATAATTGAAGTGATCGCTGCGGCAGTAAATGTTGTCCGGATGGCCGTTGGCATCGAACTGATAGTCGAGCTTGAACGGCGCCTTTTCCTGGTTGTTGATCTTCTCGAAAATGTCACCGAGCTCCGTCGATACACGGCGTGAGCCGACAAGCTGCAAGTAGGTCGGCCCACCCTCGAACAGATCTGACGCCGCACCACGACCGACCATGTCCATGTTGAGCTGCGCGACAATCGACTCGCGCGGCACCGGCGGATGATCGGTCACGTACTGCGAGCCCCATAATCCCTTCTCTTCGGCAACGTGCCAGACGAAGAGTACCGACCGCTTCGTCTTCGGCTTGTCCTTCGCGAACCGCTCGGCGATCTCGAGGAGCGTCACCGTGCCCGAGCCGTCGTCGTCTGCACCGTTGCTGATCGAATCAATCCGAATACCGCCGTTCACCTTCCGCACGCTGTCGAGATTGATGTGGATCGCGGCGATCTGTGCGTTCAGCGAATCGAGGTGCGCCTGCTGGGCCGGCGCCGCCGGGCTGCAGTTCGCCTGCTGACGCCCGCCGCAAATCTTGTTCTGCAGATTGAAGAGCGCGATGCGCTCGCGAATCGGATACGCCTGCTCGGCGTACAGGTGCAGCGAGTCGTGGTCGACACCGCCCGTTGCGCGGATGCCAATGTGGTCGTTGTGGGCGCCCATCGCCACCCATTCGTTCTTGAGCTTCGGGTCGCTGCCGATATACCCGGCGATGACGTTGCGCGCTGGCGCATCAGCGTCGATGAACTTGATGTTGGCGCTCAGCGTTTTGCCGGCGGTACCGCGGGCCATTCCGGCGAGCGGTGCGCCAAGCAACTGCTCCGCGGCGTGCCGGGTAATCGTCACCGTCGGCGCCGTCGCGGGCTCTGCCGGGTCGGGCGTCAACTGGACGGCACCCTCCCGCGGATGCAACGCTGTGTTCACGAGCGCCGGCGTGAGTTGATCGACAACCGTGATTGTCGCCGCTGGGCCATTCGCCCCAGCACCACGCCCCGGGCCCGCGCCCCCGCGCCCACCGCGCGCTCCACCTCGACCGCCACGCCCCGTGGCCGCCGGCTGCTCGTACAACACGATCTTGCCGTGCATCTGATCGGGTGTCAGCGCGTTCGTGGTGTCGCCGAGCACGCCACCGAACACGACCGGCGCCGATGCAAACGCCCCGACATTTCCACGGCCGGCGCTGGCCACGAAGTCCGTTCCCGCGTGCAACGTCACGCCATCAGCCGTGATCGTGGAATTCTGATCGAGCGACCGGCGAATCACCGGCACCTTCTGGAAATACGTGCCGTTGTCGCCCATTGGCTTGAGGCCAAGAGCCTTCAACTGCGCGGCGATATACGCAGTGGACTTGACGTGTCCGCGCGTTCCAGTCTCACGGCCTTCCATGGAATCGGCCGCGTAGATGTACAGTCGGGTCTTCAAATCGGCCGCGGATATGGCTGCAGCCGTCGGTTGCGGAGTGTGCGTCCGCGGCTGTGACTTCGGATTTTGCGCGGCGGCAAGCGCCGGCAGTCCGAGCACCGCGGCGCCCAGGACATGAGAGAATCGCTTCACGATGTACCCGTCGTATGAGGAGGGAGGGTCGTCTGACAGGATCAATCTATTTTCTGTACGCGGCTCGCGGAGGGGGTGCTGCATCATTCAGCCATTGCGACACCCGGGCGGACCGTCGAGCTTCGAGTGACACCACGACCCGACCAACGCTTTCCGCCCCCAAAACGCTCCATGCGCCTGGAAACTCTCGCCGTGCACGCCGGCCACGAGGTCGACCCCTCGACCGCTGCCGTCACTCCGCCAATTCATCTCTCGACGACCTATGCCCGCGAGGCCGATGGCTCCTATCGCGCCGGATTTCTCTATTCCCGATACGCGAATCCGAATCGCGCGGCGCTCGAGCAGTGTCTCGCGCTGCTCGAGGGAGGCGAAGCGGCAGCCGCGTTTTCGTCCGGTTCCGCGGCGACGATGACGCTCCTCCAAGCGATTGGACCCGGTTCCCACATCGTCGCGCCCGACGACGCGTACTTCGGCACCACCAAGCTGGTCCGCGACGTCTTCGGCCCCTGGGGGGTGGAGCTGTCTGCCGTGGACATGACGGACCTGGCGAATGTGCGCGGAGCCATGCGCTCGAACACGAAACTCGTCTGGGTGGAAACTCCATCCAATCCGCTACTACAGGTAGTAGACATCGCGGCCATCGCCCAGATCGCACACGACGGCGGGGCAATCTGCGCGGTAGACAACACCTGGGGCACGCCAGTGCTTCAGCGGCCACTGGACATCGGGGCCGATGTCTCGATGCACGCAACCACCAAGTACCTCGGCGGTCACAGCGACGTGCTTGGCGGTGCGCTCGTTCACAAACGGAGCGACGAGCTGTTCCAGCGCGTGAACTCCATTCAGATGACGGGCGGCGCTGTGCCGTCGCCCTTCGACTGCTGGCTCACCATGCGCGGTATCCGCACCCTTCCCTTGCGCGTGCAGGCACAGAGTGCCAGTGCGCTCCTACTGGCCGAATTCCTGGCCGGGCACCCACGCGTAGAAGCGGTGCACTATCCCGGGTTGCCGTCGCACGCCGCACACGACATCGCCGTGCGGCAGATGAGCGCCTTTGGTGGCATGCTGTCGGTTCAGGTCGGGCTCGACCGCGTCGAGTCGATACGCATCGCCAGCGCGCTCCAACTGTTTACACAGGCCACCAGCCTCGGTGGAACGGAGAGCCTCGTCGAACATCGCGCTTCTGTGGAAGGGCCGGGCACGCGCGCGCCAGAGAATCTGTTGCGCGTCTCGGTCGGCCTGGAGCACATCGAGGATCTGAAAGCCGACTTCGCGCAGGCGCTCGGCCACTAATGCCCGCCGGCGTCTTGCTCCTGAGCGGAGGCCTCGATTCGACGACATTGCTCGCAATCGCTCGACAGGATGGCTTCGACGTGCACGCACTCACCTTTCGGTACGGTCAGCGCCACGTCACAGAGATCGAGGCATCGCGCCGCGTGGCGTCGGAGTTTGGCGTACGCGACCACGTCGTGGTGGACATCGACCTGCGCACATTCGGCGGCTCCGCGCTGACGAGCGACGTCGCCGTGCCGAAAGATCGCGACATGAGCGCCACCGCAGAGACCGGCATACCGATCACGTACGTGCCGGCGCGCAACACGATCTTTTTATCCTTCGCGCTCGCCTTCGCCGAGGTGCTCGAGGCACGCGACATCTTCATTGGCGTGAACGCGCTGGACTACTCCGGCTATCCAGACTGCCGGCCCGAGTACATCGCCGCGTACGAACGAATGGCGAACCTCGCGACGCGCGGCGGCGTGGAGGGCACGAGCCCGATTCAGATTCACACGCCACTGATCGACCTCACGAAGGCGCAGATCATTCGCCGCGGCCTTGATCTTGGCGTGGACTATTCGATCACCCAGAGCTGTTACGACCCGGACGCTACCGGGGCGGCCTGCGGTCATTGCGATGCGTGCCAGCTTCGGCTCAAAGGGTTTGCCGAGGCCGGAGTGCCTGATCCCGGACGGTATATTTCGGGCAAGCGGTAGACGACACATGTATACGGTCAAGGAAATCTTTCTCACGCTCCAGGGCGAAGGCGCGAATGTCGGGCGCGCGGCGGTCTTTTGCCGCTTCTCCGGCTGCAACCTCTGGACTGGGCGGGAGGAAGACCGGGCGAGCGCGGTCTGCGACTTCTGCGACACGGATTTCGTGGGCGTAGGCCCGGATGGAGGCAAGTTCGCGACCGCCGAGGCACTCGCTGAGGCCGTCGCGTCGCGTTGGCCGAGCGGCGACCATGCGCAGCGTCTGGTCGTATGCACGGGCGGCGAACCGCTCCTCCAACTCGATGCGGAAGCTGTTGGCGCGTTACACTTCCATGGCTTTGAGGTTGCCGTGGAGACGAACGGGACTCAGGAAGCGCCGCTCCGGCTTGATTGGATTTGTGTCAGCCCCAAGGCGCGCGCGCCACAGATAGTGTTGCGGAAGGGCAACGAACTCAAGCTTGTCTATCCACAACCAGGCGTCGATCCGGCACAGTACGAAGCCCTCGATTTCACGAATTTGTTTCTGCAGCCAATGGATGGGCCTTCCCTCGCCGAAAACACTCGAGCTGCAATGGAGTATTGCCTGGCGCACCCGCGTTGGCGACTGAGCGTCCAAGCGCATAAGGTGCTTGGGATTAGGTAAAGCCGCGCCCGCGGATAAGCGTCACCGTCCCCCCATGATGTTCGCCACCGTTGCGTCCGATACTCGCCTGTATTCTTGACGCTACCGCTGGGGCGGCTTAGACTAACACAACGGACGGGCTTGGTGGCAAGGTCATTGCCTACCGAGGCCATCGTTACGCGTCGCCGAGCTGGCTCGTCGGAGACACAGACTCTAATAGGATTTCGGGATATGGCTTCATCGGCGACACGTTGTCTGCGCTTCGCGATCGTGCTATGCACGGCCGCGGCGTTGCACGTGCCCGTCGCCGGAGCCCAGCAAGCGCCGAAACCGTTTGAGGCTTTCAGCAACTCGGCGCAGTCGCTGCGCGATTCACTCGTGCAGATGGCCCGGGCGCAGATCGGGACGCGCTACCGGCGCGGTGGGACATCGCCGGAGAAGGGGTTCGATTGCAGCGGTCTCGTCAAATACGTGATGGCGGCGCTTGATCTCAAGTTGCCCCGCACGGCCCGCCAGCAGGCCAAGCAAGGATTGGCGCTCACACGCGACACCAGCAGTCTCCTGCCCGGCGACCTGCTCACCTTCGGCAAGAGCAAGAAGGGCGTGAGCCACGTCGGCATCTACATCGGCGATGGCAAGTACATTCACGCCAGCAGCGTCGCCGGACGGGTCATCGAGAGTTCGATCTACCGTCCGTCATCTCCGCTGATCAAGATCTGGCGGGGCGCGCGGCGGGTACTGTCGCTCGACGATTCGGTGCCAACGCTGACAATGACAACGGTCAGCTCCAAGAATCCAAACTAAGGCGACCTCAGGGTCGCTTTCGTTTTCCCAGCGTGCCGGTCGAATCGACCGTCGCCCCCGTCACTGGAAAATCGAGCGCACTCAGCGAATCGACGAGCCTCCAAGCTCGGCGTGTCGAATCTGGCTCCAACACACCCGGCCAACGTTGTACGGTGGGCCGAAGTTCGGCCTGCACTACGTGTAACGGTGCGCCGATGGTGGCGCAGGCCACAGCCCCGCGGTTTGTCGGCTCGCGAAGCTTGAAGGGACCATAAGTCAACAGGTTCCCGAGAGAGTAAAAGATCAGGCGGTCCCCACGCCACTCGGCTGCGCGAAGCACGTGCGGGCCGTGTCCGACGACGAGCGTCGCCCCCCCGGCGATTGCGGCGTTGGCGAATGCCACGGGATTGCCGCGATTCATCTTCAGAAAGCGCTCGGTGCGGTTCTGCGTGCGTTGTGCCGATGGCCCTTCCGCGCCCAGGTGCATCGTGACGACGACCGTGCCATACCGCTCGGCGGCTCGGCGCACGTTGCGCATAACTGCGCCGAGGTCGCGCGCGTCTGGCGTGGTAGTGTCGGTATAGAAACCAAGCACCCCGATCGTATCCCCGGATGGCAACGGCACTGGCGTGGCGATGGTGTCGGCCCCGGTTACTAGAACGCCGGCACGTTTCAGGTGCTCAATCGTCAACTCGCGCCCCCTATTGCCGGCGTCGCGCGAATGATTGTTGGCCACGTTTCCGACAAGGACCACGCTGCTGTCCACGAGGCGGCGCAGCGCAGCCGCAGCGCGCGGCGGCTGCCGAAACGCAAAGCAACTCGTGGAACGCGGGCCGCATTTTGGCACTGCGGGTCCTGCGCCGATGGCTCCTTCGACATTGAGGATCACCACGTCGGCGCCGGACAGGAATGGCCGTAGCGCTGGCGCCAAGCTGTCAGGGTCGGGGAGCAGCCCGAACTGTCGCCAGAGCGTGTCGGCGCCCGCCCGCGCCCAGGTCTGGTCGAGATTCGTCCCAAGAGTGACGTCGCCGCCGGCGCAAAGCCGAAACGGCATGGCGAGCCCTGGACGGGCGGTGCTCTCCGTGGGACGTTGGGTACGTTGTGCCCGCGCCACCGCGGGTGTGGCGAACAGGGCGACACAGATGAGCAGTGAGTCGCGCATCAGACCTCCATCCAATTGGACCAGCATCCCGCGGCCGGCCTGGGCGCTCGCCTGAGTCCATTTCCCCGCGCCAATGCCACCCATTCAACCTATTCCCCGCTCGGGTTGTCTCATAGACGCTGAAACCCGGAGCCCCTTAGATACGTCAGACTGTTCGAATGTGGGACGCCGAATCCCACAGCCGAGCAAGGCTCCGAGAACGAGACTACGCATTCGCAGATCTAACTCGTTGTAGAGCGATGCGTTAGGCGCCGACAAAGCCAGGCATGGACTTTCCTTTAGCGTTGTATCGTTCTTGGTCCTCGTTCTACCCGCCATCACCGCACGAGACGGCCCCTTGGATATAAAGCGCGAACCTCCGAAACAGACGAAGAAGATCATCACCATCGTTGTTTGCGCGATCGGCGTCATCGCGGTCACGATCGGCGCCATGCGGATGAAGCCGGCCGCGCCCCCAGTGGAGCGCGGCACGCTCTGGTTCGACGTGGTGAAGCGCGGCGAAATGAAGCGGGAGGTGAACGCCCCCGGTACGCTGGAGCCAGAGTACGTCCGGAACATCACGGCGCTTACCAGCGGGCGCGTCGAGCTACTTCCCGTCAAGCCCGGCGTGCCAGTCACGCAGAACACCGTGCTCGTGGTGATGAGCAATCCAGACGAGGAGATCAAGCAACTCCAGAACGAGCAGGCACTCAACCAGGCCGTCGGCGCGCTCGCCAGCCTCAAGACAACGCTGCATCAGGCGATTCTCATGCAGCAGGGCGCCGTCGCCAGCACACACACACAGTACAACAGCGCCGTGCGCATGGCGGCAGTGCAGGACTCACTCGCCAAGCGCAATCTTTCCTCGGCCAATGACGTGGCTGCGGCACACGACCAGATCCTGGAATTCAAGCAACGTGTCGACATCGAGCAGAAGCGGCTCGACGACGTGCAAAGCTCGGAGCAGCAGCAGATCCAACTGCAGCAGCAGCAGATCGAGAGTCTCAGACGGATTCTGGCCCAACAGAAGGAACGCGTGGCCTCCATGCGCGTGACATCGCCGGAAGCGGGGCAACTTCAGAGCCTCGGTAACCCGCCGCTCGAGCTGGGGCAGTACGTGAACGCCGGCAGTCTGCTCGCGCGAGTCGTGCAGCCGGGCAAGCTGAAGGCCGTGCTCCGCGTGCCTGAGAATCAGGCCAAGGATGTGGTGCCGGGACAATCAGCGACCATCGATCTGCACAACAACAATGTCGTGAAGGGCCGTGTGATGCGCACCGACCCATCGTCGGTCGCCGGAACCGTGACGGTGGAAGTGTCGATCGACGATACGCTCCCCGCGGGCACGCGCTCCGATCTCGCCGTGGACGGAACGATCGAGATCGAACGGTTGTCAAACGTCATGAACATGGCCCGTCCCGGATTCGGTCAGGCCGAGAGTCCCGTCGGCATCTTCAAGGTCAGTCCAAACAAAGGTGAAGCACAGCGCGTCACCGTGCAGCTTGGCCGCGCGTCGGTCAACACGATCGAAATTCGCGGTGGCCTAAAGGTCGGCGATAGCGTCATCATTTCGGATATGTCGCAGTTCGACGCCACAAATCGCGTGAGAATCAAATAGAGCGTTCCCTGTCCCACCTTACCTTCCAGCCCCCCACCCCATGACTTCCGGGTCCGCATCCACGTCTTTGCCGGCCGGCTTTGCCGCCGCGAACGGAAATGGCAATCAGCCCTTGATCCGCCTGTCCGGCATCAAGAAAGTTTTCTACACCGACGAGGTAGAGACCCACGCCCTACAGGACATCCATGTCGAGGTGCAGCCAGGCGAGTACGTCGCCATGGAGGGACCGTCCGGCTGCGGCAAGACGACGCTGCTCTCGATTCTCGGCCTGCTCGATACGCCGAGTGACGGCGAGTACACGCTGGCCGGCGAGCCGGTGGCGCAACTCACGCCATCGCAGCGCGCACGCATCCGCAATCGGCAGATCGGCTTCATCTTTCAGGCGTTCAACCTGATCGGCGATCTCACCGTCTACGAAAACGTCGAACTGCCGCTCACGTATCGCGGCATGTCGGCCGCCGAGCGCAAGCAGCGTGTGACGGACGCGCTCGAACGTGTCGGTATGAGCCATCGCATGAAGCACTATCCGGCCCAGCTGTCCGGCGGTCAACAGCAACGCGTCGCCGTCGCCCGTGCCGTGGCCGGCGACCCACTCATTCTTCTCGCCGACGAGCCGACGGGCAACCTCGACTCGACGAATGGCGAAGCCGTGATGGAGCTCCTCCGCGAGCTGCATCGTGGCGGTGCGACCATTTGCATGGTGACGCACGACCCGAGATACGCGGCGCATGCCGACCGCTCCATTCATCTGTTCGACGGACGGGTGGTCGAAGAGCGGACCGCGCAGCCGAGCTGAATGGGATGAGGGCGTGTAACTTGGAGCCATGATGACCTGGTACTCAAAGTCTCGAACCGCGCCCATCGAGCGGCCGGCTACCGTCAGCGGACCACTGATCTCGATGCGGAATCTCGAGAAAGTGTTCGACACACCCGCCGGTCGATCGTACGTGCTACGCCGCATTACCGGCGACATCCAGTCGGGCGAGTTCGTCTCCGTCATGGGGCCGTCCGGCGCCGGAAAGTCGACGTTGCTCGCCATCCTCGGCATGCTCGACAGCGCCTGGTCCGGCGAGTTCCATTTTCTGGGGCAGCCGGTGCACGCGTTGAACCACAAGGACCGTGTCGCACTGAACAAGCAGCACATTGGGTTCGTGTTCCAGCAGTATCACCTGATCGACGATCTGACTGTCGCCGAGAACCTCGACATCCCGTTGTCGTATCGCAACGTGAAGAAGTCGGAGCGTGACGCCATCGTGGCCGATACCCTCGATCGGTTCTCGATGGTCGCCAAGAAGGACCTGTTTCCCCGGCAGCTCTCGGGCGGGCAGCAGCAGCTCGTCGGGGTGGCCCGCGCCGTGATCGCCAAGCCCAATCTCATTCTGGCCGACGAGCCGACGGGCAATCTGCACTCGACCCAGGGCCGCGAAATCATGGAGTTGTTCAAGAAGTTGAACGATGCTGGCACGACGATCATCCAGGTGACACACTCAGAGGAGAACGCCAAGTTCGGCAACCGCATCATCGAGTTGCGAGACGGCTGGATCACCGAGTAGTACGGCGCCGGCCATCCTTCGCCAACGCGCATTCATGAACGACGCCATGCGGCGGCCCCATCTGCTGATCGCCGACGATCAGATCGACGTCCTCGAGGCCATGCGCCTGCTGCTCAAGGGTCATGGCTTCGATGTCGACGCGGTGACGTCGCCGGCCGCCGCCCTCGCTGCCCTCGAGCGCCGCGATTACGACGCATTGTTGCTCGACATGAACTACACGCGCGACACCACGTCGGGGCAGGAGGGCCTGGACCTCCTGCAGCAACTGCAGACGCTCGAGCCGGATATGCCGGTCATCGTGATGACCGCCTGGGGAAGCATCGACAACGCGGTGGAGGCCATGCGCCGCGGTGCACGCGATTACATCGAGAAGCCGTGGGACAATGCCCGACTGATGTCCATTCTCACGACACAGATCGAGCTCGGCCGGGCCCTCCAGCGCGCCCAGCGCCTGGAAACCGAGAACCGTCTGCTCCGCCGTGATCACCTGCCGCACATGATCGTCGAGTCGGCACGGATGCAGCCGATCCTCCGATTGATGGAGCACGTCGGGCCATCTGACGCCAACGTCCTGATCACCGGCGAGCATGGCACAGGCAAAGAGCTCGTCGCCCAGTGGTTGCATGCGTCGTCGCCACGGGCGCAGCGATCCTTCATCGCCGTGAACATGGGCGGGCTCTCGGAAGGGCTGTTCGAGAGCGAGTTGTTCGGCCACGTCAAAGGCTCGTTCACGGACGCAAAGACCGATCGCGTCGGACGCTTCGAGCTCGCGGACGCCGGCACACTCTTCCTCGACGAGATCGGCACGGTGCCGCTCGCGCTGCAGTCGAAGCTCTTGCGCGTCTTGCAGACGGGCGACGTGGAGCGCGTCGGCTCGTCGAAGGCGCGGCACGTGGACGTGCGCGTCGTGTCGGCGACGAACGCCACCCTGCAGAGCGAAGTGTCGGAGGGCCGTTTTCGCGAGGATCTGCTCTTCCGCCTCAACACCATCGAGATCCCGCTGCCGCCGTTGCGCGAGCGACGAGAGGACATCGCGCCGCTCGCCGCGCACTTTCTGCGGCGCCACGCGATGCGATATCGCAAGTCGCTCGGCGGCTTCGACAGCGGGGCCATGCAACTCCTGCTTGCGCACGCGTGGCCAGGTAACATTCGAGAGCTGGATCACGCCGTCGAACGCGCGGTACTGCTCGCACACGGTGAACAGATCCGCGCCGCCGATCTCGGACTGCGCCAGGCCTCGAGCGGTGCGCAGCGGCTCGACGAGCTGCCCCTCGAGGACGTTGAGAAATTGCTGATTCAGAAGGCCTTGTCACGGTACGACGGCAATGTGAGCCGGGCGGCGCAGGCGCTCGGACTGTCGCGCAGCGCGCTGTACCGGCGCATCGCGTCCCATGGACTCTGAGACCGGCGAGCGCCGCAGCCCCACGCCGTTCGCCGCACGCGCCCGATCGTTCGCCCCCCGCGGCTCGGCGCACGAACGACTGATTCTCCGCCTCACACTCCTCTCGGGACTGCCCGCGGTCGTCGTCGCCATGACGCTCCTGTGGCGCGACGGCTACACCGCCAAGGTGCAGTGGACGCTTGGGCTACTGATCGTCGGATGCTGGGTCATTACGGCCATCGTCCTGCGCGAACGGGTCGTCCGTCCGCTCCAGACGATCTCGAACATGCTCGCCGCGTTGCGCGAGGGGGATTACTCCATCCGGGCCCGCGGCTCAGACCGCGATGACGCGCTGGGTTTAGCGTTTCTTGAATCGAACCTGCTCGGGGAAACACTGCGCACGCAGCGTCTGGGCGCCATGGAGGCGACAGCGCTGTTGCGAACCGTCATGGCCGAGATCGACGTCGCGGTGTTTGCCTTCGACGAGGAGAATCGCGTGCGGCTCGCGAACCGAGCCGGCGTGCGCCTGCTCAGTCAACCGGTCGAACGCCTGCTCGGCCGCACGGCAGACCAGGTCGGGCTCGCGGATGGCCTGAAGGGTCCGTCGCCGCGAACCATGGATGTCGCCTTCCCTGGCGGCGCCGGGCGGTGGGAAGTCCGTCGCGGCTCGTTTCGCCAGGATGGTCGGCCGCACACGCTCCTCGTACTCGCCGACGTGAGCAAGACGCTGCGAGAGGAGGAGCTCCAGGCATGGCAACGGCTCGTGCGGGTGCTCAGCCACGAGATCAACAATTCGCTCGCGCCGATCAAGTCCATCACCGCGAGCTTGCTCGGCCTCCTCGAGCGACAGCCGCGACCCGTGGACGCCGACGACGACATGCGTCGCGGTCTGTCGGTAATCGGCGGGCGGTCGGAGGCGCTCGTACGCTTCATGTCCTCGTACGCCAGGCTGGCACGGCTGCCCGCACCGAACAAGACGCGGCTGGACGTCGCGACGTGGGTGCGACGCGCCGCAGCACTCGAAACGCGGTTGCGGGTCACCGTCATCGACGGGCCGGCCACCGTGCTCAATGCTGACGGGGATCAGCTCGACCAATTGCTGATCAATCTGGTGCGCAACGCGGTGGACGCATCGCTCGCGACCGGCGGCGGGGTGCGCGTCCGGTGGATGCGTCAGACCGACTCTGTGGCCGTCCTGGTCGAGGATGAAGGGTCTGGCGTCGCGAGCAGCGCAAACCTGTTCGTCCCCTTTTTCACGACCAAGTCACAAGGTTCCGGCATCGGGCTCGTACTGTGCCGCCAGATCGCTGAAGCCCACGGCGGATCGCTGTCGTTGGAGAACCGCAATACCGGCCCTGGAGCTGTTGCGACGCTGCGACTCCCCACTCCATTGCAGGCAACCTGATCGGCGGGTTGGGCCGCATTCGGCGCCTGAACACCTGTTCGTTCCCCTCGGAATTCTGTGACCGCACGGCGGACAGCATGGCGACGCGAAGCTGTGGAACGTCGGCGGCTACACGCACACGCTGTTCACCAATCTTCCGACGCGCGTCAACGCGCAAGATGGATCGAACACCGCGACGTTCGTGAACGGCACGACAGGCTGGGCGAACGAGAACGGCTGGCACGCTGGTGGTGGCGCATCACTGGGTTGGGGACGCACAGACTGAAAGCCGTGGAGAGCGTAGCAGCCCGAGCGTTTCGCTCGGGCTGTTGTTTTTGGGAGACATCGGGCTGTTGTTTTTGGGAGACATGAGACGCGAGGCGCGAGACATGGGACACGAAACGCGAAACGCGAGACACGAGACACGGGCCACGAGGCACGGCAATCGCGTTCTCCCTCACATGTGGCCGCACATTCAGGGCCGGGTGATCTGGATTCCCCTGATGGTTTCTGTTGAGGTTGTGACATGGCCGATGAACATGACGAACCGACGACCGACAACCACCCCGACACGATCGCCGATCATTCGTAATTCCCGCCTCCCACGGCACAGACCGTGCTCTCCAATGGCGCGGTGCCGCGACGAAGTACGTCGACCGGGGACCTCGGTGTGATGCGGTGCACTGAGAAATCCTCGCCCGGTAGTCGTCCGCGGGGGCTAGTCGAATAGGGACGACACAGAGGGAGGAGACCCAATGTTAAACCGTAATGCTTTGATGCTCGTTGCCGGCGCGGCGATCTTCGCTCTCGACGGTTCTGCTATGTCGGCACAGGCACGTCCGCGGTCGACCAAGCGCATTCCCATCACGAAGGAAGCGCCCGGCGAGGTGACAACGCCCCGCGTCGATACCGTGACGATCTACCGGACGGATACGCTGACCACACCAGGCCACGTGGATACCGTCATGACAACTGTCACACGCGTCGACACCGTGATTCAGACCGTGAATTTGACGACGAAACACATCGGCGGCATGTACATCGGTGTGGCTGGCGGTGAAGCGCTGCCCTTCGGCGCCATCCGCACGGTGAATCAACCAGGCGTGCTCGGTCAGGTGCAGCTTGGTTGGCAGGGACTCAATACTGTGCTGGGCCTCCGCGGCGACGTCAGCCTCACGCAGTACGCCATGGCCGCTGACTACGTAATCCTGTCCGACCATCGCCCGTTGCTCTGGAACGGGAATCTCGACGCGAAGCTCAATCTGCCGGTCCTCACACATACACTCGGCAGCGCCGTGATTTTCACGCCGTATCTCATTGGCGGCGGCAGCTTCGTGAGCTTTAAGGATTTGCGCATGAAGCTCAACACAGACCAGGGCGTGGGCGGCGGCATCGGCCCACAGAACGCAGTCATCGCCACATCGGGTGGCTCGGGTTCAATTGTGGGAGATAATTCTTTTCACACCAACTGGGGATGGAACGCAGGCGGCGGTCTCGCCTTCCACGCAGGCCGTAAGGAAATGTTCATCGAAGCACGCGGCGTGCGCTTCGTCCATGGCAGCAATTTCGAGAATTCGTGGCACGTTCCCGTGATCTTCGGCGTGAATCTGTACTAGTAGGCACGGCAGGATCGCAGCACCGTCGTACGAAACACCGCAGTACGGAATCGTGGCGAGCTGATCGATTCATCGATCAGCTCGCCACGAGTGCTGTTCCGGTCATTTGACTCTCTGCTGCCGTATCCGCTGCGTGCCTCGTCATATTTCAGATGGCACCTTGGAACGGAATTGGCGTAAGTAGAGTGTAGCGCGCACCACACCAGCCGCGCTTCCCTGGACAGCATCCCATGAGCAGCACCCAACTTCACACCCTCTTCGCTTCCCTCGCCGCCGCGGCGGCCGCGACCTTTGGTAGCGCGCCATCAATCGCCTCGGCACAACAGGGCGTCGCGAGTGCCGGGCAGTACGCCGCACGCACGAAGGCAGGCGCCAATGACGACGCGGACTCGACCGACGACGCCCATGCGCGGTACTCCTTCAAGTCACGTGCGGACAGCATCTCTTGGGCGCGCAACCGTGCAATCGCCGCGCGCGCATCAGGCTTTCGCTTGGTCGTATCGCTACAGGATCGCCATTTGTGGGCGATCGTCGACGAGGATACCGTGCTGAGCGCCCCGGCCGCGGTGGCAAAAGGAACGACGCTCGATTTTGGAAAATCGGAATGGAAGTTCGAAACGCCGCGCGGCATTCGTAGAGTCCTCGGCAAGGAAGCAGACCCGATCTGGCAGCCACCCGAGTGGTTGTACGCCGAGACGGCGCTCGAACACGATCTCAAACTCGGCCATCTGAGCGCCGGCCACCCGATCAAGTTGAGCGACGGACGCCTGCTCACCGTGCAGAACGACGAGGTCGGCGTGATCGAGAATGGCCAGTTCGCGCCGATGCCGACCGACGAGCACATCGTCTTCGACAACACGCTCTACGTGCCACCGTTGGGCACGAAGAACCGCAAGGTGGAAGGCGAGCTCGGAAAGTATCGTCTCATCCTTGGGGATGGGTACCTGCTGCACGGTACGCCCTACAAGGAATCGATCGGCATGGCCGCGACGCACGGATGCGTACGCTTGCGTGACGAGGACATTGAATGGTTGTACGAACACGTCCCCGTTGGAACGCGCGTGTACATATACTGACGGCGGCAAGGCAGTAGCCTTGCGCTCCGCGCTGTACGATGACAAAGGCCCCCCGTATGAGCACGGGGGGCCTTTGCTTGCCATAGGTCGGGATACTGCTCGCTTCGCTCGAGATGATACAGTGCAATCATGGCGTCAGGCAAGCGTCAACCATTTGGGATGGCGTGAGTTGGACTTCTGGAAGCGGTTCCCCGTACCGCCGTCTACCGATCTACTCGTGCCGGTGTCTCGTTCCCGCCGTCCACCACGAACTTCCAAGTGCCGTCCACCTGGCGCTCCCACACAGTGAGGTACTTCCCGAAGCGCTGTACCGCGGCCCCTGTCGGACCACGACCAGTGACGACGTACTCGCCAACGCTGAAGCCGAGGTCATTCGATCCGGCCACTGACGCGTACACAGGATGCCAGGTGAGCGACGACCCGCCACCATGTGCCAGATAGTACTTGTTCACCGCAACCGGACCGATGACGAGTTGCGGGTTGCCGAACACCATGCCGTCCGGCGCAACGGTGTTCGAGAACGCGTACGCCACGCCCATGCGGTCGGCCAGATCAGCAAACGAACTGTCGGCGGCACGCATGTGCGCCGTGGCGTCGGCGAGGTCGCGCGACATGGTCCGTGTGGGCGGCGTCAGCTGGTCGGCAGTGAAGCTGGTCTCTGACGCGGTCTCTGGTCCAATTTCAGCGTAGGCAGCAATCCGCCAGGGTTGTCTTGGATCGCGATGCCAGAAAGCGATGTACCGATCCACCTGGACGCGGCGCGATTGGGGCCTCGCATAGACAGCGACCCCGAACGTATATGCCGATCGCAAATCGTATGACACACCGCCACCCAGTGGCTGCCAGGATTGCGCGATGGCATCGCCGCCGATGTCCGGCGCACTCAGCACTGTGCGCACCGCGTTTCGCCCATAGACCGCCGGCAGACCACCCCGCAGATACACGACGTCAGCAGCGAGCAGCGACAAGGACCCGTTCACCAGACCGCGCGCGGCCACTGAATCTCCGCGCGTCTGATCGAGTTGAAAGAGGCTATCGCGTGCCGGTAGGCGCGCCGGCTCCGGAGCCGCCACGTGGTGCCGCAGACTACATCCGCACAGCATCAATAGCGCTGGAAGAAGCGACCGCGTCGTCATGCTTCCACGCTATCGACCCCTCGAACGCCGCGCCAGGGTTGCGCCAGAGCATCTCGACGGTTTCTCTCGGCTATAAGTCTTTCAGTCAGCGCTACTTGGATGCCGGCTCGGCGGCACACGGATTGCGCTTGGGCGGGACGCTCGTTCCCCCGCTACCCGGGTCAGCCATGAGTCAGCGAAGAAGCCCGCGCGCACGTCTGGTCAGCGAGCGTAACGCATGAAAGTCGAGCAGCGCTGGCCGTCCACGCAGATGGCCCCGTCCACACGCGTGCGGATGATCGTCTCCGACGACGGTCGGCTATGGACGGTGCGCGAAGTACAAGCGCCGCCGTACGACCGGCGAGGAGCGCTCTCGCTCGTATTCGCCACGGACGACGCCATGCGTCGCGTACGGCATTACCGCAGCGATTGGTTCGAGTGCTCGGATGTCGAACTGTACGCCATCAGCCTTCAGAAATAGTCGGTCATATGGCAGAACGACGCTCGCGCACCTCGCGCCGTTGCCGGGGTAGCGTCAGCGTGAACGCTGAACCGTGGCCGAGTTGACTGGTCACCGTGATGTCGCCCCCCATGGCGCGCGCCAAGTCGCGGCTGATGGGCAGCCCCAGTCCCGTGCCGTCGCGTTTGGATGACGGATCTCCAACCTGTACGAACGGCTCGAATACCGCGCTGAGATATCCGTCCCGAATGCCGCACCCAGTATCAGCAACGTGTATGGACACTCGATCATCGCACGCCTCACACATGATCGTGATATGCCCGCCGGGCTCGGTGAACTTGATGGCGTTCGACAACAAGTTGACCAGGATCTGACGCGTCTTTTCGGGATCGGCATAGGTCGTCAGTTCGCAGTCAGCTGTGTCGCGCGCGGTGGCCACGACGTGCAGGCGCTTCGCCAGGGCCTGCGGCTCGACGAGCGTCTGCACATCGCTGATGATGTCGCGCACGACGATGTCGCGTGCATCGAGTTCCAGGCGGCCGGCCTCGATCTTGGCGTAGTCGAGTACCTCAGTGATCACGCCGATCAGATGCTGCTCGCTGCGCCGGATGCGTTCGAGCATCTCCTTTTGCTGCGCCGTGACCGGTCCATGGAGCCCCATGGCGATCAGGTCGACGTAGCCGCCAATGGCGTTGAGCGGCGTGCGCAACTCGTGACTCATGGCGGCAAGGAAGCGCGCCTTGGCCGCGTTCGCCTCCTGTGCGATTTCTGACTCGTGCTCAGCCGCCGACGCGCGGCGGTCGCTTCGCATGGCGTTCGTGACGTCTTCCACGCGGTGAATGACGTAGGTCACCCGCGCGTCTTCGTCGAACACCGGGATGTTCGTCGGACTCCAGAACCGCTCCTCCCACCCGCCATCGGCCTGGCGCACGTTGTACTGATGCACCCGCATGGTTTCCAACGTGCCGCTCTCGACAACGCGTCCCAGCGACGCGAGCAGCGCGCGGACACTGGTCGGACTCCATTGCCCCGGTTGCTCGGCAAACACGTCGGACAGGGCGCGACCGAGAATGCTCCTGCCGGAGCCATCGGGGGCCGTCATCGTGGTGCGCAGATACGCATCGGTCACGGTGACGATGGTGAAGCGCGGCGGATCGGCGCGCACTACCAGGAGTGGAACGGGGACCGCGTCGAGCAGCCTCCGCAGGTCGCGCACCGGCATGCGCGTTCTTGCTGTGGAACGCCATGGTGCGCCGCCTGTTCTGCCGATCCAATCCGCTTCCATGATGACCACCTCCTGCCAGCCGATGGTCATGCATCTCCTGCACCTGCAAGACCGAACGCTTCCGCAGGCGCCGGCCGAGCACGCGAACAGCTGTCGGCCGTACCGAGCCGTGAAGGGCAGTGCGGATCAGCGCGTAGTCGTTCTCGTATCGAACAACCAGTACAGCACGCCAGAGCTCGTGGCGCCGAGTAACGGGACGACGCTCACCGTTGCCCGCACCTCGACTGGCGTGTCGCCCATCCGGTGCAGAACCAGTCGCCAGTCGGTGACCATGGAGTCCGCCGCGAGACGCGAAACCTGTTTGCGAAATGCGTCGCGCTGCCCAACCTCGACCAGTGCGGCCATCGGTTTCCGTTCGAGGTAGCGCCCTTCGCGCCGGAACAACTCCGAGGCGGCGAGGTTCGTCTCGAGAATGGTCGCGTAGAGATCCGTAATCAACACCGGCAACGGCGAGTGCAGGAACAGGTTTCGATAATGAAACAGGCGCTCGTCCTCGGCCGCGCGCGCGGCCCCGAGCAGCGCGTTCTGCTCACGCAGTTCCTCTTCCGCAACCTTCAACTCTTCGAGCGATGTCATCAGCAATCCGGTGACCGCCGGCAATGCATCGGCACGATGGGCCGGGGGACAATCGCTCGAGCCATCGAGCACTTCGCTGGCCCGTGTGAGAACGGTGTGGCGACAACGCGCCAGTGCCGATAGGGTGGGATTGGATTCTGTTTCGGCGAGCATTGGTGCCTCTCTGTGACGTCGTTTTCCAGTACGACTGCACCGTACCTACAAGGCAAATTTTGTGCTGGCGCCGTACCGCTGAGGGTTGCGGCGCCACCGGCCACCGTTATGACGGAACTCGCGCAGAATGATGTCAGGCAATTCCCGGAATTGCGTTGGTCTGGTTCGCGGCATACGATCCGATGAGGACCAGGCGTCCACCGCAGCGACGTTCCTGGCCCTCCGCATCTTCGTCCATTAAGAGATGTCTGATTCCCCGGAACAAGGCGCGCGCGCCACACCGGCGCAGGGATGGAGTCTCCCGATCGCCTTCTGGCAGGACGAAGTCGCGCAAGCTCGCTCGCGCGTCGCGGCCATGCGCGCCGGCACGTCCGCGAACGATCATGCATCGGGCGGCGCGCCCGCGTTGCACGAGCTGTCGCTGAGTTTCGAGGAGCTCTCCGTCGCCGAAGAGGAGCTGCGCACACAGAACGAAGAACTCGTACGGACATACGCGGCGGTCGACGCCGACCGCCAGCGCTATCGCGAGTTGTTCGAACACGCGCCCGTCGCCTATCTCGTCACCGACGAGCACGGCATCATCCAGGAGGCGAACGAATCTGCGAGCCGTCTCTTTGGTTGCCGCCGCGAGTGGATACAGGCAAACCCCTCGTCGTGTTTGCACCGCAGTCGTCGCGCCGAGCGTTGCGGACATGGCTCGGATCGCTCGCCACGATCGAGGGGAGCATCACACGCTCCTTTCAGATCCGGGACCGTCATGGGCACATCAGGCGGATCGAAGCCAGCGTCGCCGTGGCTCGTCGCATTGCCGATGCCGGCGTGGAGCTGCGGTGGCTGCTGGTCGACCGAACCAAGCGCGCACGCCGCGAGCGGGAGCAACGCGCACGGGCGGCCGAGCTCGAAACTCTGGTCGCGGCGCGCACGGCAGAACTGCTGCAAGCGCAGGCGACGAAGGACCGGCTCGTGGCTACCGTGAGCCACGAGTTTCGCACGGCGTTGTCGGCAATCGGCGGCTACGCGGAGCTGCTGGCGATGGGCCTTCGTGGTCCGCTCACCGAACCACAAGCCGAGGACGTGCGACGCATCCAGCGGGCGTACCATCATCTCAGCCACGTCGTCGACGACTTGCTGAGCTACAGCAAGATCATTTCGGGGCATCTGTCTCTGCACGTGACCGACGTGGCGCTGCGCGATGCGTTACGCGCCATTGCAGAATTGGTGATGCCGCAGGCGGCAGCGCGCCACATCACCATCACGCTCGGCGATACCGATCAAAGCCTGGTGGTCCGCGCGGACACCGACCGGTTGCGCCAGATCGTCCTGAACCTGCTTGGCAACGCGATCAAATTCGTTCCGACGCAGGGTCGTATCGACGTGCGCTGCCGCGCGGATGCAACCGACGTGTACGTCGACGTTGCGGACAACGGACCAGGCATTCCTCCAGCAGAGCGGGAAGGCGTATTCGAGGCTTTCGTGAGCCATCCTTCCCCGGCTGGCGTTGTGGGCACCGGACTCGGAATGGCGATCAGCCGCGATCTCGCGCGTGCCATGGGAGGAGATCTCGCCATCAAGCCGCAGGAAGACGGTGGAAGTTGTTTCGTGCTTCGCCTGCCGCGGAGCACGCCTCTTGCGACCATCGACTGCCGTGTCGAGCCGAATACAGACCCTGGATCATAGCCAGCCGGAGGGCGTGGATGTTAAGACGGGACATCATCGTGATTGGAGGGTCGGCAGGCGGAGTCGAAGCCCTCGAGACCATCGCCCGGACGCTTCCAGCATCGTTTGACGGATCGATCTTCGCCACGCTGCACTTTCCGGAGCACGGTACGAGTCTGCTCCCGGCGATCCTGTCGCGAGTGAGTGCCGTTCCCGCCTCGCACGCCACGGACGGGGAGGCGATCATGCCAGGGCGAATCTACGTCGCGTCCCCTGACTACCACTTGTTACTGACGCAGGACCGGATACGACTGGTTCGAGGCCCGAGAGAAAACGGCAGCCGCCCTGCCGTCGACGTCTTGTTTCGCTCTGCGGCCCTCGCCTTCGGGAGACGCGTGATTGGCGTCGTGCTCACCGGCAACCTCGACGATGGAACCGCCGGTCTCGCGGCGATCAAGCGACGTGGCGGCATCGCCGTCGTTCAGGACCCTGACAGCGCACTGTTTCCATCTATGCCACGCAGCGCGCTCGACAACGTTGCCGTGGATCGCGTGGTGAGCATCCAGCAACTCACCCAGGTGCTGATCGAACTCATGGTCGAGCTCCCGCCTGACAACGAGATTCCGCCGACCGAACGCGACATCATGGAAAACGAGCTTGCCGCCGGAAACGTGCGCGCAATGGATCATGCCGAAGAGCAGCATCCCGGTGTGCCATCTGCGTTCTCCTGCCCCGATTGCGGCGGCGTGCTCTGGGAACTGCACGACGGTGAATTCACCCGGTTTCGTTGCCGCGTCGGTCACGCCTGGACCGCCAATGCACTGTACGGCGAGCAAGCAAGAAAACTTGACGAGGCGCTCTGGACCGCGCTCCGCGCGCTCGAGGAAAGCGCGGCGCTCTCGCGCCGGATGGCGGCGCGCCACCGAGCACGCGGCTCGGATGGGCTCGCCGCGCGATTCGAAGCGCAGGCAGACCAGGCGACGTCTCGCGCCGGCGTGATTCGTGATGCCATTGCCGCTGACCGAGAATTGGACGAACAATCCATTGCCCAGGACGGAATTCCCAAGCGAGCGTCCTGATGTCATCCGGCTGGCGCGCACCGTGCCAGACATGATACTTACACGCGCCGCGCGCGGCGCATCCGACGCAGCGCGACTCCTCTTCCGCCACCGTCCATCGTGTCTGAACAAGCCAACGACCTCGAGGCTCTCCTCGACTATTTGAAGCGGACGCGTGGGTTCGATTTCACCGGGTACAAGCGCACCAGCCTCGAGCGTCGAATCCTCAAACGCATGCAGAGCGTGAGGGTGGCGTCATTCGCCGACTACCTCGATTATCTCGAGGTACACCCCGAAGAGTTCCCCGGGTTGTTCAACACGGTGCTCATCAATGTCACCAGCTTCTTTCGCGACCCATCCACCTGGGAGTTCATCGCGGAATCAGTGATCCCCGATCTGCTGGCCCAACGCGCCTCCGGACACCCCCTTCGGGTGTGGAGCGCGGGATGTGCCTCGGGTGAAGAAGCGTATACCTTGGCGATGTTGTTCGCCGAAGCGCTCGGCGTCGATGCGTTCCAGGAACGGGTGAAGATCTACGCCACCGATGTCGACGAAGAAGCACTCGCCAAGGCGCGCCAGGCGGCTTACAGCGAGCAGGAAGTGGCCGACATACCGCCGGCCCTGCTGAAGAAGTACTTCGAAAAGAGCGGCGGGCTGTACGTGTTCCGGAAGGACCTCAGACGCCATGTGATCTTCGGCCGGCACGACCTCATCCAGGACGCACCGATCTCGCACGTCGACATGCTCGTGTGTCGGAACACGCTCATGTACTTCAACGCGGAAACGCAGGCGAAGATCATCGCGCGATTCCAGTATGCGCTGGCCGACCACGGCGTGCTGGTCCTGGGACGCGCCGAGACGTTGATGACGCACACGAACGCGTTCACGCCGCTCGATCTCAAGCGCCGCGTTTCGAAGAAGCTGCCGGCAAGCGCATACCGCGGCGATCGTCTGAAGTTCGCTGCGCGGCAGGCACAAGGTGACCAGCCGGAGCCCACCGACCAGGGGCTGCTCCGTGATGCGGCGTTCGACGCGAATCAGACCGCGCAACTGGTGGTTCAGGTGAATGGCAGTCTCGCGCTGGCGAACGAGCGCGCCCGCGCGATGTTCGGCATTTCGCCCAGCGACGTCGCGCGCCCGTTGCAGGACCTCAAGATCTCGTATCGTCCCATTGAGTTGCGATCCATCATCGAACGCGTGTACCTCGAGCGCCGTCCGACGGTGCTGCCCGACGTCGAGTGGATGTCGCTCAGCGGCGACAATCGTTGGCTGGAGGTGACCGTGGTGCCGCTGATCGGTCCGCTACGCGGAGTGATCGCCGGTGCAAGTATCACGTTTCACGACATCACGGCAGCCAAGCGACTCCAGCGCGATCTCGAGCACACCCATCAGGAGCTCGAGACAGCGTACGAGGAGTTGCAATCGACGAACGAGGAACTGGAGACCACGAACGAGGAGCTTCAGTCGACCGTGGAAGAGCTCGAGACGACGAACGAGGAGCTACAGGCGACGAACGAAGAGTTCGGGACAATGAATGAGGAGTTGCAGTCGACGAACGAAGAGCTGCAGACGATGAACGACGAGCTCCGTCGACGCGACGAAGAGATCAATCGGGCCAACGCGTTTCTCGAGAGCATACTCGGCAGCCTGAACGGCGCGGTGATTGTCGTCGATCGCAAACTCAACGTTCTCCTTTGGAATGAAGGGGCGGAGGAGTTGTGGGGACTGCACGAGGAAGAGCTGCGCGGCAAGAGTTTCCTCGACCTCGACATCGGCTTGCCGACCGAGCAGCTCGAGCAGCCCCTCCGCGCCTGCTTGAGCGGAGAACAAGAGCGCGCTTCGCTCACGATCGACGCGATCAATCGACGGGGCCACGACCTTACCTGCCGCGTGTCAGTATCGCCGGCACGCCCCCGCACCGGCGATATCCTCGGCGCAATTCTCGTCACGGAAGTCGTACTCGCAATCAAGCGAAACGGGCCCGGGAATGGCGACCGCGACGGCGCGAACGGACGCACCCAAACCCCCGCCAACGCAAAAAAACCGACACTGAACCGCGAGCGCTGATCGGCGAGCATGAACCGTGCACGTTTGCTTTCATTCTGGGAGGCCGGCCCTGATGCGAGAGTTGACCCGAAACGGAACGCCGTGGTGTGTGCACGAGCTCGACACGTCCCGCGTGCCCGGCGCACGAGCGGACCATTGCCTCATCTACGAGAGCGAGGACGTCGTCCGCCGCGTATGGGCATATCCGCCAGACTGGGATGCGCTCGCTGACGACCTGCTCTGGGCACTGATGGAGTCGCGTTCCGCGACGTACGCACCGAGCCCCCAGGAAACGGCAGAGTCGACGCTCACGCGCGAGCGAGCGGTAGAGATCCCGGTCACGCGCGAGCTCGCGACTATCGAGCGGGCGTTTGACGTTACGGCACGTACGCGCTCGCTGCTGGCAGAGCTCCATGTGTCGCGGGAGTGCAGTCAGAGCCTGATCGACGAACAGCGCGAGCTACGAGAGCGTTGTCGAACGGTTCATCAGGCAATGCAGGAGTCGGTGCGGGCCTACGCCATGTTGCTGCGGCGGGACGGCGTGCCGCCGGAACAGGCCTTGGTTCTGATCAAGCAGGCAATGCAGGGGGGCATCACCGGTCCCTGTTTGGACGAGATGGCGGCCGAGCAGGTGTTGCGCCACGGTGTTGAATGGTGCATCGACGCGTACTTCGCGGCGTGATGCGCGAAGGTCCGTCATCGCCTGGATCGTCGTACAGATCGGCTCTGGTTCGGGGCACGTGGACCGTACCGTTTGCGTCAGCCTTGGCGAGTAGCGATTGCACCACGCCAATCCGTCCAACCCGAAAACCGTATGCGGCTGCCGACATATAGAGCCGCCACACGCGATAGGTGACGTCGCCGACGGCCGCACGCGCCTCCGCCTCGTGCGCCTCCAGTCGCCGCACCCAATGACGGAGCGTCGTCGTATAGTGTTCGCGCAAACTTTCGACATCGCGCAACTCGAACCCCTGCTCTTCGGCGCTCGCGATCACTTCCGATGATTGGACGAGATCGCCATCGGGAAACACGTAGCGGCGCATGAACTGATCGCGACGCCAGAGATTTCGCCAGATCGGATCGAGCGGCGAATGCGGACGTGCATCGACCAGGCTCACAATGCCATGGTTGAGAAAGAGTCCGCCCGGCGCGAGCACGCGATACGCGACCGCGAAATAGTCGGGCAGCTTTGCCCTGCCGACGTGTTCCACCATGCCGATGCTGGCGATCTTGTCGAATCGCTCGGCTTCTCCCATGTGGCGGTAGTCGCGTACTTCGATAGACACGAGGTCCGCGAGGCCTTCGCGCGCGATTCGTGCGCGCGCGAAGCTGGCCTGTTCCTCGCTGAGCGTGAGTCCGGTCGCGTGCACCCCGTAGTGCCGCGCCGCATGAATGACGAGTCCGCCCCACCCACAGCCAATATCCAGCAGGCGCTCTCCGGGTTGGAGGCGCAGCTTGCGGCAGACGTAGTCGAGCTTGGCCACTTGCGCCGCATCGAGGCTCTCATCGCCCCGCTCGAAGTACCCGCACGAATACACCATGCGCTGATCGAGCCAGAGCGCGTAGAACTCATTACCGACGTCGTAATGAAAGCGCACGGCCTGAGCGTCGCGCGGCGCCGAGTGCATGCGTCCGAAGCGGAACAGCTTGCTGGCGACGTGTGCGCCGGAATCGTCGGCGAAAGCCAGCGGCTTGTCTGGTGCAGGCAGCGCGAGCGCATCGCGCATCAGCCGCACCACGCCCGGCACTGATCCAATCCGGCTCACGGCAACGTCACCGAGGTCGGCGGCCGCTTCGATGTCGCCTTCGATGTCGATGTCGCCGTAGAGATACGCCTCGGCAATCGCGAGCTCGGAGGGCGGAAGCAACATGCGACGCAGCGCGGCCGGGCGACGAATGTCGAGGGTGAATCGCGCATCGCGGAGCGGCCTTTCGGTGGCTCCATCCCAATAGCGAACCGTGAAGTGGCGGGCGGGAGGCGGGCCGAAAAGATCCGCTACCACGCGCTGCGCTGCACGCACCGGCCCGTCTGCTCGTTGCGATGCCTGTGTTGGCTCTGGCATGCGATGCCGCGGTGCAACTCTGGGACCGCCGTGATGACGACAGCTATCAGAAACTCTCAGTACGCTAAAGCCGTACTGGCGAAGCAGGCCCAGCGTGTGCTGGGACGAATCGCGAATCTGGGACGAATCGCGAATCGCGAGACGGTTCATGCACCGCGCCCTTACTGCTAACGGAATAACCTCATGACATTCATACGTGATGTTCGCTTCGCGGTTCGCGCCTTGAGCGGCACACCGCTCGTGACGGCGCTCGCCATCACGTGCATCGGTCTTGGTATCGGCGCCGTCACCACAGTGTACAGCACCGCGAGCGCGTTCACCTTCCGGCCCCTACCGCAGCTTCGCGATCCCGGCAACCTCATGCTCGTCGCGGAACAGCCGGCATCGGACCGGTCGCAGCGCGCCTCCGTCACGGCCGGCACGTTTGCCGATCTGCGCGAGCTTCGGCAGTTCGCGGCGGTCGGCGCACTCGCCAACTGGACGGCCAACGTCGCCGGCTTCGACATTCCGGAGCGCGTCGACGCCGCGCGGGTCAGCACGGACTTCTTCAAGATGACCGGCCGTTCGGCCGCGGTGGGCCGCACGTTCACCGAGGACGACATCCGGGACGATCGGCGCGTCGTCGTCCTATCGCACGGCTTGTGGCAGCGCCGTTTCGGCGGCGATTCTCGCGTGATCGGCTCAACCGTGCGCATCAACGGCGAAGACCACCAGGTCATCGGCGTCATGCCCGACGACTTCATCTTTCCCGCCGGGACGGAACTGTGGGCGCCGCTCGCGCTCTCGCCTGACGCCGCCGCCGACCGCACGGCGCGCTCGCTCTTCGTGATTGCCCGGCGCGCATCCGGCGTCACACCCGACGGCGCCGCGGCCGCGGTGCGACTGCTCGGCGACCGCATTGCGGCCGATCACCCGGACACGCACAAAGGCTGGGTCCTCCGTGCGCAGCCGGCCGAGGAGTTCTTTGGCGCCGGACCGCGCCCGTTCATGCTCGTCATGCTCGCCGCGGTGGTGTTCCTCCTGTTGATCGCCTGCGCCAACGTGGCCAACCTGCTCCTGGTGCGCGCCTCGGCCCGACGTCGCGAAATGGGACTGCGCGTCGCGTTGGGCGCCACGCGAGGCCGGCTGGTGATCCAGCTTCTCACTGAAAGCATGCTGCTCGCGCTGGCCGGCGGCGCCGCCGGAATCGTGCTGTCCTGGTTCGGCGTCAAGGCCACCGCGGCGACAGTTCCCCTCGAGGTACAGCGGTACATCCCCGGGTTCGGCGCGATCAAGCTCGACTATCATGCGATGGTCATAGCGGCGGCGGTATCGATGCTGGCCGGTGTGGCGTTCGGGCTCGTGCCGGCGCTCTCCGGCTCTGCGGTTGACCTGAACTCTGCCCTGAAGGACTCTGGCCGGTCCGAGTCCCGGCGGTCGCGTCTGCGTGCGTTTCGCAGTGCTCTGGTCTCGGGCGAGATCGCGCTGGCGCTCATGCTGGTCGCCGGGGCGTCGCTGATGGCGACGACGTTCCGGCGCCTCGCGGTGAGTGATCCCGGATTCCGCACGTCGAACGTGCTCACGGCAAAGCTCACACTGCCCGAGGCCGACTTCCCGCGCGACAGCGCCGTGGTCCAATTCTGGGACCAGCTCCGCGAGTCGCTTGCCGCACAGCCCGCGATCTCCGCCGCCGAGATCACCAGCGTTCTCCCGATGTCGTGGAACGATCAGCGCATGAGCCTCTATCCGGACGGAGAGAAGCCGGAGAAGCCGGAGAACGCACCGGTCGTCGGATTCCGGCGCGTCTCGTCTGGATATCTCGGTGCGCTTGGCGTGCCGCAGCTCCAGGGTCGTTCGCTCACGGACGACGATCGATCGGATTCGCCGCTCGTGGTCGTACTGAGCGAAACAGCGGCGCACCGGCTCTTCAAGGGACGTGAGGCCATTGGCAAGCGTTTGGTGATCCGTGACCGGCCGGCCACCGTGGTCGGAATCGTGCGCGACGTGCGTGCGAACACGCTCACATCCGACTCACCGACGTTCGTGGTGTACGCGCCCATGTCGCAATGGCCGTCGCGCACGGCGTCAGTGGTGCTGCGCGTAGCGGCGGGCGACCCGACGGCTCAGACGGCGGCGCTGCAGCGCGTGATCGGGCGCGAGGATCCGCGGCTGGCCGCCGGAGAAATCTCCACGATGAAACGCGTAGTGGAGACGGTCACCTCGCCGCAATCCGCTACCGCACAGGTGCTCTTGGCATCGGCGTTCATCGCGCTGATCCTGGCGGCCGTTGGCACGTACGGCGTCATGGCCTACACCATGGCGCGGCGGACGCACGAGATCGGTGTGCGCATGGCGCTCGGCGCATCCTCGGGCATGATCGTTCGCATGATGCTCGGCGGTGCCGCGCGGATGGCAGGGATCGGCGTAGCGATTGGCCTGCTGGGAGCGGTGGCGTTGGGACGTTCGATGCAGGCTATCCTGGTCGACACCAACCCGGCCGATCCGACGATCCTCGCCATCGCCGCGTCGCTCTTGGGGGCGATCGCGCTCACGGCGGGGTGGCTGCCGACCCGCCGTGCGACTCGCGTGAATCCCGTGACGGCGCTGCGAGCGGATTGAAGACGATCTCGGCCCGACCATCCCAAGAACACCAAGCGGCCGCCGGCGAATGTTGCCGGCGGCCGCTTGGTGTATCGCGCCTTACATCGCCGACCGCGGTAGGCTTTAAAGAAGGCGCACGTCGCCCCCCCATCACCCGCCGTGCCCCGTCCCCGGTCCGCCACTCGTCCGACCCGCAATTCGATCCCCTACCGCCGCAATGAGGATCACCACGCCCAGCGCAATCTTCTGCACGTATGGGTCGACGTTCGCCAGATTCAGCCCGTTGGTGAGCACGCCAATGAACAGTGTGCCCCACACGGTGCCGGCAATGGTCCCCCGCCCACCCGCCAGCGATGTGCCGCCCACCACCACGGCGGCAATCACGTCCAGCTCGTACTGAAGCCCCGAGTTGGGCACGCCGGCCCCCAGCCGCGACGCCAGCGTGAATCCGCCAAGACCGGCCACCAGTCCATTCAGCGCATACACGGTCCAGAGCACGCGCTGCGTGCTCACGCCGGCCAGCCACGACGCCTCCGCGTTGCCGCCCGTGGCATACACGCGGCGGCCGAACACGGTGCGATTGAGCACGAACGCGCCCACCGCGGTCACCACGACGAACACGTACACCGGCGCCGGAATTCCCAGCGGCACGGCGCGGCCCAGCGCGCCAAATGACGGCGGCAGGTTGCCAATGCTGCGGCCACTCGACACGATGAACGCGATCCCCCGCGCAATGGTCAGCATGGCCAGCGTGGCCACGAACGGCTGTACGCGCAGATACGCCACGAACGTCCCGTTCATCACGCCGGTGGTGAGGCCCACGGCCAGCGCCGTGATCGCGGCGGCCGTAGCCGGCGCACCCGGCACCGCGGCCGCCGCCATCGCGCTCGCGGTGCCGGTGAGCGCCACCACCGATCCCACGGACAGGTCTATGCCACCGGTGAGGATCACCGCCGTCATGCCCACCGCCAGAATGCCCGTCACCGCGATGCTCAACGCAATGTTGACCAAGTTGCCCACGGTGCCAAACCCCGGCGCGATGGCGGCGAAGATCGCCGCCTCCACAATGGTCGCCCCCACCAGCGCGTAGTCGGCGGCGCGCTGCCAACGGGCCTTGGGCACGCTCATTCGTAAACGCTCATTGCACGGTCCCCAGCATGAGTGACGCCACGCGCTCCGGCGTGGCCTCGGCACGGCTCAGGGTAGCCGCCACGCGGCCGTTGCGCATGACCACCACACGGTCGGACATCCCCAGCGCCTCCGGCAGATCCGACGAGATCACCAGCAGCGCCGCCCCGTCGTCGGCCAGACGGCGCATGAGCGCATAGATCTCCGCCTTGGCGCCCACGTCGATGCCGCGCGTGGGCTCGTCGAACAGGATGATCCGCGAGCCGGCCAACATCCATCTCGCCAGCACCACTTTCTGTTGATTGCCACCAGACAACTGACCCGCCAGCGTGGCGATGGACGGCGCCCGAACGCTGAGCGCTTCGGTCCAGTGCGACACCGCGGCCCGCTCACGGTGGCCATCTATCACACCGGCGCGCGCGAACCGCGTGAGCGACGCGATCGACACGTTGTCGCGAATGGCGGCAATGAGCACCAGGCCCTGCCGCTTGCGATCTTCGGGCAGCAGCGCCACGCCGGCATCGATAGCCTCGCGCGGCGAACGCGGCGCGTAGGGCGCGCCGTCCAGCAGCATCCGTCCGCTGGTGAGCGGCGCAGCGCCGGCAATGGCGCGGGCCAGCTCGGTGCGTCCCGATCCCACCAGGCCTACCACACCCACAATCTCGCCGCGGCAAAGCGACACGCTCGCGTCGCGCACGGGTCCAGAACACAGGCCCTCGAGCCGCAGCAGCTCCGGTCCCTGCTCGCCGCGCGCCGCCGGATACCCCGCCGCGAGTTCGCGGCCAATCATGAACCGCACGATGTCGTTTCGCCCTAGCTCCCTCGCCGGCCCGCTCGCCACCACGCGGCCGTCGCGCAGCACGGTCACGTGATCGGCCAGCCGCGCGATATCGTCGAGCCGGTGGGACACGTACACAATGGCCACGCCCGCCGCGCGCAGTTGCTCCACCACGGCGAACAACGCTTCCACTTCCTCCTGCGCCAGAATGGCCGTGGGCTCGTCCATGATCACCACGCGCGCGTCGGCCGCCACGGCCTTGGCAATCTCGGTCATCTGACGCGCCGCCAGCGAGAGCTCGCCCACTCGCGCGTCGGTGGCCAACGACGTCTGTCCCAGCCGGTCGAGCACCGCTCGCGTGCGCTCGGCCAGCCGTGCGCGATCCACCACTCCCGCCCGCGACGGCTCAGCGCCCAACAGCACGTTCTCGGCCACGGTCATGTCCGGGACCAGCGTCAACTCCTGGTGGATCATCCGGATGCCGCGCGCCTGCGCATCGCGCGGCGAACGGAATCGAACCGGCGCGCCGTCTATGGCCAGCGCGCCCGCATCGGGCGACACGGCGCCGGCGAGCGTATGCATGAGCGTCGACTTGCCGGCGCCATTTTCGCCGGCCACGGCGTGCACCTGGCCGCCGCGAATCTCAATGCTCACGTCATTCAGCGCGAGCACGCCCGGGTACCGCTTCTCGAGTCCCACCGCCGACAGCTGCACGCCCGGTCTCGCTCGCCTCCCTCAGCGCGGCGCAGGATTTAGAGAATCCTTACCGGGCGCCGCGGCGGCGGCCTGCGAGTCCACCATCGTGACCGGTACGGCCACGCTGGCCGCCGGCGTCTGGCCGCCCAGGTACGCGGCAATGGCGTCAATGGTCTTTTGTCCGATGAGCGCCGGCTGTTGCGCCACATCGGCCCGGAGCGCCGTACCGCCGAGAATGGCGCGCCGCGCCTCAGGCCCTGCGTCATAGCCCACGATCACCGCATGGCTCTTGTGCGCTTGAACGGAGGCCAGCGTGCCCAGCGCCGCCTCGTCGTTGATGGCGAAGATGGCACGCACGTTGGGGTGCGCCTGGAGCAGGTCGTCGGCGGCGCGGAGCGACCGGTCGCGCACCCCGGCGCCCTCGAGTTGCGCCGCGAGCACGAGCCTGGGATGCGTCGCCAGCCCTTGCGCGAAACCCCGCTGGCGATCGATGGTGGTTTGCACGTCGTTCTCACCAATCACGCCCACCTCTCCGCTGTCGCCGAGCGCCTTGGCAATGAACTCGGCCGCAAGGCGTCCGCCCTCCACGTTGTCCGACGCGACGTGCGACACCACCGATCCGCCCTGGGCGGCAATGTCGGCGGTGAACACCGGGATCTTCGCCGCGTTGGCGCGCTCGATGGCCGGCCCAATGCCGCGCGTGTCCACCGGGCACACCACGATGGCGTCCACGTGCTGCACCACGAAGTTGTCTATCTGCGCCTGCTGCTTGGCCAGGTCCCGGTCGCCCGACGTCACCAGCACCCGATACCCGCGCGCGGCAGCGGCGGCGCGCAATCCGCCTTCGAGCTCGCGGTAGAACTCGTCCTCCCGCGTGAGCAGCGTGATGCCAATGGTCTTGGATGCGCTGGCCCCGCGGCCGCACCCCGTGCCGGCAAGGCCGAGCGCGAGCGGAAGCAGAGCGGTGAGCAGCCGCGTGGAGGCGCGGCGGAGCGTGGGAGTTGACTTCACGGGAGATCTCTGGATGACAGTCTGGGTGGCGGCACGAAATGGGCCGCTGCAAGCTTCGCACGTCGCCGCGCGGTCTGCAAGCGATTAGCCTTCGAGTGACGAACGGCAATCTTTCTCGGAGACGCGTACCATGCGACGGTTTGCAGTGGGCCCCCTGGCTGTCCTCTTCCTCGCCGGCGCGGTCGTCACGCCCCTCGGCGCGCAGCGCGACGTGACGACGACACCGACGATTTACGCCGTCGGCTACGCCCACCTCGACACCGAGTGGCGGTGGGAGTACCCGCAGACCATTCGCGACTATCTCGCCCGCACGATGAGCGACAACTTCGCGCTGTTCGAGAAATATCCCGACTACGTGTTCAACTTCTCGGGCGCCAACCGCTACCGCCTCATGAAGGAGTACTATCCGGCGGACTACGCGCGGGTCACCGCCTACGTACGCCAGGGTCGCTGGTTTCCCGCCGGGTCGTCCATGGAAGAGGGCGACGTGAACGCCCCGTCGGCCGAGGCCATCATTCGGCAAATCCTGTACGGCAATGACTATTTTCGAAAGGACTTCGGAATCGCCAGCGCCGAGTACATGCTCCCCGATTGCTTCGGCTTTCCCTGGTCGCTGCCGAGCATTCTCGCATACAGCGGAGTGAAGGGCTTCTCCACGCAGAAGTTGGTGTGGGGATCGTCCGTGCCCGATCAGCCCACCACGCCGTATGGAATGGAAGGCAAAGGCGTTCCCTTCAACTTTGGCACCTGGGTGGGACCCGATGGCCAGGGCGTGCTGGCGGCGCTCAACCCGGGCAGCTACAGCAGCCGCGTGGGCTACGATCTGAGTCGCGCCGACGCGCGCGACTCCACGGCACGTCCGGCGCCGCCGCACACCTGGCTCGAGCGTCTCCAGGAGAACAAGCAGAAGCTCGGTCTCATGGCCGACTACAAGTATTACGGAACCGGCGACGTGGGCGGCGCGCCCAGCGATTCGTCCATCATGTTCATTCAGCGGGCCGTGAGAGACACCGGCGGGCCAGTCAAGGTGATCTCGGCGCGCGCCGATCAGTTCTTCCTCGACATCACGCCCGCTCAGGCGGCGCGCCTGCCGCGCTACGCTGGCGAGATGGAGTTGCAGAACCATTCCGCTGGTTCGCTCACGTCTCAGGCATACCTCAAGCGCTGGATCCACGAAGATGAGCTACTCGCCGGGGCGGCCGAACAGGCGTCGGTGAGCGCCGCCCTCGTGGGCGCCCGTGCGTACCCCATGCAGCGGCTCACCGACGCGTGGACGCTCATGATGGGCAACGATTTTCACGACATTGCCGCCGGCACCGCCACGCCCAAGGCTTACGAGTACGCGTGGAACGACGCCGTCATTGCCATGAATCAGATGTCGGGCGTGATCACCGACGCGACCAGCGGCCTGGCATCGGCGATGAACACCAACGCGACCGGAACGCCGGTGGTCGTCTACAATTCATTGAATGTGCCGCGCGCCGACGTGGTGGAGGCCACCGTCGCCATGGGCGGCGCGGCCCCAGCGGCGGTTCGTGTGATAGGGCCCGACGGCCGAGCCGTGCCGGCACAGCTCGAGCGCTCGGCGAATGGACGGACCAAGGTCGTCTTCCTCGCGTCGGCGCCCTCGGCCGGCTCCGCCGTGTACGACGTTCGCCCGGCCACGGCCGCGGCCGCGGCAGGAGAGCTGCACGTGAGCAACCACTCGCTGGAGAACGCCCGCTATCGCGTGGCCATCGACGGCAACGGCGACATCTCCAGCATTTTCGACAAGAAGTACAATAAAGAACTGCTCGCGGCGCCCATGCGCCTTGCGATCAAGGATGACACGCCGGAGCAGTGGCCGGCGTGGAACATGGACTGGACCGACGAAATCAAGGCGCCCCGCGCATACGTGGCGGGCACGCCGGTCATCAGCGTTTCTGAAAACGGGCCCGCGCGCGTGGCCGTCACCATCGCGCGGCAGAAGGACAGTTCGACCTTCGTGCAGACCGTGCGTCTCGCCGCCGGGGACGCCGGCAACCGCGTGGAGGTGCACGCGTCCATCGACTGGCACGAGCCGAACGCCGCGCTCAAGGTGCTGTTCCCGCTCACCGTGTCGAACGACAGCGCCACCTACAATTGGGACGTCGGCACCATCAAGCGCGGAACGGCGTACGACCGCAAGTTCGAGGTCCCGTCGCATCAGTTCATCGACCTCACCGACAAGAGCGGCGCGTATGGCGTGACCATCCTCACCGAGAAGAAGAACGGTTCCGACAAGCGCGACGACCACACCATTGGCCTCACCCTGCTGCTCACACCCGGCATCAGCGCCGGCGGCCGCGGCTACGCCGATGAGTCGTCGCAGGACTGGGGGCATCACGAGCTGGTGTACGGCATTGCGGGCCATGCGGGCGACTATCGCGCCGCGGGCACCGATTGGCAGGCGTGGCGCCTCGACGCGCCGCTCATGAGCTTCACCGCGCCCAAGCACGGCGGAGCGCTGGGCAAGCAGTTCTCGCTGGTGCGCGTGTCGAACCCGCGCGTGCGCGTACTCGGGTTCAAGCGCGCCGAGCAATCACAGGAATACATCGTTCGCGTGGTGGAGCTCGACGGCAAGCCGCAGCGGAACGTGCGCCTATCGTTTGCCGCGCCCGTTGCCAGCGCGCGCGAGGTGAACGGCCAGGAACAGCCACTCCCCGGCGCGGCGACCATTGCCGGCGGTGCGCTCGTCACCCTGCTCGAACCTTTCCGCGTACGCAGTTGGGCCGTTACGTTCGGTGCTCCATCGGCGCATGCGCGCTCGCTCGCTTCACAGTCCGTGGCGCTTCCGTACGATCTCGCTACGGCGACCACCGACGGCATGCATTCGACGGGCGGCTTCAACGCGAGCGGTGAAGCGCTGCCCGCCGAGATGTTGCCGAGGACTCTGGCGTTCGACGGCGTCACCTTCACGCTGGCGCCGGCGAGCAGCGGCGCGGCCAACGCCGTGGTGGCGCGCGGGCAGACGCTGACCCTCCCTGCCGGCCGGCACAGCCGCGTGTACGTGCTTGCCGCCTCGGCCAACGGCGACCGGACCGCCACGTTCCGCGCCGGCGCCACGCCCGAGGACCTCACCATTCAGGATTGGGGCGGCTACGTGGGCCAGTGGGACAACCGCCGGTGGACGCACGTGAACCCGACCGCCGCCGAGATCGCGCAGGCTCAGGCGCAGGCCGCGCAGCGGCAGGCCCAACTGCGCGTGCGCATCGACTCGCTGGCACGTGCGGGAGGCGACACCACCGCGCTCGCGGCGCAGTTACGTCGGGCGGCGGCGGGACGCGGCGCGCCGCGCGGCCACGAGGAGTATGCGGGCCTCACGCCGGCGTTCATCAAGCCGGCGTCCATCGCCTGGTACGCCTCGCACAAACACACCGCCCAGGGCGCGAATGAATTTTACGACTACTCATACCTGTTTGCGTATGCGATCGACCTACCGCCAGGGGCGACCACCCTCACCTTGCCCAACGATGACGCCATTCGGGTGTTGGCCGTGACGGTGGTGGACGGGCCGGCGGGGGTGGTTCCGGCGGCAGCGCTGCATGATGTGGTGGGAGGTCGGGCGGCGGGCCAGCGGTAAAGGTGAGGCGGTTCGCCTGACACTAAGGTGCCGCGACGGCCGGGCGATGTTCGGATACTTCGCCCGGCCTCGCGGCCTCTCGCGGCTCGTCCGCGCTCTGCGCGTGCGGCAGCACCACGGTGAACGTGGAGCCTTCGCCCACTACGCTCCGCACACGTAGTTCCCCGCCCATGCCGCGCGCCAGCTCGCGGCTGATGCTGAGGCCGAGGCCCGCGCCATCGTGCGTCCGCGTCAGCTCCGAGCGCGCTTGCACGAACGGCTCGAAGATCGCCGACAGCCGATCCTCGGGAATTCCAATGCCGGTGTCGCTCACGTGCACTTCGACATACCGGCCATCGTCCGCCGAATTCACGGACATGGTGATCACCCCCGGTTCGCCCGTGTGCTGCACGGGCGGCGTGAACTTGATCGCGTTTGCCAGCAGGTTGAGGAGCGTCTGGAGCAGTTTGTCGTGATCGGCCATGGCCATGGTGCTCTCGTGCGCCGGCTGCGACTGGTCCGTCCTTCGTAAGACGAGGCCCTTGGCGGCCACCTGAGGCTCGATCATGCGGGCCGCTTCGTCGAGCACGTCGCGCACCGCCACGCGCGCGAGCGCGAACTCCATGCGCCCGGCGTCGAGGCGGGCAAAACCGAGCAGGTTGCTGATCAGCGTGAGCAGGTGCTGTTCCGCCTTCTGGGCGCGGCCCAGCGCGTCGCGCTGCGCCTCGGTGACGGGGCCGTGAATGCCCATTTCCACGAGCGCAATGTGACCGGCAATGGCGTTGAGCGGCGTGCGCAGCTCGTGGCTCATGGTGGCCAGAAACTCACTCTTGGCGGCGTTGGCCTTTTCGGCAGCGGCGCGCGCCGCCTCGCGCTCGCTCACGTCCTCGATGGTCGCCACCACGTACGCCAGCTCCCCCCACTCATCGAGCAGCGGTGTCGCGCTCACCGAGAGCGTGACGCGCGAGCCGTCGGGGCGTTGGTAGCGCAGCGTCTCGCGCGACACGGCGGTGCGCTCGAGAAACGCGCGCGTGATCGGATACTCCTCGGTGCGGTACGGCGTGCCGTCGGCGTGATACGCCTGGCCGTCGGCACCCCCCTCCGGCTCGTGCGGGCGCAGGGTGCCGAGCGGAACGCCGAGGAGTTGCGTGGACACCGGATTGCGATGAATCACCGCGCCCGTGGCGTCGCTCACCACCACACCCACCGGCTGCCGGTCGAGGATGAGCGCCAG
Source organism: uncultured Gemmatimonadaceae bacterium (assembly GCA_963817955.1). GTDB lineage: Bacteria > Gemmatimonadota > Gemmatimonadetes > Gemmatimonadales > Gemmatimonadaceae > JAQBQB01. The sequence continues at coordinate 138,686 of CAWFQK010000005.1, forward strand.
GCGCTTCTGCTCGGCGGCGCGCTCGCCGTCGAGCACCCGGAGTTGCCGAGCCGTGCCCAGCACGACCACCACGACAATGAGCATCTCCACAAACGCTTCGGTAGCCGCCGCCGCGTCCTCGGAGATCAGCAACTGCTGGGCGGCGGCGATTCGAAGCGAGCCAATGACGATGGGCATGACCACGGCCAGTGGCGCGAGCCGGCGGGCCATCACGGCGCCGGCGTCGCTGCCCGTGAACACCGCCGCCAGCGCGACACCGGGCCGGGCCAGCAGCACGCCAATCGCGAGCACGAGAATGGCCGTGGCCGTGTTGAACGCAATGGGGTTCAGTCCGTGGAACTGGAACATTCGCTGGCCGGCGTACAGGTGCGCCAGTCCGGCGAATGATCCCAGCGTGGCGGCGGCCACGGCGAGCGCAATGATGGAGCGGTCGATGAACAGCCGGCGGCGCCGAGTGCGCGCGGTCCTTGCCGACAGGTCGGCATCGCGCCGCGCGACCGGTGCCGCGGTGGGGATCAGCAACAGCACGGCGAGGGCGACGAGCAGAATGCCGCCCGCCGACGGTGGCCCGATGCGCCCCGCTGGCTGCGCCTCCCCGGCGCGCTGCAGGCGCGCTGCGAAGAGCAGCAGATCGAGGCGCGTGGGTGTGGGCGTGAACCAGTGCTCGACGAGCGACGATCCGGCGAGCAGGCACGCGACCAGCGGGCCGGCCACGAGCAGCGCCGTGCCGCCGCCCCCGTAGTGCTCACGCGTCCCGTAGGCGCGCGACACCGCGACCCAGAGCGCTGCCGAGATCCCGATCAACGCCAACGCGGTGTTCGGCGCCATGCCCATCCACGTGGTCGTGGCCCCGCGCAGAATGTGAACGTCGAGCGCCCAGCCCAGCAGCGTTGCCGCGCCCGAGGCCAACCCCACGACGCACGCCAGACGGGCCGCCCGACGGGCAAAGTCGTTTGCGCTGTGACGCGCCGAGGGTTCAGGCGGTGGAACGGCGGCGGAAGGCAATGACTTGGGAGTCCCGATGGTGGACGCACCGTCGTGCGGCGGACAGCGACTCGCGATGCCGCGGGCCGCTGCCTGACGCTATTGCTGGAGACGCGCGGCGTAAAGGGAGTTACGGCTGAGCGCGGTGTGGGGGGCGGAGGATTCGGGGGGGGGATGCAGCGCTCGGGAAAGCGAGGCGTACGCCATTGACGTGTATACGCCTTTGGCGTACTATGTTTGTCATGGAACTGATTGAGACGTCGATCTTCACGAAACAGGTGCAAGCGGCGCTTTCGGACGAGGAGTACCGGGCCTTTCAGCTTCATCTCATCCTTCGCCCCGACGTCGGACCGGTCATTCCGGGCTCGGGTGGGCTTCGCAAAGTGCGATGGCAACTCGCCGGCCGCGGAAAACGGGGCGGCGCGCGGGTGATTTACTATTGGCGAACGGCGCAGAATCAGATCGTTCTCCTGTTTCTCTACCCGAAGAACGTCCGAGCGACGTTGACGCCCACTGAGCTGAAGACGTTGCGGGAGCTCGTCGGCGATGAATGACCTAACTGGAGGGAAGCATGCGCAAGGAACTCTTTGACCAACTCGTGGCGAGCGTGAAGGAGATGAAGGAGATCCAGGCCGGTCGACGGACGCCCGCGCGCGTCACGCGGGTTGAGGACCTCGTGGCACAGGGGACTCCAGACGTCGCCGCCCTGCGGGCCCGATTTCGCCTCAGCCAGGCGAAGTTCGCTGCGCTACTTGGGATCAGCGTCGACACGCTACAGAACTGGGAGCAGCACCGACGGCAGCCAGACGGCCCGGCGAAAGTGTTGCTTCGTGTGGCGGCGGCACATCCCGAGGCGCTTTTGTCGGTCGCCCAACCCACACGAAAGTCGCGGACGAAACGAACCGCTGCTTAGTGGCGAGATCGCGCGCGATAACCTGTCGAATCGATCGAAGCCGGCAGTGTCTGCGTCCAGGGCTCGCCCACTGAGAAACTGACCCACAAACTGACCACTTCGCCAAAACGCAAAGAGCCCGGCAGCACATAACGTGTTGCCGGGCTCTCAGTTGCCCCTCCTAGGCTCGAACTAGGACTCTCCTGATCCAGAGAGCGAAAAGAGCGTCGCGCTCGCGATCCACTGCACGATCGTGGACTGGTGGCGTGCGAGCGATCGGCGCAGCTTCAGCATCGACATGCGTCCCACACCTCCTCTGCTGCTGTGATGAAGCGCGGGATGGGCGACGGCCTCGCCCACCCCGCGGCGGAGTTACATCCCGCTCTTCTTCTTCGTGGCCTTTTCGGCCTTGGCCTCGCCATGCTCCGACGCCGGCGATTCGTGCTCGGTGTTGACCACCGCGCCGGTCTTCGCGTTGACGTTCACCTCTTCGATGCCAGACTTCCCCGGCACCTTGAGCTCGTACGAGTAGATGAGCCGGCCGCCCTCGTTCTCGAGCTCGACCGCCTGAATGGTGGCGTTCGGGATGCGGGCCGCGGCCGTCTTCGCCGCGTCTGCTTCGGGCACCGTTGCCTGCTTGACGAGCTTGGCCGGCAGGTCGCGCTTGTATTTGGGCGTCGGGCCCTGCGCAGCCAACGTCGCGAGCGCCGCGGTCGTGATGACGCCTGCGGTAATCAGAACGTGCTTTATCGAACGAGCCATAATAGTGCTCTCCTGCTTGGGATAGCGCCGCCTCTGTAGATGCGCAGCGGGAGTACGGCTGACGAAACGAGTGGTCGTCTGCGCACGGATGTAAGCTGGCAACTGCTACCTGAACGCAGCCTAAACGCTGCTCGTGCGCGACTCCTACTCGCCGGCCGGCAGCCCCAACACGAACACCGTGCCGGTCTCATCCGAGCGCGCGAGCTCGAGCGTGCCGCCGTGTGCCTCCGCGATCCATCGGGCGATGGAGAGGCCGAGTCCAGCGCCGCTCGTGACCATATCACTATCGTGCGACCGTGCGGCGTCGCCGCGCACGAAACGATTGAAGATCGTCGGTTGGAGATCGCGCGGGATGGCCGGGCCGCGATTCTCTACCTCAATCCGATATGCTCCATCTCGGGGCGAGAGGCGCACGTCCACCGATTGGCGCGGCGCCGAGTGCTTGATCGCGTTATCGAGCAGGTTGATCAGGAGGCGGTGCAGGAGTGCCTCATCGCCAACGAACGGCGCCTCGCCAGGCGTGGCGAGGGCGATCTCCACTGCGCGGGCGTCGGCCAACGAGCGGACCTGCCGGACGCACTCCGCGACGAGCTCGTCGAGATACAGGGGCGCACGTCGGAGCGGCAGCTCGCCTGCATCGGCGCGGGAAAGAAAGAACAGATCGTCGACGATGCGTTGCAGGCGAACCGCCGCGGCGCGTACGACGACCAGCGCGTCCTCGTATTCCGCCGCGGTGCGCGGCGTTCGCGACAACGCCAGCGTCGCCTCGTTCTTCACCACCGCGACTGGCGTCCGCAACTCGTGCGAGGCATCGGCCATGAACTGTCGCTGCTGCGCGAACGCCTGCTCGAGCCGCGCGAGCAGGCCGTTGATCACCGCCGCCAGCTGTCCCACCTCGTCGTCGGAGCGCCCGAACGGCACGCGCTCGCTCAGGTTGCTTGCCCCGATTCGCGCCGTGGCGTCGCGGACTCGCACCATGGGCGCAAGGCTACGGCGCGCGAGCAACCAGCCGCCGAGCCAGGCGAGGAGCAACGCCACCGGGATCGCGATCGCGATCGCCGTGCGCGCTTCACCGAGGGTTTCCACGTCGTCGTGTATCGACGTCGCCGCGGCGATTGTGAACGACCCGTCGCGCATGCGCAACGGCGCCAGCGCGACGCGGTATCCGCCCTCCTCGTCGGGCAACGTCGTAGTCATCTCTCGCGCGATTGGCGCCGACGCGAACTCCGCGCCGAGGCGCCGCGCGTCGAACGGCGGCTCGGAGTCTGTGTTCGCTGATAGCCGCGACGGCGGAATGCTCGCCGCGACCACACGGCCCGCGGCGTCGAACACGACGAACGCGATCGTCCGAAAGCGCATCTCATGCAGCACCTCGTCGGCGGCGCCTCGCGTCAACGACTGTCTGCCGCGCTCGGCGAGCAACTCCGTACGGAGATCCGACAGCGCGTCGCGCAGCGCCGCGTCCGTTCGCGTGCGCGTCGCGTACACGACGAACGTGTACGCGCCCGCCGTCACGGTTACGAGGAGCACGGCCAGAACCGCCGTGTGCCAGAGCGCGAGGCGCGCGCGAACCGACGCGAACATCACCACGTACCGTCGCCGTGGGCCCGGTCCTCGAGCTCGGCGAGCATGTACCCGGCACCGCGGCGCGTATGGATGAGCGGATGGTCCGTGCCACCATCCACCTTCCTCCGCAAGCGACCGATGTACACTTCGAGCGCGTTGGAAAAGGGGTCGTGATTCTCGTCCCACACGTGTGCCGTGATGTCCGCGCGGCTCACGACTTCGCCGGCATGGCGCGCCAGATACTCGAGCATCGCGTACTCGCGCGTCGTGAGTGCAATCGGTCTGCCTCCGCGCGCGGCGGTCTGGCTCCGTGTGTCCACCGTGAGATCGCCGACGGCGAGCATCTCGGGCACGACCGTGTGTCCGCGGCGGAGCAGCGCCCGAATGCGCGCCAGGAGCTCGTCGAGCTCGAACGGTTTCGTGAGGTAGTCGTCGGCGCCCGCATCCAGCCCAGCGACCTTGTCGCGAATCGTGTCGCGCGCGGTGAGCATCAGGATCGGCGTACGGATGTCGCGTGCCCTCAGCGCCCGCGCGACTTCGAGGCCGTTGCGCGCCGGCAGGGCCACGTCGAGCACGATCGCATCGTACTCGTTGAGGACCGCCTGGAGCATGGCGGTGTCGCCGTCTCGGGCGACGTCCACGGCATAGGCATTCTCTCGCAGCGCCTTCGCCAGCGAACGGGCGAGAAGCGCGTCATCTTCAGCGATGAGCACGCGCATGGGTGAACGCCGCCTCCGCTACGTCTCGCCAGCGACGACTCATAAAAGTCATTGGATGCCGAATGGTGATGGTTGCGATTCGGCCGAGCGAGCGCCCGACGTGTCGCAACGTACCAATCCGTACCTGACGGCAGGCTAACAGCGAGCGTCTACGCATTGCCGAGTCGTCCGTGCGGATCGAGCAGCAGATACAATCCCGGAAGCGCAAGCAACACGATCGGACCGGAGAGGACAAAGCCGCCGATGACGGCGATCGCGAGAGGTTGCATGAGCTGCGCACCAGAGCCCAGCGCGAGCGCGAGAGGCGCCAGCGCGAAGGCTGTCGCGAGAATCGTCATGGCCACTGGCCGCAGGCGGCGACGGGCCGCCTCGGACCACGCCTCGTACGGGGATCGCCCGGCTTGCAAGGACAGCTTGGCCTCGTGGATCACGAAGATCGCATTCTCGCCCACGATGCCAACCATCATGATGGCGCCGACGTAGCTCGAGATGTTGAGACTCTGGCCGGTGAGCACCAGCGAACCGAGGACGCCAGCCAGCACCGACATCGCGCACAGCGCCACGACGATGGGCGCACGCCAATCGCCGAACTCGAAGAGCACGATCACGCCGACGAGCACGAGGCCCGAGAGCAGCACGTAGAGCAGACTACGGAACGACTGCTGTTGCTGCTCGTACAGTCCACCGTATTCGACCGTCATCCCGGGGCCGAGATGCGCGCTCTGCTGCACCGCGCGGCGTACGTCGCCCATTGCGCTGCCGAGGTCTCGGCCCTCGAGCCGTGCGGTGATCCCGAAGTACGTCTTCAGGTTCTCGCGATCGATCTCGACTTCCGGCGCACCGGTCCGTACGTCGGCCACCATGGCGACGGATACGAGACCGGCCGCCGGCGGTTTGGCGCGAATCTTCAGCGCCGCGAGCGATTCGGCTGGCGGCGCAAACACGCGCAGGTCATACACGCGGTCGCCGATCTGCACCGTGTCAGCCACCGTGCCGCTCACCGCGGGTTCGATCGCATCGTGAATGTCTTGCGTTGTGAGCCCGTACGCGGCCGCGGCTCCCGGCTTCACAGCGATCGTCAGCGCAGGACCCGCGATCGTCAGCCCGTTGAAGACGTCGGCCACACCCGGGACCTTGCCGACCGCGTCGGCCACGCGGCTCACGGTCTTCTCGAGCACCTGCTCCTGATCGCCGAAGATCTTCACATCGATCGGCTGCGGAGCGCCGCCCGTGAGATCGCCAATGTTGTCCTCGAGCAATTGCCCGAAATCGGTGGCGATCGCCGGTTCCACGGCGGCGATGCGGCTGCGCAGATCCTCGATCACGGCGTCGATGTCCCGCCGCTGCTTCTTCGGCTTGAGCTTGATGACGTAGTCGCCGGTGTTGGGCTCGGTGATGAAGAATCCGAGCTGCGCCCCGGTACGCCGCGAATAGGTCGCGACGTCCGGAATGCTCATGATGACACGCTCGGCCTGCCGTAGCATCTCGTCCGTCTCGGCGAGCGACGTCCCCGGCGGTGTATGGTAGTCGAGAATGATGGATCCCTCATCCATGTGCGGCAGAAAGTCGGTGGCGATGTGGCCGTAGAGGACATAGGCGATGACTATCAGTACGACGACGGCTGCTGCCGGGATCACGCCGTATCCGACGACGACCCCAACGACTCGGCGGTAGAGGCGGTCGGCTCCCAAGACGAGGGCGCGCGCCCATCGGCCCGCGCGTGGAGCCGGCGTATCCGGGAGCGAGCTGCGTGGCGCGACCGGCGCGTTGGGCACGAATGTCGTCACGGCGACGGGTACGACGAGGAGCGCGATGAAAAACGAGACGACCAGCGTGATCGCCATCGTCAGCGCGAGCGGCTTGAAGAACGCGCCGACGACGCCGGACAACAGCGCGAACGGCAACAGAATCACCGTCGTCGCCAGACTGGAGTTGACGAGCGCGGGCAGGAGCGCACGGATGCTCGTCCCGGCCGGATCCCGGGAAGCCTCGCCGACGTCGCGCCCGTGGTGTTCGATGTCCTCGATCACGACGATTGCATCGTCTGCGATGAGGCCCAGCGCCGCCGCGACGCCCGCGAGCGTCATGAGATTGATCGTCTGATTCAGCACGCTGAGGAACAGCGCGACGATTGCGATTGTGAGCGGAATCGCCACCACGGCGATGAGCGTCAGGCGCCAATTGCGCAGGAACACGAGCAGCACGAGCGCCGCGAGGCCCACGCCGATCAGGATCGCGTCGCGCGTGCCGTTGACCGAATCAGAGACGAATCGCGCCTGGTCATAGAAATTGATCCACTGCACGCCGCGGGGCAGCAGCTGCGGCTGATCGCGAAACAGTTGGGCGACCGCGGCGGCGATGGCAACCGTGTTCGCCGCCGGTTGGCGAATGACGTTGACGAGAACGGCCGGATGGCCATTCGCCGTCGTGCGGATGTACGACGTCTGGTCCGCGACGGTGATCGTCCCGAGCTGGCCAAGGGTCGCGGCCGGCCCATTGTCGGCCGGCACGGAGAGCCGCGCGATCTCGTCGGTCCCGGTGACATGTCCATCGACGAGCGTCAAGTACAACTCGTGATTGCGCTCGATGAGGCCCGCGGACTGGACCGTGTTCTCCTTTGTGATCGCGGTGATCACGTCGGTTGCCGTCAGTCGACGTGCATCGAGCGCGCGATGATCCAGGCGCAATTGGAACTCGCGCCGTCCCCCGCCCTGGATCTGTACCTGCGACACGCCGGGGATGCGAACGAGCGCGGGCTTGAGTGTGTACTGCGCGAAGTCGTAGAGCTGCGCCATCGTCTCCCGGTCGGAGATGAGCGCGTAGCCCTGAATCGGAAACACCGCGGGGTTCATCCACTCGACCTCGATCGTTGTCTCGTTCGGGAGAGCGGGCCGAACGCGCTGCGTCTCCGCTTCGATGCGCTGGACTGCCACGACCATGTCGGTCCCCCAGGAGAACTGCGCGTCGATCTCGCTCGATCCGCGCGACGTCGTCGAGCGCACCGACTGGATGCCCGGCACGCGCAGCATCGCCTCCTCGAGCGGCCTCGTCACGGTGGCCATCATGAGAGCCGCCGGTTCCTCGCCGACGTCCGCGATGACGCGCACGAGCGGAAACGTCACCGATGGAAAGATCGAGGACGGCAGACCGATGACCTTGTAGACGCCGGCAGCGGCGAGGATGGCGAGGAGCAGGAAGACGCCGACAATGCGGCGCCGCGCGACGTCGATCAGCTTCATTCGACAACTCGTGACCCATCCGGCAACCCAACCTGCCCGGACGTGATCACGCGTTGCCCGACCGTGAGCCTTGGCGCGATGATCTCCGCCCACATCGAGTCGACTATTCCCGGGGACACGCGCACCCAATGCGCCCGGTTGTCCGCGCTGACAACCGCGATTTGCGTGACGCCGGTGATGTCGTCACGCAGTAGGGCGGCTTTCGGCACCGTCGGCACGTTCACGTGCTGATTCACAACGATGTCGGCGGAGCCGAACAGGCCTACGGTCACCGGAATGGACGGCGGCTCGAAATCGAGCCGCACGCGCATGGCGGCGGTCGAGCCGGTATCGGAGGGGACGACGCCCTGCACGCGCGCGGGAATCCAGCCGAACCGCGCGGTCAGCGCGACGCGCGCTCGTTGACCCGCGTGGACGTACGCGAGATCACCCTGCGATATGTCCGCGAAGAACAGCATCTGCCCGGTCACCGCGAGGCTGATCAGGCTGTCGCCCTGCACGACGCGCTCTCCCGTCGATGCCGCGCGCGCAATCACCACGCCACGCTTCGCGACAGTCAGCGGCGTGAGCACCAGGTTCGCCTCTGCCACCTGCAGTGCCCGTTCGGCGTCACTCCGCTCGGCCGCGGTGCGCGCCCCGAGCAGCATCGCGCGCGCACCGCGGAGTGCGGCGTCGCTGTTCTCGGCCATGATGGTGCCGACCGACTGTCCGGCACTGACCACGTCACCGACGTTGGCCGTGAGCGCCGTGAGCACACCGTTGAACGGTGCGCGCACGCGTTCGTCGTCGAGCACGTCGGTCTCGCCCGGTCCGCTGACCGTCTCCTCCAGGGTTCGCAGCGTCACAGGCGCCATCGTCACGGGCGTCGAGCCAGTGTCCGCCGCCGTGCCCGGATCGCTCGTTGTGCCCATCGAGTGACCCGGATTCTTGTTGCCGGACCCGCACGCCACGCACCACGCGATCGCGACCGCCGACCCGATGTTGCGGATGATCACGGAGTTCCCCAGCGGATGAACCGCGCTTCGGCTTGCTCGTAGTCGCGCGTGGCATCTGCTTCGGCGATTTGCGCCTCGACCCATGCGGTGTACGCGTCGAGCACATCGAGCGCGGTGCCGACGCCGCCCCGATACATGCTCTCGGCCTGCAGATAGGAGTCCCGCGCGATCGGGACTGTTCGCGTGCGAAGCTGAACGATTCGATACAAGTCATCGAGTTGCTCGACCGCGCGCGACCATTCCAGCTGTGCCTGGCGGCGGACCACGACGGCTGAATCCGCCGCTTGCCGCACGGCGAGTTGCGCTTGTGCCAGTCGCGCCTTGAAGACACCGGCGTCCCAGAGCGGCCACGTGAACCACAACGTCAGCTCCGCGCCGCCGCCGCTTCCGGAGTTGAGCCCGGTGCCGGCGCTCGAGTTGCCCAAGGTCGGCAGCCATCCGATGTCGCCGGTGACCGACAGCTGCGGGAGGCGATCCGCGCGCGCGATCGCCACACTGGCACGCGCCGCCGCGGCCAACGCGTCGGCTTGCGCGACATCGGGAACGGTGAGCCATGGCGCGCCCATGCTCACGCGGATCGGCGTCGGCGCAGGCAATGGCTCGAGGGCCAGGGGTTCGCGCGGTGGCCGCCCCATCAAGTCGTTCAGGTCGACCTGCGCTTCATCGAACGCGCGCTCCGCATCAGCGATGTCGGCCTCCTGGGACGCGACACGTGCCCGTGTGCGCAAGACGTCGCTCGTGACGCCTTGCCCGGCCGCCTGCCGTGCTTCGATCAGCAACAGGTAGGCGCGGAGCCGATCGAGACTCGAGCGCCTGATCTCGATCGTGCGTTGTGCGTCGAGCCCATCGGCAAACCGGAGTCGCACGCCCAGGTCGACGTCCTTCTGCGTGACGCGATACCCCGCCGCCGCGGCTCGCGCGATGTGCTCGGCGTTCGTCTGGTTGGCGCGCATCCGGCCTCCGTCAAAAAGCGTATCTGCGCCGATCGCCTGGAGCCGTGCGTCGCCCGACGTATATGCCCGCGGGGCGCCATCGTGCGCGTCGCCATCGAGGATCAAACGCGGTTTGCGTCGCGCCTGCGCCTCGCGAAGCTGTTGAAGCGCGATCGACACATTCAGCGCCGCGATGGGCAGGTGGGCGTTCGCCGCCCGTGCCGCGCGCAAGGCGTCGTCCAGCGTCAGCGTCGTCTGCTGCGCTGCTGCATGGCGCGACGCGAGCGACGCTGCCACTAGCACGATCACCGCCGTTCGTCGTATCATCGAGGCCGGTTCGGGTCGACAGATTCTCTTTCGAATCCCAAGCTCGATGCAGACACCGCGCCGACGAGCAGAATGTCATGTGCGCGACAGGTAGCACTGCTCGACCGCGGTGGGGCGCGCACGCAAACGCCCCGCACCACCGAAGTGATGCAGGGCGTTGATCTTACGCAGTTGCCCCTCCTAGGCTCGAACTAGGACTCTCCTGATCCAGAGTCAGGCGTGTTGCCAGTTACACCAAGGGGCAGTTTTCCCAGATTTGTGCCGGTTCTCCCGAACCCCTTGATTATAGTTTGAGGGGGACGGGCGATCAACCCCGACTCACCGCTCCACATGGGCCGCCCAGCCGTCGAACGCACGCCGTAACCCCAGCAGCGACTTTCATTTGCAGATATCGCGCTCGACCGCTCCCGCGCGGATCCTCCGTGCGACTGTCGCCGCCTTCCTCCTCACAGGGATCGGCGCCTGCGCCGACTCCCTGCGCGGCGTTGGCGGCAGCCCCGCGGCCGCGGCCGACCATGCCGATCAACTGTTCGACGCCTTCGCCACGCGGTTCAACGCGGTCGAGATCGGACCACACTACAATATCGCTCGGGTCCGGCTGGCAGAGTCGGCCCTCGTGCCATCGCGCATCTTCAACGATACGGCGATCTGGGTTTCCCGTCCGTCGGCCGGCATCCGACTGCTCTATGTGAGCGGAACCCTCGTGGACGGTCACTACCACTTGGACTCCCGCCCGCTGCTGAACTCGCCGGCCCGACCGGGCGACACTCGCCATACCATCGCGCTCGAGCAGCTCGCCTCGTCAGGCTACCGCTGGGACACCAGGGTGGACTTCGCCCTCGGCGCGGCGAGCGCCGACGGTATTGGCAATCTGATATTAGACCTGTTGAAAGCACCGGAGGGCCGCAGCGAGCGCGAGCTGCGCGAGGACTACCGGTCCACCGTGCCGCGCGCCGCCGCGGCGTTCGGCCGGGGCTTCTCCGTCGATTCGCTGCGCGTCACGCCAGGCGGCGCCGGAACGACCACGGTCGCCGTGACGCTCGGCTACCATCCCGAGCTCATGCGCGCCACCTACCCGTTGCTGGCGCAATACCTGGACAAGTATCTCGGACCGGCACGGTATCGCTTCACGCTGTCCGACCCGGCCGGCGCCGTGCTCTTCGACATCGTGGGACGTGATCGCCAATTCACGGCGCGTTACCGCCTGCAGCAGGGGAAGCTGACGTCGCTCTACGGTCTGCCGCACCCGTGGCCCGATAGCCTCGTCCTGACGTCCGACCTGTCGCTCAAGGTGAAGATGTTCACGGTTGGCTACCATGGCCTCGTGACTGACTTCGTGGTCTCCAACACGGGACACGAGCGCGCCTGGACGATCAACGCGCGCCAGGAACCGAAGTGGGACCTCCCGCTCATCACCGAACGGCTCATTCGATCCCCGCTCCACCGGCCCTTCGACGGCGCAGGCTCCATCTTGCGGCTCGCGGTGCGGGATAGCGCCGGGCAGCAGACGGTGTTCTCGCGGCGCACGCGCTTCGACGTCCAGGAAAGCCCCATCGTGCGCTTCCTCGGGTCGCTCGCGTCGCACGCGATCGGCGATCTCGACACTCGCGTCGAAGTCGAGGAGGACCGTTTCATTCGCGAGGGCTTCTCGGCGCTCCAGGCGGATGTGCGCGCCCTGGGCATCCACTGGCGGGCCGCCGACCAGAAATAGAGAACGCCACGAAGCGTTAGCTCGTGGCGTTCTTTGAACCGGGAGGCATCTCGCCGGATCTGCTCGCGCACCGTCATTGGAACTCTGCGTCCTACCGAACGGCGGCGGGCACATCCCATTTGGCGAGAAGTGTGCCGAACCGATGAATCTTCGCAGCGTGACGCTGCCATGGAGCTGACCGGGATCGAACCGGTGACCTCTGCAGTGCGATTGCAGCGCTCTCCCAGCTGAGCTACAGCCCCTCGACCAATCGTCGTACAAGGAAAAAGCCCCGCCAAGGCGGGGCCACTCCCGACTCCACAAGATTAAGGGACGCAGGAAGGAGAAGCAAGATCTACACGGGCGCGCAACTGCTGGGATCGCACAACAGCTTGTTTACATCACGCACCATCGCGACCTTGATCCCGCACGCTCCACAGCCTCAAGCCCGCCTCGCATAATCATGTTCTCCGACCTCCGCGCCACCGATGTTCTCGCCGCCGCCCATCGGATCAGGCCGCTCATCAAACACACACCATTGCTGCGCAGCGACGCGCTGAGCACCATTTGCAAGGGCGACGTCTACCTCAAGCTCGAGAATCAGCAAACGACGGGGTCGTTCAAGTTGCGTGGCGCACTGAACGTTCTGTCCACGCTCCCCGCCGCGGTGCGCTCACGCGGGGTGGTCGCGTCATCGGCCGGAAATCACGGGCTGGGCGTGGCGTACGCCGCCAAGCATTTCGGCGTCGCCGCCACGATCTTCGTACCAAGCACAGCCCCTGCGGTAAAGCGCGACGGCATTCGCGCCCTCGGGGCGACGATCGACACGACGCAGCCGGACTACGACGCCGCGATGGTCGCGGCCAAGACGTTCGCCGTCGACCATGGGTCCACGTTCATCAACCCTTGCCTGGGCGACATGCTGCTCGCCGGCCAGGGAACGGTGGCTCTCGAGATCTTCGAGGAGTTGCCCGACCTCGCCACGCTGGTGCTCAACGTGGGCGGTGGAGGACTACTCGGCGGATGCGGCACGCTCGCTCGCGCCGTCGCACCCGCGGTGCAGATCATTGGCGCACAGAGCGAGTACACCAACGCCATGACCGTGTCGCTCGCCGAGGGACGCGTGGTGGACATCGACAACCGGCCAACGCTCGCCGACGGACTCGCCGGCCAGATCGATGACGAAGCGCTCGACATCGGCCAGCACACGCTCGACGAGATCATCACGCTGAGTGAAGAGGAGATCGCGTCGACGATTGCCTGGATCTGGACGGAGCATCACCAGCGCGTCGAGGGCGCGGGCGCCTGTGCCGTGGGCGCGGTGCGGAACCGGAAAGTCACGATCCGCACGCCGGCAGCGATAGTCGTCAGCGGCGGCAATATCGATGCGGCGAAGTTCGAGAAGATCGTGAACCGCTGATCGTCAGATCAGAGCACGCCAGGAGCCTCGGGACACGTCAGGTGTCCCGAGGCTCTCTATCGTACGGCCCTCGATCTCAACGGCCGAACGAACGATCGCGGTCCGGTCGGTTCTCAGCGCCGAGCGGCGCGTTGCTGCCGCCTAACGGATGCGGATGGCGCGCGCCCTCGCTCTGATTGTCGATCGCCACCTGCCGTTCCTGCGCGGTTGAGCGGGTGTTCTGGAAGGTTCCTTCCAGTTCGCTGCCCGAGCCACCGGTGTTCACCGGCGATGCACTGCGGCCGCGCGACTGTCCGCGCGCCTCGCCACCGCGACGGCCTATGGCGGCCATGTGCTCGCGATTGCGACTCACCGCCATACCACCTTTGCGGCCAGCTTCGCGCGCCTCGCCCGAATCGAATTCGTGCGCGGTGCCTTTGGCATGCGCCGCTCTTCCACCCTTGCTGGCAATTTCCTTCTGCTTCCCACGATCCATCGACGCGAACCCGCGGTTGCTCCGGGAGCGCGCCTGAGCGCCACCCTGCGAGCCACTCTGCCGCGCGGTATCGTTCGACGTGTCACGATGTCCGGCGCGATCGCTGTGTACACCAGACGTCGTGATCCGATCGTCGCTACCCGGTCTGTTCGGCATCCTGCTCCTCCTAGAGATTTGGCGCGTTCCGCGGTGGACGTGCAGTCCCGCACCTGCGTTCGGGTTCGACGCCATGTGCCCCAAGGCCCCCCCGGGCCATTGCGACCTGATGGTGTGCAAACTGCTTGCCGTGCCGTGGCCGGTTGCACGAACAACCGCGCATCGGCCTGTCGTCAGCCCGCTACTGCTCCTTCTCCTAGCAAACTCAGTACCTCGACGGGAGAACTCACTTCGAGATCGTGTCGACAATGCCTCGACAGATTCCCGTATGTGTTGCTTGCATGCAGCAGAGCTCACCCGAATGTTGATCGACGCGAACAACTCCACCGTGGCCTACGTCACCGATGGGACATTGTCCGTCACTGCATGGTGAACCGCTCCAGCGCCAACCCAGGATGGGCAAAAACGGTTCCAGGTGACCGCTATATTCCCCGCCATGTCGCTGAGCATTCGCCTCCTCGGAACATCCGCCTCCAGGCCGACAGTCGAGCGCAACGTCTCCTCCCTCGCCATCCACCGCGCGGGTGAGACGCTGATGTTCGATTGCGGCGAGGGCACCCAGCGCCAAATGATGCGCTACGGGATTTCCTTCGCGCTCGAGGACATCTTCTTCACGCACATGCACGCCGACCATCTGCTCGGCGTGATTGGTCTGATCCGTACGATGGCGCTGCAAGGCCGCACGGAGCGGCTCCGCCTGTGGGGACCGCGCGGATCGATCCGCGTGTTGAAGCGGGCGGAGAGTTTCGGCTTCGAGCGACCCACGTTTCCCGTCGAGATCCTCGAGGTGGAAGCGGAGCAGCGCATCGAGCGTGGCGGATACGCAATCGCGGCGTTCCCCGTGGAGCACCGCGGCTCCGCGTCGCTCGGCTACGCGCTCGTGGAGGAAGATCGCAAGGGCCGCTTCAATCCCGATGTGGCGCGTGAGCTAGGAATTCCCGAGGGGCCGCTGTGGGGCAAGATCCATCGCGGCGAAGCAATCACGCTGGATGACGGTCGCGTGATCGAGTCATCGGTGCTCGTCGGGCCGGCACGCCCCGGACGCACGGTGGTGATCACCGGCGACACGCGTCCCTGCGCGGCAACGATCGAGGCGGCACGCGACGCCGATCTCCTGGTGCACGAAGCGACGTTCGGCGACGAGGAAGCAGAACGCGCCATCGAGACAGGACACTCCACGGCGCGCGAGGCGGCGCAGGTCGCACGCGAGGCCGGCGTCCTCCGGCTCATCCTCACCCATTTCTCGGCGCGGTATTCGCGCGATTCCTTGGTGCTGGACCGCGAGGCACGTCAAGTGTTTTCGGAACTGGTCATCGGGAAAGACGGCATGGAGATCGACGTGCCGTTTCGCGATGCGGACAGCGAGTGAGGCGGCCGTACCACACGCCTCCCTGCTCTACCCGTTCGACGCCACCGCCGGCAGAAACGGATCCGGCCGCGAAATCCGCATCGAGCGGCGGTACAGCTTCGCCAGATCGTCCGGGGTCAATCCGTCGAGAACCTTCTTTTTCGACAGATGCGACGTGACGCTGCGGGCTTCGGGGCCCGTGCTGATGAACCAGTTGTAGCGATCGAGCCGCGAGCTTCCGGTTTGCCGATTGCGGAAGATCACCATCGCGTTGCTCGAGCCGGCAAGATCGACGTCGACGGACCAGGTGATGCCGTCGGGAGAGCGCCAGGTTTTCATTGCGTGAGCAGTAGGTTCGTGAACATGCGTGGTGGATTGCCAGACAACAATCTCTGGATGCGGCTGCCCAGCAGCATAGCTCAAATTAACAGGGGCTGAGGTGCGCCAACTCACAACCATGTGCTATCCCTGCTTTCTGCTCTTCTCCGCCTCTCGCTCCCCCAACCGCAGGCGCCGGCGCTCCTGTGCCGCATGGAACCGGCGCAGCTCGTCCGGCGTTTCGGGCGTCAGGGGCGGCACTTCGATTGGCCGGCCGTTCCGGTCGACGGCAACAAAGGTCAGATAGCACGAGTTGGTGTGCCGGCGGTTTCCCGTCATCAGCTCTTCCGCTTCGACGCGGATACCCACCTCCATGGACGTGCGTCCCGCATAGTTCACGCTGGCCTTCATCAGGACCAGGTCACCCAGGTGAATGGGCTCGCGGAAATCCACGCGGTCGATCGACGCGGTGACCACGGCGGCGCGGCAGTGCCTGAACGCCGCGATCGCCGCGCATTTGTCCATCATGGAGAGCACCACTCCGCCAAACACATGGCCCAGGTTGTTGGCATGCTCGGGCATCATGAGTTCGGACGTCTCGTGCTGGCTTTCGCGTACGGTCTTGGGTGGGAGCATGACTGGTGAAGAAGAGAGGTGCCGTCGCCGAGCGGGCAGATGCCACTCGTGAGTTCTGATCGTACGTCGCTGCCTCATCGAAAGCGCGGGCGAGCGCGCGGCGTTCGGCGTCGCCCACCGGCGGCTGGTCGAGCCATTCAATGCGACGGAGCGGCGCCTGAACGGTGGCGATCGGCCACTCGTGTTTGGATGAATCGGAGATCGATACCCGTGCGTTCTCCTGCGCCGAATCATACCGCGCAATCACACGATATCGCCTGTGGTCCCAGACGTCGTTGCCGGCACTGTCGGCACGGGCAAGTCCGGGGCGTGACTCGCTCCACCACGGGACCGAGTCGCCACGCAGCGGCTCGAGCTCCAGCACGTTCCCCGCGGCACCCTCACCCTGGCCGGGAACGCCAAACATTATCGCGGGCCGATCGCCGTCCGCCGAGACCGTGAAGCTGCGCGGGTCGAACCGTGCGCGCTCGACTGCGTCGGCTGCTCGGCGATCGTCTCCGACCAGCTCGGGTCGTTTTCGGGCGATGGAATCACGCTCCGATTCGAACGCGCCGCGTCCCGAGACAATGAGACGCTGGCCTGCGTCCATGCCGAACAGATCGGTGGCAAGACGGGCCTTGCCCGACCGCAGATCGACGACACCGCGGCGTGTCGAGTGCCAGGGACGGCGACCGGGAAGATCGACGTCTACATGGTATTCATACGAGACGTACGGACCGAACACTTCCAGAATCTCGACCTCAGCCGTTGCCGTCGTACTCGGGTTCGCTTGGCCTTCCTCGTCCGGCTCTAGCGGACGTTCATCGGGATGCGCCCGGGCATATGCGACGGCAATGCGCTGAACGGTGGTATCGGCAAAGATCAGGGTGCTGTCGCCAGTGAGCAGATCTCGGCGGTACAGACGTTCTCCCACGAGCTGGGCATCGTCGTACGACTGGTCGTCGTCGCTGGCGAACAACTCGTAGAACCGGCCGTCGTAGCGCGCCAGCGTCAACGGCGCACCGCGCACGCGCATGTGTCCGGCGGTGGTCGTCACCCAGAAGGTGGAGTCCACGCTGCTGAGCAGGAACTCGGCGACAGGCGGTGGCGCGGAGGTCGTGGGACGCGTGCCGGAACATGCGGCGAGCACCATCGACGCGGCGCACGCGGCCCGGCGTACGCGGGAAGCTTGCATGCTGGCAAATATACTGCGTGGAGAGACGCCCGAGTGGTCATTACATTCCTCGCACTCCTCTCCCATACAGCCGATCCATGCTCGCATTTCGTCGGTCGCTCTTCGCGCTCATTGCCGTTGCTGCCTGCACCGCCTCGGCTGAGCATGCTGCCCAACCCTTGGCCAGCTCCGCTGGTGGTACGCCGCCGGTGTCGGCACGAATCACCGCGACGAGCGCGGGCGAGGTCGCCCAAACGGCGCCGACGGTGGTGCGCGCGCTGTACCTGAACCGATGGGCATCGCAGAGCAAGCGGCGCATGGCCAAGGTGATCGCCACGGCCGACGAGACGGAGATCAACGCCTTCGTGATCGACATGAAGGACGAGTTCGGATTGAACTACAACACGTCGAACCCGGACTTCGCCAAGAACGCAGGGGTGGCGAACAAGATCAGGAACGTCGCGGCGCTGCTCGATACGCTGAAGGCGCACAAGATCTTCGCTATCGCGCGCATCGTCGTATTCAAGGATTCCGTCACCGCGCGCGTGCACCCCGAGTGGACCATCCGGCGCACCGACAACTCGGTGTGGCGGGACAAGAAAGGGCTCGCCTGGGTGAATCCATATCATCGCGAGCTCTGGGAATACAACATCGGAGTAGCCGAGGAGTTGGTGAAGCTCGGATTCGGCGAGATCCAGTTCGACTACATTCGCTTTCCCGAGCCGTACGCGAGCTTACCAGCGCAGGTGTTTCCCGGTGCGAACGGCATGTCGAAGCCGGACGCATTGGCGGCGTACCTCAAGGAAGCCAAGACGCGGCTCAACAAGCTGAACGTACGCTCCACGGCCGATGTCTTCGGCCTGGTGACCACGGTGGGCGGTCCGCTCGAGGTGGGACAGTACTGGGAGAAGATCTCACCGGTGGTGGACGTCGTTCTGCCCATGGTGTACCCATCGCACTATCCGCATGGCGAGCTGGGTATCGCGAACCCGAACGCCGAGCCGTACAAGGTCATCTTCACGTCGATCTCGCGCGCGCGGGAGCGGGATAAGAAACTTGGCATCACGGAACCTGAGCACATTCGGCCGTGGCTGCAGGCGTTCACGCTCGGCAAGCCGGAGTACGGCGCGGAGCAGCTCGAGGCGGAGAAGAAGGCGGTGTACGACGCGGGGTACGATGGGTGGGTGATGTGGAACCCGGGGTCGATTTACGACGTGTACATGCCGGCGTTGGAGAAGACGTTGGTGACGCGGAAGCGGTAAGGGCGCACGTTGTCGCCTGAGCGGAGCGTTGTCATCCTGAGCGGAGCGAAGGATCTCCATAGGCTGCAGCAGCAACGCCCACCCACCCCCATCAGAGGCGCACATGAAGCGAGTCACTGGCATCGGCGGCATCTTCTTCAAGGCGAAGGATGCACCGGCGATGCAGGCTTGGTACAAGCGCCATCTCGGCATCGATGTCCAGGAGTGGGGCGGTACCGCGTTCACCTGGACCGACTCAGATGGCAAGCCCACGGGCGGAACGACCGTCTGGTCGGTTGCTCCGGAGGAGAGCAAGCAGTTTGCTCCCAGCACGGCCTCGTTCATGGTCAACTACCGCGTTGAGGACCTTTACGCTTTGGTCACGGCGCTCAGAGCGGAGGGCTGCAACGTCCTCGACAAGATCGATGACTCGGAGTACGGCAAGTTTGCCTGGGTCATCGATCCGGAGGGAAACAAGGTTGAGTTGTGGCAGCCGCCGGCTGGTCAATAAGGGGACACGGGACACGGGCGGGGACACTCACAACGCACAACTCACAACTGGAAACTCGAACCTCGCCGACCGGTGGGCCGACCGCTACGGAGCCGCCAGCGACATCCAGCCGCTCAAGACCCGGAGTCCAATTGCTCACTCCAGCTGCCCGCCTCGCTCGCGGTACCATGCCGCCGTCTCCCGTGCATCACATACGACAGCGTCCGGGAATCCCCCCAGGGCAAGGATCGCGATCGCGTTCGTGCTGACGGACGTACCCTCGTGGAGAAGATATTCAAAGGAGAGTTGGCCATTCCGCACCTCCTCCCGGAAGTGGAATGGCAGGTACTGCGGCAGCAGCTTCACAAGATCCATGTCATGAGTGGCGACGATGACCAGATCTCCCTCGCGGTCGAGGTGGGCGAGCACCGCCTTCGCCGCGGCAACACGCTCGATGGAATTCGTCCCCCGAAACAGCTCGTCGATCAGGATCAAGCGTGAGTCAGCGCCCGTCGAGGTGAGGAGCGACGCGACCGCATTGACCTCCGCGCGGTAATAGCTCGTCCCTTCGATCAGGCTGTCCACGCGGCCAATCAACGTCAGCACTGCGAGGACCGGTGCCTCCCAGCTGTCCGCGAAGACGGTGTGGAGAGACTGGGCGAGAATGGCGTTGACGCCAACGCTACGGAGAAACGTGGACTTGCCCGACATGTTGGAGCCGGTGACGAGCATGCTGCGCCCCTCGATGTCCAACGTGCTGCCGACCGGATTGGAGAGCAGGGGATGAGAAAGCCCTGAGAATGCGAGCCGCCGTGCACCGTTGGGGCAGAACGTCGGCCTGCACCAGCGCGCCTCCTCCAGGCGTAGCGTCGCCACGGATTGTAGCACGTCGAGCTCACCGATCGCTTCGTACGCTTCCCGAATCGTATGCTGCCCTGCGCGAATGGACGTGGCGCTCAATGCGTACGAGGAGACGTCGATCAGAAACAGTAGGTTCAGATACTCGTATAACATTCCGCCTAGCGTGTGTCTGTCCGGCTCGAACGCGAGCCAGGTGGCACCGCGTCCAATCCACTGCAGCCGCGGGACTGCACGCCGAAGCGTCTCGGTGCGAGAATTGAGCTCGGGCGCGCCCAGCGAGCCAAGGGCTCGGCACGCCTTCAGCAGCGTCGGAAGCATCCGCATCGCCGGCAGTGCAAATTCGATCGGCGGACGCACGGCCGCCCGGACGTAGGCGTTGACGAGCATCATGGCGACCACAGCCAGGATCGCCTGTGGGAACCAGAACATGGCGGCGAAACTGCCAAGCCCGAACACACTGAGAAGTGGATAGACCGCTGGCCAGCGCAGGGGAATGGCGTCCATTCCCTGAAACAGCCGGCGCAGCGCACTGGCGCCTTCATCGGCCAGTGGCGACAGCCTCGATCGTATCGACCGCCTCAGCTCGTGCTCGCCAATCAGCCGATTAACGCAGATCTCGAAGTGCTCCAGAGACGCGATCGTGTGGTCGGATCGCCTGAGTCGGGCGTACAGCAGATGCTGGCCCGGCCAGCTCGCCGTGCGATCGAGGCGTTGATAGACCGCATCCATGTCGAGATCGATCCACGCACTCTCGGGATGCGCGGCGGGTGGCGGACTGATCGAGGTGAAGTAAAGCGCGACGTCCGCCATGTCATGCACGCGGTCGACGTCATGCTCTTTTCGTCGGCGGAGCGCCAGCGTCATCCCGATGGCCCGGATTCCGAAGGACACGACGATGAACAGAAACAGGGCGCCGACGAGAAGGGGCGCGGAGCCGAGGTGCGTCATGCTTGCCAGAGCCGCGCGGCCGTACCCCTGCGCACCTCGACCGCCTTCCGCACTACCGCTGTACCCTCCGCACCCCGTCGATCAACCGCTCGACTTCATCCTCGCTCGTGTAACAACTGCACCCCACTCTGAGCAATCCATCCGGCACGAGCCCCAGCCGCTGGACGACAGTGCTGGCGTAGAAATCTCCGTTCGACACGAACACCCCGCGTTGGGCCAGCGCGACCGCGATGTCGTCGGTCTTGTAGCCGCGGAGGGTGAATGACAGCGTGGGGGTGCGCGGCGCATCTGGCTTGGGGCCGTACAGCGTCAGGCCGTCTATTTCGCTCAGTCCTGCCCACAGCCGCGTGAATAGCGCCATGCTGCGGTCGTGCAGTGTCGTGTACGTGGTGCGCAACGCCGCTCGGCGCGTGGCGGTGGGCTGATTGGACAGCGAGGCGAGGAATTCCACCGCGGCTGCTGCGCCGACGATGCCTTCGTGATTCTGCGTGCCGGTCTCGAGTCGCTCCGGCGATTCCTGCGGCGCCGGCTCGAGTCGTGGCGCGTCGAGGGCTTCGATCAGATCGCGCTTGCCCCACAATATTCCAATATGTGGACCATAAAACTTGTACGCCGAACACGCCAGGAAGTCGGCGCCGAGTGCCTGCACGTCGATG
This sequence comes from uncultured Gemmatimonadaceae bacterium, assembly GCA_963817955.1. GTDB lineage: Bacteria > Gemmatimonadota > Gemmatimonadetes > Gemmatimonadales > Gemmatimonadaceae > JAQBQB01. The sequence continues at coordinate 160,494 of CAWFQK010000005.1, forward strand.
AGGGCGTGCGGCGCGTAGTGGACGGCGTCGACGAACACCCGCGCACCCACCGCGTGCGCCAGCGCAGCGGCACGCGCGACGTCGCTGATCGTGCCGAGTGCATTCGAAGCGGCACCGATCGCCAGCACCTTGGTGCGCGGCGTGATCGCCGCTTCCAGATCGGTCCAATCGTGCACGCCGTCCCGCGTCAGCATCTTCACCATGCGGACGGTGACGCCGCGCTCCTGCTCGATTGCTCTCCACGGCGCAACGTTGCCGTGGTGATCGAGCTCGGTGATCACGATCTCGTCTCCCGGTCCGAGCTCGCGACCGATGGCGCGCGCCAGATGGAAGGTGAGCGTCGTCATGTTCTGCCCGAACGCAATCTCCTCCGGGCGGCCGTTCACGAAATCCGCGAGCGTGGCACGTGCGCTGGCGAGCAGCGCATCGGTCTCCTCGCTCGTGGGATACTTCCAATGGGTGTTGGCGTTGTGATGATAGAGATAGTCCGTCATCGCTTCGGCCACACGTCGCGGCACCTGCGTGCCGCCCGGTCCGTCGAAGTACGCCACGGGATATCCAGCATACAGGCGCGTCAACGCCGGGAACTGATCGCGAATGTCCTGCACCGTGGCCACGCCGGTGGCGGCCGGATCGATGGTCGTCGTCATGCGATTTCCACTCCTGCCCATTGTTCAATCATCTTCACGGCTTCGACGTGGTCCGCCACTTCACCGAGCTCGCCGCGTGCGATGCGGAACAGGTCGGCCGCGAGTTGCATCATGGGTGCGGGCACGCGATTCTCCCGCGCCACGTCGGCGGCAATACCGATGTCCTTCTCCAGTAGCGCGAGCCTGAAGGTGCGCGGGAAGGCACGCGTGAGGACGCGTTCCGGAAAGAGATTCATCGACGTGTTCGATCGGCCGCTCGACGAGTTGATGACGTCGAGCGCCAACGCCGGGCTTACGCCGGCCTTGACGAGCGTCGCCATCCCCTCTGCCGTTGTGAGAATATGAACAGCAAGGAAAGCGTTGTTCACCGCCTTGACGGCGTCGCCCGCACCGATGTCGCCGCAGTGCACGATCTTCTGCGCGAAGGTCACGAGCACGGGTCGCACGCGATCGAGCACCGCGGCATCCCCACCGACCATGACGGTGAGCGCGCCCTTCTCCGCCCCAACCACGCCACCGCTCACCGGCGCATCGATGTAGTCCACCCCGTGCGCGGCCAACGTCGCGTGAATCGCGCGGGAGGTGGCCGGGTCGCCCGACGTGCAGTCGACGAGCGTGCTGCCCGGTTTCATGGTGGCGAGCAGACCGTCGGGTCCGTCGAGTAAACTCTGCACGTCTCTGGAGACAGGCAGACAGGTGATGACGACATCGGCGTCGCGCGCCGCGTCGGCGGGAGTGACTGCCTGTTTGGCGCCGCTGTCACGGGCGAAGTCGGCGGCCCGGCTTGCGGTGCGGTTCCAGACGACGAGCGGAAGGCCGGCGGCGGCAATGCGCGTCGCCATTGGGCGCCCGATGGCGCCGAGTCCGAGGAAGGCGATATTCATGCGACACAAGCTACCGCGTCGCTAACTTTCGCGCATGATTACTCGAGTCAAAATCCAGGGCATGAGCTGCCAGCACTGCGTCCGCGCCGTCTTCACCGCGCTGACGGCGGTGGCCGGCATCACGCGGGCCGACGTCACCGTCGGCGCGGCATCGGTGGAGCACGATGGGCAAGTCACGTTGGCGCAGCTGAAGGATGCCATCGAGGTGGCGGGCTTCAGCGTCGTCGAAGAGGACACGAACCGGCGAGAGCTGCCGATCGCGTAGTAAGCGTTCGGAGCCTGGGCGGCGACTAGCCCAGGCTGGCAATCACGCTACTTCGGCGCCATCAGCTTGGCAAAGCAGATCCCGACTTTGAGCGGCGGCAGCGAGGCGTCCTCGCGCCGCAGATCGGCGTGGGCGGAATCCTCCATCGGCATCAGCTCGACCTTCCCGGCCGCGTTCACCCGGAACTGCGTGCCGTAGATCTGCTTCCGGTTCGACGCGAGTCGCATGTGATCCTCGAGCACCGCGACATCCGCGGCCGGCGACTCCGCGGGGCCCGCCTCCATCATGCGGTGTAGCGTCGCGCGACCGAGTGCGGTATCGCGCAGCGCGAGGAGATACACCGCGTGGACGCCGGCTGGCCCGACGACGCTTCGCGTCGGCCATGCTGAGCCGCGCTGCGCCGCGAGCGCGAGGAGCGCGGACGACACCGAATCGGCGCCCGGTCCGGCGTCGCCAGCGCGATGGTCGAACAGTATACCGAGCTGCGGCGGCACTCCGAGCTCGCCGGCCGCGGCGCGCAACAGCGACGCGCGCATGGCGTCGTCAGACCAATCGTGCTTCGACTCGGCGAACCATTCGTTCTGCTTTGCTGGCCAGGGCGCCGTGGCGGTGACGTGGCAGGCGGCCATGAGCTGCTTTGTCGTCTTGGACGGCGACTTGGTTTGCGCGCCGAGCGGAAGGGCCAGCACGAGCGCGGCAACGGCGGCCAACGAACGGTGTGCGCTCATTTGGCCGCCGGCGTCACGGTGAAGTCGTCGAACTCGATCATGCTGTCGGTCTTCGACCACACGCCGATCTTGCCGGATACCGCCTCGGGCAGCGTGTATTCGAGCAGCAGCTTGCCGTCGAGATAGCTCTGCAGCGCGGTGCCGTGCACGCTGATCTTGATCGTGTGCCACGTGCCGAGCTCCAGCGGCACGAGCTCCGTTCCGCGCTTCACGAACTTTCGCACGCCGTTGTTGAACGTCCACAGCACGAGGTTGTCCTCGGTGCCGTTGTACCGCACGGTGAAGTAGTCGCCGTTCGGCTTCACGTTGAACAGGATGCCGGCGCAGCGGTCGAGCGTGCCGCCTACCATCTGAAAGCGCACGGTGATGTCGCCGCCGGTGAAGTTGTCGAGACCCTTGTACACGGCGATCGGATAGTACGCAAACGCCTTGATGCTCTCTATGAACTCCTCGTTGCGCGCGCCGTACAACTCGCGCGCCTTGTCGGCGAGCCCGCCCGCCGGCTGGCCGCGCTTCCACACGCGGCCATCGATGAACAACACGTTGCGGCGCGCTTCGCGCGAGATCACCCAGCTCCCCACCATTGGCGCGAAGGTCTTTGGCTCACGGCCGGCAGTCTCGCCGGCAAAGCTCACGCGCGTCGTCGCGGCCGGCCGCGGCCTTCGCCTGCGCGCCGGCCGGAACCGCCGCCGCCAGGAGAGCAATGCTCACGATGTTCCTCACGACCGACATTCTCATTCTCTCAACCTTGCGGATTGCACGCGCGTGATGCGCGGACGGTGGATGATCCACCACGCGCCGATGACGATCAACGGCCAAATGACGAAGAACACCCACGGCGCGGCGGCGGCGCGCGCCGTGAGCGGATACCCCGAATACGCCGGCTCGTTCACCGGCGTTGGCGCCTGGCGGCCGGCGAGATCGTAGATGGTCTCGAGCACGATTTCAGGCGTCGCCGAGCGGTTCATTGCGCGCTTGCCCCCAAGCTCGTACCAGATCTCGCCGTAATGGCTGCTCGGCTTCTCGAACAATCCGCTCCGGCTCGTCGATGCGTACGTCACGGTCACGCTGCGCATCGTACGCCGCAGCTTCGCCAGCACGTCGCGATCGAGATCGACGAGCCGCGGATCCTCGGCGGCGAGATACACCGTGACGTTTAGCGGCTGCCGAATCTCGCGTAGCGCGGCCTCGTCGGCGCGCGCGAACGAGTTGCGCCGGTCCTCGCTCACGTCACGGCTGGCGCGAATGTGCCCGAACGCCACGCACGCGGCCGTCGCCGTGGCAACGACGACCAGCGCGTCGCGTACGCGGCGGCGCGTCGTCCGGCCCTCCTGCAGCCACACCGCGGCGAGCGCGAGGCCGGCGCCGCCGAGCGCGAGGAGCACGAGGACGGTGGCGACGCGAAGCTCGCCGTGCTCGAACACCCGAAGCGCCGCCGACGGCGTGTACGCGGCGACGGCTTCGATCACGCCGCCGCGCGCCGCGGCCACGTAGTCGAGCGCCCAGGTGCCGAGGGTGACGGTGAGCGCGATGATCGCGGCACTGGCCGCGCTCGCCGCGAGCGCGCCCGCCGCCGAGCCAACGCCGATCGTGAGGACGCCGCGCAGGAGATGGCCGAGCAGCACCGTCGCCGTCTCCGGCGCGTAGAGATGTCCACCCATGCCGCGCCAAACCCACAGCGCGATCGCGCCCACCACGCCGGCGGCCATCCAGCCGACGAGCAGCGCGATCGCTTTGGCGACGATCACGAGCGTGAACGACACCGGCTGTTGGAGCGTGAGCATGAGCGCACCCGTCTGCTTCTCGACAGCGACCAGCCGAATGACGACGAACGGAAAGAGCAGCGTCGCAGCCAAGTCGTACGCGCCGAACGTCGGTACCACTATTCCCTCGAGCGGCCGGAGCCCTGCCGACAGCGCGGCCGGACCGCCGCCCGCGCCGCTCGCCTCCGCGTAGATCGCGGTGGATGTCATGAACGCGTGCCCCACGAGCGCGCCGATGACGAGCAGCAGCAGCCAGTACGATCGCGAGGCCGCGAGCTCGCGCAGCTCCTTGGCGAGCAGCCAGCGGAACGGCGAGCGCGCGGCGGCGCGCGTGTCAGGTGAGCGCAAGGAATACCTCCTCGAGCCCGCCACCAACGCCGGCCTTGGCGCGCAACTCATCGAGCGTTCCCTCACCGACGATTCGGCCGCCGCTGAGCAGCACGAGCCGATCGCAGATGCGCGCGGCGTCGCCCAGTTGATGGATCGACAGAAACAGCGTGCGTCCGCTCGCGGCATGCGCGCGAAGCACCGCCATCACGTCACGTGTCTGCCGCAGGTCGAGGCCGTCGAACGGCTCGTCGAGCATGAGCAGCGGCTGCGGCGTCATCAATCCAATGGCAAGCAGCACGCGGCGATGCTCGCCCTTGGACAGATTGCCCATCTGAGCGCCGAGCAGCGGGTCGAGGTCCAGGGCGCGCACCACGTCGTTCTGGGTAGCCTGGTCTGCGCCGTGAACGCCGGCGATGAAGCGCAGCACCCACCACACCGGCTGCTGCGGCCAGGGCCGGATCCCGTCCGGCACGAAGTAGAGCGCGTGCTTGCGATCGGCGAGTGTGAGCGGAGAGCCGGCGGCAAGGACGTCCCCAGCCGTCGCGGGCGTCATGCCGGCGATGCAGCGGAACAGCGTGGTCTTGCCGGAGCCATTGGGGCCGATCAGGCCGAGAATCTCTCCGGGCCGCACGGACAGGCTGGCGTCGCGCAACGCCCAGTACGCGCCGTAACGCTTCGCCAATCGATGGATTTGCAGCTCAGCGGGCCGGGCGGCCGAGAAGGGATTCGTCGCAAGCGCGGCGTCAGGAAGAGTCATCGATACGTATTCTCGCCTCGTGATCGGCCCGCGGCAACCGTCGGTCGTTGCGATTCTTTCGCCTGGCATGCGGACGTCAACGCGGCGCTCGCGCCGGACGTAGACATGTAGCGGCGGCTGCCAACTCACGCCCAGTCAACCGCGCCCGAATCTCTCGCCTCAAGTCCACCATGTCTTCCCTCATCCGGTTCGCGGTCGCGGCGCTCGCTGTCGCGTCGGCGGCGCACGCGCAATCCGTGGGCAGCGTCCACGGCACGATCACCAACGCGCAGACGCACGCCCCGATCATCGGTGCGCGCATCGCCATCGTGACGCCGGAACGTGTCGCGATCAGCGGCGCGCACGGCGGCTATACCCTGCGCGACGTTCCCGCCGGCACGTACGTGGTGACGACGACCGCGATGGGCCGCCGCCCGGATACGTCGCGAGTCACCGTGAACGGGGGCGAGTCGGTCACGCTCGATGTCGCGCTCAATCAGGGATCGCTCATGCTCTCGAGCGTCATCGTTTCGGCGACACGCACGCCGACCGAGGCGAGCAAGGTGGCGTCGACGGTGAGCGTGCTCACGCCAGAGCACGTACAGGCGAGCCCGGCGCGCGAGGCGCAAGACCTGTTGCGCGAGATCCCGAGCGTCGAACTGCCGCGTACGAGCAGCCTCGTTGGCGGCACGGCGCAGATCGTATCGATTCGGGGCGTGGACGAAGGGCGCACCGCGGTGCTGTTCGACGGCGTGCCGGTGAATGATGCGTGGGGCGAGTGGATCGATTGGGGCCGCGTGCCGAAATCGATGCTCGATCGCGTGGAAGTCGTCGAGGGCGGAACGTCGAGCCTCTACGGCAACGGTGCGATGGGCGGCGTGATCTCGTTCTTCTCGCGGCCACTCTCGCCCGGTGCCGCGGACCTGCAGGTCGACGGCGGCAGCCGCGACGCGCGCCACATGTACGCGGCGGGCAGCGTGCCGGTGTTCGGCGCGTTGACGGCAAACGTGACCGGAGACTACCAGGAGAAGGGCGGCTACAATATGATCGACCCCGCCCATCGTGGACCCATCGACATGACGTCGGACGTGATCCAGCGCAACGCGTACTTGCGGCTCAATTACGCGCCGTCGTCCTCGTGGTCGGCATTCGCCACGGGCCATCTGTTCGGCGATTCGCGCGGACTCGGGACGCCGCTCACGTTCGCCAACCGCGATCAGCGGAACCTCGACCTCGGACTTACGCACGGCGAGTCGAGCACCGGCCTGCTCTCCGTGCGCGCGTGGGATGGCCGTCAAATTGAAGACCAGCGGTCGTCGGCCATTCGCTCGGCGACGCTGCGCAATGCGGAAGACAGCAGCCTCACCGCGGAAATTCCCAGCCACGATTGGGGCGGCTCGGCACAATGGACGCGCGGCGGACTGTTCGGGCTCGAGTCGTTCAGCGTTGGCGGCGACTATCGCCGCATGAGCGGCGACTACAACGAGGTCGACTTCAGCACGACCTGCCCCGGCGCAAGCTGCGGCTCGGTCGCGCGGCGCGTATCGTCTGGTGGCGAGCAGAGCCTGAGCGGCGTGTTCGCGCAGGCGATTGCCGCGCCAATCTCTCCGCTCCGCGTGGAGCTGAGCGCGCGGGTGGACCAGTGGAACAACGACAACGGCCACTCGCTCGACGCGGCCGCGGGCAATACGACGTATGCGGATAAGCACAAGACGGCGTTCTCGCCGCGACTGGGCGCACGCTACCAGCTCTTCTCCACCTTCTCGCTGCGCGGCGCGGTGTACAAGGCGTTCCGTGCGCCAAACCTCGCCGAGCTGTACCGCAAGCAGATCAGCACGACGTCGATCACTGTCCCGAACCCCGACCTCAGCCCCGAGAACGCACTCGGCCGTGAAGCCGGCTTCGACTGGCAACCGCTCGATTGGGTGCAGATGACCGGCACGTACTACGTCGCCGAGTACAACGACTTCAACGTTCCCGTAACGCTGACGACGAACAAGCCCGCGGCGTGCGGTGCGATCGCGACCTGCCGCGAGCGATTGAACATCAACGCATCGCGCAGCCAGGGTGCCGAGAGCTCGATCGCGCTCCGGCCGATCCAGCAGCTCTTCGTCAGCGCGGCCGTGAGCTACGACGACGACCGCCAGCAGTCCGGCTTGCCGGCCGGGACGACGGACGCGACGAAGCCGCACATCAATCGCGTGCCGTCGCCCAAGCAGACGATCCGCGCATCGTGGACGTCCGCGCTGCTCGGCGAGTGGACGGCGGTCTGGCGCCACGAAGGCCGGACGACGACGCTCGGCGGATTGGGACTCGACCCGTACACGTTGGTTGACGCCAACGTTCAGCGTGAGATCGTTTCGGGACTCCGCGCGTTCGTGTCGGTCGAGAACCTTGGCAACGTGCAGTACCAGGTGAACATCGCGGGCGCGGGAACGGCGTCGAATCCGTACATCGTGTCGCAGGGTTTGCCGCGGACGGTGAGAGCAGGCGTGGAAGCGTTCAGATTCTAACTGGCATGGAGTAGCTCGGTCCGAGCAGTTAGCCCGGGCCGGCCGTTACATGGACATCCAGTACGATCCCTTGATCAGGAACACGTTCGCTGGATGTCCGGCCCGCAACTCGGCCAGCCCGGAGGGCATGGCTCGCGCACGAGCGGCGTCTTCCTCATCCAACGTCCGCTCCTGCGCCCACACGAAGTAGAGTGTTGAGCCCGGGCGGTACTCCCATCGCACAACGGTGTTGGAGCGGTACTGTTTGTAGTCGAACGCGCCGGGATCGCCTCCATTGAAGGGCGTGTAGCGGTCGCGCCACTGGTCGGCGCGCGGATCGGCTACCTGCAGCCAGTCGGAATAGTTGCCACGCGTCGCGAAGGGTGCGGCGTAGATCTGGAGCGACAGGTTGGGTGTCGCGGTCACACCAATGCGCATGGTCAGCGAGCGGCTGGTCTGGTTCAGGCTTGCCACGGTGTAGTGCGTGGTGTCAACGCCGATCACACCGTAATTGCCGGCGAACTGCGCCGCGTTCACGCTGCGGCCAAAGTTGTACGACACGCTTCCCGTCAAACGGCTCGTCATGCGAAAATCAGCCGACGGTCCGCCATTCCAGCCGTACGAGCGGCCGCCATCGCCGCGATTCCAGTTGGCATTCAGGTACGGAATGAGCGGCCACCGCGGATCGCCCTGGAGCGACATCCAGCCCCAGTTCGACGGCTCCTGACGCACCGCGGGTCCGCCGCGTGTGCAGAGGTCGCAGTACGACGTTCCCGCGGCGTTCACTCCTTCGCCGGCGTGCAGCCACATGCTGTTCTTGAATTCCAAGTGGGCATTCACGTTGCCGCCAAGGTCGAGACGTGTGCCGTCCCACGACCAGTTCGTCCACTGGTTGAGGTTCACGCTCCAGGAGCGGTAGCCGGCGGCCGGGGTGTTTTTATGAAACTGGAACCAGAGGAACTGGTTCCTGGCGTTGGCACGCGACAGGAACCCCACATCGTTGACCTCGAATCCGGGCGACAACAACTGGTAGCCGGTGCTGAACAGCGTCGAACCGCCGCCACGCTTCGCGAGCATGATCTGCGCCGAATAGCCGTCGAGACTCGTCCGCGTCGAATCAAAGGCGATGTTGTCGTCGGGACGCTGGTAGTTGTGGACCCCGCTGAGCTGCGTGAGCGCGATCGCGCCCGGGGAGCCCTGCACCAGGCTGTGGGCGTAGTAACCCGACAGCTCGAAGTTGCGTTGCAGGAACTGATGGCGGAAATCGAGTCCGCCCGCGTACGCATTCGATCGCAGATAGTCGCGCGACCACTCGTCGAGGTTGCGACGGACGCTCGTGACCATGACGCCAACGCCGCTCGCGCCCTGGCGGAAGTCGCGTTGCAAGCGCCCCACGAAGTAGTTCGTCTGCGGCTCGATCGTCTGGTTGCCCGGCGCGATCTCGCGCTGCGTGACCGCGTCGAGCACGCCCACCGACACGCCATTGCTCAACCGGCCCGTCAACTTGGTCGCCCCAAGGATGGTGGAGGACATGGCGTTCGACGGATCGGCGTACGTGCCGGCGAGCTGCGGGCTCCGACCAATGCGGCGCGAGTAGAACAACCCGGAGCACTGGTTGTCGCTGCAGTTGAGATCGAAACGAAACAGCCCCTGTCCCTCGAGGAAGAACGGGCGCTGCTCGGGAAAGAACGTCTCGAATGCCGACAGGTTGAGCACCGACGGATCGGCCTCCACCTGGCCGAAGTCCGGGTTCACCGTTGCGTCCACGGTGAGGTTGGAGGTGACGCCGTACTTCACGTCCGCTCCCATCGTTGCTTGGCTGCGCTGTGACCAGCCGATGGTTGCTGGCGCGTTGAAGGTCTTCGCGACGCTGTACGGTGCGACCTCGAGCCGCCGCGGCGACGTGATCCCGTCAATGCCCTCGAGATCGCCGAGTTGTGAGGACAACGCATTCTTCCCGCGCGAGTAGACAGGCCACGAGTAGCGTTCGTTGAATCGCGCCACATCGCGCCAGATGCCGAACCCGAAGGTGTGCGTGGAGCCGCCGGCGAACCGCAGTTGATTCAACGGGACACGGTATTCGGCAACCCAGCCAAGCGAATCGATGCGTGTCGCGACCTCCCACACGCCGTCCCACGACCCGTCCTCCTCGACGTCGTTGAGCATGGCATAGTCGCGCTTGACGCCCACCGGATTGACGGCAAGCTCGACGCCCGTTCGCCGGTCGTGGTAGCCGTCGATCATGATCTTCAGCCAATCCGATTGGGTGCGAACGTCGTGACGGCTGAGCAGCGCCACGATACTGTCGGGGTGCGGGTCGAAGGCGCGCACCAGCACATAGAGATTGTGCTCGTCATAGGCGACGCGGGCTTCGGTACGGAAGCGCGGGTCGCCATTCTCCACGGGACTGAAGCTCCGGAAGGCATCTATGACTTGGGCGGTGGCCCACACGGCGTCGTCCCCCTTCCCGTCGATCACCGGCGGCTTGACGGCATGCGCGGCCACCGCAATGGTTGCCGAGCTCACACGCGACACCGGCGGCGGTGCGGCGCCGGTTCCCATGGTGACAATCTCTTGCTGAGCGGCCAGCACGGAGGGGGCAAAGCACAGAACAGCGGCGAGGCCGCGAACGAGGCGGGGCGAGAGGGGCATGACCCTGAGACACCGGGCGGGGCGGAATGGTTGGGAGATGGGACACGGGACAACGGGAGCCTGTCATCCTGAGCGAAGCGAAGGATCTCTGTGAGAGATAGAACAGCTTTTTAACGCGGAGGACGCAGAGAACTGCAGGAGAACTGCAGAGGACCGTGAAGGATTGTCTCGCCTGGGAGTCTTGGATGATGCCGTCGTGACGCTCGGAGTCGCGCAGCCGAGAGATGGGATCATCTGAGTGATGGGATCAAGAGATGGGATCATCCGACTGGTGAATTGCCTCTCGCGTTCCACCTCCAGACGCTTCCCTCTTGCAGTTCTCTTGCAGTTCTCTGCGTCCTCTGCGTTAAAAAGACGGCAACGGACACGGCCACGATCCCCAACAACGCTCGCCCCACGCCGCCCGTTATTATCAGAGGCGTCGCGCACCCCCCGCGCGACTGACTACACGCTCCTGAGTACACATCACGTCAATGGAGGCGGGATGACCCTGCGGTCGCGGACTATCGTATCGACCCTCGCCATCCTCTGCGCGGCCGGCGCCGCGCAGGCGCAACGCAACAAGAAAGACGTGCAGGAATTCACGAAGCAGGGGCTGGTCATCGTGAATTTCACGCCGGGCACTAGCGCCGATTTCCGGCTCGGGCGGAAGGCGGCCGATGCCGTCCGCGGGCGGGTCGACAAGTTGGTCAATCATCGCGAGGTGGAGGTCGTCGACGGCGGAGAGGTTCGCTACCAGCTCGAGAAGGCCGGCTACAATCCCGACACCGCCTACGGCGCGAGCGGGATCCGCGCGATTGGCCGGTTCATGCGCGCCGACGAATTCGTCATCGCGTCGGTGTCGAATCAGGGCGGGGTGTTTCGCCTGAGCGGTCAGCTCGCGCTGCTCCGCGACGAGAAGCTGCGTCAACCGCTGCCGGACGCCACGTCGCCAAAGTTGGACTCCGCCGCGCAACTGTTCGCGCGGTCGCTCGCCGGCGCACGTTCCCAACTCGTCTATGAGCGCCGGTGCGAGAACGCGCTGCGTGAAGGTAGTGCGGCGCGCGCGATCGCAGCCGCACGCGAGGGCATTGCGGCGTTCCCGATGTCGACGATCGCGCGCACCTGTCTCGTGTGGGCTTTGCGCCAGAACGGCACGCCCGCGACCGAGGTGCTCGCCGTGGCACGCGAGATCCTGGCCGTCGATTCGATCAGTACGCACGCCATCGAAGCCGCTGCCGTTTCGCTCGACTCGCTCAAGCGCCGAGACGAGGCCGCGGACATGTGGTTCCGCCTCGCGGCCACGGATTCGTCGGACATGGGCGTCGCCACGCGCGTGATATACTCGCTCCTCGATGGCGGCAATGCTCGGCGCGCAGAACCATATGTCGACCGACTGTCCGCGGAGCATCCCGACGACATACAGTTGCTGCGCCAAGCGTGGCGTGCGGCATATGAAACGAAGCACTGGACGCACGCCATCGCCGCGGGTGAAGCGCTGCTGGCACGCGATTCAGTGGCACGCTCCGATTCCGTGTTCTATCTGCGGCTGGCGACCGCCTATCACTCCGGCAACAAACCATACAAGGCCATCGAGACGCTGGCGCACGGCGTGGGGTCGTTCCCCAATGACAGCCGGCTCTATTCCCTGTACACGCAATACATCAGGGCCGAGGCAGACACAGTCGTTCCGCGCGGAATCGCGCTGTTTCCACGAAGTGCCGACCTCGTCGCGATCAACGCGAAGGATCTCCGCGCGCGCGGCAAGATCGCGGAGTCGCTCGACGCCACCAAACAGGCCGTGGCGCTGGACTCGACGATGACGCAGGGACGACTGATGGTGGCACAGCTCGAGATAGAACTCGGCCGGCCCGACACCGCGCTCGCCACGTTGCACGTAGCCGTAGCCGGCGGCGAGGATCGGACGCTCGTCTCGCAGTTCGCGCTGTCGAAGGGCAACACGCTCTATCGCGCAGCCAATGCGACGAAGAGCTCGGCTGATTTCAGTCTGGCTCTGCGCTTCCTGAACTACTCCGACTCGCTGCTGTCCACCCCGCAGTCAAAGTTCCTGTCGGGCGCTGCCGCACTCGGCGTTGCCCAGTCGGCCCTGACCGAAGCATCGAAGACAAAAGACAAGACGGAGGGATGCCGACTCTCTCAACTCGGTTCGGACATGCTGCCGACGGCGCGCAGCGGATTGCAGGCCGGTCAGGAGATGTTCGGCGATGCGGCAAAGCAATCGCTGGATTATCTCGAGCAATTCGAGCCGTACGTTCGGCAGGCGCTGGCGGGCTACTGCAAAGCGGGGATCTAATGGGCGCGTCGTGAAACATTGGAGTAAGTTTTCAATGTCCAGCGCATGGAGCCCCTGGTGTCCCAATCCGGCGATGTCGAGAAGGAAACGGAATCGATAGCGCAACAACTGGCAGCGTTCGCTTCCGGGCTGTACCAGCCGGATGTTACGATCAGCACGTTCCTGGACTCCCTTGCTGAAGCCGTCATTGTCGTAAACAAATTTGGAACGGTACTGTTCGTCAATGCTCGGACGGAGGCGATGTTCGGGTACGAACGAAGGGACATGGTTGGAAAGCCCCATGACATGATCCTTCCTCAACGCGTGCGCGATATTCACAAGACGCACATGGCGGGGTTCTTTGCCGCCCCCAGAATACGACCGATGGGTGTGGGGCTCGAGCTCGCCGGACTGCGCCGGGATGGAACCGAGTTTCCTGTTGAGATCAGCCTGAGCTTTGTCCAGACGGCCGACGACCTGTTCGTGGTAGCCTTCGTCAGCGACATCACACTTCGCAAACAAGCTGATCGAATGCTCCATGACCGGAATCAGGAGCTCGAGGCGTTCGCCCACACCTTGGCCCACGATATCAAGAACTCCGTGGGGGTGATGACGGGGTTCGGTAGGCTTCTCGACGGTTCGATCGGGGAATTGGCGCCAGACGAGATGGCTGATGCGGCACAGCGCATGGTCAAGACCGGCGAGAAGCTCAGCCACATCGTCGACGGGCTACTGCTGTTTGCCACGATCGGCAGGGATGACATCAGCGTGAAACCACTCGCGATGTCGCCGATCGTCGCTTCGGCAATCGAGCGTGTCCGCGGTGTGAGCGAGGAACGGCAAGCCGAGATCGTCAAGCCCGACGCATTTCCAGCCGCGCTTGGATATGAGAGCTGGGTGGAAGAAATCTGGTTCAACTACATCAGCAACGCGGTCAAGTATGGCGGGACACCGCCAAGGATCGAACTCGGCGGGGCGGAGCGCGAAGACGGTTGTGCGACGTTCTGGGTCAAGGACAACGGGCCTGGGATCGATCCCGGGCAACAGGCCGACATCTTTGAGAGCTACAAGTCACGCAAGGAGAAGTCGCAGCAGGGGTATGGTTTAGGATTGTCGATAGTAAAACGTATAGTTGAGAAGCTCAATGGAACGGTCGACGTCCAGAACGCACCGGGGGGCGGCGGCCTGTTTTCCTTCAGCCTTCCTCTTGCGATGACGCGGCCGGTGGATTGCGCTCCAGGGACGCAGGCCTATTAGTAGAGCGCGTCCTACCGCGTTCCAACCCCGGCGAGATGATCCGACGTCTGCGACAATCCCGCGCCCTCGGCGTGTTCATCCTCGATCGGGTTGATGATTCCGGTCTCCAGCCAGGCGTGATCGCCCCGCATGACTTGTTGCGCCACGCCGTACATCTGCGCGTCGTAGCTGCCATAGAAGTCCTCGAATAGCCGCTCCACGCGCACCCGCGCCGCGCGGCAAAAGAGATCGGCCAGCGTCGCGGCCTCTTCGTTCCCCTGCTTGAGCAGCATGCGCGCGCGCACGCAGGAGGCCGCGATGGCGAACAACTCGGACCCGATGTCCACGGCACGGAACAATACGAGTTGGCGCCGCTCGAGCTTGGGGCCGAGTCGGACCATGGCGTGGAAGATTGCGCGGCCCAGCTTGCGCGTGTGTCGCTCGGCAAATCGCATGTGTTTCGCCAATGGGCCGAACTCGCCGAAGGTGCCGGGCAACTGGCCCTTCCCTACCCAGCGGCTGGGATACCACGCAGGATAGAACTTCAACACGCGGCGGAGTGCTGCCGTCTTCTCGCGCTTGGACGCTTCCTTGTCCACCAACGCGAATGCCGTCTTGAAGTGGTAGTCCACTGCTTCGCGGGCAATGAACAGGCGCATGATCTCCGACGAACCCTCGAAGATCAGATTGATGCGCGAATCGCGCATGATACGCTCGATCGGGATGGGGCGTTCGCCGCGGGCGCGGAGCGAGTCGGCGGTCTCATAGCCTCGTCCGCCACGGATCTGCAGCGCATCGTCCACAATGCGCCATCCGTGCTCCGAGTTGTACATCTTGGCAATCGCCGCCTCCAGGCGAATGTCATAGTGTCCTCGCTCGGCGAGTCCAACAGCAAGCCCGGCGATCGATTCCATGGCATACGTGTTCGCCGCCATCATGGCGACCTTCTGCGCCACTGCTTCGTGCTTGCCGATTGGCGCACCCCACTGCACACGCTCGCTGGCCCACGTGCGCGACGCTTGGAGCAGCGCCTTGCTGCCCCCCGCGACGCTGGCCGGCAGGGTGAGCCGCCCGGTGTTCAACGTGATGAGCGCGAGCTTGAGGCCCTTGCCCTCGCCCCACAAGATGTTCTCGCGCGGCACGCGCACGTTCGTGAACCGCAGGACGCCGTTCTCGAGGGCCTTGAGACCCATGAACCGACAGCGGTGCACCACCTCGAAGCCGGGCGACGATGCTTCGACGATGAACGCCGTGATCTGCTTGCGCGACTTGCCGTTCACGACCACATCCGGCGTGCGCGCCATGACCACGAGCAGCTCGGCGCGTGTGCCGTTCGTACACCAGAGTTTCTCGCCGTTCAACGTGAAGTACTTACCGTCGGGGCTTGGCTCGGCGGACGTATGCATGTTTGCCGGATCGGAGCCCGCGTCGACCTCGGTGAGCGCGAACGCACTGATGGCGCCCTTCGCGAGGCGCGGAAAGAACTTCCGTTTCTGCTCCGGCGTGCCGAACAATTTCAACGGCTGCGGTAATCCAATGGATTGATGGGCCGAGAGCAGCGCGGTGAGCGAGCCGTCCTTCGAGGTCACCATCGCCATTGCTTTGACGTAGCTCGCGTACGACAAGCCGAGGCCACCGTACTCCGTGGGAATCTTGATCCCGAACGCGCCCATGTCGCGCAGCTCCTGCACATACGGCTCGGGAATCTCACCGGTACGATCGATCATGTCCGAATCGACACGCTCCAGGAAGGCGGCGAGCGTGTCCAGGAAGGGCTGCGCGCGCGCTGCGTCGTCGGCGTCCTCCTCCGGATGCGGATGAATGAGATCGAGCCGGAATCGGCCGAGGAACAGCTCGCGGACGAAACTCGGTCCCGACCATTCGCTCTCGCGGGCGGCTTCAGCGACGTCGCGGGCTTCCTTCTCGGAAGCGAGGCCAGCCGATTGCTGTGACATGGGACACTCACTGAAAGGCGTACCGATGCACACACTGTAGGGTCGGCGATGTCGCTGCCGTGACCCTACTTCGACCGGGCAGGAACGATGCATCCTCCGCGCCGCTCTAACCTCAACGAGGTCCGTTTACTCGCCGATGGGCTGGCTGACTGGCTTATGGCCCGCTGTCCTTTCACGTCGTTGACTGCGTTGATCCTGGTGGTGACCGCACCACTGGCTGTGCCGCGGCCGGCCATGGTCCTGATTCCAGCGGTAGTCGCCGATTTGGCAGTAGTAGTGGTGCGGCGACGCCGGTGGGGGCGCCAATCACGCCCGTGGACTCGTCAATCACACCCGGAGGGGATGTGAACGCGCCCGTAACTCGACCAATCGGGCCTGCTATGTCGCCGAACGTTGCTGTAACTCGCCCGGTCGGCAAAAGAGCCGGGCGAATCGGGCCCGTAGCCCGGCTGATCGGGCCCGTAGACCTCCCGTAGCGCATCGTAACGGCGCCGATCGACGCCGTAGGTGCTCCGAACGACTCCGGTATCCGCCGAATCGGCAGAGGAGGGCGACCAAACGAGGTGTTAGAGCAACCCAGCGAGGCGATAGAGCAACCCAGCGGGGGGGTAGAGCAACCCAACGCACCCGTAGACCGGGTGAACGCACCGGTAGACCACCTGAGACGACTGATATTGAAACGGGCCTGCCGGATGGCAGGCCCGTTCCAGTTGTTACACCAACTGTTCGTTACGCGGCGGCAGCCAGGGGCGGTGCCGTGCCGGCCTGAGAACCAACCGCGGTGGTGTTCGCGGTTGTATTGGCGGCAGCGACATCGACGAGCGATGTCGTATCCGGACGAACGCCCTTCTTGACGACGTGCATCGCGTTCTTCCACGATGCGAGCTTCGCTGGATCGTCGCGCAAGACGCGGCAGAACGCCACGTCCAGCGCCTGGATCGCCTTCCTGGCTTTCGCCAGTACGGCCGGAATGTCATTCGTTGCCTCGACCGAATCGGCGCGCGACTGATCGCGGATTTCGATCGCCTGCTTCAGTAGCGCCGCCTGCTGGCGGAGGCCTGCCACGAAGTCCAACGACACGCCGTACTGCACCAGCATCGGCTGATTCTGCTCGCCGATGTTGGCCATTGCTTCCGCCGAACGCATCAACTTCTCATTCGATGACGCTCGGTCCGGCACGCGCAACGACGCGCGCAATTCAGGCGTGCGCGTCAGCACAGACCGCGCAACCTTCGCCAAGGGCGACAGGTGATGCACCCGCAACTCCTGCCGGAGATCCTTGACGTTGGCATGCGCACCGGCGATGACGCGTTGCGCCTGCGCCTGCCGCACCCCCAACGCGACCATCGACGCCGCGGCGTCGTGTACGGCTTGTACCTGCGGCTGCACTTCGGACGGCACGAGTGTCGCATTCGCGACGACCCACGCGCCGACCCGCTGCGTTGCCTCGAACACTCTTTCCTCTGTTTTCTGCATGACAGTTCCATGGTTAAGAGACACTAGGACCAACGGTGAACACATCGTCGTAATTGGAATCCATTCCGGGATTCACGAGCGGTGTGTGGGTGTCTCCGGGACTGCGCGGCAGCGAGCGCGAAAAGGTCGCCCCTCGAGTGGCGACATTCCTGCGGTCAGATGCCACGGTGGGACGTGTGCGGGTCCCTCCGTGTGTCGGCTTAGGCCGCGGGGGTGCACTCGTGGTCGTGGATCCGGCGGCCCCGTGTCGCGAAGCGACAGCGTGCCGCCTTGCTGCGTGTGCTGCAGTCCTGCTAGTGCAACCGAATTACCGGTCCTGCAACTAGTGCTGCCGAGACATCACACAGCAGGGTCGAAAGCCTCTTCGTCCGTGGCCATCGGAAACGCTCGTTTTGGATTAGAGCGTTGCTCGACCCAATGCTTGGGGTGGCGAGCCCCGAGGGGTACCAATTAAAAGGGGTACCCCACGAATGCGCAAGGGGGCGGGGGGGGGGGGGGTAGCAAGAATCGGTATTGGGTCAGTCTGATTGCAACAGAGATATTCAGGGCTCATCTTCTCACGGCGGGGGCGCTTGACGACCGAACTACCGGGCGAGTTCGTCGACAAACTTCTCGCGCTCACTCCAGGGGATCGGAATGATCTTGTACTCCAGAAGGGCACTTGTAACGGATGCCAGGGTCGGATGCTCCTGATCATTCAGGATCGCGAAGAAGCGTGACTCCTCGCTGCGTGCACCCTTCGTCTCGATCCAACGACAGGCGAGCAGCGGTGATGACGTGGATGACTCCCGCCGTATTCCACGTCGGCGACCAATCAATGCGATGGCCGGTCACGCTGATCGCGCGCGAAGTGTGTCGCCCCTGATGCTCGCCTCGCGCTCCGATCGCCTCTTTGGCCAGTTGATCGACGGACTGGTGGGCGCCGCACCCATGCTTGTCACCGTCGGCCTGTCGTGGCTCATCGGCGGGTTGGCTATCCCGTTTCTGCTCGGCGCTGTCGCCTGGTCGGCCTTCTATTACCTGTTCGCCGATGGGTTCTCGGAAGGTCAAAGCATCGGCAAGCGATGGCTCGGTTCGCACGTCGTCAGCGTCGAGACGGGTGCGCCGTGCACCTTCGGCCAGTCATTCGTTCGCAATTCCCTGCTGGCGATCCTCGGACCGATCGACTGGGTCTTCATCTTCGGCGAGCGCCGCCAACGCCTGGGCGACAAAGCTGCGGGGACAATCGTCGTCGAGGATTAGGAATGCGTGCCTGAGTGAAGTATTCAGCATCGATCCGTGGGCCAACGTGCTCGATTCGTTAGATCGTGCAACGATCATCGTCCGGTGACGCAGAGAATATTTGCATCCTTCATCAGGTCACGGTTGCGAGCCAGGGGCTGGGTGCCATCGAAGAGCGATGTACAGGAATCGCGTGTCACGTCGTCCCCGCCGTCGGAGACGCCGCTGGCGCCCGTATCCGATGGCGAGCTGAGTAGGGCTGAACTACTGGCTTGGCTGGGCGTGCGCCGCCACAATCGCTTCTTGCCTGGCGAGGGAGCGTGGATGACGCTGGGGCAGTGTTTCCTCACTGCGTGGATGTCGTGGCGCTGGCCTCCGTTGGCTGTCGGGTTCGGCGCCCTGCTCGCCTGGTCAAAAGTCGAAGGGGATAATCATGTCGCGCGCATGTTTCTCGATCCGCTGGCTGATCGGCCACGAAGCGAGGTCCTCCCGATTCGAGCGTTTCAGAGCGCCAGCTTCTTCATTGCATACTTCGGAGGCGGCGTCACGGCGTTTCGGTGGTTGCTGGGAACATTCATGCAGGAGCCCGATCGCGTCAAAGGCGCGTTCATCGTACCCATGACTAACGTGAGCGCCCTCCACATTATTCTCGCAGCAATGATGGCGCTCAGCGTTTACAACATCCTCGTCCGCCCGGTTCGCGAGGCGTCCTATGCCGCGCGCTCCACAGCGGGACCTATTCGGCGACGCGTATTGTCGACCGCCGCCGGGTTGATGAACCGGTTGCTTCCGATCCCGGCGGGCGTGGCGTTTGCACGCCTGTTGCCAAGCTCCGCACACGTCGGGCCGCTCATTGCCGCGGCGGCAGCGATGACGGCCGTGTATCTGTTCTCCTGGTTCGGCGCCGGACGTGCTGTCTTTCGATTTCCTAACAAGGCATAGAACGCACCTCCGTAAGCGTTCTTATGGGCCACCCCTGTGCCGAAGGGATTGCCGCGGCGCTCCGAGCTGGGATACCGGAGGCCGACGAAATAGCGATTGGCGGCATCTGGTAAACGCTCAACGTTCCGCGCCGGAGCTTGTCATGACCGATTGGTTCATCCTATTCTTTGATTGACATTTTCCGTGAGATTGATGCCATGATGAGTAGTCCGCCGATGTGGTTGGCCGTTGTGCTCGGAGGCGTGCTGAACCCACTTCTTTGCTGGTGGGTGGTGGGCGCCAGGCGGCACCGCGCTCCGCTCCTTCTGCCGGCCGCGATGATCGTGGTGGGACCCTTGGAAGCCGGCCTCGGCATGGCACTATCTGGGCATGGAGTCTTCAACTGGTACCTCACGGTAGGCGCCCTCGGCTGCATCGCGCTTCGCCCGCGTTGGATGCGTGCTTCGGCGCCGAGCGGGGCGCGTCCAGACGCCTAGGCGTTGAAGGCGTCGAGTCGCGTGTCCGTGCGAGACCCGCGCGCGGAGATGCATGCGCTCCTGAGCGGCGGCGATCGCCGGAGCATCGCGGGTTCCAAACGTGTGCGCGCCATGATCGAGTCACAGCCGCGGCTCGTCGGCCTCCTGGCCGAGCTCACCTCTGATGAGGATTCCATGGTTGTTATGCGTGCAGTCGACTTGCTCGAGAAGCTGGCGCACGATCACCAGGACTGGGTCGAACCACACAAGCGGCTCTTCATCGGCCCGCTGGCCGACGGCGATAGATGGGAGGTACGCTTGCAGATCGTTCGTGCCCTGCCACTGTTCCATTGGACGCCTGCACAGATGCGACGGGTGGAGGCCATTCTCATCGGCAACCTGTCGCATCCGCAGACATTCGTGCGAGCATGGGCGCTCGACAGCCTCGCGCGAATCGCCGAGGGCCGGCCGCCGATCCGCCGAATCGTCGCCCGGGAGCTCGCCGCGTTCGAGACGTCGACGAGTAAGGCACTCCAGGCGCGGGCGCGTTGCATTCGCGAACGCATGTAGTGCGCGGAAGAGGATGCGGCCCGGCTCATCGTCTGCGCGCGCCTGCCGGCGGTCTGCGTGCCGCTGGCTCTTCGTCTGCTTGTGTGATACTATTGGCATCGGTGGTGTTCTCGAGATTGCGTGGAACTCCTTGTTGAGATCCACGTAAGCGAACTCGGATATCATTCTGTGTGGCAAGTTGCTGGCGTACGTGCCATCTCTTGAGGAAATCGCGGATTTCATTCAAGGCGCAATGATAATGGATCTCGAGTGGCGGCCAGCCGGCTGGATGCGACACCGACGGTGTCGTGCGCGATGGGTCGGTGGGATGATGACCTGCGCGCTGCTGGTGGCTGCACCACAGGCGGGCGGACAAGCGAAGGCGAATGCGCATGGATCGGTCGTGCTCGTCTCCGTCGCCGACGCGGCGAACGGTGCGTTCATCGAGCACGCCCAGGTGCAGCTGCCCGAGGTGCGCAGAGCGGCCGTCACCGACTGGCGTGGCGAGGCTCACGTCGATGCACTGCCGCGGGGAGCGTACCGGATCGACGTTCGCGCCCTGGGATACTCGGCAAGCAGTATCCAGCTCAGTGTGCGTGAGGACACCGTCTGGGTGCTGTTTCAGCTCCAGCGCGTCCCGGTTCGCCTCGACTCGGTGCGCGTCATGGCGACGACGCCCGTCTCCCCTCAGCTGGCCGAGTACGAACAGCGGCGGCGGATGGGCATTGGTCGCTTTCTCCCCGAGTCGTTACTCGCGCGCAACGGCGACCAGCGTCTCTCGATCGTGCTGGCCACACGCATTCCTGGGCTCTTGGCTGGCACCCGCGGACTGGTCGCCCTCGATCCGTCCGGCATCTCCGGCGGTGGCTTAGGGTGCGGGGTCAATATGTACCTTGATGGCTTCCTCATTGCGGATCTCAGCTCGACCCTGGACGAAATTCGGCCTCGCGATCTCGCCGGCATCGAGGTGTACTCTCGGGCGAGTGCACCGCCAGCGTATCGACCGACGGGGAACTACTGTCGCGTGATCCTGCTCTGGACGAAGTGGTGGTAGATCGCGGAAAGGAGCAATACTGACATCGCTCATGTCACTATGCAGGCCGGCTATCGTTTCGTGGCACACGTCGCGGCACGCGCGGTCGCGCCGCGGTGCCCTGGCACTCTCGGCGATGCTCGGCGTATCAGGGTCCCAGCTGCTCGTTCCTCGTCTGCTGGCACAAACGGGCGCCGCGCGCGCACACACCGCGGCACTGGTTGGTCGCGTCCAGGACATTGCTGGTGCGCCGCTCTCGGGCTCAGCGATAACCATAACCGGTGAGAAGCCGGTCATAGCCGATGATTCCGGTGAATTTCGAATCGTGTACCATGGGACTGAGATTGCCCCGGTCGTCGTGATTCGTCTCGGATATCAGCCGGTAAGTTTTTCGATACAGCTTCCCGCGGATTCGACCGTTTTCATCGCGATTCGCATGACGCCAATCGCGAATCAACTCCCCGCAGTCCTGACGACGGCTGAGCGAAACGAGCCCCTTCTCGCCACCACCGGGTTTTTCGACCGGAGACGGCACGAGGCGTTTGGCAGTTTCCTGACGCCGGACGCGATCGCGCGGCTGCCCTTTCAACACCCGGCCCAGTTTCTCCTGGAAGTCCCGGGGATGGAGATCCGGAAGCGACCTCATGATCCCGGGTACGACATCCGCGGCCCAGCGGCATGTTATGTGGTCTTCGTGGACGGCACGTTCACGAACCTGGGGCTGGAGGACGCCGTGAACGTATCCCAGGTATATGCGATCGAGGTGTACACTCGAGCAACGTTTGTCCCCGCCCGGTTTCAGGCACCGATGCGCGAACAGGTGTGCGGCGCGATCGCGGTATGGACGTCAAAGTACCGATTCCGCTAGCACGGGTGTCGTCCTACTCAATCACACGTCCTCGTTCGTGATCAGATCGGTGAAATAGGCGGACATCGTCGCCGCGCGTGAACGCCGCGCCCGAGTTCTCGCCGATTTGCCGCCGAAGACTGGAAGGCGGACTGCGAGAAATGGAAAGCCCGCAGGTATGTCGGGGTCGTACGGGCGACGGGAGGAACTCGGTCCTGATCTCGCGCGGCTGATCGTCGCCAACGGTGCGCTGTCGCGCGCGCACATGGGGACTCTTGACATCTTGAACCGGTGAGCTAGTGTCCTAGTTCCACTAGGACAGTATGTCACTGACCATCTCCATCCAAACCGGCACCACGGTCTCGATCTATCGACAGATTGTCGAGCAGATCTGCGCCGCCGCGTTAGCCGGCCAGTTCCGCGACGATGAACCGCTACCCAGCGTGCGGGGACTCGCCGAGCAATTGGTGATCAATCCCAATACGGTCTCCCGCGCCTACGGAGAGCTGGTGCGCGAGGGGATCCTCGAGGCGCGACCGGGACGCGGGATGTTCATCGCGCACCGTCGTCAGATCTATAGCTCGTCCGAGCGCGCGCGACGCATGGAACAGGCGGTGACGTCGCTCATGTCCGAAGGATTCATGCTTGGATTCACGCCGGAACAGATCGTCGAACACGTCGCGGCCAGAACGAAGACGCATGCACCATCGAAGTCCCTCAAGTCAAACCCGAAGGGAGGCACGCGATGAATTCCGGTTCTGTCATAGAGACGCAAGGACTGACGCGCTACTTCGGGTCGAGGATAGTCGTCGACCAACTGACGCTGTCCGTGCCTCGCGGGAGCGTGTTCGCGTTCATCGGGCGCAATGGCTCCGGCAAGACGACAACGATTCGCATGCTGCTCGGACTGCTGGATCCGACGCGCGGGACGTCGGAGGTCCTCGGCCATGACAGCCGGCACCTCTCGCCGGATGTGATCGCGCGAATCGGGTACATGTCGGAGTCGCACACGCTGTATGACTCCATGACCGTGCGGCAATCCGGTGCGTATCAAGCGCGATTCTACCCACGGTGGAACGCACGCGTATTCGACTCCGTCGTCGGGCATTTTCATCTGCGCCCCACTGCGAAGGCCGGTGATCTCTCGCGCGGCGAGCGCGCCGGACTCTCCCTCGCGATCACGTTGGCGCCGGAACCCGAGCTACTCATTCTCGACGACCCCGGTATCGGGCTCGATCCCGTCGCCAGGCGCTCGTTACTCGAGTCGATGATATACATCACGCGCGACTCCGACCGCACGATCTTCTTCTCGTCACACCTGCTCGACGATGTCGAGCGCGTGGCCGACCACATCGCGATTCTCGACCGGAGCGTGCTGCGAGTGCTCTGCCCGGTGGACATGTTTCGCGCCGCCATTCGAGAGTTCACGCTGCACTTCGCCGACGTGACGGCCGTCCCGGCAACGCTCCCTCCGCTGCGCGGGTTGCTGCGCGTCAAGCGATCCGGTGCAGACGTCGCGCTGACCGTTGCCGCGGCGGACGACGCAACGCGGCGCGACCTTGGTCAACTCGGCGCGGCCAGGGTGGACGAGAATGAGGTCGGGCTGAACGAGGCGGTCGTCGGCTACCTGGGTGACCGCGGCGAGCAAGGATTCTTTCTCGACGACGCACCGCCAACCGCGCCGGCGAGAGGTGTCGCATGAGCTCTCCCGCCGCGGCGTCACCTCAGAGCAGCGCGCTCCTTCCGGCGATCGTTCTCAAAGAGATGCGCGACCGTCTCAAGACCGCGTTCGTGTGTCTCGCGATCGTCGTCGTCGGCCAGCTCATCTCGCTCGGCTTTCAGAGGATGATGGAGTCATCTGGCGTGTATTTCGTAGGGTCGGGATCTCTGTTCTCGTTCTCGATCTTCACGCTGACGAGCGCACTGAGCGGGCTGATCATCGGGCGCGCGCTGATCGTGCATGAGAATCGCGGTGACCGCTGGGGCTTTCTCGCGCACCGGCCGGTACATCGTTCGACGCTGTTCTTTGGGAAGGCGGTCGCAGGCGCGTTGCTCTATCTGGCTGCGACGGGAATCCCGCTCGCATTCGCGACCGCGTGGATGGCGGCGCCGGGAAGTCGCCCTGTGCCGTGGGACTCGAGCATGGCGCTGCCCGGCGTCGCAGACATGCTGTGCGGCTTGGTCTATTTGCTCGCGGCAATGCTGGTCAGCATGCGCGAAGCAAGATGGTATGGGAGCCGGTTCCTTCCGTTGGGTGCCGCGATCGCGTGCACGGGAGTCGTACTTGAAGTCTCGTATTTCTGGCAAGCGCTCGCGATTGTGTTGCTTGGAATGGTCGTCGTCGGAACAGCGGCGCTGACGACGTTCGCCAGCGGCGGCCAGTACAAACCGCTCTCGCGTTGGGGTCGCGCGACGCTAGGACTCACCATCGTGCCGGGTTTGGTGCTCGCCGGCACTTTCGTCATCGCCGTCACCGCGCTCACCGCGTTTTCCCGCAAGGCGACGCGCAACGGTGTCAGATCAACCGACTACGTGATCGCCAGCGACGGGTCGATCGTGCAGCGGGTGGAGCTCCATGATCTCTTCGCTCAAACGACACGAGTCTTGGCAGTGAAGGACCTGCACGGGCGCGCAGTCGAGCAGTACCAAGACTCAGCCGCGCGTGAAAAATTGACAGCGGGCGTGATCGCGACGCCTGCGTTGAAACTGCATCCGGATAATCCGGGCACCCTCGAGTCTATGTTGAGCGGCTATCGGGGCACGTACGACCTATTCGTTCAACTGTCGTCGTCGCCACCGGCACCGAGCGAGCTGTCTTGGTACTTCGTGCGCCGGCTAGGCTTGATCGCTGCGTACAACAATCGCTCGGCGAGGTTGATCGGCTGGATGGGGCCCGACGGATTCAGCCCGGGTGAGGCGCGCCCGGCGCATCGATTCGAGGGCGCGCTCCGACCGACTTCCGAGTATGGCTACATCCAGCCAGTGCTCGCGTTTCCGAGCGCGGTCTATCGGTTGGATCTCCGCCAGCGGGGCATCCGAAAGGTGTTCACGCCATCGGCCCGGGAGACGGTGCTCGGTGCCGCGACATCGGGTGATAGCACCGCGGCGATGGCGGTATACGGACCTCGCGCGAAGTTCGACGCCATCGCGACCAACACGAGCGTCCATGTGCAGGCGCCGGACGGCACCGCGGAACTCAGTGTTGCCCGGGATTCCGGCGACAGCGCCAGCGCAACAGTCACGGTTTCACGCGCGCTGCTCGCCGCTGGCACGCCGACTTTCTTCTGGTACTCGTCGTCATACCGGCCCTTCATCCAAGGCGAGCCGAGAACGCCTGCCGGACATGTCAAGGCATTCAATGACGAAAACAAGCTCGTCGCCCAAGTCGCGATTCCGCGCGACACCGAGCCGGAAGCGGAATCTCGAGTGACTGCTGAAGACGTATTCTCGGCGGCGACAGTATCTGTGACGTGGCGATTCGCGCGTCGCGTCTATTACGCGTATCGTCGTCCGAGTGGATTTCCCGCCGCAGGCCAACGCAAATGGCAACAGTCTGACGTTGTTGACTGGTCCGTCTCTGCGATGACCTCGTTACTCGCCGCCGCGTTGACGTTCGGCCTCGGTGGCATCTTTGCATTCGACCGGAACCGCCGGCTGCTGTGGGGAGCGCTCGGATTCGTGTTAGGTCCGCTTGGTGTGCTCCTGATGCTCTCGCTCATCGACTGGCCGGTGCGTGAGCCATGCCCCTCGTGCGGGAAGAAGCGAGTCGTTACGCGAGCGAGGTGTGAGCACTGCGATGCGCCGTTCTCGCCGCCGGCGTTGGATGGAACCGAGATCTTCGAGACGGCGGTTGCGTAGGCCATGGTTCGAAGAGTGTCTCAGTGGACGCTCAGTGTTTGCGGTCGTGGGGTTGGATCCCAGTCAATGTCACCTACGCAGGAGAGTCGAATGACACGCACCTGGAGCCCGCGAGTTGCGGCTCGAGATTTCATTGCTGTACCCGCATTGATCCTATGGGCGGCTCTGAGCGGCGCGACGGCTCCGTACACCACTGCGCCTGGGATGACATACACAATCCATGGTACGACCGTGCCCAACGGCAGCGGGCCTATGGCGACCGCGATGGAGGCGCAGCGCTCGGACTGGACCGGAGTGGTCGTCTTTTCTGACGGACGAGGGCGCATGGACATCGTCGAGGGTGCATCGCGCCCCATGTTCGAGAAGGGTGACTACGTCCTGTTCGACGCCACCGATTTCATCGTCGTGAAGCCCGAAGCGCGGAACTTCTTCGGCTTTCATCCCGACCAGGCAATGCGCGCAATTGCGGCGTTCGGCCCGAAGATCGCCATCAGCAACACAAAAGTGTCGCTCGATACCCTCGGCGCTGGCGAGGCATTGGACGGCCATCCAACACAGCACTACCGTTTGAATGCCAGCTATACGATGACCATGGATATGAGCGCCCTAGGAGAAATGCCAGACGGAATGGCGCCGCCTCCAATGGATGCAGAGATGTCGATGGAGTACTGGTTTGCCGACATCCCCAATTTCCCACCGAATCCGTTCGTGAAGATGGCCTCAGGCATGGCCTCAGGCGAGCCGACTGTCGGAGCAGGATTCATGAGCGCCCTCACGAACAGTCTATCCGCTGCACGGGATGGGATGCCTGTTAGCAAGGCACCCCTCAAGACGACGGCCTCGACGCGCATCTCCGCCGGTCCGGGAATGACGAGCGGGACCGACAATACGGTCGTGATCACTGGGGTCAAGGAGACGAGCGTAGACATGGCGCGGCTCCTCCTTCCCGACGGGTATACCGAGACCCAGATGGCCGGGCTGGAAAACATGCCCGGCGCTGCACCTCTGTCGAAGGACAGCGGCGCGAAATGGCGTGCTAGGCCGACCAGCCGGTAGAAGCAGCATCGCGATCGAGATGTTGCGATAGCGCATAACCATCAGCCACTGCTTGGTGGACGATGCCCCTTGGTGGTCACGACGATCGCGCCGTTCGCCGCAGCGGAATCATGCGTGAGCCGCATTGCCGCCGCCGGCACGATGCGCTGGACATTGACTATCGTGTCCGCGTGCCCCATCAGCGCCATCATGTCTTCGAATCGCCGCACGGCGCCGTCGATGAGGATCACGGGCTTGTGTTCGAGTGTGGCCCAGAGCTCCGCCGTTATGGCCCAGCCGCCGCCAGGCAGGTCGCCAAGGTGCTCGATGTCCGGCTGGGGCCGGGGCGGGGGCGGCGGCGGCGTGAGCGGCGTCTTTCTCACACTCACGCGGTGCCCAAAGTCCGTCGGGCCGCCGCGGCCCGGGCGCAGCGTCAGCACGTGAATGGAGACGCCATGAGGCGGCAACATCTCGGGCGTGAGGAAGATCTCATCGTCGCGCTGGAACGCGTGCGGGTCCGCCCCGAGGAATGGGTCATCCGGCGCCGTTCCGCTGAGCGAGTCATATGTGAACTCGCGCGGCAGCACGGTGCGCATGCCGAGCACGGAGCGTGTCGGAATCTGGCTCGCGAACAACGTGTCCTGATCGGCCTGAAACGTCGCCCGCTCAGCGGCGACCCGTACGTTGTCGCTCGCAGGCGCGCTATTTCCGTAGCGGTACGCCCCGAAGTCGAACGGAAACGGCGCGTCCGTGGTGTCGGCTCCAATATCCGTGCGCGGGCGCGCGGCGGCGCTCACGATGCGGCCGTCGCTGCTCAGGTAGAACGAGACGAACGCCAGCGACGTGTCACCGGTGAGCACGCGCGGATAGTATCGCGCGAGCGCGGCGCGGAGCCATGCAGTGCCCGCGGCATCCACCGTATCGATGCGCACGACGCGCGGATAGTACTGCTGCTGCGCGATCGCCGCCCGTGCAAACTGCGCCGGTAGCGGCGCGGACTCCGGCGCCGTACCCCGGGGCGACGGCGCCGAGCACGCGATTGCGACGCAGAGCGACGCGGCAGCCGCGAGGGCAAGGGCGGGAAGCAGCCGGCGCGGCGCGCGCGCGGCGCTCATCGCGAGAATGCGCTGCTCGAGCAGCGACCGCCGCTCGACGAACGCCGGGGCGAGCATCGTCATCGCCTGCATGCGTTCGCCGGCGTCGACCAGGACCGTTGCGTACGCACGCGCATCGCCCTCGCGCGCGAGCACGCGCGCGTCGCAGTCGATCTCGGTGGCGAGCCGCAGGCGCCCGAGCTGCCACCACAGCGCCACGTTCCATGGACACAGCGCCGCGGTACACCCGCACGCGGCAAGGAGCAGCGTGTCGCGAGCGCGACGGTGCTCCGTTTCGTGCCGAAGGATGAGATCGAGCGACACGGCCTCCGCCGAAAGTGCCCAAGCGGGCAGGACGATCTCGGGACGAAACACCCCGATTACAGCGGGACCGAAATCCTCGGCGACGAGTACCGGCGTGCCGAGCACTTCGCGCCGCGACCAGGTCCGGCGACGCCGGCCAAGGCCAGCGGACGAATGCACGATGAACGCGAGCGTCAGCAACCCGCCGGCCAGCCATGCAACGAGCAGCGCGCGATCGAGCGCGGGCGTCGACGGCACGGACACGGAGTACGCGCGACTCGCGCGTGAGGCGACAGGAAAGCGCGGCGGCAGCGCGGCGCTCGTGTCTGTGGACGGCACAACGTTGAGCGAAAGCGCCGGCCCGCGCGCGACGATCGTGACACGACCGCGTGCCGCCGCCGGTGCGGTCGGGGCGGTCGGGGCCAGCGCACGTACCGCGAGGGCGAGCGGCAGGACCAGAGTCGCCCCCAGCGACGCCGCCCATAGCGCGCGACTCGCCAACCATGTAAGGCGAAGCGCTCGCGCCGCGCGCTCGACGGCGAGCGCCGCGAGGCCGAAGAGCGCGCCGAGCAGCGACGCGTACACCATCCAGGCGGCGATCATGTGTCGTCCTCGCGCAGGCGTTGGTCGATCAGCGTTCGGAGCTTTCGCAGATCGGCGGGTGTGAGCCGGCGGTCGGAGACGAGCTTGGCGAGCGCCAGCTCGGACGATCCGCCGAACAGCGTGCCGACGAGCGTGGCCAGCGCACCGCGTTGCACGACTTCCTGCTTGATGCGCGGATGAAAGCGATATGCACGACCCTCGGGCACGGCGCGCAGGTAGCCCTTGGCCAGCATGGTACGCATGAGTGAAAGCACCGTGGTGTACGCAAGGTCGTCCAGGAGTTGGTCACGCACTTCGGCGACGGTGCCGTCGCCGAGCTCCCAGAGAATGGCGATGATCTCGAGCTCACGTGGGGTGAGTGTGACGGGCATGCACGTCCTCGTGTGTTGTTACCAGTCGACTAGTAGTCACCAAACTGGGGCGGCGGCGGTCGATTGTCAACTAGTCGACTAGTAGCGGTCCGTCCGGACGCGGCAATGCGGCCAACCGCTTCGGTCCAGTGCGCCTCACGCGCCGAAGCTGCGGACGCCGGCTACAGCGCTACGACTTGCTCGAGGAGAGCAGCCTCCTCGGCCGACGTCGCACGCGGCGATAGCCAGCGGTGTGCGACAACGCATCGCCTCCGGGTGATCTGCGCGTTTGTGGCGTCGAAAGCTTTCCTTGATGGTGTCGTGCTGCAGTCGGCGTCGAGCAGAGTGGTCGCGACCATCAATACGAGTCGGGTCTCACTCTCGATCCGACTGCCCGTTCCCGCTTCCATCCGCGATCTTCGCCGCCGCGTGATCGTGCCGGCGATTCACTCGTAGTTTAACAGTCTGTGAACGCCATACGCGGTTGCGCGGACCGTCATTGCCGATCGACCTGTTCGGAAGCGAACGCGGAGCACTTCGCAACGTCGGCTCCAACTCGATGCGTGTAGCAAACCACGCTCCACGAAGCACGATGGCATTCGTACCGACAGGGACATTGCAATCGGTAGTACCGCTCGCAACGCGCCAGTCGTCCGACAAGCGACCTCGATATTGGCAACTGCCGAGGGAAAACCGGACGGAATCACCGTGCACCCGCCCATCGGTCGCGGCGAGATCACTGAGCGTATCCTGGCAACTTCGCATTACATGTGTAGCTGTTCCCGTCATCACATCGCCCGTTTGCTCGAACCGGAGCTGAACGGCCCCGGAGCATGGGACGCGCAATGCGGGAGTGCGGAGGGTATCGACGAGCCGCCACGCGCCCGCCACAGTCATTGCCTGGTGTTGCGCATGCGCGCCGACGGATCCGACGACGCTGATGAGAATGGCGACCAGGGGTGCGTTACGCATGGGATGGACGCTCCGAGTGAACATTTCCGCGGTGATGATGTGTCCTTGCGTTGCTCACGACCAGGGATCGTGACCACCCCGGACGACTGCACTCGGTGTACACCTACGACGACTTCAGTCCGGCCGCGATTTGCGGATGTGCAAGCGTTGCCTTGGTCCTGACACCGGCGCTGCTCACCGTGTGGAGGGTGTCTCCCGCGGAAGTATTACGAGCAAACACATAGCGCTTCGTCGGCGGAACCGACTGAGCCCACTACTGCTTGTGGCAGTCGGTGCAGGTCGCCGGCACCGTCTTGCCCGCGGCGGCTTCCTTGTTGTGGCAATCGAAGCACACGCCCGTCTTGGCCGCGGTGTGGTGGAAGGCGTTGCGAAGATTCGTCACCATCGGGGCAACTGGCTCTGCGACATGGCAGGTGCCGCACTTCTGTTGCGGCGCCGTGTACGGGTGTTCCGGGCGTGACTCGTGGTGGCATGCCGTACACTCGGACGCCTTCGCGTGCTTGGCGTGCGTGAACGTGACCGTCCCGAACTTGGGAGTGTACGTCACCGTTTCCGGTCCAGGCGCTATAGGAGCTGGCTGCTGCG
The DNA here is from genome assembly GCA_963817955.1 of uncultured Gemmatimonadaceae bacterium. Lineage (GTDB taxonomy): Bacteria > Gemmatimonadota > Gemmatimonadetes > Gemmatimonadales > Gemmatimonadaceae > JAQBQB01. The sequence continues at coordinate 191,780 of CAWFQK010000005.1, forward strand.
CCGGTAGTTGTTTCGAGAACGCCGCCGCGATGCAGAGCGCGGTGGCGAGCGTGAGAACGCGATGTGGCATGATCCGCCAAGTGACGAGTGCGACGTACTGGATGGAGACCCTTCGCTCCGCTCAGGATGACAACGGCTGTCCACCACTATATGCCGCCGGTGTTGTTCAGCGGATAGGAAGGATGCCCGGCGTACGTCCGGCGCGAGGCGACCCGTTCATCAGGGAATCATGAACACGAGCGGCACGTGCCCGAATACCGGCAAGGGCACGTTGCGGCGCCTTCAATTCAGTCGGACTTACTCCGCCCGTAGCGCGATCGTCGGATCGACCCCAGCCGCACGCCGCGCCGGCGCCCATGCCGCGAGCACGGCAACCGCGAGCAGCAACGCGATCACGCCGGCATACGTGATTGGATCGATCCGCGAGACACTGAACAACATGCTCTCGAGCAGCCGACTTGCCACGTAGGCGCCGCCGAGTCCGATCACTGCCCCAGGCACGGTCAACGCGATACCGTGCCCCACCACACTTCGCACCACGTCACCCGGCGTCGCGCCGAGTGCGGTGCGGATGCCGATCTCGCGCATGCGCTCCGTGACGCTGCCAGAGATCACGCCGTAGAGGCCGACGGCCGCGAGGATCAGAGCGACGACGGCGAATACTTCGATGGCGAGCAGCGCGAACCGCCGCTGCCCCGCCGACGCGGCGATGAACGAGTCCATGGTCGCCACACGCGTAATCGGCTGGTTCGCGTTCACCGACCAGACCGCGCGCTTGATGCTCGGCACGAGCGCGGCGCCGTTGCCGCTCGTGCGTACGACCAGCGTCTGCACGTTGTCGACCCAATTCCACTGCGCACTCGCGACGTAGAATGCGTCCGGCGCGTCCACCGCGAGGGAGTATGCCTTCACATCACCCACGACACCGACGACGTAATCCCAATGCGTGCCGCCCATCTCGGGCCCAAAGCGGATCGCTTGTCCGATGGGATCAGCATTCTTGAACAGCTGGCGCGCCATCGACTCGTTGATGGCCACCGCTTCCGGCCCGCCGGCGCGATCGCCCGCATCGAGCAAGCGTCCACGAATGAGGGGAATGCGCATGCTGGAGAAATAGCCCGGCGTCACCGCGTAGCGGAGCGCGTTTCCCAGGGCGCCGCCCGCGGCGCTGGGAAGCGACTGCACCTCGTAACCATAGCCGTCGCCTTCGCCGCTCAAGGGAATCTCGCTGGCGAACGCCGCATCCGTCACGCCCGGCACGTGCCGCGCGGCGCCGAGTGCCTGTTGAAAGAACTGCAACCGCGCCGTGTCGGACTCGAACGCGTGGCCGGCCGCGACCACCTGCATCGTCACGACGTGCGAAGGATCGAATCCGGGCGCCGTCGAGACGAGCCGCTGTACGCTCCGAAATAGGAGTCCCGCACTCACCAGCAGCACGAGCGCGAGCGCTACCTCGGCCATGACGAGCACGCTGCGCCCGGCGGCGCGGCCGCGTGTAGCACGCCGAGATCCGTGCTGCAACCCTTCGGTCGCCCTGGCGCGCAGCGCGCCAAAGGCAGGGATGAATCCAACGATCACGCCGATCAACGTCGTCAGCCCGAGCGCGAAGATGAACACACGCGCATCGAGCCGGATCGCGTCGACGCGCGGCAGCCCCGGCGGGCTCGACGCCACGAGCGCGCGAATGCCGACGGTCGCCGTCGCCAGCCCAAGCACGCCGCCGCACAGCGCGAGCACGATGCTCTCGGTGAGCAGCTGCCGCACCAGACGTCCGCCACCAGCACCCAGGGCGACGCGCATCGCGAACTCCGCGCGACGCTGCGCGCCGCGCCCGAGCAGCAGGTTCGTCACATTCACAGCGGCGATCGCGAGAAGGAGCAGTACCGCACCGATGATCGCGAAGAGGGATGGCCTGACGGGACGAGTGATCGCCTCCTGCAGCGAACGAACCATCAGTCCTTTCTGGAGGTTCGCCCAGGGCGGACGCGCGAAGGATGGTATAGGCGCGTGGCCGATGCCGAGTATCTCGCGCGATGCGCCGTCGGCTGTCGCCGTTGCCGCGAGCCGGCCGACAACCTGATAGTGATGCCCCCATTCGCGCGAGCTCAAGTCTCCGCTCACCTGCGCGCGCATTGGCGACCAGAGTTCGGCCGATGGAGCCATGACATTCGCGAAGCCGTGCGGCATGACACCGATCACGGTGTACGGATCGCCGTTGAGCTGAATCGTGCGTCCAACTATCGACCGATCGCCGCCGAAGTGACGCTGCAGCAGGCCGTCGCTCAGAATGACGACGTTCGCCGCGCCGGGACGGTCGTCGTCTGCGGTAAAGTCGTGTCCCACGAACGGTACGGCGCCGAACACGCCAAAGTAGCCCGCGGTGACCCGCTGCGCCGTGAGCCGTTCCGGATCACCATTCCCGGTGATCGACGGCTGCCACGCGTCGGCGCTCGCGAGCGCGTCGAACGAGCGTGTCCGCGCGCGGAGCTCGTCGTACGTGCCGAACGTGGCCGGCATGGGAAAGCCGACTTGATTCCGGTCGTCGATCATCACGAGCCGATCGGCGTGCGGGAAGGGCAGCGGCTCGATGAGAATGGGACTGACGGCACTGAACACCGCCGTGCTCGCGCCAATCCCGAGCGCGAGCGTGATCACCGCAGTCGCGGTGAATGCAGGCGCGTTTCGGAGTCGCCGCAGCGCGTAGCGCACGTCGGCGCTCGTCGTCTCCACCGCATGCTCCCAGCCCGACGTACGTACCTGCTCGCGCACGACCGTGGTGTTTCCAATCTCGGCCATCGCGGCGCGCGCGGCATCCTGTCGCGACAGGCCTCGCGTGACGTGCGCGGCGGTGGCCCGCTCGAGATAGTCGCGGACTTCGGCGGAGACGTCAGCGTCGGCTCGCGCGGGGTGGACCAGCGCGCGCATGCCGCGCACGATCTGCCGAACGAGCGACATGCGTCAGCCCTCGGCGTTGAGGAGCCGGGCGACCGCGGTCGAGCGGCGCTTCCAGTCGGCGGTCTCGACCTCGAGCTGCTTACGCCCGGCGCGTGTGAGCGCGTAGAACTTGGCGCGGCGCGAGTTCTCGGTCTCGCGCCACTCGGCGTCGAGCCACCCGGCGCGCTCGAGGCGCTGGAGCGCGACGAGCAGCGAGCCGGGGTTGACCTTGAACACATCGCGCGAGATCTGCTCGATCCGCCGCGCGATCCCGAAGCCGTGCAACGGTGCCAGGCTCAGCGTCTTGAGGATGAGCAGGTCCAACGTGCCCTGAATGACGTCCGTGTTCGGCTGATCCATGGATGAGGTCATGGATCGGACGATACGGCGCTCTCATCATGATTGTCAAGAGTTGACGATCAAGACCTGGTGTCCACGGCGCGCCGATGGCGCTACACCTTCATCGCCGCCTTCACACGCTCCGACGTCATCGGCAACTGCACCACTCTCGCGCCCACCGCGTCGAATACCGCGTTTGCCACCAGCGCTCCCATCAGGATGATCGCCGGCTCTCCGCCTCCCTGTGGTGGTTGATCCGAATCGAGGATCACGGTTTCCATCTTCGGCACCATCGAGAAGCGCGGGATGTCGTACGTGTCGAAGTTCGTGTCGAGCAGCGCGCCGTTCTTGAAGTGGATCTCCTCGCCAAGGGTATAGCCGAGTCCCATGGTGATGCACCCTTCCATCTGCTGAATGGCGCCCTCAGGGTTGATGACAATTCCCATATCCTGGGCGCACGCGACGCGAACGACCTTCACGTCGCCGGTGCTCTTGTCCACCTTCACTTCGGCAATGGCCGCCACGGACGTGCCGGCGTCCTCACCGCACGCAACGCCATAGCCGCGGCCACTCGGCCCCGCTTTCGGCGTCCAGCCGAATTGCTTGGCCGCGGCCTCGAGCACGCGCCGCATGCGCGGGTTGGTGAGATTCTTCAGGCGAAACTCGACCGGGTCCATGCCGGCCTTCACGGCCAGCATGTCGATGTGCGACTCGCGCGCGTACACGTTGGCGTTGGCACCCGGCGCGCGCCACGGCCCAACGCCAAAGGGATGCATGCCGGCGGGATTGCCACCCATCGCGCCGCCGCGGATGGTGGTGCGATGGTTCGGGATGTCGTAGAAGACCGCGGAGCCGCGGGCGCCCGGGCCGACGACCACGTTGTCCCAGAAGACTATCTGTTTCGCAGCATCCAGACCCGCGCGAATCTTGAAGACGCAGGCAGGATCAAAGGTGTCGAATAAGAATTCTTCCTCGCGACTCCACACCACTCGCACGGGTGTGCCGGCGGCCATGGCAAGGCGCGCGGCTTCCAGTCCCTGGGCGCTCGAGCTCTTGCCGCCGAATCCGCCGCCGATGTACGGCGTGATGACGCGCACCTTGTCCACCGGAAGGTTGAGAGCGCGCGCAACCTGCGCCTTCAGCGGGAAAGGCGTCTGCGTTCCTGCCCATACGGTGACCTTGCCGTCCACGACTTGTGCGACCGCCGAGTGCGTCTCCATGGGCGAGTGCGCGACGTAGCCTTTGCGGTACGTCTGCTCGACGATCTGCGCCGCCGCCTTTTCGCCTCCCACGACATCCCCAACGCCGGTCGGCCGTCCTTCGGGCGCGGTCGTGGTGAGATGGTCGAAGATGTTCTCGTCGGTGAGCGTCGACGGCGAGGGAGTCCACGTGGCCTTGATCAGGGCGAGCGCCCGCGTCGCCTCGTCGCGATGGGCGTGCAGCACGGCAATGAGATCGCCGTCGCGCACCACCCGCACGCCTGGTAATGCCGCGGCAGCCGATGTGTCGGCGTTGATGAGCGTCGCGCCGTACGCGGGCGCGCGAAGAATGCGCGCATGCAATGCACCACGCGGGATGATATCCCCCGCGTACTTCGCCTTGCCGGTCACCTTCTCGACCGCGTCGCGACGAGGCGCCGACGTTCCGATGACGGTGAATGCCTTCACGTTCTTGAGAACCGCTTGTCCGTCGACGCGTCGCTCGATCTTCTTGCCCGCGGTCAACTGGCCATAGCTGACGTGCGCGTTGCGGTCGGTCTTCGAGACGACCACGCCGTCGCGAACGTCGAGCTGGTCAGCGGGAACGTGCAGATGCTCGGCGGCCATCTGTACCAACACGCGGCGGGCCTCAGCGGACGCGGCGCGAAGGGTGGGGCCGAACATGCGAATGCTGAGCGATCCGAAGGTACCACCATCTGTTGGACAGAGGTCGGTGTCTCCCAACACGATGTCGATCGCGGTGAGTGCGACACCCAGCTCCTCGGCGACGAGCTGCGGGAGCGCCGTCATGATACCCTGGCCCATCTCGACCTTGCCGACCAGACAGGTGACGCGTCCGTCCGCGCCGATGTGCAGGAATGCGTTGAAGTCGATCGCGGCAGCTTGCTGGGCGTCGAGCGGCCCTCCGCCCACGACGCCGAGGAGTGGATCGAAGACGCACGCCACGAGCAATCCAGTGCTCGTGAGTTTCAGGAACGCACGTCGGTCGATGGTGTGCATGAATCCCGATCCATCGGGAGCATCCAAGCCATTGGGCCCTTCGTTGTCGCGGCTCACTTGGTACCTCCCACCACGGCGGCAGATGCACTCTCGATGGCGTCGACAATCCGGACCTGCGCGCCGCAGCGGCAGAGGTGCTGTTCCATCCCTTTCACGATCTCGGCGCGTGTGGGCGAGGCGTTCTTGATCAGCAACGCGTGCGCACCCATGATCATTCCACTGGTGCAGTAGCCGCACTGGAAGCCGAGGTGCTTGACGAAGGCCGCCTGCACGGGGCTGAGACGATCGTCGTGCGCGAGTCCCTCGATGGTGACGATGCGCTTGCCGTTCACAGCCCGCATTGGTGTGGTGCAGGCATGGATGGCTTCGTCGTTCATCAGAACGGTGCAGGCGCCGCAGAACGACTCACCGCATCCGAACTTGGTGCCGGTGAAGCCGAGGTCGTCACGCAACACCCAGAGCAGGTTGCGGGTGTCGTCAACGGTGATGTTCTGCTGCACGCCATTGAGCGAGAAAGAAATGGGTGTCATCGTGGTGATCGACGGGGGGGTACGTTCAGGATTCAGCCAGAGAACATGTAGCGGGGAGTCGCGCCTGAACAGGGGAATTCTCTGGTCTGTGTACAGGGGAACCCTCAGGCGAGTTCGACCGCTCGGCGACCACACGTCAGTCCGCACACCGTCCCGCCACATTGTACTCCTGCGCTCGGTTCACATTTCACTCGGACTCCCCGAAACGTTCACCCTTCATCTTGGGTTCGCTCCTGCCGTTCTCCGCGCGGACTGGTCGTCTGCCCGCGCTGCTGCGACGCAACCCGGCGGAGCGCCGCCTCGAGCCGCGACACGTCCGTGAGGTCCTCCGGTCGCCCAGTCGCCCGCTTGTTCATCAGCAAGTGATGTATGCCGACAAAAGGAATATCGACGTCGCCAATCCGCGCGATCACCCGGTCCGGGTAGGCGTCGTCGAACTCGACGCCGTCAATGGCGGTCAGGATGTCGATGCGATTCGGCTCGACGCCGATCTGGGCCACGATCTCCGGGTCCAGCAAGTTCTCCATCGTCACGAGATCACTCGGCGCACCGAAGGCGGCGAGGGCGCGCAGCACGCTCTCAGCGTTCTCTGGAGAGCGGCGTACCCAGAAGTCCATGTCGCCCGTCGCTCGTGGGTAGCCATGATGCGCGACCGCGTAGCCGCCGACCACCAGGTACTTAACGGCGGCGCCGTTGAACTCGGACAACATGTCGCGGAAGTCGGGATTCAGCATGCGATGCCTGGTTGGTGACGGCCCACGCGGACTGCGCCAGTGGCCACATCATGGCAATGCGCTCTTCCGGCGCCATAGCAAGGGTGTCTTGGCCGACAGCGTCGTCCAATCGCGAGATGACCCGCACGCGAAGACTCGCGCGCCGGGTGCGCTGCTCGTCAGCTATTGGGTCCGAAGAGGAGGACATGCCAGAGGAACATAGGTGCCAGCGAGCGGTCCAAGAAAGACGAGAGTGTGCGACATCGGCAGTATACTCCCGAGCGCCCCAGAAACTAACGCCATAACGGACCCGGGCAACCTGAGCCGGATCGAGCGCGGCCGCGCCGCGCCACCGCAAGATACGGAGGTGCTTGCCCGCTTGATCGAGGCGGTAGATCTCGCCGGGACGACCCGAGGGCAAGAGAGGTTTCTCGACGACGGTGCACTTCGGGCGCGGGCCGCTGCGTTTCTGAAGAAGTACCACCCAAGGAAACCATCCCCGTGCCCATCGAAGAGATCGTCGAATTCGATCTGAGCAGGGACGTGATCCCGCTCGAGGGGGTTCAGGCAGCAGATCAACGCCGACGCGTTCCTGACGAACGATCTCGAGTACATCTACGTCGACGATTTTGTGGTCAAGCACGCGCCCGAGCGCCCACCGGAGACTACGCACAGTGCCAGGGCCACGCCAAACGCAATCGCCGTTCTGAGAAAAGCCATGTCACATCCTTAAACCACGCCGATCGCCGCTATCGATTCCCGCCCTTGAGCACGAACCCCGCGCCGACCAATGCCACGCCCGCGAAGAAGAACCACTGCAGCGCGTAGCTGAAGTGCGGCCCCTCATCCAACGGCGGCAGCGCCAACCGTGCCACACGGTCCGCCGCGTTGGCGCTATCGCCCAACGCCACCACATACAGCGGGGCTACGGGATACGGCAGCGCCTTTGCCACGACGCTGTACGACAGGTGCGCAAGGATCTGCGGTCGGCCAGTAAAGGCGGAGCCGCCGGACGACGGGAACTCGTCGACGTACCCTACGAACACGGAATCCCGGTCGTGCCACCTGGCCAGGTTCGCGGTGGCACCGTCAGGGGTGTACACCCAGCCACGATTGACGATGATCGCCGTATCGGTGCCCGGAAAGCGAATGGGTGTGAGGATGTTCACGCCCGGCGACCCCTTGTATGATCGTGCCGCGAAGATCAGCTCGTGCGTGTAATCCGGGATGCCGGTGACGCGGGCGCGACGGAAGCGTGCCGCCGCGGTGTCCCGCGGCAGTGCGTGGACGTCGACGGCGGCGGCGTTGAAGCGCGACGAGATGAGCGCATTGCGCGCTCGCCGTTCACTTAGCCGATGGAGTTGCCAGACCCCGAGCCGGATGAACAGCGCCGCGGCAGCCACGGCGGCCAACACGAACAGGCGAATTTTGAGCTTGCTCACCGGCGGGCTCGGCTGCGCTGGCTAGGGTGGTTCACTAGAAAAGACTCATCTGCTCGCCGAGCTGTTCCGGATCGACGGCAGTCTGACCGAGCAGACGCTGCAGATCGCGCGCCGACGCCGGCGAATGTCCGGCAAAGTGGTTGTTGATGTAACCGAACACTTCGCGTCCCTTATCCAGGTATGGCCAGAGCAGGCTTGCCCAGGATTCCAATTCGCGGCGGCGGTCGATCTGAATGCGCGAGTAGTCGACGAGGCCCCGATCGGCGCCCATCCAGCGGATGTAGAGAAAATCGGCCGTCGGGCGTTCGACTAGCGCCATCATCTGTTTGCGGTTGAGCCAGCGTCCGTGGCTCAGCGCCAGCGCAATGTTGTGCTCGGCGAGCAGCGCGAGCATTCCGTCGTGGATCCAGCCGTGCTGCCGAAATTCGATGGCGAACCGCATGTCCCGCGGAAGCTTTGGAAGCAACTGGGCCACGGCCGGCAGTTCTGTGGGGCCGAAATCTGGGCCGAGCTGGATGAGAATTGGACCGAGCTTGTCGCCCAGCTCCCGAGCCGTATCGAAGAACTCGGCAATCAGGTCGTCGGCATTCCGCAGACGGTGCTCGTGCGTGATCTCCTGCGGCATCTTCAGCGCGAACAGGAAATCGGCAGGCGTCCGCTGCGCCCAGTCGCGAACCGTCTTGACTGCAGGGATCGCATAGAAGGTGGAGTCCACCTCTACGGTATCGAATGCCCGCGCATACACGGTCAGAAAATCGGCGGGCCGAGTCCGTCGCGGGTAGAACGGTCCCACCCACGCGTCGTAGTTCCAGCCTTGTGTGCCGATGCGGATACGTGCAGACATGGCATGGAATCGGTACACATGCGTCAGTCACGTCAAGTGTAGAACGGCCGGGGACGGTCCTGTTTTTGCGCGCTTTCTGGGTGTCCATCTCCGAGGTTGGGAAGAATGAGGAGCAGAAACGATCGGTCCGGCGAATCCACTGACTCACGCATCGAGCGCACGAAAGACGTTGCGCTGGGCGCACACCACTCCGACCCGACTCTGGGCGACGAGCTGGGTGAAGCGACCGGCGGCATCACTGGCGTGCTCGTGGGGGCCGGCATCGGATCGGCCGCCGGTCCGGTTGGAACGGTGATCGGCGGCATCGCCGGCGCGCTCGGCGGATGGTGGGCCGGACGAGCGGTGGCCGAGGCAGCCAGCTCGCTCACGAACGAAGACGAGATGTACTTCCGACAGCACTACGACAGGCAGCCCTCTCGCCCGGCCGACCGAGCCTACGACGACGTCCGGCCGGCGTACTACCTCGGTCAGATAGCCAGTCACAACCCGAATTTCACGGCGCGCCAGTTCGAGGCAGTAGAACCAGAGCTCGAGCGCGGCTGGGCGTCGTACGGTGACAAGTACGGCACGTGGAAGACAGTGCGCGAGTATGCAGCTGAGGGGTTCTCGCGTGGCCGGTCACGGCTGGATGATGCCGCGCGGAAAGCGAGGGCAAAGGAGGAGGGGAGGACGGAAGGGGAGCGGGATGAGACGAGGCGATGAAATGAGACACGAGACACGGTGTTGGGACACGGGACACGAGACAACGAGACACGGGACAACTGCTAACGCATAACGCGGTGTCTCGTGTCTCGTGTCCCCTTCCCGTGTCCCGTGTCCCGTGTCTCGTGTCCCACATACGTCTCAAAGAACCCCGCCCCCGTTCCGTTGATCGGCTTGCCCCCCACGCGGCCGGTGATCGTCATTAGGCCCTTCATCTGCACGAAGTAGGGGCGCGCGAGGGTACGGGCGCTCAGGCCTTTGCCGCGCTCCGGGCCGGGGCGTCTGGTATCGGTGGCGGTCGCGTCCTCGATCGTCAGGTCTATGCGGAGGGTGTCGTCGCCGCGCACGTCGACCATCGTGGCGCGCGACGGGACGTTGATCGTCTGGCCGCCGACTCGCAGCACGCGAGTGTCTTGATATTGAATTTCTCGCGGGCGGAACAGCGCGAGAAAGCCGAGCGAGTCGACGGCATAGACGAAGAGCGGCTGGGAGGCAGCGGTGCTATCGGCCGGTTGCACGCGTCCGTACAGCACGGTGTACGGACCGGCACGGGCCGCGCCCCACTCCCACGTCACGCCGCGCCACACTCCCCAGTTGTGATCGTGATACGACTGCGCGCGCGCGTATTCGTCGCACTGGCCATCCACGCAGATGGACCCGGTGGCGTCTGCGCGCAACGCTGGCACCACATAGCCGGACACCATCTCGCCGCTCGACAACTCCGACCCCGGAAAGTATGCCCCTGGGGCCGGCGCGACGATCAGGTCTACGACGACGGATCCGGAGCCGCCCTCCTCGCTGGCCCGCGCTCGCACGGCGTACCGTCCGTCGGCCAACACGCTGACGCTCGACGTACCGATCGCCAGATCGGCGCTCCGCGTGGAGAAGCGCACCGCGGTGGAAGGAAGGTTCGCCGTGAACTTGCGCGACTTCCCGCCCTGCTCGTGCAAGGTGACGAGTACTTGCCCGCCCCACTGCCCCGCTGGTACCGCACCGCCCACGATGAATGACATGAACGCCCACTTCAAGCGGTCCGGCGACAGCACATTGAAGTAGTGCCATTCCGCCCATGTGGGATCGCCGCGGGCTTCCGCGGGGGGCAGATGGAAATGATCGATTGCCTGCGCCAGCTCGTCCGGCTGTGGATCGCGCCAGGCGCGATCGAGTCCGTCGTCGCTCCAATCACCCACCAGCTCGGGCATCGCGCCCACGGCGGTGGTGCGCGACGGGATCTCGCCGCTCGCCATCACCGCGACCTCGCGCCCTTTGAGTGTTCGCGCATACAACAGCTTGCCTTCGATCTGCGGCGCCACCGCGGCAATCTCCGGGCGCAGCCTGGGCGCCGCGAGTAGCTGACCGTAGATGAAGCGGGCATGGTCGATGGAGAAGAACATGCCGCCCAGCCCTCCGGTCTTCATCACCTCGATGTCGATCCCTTCCGGCAACACGGTCACGTCTCCCCCGCCCACGAGCTTCTCGTCGCGTGCCTGCGAGAGCAGCGCACTGCCCACCGAGAGCAGCACGATCATCACCGCCACGCCTAGGCTGTAGCCGAACAGCAGAAACAGCGTTCGCCACGGCCGCAGCACGAGATTGCGCAAGGCAAGCAGCTCGATCATGCGCCGTCCTGCCGGCGATCGTCCACCACCAGCCCGTCGCGCATGTGGACGACGCGCTTCGCGGCCCGCGCCAGATTCTCGTCGTGTGTCACGACGAGGAGCGTTGTCCCGTCGTGGTTCACTTGCGACAGCAGCGCGATCATCTCGGTGCCGGTCTGTGCGTCGAGCTCGCCGGTCGGTTCGTCGGCAAGCAAGAGCTGCGGTTTGTTCGCCAGCGCGCGGGCAAGGGCCACCCGCTGCTGCTCGCCGCCGGAGAGCTGCGCGGGACGGTGATCGCGGCGGGCACCGAGCCCCACGTAGGCCAGCAGCTCCCGGGCACGTTGCACGCGCTGCGCCGACGCCATCTGGGCCTCGGCCATGGGCAATTCAACGTTCTCCAATGCGGTGAGCGCCGGCATGAGATAGAAGCGTTGGAACACGAAACCGATGTGCAGCAGGCGAAAGCGCGTGGCCTGCGCATCGCGCAGGTGGTCGATGCGCACGCCGTCGATCGTCACGGCGCCCGCCGTGGGACGATCGATGCCGCCGAGCAGATTGAGCATGGTGGACTTGCCGCAGCCGGACGGGCCGACGACCGCCACGGAGTCGCCGCGCGCGATGTCGAGCGTGACACCGCGCACGGCGTGCACGAGCTCCTCGCCCATGTGATACTCGCGCCGCAGGTCACGCGCCGAGAGGAGGACGTCGCTCATCCCACGGCCTCCTCGCGCAACGTGGGGGCGATGGGCATGGACGCTCCCCGCCAGGATGGATAGATGCCGGCGAGAATCCCGGCGACCGTGAGCATGCCGAGCGCCGCCCATGCGTCACGCGGCTCGAACAGAAAGAAGTCGATGGCGGCCGGCAGTCCCGGGAACGATGCCAGGATGGAGTTGAGATATCGCGCCGTCGCCAGGCCAAGACCCAATCCCAGCAGCGCGCCAGCAACCATGATCGCGATGCCCTCGATCACGATCAGCAACACAACCCGGCTACGCACGACACCAATGGCGCGCATCACAATGATCTCGCCGAGCCGCTCGTTCACGGACACGGTGACGAGTGTCGTCACGAGCAGAAAGCCTACGACCAGGCTCACCGCACCGAGAATGAACGCGAGCTGCCTGAAGTAGCTCAACCGCTGGTCCACCTGCCGCATGGCAGTCTCCGTAGACAATGCAGACACGCGAGGCAGCGCGCGCTCCAAGCGGTGCAACACGCTGTCGACGTTCGCGCCGTCTCTGGCTTTCACCATGAACAACGAGACGCGATCGGCGGCGCGCGGGCCCTGCATGGTCTGCAATGTCGCGAGCGGGAGCGCCACCACCTTCTGCTCGGCGGCCATGTAGAGAAAATGGGCGCGCGCCACGAGGCGCAGTGTGCGGCGGCCGGTGAAGGCGCGAAGCTGTGGGTCGTATCCCGCGGCAGCGGTCACCGTGTCGCCAATGCGCTTGCCACTGGCGCGGAGAAACGCGTCGCTGGCCACCAGATCCGCCGGCGCCGTCGGCGTGCGGCCTTGTGTGATCTCATAATCGCCCTGCACGGCGGGATCGCCGCCGATGGCCGTCGCGGTGATGGCGCGCCCTCCGATCGCAAAGTGCAGTTGGCCGCCGAGCACGGGGCTCACCGTCTGCACACCGGGAATGGTGTACAGGGTGCGCATCACACCGCTTGCGTCCGGAATGGTGGCGTCGGTGTCGAACGGCAACGTCCCCTTTGGCGCGAGGCGCAATTGGAAGCCACGCGTGAGGAGCAGATTCTTGAAGGAGACACCCATGCCACTCGACAGCATGACCATGTCGAGCAGCATGGCCGCGGATACGGCGACGCCGAGCACCGCGAGCAGCGTGCGGCTCCGATGCCGAGTGAGCGTGGCCCAGGCGAGACGGAAGAGCATCAGCCCGCCTCCGGCGCGGGAGGGTTTCGCTCTTCGTGACGGCCTGTGAGCAGCTCGAGCGCCGCGGTGTGTACGAGACGCTGTGCGGCGGCAAAGCCGGCGGCGAGTCCGAGCACGAGCGACAGCGTGACGGCCAACAGGACGATGTCCGGCGTCACGACCGCGAACGCGAGCGGTGTCTGATAGACGCCTCGATAATGCCAATTGATGAGTTGGGAGGCCGTCCAGCCAATGACGACGCCGAGGAGACTGCCGAGGATCGCGATGATGGCGGCTTCGACCATCACCCCCCGAACGATCGAGCGATCCGAGATGCCCATGAGCCGCAGCGCCGCCACGTCACGACGCCGCTCGTCCACCTTCAACAGCATGATGCACAGCAGAAAGACGGCGCTCGCGACGATGGTGATGACGCCGATCGCGCGATGGAAACGGCTGACGACGAGAAAGGTGCGCGACGTCCCGACGGCGATGTCGCGCGACCGGTACGCCTGGAATCCAAACGCGGCGTCGTTCACGCGACGGATCGTGCTGTCGACCGCCGCGCCGCCGCGCGTTTCCACGGCAAACCGGTCGACGCGATCGCCGTAGGCAATCAGACGCTGCAGTTCGTCGAGGTGCATTCGCACGCGATACTCGGCGCGTGCCACCTCCGAGGGATCAGCGCGGCGGCGCACGAAGGCGGAAACGATTACCGTGTCGCCAGCGCCGCCCGGTGTGCTCGCGATAATCAGACGATCGCCGAGCTTGACGTTCGCGGCCGTGGCGAGCCGCTCGTCCACGGCGATGGTGCGCGGCGGACGATGCGGCGGAGTGGAATCAATCGATTGAGCGAATGCCGCGACGAGAAGCGCGACGAGCATTGTAGAAAGCTAACGCGCCGCGACGCGTGGCCTCAGACGGCGGTCTTGGCCCAGTTCACTGTTTCCTGCAGCGATTCACGCGTGCGCTCGAGCGAGTACGACGGTTGGACGAACGAGACCTGGCCACGTTTGATGAGCACGATGGCCACGATGAGCTCGATCACGCCGGTCACGAACGCGCCGACCCACATATGCCCATTGACGAGCCGGCCGATGAGAGTGGCGAGGAAGAACGTCGCCCACACGAGAGCGACAACGCCCACGCTGAACGCGATGCCAAGCCACATGACGCCCTTGCCGCCGCGTTTCATGTTGTCCTTGATCTCCAGCTTGGCGAGCTGCACCTCGTCGGTCATCAACCGCCTGGAGTCGTCACCCAACCGATGAATGAGATCGGGAATTCCGGCGTCCGAGTCCATCTTCATACGAGTTACCGCCATTGTCGCCTCGAGCCACGGGTTGTGTCGGCGGAGGGGGCAAGGAGTGTTCCGGGAGAGTGCTGCAGAGTCTGCAGTTTCTACCGCCGGGGACCGCGGCAGAAACCACTCAGGTGGCGATCGACACCAAGATCTGTTTCGCCAGACCTGCTCCAATGGATCGAGTCGATCGCCCCACTCGCAGTGCGATTGGCCCATCGAACGGCGCGCGGGAGAGGACTTGGACCTGTCGCCCCAGCGTGATGCCAAGCTCCGCGAGGTACCGGAGTTGTTCCGGATCGCGATCGTCCACGCGTTGAATGCAGACGCGCGCGCCGATGTCGATGCTCGACAACGGCGCGAGCGGAGCTTCGTCGAGGGTGCCCTCGCGAGTGGGAATTGGAGCGCCATGCGGGTCGGTCGTCGGCTCGCCGATGGCTGCGGCCATGCGGTCGATCAACTCGTCGGACGCCGCGTGCTCGAGTCGATCAGCTTCATCATGGACCCGGTCCCACGCGAACCCGAGGGCGGTGGCGAGATAGGCTTCGATCACGCGATGCCGGCGAATAGTGCGCAGCGCGGCGCGACGTCCGTCGTCCGTGAGACGCACGCCCCGATAGCGTTCGTGCGCAATGAGTCCCTGTTCGGCCAGCCGGCGGATCATGCCGCTCACTGAAGCGGGCGCCACATTCAGCTCTGCGGCAATCTCGCTCGTGCCGGCGACACGCCCGCCCGTCTCGAGCCCGAAGATCACCTTGAGATAATCCTCGACCGGACCGGTCAGTGTGGGAAATGCGTTCACCGCCATCATGCCGCCGGCCCGCGTGGTACGGCACGACGTTCGCCGCGCACGAGCAGGACCGGTACGCGCGACAGATGTCGCACCTGGTTCGCAACGCTGCCGTAGATCATGTCCTTGAGCAAACGATGGCCGTGTGTCGACATGGCGATGAGGTCGGCATGCTCGCGCGCCGCCGCGTCGGCAATCTCCGTGGCTGGATCGCCCGCGGCGAGCAGACCCTCCACCTCGAAGCCTTCCGAGGCGAGCGCCTCACGCGTCTGGTCGAGATACTCGCGATCGAGGCGCATCTCTTCCGACTCACGGAGGTTGAGCTGCTTCACATTCCTCGCCGCCCACCCGTCGGCAACGTGCATGACCACGATCGACGAGCCGAAGTGCTTCGCAAGCTCGCGCACGTGATCCAGGATCGCCACGTCGAACGGTGAATTCTCCAGCGGAACCAGAATGCGCTTGTACATCAGGCCATCCATGCGCGCGCAGTCTGCACGAGCAGCCACGCATTGAGCACGGCGATCAGCAGCGCCGCGGACCAGGCAAGCGTCTTGAGCCAGGGCGCGTTGACGAACGTTCCCATCTTCACCTTATCGGACGTGAACAGCACCAGCGGAAACACGGCAAAAGATAACTGCAGGCTGAGAATCACCTGGCTGAGAATGAGCAGCTTGGCCGTGCCGCTCGCGCCATAGAACATGGCGACCAGCGCGGCCGGCACAATGGCAATGAGACGCGTGATCAGCCGGCGCATCCATGGGCGGATGCGGACGTTCAGGAACCCCTCCATCACGATCTGACCAGCGAGGGTGCCGGTGACCGTCGAGTTCTGCCCCGAGGCGAGCAGGGCGAGCGCGAACGCCGTGCTCGCGCCGGCGCCAAGCAGCGGCGTCAACAGTTTGTGCGCATCCTGGATCTCGGCCACCGCATTGTGTCCCGACGTGTGGAATGTTGCCGCCGCCATGATCAGGATGGCCGCATTGATGAAGAACGCGAAGCTCAGCGCGATCGTCGAGTCGAAGAAGGCGAACGTCACTGCCTCGCGCTTGCCGGCCGCGCTCTCCTCGTAGCGCCGCGTCTGCACGATCGACGAATGCAGATACAAGTTGTGCGGCATCACCGTGGCGCCGAGGATGCCGATGGAGATGTAGAGCATGTCGCGATTGACGATGAGATCCGTCGACGGAGCAAAGCCTTTCGCGAGGGCTGCCATGTCTGGATGCGCGAGAACGATCTCGAACAGAAAACAGAGGCCGATCGTGGCAATCAGTGTGATGACCAGCGCCTCGAGCAGGCGGACGCCGCGGTTCTGCAACGAGAGCAGCAGGAGTACGTCGAGCCCCGTGACGAGCACGCCAATGGTCAGGGGCAGATGGAAGAGCAGATTGAGGGCGATGGCCGAGCCAATCACCTCGGCGAGGTCGCACGCGGCAATGGCGACCTCGCAGATCAGCCAGAGCGCAATGCTCACCGGCCGCGAATAATGGTCGCGGCAGGCCTGTGCCAAGTCGCGTCCGGTGACGATGCCGAGCTTGGATGCCAATCCCTGCAGCAGCACCGCCAAGAGATTGGACAGCAGGACGATGCTGAGCAGCGAGTATCCGAAGCGCGAGCCGCCGGCGAGATCGGTGGCCCAGTTACCCGGATCCATGTAGCCGACGGCCACGAGGTACCCCGGCCCGGCGAACGCGAGCAGCTTGCGAAAGAAGCCCCCGTGACCGATGTCGATGCTGCGGTAGACCTCCTGCAGGCTGGGCGCTACTCGCGAGCGGCGCCAGCCGCGGTCGCTGTCGCCATGGTGGTCATGGTGCTGCTCGTCTTTGGTTCTGGGTATGGCCATTTACCTCGCAGACAAGCGTAAATTAGCCCCGCGCAACTAGCCGGCGAGTTGCCGAACCCAGCGGTCGATTCCCTCGACGACCCGCTCGTCTACTGGTCCCGGATAAGCGAATGCCTGCATGGGCGGCACATCCGGGGGCACCACCTTGAACATGTGGTGGACGTCCTCGACGAACAGATACGCCGAGCGCCCCTCGCCGGCCTGTCGCGCCCGCAGGGTATCGCGCAGTGTCTCCCCGTGGTGCGGCGGCACGCTCTGATCGCTGGAGCCCTGCACCACCAGGACCGATTGCGTCATGTTCGCGGCCAGGACGTTGGGATTGGTGGCGTCCGTCTCGCGCATGTAGCGGCGCCCCTCCTCCGGCATCTTCGCCAATGTCGTGGCGCCATAGCCCGGGCCTTCGGACAACTCGGCCGGCACGGCTTCGCCGCGACGGATGTACGAAATCACCGCGTCCATACGACGTAATGCTTCGTCGTGCTGCTCCGGCGGAACGCTTTGCGCCGTCTGCTCGCGCATGATGTCGAGCAGTCCAACGGCCGGGCCGGCGAGCAGCACCACCCCATCCAATTCGGCGCCACGATCCGACGTGGCGAGCTGGCTCACGACCACCGCCCCCTCGCTATGGCCAGCGCCGATAATCCGCTCGACCGCGACCCCGCGCGACGCAAGCGCCGCACGCATGGCGTCGAGGGCGGCCGTGGCGATCACCAATCTGCCTCCCCAGTTGCTCACTCGCGCAGTGGCAGTTTCGTCCTTCTTCACACTCCCGGTGCCCGGTCCGAGCTTGGCGAACCGGTAGACGGCATGTCCCCGCGCCGCCAGTTGCCGGGCGAGGTGCGCATACACGGCTGGGAAGCAGTTCCACGTGGGAAAATCGCCGTTCACGTCGGAATACAACGATCCCGGAATGAGCAGTACGGCGCTCGGCAACGGCGTGGTGCCGGTGTCGGCGGGCAGGGTGAGCGCGGCGGGAATTTCCCAGCCAGACACGGCGATCGTGTCGGCGTGCTCGATGTATGAGGGGGTAGGCATGCGAGGAGGGTAAGTCCTCACGTGGCGTGAGGAGCAAGGGGGGGGGAGACACGGGACACGGGACACGGGACAACGGGACACGGGACAACGGCCGACTGCGTGCTAACGACCTGTACATAGGTCAGGTGAGACTCCGTCGGATTGGGCTCCGGGTTTTGACCGGCTGGATGTCGCTGGCTGCTCCGTAGCGGTCGGCCCACCGGTCGGCGAGGTTCGAGTTTCCAGTTGTGAGTTGTGCGTTGTGAGTTTCTCGTGTCCCGTGTCTCGTGTCCCGTGTCTCGTGTCCCGTGTCTCGTGTCTCACACCCGTGTCTCGTGTCTCACAGCCGTGTCCCGTGTCCCGTGTCCCGTGTCTCGTGTCTCGTGTCTCGTGTCTCGTGTCTCGTGTCTCAGCTACTCATCAGCTCCACGAACTGCCCCAATGCCCTGTGCGTCAGGCCCCAGACGGTGTAGTCACCGTGCCGAAATACGTCGACTTCGCGAGGGCCGACGCCGTGGATGGGGACGATCCCTTTGCCCCAGGCGGCGGATTCGCGAATGGCGCTGAGTGGAACCCAGAAGGCCTCCGCGACCTCGAGGGTCTCGATGATCATCACGGTTGGTTTCACCACGGCGACGAACGGTCGAATGATGATTGGTGGCAGGGTCGAGCTGTACGGGCTCATGTCGTCGAGGGCGCCCAGTATGCGCCCGTCGCGCGCGAGATCGACTCCTGTCTCCTCCCACGTTTCGCGGATGGCGGTGTGCTCGAGATCGCGATCGGTGGGATTCATGCGTCCGCCCGGGCACGCGATGTGACCACTCCAGGGATCGTTCGCGATCTCCGCACGCTTGATCATCAACAACTCAGGCTCGCCTGAATCTGATGGGCGCAGCACGAGCGCAATCGCGGCGTACCGAAAGTCTCCCTCGGCTTCGATCTGGTGGCTCACGCGGTTGGCCAGGCGATGCGCCAGGCGAGCGACGTCGGGGTGTGCGAGGAGCACGTCGAGCGGTGTCACGTCACTCCACCTCGCCGCCCGATTCGGCCCAGCCGCGGATTCCCGTCGCCATCGACGCAACGTTCCCGTAGCCCATCTCCTGCAGCGTCACAGCGGCAAATGCGGAGCGATTGCCCGACGCGCAGTAGATCACGACGTACGCATCTCGCGGAACGAGTGCTTCTATCTTCGTCTCGAGATTCCCGCGCGAAATGTGTAGCGCGCCGGGAATCCGTCCGAGGTTCACCTCCTGCAAGTCGCGCACGTCGAGCAGCAGTACACGCTCGCCACGATGCTGCATGTCCATCACTTGCGCGGGTGTCACTTCGGTGATGGTGGCCTTGGCGGCGGCGATCATTTCCGGTGCAGTCTTCATCAGCGTTCGAAAAGTGAAATGAGAGAGTCAGCGGTCGCCGAGTTCGACGACGAGCGTTTTTGCATCAGCATCGAGGTCGGCGAGCGCGCCGAGCGGAAGCGTCCACTGATCGGGGACATGCCCAACTGGTACGTTCGCCAGGCAGGGCACACCGCATCGCAGCGAGACTTCCTGGAGCACCTGGGACAGCGGGCGCTCCCCGTTTGCCGAGTCATCGGGTATGTTGGTGAACTGTCCGAACATGATGCCCGCGACACGCTCGAGCGCGCCGCACAGCCGGAGCTGCGTGAGCATGCGGTCGATCCGGAAGACCGTCTCATTGACGTCCTCCAGTACCAAGATCGCGCCGTCGAGCGATGGGGCGTAAGGGGTGCCGACGAGCGCGGCGATCAGGGCCAGGTTGCCACCAACCAACCGGCCGTGGGCGCGACCGCCGTGGAGCACCGTGGCCCCTTCATGTTGGCACTGGAGGGCGTGCTGTCCGTCACGCGCCACCGCGGCCAGGAATGCGGCGCGGGAGAACGGCGTGATGACTTCACGCGCCGTGTGGCCGTGAAAAGTGACGAGGTTGGCCTGGCGACCGATCGCGGCGTGGAGCGCCGTGATATCCGAGAAGCCAATGAGCGTTTTGGTATGGTCGCGCCACGCGTCATAGTCGAGTCCGTCGAGGATCCGCATGGCGCCGTAGCCGCCGCGAATGCACCAGATCGCATCGATCGTCTCATCGCGGGCGAACCGGTTGAAGTCGGCAAGCCGATGCTGGTCGAGTCCGGCGAGGTAGCCCTGTCGCTCGAGTACGTGCTCGCCGACCACCGGCTGCCAGCCCAACGCCCGCACATTCGCCTCGGCGCGCTCGAGGTCGCCCGCATCGTTCAGCGGGCTCGCTGGGGCAACGAGCGCCACGCGCGAGCCCGCTTGCAGAGGGGGTGGAAATCGCATGCTGCCACATACGCACAGGAGAGCCCGCGCGTCAACTCGGGACAGGGACACGGGACACGACACGGGACGAAGGGCGACACGCGCTTCGCGTGGCTCTGGTACGGACAGACGGGTTCGCTCCATCTGCCGGAACGACGTAGCTTTTGGCGCGTGTCCCTGACGACTCGTGTTCTGATCGCGCTCGCCGCCGGTATGGGTGTCGGCCTGCTGCTGAGCGGCATCGACCCGGCGTATGCGCGACCGATCATCGCGGCGGTCGAGCCGATCGGTACGCTGTTCGTGAACGCCATCCGCATGACCGTGATCCCGCTCGTCGTCTCGAGCCTGATCGCGGGCGTGGCGACCTCGGGCAGTGGCGCGTCTGTGGCGCGCATTGGAGCGAAAGGCATCATCGTCTTCCTGGTTCTGCTCGTCGCGTCTGGCCTCGTCGGCGCGCTCGTGGCTCCCGTGCTGCTATCGCACGTGCACGCCGATCCGGCGTCGCTGGCGAGCGCGCCCACTGCCGCGGCAGGGTCCGGGGGCAGCGTCATTGCCAGCAGCAGCGCAATGCAATCGCCCGCACAATGGGTGCTGTCGCTCGTGCCGGCAAACGCATTTCGTGCCGCAGTGGACGGCGCGATGCTGCCGCTGATCATCTTCGCGCTGGTGCTCGGTGTGGCACTATTGCACGTGGAGGATGAACCGCGGCAGCGTGTCGTCCTCATTTTCAGGGCAACGACCGAGGCAATGCTGGTGATCGTGCGCTGGCTGCTGGTCGTCGCACCCCTGGGTGTGTTCGCGCTGGCGCTGCCACTCGTCGCCCGCCTTGGCCTGTCGGCGGTAGGCGCGCTGGCGACCTATGTGGTACTCGTGTCGGTTACCGCGGCGGCATTCATCATTCTCGTGTTGTACCCGGCGGGCGCGTGGGGCGGTGGCATATCCCTTCGCGCATTCGCGCGGGCCGCCGCGCCGGCACAGGCGGTGGCGTTCTCGTCGCGCTCGTCGCTCGCCGCGCTCCCGGCGTTGATCGACAGCGGGCGTACGCGGCTGCACTTGCCAGAGGAAGTGACGGGCTTCTTTCTGCCGCTCGCCACGGCGGTTTTTCGCGTTGGCGCCGCGCTGGGTCTCACGACCGGTGCGGTCTTCCTGGCGCGTCTCTACGGTGTTCCGCTGGGCGCGGGACAACTGGCGACAATCGTCGCAACGGCCGTCATTACGAGTTTCAGCATTCCTGGCATTCCGGGCGGGTCCATCCTGGCCATGGTGCCGGTGTTGACCAGCGTTGGTCTGCCCGTGGAAGGCCTTGGCATCTTGCTCGGCGTCGACACCATTCCCGACAGCTTTCGGACGACGGCGAACGTGACGGGCCAGCTCGCGGCCGCCACCATCGTGTCGCGCGGCTTGGACCACACGCCGCCGCTGACGTTGTCCGAATGAGTGGAGTCGCCCCGATCCTCTGGTCGCTGCCGTGGGTACTGCCGCCGATCGTCGCCCTCGTCCGCGCGCGGCACTCGCGGTCTCTCACCGAGTTCTCCGAGGCGGAACCAAATGTTCCGCCAGTGGTTTCCATTGTGATTCCGGCGCGCAACGAGGCACGGAATATCGAGCGGTGCCTGCGATCGGTGCTCACCGCGAAGTACTCGCGGTTCGAGGTGATCGTGGTGGACGACCATTCGGACGACGGCACCGGCGACATCGCACGAAAGATTGCGGCGGGCGACGATCGCGTTCGTGTTATTGCCGCGCCCGAGCTGCCCGACGGCTGGTTTGGCAAACAGTGGGCGTGCGCAGCCGGGGCGGCACAGGCAGTCGGCGAGCTTCTCGTGTTCACCGACGCAGACACGTGCCATGCACCGGACCTCTTGCCACGCGCCGTGAATGCAGCGAACGCACTCGGCGCAGACCTGCTGAGCGTGGCCGGCCACCAGGAGATGCACAGCTTCTGGGAGCGAGTCATTCAGCCGCAGATGTTCGGGCTGCTCTCCATGCGCTACGGTGGCACGGAACACGTGAGTGGCGCCAAGCGTGCCGAGGACGTGATCGCCAACGGGCAATTCATTCTCGTGCGGCGCGACGCATACGCTGCAGTAGGCGAGCACGCGGCGGTGAAACAGCAAGTAGCCGAGGATCTTTCGCTGGCGCAGGCCTTCTTTCGGCAGGGGAAGCACGTGGTTCTGCTGCTGGCGACGCAGCAACTCTCGACCCGCATGTACGCATCGTTGCGCGAAATCGTGGGCGGATGGCGCAAGAACGTGTATGCCGGCGGTCGCAACGCCATGTTCGGCGGCACAACTGGTCGCGCGGTGTACCCGGTCATTCTGCTGGCTGTACCGGCCGTAGGCTTGCTGCCGCCACTCGCGCTCGTGCTTTCGGCATTCGGAGTTCTATCGCCAGGGTGGCTCGTGTGGTCGGGGCTCTGCGTCGGGACTGTGCTGCTCTACTGGGCCGTTCTTTACCGATTCATGGGGGAGGCTGTGTGGTACGCGGTGCTGTATCCGCTCGGGTTGGCAGCACTGTTGTACATCGCGTTGGGCGCGGTGGTACGCGGCGATCGGGTGGAGTGGAAGGCGCGGGTGTATGAGTCGCGGTGAGGTGGGGGGGGGGACACGCGAGTCGGAATGAGCGTGGACGCAACGGAGTGGTCGCGATGGATGCGAGGCGCATGGCTACACTCGGCGCGTGCCGACTCTTCGCTCCGCCGCCGAGTTGTTCTCCCACGCCGATACCATCGAGGGGCTCGCGCGCATCGCGTCGTTCGCGGGATTCGACGGCAAGCCGGCGCCGCTCGATCGGGAGGCGAAACGCGCGCTCGGAATCGATGACCTGATTACAGACGCGCACGTGTGCCGGGGTGACGGCGCGCTACGCGGGCTGCTCGTGTCAGTACGAGAAGACCTGGCACTCCGCGATCTGTTACCGCGACTCGCGGCTCTCATCTCGTCGCGAGCGCCACACGTGCTGTGGATGGTGATCGCGCGCCAGCAGCCGTCGGCCGTCGCCATTGCCGCGTGGACCGATGACCGTCGGCCGCCGCGCATCTCCGCGCTCGTCGCAGACAGCTCGCGCGTCATGGACAGCGACGCCGATACGCTCCGTGCGCTCGCCGCTGCCGCGACGGATCGGGATCTCCTGACGCACGCCCGCTGGGTGGAAGTGCTGGGGCGCGAGGCTTTGAGCCTGCGCTTCTATCGCGCGCTCGAGCGAGCGGTGGCGGGTATCGCCCAGTCGTCGAGCGCCGCCTCACACGCCGTACGCAGCGAGCTCGCGTTGCTCAATACGTCGCGTCTGCTCTTCCTGAGCTTTCTGGAAGCCAAGGGCTGGCTCAATGGGGATCGTGCATTTCTCGCCGGACAATTCGATCGCTGCGCCACTCGCGTCGCGTCGTTCCACGATCGTGCGCTACGCCCGCTGTTCTTCGGCACGTTGAACACTCCCTATCACAAACGCGCGGCCGCGGCACGGGCCATGGGCCGGGTTCCATTCCTCAACGGCGGTCTCTTTTCACGAACTCCGTTGGAGCGCCGCCATGCAAATGTCACGTTCTCCAATGACGCATATGGCGTCTTGCTCTACGACGTGTTCGGCCAATTCCGATTCACGGCGCGCGAAGAGACCGCGGATTGCTCAGAGGCGGCGATCGATCCGGAAATGCTCGGCCATGCCTTCGAGTCGCTCATGGTACAGGGCGAGCGGCGGCGCACCGGCGCATTCTTCACTCCGTTTGCGCTCGTCGAGCGTGTCACGAATGCCGGCATAGAGGCCGCGCTCGAGCACCAGACACTCCGCCAAATCACGGTGCTCGACCCAGCCTGCGGCTCGGGCGCGTTTCTCGTCCATGCGCTCGAACGCCTGTCCGTGATGCGACATGAAGAGGGCGATGCGCGGGATCGGTCGTCTGTGCGCCGCGACGTTCTCACACATTCCATCTTCGGCGTGGACGTCAATCCCACGGCCGTATGGCTGTGCGCGCTGCGGCTGTGGCTGTCTGTCATCATCGACAGCGCCGAGGAGGACCCGTCGAAGATCGCACCCTTGCCCAATCTCGACCGCAACATTCGCGTCGGTGATTCGCTCGCCGGCCAGGCGTTCGGCAAGGATCCTATGCCACTTCGCGGCGGTGGCGCGCTGCGCGTGCTGAGGGAGCGCTACACGGTGGCGAGCGGATCGCGCAAGGATGCGCTGGCGAGGCAGCTCGACCGCTCCGAGCGCGTTCTGGCGGTCCAGGCGCTGGACGCACAGTTGGCGGCGGTTGGCGCGCGACGTCGCGATCTGCTGGTCGCGTGGCGCGGCAGCGATCTGTTCGGCGGCCGGTACCGTCCATCGCGCGACGAGCGCGCCACGTCACTCGAGCTTCGCCAGCGCGCGGGGGCGCTGCGACGACTTCGTCAGCGCATTCACGATGGCGGCGCCCTGCCCTTCTCCTTTCCCGCGCACTTTGCCGACGTTGCGGCGCTCGGTGGGTTCAGTCTCCTCGTTGGCAATCCGCCCTGGGTACGACTGCACCACGTTGCCGCGGACCAGCGGGGCAACCATCGGCGCGACTATGACGTCGCTCGTCACGCGGCGTGGGAGCCGGGCGCCTCGCCGGCGGGCGCGGCGACTGGATTCGCCGGCCAGGTAGACATGGCCGCGCTGTTCGTCGAACGATCCGTTCGCCTCCTCGCGCCGGGCGGCGCGCTGGCGCTGCTCCTACCCGTGAAGCTCTGGCGATCTCTCGCTGGCGGCGGGGTACGTCGCCTGCTCGAGCGAGAAACGACGGTGAGTCTGCTGGAGGATCATTCAGAGGGACCCGCCGCGTTCGACGCCGCCGTATACCCATCCGTCATCGTCGCCACGCGATCCCAGACCAGCAGCGACGCGCGACCCAACGTGCGGGCCGCCGTGCATCATCGCGGCAACGCGCCGTTCACCTGGTCGTCCTCGCCGTCGTCGATCTCGTTCGACGAGAGTCCCGGCGCACCCTGGCTGCTGCTGCCGCCCGACGCCCGCCAAGCCTTTGATCGAATTCGGAAGGCGGGCATACCGCTCGCCGCCAGCGCGATCGGACGCCCGCACCTCGGCGTGAAGTGCGGATGCAACGACGCTTTCATCGTACGGTTGATGGGATACAACGCCGGTGTCGCCGAGGTGGTCACGGCAAATGGAAAGTGCGTGGCCATAGAAGCTTCGATGCTCAAGCCGTTGGTTCGCGGCGAGCATCTGCGTCGATGGCAGGTGCCTGACTCCGACGAGCGAATCGTGTGGACGCACGACAACGCCGGCGCCATCCTGGCCGAGCTCCCGCCATGTGCGGCGCGGTGGCTCGCGCGATGGCGGCGGGAGCTCACCGCACGCAGCGACGCCCACCATCGTTCCCGCTGGTGGGGACTGTTCCGCACGGAAGCGGCCAGGAGCTACGCGCCGCGCGTCGTCTGGGCCGACCTGGGTCGCGAACCACGCGCGAGCGTCCTTTTGCCTGGCAGCGACCATGTCCCCCTGAATAGCTGTTATGTGGCACCATGCCGCCACGTTACCGACGCTTTCGCGCTCAGCGCGCTGCTCAACGCCCCCATTGCGCGTGCATGGCTCAATGCGTTGGCCGAGCCGGCGCGCGGCGGCTACCGGCGTTATCTCGGCTGGACCCTGTCGCTGTTGCCGGTGCCGACCGACTGGCACCGGGCACGCGACATCCTCGCGCCAATCGGCGAGGCGGCCCACCGAGGCAGCGCGCCGACCGAGGCTGATCTCGTAGACGCATCCCTCGACGCGTATGGCGTGCCGCTCCAGGACGTCGCTCCGCTCGTCGCTTGGTGCGCCGAATGACGATTCGCGAAGTGCCGGCGCCGGTGGTTCGACATGTCATGGCTACGGCAATGCTCGGCGCACGCCGGTCGATCGCCGAACGGATAGGGGGTGTGGTGCTGCGACCGCATCAGCGCAACGCCGCTGCGCGCGTACTCGACATCATCCGAGCGGGCGGAGGTGCGCTGCTCGCCGAGCGCGTGGGACGCGGCAAGACGTATGTATCGCTCGCGGTCGCGTCGCAGCTCGGCGGCGACATCGCCGTCGTGGCGCCGGCCGCACTCCGCGACATGTGGACCGATGCGCTGCGCTTGTGCGGGATGAGTGCGACGATCGTGAGCCACGAGGCGCTGAGCCGCGGAGCGCCGGCACCGGGCGAACCGGCCGTGATCATTGTCGATGAATCGCACCGGTTTCGATCCCCCGCCACACGCCGATATGCGCGCATGGCAGAATGGTGCCGGCGATCGCGCGTGCTACTGGTCACCGCCACGCCGCTGCAGAATCGCCGCTCCGATCTCGCGGCGCAGTTGGCGCTCTTCCTCGGACGCCAGGCCTGGCAAATGTCGGATGACGAGTTGGCGCGCCATGTCGTGCGTGATGCCGCGGAACTCACGGGCGTGCCGCGGATCGAGGGGCCGCACAAGATAGAGCTCGCCGCGCACGACGACTGTCTCGATGAGCTACTGGCACTGCCTCCGCCCATACCCGCTCGCGATGAATCGCTTGCCGTCACATTGCTCACGTACGGCCTGGTACATCAGTGGACATCGAGTCGCGCGGCGCTACTCGCCGCACTCGAGCGCCGGCGCGCGCGGGGCCTCGCACTCAGCGCAGCCGTGGAGTCCGGGCGCAGCCCAACGCGCGCCGAGTTGGCGGCATGGACGCACGCCGGCGATGCCATGCAATTGGCCTTTCCCGAGCTGGTCACGAGTGCGGCTGCCGACGGTGTCGATGACAATCAGCTTCTCGCGGCACTGACGCATCACGTTCGGGGAGTCGAAGCCCTCATCCATAGACTTCGGGCCGCCCCTGACCCGGACGACGACCGTGCGTCGGCCCTCCGGCGCGTGCGCGCCGCGCACCCTGGCGAACGGATCATTGCCTTCTGTCATTACGCCGAGACGGTGTCGACGCTCTGGTCGCGGCTGGCACGCGACGCCCATGTCGCGGCGCTCACGGCGAGCGGCGCGCGCATCGCCAGCGGCCGAGTAAGTCGCGAGTACGTGCTTCGCCAGTTCATGCCGTCGGCACAGGGTACATCGAACGCAACGGACACAGCCCGGATCGGCCTACTCATTACCACCGACCTGCTGAGCGAAGGCCTGAACCTCCAGGAGGCATCGGTGGTCGTACATCTCGACCTTCCATGGAATCCGGCTCGACTGGAACAGCGCGTTGGCCGAGCATGCCGACTGGGCTCAAGGCACCCTGTGGTGAGCGTGTATTCCATCTGCCCGCCGACGGCGGCCGAGCGCCTGCTGCAGATCGAGCACCGTCTTCGCAGCAAGCTGTCGCTCGCGGGGCGAACGGTTGGTATTGCCGGATGCATTCTGCCGTCACCGATCGTGCTCGGGTCGCCAAGTCCGGGGCTCGCCGAGCAATCGACGGCCATCGAACGCGCGGTGAGCGATTGGCGGGATCCGTCGGATCTGCCCGTTGCTTTGGACGGCGACACGCTCGTGGGAGCGGCACTCGGCCCGCGCGGCGGGTTTCTCGCGCTCGTGTACGACAGCGATGGCGCGCGGCTCGTGGCCGATATCGGTCATGGCATCAGCACGTCCACGGCCACCATTGCCGCCGCGGTGGACTTCGCCCAACATGGCAGCGAAGCGCAGCCGGAGGGGGCAGGCGACGAGGCTCTCGCGCGTGTCGAACGCTGGATCGGGACACAGCATGGGAGCGCGACGATCGACTTTCATGCTGCGGCCGCGGCCAGTTCGCGGCGGGCGGCGTTGGCGCGTGTCGCCCAGGCCCTCGCGCGAGCACCGAGGCACCGCCGCGCACTGTTGGTTCCGTTGGCCGAAGCCGCGCGGGCTGTCGCCACCGCCCCGCTTGGCGAAGGCGCCGAGCGCATTCTGGAGACCCTCGTCCAGGCGCAGCTTCCAGACGAAGCGTGGCTCCGATCGATCGCCACGTTCAGCGACCTGAATGCACGGCCGTCGAGGGTGCGACCGTCGCCGATCATGGACCGGGGACGGGTGGTCGCCCTGCTGCTGTTCGATCCTGGCGGTGGATCGCTTCAGTCTCGCGGCCAGGAGCCGACACTCATGAGTGAGACGCCACCAGGGCTATCTCAATGACTCAGAGTTTCTCATGGCTGACACCCCACCGCACTCGAACGACACACCGCGTCCCGCTCGTCCCGCTCGTCCCGCTCGTCCAGACCTGGACAGTTGGCGTGGCGACATCCGCGACACGCCGCCGCGCTGGAAGCGGCGCCCGCGGTCCGAGGCCGTTCGTGCAGCATGGAGGGTGACGCGGCCGCTGCTGGCGAAGATTGGCGAGGGAAGGACCTGGGAGTGAGCGAAGCGCGCAGGGCAATGAGCGAAGAACCACGAGCGAAGAACCACGAGCGAAGAACCACGAGCGAAGAACCACGAGCGAAGCGCGAAGGACAGCAGGCGATAGGAAATAGGGGATCGCCGGGGGGCGACAAGAGCGGTTGGCGTGGGCGCTAATTTGAATTCGCCCACCCAACCGCTCGCCG
>CAWFQK010000006.1:0-115006 GCA_963817955.1 uncultured Gemmatimonadaceae bacterium
GCCGGTCTCCGGCGAGCCGCTCAACATCCCGATCAATGCCACGCATAGCACTTCCCAACAAAGGACGACTCGCCGACGACACACGGGAGCTGTTCACGGACGCCGGACTGGACATTCGCCTACGGGGTGATCGTGCACTGTCCGCTTCGCTCGGTGGTAGGTTCGAGGCGATCTTCGTCCGGGCTGCCGACATTCCCGAGTTCGTCGCCGATGGCGCGGCCGACCTCGGCGTCACCGGATGGGATCTCGTGACCGAATCCGGGCGTGCCGTTGAGTCGCTGCTCGATCTCGAGCTCGGCCAATGCCGCCTGAGCGTGGCGGTCACCGACGACAGCACCATCCAGTGCGTCGAGGACATTCCCGCCGGCTCGAGAGTTGCCACCGCGTTTCCCAATCTCACGGCGCGCTTCTTCAAGGATCTGGGATACGAGATCGGCGTGGTGCCCGTTTCCGGGGCCGCGGAGATCGCCCCGCACCTGGGCATTGCCGACATCATCGTGGATCTGGTATCGACTGGCTCGACGTTGCGTGTGAATGGTCTGCGCGAAATCTCCACCGTCCTCCAATCCACCGCGCGGCTCATCGCTTCTCGGCAAACGGCGGCGGACCTCGCACGCGACGACGAACAGTCGCGCGAGATATGCGGGCTCGTTGCGGCGCTCGAGTCCGTGATCCGCGCCAAGGGACAGCGCTATGTCATGGCCAATGTGCCGCGCGCGTTGCTCGATGAAGTGAAGCGCGTTCTGCCCGGGCTCGGTGGCCCCACGGTAATCGACGTGCTGAACAGCGGCGACCATGTGGCCGTGCACGCTGTCGTGCCGGCCGCGAGCATCTATCACACCATCGGCAACCTGCGGGCGATCGGGGCTACGGGCATCCTGGTGACACGCATTGAAAGACTCGTTCCATGACGAATTGGCTTCGCTATTCGGGCGCAGCCGCGGAGTTGTCGGCGAGTGACCGCCACGCGTTGCTGTCGCGGATCGCGCCGGGCGATGCGAACATCGCGTCCGCCACCGCCGCGGTCATCGCCGACGTGCGCGCGCGCGGCGACGCGGCACTCTACGACCTGGCGCGCACATTCGACGGCGCTGAACTCGAATCGCTCGAAGTTCCGCGACTGGCGTTAAGCCGCGCACTCGCGGCGACGCCTCTCCCGCTTCGTCGCGCATTGGAGCGGTCGGCGGCGAACATCGCGAAGGTGCACCGCGCGTTCATGCCTTCGGCAATGGAAGTGCAATCGGAACCGGGAATCATCATCGGACGACGGCCCGATCCGTTGCAGCGCGTCGGCGTGTACGCGCCCGGCGGGCGCGCGAGCTACCCGAGCAGCGTCTTGATGGGCGCCATCCCTGCGCGCGTGGCCGGCGTTGGTGATGTCGTCCTCTGTTCGCCACCCGATCGATCGGGGCACCCTCCGCTATCCGTGCTCGCCGCTGCCGCATTGGCCGGTGTCGATCGTGTCTTCGCGATCGGCGGTGCCGGCGCGATCGCCGCGATGGCGATTGGAACGGAGTCAGTACCGCGCGTGGATCGCGTCGTCGGGCCGGGGAACGCGTACGTCTCGGCGGCAAAGCTCCAACTCGTCGGGGAGGTGGCCATCGATTCGCCCGCTGGTCCCAGTGAATTGCTCGTCATTGCCGACGATTCGGCAAATCCGGATGACGTCGCGTTGGAATTGATCGCACAGGCGGAGCACGATCCACGCGGTTGCGTGGTCGCACTCGCCATTGGCAGCGCCGCTGGTGCCATCGAGAGTGCATTGCAGCGCGCCGCGCAGCGCGCCGACCGGCGTGATGTCGTCGCGTCTGCCCTTGCCGCGCAGGGCGGAGTGCTTCGCGTCGCCACGCTCGCCGAAGCGGTTGCGCTCGCGAACGACTATGCGCCGGAACACCTCCTGCTATCGCTTCGCCAACCTGACATGGCGCTGTCGCAGGTGCGTGGCGCTGGGACGGTCTTCGTGGGTGCCTCAGCCTCGGTCCCGTTCGGCGATTACATGACGGGCGCGAACCACGTCCTGCCCACCGGCGGCCTGGCTCGTGCCTATTCGGGTTTGTCGCCGCTCGACTTCGTGCGATGGACCACGTATCAGCGCATTGACGTCAATGCCGCGCGGAGGTTGAGCGAGGACGTCGGCGTCTTCGCCGATGCCGAAGGTCTTCCCGGGCACGCCGCCGCCGCGCGGCGCTGGAGCAACGCGTCATGAGCGAACTGACGGACACTCATCTACCGCGCACGCGCGCCGCATACCGGGATATCGATCTCTACGCGCCCGATCGGCGTCCATCACCGGTGGACCTGAGCGACAACACCAATAGATGGGGAGTGCCGCCCGCCGCGTTGCGCGCAGTCCGGGAGGCGCCGGAGGAGGTCACCGCGCGATACCCGGACCTGTATGCATCGCCGCTCAAGCACGCCCTGGCCGCGTACGCTGGCGTCGAACCGGAAATGATCGTGACCGGCTGCGGCTCCGACGACGTCCTCGACTCGGCAATCCGCGCCTTTGCCGAACCGGGCACGCGTATCATGATGCCCGAGCCGTCATTTCCGATGATCCCGATCTTCGCGCGGATGAACGGTCTCGAGCTCGGGTTCACGCCGCTGACGGTGAACTTTGATGTATCCGTGGAGTCGATAACCGAGGGAGATCCGCGAGTCATATATATCTGTTCACCGAACAATCCCACCGGCACCGTCGCGCCGCATGCAACGGTCGAGCGTGTGCTGGCGACCACCCAAGCACTGCTGATCGTCGACGAAGCCTACGTGGAATACAGTGGCGAGAGTGTGGTCGACCTGCTGCCGCGGTATCCGCGACTCCTCATCGTCCGCACCATGTCCAAGGCGTTTGGTCTCGCGGGCATGCGCGTCGGATATGCGCTTGGCACGCCGCGCGTCGTGGCCGAAGTGGAGAAGTCCCGCGGACCGTACAAGATCAATGCGCTCGCCGAGCGCGCCGCGATTGCCGCGTTGACCCAGGACCGCGAGTGGGTGCGCGACCGGATTGCGATGGCCGTGGAAAGCCGGGAGCTGCTGACGCGCCAGCTCACATCGCGCGGGCTTCAGGTGGCGCCGTCGGCGGCGAACTTCGTCTTCGCCCCCATCGCGAACGCAACGGCGATTGCGCTCACGATGCGCAAGGCCGGCGTGGCCGTGCGGGCGTTCGAAGGATTGCCGGCCATCACCCCTGAGCTCGCGGCGGCGAACGGCTCGGCCCTTCGTATCACGGCAGGCCCGCGGCCCGACATTGAAACCATGCTCGCCGCACTCGATGAGGCGATACGAGTATGCGCATAACGATGTTCGACTACGGCGCAGGCAACCTACACTCTCTCGGCAAGGCACTCGCGGTGTGTGGCGACGACGTGGTGGCTGACACCGATCCTGTTCGTTGTCTGGACACGGACGTTCTCGTGCTTCCTGGCGTCGGCGCGTTCGCGCACGCAGCGGCGCGCCTGGCCCCGGGGCGCGAGGCCATGCGCGAGGCCATGCGCGCCGGCCTGCCGACGATCGGAATTTGTCTCGGCATGCAGCTCTTTTTCGAAGCGAGCGATGAAGGCTCGGGGTCAGGACTTGGCGTGCTTGCCGGCCGAGTGACTCGACTGAACGCCAAACGCATTCCGCAAATCGGGTGGAACTCCCTGGAGGATGGTGGCGACTCGTTGCTGCAAGCCGCACCACTCGAGACCGTGTATTACGCAAACTCATATGTTGCACGGCCGCGTGACGACACGGCGGTCATCGCCTGGACCACCCACGAGACTGATCGCTTCCCGGCCGTCGTGCGCGTGCATCGCGCGATAGGCATTCAGTTTCATCCTGAGAAGAGCTCGGCGCCCGGCGTGCGCTTTCTGGCCGCCGCGCTCTCGCAGTGCACGCGATGATTGCCATCCCGGCAGTGGACCTGCGCGGCGGTGCCTGCGTGCAACTCATCGGCGGCTCGTTCGATGCGGAACGCCTTCGTCTCGACGATCCGGCGGCCGTCGCACGTGGCTGGGTGGAGATGGGCTTTGCACGCTTGCACGTGGTGGACCTCGACGCGGCGATGGGGACTGCGTCGAACGCGCCAATCGTCGAGGAGATCCTGGCCAGTTCTTCTGCGCAGGTGCAAGTGGGCGGCGGAGTGCGCTCCTCGGACCGGATCGATGAACTGATCGCCGCCGGCGCGGCTGGCATCATCGTTGGCACCCGAGCCATCGAGGATCCGGCATGGTTGGCGGAACAGGCAGTCCGCCATCCCAATCGCATCGTCGTCGCAGCGGACGTGCGTGGTCGGAGAGTCTCCGTGCGCGGCTGGACGCACACGCTGGAGAACGACGTCATCGACGTCGCCCAATCACTCCGCGGGCTCCCGATCGCCGGGTTGCTCGTGACGGCCGTTGATGTGGAGGGGCAGATGCGCGGTCCGGCACTGGCACTCACAGCAGATGTCGCGAGGGCGACGACTATCCCGGTCATCGCATCTGGCGGCATCGGCAGCTTGGCCGACCTGCGCGCGCTGGCCGATTGTGGCGCGGCAGCCGCTGTCATCGGCATGGCGCTATACACAAACACCATCGACGCGCGCGAAGTCGCGCGGGAGTTCTCAGCATGACGGTCATCGTTCGCGAGACTCGCGAGACACGCATTCGCGCCGAAAGCGTCGCGGACCCTTCGGCGACAGCAGTCGACACGTCCGTTCCCTTCCTCGATCACATGCTGATCACACTTGCCCGGTACGCGGGGATCGGCCTTGTTGTGAATGCGCAGGGCGACCTGCGCCACCACATTGTGGAGGACGTGGCGATCTGCACCGGCAAAGCGCTGGCGCTGTTTGCACCTGAGGCCTGCGCGCGTTACGGTGATCGCACCGTCCCAATGGACGATGCCCTCGTGCAATGCGCGCTCGATATCGGCGGTCGCCCCTACTACCAAGGGCCGCTGCCAAGCACGCTGTACGACCACTGGATGCGTTCATTCGCTGACAGTGCCGGGGCCGCGTTGCACATTCGCGTGCTGCGCGGTCGCGACCGGCATCACATTGTGGAAGCCGCATTCAAGGCGCTGGGTCTCGCCATGCGCGACGCGTTGCGTCAGACCGAAGAAGTGTTCAGCACCAAAGGAGCGGCATCGTTCCGAACGGATCCATGACTCTCACGCGCCGGGTCATCGCCTGCTTGGACGTCGCCGGCGGTCGCGTCGTCAAAGGCACCGCCTTTGTCGATCTGCGCGATGTCGGCGACGCGGTCGAGTTGGCCCAACAATATGAGCGGGATGGCGCCGACGAGATCGTCTTCCTCGACATCTCGGCCAGTCCGGAAGAGCGTGGCACGCTGCTCGGACTCGTCCTCCGAACCGCCGAATGCCTGTTCATTCCGTTGACGATCGGGGGCGGCGTGCGGAGCGCCGATGATGTGGGGCGAGTGTTGCGCGCCGGAGCAGATAAGGTCAGCATCAATTCTGCCGCGGTGCAGCGTCCACAGCTGCTCACCGAATCCGCCGAGCGATTTGGCTCGCAATGCGTTGTGGTGAGCATCGACGCGAAGCGAAGCGTGACTGGAGGTTGGGGGGTGTACGTCCGCGGGGGGCGGCAAGCCACGGGACTGGACGCGGTCGCGTGGGCCGAAGAGTGCGTCTCGCGGGGGGCCGGCGAAATTCTGCTCACGAGCATCGATCGCGACGGCGCACGTTCGGGGTATGACATCGAGTTGACGCGTACGATCGCCACCGCCGTACACGTACCCGTGGTCGCGTCTGGAGGCGCAGGCAGCCCGGCAGACGTCGCCGACGTGCTGATGCAATCGTCGGCCGACGCGGCGCTCGTCGCGGGCATCTTGCACGACCGCACCACATCGGTGGGAGCAATCAAGGCGCTGCTCGAGGGCGAGGGTATTCCGATTCGCCGGAGGGTCGCATGAGTGAACGCGCACAGTTGCTAGAGGCAGTCGCTGATGTCGCGAAGCTTACCGGCGATACGGCCAACGGATACTTCAGGTCATCAGTCACCGTTGAGGAGAAGGCCGACGGCTCGCCGGTGACCATCGCCGACCGGTCCGCCGAGCAGGCGGCGCGCGACTGGATCGCGCGGCGCTTTCCGTCCGACGGTATCGTCGGTGAAGAGATGGGCACGCGCGGCGAGGCCGGGGCGCGCCGCTGGATCATCGATCCCATCGATGGCACGAAGAGTTTCATTCATGGCGTGCCGTTGTGGGGCACGCTGATCGCCGTGGCACAGGGCAACGACATTCTCGCCGGCGCGGCATATCTTCCGGCCCTCGGCGAGCTGCTCTGCGCCGCTCCAGAGCTGGGTTGCTGGTGGAACGGAACACGCGCCCGAGTTTCAACTGTCTCGCGCGTCGCCCAGTCAACGGTGTTGACGACCGACGAGACGTTCGCGGCCGCGCCCACGCGGCGGGACGCGTGGCGCCGGCTCAGCCATACGGCACGTCTCGCCCGATCGTGGGGCGACTGCTACGGCTACCTCCTCGTGGCCACTGGCCGCGCCGAGGTAATGGTCGATGGAATTCTGGCCGATTGGGATGCGGCCGCTCTGTTGCCAGCGATCAGCGAAGCCGGCGGTGTCTTCACCGATTGGTCCGGCAAGGCAACTGCGTTCGGCCACAGTGCCATTGCGACCAACATGGCCGTGGCCGCGGAAGCGCGCGCCCTGCTCGCCAATGACAATGACAAATCACTCACCGACTCATGACCACGTTGCGCGCGCGCCAGGACCTCGACGCACTGAATTTCACCAAGGGCGGCGGATTGGTGACCGTCGTCGCGCAGGACGCCAGATCGCGAGAGGTACTCATGGTAGCGCACGCCGATCGGGAGGCGCTGGAGCGCACACTGGCAACCGGTGAAATGCACTATCGGTCACGCTCCCGCGGCCTGTGGCACAAGGGCGAAACGAGCGGCAACGTGCAACGTGTGATCGCGCTCCACTTCGATTGCGACGCCGACGCCGTCCTCGCGCTCATCGAACCGGGGGGACCAGCATGTCATACCGGCGATCGAAGCTGCTTTGGTGATGCCGCGACCGCGCCCATCATGGAGACGCTCGATCGCCTCGACACCACCATCCAGGCTCGCGCGGCCGACGACTCGGACGCGCACGCCAACAGTTACACGCGGCGGCTGCTCGGCGACCGCAACCTGCGCCTCAAGAAGCTCGGCGAAGAGGCAGTCGAGTTGGCTGTTGCCTGCGCCGATGGATCGGCCGAGCGCGCCGCGAGCGAGGCGGCGGACCTCCTATATCACATGCTCGTAGCGCTGCGTGCCGTCGGCGTCGGATTGAACGAGGTGCGCATGGTGCTCGAGCAACGGGCGCGGTAAGTCCGCGGGCAGAAGGGCAGGCGCGCGGGACCGCTGGCTCGCAAGCTACTCTCGCCGGCCGGTGCAGCGTGGATTGGACTCCGCGTCGTGGACCGGCTGGATGTCGCTGGCTGCTCCGTAGCGGTCAGCCCACCGGTCGGCGAGTTCCGAGTTGCCAGTTGTGAGTTGTGCGTTGTGAGTTTCTCGTGTCTCGTGTCTCTTACGCCACCGCGCGCTTTCGCCAGAACTGGAACACGATCACTCCGAGTGCGAGAATCGCCACTCCGATACCGGCATTGCGCGGGTACTGGACGACGGTCGTCAGCGACACGCTCCAGCAGGCGATCACGAAGACGAGGGTCGTCAACGGGTGCCAGGGAACGCGCACCACGTCCTTCTCCTCTGTGCCCGCCCGCCGTTCGCGCGCACGGAACACGAGCAGCGATGCACCGGTGAGACCGAAGAACAACACGTCGATCGCCACGACGTAGTTCAGAATCTGATCGTACTTGCCGGTGAGCGCGATGACTGCCGCCCACACTCCTTGCAGCACGATGGCGACGATCGGCACGCGTGTCCGGGCATTCAGCGTCCCCACAGCCTTGAAGAAGACGCCGTCGCGCGCCATCGCGTAGTAGACGCGCGGCGCCGTGAGAATGCTCTGGCTCAAAAACCCCACGGTGGAGATCGCGATACCGAGCGCGATGAGCCGCGCTCCACGCTCACCGAGTGCCCGCCGCATGACTTCGGAGGCGGGTGTGTTCGTGTTCGCGAGACCGTCGACGCCGAGCACGCGCAGACAGACGAACGTCACCGCGAGATAGAGGACGATCACGCCCACGACACCGATCAACAATCCGCGCGGCAGATCGCGACGCGGATTGCGCATCTCGCCGCTCACGAAGCTCGCCGTCTGCCAGCCACCGTATGCGAAGAGCACCGGCACCATTGCAGTCGCCAGACCCACGGCGCCACCGGACGGTGCCGGCGCAGCCGCGGCAATCATCGGAGCGGGCCTCACGAGAATCACGCCGACTCCGATCAGCAGCGCGATCGCCGCGAGCTTGGTGAGCATCAGGGCGCTCTGTACGTTGCTCCCCGCGCGAACGCCAAGGCAGTTCACGATCGTGAGCGTCGCGAGCGTGACGGCGGCGACCAGTTGTTCGGGAACACCGAAACCGGTCAGTTCGCGGAAGTACCGTCCGAAGATGATTGCCGCTCCGGCCATGCCTCCTGTCTGGACGACGAGCAGCAGCGTCCATCCGTACAGGAAGGCGACGATCGGGTGATACGCGTCGCGCAAGTACGCATACTGTCCGCCCGCCCGTGGCCGCAGCACGGCGAGCTCGGCGTACACGAACGCGCCGATCAGCGCGATCGCTCCGCCAATGCACCATGCGCCGAGCACGAGACCGGGGGTATGGACCTGCCGGGCGACGACGCTCGGGTTGACGAAAATGCCGGCGCCAATGATGCCGCCCATCACGATCATCGTCGCATCGAATGGACCGAGGCGACGGGCGAGGGTGGGCTGGTCGGTGACCGCTACGGCGTCGTCTCCGGCAAGGCTGCGCATCGCACCATATTACAGCGCCAGGCCCCCGCGCGCAGGCATTTGAGAGCGCTCCGAACCCTTTTCGGGATCGTCGCATCTAACCAGCAACACGTGACCAAATCAGTTGCTGCCCTCCCGACCACCTACGGGGTGAGCGAACCCGATCTCATCCATCGGGTCCTTGCCGGAGACCGGATCGCCGCGCGCGAGCTGTACGACGCGCACGCGCCCCGGGTCTATCGCCTCGCCTTTCGGTTGACGGGAGATGCTGATCTGGCGCGGGAGTTCACACAGGACACGTTCGTGCGCGCTTTCAGTCAGTTGTCCCGCTTTCGCGGGGACTCGGCGCTCTCCACCTGGCTGCATCGCATCACCATCACCGTGGTGGCGAACGCAATGCGCAAGGTGAAGCGGTTCAGGGAACGGGAGACGGACCTCGAGGACGTCCACCCCGTTCGTTCGGACGGCACGGGCGCAGATCCCGTGTTGCGCGAGCGCCTGCACCGGGCGATCGACGGCCTGACGGAGATTTATCGCACCACCCTGATCATGCACGACGTGGAAGGCTATACCCATACCGAGATCGCTGAAGTGCTTGGCGTGGCGGAAGGAACCTGCAAGAGCCGTCTGTCGCAGGCGCGCGCCCAGTTGCGGGCCGTGCTCGCCGACCTGGCACCGGAGTTGGAATCATGACCGACGATCGCTTTGACGAATTGATGCGTGATGCACGGGAGACCTATCGGCCCGTGCCGGAGCCGCCCCTCGATGAGATGTGGAAGGAAATCGAGGTGGCGACGCGGGGGCATGAGACGCGGGACACAGGACACGGGACACGCCGTTTCCGAGTCGTATTCTCCCGCATCGCCGGCCTGGCGGCCACGCTCATCGTTGGGGTAGGGATTGGCCGTGCGTCGATCTCAATGGGAGTCGCGCATCCGGACGCCGCCCCGGTGGCGACGACCGTGGCTGCGGCACATCCCGACAGTTCGCTGGCGCTGCCGTATGAAGTGGAAACGTCCAAGTATCTGGGGCAGACGGCGGCGCTGCTGATTGCGCTTCCGTCGGAAATGAAAGCGGGACGCGCCGACCAGCGCTTTTTGGGTCGGGCCGGCGATCTGCTGACCACCACGCGACTCTTGCTCGACTCGCCGGCGTCGAGCGACCCGGCAATGCGCAATCTGCTCGAGGATCTCGAGCTGGTGCTCGCGCAGGTCGTGCACCTCCAGAACAACCAGAGTCGTACCGAATTGGATCTCATCAAGCGCGCGCTCGAACAGCGCGACGTTCTTCCGCGACTGCGCACTGCGGTCGCTGACATTTCTGCTGATTGAGGAGAAGAGCGATGAAACGCATCACGCTCGCCACATTGTTCACGATCACCGTTGCCGCGGCGCCGGTTGCCGTAGCGCAGGATCCCACACCGCCCCCCCGTCCCGCGACGCCCGCGGCGCCGATGCCCGCGCCACGCCGAGCGATGGCCCCGATGGCCCCGATCGCCCCGCAATGGGTTGACGACGTATCGCGCTCGGCGGCCGAGGCAGCACGCTCGGCGATCGACGCGGCGCGCTTCAATTTCGACTGGGCTGGGATGTCGTTCGGCCGCGCCGCGGACGCGTTGTATGGCTCGCCACCGGCCGCCTGGGCACAGGGCGATCCAGCGGATTCCGTGTATCGCGTTGCTCGCGACGCGCTGAACCGTGGTGACTACGGACGAGCCGCTCGTTTGTTCGCCAACATCACGCAGACATTCCCAAAGTCGGCGTATCAAACCGAGGCGCAATACTACGAAGCGTACGCGAGATACAAGATCGGCACGACCGAAGAACTGCGAGCGGCCGCGAAGCTCCTGGAGCCGCTCGCCACCCGCACGCCCCAGCCGACGACGAGTCGGTCCTATCGGGTCGACTCGTCCCGCCGCTCCGCGGGCGACTCGGAAGTTGCTTCGCTCTACGCGCGCATCAATGGCGTGCTGGCTCAGCGCGGAGACCGCGACGCCGCGGCGAAGGTCGCACAGGCCGCCGCTCACACCGGCGCGTCGTCGTGTGATCGCGAAGAGGTCCAGGTCCGTGTCGAGGCGTTGAACGCACTGAGCCAGATGGATCCGCCGTCGGCACTGCCAATGCTCCGGCGCGTCCTCGATAGCAAGGACGAGTGCTCGAGCGAGCTGCGTCAGCGTGCCGTGTTCATGCTCGGCCGGCGCGGCGATGCGGATGCGGCCACACTGCTCATTGGCACAGCGAAGTCAGATCCTGCGGCCTCCGTGCGCACGGAGGCCATCAATTGGCTGCCGCGTCTCCAGGGCGACGTCGGCGTGACCGCGCTCGAGGACCTGCTGCGCACCGAGCAGGACGAGCGGATTCAACGCGCCGTCGTGCGCGCCCTCGTATCGAGCGACAATCAGCGCGCCCGGTCGAGCATGCGTGCGCTGATCGATCGCAAGGACGCGCCTCTCAACCTGCGCGTCGAGGCGATCAGCAGCTACAACAGCGAGCATGCAACGACCGAAGACGCGGCATACCTGCGTCAGCTTTTCACACGCGCCGACGACGATCGTATCAAGGAAGCGGTCGTCAGCGCCCTGTCACGCATGGGCGGCCCAGAGAACGATCAGTGGGTGGTTGGTCTGGCGCGCAACAGCAATGAGTCGAGCCAGGTGCGTGCGATGGCGTTGTCGCGGCTGTCGCGCTCGAACATCCCGGTGAGCGAGCTGGCGAAGCTGTACGACGATGCGGACTCATTCAACGTCCGCCAGCAAGTGATCAACATTCTGTCGAGTCGCAAGGAGCCGGAGGCGACGGACAAGTTGATCGATATCGTGAAGAACAGCACCGTCATCTCACTGCGCACGCAGGCAATCAACGCGCTGGCGCGCAAGAAGGATCCGCGCACCACGCAACTTCTCATGGACCTCCTGGACAAGAAACCATGAACCGCGCATTCCAGCTCATCTCCGCCACGGCCCTCGTCGTCGTGGCCGGCCCGGCCGCTCGCGGTCAGTCGATCGGGGACCGGGTCGACGCGGCGCCCGACGGTCGCGTCCAATTCACCTTCGCCGCGCGCCCTGGCGTTTGTGGTAACGGACGCACGTTCATTCAGACCGGCCCAAACAGCTATTCCGGCGTGTTCTACAATGGCGAAGGCGTGCGCGCCGAGCCGTGCCTATCCGGACCCGTGCGCGTGGTCATCGACCGGGCGGGCAAGCTCCCGCTGTCGGTGCAGACATACGTCGGACCGGCGGATTCCACGCTGCGTGCGGTGACGGATCTCGGCCGCGTGCGTAGCCAGGAAGCCGCGGACTATCTGTTGTCGCTCGCGACAAAGATCGACGGCCGAGCAGGACGCGACGCAATTTTTCCCGCCATGCTCGCCGACAGCGCCAATACCACCCTGACGTTGGTGAGCCTTGCGCGAAACACCGCGCTCCCGCGCGAGACTCGGCGAAGCGCGCTGTCATCCATGGGACGTTCGACCGACGGCCTACAAACAATTCCCCAGAGCATCACCGATCCCATTCTTGCAATCGCACACGATGAGAGCGACAACCAGTCCGTGCGGCAGCAAGCGCTCTCGGTGCTCGCGCGCCTCGATCATGGCGCGGGCATTCCGCCGCTCGTCGAGCTCTCGCGTCAGACACAGAGCACGTGGTTGGCGAAGGAGTCGATGTCGGCGCTGGCGCGCTCCGGCGACCCGCGCGCTCGACAGTATCTCCGTACCGCGGTTCGGCGCACCGATCTGCCTGACGAGGTACTCACCGTTGCCCTGCGCGCGCTCGGCCAGGACTACGCAACCGCGCAGGATGCGGCGCTCCTTCGTACGGTCTATCCCACACTCAAAAGCGACCGCTCGCGCGAAGCCGTGTTCTCCGCACTAGGCGACATTGGCGGCGCCGAGAATACGAAGTGGCTGTTGGGCGTGGCACAGAACGGAGACGAACCCCTGCAGACCCGTCGCCGCGCTCTGGAGTCGGCAAACCGCACCGGTGCACCGATCGTGGATCTCGTCAAGCTGTATGACACAACGACCGATCCGTCGATGAAGCAGTCGTTGATCGGCATGTACATCCGGAACGGCGAGACGCCGGCGGTGGACAAGCTGCTGGCCATTGTGAAGGGTGAGGCAAATCTCAGCGTGCGGCGCAGCGCAATTTCGCAGTTGTCGCGGTCGGACGACCCGCGTGTCAAGACGGCCCTGCAGGAGCTGGTGGTCAAGTAGATCGACGTCCACTCGCTTGCGATTGTAGCTACAGTCTGGTACACTGGACCCGCAAATTCCCCTGCCGACGGATCATGAGCGAACCCACTGTACCCACCGTGACTTCCGCGCCTACAGCCCCTACCGCGCCCAAAGCAGCACAACCGTCTTTCTTCGAGGACGTAATCGGCATTTTTCTCTCGCCGGCAGACGTATTTCGCCGTCGAGAGAACAGGAGCGTGTGGCCGCCGCTGCTGTTTGTATCGCTGACGATGGGGGTGATCTTCTTCGCCACTTACAACGTGCTGCAGCCGGTGTTCGACGCCGAATTCACGCGCGGCGCGGCCAAGGCGATAGCAAAGAATCCGCAGATCACGCAAGAAATGATGGAGAAGACGCGTGGCATGTCCGAAGCGGTCACCAAATGGGGCTTCGGCGTGGTGATGCTCGTTACCATGTTCATCCTCGGAAGCGTGGCCTGGTTAGTCGGCAAGGTGGTGGGCGGACGACAGACCTATCAAGCGGCGCTCGTCGTGGCTGCCTGGTCGTATATGCCTCGCGTTCTCGGCACGGTGCTTTCCGCCGTACAGGGTCTGCTCATGGATCCGGCGAAGCTCACGGGAGCGGCGGCGATATCGCTCAGCCCGGCGCGTTTCATGGACCCGGAAACGGGCAACCAACTGTTGATCCAGTTGCTCATGCGCCTGGACCTCATCACGCTCTGGGTGACGGTTCTGCTCGCGATTGGCTACTACGTCACCGCGAAGGTCTCTAAGAAGCAAGCGATCGTCTTCGGTATTCTGATCTGGATCGTAGGAAGCCTGCCGGCCCTGCGCGCGGGATACATGGCGTCTTGACGGAGTACCGCTAAGCGGTGCTGGACGTCCCATTCGGCATGATGATGGCCTTGATCGCCGTGCGATCCTCCACTGCTTTCAAGGCTTCATCCGCTTGGCCAAGCTCGTAGCGGCCGCTCACCATCTCCTTCCAAGGCTTGAGGTTGCCGTACTTGGCGGTGAGCCCCACCGCGCGGTAGAAATGGTCGTATCGCGACCCCCAGCAGCCTTTGATTTCGATGTGCTTGCGGTTGAGCTGCCAGTGCGGGTTCAGATCGAATGAGCCGTTGTCCGTGTACTGACCGCAGACGATGACGCGACCTCCGTCGCGCACCATATCGAGCGCCTGTTTCACCGCATCTGGCGCGCCGCTCGCCTCGATCACTACGTCGGCACCGCGGCCCCCCGTGAGACCGCGCACTCCCTCCACGCGCGCGCTCGCCGGGAGATCCAGCCCCAGCGTCGCCGTCGCACCCATTCGCCGCGCAAAATCGAGACGGGGGCGCGGCGCGCCAATGGCGATCACATCGCTCGCGCCGGATAGCGATGCGAAAGCAACAATGGATTGTCCTACTGGACCTACGCCGAGCACCACGACCGACTCACCGAGCCGGATTTCGGCCATGTCTACGGCGTGCAGCGCGGTAACGAGCCCGCAGCCGCCGCCAATGAACGTTTCAGGCGAGAGCTCCTTGGGCAGCTTGATGATCTTCACGCCCGGCTTCAACCAGATCGCCTCCGACCAGCCGCCAAGGAGACCGTCCTTCGCGCTGTACGTGATGCCGTACACCTTGCGATGCGGACACTTTGTCGGCTGCCGTGCCACGAGGCAGTAGTAGCAGTTGTTGCACGTCTCGTGGACGTCGAGGAACGTGACGACGTCCCCTTCTTTTATGGTGTTGCCGTCGATGTCCCGAAGTTTGCCCCCCGACGCCTCCACGACACCGACCGACACGTGCCCGGGGATGATCGGAAACGGGACGTCGAGCTTTCCATGATAGATGTGCACGTCCGTGCCGCAGACCTCTGAGTAGAGGGTGTGCAGCAGCGCGGCTCCCGGCTCCAGGTACGGCGTTGGGAACTCCTCCAGGCGAAGCGGCTCATTCGGTCCCGGCATGACCACAGCGACGTGCATCATTGGCGTAGGGTGTTAGGAGGTCGGGTATGGGGATGGTGGGGACCGACAGGGTCTGACATCGAGGGGGGGCACAGCCGAAATGCTCTTACCCTACCCTATACGTATAGACTCTGGGCACAACCAGAATCAACATTTACTTTGACGCCCTCGTATCTGTAGTGTTGTACTCCAGCCACTTCGTCCCTCCCTCAGCAGGATTCGTCATGCAACGAACCCGTTTGCTCACCGCTCTCGCCGGTGCTGCAGCTGCCA
The DNA here is from genome assembly GCA_963817955.1 of uncultured Gemmatimonadaceae bacterium. GTDB lineage: Bacteria > Gemmatimonadota > Gemmatimonadetes > Gemmatimonadales > Gemmatimonadaceae > JAQBQB01. Next base: position 15,266 of record CAWFQK010000006.1, read on the forward strand.
TATCGCTGTCTGCACCGGTGTCGGCTCAAACGCTGGATTCCTCTGTCGTTAGCGCATTCCGCTGGCGCAACGTCGGGCCATCGAACTTCATGGGCCGTCTATCGGACGTCCAGGGCATTCCTGGCCCGTCCAAGACGCTCTTCGTGGCCGCGGCCGGCGGCGGAATCTGGAAGTACCTAATAACGGCATCACCTGGCGTCCGCTGTTCGACGACAAGGAAGTCGTCTCCATGGGCATGCTCGCGATCGCGCCAAGCGACACGAACATGGTGTGGGCGGGCACGGGTGAGCCAAACTCGCGCAATACTATCGAGCCTGGCGCCGGCGTCTATAAGTCCACGGACGGCGGTGCGCATTGGTCGTTCATGGGGCTGCGAGAAACGCAGCACATCGGCCGCATTCAGATCGATCCGCGCAACGCGAACGTCGTGTACGTCGCCGCGCTCGGTCCGGCGTGGAAGTCGGGCGGCGACCGCGGTCTCTACAAGACGACCGACGGTGGCCAGACCTGGAAGCTGATCAAGTGCACCAGCGAACACAAAGACCGGCTTCATCGACGTCCAGATCGATCCATCGAACCCGGACGTGCTGTATCTGTCGATGTGGGAGCGCTACCGCACGCCGTACTCGCTCATTAGCGGCGGCTTCGGTTCCGGCCTCTGGAAGTCTACGGACGCCGGCGCGACCTGGACGGAGATCAAGGGCGGCGGGTATCCCGAAGGCCTGAAGGGCCGTATCGGCATCGCGGTCGCACCGAGCAACCCGCAGATCGTCTACGCACTCACCGAAGCAGCGTCGATCGCGCCAGGCCGGATGCAGTTCCAGCGCAATCCCGCAGGCGAATGGTCTCTACCGCTCGGCGGACGGCGGCAAGACCTGGGCTCGCATGAACACCATCGACACGCGCCCGTTCTACTACTCGCAGGTGCGCGTCGATCCAAAGAACCCGGATCGCGTCTACTTCTCGTCCACGGAGCTCCAGGTATCGAACGACGGCGGCAAGACGAACATGAACGCCGCGCAGAGGTGCACGTGGACGATCACGGCCTGTGGATCGACCCGAATGATCCGGAGCGCTGGGTGATCGCCAACGACGGCGGCATCGCGATCACGTTCGACCGCGGCGGCAACTTCTGTATCCGACGCAATCTGCCGATCGGACAGTTCTACGAGATCAGCTACGACTACGCCGTTCCGTACAACATCTGCTCCGGCGCACAGGACAACGGCGCCTGGTGCGGACCGAGCAAGCGCCGCACCACACCGTCCACGAACACGTACTGGTGCACGATCTCCGGCGGCGACGGCTTCTACACGGCGCAGGATCCTACAGACCCCGATATGGTATAGGGCGAGTCGCAGGGCGCCGGCGTCCAGCAGACTGAATCTCAAGACCGGCGAGCGCGGCCGCGTGAATAAGCCAACGTGGCAGGAGCGCTACCGGATGTGGGAGGACTCGATCGCCATCGTCCGCGGCGATCCGCTCGTAGCGGCGGACAAGGCAACGCAAGCGAAGATCGACGCCTATCGCGCGCAGCAGAAGAAGGATTCTGCGGACATGCAGCTCCGCTTCAACTGGAACTCGCCGTACTTCATCTCGCCGCACAATCCGCCGGTGTTCTACTTCGGCGGCAACAAGGTGCTGAAGTCGACGAAGCGCGGCGAGGATCTTTCAGCTCATCTCGCCGGACCTGTCGAAGAAGACCGATCCGGCGCAAGAACGTGAGCGTCTCGCTCGTTTGGACACGGTGGAGAAATAACCGGCGGCATCACGATCGACGTGACCGGCGCCGAAGCATACGGCACGGTGGTGGCGTTGCAGGAGTCGTACATGAAGCCCGGGCTGCTCTTTGCGGGCACCGATGACGGCAACATATGGATGTCGCACAACGACGGCGGAAACTGGGAGAACCTCACGCCCAAATTCGTGTCGCTCGGTGTGCCGCATGACGCATACGTCTTGCGCCTCGAGCCGTCGCACTTCGACACGCTCACGTTCTACGTGGCGTTCGAGAACCATCGCTGGAACGACTTCACGCCGTACCTGTTCGCGACGAACGACGGTGGCAGAAGCTTCCACTCGATGGTCAACAACCTGCCGAAGTCGAGCCCGCAGGATTACCTGCACGTGATTCGCGAGGATCCGCACAACCAGGATCTGCTGTTCGTCGGCAGCTCGCTCAGCGTGTATGCGTCGATCGATCGCGGGCGGACTGGACGAAGTTCGCGACGAACTTGCCGACGGTGCCGGTGTACGACCTCCAGATTCATCCGCGCGACCACGAACTGATCGCGGCGACGCACGGGCGCAGTCTCTGGATCACGGACATCGCGGCGCTCGAACAAGTGACACCCAAGGTTGTGGCGCAAGGCACGTATCTCTTCGCGCCGAAGGTAGCGTACGCGTGGGGCGAGCCGCCGCAGATGGCGCTGCCGGGCAACGGCTATGGACAGAGCGAAATGACGTATGCGAACCCGCCCTACGGCGCGGACATCGTATACCGTTTGGCCTCGGCCGCGCCAGCGAATGTGGCGCTCATCGTGAGCAACGTCGCCGGCGACACGCTGGCGCGCCTCAGCGGACCGGGCGCCGCTGGCGTGCATCACGTGACATGGAACTTCATGAGCGCGGTACGTCGGAATGCGGTGCTGTCGCCGAGTCAGCGGCGTGACAGCATCTTGTTGGCGGTTCGCGCGCCAATGGTGCTCGATTCGCTGGCGAAGGCTGGCTATGACAGCAATGCCATCAACACAGTGCGCACGCAGGTCCGGGTGCTCACCAACCCGGGCGGACTGGGCGGTGCGTTGGGTGGTCGTGGCGGTGGTGGTGGTCGCGGCGGCGCGCCTGGCGTTCAGGCATGCGAACATCCGACGACGCAGTGGGAGCAGTTCTGCGCGCGTCCGGCGGAACGCGCCGCTGGTCGTGGTGGTCCAGGGGCGCAATTCGGCGTCGACTCGGCCACGGCGGCAGCGTTTGGGGTTGGCGGCAACGCTCCAGCTCCGGCAGCAGCGCCCGCACGCGGAGGCCGTGGCGCACGCCAGGCCGCGACGGGTGAACCCATCGATCCCATTGGGCGCATCTGGACGCTCATCGGTATGCCGGCTCCGGCAACGGGTGGTCGTGGCGGTGGTGGTGGTGGTGGATTTGGTGGTGGCGCCGGCCAGGCACAGGCAAATACCGGCGATTATCTCGTGACCATGACCGTGAACGGACAGACCTACAAGCAGACCTTCCGAGTCGAGAAGATCAGCGGCGACGGAGACACTGGTTTCTCGTTCGGCCAGAAGAAGTAGTACCTCGGGCAAGACAAAAGCGGGCCGCGCTATTGCGCGGCCCGCTTTTGTCTTCCGGTAAGGGTTTCGGCCATTGCCTCCAGAATGCCGAGGCCGCAGCGTATTGTGTGAATGGCTATCTATTGCTTCGCGAAGAAGGTTGCCGGTCCGGTCAATGCAATCGCGAGGAGGCATGAGCGACCGCAGCAACGACCGCCCGCAGCGGCCCGAGAGTCTGATGATGAGCCACGGCTACGATCCGCGGCTCTCCGAAGGCGCCATCAAGCCGCCAATCTTCCAGAGCTCGACGTTCGTCTTCGAGAGCGCCGAAGAGGGCAAGGATTTCTTCGCGCTCGCATATGGCCTCCGCGAGGCGCGGCCGGGTGAAGAGCCAGGGCTCATATACAGCCGGCTGAACAATCCCGATCTCGAGATCCTGGAGGACCGGCTCACGTTGTGGGACCGCGCCGAGGCGTGTGCCGTCTTCGAGAGCGGCATGGCAGCCATCACGACCATGTTGCTGGAATTCCTCAAGCCAGGCGACGTGCTCGTGCACAGCGAACCGATCTACGGCGGAAGTGACCATTTCATCAAGCACGTACTTCCGCGGTTCGGCATTACTCCGGTTGGCTTCGTGGCGGGTGCTACGCGCGAAGAGATCGGGGCGACACTCGCATCCGCCGCTGAACTGGGCCGCGTCGGAATGATCTTCCTCGAGACACCGGCCAACCCGACAAACGCGCTCGTGGACATTGCATTGTGCGCAACGCTCGCCGCGGAGCATGCGACCGGCGATACGCGACCGGTGGTCGCTGTGGACAATACGTTCCTCGGCCCGGTCTTTCAGCACCCGATCGAGCACGGCGCCGACCTCGTGCTGTATTCGGCGACGAAGTACATCGGTGGCCACAGCGACGTCATTGCCGGCGCGTGCCTCGGGTCGCGCGAACTCGTGGGCCGCGTGCGCGTGATGCGCACCTTTCTCGGTACCATGGCCAGTCCGTGGACTGGCTGGCTCCTGCTCCGGTCCCTCGAGACGCTGAAGATGCGGATGACCGCACAGGTGAAGAACGCGCGCTACGTTGCCGACTTCTTAGCTGAGCATCCGAAGGTGGAGCGCGTATACTACCTGGGCCATCTCACGGAAGATGACCCTTCGTTCGCTCTCTACCGCCGCCAATGTCTCGCGCCCGGTGCGATGATCTCGTTCGACATGGTCGGTGGCGAAGCGCAGGCGTTTCGCTTTCTCAACGCCTTGCGGCTCGTGAAGCTCGCGGTGAGTCTTGGCGGCACCGAGTCCCTCGCAGAGCATCCGGCGACGATGACGCATTCCGACATTCCGCCTGACGCGCAGGCACGCATGGGCATCAGCGAGAAGATGGTGCGCCTATCGGTAGGCGTCGAGCATCCCGACGACCTGATCGCCGACCTCGCGCAAGCGTTGGACGCGTAAGACCCGTTATTGCGACGGCTGCTATCGCACGATCGAATACATCAACATCATGCCGCCATGTCCGTCGGGCATGGCCGATGTACCGAGGAGAAAGCGATCGATCTTCGATCGACGGTGGCTGTGGGCGTAACTCACCACCCGCGAGCCGAGGAGCGTTCCCATGAACGCACCGGCAGCCACGTCACTCGCCCAATGCTGGCCGAGGTACATCCGTGCAATACCCGGCGCCGCCGCGGCGCCGTAGAGTACGGGCGCGACGTACCATACCGCAGCGGGTTGCCGCTCGTGTACTTCTTCGGTGAGCGCCGAAGCAAGAATGAACGACGCCGCCGAGTGCAGCGATGGAAAGGCACGAAAGTCGAAATGCGTGAACCCTTTGCCCCAGTGAAAGGAGTATTGATCGTCGGGACTCGCGCTGGGCCGTGCGCGGCCGAGGACGCCGCGCACTGATTGTCCGATGACCGTCGAGATCACCAACGCTTCGCCGACGTGCGTGGAAACCTCGGTCACAGTGCTCGAATGGCTGAGGCGTCCAACGCCATAAGCGGCGACCGCGGCCCAACTGACCGTTGTTTCGCTCACATTGTTGAACGGCCGAACGATGCTGTGGAAGGTGCCGGCCTGTTGAGCGGGCTGCTGTGTCCAGTTTGCGATGCGCTTGTCGAAGCGGCTGAGCACCGCGGTACCGAGCACCGCGGCGCCCGTATAGGCGAGGTCGCGTCGCGTGAAGAATGTCTTGGCGGCCGCGCTGTCGGCCGCGTGTTGGGCGGCGAGCGGAGCGGCTGTCAGCAGCAGACAGAGCGGAACCACGAGCGGGCGCGTTTGCATTTGCCGGCGCTTCGGGTGCAACTACGCGGCCAGCGTAACCTCGCGCGGCGAAAACCAGGCAAAAGGAAACCCCCGGACAAACAAGGTCCGGGGGTCATCACTTGCCTGTTCGTTCAGGCGGTCACTGCCCAGTGCGCATACCACTACCAGATCTTCACCCGCTCAGCCGGCGCGCGATACATCTTGTCGCTCGGCTGCACGTTGAACGCCTTCAGGAACGCATCGTTATTCGTCAACGGTACGAACGCGCGCGCCATGCCTGGCGAATGGGGATTGGTCAACAGCTGATTTCGCAGGGCGGCATCGCGGAACTTCGTTCTCCAGATCTGCGCGAAGCCGAGGAAGAACCGCTGGTCACCCGTGAAGCCGCCAATCACTGGCGCTTCCTTCCCGTTCAGCGAGATGCGATACGCGCGGTACGCCTGCGCCAGTCCGCTCAGGTCACCGATATTCTCGCCCATCGTGAGCCCGGGATTGATGTGCAGGTCGTCGATTGGGTTGAGCGCCGCGTACTGCGCACCGAGCTTCGTTGTGCGCTCCTGAAACGCCTTGGCGTCGGCCGGCGTCCACCAGTCGCGGAGGTTACCGGCTCCGTCAGACTTGCGCCCCTGATCATCGAATCCGTGGCCGATCTCGTGACCGATGACGGCGCCGATGGCGCCGTAATTCGTCGCATCGTCGGCGTTCACATTGAAGAAGGGCGGCTGGAGAATGGCGGCGGGAAAGACGATCTCGTTATTGACAGAATTATAATAAGCATTGACTGTCTGGGGCGTCATGCCCCAGCGCGTACGATCGATGGGCTTGCCAAGCTGGCTCGCCATGTCATCGTACTGGAATTCGGCGGAGCGGATCGAGTTGCCGAACAGGTCGTCGCGCTTGATGACCAGCTTGGAGTAGTCGCGCCACTTGTCGGGGTAGCCGATCTTCACGGTAAAGTGCGCCAGCTTGTCCTGCGCCTGCGCTTTGGTCTCGGGGCTCATCCACTCCAGGCTGTCGATGCCCACCTTGTACGCGGCGCGGATGTTCTTCACCAACGCATCCATGCGCGCCTTTGCCGTGGGCGTGAAATAGCGCTCGACGTACAGCTTGCCTGCGGCCTCGCCAAGCTCTCCTTCCACCTGATTCACCCCACGTTTCCAGCGCGGGCTCATCTCAGCCTGCCCGCTCATCGTCTTGTCACGGAACTCGAAGCGCGCCTGCTGGAACGCCGCGGGGAGCTCGTCGGCATAGCGGTCGAGGAGCTTGAACGTGAGATACTCGCGCCATGTTTGCGCGGGTGTCTTGGCAACGATGTCGTTCATCGCCGTGATGTAGTCCGGCTGCCGAACGACCACATCGGTCGCTTTCGCCATGCCGGCGGCCTTGAGGTACGCGTGCCAGTCATAGGATGGCGTCGCCGACGCGAGTTGGGCCACCGTCATCTTGTGGTAGGTGAGATCGCGATCACGATTCTTGGCGCGGTCCCACTGCGGCGTGGCAATCATCGTCTCGAGCGCCACGACACGCGACGCGGCTCCGGATGGGTCGGGCAGGTTGGCCAACGTGAACAGCTGCGTGATGTACGCGGCATATGCGGTCCGCGTCTCGGCAGTCTTCGCGTCCTGGCGCAAGTAGTAGTCGCGGTCGGGCATGCCGAGGCCGGACTGGCCCACCTGGACGATATTGACGGTCGAGTTCTTTGGGTCCTGCCCCACGTTGACACCGAACGGGCTCTGTAGCCCCAGGCGCGCGAAGTGAGCGAAGGTGACGGGGAGCTGCGATGACGACTTGAGCGCGGCGATCGCATTCAGCTCACTCTTTAGCGGCGTGAGCCCAAGCTTCTCGACACGCGCCGAGTCCATGTAGCTGGCGTAGAGGTCGCCGACCTTGCGGCGCTCGGTGCCGACCGGGGCGGGGGTCTTCGCCGCGTCCTCGAGAATCTGATGCAGTGCCGTGCGACTCTTCTCGGTCAGTTCGTTGAACGCGCCCCAGCTCGACGCGTCGGACGGGATGTCGGTCTTCTTGAGCCAGGTGCCGTTGACGAACCGGAAGAAATCGTCCTGCGGGCGGACGGAGCGGTCAAAGTTGGTGGTGTCGATGCCGAGGGCGCGTGTCGCACCTTGCTGTTGCTGGGCGGAGGTGACGGCTGGAATCGCCAGCAGCACGCCCGTGGCGAGCGCCAGAGGATAGCGGAAAGAATGATTCATAGGATGGGTGATGAGCGGGGGACCATGAGACTACCACGGAGTGTACACCCGGGGGTACGTGCCGTGTCCAGGGGGGCAGCCATCACGAACGCCGCGTTGGCGTTCAGGCGATCGTCACACCGATTGCCCAGGTCGATGCCACGGCGTTCCGAGCTTTGGCAACAGCAAGCGATCCGCTCCCCACCAGCCTGCGTTCCGCCACGCCAAGACGAGCAGGAGCTCGAGCAGGAGCAGCAGCGGATTGGTACTCACCGTCCCGGCGAACAGGTAGTTGACGTTCATGAAGGCGCCAAAAAACGCGGCGATGCCGGTAAAAGCGCCGAGAATGAGTGCGATGCCGACCAGGAGCTCCCCGAACGCAACGACATGCGAGAATGCAGCGGCGTGCGGGCTCGCGACATTCGTGAGGAAGGCCGCGTACCACCCTGAGACGTCAGCATGCGGTCCATTTGCCTTCTGTAGGGCCCCGGCAATGAATCCGCGCAGTGCCGTGCCTGCATTGGCACCGACCCAGGCCGGACTGTGGACCTTTGCCCACCCTGCGTTGATCCACGCCCAGCCGACATATACCCGGACGATGAGCCACAGCCAGGCCATTCTGGTGTCGGCAAAGAGGAAGCGAGACACTGCCGGCTCCGGGATTTGCATCGATTTGTTCATCACGCATCGCTCCGGGGTCTGGGGTTGTCACCTCACCCGCATTGGACGGCGCACGAACCGGACCAGTCACGGAACAGCTCGCTCACGTAAAGTGGCGGAGGCTACGTCACCGGCGTGATCTGCGCCTTCCAGGCTTCGAACTCGCTCGGCCAGAGATCGTAACGAGCGATGGAACCATCATGGAGATTGACCAATACATCGAGAGCGATCTCGGCGAATCGATCTCGATCTTCGGGCGCGACGGCCGGATCAGCGCGCGACTCCGCCCAAATACGCAGTTCGCCGATCCGCGGCGCCTTCCCAGCAAGCACCGTCTCGCGCACGAGCGTAGCGATCTGCGGTCGGTAGCGAAGGCGTATCGGGTCCGGTTGCCCCATCGCTTCGCGGACCGCTCGGTATTGCGCACACGATCGTTCGTAGGCGAACAGAAAGACGTCGCGTAACAGGTCGATGCGTGTGTACTCGTAGACACCGAGCGTGCCTTCGACGTACGCCCGTTCGGGCACGCCGACGAAGGAGAGGGGACACAGATTCGCCTTGATCAGCGGAATGTTGGCCGCCAGGCGCGACGTCCGCTTGTTCACGTCAATGAACGGCTGGAGGTAGGGGATGTGCACCATCACGAAGAACGCCTGCTCGAACGGATCGGTGATGGCCCCCGCGTTCTGCAGGAACAGATCGAAGAGCTCCGCAATGCGGTGCGGGATCCCGATGGGTTCGTACGTCGTGCCAGTGATATGCACGACACGAGTGCGAGGAACACGGCCTTCGTCGGCGGGATCATCGAGCAAGTTTTCCGACAGCGCCGCGTGCAGGTTCGACAGCGTGTAGCGATTGAATCCGATCTCTTCGGCTTGATCGACCAATAGCTCGATCGCCTGCTTGTGATTGAGGATCATCTGGGCGTCCGTCGCGTCTTTGCCTTCAGCACGCACGCCGTAATCGAGCAGGTTTTTGGTATCGAGACGCGAATAGGTGTTGCCTTCGAGGCGACTCGACGCCCAAGCAAGATCGATGAGGAGCCGCTCGAAGATCTCGTGGGCGAACGTCCCCGCCGGCCGGTCCGCGCCTGGCGTGCGGCCGCGGTCGTGCAGCTGACGTCGCATTGCCTCGGTCAGATACCACGTCGTGCCGGGCTCGTACTCGTGAAGGAACTCTTCCTGGTACGAGACGGGTGGGCGATTGGCGATGGGCTGCCGAATGAGGCGTTGCACTTCCGAGCCGCCCTTGGAGAGTGGGACATCGTCTTCGGGCTGTGCGCGCCCTTCCGCAGTCGCCTCTGTGCCGCGCGCGCGCGCGTCTGCCGGCGGTGGAGTCGGGGGTGGAGTCGGCGGGGCCGACGGTTGCTGCTCGGCGAGGTTATAGATGCGGCTTCGGCCGCGGCCACTAGGGCTGACGCGGCCTTCTTCCGTCAGGCCTTCGAGGCGACGGAGCAGGGTTCGGTAGTTGATCGATGTGCCGGATCGCCGCTCGTATTCCTGCGCGATCGCCTCGCGGCCGAGACCACCGGGATGGTAATGGAGGATCGCGAGGACGAGCTTGGCCTGTTCGGTAACGGCGGCGGCGGATGCGCGAGGCATGGTTATGCGAACGTCGGTGTCTAGAAGCTGGATCTTTATGTCAAGTTAGCCAACATCTGGACATAAAAACATCGCCTTCTTGACACAAAGATTGCATCTTGACATAAAATATGTCCAGAGGAGGGGCCGCCACAACTATCTTAGGTCGTCGCCTGCCGATACTGCATGGTCGCAGGCCACGCTGCAGCAAAGTTCACCCCACCCGAATGAGGCCCGGCCGTGTCGCGACGCACATCGTCAGCGCTTTACCCAGCGCGCCCCGTACGGACCGTGCCGTGGGGGCTTGCCCTCACGCTCGTATTCGCCTCTGTACTCGCCGCCGTACTCGTACTCGCTGCGTGTTCCAGTTCCAGCCCCACAGGGCCGTCGGGTGAACTGAAGCCGCCTTCAAACATGTCCTCGTGCCCGAGCGGCGCGTTCCTGACGACTTCTCCGGTGCCCGTCAACGTTCTCGGGTCGATCGCTCCGCTGGGCAACCTCAATCCGTCCGGACACGTCTTCCCGAGCGACCACACGTATTGGGGAATGCCTAGCGGGTATCACGGCACGTTGCCAACGATCGTCGCGCCCGGCAACATCACCATCGTGCAAGCAGGACGGCAGAGCAACCAGACTGGCGGCCAACCGGTGGTCTACGATTACACGCTGAGGTTCTATGCCTGTAGCGACGTGATGTTCTACTTCTATCACATGTCGGCGCTGTCATCGGCGTTGCTCAGCCAGATCGGCAGCTTCGACAAGAGTTGCGACACGCCGTATTCGACGGGCGGTACCAACTTCCAGCAGTGCAACGCCGACGTGGCGATCCCGGTGGCCGCAGGTGCGGCACTCGGCGTGCTCGGGACAGGAGCGGGCAGCGGCATTTCGGACTTCGGCGCCTACGACACACGTGTCGCGCCCCTTTCGTTCGTGGATCCGGGCCGCGTCATCGGACAATCCCTCCAGACGGTCTGCCCGATTGACTACTTCGTGCCGGCGGTCGCCGATTCGCTGCGTGCGCTGCTTTCCGGTTACAGCGGCAATCGCCGCACGGTCGCCCCACTCTGCGGCACCATCATGCAGGACGTCCCGAATACAGCGCAGGGACGGTGGTATTTCGACCAAACGACGATGGAAGATCATCACCTTGCCCTGGTGCACGACAACGCCGACCCGACAGTGGGCGTCATATCGATGGGCACGTCGGTGCCAAGCGTTCCTGTTTCCACGTATCCGTTCACGCCACTTCCCACGGGTAAGGTGAACGCCGATTTCAACCGCGTGACCGCCGACGGCTCCATCTACTGTTACCAGAACAGCAGCCAACTCGGCTTGATGTATTGGCAGAACAGCATTCATGTGCTCGTGCAGATGCCTACGGCGACGACGATCAAGATCGTGGGGATGCCAGGCCCGACATGCGGCAGTGATCCAGCGGCATGGAGCATGACGGGCGCGGTGACGTTTCAGCGGTAGGCGTGATCAGTGATCAGTGATCAGTTGTCAGTGTACGGGTCATGCGCACCAGGGTGCCTGGCTCGCGGGCCATTATCGCCGGTCGGCGAGGTTCGGGTGTCCAGTTGTGAGTTGTGAGTTGTGAGCTTTTAACAACGCACCAATCACAACTCACCACTGAAAACTCGAACCTCGCCGCCCGCTACGGAGCAGCCAGCGACATCCAGCCAGTCAACGACCCGGAGCCCAATCCACGCTGCACGACCGGCGCGCGACGCACGACTCCGTCTCACCTGACCCGCGCCAAGGTCATCACACATCGCAGATCTCGTACGCCTGCCGCATCGACGGGACAGGGGCGCGTTTCGGCACGAACTCCTGGCCCACGAAACCGGTGTACCCCGTGTCGGCAATCGCCTGCATCATGCGGCGGTAGTTGAGCTCCTGCGTGTCGTCGATCTCGTTGCGCCCCGGGCACACCGCCCGTGTGATAGTGCGCGATGTGCGGCGCATTCGCCCGAATGGTCGCGATCACATTGCCTTCCATGATCTGCATATGATAGATGTCATAGAACAGCTTCAGGCGCGGCGATCCGACGCCCTCGACCACCTGTACGGCCCATGCCGTATGGTCGGCATGGTAGTCCTGGTGGTCGACCTTGCTGTTCAGCATTTCCAGGCAGAGGGTGACGCCGTGGCGCTCGGCACTCGGGGTGATGCGCTTGAACCCGGCAATGCAGTTGGCGATCCCTTCGCCATCCGACAGCCCGGCACGATTGCCACTGAAGCACACGATATTCGGCACGCCCGCCGCCGCGGCTTTCGGCATCAATCGTTCGGCGTCAGCGACGAGCTGGTCGTGATTGTCCGGCCGGTTGAATCCCCTGGGATGGAGCCGAACCCGTTCGCCATCGCGCACGCCAGCCCGAGCTGCTTCGCGACCGCCCAGTCCTGCTCGTCGAGCAGGTCGATCGCGCGATAGCCCGATGGATTTCGCCGCCGCGCAGAACTCGCTCGAGCGAGAGCGGCCGTAACACCAGCGGCTGACAGATTGTTTGAACTGAGACGCGAGATGGGTGACGGACAATCGCGATGGGCGAACGGTGCGAGTCGACGCCGAGCGAGCGCCGCGGCGGCGAGGGCACGCACGCGAATCACGGCGGTTCACAGTGCGCCTCGCTTCGTGACGTCGACCGCGTGGGCCGCCGCGCGCGCCGTGAGCGCCATGTAGGTGATCGACTGGATTCTGGCAGCCGAACTGACGCCATGCATGATGCCGTCGGTCACGAACAGGTTCTTCACGTCCCACGCCTGGTTCCAGCTTGATTCAGCACGCCGTCCTTCGGCGTGATGCTCATGCGCGCACCGCCCATCTCGTGGATGCAGTGGCCCGGCGGGTTGGTCGAGCCATGCGTGCCGGATGTCGTGGCAGCCCGCGGCGTCGAGCATCTCCGCCATCGCGGACATGCATGTCCTTGTCCATCGCGCGCTCGTTGTCGCGCCAGCGCACCTCGATGCGCGCCGCGGGGATTCCCCACTTGTCCTTCGCACTGGGATCGAGCGTGACACGATTGTCCTCGTGGGGCAGCGTTTCGCCCCAGCCCGACGCGGAGAGGGTCCACGGGCCGAGATCGTCGATCAGCGAATGCTTTGAACGCCGCGCCGGCACCAGGCAGGTCGCGCCGCGGCCCCAACCGTGCGACCCGATCCGCCCTGCATGCCGTAGCCGCGGAGGAAATCCGGATGCGCGTCCTTCACGTTCCGGAATCGCGGGATGTAAATGCCGTTGGGCCGATGGCCGGTCGTCCGCTTGTCGGTGAACCCCGGCAGCGACCCGACGCGCCGGAGCCGTAGTGATGGTCCATCACATAGCGCCCCAGCGTACCACTCGAATTGGCGAGTCCGTCCGGGAAACGCGCGCTCTTCGAGTTGAGCAGCAGGCGCACCGACTCGATCGTCGACGCGCAGAGGAAGACGATGCGCGCGGTGTACTCGTGCGTCTGCATCGTATTCGCGTCGATGACGCGCACGCCGCGCGCGCGCGCCGCGCTTGGGATCGTACAGCACTTCGGCGACCACGCTGTGCGGACGCAGCGTGAGTCTTTCCGTGCTTCGCGCGGAGGGGAGGGTCGAGCCAATGCTGTTGAAGTACGAGTCCGTGATGCACCCGCGCTCACACGGACCGCAGTAATGGCAGGCGAGCCGCCCCTTGTGGTTCTTGCGTGAGAACCGCCGCACGCCCGATCGTCATCACCCGCTCGCCGCCGAACCCATGGAGGATCTTTCCGCGCGCGTCCTCCTCGACACAGGTCATCGGCATGGGCGGCATGAAATTGCCGTCAGGCAGCTGCGACAAGTTCTCGTGCGCGCCGGTCACGCCAATGAACTGCTCGACGTACGTGTACCAGGGCGCAATGTCCTCATAGCGAATGGGCCAATCATTGCCATGGCCATCTTTGGCATTGGCCGTGAAGTCGAGGTTGCTCCACCGATAGACCTGCCGGCCCCACGTGATCGAACGACCGCCCACCTGGCGTCCGCGAAACCAGCTGAACGGCGCATCTCCCGGGTTGCGTATACGGATTTTCTGTGTCTTTCACAAAGAATTTGTGTCCCAGCTTCGTCGCACGCGTAGCAGTCGCGCTGGACGGGGTAATCGCGCTCGAGTGCATGACGGTCGCCGAGACCGCGAAAGTGCATTTCCTAAGGCTGGATATGTTCGCCAAAGTCCGTGCTGGGATCGATCGGCCCGCCCGCCTCGAGGACAAGGGTATGCAGGCCGCGCTCGGTGAGTTCCTTGGCGGCCCAACCACCACTGATGCCCGAGCCAACGACGATCGCGTCGAAGTGGGTCCGTTCGGTGAGGTCACGCATGGGACATGGGGGCGGCGCCCTCGAACTTGCCGGGCATGACCTGCACCTTGAGCACGTCTTTCATCACCGGCTCGCTGGTGAAGTACCCGTGCACGATCAGTCCCTTTAATCGCCAGTAGGTGCGGGCCGGCTCGGCGCGCCGGTCGCCCAGGCCCTCGATGCCGGCGATCGCGGCGGGATCGATGCCGGCGAGTCCGGCGACGAACGCGTCACGGTCGGCGGCGCTGTAGTTCTCGCTGACGATCACATTGACGAATGCAGGCACTCCGACATCGGTCGCACTGGGCGTGTCGGTGCGTGGGAGCAAGACATCGGCAATCGCGCCGATCTTGGCGAGTTGCGCGTCCGTGAGTCCGCTCGATGGACGCAACCCGGCAGCGACGTGAGCCCACGCGGCTACCGCGTCGTGGGGCAAGAGTGCAAAGGCTACGGTTGCGCTCAGTGACCTGAACAGATCTCGACGCTGCACGTTGGCTGCTCCAGGAATTGACGTTCGGCGGGGGGCCTTGGCTCGGTGGGGCTCCGCTATGCGGCGATATCGTAATGCCGGGACAGTCGGGCCGCCATCGCGCTGCTCCATCCTTGGATTCCGATAGGCTCGAGCAACCGGGCCCAACGTTTGCAATAAGCCGGCTACTAGGCTGCGCTGGGTCGACGTGGTGTCAGGGTTCGCCGGACTGCTCGAGCGGATTGTGCCCATCATTGCGCCAATGCAACGTCAGCTACCGATCAAAGTGACGGACGCTACAGTCACTTGTATCGGGGGACAGCATTCTCGAGGACGCAGAGGCCGCCATGACTCTTCATATGGAAACCCTCACGCTCGGTAGCGGCTGGCGAGCGCGGATTTACCGAGATTGGGAGTTCTCGCCCGACGTGCTCGCCGCGTGGGATGCGTTGGCCAGAGGATACGGCGACACCGGCATCTTTCTGGGGCCCGGTTGGTACGAGCAATGGTGGACGGCGTTCGGCGTACCGGGCGAGCTGTGCACGGTCGTTCTCGAAGAGTATGGTGAAGTGCGGGGAGTGTTCCCCTGTGGCGCCGGCACCGAACCCGCGAGCCGGACCACTGTGAATTCTCTGACCAACGATCACTCGTTCTACTTCGATTTCCTGGTGCAGCCCGAGTCGCGCGACCGAGTGATGGCGATGTTTGTGCGGCTCTTGCAGGTGCGCAAATCGAAGTCGATCATGCGGTTCGACGAGTTGGCGAACGACGGTGCGAACGGCGCGCTCTTCAGCAAGACGTTACGGCGCCGAGGATATCCGGTTCATGATTATGCCGAGCCGTGGGCACCATGGGTGGATCTGCAATCGAGCTGGGAAACCTACGAGTCCGGGTTGCATTCCAAGCTACGGAATAACCTGAAGAAGGGGCGACGGCGGGCAGAGCGGGAAGGAACGCTCGCCTTCGAGGTAGTGCAGGACAGCCCGCGCCTCGAAGAGCTGCTGTCGCAGGCGTTCGATGTCGAGGACAAGAGCTGGAAGGGAGAAGAAGGCACCTCCATGAAGTCGGACGCTCGCGTGGAACAGTTTTATCGCCGCGTGGCGCGCTGGGGCATTAGAGAGGGGAAATTCTATCTCTTTACATTGCGAATGAACGGCCAACTGATCGCGTTCGATTTTTGCCTGACGGGCGACAGAACCATGTTCGCGCTCAAGACGGGCTACGATCAGTCGGTTGCCGCGCGTTTCTCACCCGGCAACCTGATGCGACACGAGGTGCTCCGTTTCCTGTTCAGCCGGCGCGAATTCGATCGCTACAATTTTCTGGGGCCGTGTTATCCGTGGAAGCTGGAGTGGAATGCCGTGAGCGCCACACACCGATCACTCAAGGTGTTTCCGCGCAATCTGGGCGGATGGTCTCGCTACGGGTACCAGTTCGGATTCAAGTCGGCATTGAAGCGTGTCCTGGTAGCGGGTGAACGAATCCCCGGTTTCCCAAAGTTGTCGTCCCGCGAGCTCGCGAAGGGCGCGTAGGAGCCGTCATGTCCAGCGCGCGGGTATCCGTCATCATACCCACATACAACCGAGCGGGTCTGGTGGGGCGCGCCGTGAATAGTGCGCTGGCGTCCTGCCGCGCCTCGGACGAAATCATCGTCATCGATGACGGATCCACCGACGACACCGAAGAACGCCTACGGGTGTTCGGCGATCGCATCGTGTACGTGCGTACAGCCAACGGCGGCGCGGGCCGCGCGCGCAACTTCGGCGTGCACGCGGCAAGCAATCCGCTCGTGGCATTCCTCGATTCCGATGACGAGTGGATTCCCGGCGGCCTCGAACGCAAGCGCGCCCTGATGCAGTCGCGCGCCGACGTGTTGTTCTGCTTCAGTAACTTTGCCGTTCGTGACGAGCGAGGAGTGGAGCACCACGACTATCTCGTGAATTGGCATCAGGATCGGCGCGACTGGAACGAGATTCTTGGCCCCGGTGCGCCACTCTCCACGCTCACGCCACTGACCGACGGACAGGAAAAGGTCTCCGTCCATATTGGAGACCTCTATCTGCAGGAGATGTCCGCCAACTACATCTTCACGAGCACGCTGGTCGTGCGCCGCGAGGCCGCTGGCGACGCACTGCACTTTGCCGACGATCTTCGGACCTACGAAGATTGGGAATGTTATGGCCGATTGGCGCGCGCGGGGACCGCGGCGTACCTGGATTGTGAGACGGCGTGGCAACATGGTCACGAGGGACCCCGGTTGACCGTTGCACCCACGTTGACGAGCCTCTCAGCGCGAATCGCCGTGCTGGAGCGCGTGTGGGGTAGCGATGCCGTATTTCTCACGAAGCACAGCGATCGCTACCACCACCTGCTGGAACAGGTGCGCCTGGAGAAGGTCCGCAACCTGATTTCCGAGGGAAAGACGCCGGAGGCCCGGCGTGAAGTTCATCTCACTCCACACGCACCACTGCTCTATCGCGTCCTCGCTCGGGTTCCGGGACCAGTGACGCTACGGTTGCTGCACGCACGATCGCTGTTGCGCCGGCGTGCTGGCGCATAGCCTACAGAGGACGCTGTCGCAAATGGGTTCGATCCACGACCGTCAACCGGCGCTCGAAAGCGAGATCCGCTCGCGCAAGTAACTCGACGAGCAATCCCGATACCTCATCGGCGCTTCGTGGAATGAAACGCAACAGCAGGACTCCCGCCGCGGCGGCTCGTTTGTGACGCGTGACCAACTCGCCAAAGTCACGATCGAATGTGACGACGAGTCGCTCGTCGACGCTGGCGCGAGAGAGAAGGATCTCGTCGTCTTCGCCAGCCGACGACTCACTCGCTGAAAACACATCGTGCCCTGCGGCGCGCAGGGCACGAACGGTATCAAGCGGGACGTTCTCGTCGACGAGCAAGCGCATCACGCGGCGCCGGGATGCATTGGTAGCAGCGTTTGATCATGCAGCACGTCCGCGGCATAGGCGAACACGGCGCGCAAACCGTCATCGGTCAGTTGGGGATAGTTAGCGCGCAACTGCTCGCGCGACCAACCTTCAGCAAGCAGGCCAAGCACGAAATCGACCGTAAGCCGCGTGCCTTTGATCACTGGCTTGCCGGCCGCGACGCGCGGATCAGCGTGAATGTGGTTAGTCCAGTTGGGCATGGTTCCATTCATGTGCTGAAGCATAAGGATTCCGCGAATGGCTTGCTAGCGCGGCAATTCGCACACATGAGCCAGCCGTCACCGAGGTCGGAGATCACTAGCCGAGGATGACGCGAGAACTATTACTTCCCCGCTGACCACTTGTTATTCGACGGGTCCGCATCCATCCAGATGCGACCGTCGAGCTCGAGCGACGTGACTGCCTTCGTCACAGGCAGCGCAACCGTCGCCTGTCGCTGATTCGCCGCCCAGACCGCGGGTGTCTCGTGGACTACCTGGCTGCTGCCGTCAGCGAAATGCAAGCGCACGTCGAATGGAGCCGCCATGCCGCCGACGTTGCCCACGACGAGCGTGTAGCGGTTGCCGGCCTTTGTCACGCGCTCGACGGCGAGGTCGATGTAGTCGTTGCTGAAGAACCAGTTGCTCCAGAACCAGTTGAGATCTTTTCCCGACACGTCGTTGAACGTGTTGAAGAAATCCCACGGTGTGGGATGCTTGCCATGCCAGCGGTCGATGTAAGCGTGCAGACATCGTTTGAACTCCGCGTCGCCGAGCAAGTCCTTCACGGCGAGATAGCCGAGCGCCGGCTTGCCGTAGGCGTTGATTCCATACGCGGGCCCTTTCAGCATGTCAGCGGGGGTGACGATGGGCAGATCCTCGAGCGGCGAAGGATCGCGAGTCCATGAGGCCACCCGGAACTGCTTGAAGAACTGGTCGGCATGCTCCCGTCCGGTGTCAGCCTGGTTGATGAGATACTCGAACGTGGTGGCCCACCCTTCGTCCATGAAGGCGTACCGCGTTTCGTTCGTTCCCATGTAGAACGGGAAATAGGTGTGCGCGATTTCGTGCTCGGCGACGAAGCGCGAAAAAGTCGTGTCGGCGTTGGACCCGTCGTTGACCATCATGGGGTACTCCATGTCGGCACTGCCCTGCACGATCGTCGACTTTTCGTATGGGTAGGGCACGCCCGGCCAGTTGCGCGACAACCAGCCGACCGCATGACGACCGAACTGCACCATGTGATGAAAATCGGCAGCCGTGTCGTTGTATGCCGCCTGCACGCTCGCGCGCCGGTGCGTTGCATCATCCACGACGACACTGCCGCCGTCCCAGTCGTAGTGATTGCTGAGCGCGAACGTCATGTCGGGAACGTTGGTCGCGGTAAAGTGCCAGGCATTCACGCCGTTCTGTTGTGTCACACGCGCCGCCGCCATGTCGGCATTCGTGGCAATGCGAACTGTTTCGTCGGACGTGAGCGACGACTCGAATCGGCGCAGAATGTCCTGCTGCAGCACGGCCGATGCGTTCACCAATGTTCCCGTGCCCCACACGACGTAGTTCGCCGGCACACGCACCGTCACGTCATAATCGTTGAAGTCGCTGTAGAACTCCTGCTGATCGGTAAAGTCCATCGTGTCCCAGCCGTTGTAGTCGTCATACACGGCGACACGCGGATAGAAATACGCCAGGTAATACGTCGTGGAGTCGAGCATTCCTTCCCGACCGGCCTCGCGCGAGATCTCATAATGCCAATCAAATGAGAGGTGCACGGAATCGTGCGGGGTCAGCGCGGCCGGGAGCGTGACGGGTCGCCAGGTATAGGAACGCGGATCGTCGCGCCACTGCGCCGGCGCGCCGTTCACCGCGAAGGCGTCGATGTGAACGCCCGACGTCAGGTACGCGTCCGCCGCTCCGTCGCTCCGCGGCGCTCCTGGACGATGAATGTTCAGGAAGAGTTTGACCATCAGGCGCCGCAGTGTGTCTGGGCTGTTGTTCAGATAGGTGATCTGCTCGGTGCCCTTCACGGTGCGATCCGGCGGCGCAGCCGTGACGGTCATGGAGTACCGCGCGCGGTTCTGCCAGTACCGAGGTCCAGGGCGCCCATCGGCCGACCGTGTTCCCTTCTTGTATGCCTGCTGGACAGCGCGCGGCATGTAGAGCGGGTGTTCGGTAGGCACCGGGAACAGCGGCGACCAGAGCAGGGCGAGCAGCCAGGGCTTGGCAGCGAGCGTCTTCACCGTCACGAGCAGCGGATTGGTCATGGAACATTCCGGTTAGGGGCGGGCGGGCGAGGCACGTGCGCTGTGTCCCTGAGTTGTATGTAGAACGCGGCGAGCAATTGCCGGTTCATTGGGCGGTCGGCATTGTATTCCTGGCTGTCGATGAACTCCGAGGCGGCCCGTTCGAAGGCTCGTCGATCGGCGCCGGCAATCGATGCGGAGACTGGCGCAAGCACCCAGGCCGCGCTTTGTCGCACAGTGCGCAGGGAGTCGCGCAGGAGTGGGATCGCAACCATGCGCGCTGACGGAGCAACGGTCTCGAGCACCTGCAACGCGGCGAGGCGCATGAGGGGATGTGAGTCGTTGATCCTCGCCCGCGCGTGCTCCAACGCGATGGGGCCGGGGTGGCCAGCGAGGCGCGCCAGCGCAGAGGCCCGCACGAAGGGAGGCTGCGTGGAGTCGTCGAGCACGCGGACCAGGGAATCTGCGGCGTGCGGATCGCCACGGTCGTCCGCGGCGAACGCGGTGGCGAAGTGCTGGTAGCCGGACGGCACATGCCCATACCACGTCCGCACTTTCGCCGCCGCCCAACCGGCGTCGCGATCCGAGTGACAACGGGTACACGGATTTGGCACGCCGAGCGTGACGGACAGGTCGGGGCGCGGCACGCGCATGCTGTGGTCATGCCGTCGATCGATCAGCATGAATGCGCTGTCAGGCATGTGGCAGGAGACGCACGTCGATCCCGTGCTCCCCACTTTATGAAAGTGATGCTCAGGCGTGTCGTACTTCGCGGAACGATGGCATTGCGCGCACACAGCGTTGCCCGAAAGACGGAGCTTTCCGCTGTGCGGATCATGGCAATCGCTACACGTCACGCCAGCCGCGTACATCTTGCTCTGCAGGAACGAGCCGTACGTGAACACTTCATCTTCCTGCTGGCCGTCGGAGTGATACAACCCGTTGAACAGCAGCAGTGGCAAGTAGTAATCGAGCAGCGGTGCGCCGGCGGTATACCCGTCGGCAATATGGGACCGTCGCGCGTGGCATTGTGCGCACGTCTCGATTTCGCGATCGGTCGCGCGCGGCGTACTGCGATAGGCCGTTGGGGCAGCGGAATCACGGATCCACCGCACACCTTGGCGCTCTGTCAGGCGGTTGCGCACGCCATCATCCGCTCCACGCCACCAGCGCGACCCGTCTGCCCACCGCACGTGCTCGGACGCCGGACCATGGCAGGATTCGCACGCAACATCGATTTCAGCGTACGTCGTGTGATACGTGCTGTCACGCGCATCATATCCCTTTCGCACGGCTGTCGAATGACAGTCGGCGCACATGTAGTTCCAATTGTTCTCGGGTCCGGTCCAGTGGAACTGGTCATTCGGGCCAACGCGCACCCCGAGGTCGAGCGAGAACCACCGCTGGCCGCCATCCACCGCGGCACGCGCATCCCATGCCAACCGCAGCGCCTGCACTCGACCGCGCGTGAGTTCCACCAGATACTGCTGTAGCGGCCACACGCCGAACGTGTATCGAATCTCGTAGTCGTGGGGCAGACCGTCCTCGCCCTCCGTATTCACGACGTAGCGGTCGCCGCGCCGGAAGAAGACGGACGTGATTCCAGCGCTGGTGAATCGCGTGCTATCGAATTGGCCGAGCACCGCGGTACCGCGCGCGTCCTGCATCGCCACCGCCTGCTGCGATGCTCGCCACGACTGGTACTGGGCCGCATGGCAGCGTGCGCAGGCACGGGCGCCGACGAACGTGGCCGCCGTTGCACGAGGACGGCTCGCCACAAACCGTACGGAGACAACGGCAGCAAGCACCATCAGGCCACCGAGGCCCGCGAGCAGGAGCGTTCGTCGTCGCATCATTGAGGGGTAAAGATCGCCTGAACAGTAGATGGGCACCATAGATGGGCACCATCGGCCGCCGTGAGGTTGTACCCCACTACCAGCGAATCCCTCAACGCCGGCAGCGGTGGGACGTGTAACTTTCGCTACCGATTTCTGTCGCCGATCGCCCCTCGCTCTCGCTCCTCGACCATGGCCCTACTTGCGATGCAAGACGTCAGCATCGCCTTCGGCGGTCCGCTGATTCTCGACCAGGCGAGCTTTGCGATCGAGCGCGGCGAGCGTGTGTGTCTCCTCGGCCGCAACGGCGCGGGCAAGAGCACGCTCATGAAACTGCTCGACGGCACGATGGCGCCCGATTCGGGAGCGATCGTGCGACAGACCGGCGTCTCGGTTGCGCGCCTGGAGCAGGAAGTTCCCGACGACGTGGAGGGCAGCACGTTCGATGTCGTCGCCGCCGGCCTTGGCGATGCCGGCCGCCTGCTCACGCGATATCACGCCGCAAGTCACCGCGTTGCTGCCGGCGGCGGTGAGGCTGCGTTGCGAGAGTTGGATCGATTGCATCACGCGCTCGAGGCGGCCAATGCCTGGGAAATGCAAACGCGGGTGGACACGGCGCTGTCGCACCTCGGACTCGATCCGAACGCGCCATTCACCAAGGCATCGGGCGGGCGCAAGCGACAGACATTGCTCGCACGGGCGCTGGTGCGAAACCCCGACGTGCTCCTGCTCGACGAGCCGACGAACCACCTCGATGTCGCGGCCATCGAATGGATGGAAGACTTTCTCATCGATCGCGGCACGACGCTGCTGTTCGTGACGCACGACCGTGCATTCCTGCGCCGTCTCGCAACGCGGATCATCGAGCTCGATCGCGGGCGACTGCGCGACTGGGGAACGGATTACGACACCTATCTCCAGCGCAAAGACGAGGCGCTGTCCGCGGAAGAGAAGGCGTGGGAGGATTTCGACAAGAAGCTGGCCAAGGAAGAAGTGTGGATCCGAACCGGCATTCAGGCGCGTCGTACACGCAACGAAGGACGTGTGCGGGCGCTCGAGGCGTTGCGTCGCGAGCGCGAGGCGCGCCGCGAACGCACTGGTGCCGTGCGGCTGCAGACGCAGGATGCCGAGCGTAGCGGCAAACTCGTCATCGAGGCGAAACACGTGAGCTTCGGCTATGGCGATCGCGTCATCGCACGCGACTTCAGCACGATGATCACGCGCGGCGATCGGGTCGGTTTGATCGGCCCGAACGGATCGGGCAAGACGACACTCATCCGCTTGTTGCTCGGCGAGCTCACACCCGATAGCGGCACGGTCCGGTTGGGAACCAACCTGCAGACTGCGTATTTCGACCAACTGCGGGAGCAACTCGATCCGGAGCGCAGCGTCTTCGACAGCATCGCCGACGGCGCCGAATTCGTCGATGTACGCGGGTCGCGGCGCCACGTGCTCGGGTATCTACAGGATTTTCTTTTTTCGGCCGATCGGTCGCGTACGCCTGTACGAGCCCTGTCAGGCGGTGAACGCAATCGCTTGCTGCTCGCGCGGCTGTTCACGCGCTCGTTCAACCTGCTGGTGCTCGACGAACCGACGAACGATCTCGATATCGAGACGTTGGATCTCCTCGAGGACCTCCTCCTCGAGTTTGCCGGCACGTTGATCTTGGTGAGTCACGATCGCGCATTCATCGATAATGTGGTCACCAGCACGCTCGTGCTCGAGGGCGGGGGTCATGTGGGCGATTACGCCGGCGGCTATTCCGATTGGGTACGCCAGCGAAAAGTGCCTGTCTTGCCGACGAAAGCCAGCGTACCAAAGCGTGAGCCGGAGCCGGCAACGAAAGCACGGGACAAGAGAAAGGGATTGGGTTTCAAGGAAGCACGAGAGCTCGAACTGCTTCCCGATCGCATCGAGGCGGCGGAGAAGGAGCGCGAGCGACTCTATGCGTCGCTCGCCGATCCTGTATTACTCCGCGACGGCGCCGCCGTTGTCGAGGCGAAGATGCGGCTGGTCGCGACCGAGGCCGAACTGGAGGTGCTCATTCAGCGGTGGGAGGAACTGGAGACGATCGCCACCGGGACCGCGTAGCGTTCCACCCACCGGGAACCGCCAAGATCGAGCATAATGCCGTTCCCAGTAACGGTTCGGCCAGGTTCGGCAGAAAGGTCCGCTCAACGCCAGGCTCTCCCTGGAGCGGTATGGCGATCAGGTCAGCGTGCACGTCCTCGGCGAGATTGAGAGTTCCTGTCAGCATGTCATCGTCGATTTCAACGCGGCGCACGTCGAGTGTGCTCACGTGCGCATCGTGCCCGATGGCGTGCTCGACAATTTCGGGCGCCGAGCGCAGCGCTTCCTCATCCGCTGGAACGGACGTTCGGTCTGGAAACGCCAGCCACACGGATGCTCCAGCAGCGACGCATCTGAGTGCCACGGCGAGCGTCGGGCCATGAACATTGCCGTTCGGAAAGACGACGACGCAACGCGATGCCGGGGCGTGCGACGAACGCGCCGCGACGTAGAGCGGCACGTTGGTGAGGCGGGCGATCGACGGCGCGATGCCGTCGCCAAGCCTCCGGTACTCGGGTGACGGGCGGCCAACGCCCACGACGATGATATCCGCGTTACAGTCTGCCGCAGCGATCAGAATTGCCGTCACGGGATCGCCGATCTCGAATTGCACGACCGTGCCGGGGCGATCGGCAAACGTTTGTGCGACAGACACCGCCGCGTCGGCCGACGGGCCGCCATGTGTTCCAACGACTACCCGCCTCGGCCAGGACGAATCGAGTGCCGCGGCCGACCACGGCGCAGGCAGGGTAGCTCGGTCCGGAGTGTTCGCTGATTTCCTCATGACGACTCCTTGGACAACCTTCTACAATCGTGCTCTCTCAGCAATCCGGAAGTCGGTGAGTTACCCTACTTGTGTCAGGGAACGGGGTAGGCGATACGCCGGATGTTTGTGGTGACTGCAGGTTCACACTCTCGACGTACATCCATGGCGCCCCTGCGCAAAATCGTCTATCCTCCGCAAACGGCGGCCTGGTTGAGGACTTCTCATGGAAAACCCGCTCCGAGCGGCGGATGGAAGATCGGCCCGCGTAGTTCACCTGGTGGGCGAGCTGGCGCCCTTCGCGAGAAGCGGTGGGCTCGGCGAAGCCGTCAATAGCCTCGCGCGCTTTCAGGCTGCCTCGGGGTTGGCGACGTCGATTGTCATGCCGCTCTATGATCAGGCGCGCGAGAACGCGGGCGACATCGAGCCCGTCGGCCCGCCCTTCCGTGTGCAGGTGGGGAAACGTTCGGAGCGCGTGCGACTCTGGAAGTACAATCCTGCGCCCGCCGATCCACTCGCGGACATCGATGTGTATTTCATCGAGAGCGAAGATTACTTCTCGCGCTCGTTCATCTACGGGCCTCCTGGCGGCGACTACCTGGATAACGACCGGCGCTACGCCTGCTTCGCCATGGCCGCCCTGACGTCGCTCGAGACGATCGCGGGAGATGCGCCAGTGCTCTTGCACGTTCACGACTGGCACACGGCGCTCGCCCCCGTATACCTGCGCACGACGCTGGCACACGACTCACGCTTCGCGGGCGTGCAAGTGGTCCTCACGGTCCATAACGCCGGCTATCAGGGCCACTTCCCGTTCGATGTCATGGAGCAGCTCGGGCTACCGCCGTCACTCTACAACTGGAGGCAGCTCGAATGGCACGGGCGGGTGAACGTGCTCAAAGGCGGGCTGGTCTTTGCCGACGCGGTCACCACCGTCAGCCCCACGCATGCGCACGAACTGCGCACTGCGGCAGGCGGCTTTGGGCTCGAGGGTGTATTCGTTGCCCTGCGCGACCGATTCGTGGGCATCACCAACGGCATCGACCAGCAGATCTGGGATCCGGTCACCGATCCGCTCATTCCGGCCAACTACTCCCTCCATTCGCTCGCTGGAAAGCTCCAGTGCCGCGAAGACCTGCAGCGCGAAACGGGGCTTCGGCCCACCGACGAGATGCCGATCGTGGCCATGAGCGCACGGCTCGTATCGCAAAAGGGGCTCGACCTCATCCTCGGTGACGCGGGCTATTTCGCGTTCGACGCCCAGTATCTCTTCCTCGGCGCCGGCGAGCCGCGCTACGAGGACGCTTTGCACGCCATTGCCGGCCGCGCACCGAACCGCATCGTCGTAGAGACACGATTCACCGAAGAGCGCGAACATCGTCTGCTCGCCGGTGCCGACATGTGCCTCATGCCCTCCCTGTATGAACCGTGCGGCCTCACGCAGATGCGCGCCCAACGGTACGGCACACTGCCCGTCGCGCGTCGTGTCGGTGGTCTTGCCGACACCATCGAAGATGGCGTGACCGGCTTTCTATTCGATGACTACACGCCGGCGGATTTCATGCGCGCCATGGCGCGTGCCTTCGATCAGTTCGAGCAGCCCGATGGTTGGCTGGCGATGATGCGCTCGGCGATGGCGCGCGATTTCGGTTGGGAGCAATCGGCGCAGAAGTATCTGGCGCTGTATCGCCGAGTGATGGGCTCGCCTACACTCTGACCAGGCGCCGCCGCTCGGCGAGCTCGGCGATGGCGTTGTCGCACGCATGCAGACACCGCCGCAGACCCTCGACGGTGTGATCGCCCATGTGGCCAATACGGATGGTCGTTTCGGCGAGCTGGCCGTAGCCGCCACCCACGGTATAACCACGCGTCAGGATCTTCTCGCGCAGTTCTTTGACGGACATTCCGGCTGGCAACGAAACGGCGGTCACGGTTGGCGAGCGTGATCCTTCGGGCGCGATGATGCCGATGTCCACACCACGCCGGCGCGCGACGTCTTGGACCCAGTCAATGGTCGCGTCGCGCATGGTGAGATGGCGCTCCCACCGCCGCTCGATACCCTCGCGGCCGATGTTCCCCATCTGCGCTTCGACCGCGTACAGCAGCGAGGTCGCGGGGGTACTCGGCGTCTGGTTCTTCTGCGCGAAGGCGTCATACAACAAGACGTCGAAGTAGAATCCGCGGTTCCGTACCTTTTTCGCGCGTTCCACGTAATCCGCGGACGCCACGGCAAACGCGAGACCGGGTGGCAGCGCGAGCGCCTTCTGCGAACCGGTGAGAACGAAATCGAGCCCCCACCCATCGACGGTCAACTCCACGCCGCCGAGCGCGGAGACGCTGTCGACGATCGCGATCGCGCCATGGCGGTGGGCCACCTCGGCGACGGCAGCTACATCTGTCAGCACGCCGGTGGACGTCTCGCAATGTGCGACGGTGACCGCGACGAAATCCGTCTTGGACAGCGCGTCCTCCACGACATTCAGATCGAAGGTGCCGCCCCACGGCACAATGATTCGTTCGACGCGCCGCTCGCATGATTCGGCCACCCTGGCGAACCGCTCCGAGAAGCCGCCGTTCACCAAGGCGAGGATTGGCCCCTCGGCCGTATTGCGAATGGCCATTTCCATGAACCCGGTCGCCGAAGCCGCTCCGATGTACACGGGTCGCGCCGTGAGAAACACGTCGCGGAGTCCCGCCTCGATGCGCGCAAACATGGCCTCGAACGCTTTGCCGCGGTGTCCCATCATGGGCCGCGTCATCTGCTCGAGTATTTCCGGCCGGACCTCTGTGGGGCCCGGAATGAAGAACGTTCCGAACGGAGCGGTGGACGCGTCAGCCATACGTCGTAATCTAGCGGCGGCCTTCACGCTCGACACGCCGCACGATAGGGACGATACTTCCCGCGGGGCGATTGACCTTTTCCCCGTAATTCTTCGGCTCACGCGATGACCGTCTCGTACGAAAACAGCAAGATCATCTTCGAGGGAATCAAGGCCGCGGGCATCAAATCCGTGTCGGCCCTTCCCGAAACCTGGCTCGGCCTTCTCCTCCAGCGCGCCGAGGACGACCCCGACGTCCAACTCGTGCAAGTCGCCAGGGAGGAGGAAGCGGTCGGCATCGCCGCCGGTGCGTACTTCGCCGGCACACCGCATGTCCTCCTCATGCAGAACCACGGCTTCTTCGGCGCGATCAACGGCATCGTCTCGCTTGCCCAGCTCTATCACATTCCGCTGTGCATGCTGATCGCGTTCCGTGGCCACTGGGGGGAACCATACCCGTGGCACACACGTGGAGGCATCGTCACGGAAGGCCTGCTCCGCGCCCTCGACATTCCCTTCGAGTACGCGCGTGATCCGCAGAAGGTCGCCAAGCAGATTCGCGAGGCGTGGACGTTCTCGCAGAGTTCTCTCTCTCCGGTTGCGCTCCTGCTCACCCGCGACCTGATGGAGGACTGATGGAACGCGCCGGCTGTCTCGAGATGATCTGCCCCGAGCTGCAGGACAAGCTCGTCGTCACGATCATGGGTGCGTGTGCCCAGGAGCTCTACAACCTCGGCCATCGCGACAACTACTTCTATCTCCAGCACGCAATGGGGCTCGCGTCGTCCATTGGGCTCGGGCTGGCAACGCACCTTCCCGACGAACGGGTGGTTGTGCTCGACGGTGACGGCTCGGTGCTGATGAACCTGGGAACTTTCGCTACACTCGCCCGCTACCGGCCCAAGAATTTGATACATGTGGTTTTCGACAACGGAAGTCTCCTCTCTACCGGCGGCTTCGACTCGCAGACAACCTCCGGGGTGACTGATATCGCGGCGATCGCGCGCGGCGCGGGGATCGAGCACGTCGCGTCGGCTGCCACCACGGTCGAATTTGGCGAGGCGTTCATGGCGGCGCTCGAGCGCGAGGCACTGAGCGTGATCGTCGCCAGCGTCGCCGCCGTCGGCCCCGAGCACTACGGAATGGACCTGCAGTTGCCCGAGAACGCCTTCCGCTTCCGGCGTTGGATCCTCGACCGAAAGCGTTCGACGCGAGTGGTCTCTTGACCGGCGCCATCCCCGGATACGATCTCGACGCGTGGCGGCGCCAGATCCCGCTGCTCGGATGGTGCATTCCGATGAACAATTGCTCGCAGGCGCCTCAGACAGACGCCACCCGCGCGGCCGCCGAGCGGTATCTCGAGTCGTGGAACCACATCGGGATGGACTGGGATGCCTGGATGTCCGAGGTGGCGCTCGCGAAGATCGAGTTCGCGAGGCTGATCGGCGCGTCGGCGCACGACATTGCCGTATTCAGCTCCGTATCGGAGGCGACGAGCGCGGTCGCCAGCGCGATCGACTTCGGCCGCGGACGCGCGAAGATCGTCGTGAGCGAGGCCGAATTTCCGAGCATTGCACAGGTGTGGCTCGCACAGGAACCGCGTGGCGCGCACGTATCCTGGGCGCCGGTGCGAGAGGAGATGATCGATCCGGGCGTGTACGATACGCTGATCGACGAGCGCACCGCGGTTGTCTCGGCATGCCACGGCTACTACTTGAACGGATTCATTCAGGACACGGCGCGCATCGCCGCACGGGCGCACGAAGCCGGCGCACTCTCGTTCGTGGACGTGTATCAGACGCTGGGCACGGTGCCGGTCGATGTGCGCGCCCTTGGAATTGACTTTCTCGCCTCGGGGAATCTCAAATTCCTCATGGGCATTCCCGGGATCGCCTTCCTGTACGTGCGACCGGAGATCGTCGAATCGCTACACCCGAGCGTGACGGGCTGGTTCGGTCGCGCCAATCCATTCGCGTTCGACGCCAAGTCACTCGACTGGTCGCCGACGGCGAGCCGGTTCGACAGCGGCACACCGCCGGTGATCAACGCATACGTGGCGCGCGCGGGAATGGAGATGATCAATGCCATCGGGCCCGCGAAGATCCGGGCCTGGCTCGAAGTTCTTGGTCGGCGCTTGATCGAGGGCGGCCGTTCGCGAGGTCTCACGCTGCACGGTTCGGACGACATCAGTCGCAAGACCGCGACGACGGCGTTCGTCGTGGGCAATTCGCACGCGGTGGAGTCGGCGATGCGTGCGCGCGGCGTCATCCCTTCGGCGCGCGGCAGCGTGATCCGACTGGCTCCTCATTTTTATACGATGCTTGAAGATATCGATCGCGCGTTGGATGTTCTCGCCGACGTGGAACACGCCACGTGAACGAAGCTCGAGAAACGTTCGGGTCTCGCTTCGGCGGCCTGATGACGATCGTCGGCGTATCCATCGGGCTGGGCCACGTGTGGCGCTTTCCGTACATGGTCGGGAAGTTCGGCGGCGCCGCATTCGTGCTTTTCTATACGTTGGTGTCGGTCGTCATTGGCGTGCCGGCGTTGATGGCCGAGTTTGCGCTCGGCCGCCACACGCGTCGCGGACCGGTAGGTGCCTTCCAACTCGGCGGGTTTCCGTTCGGCCGCTACGTCGGCTGGTTCTTCTTTTTCGTCGTCACTGCGGCCACTGGTTATTACTCGGCGGTCATTGGTTGGGTGCTCTACTACGCGGTCGGTCAAGTGGCGACGGTCGCGCACATCCCGTTCGACGCTGCGGCCATTCTGCCGCCAGATCACGGCTTTGTGCTCAAGTCGTTCCTGCTGCAGCTCGTCTTCACGGGCATTGTGCTCCTCGCCTGCGCGCTCGTGGTGCTCAAAGGCGTGCGCAAGGGGATCGAGGTCGTGAGCATGATCGTGCTGCCGGCAATGACGATCATAACCATCCTGGTCATGATCCGGTCGCTGACACTGCCCGGCGCCATGGCTGGTGTGCGCTGGTATCTGCTCGAATTCCGTTTTGCCGATTTGACTGCCAACGTGATGGCGGCGGCCATTGGCCACGCCATCTTTGCCCTGTCGCTCGGCGGCACATTCATGGTGGTGTACGGGTCGTACCTGCACGCCGATGAGCCGCTCGCGCGTCCGGCCCTCTGGACGGTGATCGGTGACACCGGCTCATCGCTGATTGCGGGACTCGCGGTGATTCCGGCGGTGTTTGCGTTCGGTCTCGAGCCGGCATCGGGACCGGGGCTCATCTTCACCACCTTGCCGAGAGTGTTCGCGGCGATGCCGGCGGGATGGCTGTTCGGTGCGCTCTTCTTCATCAGCCTGTTCGGGGCCGGTTATCTGTCCGACATTGGCGCAGTGGAAGTGCTGGTTGCGGGGCTCACCGACAACACGCGGTTCACGCGCAAGCGCGCGGTGTGGGTGATGTCTGCGGCCTGCTTCGTCCTCGCGATTCCACCGAGCATCAACAACGCGATCTTCGTTCCCTGGGACCTGACGTTTGGCTCGGGAATGCAGACGCTCGGATCGCTGCTCGCCGTGGTCACGATTGGATGGTGCTTGCACCGCGCCGCGGCGCTGAAGGAGTTGTTCGGTGCGGGCGAGAAACCCGTGCCGATGTGGATCTTCAACTGGATCCGGTTCGGCATTCCGGTGATCATCCTCGGCGTTGGTGTGTACTGGCTGCTGACGCAGGTATTCCGCACCTTTAGCGGCGTTTGACACACACCGCGGTCTTCTTGCGGTCAACTCTTCACTTCAGGAATTGATCAATGTCGGTTCTCGCCGATCTCGTCGCCGCTCTTGATTCGGGCGAATTGAACGTTGTGGATCTCACACAGCCGCTCGGACCCGATACGCCGGTGATCGGGTTGCCACCAATCTTTGCGTCATCGCCTGGCGTCTCGATGGACGTCATCTCACGCTACGACGCGCAGGGACCGGGGTGGTACTGGAAGACCATTCGGATGGGTGAGCATACCGGAACACACTTCGACGCTCCGGTGCACTGGATCACCGGCAAAGATCTTCCCGACAATCGGTGCGACACGATTCCGGCGCGCCGCTTCGTCGGCCCCGCCTGCGTGATCGACGTGACGGCCGAGGTTGCGAAGAATGAGGATTTCTTGCTGATGCCGGAGCACGTGACGGCATGGGAGCAGGCACACGGCCGGATTCCTCGCGGCGCATGGGTGCTGTTGCGCACCGGCTGGAGCAAGCGAACCGACCCGTCAGAGTTCCTCAACGTGAAGGCCGACGGCCCGCACAGCCCCGGATTCCACAGGAGCACGTCCGAACTGTTGGCGAGGGACCGCGACATTCTCGGTGTGGGCGTCGAGACGGTAGGCACTGACGCCGGGCAGGCAGGCACGTTCGATCCCCCGTTCCCGAATCACACGACGATGCACGGCAACGGCAAGTTCGGGTTGGCGAGCCTGTGCAACCTCGACCGACTCCCAGCGACCGGCGCGGTGGTGATTGCGGCACCGCTCAAGCTCGTACAGGGAAGCGGCAGTCCGCTACGTGTGCTGGCCCTTGCGCCGGTGTAGAAGGCAGAAGGCGGTTGAGGCAGCAGCCGGCGGCGCGTCGTGGCCATTCATGCGAATCTGGCCTGGCGCGCACGCCGGTACAATGCCTGAGTCTGGCCTTCAGCCGCGGTTCTGACGAACCTCCGACAGAGCGTGACTCAGCGTGGTGGTGGCTTCAGGCCGGCTTTCACCGAGTCCGCTGCGGCGCGATTGCCCTTGCCCTTGTTGATGCGATGCTCGGCGCTTTCCCGTACCCACCCGGCGACGCCGCGCAGACCTCCGAATTGCTTCGACGATATCACAGCTCCGGAATTGGCGTCAACGATCACTTTCGTGTGCGTCTTCATCTTGTTGGGTATCACGTCGATTGCGTACTCCACTATGCCGTTGTCGTTGTTCATCTCACCCGATCCCACCTGGCCTGGTACGGCACAGAGCGCGAGCGCTTTCGCGGAGTCTGGAGAGATCATTCCCGAGCCCGGCACGTAGAGATCAGTCTTGATGGCGACACGGCGGACTTCCAGTGTGTCGTAGCTGGGACAACTCGTGGCGCGATACCACTCGGGCAAGGGCGCGACGGTCGGTGACACGCTCATGGTCGTCGTGTCCATTGCGCTCATCGTGTCGGGTGTCGTGGGCGTCGCAGCCGGTAACTCCTTGTGGATTCGGATGCGCTGGCTGGACGCGGCCGGCTCCTGCGCCTGCACGCCGGCGGCGGCGACGAGGAGCACGGCGGCGGCGGCTGTGGTGATAACGGTAATTCTCATTGCATGCACCTCTGCTGCGGTTGCGTGGTCGGGCTCGCCGGCGTGGCGAGCCGCGCCCGGATATAAAGGCAACCTGCGTGCACGTACGGAATCGGAGCGGCGATTCCGCGCAACGACCTCAGGCGCGTGCGACGCGCAGCACCTCGTCGAGTGTGGTCACACCGGCGCGCGCGGCGCGTACGCCATCGTCAAGCAACGTGCGCATGCCCTTGGCGATCGCCATGCTCCGCAGCTCTTCCGATCCGCGCCGTCGCTGTACTTCGAGCCGGAGCTCGTTGTCCATCACGAATAGCTCATACACGCCAGTGCGACCGCGGTATCCGGTGCCGCGACAGTCATCGCAGCCAGCGCCCTTCCACACACGCATCAGGCCGTACCGTTCCACATCAATGCGGCGTGCCGCCGCCTTGTCGGGTACCGTCTCCATCTTGCAGTTGGAGCAGATGACGCGAACGAGCCGTTGCGCGAGTACGGCGTCCACCGTGCTCGCCACGAGATATGCCGCCACCTCGAGATCGAGGAGACGCGTAATGGCGGTGGGCGCATCGTTGGTGTGCAACGTTGACAGCACGAGGTGCCCCGTCAACGATGCCTGCGTGGCGACTTGCGCCGTCTCGGCGTCGCGGATTTCGCCGACGAGAATGATGTCGGGATCCTGACGGAGCAGCGCACGCAGTGCACCGGCGAAGGTCATGCCGACCTTCTCATTCACCGGCACCTGCGGCACACCAGGAAGCTCGTACTCCACCGGGTCTTCGACCGTGAGAATTTTCTCTCTCCCCGTTCGAATCATCTCCACCGCGGCGTAGAGCGTGGTCGTCTTGCCGGATCCAGTGGGACCCGTGACGAGCACGATGCCGTGTGGACGAGACACGACTTCGGTGAACAGCTCCAGCGTATCGGGCGCCATGCCCAGCTCGAGCAGCGAGATCCGGCCGCGCTCCTTGTCGAGGAGACGTAGCACGACACTCTCGCCGTGCAATGTCGGCACGGTCGACACGCGCACGTCCACCTGCCGGTTTTGCAGACGCAGGCGAATTCGTCCATCCTGCGGCAGCCGGCGCTCGGCGATGTCGAGCTCCGCCATGATCTTGAGACGGCTGATGATCGCCGCCGTAAGGTGCGGCGGTGGCGACGGCGCCGGCTGCAGCACACCGTCCACTCGATAGCGTACGCGCAGGCCGTCCTGGTATCCCTCCAGGTGCACGTCCGATGCGCGGGCGTCGAGCGCCTCGATCAGCAGCAGGTTGACGAGCCGGACGACCGGCGCCTCGTTCGCGAGGTGCAGCAGATCGTCGAGGGGAATGGAGTCGCCGCCTCCGCCGAACGTCATCGACCCGTCGATCCCCTTCGCGTCGCCACTCATGCCGGCGATCACGCCCTCGGCGGTCGCCGCCTCCGGCGCGTACACACGACGAATGGCCGCCCGGAGATCGTGCTCCTCGAATCGCTCGAGCACAATGGGCGCCCTGAACAGCAGGCGGAGATCGTCGAGCGCCAGCGGGTCTACGCCGTCGAGCCACGTTCCCACGGATATCGCATTGTTACCGGCACGCAGCGGCAGCACGCCATATTGCTCGAGCCAGTCGGCGGATAGGTCGGTCGTGAGCCGCTCGACGTCGAGCAACTCGCTCGCGGAGTGCTGTTGCGCGGTTTCCATCAGCGTGGCGGACGGCGCCGCATGGTGGTGAGCGAATCCGTTCGCGCCGTGTCGGGCTTGATCCGCAGGCTGTCTCGCGCGGGAACGATGCGTGGGCCGACATCGATCTCCTTGAGCAGATCGCTCCCGTCCTTCACTGCCTCGCGCAGCTTGTCGATGTCCTCGTCACTCGAGATGATGTGCGGCGTGAGGAAGAGGAACAACTCGCTCGTGTCCTCGTTGTGCGTCGTACTACCGAATATGAGCGGTCCGATGATCGGAATTCGGCTGAGCAACGGGATGCCTGAGATATCTGTGCTGTGCGTGTTGCCGGCCAGCCCGCCGATCACCGTCGTCTGCCCGTCACGAATGAATATCTGCGTCGTGGCTTCGCGCGTATTGATGACCGGTGCGTCGAACTGCACCTCGTTCGTTGCGCTGTTGTCGGTCTGCGACACCTGCAGGTTGACGTACCCGTCGGGATTGATCGTCGGCGTAATCGTCAGCACGGTGCCCACGTTCACATACTGTACGGTCTGCACGCGCCCAGTGGGATCGTTCGCCACCGTCTGCGATACCTGAACGAACGGCCGCTGGGAGCCCACGTTCAACGTTGCCTGCCGATTGTTCTGTGCAATGATCACGGGAAGCGACAAGACGCGTACATTCCCGCGCTCCTGCAGCGCCGAGATCGCCACGTCATAATTGATCGTCCCCTTGCCCCCGGTGAGCTCGAGAATGAAGTCTCGTGCGCTCGCCGGCGACGGCGCGGTGGCCGTAGCGTCAGCAGCGGTTTTCCCCTTCGGAATGCGTTTGGCACTGCCCGATACTCCGAGGTCGAGCGCGTGCGTGCGCTCGACTTCGGCGATCGTCACCTCGATGAGCACCTGCAGGGGACGAAGATCCACGTTCTGGATGACTTGCTGCACCAGCGGCCAGTCGGTGTCGCTGGCGCGGACGAGCAAAGAATTCGTGGATTCTTCTGGAATGATGCGGATGTCAGACGCCTGGCCCGAGAGGGCACCGCTGACCTGCTGAAAGGCCGTGCTGAGCTGCGCGAGCGCGCCGGCGCCCACTCCGCCTCCACCGCCTCCGCCTCCACCGCCACCGGCATTACCCCGACCGCCACGGCCGCCAAAGGGCGTCGCAATGTTGGTGGTATTCCCTGTGATCCCCGCAGCGGCGTTGCCGGGCGGCGGCGAACTGATCGTGAACGGGCCCGTGTTGATCGTCGAGAATCCGCCGTTGGCATTGGGTATTACTGTCGTGCCGCCGAAGCGCGTGCTGTTCGAGGTGCCGCTGAACAGATTGGTCAGCACCGGAGCAAGCTGCACCGCGCTGGCATGTTTCAGCCGATAGGTGAACAGCCGCGTCGGCTGCGGCTGGTTCGCCTGCATCAATTGCTGGGCGAACGTCTGTGCCGGCGTCTGTGTCGTGCGCGGCACGTCGGGTCCAGCGATCTGAATGAGCGACGCCGTCTGCGTCACCTTCAAACCATTCTGTTCGGCGACGCTCTTCACCAGCTCCACCATGCCGTCTCGCGTCACCGGGCGCCCCATGTGCAGCGTGATGTGCTGAGACGGGATGTTGGACATCGAGGCATTCAGGTCACCGGCGGCAACGAGCGCGTCGAGCACCACGCGCAGTTCCTGATCCTGGAAGTCGAGCACAACGCCGGAAGGCACTTTCTTCGTCGTGTCGGCTGCCGCTTTCGGCGGCACGGCCGGAATGCGTGTGGCCCGGCTTGAGGCGCCGCCCTGCGCAATCATCGGACGCGCGAGTATTACGGCGCCCACGCTCAACAACACGGTGTATCGTGCGATAGACATTGTCAGATTCCTGGCTTGGGCACAACAACGTCCACACGGACGCCGCCGGTACTCACGAGCGTTACCTTGCCGCGTTCGATTATTCGAACCGTCCACGCTCCGATCCGATCGCCGACATGCACGAGCGTCGGTTTCGCACCGCCGAGCTGCACCGTCGCGAAACTGCGACCATCGGTCGCCACGACGGTGCCAAGTACCGCCGGCTTGTCCGGTACGACAGCAGGCGCGTCGGAGTCGGCGGTCTCGCCCGGCATTCGATAGGGCACCGACGACGCAGCGCGATCGGATGCGAAGACGTCGTGTTCTACCGCCGCGTCGACGTCCGCGACCGGTGCCGGTTGGGGCCGCACAATTGACGATAGGCTCACGAGCGTCGTCGCCGGCGTCGGTGGCAGCGGTTCCGGACGCACGGCACGAACGATCGCCCAGAGCAGGACGAGCATCGACAGCGTCAACGCCCCGAGAGCGATGCGTCCCGCCGACGTGCGACTCACAGCGCGCAGAGTCATGGCTGCCCCGTCGCGAAGCCAGAGACGATCGCCGCGATCGACAAGGTCTCGGCTTCTTTTTCATCAGCACGCGGCGATCGAGAAATGTCGAGCCGTTCTATACGGACCAGTTTGTCGCCACGCTCGAGGCTCTGCAAGAACATGAGCGTACCGAGCAAGTCCGATTCGGCGCGAATCTCCACGTGGAGTTGACGCACGCCGTCGCTGCCGCGTGTCGCGGGACGAGTCCCGGCGTCCTGTAGCCACACGCGTGTTCGATGGGCCACGTCGCCAACGTACGACGCGAGCTCCGCGCTCGCCATGACGTCGTCCTTGCCTTCGAACAGGCGTGGTCGCATCGCGCGCATGGCGGAATCGGCGACGCGTTGGAGTTGTGGATTCCGGTTCGCTGCCGCGACAGCGGCCCGTTCGCGCACCAACGTTGCCTGTTCCGTTGCCAGCTGATCGCGTGCCTCGCCAAGTGCGGCTTGATAGGGCCGAACGCCCCAAATGAAGAGCACGCCTGGAAGCAACACGATCGCCCCAGTGATCACGGCGCGCCGATCGCGCGCATTCATCGTATGCCACTTCATGGGATCGACCTCGGCGCAACCGGATTGGAGGCCGGCGTCGGCAGCACATGTCCGTTCGTGCCAACGACGCGAGCGGCGATGGTGAAGTGCTCGAGCGCCGCGCCATCTTGTTGCAGCTCGCGGCGCACGGGTGACGCGGATTGCACGTTCGCCAATCCGGCCGTCTTCTCCAGAGCGTCGAAGACGCGTGCGGCGTGAGCGGCCAGGCCATCGACGATCAGCGAATCCTGACGCGCGCGAATGGCCGTGAGATAGGCGTCGTCCGGTATCGATTCGCTCAGTTTGGCGATCAACGAGGACCACTGCGCCGACTGACGCTCGGCTGCGGTGAGCGATGCGAGACTTCTATAGGCTGCGTCTACCGTGGTGCGGCCGACGAGTGTCGACGCGATCTGCGGCCGAAGCTTTGCGCGTTCGGCGCGGACCACGCTCAATTGATGACGCACGCCCCAGAGCTGGACGGTCGCGGCAAGCACCAGTATGACTGCCGCGGCGGCACCGAGCGTCCAGGTTGCGCGGCGGACCTGCGCCCGGTCGAGCGCGAGGTTTTCCTCGCCGCGAAGCACCGGCCCACTGCCGCTGCCGGCGAAGTGCGCCGCCAGCACATCGGTCGTTTCTGTAGAGGACGACCACTCTCCGACGGGCGCGGTCACGCTTACTCCGCGTGCCGCAAGAGCGGCAGACAGCACGCGGCGCTGTGGGGTGCCCCCCTCGATACCGAGGCGAGCATTCGGGCCGACGGCATCGATGATCGTGTCGGCATCGAATGCACCTGGTCCGAGGCGCCGCACACCAGCGAGGCGCCCATCGTCCAGTTGGAGCAGGTCCGTGTGGCCGGCATGTGCAACGAGTACGCAAGAAGCTTTTCGTGCGAACGACGGCCACAACGACGTTCCCGCCGCCGCCCATGCAGCTTCGGCCGGCGCAATGGTCTCGATCGTCCACCCGGATTGCTGTGCCGCTACGTGAATGGCCGCCACGAGACGAGCCGATGCGGCGGCGGCCACCACACCGCCAGTTGCACCGCGCGCACCTCGCACGGTTCGCGACGTACCGATGAGTTGTTGCGATTTCGCCCCAACGAAGTACTTCGCGGCGTTCCGCGACAGCAGCCGGTGCAGATCCTCGTCGCCGAGCGGAGGCAAGTCGAGACGGCGCACCTCGCTCAGCGGCGGCAGCAGCGACACGGCGAGCGTGCCATTCGTGACGCCAAGCGTCTCCGCCAACGCACGCAATGCCGCTGCGAGCGACGGCCACGCGCCGCCGTCGAGTGGCGGCAGCTCGAGTGGCGCACGGAACGCGCCTTCTATCCGCAGGCGGACGTCGACGGCGATCAGCTCGGCCGGCCCAATCGCGATGCCCGTGCGGATTCGCTTGCTCGATTGCTTGCCCCTGCGAGTCACCATTGGCGATACGAGATGGTGGCCCGATTGCCGGTACGTTGCACGATGGCCGTGAGTTTGGTTGGAGCAGCCTGCGGACCGGCTCGCGATGTGATCGTGAGCTCGATTTCCGTTGTCGTCGTGGTTGTCCGCCCCCTCAGCGCGCCGACAGCTGCCTGGCTCGACAACTGGCCGGGAACGCGACGACCGCCAGTTTGTCCCGGGAAGAGATCCGTGATGTTGTTGATACGCCGCCCCTGTGACCGAAGTTGTAGGATCATGTTGATCGTCGCGTCGGTCATGCCAGGCAAGGCGCGCAGCACCGGGACCGGGGCCGTGTTGACGTTGATGGTGCCCGAGCCGCGCGTCGTCAGATACGGCGAAGCCGCGGCATAGATCTCTGGCGTCATGCCCATCACGTTCTGCAGCTCCTCTACGTCTCGAAAGGGCGCGTTCGTCGGCAACGCCAACATCTCAGCTTTGATATAGTCGTCGCGCTCAGCACCGTTCGGGCGCGCGATGCTGTCGGCGTCGCGCCAATCGAGAATGGTCTGCGCCAATTGCTGCGACTTACTGAAGTCGTGCAGCAAGAAGCTGAAGAAGGTCTGGATCTCGGTCTCACCGAGTTGATTGATGTTCAGCTTTTCACCGAGGTCCTGCGCCTGAACGTCCACTTCCATGCTGTCGACGAGGACCGGCCCGGAATACGACGAATCGACACCGAGCCACGGATCGCCCACCCGCAGACGGCTGACGGCCATGTTGCTCGTGCTCGGCGCCACGCGGAGCGCCTGTTCGAGTCTGGCCTGCATGAGCGCCAGCGCTCCCGCCGCCGCGGCGCGCTGAATGCCGCGCTCGGAGGCCAGTATCCCGATGGTCCGCCGCTCATGTGCCTCGAGGCTGAATTGCAATGCAACCGTCGCAATGGCGACGACCAGCCATAGAGCGGCGAGCAACGCGACTCCGCGGCGCGGTCTCATCGGCCAGCCTGCCCTACGCCGACGCTTCCAATGGGCCAGATCATGGGCAGTGTGAGGATCCGTGGAAGCTGGACAAGACTCGATCCGAGCGTCACGCGCACAGCCTTTGGAACAACCGTCGAAACTTGCGACGCGGCGAACCAGCGGTTCGTGCGCGTATCGAGGAATTCCACTTTCAACGAATCGATCGTCGAATCGAGCATCCGTCGCACGAGCGGTGTCTGCACGTTCGGCTGATACTCGATACAGAGTCCCGTTTCCGACGTGTTGTTGTCGGCGTCCACGTACAAGCGAATGCGCACGTCCGCCAGCAGCGATGGATTGAGCGCAGACGTCGTGAACGTGAGCTCGTCGCCGCTTGCCTGCGCTGCGGACACCGCCGCGACGTTCGTTCCGCCGGTAGACGGCGCTGCGGCTCCGCGGCCGGCACGTGAGAGTCCACGCGGACCTCCGCCGAGCTGGATCTGCACCTGGCCGGCGTCGATCCATCCGTGCAGCATCTCGCGCAACGCCGCCGCTCGCTCGGTGGACACCGAGGCGTCGCGGATGATCTGGCGGTGATCGATGATCGAACCGAAGGCTGCCGCACCGGCAGCGGCCATCATGCCCGTGATCGCCAGTCCGATCACGAGCTCCATGAGGGTCATTCCGCGGCGCGCATGCATCATTGGCGCGTCACCAACGGAGGAGTGCGGTACTGGTACGTCCGCACGGTGTATGAACCGGCTGGCCACTCGACAGTGACCCGTATGTCATACACGCCAGCCTGCGCCGACAGCGCGGTGCTCGTCGCTGTCCAGGAGTACTCGTCGAGAGGCGGCAGGAAGTTGCCTTTCGCCACGGAATCGGCCAGCGACTGGAGCTCGACGTCGCTCAACAGATTCATGAATTCCAGGCGGGAGCCGGCAAGGGCCTCGAGCTCCATGGCACGACGAGCCCGCTCCGCGGTCCGCATGTCTGAGCCGACAGCTTCGAGCGCGCCCACCGCCGTCATGCCGACGATGGCGACCGCCACCACGGCCTCGAACAACGAGATGCCGCGCCGGCGGCGGTCAGCGGGAATCGGCACGGGCTATTCCGCTCCACGCGTCCACGCGGACAATCAGCGGTACGTCGCCGCCGCGAATGACCGCCGTGTCGGCGAAGGCCGCTCCCGTGGACCGAAAGACGTACTGCAACCGCGGTTGATCGGTGGCGAGCGTCCGCGTCATGCCCAGGTCCAGCACACCGGTCGCCAACGTGCCGAACCCGTTCACGCCGGAGGTATCGAGCTGGTACTTGAGCGTCTTGGGATCGACGCGCAACGTGGACGTGCCGTTGAAGGTGATGGCAGCCTTGCGCGCATCGTGCAGCAGTCCGAGCAGCGCGTCGGCGCCACCAGCGGGCTGCTCGCTTCCCAAACGTGCGAACGCGGGCACAGCGAGCGTGGCGGCGATGGACATCACGAGGAGAACCATCGTGAGCTCCCACAGCGTGAAGCCGGAACGAGTACCGCGGGCGCCGGTGGTCACTTGAACGAGTTCGCGTTGATGCCGTAGATCGCCTGCAGCAGCGAGAGCGCGACGAAAGCAACGATCGCCCCGAACATCACGATCATGGCGGGTTCGGCAAGCGTGGCCAAACGCTGCGTCGCGCGTTCCGTTCGTTCCTCGAAAATGTCCGCCGCCTTCATGAGGAACACTCGCAACTGCCCAGCTTCCTCTCCAACACCGACGAGTTGCGCGAGCAGCGGCGGGAAGATCGAACTGTCACTGACCGCTGCCCGAAGCGAACTCCCTTCGCGGACGCGAGTGCGAATGCGCACCGCATCGTCTCGAGCGACGGGGTCTCCGATCGATTCTATGGTGTCGTCGAGTGCGACGAGCAATGGCGCGCCGCCGCCGAGCAGCACGCCGACCAGACGTGCGAAGCGCCCCGCCAACGCATACCGCCGCAACATGCTCACGCCAGGCAGCGTGAGCAGAATCTTCGACCAGGCCCGCCGGCCATCGTCCGTGTTCGTGGCCCACGCGGCAAACGCGGCGACCCCGAACGGAATGAGCAGGAGAACCGGCCAGAAGCGATGCAGCAGGGCGGAAAATGCAAGCAACATTGACGTTGACGTCGGCAGCTTTGCTCCGCTTCCCTCGAGCAGCGTCACGAACCGCGGCAGCACGAAGAGCAGAAGGACGGTCACGGCGATGGCGCCGGCGGTGGCGAGCAACAAGGGATAGATTGCCGCCGAAAGCACCTTACCACGCAGTTGTTCGTCGCGATCGAGCTGGTCCGCCAGGCGTGCGAACGCCGCGTCGATGTCGCCACTTCGCTCGCCGGCACGCACGAGGCCTACGTAGAGCGGTGGGAATAGCTGGCGATGCTCGGCCAGCGCTGAACTCAGCGTGTCGCCGCGTTCCACGCGCGCCCGCACTTCCTGCATTGCACTTTTCACATCGCCCGATGCAACGCCCGACGCAGCCTGCAGCGCCTGGGCCAGCGGCATGCCAACCGGCAGCAGCGCAGCCATGGCACGCGTGACTTCGAGTACCTCGCGCCGTCGCCCAAAGCGGAACCCACGCTGTGACGACTCGGCCTCAGCCGACTCCGCGACGTCGAGTACGAGCAGCCCGCGCTGTTCGAGTGTACGCGCCAGCGCGCCCGAACTCACCGCCTGCGCGTGGCCACGCAGGCGTTTGCCCGATCCGTCCACGGCTTGATACGCGTAGGTAGGCATGAGTGAGGCTGAGGATGACATCGCGGCGGCTGCGCCGACGCGATGTCACTTCCAACTGGTGATATCTGCGTCTTCGCCCTCGCCGCCCGGCGTGCCATCGCGGCCGTACGACAACAGGTCGTATCCCTGCAGGTTCACCTGCCCAGGGAACAGATAGACATACGGTCGTCCCCAGGGGTCGGGAGGAACGGGCTTCCGGAGGTATGGCGCGCGCCAGTTCGGCGGCGGGTCGACCGTCGGCTTTTCCCACAGGGCATTCAGCCCCTGTTCGGTGCTCGGATATCGTCCGTTATCCAGACGATATGCGTCGAGCGCGGCGCCGAGCATCTCGATCTGAGACTTGGCCGTGGCGTCTTTCGCTGCACCAACGTGCTGAAAGATGTTTGGCGCGACGAGCGTGGCGAGAATCGCGATGACCACGATCACCACGAGGATCTCGATGAGCGTGAATCCGGAGCGCCGCCCACCAAGGCTGCGTCGTTGGAGCCGCGCGCGAACGCGTGTGACAGGCATCATCTGGGAGGGAAAGAGCGAGCACTGCGGACTGTTGGACACATCGAGCGCGGAAACGGTTTTCCTACCATGACTTAGCCGCGCCCTGATATAACTACGCGTGAATGGCAGACGCCGTTTGACCGGTCGGCGTTAAGATGCCTGAGTGCGCAGGTCTCGGCCAGATGTGGGACACGAGACACGAGACACGGGACACGAGACAACGAGACACGCGCCTACGCCCGATACAGCTCCGCGCCCCAGTGCAATCCCGAGCCAAGCGCGGTGAAGCAAATCAACATGTCGGGCTTGATGAGTCCGTCACGCACACACTCATGGTAGAGAATCGGTAGGGTGCCAGCCGTCGTGTTCCCGTATCGCTCGATGTTGTGCGGAACTTTCTCCGGCGGGAAGTCGAGCTGCTTCGCCACCGCTTCGACGATCCGGAGGTTTGCCTGGTGAATCAACAGCAGGTCGATGTCGGCAACCTCCACCCCGACAGACGCGCAAACCTGCCGAACCGCCTCCGGCATGCGC
The DNA here is from genome assembly GCA_963817955.1 of uncultured Gemmatimonadaceae bacterium. Taxonomy (GTDB): domain Bacteria; phylum Gemmatimonadota; class Gemmatimonadetes; order Gemmatimonadales; family Gemmatimonadaceae; genus JAQBQB01. Next base: position 58,603 of record CAWFQK010000006.1, read on the forward strand.
GACACCGCCTCCTTGAACACCGAGCGACCTTCCATCATGGGAATCGATTCGCCCGCGTCGAGTTGCTCGTGCGTCACGTACGGACGCCGACGAAACCCCACCCCCGGCACGTACAAGCGCCTCGATGTTCGATCCGTCGCTGAACAGCTTCGACGCGAAAAATCCATGCCGATCGTCGTCACGCGCCTCGACGACCATCGCACCGGCTCCGTCCCCGAACAGGACGGTCCGATCGCGGATCGCCGTGTTTGCTGCGTACTGCTCCGGAGTCACCGTCCCATCGCCACGTCCAATGGTGACATCCCATCCATTCTGCCAGGGCATGAATGGAGTGTGGACGTCGGCGCCGACGATGAGGAGGCGCTTGAACTTGCGCGATTGCAGCAGGGAATCGGCAAGATCGAGCGCGTAGAGGAATCCCGAGCACTGCTGGCGAATATCAAAGGTGGGAATATTCCCAAACCCCATCCGCGCTTGCAGCAGAGGACCGTTGCCGGGGAAGAAGTAGTTCGGTGTCATCGTCGCGAAGATCAGGCCGTCGACATCGGCGGTCGTCACCCCCGCCGATATCATCGCCTGCTCGGCTGCCATCATCCCCAGTTCGGCGGACCCTTGCCCCGGATCGGCATAGTGCCGCTGCTCGATGCCGCTCCGGGTGCGGATCCACTCGTCCGACGTATCCATGATCTTCGACAGCACGTCGTTCTTCACGACATTCGTCGGAATACCGATTCCAGTCCCGACGATGACGGATCTCATGCTTCGATCAGTCCGCTGCGTCGCCGCTCGTGCTCACGGCCACGCGACCGTCCATCGCCGCCACCGGCAGCACCTCGTGCCGCGGCTGACGGCCGAACGCGCTGGCCCACCGGCCCGATCGCTCACGCAGTGTGTCCATGTAGGTATAGACCACCGGCGTCACGTAGAGCGTGATGAGCTGTGAGAACGCGAGGCCACCAACGACGGTCACGCCGAGTGGACGCCGGGACTCTGCGCCCGCACCCATGGACAGCGCGATGGGCAGAGTTCCCATGAGCGCCGCCATCGTCGTCATCATGATCGGCCGGAAGCGGATGAGGCAAGCGTGCACGATGGCGTCGGCGGGAGCGCGGCCCTCCGACCGTTCCGCCTCGAGCGCGAAGTCGATCATCATGATCGCGTTCTTCTTGACCAGGCCAACGAGCAGGATGATACCGACGAACGCATACACGCTCAGATCGATCTTGAAGATCATCAGCGTCAGGAGCGCACCGAATGCAGCGAACGGAAGTCCCGAAAGAATCGTGATGGGATGGATGAAGCTCTCGTACAGCACGCCCAGGACCACGTAGATCACAAAGACGGCGATCCCGAGCAGCGCGAGCATGCCGGCCTGCGTGGACTGGAACGCCTGGGCGGTGCCGGAGAATCCGGTGTTGATGGCGGCCGGCAGCACCTTGGTCGCAATGCGCTGCACCTCGTCGGTCGCCTGTCCAAGGGCGACACCCGGCCGGAGGTTGAACGACATCGTGACGGACGGGAGCTGACCGGAGTGATTGACCGTCAAAGGTCCGGCACTCTGCGTGACCGATGCGACCGCGCTCAGCGGAACGAGTGCGCCGGTGTTCGAGCGAACATATAACAGGTCGAGGGCCGCCAGGTCGCGCTGGTACTGAGGCAGTATTTCCATCACGACCCAGTACTCGTTGTTCGGCGTGTAGATCGTCGATACCTGCCGCGCCCCGTACGCATTGTACAATGCCATTTCGATCTGCTCCGCCGTCACGCCCAGCGACGACGCGCGCTCGCGATCGATCTGCACACTGGCCTGCGGATTACTGAGCTGCAGATCGCTCGTCACGTCCTGAACCAGATTCGACTGCCGTACCTGGTCGGCGAGCTGCTGCGCCGCCGGATACAACTCCGCGATGTCCGAGCTCTGCATAGTGAACTGGTACAGGCTCTTCGAAACGCGGCCGCCGATCTGGATGGCCGGAGGATTCTGCATGTACACGGTGATCCCCGGCACCTTTGCCAACTTCGGACGCAGCTCCTTGATGATGTCGTCCACCGACAACCGCTGGTCGCGCGGCTTGAGGCCGATCAGGAACCGCCCCTGATTGAGCCCGGTCGTCATGCTGCCGCCACCCGTGGCCGACATGAATCCCGCGACATTGGTGTCTTGCTGCACCACGGCGGCGGCGGCCTGCTGATGGCGCACCATGTCTTCGAACGACGTCCCCTGCGCCGCTTCCGTCGTAGCGTAGAGCTGGCCGGTGTCCTGGCTGGGAATGAATCCCTTGGGGATGATGACGAACAACACCACGGTACCAACGAGAATCAGACCGGAGAACACGATGGTCGTCCGCCGGTGCTGCATGACCCAGAGAAGACTCGTCCCGTACTTCTGCACGAGCCACTCGTATGCGGCTTCGGTGATCTGATAGAGCCGTCCGTGCGTTTGTTCGGTGTGCGGCCGCAGGAACCGGCTCGACAACATCGGCGTCAGCGTGAGCGAGACGAAGCCCGACACGAGAATCGACGCAGCAATCGTGACGGCGAACTCGTGGAACAGACGGCCGACGATGCCGCCGAGGAACAGGATCGGGATGAAGACCGCCGTCAGCGAGATCGTCATCGACATGATCGTGAACCCAACTTCGGCCGCACCGTCCATGGCCGCGCGCATTGGCGGCTTTCCCATCTCCATGTGGCGGACGATGTTCTCGAGCATCACGATCGCGTCGTCCACCACGAAACCCACGGCGAGCGTCAGCGCCATGAGCGACAGGTTGTCCAGGCTGTAGTTCAGCGTGTACATCACCGCGAACGTGCCGATCACCGAGATGGGCAGCGCCAGACTCGGGATGAGCGTCGCGGAGACGTTGCGCAGGAACAGGAAGATCACGAGCACGACCAGCACGAGCGTCAGCACGAGCGTGAACTTCACGTCGGCCACCGATTCGCGAATGGACTGCGTTCGGTCGTACAAGCTCTGGACCGAGATCGACGCCGGAAGTTGCTTCTCGAGCGACTTCATCAGCTCATTCACGGCGGTGGCGACTTCCACCGTATTGCTGCCCGGCTGTCGCTGAACGGCAAGGACGATGGCGCGGCTGCTGCCGGACCAACTCGCCGCCTTGTTGTTCTGCACATCGTCGAGGACCAGGCCCAGGTCGCCCAGACGGACAGGCGCGCCGTTGCGATACGTGACGACGAGCTTGCGGAACCCGGCCGCGTCCTGCAATTGGCCGTTCGCCTGCACGGTATAGGCGCGATTCGGGCCGTTCAGCACACCGGTGGGCAGATTCACGTTCTGCGCGGCGATCGACGTCGCTACTTCGTCGATCCCGATCTGCCGCTGTGCCATGGCGCTCGGATCGAGCTGCACGCGCACCGCGTACTTCTGCGAGCCAAACACGTTCACCTGTGCGACGCCTGGCACCATCGAAATGCGCTGCGCCATGAGCGTCTCGCCGTATTCGTCGAGCTGCGACAGTGGCATCAACGACGACGTCAGCGTGAAGTACAGAATGGCCCCGTCGGCCGGATTCACTTTCTGATACGACGGCGGAATGATGCCTGGCGGCAGATCGCGCAACGTCTTAGCGATCATTGCCTGGACGTCCTGTGCGGCCGCGTCGATGTTCCGTTCCAGGTTGAACTGGATGGTGATCGACGTGACGCCCAGACCGGACGTCGACGTCATGTTGTCGATGCCGGCGATCGTCGAGAACTGCTTCTCCAACGGCGTGGCGACGGCAGACGCCATCGTCTCGGGACTCGCGCCGGGCAGACTGGCGCTGACCGTGATGGTCGGAAAATCGACCGTGGGCAGGTCACTCACCGGCAGACGGCGATACGCCGTGATGCCGAAGAAGAGAATCCCCGCCATCAGAAGGACCGTCGTGACGGGCCGCCGGATGAACAGGTCGGAGAAGTTCACTTCGACGCCTGCTTCACGGCCGGTTGTGCTGTCGATGTCTTCACGTCGACCTTGATGTTGGGAGTCAACCGCGACTGCCCGTCGACGACGATCTGTTCTCCCATTGCGAGTCCTTTGTCAATCGTCGTGAGCTCGCCAACGGCCCGTCCGACGGTCACCGGGCGTACCTGCGCTGTCTTGTCGGCGCCCACGACGAACACGTAGCTGCCTTGTTGCCCCGATTGCACGGCGCGCGTCGGCACGGCGATCGCATTGAGCTCAACGCTGAGTTCGACGCTCACCCGGACATACTCGCCGGGCCACAAGGTGTTCAGGTGATTCTCAAATCGCGACTTGGCCGTCACCGTTCCGGTCAGCGAATCCACCGCGTTGTCGAGAAATGCGAGCGCACCGACCTCTCCCACCTTGCCACTGTCCGCCATTACGACGCGGACCGGCACCGGGCCGCGCGCGTTGCGCCGCTGCAGTGCGGGAAAGTCATGCTGCGCCACCGGAAAGCGGACGAGAATGGGATGCAACTGGTTGATGACGACCAGCGGATCCGAGCCCGGCTTGACGAGATTCCCCTGCCGCACGAGCAGGCGCCCGGTGCGACCGGCGATCGGCGCGCGGATCGTGGTGTAATTCAAATTGAGTCGGGCGTTGTCGACGGTGGCCTTGTCTGCCTGCACCGTGGCGCTGGTGGCCGTCGCGGCAGACGCCACCTGATCGGCTTGCGACTTGGTGACATAGTCCTTCTCCACGAGCGCCTTGTAGCGATCCGCGTCGCGCTGTGCGTTCTGTGCCTGCGCTTCGTCGCGTGCCAACGTGGCTTGTGCCTGCCGCAGCGCCGCTTCAAAAGGACGTGGATCAAGACGGAACAGCACTTGGCCGGCCTGCACGTCATCGCCTTCGCGGAACGACACGGCATCGAGTGTTCCGCCCACCTGGGCTTGCACGGCCACCGTTTGCATGGGCTCGACGATGCCGTTCTCTTCGAGCGTCAGTGGCGCGGAGATCGTCGAGGCCTGCGCGACCTGGACGGGAATGGTTGGCGTTTTCTGGACGGGCGGCGTGGCGCACGCGGCCAAGGCGATCGCAGAGAGGGCTACAGGAATTCGATATGAATGGATACTCATCGGCCGGGTCTCGCGTCCGGTGCCGGTGTCACGGGCATGAAGGTGGTGTCGCCGCGCGCGTCGAGCACGCCGGCGTCATGGGCGAGCTGGGCCAGGGCCGTGCGCCACTGCCAGCGCGCATCGACCGCTTGGGCGCTGGCGGTCGCGAGCGCGCTCTGCGCCACGAGGAGATCGACGATACTGCCGACCCCTTCGCGGTAGCGCTCGCGTGCCACCTGCTCCGATTGCGTGGCGCTCGCCAGAAGGTCCCGCGACGTCCGCACCTGATCGGTGGCTGTCCGCAGCGTGTAGTACGCGTTGAATACCTGCTGCACGATCTGCTGCCGCGTCAACTCGGTACGGGCGAGCGCCGCCTGATACTGCTCCGACGCCGACGCAACGTCATACTGTTGCGACTGACCGCTGAACACCGGAATGGACACCCCGAGGTTCAGGGCGTACGTGCGACCGGCAAACGTGGAGACATTCGATCCATTCGACCCGCCCACGCCGGTGAGCGCCAGCGCCGGAAGCATGGCCGATCGCGCCACGCGAATCTGAGACGACGCCGCCATGGCCTGCGCTCGCGCCGTGGCCAGCTCGGGGCGGTTCTGCACGGCCAGGTTGATCAGCGAATCCACCGACTGCGCCACGAAGTACACGGAATCGCCGGCGGGAATATTGGGAATGTCTACCGGCGTATTGGCGGGAACGCCCATCGCCACCGCGAGTCCGCCACGGGTGATTTGCAGCGCGCCCTCCAACGACTCCAGCTGGAGCTCCGCCTGCGAGCGCGCAGTCTGTGCCTGCAACACATCGGCGATCGTCGCCAGTCCGACGCGGTGCCGTTCGTTCGCTGCATCCAATGCGGCCGCCGCCAACTGCACCGAGCTTTGCTGCGCATCGCGTTGCGCCCGGGTCGACAGATAGCTGAACGCCGCCGCCTCCACCTGCAGAATGGTGTTCTGGACGGTCGCGTTGTGCGTCAGATCGGCGGCCACCGCGGTCTGCCGAGCGACGTCGATCATCCCCGAGCGTCCTCCGAAATCCAGCACGGTGTACGACAGGCTGAGCGACGGTCCGTAGACCATGCGCCCCACCGGCGGACGCCCCAGGGTGGCGAGCGATGTTTGCTGCGTCCCCGTGAGGCCGGCGGTCAGCGTCGGCAGATATTTGCCTTCGCTCGAGCCATACACATCGGCAGCCGCGCGCGCCTGCGACCAGGACATCCGCGTCGCCGGGCTATTGCGCAACGCGAGGTCGACGATTTGTGGCAGCGTGAGTTGCCGTGCCGCGCTCACCGACAGATGCACGGCACCGGTGTCGCGCGCCGGCTGAGGCTTCACCGTCTCTCCCTGCAGCCACGAGCTCCCCGGACTGGACGGCGTCGGAGCGACGCCGTCGATGTCCGGCGGATGCGTCGCACATGCGGCGCACAGTACTGCGGCCGCAATAGCCCAACGTGTCACGGCGTAGCCTTCGCCTCACGAACCACCGGCGCCGCGGTACGCCGGAGATTCGCGGCGATCGCCAGCTTGGGCGGGGTGGTAGGCTTTGTCGTCATGATCGCGCCGAGTTGCACGACCTTGTCGCCCTCCTTCAATCCGTCGATCACCTGCACCACGCGAAGGTCCGTGGGACCGGTCTTCACGAAGCGCATTTCATAGGTGCCATCAGGCAGCGCCACCACCGCGTAGCGGCCCGGCACGCCGGTCGTTCCCTCTCCCCCCGTCAGATCGGTTCGCAACTGAGCGATCAACGTGTCGACGGATACACCGAACATCCGCGACACCGGCGCCAACTCATTCGTCGGCCGGATGGCATCGATCGGAACTTGCAGGGTGTTCTTGAGGTCGCCGGCGCTGATGGTCACTTCGCCGTTCATGCCCGGCATCAACAGGCCTTCCTTGTTGTCGATGCTCACCAGCACGGGGAAGAACGTCACGCCCTGCGTGACGACGGCCTGCGGCTCCACCTTCTCGATTGTGCCCAAGAAATCGCGGTCCCGATAGGCATCCACTGCAACCGTCGCTTTCTGACCGACGCGCACGTTGGCCATCTCCACTTCGTCGATCGTCACGCGCATGCGAACGCGCGACAGATCGGCGATCGTCATCAGCGTGGTACCGCCGTTGGGCGACGTCGCTGACGTGATGATCGTTCCCTGGGTCGTCGGCCGGCTGACGATCGTACCGGAGATTGGCGCTTCCATCGTGGCGTCCTCGAGCTTCTGGCGTGCCAGATCCAGATTGGCGCGCTTGTCCACCAGGTCAGAAGCCGCCGCCGAATACGTCGATTTCGAGCTGTCATGTGCCGAGGCGGTCACCACATGGCGTACGAACAGCGAATCCAACCGCGCACGATCACGCATGACCTGGTTCAACGTCGTCATGGAGACAACGTCGTCGGCCATTGCCTGATCGTACTGATTCTTCACGTCACGCGGGTCGATCACCGCGATGATCTGGTTTCGCTTTACGACACTGCCGACTTCCACGGGCAGCTGCGTGACCATGCCCTGAGCCTTCGATTTGACGTCCACCGGGTCGATCGGCTCGACCACGCCGGTGGCCTGGACGCGGATGGCGATATCGGCCTTGGAAGCGGTGTCCGTGGGAATGTTCGCCATCGCGGTCTGCTCGGCCTGGCAGCCGGCAATGGCAATCGCAACGAGGAGCGGGGAGATGCGTCGCAGAAACATGGAAGGAAATTGTTAGGGGGCTTGGCCAGTGGACACGAGCTGCTCGCGACTGCGCTGCTGTAGGCGGCGGAACGCATCGCGCTGTGGGCCGGTGAGGACTTTCTCGATGTCGGCACGCACGTCCGTCACGAGACGGTCGACGCGCGGACGAATATCTTCACGGAGCGCGCTGAATTGTCCGGCGCGTTCGGACATGATACGGTCGATCGCGCTGTCCTGATTCGCCGTCAGAGCGAGCGCGTGTGACAACTGCGCAAGGTACTGCTGTCGGTCTTCCGTCGTCGGAGACCGGAGGACGGACGACAACGGATGGAATGTCGTGTCATACAACGGCACGATGCGGTCCGAGCGGAGCATGGCGCGGTCTATCGCTGCGCCAGCAAACCCGCTTCCCAGCACGAGCCCGACCAGGGCGACCACTGCCCGCGAGCGCGAGGTACCGCCCGATTGGATCATTACCGCGAACCTCGCACGCGCGCACCCGGTGCGACCTCGGTCGTCACCAGCAAGTCGAGCAGATTCTGAGACGACATACGATTCGTGGCGGCGCCGAGTAGGGCGATGCGCGGCGCCGGGAACACGTCCGGGTTCCGCCGAGTGGACGCGACGAAGAGACAGAGTCCTGCGGCGAGAGCAGTCAGGGCGCCACATGGGATCAACAGGCCGGCCCAACGCTCCGCATAGTCCCAGATAGTTTGGCCAGCCGCGCGCGCGCCAAGCTCGGACGCGGCGGCGGCGCAGATACGCGCGCTCAGATCGGTCAGATCACGGAGACCAATAGAAGCCGCGGCGCCAGACTGGTGCAGCAAATCGGCGAGCGCATTGTCGCGCGCGGGATCGTGACGCCTCATGCGCTCACGCCGCGAAGGTGCACCAGCGCATCGCGGAGCTGGCGCCGGCCAACGTGGAGGTGCCAGCGGATGGTTGCGGGCGATGAATCCAAGAACTCGGCGATCTCATTAATGGAGAAACCGTCGAGCTCGAATAGCTCCACCACCATTCGCCGGCGGGGGGGCAGGACGGCGACGGCCCGTCGAACGCGATCGAACAGGTCCGACCGCTCGACGCGAGCCGAAGGCAATTCGCCGCCATCGGTGAACTGATCCGAGAGGGGTTCGGTAGAGCGAAGGGACCGGGACGCGGCCAGGTCGATACCGCGATTGACGATGATACGCGACAGCCACGGCCAGAAGGGGCGATTGGCGTCGAAGTCGCCGATATGTCGCAATGCTGACAGAAAGGCGTCCTGGACGAGGTCCTCGGCGTCCTGTTTCTGTCGGAGAAGGCGCGTGGCCAGTGCCAGAGCGCGCGGAAGATGCTGCCCGACCAACGTTCCGAACGCCGAGCTGTCTCCTTCACGCACCGCCTGTATGAGACGCTGCTCCGCGGCCGCCTCGTCCGTGAGTAGGACGGGTCGGGAGAATTCGCGTGTTGACGCGACGGTTGGGGCAGTTGGGGCGGCCAGGGGGCCGCTCTGGAGAGGGCGTTTCATTTCCATAGATAGGTACGGCCACCCTCGCCCCGGCGTTTGGTCCACCGGTATTGCGCTCGCACCGGAAGGGAAGCAAAGCGGCGCCCCGAACGAGAGGCGCCGCCACGTTCATTCTATTGACGTTACGCGTCCTGGGGACGGACTGTTGTGGGACACGGGACCGGCGTCGCTCATTTCGTTGTCGTGTCAGCTACTGGCAGGCATGCCGACTGCACGGTGTGCTGGCCTCGAACAGGTCGCGACGTGCGATCGGGTCAGTCTCCATACTATGGCGAGAGGTCCCATGCGTAGACATCTCTTCTTTCAGACGCTGGCTATTGCGCATCTGGTGGCGGTTCGCCGACGCCCCGATTGCTTAGCGAGTCGAGGTCGAGCCTGCGGGTGTTCCGAACATCATGCAACGTGAACGCATCCTCGGAGACCACCATCACATGTTTCAGTTTGACGCCTTCAATTCCGTCAAACACCTTCTTGAATCCCGGAACAAAGTCGTCTTCCAACGGATGTCGGACCAGCTCCTTGCCGAACTCCTCCACCCGCATCGTGACCCAGACAGAGGGAATGACGTACGACTCGTTCGCAGACAATTCGTCATCGCGAGGAGTCACAAGAAGGTAGACGCCGGTAAAATGAGCTCCCCATTTTTTGTACAGCCTCTCGAGCCTTTCGGATGATTCGTCGAGGCGGCGTACGAACTCGTTGGGAAATGAATCGCGCCTGTAACGACGCGCCAACCACGAACCAACCAGGCGGCACTGGTCGCGCGAGAGGGGAGTCGACGAGTCGGGGCCCGCCGCCTCCAAGATTCGTCGGTCTATTTCTCGGCGCTCAAGTGCGGATAGCTCCACCGCTGTGGCTTCGTTGGCGGCAACCAGGTTTAGATGCAGTCTCCGCAGACTCTTGCCGTGAAGAAGACTACCGTTCGCTTCGGCAATTATGGTCCCGCGGATAATTTCGACGCGGGGCTCGACCACATAGTTCTTGTGCGCAACATCGCAATCCTGACTGACGACGATTGCTCGGTGGGCCTCTGGCGAGAACTCTAGACCCGTCGCTTCACTGAGTGACGCAAATAGGGAGGGTGGTACAGACGGAACCTTGCCGCCATCCAAGTTTGTTCACCGCCGAGGCGTCTTGGTTCGTCGACACGACTTAACCGCTTTCGTTCAGTCAAGCGATTCGTCATTCAAGGCATCGATACGCAGTTGCCCAATGTCATCTGGCGCCGAGGATATGCCGTACTCCTTCATGACGCTCGCGACAGACCGGTAACCGGAACGCTGCCTGCGCGACTCAGTGGCGCTGAGCGAGTCGCTGATAACGGACAGCGCCCTTTGTACGCGGCCGATATCAATTTCTGGCTCCATCAGGAGAGATACTAGCGACTCTCCGTCCTCCAGCGGTGCAATGAGAAGCTTGCCAACCGGCCCCGAGTGTCGACGCGACCAGTCGGTAGCGATGTCGTAGAGCTGTTTCAGTCTTTGAAGCTGGACGCGACGTGGCGACGCCCCTCTTAGCCATGAATAGATGGCCGGACGGCCGACTTGCATCGCCTCCGCGAGTTGCGAGACGTTCAGCGACAACGCCCGACGAACAGCCCTCAATCGGTCTGTGACCGAAACGGCTAGCTCATCGTTCCCACCAGACGTCGCGGGCACGTCATGAACGGTTGTTGCACGCGCGTCGACGACATAGGGGCTTGTGCTCGGAAAGGTTGAGACGTAGGCCGGAGCAGTGAACCCGCCGGTGCCGACCGTGAACAGCAGTCCGAGCAGGACCATGAGGTCTGCTGGCTGATAGCGCCCCAAGAACGAGGTTGTCGCCGTGGGATATCCGGAGTTCAACGACGAAGCAATGGCTTCGGAATACCCAGCTTCGAGCAAACCAGAAGCAGGTTCACCAATCATTTCCATCTTTGCTCCACCGCGTACGGTTGCACTGCAAGGCGGAACGCCTCGCTCGCGACTTTGTGTAGCGAATCCAGCCTGTCGACTAGAGTTTTCGGTTCGAATTCCATATCCCCGGCCGCGTAATGGTCGAAGTCCAAGAGCGCGACCGGTTCATCTGGTCGAAGCTGCACTTCGTAGTGAAGCGGCGATGGAGTGAGGTCCGGCGGAAGGAATTGTCCGGTGTTGAGTTGAGTGCTTCTAACGGTCAGCAGACTATCGGCGAGCTGTGCGACAGAATGAGACAGCGCAAAAGCTTTAGTAACGCCCGCGGTCTGGAGTTCACCGAAGGGAAATCCAACTAACCCGGGCTTCAGGTACTGGCCGAATGATTCGCCGGGCTCCATCCGCACCAAATCGACGTAACGAATTCCCACCCGCTCGACGAGTCTGACGTCTATCTCGCTCGCCACGGCCTCTAAAACGGGACTCAGGATTGAGCTAAACCATTCAAAGGTCTTGTAGTGGCTCGTATGTAGGACTACAAACTGTGGCGTAAGCATCACGCCGGTCATTCGGTCTCGAGACAAAAAGTCCCACCGCTCCACTGAGTCAATTCGCGGAGTTACGCCCGGCCCCAAGACAATGTTTTGGATTTCGCTCTTCTCGAACCGCGGGAACCCAAAGTCCAAATCCTTCAACTTTTCCTGAAGGGCTGGCACAGACCGAGAAATTGTGAGCACAGGTGAGAACCGCACCTGCGCCAAGACATGTACTAGAGGAGCTTTGTTCAGCTTCCTTGAGTCTGTCTGGCTTTCTGGCTGATTCATACACTAAAACATACACATAAACATACACCTGGCAATACGCAATGCGACGCTCCCGGTTTCAGTTGTGAATCTGGCCAAAAAAAACGCACCGCTTACCAATAGAACGGCGATCCCATCGGTGGGAGGGGTAAGTCGAACAATTCGGACTAGCGCTCTCGTCTAAACACAAAAACCGGCACAAACAGAACGGCGCCCGAACACGAGTCGGGCGCCGTTCATCGTCTATCTCGTTGTGGCACTTAAAGCTTTCTTCAATGCCCGAGGACGGAATCGAACCGCTGACACGCGGACTTTCAGATCGGATGTCGACGATTCAGAGGTGCGGGCGAGAATCGAACTCGCGAATAGCGGTTTTGCAGACCGCTGCCTTACCACTTGGCTACCGCACCGATTGAGCTCTCAAGCTATTCACCCGGAGTGGCTTCCTCAAGGCAACGCGAGTCGGCCCATCGCGTCCGGCGCAGCTCTTGAATACTATGGCGTAAGGATGCGCACTCCCAATCCACAACGACGCACCAGCACGCGACAGCAGCACACACGTGGCCGGACGCGTTTCGCGTGGGACGTCATGTTCCGCACGCTGCGTTTCATTGGTCGATACGCGTCCAATGCGTACGCCATTTTCGGCATTTTCCTGCTGTCCGGCGCCGCCATCGCAGTCGTCTGTACCTGGGCCTTCTCCGAAGTGGCTGAAGGCGTGCGTGCCGGCAGTACTCAAGGTTTCGACGACGCGGTGATGCGCTGGATTGCGCAGCACCAGTATGCGCCGGTCCAGAGCATCATGCTCGAGGTGACGCCGCTGGGCACAGGCTCCGTCGTCGCGATGATCGTCCTCATCGCCGGGATGTTCCTCTGGTTGAACCAGCACAAGCACTCCGCCGCGCTCCTGGTGGTCGCGACGCTTGGCGGATTGGTGCTCGATCAGTTGTTGAAGATCGGCTTCAATCGGCCACGTCCGGAGGTCTTCACCTGGGGCACGCGCGCGGTGAGCTCCTCGTTCCCATCCGGGCACGCCATGAGCTCCGTGATCGTCTACGGTACGGTGGCCTATCTTGCGGCGCGTCTCCAGCAGAACCTGACGTCGCGTGTGATGACGATGGGGCTCGCTGCCTTCATAGTCATTCTCATCTGCTCCAGCCGTCTGTACTTGGGCGTCCACTACCCGTCCGACGTTCTCGCCGGCGTGATCATCGGCTTGGCGTGGGCGGGTTTCTGTATGGCCGTCCTCGAGGCGGCCCAGCTCTACGCCAAGTACAATGCTCCGCAGCTGCTCCAGGACGAACGGCCAGCGCCGAGCGGCGCATCGCCGTCCTCGTGAACGGCTGAGCAGCTGAGCGGGCGGAGCATCGGCTCACCGAATCCACGCGACGGTCACTAGATTCTCGTGGCCGTGGCCCACGATCCGTACGCATCGCTTCGCGTCAAGAGTTACCGATGGTTCATCGTCTCCCTGCTGACGATGACCATCTCCTCGCAGATCCAAGGTGTCGTCGTCGCCTGGCAGATCTACCACATCACGCATGACCCGCTGTCGCTGGGACTGATGGGTCTGGCGGAAGCACTCCCATACATCGGCCTGTCACTCTACGCCGGTCACATCGCCGATCGGATGAATCGGCATGTCGTCGCGATCGCATCGCTCGCGCTGATGCTCGGGTGTTCGTTGACGTTGCTCGCGTTCAACATCCTTCCCGAGTTCCTCCAGCGGCACGGCGCAATGCCCTTCTACGGCGTCATATTCGTCACGGGCATCGCGCGCAGCTTCCTGCAACCGTCGCGCAACGCGCTCGGCGCCGAGTTGATCGACCGCTCGCTCTATGCGAATGCGGTGGCGTGGCGCAGTTCCACCTGGCAGACGGCCGCCGTCGTTGGGCCGGCACTCGGCGGGTTGATCTATGGTTTCGCCTCTCCCCGTGTTGCATACATCGCCGACGCCGTGATGATGGGCGTGGCGGTGCTCACGTTCTCATGGATCGAGTACACCCCGCGCGTCATCACCACGATGCGTGAATCCATCGGCGACAGCCTGCGCCAAGGGCTGCGATTCGTGTTTCATGAATCGGTGCTCCTGTCGGCGCTGACGCTCGATCTCTTTTCCGTTCTCCTCGGTGGTGCCGAAGCACTATTGCCGGTGTTCGCCGATCAGATCTTGCACGTGGGGCCGGAGGGACTCGGCGTGTTGCGCGCCGCCCCCGCGGTGGGCGCGGTGGTCGCATCGGTATATCTGGCTCACCAGGCGCCGTTCCAGCGGGCAGGCAAAACGATGCTATATGCCGTGGCAACCTTTTCGCTGTGCATCGTGGGGTTCGGCCTGTCGCACAGCTTTGCGTTGTCGCTGCTACTGCTCGCCATTAGCGGCATGGCCGACAACGTCAGCGTCCTCATACGGTCGACGCTGCTTCAGGTCGTCACTCCCCCGCACCTGCTGGGGCGGGTGGGATCTGTCAATTCCATCTTCGTCGGCTCGTCGAACGAGCTCGGCGCATTCGAGTCGGGCGTTGCGGCGCGTCTGCTCGGCACGGTTGCATCGGTCGTGCTCGGCGGACTCGCTTCACTGGGCGTCGTGGGGACGATTGGCGCAACCGTTCCACGGCTTAGACGCTTGGGCGGAATCCATGAGCTGACCCCAAAAGAGCAGGTTGCGTAGCCGATCGGTTACCATTCGACCACTTTTTACTGGTTTTTTGGAGAAACATCTCCCAGAATTTGCATTTTGTGCAGGATTTGCGATACATTTTGCAGTCAGAGCCGCGCTCATATAACCAAGTTCACGAGGTTTCGCCTGCAATGCCTGCGTCCACTATGTCGTCTCGGCAAATGGTGATCCGAGAGATCACCGAACGTGAAGTACACACGCCTGCGGGCGTGAGCGGAAACGGTGTGCATCCGCGCACGTCCGAGTACTTCGGCGTGAACACGTTTGGCGTGAGACAGATGCGTGACAAGCTGCCCCGCGAGACGTACGCCAAGCTTCTCGACGCCGTTCGCCACGGAAAGAAGCTCGACATCGAGGTGGCGCCACGTGTGGCGCAGGCAATCAAGGAGTGGGCGATCGGGCATGGCGCGACGCACTTCACGCATTGGTTCCAACCGCTGACGGGACTGACCGCCGAGAAGCACGACGCCTTCCTGTCGTTCGACGACGGCCAACCCATGGAGACGTTCGGTGCCTCACAGCTCATCCAGAGCGAGCCCGACGCGTCGAGCTTTCCGAGTGGTGGCCTGCGCGCCACCTGGGAAGCGCGCGGCTATACGGCCTGGAACCCGGCGAGTCCGGTGTTCATTGCGGAATGGGCAGGCGTGAAGACGCTGTGCATTCCGTCGGTGTTCGTCGGCTACAACGGCGAGGCGCTCGACGAGATGACGCCGCTGCTGCGCAGCTCCGATGCGCTCTCATCCAAGGCCATGGAGCTGCTCGAGCTGCTCGGCGATACCGGCGTCTATCGCGTCTTCACCACACTCGGCGCCGAGCAGGAGTATTTCCTTATTGATCGCGCGCATTTTGCCATGCGCCCGGATCTCGTGATGGCGGGCCGTACGCTCATCGGCGCCCCGCCGTCGCGCGGGCAGCAGCTCGAGGATCACTATTTCGGCGGCATTCCGGAACGCATCCAGGCATGCATTGCCGAGGTGGAGTACGAGCTGTATCGCCTCGGCGTGCCGATCATGACCCGGCACAACGAGGTGGCGCCAAGCCAGTTCGAGATGGCACCGCGCTTCGAGGAGACGGACGTCGCGGTCGATCATAACCAACTCGTCATGGCAACCTTGCGGCGCGTGGCGCTACGCCATGGGCTGCAGGCGCTGCTGCACGAGAAGCCCTTCGCCGGTATCAACGGCTCTGGAAAGCACTGTAACTGGTCGATGTCGATTGCCGCAGACAATCCAGACATCGACGGCTACAATCTGCTCCAGCCGGGTCAGACGCCGCACCAGAACATTCGGTTCCTGGTGTTCCTTGCGGCTGTGTTGCACGCCGTGCACAAGCACGCGGCGTTGCTCCGAGCCGGTATCGCCACGTCGGGTAATGAACATCGCCTCGGCGCCAACGAAGCGCCGCCAGCGATCATTTCCGTGTTCATGGGAAACGGGCTGACGAAGGTCATCGAGGCGATCGCCGCTGGCAAGACGTTGGGCAGCGCCGATCAGCAGATGATCAAACTCGGCATCGCGCGCCTGCCGGAGATCGAAAAGGACAACACCGATCGCAACCGGACATCGCCATTCGCCTTCACGGGCAACAAGTTCGAATTTCGCGCCGTCGGTTCGTCGCAGTCGATCGCATTCCCTATCGTGCTGCTCAACGCCGCGGTCGCTGAAGCCATTGGCGAGATCACGATGGCACTGAAGGCCGAGCTGAAGAAAACGAAGAAGGTGGACGACGCGGTGTTGAAGGTGGTGCGTCCCATCTTCAAGGACACAACTCCGGTTCGCTTTGAAGGCAACAACTACTCGGCCGAGTGGGTCATTGAAGCGGAAAAGCGCGGGCTTCCGAATCTCCGCCGCACGCCCGATGCGTTGGCGCAACTCGAGACGAAACAGTCGCGCAAGCTGCTGACGTCAATGAACGTGCTCAGCAACGAAGAGCTCGCGTCACGCTACCACGTTCGCATGGAACGCTACATCAAGGACATGCTCATCGAGCTGCACACGCTGCGCGAAATGGTGGACACGCAGGTGTTGCCGGCTGGGTTCGACTGTATGGGCCGTCTGTCGAAGAGCGCGGCGCAGGCCAAGACCGCCGGCATCACGTCCATTCCGCAGATCGCAGCAGCGAACGCGCTGGGCGAGATGATCACGGAGCTCCAGATACGCCGTGTCGCGCTTGGCAAGGTAATCGACGACACCGAAGCACTGCACGACAACATCGAGAAGCAGGCGAATCTGTTGACCACGGTGGGGGCCGATGTCATGGCCCAGGTCCGCGCCTGTTGCGACGCACTCGAGGTGTCCGTGAGTGATGACTGCTGGCCGCTGCCGAAGTATCGGGAGATGTTGTTTCCGGTGTGAGGAGACGGACGCTAGACGGTGGACGCTAGCAATTCGGAAGAGCGGTGCGACGAATGTCGCACCGCTCTTTCTTGGCCGTTCCCTTCCTTTTTCCCTTTCCTCTAGCGGCTCACCGGCACCGGCGAGTAATTACCTGTACTATGCCCGACGAAATTTCGCGTCGTGATTGGTTGAAGACCGTTGGCGTCGTCGGCGCCGGCGCGCTCGTGCCGCACGATGCGCTGGCGATCGAGGTGCCCGGCGTCGCTGCTCACGTGTTGCCAACCATCGTCACCGCGCCTGGCGCGACTGGAGACATTCTCGAGCTGACGTCGACGAGCGAGATCTTCACGCCGCCGCGCGGCCGGTCCTACATGAAATTCAGCTTCGACTTCCCCGAGCCAAGTGTCGTATTCGGGGACTATCGATTTGGGTTTCTCGTGTTCACCGACGAGAACACGTATGGACTCGATCGAGCGAAGATGCGCGTCGAAGGTGACGGTGAACAGCTGCGATTGATCTGCGATGGGTTTGTCTGGGCGGGCGGCCAGGAGAAGGCGCCCGGGCGGCTGGTGGCATCGCTACGGCGGAATGGGTCCACCATCGAGTGGGATGCGGTGGTCGAGATGGACCGTCCGATCAAGAGCATCACGACGATCGTGCGTGGCGTGCCGCGCGGCCAGCTTTCGTTCGGCGGCGGCGGCTTTGCCGATCCGCGCGACGGTGAGTCGCTCGCCGGTTATCCGTTCGGCGGCGGAGATCTGCACGGCCCCGGTGCAGCATCTGGCATGACGACGCCGCTGCTCATGATTCAGACGTCCCCCGGCGATGTCGTGTACCTGTCATCGCTCGACAACAATGTTCGTCCCAAGCGGTTCTACCTCGCGCCGGGTGAGACGACATATCGTGTCGAGGCAATCTACGAGCACGATGCGTGGCGGAACGACCATCGCGTCGAGATGCCAGCGTGGCGGCTGGGTCGCGCCGCTGGAGCTGACGACGCCGCGGCAGCACACATGCAGCACGTCGAGCGAGCCTTCGGCCTCCCGGATTTCCAGACACGACCTGACGTGCCGAGTTGGATGCGACGGATCGCAATGGTAACGACGTTGCACGGGCAGCATTACACCGGGTTCATCTTCAACGATTACACCGCGCAACTCGAGATTCTGCGCTGGATGGCGACGCAGATTCCGGCCGATCGCGTTCTCGTATTCCTCGCGGCGTGGGACGGGCGGTACTACTGGGATTATCCCAACTATCGCGTGTCCGATCGGATGGGAGGCGAGGCGGGCTTTCGGCGCCTCATTGACGAGGGTCAACGCCTGGGTTTTCGCATGATGCCAATGTTCGGCACGAACGCGGCGAACCGGCACCAGCCCGTGTGGCCCACCATTGCCGACGCAATCACGCAGAAGATCGATGGCGACGTCTACAATCTGAACTGGGTCGATTGGAACAATGACCGCCATCAAGACGGCTGGCTCGCGTACATGAATCTCGGCACCGATTCCTGGCGCACGCATCTGGAAGGACGGATTGCCGAGATGGTCGAACGCTATCGCGTGGACGCGTATTTCCTCGACATCGCCGGCGGTCATGTGAACAGCACGAATGGCGACATGCACCAGGGCACGCGGCGCCTCGTTGAATCGTTGCGGCAGCGGTATCCCAATGTCGCGTGTGTGGGCGAAATGCCGTATGACGCGCTGCACGCCTTCATTCCGATGTATCACGCCGGTGGCGGGGCACGCTGGCAGAAGTACAGCCGCATTCTTCCAGCATCTGAGCGCGCCTGCCCCGGGACGAGGGAGTAGCGGCGTACACGAGTCCGGCTTTGGACGGTTCAACAACGACACGCTGTCGCTGTCGCCAAACGCGATTCCAACACTGCAGGTCGTCGACGACACCTTCACCAAGTATCGCGACGTGATGACGGCGATCATTCAACGCGCCAAGCAGCGCGCGGGCATCGCATGAGCCCGGGCGACTCGCTCTTGCGGCTTCGCGAGGATGTGTGTGACGCGAATGTCGAGATTGCGCGGCGCGATCTGGCGCGATTCACGTTCGGTAATGCGAGCGGTATCGATCGCCGCCGTGGGCTTGTCGTCATCAAGCCGAGCGGCGTGTCGTACGACGATCTGCGTCCGGGGAATCTGGTCGTCGTCGACCTCGAGGGTCGCGTGGTCGAAGGTAAGTTGCGGCCGTCGTCGGATCTGCCGACACACCTCGTGCTGTACCGCGCGTTCGCGGGGATCGGCGGTGTCGTACACACGCACTCGCATTACGCCACGGTCTGGGCGCAATCTCAGCGCGAAATTCCCTGCTTCGGCACGACGCACGCCGATTACTTCCACGGACCAATCCCAATCACGCCGTACTTGGCCGGCCCGGACATCAGTTCGGAGTATGAGCACAACACCGGGCTCGCGATCGTCCGTCGTCTCGAAGGCATCGATCCGCAGCGGATGACGGCCATTCTCGTTGCCAGCCATGCCAGTTTCTGCTGGGGGCCGACCGTTGGCGATGCAGTCGAGACCGCGTCAATTCTCGAGGAGGTCGCCGAGATGGCGTACCGGACCGTGGCGCTGAACGCTGCCGCTGATCCAATTCCGGCGGTGCTTCTCGACAAGCACTTCTTCCGCAAGCACGGCCCGGGCGCATACTACGGACAGTCCGGCGGCGATTGACCGCGGCCTTCCAACCTCAGTGACATGACCCGTTCGAGACGCGATTTCCTCCAGGCATCCGCGGCCGCCGCGGCGGCATTGACCATTGGACCGCTCGAGCGTGCAGCGGGCGCTGCCGAAGCGCTGCCCGATGCGCCGCTGACCGGCGTGTCCGACATCAGGGCGTTCGAGCGCCAGATGCTTCGCGCGAGACCGCTCGCGCTCGAACAGGTGCGTGTGACCGGCGGGCCACTGAAACACGCGCAGGACCTCACGGCGGCGTATCTCCTCGAGCTCAACCCCGACCGCATGATGGCGTACTATCGCGAGCGGGCCGGTCTACCGCGAAAGGCCGAGCCGTACGGAGGATGGGACGGTGGCGGGCGCAATCTCACGGGCCACATCACCGGCCATCACCTGTCTGCCGTGAGCTTGATGTACGCCGCGACTGGAGATGCGCGATTCAAGGCGCGCGCCGACTATCTCGTGCGCGAGTTGCAGGTCGTCCAGGACAAGCAGGGCGATGGCTATCTGGGCGCACTGGAAGGAGGTCGCGAAGCGTTCGTCGCACTCTCGAAGGGAGACATTCGTTCCGCGGCGTTCGACCTGAACGGGCTCTGGTCTCCCTGGTACGTGCTGCACAAGACATACGCAGGCTTGCGCGATGCGTACCGTTTCACCGGCAACACGCGCGCGCGCGATGTCGAGATCCGGTTCGCTGCATGGGCCGAGGGCGTGCTCGCACCGCTCAGCGAGGTGCAGGTGCAGCACATGCTCGATACCGAGCATGGTGGCATGAACGAAGTGCTGGCCGATCTCTACGCCGACACCGGCGACAAGCGCTGGCTCGCTCTCTCCTATCGATTCGAGCACCACGCATTCACGGACGCGCTCAAGCACCACCAGGACAATCTCTCGGGCAAGCACGGGAACTGTCAGATCCCCAAGCTCGTTGGCTCGGCGGCGCGGTACGGCTACACGGCGGACACGGCCGACATCGTCGCGGCGGCGTTCTTCTGGGATCGCGTGGCGCAGCACCACAGCTACGCCACTGGCGGCCACGGGCTCGCCGAGTATTTCGGACCGCCCGATCAACTGGGCGCCCGCGTGGACGGACGCACTTGCGAGTCGTGCAACGTTTACAACATGCTCAAGTTGACCCGGCGTCTGTTCTCGTTGAGTCCCGACGCCCACTACGCCGACTTTCACGAGCGCGCGCTATTCAACCACATTCTTGCATCGATCGATCCAATCGACGGCCGCACGTCCTACATGGTTCCGGTGGGCCGCGGCGTTCAGCAGGAATACCAGAACATGCAGGAGAGCTTTACGTGCTGCGTCGGAACCGGCATGGAGAGCCACGCATTGCACGGCGATGGCATCTATTACGAGTCTCCTGACACGTTGTGGGTGAATCTGTTCGTGCCATCGTCGGCGAAGTTCACGACGGCGGGCGTCCACCTCACGATGGAGACCGGGTTCCCCGATGGTGACAGCGCGAAGCTGACGCTCACCATGCCGGCGTCAAAGCGGTTCACGCTCGCGGTGAGGCGCCCCATTTGGGCCGGCGACGATTTTGCCGTGAAGGTCAACGGCAGCATCGTTCCCCAGCCATCGCTCGCGAGCCTGCGCAATTTCGCAGCAGGAGGTCGCGGCGGCGCACCGGGCAATGAGGCCGCACAATCCAGCACGTATGTCGAGCTCAATCGAACGTGGGTCTCGGGGGACGTCGTGGAGCTCGTGCTCCCGAAGTCTATTCGGCTCGAGCCGACGCGCGACAACCACCAGGTCGCGGCGATCATGTGGGGTCCACTCGTGCTCGCCGGCGATCTCGCGCCGCGCCGCGAGCGGTCGTCAGCACCTGACGTACCGATTCCAGCGCTCGTCGCTGCCGATCGCCCGATCGCGAGTTGGATCGTGCCCACTGGGACTCGCGCCGGAGACTTTCGTGCACAAGGCGTTGCGCGCGTTGCAGCCCAGCCGGGCACGCCGGCGGATGTGTCTCTGACACCGTTCTATCGCACCCATCGCCGTACCTACAGCGCGTACTTCGATGTGCTCACGCCCGCCGAGTTCGATGCGCGGACCGCGAGCATGGCTGCTGAACGCGCGCGCATGCCAAAGATGGAATCAGATACCGTTGCCTACGTGCAACCCGGTGACGCGCCGGGTGAACGAGGCGCGGAACGTGGGTGACAGATAGCGGGTGGTACGTAGGCGCTACGACGCCCTCACGTCCGCGGCAATCCGACGAAGCTCCGGAAGGATGTCACCGATCTGCACGGCATCAGAACGCGGGTCACCCATCGCGAAGTACAGCGATTTGTACATGCGGTATAGTCGTTCGTACGTCGCGTGCTCGCGCGCATCGGGCTCGACGATCGCGATAGGTCGGGCAGAGCTCGCGCTGCGCCTCTTCGATCGTCTGCTGAACGTTCCGGCGGCGAGGAACGCGAAGATCGCCGAGCCCAGGCTGGTGATCGACCGCTCCGGCACGAGCACCGGTTTGCCGAATACGTTGGCGTAGACGCTGGTTTAGAACATCGTTCTTCTGCGGGATGCCGCCGCCGTGGATCACCCGCTCGATCGGCACGCCATATTCCGCCATGCGCTCGAGGATCACGCGCGTATGGAACGCCGTGCCTTCGATCGCCGCGAACAGGTGATCCTGCGCCGTATGGTTGAGATTCCACCCCAGCGTGACTCCGCCGAGGTTCGGGTTCACGAGCACGGTGCGGTCGCCGTTGTCCCACGAGATGTGCAGCAGTCCCGTCTGGCCGGCGCGGAACGACTCGAGCCCGCTTCGACAGCTCCGCGACGGCTCGCCGCTGCGCGCCGCGAGCGACTTCGAACAGGTAACCCGTGGCCGAGAGACCGGCCTCGATGCCGACGTATCGCGGGTGGATCGAGCCATGGCACGACACCGCACAGACCCGGAATGCGATCGGTCTGCTTCGCGATCGCCATGATGCACGTCGCCGTGCCGATCACGTTCACCACGTCGCCCTCGGCGATACCGGCGCCGATCGCGTCCCAGTGCGCGTCGAACGCGCCGACGGGGATCGGGATCCCCTCGCGCAGAGCCCGAGCTTCTCGGCCCAGGCGGTCGAAGGCGTCCCGGCAAGTGATCGGACGTGAGATAGCGTGCCGCGCAGCAGGTCACGCGCGCCGGCGAGCAGCGGGTCGACGCTTCGCGAGAAAGCTCTCGGCGGCAGGTCGCCGTCATCCACAGCCACTTGTGCCCCATCGCGCAGATGCTGCGCGGCACGTCGTCGATGATCGGTGATGCCACAGAGCACGCCGGCGACCATGTCGCAGTGCTCGAGCGCGGCGACGAGCGAGCCGCGCTTGTCAGGGTTGTGGCGCAGCCAGTGCAGCAGTTTGGCGAACCCCCACTCCGACGAATACACGCCGCCGCAGAAGCGTCGATCGCGCCGAGGCACTCGCGCCTTCGCCACTCGAGTGATCAGCGCGGCTTCCTCGTGCGCGCGGTGATCGCACCAGAAGTAGTAGTCGTCAAGCGGCACGAGGCCCGTCCCCACCGGGATGACGGTCGAACCGGTGGTGTCGAGCGCGAGCGCCTCGATGCGCGTCCGGCCATGCCGGCGACGCTCGAGCGCGGTCTGCATCGCGGGGACGAGCGCGCTCATGTGCGCTTCGTGCGATTGCGTGGCGAAGTCCGGGTCGTTGCGGTCGCGCTTCACCGGAATACTCGGCCACACCCCGCCGAGCGGGCCGCGCGCGCTGTCCACGAGCGAGACGCGCACGCTCTGCGTGCCGAAATCGACTCCGGCCACGATCAGGCATGGAGTTCGTTTGCTGCCGTCCGCCTCCGGTCTGCCGTCTGCATCATCGATGCCGCGGTACTTCCCAGCCGAGATAGCGCGTCGTCGCCTCGTGCACGGCATCGGCGACTGTCGCGAGGTGCTGGCGACGTGATGCTCGAAACCGTTCGCGCAGATGAAGTGGAGCAGATCCTGCAGCCGGCGGATCTCCACCACACCCGCGCCGCCGAAGGTCGAGAGCGGGTCGTTCGTGAAGCGGCCTTCGCCGACGTAGCCGCGAATTCTGCCCGTGCGGTCGTCCGTCGAGAACCGGGCAAAGGTCATCGGGCTCGGCCTTCACCCTGCCGACGATCGTGCCGAACGTGTTCTCCTTTCCCACCGTGCCCGCAATGATCTCCTGGTAGTCCATCTGCACCTCGTCGAAGAACGCCTTCGGGCAGGTTGCTGCAGTGGAAGCACACGGCCTTGTCGGGATCCTCGCCGTAGTTGTTGTTCCAGTCGAGCAGCGCGCTCGGCGTCTCCGAGGCGAGCGTGAGCGCGTACATGCTGACCGTGCCGCACACGTCCACCTCGCACGCGCTCGGCAATCAGCTCGTCGCTCATCATCGACATGATCGTGCACGGCACGACGCCGAAGAATTCCTCGAGCGAGGTCCAGCACTGCACGGCGCTGACGGTGACGTCGGCTTCGTCCATCCAGCCGTCGATGACGAGCGCCGAGCTTCGCCATCTTGAGCAGCGCCGCGTCCGGGATGCCGTCGGTGCGCGACGTACGCCTGATCATTTCGTTCGAGCTTGTGCGCGCGATGCGGGTCGTCGTCCTTGGCCAGGCGTTCGACGCGGCCGAGAATCTCCGAGAGGTCGATCGGCTCGATGGCAATGCCGCTCGCCTCGAGGATCTTCTCGCTGTACCGCACCGTCTTGAACGCGGCGGGGCGGGCGCCGATCGCGCCGATGCGTGCGGCGCGGAGACCGCGCACCACGCGGCACGTCGCGGCGAACCAGCGAGGTCGCGGGCGAACCGTCGGGGAATCCGGATGCTGGGTGTGCAGCGACGTCAGCGAATACGGAATGCCGTACTGCGTGAGCACGTTGCAGGCGGACATCTTGCCGCAGAACGAGTCGCGGCGGTGCGCGATGCCCATCTTTGCCGGATCGTCGCCGCCAGGCGTGAACGAGCACCGGAACGTTCGAAGCCGGCCAAGCCGAATCGTCTCGCCGATCGCGCGCTCATCGCCGAAGTTCGGCAGCGTGACGACAATGCCGGCAATCTTGTCGCCGATTGGCGCGAAAGAGCGCCGCGCACGCTTTCGCCTCGTCACGGCTCTCCACGGCGCCATGGACCGAATCCTCCGGTCCGAGCGCGATGGCATCGATCCCCTCTTCCGCGAACGCGCGGAGCATCTCCTCGCGTCCAGTGCGGGCGAGGTGCCCCGGGAAGAAACCGCGATTGCCGACAATCACGCCGAGCGTGACACGTGTTTTGGGCGTGGCATGGAGGCGGCGGGCGGCGGATTGCGCCGCCGCGCGCGCCGCCGTGAGCTTTCCGCCAATATTCGATTCGAGCTTGTGGATGCGCATGGGCTGATCAGGGCTGAGGAGGCGGAGCTGGCTCCCCTAACATGGCCAGCGGCGCAAGCTTGGTCTAGTTCTTCGGCACCGTCAGGCGCGCGTATGTCGAGTCGATCCGCCGCACGTACCCGAGCGTCTCCAAGTAGCGCCACCGTTGTACAGTGGGGGCAATGCGCTCGACACTCGCCCAGGCCGGCGCGCCCGACTTTGCACGCGCCATGGCCAGGGCGCGCGTGATCGTTCCTTCGCCGGCGTTGTAGCTGGCGAACATGAAGTGATGCCGTTCGTCTTCCGGCACATCGTTCTGCCACAACTGCCACAAGTAACGATCGTGCATGATGCCCGCGGCAATATTCCACTCCGGCTGGTCGATGGTGCCGAAGCCCTGCCGGTGCGAGGCAATCTCATGGTAGGTGGAAGGCATGAGCTGCATGACGCCCCGTGCCCCGACCCAGCTCTGCGCATTCGGGTTCAACTCGCTCTCGGCAAACCCCTGTGCCTTGAAGTACCGCCAGTCGAAGGAGGGCCCGAAATAGCGCTTCGTGTACTTCTTGAAGGTGGGATCAAATCGCTGACTGATCTTCCGCACGGCGCGCGCGCGCGCCGCGCGTTCCAGCGCCTGTCCGGCCTTGGTCAACGGCGACGTCTGCCCCCGCGCTTCGCGAGGAGCGAATAGCACGATCAGCAAAGACATCAGCCCCAACCACCGCTGCCGCCGCCGCATCAGCTACCCGATCGCGCGCCCAACGATGAGCGCGATGGACAGGAACAGCGCGGCAACGAAGATCGCCACGGCCACGTTGCCCCGCTTGAGCTCCGCGGGGAAGTCAACTTCCGGCGTCAGCCGGTCGATGACGCGGTAGCTCACGTACATGAGGACCACACCGACCGCGGCGTAGATCAGGTTGAGCGCGAGAATGGATAGCTGCACGACGATCTCCTGAAGAGAGTGTGCTCGAGAATACGACGGCCGAATGGCCCGTGGGGTTTCGTCTTCGCATGGCGCGACGGTGGGCGGCGGCGATCGGGAGCGCCCTCAAGCGATTGGCCCCACTGCGATTACATACTTCGGATCTTCGGGGATTTGTGTGGGTGAATTGCCTGTCATCCTAAGCAAAGCGAAGGATCTCTGTGACCGACAGACCAGCTTTTCAACGCAGAGGACGCAGAGAACTGCAGGAGAACTGCAGAGAACTGCAAAAGAGAACTGGAAAAGGGAACTGCAAAGAAAACTGTAAGCGTACGGAAGAAAGAAGCGGGTATTGGTGGAATGAAGCGTAATTGCCGAGTCCACAATCATTCCGCTTGGATCGTTGATGATCTCGACCTGGGCGATACCATCGGAGCGTCACGACGGCATCAGCCAAGACATCCAGGCGAGACAATCCTTCACGGCCCTCTGCAGTTCTCCTGCAGTTCTCTGCGACCTCTTGCAGTTCTCTGCGACCTCTGCGTTAAATGCTGTTGCGCCGTTCACCGAGATCCTTCGCTTTCGCTCAGGATGACAGGCAATTCGCCCACTCATTTCCCCGAAGACCCCAGACTATACCGCTGTACGACACCGTCGAACGTTTCCCCGCCGACGGTCACGTATAAGTGATGGTCGGTCACCGCCAGATCGAGTGCTGTGCGCCGATCGAGGCGCGCCACGAGCGCATCGATCAAGGGGCGGTCGACCCCGTATATCTCGATTGACTCGGCGCGATGGATTCGCTCGCCCTCGAGGTGACGCACGAGCTGCGCGGCGTCCTTGTGTGTGTAGACGACGACGCGTGGCGATGCTTTGCTTGCCTTGTGCAGGCGCGCGGCATCAGGTGAACCAATTTCGATCCAGACGCGGAGCGCGCCTGTGAGATCGCGCACGACGACCGCTGGCTCGTCCGGCTCGGTCAGCCCTTTCGTGAACGTGATGCCGTCCGTGTACTCGAGGCAGTAGGCAAGGACGCGCGTAACGAGATACTCCTCAGTCTCCGACGGCTGGCGCGCCGCACGAAATGCGAGCGTCTCGTAGACGTTGCGGTCGACGTTTGAGAGCTGGACGTCGAAATTATGAACGGTCGCGGTTAGGGCCACAGGGATTCACTTGAAATGTTCATGCTGGGCACACACGACACAGGCACACCACGCTAACGGTGTGCCTGTGTCGTTGACGGATTGGACGCTTAGATCGGCGGCTTCACCCGCTTCCCCCAGAGCGCCGAAGGCGGCTCTGTCATCAACCGCTCGACGGGGTGCTCCTTGAGCTGCTTCATCCCTTCCTCGACCGCGCGCTCGAGCTGCGGGTCGTGTCCGGCGATGACTTCCTTCGGCGTATTCTCGACGTCGATGTCGGGCGCGACACCTTCGTTCTCGACTGCCCACTTGCCATCGCGCGCAAAGAACCCGCCGCGCGGTGCGATCGCCGATCCGCCATCGACGAACGTCGGCGTATCGGCAGTGTGTACCAGACCGCCCCAGGTGCGTTTGCCGACGAGCGTTCCAACCTTGCGATACCGGAACATGTACGGCATGAGATCGCCGCCCGATCCGGCCATTTCGTTGATGATCATCACCTTCGGGCCCCAGATACCAGCGGCGGGACTCGTGAAGGGAACGCGATCGCCGGCCACGTTGTTGAAGTAGCCGTCGAAATTACGTTGCAGAATGTCAATGATGTAATCGGCCGCCTGCCCGCCGCCGTTATACCGCTCGTCGATGATCGCGCCCTTCCGATCCTGCTGGGCGAAGTAATAGCGGTTGAAGCTCGTGTACCCGGGCTGCCCGGTGTTCGGCAGATACACGTATGCGAGCTGGCCATGCGACAGCGAATCCACCGTGCGACGATTGTCTTCCACCCACGCACGGGTTCGCAGCGTCTGCTCATTCGCCACGGGCAGCACCGTCACGTGCCGCGCACCTTCGAGCGTGGGGGTCGCGTTGACGACGAGACTCGTTTGCTTGTTCGCCGTGCCGTCGAGCAGCCGATAGATGTTGTCTGGTGCTCGCAGTTCCTGACCATTGATGGCCAGGATGTAGTCGCCTACCCGGACATCCACGCCCGGAGCAGCGAGCGGTGCGCGAAGATCCGGGTTCCATTCCTCGTCATCGTAGATGCGCGTGATCTTGTACCGGCCATCCTCGATGGCAAAGTCCGCACCGAGCAAGCCACCCGGGACCGCCGCCGGCACGTCCGGCATGTCGCCGCCGCGCACGTACGAATGGCCGATCGAAATCTCGGCGCCCATCATGTCGATGAGATAATTCAGATCGGCACGATGATTCACATATGGCACGAAGGCGCTGTACATCTGGCGAACGCGCGGCCAGTCGGCCCCGTGCTCATTCGGCACGTACAAATAGTCGCGCTGGTTGCGCCATGCCTCGTCGAAGATCTGCTTGAATTCTTGCTTGGGATCGACGTTCGTCCGCAGATCGGAGTTGATGCGACCCTGTGCTGCTTGCGGCGGATTGCGGTCGGCGTCCACGATGAACAGCGACGGTCCAGTTGCTGCGCCGCCCCGGCCGCCCCGACCACCAGCCCCGCCGCCCGCGCGATATACCAGCTTGTGCCCATCCAGACTCACGTCAAAGTCGGCAACACCAGTGACAAACGGCACGTCGCGGCGATCGCGCAGCGAGAACCGGTGCAGCGTTGCGCCGCCGGCACCACCCCGTCCGCCCGCCCCGGCACCACCCGGCTCTACGAAATACACCATGCCGGCAACGCCGGCGCGCAGGCTCGAGTACGGCCGCTCGGTGATTCCAGGAACCGCCAGAATGCGGTGCGCCAGACCATCGAAATCGATGGTCATCGGTTGGCGAAGACCCATGGCAGCGGGACGAACGACTTCCGGTGCAGCGCTATCACCCGCAACCGTGGCACCGCCACGACCGCCTCGACTCCCGCCGGCGCCTCTTCCTTCGGCACTCGCAACGCCCTCCTCATCACTCTCAGGGAGGAACGGCGAGGGCTCGCCCTTGCGCAAGATGGCTACGTAGAGCCCGAAGTTCTCCGTATGGTCGTAGTTCGACATGTCGAGCCACTGCGACTTGAGCGCATAGTCGGTGGAGGCGAGGAACCACAGATACTTTCCGCTCGCATCCCACGCCGGCGACATCGCGTCAGCCAACCCGTCCGTCACCTGTTTCGACACGCCCGTCTCAACGTTGACGACCTCGATCACCTTGTACAGCGAATTGAGGTGCTTCGCATAAGCAATCCACTTGCTGTCCGGCGACCAGGCCGGATTCATCGTGCGCGTCGGCACCATCCACGGATCGTTGCCGACGACTTTCGCCTCGCCCGTCGCGACGTCCACCACCCAGAGCTTCAAGTTGGTGTCGTGGAACATGATCTTCTTGCCGTCGGGCGACCACGCGGACGTATAGAAGTGGCCCGTCGTGGGAATCTTGATCTCGCGCGGCGGAGTAAGCCCGTCCTGCGCTTCGATGTACAGCGCGTATTCGCCCGAGCGATCGCTGAAGTACGAGATCTGCTTTCCGTCCGGCGACCAGGCCGGATCGTGTTCGGCCGAGCTCGACGAATTCGTCAGGTTCCTGATGTCGCCCTTGTCGGCGGGAATCGTGAAGATGTCGCCGCGCGCTTCGACCGCAACGCGCTTGCCGGTGGGTGACAGAGTGAGGTTCGTCATGCTGCCGCTCACGTCCTTCCACTGCGGCATCATCCACGGAAAATCTCCAGCAGCCGTGATGTTCACCACGTGCTGGCTTCGCGTCTTGGTGTCGAGCAAATGGATGTCGCCGGCCTGCTCGAAAACGACGGCGTCGCCATCGGACGCCGCGTCGAGCGTCTTGACGTCGAAATCGCTGAACTTCGTGATCTGCACCAAGCGCTTGGCCTTGGTGTCGTAGCTCCAGACATTCGCGACGCCATCGCGATCGGAGATGAAATCGATGACGTCGTTGCTGGTCCACACCGGATCCATGTTCTTCGACTCAGCCGTCGTCGGCGCCGAAAAATGCGAGGGGCCGCGCGGGAGTCCGGCCTGAGCAACGACGAGATCGGACGAGCCATTCGGCGTGGTCTCCAGGTCGAACGTCTTGAGATCGACGATCCAGATGGGGCGATTCTGGCCGCCGCGATAGTTGCGGCGCTCCTCGTCCCACGAGTTGTTCATCCGGTAGGCGATGTGCTTCCCGTCCGGCGAGATCTTGCCCTGGTAGGCGCGCGGCAACGGCATGGGCGTTTCGACGCCGCCCTCCACCGGCACGGTCCAGAAGCGCGGCGCCGCACTCGGCGCCAGCGTGGCACGTGACGAGCTGAAGACCAACGACTTGCCGTCGGGCGTCCAGCCCTGAACGATGTCCGCACCGGGGTGCCAGGTGAGACGCTTGGGCTCGCCCCCCCCGGCGGCCACGACGTAAACGTCCTCGTTCCCGGCGTATTGAGCGCTGAACGCGATCATTTTCCCGTCGGGCGAGAACTTTGGATTCTCCGTGATGCCGGGAAAACTCGTGATCCGCCGCGCCGCACCGCCGGCGCGGTCAACCGTCCAGATGTTGTTGGCGTAGGCGAAAGCAATTTGCGTCTTGCTGACCGTCGGCGAGCGCAGCATGCGCGTTTGCGCAGTAGCGATGACGGGCACCGCCAGGGCGGCGGCGACTGGGATGAGCACGCGCATTCGTGACATCGGTAGCGAGTCAGAGGAGTGAGAGCGGTGTCGCGCACCCGCTGGCCGGGTGCGGCACCCTGGACAATTACGCATGTTCGGCCGTTCGGCTAGTGTTGCCCTGTCTGATTTGCATACTGCCTCTATGAAAAGAGTGGTTGGACGCGCATGAACGTGCGGCCGGCGTGCGCGTCCTCACGTCGGCCGGCAATGAACGGGCGGTACTTGGGATTTTCAGTAGGGATGACGCACGTGCCTGTCGGAGTCACGTGTTGGTCTGTCGCGGTCACGCGTCCGGGTGTCGCGGTCACGCGTCCGGGTGTCGCGGTCACGCGTCTGCTTGACGGCGAGACATGCCATCCGGTCGGGATGAAGCGTCAGCGTGTCGGAGCGCCGCGTTCACCAGTCGCGGTCACGCGTTCGTTGGTCGGCCTTCGGCGCTCGAATGTTGGGGTCGGACGATCGCTTGTCGGGGTCGGACGATTGGCGGTCGGCGTGGCGTGCGTGGCGATCGAGGTGCCGCAACTGACTGTCGCGGTTCAACGTCTGATCGTCGCGATCGGGCGTCTATCGAACGGTGTGACGTGTCGCGATGTCGCCGTGTGGCGCGCGGTCGTCGCAGTCACGCGTTCGGATGACGGTGTATTGGACCCGATGGTCGGGGTTGCGTGCAGCGACGTCGTGGTTCGGCGTTCGGCTGACGAGGTCGCGTGCTCGGCTGACGGCGCCGGCGAGTGGGTACATCGCGCTACGACGAGGGGCCCGGATCGCGGTCATCCGTGAGGGGTCGAAACGACGAAGGACCTCTTCGACTTGAAAGAGATCCTTCGCTTTGCTCAGAATGACAACGGGTGGCTCAGGATGACAAGCTCGATCCGTAGTGGCGAGTTCATGCCCCTATATATTAGTTCCGAAATTGGGGGGTCGGCGCAAGAGGCAGTTTTTGCCGGGGGCCAAAATTCGTCATTTTCGCCCGTTTAGTCGTCGACGTCATCGCGGCAGCGGCGGCGGCGGGGTTACGGGACGTGAGCTCACCTATCGCCAAGGCTCGCAATTCGCCGATGTAGAGACTTCCCTCCTCCTTCACAGCAGGCGTCGTGGGCTTGGCGCCGGCGGGCGCTGTCCGCGGTGCCGCCTCGCCGGCCAGGCCAGCCACTGGCATGGAGCTCACGCCTTCGGAAGGGTTGTTCTTGCAGACGGCATCGCTGACCGTCATGCGACCTTGGACGATCCACTTGCCGAAGTCGTCCTTTAACTAGGGGCAATACGCGTCATGTTTGGATGTCGAACAGATGCTGGTCGATATTGACGACACGCCCTGGATAGTCGTAGTTCTCTGACATTCCACCCGGCGCTTGGCCCAGTCCGCCACTCCCGGCCGCAACCCCACACCGACGACCCGATGAGCGATATCGAGCACATTTCGGACACTGCACGCTGGGTTGCCGTGTACCGCGCCATTGAGACTGCGCGCCCTGACGCGATCTTTCGCGATCCGTTCGCGGCACGACTGGCGGGAGAAAAGGGCCAGGCGATCGTCGATACGCTCAAGCGCGGGCGGTCGCTGGCCTGGGCAATGATCGTCAGAACCGCGGTGTTCGACGAGATCATTCTGGATCGAGTTCGCAATGGTCGGGTGGACACCGTGCTGAACCTGGCGGCGGGCCTCGACGCGCGTCCCTGGCGCATGCCCCTCGCGCCGACACTCCGCTGGATAGACGTGGACCTTCCTGGGATTCTCGATTACAAGGCAGAGATCCTCCGCGACGAACAGCCCGTCTGCCAGTATGAGACCGTGCGCGTCGATCTCCGTGATGAGGCCAGGCGGCAGGCGCTGTTCAGCCAGATTGGAGGCGAATCGTCGAACGTGCTGGTGGTGACCGAAGGTCTGCTCATCTATCTCACGGGAGACCAGGTCGGCACGCTCGCGCGCGACCTCCACGCAGTACCAACCTTTCATGAGTGGCTGATCGATCTCGCCAATCCTCTCTTGTTGAAAATCATGCAGAAGTACTGGGGTCAGAGCGTGAGCGCGGGCGGCGCGCCATTTCAGTTCGCGCCGGCGAGTGGAACCAAGTTCTTCGAGCCGTTCGGCTGGCGGGAGAAGCGGTTCCGGTCGTCCATGGAAGAGGCACACCGGTTGGGGCGCGAGATGCCCATGATGTGGTTGTGGCGATTGCTCGCACGGCTACGTTCCGCAGCGGTGCGGGAGAACATCCGGCGCATGTCTGGCTTTGTCCTGTTGGAACGCCTGTGAGACACGGGACACGAGACACGGGACACGGGACAGGAGCAGTCACACTCGAATTGGAGACTTGATGTGAAGCGTATCGTTCTCACATTTCTCATGATGCTCCCCGCGCTGCTGTCTGCGCAGGAGACGCCCACCGAACGCGAGTCCGCGCGAGACGTCGTCCGCAAGCTCGATTCGCTACAACGCTCGCTCGATCTGCCGGCGCTCGTGGCCAAGCTGACCGGCCCGAATGCGGCGCGCGACCAGGTGACCGCGCGCGCGAAAGAGCTGATGGACTCCGACCTGCTCGCGCTCGGTGACGACATCACGCGGCATCCCGAGATCGGCTTCGAGGAGAAGCGGTCGGTACAGCTCCTCACGGATTATCTCAAGAAGCACGACTTCACGGTGCAGATGGGCACCCCCGGTCTGCCTACCGCGTTCGTCGCGCGTTACAACAAGAACAACGGCGCGCCCAACCTCGGTGTCATCCTGGAGTACGACGCGCTGCGCGGTACGAAGGGCGCCTTCCACGGAGACCAGCACAGCACCCAGGGGCCGATCGGGATCGCCGCCGCGGTCGCGATGGCAGAATATCTCACGAAGACAAAGACGCCAGGCAGCGTTGTGGTATTCGGCACGCCAGGCGAAGAGATGATGCCCCCCAACGCAAAGTTCGTCATGCAGGAGTCACATGTCTTCGACGGGATGGACGTGCTCGTGCGTAGCCATTCCACGAGCGCCACGAGCCGGCCCGCGCCGGGCTTTGGCACGTGTTGCATGAACATCGATGGTGTGAAATACACGTTCAGCGGCGCGCCGGCACATCAGCTCACGGCATGGAACGGCCGTAACGCGCTCACGGCCGTCATCCACCTCTTTGAGAACATCGATGCGATGCGCAGCAACATCCGACCGGAAGCGCGCATCCAGGGCGTGATCGTCGAGGGCGGAGCGGCGCCAAACGTCGTCCCCGATCACACCGTGGCCGACTTCTATATTCGCTATCCCGACGAGGTCTATCTCGCGCAGATCTCACAGATGGTCGACGACGCGGCCCGTGCGGCGGCGCTTGCCACCGGAACGAAGGTGAAGATCGACCACTACGGCGCAGACCGCGACGGCATCAGCGTGGCGGCGTTGAACGACGTCGCATTCGCCTACATGAAGAAGTTTGGCGCCACAGGCATCTCACCAGAGCCGGGAAAGCCACAGGGGTATGAAGAGACGGGCAGCGTGTCGCGCGCCATCCCTGGCGCGGGGTTCACGGCAAAATCCTCGAACGCTCCCAACCATACCTACGAGATGGAGCAGGACGCGCTGGGGCCGATCGGTCACCAAGGCTTTGTGGTCGACGCGCAGTCGATGGCGGCACTGCTGTACGATTTCGCCACTCGGCCGGATTATCGCGCCACGGTGAAGCGCGAATTCGAGACGATTCGCGGGCTCCACGACCAGTACCTCGAGGACCTCAGAAAGACGTATGTGCTTCCGAAGGTGCCGGATCCGGAGCCATAGGCCGACTGTTGAACTACGAGTAAATCGCCAACAATCGATACCGCGGAGGGCGCAGAGGAACGTGGAGGAACGTTCCCTGCGACTCCGCGGTTCCTCCGCGCCGATGTTACCGCTTGACGGGCGGTGGACTCACGAGCGAACTGGGAAGTTTTGCCTCCCCGGCACTCGGCACCACTGCAGATTTCCCATCAACGCGGTCCGTGTCTATGAGCCCGCGTGAAACCAACTGCGCGGCCAGTACGGTCTGGATGACGCCGATGATGTTGTTCGTCGTGCCTTCCGGCGCGCCCGTGTCTCCACCGGAGATCGTGACCATCCTGGCCGCGGCGAGCGCCTCGGCAATGACAGGAGCGATCTGCGGCATCATCTCGATCTGCCGGTAGCGGAAGTACGACTCTCCACCGGCCTGGATTGCCTGGTTGACCTTCTGGATGCTTTCGGCGGTGGCGTCGGCGATTCGGCGAATGCGAATCGCTTCGGCATCAGCCGCGGCTTCCGCTCCCAGCCGCACCTTGGCCGCGTCGGCTTTCGCTTGCGCGATCTGCGTCGCGTCGAGCTCCGCCATGCGCATCAACCCCGTGGCTTCCTGACGCTTGGCTTCGGCTTGCGCGACCAGCGCCGCGTTGGACGCCTTGGTCTGTTCCAGCTCGCGTTGCTTGTCGGAGATCGCCCGCTCTGCATCGAGCTGCGCTTCCTTCGCGCGGCGCGATTGGTTCGCGGAAACGATATCGGCATTTGCCTGCGCTTCGGCGGCCGACTGCCGGCGGCGTGCTTCCGCGACTTCCGACTGTACAACCTTGATGTTCAGCGAATTGAAAATGAGGCCCAGATCCGTGAGCTCGCGTGAACAGGCTTTCCGAATGATCACGGCGAGCGGATCGTCCTCGTCCTCGATGGCGCGCGCCTCGGACTCCGTGAGAGCCATGGGCGCGGCCTTGACTACGGCCGCCACGGGTGCACCGGCGCCGAGGGCACGCACCGACGGGGCCGTCTTGGCCGAGAAGAGCTGATCGTGCGTGAGCAGATTCATCGCTCGTCGGCCCGAGCTCGAGAGCAGATCCGTCAACGTGCTGAGCTGATCGGCGTCACTCTTCGAGAAGAAGCGATTGGCCGCCGTCTTGATCAGAGAATCGGTGTCGCCCACGGAGACGATCGCGCTGGCCAGCACGCGGACCTTGATGGGGCGGGGCGTGCCGTTCTCGTCCAGATCGGCTGTCTGGTCGGTGATGTCGAGGTCGATGTTGATCACCTTGCTCGAGATCGTCGTTCCCGTGGTGAGCAACGGGATTTCCTTCGATTTGCCCGGACCGCGATACGTCACCGTTCCGCCGTGCAACCAGCTCACGAGGCGAATGGTGCCGGCATCGACGTTTTTCAGAAAACTGGCAACGATCATCGGAACGACGATGATGACGAAGCCAATGACGAGCGCGATCATGACGCCACCCGATAACGTGCTCATGAGAACCTCGAAGGATAGGGGTAGGGAAAATGATCCCTAAACAAGTGATACCATGCAGCGATTCTTACCCGCGTCGACTTCGTCGATGCGAAGGCGTTGGCCAACACGCACGTGTCCGCCGATCAACCGGTCGTTCGATTGCAACGTGGCCAGTATCTGCACCACCTGGCCGTCCAGCTCGATCGACACGATGCCCTGACCGTTCGCATCGAACGACGTGACCGCCGTCGCTTCGTCTGACACGGCGCTCTCGAGCGTGAGCGCCGGCGTCGACGCAAAGCGCATGGTGAAATTCCAGAGCGGTGATACGAGGAATCGCTCGAAGATGATCGCACCGAGTACCGCAGCAGCAGGCAGCAGCGGCCCGCCGAGCACCGGGCGCAGGAGCTCGCCGGCTGCGCCAAACCCAAGTGCCAGACTGAAGAGAAAGCGCGGCGAGGTGATGGCGAGCATCCGCTCGGCGCCGCTGGCGTGCGTATGTCCGCCAGCGTGGAGGTGCCCACCCCCGTGCTCGTGGCCGTCGGCGTGCAGATGGCCACCGGCATGCACGTGCCCACCGCCAACCGCGTGACCACCGCCGGCCACATGACCACCATGCGCGGCACTGCCGCCCCCGTGACTATGTGTCCCGAGGCCGCTCACCGCCATGACGCCAAGGCCGGCGGCGCCAAGCACCAGACTCGAGATGTAGAGGTCCATCAAGGGGTTTGAGAGAAGAGACCGGCAACACGACGTCAATCATACACGCAACACGACGTCAATCATACATAACGAATACATGACGCCTAAAGTTCCAGCTTGGGCCAACGCATGCGCTCGTTCAAGCTAACAGACTGTTGAACTACGAGTGAATCGCCAGCAATCGTTGACGCGGCTGCGAAGATCGTGATCTGAGCGAAGCCTGTCATCCTGAGCGACGGGCTGTCATTCTGAGCGAAAGCGAAGGATCTTTGTGGCCGACAGAACAGCTTTTGAACGCAGAGGTCGCAGAGAACTGCAGGAGAACTGCAGAGAACTGCGGAGGAACACCGAGTAAATCTTTATCCGGATGTCTTGGCTGATGCGGTCGTGACGCTCCGATGGTATCGCCCAGGTCGGGATCATCAACGATATAAGCGGAATGATTGTGGACTCGGCAATCACGGTTCATTCCACCAATACGCGTTTCCTCTTCCGTACGCTTACAGTTTTCTCTTGCAGTTCTCTTGCAGTTCTCTCCGTCCTCTTGCAGTTCTCTGCGACCTCTGCGTTCAAAGGCTGTTGCGCCGTCTGCGGTAAAAAGCCGTCCGGCCCTCGAACTGATCTGACTTCTGTCCGGAACTATTTCAACAGTCTGCTACGCCGGCGAACCCGCCGGCGCTGCTTCACCCAGATTTCCTCCTCGTTGGGTTCGTGCCGGCCGGAACGACAGACCGAACAGGATCAGCACCCCTGCCGCCCCCGCGGCAGGCACGAGCCAGATGGCATGCCAGTCGTGGATCACGGTAAGGCAGGAATGCGCCGCCGCCGCGGCATCGCTACATCCGGGATTCCGCGTCGCGTACCGATCGACCACTGCGCCGGATATGAACGCGCCGACGAAGTATCCCAACCCATTCGTCACGAAATTGATGAATCCCTGTGCCGCCGCGCGGACCTTCTCGCCGGCACGCTGATCGGTGTAGATCTGGCCGCCGACGAAGAAGAAGTCGTAACAGACGCCATGCAGCAGGATGCCCGCGTAGATCAGCCACATCCCTGTGCCGGGGTTCCCGTTCGAGAACGCAAGGTACCGCAGCGACCAGGCGAGCATGCCGCCGAGCATGATGATCTTGATGCCAAAGCGCCGCAGCACGAACGGCAACAGGAGCATGAACCCGACTTCCGACATTTGCCCGAACGTCATGATGAACGCCGGTTCCGGAACCTTGATCTCGTTCAGAAACGGATTTGCAAACGTGTAGTAGAACTGCAGCGGAATGCACAACAGGAACGAGCCCATCACAAAGATCAGAAAATCACGACTCTTCAAGAGTTGCAGGGCATCGAGCCCGAGCGCGTCGCGGACGTTGAAGGGAGCGCCTGCCGCCTTCGGTGGCGTGTGGGGAAGCGACAACGAGTACACTGCCATCACGATCGACGCGCCGGCCGCGATGCGCAGCGGCAGCACGAGCGGTTCGGCGTGCAGCACCTTGCCGACGAGGATTCCCGCAGCGATCCAGCCGATGGAGCCGAGCACGCGGATGATCGGGAAATCGCGCGTCGCGTTGGTCACGTGGTGGAACGACACAGAGTTCGTGAGCGACAGCGTCGGCATGTAGCAGAGCGCGTACAGAATGAGCAGCGGATAGAAGGTCGCAAAGCTCGTTTGCAGCGACACCGCCCACATCACCACACCACCGATCAGGTGCAGCAGCGCGAGCAGCTTCTCGCTCGAGAAGAACCGATCGGCCACGATGCCCATGAAGAAAGGCGACACGAGCGCCGCAATGGCCGTGGCGCCATAGGCCAACCCGATTTGCGGATCGGTAAAGTGGAGCGTCTGGCCGAGGTACGTTCCCATCGTGACGAACCACACCCCCCAGATGAAATACTGGAGGAACATCATCACGGAGAGCTTCGTGCGCGCATCGTTCATGGCAATTCCCGAATGCGGATGTTGCGGAGCGACAGCGTGCCCTCGTGATCGCCCTGAATCGCGATATAACCTCGCTTGGCGAGACCATAGTGCGGCCAATCCTTGAACTTGCTCGCGGCCACTTTCGCCTTCCAGTCAGGGCTCCACAGCTCGTACTCCACCACCTTCTGCCCGTTCAGCCAGTGTTCGACATGCGCGCCGTTCACGACGATGCGCGTCGTGTTCCATTGGTCTGCTGGCTTCACCACGCCGGCGGGCGGTGGATACAACGCGTACGCCGAACCGGCGGCCGTAATGCGGTTGCGACCATCCGGCGCATTCGCGTCATCGAGCAGTTGGTATTCCGGCCCGCTCCAATAGATGTGATCGTATTCCTCGGTGCCGCGATAGAAGATGCCGCTGTTTCCGGCCTTTCCGATCTTCCAATCCAGCTCGAGCTCGAAGTTGCCGAACTGATCCCGGCTCACGATGTCGCCGACGCCGCGCTCCTTGGTGATCGTGCCGTCCACCACGTGCCAGCCGGCCGGCACCGTCTGCTCCTTGTAGCCTCGCCAGGCGGCCATCGTCTTGCCGTCGAACAGCGAGCGCCAGGCTTGCGCCTGGGCCTGCGACTGCACGCCGGGTTGCACGGCCGAACAGGCCACCACGAGCAGGGCGGTTGTGGCGATGGTTGCGATACGCATACTCAGATTGCCCATCCTGCGCGATATTCGCGCGTGAGATATTGGTTCGCGTCGGGAGCGTTCGTGAATTCCATTCTGGCGCCATCGTACAGCACCTTTCTGCCCTGCCCCGCGCGAAGCGCGACGACACCGAGCAACATCGTCTCGGTGAGCTGGGCGGCATACTCGAGAGGCGAGCTGGCCCTGGCTTCACCACGAATGGCTTTTGCCCAGTTCAATTCGTGGCTCCACGTAATGCGCGGCGTCGTCTTCGGCACCGCGGCGGCGACGTCCATCAACGCCTGCGGATAGACACGCGGGTTTGCCCCGTACGTGTCGTTCATCAGGATGCCTTTCTCGCCAACGAAGATCACGCCACCTTCCGATTGCAGCGTCACGTCGTCGGGCAGGACGTCGGGCCGCGGCGGATAGAGGCCGCCATCGCTCCAGTACAACCGCACCGGCGGCTGCGAGCCGCGCGCGCCGAACTGATAGTGCACGTTCGTCGCGAGCGGATACGACACCGGCCGCGAACGATTGCGCGATGCGGGGGAGCCGGCGGGTGCATTCGGATCGGCGGGAATCGGCATGGTGCCCCACGGCGTCGACGTCGCCTCGATGCTCGTGGGGTATGTCAGCCCAAGCGCCCAGAACGGATGATCGATCAGGTGGGCGCCCATGTCGCCGAGCGCGCCCACGCCGAAGTCGATCCACCCGCGCCAGTTGAATGGGTGATAGATGGGATGATAGGCGATGTCTTCGGCGACCGGTCCGAGATACATGTCCCAGTGCAACCCGTCGGGCATCGGGATACGAGCCCATGGCCGCGGCCAGCGTGCGATTCACCCGGCCCTGATTCCATGCGTTGCCGAAGGACGTTCCGCCCGCCTGCGCGACCGCACCGGGCATGGGTCGCGGAATGCCCTGGGGCCAATATCCGAGCGGACGGTTGGTCCACACATATACCTCGTGCACCGGTCCGATCACGCCGGCGTTGATCCACTCGTTGATCAACCGGGCGCCTTCGGTCGAGTGACCCTGATTCCCCATCTGCGTGACGAGTTTTGGATTCCCCATAGCCGTCTCGCGCAACACCCGCGCTTCATGCACGGACCAGGTGAGCGGCTTCTGCACGTACACATGCTTGCCCAGGTCCATCGCCGCTTTGGCGACCACCGCGTGGTTGTGATCGGGCGTCGCGATGACGACCGCGTCGATGTCTTTCTGCTTGGCGAGCATCTCGCGGAAGTCGTAATACTTTGGAGCTTTGTCGAACTGCTCTTGCAACTTGATTGCGGTGGGGCTGACTTGTCCGTCGCGATTGGGCCGCTGCTTGGACGCGACGTTCGTCTGGGCAAAGGCCATGTCTACGTCGCACACCGCCACGAGTTGTTCCGTCTTTGACAATTCCTCGGCGTTGCCGGACCCCATGCCGCCGAAGCCGACGACGGCGAAGTTCACCATGTCGCTCGGCGCGCGATACCCGACGCCACCCAGCACGTGACGCGGCACGATCATCGGAAAGCCTGGCGCGACCACCGCAGCGAGCGCGAGCTTGCCTGCATCCGCCACGAAGTCGCGGCGAGTGATGTCTTGCTTCTTCGACATTGTTCTCTCCGTCAATTGATCAGATACGCGATGCCGCCGGATTCCACTCGCCGCGTGCGACGGCCGGCTCGAACTTGTCCAACCCGCGCGGAGGGAATGCCAGCGTCTTGCCCTGCTCGGCGCTTTGATATGCCGTCATCAGCAGCTTCACGACTTCGAGTCCATCGCTGAACGTCAGGCGCGGCTTTTCCTTTCCGAGAAACACGCGCACGAAGTGGCGATCCTCCGCCTCGTAGCCGTACGCTGCCGCCTCGTTGGCTACCACCGGCATCAGCCCCATTTCGGCATTCTGTTTCTCGACGAGGTCTTCGCCATGACGTCCGTGTACGGCGCGCGAGAAGAAGAGTTTGAGCCCGCTATCGAGCGTATTCCACGACATTGAATACTCCGGCCCAAGCAGCTCGGCAGACAAACGAAGGCCCGCGCCGACGAAGCTCCAGGATGTCGAAGCCTCGCCGATGACCGTGAATCCGTCGTCCGTCTCGAACTCGATCGTCGTGCTCGCAAAGTCCTCCGCCGGTGTCTTGGCGTAATCCACGTC
Organism: uncultured Gemmatimonadaceae bacterium; assembly: GCA_963817955.1. GTDB lineage: Bacteria > Gemmatimonadota > Gemmatimonadetes > Gemmatimonadales > Gemmatimonadaceae > JAQBQB01. The sequence continues at coordinate 99,799 of CAWFQK010000006.1, forward strand.
GCGCCCCATGGTCTTGCGAAGCTGCTTTGCGTACGCGGGACGACTCCATTTGAGGCTCGCGATATGCCCCGTCACGCGAACTGGACGCACCGTGGCGAGCGGCGCGCCCGGCTTGGTGAGCAAGTGCCGCACGACGAGCACCGAATGACACATCATGTCGTTGAGCACGCCGCCACCCTGCAAGTTGCCGCGCCAGAACCAGGGCATGTGCGGTCCGCTGTGCTCTTCCGCGGCTCGGGCCAGGTAGGGTCGGCCGGTCGTCGCGGCTCCCCGCGCCCACAGCAGGTGGCGGCCGGTTCCGACCTGCGGGGCAAAGACCTGGTTCTCCAGGTATCCCTGCGCAATGCCGACACGCTGGACGAGCTCACACACGCGCTTGGCTTCAGCCACGTTGCGCGCCAGCGGCTTTTCGCAAGCGATGCCGCGAAGCGTTCCCTTGCCGCTCTCGATCGCGCCGACGATCTCCTCCACGTTCTCTATGCGCGCGTGGTTGGGACCCGTGAGCCAGATGGCGTCGATGTTCGGATCGGCGACCATGTCCGTGATCGATGGAAATGCCTTGGCGTTGCCGACATCGAGTTGTCGCGCAAGCCGAACGGCGGATTCTGCGTTCTTGTTGTTCGGGCTCCAGACACCGCGAACGTCGGCATCCCGTACACCCTGGAAGGCTTGCATGTGAAAGCGCGCATTGAAGCCGCTTCCAATGAAGCCAACGCCGAGCCGGCGCGGCGGCCGTCCGTTATCGCGACTCATTTCTCCTGGGGACTCACGAAGGTCTTCATGAGGTCATAGCTGACCCCGAGCTTCTCGAGCGCGGCCGGCGGACAGCCGTCGTAGCCCGGATTGAACACATTTCCCATGTAACGCACGTCCTGCCAGCCCATAGCGCTCGAGTAGAATCCCGACGCCGTCATGTCACGAAAGCGATTGAAGAAAGCGACGCCGTTCGAGAATTCGCGCTTTGCTTTTGTGGGGAACGCAATGTCATCGAGCACCTGCTTGCGTTGCGTATCAGTGGACGCGACAAAGGTCTTATCGAACCGTCTGCGACACTCCGTGTCCAACCAGGCCAACCCGCCGCGGATCTCGGTCTGCGTGTTGAGGCTCGCGTCTTTCTCGGCGAGCAGAAAATCCATGTACTCCGGCACTTTCGCCTCGGTGGCGCTTCCCGATACGTCATCCCGTGGAATGATGTAGTCCACCAGCACCCGAACGGTCTGCCATTCGTGTTTGTTGAAGAACTGAGGAGCGCCAAAGGCTGCGTGCGGAGTGGCAAGGCCCAGCTTTTTCGGCGCCGACGACGTACCGCTGGCCGTCAGCGGCTTTGGTTGTTGCCCGAGGGCCGCAGCCACCGGAACTGCGCCAAGGATCGTCAGTGCGCGTCGGCGCGAGATCGCTGAACCATCGCGGATCTCGCCGTCCGGTCCTTTGTCCCGCCCCTCGCCACTCATAGCTGTCCCCCCTTCCGCTGCTGCGTGATGAAGTCGCTCGTGCGCCATGCCAGTGCGAGGATCGTCCACGTGGGATTCTTGTCCGCCTGCGAAACGAACGGGCTGCCGTCGGCCACGAACAGATTTTTCACGTCGTGGGCCTGGCAATTGCCGTCCACCACCGATCTGGTGGGGTCATTGCCCATGCGGGCGCCACCCAGCTCGTGGATGATCGTGCCGCCGGCGGCGAGTCCGTATCCCTGGTCGCGCGTTGGCATTGGGGCGAACACGGTTCCACCCATCGCGGTGATCAGCGAGCGGAAAGTCTCCTGCATGTGCTTCGCCTGGTTGTACTCGTGATCAGAGAACTTCCAGTGGAAGTGCAGCACGGGAATTCCAAACCGATCGACCACCGTGGGGCTGAGCTCGCAATACGAGTCCTCATTGGGAATCATTTCGCCACGGCCATCGAAGCCGATCGTCGCACCGTGATACTTGCGATAGTCTGCCTTGAGTTGCTTGCCGTAGCCGCCGCCATTGTATCGCTGAATGCCGCCCATGAATCCGGCACTTGGCTGCCCCGCTCCGCCCCACACTTCTATATGATAGCCGCGAGGGAAATCGAGCTTCTTGTTATCGAGCCACCACGGCATGTATACGTGCATGCCGCCCGCACCATCGTGGTTGTGCGGAATGGGGTTCACCATGGACGGAATGAATCCCGAGACGCTCGCGCCCGTGGTGTCGGTGAGGTACTTCCCGACCGTGCCGCTCGAATTCGCGAGACCATTCGGAAAGCGGCTCGACTTGGAGTTGAGCAGCAAACGAGCGGTTTCGCAGGCGCTCGCTGAGACCACGACCACGCGCGCGCGCACATGTTCATCGGCGTGTGTGTCCTTGTCGATATACGACACCCCGTTGGCAAGTCCATCGGCGCCCACCGTCACTTCACGGGCCATCGCGTTCGTGATCAGCGTCAGCTTGCCGGTCTGCAGCGCCGGAGCGATCAGGACGTCCGGACTCGAAAAGTTCGAGTTCATCTGGCAACCACGATTACACTCGCCGCAGTAGTGACATGCCATGCGCATCGGCAGTGGTTTCGTGATGATCGACAGGCGCGCCGGGATGCACGTTATCCCCAACTTGTCCGACGCCTGCTTCACGAGCAGCTCGTGGCACCGCGGCTTTGGTGGCGGCATGAAGATGCCGTCGGGATGGTTGCGTAGCCCCTCGTTGGTTCCGTACAGACCAATGAATTGGTCGATCTTGTCGTAGTACGGTTTGACGTCGTCGTAGCCAATGGGCCAGTCGTCACCAAGTCCGTCAATACTCTTACCGCGGAAATCGTCCGGCCCAAATCGGAGGGAGATGCGGCCCCAGTGGTTCGTGCGGCCGCCGAGCATCCGCGCGCGCCACCAACTGAACTCTGTACCGGGCGCGCGCGTATACGGTTCGCCATCGATCTCCCAGCCACCATCGCACGCGTCAAATTCGCCAAAGGGCCGCCCATGGACCGCCGCGCCGCGATGTGGAGTGGCGTAGCTGGGCACCATCATCTTCGAGTCGCGGGACGCGAACCACTTCGGGCCCGCCTCCAACATCACCACGGTTGCTCCAGCTTTCGTCAGCGCGTACGCAGCCATCCCGCCGCCGGCACCCGAACCAATGATGCACACATCGTAGATCGGTCGTGATTGCATGATGCTCAGAGTCAGAATTCGAGATTGGCGAGGTACCGATGGCTCGCCGCCGCAAACGCGATCGGATCGCGCGCCGAGTCGGATTCCACGAAATAGTGTTCAATGCCCGTGGCCCGGGCGAAGATCGTCTTGAAGTCGATGGTGCCGGCACCGACGTCCGTCTGGATGTCGCCAGGCGGCTGCATGCCGTCCTTCACGTGGAACATCTTGAAGCGGCCCGGATACGTGGCCAGCAGCGCCAACGGATCCGCGCCGCCGTTTACCGCCCAGTAGATATCCATCTCGTAGGAGACGAGCGACGGGTTCGTTGCTTTCATCAGAATGTCGATCGGCAGTACGTTCCCGGTGCGCTTCACGATGTCGTTGTGATTGTGGAATGCGAACCGAAACCCGGCCGCGTTCACCAGCGTCGCCGCCGCGTTGAACTGGTCGGCTACATGCTTCCAGTCGTCGGCCGTCTGGTGGTTGCCGTTGGGAAGCGACGGCGCAGTGATCCACTCGTGACCGACCGTCTTTGCGTCGGCGAAGGTCTTGTCCGGGCTCGACAGGATCTGCTCGATGGCAATGTGAGCCGAGGGCGCCGTGAGGCCATACTGCGTGAGGAGGGCACGCACGTCGCTCGCCGAGTGACCGTAATATCCGGCGAACTCGATTTCCCGGTAACCGATCTTCGACAATTGCGCGAGCGTGCCGGCGAGATCCGCGCTCGCTTGTCGTCGGAGCGTATACAGCTGAATGCCGATACGGTCGAGCTTCGTATGTCGAAGCGCGGGTTTGATACCGAGCGCTTCCACGATGCGGGTGCTCGCCGCAACGCCAACTGCGGCCGTGGCGAGCGATCCGAGAAATTTCCGTCGGTTCTGCATGCTGTCCGATGAAGGTATGGTCGCGCTAAAATGCTGCGCGGGCCGCGAGGCGGCAACCCGCCCGTTCCGCTGGGCCCGTCCGGCCGTATCTTCCCGTCCATGCGCATCGCCATTATCCGACTGACCGCGAGCCTCGCCCTTGTTATGGCAGCTCGCCACCCGGCGCCAGCATCCGCTCAGCGGCCAACCGACATCGCGATCATCCCGCGCCCGACTTCACTCATCGCGGCGCCCGGCACCTTTACGCTCACGCCGCACACGGCGATCTGGACCACACGAGCCGATAGCGCGGTGGCGCGTCGCCTTTCGCGCGATCTGTCTCCGGCCGCCGGCTTCGATCTGGTCGTTCGCGTCGGCTCTGGCGGCAGCGGAAGTCGCATTGTCTTCAAGCAGGCGGCACGGCGTGACACCAGCCTCGGCCCGGAAGGCTATCGGCTAGCGGTTCGGCCCGGCGTCATCACGATCACGTCGTCCGCGCCCGCCGGTGCGTTCTATGCCGTCCAGTCGATCAGGCAGTTGTTGCCAGCCGCCATCTACCGTTCGGCGCCGCTGACCGGTGTCGTGTGGAGCATGCCTGCGGTGACGATCGCCGATCGTCCGCGGTTCGGCTGGCGCGGTGCCCATCTCGACGTCTCGCGCCATTTCATGCCGAAGGAGTTCGTCAAGAAGTACATCGATCTCCTGGCAATGCACAAAATGAACACGTTCCACTGGCACCTGACGGACGATCAGGGATGGCGGATCGAGATCAAGCAGTATCCGCGCCTCACGAGTGTCGGCGCTTGGCGCGACCAGACGCTCGTCGGACGACTGCAGCGCGACTCGACGGCGAACGTGTTCGACAAGAAGCGCCACGGCGGCTTCTACACCCAGGACGACATCCGTGAGATCGTGGCGTACGCCCGAGATCGGTTCGTGCGCATCGTGCCCGAGATCGAGATGCCCGGTCACGCGCAGGCGGCAATCGCTGCGTACCCGAGCCTCGGCAACTTCGGAGATAGCCTGGGCGTGTGGACGATGTGGGGCGTGACGCCGCACATCCTCAATGCATCGGACTCCACCATCACGTTCATGCAGAACGTGCTCACCGAAGTGATGTCGCTGTTTCCCGGCGAATTCATTCACATCGGCGGCGACGAGGCAGTGAAAACGGAGTGGAAGGCAAGTCCGCGGGCCCAGGCCCGCATCCACGACCTCGGGCTCGCCAACGAGAACGAGCTGCAGAGTTGGTTCACCAAGCAGATGGACGCCTTCCTCACAGCGCACGGGCGACGCCTCGTTGGGTGGGACGAAATCCTCGAGGGAGGTTTGGCACCCAACGCCGTCGTCATGTCATGGCGCGGCATTGCCGGCGGCATCACCGCGGCCCGGGCGAATCATGACGTCGTCATGGCGCCCGACCAGTACACGTACCTGGACCATTATCAGGCGAAGCGCGACAGTGAGCCGTTGGCGATCGGGGGGTTTCTGCCACTCGATTCCGTGTACGCGTACGATCCAGTGCCGGCCTCCCTCGAGCCGCAATACGCATCGCACATCCTCGGCGCCCAGGGTCAGATCTGGACGGAGTACATCGAAGGTCCGAAGAACGTCGAGTACATGGCGTTTCCCCGATTGAGCGCGTTGGCGGAAGACGTCTGGTCGCCGCGCGACGGCAAAGACTTCGCCGATTTCAAGGCACGACTGTCGAAACATCTCGAGCGCCTACAGGCGCTCGACGTCAACTACCGGCGACCGTAGACGTTGGAATACGACAAATGGCCGCCCTCGGGCGGCCATTTGTCGTATTCATCAGCTTTGCATTACGGAGTCGTCTTGCCCGCCTCTGGAAGCAGAACGAACCGCGCGTAGTTGGTCGCATCCAGGTACTTCTTCGCCGCCTGCTGAATCTCGGCGGCCGTGAGGTTCTTGATCATTGCGTCATATGGCGCGAGCAGGCCAGCAAGGTCCTCACCAGCTTGTTCGCGCGCCATGATGTTCCCCAGCCAGTAGCTGTTCTGCTTGAGGTCCACCTCTCGCGTACGAATCAGCTCCTCTTTCACCTTGGCCAAGTCGGACGCCGACGGTTCCTTGCTCTTCAGTGAATCGATGAGCGTGAATACCGCCTTCGACAACTTCTCTACATTGTCCGGCGCCGAGTTGAACTGCACCGTGATGGAGTACTCTTGCCGAGGGGTACGCCCGCACCCGCCGCCGACGCTCGGACTATACGTCTCTCCGAGCTGTTCCCGCAGGCTTTCAGTGAGCTTGATCTGGAAGAGTGCCGTGAGCGCACGCATGTCGAACCGCACCTGCGGCGCGTATTCGCACGGGCCGGTGAAGTCGATGACTGTGTTCGCCTTCTGCTCGACGCCCTTGCGTACGACCTTGTCGAGGACACCCTTGGGGAGCGCGCCGCTGTTGTCGCGATAGTTCTCCGTGCGATGAAGCGAGGGCAGCGCGCCAAGGTACTTCTCGACGAGCGGCTTGAGCGTGAGCGTATCCACGTTCCCGACGAACACGAAGGTGAAATCGCTGGCATCCGCGAAGCGATCTTTATAAAACGCCAATGCCTTCTCCGGATTCACCTCGGCGAAGGTGGCTGCCGTGAGCGGGCGGGCGCGCAGGCTGTGCGACGCCATCGTCCAACTCACGGTGTCCGAGAACACCTGATTGGGATCCGACCCGCGGTTCGCAAGGAATGGCGCGACCTGGTTCTGGAACGCCTGGTAGGCCGCGGTATCGAGTCGCGGCGCGGTGAAGTCCAGATAGACGAGCTGGAACATCGTCTCCAGATCCTTTGGCGACGCTCGGCCGCTCACGCCTTCGCTCGTTTCGCCGATCGTCGCGTTGGCCGATGCGACCTTCCCCGCCAGCTTCTTCTGCAAGTCGATACGGTTGAATTTGCCCAGACCGCTCAGCGCCACGATCTGCGATGCCAGTCCGGCTGACATGTAGTCCGCGTCCGGCGCGAGCGACGACCCGCCCACGCTGTACGCGCCCATCAACACTTCATCCGCCTTGAAATCCGTCGGTTTCACCAGCACGCGCACGCCGTTCGACAATTTCCATGTCGTAATGTTGAGGGCCGGATTCGTGCTCCCGCTCACCACCTTGCCTGCTGCGGGCACGGCATCGACCAATGCGTCGTTCGACAAGTTCTCCGTGTATGCCACGACGGGCGTCTTCGCGGCACGATCGAACACCGCCAGCAGTTCGGCGCGCGTCGGCACCGTCACCCCCGCCTTCTCCGGCGACTCGGCAATGATCACGCGGTTGTCATCCGTGATCCAGTTGCTCGCGAGCTTGTTGACGTCGGCCAGTGTGATGGTCGGCACGAGCTGCTGCACGAGCTTGTACTCGTATTCGATTCCCGGAATCGGCTCGTCGTCGAGATAGTTGTCGACGTACTCCTGCACGAATGATGCGGACGCACTCTTGTCGCGCTCGGCGTAGGCGCGTTCGTAGCCGCGCACGAGGCTCTCTTTCTCGCGATTCAGCTCCGACTGCAGGAACCCGAACTGATCGACTCGCTTTGCCTCGGTCAGCAGCGCTTCGAGCCCGCGAGCAATGCCACCGTCCTTCACGCCCGCTCCGAGTGTGAAGGCGTCCGTCGTGCGGCCAATGAAGTTGCCTTTCGATGCGCCGGCACCGAGAAAGGGCGCGTCAGGCTTCTGCGAGATTTCCTCGAGTCGCGCGTTGAGCATGCCCATGTAGAGCCGCTCCATCAGGTCCCGGCGATAGTCGGCGACGGTCCGCGTCTTCTCGGCCGGCAGTTTGAACATCAACTCGACATCCGAACTGGTGGCTTCCTTGTCGGACGCGATCGCGATCAGCGGTTCCGTATTGCCCGGCACGGCAGCCAGTGTGCGCTTCGGCGCGTTGGCCGCCGGTTTCGGAATGCCGCTGAAATGCTTCTTGATCTGTGCTTCGATCTGCGCCGGGTCGAAGTCACCCACCGCAATCACCGCCTCCAGATCGGGGCGATACCAGCTCTTGTAGAAAGAGCGAAGTCGCGACGGCGTAGCAGTCATGATGCTCTGCTCGTTTCCAATGGGCAGGCGCTCCGCGTACTTCGATCCTTTGAGCACGATCGGCAGCCACTGATGCAGCATCCGGTCACTCGCCCCCTTCCCCAGCCGCCACTCTTCGCGAACGACACCGCGTTCGTTGGTGACCTCGGTGGAGTCGAACACCTGCCCATGCGCCCAATCGTCGAGGATCGTGAACGCCTGATCCACGATGCGCGCCGTGTCCGTTGGGATCGGCAGGATGTAAACGGTCTCGTCGAAGCCCGTAGACGCATTCAGGTCCGCCCCGAACCGCACGCCAATGGACTGCAGGTATTTCACGAGGTCGTTCTTCGCAAAATGCGTGGTGCCATTGAACGCGGTATGCTCCACGAAGTGCGCCAGCCCGAGCTGCTGGTCGTTCTCGAGCACAGACCCGGCATTCACCACCAACCGCAGTTCGGCACGCTTCTCCGGCTTTGGATTCTGCCGGATGTAATACCGGATGCCGTTCGGGAGCGTCCCGATCTTCACCTTCGGATCGGCGGGAAGGGGGGCGGTGAGCACCGGAGATGCCGCGGTCCCAGCTGGCTTGGTCTGCTGCGCGATCAATGGCGCGGCGAGCGCGGTGGAGGCGGCAAGTACGATCAGGATATGCTTCATGCGATGAGAGTCTTTGGGGAAACCGTGGGGGGATGGCCGACATCGAAGTATGTAACTGCCGTTCGCTGCCGGCAACGAAGTCATACCCGGGCAGTTCTGTGGCGTTTCGCACCCGTTGCTCGCCGAGCCACGCTTGGCGAACTTCAGCGCACTCTAGAACTCGCGCCGAGGATTGAGCATGCGATTCCGTGTTTCCGCCGCCGCCGTGGTGCTGGCCACCACTCCCGTCTTTGCGCAGCAGCGCGTCTTTACTGCCGCCGACTATGCGCGCGCCGAGCAGTACATGAGCTACAACACGACGCCGTTGGTGTTTGGGACGAGCATACGTCCCACCTGGCTGCCGAACGACCGCATCTGGTACCGCAGCGTCACGCCCTCCAGCAGCGACATCGTGATCATCGATGCGACCCGCGGAACGCGCACCCGGGTGCTCGAGGAGCCTCGTCTGGCAGCAGCGATCGCTGCCGCTACCGGCGCGACTGTCGAGGCACTTCGCCAGCCGGTGACCCAAGCCTCTGTGAGCAACGACGGACGGTCGATCACCGTGTCGAGCAATGGCCGTTCCGTGACGTGCGACATCGAAACGACCCGCTGTGGCGCGGCAGTCGATGATCGCGAGCGACCGACCGCCGGCGGGCGGGGCGGGGGACGGGCGGGCGGAGGTCGCGGACGAGGTGGTGCGCGCGCGCCCGAGACGCTTTCGCCTGACGGCAAGAAAGCCGCATTCATCCGCGATTGGAATCTCTGGATGCGCGACGTGGCCACAAACCGCGAGACGCAACTGACCAGGGACGGTCTCCCGGATTTCGGCTACGCCACGGACAACGCCGGCTGGACACACAGCGATCGCGCCATCCTGATCTGGTCGCCCGATTCGAAGAAGATCGCCACCTTCCAGCAGGATCAGCGCAAGGTCGGCGAGATGTACATCGTCTCAACCAGGGTCGGCCACCCCGAATTGCGTGCGTGGAAGTACCCCCTACCCGGCGACAGCATCGTCACGATGATTCAACGCGTGATCATCGACGTGAGCGGTGACACGCCGAGTGTCATTCGCCTGCAGATGCCGGCAGACCAGCATCGGTCCACACTCTGCGATCACATCGCTTGCCGCGGTGGCGACTGGGCGGACGTTGAGTGGTACCCCGACGGGTCGCAACTCGCGTTCGTCTCGACGTCGCGCGATCACAAGCATGAGGTGCTGCGTGTCGCCGATGCGCACAGCGGCGCGGTGCGCGACGTCTTCGACGAAACGGTCGCGACGCAATACGAGTCTGGCAACGGCCGTGTGAATTGGCATGTGCTGCCGGCATCGAATGAAGTGATCTGGTTCTCGGAGCGAGACAACTGGGGTCAGTTGTACCTCTACGATCTCACGACTGGAAAGCTCAAGCACCAGATCACGACGGGTGAGGGCAACGTCACGCAGTTGCTCAACATCGACGCCAAGACCCGCACGCTCTATTTCCAGGGTGTCGGCAAGGAGAAGGGCCGCGACCCATACTTCCGTCACTTCTACAAGATCGGCATGGACGGCAAGGGCTTGACGCTGCTGACGCCGGAAGATGCCGACCACGAGGTGATGCTCGCGCCGTCCGGTCGCTTTTTCTTCGACAGCTTCTCGCGCCCCGACGTGCCGCAGACCACGGTTGTTCGCGACGCGAATGGCAAGCTCGTGACGAATGTGGAGAAGGCCGACATCTCGCGCCTGCTCGCCACCGGATGGAAGCCGCCGGTTCCGATCACCGTCAAGGCGCGCGACGGCAAGACGGACCTGTATGGCCTGATGTACGTGCCCACGCATCTCGATTCGGCGAAGAAGTACCCGATCATCAATCACATCTATCCAGGTCCCCAGACGGGCTCGGTAGGTGGTCGTTCCTTCTCGCCCGCGCGCGGTGACGGGCAGGCACTCGCCGAGCTCGGGTTCGTCGTGGTGGAGATCGATGGCATGGGCACGCCGTGGCGATCCAAGGCCTTCCATGATTTCTACTACGGCAACATGGGCGACAACACGCTGCCCGATCAGATCGCCGGCATGAAAGACCTGGCGAGTCGCTACCGCTGGATCGACGTCGATCGCGCCGCGATCTTCGGTCACTCCGGCGGTGGCAATGCCACCGCTGACGCACTGTTCCGCTACCCGGATTTCTTCAAGGTTGGTATTGCAGAATCCGGCAACCACGACAACCGCGAATACGAAGACGATTGGGGCGAGCGCTACCAGGGGCTGGAAGTGAAGAGCGCCAGCGGCGGATCGAACTACGATGACCAGGCCAATCAGAACCTGGCCAAGAATCTGAAGGGCAAGCTGTTGCTCGCACACGGCACGATGGACGACAACGTGCCACCGTATAACACGTTGCTCGTTGTCGATGCGCTCATCAAGGCAAACAAGGATTTCGATCTACTCCTGTTGCCCAATCAACCGCATGGGTACGGCGCGGAATCGAACTACATGACGCGCCGGCGCTGGGATTACTTCGTGAAGAACTTGCTCGGTGCCGAACCGCCCAAGGAGTACGAACTCGGGCCGAAGCCGGCCGGCGGCCGATCTACGCCGTAAGAGAAAGGGGTCTTCCAAAGACGGCGAGCGGAATTCTCCGCTCGCCGTCTTTTTGTTGGGGGGATCATCGGGGATGTCTGTGGGTGACTTCACGAGACACGAGACGCCTGTCATCCTGAGCGAAGCCCTGTCATCCTGAGCGAAGCGAAGGATCTCTGTGACCGACAGACCAGCTTTTCAACGCAGAGGTCGCAGAGAACTGCAGGAGAACTGCAGAGAACTGCAAAAGAGAACTGGAAAAGGGAACTGCAAAAGAGAACTGCAAGCGTACGGAAGAGGGAAGCGCGTATCGGTGGAATGACCCGTGGATGCCGAGTCCACAATCATTCCGCTCATATCGTCGATGATCCCGACTTGGGCGATACCATCGGAGCATCACGACGGCCTCATCCAAGACTTCCAGGCGAGAAAACCCTTCACGGTCCTTGTAGTTCTCTTGCAGTTCTCTGCGACCTCTTGCAGTTCTCTGCGACCTCTGCGTTAAATGCTGGTCTGTCGGTCGCAGAGATCCTTCGCTTCGCTCAGGATGACAGGGCTTCGCTCAGGATGACAGGGCTTCGCTCAGGATGACGGGCTTCGAGACGCCAATGGTCCAGCCTGCGAAGGTGCGATTTCTGCTCTTGAGGCACTTCACGCATCGGTCGCCGGGCCATATGGCGGCCACGACAGGTACTCATCATCGGCGTCGGAGACGACCGAATGACCACGCGCATCGAGGACTACGCATTGATCGGCGATTGCGAGACCGCGGCGCTGATCTCGCGCAACGGCTCCATGGACTGGCTGTGCTGGCCGCGCTTCGACTCGAGCGCGTGCTTCGCGGGGCTCCTCGGCGGACCGGAAAGCGGGCGCTGGAGCCTGGGTCCGTGCGACGAGAGTGCGCGTGTACGACGCCGGTACCGTGGCGACTCCATGATTCTCGAAACGGAATACGAGACGCAAGACGGCTGCGTGCAGGTCCTCGACTTCATGCCGCTCCGCGATAGCATAGCCGACGTCGTGCGTATCGCGATCGGCAAACGCGGCCGGGTTCCCATGAAGACCGAGATCATCTTCCGATTCGACTATGGGCTCATCGTGCCGTGGGTAAGTCGTCTCGACGACGGAAGTCTGCGCGCCATTGCTGGTCCGGACATGATCGTCGTACGTGCCGGCGTGGACCTGCACGGACAGGATCTGACCACCGTTGGCGAATTCACCCTGTCCGAAGGGGATCGCGTCCCGTTCGTCATGACGTGGGGACCGTCGCACCTCGATCCACCGCGACCGATCGACGCCGAAGATGCATTGCGGCGCACGGAAGATTTCTGGAAGCGGTGGTCGAGCCACTGCACTTACACCGGTGCATGGCGCGACGCCGTCATGCGATCGCTTCTCACGCTCAAGGCGCTGACGTATCACCCCACCGGCGGCATCGTGGCGGCTCCCACGACATCGTTGCCGGAATCACTCGGCGGGTTACGCAACTGGGATTACCGCTACTGCTGGTTGCGCGACACGACGCTGTCACTGCTCGCGCTGATGGACGCCGGCTATTATCGCGAGGCAGCCGCCTGGCGAAACTGGCTGATGCGCGCTGCTGCCGGGAGCCCGGACCAGTTGCAGATCATGTACGGCGTCGGCGGCGAACGATTACTTCCCGAGTGGGAGGTGCCCTGGTTGACAGGCTATGAGAACTCGAAACCAATACGCATTGGGAACGCCGCGCACGGACAGATGCAATTGGATGTTTATGGCGAGATCATGGATGCGCTGCATCAGGCCCGTCTCGGGAACATTCCTGAGAGCGCCGAGGCTTGGGAGCTGCAGAAAGCACTCGCGGCACATCTCGAAACGATCTGGGATCGTCCCGATCAGGGCATCTGGGAGGTTCGCGGCAAGCCCCAACACTTCATCCATTCCAAGGTGATGGCGTGGGTTTCGATCGACCGTATGGTGAGGAGCGCCGAACGCTTCCACCTCAGGGGGCCGATCGACGAGTGGCGCACGCTACGCGATCGCATACACGCCGACGTGTGCGAGAAGGGTTTCGATCGACAACTGAATTCGTTCGTGCAGGCCTACGGCTCGAAACTGCTCGACGCCAGTCTCCTGCTCATCCCGCTCGTTGGATTTCTGCCGGCCACCGACCCGCGTGTGCGCGGCACCGTCGAGTGCATCGAGAAGCGCCTGTGCGCCGATGGCTTCGTCCTACGCTATGACAGCGGCCAAACGGATGACGGGCTCCCACCAGGCGAGGGCGCATTTCTCGCCTGTAGCTTCTGGCTCGCCGACAATTACGTGCTCCTCAGCCGGCGCGACGACGCGGAGCGTCTGTTTGAACGCTTGCTGTCACTGCGAAACGACGTCGGCCTGCTCGCCGAGGAGTACGACCCACGCGTCAAGCGTCAGGTCGGCAACTTTCCGCAGGCGTTCTCCCACATCGCGTTGTTGAGCACCGCGTTCAACTTGGCACCAGGCATGAGCGATGGTGCGCCACGCCGTTGCCTGGGGTAGGAAAGCGCCAGTGTAGAATCCGACCGCTTCGCTCGTCAGTACTTCGCCAGGTAGCTCTCCAGCTCCCACGCACTCACCTGCGTGATGTAGTCGCGCCATTCCTGCCTCTTCGCCTCGACGAAATTCGATGTGATGTGTTTGCCGAGCGCGCCAGTGATGACGTCGTCCTTCTCCAACTCGTCGAGCGCCTCGTTGAGGTCGTGCGGCAGGTCATCGATGCGCAACCGGCGTTTTTCACGGAAGCTCATTTCCCAGATGTTCTCGTCTACTGGCTCGCGATAATCGGCGACGGTCTCGATGCCGTCGAGTCCCGCGGCGAGCATCACGGAGAGCGCCAGATATGGATTGGCCGACGGGTCAGGGGACCTCAGCTCGAGGCGTGTGCCAAGTCCGCGCCGATCGGGCACGCGAATGAGCGGTGAGCGGTTGCGCATGGACCAGGCGACGTTCACCGGCGCCTCGTAGCCGGGAACCAATCGCTTGTATGAGTTCACGAGCGGGTTCGTGATGGCGCACATACCGCGCGCATGGCGGAGCAGCCCACCGGTGTAGTGAAGCGCCGTCTTCGACAGCTCCCATTGGGAGTTGGGATCCCAGAACGCGTTGTCCTTTCCGCGGAACAACGATTGGTGCGTGTGCATACCGCTGCCGTTCTGGCCAAAGATCGGTTTGGGCATGAAGGACGCAAGCAAGCCAAACTGTGTCGCGACATGCTTCACGACAAACCGAAACGTCGCGATGTTGTCGGCCGTCTGGAGTGCATCGGCGTAGCGGAAATCGATCTCGTGCTGACCGTGCGCCACCTCGTGATGTGCTGCCTCCACCTCGAAGCCCATCCGTTCGAGCATGTCAACCATGGCCCGCCGGGCGTCCTCACCGAGGTCGGCCGGGGCGAGATCGAAGTAGCCGCCCACATCGTGCGTGTTGGTCGTCGGCTCGCCGGCCGTGTCCGGTTTGAACAGGAAGAATTCCGCTTCCATCCCGGCGTTCATGGAGTAGCCCATCGAGCCCGCCTTGGCGAGCATCGACTTGAGCGTGCCACGAGGATCTCCGGTAAACGGCTCCCCAGACGGCGTCCGGATGTCGCAGATGATCCGGCAAATGCGATTGTCCGGGTCGCCCCACGGATAGATGAGGAACGTGTCGAGATCGGGCGCCAGGAGCATGTCGGACTCCTCGATTCGTACGAACCCCTCGATGGAGGACCCGTCGAACATGATGTCGCCGTCGAGCGCCTTCTCGAACTGCGACGACGGAATCTCGACGTTCTTGTTGATGCCGAGGATGTCGGTGAACTGCAGGCGCATGAATCGGACATTGAGCTTCTGTGTCAGCTCGAGAATGTCCTTCTTTGATGCGCCCGTCATGTCGGGCGTAAGGGAGCGAGCGCGCATTGCGATAGGGCTGGTGGCGGGAAGCGAGGAGACCGTTCGCCAGATAACACGCTACATCCGGCGCTCGGCGCTCGCTACTCGGGGTTGGAGGCACGTTCGCCCAT
>CAWFQK010000007.1:0-177431 GCA_963817955.1 uncultured Gemmatimonadaceae bacterium
CGGTGGGAGACAGACAAAATGCCCGTCAAATGACGGGCCGCCGGTGAAACGCGGACACGTCAACGCCATGTGGTTCGAGAAACAAGCGTCCAACCGCGAGGACGTTCGCGGACACGAACTATGGACAACTCACGTCTTGTGATGGCGATCACGAGCGCTCTAACTCGTTGCAGCAGCGTGCTTTTGGTGCGTATTGCCGCGGTCTGGTTGCGGCATGCAACGTGCCCTATGACACGTGTGCAGGACTACAGCGAGGAGGAGTCGATATGCGAAAATTTGAAATGCTTGCGGTCTTAGCAGCTCTCGCGATTGCCACACCGGCCATGGCGCAAGGCAGAGGCAGGGACCGCGACCGCGACGACATCAGTGCGCAGCGGGCTCAGCGCATCGATCGCGATCAGCGAGTCAGGAACTCGAACGGCCAGGTGATCTACGGTAATAACGGCCAACAGTGTGTCCAGCGGCCGGACAAGTACGGAAATCTGCGGACGTATTGCAACAACGGCGCGGTGTCCAATTCGCGTGGCGCCTACAACAATCAGTATGGCGTGTACAACCAGAACGGTGTGGCCAACCGCTCGGCTGTCTACGACCGCGATCGCAGGGCGCGTCTGCAAGCAAACGCGGAGAAGCGGTACAAGAGGGGAAGAGACCGCGACCACGACAGCGGCGACAACGACCGCTGATCGCCGCCCGACGTAATGTTGCCGAGAGCCCTTTGGGTTTGCGTCCGAAGGGCTCTCGTCTAAAGTTCACGACATGCGTCAACTCGCGCGCCGCCTGATCGGTGCAATCTCTGCGATCGCCATGCTCTCCGGATGCGCGCGCAACGACTCGAATTTCGTACGCGGCCGCGGACTGTCTGTCGCGCAGCTGTCCGCTCGCGATCGAGCACACGTGTACGAAGCAGCGACACGAGTTGCGTTCGATGTCAGCGATCCATCGCTCTCCCTGTTGCTCGATCCGCGACAGCTTCCGCGGACAGTAGGCCTCGCGGCCACCGGACGCGTGAGTGACGATGTACGGGGCGAGCTGCGTGCACGCGGCGTCATCAAAGGCAGCTGCGAGCCGCCACTGCAAGGCGTAAAGGGAACCGCGCACTGCAAAGCGCCGCTGCCGGGATACGTTCTACGATTCTCGCCCGTGTTCTCGCTGCACGGTGACACCGTGCAGGTCTACCTCTTTTCGCAGAAGTACGACACTCAAGGTTCGGGCATTTCCCAGACTCTGCGCTTCGAGCGTGCATACAAGGTGGTCGCGGCTGGCGGCGAGTGGCGCGCGATCGCCGAAGGCACAGTGCCGAAGACCGTCCGCGGTGAACCGCGCTGACCGTTGCCAATGACAACGCTGAACGACGCACCCATGATGACGCCGCCTGACGCGGAAGCGCTCGCGGCCGGATACTATGCACTGGTCGGACGCGCCGAGCCTCTGCCCAGCGAACGCGATCAGAATTTTCTCATCACGGGCAACGACGGTCGCCGCATGGTGCTGAAGGTTGCGAACGCCGGCGAGCGTCGCACCATGCTCGAGGCGCAACAGGCGGCACTCGCCCACCTGAACTCGAGGCTCTCGATCACGCCGCGAGTCCTGCCGATGGGCGACGGCTCGACGCTCGCCGGCATCGATTCACCGGACGGACGCCGGCACCTGCTGTGGGGCATCACCGTGCTGCCCGGTGTCCCGCTCGCGTCCGCACCGCGCCGCTCGCCAGAGCTGCTGACGGATTTTGGCCGCCATATCGGTCTGCTGACGACCGCGCTGGACCAGTTCGATCATCCGGCCATTCATCGCGATTTCTACTGGGATCTCGCGCGGGGCCGGGCACTCGTGAAGCGGTCTCGTAGTTTGGTCAACGACGACGCCGTGTGCCTGGCGATCGATTCGTTGATGCGGGAGTTCGATCGCCGCGTTGTTCCGCTTCTCGACCGCTTGCCGCTCGCCGCCGTGCATGGTGATCTCAACGATCATAATGTGCTCATAGGAGGCCCGGGCAGTCTCGAACACCGCGGACAGACGGTCACCGGAATCGTCGATTTTGGCGACATGGTACATGGCTACCGCGTCGCCGACCTCGCCATCGCCATCGCCTATGCCGTCCTCGGCGCCGACGACCCGCTCGGCGTCGCGGCGCAGATGGTACGCGGGTACGCCGACGAGCGCGTGCTCGACGACGCCGAGCTTGGAGCACTGTTCGGGCTCGCGACGCTTCGCCTCTGCGCGAGTGCATGTATCTCGGCGGATCAGCAGCGCCAACGGCCGGACAATACGTACCTCAGCGTGAGTCAATTGGCGATCGCGCGCGCGCTGCCCAGGCTCGCGGAAATTCCGTTCATACTGGCCGAGGCGGTATTCCGGAATGCGACGAACGTCGAGCCGGTTCCTGCTGCGCGGCGGGTGAGAACGTATCTCGAGCAACAGACGCACTGCGCGCCGGTGCTCGGCGTGGACCTCCGTGCCGCACCCAGCGTCGTGCTGGATCTGAGCATCGCGAGTCCGATGATCAGTGGCGACGCGCGTGAGAATGCCGAGCCGTTGCTCACCGAGCGAGTGTTTGCCGCGATGAAGAGCGCAGGCGTCGAGGCGGCGATCGGGCGATACGATGAGCCGCGGCTGTTGTACGTCGCGCCGGCATTCACCGGCGGACCTGCGGGAACCGCCGAGCACCGCACGATTCACATCGGCCTCGATCTGTTCGCGAAAGCGGGAACGCCGGTGCATGCACCGCTGAACGGCGTCGTGCACGCCTGCGCGAACAACGACGCACCGCAGGATTATGGTGGCGTCATCATCCTGCGGCACGAGACCGACGACGATACCGAGTTCTTCACGCTGTACGGACACCTGAGCCGCGCTTCGCTCGACGGCATAGCGGTCGGACAGTCTGTTGCTGCGGGCGAGCGCATCGCGGCGCTCGGGGAACCGTGCGAGAATGGCGGTTGGACGCCTCACCTGCACCTGCAGGTCATCACGGACCTGATGGGGCTCGGGACCGACTTTCCCGGTGTTGCGCGCCCCAGTCAACGGAGCGTGTGGACGGCACTCTGTCCCGATCCCAACCTCATCGCCGGCGTTCCCATCGCGCGTTTTCCGATCGTGCCGCCGGTCAAGTCGCGCACGTTGGCGACGCGACACGAACACATCGGCGGCAACCTGAGTGTCGCGTACCGTGATCCGGTGAAGGTCGTGCGCGGTTGGATGCAGTACCTGTACGACGACGACGGCCGGCGTTTCACGGACGCATACAACAACGTGCCCCACGTCGGCCACTGTCATCCGAGGATCGTGGAGGCGGCCGCGTCTCAGATGCGTGTGTTGAACACCAATACACGCTACCTGAACGATCGGCTGGCCGAATACGCCGAGCGTCTCACCGCCACGTTGCCGCGCCCGCTCGACGTCTGCTATTTCGTGAATTCAGCGAGCGAGGCGAACGAGTTGGCGCTGCGCCTCGCGCGCGCGTACACCAGGCAGCGCGACATGGTCGTGCTCGAGGCGGCGTACCACGGCAACACCACGTCATTGATCGATATCAGTCCGTATAAGCACGCCGGGCGGGGCGGAACGGGCGCGCCGGACTGGGTGCACGTTGCGCCCCTGCCCGACGATTACCGCGGGCAATTCAGGCGAAACGATCTCGAGGCGGGCGCCCGGTATGCCGCCGGAGTGGGCGAGATCGTGCGCGACGTCATCGACCATGGTCGGGGCATGGCCGGGTTCATTGCGGAAACCTGCCCGAGCGTCGGCGGCCAGCTGATTCTTCCGGCAGGATACCTGGCCAAAGTATATGAGCATGTTCGTAATGCCGGCGGTGTGTGTATCGCCGACGAGGTGCAGACCGGTCTCGGACGAATGGGAACGAGCTTCTGGGCGTTCGAGAATCAGGGTGTGATCCCCGACATCGTCGTGATGGGCAAGCCGCTGGGAAACGGGCACCCAATCGGTGCGGTCGCGACGACGCGCGCGATTGCCGACGCCTTCAACAACGGAATGGAGTACTTCAGCACGTTTGGTGGAAACACCGTCTCGTGCGCAGTCGGCATTGCCGTGCTCGATGTGCTCCGAGACGAACGGCTGCAAGCGCATGCGTTACGCGTCGGGGATCGGCTGTTGGCCGGGCTTCGTCAGCTGATGACGCGCCACACGATCATCGGTGATGTTCGCGGCTCCGGGCTGTTCCTCGGCGTGGAGCTCGTACGCGATCGCGAGACATTGGAGCCGGCAGGCGAGGAGGCGGCGTTCGTGGCGAACCGGATGCGTGAGCGGGGCGTGCTGCTTGGTACGGACGGGCCATACCATAACGTGGTGAAGATTCGGCCGCCGATGCCGTTCAACGAGGTGGATGCGGACCGATTGGTTGAAGTGCTCGACGAGGCGATCGTGGAGCTCCCGGTTTGAACGGACCGGCGCCCTCATGACTTTTGCGAAAGTCATGAGGGCGCCGGTTCACCAATCCAGCGTCTTCCCGCACCTCAGTTAATACCGGTACAACTCCGGCTTGTACGGCCCTTCCACCGGAACGCCAATGTACGCGGCCTGCTCCGTTGACAGTTCCGTCAACCGCGCGCCCAGCTTGCCAAGGTGCAGCCGCGCCACCTTTTCATCGAGATATTTCGGCAGCACGTACACTTTCGTCTCGTACTGGCCGGTGTTGCCGAACAGCTCGATCTGCGCCATCACCTGATTGGTGAAGCTCGACGACATCACGAAGCTCGGATGGCCGGTGGCACAACCGAGATTCATGAGTCTTCCCTCAGCGAGGATCATCACACTGTGGCCGTCGGGGAAGACGTACTCGTCGTACTGCGGCTTGATGTTGATGCGCGTGATCCCCTTCACCTTCTTCAGGCCGGCCATGTCGATCTCATTGTCGAAGTGGCCGATGTTTCCGACGATCGCCTTGTCCTTCATCTTCGTCATGGAGGCGGCGGTAATGATGTTGAAGTTGCCGGTTGCCGTGATGAAGATGTCGGCGGTCGAGACGACGTCGTCGAGCGTCACGACCTGATAGCCAGCCATGCACGCCTGCAGCGCGCAGATCGGATCGATCTCCGTGATCACGACGCGAGCGCCCTGGCCGCGGAGCGCTTCTGCACACCCCTTGCCCACTTCGCCGTAGCCGAGGACCACTGCCAGCTTGCCGGCGATCATGACGTCGGTGGCGCGATTGAGGCCGTCGATCACCGAGTGACGACAGCCGTAGATGTTGTCGAACTTCGACTTCGTCACCGAGTCGTTGACGTTGATGGCCGGAAAGAGAAGCGTGCCGGCTTTCATCATCTCATACAGGCGATGCACGCCCGTCGTCGTCTCTTCCGTTACGCCCTTGATGTCGGCGGCGACTTTCGTCCAGCGGCCTGGATTCCGCTCTGACTCCTGGCGCAGCAGATCGAGAATGACCCCCCATTCTTCCGGGTCATTCTTGTCATCGAACGCGGGAATCTTGCCCGCCTTCTCGAATTCGGCGCCCTTGTGAACCAGGAGCGTGGCGTCGCCGCCATCGTCGAGGAGCATGTTCGGGCCTTGTCCACTGGGCCACATCAGCGCCTGTTCGGTGCACCACCAGTACTCTTCGAGCGTCTCGCCCTTCCAGGCGAACACCGGCACGCCCTTCGGTTCGTTCGGCGTTCCCGTGCGCCCCACTGCGGCGGCGGCGGCGGCATGATCCTGTGTCGAGAAGATGTTGCACGAGACCCAGCGCACGTCGGCGCCGAGGTCGACAAGCGTCTCGATGAGCACCGCGGTCTGCACCGTCATGTGCAGCGATCCCATGATGCGCGCGCCCGCGAGCGGTGATTTGCCCTTGTACTCCTCGCGGATCGCCATCAGGCCCGGCATCTCTTGCTCGGCGAGGCGAATTTCCTTGCGACCGAACTCCGCCAGAGACAGGTCGGCGACCTTGAATGGCGGACGGTCATTGGTTTGCGACTGGTCGATCAACTCGGCGACACCCATTGCGATTCCCTGGAAGAAGTGAAGTGCCTACTACTCACTGCGTCGTGCGCTCGCGACAAACAAACTGGGTCCCTTCGCGTCAGGATCGTCGGGAAGTGGACGGTATCGACAGCCGGTGAATCCGGCGGTATGCAGCCATTGCTTGACTTGCTCGCCGTCGAAGCCTTGCCACACGTGGCCGAGCTGGACGACGTATTCCACACGGTCGTGCGACATCAGATCGACGACGAGCAACCGTCCATTCGGCTTGAGCACCCGCCAGATCTCGCCCATGGCCTTGGCGGGATCGGTGATGAAGTGTGCGACGAGAAAAAGTACTGCGGCGTCGAGGGTGCAATCGTCGATCGGCAGCGCCTCGATGGTGCCCTCGCGGAAATCGATGTTGCCAAATGCCGAGAGTCGCGCTTTCGCGGCGTTGAGCATCGGGCCCGATTCGTCGACGGCAATGACTCGATCGACGCATGGCGCCAGCGCTTCGGCAATGTGCCCCGTGCCGCACCCGAAATCGCCGATCACCCAGCGCTCGTCGAGCAGATCGAGCAGCGCCAGCAGATCGGTGCGCGCGCCGATCATGTTGGTGCGCATCTTGTCCCAGAGGTCGGCGGCGTTCAGGAAGAAGAGCTGTGCCTTGTCGCGCCGTTTGCCGAGCACGCTCACCGCCCGCCGCGTATCCTGCGACGCGCCGACTGCGCTCGAGACCTGCGTGCGCACCACGGCCCACAACTGGCGCGTTGCCTCGTCGAGCTGCGTGGGCACCATCTTGTAGAAGCGGCTCGTGCCATCGCCGCGTGCGATCAGCCATCCGTCGTCGGCGAGAAGCTTGAGGTGCCGGCTCACCGTGGACTGCGGGAGCTGAAGGATGGAACACAGTTCCCCGACCGTCAGTTCGTGGCGGTCGAGCAGCAGCAGGATCCGGCTCCTCGTCGGTTCGGCGAGGGTGCTGAGGCGATCCAGGACGTTGAATCGAGGGGCGGTGGCCATATATCCGTATATCCGGATCGAATGATAGCCGCCGGCACTCCGCCCTGTCAACCGCCTCGCATGCGCCGAGCGTTCCCACCCAAACCGGTTCCTCGTCCAGCGAGGTGCCTGTTTCTTTAGTTGATTATTCGGGTCCAACCTGGAGCAAACACATGAAACGCCCGCTCGCCCATGTGGCCACCGCAGTGGTCGCCATTGCCCTATCCAGCAGCATCGCTGCCGCACAACAACGATCCGTTCCCGTGTTCAACAAAGCGGACATGGACACGACCTGTGCCGCCTGTACCGATTTCTATGAGTACGCCAATGGCGGCTGGCTGAAGAACGCCAAGATTCCGGCCGACAAGACGAGCATCAGCAGCTTCAGCACGCTGTCCGAGCACAACATGACCGTGGCGCATACGGTCATGCAGGACGATTCGGCCGCGGTCAAGGCAGGCAAGGCGAAGACCGGCACGGAGCAGTGGAAGATCGGCGCATACTACAGCGCCTGTATGGACACGGTCGCGATCGACGCGCTTGGCACGAAGCCCTTGCAGCCGACGTTCGACGCGATCGCCGGCATCCGATCGCCCGCTGATCTCGTGCGCCTGTTTGGCTCGAACGAGCGGCGCGGCGGCATGACGCCGTTCGGCGTCAATCCCGGTGCGGATCCCAAGAACAGCACCGAGACGATCGTGTCGGCGAGTCAGGGCGGTCTGGGATTGCCTGAACGGGAGTACTACTTCCGTGCTGACCAGCATTCGCAGGACATTCGGAAGGAATACGTCGCGCACGTCGCGCGGACACTGGTGCTCTCGGGCGAGCCCGCCGGCCAGGCGAGCCAGGACGCTGACCGCGTCATGGCGCTCGAGACAGCGCTCGCCGGCGCAGCGATGCCGCGCAACGCGATGCGTGACCCGAACGCGCTCTATCACAAGATGCCCATTGCCGACTTCTCGGCAATGACGCCGCACATCGACTGGCGCGCCTATCTCAATCAGGTCGGCGGCAAGGCGGCGACGGTGATCAACGTGCGTCAGCCAAGTTTCTTCAAGGCGCTCGACTCGCTCATCGCGACGGTGCCGCTCGACAATTGGAAGGCGTACCTCCGCTGGCGCGCGACCAACGGCGGTGCGGCCTTGCTCGGTTCGCAGTTCGCGGATGAGGAATTCCGTTTCGCCAAAGTCATGCGTGGTGTCGAGCAGCCGGAACCGCGCTGGCGTGCCTGCTACTCCGCGACGAACGGCGCGCTCGGCTGGGCGGTGGGGCACGAGTATGTAGCGCGTACGTTCACACCAGCCGCGCGGGCGCGCGCGGCGACGATGGTCGATAACCTCGTCAGTTCGTTGCGCGTTCGCATTCAGGGACTCGACTGGATGAGCGCCGCGACGAAGACGCAGGCGACGACCAAGCTCAACGCGTTCCTGCGCAAAGTCGCGTACCCCGACAAGTGGCGTGACTATTCGTCGCTGCAGGTGAAGCAGGGCGCGTATTTCGTGAACGCGACGGCGGCGGCGCAGTGGAACCAGAAACGCTCGTGGGAGCGTCTCGGCAAGCCGGTCGATCGCACGGAGTGGTCGATGACGCCGCCAACGGTGAACGCGTCGTACAGTTCGTCGCTCAACCAGATCCAGTTCCCGGCGGGCATTCTCGCGCCGCCGTTCTTCGATCCGAACGCCGACGACGCCGTGAACTACGGCGGTCTCGGTGCGGTGATCGGACATGAGATGTCGCACGGCTTCGACGACCAGGGCCGCCAGTTCGACGCCAAGGGCAACCTGCGCGACTGGTGGACGCCAGAGGATGCCGCGAAGTACAAGGCGTCGGCACAGAAGATCATCGATCAGTACACCTCCTACACGGTCCTCGACAGCGCAACGCACGTGAACGGTTCGGCGACGCTGGGCGAGAACATTGGCGATTTTGGTGGTCTGACGGTGGCCTACTACGCCATGGAGAATGCGCTGAAGCAGAAGGGCCCCGCGGCGCGGCAGAAGCTCGAAGGCTTCACGCCGGAGCAGCGGTTCTTCCTGAGTTGGGCCCGCGTGTGGCGAGAGGTTCAGCGGCCGGAAGCTGAGCGTCTACAGGTCAACACGAATCCGCATTCGCCGGGCAAGTGGCGGGTGAATGGACCGCTCAGCATCATGCCCGAATTCGCGAAGGCATTTGGTTGCAAAGACGGCGATGCACTGGTCCGCGCCGAAGACCTGCGCGCAAAGATCTGGTAGGCGCTCGAGGACGTGAAGACAAAGAAGCCCGCGCACCCGCGCGGGCTTCTTTGTTTGGGACACGGTGGTGAGACACGGGACACGGGACAGCGAGACACGCGATGCCTGTCATCCTGAGCGAAGCGAAGGAGCGGTGGCCTCAACCGGAGCGCGCAGAGGAACGCGGGAGTAACTCTCATCCCAATGCGTTGGCTGACGCCGTCGTGACACATCGATGCGCCGGTGCCTGTGGTCTTGCGCAGACATGCTGAAAAAAACATATTCCCTCATGGCCGCCGACGATGGCGCGCAGGAATCGTTTAAACCCGTCGAGTGGATCGCCTCGGCCCGTGACGATCTCCGCGCGATGCCCGAGGAGGTCCAGGACCTGTTTGGGTATGCGCTTTACGAGGCGCAACGCGGGAAGCGTCACCCACGCGCCAAGCTGGTCAAGGGCAATCTGCGCGGCCTCGTTGAGCTCGTCGACGATTTCGATGGCAACACATATCGGGCGATCTATACCGTCAAACTGGCCGGCGTCGTCTACGTGCTCCACGTCTTTCAGAAGAAATCCACGCGGGGCATCGCGACGCCGCAACGCGAGATTGCCCTGATCAAAGAGCGATTGCAACGGGCCAAGCGGCATCACGCCGCGCGGGTCGGATCATGAGCTTGAGCGAACGGGAGGGCTGACATGGCAAAGCGGAAACTACCTGACGACAGCGCGCGAATCGACGCGATCCCGGTCACGAGCGGGAGCGGAAACGTCTTCGCGGATCTTGGTCTACCGAATCCCGAGGAGCGGCTCGCCAAGGCCCAACTGGCGTCGCGTATCGACGACGTGATCCGCCGTCGGAAGCTCACGCAGCAGCAGGCGGCGGCGCTCATGGGGATCGATCAACCGAAGGTGTCGCATCTCCTCCATGGGCGCCTGAGTGGCTTTTCAACGCAACGGCTGATCGATTTTCTCAACGCGCTGGGGCAGGACGTCGAGATCGTCGTCCGGGCTGCACCCCGCTCACGGAAACGTGGCCGGCTGCACGTCGCGGCGTGACCGGAGCGCGGTCGCGCGGGGTATGCTGGCGAGACCAATCACCCCTCCGCAACCGCGCACGGCAGGGGGAATCATCGGCCGAGCGTGCATCGCACCTCGGCCACTCCCGCAGACCATTACAGAACGCACAACACGCATCAGTGCGCCAGCAGAGAGGTATCTCCGTCCTCGCGCATGATGTGCGAGCAAGCTGGTGGAGAGAGAGGTCTCTCGCTTGCAGCTTGGCGGCAGCGCACGCGGCAATGGTCCCGTCCGAAGGCGCCTCTGGTCGCTGGATGCCGCTCATCACTCGGCACTGAGCACGCGTGACCAGCCCGACAGGCGTTTTGCATCCGCCGGCAGCAGATTTGTCTCCCGCGTTGGGAGACTTATTGGTGCGCTCACCTCACTTTCCCATGCACGCGGCAGAGTTTATTCGACGCGTGCTCGAGTTTCTGCCTCGATTACGAGACTTGCCGTCCGCCGCAGCACATTTGTCGTGCTGGTCAGGGCAGTTCGGGCCGCATCGATCGGCGTTTTCGCTGTGTCTGTCGCATTAGAGCATCTGGGCAACCTATTTGTGGCCGTCGGTACCGCCCTTCCGATCCGGTCCACCAGAGATCGGCCGATCGTCGGCAGCATTCGGCCGGCGCTCGCCGGAGTTGCGTCGGTTCGTAGCGGAGTATCTGGCGGCGTCAGACCAGATTGCGCTGGGCGAACATTCCTTAATGGAGGCGTGACGGCACTTCAGTCCTGCGGCGTTCCATTTGGTAGAAGGCCCACCCGACATGCTCGCGAGAGGCCAGCGTTCTCGGCGGTGTCACGTGGCGCGCACGCATCGTGAGCTACGACGCACGCACGGTGAGCTGACGCGCACGCACGGTGAGCTACGACGCACGCAGAACGTTCAACGACCCACGCCCAACTACTGCCGTCGCACCCAGCGCGCGACCTGCCCCACGCTCAACCAACTCTGCCCCACACTCCACTATCTCCGGCCCACGGCGCGCCACCTCCCGCCCACGCGCAGAGCGCTCTCGTGCACTACGCCCCGCCTTTCTCCTACGCTGTGCCATCGCCAACGCACGGCCGGTCTCATTATCTGCACGCCGCACGCGCCGTTGCGCACGCACGGCCATCGTTGCGCACCCGGTAGTGGATTGGAACGATAGTTCTTATAGCTCAGGACGACAACGTACTGTCATCCAATACTCTGCTACGGCCCGCTGGCCGCTACCGTTGTGTGCTGTGAGTGCCGCACAACGCGCAAACGCATAGCTCACCACTGGAACCTCGAACCTCGCCGACCGGTGGGCCGACCGCTACGGAGCCGCCAGCGATATCCAGCCGGTCAACACCCGAAGCCCAATCCACGTCGCACCGCCCGAGCTAGTGCCGTTCACGGAAATCGTCTATCGCAGTGCCGACTCGAGCCCCTTGAGATCGTCGATCACGAGTCCGACGCGTTGCACGACGCGCGTCATGCCGTACGGGCCGTGTGCAGTGAGCGGCTCGCGCAGATCGAGCAATACGTTCGGCGTGCCGAGAACGGCGCGCAGATAGCCTGGCGTGCCTTTCGCCGGCGCCTTCACGCGGCCATACTCGATCTTCGCAATCTGATCGCGCGGAATGTCGAGCGACCACTGCACGCCGGTGCGCACGCGCAGGTAGTCGCGCGTGACGAGCACCGGACGCAATTGCACTGAGCGCGCGAAGCCGAGCAGCCAGACCGCGCCAAACACGCTCACCGCGAGGACCGCCAGCGCCAATCGCGGCGCGATCGCCCGCAGCAAGAAGTGCACGGCACATGCCTCGACCACCGATGCGAAGACGAGCGTGTACAGGACCGCGGCGAACGCACTTGCCTTGTGGTACGAGAAAGCGCGCGCACCGACCGGCACAAACGGCTTGCGACGCCACGACGCGACGGCGTAGAACAGCAGCCCGGCTTCCATCGCCATGATGTCGGCAATGCGCGACCGCATCGACGATCCGCCGAGTGCGGCACGAATGCGTTCCGGCACGTCGAGCTCGGCGCCCGCCGCCGCGAGTTGCTGATGCGTGCGCCGCACCCCGACGATGATAAGCGCCATGACCGCGAGCTCGACGGGAATGCCGAGATACCGGATGTCGCGCACCAGATACCGGTAGCCCACGGGCAGCGTGAGCGCCGCCGCAGCGACGCTGGCGATGAACACCGGGAGCGCGCTCCGCAACGCGGCGTGTCCAGGTCGGACGACGAGGAACCAGTACGCCGCCGTCACGCCCACGGTCAGGTCGAAGCTCGCGGCCATCGCCAACATGGCTGGGTTCTGGGCGAACGCCGGCGAGTGAACGACCGCGCCATCGATGAGGTACATCAGCAACGCGACAACGACGAACCCGGCCGGCGTGCGGATGCGTTGACGAGGGCCGTGTGGAGCGAGTGTAGCGTGCATGGAGCCTCGCGGCGAGAATGGCAGCTTCTGGAAAGCTATCGCCGTCCGGTCTCGGCATACATAACCCGAACACCACGCATGATGTACTCCCGGGTTGCCCTCCGCCGGGGGAGATAGCCAGTTTCAGGCGTTAACCCACTCACCCAGGGTTCATGACATGACCAGCAGACGTGATTTCCTCCGTCATACCGGCACCGCGGCCGCCATCGCGGCGGCCGGAGCAGTGCTTCGGCCCGGGATCGTCGGCGCGCTAGGCGCACAGCCGGTGTATCCGCCAGGCGTCGGTACATTCGAAGAACTGCCAATCAAAGAACTCCTCATGGAGGCCCTGAACGCGGCCAAGGCCGCGGGCGCATCGTTCTCTGACGCACGACTCAGCCGGTATCGACAGAGCTTCGTTGGCACGCGTGAGAAGCAGATCGTGCAGGTGGGTGATACGGATTCCATTGGCATTGGTGTTCGCGCCCTCGTGAACGGTGCCTGGGGGTTTGCCGCATCACAGACACTGACGCGTGACGGCGTCGTGGCCGCAGCGCGGGAGGCCGCGGCGATCGCCAAGGCGAACCGGATTCCGGGAGCCACACCGGTGACGCTCGCGCCCGCACCATCCTATCCGAACGCGACGTGGAAGAGCTCGTTCGAGATCGATCCCTTCACGATTCCAGTTGAGCAGAAGGCGCAGCTCCTGATTGACGCGAACACGGAATCGATGAAAGTCGCGAATGTGAAATTCGTGAACAGCTTCCTCTTCTTCATCAAGGAAGATCGCAATTACGCGAACACCGACGGATCGCTCATCACACAGACGATCATTCGGAGTTGGGTGCCCTTCACGGCGACGGCAGTGTCTCCGGACTTCAGCGACTTTCAGTCGCGAAGCAACGTCGTGCAGCCTGCAGGACGAGGCTGGGAGTACGTCGTCGCGTCCGATCTCGTCGGCAACGCGCGGAAGTGGGGCGAGGAGGCGGCCGAGAAGCTCAAGGCGAAACCGGTCCAGGTGGGTCGCTACGATCTCGTGCTACATCCGTCGCATCTCTGGCTCACGATTCATGAATCGATCGGACATCCTACCGAGCTCGATCGGGCCATGGGGTACGAAGCCAACTACGCGGGCACGAGCTTCGTGTCGCCGCCCGAGAAGGTGCTCGGGACACTCAAGTATGGCTCCGAGATCATGAACATTCAGGGCGACCGCACGCAGGACGGCGGCTGCGCCACGATCGGGTGGGACGACGACGGCGTGAAGGCCGAGTCCTTCCTGATCATCAAGAACGGAATCTTCCACGACTATCAAACCAGCCGCGAGCAGGCGCCCTGGCTCGCGGACTACTACAAGAAGAACGGCATGCCGGTGAAGTCGCATGGCTGCTGCAACGCCGACAACTGGAGCAGCGTGCAGTTCCAGCGTATGCCGAATGTCTCACTGCTGCCTGGTGCGCAGGACAAGACGTGGGAGGATCTGATCGCCGCCACCGACAACGGCATCGGCATCGTCGGCGATGGCTCGTTCTCGATCGATCAACAGCGGTACAACGCGCAGTTCGGCGGGCAGGTCTTCTATGAGATCAAGGGCGGGAAGATCACCGGCATGCTCAAGGACGTCGCGTACCAGATGCGGACGCCGGACTTCTGGAACTCCATGGACATGATCGGCGGTAAGTCGAGCTACATGATGGGCGCCAGCTTCTTCGATGGAAAAGGCCAACCGGGCCAGATCGGATCGGTGAGCCACGGTTGCGTGCCAGCGCGCTTCCGCAACATCAACGTCATCAATACGGGGAGCAAATCATGAGCGCCGTCGATCCCCGCGTGATGTCGCGCGAACAAGCACAGGCGCTCGTGGAGCGCACGATCAAGCTGTCGAAAGCCGACGCCGTGCAGGTGAACGTCGGCGGCGGCTACAACGCCAACATCCGCTTCGCCGACAATAGAATCTCCACCGCCGGCGGTGTGTCCACCGCGACGCTGAACATCGAGAGCGCGTTCGGCCCGAAGCACGCGGTGGTTTCGACGAATGACTTCTCTGACGAGAATCTCGAGCGCGCCGTGCGACAATCCGAGGCGCTGGCGAAGCTCGCGCCGAATGATCCCGAGGCAATGCCGTTACTGGGGCCGCAGCAATACGAAGCCGTGAACACCTATTTCGACGCGACGGCAAAGCTCGGTCCAGAGGGCCGCGCCGAGGCGGCGCGCATGGCCATCGATCCGTGCAAGGCGGCGGGCGACCTCAAGGCAGCTGGTTTTCTGATAACCGGAATCGGTGCCAGTGCGGTGGGCAACAACAAGGGCTTGTTCGCGTATCAGTCGGGCACCTCGTCGAATTACACGCTCACGGTGCGCACCGCGGACGGGACGGGTTCCGGTTGGGCCGGCGCCGATCACCCCGACTGGTCGCAGATCGACGTCAAAGGCGTCGCGCAATGCGCGATCGAGAAGTCGCATCTGTCGCGCAACCCGGTGGCAATCGAGCCTGGGCGCTACACGGTGATTCTCGAGCCGCAGGCAGTCGGCGACCTCGTGCAGCTCCTCGCGTTTGCACTCGACGCGCGCTCGGCGGACGAAGGGCGCAGCGCCTTCTCCAAGCAGGGTGGCGGAACGAAAGTTGGCGAGAAGATCGTCGATGAGCGCGTGACACTCTTCTCGGATCCCGCCGATTCGCAGCTACTGACCAACGCGTTCGACGGGCAGGGATTGCCGGCACATCGCGTTTCGTGGATCGAGAACGGCGTGCTCAAGCGCCTCACGTACTCGCGCTTCTGGGCCCAGAAGAAGAATCAGCAGCCGGATGCCGGCACGAACGCCGTGAAGTTCTCTGGCGGGACGCAGACGACGGAAGATCTCATCAAGTCCACACCCCGCGGCATTCTCGTGACGCGACTCTGGTACTTGCGGCCGGTCGATCCGCGCACCGTGCTGTATACCGGCCTCACGCGCGACGGCACGTTCCTGATCGAGGACGGAAAGATCTCCAAGGCCGTGAAGAACTTCAGGTTCAACGAGTCGCCGCTGTTCATGCTGAACAACCTCGACGCGATCGGCCGCGCGGTGCGCGTGGCAGGCACCGAGGCGGGCGGCGATGTCGTCATGCCGTCGCTCAAGGTTCGTGACTTCAACTTCACCAGTCTGTCGGACGCGGTGTGACGGTGTAAGCGCTGGCGAGCAAGTATCCCGGATGTCACACCTACGGCAGGTGGACGATCTTGCCCATGAACAACACCGTCCCGCTGAGTCGCTCGCGAATGACGAACACATACGGACTGTCTACACGCATCACTGTGGCGACGGGCACCGCCGTCACGACGACTCCGCCGATCGTGACCGCGGCGGCTTCGGTGCCTTCTTCGTCGATTGCCACGAACGTGTTCTGTCGTACCGTGGAGATCTCGAGCTCATGACCACGCGGCGACATGGGCGTGAAGTCCGCAGCACTGGTGAACGCCGCGTGCATTCCGAGCGCCTGGAGATCAGGGATCAATGCGCGTTTCCACGCCAGGGTTACGCGCGGCAGATACAGGTCTACGTATTGGGAATGAAACGAGGCAGCAAGCTGGTTCCAGCTTTCCGGTGACAGCGACAGGGCAACGGACTGTACGTCTGCGCCGAGCTTGGGCAGCAGTACGGTCATCGTGAACGATGAGTCACCGTACGCGAGATCGACTGCTTGGAACTTGTCAGTCTCGGCATACGCCATGTACTGCGTGCGGTGCATCAAGCGCGCGCTCTGATCGCCGCCAACAGAGTGAAATGGGGCATCGATCGTCTTGTTGGAATCGAACCGTTCGCGCCAACTGCCCTTGAAGTACATGGCGTTGAGCAAGTACATCACGTCGTCGGAATGGACGGTGTCGAGCATGGACGGGATACGCCCGTTCGTCTTGGCATTCACCCATCCGTTCACTGCCGCGAGCGTGCCCGGCACGTCGTCGAAGTTCTGGGCAGTGACGTCGGCGTCGAAGTACGACGCGGCGCCGGTCAAGAAGGTCTGGTTGAACGGGAACCCGCTGCGATAGAAGATCGCGTTGGTGATCTGCATCGTCGTGGACGCGTCCAACGATGTCAGTAGCCCAATGAGCGACTTGTAGCCGCTGTCGATGGCGCCGAGTGAGGCAGTGTCGAACCGCAGCGCCGACCGCGTCTCGTCGAAGGTCTGTCCGGCTGCCCCGTTCAGCGCCATCCCCAGAGCGAACGATGCGCTGAGTGGTGAAACGAAGACATTGTCGCCGGTCTGGTCGGCGTTGATCGTCCGGAACAGATCGAAGGAGAACGCGCTGGCGGCGCCGAGTACGTCGCGCTCTGCTGGCGAGAGGGCGCGGGGCAGTGCAGTACGCGCGGCGCTGGTCCCATTGGACGGTGCCGTGGCGGAATGCCCGGAGCAGGCGGCGATGCCGATACAGACGACGCTCACGGACAGGATGCGACCGAATCCCAGCATGGAGCCTCCTGGCGGATAGAGTGGGCGACACGCGGCCCGTCATATGATCTAACTGGGGGTCGAAGGTTGCGTCATCCGGGAGTATGTCTTGACGAATGCAGGGCTCGAAGTACCTTCAATGCGCGCGGTGATTTCCCCCGATTTGACGGGCCGCGCACGGAGGCGAGAACGCCCCGCGAAACCCGTCTAAGTCGTGGGGCGATGGATCGGCCCGCGACAAACAAGTCGGGGGCCGTTTTCATTTTCTGATGGCGCTACGGCGCGGAGATCACCATGAGCTCGTACACGTTCTCGTCGGAATCAGTCAGCGAAGGCCATCCGGATAAGGTTTGCGATTATATCGCCGACTCGATCCTCGACGCACATCTCGCGGGAGACCCCAACAGCCGCGTCGCCTGTGAAGTGCTTGCCAAGAGCGGCCAAGTCGTGCTGGCGGGCGAAATCACGTCGCGCACGGACGTCGATTACGAAAAGGTGGCACGCGAGGCGATTCGCGAGATTGGCTATAATGACGCCAAGGAAGCGTTCAACGCCGATGGCGTGAATGTCATTCAGTTCATCAGCAAGCAGTCCGGCGACATCGCGATGGGCGTGGACACGGGTGGAGCCGGCGATCAGGGCATCATGTTCGGCTATGCCAGTGACGAAACGCCGGAGCTCATGCCGCTGCCATTGCAGCTTGCGCATAGCCTGTCGCGCCGTCTGGCGACGGCTCGGAAGAAGGGCGAGCGGATGTGGCTCCGTCCCGATTCCAAGACGCAGGTGAGCGTTCGCTACGAAGACAACCAGCCCGTTCGCGTCGAGACCGTGCTCGTCTCCACGCAGCACACGGCCGAGGCCTCACAAGACGAGATTCGCGATTTTGTCGCGAGTTGCCTCTGCCCCGAGGTGCTCGGTGCCTGGTTCGGCCCACACGTCGAGGTCCTTGTCAATCCGACCGGCCAGTTCATTGAAGGCGGCCCGTCCGCGGACTGTGGCGTTACTGGTCGCAAGATCATCGTCGACTCGTACGGCGGTGCGGGTCGGCATGGCGGCGGCGCATTCAGCGGCAAGGATCCGTCGAAGGTGGACCGCAGCGGCGCCTACTTTGGCAGATTCGTCGCCCGTCAGGTCGTGAAGGCGGGATTCGCGAACCGCGCGGAAGTACAGATCGCCTACGCAATTGGCCGCGCCGAGCCGGTGTCGGTGCGAGTCGACACGTTCGGCACGGGCGATTGGAAGGCGGCCGAGGAGTTCGTTCGCACCTTCGACTACCGTCCGGCTGCCATGATCGAGCGCCTGGCGTTGCGGAACCCGATTTACCGTTCGACCACCAACTACGGGCATTTCGGGAAGGCGGACTTGAGCTGGGAGCAGTAGCCCGGGCCCGCGCCGGTTGCTGAATCACACGAAGAAGGGGCCGTGACGCGAAGCGTCACGGCCCCTTCTTCACTCTGGCGCAGTAGAAGCCCGCCGTCTTACCAGACGACCGCCCTCTTCTCTGCCGGCCTCAGCATGCTATCCCCGTCCTTGCATCCCCATGCCTTGGCGAACTCCGGCATGTTGCTCAATGGGCCGTTGACGCGCCATAAGGCCGGCGCGTGCGGATCGCTCTTTACCTGCGCTTTTGCGGCTTCGTTACGCTGCAAGGTGCGCCAGACCTGCGCCCAGCCGAGGAAGAAGCGTTGCTCCGGCGTGAATCCATCGATGTTCGGTTGCCGGCCCTTTGCCTGCATCGACTTCTCCATCGCCAGGTAGGCGATCTTCAGTCCGCCGAGATCGCCAATGTTCTCGCCGAGCGTGAGGCGACCGTTCACGTGGGTCGTGGAGTCGACGATGGTGTAGGCATTGAATTGGTCGACTACGCGCTGCGCCTGTGCGTTGTACTTGTCGCCGTCTTCCTTGGTCCACCAGTCGCGCAAGTTGCCCTTTGCGTCGAAGCGGCGCCCTTGATCATCGAACCCATGCGACATCTCATGGCCGATCACCGCACCCATTGCGCCGTAATTCACGGCGTCGTCGGCGTTTGCGTCGTAAAACGGCGGCTGGAGAATGCCGGCCGGGAACACGATCTCGTTCCAGAGCGGGTTGTAGTACGCATTCACTTGATCGACCGTCATGCCCCACTCGGTCTTGTCGATCGGCTTGCCAACCTTGGCCCAGCTGATGGCTCGCGACCACGTGGAGGCGCGATGCAGATTGCCGCTGTATTCGCCGCGCTGCACGTCCAGCTTGGAGTAATCGCGCCATTTGTCGGGGTAGCCGATCTTGCGCGTGAACGCGTCGAGCTTGGTGATCGCCTGCTTCTTCGTCGAGTCGCTCATCCAGTCGAGCTGCCCGATCTGGTCATGGAGCACCGACACCATGTTGTCCACGATCGCCTTGGCTCGCGCCTTGGCCGCGGGTGGGAAGGTCTTGTTCACGTATTGCTGGCCGACGGCCTCGCCCAGCACGCCCATCGTGGTGTTCGTGCAACTCTTCCAGCGTGGCAGCCGCTCCTTCTGCCCCGTGAACAGCTTGCGAAACGCAAAGCTCTCGTCGGCGAATCGCTTGGGCAGCGCGCCCGCCGAGCTGCTGAGGAGGCGCCAGCGGAGCAGCGTCTTCCAGTTCTCTACCGGGATGGACGTGAGATAGCCATCCATCGCTTTGAAAAAGTCGGGCTGCGCGACGTTCACCTCGGTCACGGCCGGAGCCTTTTGCGCCGCGAGAAAGGACTTCCACTTCAGGTGGGGGGTGAGCGAATCGAACTGAGCAATCGTCATCAGATGATAGATCGCCGTCGGATTGCGCATCGTCACGGGGTCCATCGACGCGTTCGCGAACTTCGTTTCCATGTCGAGCACCGTACGCGCATGCGTAGCGGCGTCGGCGCCATTCTCGCCGTACAGCTCGAACATCTTCGTGACGTGTGCCACGAATGCGTCGCGGATCTTCTGCATACTCGTGTCGGCCGAGAGGTAGTAGTCCCGCTGGCCGATCGAGAGGCCGCCCTGGCCGGCGTTGGCGATCAGGCGACTGGAATTCTTGAGGTCGGGGCCGGCGCCAATGCCGAACGGCGCGAGACCATCTCTTTCTTCGAGGTCGGCCATGGCTGCGGGCAGATCCGCCGAGGAAGAGATCTTGTCGATGCGGGACATCGACGCCACGAGGGGCGTGGTATCGAGTCGCTCGATTGCTACCGTGTCCATGCACGCGTCGTAAAACGCGCCGATGCGGTACAGGTTCGTCCCCGGCTTTGCCGTTCCGGCGCGCATCGCTGTCGCGGCCGACTCGACGATCTCGTGCACGACCGTCTGATTCTTGTCCTGGAGCGTTTCGAACGAACCCCAGGAGGCGTACGCCGCGGGAATCGTATTGTGCTTCAGCCAGCCGCCGTTGGCGAAGGTGTAGAAATCGGTACAGGCCGCGCAGGTGGTGTCGAGGTTGGCACGGTCAATGGCCTTGGTGGCAACCGCGGGCTTCGCGGGCTGTCCGGCCGGCTGCTGCGCGCGGGCCGTGCCCGCAGCCAACAGGCCGAGCAATGAGACGCGAGTCAGTATGTGTCGCATGGGAGGGAGTGGGGGGGGAGATGAGCCAATTATGACCAGCACGTTCTGTCTTCGCTCATATGGATCTAACACCGGGCCAGCTCCAGTGGCAGCGCGCCACTTGGCAGGACGCAAGGACGCAGGTTCAACTTTCATCACCAAGGTGTCGATCCTCATGCGAGCCAGCGGCGTGCCTGTGTTGCGCCGTGGCGGCCGACTCGTATGAAATCGTACGCATCGCCAGCACCCTGTTCCCCCCCCCGGCAGCCGCATGTTTCGATTTCCACGTGTGCTTCTTGGCGCGACAACACTCGCTGTTGCGTTCGCCGTCGGCGCAGCCTCATCGCAGGCACCGCAATCCGGCGTCCGGCCGCTCGCTCATTCGCGCCAGGTGCTGCCCAATGGTCTCGTGGCGCTGTTCAACGAGGATCACTCATCGCCCGTGGTTGCCGTGGACGTCTGGTATCACGTCGGCGCGAAGAACGAGTTGCCCGGGAAGACGGGGTATGCCCACCTCTGCGAACATCTGATGAACGAGGGCTCGCCGAACGAACCGCTGGCTGAAAAGAACTTCGTGCAATCAATCGGCGGGACATCGACGCGGTGGGCGACCACCACGGAAGACATCATGCACTTCTTCGCCACGGTGCCGCGGAACCAGCTCGAGACCATGCTCTGGCTCGAGTCTGATCGCATGGCGGCGCCGATGGCGCACGCCGACGATCAGCGACTCGCAATGGTGCGGGATGCGATCCGGCAGGAGCGGACGCAGGATCGCGAAGGGCAGGTGTTCGGCCTCGCGAAAGCGCTCTCGCTTCCATGGCTCATGGATGTACCGTATCGGATCGACCCGCTCGGCCCGATGACGGATCTGAACGGGGCTACCGTCGCGGACGTCAAGCAGTTCTGCCTTCCGTATTTCGTTCCGAACAATGCCGTGATTTCGTTGAGCGGCGATTTTTCGACGGCGCAGGCCGCGATGCAGGTCAAGAAGTATTTCGGAGGCATCGCGCGCGGCCCGGCACCGCCTCGTCCGGCGGTGACTCCACTGCATCGCGCGGCGCAGCAGCGACTCGTGCTCGAGGACGCGCGGGCAGGGGGTGCCTTCCGCTTGCGGCTCTTATGGGCAGGCGCAGCGTTTTCATCGCCGGACCGTCTGGCGCTCATGGCGCTGGGTTCCGTGTTGTCGCGCGATCGAACCGGACGTCTCACGAAGGCGCTGGTGTACGATCGTCCGCTTGCCACACGCGTTCTCGCGCAGCATTTCGACTTTGAGCAAGCGGGTATTTTCCAGGTAGAGGTCTATCCTCGTCCGAACGTTTCGCTCACGACCATCGAGCAGGTGGCGGATAGCGTGCTGGCGGCCATCAACGAACATGGCGTTTCTGAGGACGAGCTGGTTCCCTTCAAGCGCTCCAATGCAGTCGTGGCTGTCACGACGCTTCAGTCGCGTGCGGCGCGCGCCGACACGCTCGCTCACGGCGAGATCTTCGCCGGCGATCCCGTTGCCTACGCGACACAGGTTGCCCGCGCGAATGCACTGACGGCGGCCGATATTCTGCGCGTCGAGCGACAGTACCTTGGTGGCGACGGAGTGGTGATGAGCATGATCCCGGCAGGCAAGCTCGATCAGATCGCAAAACCGGAGCTGCCGTTCGTCAACGTGACGAAGAACGCGACCATGCCGGGAAATCGGGTGGTGCCATGAACGCGCGACTGGCATGGATGGTATTCGCCGGAGCCGCTGCCGTCTTGGTGGGGCATAACGCGGGCGCGCAGGCGCTGGATCGCAGCAAGCAGCCGATTGCATCACCCGCGTCAGCGTTCAAGTTTCCTGCCGTCACGTCTCGGCAACTGGACAACGGGCTGCGCGTGATCGTCGTCGAGGAGCATGCACTTCCGCTCGTGGCGGTTCGCGCGGTGCTGGGCGTCGACTCCCTGCTCGACCCGGCAGGCAAGGAGGGCCTGCATGCCCTCACGATGGCGATGTTGCGCGAGGGCACCTCGACCATGACGACGGAGCAGCAATCCGCCGCAATTGGGGCGCTCGGAAACGATGTGTCTCCGTTGCGGTTCACGACGATCTCACAGAACCTCGATCCATCGCTCGCGCTGATGGCCGACATGCTCCTGCAACCGGCCTTCCCGCCCGCGGCGTTCGACCGGCAAAAGGCGGTGGTCGCCGAGGTGCATTCGCGCCGTCGCCTGTCTCAGGCCGCGATTGGGGTGCGCGAGTTCTATACGCATTTGCTCGGTGCGCAAGACCCGATGGCCAGAAGCATCATTGCGCCGGATGCGAGCATTTCGTCGATTGGGCTCGAGGACGTGAAGGCGTTCTATGCCGCCAACATTCGACCGAACAACGCGGCGATCATCGTTGTCGGCGACGTTCGCGCCGAGGAGGTCGTGGCACGTGTTCGCCAGTACTTCGGCGCTTGGAAGCGTGGAGCGCTGTCGCCGCGCGGAGCAACTGTGTCCGCATCGCCGACCGCGACGACGATCTACCTGTTCGATCGACCGGGTGCGCCACAGAGTTTCGTCTATGTCGGCGGTCTGGGGCCGAGTCGCTCGTCCGGGGATTTCGCTGCACTGGAGACGCTGGCCCCGGTGCTCGGTGCGTCGGCGAACAGCCGCTTGCAGCGTAGCCTCCGCGACCAGCACGCCTACATGTATTCGGGCACGCCATTCGCCGTTCGTTGGGGCGCGGAAAGCACTCGTTCCATTCTGTACGGCTCTGCGGCTATAGGCGCGACGAAAACCGACAGCGCTCTGATCGAATGGATGCATGGATTGCGCGGCATTCGAGACAGCTCGGCGACCCAGCAGGAGATCGAAATGGCGCAATTGCGGCTGGTCGGTCTGCTGTCCGCCGAGACGGAAACGGCCGACAGTACAGCCGACCGCCTCGTGTATCTCGTGCAAAACGGCCTTCCACTGACCTACTACGATGCGTACGCAGCTCGCATCGAGAAGGTCACGCGGGAAGCCGTAGCCGGCGCGACGCGGCGGAACATCGATCCAGACCATCTGGTCATCGTCGTGGTTGGGGATCGCAAGGTCGTCGAACCGGCGTTGCGAGCGGCCAACATCGCACCCGTCGTGATTGTCGAGCGGTAGTGCCGGGTCGCTCTCGTCTCAGCATGCGGGAACGCGTACATTGCACGGACGTGTAGACATCTCCCGCGCCCGTTCCCGCGCCGCATTGATCGCTTTCCGATGACCGCAAAACCCAACCTCACATTGGTGACGTCGCCGCGTCCGCTTTCCGACGATCCCGTCGTGCGGAATCCCGGCATGCCGCTCGACCTCGATGTCGTTCGCGCGATCCGTGTCAATCGCAGCGCCGTCGAACGTCGCGCTGCGACCATCCCCACGCGCCGCACAGTGAAGAAGGAGTGGCAGGCTGCCTGGCTGCTGCGGGCGATCACGTGTATCGACCTCACCACGTTGTCGGGCGATGATACGCCCGGGAACGTCCGCCGTCTCTGCGCCAAGGCGCGTCATCCGGTGCGCGACGATCTCCTGCTGGCGCTCGGCGCCACCGATCTCGGCATCACGGTTGGCGCAGTGTGTGTCTATCATGCCTTCGTGCACACCGCGGTCGAGGCGCTCGAGGGCTCGGGCATTCCCGTCGCCGCCGTGTCCACGGGCTTTCCCGCTGGTCTCACCCCGATCGAGCAGCGCATCGCGGAAATTCGCGCCAGCGTTGCCGACGGTGCCCGCGAGATCGACATCGTCATCACGCGCGGCCATGTCCTCACGGGCAATTACGAAGCGTTGTATGACGAGGTGCGCCGATTCCGCGAGGCCTGCGGCGACGCGCACATGAAGGCCATTCTCGCCACGGGCGAGCTCGCGACCCTCGGCAATGTGGCGCGCGCCAGCGTCGTGGCCATGCAGGCGGGCGCTGACTTCATCAAGACGTCCACGGGAAAGGAGGGTGTGAATGCCACTCTTCCGTTTGGCGTCGTGATGTGCCGCATGATCCGCGAATACTTCGAGCAGACCGGCTATGCCGTCGGGTTCAAGCCCGCGGGCGGCATTCGCTCGGCGAAGAACGCGCTCGAATACTTCTACATGATGAAAGAGGAACTCGGCGACCGTTGGCTGCGCCCCGATCTCTTTCGGTTCGGGGTGAGCTCGTTGCTCACCGACATCGAGCGCCAGCTCGAGCACTTCGTTACTGGCCGTTACGCCGCGGCGTATCGTCAGCCCATGCCATAACGCCGGAGACGACATGGCGACTGTAGCCGAGATCTTTGAAACGATGGAATACGGCCCCGCGCCGGAGAGCGACAAGGACGCAGTGTCCTGGCTGCGGACGCACGAGTCCGTGTTCGGACACTACATCAATGGCCGGTGGACCGAGCCCGGGACATTGTTCGACGTCGTCAATCCTGCCACGAACACGAGCATCGCGCGCGTCACCAACGGCACGGCCGGCGACGTCGCGACCGCGGTTGCCGCGGCGCGCGCCGCGCTTCCGGCATGGAAGGGGCTGACCCCGCATGCGCGCGCTCGTTACTTGTATGCACTCGCGCGCGGCGTGCAGAAACACTCGCGGTTGCTCGCGGTGCTCGAGAGCCTGGACAACGGCAAGTCGATCCGTGAAACGCGGGACATTGACGTGCCGCTGGTGGCGCGGCACTTCTACCACCATGCGGGCTGGGCGCAGCTGCTCGGCAGCGAGTTCGCCGGCTATGAGGCGATCGGCGTCGTTGGTCAGATCATTCCGTGGAATTTCCCGCTGCTCATGCTTGCCTGGAAGATCGCGCCGGCATTAGCAGGTGGTAATACTATTGTTCTGAAGCCAGCGGAGTTCACGCCGCTCACCGCGCTCTGTTTCGCGGAGATCGCCGACGAGGCCGGCATTCCGGCCGGTGTGATCAACATCGTGACTGGGCATGGCGACACGGGCGCTGCGATCGTCGACCATCCCGACGTCGACAAGATTGCCTTTACAGGATCCACGGACGTCGGGCGCATCATTCGAAAGGCGACGGCCGGCACCGGCAAGAAGCTCAGTCTGGAGCTCGGCGGCAAGAGCCCGTTCATCGTCTACGATGACGCCGATCTTGATAGTGTGGTGGAGGGCGTGGTCGACGCCATCTGGTTCAATCAGGGACAAGTGTGTTGTGCCGGGTCGCGCTTGCTGATGCAGGAGGGAATCGCCGAACGTCTCGTGGCGAAGCTGCGCATGCGCATGGAGAAGCTCAGGGTGGGTGCGCCGCTCGACAAGTCGATGGATATGGGGGCGATCGTCGCTCCGGTACAGCTCGAGCGCATCAGGGGACTCGTGCAGCAGGGTGTCGACGAAGGAGCACTGATGTGGCAGCCATCGTGGGCATGCCCCACGGAGGGTTGCTTCTACCCGCCGACGCTCTTCACCAACGTCCAGCCCGCGTCGACCATCGCGCAAGTCGAGATTTTTGGTCCCGTCCTCGTGGCGATGACGTTCCGCACCCCCGACGAATCAGTCGCGCTCGCGAACAACACACCATATGGCCTCGCGGCCAGCGTGTGGACGGAGAACATCAACCTCGCGCTCGACATTGCGCCAAAGATCAAGGCGGGCGTGGTGTGGATCAATTCTACGAACTTGTTCGACGCTGCCGCCGGTTTTGGCGGGTATCGCGAAAGCGGGTTCGGACGCGAGGGTGGCAAGGAAGGGATGTGGGAGTACGTGAAGCGGGTGGTCAAGGATGAGGGACGAGCGGCGCACCTGTCGAAGAAAGCAACGGTCGCCAAGCGCTCCGCCGCGCACGTCCCCGCTCGCCAATCGCCTCTTCCCCTCATCGATCGCACGCCAAAGCTCTTCATTGGCGGCAAACAGGCTCGTCCCGATTCCGCCTACTCGCGCCGCGTCCTCGCGCCGGACGGCACGGTCCTCGGCGAGGTGGGCGAAGGAAACCGCAAGGACATTCGCAATGCCGTCGAGGCGGCGCACGCCGCGAACGGCAAGTGGTCGCGTTCCACGGGACACAACCGCAGCCAGATTCTCTACTACATCGCCGAGAACCTTTCCGTGCGTGCCGAAGAATTTGCGTCGCGCATTGACAGCATGATCGGCGGCGGTGCGAAACGCGCTCGTTTGGAAGTGGACGCGTCGATTTCGCGCCTGTTCACGTACGCTGCATGGGCTGACAAATATGACGGCGCCGTGCACAGTGTGCCAATTCGCGGT
Source organism: uncultured Gemmatimonadaceae bacterium (assembly GCA_963817955.1). Taxonomy (GTDB): domain Bacteria; phylum Gemmatimonadota; class Gemmatimonadetes; order Gemmatimonadales; family Gemmatimonadaceae; genus JAQBQB01. The sequence goes on from CAWFQK010000007.1 coordinate 26,719, forward strand.
GTTGCGATCGCGATGAACGAGCCAATCGGCGTCATCGGCCTTGCGTGTCCCGATGCGTACCCGCTGCTCGGCATGATCTCACTCGTTGCGCCGGCGATTGCCACCGGCAACACCACCATCGTCATCCCGTCGCAGGAACATCCACTGGCAACCACGGATTTCTACAGCGTGCTGGAGACGTCCGATGTACCGGCCGGCGTGGTGAATATCGTGACTGGTGACAAGGACGCATTGGCGAAGGTGCTTGCCGAGCACGACGACGTCGAAGCGATGTGGTACTTCGGGCACCGCGACGGAGTGAAGATGGTGGAGCTGGCCTCCGCGTCGAACATGAAGCGGACCTGGGCCTCCTGGCATGAACGCGATTGGCCCGATACCAGCGATGGCGAAGGCCGAGAATTTCTTCGCGCATCCACTCAAGTGAAGAACATCTGGGTGCCGTACGGGGAGTAACATCCTCCTGTCATTGTTGTCCCTCTTGTTGGTGCGCCGTATGTCCATCCGTGCCCTCTTGCTCGGATTCGTCACCGTGGCATTCGTCGCCGGGTGCAAGGAATCATCACCCGTTCCCCATACGCCGACACACTTGATGCTCGTGTCGGGCGCAAATCAGTCGGGCGATGTCTCCGCGGCACTGTCGCAGCCATTGGTCGTTCAAGCGCTCGACGGCGCCGACCGTTCAGTGAGTGGCGTGCCGATCACGTGGACCGTGACTGGCGACGGCAGCATCTCGGCGGCCACCGCGACGACCGATACCGCCGGCAAGGCGTCAGTCATCTGGACATTGTCGCCTTCCGCCGGCGTGCAGGTCGTGACCGCGACAAGCACGCAGATCACGGGCGCGGGGGTGAACTTCGTGGCAAACAACGGTGCGATCATCACGGGTACCGTGTCGGCAGCTGGCGGCAACCCGTTCGCCGCGAGTTTCGCGCGCACCGTTTCACGCACGGTCCAACTGGGCTCGCCGCGAGCGGTGACTCGCCATCCGTCGCCGAACCGCGTGATCATCGGATTTCGCAATGACGTGCTCGGGGTCCCTGCCGCCGCGTCTGGCGCATATCGCTCGTTGTCGATGGCGCGGCAGACGAGCGGTCTGCTGGCCGAGCGCGTGGCGTCACTCGCTCAGTCGTACCACATCGGCGGCGCCGTACTATCGCCGGCGCTGCTCGCCGCGCGCGTCACGGTCCAAGACACCCTGCAGATCGACGCGCTGATGCAGTCCTTGCGCGCCGATCCGAACGTCGCGTGGGTGGAGCGCGATGAGATCGTCTCCATTCGTGACGGCGCCCCCCGGGCAATGTCCGCCGAGCTGGCGACGAAGTTCGCGGCCCAGGCGAGCGGTGGTGCAGTGACAGCGACGAGCCGACTGCCGAACGATCCCAGTTTCTTTGCCCAGTACTGGCCGGCGAACATGCTGGACCTGCCGCGCGCATGGTCGATCACGACCGGGAGTGCGAGCGTGACGGTTGCGGTCGTCGACATGGGCATACGCTTCGACCACCCGGACATCGCGGCCAATCTCACCAACGACGGCTACGACTTCGTCTCGCAGGTGGGCTATGGCTCGGTGCAGAACAACTGTGACGGCAGCACGTTCACGACGATCGACGGTGACGGCGATGGACCCGATCCCGATCCCACCGACCCGGACGATCTGGAGTTTGACACCAACAACAACTGCTGGGCGCGCAGCACGCTCGGCGATCACGGGCTGTGGACGGCGGGCATAATCGGGGCAGTGGGGAACGATGGCGCCGGCACGAGCGGGGTGAACTGGACCGTGCGCATCCGTCCAGTGCGCGTGCTCGGCATCACTGGTGACGGCACCGACTTCGACATCGCGCAAGGCATCCTATACGCCGCTGGGTTGGCTGCGCCGGGCGCGAACGGCGCGCTCGTGCAGACCTCGCGCGCCCCGATCATCAACATGAGCCTCGGCGGCCCAATTCCGAGCACAGCGATGGCGACGGCCATAAGCGCGGCATCGAATGCCGGATCGCTCATCGTCGCGTCGGCTGGCAACGACGGACTGGATATTCCGGTATATCCGGCCGGCTTCAGCAACGTCATGGCCGTGGCCTCGGTGGGTGAGGACGGTACGCTCGCCACGTATTCGAACGGCGGGACGTTCGTATCGGTCGCGGCGCCGGGGGGCGATTTCCGCTTCGACGACAACGGCGGGGGCGGCGTGCTTGGACCGGGCTGGGACTTCGTCAATAAGCAGGCGACCTATCTGTTCGGCTACGGCACCTCAGCATCCGCGCCATACGTATCCGGCATTGCGGCATTGCTGCTCGCCCAGACACCAGGTCTATCGGCGACCGCGCTGCGACAGCGTATCGAGCAGTATGCCACGCGGCCAGCGGGAATGACGCGCAGCGATGTGCTCGGCTGGGGCATCGTGAACGCGTACAACGCGCTCACGCAGCAAAACGGTCCAACGCGGCGGACGCTTGTCCGCTTGATCAACGCGACGACAGGCGCGAGCGTGCGCACAGTAACTGTCTCCAGCACCGGCATGTTCGCCCTCACGCAATTGCCGCAGGGCGCGTACTACCTTCAGGCGGGCGACGACGAAAACGGCGACGGCGCTATTGGTGTGCCGGGAAGGCGGTTCGGCTGGGCCGGCGGGTTTGGGGCCCCGAGCGTGTTCAACGTGAATGGAAACGCACAGGCGGCCGCGATTGCGCTGGGGCTTCCGACCGAGGTCGAGCCGAATGACGACGTGACGCATGCGAACATGCTGAGCGTCGGCAGCTACGTGGTCGGAAACATCACGACGCCGGACATGCGCGACATGTACAGCGTGACAATCCCCGCGGCCGGCATGTACACCTTCGAAACGTCCGGTCTGGTCGGATCGTGCGGCTATGGCATCGAGCTCGACACGTTTCTGACCGTCGCCACCGCCGCCGGTGTAGTGGTGGGGAGTAACGACGACTTTTCCTCAGCGACGAGCCGCGCATGCTCGCGGGTGCAGGCGACGTTGTCACCCGGTATCTACTATGTGACGGTGACCGGTGTCAGTGGCGGTGTCTTGGCGTCGCATGGACGCTATCGTCTCGAGGTGCGGTCGGGGGGCTAAGCTACGGATCTCGGTGACCGGTAGAACTGCTTTTTACCGCAGAGCGGCCCAACAGCTTTTGAACGCAGAGGTCGCAGAGAACTGCAAGAGAACTGCAGAGAACTGCAGAGGACGTGAAGGATTGTCTCGCCGGGAAGTCTTGGCCGTGATGCTCCGATGGTATCGCCCAGGTCGGGATCATCAACGATATGAGCGGAATGATTGTGGACTCGGCAATCACGGTTCATGCCACCGATACGCGCTTCCCTCTTCCGCGCGCTTATAGTTCTCTTTGCAGTCCCCTTTTCCAGTTCTCTCGCAGTTCTCTCTTGCAGTTCTCTGCAGTTCTCTTGCAGTTCTCTGCGACCTCTGCGTTCAAAAGCTGTTGCGCCCTCCGCGGTCACAAAGACAACGAGACACGCAACGCGTAGCTCATCACTGGAAACTCGAGCCTCGCCGACCGGCGGGCCGGCCGCTACGGAGCAGCCAGCGACATCCAGCCGGTCAACGCCCGGAGCCCAACCCGCGCTGCACCGGCGGCGAGAGTGGCCTACAAGCCAGGGACCCCGGAGCAAGCATCCCTTACGCTTTGGTCTTTCCCTCGAGGTACTTTTCGAGCCAGCTCTGCACCTCGTTCCACCATAACTGCTGGTTCTGCGGCTTGCCGATCCAGTGTCCTTCGTCGGGGAAGATCACCAGACGGCTTGGCACGTTCATGCGCTGAAGCGCAGTGAACATCGAGAGGTCTTCCGTGTACGGCACGCGAAAGTCCAGCTCTCCGCCGGTCACCAGCGTCGGCGTTTTGAAGTTCTGCACATACAAGTGCGGTGAGTACACGCGGTACTGCGTCGCCATCGCCTTTGGATTCCAGAACGGACCGCCGTACTCCCAATCGGGGAACCACAGCTCTTCGGTTGCCGTGGCCATATTCTCGAGGTTGAATGGTCCGGCGTGCGACACGAGAACCTTGAAGCGGTTTGTGTGTCCGGCGATCCAATCCACCATGTAGCCGCCGAACGAACCGCCGGCGGCACCGAGCGCGTTACGGTCCATCCACGGGTTGCGTGCCAACGCCGCGTCGAGTCCGTTCATCAGATCCGTGTAGACTTTCCCGCCCCAACCCTTCGATACGTCGTCGACGAACTTCTGTCCGTAGCCTGTTGAGCCGCGGGGATTGATGATGACGAGCGCGGCTCCTGTCGCAGCGAACATCTGATAATTCCAGCGGCCGTGCCACTGATCCAGCCACGCTCCCTGTGGACCGCCGTGGATCAACAGGATGACCGGGTATTTCTTGCCCGCCTGCCAGTTGGGCGGTTTCACCACGAAACCCTGCACCTTGGCGCCGTTCGCGCCGGTGAACCAGAAATCTTCCGCGGGGTTCACCGCGAGCTGCGCCACGAGACCATCATTCTCGTGTGTCACCGTGCGGGCGCTCAGTGCGCTGGACGTGACGTTAGCCGCGTATATCTCGGCCGGTCGGTCGGTTGCATCGCGCAACCACGCGACTGTATGCCCATCCCGCGAGAATACGAAAGACGCGTTGTTGTGATCACCAATGAGCAGCTGCGGCGCTGCAGCCTTCAGCACGCTCGATCCAGCCGCGGCGGACTCGAAAACGACGCGATAGAGCTTGTCGCGCCCAGCGTCGGTGGTCTGCACGTAGATGGCGTTCTCATCCAGCGCGAAGCTGTACGCGTCGGCATTGCGGTCCCACGCCGGCAGCAACTCGCGCGTCGTGCGGTCGGCGCGATTGTAGAACATGAGCCGCACACGATCCGATTCAAATCCCGCGCGTGCCTGTGACGCGTACGCGATGAAGCGCCCATCGGGCGAATAGACCGGATTCTGATCCGCACCCTTGTTCGCGGCCGTAATGACCGTGGACGGTCCACCGGCCGCGGGCACCGTATAGAGGTTCAGGTCAGTCGTCCAAGCGTTGGCGCGCCCCTGATCCTTGGCTGTGTATGCCAGCTCGCGTCCGTCGGGCGACCAGGCATAACCTTCGCTGCCCCCGAACGGTCCAGGGGGCACATCGTAGCGGGCGCCGGGAATGAGATCCCGGAGTCCGTTTCCATCCACGCCCACAACGAACAGATGTGAGCGCGTGCCATTGTCCCACGCCGTCCAGTGGCGGACCATCAACTGATCGGCGATGTGCGCCTTCACCTTGTTGTCGTTCGCTGCCTTTTCCTTTTCGGCATTGCAGGCATCGGTCGAGCAATCCGGATACACGGTAGAGGTGAAGGCGATGCGATCGTTGCCCGGCGACCAGACCGGTCCAGTCGCACCGCCGTTCAGCTGTGTGACCTGATGCTCGTTTCCGCCATCGGCGTCGGACACCCAAAGTTGACCGTCCGAGATGTAGGCCACGTGCTGGCCGTCAGGTGACCATCTCGCTTCCGTGGCCGACACGCTCGAACCAGGAAACACACGCGGCGTTCCGCCGGCTGTGGGAATCACGAAGGTCTGCGACGCGCGCTTGTTCGCGGCGACGTCGGCGGTGCGAACTGCGTAGAGAATAGACTTGCCGTCGGGCGACAGTTGCGGATCGCTCACAACGCGTACTGCGGCGAAGTCGTTGAAAGTGATCGTACGTTTCTGCTGGGCTCCGCCGGCACTGACGATCGTGAGCGCCAGCGCAGTCGCGAGTATTGGTATACGCATTGGGTGGGTTGGTTCGAGGTGACATGGAACAGTACCGCCGGATGGGGGGCATGATCCAGCCGCAGGATCCAGAGGCTCAGTACCGTGCAGGTCGCTGCCGATAATTAGTCATAGAAACAAGGCTGCTCCGGCGCCGCGGCACGCATTTCCCATTAGGGAAGGGCACGCTTGAGGCATCTCGGGGTAATAAACACCAGAGCCATCGGAGGCCCCACATGTCACAGTACCGATTTAGCGTGAGCGGTCTGGAGTCCCGGCAAGCCGGCGTCATCGAGAGCGATTCATTTGTCGATGCCGTCGACGCATTGGGTCAACACGTGGAAGTTCGGCGCGGTGATGTGCTGGAGATCGGCGTGCTCGGCTTTCCTCCCGCCATGTACGAGTGTGTGGGCGAGATCGAAAGCGGCTTCCCGGTCTGGATGCCTAAAGGCCAGCAGGCGGCGTAACTGACAGCAGCGAGCCCATCTCCAGCGCGTTCGTGGTCAGGTGTCCCCCGAATCACTACTCTCGGCATCTAGCAAGCGGCGCTTGCGATCGACTCCCCACTTGTAGCCCGCGAGAGCGCCGCCGGTGCGCACCACGCGATGACACGGAATCACAACGGCGACGCGATTCGTTGCGCAGGCGCGCGCCACTGCGCGCGTGGCGGTTGGCCGGCCGATTGCCGCGGCCACTTCGGTGTACGTACGACGTTCGCCTGCAGGAATCTCGCGCAACGCATTCCAGACCTGTCGTTGGAACGCGGTGCCACCCACATCGAGCGGAATGCAATCCGAGAGATCGCGCCGCGGGTTGCGCACGCGGCCGAGTACGGCGTGCACCCAGTCGTGGTGCGTCTCGTCGGCTCGCTCGAGGGTCGCATTCGGGAAATCGCTCGTCAACGCGCGCAGCACATCCTCGTCGTTCGATCCGAGCTCCACTGCACAGACGCCCCGGTCCGTCAGGCCGACGAGTACTCGGCCAACCGGTGAGTCGGCAATGGCGTAGCGGATACACACTCCGGTGCCACCGTGGCGGTATGACGCAGGCGTCATGCCGAGCATGGCATCGGCACGCTCATACACTCTGCTGCTCGAGCCAAATCCGGCTTCGTACGTCGCGCGGCTCACCGTGTCGCCCGCGCGAAGGCGGGCCTTGAAACGAGCGGTACGCCGGCCGTCCTGATACTGCTTGGGCGAGATTCCGAGGACCTTCTTGAAGGAGCGCTGGAGATGCGACGCGCTCATTCCGGTGTGTGACGCCAGTTCTTCGAGCGACACGGGCCGCTCCGCGTTCGCGTCGAGAAAGACGCGTGCGCGCTCGACGGCTGCGGTGGTAGTCGTGGGCCCCTGGGCCGTCTGCGGCGTACATCGCTTGCACGCGCGAAATCCCGCTCGCTCGGCGGCATCAGCCGTGGCAAAGAACATGACGTTCCCGCGCAAAGGACGCCGCGAGGCGCAGGACGGGCGGCAATAGATTCCGGTCGTGCGTACCGCATACACAAAGCAGCCGTCGTAACGCGCGTCATGCGCCTGAACGGCGCACCACGCCTCGGCGTCGGTTGGTTGGGTACTGGATGCGCCGTGATCGGCTGCCATGGTCGCCATGATTTGCTCGCTGAAGGGACTGACCGCAAGCTATGGCGCCGCAAAAAGTCCGGATATCCGAACGTTGCGGTCAATGTCGACGCACCCAGGAGGACGAGACCGTCCCCCCCTGGGTGCGCGCTGACTACTCCACGTTCTTGATTTCCGAAACGAGCGACGTCAGCGACGTCTTGGCATCGCCAAACAACATGCTCGTCCGCTTGTCGTAGAACAGCTCGTTCTCGATTCCGGCAAAGCCCGCGCTCATGCCGCGTTTCAGCACGATCACGCTCTTGGCATGGTCTGCGTTGAGGATCGGCATGCCATAGATGGGCGACGACTTGTCGTTGCGAGCCGCGGGGTTCACCACGTCATTCGCGCCAATGACGAGCGCGACGTCCGCCCGATCGAAGTCGCCGTTGACTTCGTCCATGTCGAACAACTTGTCGTACGGGACGTTGGCTTCCGCGAGCAACACGTTCATATGGCCCGGCATACGCCCTGCCACCGGGTGCACAGCGAACTTCACCTCGCCGCCGCGCTTCTCGATGAGCTCCGCCAACTCGCGCACCGCGTGCTGCGCCTGGGCGACGGCCATTCCGTAGCCGGGAATCACGATCACCAGTTGCGCATATGCAAGCTGAATAGCGGCGTCCTCCACACCGATCGACCGGACGGTAAGGCCCTCGGACGTCTTGCCGGCCACCGCCTTCGTCTCACTGCCGAACGCGCCGAACAGCACGTTGGTGAACGACCGATTCATGGCCTTGCTCATCAGGATCGACAGAATGAATCCCGACGCGCCGTCGAGCGAACCGCTGATGATCAGGATGACATTGCCGAGTGCAAACCCGGTGGCGCACGACGCGAGGCCCGAATAGGAGTTGAGCAGTGCCACGACCACAGGCATATCTGCGCCACCGATCGGCATCACGAGCATCACTCCGAACACGACCGATGCGCCGAGCATGGTGTAGAACGCCCACTGCTGCGTCGGATCAACAATCGTGTAGACGAGCAGACTGATGATGCCAAGGAAGACCACGGCGTTGAAGAAGTTCTGTCCCTTGAACGTGACAGGCTTTGACGTGATCCATTCTTGCAGCTTTCCCGCGGCGACGATCGTACCACCTACCGTGATCGCTCCGAGCATGATCTCGAAGCCAAGCGCCGCCATCTTGACGTGCGAGGGAACGACACCGGATGTGATCGACGTGTAGAACTCGGCCACGCCCACGAGCGCCGCGGCGAGCGCGCTCATGGTGAGTGACAGGGCAATTCGCTGTGGCATTGCCGTCATCGGCACCCACATGCCCATTGGATACCCAATGACGACGCCGAGAATCAGCCCGGCGGCAATCCAGCGGTAATCGACGATCGTATGATTGAGTAGCGTTCCGGCAATGGCGAACAGCATTCCGACCGCGGCCATCTGCATGCCGCTTCGCGCCTTGTCTGGCCGCGTAAGGCTGCGTAGTCCGAGAATGAACAGGACCGACGCAACGATATAGCTGAGTTGTATGAGAGTATCGCGCATCTTAGCTGGCTCGCGGCGCAGAGCCGGCCTTGTTGCCGGCCTTTCCGCTCTTGAACATCCGCAACATGCGGTCGGTGATGAGGAAGCCGCCGACGATGTTGCTCGTCGCACAGACAACGGCTACGAATCCGAGCAGCGTCGCCACTCGGTTGTTCGCCGCACCCGCGGCGATGAGCGAGCCGACGAGCGAAATGCCCGAAATGGCATTGGTCGCGGCCATGAGTGGCGTATGCAGCAACGCGGGCACGCGCGAGATCACCATGTATCCCACGAACGCAGCCAGCACGAAGACGTACAGCTCGAGAAATTCCATTAGCGAAGCACCTGTCCGTCGTGAGTCATCATCATGGCGCCGGTGATCTCGTCGTCCTTGTCGAGCTGGAGGGCGCCGTCCTTCACCAGATGCTTGAGTAGCTCGATGATGTTGCGGCCGAACATCTGACTGGCGTGGAAGGCCACGGTGCTCGGCAAATTGATTGGAGCGAGGATCGTGACGTCATTCACCGTCACCGTCTCGCCGGGCTTGCACTGCGTGCAGTTCCCGCCCGTTTCGGCGGCGAGATCCACGATCACCGATCCGGCGCGCATCGATGCCACCATCTCGTCGGTGATGAGTTTGGGCGCCGGCTTGCCCGGGATCTGCGCCGTGGTGACGACGAGATCCATGTCCTTGATGTGATTGGCGATCGCCGCGAGCGTACGTGACTGTTCGTCACTCGTTTGCGCGCGTGCGTAGCCGCCCGCCGTCTGCGCATTGTCGCTCACCAGGTCATTGGCGACGAACATTGCGCCGAGGCTGAGCACTTGTTCGCGCGCCGCTGGTCGCACGTCGAAGCCGGATACCACGCCACCAAGGCGTCGAGCGGTGGCGATTGCCTGGAGGCCGGCGACACCGGCGCCGATCACGAAGACTTTGGCCGGAGAGATGTTGCCGGCTGCGGTGGTGAGCATCGGCAGAAACTTGCCGAGGGCGGCGGCGCCGACGAGCACGCCCTTGTAGCCCGCCACCGTGCTCTGGGACGAAAGCACGTCCATCGACTGGGCGCGAGTGATACGCGGGACGAGTTCGAGTGCGAGCGCGGTGACCTTGCGTTGTGCCAAGGCCTTCACGATGTCGGCACTCTGGCCGGGGCGGAGCAGGCAGAGGAGCGTAGACCCGCCGTCGATCATAGCGATCTCGGCAGTCGAGGGTGGTTGCACCTTGGCGACGATCGGTGAGCCGCCGAGCGCCGCCGCCGCGTCGGCGACGATGACCGCACCGGCGGCCTCGTACGCTTCGTCGCGGAAGCCGGCGCGTAGTCCCGCGCCGCGCTGCACCACTACCTCGAGTTTCTGCTGCTTGATGAGTCGTGCGACGCTGTCAGGCGCGAGCGCAACCCGCTGCTCGCGCGGAGCGGTTTCCGTAGGAACGCTGATTTTCATGAAGATGCGGTTGACCGGCGGGCGAACTGCTTCCGGCACGTCTAACTTTGCGCCGTCGGGGAAATGCTGACGCATCTAGAAAATAGACACCTCAGCCATTAGCGCAAATCGGGGAAGATCCCGAACGTGTGGTCGGGCGTTATCTCACGTCGCCAAATGGAGCACCACCAAGGCCGAGGGCCGCCAGAACCTGCGACCGCGCTATCTTGGACAGGTGACCTACAACTATCCCCATGGCCATGCTTGCTCGACTCCGTAGGGACCTGGTCGCAGCAGCCGTCCTCGCTGGCCTGGCGAGCTGTTCGCGCATGCAAGGTCGGATTCCGATAGCGCCTGTTGCCAGTCCGCCGCCAGCGCCGGTTGCCGGCCCACCCTCGACGTTCGTTCCCACGACGTCGGACGTGAAGTCGACACGAATAATCGATTTGCGCGATGGCATTACCAAAGCGATGGCCTTTCGTGCCGCGACCGATGTCCTATCGCAGCGCAACTCTGTGGACGTCAGCGATCAGCACGCCGGATTCCTGATGACGCCGTGGCAGGCGAGCTCCGTCGTAGGGGGCGCACCCGACCTGCGCTATCGTACCCGCGTGGTCGTGCGCTTCCTTGGTGACGAGTGGAAGCAGGTGTCCATTCGCGTCGAGGCCAATTGGCAGCGTGCCGTTGATCAGTGGGACATTGGTTACGACACCAAGATCCTGCAAGACCTGACGAACGATCTGACGGCGAAGATCGGCAAGAAATGATCGTTCACCACCAGCGCGTCCTTCCTATTGCGGCGCCTTCAGGTCCATGATGATCCAGCCATCGCCGCGGTGCTCCAATGCCGCCCGATACCGCAGCACAGTAGTTTCGCGCTGCTTGGAATTGCGCCGCACGTAGCTCAGGTGCAACGTGAACGGCATCTCCGCGCGATTGCCGGAAACGGCGGCGTTTCCGAAAACGGCCTTCGAGCGTATGCTCTCCATGGCGCCAAACAACTGTTCGAACCACGCCCGTTGTGCGTCGGCGATGGTCGGATAGGCATCGACGACTGACGCAATGCTTCCGCTCTCCGCTGCCATCGCGAAGCGCTCGAGCGGTTTGCGCGCAGCGAGTTCCTCCGGCGGCGTAGCCACTGGCTTTGGCCGAAGCGTGCTCGAGTCAACTCTTGGCAACGTAGCGGCTGAGGTGACGTGTAACGATTCAGAGGCAAAGACTGGCGCCGCTGGCGACTTCGATCGCATGCTGTCCGAGCTGCGTAGAGTCTGAGCGGGTTCGCGGCGCGACCACAGCATCAGCCCGCCCAGCAATAGTGCCGAGCCGATTGCCGTCCCGCCGACGATGCGCATGATGCTCCCGCGCCTCCGGCGCAGCGGCAGGGTCGGTTGCATTGACGGGTCAGCGGCGGGTCCGACCACCGTTGGCGCGCTCCGCGGCGTCAGCGTGGAATACTGACGCAGAGGGACCGACGACGGCTCCCAGCCGCCAAGTGCCAGCGCGGGATCGAGCATGTCGCTCGCCTCCGCGGCGCTGGCAAGGCGATCAGCCGGCGAGCGCGCGAGCATGTGCATGATGAGCGTGTCGAGGCGGCGCGGCAAATTCGGCAGCACGTCGCGTACGTGCGGCGGCGTCTCGTGCAGTCGGCGTCTGATCATCTGCTCGCGCGAGTCGGCGGCAAATGGCTGTACGCCGGTGAGCATTTGATAGAGAATGCAGCCGAGGCTGTAGATGTCGGCGCGCGCATCGACGGGATCACCGAGCAGCTGCTCGGGGCTCATGTATTCCGGTGTGCCGATCACCAGGCCGCTGCGCGTGAGCGCGTCCTTCGGTGATTCGGACACCGCTTTTGCAATGCCGAAGTCCACGACCTTCGGCGTTTCCTTTCCCAAGCGGGTCTGCGCGACGATCACGTTATCCGGCTTGAGGTCTCGGTGTACGATGCCCAACTCGTGCGCGGCCGAGAGTCCGTCAGCGATCTGGCGCGCGAGGTCGATGGCGCGCCGCGGATCCAGTGCGCCCTCGCGCTTGAGTATCGACGCCAGCGAATCTCCGTCGACGTACTCCATGACGAGATACACGATCTTGTCCGCATCGCCGTAGTCGAAGACGGCAGCGACATTCGGATGAAGAATGCGTGCAGCGCTCGATGCCTCACGCGCGAACCGCGTCGATGACTCCGCGTCGTTGACGAGCGACGGATTCATCACCTTGATCGCGCATTGCCGCGTCATCTTCACATGCTCGGCGAGATAGACGCGGCCCATGCCGCCTTCGCCGATGCGCGCCAGAATCAGGTAACGGTCGGCGATGACGCGACCGATGAGTGCATCGCCCACCGTCTTGGGACGCAGCGGTGAGCCGTCCTTGGGACAGAATCGGTCGCTGGTTTCATACTCGCTGCCACATTGCGGGCACACCTTCGCGATCGCGACCGTCTCGTCTGCCGCGGGGGTTGGCTGCTGCGCGAGTAGTCCGGAGCCAATACTCGTCCGCAGCCCGACCGTTGATGGCACGTCCTTGTCCCGATGCGCGCCTGCGACGCCTGCCGAGTTCGCTTCCGTTGCGCTCACGTCGTCGGAAGGGACGGTCTTGTCGCCCGGGACGTCTGAATCGCTGGGGTTGCGGTTGGGCATCGATGAAGGTGTGTCAGCCAAGTGTATGCCTGGACGGCGACGATCGCTACCGCCCGCGCATGGAATGGTCCCGATCCTGCCCGGAAATTCGGGCCATGCTCCCTCGCCAGCCGACAATCTCCCCCTCGACAAGGCGCAGACTTCCAATTGGCGCCGAGGTCGTGCGCCAGGACGGCGGACCGATCGGCGTACATGCGCGGATCTGGGCTCTCGACCATCGAACGGTCGAACTCGTCACTGACGACGCCAGCTACCCCCTGGCTCCAGAAGGAAACGGGTACTTCAACGGATTCGCGCCAGGGATCGGCGCGGGAACGCTGTATCGCATTCGGCTGGATGGTGGTGAGTCATACCCCGATCCCGCCTCGAGATTCCAACCCGATGGGCCGCACGGTCCATCCATGATCGTCGATCCATCGGGGTTTGCCTGGACGGACAAGGACTGGCGTGGCGTGACCATGGACGGCCAGGTGCTCTATGAACTGCATGTCGGCACGTTCACCCAAGCTGGCACCTTCTGCTCCGCGATCGAGCACATGCGTGATCTGGCGGACATCGGTGTAACGACTGTCGAGCTCATGCCCGTCGCCGATTTTGCCGGCACATTCGGGTGGGGATACGACGGCGTCAACCTGTTCGCACCGTCGCGACTGTATGGATTGCCGAACGACTTTCGCGCCTTCGTCGACGCAGCCCACCGATTGGAACTCGGCGTCATTCTCGACGTCGTGTACAACCATTTTGGTCCGGACGGGAACTATATCACTGCCTTTTCAAAACGATACCTCAGCGGAATGCCAACCGAGTGGGGCGACGCGATCAACTTCGACGGAGACCACTCGGCGCCCGTCCGCGAGTTCATTCTCTCCAACGCACGCTACTGGATCGACGAGTTTCACCTCGACGGACTGCGACTGGATGCGACACAGCAAATCTTCGATACGTCGACGCCGCACATCGTCAATGAAATCTGCAGCGCGGTGGCGCAGGCCGCGGGCGAACGCCAGGCGATCGTAGTCGCGGAGAACGAGCCGCAGCAGGCGGAGTTCCTGCGCAAACCTCGGACGGAGCAGCGGTCACTCGATGCCTTGTGGAATGATGACTTTCATCATTCGGCGCGCGTCGCGGCCACTGGCCGAAGCGAGGCATACCTCAGCGGGTACCGCGGCTCGGCCCAGGAGTTCGTATCCGCAGCGAAGTACGGATTTCTGTATCAGGGCGAGTGGTACCAGTGGCAGAACAAGCGGCGCGGTACGCCGGCGCTGGATCTGTCGCCCTGCCACTTCGTAATCTTCACGCAGAACCACGATCAGGTCGCGAACGGCGCTACCGGTGAGCGCCTGCATCACCAAACGAGTCGAGGACGATATCGCGCGTTGACGGCGCTGCTGCTCCTCCTTCCGCAGACGCCAATGCTCTTTCAGGGACAGGAGTTCGCGGCATCGGCTCCTTTCCTGTACTTCGCCGACCATGAGCCGGATCTGGCAGCGAAGGTACGACAGGGGCGCGCCGAGTTCGCCTCGCAATTCCCGAGTATCGCATCGGCGGAAGGCATGCGACGACTCCATGATCCCGGCGATCCAGCGGCATTCTTGCGATGCAAGCTCGATTGGACGGAACGGCAGAACAACACGGACGTGGTGCGGCTGCACAAGGACCTGCTCCGCCTGCGTCATGAGGATCCTGTACTGCGCGCGCAGCGGTTGCGCGGCCTGGATGGAGCAGTGATCAATGATCGGGCGTTCGTGCTGCGGTACTTCGGCATGACCGACGGAGACCGGTTGTTCGTCGTCAACCTCGGCGCGCGCATCGATTGTCATCCATTGGCCGAACCACTCATCGCGCCGCCGGCCGAGCACAGATGGAAGGTGCTCTTGTCCACCGAATCTCCGGAATACGGCGGGTGGGGAACGCCGGACATCGACCGCGTCGACGGCGAATGGGCTGTTCCCGCTGAGTCGGCGGTCTTCTTCATTGCCGAACCATGACACGACGACTGCTCGACCGCGTCACGCGACGACTGGAGCTTCCGAAGGAGCGTGAAGCACGTGCCGCGCGTCTGCTCGAGACCGAGTGGATCGTGACCAACGGACTCGGCGGGTACGCGTCCTCGACGATGGGCGGCGTGATCACGCGCCGCTATCACGGCCTGCTCGTTGCGGCGCTGCCCAACCCGCTGGGCCGTACCGTGATGCTCAATCACGTCGGGGAGCGGCTCGTGCTCGACGGACGCAGCACCTATCTCAACAATGAGGAACGCGTTGCGGGGCGGATCGATCCGGCAGTGGCCGATCACGTGAGCGACGTACGGCTCGAGGCGGGGCTGCCTGTGTGGGAGTATGCGTGGGAAGGCATCCGCTTGGAAAAACGCGTGCTCATGCCGCACCGCCAGAACACGGTCTACATGAGTTATCGCTTGTTGGACGGACCGCGGGGCGTGAGCCTCGAGCTTCACCCTGCCGTGCATTTCCGCGGCTATGAAGACCCCGTGGGGAGTATGGCCGACTCACCGGTCGCAAAGCGGTATGCCATCGCGAGTTCTGGTGATGTGCACGTCATCTCGATCGACGCCGATCTTCCGCCGCTCCGGATACGGATCACTGGCGCGACTCCTCCGCGGTTCGTGGCGGACGGGCGTGTGACGAGTGAGTTCCTGTATCCGGCGGAAGAGGGCCGCGGATATGAGTTCCGCGGCACCCTATGGACGCCGGGCCATTTCCTGGTCGAGCTGAGCAGCGAACGACCCGTGACGCTGGTTGCGTCGGTCGAAGCGGAAGACGTGATGCTGGCGTTGTCACCCGAAGATCTCGCGGCGTGCGAACAGGAACGCCGCCGCCGTCTTCTGGCGACGGCGGCGCCGCACCTTCAAGAGGAAACCGGTGCCGAGCTGGTGCTCGCGGCGGATCAGTTCATCATCTCGCCGGCTGGGCGCGTGGCCGATGCCACGCGCGCCGCGGCGATGGGGAACGAGATCCGCACCGTGATCGCCGGTTACCACTGGTTCACCGACTGGGGTCGCGACACGATGATCAGCCTCGAGGGTCTGACGCTGGTCACGGGGCGCGAACGCGAAGCGGAATTCATCCTGCGGACGTTCGCGCATTACGTGCAGCACGGCCTACTCCCGAACATGTTCCCGGATGGCAGTAACGAAGGACTCTATCACACCGCCGACGCCTCGCTGTGGTTCTTCCACGCCGTCGAGGCGTACGTGCGTCGCACGGGTGATGAGGTCATGCTCATGCACCTGCTGCCCGTGATGATCGACATCGCCGACGCGCACATCGCCGGTACGAAGTTCGGCATCGGTGTGGACCCGACAGACGGCCTGTTGCGACAGGGCGCCGAGGGCTATCAGCTCACCTGGATGGATGCGAAGGTGAACGGGTGGGTCGTCACGCCGCGTCGCGGCAAGGCGGTCGAGATCAACGCGCTCTGGTACAATGCCCTCCGGCTGCTCGAAGGCTGGCTGACGGCGGTACGCGGTGACGGCGCGGCGGCGACGATTCGAGCACGCGCCGAACAAGTGTATGAATCTTTCAACAAGCGTTTCTGGATTGCCGACCGTGGGTATCTCTACGACGTGGTAGACGGTGAGGACGGTGACAGCGCCCTCTGTCGGCCGAACCAGCTCTTCGCGATTTCGTTGGATCATCCGGTCCTCGAGCGGGCGCGATGGGAACCCGTGATGGACGTCGTGCAGCGGCGCTTGCTCACGCCGGTCGGGCTGCGATCGCTCGCGCCCGGAGAGACGGACTACAAGCCGCGCTACTTTGGCGATCTACGCTCCCGCGACGCCGCGTATCACCAGGGTACAGTGTGGGCGTGGCTGATCGGTCCCTGGGTCGATGCATGGCTCAAACTGCACCCGGATGACCGCGCCGGCGCACGCCGTTTTCTCGATGGCATGGTCGCGGCCCTCGGCGAGTTCGGGCTGGGCACGATTGGCGAGGTCTTCGACGCCGAGTCTCCGTACACCCCCCGTGGCTGTATCGCGCAGGCGTGGAGCGTGGCGGAGGCGCTGCGCTGCTGGGCGAAGACCGCCAGTAATACCGCTACTTGATCACACGCAGGCGTTTCTCTTGACCGTTCACTAACGGAGATGGACATGACAGAACAGGCGCAGCTCACAGGTCCCGATCTGACCGCCGGTATCGACGCGGCCACCCTGCGTGAAGGGGATAAGCTTCTCGGGCACGCGAACGGCGAGGCCGTACTATTGGCGCGGGTGAATGGTGCGGTGATGGCCATCGGCGCCACATGCAGCCACTACGGCGGCCCGTTGGCTGACGGCGTGATCGCCGGCGACACGGTGCGATGCCCCTGGCACCACGCCTGTTTCAGCTTGCGCACGGGTGAGGCGTTACGTGCACCGGCGTTGTCTCCTGTCTCCTGTTGGAATATCGAGGAGCGCCGTGGAAAGATCGTCGTCGTCGGCAAAATCGATCGTGATCCGCTGGCGGGAACGTATCCCGAACACCTTCATGTGACGATGCCCGCGCACGTCGTGATTGTTGGAGCCGGCGCGGCGGGATCGGCCGCTGCCGAAATGCTGCGGCGCTGCGCGTTCACCGGGCGCATTACGATGATCGACGATGATAGCGGCGCGCCCTACGACCGACCGAATCTCTCCAAGGACTATCTCGCCGGGAACGCTCCGGAGGATTGGATTCCATTGCGGCCTGAAGGATTCTACGCCAAGCATGGCGTGGAGCTCGTCCGCGACAGAGTCTCACGCCTCGACGTACAGCGGAAGCAGCTCGAGACGACGAGTGGCCAGCACCTGTCGTACGATGCGCTGCTCCTCGCCACTGGCGCCGAGCCGGTCCATCTCAAATTGAACGGCGACGACCAGCCCCACGTGCACTATCTGCGGTCGCTCGCCGACAGTCGCACGATCATCGCCGCCGCCAAAGAGGCCAAGCGAGCGGTGGTGGTGGGCGGGAGCTTCATTGGGCTCGAGGTTGCCGCGTCACTGCGCGCGCGCGACGTCGAGGTGCACGTCGTAGCGCCCGAGAAGGTGCCGCTCGAGCGCATCGTCGGCGAGCAGCTCGGTGCGTTCATCCGGTCCCTGCACGAGAGCAAAGGCGTGCATTTCCATCTCGGACACACGCCACAACGCATCGAAGCGGACGCCGTGGTGCTCGATGACGGATCGCGCCTCGCCGCGGACCTCGTCGTGATCGGTGTGGGCGTACGTCCGCGACTCCAACTCGCCGAACAGGCGGGGCTGACGTTGGATCGTGGCGTGGTTGTGAACCAGTACCTCGAGACAAGCGTCCCCGGGATCTATGCAGCGGGCGACATCGCCCGTTGGCCCGATGCGCATAGCGGCGACAGCATCCGTGTCGAGCACTGGGTCGTGGCGCAGCGCCAGGGTCAGACGGCGGCTCGCAACATTCTTGGCGCGCGCGAGCGTTTCGATCAGGTGCCGTTCTTCTGGAGTGCGCATTACGACGTGACCATCAACTATGTCGGTCATGCCGAGAAGTGGGATTCGGTCCAGGTGGACGGCTCCGCCGCACAGCGCGACGTGGCCGTGCGATTCGTGCGTGGCGGGAAGACGCTCGCATTGGCGACCATTGCCCGAGATGAGGAGAGTCTACGGGAAGAGCTGACGATGGAGGGCGTCAACGTGGGGCATGTCTAATGGTCACGGGACACGGGACACGGGACACGGGACAACGGGACACGCACAACTCATCACTGGAAACTCGAACCTCGCCGACCGGCGGCCCGACCGTTACGGAGCCGCCAGCGACATCCCGCTTAACGGACTGTTGAAATAGTGCTGGACAGGAGTCAGATCAGTTCGAGGGCCGGACGGCGTTTTCTAGCGCAGACGGCGCAACAGCCTTTTAACGCAGAGGACGCAGAGAACTGCAAGAGGTCGCAGAGAACTGCAAGCGAACTGCAAGAGAACTGCAAGAGAACTGCAAAAGAGAACTGCAAAAGAGAACTGCAAAAGAGAACTGAAAAAGGAAACTGCAAAGAGAACTGTAATCGTACGGAAGAGGGAAGCGCGTATCGGTGGAATGAATCGTGATTGCCAAGTCCACAATCATTCCGCCTATCGTTGACGATCCCGACCTGGGCGATACCATCGGAGCGTCACGACGGCATCAGCCAAGACTTCCAGGCGAGACAATCCTTCGCGGTCCTCTGCAGTTCTCTGCGTTCTCCTGCAGTTCTCTGCGACCTCTGCGTTCAAAGGCTGGTCTATCGTTGACAGAGATCCTTCGCTTCGCTCAAGGATGACAGGCATCCCGTGTCGCCTGTCCCGTGTCTTACGGTGCTCTGTAGTACCGCAAGCCGCTCATCCCGCGCCTGAAACCGGCGGCGCGAAACGCATCGAGATGCCGACTCGTGCTCGCCGGCCGACCGTCGATGATCTCGATGGCAAGGTCTCGCGTCGTCCGCGCGCTCAGGTGCTGTACCAACGATTGCGCGGCGCGCGCAACGTCTGCATCGGACGTGTCCGGACGGACGGCGATGCGGGTGCCTCGCGTTTCGGCGATCATGACGACGGTGCCGTTGATCGTGACAAGTAGCGCACCGCGGCTGTGCGGCCGCACGAATGCATCGCGCGCCGCGTCCTGCGGCATTGGGAGGGGGTAGACGTTCGCTGGATCTGCAGCCGACAGGACGATTGGCGCCGCGTCGGCCGCGTCGGTCGCCCGCAGCAACTCGATCGCCTCTGGAAGCGCGAACTGGGCGCCGGATAATCCGCGCACGAAGTATCCTCGACGCACGTCGCCGCGAAACTCGAGCCGCTTGAGCTCCCGGTAGATCGCGCGCCAGCCGATCGCCGGACGCTCGCGCCGCCAGATCTCGCGTGAGACAATGCCATATCGATCGAGCCACTGGCGGGCAATCATCTCTCCCCACACGCTCTCATCCGCTTGTGGGCCCATCACTCGCGGGGCGCGGACCAGCGACCATCGGCCCGGCCAGTGTGCGGCGTCGGCGCCTTCTCTTTCCGGCCGCTTCCACTTTGGCAGTCGGCGGAGATTCGGTCGGCGTTGCACCACGTGCCGGTCGCCCGACGGTGTGAAGTCGGCGGGTAGCCAACGAGTTGGATCGGGCTGATTGTGATCGCGAGATGTCACCGTCGGTCGCCAGCGAACGACGAGCCGGAGCGCATCCACCGTGTCGTTGGTCGCGAGTCCGGCGCCCGCAAGCTCGCGCAACGCATCTCGCAGATCGCGCGCGGTGAGGGTGGTGCTGGCGAGCAACTCGTCGAAGAACGACGCACCAGCGGTCTGAAGTGTGTCGGCCACACGCTGCGCGTGTTCGCTCAGCGACGGTGTGTCCGCCGTATTGATCCAGGCGCGCGCCGTCCCACGCTTCACGAAACGAACGGTGGACAGGGTTCCCGGCTCGTCCACTGCGCGCGTGTTACCGCCAATCCATACGAGCTCGCCGAGCGCCATCATCCTTGAAATCACATCGCCGTCGTAGGCGTCGACGCGAGACGGTAGAATCTCTCGCTCCCAGTGTTCGGCAGGGCGGGCGAGCCCGTACATCTGTCGAACGACAGTCATGGTGCCCTCGTCGCCACTGAGTCTGGTGCGCGGAGCGAGGTGCTGCCAGTGCTCGAGGAACAGTGAAAAGCGGCTGAGCTCTACTGCCTCTATTTGCTTGCGTGCCTGTGCGAGCTCGCGCCGACGTGCTTGCTCCAGCAGCCTCCGAGTACACCAGCGGGCCGTACTCGTGTCACCGCCGAATGCGCCGCGCACTAGCTTGCCGGTGCGTGTCCATTCCTCGAGACGGTCGTGCACCCATTCGGCATCGAAGGCATAACGCGTCAGCACATCTTCGAGTGATATTGCACCGGCGAGCGACACGAATTTCACCAGCAACTCGCGCCGCGCAGCGGTTGCCGTAAGCGCCGACTGCCGAAGCGCCTCTGGCACGGCCAGATTCGCCGGGCGAGGCTCGAGCGCCGATCCGACGAAGACGCTGGACGTGGCGCCCTCCCCGAATGCGGCGCAGTAGCGGCCGTACGTCTCGGTGAGGATGAGCCGACGTTCCGTTCCGCCCCCGCCAACCGGGATGTCGATGCCCACGACGCGGCCGCGCTCGAGGAGTTCGTGCATCGGATCGCCGCGACGTCCGTCTTCGATTGACGCAACACGCTCGTGCAACTCCTCTGGCGTGAGATCGGACGCCCGATCGAGCAGCGCCGCGAGCTCGTCGGCGGTGCGCGCCCGTGAGCCCGGGGCGGTGCCTCGTCGCCGCGCGAGAATTGCATCGAGCATGACGAGCGTCGAGTCATCCGCACCTTCACCGCCCATCAGTTCATCGAGCAGCGCGCGGTCGAGCGAGAGCAACGCCGCGCGCTGCTCGGCGCGCGGGGCGTCGTCGGCGTACATCCAGTCCATCACGAAGCCGAACTGGAGCGATGCGGCGAAGGGCGACGGCACGTCCATCTCGACGGAACGCAGCGAGATGTTGCCGGTCGCGAGATCGTTGAGCACACGTGTGAGCGCGGGCAGGTCAAAGGCGTCCTGCAAGACGTCGCGGTAGGTCTCTACCAGAATTGGAAAGGACGGGAATTCCTGCACGGCCTGCAGCAAGTCGGCCGCTTTCAGTCGCTGCAACCAGAGTGGCATGCGCCGGCGCGGATTACCGCGCGGCAGGAGCAGGGCGCGCGCGGCGTTCATACGGAAGCGCGCGCCGAATAGCGACGAGGTTCCGATTTCGGCGATCACCCGTCGCTGCGCGTCGTCAGCGCTCATGTCGCGCAGCACTGCCACCGGCAGCCACTCGCGCAAGTTGGGCAACCGCAGCATGATGCCGTCGTCGGTCGTCTGGACCTGGATCTCAAAGGTTCGCGCACCCTGGCCGCCCAGCCACTCGCGCACACGGTTCGCCAACGCCATTCCCCAGGGCGCATTCACGCGGCCGCCGAACGGCGCGTGGATCACAACGCGAAGGGAATCACTCTCGTCGCGGAACTGCTCCACGACGATCGCGCGCTCATCGGGCACCGTCCCCGTAGCGGCGCGCTGCTGATGCACGTATTCGACGAGCGATCCCGTGGTGGCTTCGTCGGCGTGATACGTATGTGCCAGCACGGTGATCTGCTCGGTCGTTCGCACGGCATCGAGCTCGCGCCGCAGCTCGCCAATGCGCTGCGCCAAGTGCGCCGACCGCGCCGAATACTCGCCATGCCAGAAAGGCATGCGTGCTGGTGCGCCGGGCGCCGGCGTCACGATGACGCGATCGTGCTCGATCGCGTTGACCCGCCAGGTGGAGGATCCCAGTTGAAATACATCGCCCACGCGCGTCTCGTGCACGAACTCTTCATCGAGTTCGCCGAGGCGCGTGCGGTCGGGCAGATTGACCGTGTAGAGCCCGCGATCGGGAATCGTTCCGCCGGACATGATAGCGACCATGCGCGCGCCACGCGCCGCGAGCAGCATATCGGTGATACGGTCCCAGTGCAGTCGCGCGTCGAGCTCGGCCGCGACATCAGATAGGATATTTGCCGGCGAGCATCGACAAGACTTCGTCGAACGCGCCGCGCGAGAGCTCGTGATACGGGTACGCCAAGCGCACCATGTCGAACAATGCGGCGCTCGTCCAATCGTCGTCCGCGGCGACGATCGCGACGATCACCTGGGCCAGGACATCGAGTGCGTTCTGTACGATTCGCGTCGGCTCCACGTCGCCCTCGTGCATGGCGCGCACGACGGCAAGCAACTCCATGGCGTCGTCGCGAAACGTGGGTACGAACACACCGCGACTCACGGCATCGAGTGAGTGGCCGGCGCGCCCGACGCGCTGTAGTCCGTTCGCGACGCGTTTGGGCGACTGCAGTTGGAGTACGAGATCAACGGACCCAATATCGATCCCCAACTCGAGAGAGCTCGTGCTGACGAGTGCGCGCACGCTACCGGCCTTGAGTGACTGCTCGAGCATCAGACGCCGCTCGCGCGATAGCGATCCGTGATACGGCAGCGCGAGCTCCTCGCCTGCCAGCGCGTTGATGCGCGCCGCCACTTTTTCGGCCTGCGCGCGATTGTTGACGAATACGAGCGTCGTGCGGGCACTGCGCATCTGCCGCAGCACCAGCGGCGTAATCGACGACCAGATGGTACTGCCGACGTGCGCCAGATCTTCCACAGGCGACTGGACGGAGATCTCGACCTGTTTCACGAGCCCGCAGTCGACACTGCGGCAGGGGCGGGCACCGCCGGCGAGAAAGCGGGCAATTTCGTCCAGCGGCTTCTGTGTAGCTGACAACCCAATGCGCTGCGGCGATTGCTGGCACAGGCGCTCGAGCCGCTCGAGCGTGAGCGCGAGGTGCGCGCCGCGCTTCGTTCCGGCAATCGCGTGAATTTCGTCCACGATCACCGCCCGCACGCCGCTGAACATGCCGCGGCCGCGCAGCGTCGTCAGCATGATGTGCAACGACTCCGGGGTAGTGATCAGGATGTGCGGCGACTTGCGAATCATTCGTGCGCGCGCTGACGCCGGCGTGTCGCCCGTACGCACGGCGACACGAATATCAGGAAATGCCTGGCCCGCTTGGGCAAAGCGCTCGCGCAGTTCAGCGAGCGGCCGCTCGAGATTGCGCTGCATGTCGTTGTTCAGCGCCTTGAGCGGCGACACGTACAGGATGTGAACGGCATTGCCGAGTGGCGCGCGCAGCCCGTCGACAATGAGCTGGTTCAGCTCCCAGAGAAACGCGGCGAGTGTCTTGCCCGTGCCGGTCGGCGCCAGGATGAGTGTATGCTCACCAGTCGCGATTGCCGGCCATCCCTCGCGCTGCGGCGGACTTGGCGCACCGAGCGTGTCGCGGAACCAGGCGCGAACGAGCGGGTGAAATTGGCGGAGGGACACGCGATGGCTGGAGGCTCGCGTATCCCTAGCTCATCACGATCGGCTGCGAGAGCGTGATCCTCATTGGGGCGCCAGCGGGTAGGCAGGCCTCCCACTTCTCCCCCGATTTCGCGACGGCGGCACCGGCCGCGGCACCGGCGGCAGCCCCGATGACCGTTCCTTTCGTATTGTGACCGATCATCTGGCCGAGGATCGCCCCAGCGATCGCGCCGCCGATCACCTTTTTCTTGTCAGCGTTCGGATCGACGTTTGCCACCTTCGCGCGATCGAGTGGTGCGAGTGGCTCGACGTTGCCGGCAGCGTCGTAGGTCCTGTCGTTCACCACCACAGCACGCACGCGGAAGGTGATCTGCGCGGCCTGCCCGTTGTCGCCTGGATTCACCGACGCAACCTCGAGTACGACATTCGAGCCGGCGGGAATGACCGCGCCGTTGGCGCCCGTCACAGACTCATTCACGGTTGCCACGAGCTTGTCGCCCGGCAGGTTCGTATTCGTACACACCTTCGATCCGCTCGTCAGGGCGAAGCCGGTGCCGGCACCGATCTCCCCGTGCGCAACCGTGGCAGCGGGGCCTTGCGAGACCGGAGTGGGTGCTGGCATTGGCGAAACAGATGGATGTGGCGCGGGCCTCTGAGCGACACGCGGTGCTTCGCGCCTCGGTGCCTGAGTGCGCGCGCGAACCGGTGCGGGAGTCTCCCGGTGTGCACGGCCGGTCGGCGTCGGCGTCGGCGCCGGCGCGATTGCCGTGTCCTGGAACGTGGGCTGTTGCGTCTGGGTGCCGGCGAGCGCGAGATCGCGCGCAAGCGAGGAGTCCGTATCCGCGGACTTGGACCTGTCGCTGCACGCTGCTGCGGCGACGAGTACGGCACCTGCCGACCACGCGCGTAGCGCACGCGTACGCGCCAGCTTGGTCGTCGAGATCATGAGAAGCTCCGGATTAGTAGGCGACGCCTATACCCCGCCGAAACGGTCGAGTTTCGGTAATACTGCGTTGTCAAAGGAGTGGGGAAAGCGGCGGAATCGCGTCGCTCAGTCCGCCAGCCTCATACCATGGGTGCCGCCGGCGTCATCGTTCAGAGCGCAGAAACTGTAGGGTGCGCGCGGCCCAATGACCAGGAAACGGGAATCACGGTTTGGCACCACGCCGGAGACCGCCTGTCGGTACCGTTCCACATCGGCGCGCCGAATGAGGTGTGATATGGTGCGGAGCGGCAGTGGGGTCACCTTTTCGTGAAGCGCTGACCTGCAGACGAAGGCACGCGTCGCATGCGCCAGTCGCGCCGCCAACTCCCCGGTCGTGGTGCTGACCGCTCCGGTCGATGCCTCTCGCGATCGCAGCGTTTCAACGTACCGGCGCCCGCCGCCCGGCCGGTCTGGCTTGACCATCTCGACAAGCACCGGCTCCAGATCGGCGAGCATCCTGTGGGTGGACGGAGTGATGAGCAAAGTCATTTCGACGAACCCTTGCATGTTCGCGAGCAGCGACTCCACCGAGGCCGCGCGGCTGACAATCGCTGCACGGCAGGCGTCATCGTCGAGGAAGCGCTGTCCGAACCGCGCCGGTACCGGTGTGGAGCCGGTTTCGAGCGCAGCTTCGACGACCGCGTCGTGCGCGCTCACGCCATCAACCGATAGCGGAATTTCGCGCGCGATGTCGCTCACCCATGCGACGAGACTGTCGACGGGCAGGGCGCGAACCCGTTCGCCCTCCACGCCACTCAGTCCCAGTGGGATGGCGCCCCGCACCTCGTGCGGCAATACGCAGTACAAATGTGTGCTCATCACGGCTCCGCTGACTTCCTCTGCGCAAACCTGTCGCGCGGCGCTCTCCGGTGGAAGAGGGACGGCATACATCGTACCCGGGATAGTGTCCCGTGTCCGCGTTATGCGAAGACGCGCTTGCGCGATACGGCGGGCCAGAGCTCCGTCTGCGGCAGCTCGCCCTCGAGCTGCAGCCGCACGCGGCCGGCGATTTCCTCGATCGCGTCGGAATCCGTCACCAGGTCGTAATCGCGGACGTCCAGCCAGAGTACCGGGCAATTCCGAAATTCGCCGATCCATCGCTCGTATCGTGCGTGGAGCGCAGACCAATAGTCGATCGCCGCATCCTTTTCCTTCGGGCGCCCGCGTGTGTGGATCCGTTCGACGATCACCTGGAGCGGCCCATAGAGGTAAATGAGCAGTCGCGGTGGGCGTGCAGCTGGCGAGTGAAGCAGTTCAGCATATAGCTGACGATAGAGCGTCCACTCGTGGGAGCTCATGAGCCCTTGCTCGAATAGGCCGCGCGCGAAGATCTCGGCATCTTCGTACCAGGTGCGGTCGAGAATCCAGCTTCCACCAAGTCCGCGCATCCGTCGCATGCTCGCGAAGCGCGTCGCAAGGAAGTGCAGCTGCAGTTGCAGCGCATAGGCGCGCATCTCATCGGGGCCGCCGTAGAAGCTCTCGAGCCACGGGTTCTCAGCGTCCACGCTTTCCAGGGCCATCTGGAGTCCAAAGCGCGCCGCAAGTGCGCGAGTGAGCGTGGTTTTCCCCGTCCCGACCATTCCTGCGACGCCAATCAACATGTTACACAAGCTAAAAAACGTGCGCCGCGCGGCAATAGTTACTCCGGAGTCAGGACACGTTCACGAGCGCCACACCGGCGAGCGTGATCACAAACCAAAATCCGAGGCTGGTGACCGCCGTACGATGTAGCGTAGCCCATGCGGGCGCGCTCTCCCCGGCGTCGCGCTTGAGTGCCGACTCGGCGCGGGTCATCACGACCCCATTAATGAGAAGCAGCGCCACGAGCACCATCTTCACCCAGAAGACCCACGAACCGAAGAACGTCTCTACGTCCGCGGCGAGCATGGCGACGCCGCTGATCATGACGACGGTGAGGCCGGTGAGCACCCAGCGATGCACCGTGCCAAGCTCTTCGACGAAGTGCTGCTTACCTTCTGCGGCCAGGCGCAGCGCGCGCACGGTGGAGCGATCAGCCGCGATCGCGAGCCCGCCAGCGAGCAGCAACCCGCCGATGTGCAAGAAGGTGACGATCGTCTCAGCCACTTTCGAATGGCTGTAGAAGTCTGCCCACGGCTTGAGCAGGGTAACGAGCGATTCCGGGGGTGCGATGATCATTTCGATTAAATGGGTTCCAGAGTGTGGCGCGACTAAATTGCCGGGATTGGTCGAGGGGGCACCAATGTGACCGATAATCAGACACACGTCTTCCGTTACGACCACGACGCATATATAAACTGCTCCATCAAATGCTTCCCGTCGACTGCCTATCTGTCCGCCCGCGGTTCTGCGCCGGCCCATCGAGCGGATTCCTTTCGTGAGTAGCATCTATGTCGCGCGCCAGCCGATCTTTGAGCTGGGCCGCGGCCTCTTTGGCTACGAGCTGCTCTACCGGCGCAACGGGTCGATCGAGCACGCCGACGGCGACAGCGACCACATGTCCGCGGAAGTCATCGTCGCGTCCATGCTCGGCATCGGGTTGCGCACGATCACGGGCGCGGGATTGGCGTTCATCAATTTCTCCGACGAGCAGCTCTTGAATCAGAGCTGGGAGCTATTCGATCCCGGCAGCGTGGTCATCGAACTGCTCGAGCACGTCGAGTGCAATGCGGAGACGGTTGCCGCCTGTGAGTGTATGGTCCGGGCAGGCTATCGCCTAGCCCTGGACGATTACGTGTTCGATGAAGCAAGACGGCCGCTACTCGCCCTCGCTTCCATTGTGAAAGTGGATGTGCTCGACCGCTCTACCGGCGACATCCAGGAAATCGCGCGCCAGCTCCGTCCAAGCGGCGTGCGCTTGCTTGCCGAACGCGTCGAGACCGCGGCCGTGCGCGACGTCTGCGCCGCCGCGGGATTCGAGTTGTTCCAGGGCTACCTGTTCAGCCGGCCCGAGACACTCGCCAAAACGGATGTGTCGGCCGGGCAGTTGGCGACCATGCGGCTGCTCAATCTGCTACAGGATCCTGACGCGACCGACGTTGCGCTCGATTTGGCGTTCCAGAGTGATCTGGCGTTGAGCTACAAGCTGCTTCGAATTGTCAACGCTGCCGCGATGGGCGGGCGGGGAATCACGTCCATTCCCCACGCCGTGCGTCTGATCGGACGTCAGACGCTGCACCGGTGGCTTTCGGTCATCCTCGTGGCGTCGCTCGGACGCCCGGGCGACGTTTCGCACGAAATGGCGCTCACCGCGATCACGCGTGGGCGTATGTGCGAGTTGTTGGCGGCGAAATCCACGGACCGTGGTGCTGCAGGTTCGGCATTCATCGTTGGACTGCTATCACTGCTTGATGTCCTCCTCGAAGTGCCGATGGAGAAGATCCTGTCGCGGCTCGAGCTGAGCGAGGACATTCGTGGCGCCCTGCTCGATCGCGGCGGATCGCTCACGTCAGCGCTGCGCCTGGTCGAAGCCTACGAGAAGGCCGAC
Organism: uncultured Gemmatimonadaceae bacterium; assembly: GCA_963817955.1. Taxonomy (GTDB): domain Bacteria; phylum Gemmatimonadota; class Gemmatimonadetes; order Gemmatimonadales; family Gemmatimonadaceae; genus JAQBQB01. The sequence goes on from CAWFQK010000007.1 coordinate 54,870, forward strand.
TGGGCAAAGGCGAAAGGGCTCGCCGGCGAAAGGGGTGTGCCCGACGAGCTGCTACCGAATCTCTATCTCGATGCGCTGGGATGGGCGGCGCAACAGATCGCGACCTGACGCCGATCAGGTGCCGGCGGGCCCAGGGCTGACGACAGGTGGCTTCGGCACGGCCGGCACTTCGTCCAACTGCGTCGTGAACGGCAACATGATCGTAATACGCCGGTTGCGTGGATCGAGTGGGTTTTCCGTGTTGCGCAGCTGACGGTCCGCCAAGCCGCGCACCTCGACAATGCGAGCGTCGTCGAGCCCGGAGGCCTCGAGCACCCGGCGCGCGGCATTCGCGCGATCGGCCGACAGCTCCCAATTGCTATACTCGCCCGTATACTGCGCCGCGTCGGTATGGCCTTCGATGACGACCGGGTTTCGGAGCGGCGCGAGCTCCTGGGCTACGATCTCCAGTGTCTTCTGCATGACCGGCGTCATAGTGGACGATGCGATGGGGAAGAACTCATGGCCGCTCGCTCCTTCGGCCAGCTCGATGCGCAGGCCCGCGCTCGTCTGCACGATCTCTATGCGATCGCCAATCGCAGAGAGCCCCGCGTCCTTGAGCCGCGACTTGATGCGTCCGCCAGTCTCAGCAAGCTCCGTGGTTTCCCGTTCGCGGGCCATGAGCTTGAACGGCGTCGTCTGCACCATGCCGGGGGACGAACCGGACGACACCGGACTCTTGCCCGCCGAGTAGCCCCTCTTGTAACCGACTGGATTCGAGAAGTAGCCCTCGATGGATTGCCTCGTGTGCTGGTCCATGCCGAGGATCCACATAACCATGAAGAACGCCATCATGGCGGTGACGAAATCAGCATAGGCCACCTTCCACGCCCCCCCGTGCGAGCCGGCGTGGTGTCGTGGCCTCTTCTTGATGATGATTATTGGCCGATCGCCCTTCTTCACTTACGCCGCCCGGCGAGTCAGCGCCTCGAGCTCGGCGAACGTCGGGCGTTCCACCGGCTCGATATTGCGCCGCGCGAATTCCACGCAGGTCATGGGTGCGTCGCCGCGAGCGAACGCCAGGAGTGCCGTCCGGATACAGCTCATGTAATCAGATTCGGCGCGGAGGCGCGCTTCGAGTGCATTGGCCAGCGGATTCACCAATCCGTACGACAGGAGAATGCCGAGGAAAGTGCCGACGAGCGCGGCCGCCACTTTCTCGCCGATTTCCGCCGCCGAGCCGCCAATTGAGCCCATGGTGATCACCACGCCCAGCACGGCGGCGACGATGCCGAAACCCGGTAGCGCGTCGCCGATCTTGGCCAGGGCTGCGGGCACGGCACGAGCTTCTTCCATCTGCCGCTCGAGATCCAAATCGAGGATCTCGGCAAGATGGTGATCTTCCACGGCGCCGGTGAGCAACACTTTGAGCGTGTCGCAAAGGAACGGCAGCGCGTGCTTGTGGTTGCTGAAGAACGCGTACTTCTTGAATATCTCGCTCTTTTCCGGCTCCTCGATGTGTGATTCGAGACCGACGAGTCCGTCCTTGCGCGCCTTTTGAAAGACGCCATACAGTACCTGCAGTAGCTCCGCGTACGCCTTTTCGGTATATGGACTAGGTTTGAGCAGACCGAGCACGCCCTTGATGCTCGCCATCACCACCGCCATCGGATTGCTGATCAGGAACGCCCCGAGCGCGGCCCCACCAATGATGATGAACTCGGACCACTGAAGCAGCACGATGATGTGTCCGTGATGCATCGTGTAGCCCATCAGAATGCTGCCGAAAACGATGACGAGTCCAACTATGACGAACACGAGGCGCTCGGTGAGAGGCGAAGCTACCGTCGGCGTGACGCCGGGAGATCCGAGTCAGAGTATCGGGCGCGTTTTGATGGACCTATAGGAAGGGAACGAAACGATGCCGCAGGCAATGCCCACCTCTCCCCTCGAGGGCGTCGAGGAATGGCTGGAGCTGGTCGATCAAGCACTTCAGGGCTTGCACCATGCCCTGAATAATCGCATCGGCTCCCTATCAGCCTTGGTTGAGCTCCACCAACTCGGCGATCTGCCCAACGACGGCACAGGGTTCGACACGTTGGCCTCCGATTTAGCGCGGCTGGAGGAGTGCAACCGAATAGTGCGTCTCCTGCCCCGTGACGGGGTCAACGGTGACGAACCGTTGATCCTCGACGACGTGCTGGCTGACGTCTTTGCGATTCACCGGTTTTTGCATCAGGTGCGGGATCAGCAGGTCACAATCGTGCCGACGCGTCACCTTGAACCCGTGCGGGCGGCGCGTTGGGCGCTTGTCCGGGTGCTCACGCTGCTGCTCGCCGACGCGAAGCGGCTGGCGAAGGAGTCGTCATCCGTCGTCCGGGCAGTCACTGAATCCGACGAGGCATGGGTGCGCCTCGAGTTCCGGGTCGGAACGCCGCTGGTCGCCGATGTCCCAATGGGCCGCGGGCTTTACGCCGAACTGCTGGCCCAGTCGTTCGGAGGAACCGTATCGCGTCGCGCCGGCGTGGCCGAGCTGCGACTTCCGACGCTCAAGGCTCGTCGCGCCGCGGACCGCCAATGACACGCAGCCATTCCTGACCCGCGTTGGCGGCGCCGGCCCGCTGGTTCTCGGCGGAGATGTCGCTGACGATTTCGCCGCGCAGGATGGTGACCTCGCTGGGTGCTTCGATGCCCAGTCGTACGCCACCGCGGTCACAGGCGAGCACGACGACGCGAATGTGGTCGCCGATCATGATCGAGTCGCCGACCTTCCGGCCAAGAATCAGCATCCCTGAAAACTAGCGTCCGAGATCGATCAGCGTTTGCGCCATGTCGTTCACCACGGACACGAGCCGGGCTGCCGCCTGGTACGCTTGCTGGTGTTGAATGACGTTGATGAGCTCTTCGTCTGTCGAGACGCCGCTGACGCTCTGGCGCTGCGTATCCGCGTTCGACGTCAACGTGGTCTGTACGGTGGAATCGTCCTGTGCCTGGCGGGTGGCCGTCGCGACGTCAGCGACCGTCTGATTGTAGAAGTCGCCAAAGCTCGCCGTCGTCGTCTGGGCGCCCGGCAAATTCAGTGTGACGGCCGTGGTGTTCAGCGCGGCGAGTGCCGTCGCAACGTCGTTGTTTCCCGGCCCCGTCGCTGTCCCGCCCGACGCGGTCACGTCGGCGGCTGTGAGCGAGGGCACGATGCGGATGCCGCGTGCCGTGAGTAGCGGATCGACGCCCGTTGGTGCCGGATTCGTGACGTCAAAGAAGTTTCCCGCCGGCGCCCCCACCGGCGGAGTGCCCGTGTACACGGTCCCGGCGGCGTGAATGCCGTTGACGGTTTGGACAATTCCGCTCGCCAACGAGTCCAGACTCTGCATCACTGTCGGAATCGTCGTCGCCGAGATGCTGATCTCGGCGCCAATGCTGCCGCCGGCACCGTCGATTGCCGCCGTGCTGCCGGAGAACGACACGGTCGGCGGTTGACCGTTGTTCATCTGTAACGAATACACTGCCGTACCGTCGACGAGCACGCGGCCGCCGACGTACACGGCGGTGCTGCCGTTCGCCCGGTCGACGGTTTGACCGCCGATGAGCTTTGCCGTCTGGTCGAGTAGGTTGTCGCGTTGGTCGCGCAAGTCGTTCGCCGTCGTGCCGTTCGACTCCGCCGCCACGATTTGCTTGTTCAGCGCGGCGATCTGGGTCGACAGCGAATTGACCTGGGCGACATCGGCGGCGAGGGACACGCGATTGTCGTGATCGAGGCTATCGAGCTGACTCGCAAACCGGTTGAGCGTGGAGGCGACGTCGGCGCCTGCTTCGCGGACGACGCTCTTCGCGGGGCCATTCGTCGGATCGTTCGCCAGATTGCCCCACGACGACCAGAATGCGTCGAGCGACGCGCTGAGGCCGTTGTCGCTTGGCTCATTGAGGATCGATTGCACCTGCGTGAGCGCCTGATTCGTCGTGTCGGCGGCTGACGAGGCGGCCGAGTCGCTGCGGAACGTCGTGTCGAGCAACGCGTCGCGCGCGCGCGTGATGCTGGCGACGCGAACGCCGGTGCCGACCGAGCCGTAGGAAAAGACCGACGGCTGCGCCGCCGTGAGGTTCACGGTCTCACGTGAGTATCCCACCGTTTTCGCGTTGCTGATATTCTGCGACGCGGTCTGCATGGCAATCTGCTGCGCATTCATGCCGGACCGCACCTGATTCAGTATGCTGCCGATGCTCATCAGATTCTCCGATCGACCAGGCTGTGCGCTTGCGTGCGGACCTGTGGCGCGGATGGCGTGGCATACACCGGTAATTCCTCTGCGCCGGCGAGCGTGCGGGCGTAAGCGTCCCCGGAGGCGAGTGCGTCGCGGAGAATGCGGCGATTCAGGGCGACCTCGCGCGACAACAGGCGCGCGGTGTTGTGCAGATCGTCGCGCGCCAGGCGGAGCGCGGTCGTCATACGCGGACCGAGCACCTCGTCGAGGCTGTGAATGCCCAGGTCCTCATTCTGACCGATGAGCGTATTCAGCGCGCGGCGTCGGCGGCGCGCTTCACTGAGTGTGACGAGCACGCGGTGCGTGGCGAACACGCTGTCGTCCACGGCCTGGAGATCGTCTTCGCCGACCGCTGAGCGTTGGCGCCGAAGGACCGTGATGAGCTCATCGAGCAGCCGGCGCTCGGTCACGAGAGCGTCGGTGAAAGAATCCACCGTCGACACGATGGTCCGGGTCACGGGTGACGGATCGCCGGTCTTCTGATCGGTCGGCATCATTTCGACGGTGGGGAGCCGGGAGTTTCAGCTGCCGGCGGCGCAAGTCGCTGACGAAGCTGCTGGTACAAGGCGTTGGAGAGCGAATGTTCGCCGTTCCACTGTGCGGGAACCTGCTCGGACAATTTTTCGTCGAGCATGCTCGTGAACGTGCTTTCGCCGTTGTTTTGCGAGACCAGTCCGTCATCGGGCACGGTATCGCGCATCGCGGCGAACATGCGCTGTACGAACAGGCCTTCGAGCTGTGAAGCGCTCTTCTTGAGGCGCGCGTCGTCGGCCGCGGCCGATGGATGCACCGGCGGCTGCGTCATCGAAGGAGGGCGGACGGTCATCGGATGACCACTTCGGCCGCGATGGCGCCTATGGCGCGCAGTGATTCGAATATTGCGGCAATCTCGGCCGGCGGCGTTTGCACGGCGTGCAGCGCGGCAGCCACGCGCGTGACCGGTGTACCGGACGGCATGCGCAGGTTGTTCGGCGCAGCGGCGGTTGTATCCGTTGCCCCGATGGTGAGCGTGATACCGCCGTGGCTCACCGTGGCCTCTCCAATCGTGAGATCGCCGCCGGCCATGATCGTGCCATCGCGACCATCGATGATCAGTCGGGCAATGCGCTGTGGCTGCACGCGCATATCCTGAATGCGCGCCAGAACCGTGGCGTGATCATCCTTCTGTGTCTTGAGTGAGAGCGCAATCGCTCCCGGATCCTCGACCGACGCAGTGCCCTCGCCCAACTCCTTGTTGATCGCGGTGGCGATCCGCGTCGCCATCGTGACGTCTGGGTCGCGGAGCAACAGCGTGGAACTGGTCGCGAACTGCGGTCGCGGCAGGTCAGCTTCGAGCAGGCCGCCCGATGGGATGCGCGCCGAATTCTCGATCGACGAACTCCGGCCCGCGCCGAGGTCGGCCATGAGCACCGCTCCCTGCGCTGACGCGACCGGGTCGCCGCCGACATCGGAAAGCAACGGCGTCATCCACAGCACACCGCCGCGCAGCGATCGCGCATCGCCCATCGACGAAACGTGCACCTCGAATTTGCCGCCGGCGCGCAGGTACGGCGACACCTCGGCGGTGACCAGCACCGCGGCGATGTTGCGCGTCTTCAGCGCTTCGACTGGCAGCTGAATGCCGAACCGCCGAAGCAGGTTGACGACGGAGTTCACGGTCATGCCGCCCTGTTTGCCGCCGCTCGAGCGATCGCCGGTGCCATCGAGGCCGATTACGAGGCCGTACCCCATGAGGCGCAACGGAATGGCTTTGTCCTCGATCGTGAGATCGCGGATGCGGATCATTTCTTGAGCATCGAGTACGGAGGGGCGAGTAGCGAGTGTCGCGAGACACACCAGTACCGCCCACGCTGACCAGAACTTCCGTGCGCTCATCATGGCCAGAAGACGTTGACGAGCCGACCGATGATCCCACCGCGGGTCTTGCCGAGATCGCCGGTGAGCTGATAGGTGAGCTGCGCGTCCGCCACGCGTTCGCTGGCGATGATATTGTCCGGCGAAACGTCTTGTGGACGCACCCAGCCGGTGAAGTTCAGCGTCTGTTTGTTCTTATCCACGTCAACGAGCTTCAGACCCTTCACTTGCAGGAGTCCCGTTCGGTCCACCGCGACGACGCGAACGCTGATGTCGCCCTTGAAGTTGACGTTCCGCTTCGCGTCACCGGTCTGGGTGGACGCCGCGTTCTTATCCATGTTCATCGTCGCGTCGATCGATGGCAGGGCCGTTGTGCCAACTTTCGGCGGCACGAGACCGAGGTCGTTCTTGCGCGTTTGCTGATCGGTGCCGCCCTGCGACTTGGCCGCCGACGCGAGCGTCGCCTCGCTGACCAGCACGGTGATGACATCGCCCACCTGGTACTCGTGGCGGTCCGCGGTCCAGGATGAGAGACGGCGCGCCGGCGTCGCCGCCGCTGCCGCTGCCGCTGCCGCTGCGGTTGCGGTTGCGGTTGCGGTTGCCGGTACCGGCTGGTTCTTGGTCTGCGCGAGCAGCAATGGCGCGCCCAACAGCAGCAGGATAATCGAGAGAACGGCTTTGATACGATTCATTGTGAATTCCTCAATCGATGCGGGCGCGGCCCGGTGCCACGACTATTGCCTGCAAGCGACGGCCGGTTTCGGTGCGAACGCTTATGCGGTCGCCGAGCGACGCGTCATGCGACGCAATGCCGCGCAAGGTCAGCCGCACATTCTTATCGCTCCATTCCACCTGGACGAGCGAATTCGCCTCGACGAGAACGGGCCGTTCCACGGCCGGCGATCGAAGCACTTCGCCCGCGCTGATCACGCGCCGCGTGACCCATCCAGGCGACACACTGTCGGCCGGCGACTGCGCGGTCGTGTCGCGAAACGAGATGTCATCTGCGGTGAGTACAGTGCCGCGCGCCAGCGGCCGCGCCGCAACCGCGGCGCGATGCGGTGGCTGCTGGGCCACCGCGAGGCGCGCCGTCAATAGCGCGAGTGCGGCGAGTGCCACGAGCACGATCGGGCGTAACAGACGCTGCGTCACGTTACCGCACCATTTCGGTGGCGGTCTGCGACATCTCGTCGGCCGCCTTCACGGCTTTGGAGTTGAGCTCATACGCGCGTTGCGCGCTGATCATGTCCACCATCTCCTGCACGATCTCCACGTTACTGCCCTCGAGCTGCCCCTGAACAAGACGGCCCATGCCTTCGTCGAGCGGGTACCCGGTGGTCGCCTCGCCGGAAGCCGGCGTGGCGGCGTAGATATTCTGACCCATGGCCTCCAGCCCGCTCGGATTCGCGAAGCGCGCCAACTCGATGCGACCAAGCTCCGTGACATCGCTGCCGGCACCCTTGGACCCGCTGACCACGCCGGTTGGCGAGATGTTGACGTCGGTGACATCTGATGGGATCTTGATGCCCGCGCCAACCTGATAGCCATCTGACGTGACCAGCACGCCCTGATCGGATATCTGGAAACTGCCATCGCGAGTGTAGGCGGTCTGGCCGCTCGGGAGCTGGACTGGAAAGAACCCTTCGCCGTCGATCCCGACGTCGAGCGAGCGCCCGGTCTGCTCGAGCGCGCCCTGGCTCTGCAGTCGGGTCACGGCCGTGAGGTGCGTACCCCGACCAATCTGGATAGCCGGTGCCGTGTTCGTTTCGGAGCTGCCGAGTACCTGGGGACCTTGCATGTTCTGATACAGCAGGTCCTCGAACTGGGCTCGCCCACGTTTGAAACCCGTGGTGTTCACGTTCGCCAGGTTGTTGGCGATGACTTCCGTACGCGTCTGTTGCGCGGCCATGCCGGTTGCAGCGGTACTCAGGGCGGGATTCATGATCGTTGCTCCAGTTCTCTACAGCGGTTTCGCGAGCTGTGTCGTGATCGTTTCGTTGGCCTGATCCATCTCGGTGATCGCCTTCTGCACCGACGCGTACGCACGCTGTACGGCGACCATGTCCACGAGCGACGTCATGGAATTGACGTTGCTCTCTTCCACGAATCCTTGCTTGACGTTTCGGGCGTCGGGCGCGATCGCTTGCCGAGTTGCGGGGGGAATCCACAGCGATTGGCCCTCGCGCGAGAGCTCCGTCCCCTGCGGAGCGGCTTCCATGCGTAGGCGATCGACGATCTGGCCGTTCTGGCTCACTGCTCCGGTCCGGTCCACATCCACAGGTCCATCCTTCAGCGTTAGCGGCTCGTTCTTCTTCATGCCGAGTAGTGGGCGCCCGTCGGCATCGACGAGGTGATGCTTCTCGTCGAGCCGCAGACTGCCGCCGCGGGTGTAACGCTCGCCGTTCGGCGTGGCGACGACGAAGAACCCTGGGCCGTCGATCGCCGTGTCGAGGGCGTTGCCGGTTTGCCGGAGATTGCCCGTGCTGAGATCTGATTGTGTGTTCGCCACCGGGCGTACGCCGTCGAGCAGACTCGCGAACACGCGTTGCGCCTTGAACCCGTCGGTTGAGACGTTGGCAAGGTTGTTGGCCACGATCTCCTGCTTGCGCTCCCAATAACGAAGGGCGCTGGAGGCGCTGTCCATACCGTTCAATTGAGGCATGTGGCGACTAGTCCGAAGCGGCTGGAGGGCGGAAGGCGAGACGACAACGAGCGGTGGAGCTACAAGAACTTCCTGTACGCGTTCCATGGGAAAGGCAACGGCCATGCCCCGTCATTGTCCGCTCGACTATTGCGCGTAACGCCTTGTTGCATGGTCGCTTACGCGGCGTTTCTCCGTTCTGTCGGCCAAGGGCTGCGGCAGGCAATTGTTGCCGGTATGGATGGAATTGCCGGGTCATGACACCGGCACCGGATGCCGGTTCACCCACAAATGCAAAGATCCGGGCTTGTACGCCCGGATCTCGCCCTGCCATCCCTCACCCTTTCGGGAGATGTGTCTTCGCGGAAACGAGTGGGCGAATTGCCTGTCATCCTGAGCGAAGCGAAGGATCTCGGTGACCGATAGAACAGCTTTTCAACGCAGAGGTCGCAGAGAACTGCAAGAGAACTGCAGAGAACTGCAGAGGGACATCGAGTAAATCTTATCCGGAAGTCTTGGATGCCCCCTTCGTGACGCTCGGGGTCCCGAAGCTGAGAGCTGGGATCATCTGAGACATGGGATCAAGAGATGGGATCGTCCGACTGGTGAATCGCCCCTCGCGTCCCACCTACACGCGCGTCCCTCTTGCAGTTCTCTGCAGTTCTCTGCAGTTCTCTGCAGTTCTCTTGCAGTTCTCTGCGTCCTCAGCGTTAAAAAAAACTGGCCGCCCCTCGAGGCGCCCGAACTCACCCGCACAAATCCCCGAGAACTGCCTTCATCGCGCCGTGGCTCCCCTTTCCCAGACCGCGGCGCAACGAACGTCAGGAGGCGAGCGCCATGCCGATCGTCTCGCGCAGCCGCGACAGCGCCTTCGAGCGGATCTGCGAGACGCGCGATTCCGTCAGTCCAAGGATTTCGGCGATCTCGTGCAGCTTCAGCTCTTCGAAATAGTAGAGCGCGAGCACGGTGCGCTCCTGCTCTTTCAGTTTCATGATCGCCTCGCGCAACATCGCGACTTCCTGTTCGCGGCCGAGCTGCGCGTCGACGCCCTCATCCGGATCCGTGTGCAGGAGGTCGAGTGGCGAGGAATGCTGCTCGCCACGTTCGTTCGCCGGCCGATCGATCGGCACGCGGATGGCGCCCTCGACGTCAGACTCCCATTTCCAGAGCGTCTGCACGTCCACGCCCAATGCTTTGGCGACTTCGGCATCGTCGGGACGACGGCACAACTTCGCGGCGAGCGCTGAACGCGCGGCCGAGATGTCGCGCGTCTTGCGGCGCACGGAGCGGGGCACGTGATCCTGGCGGCGCAGCTCGTCGAGAATCGCGCCGCGAATTCGTGGCACCGCGAAGGTGCTGAACGCCAACCCACGGTCGGGGTCGAAGGCGGTCATGGCCGACATCAGGCCAAGCGTACCCGCGCTGACGAGCTCGTCGTGATCGAGCTCGTTGCTGAGTTTGCGCTCGAGCTGCCGCGCGACGTGATGCACGAGGCTCAGGTTCTCTGTGAGGAGCATGTCTCGGGCAGCCAGGTCGCCAGCGGCGAAGGCCATCCAATGGGCTCGGGAATCCATGTTCAGCTCCAGCGTCGAGAGGGGGGAAAGGGATTGGGCATCGCGGCTGGACGCGGAGCGGTCAACCGTGACGGGAGTAGAGCGTCGACAACGCCGCGGATGGCATCCGCGGCTGGAGAACCATCGAGTGCGTCGCGCACGGTCATTCCGGCGCCAACGGCCGCCTGCAGACAGGGGTCGTCTGGAATGACACCGGCGACGTCGATCGTGCGGCCAAGGAAGTGCGAACACGCGCCGACGAGGAAATCGCAGGCCTCTTCGGCGAGCGCCTCACCGTGGCGGTTGCACACCACGGAAATCGGAGCGTCGGTGCGCGCGGCGCGCACCGATTTGACCAGTGCATAGTTGGCGGCGAGCGCGAGACGATCGGCGGACGTCACGAGCAGGAGCGACGGATCCGCCAACTCACTGACCGCGGTGATCGTGTCCAGGCGCGAACCGCCATCGAAGATCACGACGTCGAATTTGCTGTACGCGTGCGCCAGGCGCGTGAGCGCGGCGCGTCGTTCGTGGTCCGTTGCAGGCGGGACAGCGGCGGCGCACGTTCCGCCCGCGACAAGCGTGAGTCCATCGTCCACCGCGATCAGCACGTCGTCGGGCCGCGACCGCGGGGCGATGAGACTCCAGAGACTGCTCGTCGGCCGCTGACCGAACAAGATGTGCAGCGTTCCCCCGGATTCGGTCGTATCGACGATCAACACGCGATCGCCGCGTTGCGCAGCGGCGAGCGCCGTGAGCGCCGCGACGACTGACGTCCCAACGCCGCCCTTGCCGCTGGCGACGAGGAGCATTGAGGGTTGCGACCACGTGGTTCTCATGCAACCTCCCACGTCGCCACGCTGCTCAGCTTCACGTACGGCGGCAACTCGGCGAGCGACACCACCGGGAGATTCGGCAGTACCGGCTCCACGAGGCGGCGAAGTCCCACGCGGAGTGACGGCGGCGCGAGCAGCGGCAGCGGCCGGCCTTCCACCACGTTCGCGGTGGCCATGTTATCGAGATCGCGCAACAGCGCGCCGAGACTGTCCGGTGTGAGCATGGTTGCCGGATTCTGGTTCGCGCGCGGGCTGAACAGACCGAGCAGCGACAGCTCCAGCTTGGGTCCGACGGTGATGCCGCGCACGAGCCCGTGTTCATCCATGTGCAACCGCGCGATCGTGTTCGTCAGGGCGCGGCGCGCATGTTCGGTGAGCACCTCCGGATCCTTCGTCTGGTCCGCGGCGTCCGCGACGGCTTCGAGAATGGTCACGAGATCGCGGATCGGCACCCGTTCCTTCAACAGGCGCTGGAGCACCCGATGCAGCACACCGAGCGTGAGCTTACCGGGAACGACATCGTCCACGAGCGCGGGATGCGTCTTCTTGAGCGTGTCCACCATTTCCTGCACGTCCTGCCGTCCCAGCAAGTCGGACGCGCTGGCCTTGAGTTTTTCCATGAGATGTGTGGCGACCACTGTGGCTGGTTCCACCACGACGTATCCGAGGGATTCCGCTTCGACGCGTTTCGTCGGCGCGATCCAGCGCGCCGGCATACCGAAGCTCGGATCGAGCGTGTCGATGCCGTCCACGTTGCCAATGATACGGCCCGTATCGAGCGCCAGGAGGAAGCGCGGCATGACTTCACCCCGCGCTATTTCAGAGCCGCGCAACTTGATGACGTACTCATTTGCCGGCAAGCGAATGTCGTCGCGAATGCGGATGGCCGGCACGAGGATGCCGAGTTCCTGCGCCGACTGCTTGCGCAGCATCGAGATCCGGTCGAGCAGATCGCCGCCCTGTTTCTCGTCGACGAGCGGAATGAGCGCGTAGCCAACCTCGAGCTCGATCGGATCGATCTGCAGGAGGTCGGACATCGGGTCGGCCAACGGTGCGGGTGGTTGCGCGGCCGCGACGGCCGCCGCCTGCGTGGCGATGCGCTTCTTTTCCGCTCTCGCGGCGACATTGCCTAACATCGCGAGACCGCCGCCCAGCACCAGGAACGGGACTTTTGGAAGACCCGGCACGAGGCCGAACACGCCGAGTACCGAACCGGCGATGGTCATCGCCCGCGGCTGGGCACTGAGCTGCATCGCCAGCGTCTCTCCCATACGGGCGCCGCTGGCGGCGTGCGTCACCATGATGCCGGCGGCGGTGCTGATGATCAGCGCCGGGATCTGCGTGACGAGACCATCGCCGACCGTGAGGATGGTGTACTGCGACAGCGCCTGGCCAAGCGGCAGCCCGCGTTGGAATGCGCCGATGAAGATGCCGCCGACAATGTTGATGGCCGTGATGAGCAAGCCGGCGACCGCGTCACCCTTCACGAATTTCGACGAACCGTCCATGGCGCCGTAGAAATCCGCTTGGCGCGAGATGTCGTCGCGACGCTTGCGTGCCTGCTTTTCGTCAATGAGGCCGGCGCTCAGATCGGCATCGATTGCCATCTGCTTGCCCGGCATGGCGTCAAGGGTGAAGCGGGCCGCGACTTCGGCGACGCGCCCGGCACCCTTGGTGATGACGATGAAGTTGATGCCGACCAGAATGAGAAACAGCACGAGGCCGACGGCATAATTGCCGCCGATCACGAACTCGCCGAATGCCTGAATGACCGCGCCGGCGTGTCCCTGGCTCAGAATGAGCCGCGTACTGCAGACGTTGAGCGCCAGCCGGAACAGCGTGAGCAGCAGCAACAGCGACGGAAAACTGCTGAACTCCAGCGGGTCCGTGGAATACAGGGCGACGAGCAGCACGACGAGGGACATGCCGATGCTCGTGGCGAGCAACATGTCGAGCATGACGCCGGGCAGCGGCACCATGAGGAGCGCGACGATGAAGACGACGGCGATCGCCAATCCAACGTCGGCAATGCGCTTGCCCGACGCGCCGAGCACGGGCAGAGGGGCGACGGCGGTACTCATGCGCGGACGTTCACTTGCGGGCTGCCGAGGCGGCCACGCGTACGGAGAACGAAGGCGAGCACTTCAGCCACGGCCATGTACAGTTCGTAAGGAATGAGCGTGCCGACCTTCGCGGTCTTCAACAGCGCACGGGCAAGCGGGCGGTTCTCCACCATCGGAACGCCTGCTTCGGCGGCGATCTCCTTGATGCGCTCGGCCACCTTGTTCATGCCAATGGCGAGCACGATCGGCGCAGGCGCGATCGATGTGTCGTACTTGATGGCAATGGCGATGTGGGTCGGGTTGACGATGACGACGTCCGCCTTGGGAACGTCCGTCATCATTTGCCGGCGGGCGTAGGAGCGGGCAATCGACCGGCGACGCTGCTTGATGTGCGGATCGCCGTCGTTCTGCTTCGACTCCTGTTTCACTTCCTCCTTCGTCATGCGCAAAGACTTCTGGTACTGCCACCACTGCCAGACGTAGTCGCCGGCGGCAAGCGCCAGGTAGGCGCCGCCCGCCGTCGCGAGCATGCGCACCGCATACTTCTTCACCACGAACAGGAAGCCGAGCTGCGATTCCTGGGACAGCGCGATCGCATCGGGCAGCGCAGCCTTGATCGCGCCGTACACGGCCGTGCCGATGATGGCCATCTTGCCAAGCGATTTGACCAGCTCGACGATCTGCTTCATGCCAAAAAGATTCTTGGCATTGGCCGCAGGGCTGATGCGCGACAGCTGCGGCATGATGGGTTTGAGCGACATCACGCCGCGCGCTTGCAGCGCCGCCATGGCGAACGACGCTCCGGCCATTGCGACGACGAGTCCGATGATCGCACTGAACGCGTGCGTCGCGGTGTCGCGAATGAGCGTCGTGGCCGACTCGCGATCGAGTGAGATGCTGCCGAGCGACGCCAGCCCGCTGCCCATGATCTGGAACATCGCGTGGCCGGCGATCGGCGTCATCGCGCTGATCACCGCGGCGCTTCCGAGCAACGACATGGCCACGGTCAGCTCCGGGCTGCGCGGAATGCGTCCTTCCTCGTGCGCTTCGTCGCGTTTGTGGGGAGTGGCCTCCTCGGTGCGGTCCGCATCGGAATGCTCGGACATCAGGGTGCACCGTGCGTGAACGCGGTGAAAGCCAGATCGAGCGTGTTGTTGTATACGCCAGACCAGCCGTTGTAGAACGCGCCGATGAACGGAATGGAGGCACCGAGGGCGAATAGGCCAACGCCGATCTGCAGCGGGAATGCCACCGACAGAATGTTGAGCTGTGGCGCGGCACGACCCAGCACCGCCAGCGCCGTGTTGGCGACGAGCACGGCCGCGATGACCGGCGCCGCGAATTGCAGCCCGAGCGCGAACAACACGCTGGCCGAGCGCACCATGGCATGCATGCCTTCGGCGTGTACCGCTGTGCCGATCGGAATGAAGCGGAGGCTTCGCGCCACAGCGTCGATCATCACCAGGTGCGCGTTCACCGCGAGCAGCATGGTGACGGCGAACAGCGTAGCGAAACTTCCGAGGACGTTCTCAGAACTGTTATTGATGGGATCGAGGACGGCGGCACCCGACAACCCCGTCTGCATGCCGATGACGTCGCCCGCCATGCCGGCGGCACCGACGAGCAACGCGGCACCGAGCCCGAGGGCGAAGCCGACCAGCGCTTCGCCAAGAAAGGTTTCCGGCGTGATCTGGACCGTTGCCGTGGTGTGCGCCAGCGCGAGCGGCTGGAGCAGCACGGTGAGGATGACGACGATCGACGTCCTCACCATGACCGGCACCGACTTCGTCGAGAAGACGGGGGCGATCGTCACCAAGCCGCCAATGCGTGCTGCGAGCAGCACGAGCGTCTGGGCGGATCCGGGGGCGAAGAGATCGAGCGACACGGAGGCTGGGCGATCAGGAAGCGAGTGACGGAATACTGCGGAACAACTCCGTGGTGTATTTCACCAGCACCTGCAAAACCCAGGGGAGCGCGAGCAGAAAGACCGCGCTGACGCCGACGAGCTTGGGCACGAAGACGAGCGTCTGTTCCTGGATCTGGGTCACCGCTTGCAGGACGCTGACGGTGAGACCGATGAGGAGTGCCACGACCAGCATCGGCCCGCAAATGAGCAGGGCGAGCATGATCGCGTTGCGTGCGAGATCGACGACGAGTGTGTTCGACATCTTATTTGAAGCTCGTGATGAGACTCTGGACGATCAGGGACCAGCCATCGACCAGAACGAACAGCAACAGCTTGAAGGGCAGCGAAATCATCGCCGGCGGGAGCATGAACATGCCCATGCTCATGAGGACCGACGACACGGCGACATCGATAATGATGAACGGCAGGAAGAGTGCAAAACCGATCTGAAAAGCGGTGCGCAGTTCGCTGATGACGAAGGCGGAGGTGAGGGTCACCATCGGGACATCTCCGATCGACGCGGGCTGCATACCGGTGCTCATGCGGACGAACGTCTCGATGTCCTCGCGGCGAGTCTGCTTGAGCATGAACGCGCGAAACGGCCGGCTGCCGAGGTCGAGCATTTGCGACTGGCTGATCTGTCCGTCCATCCATGGCGTGAGCGCCGTGCGATTCACTTCATTGAGCGTGGGCGCCATGACGAACCCGGTGAGGAGCAGGGCCAGCGCCGCAATCAGCTGATTCGGTGGCGCGCTCTGGGTGCCGAGCGCCTGACGCAAGAAGTTGAGGACAATGAGTATCCTCGTGAACCCGGTCATCATCAGCAGCAGCGTCGGCAGGAGAGTCATGAGACCCATCGTCACGACGACGCCGACGGTGCCACTCAGATGCAGTCCGTCCCCGCCGCCGACCTTGAGGTCCATCTGCGGGGCGAGTGGCGCGGGACCGGCCGCGAGGGGCTTGGCCGCCGATCCTTTCAGGCCGGCCAGCTTCTCTACGAGATCTGCGGGGTTCTGTCCCGCCTTCACGCCGGACACCGCTTGCTTCGCAATCTCCGTCATCTGCGCGACCGACGGCGGACGCGCCGTCACGCGTTGTGCGTTCGCTCTCGTGGACGTGGCGAGCGCGAAGACGATCGCGAGGCCCGCCGTTCGCATCGCACCCTTGAATGCCGCCTTGAAGTCGAGCGGAGAATTGGGCCGCGGTCCGTCCATCGCCACTCGGTCCTTGACATCCGCCACCAATTCGACCTCGCCCGGCTCCAGCTCGAACAACCGATTGATCCCGCCTTCCCCCACGGAAATGGCGACGAGCCGTTCGCCCACGCGAACGACGGCAATGCCCTGCTTGGGGCCAAGCGCCAGCCGTTGCACAACCTCCATCTTGAGGCGTGCTCCCGCGGTGGAAGTGGGCGCGAATCGCCGCAGCAACTTCAGGGCAATGCCGAGCAACGCCAGGACGAATCCCAGCGTCATCAGTACGCCCATGATCGAACCGAAGGTCACGCGTTCCCCTCGGGAGACGTGATGTTCGAGATGATGCGGGTGATGCGAACGCCGAAGTGCTCGCCGAGCACCACGACTTCGCCTTCGGCAAAGCGGCGGTCCGCGACGTAGAGGTCGATCGGCTCGCCGGCCAGGCGCTCGAGCTGTACGACCGACCCGCGACCCAGACGCAGGATGTCCTGTACCATCATGCGCGTACGTCCCAGCTCGATCGAGAGCGGAAGCGTGAGGTCCATCAACATGGCGAGCGGCACTTCGGCGCTGTTGTGCACGCCGGCGCCCAATTCAGCGAGCTGGGGAGTGGCTACGGGCTGTGCGCCGCTCGTGAGCGCGTCGATGTCTGCCTGATTCATGAGTTGGTGTCCAGAGATGACGAAAGCGGGCCGCTGCTGAGCGGCTCGAGTACGCGAACGGCGAGTTTGCGTCCGACTCGTCCCGCGACGGTCCTGAAGCGCGGATGATTGCCGACCAGCAGATTGACGTTGGCGTCGATCGGTATGCCGGTGGACAGCATGCTGCCGACTGTGAGGCTGGCGATGTCCCGCATTGCGAGATGGAATTCCGGCAGACGCGCCGCCACTTCTACACGCGTGGCACGCAGCGCCACCTCGGTGTTCTCGCGCTGGCCGGGCAATTCACGCCGCGGCAGTTGGGCCATGGTGGATCTGGAACTGCCCGTCACGAAGAACTTCTCGAGCACCGACAGCGGGAGGGCGATGGAGATCAGGCTTGTGGTGCTGCCGAAGGTCGCATCAATGTTCGCGACGAGTACCGGCGACTCGCGCGTCGCTGCCTGGATGATCTCGGGAATGGATTCGAACCCGGCGAGGGAGATCTCGAGCTCGACATGATCCTCCCAGATCTCCTGCACCAGCCCCATTACGCGCTCGGCAACGACGCGAACGGCCATTCGCTCGATCGGCGTGAGCGCACGCTCGAGAATCGTCGCATCGGCGCCGCCGCCGCCAAACAGACGGTCGACGAGGAAGTAGGCGAGCTCGCGGCCGATGTCGATCACGGCCTGCTCGCCGACGGCGTCGTCGCCAGCGCGGTCCTTGAGGTCGAGAATGAAGGAGTTGCAACTCGCCGGTAGCGACAGCACGTACTCGCCGAATGATATCTGTTCCACGCTCACCAGGCGCAGGCCGACGGCACCGCGGACGCGGCCCATGAGCCAGCCCTCGAGCGACTTCACCAGACGGCCGTACATCGCTTCCAGTACGTGCAACCGGTCCTTGGAGACACGGTGCGGGCGGGCGAAGTCGTAGATCTGGACGTCGGGCGCCGAGTGATGGATGACAGGACGCTTGGCCGTGTCGCCCAGCATCAGCCGGTCGATATCGTCTTGCGACAGCGTCTGCGAAGAATTCGGAATGCGGGGTGCGGTCATTGGGTCACGAACTGCGGAAAGAAGACCTTGAGCACTGCCCCTTTCGGAAACAGCGGCCGCACGGCGTCCAGCACCTCACTCTTGATCGCCTCGCGCTCCATGATGTTCGTCAACTGGTCGACCGTCTTCTTTCCGAGGAGCGCGAGGATGTGGTCGCGCACCTCGGCCTCATGATCCTTCATCATCTGGTCGATGCTCGCATCCTTGAGCTCGAACGTCGCGGTGACCATGAGAAAGCGCGTACCGCCGCTTCCCGCGGGATTGAGCACGAGGTTCTCGATTGCGTGCGTCACAGACGACGACACTGGCGCGGTGGCAGAGTCAGGCGTCGGGACCACGGCGGCGGGTGTGGCGCGCTTCTTGGCGAGGAGGGGTCCGACGCCAAGCAGTCCTGTGGCCGCTCCGGCCGCGACGCCGATCACGCCAAGGATCAACACCCCACGCTTCCCTTTGGACGGGGGTGTGTCATCGACCGCTTCTGGAACTTGTTCGATGGCTTCGGTCGCCATGGGATGGGAAAGAGGGAGGCTGATCGAGAAATGACACCAGGGGGAAAGGCAGGCAGCATGCCTCGTGGAAACGCGCTGAATACCAGGCGCCAGACATCAGATAAGTGGAGTAGTAGCAACGTATTAACTGCTTCTTGCGTCCCTCGGTTGCCACACGGAATTTTCGTCCACTCAACCACCATGCGGAACGAATTGCCGGGTCGACGCAGGCGCTTTTTGCCGGGCGCACGCTACGGGCCGAGTCACCAAACGAAAGACGGGGCGCTCGAGGCGCCCCGTCAGTCCACTTCTTGTCGCGTCCAGCGTTGATCCACGCTTACTGCTTCAGATTCACCAGATCCTGTAGCATCTGGTCGCTCGCGGTGATCACCTTGCCATTCGCCTGGAAGCCGCGCTGGGCGACGATCATATCAGTGAACTCCTGCGCGAGATCGACGTTCGACATCTCGAGGTTGCCGCTCGCGATGCTCGAGGTAGTGCCTTCACCAGAGTAGCCCAACACCGGCGAGCCGGAATTGGCGGACGTGTTGTACATATCGTCGCCCGTGCGAACGAGGCCCGCCGGATTGTTGAAATCGGCGAGAACCAACTGGCCGAGCACCTGCGTCATACCGTTGGTGAATGAGCCGACTACCGCGCCGCTCGAGTCGATCGTGAAGTTCTGGAGATTACCACTGGCGTTACCATTCTGGCTGCGCATCACAGCGTTGTTCGAGCCGGCGAGTTGCGACAGGCCGCTCAAGCCGGTGCCGACGTCGAGCGTGATGTCGACGGCTGCGGCGCCGCTGTTCGGCGTGAACGTGATCTCCGGTGGAGTGAATCCGGTAGTATCCACTGAACCGTCGCTATTGAAGGTGATTGGGTGCGTGCCCTGCACCTCAGTGATGCCGGCCTTTGTGATATCCATGCCTGTCCCGTCGGCCTTCCAGTCCCACGTGTTCGTGCCGGTCTTCCAGATCACCAGCTTCACCTCCTGCTTGGCGCCGAGGGAATCGTAGGCCGTGATCGACAGGTCCTTGTAGGCATGCGCGTTCTGCGGAAGCGCGCGCTGGGTGGCATCGAGGGGATCGAGGGTCGTCGCCGTGCCCTTGTCGAACGGCGTTGCTGCCGCGTCGAGATCGCCGGTAAGCGAGATGGAGGTTGTCGCAACTGCCGCCGCCTGTTCTCCGACTGGAATGGTCACGTCCGTTATGGCATCCGAGAGCTTGCCGCCCACCGACATCCTTCCCTGCAGGGCAAATCCATTGCCGCCGGCGACCAGCGTGCCCTTCGAGTCGACCTGGAAGTTGCCGGCGCGTGTGTACAGGCTCTGCGAGCCCTGCCTCACAACGAAGAACGAGGGGCCCTGGATCGCGAGATCAGTATTGTTGCCCGTCGATTCCAGATTTCCTTGCGTGAACAACGTGTCCACGCTGCCGATCTGTGAGCCGAGACCCACCTGCATGGGGTTCAGGCCACCCGTGTCGGGGCGCGCTGCGCTTTCGATAATCTGGGCGTAGCCTTCCTTGAAAGTCACACGTCCGGACTTGAACGCGACGGTGTTGACGTTCGCGATGTTGTTGCCGATGACGTCCATCCGGGTCTGCTGGTTGCGAAGACCCGAGACAGCGGCCGAAAGAGAGCGAAGCATTGGTGCTCCTGGAAAGAGGAAGAGGCGAGCGAATAGCGAATAGGGAAATGCCGATGAGCCGTCGGCGCGCGGATTAGTTCAGGATCTGGATGACGTTGGCGTACGGGATCACGAGACCGCCGGAGGTGAGGACAAGACCGTTTTGACTGGTGCTCACACCGTCGACGCGGCCGGTGACGTAGGTCTGCACGGTGACGGGCTGGCTGGAGCTGTCCTTGGCGTCCACCGAATACGTGTACATCCCGTCCGGCAGACCGGAGCTGGCGTCACCGAGGTCGATGCTCTGCTTGCCGGCCTGGAGGGCGCCCAGCGAGCGGGTACCGACTTCGACACCGGCGCTATCATAGATATGTAAAGTGGCGGAGCTGCTCGCCGCCGCGACGTCTACGGGCACGCTGGTGGAGCCTGACGTGCCGCCGACTTGAACCTGGTTGCCCATGGCGACCACGGTGTGGCCAATGGTGTTGATCGCCGCCGTTGACTGGATGGCGCCAAGCAGTGAGCCGGTCGAAGACTGCTGGTCGGTGAGCGTCGTATTGATTTGCTGGAGCTGCTCGAGGGACGAGAACTGGGCGAGCTCCGACGCCATCTGATCGCCTTGCATAGGATTGAGTGGATCCTGATTCTTCAGCTGTGCCACCAGCATCTGGAGAAATTGATCCTTGCCGAGGGCACCCCCTGCCGCAGCAGCCTCAGTGCCCGCCGCGGCTACGGTCGGCGTAGTCGTCGCGGCTGTGGTCGCGAAAGTAGCCGGTCTGTACGTCGGTGCGATGATCATTGCTGTGAACCTCTGCGCTGGTCGCGCTGTTGTTGGCGGCGCTCGCTCTGTGACTGCTGGCGCTCGCGCGGTTCCCACTCGCCGCCGCGCGGCGAACGGCCGTTCGTTGATGCATCTGACGTGCTCTTTCCAGTTGGCGCGCCGGCGCCGGCGACCGCCGAGGCGCCGCCGCGTACCTGCAGCGACTCCAACTCGGCGCCGTCGCGGGTGAGGGCGCGCACGAGTTCGTCGCTATGCCCGCTCATCGCCTGTGCGCCCCGTGCGTCCCCCGCGTCGATTGCCGCGCTCACCGTCGAGCCGTGGAGCGTAACGCGTACGCGATCCGTGATCCCGGCTCCGGCGTCCACGGCCAGCGTGATCTGTGACAGGGGTCGCACCGGCGCCTGATCGAGCGCTTCGAGCACGCGCGCCGTGCGATCGGCACTCGACGGCCCGGAGACGGATGACACGCCATTGGCGCTCCGCGGTGATGCCGGTTGGTCGCGAAGCGCGAACGCCGAATCGAGTGCGCCGTATGCAGCGCGCTGATCGATCGTTCCCTGCTGCGGCGCATGACCATTGTTCCGTGCATTCTTATTGGATCCACCGCCGAACGACTGCATGTTGCTCTGTCCCGCCGTTGCCGGCTGTGACGAAGGCGTTCCGCTGTTCACCGGGGCAACCGGTGCGGTGAATTGCTGCGGTGCTTTGGCTCCTGCTCCGTCACGCGGCGTCCAGGGAATGTTCACGACCTGCGCAGGCGTTCCGGTGCCAAGATCTGCGACCTGCACGGATGCTCCTGTGCCGAGATCTGCGAATTGCTTGGGCGCTCTGGTGCCGAGCGTTGCGAATTGCTTGGGCGCTCCGGTGCCGGGAGCTGCGATCTGCGCGACTGGCGCCACATGCGCGACTTGCGCGATCTGCGCGATAGGAGACAACGGAACGAGTCCCGGGCGCGTCGCATCAGCCGGCGCGGCGGGGAATGCCTTCATCGAGCTGTTCGCAACGGCACCGGCTCCAATTCCTGGGAGCTCGACGTGGCCCGGATCGCGCGCACCAAGCGTGCGTAATCCTTCTTCGTTTGCGATACGCTGTAGCGCTGCGTAGGCAGACAGCGGCGCGTTGCCTGAGTCGAGCACGAGATCTGCCGCGCGTCCCTGCGTGTGCTTTGAGTTCTGCGTCCACGTAACGACTGGACCCGCAGTCTCGCGACCTTGCGCAAATAGCGAGTTTTGCCGGGTCTGGCTGCGAAATGTCTCGCTGATCGTCGCGTCGTGACCTGTCTCATTGCGGACACGGGAGATGACACGCGCCAACTTCGTCTGCAATGCCGGATCGAGCGCGCTAACGGAGCGCACCACGTTAGCACTCGCAGCCGCACTCGCAGCCGCACTCGCAGCCGCACTCGCAGCCGCACTTACGGTCGCGATCGCCGCAGCGGGGAAGGAGGCAGTTGATCCAGGTTGCCCAGCAGCGGCGTTTGCGTCACCATCGCCGGCCGATCCGCCCTCTTCGCCAGGAGCATCCTTCCCCGTCGTCTGGTCGAGATCGGACGTTCCATCGGGCTTCGGCGTGGGACGTAGTGCCGGTGCGTGCGCCTGCGCGGCGGCGAGCATCCCAGCGAACTCCGGCGCGCGTTCGGCATCGTGTCGTGCGTCGAATGCGCGTGTGTCGTCGGCTGTCGTGATCGGCGAGAACGCTGCGAGGGCAATGGTCACTGCTTCCGTCCTTGCAAGGCGAGCTTGCTCAAAGTGGCGACTCGTTCAGGTGGCAGCGCGGCCAGAATCGACGCTGCCTGACGCGTACCGACATAGCCGAGAATGATTTGGACGTCGCCGTCGGCCATATGCTCGAGCACCTTGGCAGCCTGCTTCGCATCCATGGATGTGAACACCTTGGCGACGCGGCGTTGCGAGGCCTCGGTCGCCGTATCGAGTGGTGCTTTCACAGCCGATTTTTTCGGCGCCGATACAGTCGGCTCCGCCAAAGTCGGCGTCGCTGTCTTTGTCGGTGCCGGTTCGGGTGCCAGCGCCGGTGCTGGTGTCGGTGCCAGCGCCGGTGCTGGTGTAGTCGCCGCTGGTGACGGAACCGCGCTGGCGAGTTGCTTCGCCGAATCGACAACCGCTACCGGCGCGCGCGCCGTGTCGACTGGGGGCGCGGCTGCGGGCTGTCCCGACGCGACGACGGCTGTGTCGGCATGCGTCGAGTCCGCGGCATTCGCCGAGGAACCCGCCTCTGGCGGTGGGGTCACCGGTGGCTTGGTCAGTAGTACTTTCGCGCCGGTGGACCCCGCCAATGCGACGGCGAACGTCAGTGCGAACACGACGACGGGTTTCATGCCGTTGCTGTCCCCGGATCGTCTTCACGACGCGTGAAGCGCGTCAGGGCCAGCTCGTCCATCTGCCGCATCTCTTGCGCGTTGTCCTCCACGCGCCAGGTGGCGAAATGGCGATCGCGCAATCGGCTCAGCACGCGGCGCGCCTGCAGCGCCGAGGTGAGGTCGGTGCGGGCTTGCGCCACGAGCTGCTCGGCCATTTCGACGCGCGACTGTGCGTCCACGATGTGATGGTTGAGTTGCTCGATGACGTAGCCAATGGTCTTGAGCTGACCGATGGTCGGCTCGTGCGCGGTGCGCAGCGCGGCGGAGCCGCTTTGGCGAATCGTCTCCAGGGCCTTCTGCGCCAGGCGTGCTTCATTCGCCGCAGTCTCCGCGTCGGCTAGCTTGGCGGCGACTTGCTTCTCATGCTGCTCGCGCAGCTCCAGCACCTGCTGAAGACGGAACTTGAACGCGCTCATGGCGACCTCCTCGTCGTTTGGTCGATCTGCTGTGCGAGCGAGACGAGCGCACGTCTCGACGCGTCGTAATCGGAATTCTCTTCCGGCGTCTGTTGCAGGAAGTCCAGCATTTGCGGACGCAGGCGGAGCGCAGCATCCACGCTGCGGTCGCTGCCTTGGTTATATGCGCCCACGAGAATGAGATCCTCTTTCTCGCGATACGCAGCTTCGAGTCGTGCGACGGCGTTCGCCGCCCCGCGATGGTCTGGCGAGATGACGTGATCCCGTACGCGGCTCTTGCTCTCCAGAATGTCGATTGACGGATAGTGTCCGGCGCCGGCCAGCTTGCGCGTGAGGACGATGTGTCCGTCGAGAATCGAGCGACTGGCGTCGGCGATCGGTTCGTTGAAATCGTCACCGTCCACCAGCACGGTGTAGACGCCGGTGATACTGCCGGTGCTGGCGCTTCCCGCGCGTTCGAGCAGGCGCGGAAGCGCCGCGAAGACCGACGGTGGATAGCCCTTTGTCGTCGGTGGCTCTCCGACGGCCAGGCCAATCTCACGCCACGCCATTGCGACGCGGGTCACGGAGTCCACCATCAGGAGTACTTCCTTCCCTTGATTACGGAAGTACTCGGCGATCGACGTGGCGACGAGCGCACCGCGAGCGCGCACGAGCGCGGCTTGATCGCCTGTAGCGACGACGACGACGGAGCGTGCCAGCCCTTCGGCGCCCAGAGAGTTCTCGATGAAATCGCGCACTTCGCGGCCGCGCTCGCCGAGCAGCGCGATGACATTGACGTCGGCCTTCGCACGACGCGCAATCATACCGAGCAGCGTACTCTTGCCGACGCCCGAACCGGCGAAGATGCCGATACGCTGTCCCTTTCCGAGTGTCAGAAATCCGTCAATCGCGCGAACGCCGGTCTCCAGCGGCTGGCTGATGATCTGGCGCTCGAGCGGGTGGGGCGGCTCGGCGGAGAGGGGCATACGCTGCGCGTGATCGACGCGTCCCTTGCTGTCGATCGGATGACCGAGGCCGTTCAGCACGCGGCCGAGCAGTCCGGGCCCAACGTCCGCCCCAAAGCTGCGGCCCATGGGGGTGACACTGCTGCCCGGATGCAGGCCGTCGATGTCGCCGAGCGGCATGAGCAGCACACCGCGTTCGTGAAAGCCGACGACTTCCGCGAGCACGGATTTCTCTTCGGACAGGCTGGTCACACGGCACAGCTCACCGAGACCGACGTCGAGCCCGGCCGCCTCGATGACGAGGCCGACGACGCGCGTGACGCGTCCCATGCGGTAGATCCTTGGCAGGTCGCCGATGCGCGACGCGAGACGATTACGAAGCATCGATCTGCGCCATTCGGTGATAGGCGCGTTCGAGCGCCGTGTCCACACGGCCGTCCACGATGCGATCGCGTCCTTCGACGAGACAGCCACCGCGCGCCACGCGCGCGTCGGCAAGCCAACTCACGTCGCGTGCGCCCGTGATCGGAGCCATTCCGCCTTCGTTCAGCGTGAGCAGCGATAGGTCGAGCGGGTGGACGCGGATGCGGGTGCTCTGATCGACCGGAAACTCGGTCAGTGCGCGGCGAACGAGATCCGCGACGAGCTCGCGCGCCACGCTCACCTCGCGCGCGACGATCTGGCGCGCCACGATGACGGCGAGCGCAGCGATATTCTCTTCGAGAATCGACGGCGCGAGGGCCGCCACGTCGCGGACCTCGCCCGTGATCTTGTCGATGACGGCGAGCGCTTTGGTGACGCGAGCCTGCGCGGCAGCGAGACCCTTCTTCTCGCCGTCGGCAAGTCCGCGTGCGTACGCCTCATCGATCATTTGCGCGCGTTCCTGGGCCGAGGGTCCGGCGTTCATCGCGCTGGCCGGCGCGCCGGCCAGCGATGCCTCGATCGGAAGCGCGGCCACGGCAAGCTCGTCGAGCGCCCACACGCCGGCGGGCGCCGCGCCGTCGACCGGCGTGGCGCGCACCGACGCGAGGCCGATGGCTCTATGCGACGATGTCATCCGCCGCTCCGCCGACCACGATTTCGCCGGCGTCTTCGAGTTTGCGAATCATGGCGACGATCGCCGTCTGCGCCGACTCGACGTCGCGCTTGCGTGCCGGCCCGAGCATCTCCAGCTCTTCCTTCAAGGCAGCAGCGGCGCGTTGCGACATGGCGCCCATGATCTTGTTCTTGACCTCGTTCGATGCCGTCTTGAGCGCCAGCGCCAACTCCTTGACGTCGATCTCGCGCAGCAGCCGCTGAAGCGACCGGTCGTCGAGGCTGACAACGTCCTCGAAGACGAACATGAGATTGCGAATCTGCTCGCAGAGCGCCGGGTCGCGCTCTTCCACGCCGCGCATGATCGCCTTCTCGAGCGACGGCGCCACGAGGTTGAGCACATCGGCCACCACCGCCGGTCCGCCGGAGGTCGTCAGTCCCTGCGTCGGCGCCAGATCGGTCTCGGTGAGAATCGACCGCTCGATGAGTACGAGCATGTCCGGCGAAACCTTCTCCATACGCGCCATACGCAGAACCACTTCGGCCCCGAAGGACGGATCGAGCTCCTTGAGGACGCCTGCCGTATGTTGTGCTTCGAGATGCGCCAGAATCAGCGCCACCGTCTGCGGGTGTTCGCCACGCAGCATGTTGCCGAGCTGCTGGGCGTCGGCCGTGCGCAGACGATGCAGGCCCGCTGTCTCGGAAATCTGTGCTTGAATGCGCTTGAGGATGGCTGCTGCCTTCGGGACGCCGAAGGCTCGTTCGAGCACCTCGCGCGCGTACTCGACGCCGCCGGATGCGATCGAGTCTGCCGCGAACATCACATCGATCCACTCGGCGAGCACTGCCTCGGTGGCCTCGGTGCTCACACGATCCATGCGCGCGATCTCGAACGAGATCTGCTCCACCTCTTCGTGCGCAAGCTTCTGCGTAATCAGCGACGCAGACTCGGAGCCCAACACCATGCACAGGATCGCCGCCTTCTGGGCGCCGGTGAGCTGGTCGAGCTGGTGCGAGCGCGCGAGGTTGGTCGCCATGGCCTAGGCCTCCTTCAGCCACGCGCGCACTACGCGTGTAGCGACCTCGGGCTGTTGCTGGATCGACGAGTTCACCTTGTCTCGGACCGTATTCGTCGGCAGCACCAGCGGCATACTCGGCCCCGATGAGAGCGCCGGCTGCTGCCTCAATTCGCCGCGTGGAAGCGAGAGGAGTTGCGATTCATTCACCGATCCCCCGGTCTTGAGCGACTTGAGGCTGATGAGCGCGACGATGATGATGAGGACGAGGCCGAGCACGCCGAGCAGTGGACGTTGCGCCGTCTGGACGACCCTTACGATGTCCGTTCGCGGCACATCGGCGATCGGTACGATGATCGGCGCGAACGGCACGCTCACCACCGACACGACGTCGCCGCGAGTGCTATCTGCCCCCACGGCGCTGCGCACCAGCGTTTCGATCTGTTGCAGCTCGGCCGCGGTGCGTGGGGTGGGGGCGGCCTTGCTACCGGCTACGGCGGCGCGGTCGCCGACGAGCACGGCCACCGTCAGTCGTTTGATGGTGCCCGGGGCGGCGACGAAATTTTCGGTGCTGTGCGTGTTCTCGTACGTAGTCGAGGTGTTGTTCTGCCCCGCGCCGCCCTGGGCACCAGGCACGATCTCAGCTTTCTGTTCGGCGGCGACAACCTGTTTGTCGGGATCGACGGAGGCGACGGTGCGCTCGACGTGATCGAAGCTCATGGCCGCGGACACCTGTACCCGCAGATTGTTCGTGCCCACCATCTCCGCGACGATCTTCTCCGCCTTCGTGCGCAGATAGTCTTCGATCTCGCGCTGCATCGAGAGCTGCCGGCTCGTCAAGCCGGTCGGCGATGACGCTTCTTCCGCTTCCGAAAGCAGACGTCCGCTGTCGTCGACGATGGTGACGTGTTCACTGACCAAGCCTTCCACGCTGGACGCGACGAGGTGCGCAATGCCCTTGACGACTTCGGGATCGGCGTCGCCCTTCAGCTTGAGCACGACGCTCGCTTCCGTCGGGCGATCGGCCGCGGCAAATCCGTCGGTCTCGTGCAGAACGAGATGGACCTGAGCGGCGTCGATGCCGCGCATCTTGCCGACGGTGCGTTCGAGCTCACCTTCGAGCGCCCGCCTGTAGTTGATGCGTTGCGTGAAATCCGTCATGCCCCACGACGGCTGGTCGAACAACTCGAGGCCCGGCCGCCCGCTGTTGGGCATGCCGCCCTTGGCGAGTGCCACACGCGCCTTGGCTAGATCGGTGGCTGCGACCAGGATGTCTGCGCCACCGCGCTCGAGGCGGTATTTCACTCCCGCCTGATCGAGCTTGTCCACCATCTGCGCCACGCTTTCGAGCGGAACGCCCGTGAAGGCCGGCACCCATGTCGGAGCGCTCGCCCATTGGGACACGGCGAAGATGAGGCCGGCCGCGGCAAGCCCGACCACAATGATCAGAGCACGCCGTGGTCCACCAACGCGGTCGAAGAGTTGGGACATCATGTCAGGCATCTATTGCATCATCCCATGTTCACGACGGACTTGTACGCATCCATCAGCTTGTTGCGCAGTTCGACGAGCATCTCGAGCGAGAGCTGTGCTTCTTCCGCCGCGGCCATCACCTGGTGAAGCTCCACCGGTTCGCCGCGCACGAAGCGCTGGATGTAGTCCTGCGCCGTGTCCTGCGACGTCGAGACTTCACCGATTGCGCGTTTCAGCGAATCGCCGAACGACGTTCCACCGATCGATGGCTGCGATACCCGCGCAATGCCGTTTTCTCCGGCGATGTCGAGTCCAATGCGCCGCGGACCAATGCTGCCCCCTGATCCGCCGAGACCACTGATCGGTGCCGTCATGTCAGATCTTCACGTCCAGGCGACCGCCGCGAGCGGCGGGGAGTTGCGCGGACGTCGATTCCTGCAGCGCGCGTCCGTACGTCAGCGGTCCCATGGCGCCGGCTTTGGCGAAGAACGCGCGTTCGTCGCCCGACAACACGCTCCAGAGTGCGGGATCGGTGCCCGGCGGCGGCTCGACGGGAACGCTCTGAGTTGCAGCGCCAGGCTTCTGCGGACCCCGCTGCGCCGGCATCTGCACGGGCCGACTCGCGGGCTGCTGCACCTGCGGCCGTGACCCATCGCGGATGGGTAGTTGCGACGGCGTCCGCGGTATGTTGGTGTTGCTGATTCCGTAAATGCTCATCGAGGGCCAAGAAACGAGTTACGAGTTACGAGACACGAGACACGAGACACGAGACACGGGACACGGGACACGAGCATCAGATGTCGATCGACTTGTGCAGCATCGCGCGCGCAGCCTGGAAAACGGTGGCATTGGCCTCGTAGAGACGGCGCGAGTTCATGAGATCCATGAGTTCGTTGGTCATGCTCACGTTCGGCATGCGGACATAGCCGGTCTTATCTGCATCCGGACTGGCGGGATCGTAGACCATCGCACCCGGAGTGGTGTCTTCCGTGATTGAGGCAACACGAACGCCGCCGGTGACGTCGGAGGTCTCGACTGGCGTCGAGCCGGCAGCCGGTGGCTGTGTCATCGCCATGGCGGCGATGGCGGACGCTGCCTGCGTCGAGCCGCTCGCGGCGGCGGTAGGGGCGTCCGACGACGATGTCGTCGTGCCCTGCGGCTCAATGGCCTCGAGGTTCACGACATGCCGCCGATAGGGGCCGCCTTGCGCCGTCCGAGTGGTCTCGGCGTTGGCGAGGTTCTGCGCGACGACATCCATCCGGATGCGCTGCGCCGACAGTCCGCTCGACGCAATGGCCAGAGCGCTGAACATGGGGCGCGGTGCTTCGGGGCGGCGGGGGGCCGGGGTCGGCGCGGCGTTGGTGATCGGCGGGAGAGTCATTGGTCAGGTAGGGTCGCCTACTTGATGGCCGTGCGAAGCTGCGCGTATGCCTTCTCAAGCAGTTTCTCGGTGGCCTCGAACCGGATCTGTTCATCCGCGAGCGATGTCATCTCTGCTTCGAGATCCACCTGATCGCCCTCCGCCGGCTGACCGGTAGTAGGGTCGATCGGGAGCGCGAACCCATTGCTGCCCTTCAGAGACGCCTGCGCCACGCGGCTCGCGATGGCGCGCGTCCGCTGCGTGCTCAGATCGAGCGCGTCCTTCAGATCGTTGGCGTTTGTCGCGCGTCCGATGATTCCAAACAGCACAGATCGGAAAGGAAGGAGTGGGTCGGCTGCAGCGGTGAGTCCTGCTTCGTGATTCCGATCACCGTAATGGCACAGCCCGGACCAGCCTTTGAACCTCGGAAAACGTCGCTCTCCTCATGGCATGTGATTTCAGAAGTCGTATCGGAGCAACAACTTATGATTCACGCCTTCATGCACGTCGTCAACTGGGCATATTTGCCCTGGGCAGGGAAAAAACTTCCAGCCCGGCAAGATCTTCCGAGCAAAATCACCGGAAGGTCACACTTGCCTGTCCTGCGGCTCACGATGGAACGCGGCCCGGGCCCCAGCGATCAGGCGCCCACGTGGGAACATCTATTACTAGATGCCGAACCAAACGCCGGACCAAATGCCGGCGATTTGCCGATTGACATACAGTGACTCAAGTCCCAAGCGCGGTTGTCGATACTCCAAAGCGATCCCCAGTCACCGCGAGGACAACTAGATGTCACGAAGAGCACCATTCATCGCCGTGCGTGCCGCTGGCGCCGCCTTGATCCTGTTGGTCGCAAGCCAGCGCATCGCGCAGGCGCAAGCCGCCGACAGCGTATACACGGCCGCTGAGCTGACGACCCCCCCCAAGCTCGCGTCGGCAACCGCGACCGCCCATCAGATCCAGCGCTCGTATCCGGAGAACCTCAAACGAGCCGGAATCACGGGTCAGGTACAGGTCGAGTTCATCGTAGACTCGAAAGGCAAGGTCGAGGCTTCGAGCGTCGAGGTCGTTCTGGCGTCGGTGCCCGCCCTCGGTGAAGCCGCGAAGGGAGCGGTTCAGGAAATTGAATTCATTCCCGGGAAGTTGAACGGTAATCCTGTTCGGACCCGCGTTCTTCTGCCCATTTCGTACAAGCAGGACTAACGCTGTTCCTACCCGGCCCCGAGCGGGCGCGAGCTCCGATGTCATTCTCCTTCGTTTCGACACGCAGCCTTCAAGGGCGGCTCACTCTCACGTTCATTGCGGCGGCGACTCTGCCGATCGCAATTGCGACGACGATGGCCGTGCGTAATTCCCGGTCCAGCTTGCAGCAGCAAGTCGGGAGCGCGCAGGCCGAGATCGCCCGGCAAACTGCACACTGGCTCGACCGCGTCATCTACGAGCGCGGACTGGAACTCCAGACAGTTGCATCCAATGGCGAGATCGCCGCCGCGGCGCTCGGACTGGGGGACACGTCTGCGACCCGGACCGCCCTTATCAACGCGACCAAGCGGTCGAATCTGATCCGGTCGATTCGTGTATACGACGCGAAAGGCGCGCTGGTCGGCTCCAGTGCGGGCGGCGCCGAGCCCGCGGTGGGCACGTCATGGTTCAAGGACGCACTCGCCGACCCAAAAGCGATCGTCATTGGGTCGGTCACACGGGAGTCCGGTGGCACTCCCGTCCTGCGGGTGTCAGTCGCCGTTCGCTCGGCCACGGGCATGACCCTCGGCGTTGTCGCCGGCGATCTTGATTGGACCAGCCTGTGCCAACGCGCGTTGTCGAGCTTGGAGAAGTCCGGCGCAGAGAATGGCGCAGAGAATGGCGCTGGGCTAGCGCGAGGCTTTGTCGTCGATACCGCCGGTACCATCATCGGTTCGACCACGACTGACGACGTGCTTGCCAAAAAGGTGGCGACGCCGGAGGTTCTCGCCGCAATCGCCAAACGTGCGACCGCGTCCATCGTGACGCAATTCCTCAATCAGTCCGCGTTGGTGTCGTTCAGCGCGCTCGAATCGCAAGAAAAAATCGCCGGGTACTCTGGCTTGCTGGGTGGCCGTGCGGCAATCGTCATCGCGCAACCGGCCAGTGCCGCGTTCGCGGCGGCGTCGTCGCTTCGCACGCAGCTCTTGCTGGTCGCGATCCTGATCCTGGCAGTGGTGGGTGCCGGCGCCAGCGTGATCTCGCGCATGATTGCGGCCCCGATCATCGCCTCGGCCAACATTGCCGAGCAGCTCTCGCTCGGTAATACGGAGCAGGATGTCGGCGACGTGCATGGAACCGAAGAAACCATTCGACTATCCAATGCGCTGCGCGAGCTACTGGCGTACATGCGCGGCCTCACCCGCGCCGCCGAACAGGTGGCCAAGGGCGACATGCGCGTGGACATCACTCCAAAGAGCGAACAGGATCAACTGTCTCGCGCATTCGTAACGGTTGCCGCCGTGAATACGGACCTCATCGCGGAGCTGGGGCGCGTCACCGAGCGGGCGGCAGCCGGCGAACTCTCATCGCGCGCTCACGCCGAAGCGTTCCACGGCAGCTATCACACCTTGGTCGAGGGAATCAATCACACGCTGGACGCCGTCATGCAGCCGATCGTCGAGGCGTCGCAGGTGCTCGAACGAGTGGCCGCGAGAGACCTGTCCCAGCGCGTGCAAGGCACGTACAAGGGAGACCATGCGCGGATCACCAACGCGCTCAATGGAGCCACGGAGAACCTGGACCGTGCACTGCACGAAGTGACCGCCGCGTCACATCGGGTGGCGGCGTCGTCGGCCCAGATTGGATCCGGCAGTGAGGCACTCGCGAGCCAAGCGAACTCGCAGGCATCGTCACTCGAGGAGATCTCGGCAAGCTTGCAGGAGCTTGCCACCATGACCAAGCAGAACGCCGAGCACGCTCAGGAAGTTCGGCGTTTGGCGTCGGAAGCGCGCACCAGTGCCGACGCCGGCGGCCAGAGTATGACCCGGCTGTCGGAAGCGATGCAACGCATCAAGACATCTTCCGATGCGACGGCGAAGATCGTCAAGACAATTGACGAAATCGCGTTCCAAACCAACTTGCTCGCCCTCAATGCCGCGGTCGAAGCTGCGCGGGCAGGCGACGCTGGCCGCGGCTTCGCGGTGGTAGCTGACGAGGTACGAAACCTCGCCATGCGTTCGGCCGAGGCGGCGAAGAACACCGCGCACTTGATCGAGGAAGCAGTGCGCGATGCCATGCGTGGCGTGCAGTTGAACGAGGAGGCCCAGCGCCAACTTGCCGACATCACCGACCGCGTGGGAACCGTAGGCGAAGTGATTGCAGATATCGCCGCAGCGTCCCATCAGCAGAGCGAAGGCGTCACGCAAATCACGCGGGCGGTCGAAGACATGAACTTGACGACGCAGCATGTCGCGTCGAGCTCGCACGAGTCCGCGAGCGCCGCCAAGGAGCTCGAGTCTGAGGCGCAGGCGCTGTCGGAGATGACCGGACGCTTCGTCCTGAGCGGCGGCCGGCCGACCGAAACTTCGGCCTCGCCGGCGCCGCGACTGAGTCGTCGTCAGCTCGCCGCCGTGTAGGCGGCGCAGCCGTCGGCGTTCACCGGAAGATGGCCTTCGGGATCATCACGTGAACGCCGACCGGGCCGTCGACGAGCTGCGTGACATCGACGTCACCGGCCACGCTCACGAGTTGATAGGCGTCTTCGCGCGACATGCCTTTGACCTGTACGAGCAGCTCGATCGCCTGGCGCACGGCGAGCTTGGTTGCCTGCATCAGATCCTTGTCGATGCCCATGGCTATGTAATGCGTCGGCGTTTCAGCGCGTGGCCATTGTAGGTGCATGTCCTTATGCACGATGAGCTGGAGGTCCCCCACGAGCGATGTCTCCATCGCCGTGATGTCCACCTCGCCATTGCCTTGGCCCGCGTGCCCATCGCCCACTTCCAGCAACGCGCCCTTCGTCCATACCGGGATGTACAGTGTCGATCCCGCGACGAGCTCCTTGTTGTCGATATTGCCCGCGTGAATTCCGGGTGGTGCGCTGTTGATGCGGCCCATGGAGGCCGGCGGCGCCACGCCGACGCTCCCGAAGAAGGGGTGCAGCGGGATCGTGATGCCGTTGGCGAAGTGCCCGAGCATGCGGACGGTGTCGAGCTCGATGATTCTCGAGCGGGATACGCCAGGGAAGTCTTCGGGCAGAAATCCGCTGCGCGGACCGAATGAATTGCACGCGTAATCGATCACCGGCTTGATCGAGCGAAAGCGGATTTCGAGCACGTCACCCGAGTCGGCGCCTTCCACGTAGATCGGGCCCGTGAGGATGTGTCCTCCCGGACCCGCGTTCAGCGAGGGTCTGGCGGCGTAGATCTCTTTCGCACGCGGCTCTACACGCGCCGAGTCGAGACCGGCACGCACGAGCGCCACGGGACTGCACGTGGATAGCGCCTGTACCGTGACGACCGTGCCGTTCTGCACGCGTAATACGGGTTTGCCTGCCGCGTCATACCACCCCCAGGCCACCGTGGATGGCGACGGCCGCACTACGCTGTGTGGTGCCGACTCGGCTGGCGGCCATTGGTTGTTGGCCAGGGCCGTGGTTCCAATGGAAGACGGGGTGCGGCATCCCAGCGCCAACACGCCACCGCAGACTGTGATCGCCGCGCGCCGCATCGTCTTCATTCGCTATCTCCCACGTTGGCGTCCGCCTTTGTGCCGTTGAGTTTATTTCGCAGCGTTCTGACGCTCATCCCCAGCAGGTCGGCGGCCCGCGTACGGTTGCCGCTCGATACTTCCAACGCACGCTCGATCAGCTTGCCCTCGGCTTCACTCACGTTGAGGGACGTGAGCACGACTGCGCCGTCCGGAATCGTCAACGTAGTCGTGCCTGCATCGGGGAGAAGCTGGAACTCGCTGGTGATGCGTGCCGGCGTTGGGCCACTCCACGCTCCGCTGAGGCCAAACCGCTGGCCGTCGAATGCGTGCAGAGGAAGCAGCGGTTCATTGGTGAGAATCACGGCGCGCTCCACCGCGTGCTGCAACTCGCGGACATTCCCTGGCCAGTCATACGCCTGCAACAATTCGATTGCCGGCGGCGAGATTCCGGAAATCTCCTTGCCGATCTCCTGCGCATAGTGCGCGGCAAAGCGGTACGCGAGCAGGGGAATATCTTCCTTCCGCTCACGCAATGGGGGCAACCGGACCGGGATGACGCTCAGTCTATAGTAAAGGTCCTGGCGGAAGTGGCCCGACGCCGCGAAGGCCGCGAGATCACGGTTCGTGGTGGCGATGATGCGAACGTCCACTTTGATCGCCATGGATCCGCCGACGCGCTCGAACTCCTGTTCCTGCAGCACGCGCAAGAGCTTGGCTTGCAGGTCGAGACGCATTTCGGAGATTTCGTCGAGCAGGAGCGTGCCGCTGTGAGCGCGTTCGAAGGCGCCCTCCACGCGCTTGATGGCGCCGGTGAAGGCGCCCTTTTCATGTCCGAACAGCGCGCTTTCGACCAGGCCTTCGGGAAGCGCCGCGCAATTCAGCTTGATGAACGGGCCGTCGCGGCGCTCGCTCTGTGCGTGGATGGAACGGGCGAACAGCTCCTTGCCGGTACCAGATTCCCCTTCCAGCAGAACAGTGGCGCGCGTCGGCGCCGCGGTTGCCACCGTTTGCATCACTCGCCGCACGGCCGCGCTGTTGCCAATGATCTGGCGCTCGTTACGGAACTCCGTGACCTCGCGGCGCAACCGTTCGTTTTCGCGGCGCAGCCGGACAACCTCGAGGGCTTGGTTGACCGCCAGCTCTAGCTGCTCGGGGCGCACCGGCTTCGTGATGTAGTCGATCGCGCCGGCTTTGATCGCCGCCACCGCATGTTCGATGCTGCCATAACCGGTCAGCATGATGAGCGGCGTTTCGTGCCCCTCCTGACGGAGGAGCGCCAGGAACTCGAGGCCCGTCAGCCCCGGCATACGATAGTCCGAAATGATCAGGTCTACGGCTCCGCCGGCAAGCGCCTGGAGCGCTTGGGGAACGTTATGGGCGGAAATAGCCCGGTGACCAGCCCGCTCGAGCGAATCCTGAAGGATCAGCCCGATCGCCGGCTCGTCGTCGAGACAGAGAATCGTTGCCATAGGATGATTTTGGGCGGCCGCTAAAGTCCCGCCGGGGTGCGGTCGATACTCGGAAAAGACGCGTGGGTCCGTCAGGGCGCAACCCTGGCAAGGGCCGGTGCTTCGACGCTACGCGGCTGAGCGGCTCCAAGCCGGCCGGCCGATGCAGTGAACCATGACATGCCGAGGGTGCATGCGCATAACGAATAATACGATTGCCACCCAGAGCCTGAGCGCCTTGCAGGCCAATATGGCCGCGTTGTTGAAGGATCAGGCGCAAGTGTCGAGTCAGCACCGCCTCACGGCAGCCTCGGACGATCCCAGCGCAGCCTCTCAAATCATGTTGGCCGGCAGCTCGCTCCGGGCAATCGACCAGTACAAGT
Organism: uncultured Gemmatimonadaceae bacterium; assembly: GCA_963817955.1. Classification (GTDB taxonomy): domain Bacteria; phylum Gemmatimonadota; class Gemmatimonadetes; order Gemmatimonadales; family Gemmatimonadaceae; genus JAQBQB01. The sequence continues at coordinate 90,887 of CAWFQK010000007.1, forward strand.
CCACCGTCCAGACGGCGACCGCCCGGGTGACCGCGGAAGATACTGCCTTGCAGCAGATCGGCGATCTCGTGTCGCGCGCCAAGACGCTTGGCTTGGCGCAGACTGGCGCCACGGCCAGTGCGCAGACGCGATCGGTTGCCAACGCGGAAATCCAACAGATCTTCCAGCAGATCGTTGCTATTGGCAACACGAAGGTCGGCGACGAGTATCTGTTCGGCGGCCAGCAGAGCACGACGGCGCCCTTTGCGACCACGGGCAGCGGGGCGACGCTCGCGTTCACTTCGACCGATCCGCAGGGACAGCGCGCCATGACTATCGGAGCGGGTCAGACGCTTGCCGTGGGGCACGACGGCAAACAACTGCTGCTCGACAGCGGCGTACTCGGCGCGGTGCAGGCGTTGTCGAAGGCGTTCGACCCGGCGTCCGGATCGTACGGCGACGGCGGGATCGCCACCGCACTCACGAGCATCGATTCTGCGTACAGCGCGGTGCAATCCCTCGTGGGGGAAGTGGGTGGCCAGGAGAATCGGCTCGACGTCACCGGCCAGAATCTCGACGCGTACAAGACGACCGTGACGACCCTCAAGTCCGGGATCGAGGACGTTGATCTCGAAGCCGCGATCACCGACATGGCCAGCCGCCAGACGGCGTATCAGGGGGCAATGCTGGCGACGTCGAAAGTCATGGGCCTCACACTCACCGATTATCTGAAATGAGCGTTTTGACATTGGTCGGCGCTGAGTCTGAAGAGCTGACGGTGCGTTCCGATCTGCTGGGCGAGCTCAAGCTGCGTTCGACCGACGTGTTCTTGTTTGCGCAGGGCATTCTCGGGTTTCCCGAGTGCCGGTGCTTCGCGCTGCTGCGTGGGACGCGAGACGGGTTGTACTGGCTGCAGTCCATGGAATACTCCGCGCTGGCGTTTCTGCTCGTCGATCCCTTCACGGTGGTAGACGACTACGCGGCGGACGTTCCGTCGTCGAAGCTGGCGGATCTCGGAGCGGCGAATGCCACAGACATTGCGATTCTCGCGGTGGTGACACTGCCCAACGCCAGCGGCGACTGTCCGACGGTGAATCTGCGGGGACCGCTGGCGATCAACTTCGGCACGCGCCGCGCGAAGCAGATCGTGACCCACGAGGGTGACTACAGCGTGCGTTGTCCTGTGGATCTTGCGCGGCTTGTTGCGTAACAGAAAGAAGCAACCGCGCATCGCTAAAGTCGGCGATGCCGCCGACGATACTGAACTGCAGCGGCGACTGGACAGCCATCGCTAACGGAGCACGGACGCTCCAGGTAACAGTTCATGGAGGAACACCACGATGCGTATCAACACCAACGTCAGTGCTCTCACCGCACTCGGCAACCTGAACAAGGTTCAGGACAACGTCGCCAGTTCGATGCAGAAGCTCTCCTCGGGCTTCCGTATCAACAAGGCGGGTGACGACGCGGCCGGTCTCGGCATTTCGAACCAGATGGGCGCCGACATCAAGGCAATGACGCAGGCCTCGCGTAACGCGGAGCAGGCGGGGTCGGTGCTCCAGATCATGGACGGCGCCACGTCAAACATCCAGACGATTCTCGAGCGCATGAAGGAATTGGCTGCGCAGTCGGCCTCGGACACGGTCGATGCCCCGGCACGCACGAAGATCAACAGCGAGTTCAGTTCGCTGAGCAGCGAGCTCGATCGTATCTCGGCCACCACGAAGTTCCAGGGCGCATCGTTACTCGACGGCACCTTCGGCAGCAAGACGACCAACCTCGGCACGGTGAAGTCGACTTCGACCTTGTTGACCTCCGCCAATATGACGACGCCGACCGTTACGAGCGGAACTACCTTCGCCGGGATCACGGGCGACGTCACTGCATCGGTTGTCTTCAAGGACAATGCGCTTGACGCTTCATTCAAGACTTCGGACGACTCCACGGTCACGCTCACGGCTGCCGATCAGACAAAAATCGACAAGATCGATGCCTCCGCTCCCATCAGCCTCGGGGTTGTGCAGGGCGACGCCACTGCCACCGCAGATGCGACTGGCGAATCAAGTTCGTCGGACGCGATCCTGGGCGATGTCACCGTGTTGGACCAGTCCCTCACAAAGGCACTCAAGGCCGGAGCCTGGACCATCAGCACTGCCGCCAATGTCTGATGGTAGTCACCAAGGACATCACATTCACCAACGGCTCTGACACATTGACGGCGACAGGCGTTGCTGATGACGCGTCCGCAATCCAGACCGATGGCGGCGAATTCAGCATCGCGCTCAGCGGAACAGTCAAGCAGGCTGATCTGGCGAACCTGGATGGCGCGACCGTCAACCTCACCCAGAACTACACGATCAGCGCTACCGGCGGCGGCGTGTCTGGCGGTGACTCCGCAGGCTATCGTCGATGACGGTTCGACGCCAACGACTGTCGACTTCAGCGGTACCTACGGCTTCTCGTTCACGTAGACGCCGGCACCGCGAGCACCTTCGACGGCCAAGGGATCGGCGTGACCAAGGAGAGCGTGCTCAAGCTCACGGCCGGCTCGACGAGCCAGACGAGTACGACCGTCCTCAGTAATGATGGGGCGAGCCAGACCTGGCCTTCTCGACGTTCGGGCCTTCCATCACGACCGGTGATAGTGCGACCGCCGCAAATCTCACGACGGACTTCGCTGCCAACAAGAATGTCATCAAAGCACGACACCGCTCAGAGCGCACAGTTCCTGGTGAGCTCCTCGCAGAGCTACACACAGAACGATTTGATCAGCATCGACGCGATCAATCTCACCGTCGCGAAGCTGGGTTTGAGCAATGTCGACCTGACCACGGCGGCGGGCGCGCAGACCGCTCTCTCGACGATCGACAGCGCGATCAACGATGTTGGCACGGCGCTCGGATCCATCGGTGCGGCTGAAAACCGGGTGACGTACGCGGACACGAACGTCAAGACGACGATCCAGAACCTCACGGCGGCGCAGTCGGCCATCAAGGACGTCGATATGGCGCAGGAGATGACGACCTTCTCCAAGAACCAGATTCTGTCGCAGGCTAGCACCGCGATGCTGGCGCAGGCGAACCAGCTCGGCCAGAGTGTCCTCAAGCTGCTCCAGTAAACTGAGCTTGCTCGGGGAAACTCCTGAAGGCGGAGGGCAAGGTGCCCTCCGCCTTCAAAGGCTAAGGGCGTCGCGAAGGTTGCGGCGCCCCGCTGCATTTCGGGACTAAAGTTCCCGAACCCCGCGCCGATATGAATGACCAGCGGTGAACACGCGGATGCGGCCCGCCGATCAGGAGCACGGATGCTCCGAGAATAAATTCATGGAGGAATGCCGCAATGCGTATCAACACGAACGTCAGCGCCCTCACCGCACTCGGCAACCTGAACAAGGTTCAGGACAACGTCGCCAGTTCGATGCAGAAGCTCTCCTCGGGCTTCCGTATCAACAAGGCGGGTGACGACGCTGCCGGTCTCGGCATTTCGAACCAGATGGGTGCCGACATCAAGGCAATGACACAGGCCTCGCGTAACGCGGAGCAGGCGGGTTCGGTGCTCCAGATCATGGACGGCGCGACCTCGAACATCCAGACGATTCTCGAGCGCATGAAGGAATTGGCTGCGCAGTCGGCCTCGGACACGGTCGATGCCCCGGCACGCACGAAGATCAACAGCGAGTTCAGCTCGCTGAGCAGCGAGCTCGATCGCATCTCGGCCACGACGAAGTTCCAGGGGGCCTCGCTGCTCGACGGCACCTTCGGCAGCAAGACGACCAACCTGGGCACTGTCGATGCCGACTCCACGCTGACAGCGGCGCCGAGCACCACACACGTGGCGTCCGCGGTGGCCGTATCCGATGCGGACAAATCGAAGTTCGCGGGGATCGCGGGCGACATCACGGCGACGGTTGTCAAGAAGGACAACACGCTTGGGACCCTGACCAACGGCGACGGCGACCCGATCGACGTTCCTTTGGTGACCTCCAGCGATTTGAGCGCCAAGATCAACTCGCTCGATGCGTCCAAAGCCATCGGTCTCACGGTCGTCTGGGACGGTTACACCGGCACCACGGATGCCGGCACATCAACGCCGGGGGGTGCCACACTGGGCTCCGTCTCGGTAGGCTCGGATGGCCTCGCACCTGTCGGCAAATGGTCCGTCTCGGACGTTAAAGACAACGCGGATGATAATTCAAAGTCGGACATAACATTCTTCGACGGCAACATAAGCTATTGGACGGTTACGGGCGTAGCTGACAACGCCACGTCTATCACCCTCGACACTACCTCCACCGTAATCTCCCTCGACGGCACATTCGCCAACCACGCCGATGTAAAGAGTCTCATTGGCGCGAACCTCGACGTCGCCCGGAACTACACCATCAGTGCTTCCGGCGGCGGTGTGGACGGTGGTGCCTCCCAGGCTATCGTCGAAGACGGCACCACGGATTCAACGAATGTTGACTTCACCGGTAGCTACGGCTTCTCGTTCGACGTGGCTACCGGCACCGCGTTCGCCGTCGACGGTGCGAGCGTCGGATTAAAGGAGAATGATCAACTCGTGCTCACCGCGGGGACCGACACCGCGTCGGCAGACATCTCCAATACGGCAGCCGGGGCGCAGAATTTCGATTTCACGAACAAATTCGGCCTGACCATAACGTCCACGCCGGACGTCACAGGTGCCGACCTCAAGACGGGCATCGGGGACGGAAAGACCATCACTCACGACACCAGCAAGCAGGCACAGTTCCTGGTGAGCTCCTCGCAGAGCTACGCACAGAACGATTTGATCAGCATCGACGCGATCAATCTCACCGTCGCGAAGCTGGGTTTGAGCAATGTCGACCTGACCACGGCGGCGGGCGCGCAGACCGCTCTCTCGACGATCGACAGCGCGATCAACGATGTTGGCACGGCGCTCGGATCCATCGGTGCGGCTGAAAACCGGGTGACGTACGCGGACACGAACGTCAAGACGACGATCCAGAACCTCACGGCGGCGCAGTCGGCCATCAAGGACGTCGATATGGCGCAGGAGATGACGACCTTCTCCAAGAACCAGATTCTGTCGCAGGCTAGCACCGCGATGCTGGCGCAGGCGAACCAGCTCGGCCAGAGTGTCCTCAAGCTGCTCCAGTAAACTGAGCTTGCTCGGGGAAACTCCTGAAGGCGGAGGGCAACTTGCCCTCCGCCTTCAGGAGTTCGAGCGATCTGCCGATACTCTGAAACGGGTATTGGCCATCGCATGAGGAAGGCGCAATGACAGCTCCGATCACCAGCATTCAGGGCCTGAGCAGCGGCATCAAGTGGCAGGACCTGGTCGACCAGCTCATTGCAGTCGACACGACGCAGCAGTTGACACCGGTCACCGATCAGTCGACCGCGAAGACGGCGACCATGAAAGCATGGTCGTCGTATGGTACGGCGGTGTCCACAGTGCTCACGACCGTCAAAGGACTGGCCGACGGCACTGCGTTCGGCGCGGTCGGCGTCACGGCGCCCAACAGCTCCATGACGAGTCGAACGTTGCTCACCGCGACGGCGACCGCGACCGCCACACCCGGTTCATATGGCGTGCAGGTCCTCAGTACCGCTGCCGCGCAGAAGCTCAGCGGAAACGTCGTATCCGACGCCACCGCGGCGGTTGGTGTCAGCGGACAGTTCATCGTTGGCGGCCAGCTCGTCACGATTGCCAATGGAGACTCGCTCAATGGCATCCGCGACAAGATCAACGCACTGAACGCCGGCACCACGGCAACACATGTGTCGGCCTCGGTTCTTCAATTGGGTGGATCGTCATCGCGTCTCGTGCTGACGAGCGACACGGGTGGCGCCTCCGGCATCGATCTGCGTGACGTGCGCGCCTCGTCCGGGGCTCCGACCTTGCTCACGCAACTCGGCTTCATTGATGGGCACACGACGAACGTCGGGAGCGATGGGGCGGCGCGAAGCGCTGCGTTCGTCAGCTCGACAACAACCGTGGCGCTCCAAACACCCGGAGCGGTCGCCTATCCTGCCGCCACGACCATCAACGTCAACGGGAGCGCGGTTTCCGTCGACGTGCAGCATCAGAGTCTCGCCGACATCGCCGCCAGCATCAACGCGGCGCAGCCGAATACCGCGGTGGTCGAGACAGTAACCAATGGCGGCACGACGACGTATAACCTGAAGATTTCCGGCGCCGTTTCCGCGACGTCAGATACGGCGTCCCAACCCACGCTCGACCTGCTCGGCCTTTCGCGCGGCACCACGGGAGTGGTCAAGCAGCAGCTCGCGACGTCGAACGTGCTCCAGGACGGCACGGGAAGCACGGCCACTGGGTCGACGACGCTCCTCGGCCTCCAAGTGGCCGGGGGTGTGGGCGCGCAGATTGGCGATACGTTTACGTTCGCTGGTACCAAGGCGGACGGTGTCACGCCGGTGTCGCTCACGGAGACAGTTGACGGGTCAAAGACGATCGCCAACATGCTCACCGACCTGACTGCGGCCTTCAGCTCCACCGACCGCCACGTGACCGCAGCGCTCGTGGGAGGAAAGATCCAACTGACCGACGATGCGGGCGGCGATTCCGGCCTCTCGTTTTCTGCGTCGGCCAACAACGAAAGCGGCGTGGCCGACCCGGTACTCGGTGCGAATGTGAGTTTCGGCAGCGTCACCACGACCGCCATCGGTCGCCAGCGCGAGCTCGTGCAGGGAAACGACGCGCGCATCCTGGTGAACGGCATTTCTGTGACGCGGTCGAGTAACACCATCACCGACGCGATTGCTGGCGTTACGCTCAATCTGCAGCAGGCCGAGGTGGGCACGACGATCCCTGTGACCGTGTCGAGTGACACCAGCGGGGCGGTGTCAGCCATCCAGAACTTTGCGTCCGCCTACAACGCGCTGCAAACCTTCGTCTCATCGTCCATCGCCCCCGGTGGCGCGTTGGCCTTCGATACGGGCGTGCGTTCGACCTTCGACACGATCAAGAACACCCTGCTCAGCGGCGTCACGGGTCTTCCCGCCGGAAGTGCGTACGACAACGCGGCCTTGGTCGGCGTCTCCCTCGACAAGACCGGCCAACTCCAGGTCGATGCCACAGTGCTCGGCGCGGCCTTGGCGAACAGCCCGAATGCAGTGAAGTCGCTGTTCCAGACGAACGGCGTCGTAGCCGCCGCCAACTTCAGCTACCTGGGCTCGAGCGACAAGACCGCCGCCGGCTCGTACGATATCAATATCACGCGCGCGGCCACGACCGGCTCGGTCGTCAGCACCGCCGCCAGTTTCGTCTACGCCGACGGCGGCACGCCAGATACGTTGACGATCGGCGACTCGACGTCCGGGAAGTCCGGATCGGTCACGCTTGCGAGCGGCGATACACCCGACAGCGTCGCCACGAAGTTGAACACGCTGTTTCAGGCCCAGGGCATCCGGTTGAGCGCGTCGAACGTCGCCGGCCATCTCACGGTAAACGGGCTTGACTACGGGAGTACACCCTCATTCACGATCGGGTACACGTCGACGGACGGGACGAACGTTGCCGGGCAGCTTGGCATTTCCGCTGGAACCGTGCGCAATGGATCGGATGTGCAAGGCACGTTCTCGAGTGGCGCCACGACCTATGCCGCGACCGGCAAGGGGCAGCTTCTCACAGGCGGGATCGGCCTGCCGGTTGAAGGGCTCATCGCGAGCTACACAGGTTCCGCCGATGTTGCGACGAGCCACATGGACTTCGCCGTCGGGATTGCCGGGCTCGCGGCCAGGGTCGCGAACCAAGTCACTGCGTCGGATGGAACCGTTGCGACGGAAACAGCGGCGCTCCAGTCGAGCATTGCCGACCTCACGACTCGCGCAACCAGTGTCCAGGCGCGGCTCGACCAGACAAAGACGGCGCTCCTCGCACAGTTCACGGCAATGGAGACCGCACTGGCACAGATCCAGGCACAAGGGACCTGGCTCACGCAACAGATCAATGTGATGAACGGTGTTAACTCCACAGGCGGTTGAGCCGATAGTTAGGCGCATGAGCTACTCAAACGCCTCCCGTGCGGCAACAGCATATCGCCAGCGCGAAGTGCTTGCCGCGAGCCCCGCCCGCATGGTCGTCATGGTGTACGACCATACCCTGTCCAATCTTATGCGCGCCGCGGCCGCGGCAGATCCGGCCAAGCTCGAAATCAGGCTCGAGGCGCTGACGCGCGCTCGCGCCGGCATCATGGAATTATTCACTACGGTCGACACCGATAAAGGCGGCGAACTCGGAAACAATCTCCGCGGGCTATACGGCTTTGTCTTTACCCAACTCATGGACGAAGCCCGGAATCCCAATCCGACGCGTCTCAAGCGGTTGACCGCAATTGTCGCCGACCTGCGCGACGCATTCGCCACCATCGCCACGGACGGCGCGGCCCGGGTTTCGGCCGCGTAGTGTCCATGCATACCGCCAGCGCCATCGCCCTGCACGTAGAAGCCGCCAAGCGGCTCCTCGTGGAAATCGAGGAGCACGCCGCGTCGGCGCTCTTTGCGCTCGGTCGGGAGAACGGAACGGAATTCTTCGCTGCCGTCAACGAGCGCGAGCAGGTTCTGGCGCAACTCGATGAAGTGGTCGAAGCGCTGGCGCACGAGCGTGCTTCGGGCGGGCAGGGCGACGAGCCCGATGCCGCGACGGCCGTTCTGCTGGCGGAAATGGCCCAAGCCGCAGCAGCCGCCCTGGAATCGCACGAGCAGTTGCTGGCACAAACGCGGCGTGAGCGTGACCGGTTGGCCTCGGCGCTGAACCGGTCGACGCGTCCGGATTCAGTCGCGAACCACTACGCCGCGGCGGTCATCAGTTCCCGACCGCGAACATTTTCGGCTACCGGCTGATCCGCAATGGTAGAGCCTCTCCTGCCACTCGACGGCGCTGGCAATGCAACGCCGATTCTACCGATCCCAGGGTCTGACCCGGCCATAAATGCCGTGGCGGAGCCGACTATTCCGGAGCAGTACGAGCTGCTCCTGAGCAAGCTGGTGCGCGCCGAACGGGATTTGGAAGTGGACGGAGTGGTGGGCGGCCGCAGTAGCCACCTGGAAGAGGCGTCAGGTATCGTTTTCGATCTGTTGTACAGCCTTGACTACAAGCACGGGGGCGAGCTGGTGCCCCGGTTGGCGGCGCTTTACGGCTATATCGCCAATGAGCTTCTGAACGTGGGGCGCACCGGTGATCGCCTCCAATTGAGCCATTTAAGAGACATGGTCACGACACTGCGGCAGTCTTGGTTAGGTCAGGATGCAGCATAGCAGTTGGAAACAGCTGTTTGTGCCGATCGCCGTGTCGATCGGGTTCTGGGCCGAAAATTTCGGCGTTAAAGTTCCAGTCCACTTGGTCGATACTCTGCGTCGGAGGGAATAATGCACATCAATCCGAAGAACACCGGGCCCATCCGCCCGGAGACAACCCGCACTTCGCAGCCCACCAACGGATCGGAGCGTGTTCCGATCTCGCCAACGCCCGCGCTGCCATCGAGTGCCGACCGGACTGACCGCGTCGAGATCTCGAATGCCGGCCGAGCGTTAGCGGCCCGGAACGGAAGTGTGGATTCGGCTAGCCTGGACCCCGCTCGGGCAGCAGCCATTCGCGGGCGCATTCTCAGCGGAGCGTACGATACGGTGCAGGTAGTCGACGCAGTCGCGCGCCGGCTCCTCGACTCCGGGGATCTCTAGTCTTCACCGTTTCACTCACGGACAGCCCCTCCCATGAAGTTCCTCGTCGTGGACGATTCCGTCACCATGCGCCGCATCATGGTCAATTCGCTTCAGCGCATTGGATATACCGAGATCGTGGAAGCGAGTGATGGTCAGGAAGCGCTCACGCGATTTGACGCGAGCATCGGGTTCATCATCACTGACTGGAACATGCCGAACATGACGGGGCTGGAGTTTGCGAGGGCCCTCCGAGCGAGCGACAATGGTCGCACCGTTCCGATTCTCATGGTGACCACCCGTGGCGCACGCGAGGACATCGTGAGTGCCGTGGAGGCCGGGGTCAATAACTACGTTCTCAAACCTTTCACGCCCCCGGTGCTCAAAGAGAAGATTGATTCGCTTCTCGCGACGCTTGGCGCGGCGGCCTAGGAATACGTATGCGACCGTCCGACGAACTCCTATACGATTCCGAGGCGTCGTTGCGCCTCGTGGACCATGCCATTGAGGAACTGAACGCCTCAGGCGCCGACCTCGATCGTGACGAGCACGCCTTTATCGCGCAAGTGTCTAATCAACCGGGCGGTTTTCTGGATTTGTCGAAGACGCTGCTCCGCGCCTACACGGAGAGCGTTGGCATCGTGGCACGCATGCGCGAGACGCAGTGTGTGCTCGAGACCGCGACGATGGAAAATCTGGGCCAGATGCATGGCAAGCTCTCGGAGGTGTCGTCGGCCACAGAAATCGCTACGACCGACATCCTCAACGGGTTGGGTCGCGGCGTCGAGTTAGTCGAGCGTATCAAGGAGCTCGAGGGCGGCGCTGCCGGCGATCGCGACGAGCTATTGGCCAGCCTGCGCGAGGAGTTGTACGGCGTGATGGTGCACCTCCAGTTTCAGGACATCACGGCGCAGCAGCTCCAGCATATCGCGGCGTTGCTCGCGGAGATGAAAGAGCGTCTTTCGGACCTCGCGCACATTTTCGCGCCGTACGCCGTGAAGACGGCCCAAGTGCCCCAGATGCCCCAAACGGCCCGTGAGGTTCCCGCTGGCGCCTTCGATCCGCACGCCACCACAAGCCATGCATCCGCGCGCCAGGCGATTGCCGATGAGGTCTTCGCGGTCCAATCGGTGCGCAAGACAGCCTAGCCGGCGCGTCGCGCCGGACCCGTACCTTCACCGCTCGAGGCAGTTCGAACATGGAGTCCCGCGTGCAGATGCTCGATGATATCGCGTCGCTGGTCGTGCAGCTCGAGCCGAACGACGAAGCGGCGCTTCGCGAAATCCGCGCGGCGCTTCATTCGGCGCTCACGTCGACGGCCTACACCAGCGCGGTCAAGACGCTCATCGTCGAGGCGCTGCTGCTGTTCGACGATCCACGCGAAGACGTAGAGGGTGGCGCGGAAAAGCTCGTCCACGGGCTACGTGCGCTCGTCGAGAGTGCGGTCAACGCGCACGAGTCGGGCACGGCGACACCCGCCCGACCGGCTCCGGCAGTGGAATCGCAGAGCATCGCGGTCGGAACATTCCTGGGGCCGAACGCCGATCGACCACTGCTCGCTGAGTTCATCGGAGAGTGCCGCGACTATCTCGATGGATCGGAGGCCTCGCTGCTCCGCCTCGAGGCGGATGCAAGCGACACCGAGGCAATCAACACCATCTTCCGCGCCTTCCACACGATCAAGGGCACCTCGGCGTTCCTCGGCGTCGAGCTGGCCACCGGTCTGGCACACGAGGCCGAAACGCTGCTGAGCAAAGCGCGTGACGGCTCTATTTCCTGCACCGGCGACGTGGCCGATGTCATCTTCCGCACCATCGATGTATTGAAAGGCGTCATGGATGGCGTGGAGCAGGCGCTCGCGGGCCAGGAGCCCACGATACCGCCTCAATACGAAGAAACGATTCGGCAACTCCGTGCGCTGGATCGCGAACCCCCCGCAGAGTCGCCAATAGAGTCGGTGATGGCGCCGCCGACAGAGCCATTGACGGTATCGCCGACAGAGCCGCTGACGGAGTCACCTGCGGCCGCCAGTGCATCGCCCACTGGGGCGCCATCAACGGCGCAAGTGGCTGCGGCTGCCGCGGCAGCCCGTGGACCGCGTCTCGCCGAGATGGTTCGCGTTCGGACGGATCGCCTCGATCGCATCATCGAAATGGTAGGCGAACTCGTCATCGCGCAGTCGATGTTGTCCCAGGACGCTACGGTACGCGAGCAGACGAATTATGAGCTCTCGCGCAAGGTTGGTCATGCGGAGAAGATCGTCCGCGAATTGCAGGACCTCAGCATGGGAATGCGAATGGTGCCGCTGAAGGCGCCGTTCCAGAAGGTCGCGCGATTGGCGCGCGATCTGGCGCACCGTCATCAGAAGCTGGTGGAGTTTTCGGCCGAAGGCGAAGATACCGAAATCGATCGCAATCTCGTCGACGTGCTGGCGGATCCGCTGGTGCACATGATCCGCAACGCCGTCGACCACGGCATCGAATTGCCGGACGATCGTGAACGCGCGGGCAAGCCGCGGGCCGGCCAGCTCCGAATCACGGCGTCGCACGTCGGCGGCAACGTCGTCGTCGAGCTGCACGATGACGGCCGCGGATTGAATCGCGAGCGCATCGTTGCCAAAGCAATCGCCATGCGGATCATCGAGACGGCGGACGGGCTCACTGATACTGAGATCTTCAATCTCATCTTCCGCCCAGGTTTCTCCACGGCCGAGAAAGTGACGGACGTTTCTGGCCGTGGCGTTGGTATGGACGTGGTGCGGCGCAATGTCGAGTCGATGCGCGGCCGCGTGGAGATCACGTCGCGTCCCGGCCAGGGCTCGACATTCACCATTCGCCTTCCGCTCACACTGGCGATCACCGACGGTATGCTCATTCGTGTCGGTCAGGAGCGGTACCTCGTGCCAACGGAGCACATCCGCGTGAGCTTCCGACCCGAGTCGTCGCAACTGTCGACGATTGGCGGACGTCGCGAGGTGGTGATGCTCCGAGGCGAGGTCATGCCGGTCGTTCGGCTGCACCAGCTGTTCAACATTCGCGGTGCAGAGGAACGTCCCGAGGATGCCTTGCTCATGGTCATCGGCACCGGGCGTGACAGCGCTGCCGTGCTGGTCGATGAGCTGCTTGGGCAGAGCCAAGTGGTCGCGAAGTCGCTCGGCGATGGCCTGGGCCGCGTGCCTGGCGTGTCCGGCGGTGCGATCCTCGGCGACGGACGCGTCGGTCTCATTCTCGACGTTCACGAGCTGGTCGAGATCTCGCGACACAGTGGAACGGTCCGCGCTCCGTCGCCCGTCGCCGAGGCTCTTGCGGTGGCCTGAGCGGGTACGCCTGTAGCTCAAGTCGGCGGCCGAGTCCGTCGATACTCTCCGAGAGTGGTGCCCCGAATCGGCACCGATCAATTCAATCTTGGAGCCATCAATGTCCAGCGTTGCCGAGGCAGCCAACGCCCCTCGTGAATCCGCGAAAGGCGGCAAGTTTCTCTCGTTCTTTCTGGCGGGAGAAGAATACGGTCTCGAGATCCTCAAGGTGCACGAGATCATCAGCATGCTGCCGATCACGCGTGTGCCGCGGACGCCGCCGTTTGTGCGTGGCGTGGTGAATCTGCGAGGCAAGGTCATTCCGATCATGGATCTCCGCCTGAAGTTCGGGATGGACGCCGGCGGCGCGGAGAGCTGCATCATCGTGGTCCAACTGCGGGGCGTGCAGATCGGCATTGTCGTGGATCGCGTGTCCGAAGTCTTGAATATTTCTGCCTCGGATATCGAGCCGCCGCCGTCCTTCGGCGCCGACGTGCAGACGGAATACCTGCTTGGTCTGGCGAAGGGACAGGATCGCGTGCGCCTGCTGCTCGACATCGAGCGCGCGCTGTCGAGTAGCGAAGTGGAGGTTCTACGGATTACCGCCGGAGAGATCCCAGCGGCGGAGTCGCCCGCAGTGGCAGCCTGATCGCGCCGGTCTCAACTCGGCCCGTATTCGTGCCGATGCTCTCGAATATGGGCGGTCATGGCCCAGTCCAACATCCGTGGCAATCGGTGGCCTAAATGGCCTCGACGGCAAACCACTGCGAGCGCTGATTTCACCTCTGCAACTCACACTTCGATGCTGAAGAATCTCAAGGTTGGCCCGAAGCTCGTTGGCGGTTTCTTGATCGTTGCTCTGGGGTCGGTCCTCGTTGGTGTGGTCGGCCTGGTCGGCATGTCCCGCATGGCTGGTTCGACCGCCGAGATCGCGACTGGTCAGGTTCCAGCGCTCATCGGATTGGCTGCCGTGGAGGCAGGCATCTCCGAACTCCGGCGGATCGAGACCGGGCTGTTCGACGCGCGGATGACGAAGGACGCCGCTCAGTACAGCAAGCTCCGCCCCAGCTACGACGCCGAGCTTCAAACCTTGGAAGAACGCGGCTTCAAGGTCTATGAGCCGCTGCCGCGGGAGCCGGAAGAGGACGCGGCATGGCAGGCCTTCAAGGGTAAGTACGCCGAGTTCCAGAGCCACCTCGCTCGCGCAATTCCCTTGCTGGACGCGGGCAATCTCGATTCCGTGGCTACTGGACTCATCGTCAAAGACGGCCACGACGCATATCTCGCGACCAGCGAGCCGCTGGATAAGGTCGTCCAGATGCAGCAGAGCCAATCTGACGCGAATTGGGCGAATGCTCAGCAGGCTGCGTCGACGGCACGATTGCTTGTCATCACGGCCGTGATCATTGCTGTACTCCTCGCCGTATTCTTTGGCGTGGTGTTGGCGCGCGGGATCTCGCGTCCGCTGGCGCTCGTCGTCGAACGCGCCGCGCAGCTCCGCGGTCTGTGTATCGCCAACTTTGCCGGGGGCGTGCAGGCGCTCGCCGCGGGAGATCTCGGATACCAGATCAAGGTGGGAACGAAACCAATCGGGAGCGATGCACGTGATGAAACCGGCGAGTTGTCGCGGAGCATCGACGGCATCATCACCGACACCCACGCGACCGTCATGGCGTTCGAGCGGGCGCGCGCCTCGCTGCAGGTGGCGATCAACGAAGCCAGCGTGTTGACGCGCGCGGCAAATGAAGGCCGGCTGAGCGAACGCGCGGATGCCGCACGATTCGAGGGCAGCTATCGCGAGCTCGTGAGTGGCATGAATGGCATGCTCGACGCCGTGACTGCGCCGATCAACGAAGCCGCCGACGTGCTCGAGCGCATCGCGAACCGGGATCTCACGGCACGCGTCGCCGGCGAATATCGGGGCGACCACGCGAAGATCAAGGCCGCCATCAACACGGCCGCTCAGAATCTGGACGACGCGCTCGCCGAAGTGTCCGTCTCCAGCGATCAGGTTGCGTCGGCGTCCAATCAGATCAGCGGGGGGAGCCAAGCGCTGGCCGAAGGATCGTCCGAGCAGGCGAGCTCGCTCGAGGAGATCTCATCGAGCTTGCAGGAAATGGCGTCGATGGCGAAGCAGAGCGCCGTGAACGCGAAGGAAGCGCGCGGCTTGGCCGACCAGGCGAAGCGGGGCACGGACCGTGGCGCGGACAGCATGCAGCGCCTCACCGCGGCGATGGGCCGCATCAAGGCGTCCTCGGACTCCACGGCGAAGATCGTGAAGACGATCGACGAGATCGCATTCCAGACGAATCTGCTGGCGCTGAACGCTGCGGTCGAAGCGGCGCGTGCCGGCGACGCGGGTCGCGGGTTTGCGGTCGTGGCCGAAGAGGTTCGCAATCTGGCCATGCGGTCGGCCGAGGCGGCGAAGAACACGGCCACTCTCATCGAAGAGGCCGTCGACAACGCCGAAGGCGGCGTGGTCATCACGGACGAAGTCGTGAAGAACCTCAACGACATCAGCGCGGGCGTGACCAAGGTGAGCGAAGTCATGACCGAAATTGCGGCCGCGAGCGATCAGCAGACGCAAGGCATTGGGCAGGTCAACACAGCGGTCGATCAGATGAACAGCGTGACGCAACAGACTGCGGCGAACTCTGAGGAGTCGGCCTCGGCTGCCGAGGAGCTGTCGAGTCAGGCCGAGGCGATGAAGGAGATGGTGGGGCAATTCCAGCTCTCGGCCGTGACGGGGCGGAGCGTCAAGCCGACGTTCAGACCGGCCGCGCCGACGCCGAAAGCGTCGAAAGCGCCGAACGTGCGGCCGGCCCCCCGCCGCCCCGCCGTTGCGCCATCCTCACGTCTCCAGCCGACAAAATCACGTTTCGGATCGATCAATCCGATCAATCCCGCCGACGCGATTCCGTTTCATGACGACGGCGACGATGACACCCTGCACGACTTCTGAGAAACGGGCATGCGACGTACGCACCACACTTCCTTCAACAATTCTGTGATCACAGACCGGTGTCGCTGATGGCGTTCGATTATCCTCATGAGCTGCAGCCGCTCGAAGACGAACATTTTCGGGCGATTGGGAAAATCGTGTATCACACCGCGGGGATCAATCTTCACGCGGGGAAGGAAGGGCTGGTGCGTTCGCGCCTTGCGCACCGCTTGCGCGCGTTGCATCTGGACGGATTCGGCGAGTACTTGCAGTTCGTCGAGAAGGATGTCTCTGGCGCGGAGCTCGCGCACATGGTGGACGTGTTGACCACCAACAAGACGAGCTTCTTCCGCGAGGCCGAGCATTTCCGCTTCCTGCAGACCGACGTGCTCCCGGCGCTGGCCAGCCGGGGTGAGCCCATTCGGCTCTGGAGCGCCGGCTGCTCGAGCGGTGAAGAGCCGTTCACGCTGGCGATCGTGTTGCGCGAGCTCCTCGATCCGGCCGTGGCCAGCACGACGCGAATCCTTGCGACCGATATTTCGGCGCGCATGCTGGGCAAGGCGCGGGCGGCCTCGTACCGCGTCGACCTGTTGGCCGATGTCCCACCAAACCTCGTTGGGCGGCATTTCATTCGCGAGCCCGACGGCGAGACCGCGCGCGTCGTCGATGCGACGCGTCAGCTCGTCAAGTTCGCGCGACTCAATCTCATGGCGTCCTGGCCGATGCGTGGCCCGTTCGACGTCATCTTCTGTCGAAATGTGATGATTTACTTCGATCGTCCGACGCAACAACGGATCGTCGAGCGGTTTTCCGAACTCCTGGCGCCTGGCGGATTCCTCTTCGTGGGCCACTCGGAGAGTCTCACTCCGCTCCAGCACTCGTTGCGATACATCCAACCTGCGGTCTACGCCAACTAATGTCTTCCGTTTGCGAGACCTTCGGCGCGCGGATCGTTGTGGGGGTGGGGGCGATGGAGGTGAGTGGCGATCCGACGGCGCATCTGGTGACCTACGCGCTGGGCAGTTGCCTGGGGATAGCGGTATTCGACCCGGTCGCGTGCGTCGGCGGGCTGCTCCATGTGATGCTGCCGTCGTCGTCGCTTGGCGGTGGGGATGGATCTCCTGCTCACGCGCACCGATATGTTGACACGGGCGTGCCGATACTATTTAGAGAATGCTACAAGTACGGCGCGACCAAGTCACGACTCATTGTTCGCGTTGCCGGTGGGAGCGCCATGTCGGGAACGGACGACTTTCAGATCGGCAAGCGCAACATCGTTGCGCTCCGGCAGTTGCTCTGGAAGAACGGTGTGCTGGTGCACAGACAGGATGTGGGCGGGCTGCAGCAGTCGCGCACCATGACGCTGGAGTTGGATACGGGACGGGTATGGATTCGAGCAGGTGGAGACATTCGAGAGCTGTAGCTCTCATGCACGGGTGAAACGATGAGCTTCAACATTCTGATCGTCGATGACAGTAGTGTGATGCGCGCCATGATCGCGCGCACGCTGGCGTTGAGCGGACTGCCGATCGGCGAGGTGCATCAAGCCGGCGACGGGGCTGCCGGCTTGGCCATGATCCGTGAGCATTGGATCGATCTTGCACTCGTCGACCTCAACATGCCCGTCCTCGGCGGCGAGGACATGATTGACCGACTTCGACAGGACCCCGACGGCACCAGGCTCCCGATCATCGTCGTGTCGTCCGACGCCAGTACGGTGCGGCACGAGCGGTTGGCTGCCAAAGGAATCGGATTCGTGCAGAAGCCCTTTGCGCCTGAACAACTCCGTGATCTCGTTCTCAACACTCTTGGAATGACCTATGATGGCTGCCTCGTTCACGGCACCCCTGCTACAAGCGACCAGGGCGACTTTTGAGGATGTCGCGCTGCTCGTGACCGAGCCGGCGCCCGAATGGCCTGCGGACGCTGGTCCGCGCCGGACGAGCTCCGTCGAGTTTCATGGAGCGCGCGCCGGATGGCTGTCGCTGAGCATTTCGGCGACGGTCTTGACTGAAGTGGTCGCCAACATGTTGGGCCGCAGTGCCGCAGTCGACGGCCGCATTCAAGACGATGCGCTCGGCGAGCTGGCGAACATCATTTGCGGGAACGTGCTCGCCGAATTCGATGCCATTCAGCCGGGCATTCACATTCGGTCGCCGCATATCGGCGATGTCATGGAGCCCCGGGCGTCGGGCCCACTGACTCGTGCGCTGATCCGCCTCGATTGCGGCGCGGCCGAGGCCTGCTTGTACGTGGAGCCGCTCCAATGAGGTCGATGTGATTCGCGTCCTCATCGTCGACGATTCTGCCGTCGTTCGCAAACTGCTGTCGGATCAACTTGCGGCCTTCGACGACATCGAGGTCGTCGGCACGGCCGTCGATCCGTACGCGGCGCGCGAAAAGATAGTGCGACTGCAGCCCGACGTGATCACGCTCGACCTCGAGATGCCGCGGATGGACGGGCTGACGTTTCTGGCGAAGCTGATGCGTCATTACCCGTTGCCCGTCATCGTCGTCAGCTCGGTGACGCCAAAGAACAGCGAAGCGGCAGTGCGCGCGCTGTCCCTCGGCGCCATCGATATCGTCTGCAAGCCAGGGTCAGCGTACACCGTTCCCGATGTCGGCATGCACCTGGTTCGTGCAATTCGGGCCGCCGCTGGCGCGCGGGTTCGGCTCCCCGTTACAACACCGGCTTCGGGCATCCCCGCGGTCGGCGTTCGGACGCCGGATGTCACCCCCGACACGTTTCTCTCGTCGATCCGGACGACGCACAAGCTGATCGCTATCGGCGCGTCCACGGGTGGCACGAAGGCGATCGAGACCGTGCTCACGCGGATGCCGTCAACCTCTCCCGGCATCGCCATCGTGCAGCACATGCCCCCCGGCTTCACTGCCTCGTTCGCCGCTCGGCTGAACACGCTCTGTGCCATCGAGGTGCGTGAAGCATGCGATGGCGACGTCGTCGCGCCCGGTGTGGCGCTCATCGCGCCTGGTGGCCACCATCTGGTGATTCAGCAGAGCGGTGCACAGTGGCTGGCGCGGGTCAGGGACGGCCCGCAAGTGCATCATCAGCGGCCGGCAGTCGATGTCCTATTCCAGTCCGTCGCGCGCTGCGCTGGGCGAAATGCGGTCGGTGCTCTCCTCACGGGAATGGGCGCCGACGGCGCGAAGGGTCTGCTCGCCATGCGGCAGGCGGGAGCGCACACGATCGCACAGGATGAGGCGAGTTGCGTCGTGTTCGGAATGCCCAAGGAAGCGATTCAGATGGATGCGGCCGAGCAGATTCTGCCGCTGAGCCGAATCGCCGATGCGTTGATACAGGCGACCGCAGCCAGTTCTCAGCTGAGCGCAGCTGCCGTTGGCTGAAGTAGATTCCCGAGTATGGTTGCTGACGCGTTTGGCCCCCCGAGTCAACTGCGCACGGGCACACTCACGGTCGTCATATCCGGGGCGAGTGGACTGATCGGCTCGCGCCTGACCCGCACGCTCGAGGCCAGCGGCTGTGTCATCCGTCGGCTCGTGCGGCGTCAAGCCCGCGAACCGCTCGAATTCTCGTGGGATCCGGCGCACGGGTCGATCGACCCGGCGGCGCTCGAGGGAGCTCACGCCGTCGTCAACCTCGCCGGAGAGAATCTCGCGCAACGCTGGACGCGCGACACCATGCGCCGTATCCGCGACAGCCGCGTGCAGGGCACGTCGCTCCTGGCCGGCGCGCTCGCGTCGTCGGCGCCCCCGAAGCCGCTTGTCTTCCTGAGCGGCTCGGCCATTGGCATCTACGGGAATCGCGGCGACGAAGTGCTCGACGAGTCGAGCGCACCTGGTGGCGGTTTCCTCGCGGAAGTCTGCCGGGAGTGGGAAGCCGCGACTACGCCGGCATCAGATGCCGGCGTGCGCACGGTCCACCTGCGCACCGGGCTGGTACTGGCGTCGAGCGGCGGCGCGCTGGCGAAGATGTTGTGGCCCTTCCGCCTGGGAATGGGTGGGGCGATCGGCGGCGGCCGTCAGTGGATGAGCTGGATTGCGCTCGATGATTGGGTTGCGGCGATTGCGTTGTTGCTGCGCAGCGACCAGATAGCCGGCGCGGTGAACGTCGTGGCTCCCAACCCCGTGACCAATGCCGAGTTCACGCGAACGCTCGCCCAGGTGCTCCGCAGACCGGCGGTGTTCAACGTGCCGCGATTCGCCTTGAAACTGGCCCTGGGTCAAATGGCCGACGAGACTATCCTGGCGAGTCAACGGGTACGCCCGGCGCGTCTGATGAGCGCGCGCTTCGAGTGGGCGTACCCCGCGCTGGAGAGTGCGTTGCGCGCTACGCAATCAGCGAGCTGAGTCGTTCGCTGAATACGCGGGATGCGGTGAGCCGCGTGCCGTCACGCATGATGACGATGTATTCGCCGTGGAACCACGGTTCCAGCTCCTTGATGCGATCGATGTTGACGATCGCTGAGCGATGAATGCGCACGAACGTCTTGGGATCGAGCTTCGCCTCCATGTTCTTCATGCTCTCACGCAGGAGATGTGCATCGCCTTTGGTGTGGATCTTCACGTAGTTGCCTGAGGCCTCGACCCAGTCGATCTCCTCGGTCCGCACGAAGAACACCCGGCCGCTCGACTTCACGATCAGGCGCTCCGGGTACTTGCGCTCCTCGCGCAGCTCCTCGAGAAAGGAAACGAGGCTCGAATCGATCGTCTGTCCCTTCTTGCGTACGATGTGCGTACGCGCGCGCTCGAGTGCCTTCTCGAAACGGGTCTGATCAAACGGTTTGAGCAGGAAGTCGAGCGCGTGAATCTCGAAGGCGCGGATGGCGTAGGCGTCGTGCGCGGTGACGAACACGATCGCCGGCATCCATGCGGGATCGATGTTCTCCGCTACCTCGAAGCCGTTCATACCGGGCATCTGTATGTCCAGAAAGACGAGATCCGGCTGTTCGCGATCGATCGTCTCCAGGGCGCTGACGCCGTCGGCGCAGACGGCAACCACGGTGATGTCTGTTTGCTGATCGAGCAGCGAATGGATTCGGTCGCGGCCGAG
The DNA here is from genome assembly GCA_963817955.1 of uncultured Gemmatimonadaceae bacterium. GTDB lineage: Bacteria > Gemmatimonadota > Gemmatimonadetes > Gemmatimonadales > Gemmatimonadaceae > JAQBQB01. The sequence continues at coordinate 111,796 of CAWFQK010000007.1, forward strand.
CTCTTCGTCGTCGACGATCACGGCGCGGATCTTCGTCGATTCTGCGGAGAAAGAACTGGAGGTTGGTGTCATCAGTCTGCCGCCGTCCGCTCGAAATGGTGAAAAGGAATTGTCATGGTCACATGCACTCCCTCGCCCGGGGCGCCGCGCAGCGAAAACGAGTGCCGGTCGCCGTACAAATGCGCCAGGCGCTGCCGCGTGCTTGCCAGCCCCACGCCTTCCTTGTGGCCGGCGCGCAGGCCGCGGCCGTTATCCACGACGTCGCAACGAAGCAAATCGCCATCGCGCTTCACCGAAATGGCGATGGAGCCCTGGCCAAGGTCGCCGAAGCCGTGACGGAACGAGTTCTCGACGAGTGGCTGAAGGAAGAGGTTGGGCACCCGCGCGTCACGCGTCTCCGGAGCGACGTCGATCGTGACGTGCAACCGGTCGCCGAAGCGTAATGACATGATCTCGACGTAACGCTGCAGGAACTCCAGCTCGGACTGGAGCGGGACCTCCTGGGCGCCAATGTTGTGAAGCGACATCCGCAGCAGGTCACTCAATGCGGCGATCATCGTGTCTGCCCGGCGTACATCTTTGTGCATGAGCGCCGAGATGGAATGCAACGTATTGAATAGAAAGTGCGGCTGGAGTTGCATCCGCAGCATCTGGAGCTGCGCCTGTGCCAATCGGGCTTCGAGCTGAGAGGCGCGAATGGCGCGGTCTTTCGACACGCGATAATACACCACCGCATGGTGGACGATGACGATGACGCAGAAGATGAGCGCGTCAAGCACCGTCCAGGCGAGCAGAGACGCATTGAACAGCGCCGGCATGTTGGCAACCCCGATGGCGGGGTCGAGGAGGCTCAGCGCGATGGAGTAGATCGCAATGTGGCCGACCACGAAGCAACACATCGCGCCGACTTGCACGAGCCAATTGCGCAACGATGCATTTCCCCAGACCGGAAAGCGCTTGGCCCCAACCATGACCAGCGGCGTGAGGAGCGCCCACGCGTAGGTGAAGATCAATTCGGCCGGCACCAGCTGCGCAAGCGACACGGGCGCGTCGATGACGCGATTGTACAGATATCTCTCGATCGAATACAGGAGCCCGATGACCGTGGCGACGCAGAACAGCACGAGCGTGAACCCCACGCGATGCCCCCGCACGACCGCCTGATCGGCGCCCTGCGTCAACCCAAGGATGCTGTATTCCGCCGTCTGGGCCAGCGGCTCTGCGCCGGGCGGCGTGCGCGTTGGAGCGCTGGATCGTGATTTCAGTGGCGACAAGAAATCGGCTTCCGCCGGTTCGGTAATTGGAATAGTTAGCAGATTGTTGAACTACGAGTGAATCGCCAGCAATCGGTTACGCAGCTGCGAAGATCGTGGCCTGTCATCCTGAGCGAAGCTTGTCATCCTGAGCGAAGCTTGTCATCCTGAGCGAAGCGAAGGATCTCTGTGACCGATAGAACCGCCTTTAACGCAGAGGTCGCAGAGAACTGCAAGAGAGAACTGCAGAGGACCGGGAAGGATTGTCTCGCCTGGAAGTCTTGGCTGATGCCGTCGTGATACTCCGATGGTATCGCCCAGGTCGAGATTATCAGCGATATAGGCAGAATGATTTTTGGACTCAGCATCCACGGTTCATTCCCCCGATACGCGCCTCCCTTTTCCGTACGCTTCCAGTTCCATTTTCCAGTTCTCTTGCAGTTCTCTTGCAGTTCTCTTTTGCAGTTCTCTTGCAGTTCTCTGCAGTTCTCTTGCAGTTCTCTGCGACCTCTGCGTTCAAAAGCTGTTCTACCGCTCTGCGTTCAAAAGCTGTTCCGGCCCTCGAAGTGATGCGCATGCCCTCGAGCTTCTGGCTCCTGTCCAGCACTGTTTAGGGGTGGTTGGTTGAATGCGTTGGGCACACGGCCAGTAGTCCATACCCAGAACCCAACCCGTCGGTTTCGTCCAGGCTCCGTTCCTTAGACACTTGATCGGCGAAAATGGGCACCCAGCTGTGCAAACTCGTCGAAATGCGGGGGCAAACGCGAACCCTCCGGACCGCTTGATCCGGAGGGCCTTGGAACTCCAGCGTGCCGTCAGGCGAATTGGGGCGGCCGCTTCTTGTGAAAATCCGTGGCCTGCTGAAACGCGTGTGCCACCAGCAAGTTCTTTTCGTCCTGAAAAATTGGGCCCATGATGTACATGCCCGTCGGAAGGGCCACTTGAGGCGCCGGCGGCGCCGGCGGCGTTGGTGGCGTCGCTGCCCGCGTCGTATCCCCACCGCGACCGCCAGCCGCCCCGCCTCCCCTCCCGCCGCGCCCGAATGCGGGCGGAATGGCGAAGCCGGTGGGGACGACGATCGATGGCGTGCCGACGACGTTGGTGACCGACGTATTCTCCTGCGGCGTGACTACCACATCGTACTTCGAGAACAGGTCCCACATCTGATTCATTGCGGCGATGCGCACGCGGTTGGCGTTCACATAGTCCACGGCCGGAATGAATTGGGCGGCGCGGAAGGTGTTCGGCCAACTGCTGTACGGCTCCAGCTCCTTGATCTGACTGTTGAGCGTATCGGGCTCGAACGCCGCGCCGCACTCACTGTTGAGAATGATCGAATCCAGGTATCCGTAATTCGGTGTCGGTACCTCGATCGCCTCGAGCTTGGCACCCTGTGCTTCGAGCACTTTGAGGAAGTTCATCGCCTCCGGAATGGGCGTCGTGGTGCCGTCCTGGGCGCGCCGCTCGAAGTTCGACTTGAAGTACGCAATGCGGAGCTGTGACAGCTGGTGTGTCGCGTTCCAATTGAAGGGATACGCCTTGACCGAGTAGTCGATACCATCAGGTCCCTGGATGGCGTCGAACACGAGCGCGCAATCTTCGGCGGTTCGGCAGATTGGGCCGAGCTTGTCCGTCGTCCACGACAGTGCCATGGCGCCGGTGCGCGGCACGCGACCGAAGGTCGGACGGAAGCCCGAGACGCCGCAGGTGCGCGACGGCGAAGTGATCGAGCCGTTCGTCTCCGAGCCGATGCTGAAGCCGACGCAGCCTGCGGCCGTTGCCGATGCAGGGCCGGCCGACGATCCGCTTGCGCCGGGCGACAGTTGCTCGGGGATCCACGGGTTTCGGGTGTACTGTTTCCACCAACGATTACCCTGGGCGAGCGATCCAAGGGCGAGCTTGGCAACGAGGATCGCGCCCGCCTCGTCGAGCCGCTTGACGACGCTCGCATCGTAATCGAACGTCTGGTTCTGATAGAGGCCGGCGCCCCATGTCGTGGGATAGCCCTTCACGGCGATGAGATCCTTCGCGCCCCACGGGATGCCGTGCAGCGGCCCGCGATATTTGCCGCGCGAAATCTCGGCATCCATGTCTTTCGCCTGCTTGCGCGCGCGCTCTTCGGTGAGGTTCACCACGAAATGGAGCTGCGGGTCGTAGCGCTTGAGGCGCGACAGGTACATGTCGGTAAGCTCCGATGGCTTGACCTTGCGCGTGCGCACGAGCTCCGAGAGCTGGGCAACCGGCGCGTATGCAAGCTCATCGAGGCTGCCTGGGCGTGTGAGGACGGGCATCTTGCTGCGCACGACCCCCGCCTTTGTCTTCCTCGGCAACTCCTTGCCCGGCGGTACGGGGTCGAACACGATCGCAGGCAGGATGCTCTGGTCGAGCGGTTCCTTGTGGAGCGTCGCGATATTCGAGCGCATCTGCGTCAGGCTGCGCACCATGGCGGTGCGCTCCTCATCGCTGAACTTCAGACCGGAGATCTCCTCCGCCGATGCGATCATCTCCTTGGTTATCTCAGGCCCCTGCTGCTGTCCCTGCGCTTGGGACTGTCCCCAGAGCACGCCTGGGAGGAGCGTGGAGCCGAGTCCTATGGAGCTGAAGTACGCCATGAAGGCGCGGCGATCGTATTTGGTGTCTGACATTATGAGTGGGCCAGAGGATCGGACGACGGGATATCTGCGGCCTAATCTTCTCCCGCGGGACCAAGAGGCCGCAAGGGATATTGGCGAAGCGACCATCCTCCACCCGGAAGGCCCGATCTCCGTCGGCACGCGTTTATCTTTCACCCCATGCCGATCGTTCGATTCGAGGCGTTGCCAGACTCGGCTCGCGTGTGGGTATTCGCGAGCGACAATCCGCTGACCGGCGCCGCGGCGGATACGCTGTTGGCGTCCGTCGACCAGTTTCTGGCCGACTGGAAAGCGCACGGTCGGCCGCTGCACTGTGCGCGGGACTGGCGCGATGGACGCTTTCTGGCCATTGGCGTGGATGTGACCGAGGAAGACGCCTCCGGTTGCTCAGTCGACGGTCTGTTTCGCACCTTCCAGCAGCTCGAGCGCGTCATCGGCTCGCGTCTCGTCGGCGGTGGACGCGTCTTCTACCGAACGCAGTCAGGTGTCGAAATGGCATCGCGCGAGGAATTTTCCGATCGTGCCAAGCGCGGCGAAGTCTTGCGCGAAACGCCGGTGTTCGACACGAGCATCACACACGCGCGCGATTGGCGTAACAATTTCGAGCAACCAGCAGGCAAGACCTGGACGGCCGGCTTCTTTCAGAATTGACCGCGGGTGACATCGGCCAGCACCCGCGTCGTGCGAGTGATTTCCTCCGCCTGCCCGCGCGATAGCGTCTCGTTTGCATCGAGACACCAGATGCCGTCCAGGAGTCCGTCTCGCCGAAGCACCTCGTGAATTCCAGGAATGCAACCGGCAAAGGCGTGCGACGCATCGAACACGGCCGCATTGGCGTCGGTGAGCGCCGCCCCCAATGAAAGCAGCGCCGGATCGATCGCACCTCGCGAGCGAGCAAGCTTGATGTGCGCCAGGAGCGCGACGGCATCTCGCGTCCATATCGCCCACTGTCCGAGCAGCCCGCCATCGATGAAGCGCGTGACGGTGGTACCGCCGGCGTTCACAGGAAACGGCGTCAGGAGATCGGCGACGATATTGTCGTCATTGCCGGTGTAGAGCGCCACGTCGTCACGGCCGGCGTCGACGACGGCACGCACGACGTCGATGGTCTGATACCGGTTGAACGGCGCGATCTTGATGGCCCACACGTCTGGAATCTCGGCGAACTCCCGCCAGAAACGATACGACAGCAGGCGTCCGCCGACCGCGGGCTGGAGATAGAAACCGAACAGCGGCATGATCTCGGCGATGGTGCGGCAATGCACGAGGAGATCGTCCTCGGGTTCCTCGTGCCACCCGCCCAAGCTCAAGAGCGCGGCGTCGTATCCGAGCGTCGCAGCGATCTCCGCTTCCGTGGTGGCCTGTGACGTGCGGCCGACGACCCCCGCGATCATGGCAAACGCCGCGTTGTCGCGCGTGCGGCGCGCTTCGTCCATCGCCATCTCGAGCACAGGCCGATAGAGTCGGACGGAGACATCTCGAATGGCGAACTGCGTCGTGTGCACAGCGACCGCTAGACCACCGGCACCCGACTCGATGTAGTAGCGCGTGAGTCCGCGCTGTCTTCGCTCGTCGAGCGTGCGCGCTTCCGTGAGCGCGAGCGGATGCGCGGGGATCACCTGTCCGGCGCGCAGGTGCGCGCGCACGCTCACGCGTTCAGAATTTTCCATCGCGCGCCTCGAATTTGGTCGGCTTGCCGAGCAGTGCTCCTCCGGCCTCGACCCAGTCCGCTATCCACGTGAGCATCTGTTGGGTGCTCACCTCTGGTGGGGCGAACTCCGATCGCATGCGCGACGTGTTGCTGAGCAACGCGTCGGCGCGTTCCTTTCCCGTGAATGTCGCGCGCGTCGCGAAGCGCGCCGCGAACCACTCGGCGATTGCGCGCACCGATAGTTCCTCGGCGCCAGTGACGTTCACGACGAACGGCGGTACCGCGGCCTTCGACAGACACTCGAGCGCGATGCGATTCGCATCGCCCTGCCATATGACGTTCACATACCCCATATCCACAGACACGGGGTCGCCGCGCTGCACGCGCGTGGCGATGTCCACGAGGACACCATACCGCAGGTCGATGGCGTAGTTGAGCCGCATGATAGCCACATGCGTGCCATATCGCTCGGCGTACGATTCGAACACGCGCTCACGGCCAACGCACGACGCGGCGTACTCGCCGACCGGGCCGAGTGGATCGTCTTCGCGTGAACCGCCGGCGTGCACCGGTGCGAGAGCATACACATTGCCGGTGGAGAAAGCGACAATGCGCGAGTTGCGATATCGTTCGGCGCAGTTTGCTGGCACAATCGTGTTCATCGCCCATGTCATTGCCGGCGCACCGCTGGTTCCGAACTTCTGCCCAGCCATGAACACCACGTTCGGTGCATCCGGTAATCGCGCGACCGCGTCACGATCGAGCAGGTCGCAGCGCACCGTTTCGACACCGGCGTCGTTCAGTGCTCGCTCGGTCTTGCTGGACGACCATCGCGACACGGCAATCACGCGGCGGTTGTCCTGGACCGCGCGCGCCGCCATGCGAGCGAGGGTCGGTCCCATCTTGCCCCCCGCTCCCAGAATGATGACGTCGCCTGGAGCTTCCTTGAGTGCCGCAACGGTCTGGGTTCGCGGCGTGGAGAGCAGGGTGTCGAGGTCGTCAGGCGACATGGTCAAGAGCGGCTCTTCGGGGGTTCGGGGGCGGGACGGTTTGTTTGTTTTAACGCAGAGGTCGCAGAGAACTGCAAGAGAACGGCAAAGAGAACTGCAAGAGAACTCAAAAGAACTGCAAAGAGAACTGGAAGCGTACGGAAGAGGGAAGCGCGTATCAGTGGAATGAACCGTGGATGCCGAGTCCACAATCATTCCGCCTATATCGCTGATAATCCCGACCTGGGCGATACCATCGGAGCGTCCCGACGGCATCAGCCAAGACTTCCAGGCGAGACAACCCTTCACGGTCCTCTGCCGTTCTCTTGCAGTTCTCTGCGACCTCTGCGATAAATAGCTGTTGCGCCGTCCGCCCTAACCAGCTTTTTCATGCCCCCACGAACCCATCAATTCGCCCACTCATTTCGGCGAAGACCCATCAAAGGTAAGTCTGGCGCCCATGCCGGTCATGAGTTGCGACAGAGATCATTCGGTATGCTGAGCCTGGTCTCGGGCGGCTGCTCGTTGATTGCCGAGAACAGAATCGACAGAAATGCCGTGATCGTGGGGGATTGCCTGATGTCGAGGTCGGCATAGAAGTACATTTTCCCGTCGCGATACTCCAGTGCCTGCGTCTTTCGTGGAGTGCCTTGAATGGCGTGCAGTCACGTAATCGATCATCCGGGAGGGGGGAGCATGCCGACACGTAATGCGACAGCGAAGTGGGAAGGTGGTCTCAAGGGGGGACGCGGTAGCTTCAGCGGACAGACGGGATTTGGCGGGCAATACAACTTCAGCTCGCGTTTCGAATCGGGTGTCGGCTCGAATCCCGAAGAGTTGCTCGCCGCCGCGGAGGCGGCGTGCTACAGCATGGCGTTGAGCGGGGCACTCGAGGCCAACGGCACACCTCCGACCAGCATCGAAACCAAGGCGGGATGCACCGTTGAGAAGGTCGGAGCGGGCTTCACGATCACGAAGATGGTGCTTGACGTGCGTGCCGTGGTGCCGAAGGTTGACGATGCGACGTTCCAGCGTCTCGCCGCCGACACCAAGCAAAACTGTCCGGTATCGAAGGCGTTGAAGGGGAACGTGGATATTCAGGTGACCGCAACTCTCTCGTCGTGATTCGAGGCCGGGGTGGTGTCGTGGGTCCGATTATCGGCGACGCGGCTCAGCTATTTCCTCATCATGCCGAACATCCTGCTCTCGGGCATCGATCGGGTAATGTGCCTTGATCCGCGGCCCCGATGGCCGCAGGCTTAGCGAACGTAATTCGCCACCATTTTTCCATCGGTATCATGTCATCGGCCAACGAACGCTCTGTCACCTGGTACGCCTGGGACCAACTCCCGCGCGAGACCGTGTCCCCCATGATCGATCGCCGTCTGATCACCGGCGACAGCATGATGATCGCCCATGTCTATCTGAAGCAGGGTTGCATCGTGCCGAAGCACTCGCACGAGAACGAGCAGATCACATACATCCTGGAAGGTGTCTTGAAGTTCTGGATCGGGGACGACGAATCGCAGGTCGTGCTCGTCCGCGCCGGCGAGGTGCTGCACATTCCGTCCAACGTGCCGCACAAGGCCGAAGCCCTCGAAGACACGCTCGATGTCGACATTTTTGATCCACCGCGCCAGGACTGGTTGAACAAGACCGATTCGTACCTCCGGAAATAGCCCATGGATCTGGGTCTCAAAGGCAAAGTTGCGCTCGTTGGCGCGGCGAGCCGCGGGCTCGGCCGCGCCATCGCGGTCGAGCTGGCGCGGGAAGGCGCGCGCGTGGTGATCTGCGCGCGCGGCGCCGAGGCGCTCGAGGCGACTCGGAGGCAGATTGCCGCGACCGGGGCGGAGATTCACGCTGTGGCGGCCGACCTGTCGCAGCGTGATGGGATCGAGCGGGTCGCGTCGGAGGCGATGACAACGTTCGGCCGTGTGGATGTACTCGTCACGAATGCCGGCGGACCCCCGGCCGGCCCATTTGACGCACACGATTGGAGCGCTTGGGACCGCGCAGTCAATCTCACGCTGCGGAGCGCAGTGGAGCTCACACGCGCCGTGCTGCCGGGCATGCGCGAGCGGAGATGGGGACGCATCATCAATGTGACGTCGATCGCCGTGAAGCAGCCCGTAGACAACCTCATGCTGTCGAACAGCGTGCGGTCGGCGGTGACCGGATTCGCGCGAACGCTGGCCAACGAGGTGGCGACGGACGGCGTGACGGTGAACAACATTCTTCCCGGCTACACCCGCACCGAGCGGGTCGACGCGCTCGCCGAGGCCAATGCTGCAAAGGAAGGCGTGACGAAACAGGAGGTCGTGGCCCGATTCGAGCGCGAGATTCCCATGCGCCGCCTCGGTGAGCCAGAGGAATTCGCGGCGCTCGCCGCGTTCCTCGCCTCGGAACGCGCGAGCTACATCACCGGGCAGTCCATCGCCGTGGACGGGGGTTGGATCAAGTCGTTGCTGTAATGTGGCTGGGGAGTGCGAACTTCACCCGCTCGGTGCCGAAGCGACGCAACACTTCGAGATTGATCGCCTGCTGCACATTCATGTACTTCGTGTAGTCGGGATCGAGCACGTAGTAGACCGTTTCCAGACGGATCGACCAATTTCCAAGGCTCGCCACATGACACCGGTCGAACTTGACCGGCGACTGCGCCGCGACGATCTGCTCCACGACGGCCGGCAGTCGTGAGAGCACGTCGGGCGGCGTGTCGTACAGCAGGTCGAGATTGAACTGGACGCGCCGCTGATACATGCGGCGGTAATTCCGCAGCCGGCTCTTCAGCAGGTCGCCGTTGCCGATGATGATCTGCTCGCCCGTGACGCTGCGGAGGCGCGTCGTCTTGAGTCCGATGTGTTCGACCGTGCCGGTGACCTGATCGACGCCGATGGTATCACCGACGTCAAACGGCTTGTCGAACACAATTGCCAGCGCGGCGAGCAGATCCCCAAGGATGTTCTGCACGGCGAGCGCGACGGCGATGCCGCTCACGCCCAGCCCGGTGATCAGTGGCGTGATGTCGATGAAGAAGACCGTCTTCATCGCCGTGAACACGATCAGGATCCAGAGGAACACCTTTGCCGCCACGCCGATCGCGCTGATCATCGCGATGCTCGTGCGATCGTTCGACTGTGTATGCCGCATCAGGTGGTGCTGCATCCAGAAGCCGATCGCCGCGGCGCCCCACAACGCGATCTGCCACAGCATCACCAACTTGGCGAGCGGTCCGACGTACGGGCTCGCGCGACCCAGGTCGAGGGCGTGTGTCGCGCTCAGCAGCGCAAACATCACCAGCACCCACCTCGGCGTCTGCCGGAGCAGCTCGACGATCATGTCGTCGAACTGATGCGTCGTCCGAGCGGCGAGTTGACCGAGACGCGCAATGAGCACGCGGCGGGAGATCAACAGGACGAACAACGTGACGGCAGCGGTGAGTGCCGCCGTGAGCCACGTCTGAACGGAGTTGTTCAGGAATTGTTGACCAAGGACGTCGATGACTGGTGCGGGCACGGGCATTGGGGTGGAGAGGGTCGCCCAATGATAACGGAAACGACGTCAGCGTGCCGCCGCCTGCTCCATCTCGGGTGATCGCGCGCGCCGCCGCATGGTGGGTGTTCCATCGCACGCATCGCAGTTGCCGCATTGCCAGTCAGGTTCCACGCCCTCGCCGAAGTACTCGAGAATGAACCGTGTTCGACAGCGCGCGCTCTGGCAGTAGTTGATCATCGCGCGCAGTTTGGCGTGGTCCTGTGTACGCCGTTGCTCGTAATCAGTGAGGTCGGCACTCAGGTCGACAGACGTGAGACGGTTCTGCAGGCGCTCCCAACTGCCCCCACGATACTCGCGCACGAGGCCGTGTCGCTTGAGGAGTACCAGGACAATCCGCGTCTTGCGCCGCGCCACACCCGCCTTGTCCGCGAGGTCCTCCAGGAGGACGGTCTCGTTGATCGCTACCTGCTCGAGCACGATCGCGACGCGGGCCGCCTCTTCGACATCGGGGTACTTGCCGCCAAGGAAGTACGACTGCACCCGGCTGTCCTCGACGCGATAGAACAGCGTGCATGTCGCCGGCAGTCCCTCGCGGCCGGCGCGGCCGGCTTCCTGGTAATACGACTCCACGGAACCGGGGAAATGGTAGTGAATGACGAAGCGCAGATCCTGCTTGTCGATACCGAGGCCGAACGCGTTCGTCGCAATCATGGCCCTGAACCGATCGGCCATGAACTGGTCCTGCATGGTCTTCCGCTCGGCCGCCGCCATCTTTCCGTGATACATCCCGACGGCGTCGCGAACCTTGAGCTGCTCGTAGAGCCGCTCTGCTTCACGAACCGTGGCAACGTAGATCACGCCGACGCCATCGGTGTCGTGCAGCATCTGGCCGAGCGCAGCATCCTTCATCGTTTCGTTGACGGTGCGCTTCACCTCGAATCGGAGATTCGGACGTGCGAAGCCGGTCACGGTGCTGTGGGGATTGCTCATGCCCAGTTGTCGCGCGATATCCGCACGAACCTCTACCGTCGCTGTGGCCGTGAGGGCAAGAATGGGGGGACGGCCGAGACGCTTCACGACCGAACCGAGCGTGAGATAGTCGGGGCGGAAATCATGCCCCCACTGGCTGACGCAATGCGCTTCGTCGATGACGAACAGGCTCACCCGGCGCGTGAGCAACTGCTCGAAGAATTCACGATCCTTGAATCGCTCCGGCGTGAGATAGAGAATCTCGCCGCCGCCGTCACCGACGCGCGCCGAGAGATCGCGCGCCTGCGCGCCGGTGAGGTGCGAGTGCATCGCCATGGCATCCACCCCGTGCGCAGCCAGCTTGTCCTGCTGGTCCTTCATGAGCGCGATGAGCGGACTCACCACCACGGTGAGGCCCGGCAGCATGAGCGCGGGCAACTGATAGACCAGTGACTTTCCGCTGCCCGTTGGCATGACGACGAGCGCGTCCCGACCCTCGAGGACGGCGCGAATCGGCTCCCACTGGCCTCGCTGGAATTCTCGATGACCGAATCGGGCGATGAGTACGCGCCGCGCCTTGGTCCGAAGCATCTGTGGCATTGGAGATTACAGGGGCAGGAAATGGACCGCGCTCGTTGCCCTCTCCAGCTTGACTGCTCGCGAACACGCCTCCGCGCCACGCCTTATCTTCAATAACAATCTTGAACGCGAGTCTGACATGCTCATCAGGAAACCAGACGCCATCAAGTCTTCGGAGATCACGCCGGAGGAGCGCTATCTCGACAGGCGCAGTTTCCTCGCGGTAGCCGGGCTGGCAGCGGCAGGCGTGCTCGGCACCGGCCGACTTGCGTCGATGGCTGCGCCGGCCGGCCGGCAGGACGACAAGCCGAACAGCTGGGACGAGATTACCGGCTACAACAACTACTACGAGTTCGGCACCGACAAGGAAGATCCGTCACGGAATGCGCGGAACTTCCGCACTCGCCCATGGACGGTGAAGGTGGACGGCCTGGTGAAGAAGCCCGCCACGTATCACCTCGAGGATCTCGTCAAGCCGTACAAGCTCGAGGATCGAGTGTACCGCTTTCGCTGCGTCGAAGCGTGGTCGATGGTCATTCCATGGCAGGGAATTCCGTTGGCGGAAATGATCCAGCGCTTCGAGCCATTGCCGAGCGCAAAGTATGTACGCTTCGAAACGCTTTACGACCCGACGCAGATGCCGGGGCAGAAGGCCGCCGTCCTGCCGTGGCCGTATGTCGAGGGGCTGCGCATGGACGAAGCCACGCATCCGCTGACGCTCATGGTGACGGGGCTGTACGGGAAGACGCTGCCGAACCAGAACGGCGCGCCGCTGCGGTTGATCGTGCCGTGGAAGTACGGCTTCAAGGGAATCAAGGCGATCACGCGGATCTCACTGGTGGCCGAACAGCCGCGGAATACCTGGCAGATCGCCAATCCCAACGAGTACGGCTTCTACGCGAACGTCAACCCCGACGTTGACCACCCACGATGGACGCAAGCGAGCGAGCGCCGCATCGGACAATTTCGGCGTCAGAAAACGCTCATGTTCAACGGGTATGCGGATCAGGTGGCCCGTCTGTATACCGGCATGGACCTGAGGAAGAATTTTTGACGCGACCGGTGCCGCGTGGTGGGCGACGTGCGTGGGCCAAAGGCATGGTCTTCCTCATCGCGCTTCTTCCGCTGGCGCTGACCGGGTGGCGTGTTGCAACCAATCGGCTTGGTGCCAATCCCATCCGCGAACTGGAGATTCAGACGGGCTTGTGGACGCTACGGCTGCTTGCGGTGACGCTGGCGCTCACGCCATTGCGCCGGAGCTTTGGCTGGAACTTTCTCGCCAGATATCGGCGGATGCTCGGCTTGTGCACATTCTTTTATGCGTGTGTGCACCTCAGCATGTGGGCCGCGGTGGACTGGTTCTTCGCCTGGGGCGACATGTGGCACGAGATCGTGAAGCACCAGTACATTTTCATCGGGATGCTCACGTGGCTGATCCTGGTGCCGCTCGCCATCACGTCGACAAAGGGATGGGTGCGCCGGCTCGGTAAACGCTGGGTGCGACTTCACCGCCTGGTCTATGTCGCCGCGATCACGGGTACGGTGCACTATCTCTGGGCGGTGAAGAAGGACACCTTCTTTCCGCTCGTCTACCTCGCGGTTTTCGCGATGCTGCTTGCCTACCGCGTCTTCGACGCACGGCGAACGCCATTCCGCGTACCCAGGCCGGGATCTGGCGCTTCAGCGGCGGCGTAGGACCGTCGCGGGTTCGCACGGCGACTATGTTGCGTCTGTGAAACCTTCCACACCGCCCAATCAACTGTCGGCGTTCGCGATCACCGCGCCGGGACTCGAAGACCTCTGCGCGCGCGAGCTCGCCGCGATCGGGGTGACCGGAATGCCCGAGCCGGGGGGCGTCGCGTGGACTGGCACGCTCGATACCGTGGCCCGGGCCAACCTCTGGCTTCGGACCGCGAGTCGCGTGATCGTGCGGATCGCCGAGTTCCGCGCCAAGACGTTCTTTGAGCTGGAACGACATGCGCGTCGGATGGAGTGGGAGCGTTTCGTCTCGCCCGGCGTGCCAGTGGAGTTCCGCGTAACGTGCCGCAAGTCACGACTCTATCACAGCGGTGCGGTCGCCCAGCGCCTTGGCGATGCGGTCCAACTGCACGTGAAAGGTGCGCGGCTGGAGAGCAGCGCGAGCGATGACGATGAGGACTCTGCGTCCGGCGAGCGCCAGCTGTTCATAGTGCGCTTCGTGCATGACGCATGTACAGTGAGCGTCGACACCTCCGGTGCGCTCCTGCACCGCCGTGGATATCGGCAGCAACTTGCGAGAGCGCCGCTGCGCGAGACGTTGGCCGCGGCTGTGCTGCTCGGCGCCGGGTGGACGGGTGAGACGCCGCTCGTCGATCCGATGTGCGGCTCGGGAACGGTGCCCATCGAGGCGGCGCTCATCGCTCGCCGCATGGCGCCTGGACGCGATCGCTCGTTCGCATTCCTGCGCTGGCCTGGGGCAGACGAGAAATCATGGAAACGACTGCTCGCCGATGCGCGCGCCGGCGAGCTGGAGCGATCGCCCATTATGATCAGTGGCTTCGATCGTGATGAGGGCGCCATCACGGCAGCTCGGGCGAACGCCGAACGCGCCGGTGTCGCGGCCGATATTTGCTTTGCCGCTCAGCCGGTGTCTGCATTGGGCACAGCCGAGCCGCCGGGGCTCGTCGCGTCGAATCCGCCCTACGGCGTTCGGATAGGGGAAACGGCTGCGCTGCGAAATCTCTATGCGCAGCTGGGAAACGTGTTACGGCGCCATCGACCGGGTTGGACGCTGGCGTTGTTTTCGGCCGACAAGCAACTCGAGCGGCAGACGGGATTGTCGTTTGAGGAACGCTTCCGGTCGCGAAACGGCGGCATTGCCGTGCACCTCGTAGTGGCGGAGATACCAACGCGCTGAACGGTATCCCCGGCTAGGATACCTGTCATCCTTGTATCTCTGAGAATCACTAAGTCTCGCCCGTAAATTGGATGGCTGGTCGGGGTGGTAGCTCGTTCATCCTGATGACAGGCATCCCGTGTCCCGTGTCCCGTCTCCCGACTTCCGTGTCCCCGAACCTTCGCGAAGGTCATTAGCGCAGGAACCGGGCGTTTACCTGATCATGCCTCCACCACCTGGCTTCGAAACCCGTCCACCTGGCTTCGGCAACGGTCCACTCGACTGGGGTGAGCGTCCACTCCATTTCGGCGATCGGTTACCTCATTTCGCCGATCGGTCACGCCATTTTGGCGATCGGTTACCTCATTTCGCCGATCGGTCACCTCATTTCGGCGATCGGTCAGCTCATTTCGGCGGTTGTCCACTCCATTTGGGCGAGCGTCCATGTGATTTGGGCGACCGTCCATGTGATTTGGGTGATCGTCCACTTGGCTTGGGTAACCGTTCACTTGGCTTGGGTAACTGCGCACTTGTACTCGGTGAGTGTCCACTTGACCGCGGCAAACGTTCAGCCGACCTCGGCAAGTGTGCACCCGACATCGGCAAGTGTTCACTCGACCGCGGGAGACGGTTACTCGACCTCGGCAAGCGTTCGGGCGGCTGCGGGATCCGGTCAGGCGACCATGGCACTCGGTCAGGCGACCGTGGGATTCGGTCAGCCGACTTCGGCATTCATCCACTTCATTTCGGTACTTGAATACTTCATTGCGGCGTTAAGACGCGTCACTTCGGCGACTCGATGCCGACCCGCGTTGAGTATTCTTGCCACCGCGCCGCTCCATGAGGGTCGTTAGGTCGTCCTGCGACCTGCTTCACCGCACTGCCTTTCACCGGAAGCGGCTGCTTACACAGCCGTTTTTCTTGTGTCCGGTTCTTGCATAACTGCCCCTCGTACTCGTCCTCTGCATGCCGCATCGACCGCCCCTGGTTCATCGACGGTGGCAATCGGCTTTGTACCCTTTCGTCAGGAGTCGCCCATGGGCGTCGGCGAAGGTCCAGAGGGGATCGATCGGGAAACCCCTCTATCGAGCGCACGCAGCAATGGCGGGAGTGCTCGGCGAGCGCGAAAAACCGCAACTAAGAGCGGTTCGCACTCCAAGCGAACCGATCCCGACGACGTCCGCATCACGCGTGACGAAAACATCGAGGTTCCACCCGCCGACAACGGCGAGCAATCGGTCACTGCTCCGGTGCAACAACGTCGAACCCGCCAACGCTCGCTACAACGGTTGCTCGCTGGGTTGCGTGCCGTGAACGCCGGCGACTTCTCCGTGCGCCTCACCGCCGACGGCGAGCCGCTCATGGCGGAGATCATAGATCTCTTCAACCGCGTCGCGCAGAAGCAAGCGCGCCTCGTGGACGAGCTCGCGCGCGTGCGCACGGCCGTCGGGCGCGAAGGCAAGATGCGCGATCGCGTATGGATGGCCGGTGCCGAGGGACAATGGATCAAGGCGGTGGACTCGGTGAACAGCCTGATCACCGATCTCGTACAACCGACGTCCGAAGTCTCTCGTGTCATTCAGGCGGTTGCCGAAGGCGATCTGTCGCAGAAGATCGCCGGCGAAGCCCAGGGCGAGTTCGACGAGCTCAAGGCGAACATCAATCAGATGATTGCCAAGCTGCGCGAGACCACGGAGCGCAATCAGGAGCAGGACTGGCTCAAGACCAACCTGGCCAAGTTCAGCCGCATGATGCAGGGCCAGAAGGATCTGGCAAGCGTATCGCGCCTCATCATGAGCGAACTCACACCGTTGGTGAGCGCGCACCATGGCGCGTTCTTCATCTCCGATCAGGACGCGGGCGGTGTCGTGCTCAAGCTCGTGGCGAGCTACGCGTATCGAGCACGAAGGCAGGTCGCCAAGCAATTCGCTCCGGGAGAGGGGCTCGTCGGTCAGGCAGCGCTCGAGAAGCAGCCGATCCTGCTGCAGAACGTGCCTGGCGACTATATCCAGATCACCTCGGGCCTCGGCGAAGCACCGCCGCGCAACATCATCGTCCTGCCGATCCTGTTCGAGGGCGACGTCAAGGCGGTGATCGAGCTCGCGAGCTTCCTGCCGTTCAGTCAGATCCACCAGGCCTTTCTCGACCAGCTCGCTGAATCGCTCGGCGTAGTACTGAACATGATTCAGGCGAACATGCGGACTGAGGAGTTGCTCGAGCAATCGCAGCAATTGACCCAGGAGTTGCAGAGCCAGTCGAAGGAGCTCCAGCAACAGCAGGACGAGCTCAAGCGGTCCAACGCCGAGCTCGAGGAGAAGGCTGAACAGCTCTCACTCAGCTCCAAATACAAGAGCGAGTTCTTGGCGAACGTGTCGCACGAACTGCGTACCCCGCTCAACTCGCTGCTCATTCTCTCCAAGCTTCTCGCGGAGAACAAGGACAGCAACCTCACGAAGAAGCAGGTGGAGTTCGCGCAGACGATCTACTCGTCAGGCACGGACCTGCTCAATCTGATCAACGACATTCTCGACCTGTCGAAGGTGGAAGCTGGAAAGATGGATGTCAGCCCGACCGACGTGTCGATGACCGAATTTCGTGCGTTTGTCGATCGCACGTTCGGGCCGGTGGCCGAACAGAAGCATCTGAGCTTCACCGTGGACATCTCGCCTGACGTGCCGTCGCCAATCTTCACCGACGAGAGGCGCTTGCAGCAGGTGATCAAGAACCTGCTGTCCAACGCGTTCAAGTTTACGGCGCACGGTGGTGTCACGCTGTCCGTTCGCCGCGCCGAGAGCAACCGGCGCTTCGTGTCGCGGATGCTGGATCGCGTGGAAGGTGGCGTGATCGCATTCGCGGTGAAGGACACCGGTATTGGCATTCCGCAAACCAAGCAGCAGCTCATCTTCGAGGCGTTCCAACAAGCGGATGGTACGACGAGTCGCAAGTTCGGGGGGACCGGACTTGGCTTGTCGATCAGCCGTGAGATCGCGGGGCTGTTGGGCGGCGAGATTCGCGTCGACAGCACGCCGGGTGAGGGCAGCACGTTCACGTTGTTCCTGCCGGCTCGATATGTGGAGCGTGAGGGTGCGGCGCGCGGCGCAGGCGGCGCAGGCGGCGAGGGAAGCGAAGCGACACGTTTGCCGCGGTCCGCTGGCTTCGACGACGACCGCGACCGCGCCGTGTTTGCGGGGAAGCGCATTCTCATCGTCGACGACGATGTACGCAACGTGTATTCGCTCACGAGTGTGCTCGAACAGCATGGCATGAACGTCTCGTTTGCCGAGAACGGCAAAGACGCCGTTGCCAAGCTCGAGTCCGCGCCGAGAACCGACCTGGTGCTGATGGACGTGATGATGCCGGGCATGGACGGCTATGAAACGACGCGCGCAATTCGGGCGCGTCCGCTGTTCCGTTCGCTGCCTATCATTGCGCTCACGGCCAAGGCCATGAAGGAAGATCGGGACAAGTCCATCGCGGCCGGTGTATCGGACTATATCACGAAGCCGGTGGACAACGATCAACTGCTGAGTCTGATGCGCGTATGGCTGTACCGCTGAAGGGCAACCGGTCCTTGCCTCGTCCTGTTTGGCGTTCTGGCGCTGGGGAGCCAGGAGACCTCGAGGGTTTCCCAGTACGAGCCTTGCTATCAGCACGTGCACCCGTGGGAAGATGTCTACCGCAACATCAGGTAGTCGTGAGCTACGAGATCATCGTCATTGGAACGTCCTGGGGTGGATTGGCCGCGCTGCGGAAATTGACCGAAGGGTTACCGCCGTATTTCGGCATCCCCATTGTGATCGTGCAGCATCGCAACAAACAGTCGGACCATCTGTTGGCCGCACTTCTCAAGGATCGTACGACGCTCGCCGTTCGCGATGTGGACGACAAGGCGCGCATCATGGCCGGCAGCATCTACATCGCGCCGGCCGATTATCATCTGCTCATCGAAGACGGGTGTTTCGCGCTCTCGTTGGACGAGCCGGTGAACCACAGTCGCCCCTCCATCGACGTGACATTCATTTCGGCCGCCGAGACCTACGGCGCCCGCAGTGTCGGTGTGGTTCTCACCGGTGCCAACGCCGACGGCGCGCAGGGCTTGAAGCGAATCCATGACCGTGGGGGCCTCACGCTGGTTCAGGACCCGGCTACCGCGGAGAGTCCGATCATGCCTGCCGCCGCGATCCGTTGTGTGCCACAGGCCCGCGTGTTGTCGATCGCGGACATCTGCCGAGTCCTGGCAGCGCTGCCCGCGCCGGCCGTAGATGCGCACCACCAAAGGGCGAGATGACGCAGGTTACCGATCAGGTTGATATCCTGCTGGTGGACGACCGCGCAGAAAACCTGCTCGCCCTCGAAGCCATCCTCGAACCTCTCGACCAGCGACTCGTGCGCGCGCAATCCGGCGAAGCCGCGCTGCGTTGCCTGCTCGAGCACGACTTTGCCGTGATCCTGCTCGATGTGCAAATGCCGCACATGAATGGCTTCGAAACCGCACGGCTCATCAAGGCCCGAGCGCGCACGAAGTTCATTCCGATCATCTTTCTCACGGCGATCAGCAAGGAAGACGAGTACGTCTTCAAGGGCTACTCCGTGGGCGCCGTCGACTATGTGTTCAAACCGTTTCAGCCCGAGATTCTGCGCTCCAAGGTGAATGTCTTCGTTGAGCTGTACCGTCAGCAACGGCGCATTTCCGAGCAGGAACAGCGTCTGCGCGAAAGCCAACGGCAGGAGCTCGAGCTGCGGCACATGCGCGAGCTGCTCCAATCCGAGGCAAGGTTCCGCGAGATCTTCACCTCGGCGATGGACGCGATTGTCGTGTTCGACTCCGACGGAAACATCGCGCTCGCGAACGCCGCCGCGGAGGGGATGTTCGCGACATCCGCCGCGGAAGCCGTTGGAGGGACCATCAAGCGCTTCTTCCCCAGCGGAATCAGCGGTGATACGGTGGCGAACCTCTGCACCACCGCCAACGAACAGCGTGGCGATCCAGGCAAGCCGGGTAGGGTCGTGGCTCCACATGCGTTCACGGGGCGACGTGCGAATGGCGAGACGTTTCCGATCGAAGCGTCGGTGTCCTGCCTCGACACGCTCGCGGGACGGACGTACACGCTGATTGTGCGCGACATCTCGGATCGGGTGCGGCATGAACAGGAACTGAAGCGCCAGGCGGATTCACTCGCCCACTCCACCTGGGAACTCAAGGAGCTCAACGAAGAGCTGCAGCGCCGTCAGTTCGAGCTGGAGCGCGCAATGACAGCGCGCAGCCGATTCTACGCGTCGATGAGCCACGAGCTTCGGACGCCGATCAACGCGGTGCTCGGCTACAGCACCCTGCTGCTCGAACGCATCTACGGCCCGCTCAATGACAAGCAAGCCGAGGGCGTCGAGCGTACGCAAAAGGCAGCGCGCCATCTGCTGGAGCTCGTCAACGACGTGCTGGACCTCTCCAAGATCGAGGCCGGCAAGATCGACCTACGGCTGCAGCCGGTGGAGTTCCCGACGCTCATCGAGGATCTGTTCGTTACCGTGCGGCCGCTCGCCGATCAGCATGGTTCTGCGTTGTCGCTCGAGCTCAGCCGCAACGCGCCGATCAAGATCGTGTCCGATCCGCGTCGCGTGCGTCAGATCCTGCTCAACTTGTTGTCCAACGCGATCAAGTTCGGGCGTGGCCAGCCCGTCCATGTGCGCTGTCTGGCCAACGAGGATGGCGGAGTGATCATCGAGGTCATCGATGGTGGAGTCGGCATCTCCGACGACGACCGCGAGCGTGTATTCCACGAATTCGTGCAGATCGGGAAGACGCAACTCCAGGACGGCACCGGCCTTGGTCTCCCCATTTCCCGTCGCCTTGCCGAGTTGCTGCATGGCTCACTCACCGTCGAGTCGACCCTGGGCGAAGGGAGCACGTTCCGGCTGCAGTTGCCGGAGAGCGTGGATCGCGCTCCTCACCAATTCACGCCGATCGTGAATTCGGTGGCGTGCTGCGAGAACCCCGATCCCACCCCACGGTAGCGCACTTCGCCGCGGAACCCGAGGGGAATTACCGGCACGCTCAGACGCACACCAGCCGCGACGGAAGGTGTGAGCTGACTCGTGAGCGCACCGGGGCCGCTGACCGCTTTGAACCAGCCAAGTCCGGCGCCGACATAGGGGCGCACCAGCATGGGAAGGAGCTGGTACTGAAGCTGTGCTTCGGGAATGACATACGTGCGCCGTCCGCCGCTCAACTGTTCATCGGGGCGCATGATGCCCAGGCTTCCTTCGGCTAGCAGTACGAGCAGCGGAACATCGACGCGTAGCGCGCCGAACGGAGTGGTGCCTGAGTTGGCGAGCGAATAACTCGACACGCCGCCATTGACGCTCATCAATGGAATTGGCAGCTGCGCACTCGCTAGGGACGGCGTGAGCAGTAGTGCGGCGAGCAGGCCGCTGCGGAACAGGGCGGTGCGCATTACGTCGTTGGTCATAAGGAGGGCGTCGGCAGGGGACCAGTGTGAGCGAAACACTCCATCTTCGGAGCGCCAGCGGGGTCAACTGTAATATAATTGTGCACGGAGCGCGAGCCTCTCATGGCTGGGCGTTCATCGACGTATATTGCGCTGATGCGAGTGTTGTGTGTCGGCCGTCATCCGTTTCTGAGCGAACACCTCGCTCACTTCTTCGAGCAGTTCGGTGTGGACACTGTACCGTGCGTCGGCATGGCCGAAGCGATGAATCAAGTGTCCACGCAACATCCAGATGCCGTCATCTGTGACTACGATCTGCTCGCCACGATGTCCCTGACGGCTTGGGAGACCGACCCCGCGCTGTCCAGTCTGCCGTTGATCGCCGTGAGCCTGACGCGGCATCCCGGTGAGGCACACCTGCTGGACATCAGCGGGATCGCCGGATTCCTCTATCTGCCGACGTTGAACGCCGACGACGCGCAACGCGTCCTCGGCGCGGTGCGGCGGAGGTGCGGCGGCATCAATCCACCCAACGTGCTTCCGTGGACGGAGACGAGACCGGTCGCGCAGCATCGCTGACCGACGGCGGCCGGGGCGATGATGCTCGCGCCTTCTTCCCCGCCAAGGCACTGCTCGACGCGCTGCATTCCACAGGCGCCGACGGCGTGCTACGTCGAGTCGTTCTTCACGATGCGCTCCGTTTAGAGCTCGACGCCAGCATCTGTCGAACGGAGGATGGTGCGTTGCTGCTCGGACTCAACCAGCCCGTTTCCGACGCCGACAGCGACGCGTTGCGTCACCTGGCTCGGCGCATGGCCGGCGAGACCGACACCAGCGCGTTGCTCGAAATACTGTGCACGGCCGGAGCAGCGCAGTGTGGAGGGAACGGCGCGGCGGTATTGCGCGCCTTGCCCAACGAAGGCGAACTCATTGCGGCGAGCGGCCCGCTGGTCGTCGCGCGTGGTCGCCGGTTCGCCTTGCCTGGCTCGCTCCTGCGCGAAGTACAGCGGACGCGCGACGTTGTTGCGGTATCCGATTTCAGTGGATCGACCCGTCCACTATCCGATGTGATGCCTGAAATCCGCATCGGACCGATGCTCCTTGCCCCGTTGATCGCGCACGACGTCATGCTCGGCGTGCTCGCGGTGACGCGCGACCTCGGCACACCGCCCTTTTCTCGTCGCGAAACGTCTCGGTTGCGCGTCATTGCCGACTATGCGGCAGTCGCGTTGTGGAAAGCCGAGTTGCTGGAAGAAGCGCAGGCGGCGGACCGTGCGAAGAGCCGCTTCTTGGCCACCGTTTCGCATGAGCTGCGCACGCCGCTCACCGCACTCGCCGGGTACGAAGAGCTGCTCGTCGACCAAGTGATCGGTCCACTGTCGGAGAACCAGATCGACGTGCTCGAACGCATGCGGTCCGTCACACAACACCTTGCAACAGTCATCGAGGAGATGCTCGCCTTTTCGAGTCTGGACGAGGGACGCGAACGCGTGCGTCCCACCGACTTTCTGGCCGCTGACATTGTACACGCGGCCGCGGCGATCATCGAGCCGCTGGCGCGACAGAAGCATCTCGTGTTCAGCGTCCGCGTTCCGGATGAAGCCATCCGCGTCACGAGCGACATCGACAAGGTGCGGCAGGTGCTCGTCAATCTGGCCGGGAACGCGGTGAAGTTTACGGATGCCGGCGACGTGCGCCTCGAACTGACTCTTGCTGACGGCATGGTACGATTCACCATTCGTGACACTGGCATTGGAATCGCGCGCGCCGATATCGAGCGGCTGTTCAAACCGTTTGCGCAACTCGACACCGGTCTGACGCGGCGACACGGCGGCACGGGGCTGGGCCTGTACATTTCCCGGGGCATCGCAAAGCTGCTGGGGGGTACCATCGAAGTGCAATCTGAGACCGGGAAGGGTTCGGCATTCACACTCGTCCTGCCGATGGACGAAGGCTAACTGCACGACCTGCGCTCGGCCCGGCGTTAGATTTTTAGACTATGTCCAGCAGCCTTCCCATTACGAGCGTCTTCAACGACGGGTACATCGCGGAGGCGTACGAATCGTACCGCCGCGATCCCGCGTCGGTCGACGAATCATGGCGCCAGTTTTTCCGTGTCGCCGAACGGTTCTCTGGCCCCGCAGCCGCGCCGGGTGGGTACGACGCATCGCTTCTTCGCAAGGCCGCTGGCGCGGCGTCGTTGCTCGGCGCCATTCAGCGGTACGGCCACCTCGCCGTATCACTCGATCCACTCGGCACACCGCCTCCCGGCGCCGCCGAGCTCAAGCCAGAGTTTCACGGCATCACTGAAGCCGATCTCCTGCAGATTCCTGCCTCCGCCGTCGGCGGCGACGCCGGCACCGCTGCGGATGTCGTCCAGCGCATGCGCGAGGACTACTGTGGTGCACTGGGCTACGAATTCGAACATCTCGGAGAAGACAACGAGCGGGAATGGTTCCGCACCATGGTCGAGTCGGGCCGGGCAACCACGCCGCTGACAGCAGATGAGAAGAAGGCATTGCTTCGGCGACTCACTGAAGTGGACGGTCTGGAACGTTTCCTCGGTCTTGCCTACGTCAGCGTCAAGCGCTTTTCCATTGAAGGCGTGGACGCGCTCGTGCCGATGATCGACGAAGCCATCGCCCGCGCCGCGGAGCTGGGCGCGCATCAGATCGTGATCGGCATGGCGCATCGCGGCAGACTCAACGTGCTCACGCACGTCATGGGAAAGACGTATCGCGAACTGCTCGACGAGTTCGAGGGGCGCCATCCGCCGGCGAATGCCAAGGCCGACACGGGCGACGTGAAGTACCACAAGGGATATCGCAGTACGCGCGACATCGTGGGCGCGGGATCGGTGGCGCTCGAACTGGTGCCCAACCCGAGTCATCTCGAGCTCGTGAACCCTGTCGCGGCGGGCATGGCACGCGCGTGGCAGCGCGTGCACGGGGCCGCGCCGAACACCCGCGATGAATCGAGTGTGCTGCCGATCGTCGTGCACGGCGACTCGTCGTTTCCCGGCGAGGGGGTGGTGTCGGAGACGCTCAACCTGTCGCTCCTGCGTGGATATCGCGTGGGCGGGACGCTGCACATCATCGCCAACAATCAGGTCGGTTTCACCACCGATCCGATCGACGCACGTTCCACGCATTATTCGAGTGACCTTGCGAAGGGCTTCGAGATTCCGGTGGTGCACGTGAACGCTGACGACGCGGAGGCCTGTCTGCAGGCCGTTCGACTTGCTGCCGCCTATCGCCAGCGGTTCAAGAAGGACTTTCTCATCGACCTCGTCGGCTATCGCCGTCACGGCCACAACGAGTCGGATCAGCCGGCGTTCACGCAGCCGCTGATGTACAAGATCATCACGGAGCATCCAAGCCCGCGCGAAGTGTTCGGTGCGCGCCTGGTGCGCGAGCGCGTCATGACGGAGGACGAGGTAAAGGCGGCCGACAAGGCGCTGTCTGATCGGCTGCAGTCGATCTATCAGGAGATGAAGCAGGCCGCCGCTGCCGAGACCCAGAGCGAGCCACCGGTGGCGGATACATCCGCGCCGCCGCCGAACACGGCGGTGCGAGCCGAGAAGCTCGTCGCACTGAACGAACAGCTGCTGAGCTGGCCCTCGACCTTCAAGCTGCACCCCACCATGCAACGCACGCTGCCGCGCCGGCGCGACACGATCAACAGTGGCGGCATCGACTGGGGGCATGCCGAAGCTCTGGCGTTCGCGTCCCTGCTCACCGAAGGCACGAGCGTGCGGCTGACCGGCCAGGATAGCGAGCGGGGCACGTTCTCGCACCGCCAGGTGGTGCTCCACGAGGTGAACACGGGCGAGACCTTCACGCCGCTTGCGAATCTGCCGCAGGCGACGGGCGCATTTGAGGTCTATAATAGCCCGCTGTCGGAGACTGCGGCGCTCGGGTTCGAGTACGGCTTCAGCGTCGCGGCGCTGGACGATCTGGTGCTCTGGGAGGCGCAGTACGGCGATTTCGCCAACGTTGCGCAGCCGGTCATCGATCAGTTCATCTCCGCCGGCCGTGCCAAGTGGCGACAGTCGTCCGGGCTCGTCCTGCTCCTCCCGCACGGCTACGAAGGACAGGGTCCCGAGCATTCGAGCGCGCGGCTCGAGCGCTACCTGCAAATGTCGGCCGACGCGAACATGATCGTGGCGTATCCGTCCACGCCGGCGCAGTACTTTCACCTCTTGCGCCGCCAGGGCATGAACCGGCCGCGCCGGCCACTGGTGGTCATGGCGCCGAAGTCGTTGCTGCGGCTCCCCGCCGCGGCATCCAAGCTCGAGGAGCTCTCCGCTGGATCTTTCCAGCCCGTGATGGATGATCCGGCCATGACGGAGAAGCGTGATGGCGTGCAGCGTCTCGTGTTCTGTACGGGTCGCATCTATTACGATCTCATCGCCGCCGAACATGCCGCCAACGTGGCGATCGTTCGTGTCGAGGAGCTGGCGCCCTGGCCGCGCGAAATCGGCGAGATCGTCGATCAGTATCCGACGGTCGAGGACGTGGTGTGGGTTCAGGAAGAGCCGAAGAACATGGGCGCGTGGACGTATGTGCAGCCGAGGCTCCGCGCGTCGATTGGCACCATGACGACACTTCGCTACATCGGTCGTCCGGAACGTGCGAGCCCGGCTGAGGGCTATCAGGATTCACACAAGACCGAACAGGCGCGCATCGTGAAAGACGCGATGACGTATACGCCTGTCTCGAAGCGAAAGGTCGGCTCGGGTCGCTGACCTCCACGAGTTGCAGGTAGGCCTACATCGAGGATACCGAGTGTTGAAACGAGTATTCGTTGCTCTTGTCAGTCTACTGTTCATCGGTGCGCCGCGCCTCTCTGCTCAGGAGCGCGGCGCCGCTGCGTTGGGCGAGTTGGTGCAGGGGCTCGGGACCACGACCCGCGTGTTGATGATCGGGGCGCACCCGGACGACGAGGATACGCAGCTCATTGCATACCTCGCGAAGGGGCGGCACGTCGAGACGGCCTATCTGTCGCTCACGCGTGGGGATGGCGGGCAGAATCTCATTGGGAACGAGCTCGGCGAAGTGCTCGGAATGATTCGCACCGAGGAACTGCTCGCCGCTCGCCGCATTGACGGCGGTCGCCAGTACTTCACTCGCGCATACGACTTCGGCTTCTCCAAGACGATCGACGAGACCTATCGGCATTGGCCGAAAGATTCGATTCTGAAGGACATGGTCGCGATCGTGCGCGCCTTCCGTCCGCAGGTGATCATCTCGGTGTGGTCGGGGACGCCGGCGGATGGACACGGGCATCATCAGTACTCGGGTGTCGTTGCGCGCGAGGTGTTCGATGCCGCGGCCGACACCGTTCGCTTTCCCGCAGCGAAACTCGGCGGACTCCCGCCGTGGACACCACTCAAATTCTACCGGAGCGCCCGCCGCGGCGGCGGAACACTGACGTTCAATGTCGGCGAGTACGATCCGCTCATCGGTCGTACGTATTCGGAACTTGCCACCGAGAGCCGCTCGCAACATCGCTCGCAAGGGCAGGGCGGATTGCCCGAGCTCGGGGTGCGACTCGATGGCGTACGACTGGAGGTCTCGCGCGTGAGCGACGCAGCGGCGCCTGAGTCGGGACTGTTCACGGGGATCGACACAGGCTGGACACGGTTCAAGTCGCTGCGTCTTGTCGATTCGGCGCGCACGGGCCTGGATTCACTGACGATTGCGCAGGCGGCGGTGCTGCAGGCCACTGATCTCGTTGGCCCAGCGACCATGGTTGCGCCGCTGGCGAATTATGTGCGACTCGCGCAACGCGCGGCGAGTGGCATTCGGTGCACCACGCTCGAGGCGATCGGGCCGGCGTCCCCGCCACCCTGTTCCGGCGCGGTGGGCGATCTGGCGCTCGCGCTCGCGGCGACGCGCGAACGTGCCAGCGCCGCGCTCCTCCTTGCCGCCGGGGTCACGGTCCAAGCCACTGCCGCTCGCGCCATCGTTGCCGAGGGCGATAGCATGCCGATTAGCGTGTCGGTATACAACGAAGGGAAGATCCCGGTCATGCTCGCGCGCGCGGCCGTCGTCGGCCAACCGGCGCTCGTTCCGTCTTCACCACGTGCGATCCTTCCCGACAGCACCGCGCGTGAAACGCTCAGCTATCACGCTGGCATTGCCCGTTCCGTTTCCTGGTGGCTCCGCCGCCCTCGTGTCGGCGATATGTTCGTCCAGAACGCGACGCAACACGATGCGTTCGTTGCCCCGGAAATGGTCATGGGGGAAGATCGCGTTCAGGAATCAGGCGTCGACGCAGAGATCCGCATTGGCGCCGTGCAGGTGCCGGTGCAGACCGGTCCGATCGTCTACCGGTACGCGGACCCGGTGCGCGGTGAGGTGCGCCGCCCGATTGTGGTGGTGCCGGCGCTGACGGTCCTGCTTCAGCATGAAGTGGAGTACGCGCGCGCCGAGGTTCCGTTCGACCGCACGATGATGGTGTTCGTCCACTCGGCTGCGACCGTCCCGCGTGAGGTCGCAGTGTCGCTCGTGCTGCCCGAGGGACTCCGCACCGACTCTGCCATTCGTCGGCTCACGCTCGCGCCCTTCGGCGACGCACGTCTCTATTTTCGCGTTCAGGGCCGCTTGATGACCGGCCGCCATCAGATCCTGGCGAACGCAAGGATCGGCAACGACATCTACTCGCTCGGCTTTGTGCCGATCGAGTTCGAGCATATTCCGCCGTTGCAGTACTATCGCCCGTCCGACGTGCAACTGCAGGCGGTGAACGCGAGCTATGGCGATCTTCGCATTGGATATATCACGGGAGTGGGCGACAACGTGATGCCGATGCTCGAAGAGCTCGGGTTGCCGGTGACGGAGCTCGACCCCGCGACGCTTCCACAGCTCAATCTTTCGAAGTTCAGTGCCATCGTCGTCGGTCCACGCGCCTATGAAGCGAGTCCGGCACTCGTGGCCAACAACCCCGTGCTCATGAACTACGTTCGCAACGGCGGCACGATGGTCACGCAGTACGGCCAGCTCAGGTACACCGAGCCTGGCATTCTGCCGTATCCGGTGACGCTGGCGCGGCCGGTGGCCGATCGCGTGACCGATGAGGACGCGCCAGTCCGCGTGCTCGATCCGAGCTCTCGGCTCCTGCTGTCGCCGAACCGCATCACCGACAGCGACTTCGCAAACTGGGTTCAGGAGCGCGCGTCGTACATGCCGCGGACGTTCGACGCGGCATATCATCCGCTGTTCTCCATGAACGACCCGGGCGAGCCACCGAACGCCGCGGCGGTGCTCGTCGCGTCGCTGGGGAAGGGGACGTACGTGTATACGACGCTTTCGTTCTTCCGCCAGCTGCCGGCGGGTAACCCCGGCGCGGCGCGTCTCTTCATCAACCTGCTGTCGGCTGATCAGCGGGCGATCGCACGGCCGGCGATACTGCCAGCGCCCGTGCAGCCGGAACATCAATGAGCGAACGCGACGCGAGGCGGCGTTTTCAGCGCACCTTGGCGAGCGTGATGGCGGTGCAGGTCGTTACGCTCCTGCTCCTCTGGACGTTACAGCGCTGCTACTCGGCATGATCACTCACGCTCCCGAGGATCCGTGCATCTACTGGACTGGGTGATCGTCGTCGGATGGCTGACGTATGTCGTCAGCCATGGTCTGCGCCGATCGCGCGGCACCAAGGAAATCGAAGGCTATTTCCTTGGCCATCGCAGCATCCCCTGGTGGGCGGTCGGCCTGTCGGTCATGGCGACGCAGCTCTCCGCCGTGACAATGATCGGCACCACGGGTCAGGGCGCCACCGACGGAATGCGCTTCGTGCAGTTCTACTTCGGATTGCCGTTGGCGATGGTCATCCTCGGCGTGACGCTCGTGCCGTTTCTTCATGGCGCGCGCGTGTACACGGCGTACGAGTATCTCGAGCGGCGCTTCGATGCGAAGACGCGCTCGCTCACTGCATTTCTCTTTCTGATCTCACGCGGCATGTCGTGCGGCACGATCATCGCCGCGCCGGCCGTCGTGTTCTCGGCGGTATTCGGCTGGAGTCTCCCTGTGTGCGTCGCCGTGATCGGCGTGCCGGCGGTGCTGTATACGATGATCGGGGGTGTCCAGGCGGTCACGTGGGTGGACGTGAAGCAGATGATGCTCATCGTCACGGCATTGGTGGCGATCATCGTGACACTGCTCATCCAGATTCCGGTGTCGCCGGCCGCCGCGCTGCACCTCGCCGGAGCGGCGGGCCGCCTCCGCGTCTTCGACTTCTCGTTCAGTCTCACGAATACCTACACGTTCTGGTCGGGTATGATCGGCGGCACGTTCCTCATGCTCTCGTACTTCGGCACCGACCAGAGCCAGGTGCAGCGCTATCTATCGGCGAGGTCCGTGGACGAGGCGCGCACGTCATTGTTGGTCAGTGCCTACTGGAAGATTCCGCTTCAGGCGCTCGTGCTGCTCGTGGGCGTGCTGGTGTTCGTGTTCTACCAGTATCACACGCCGCCGCTGTTGTTCAATCCGGCGCATGAGCGTGCCGTGCGCACTGCTCAGCCGGCGGCGTACGCGGACCTGGAGCGGCGGTGGAACGCGACCACCGTTCCCGCGGCGCACGATACGATTCGAGCCGAGGCCTTGGCACTGGCATCGAAGGTGACGGGCCAGCCGTCGAAGGATGTGAATTATATCATTCCGCGATTCGTGATCGACCATATGCCGATCGGACTCGCTGGGCTATTCATCGCGGCGATCATTGCCGCGGCGATGAACGCCATTTCTGGTGAGCTGAATTCGCTGTCCACCACGACGGTCATCGACTTCTATCGGCGTTGGATACATGCCGAAGCACCCGACGCGCACCTGCTCGTTGTTTCCCGCGTTGCCACCGCGGCATGGGGGATTTTTGCATGCGTTGTGGCGACGTATGCGGTGAGTCTCGG
Source organism: uncultured Gemmatimonadaceae bacterium (assembly GCA_963817955.1). Classification (GTDB taxonomy): domain Bacteria; phylum Gemmatimonadota; class Gemmatimonadetes; order Gemmatimonadales; family Gemmatimonadaceae; genus JAQBQB01. The sequence continues at coordinate 141,594 of CAWFQK010000007.1, forward strand.
GTCACTCATCGAGGTGGTGAACCGCTTCGGATCCTTCTTCTACGGATCGATTCTCGGAGTATTTCTGTTGGCCATGACGCCCCGCGCGCGCGCGGCGGGCGCATTCTTCGGGCTCTTGACCGGCATGGCGGCAGTTGCGGCGGTCAACTTTGGTGCACCCTCGGTGTCGTTCCTGTGGCACAACGTCGTCGGCGCCGTTACGGTGGTGATCGTCGGATTGGCGATCAGCATGCTGTGACACGGTGTAGTATGTTCTGTTGTCCTCCGGGCAATACATCTGTTCATTGTTGCGGGCGGCTGTCGCCATCCGTCCTGGGACGGGCCACGTAGCCACTCATTTGCCGCTTCGTCTGCACGGTCTCACCTTGGTTCTTCTGTGACGCAGCCCTCGGCTGGTCTCGACTTCGCACGCATCGGTATTTCCGGCGTTCGGCTGGAAGTGCTGTTCGAAGCCGTACCGCTCGCCATCGCTGTCTTTGACGGTGAATTACGGCTCGTCAACGCGAATGCGCGCTACCGCGAACTCACCGGCGCCGCCGCGGTATCGCCGGCGAGGGTCTCTATTTACGACGCGTTTCCGAACGCGCTGGCCGACCTCACCGATCAGATCGACGGGGCGCTCCGTGGCGCTCCCGTCGGGTTGGCGGTTCGCGTGCCGTTTCAACAGCGAAGCGGTCGCCGGCTCATCGAGACGACGTTCACCGCGCTGATTGAGGAAAACGGTGGTCGCGGCATTCTCTTCGCCGGCAATGACGTCAGCGAGCGAGAAGATCTGCGTGAGACCCTCAGCCGCAACGTCGCACAGCTCGAGTCGATCTTCGACGTTATTCCGGACTCCGTGCGCGTGTTCGACACCGAGGGACGAACCGTCCGATCGAATACGCAGGCACTGCAGGACCATCCATCCGGTCAGCCGTCCACGCTCCGGGAGCTCTGGCAACTCGATCGGCCGCGGACGATCGACGGCACGAGCCTGTTCATGCACGAGCATCCTACGGCGCGCGCGTTGCGTGGCGAGCGCGTGCGTGGTGAAACGCTGGCGGTACGGCGTGGCGCTGACGGCTCGCCCGTCATCATCGAGGTGAACTCGAACCCGCTGTACGATGAGCACGGCAAAATTCGTGGTGCCGTGACGGTTGAGCGCGACGTCACCGTCAAGACACAGCTCGCGAAAGCCCTCGAAGAAGAAGCTCGGCGTACCGCGGAGCTGTACGAACGTGTGTCGACGGAAGCGGAACGGCTCGAGCGCATGGTGCAGGAGCGTACACAGGAACTGTTGGCCCTCCAGGAAGCCCGTTCCCGCGAGCGCCGGCTCGCTGCCGTGGGGCAGCTGGCCGCCGGCGTCATGCATGATGTCAACAACGCGCTCAATCCGATCATGGCCGCAGCGTACCTGCTCGAGGCGAACGCGGACAATCCGACGGCGGTGCGAGACTACGCGGTGCGTATAGCCAAGGCGGCGGAGACTGGCGCTGCCACTGCGGCGCGCGTTGGACGTTTCATTCGTCAGGAACCCCTTCAGGCCGAACGCGAAGAACCGGTCGACCTCTCAGCGGTCTGCGACGAAGTAGTGGCGATGACGCGGCCGCTCTGGGCGGAGCGTGCGCGAGGCGGCATGGTGCACCTCGAGCACGATCTCGCCCCAGACGCGATGATCCGCGGGATCACCGGTGAACTGCGCGAGGCGCTCCTCAACCTCGTGCAGAACGCACTGGACGCCATGGCCGGCGGCGGCACGCTCGGTCTGCGCACATTGGTTACGGACACGGAGGTTCGTCTCGAGGTCCGCGATTCCGGCATCGGCATGTCGGCCGAGGTGCGTGATCGCGCCTTTGAGCCGTTCTTCACGACTAAAGGAAGAGCGGGAACCGGCCTCGGCTTGGCCGAGGTGTATGGTATCGTCAAGCGGCACCGTGGCTTCGCTGAAATCGAGTCGATGCCCGGTGTCGGCACGACGATTCGCCTTGTGTTTCCGAAGGCGTCCCGCGTCGCGGCCCTGGAGATCCCCGAGAGCAAAGAACCGCGAACACACGTGGCGAGAAAGGTATTGCTCGTCGAGGATCACCCGGACAGTCGCGAATTTATGCAGGCGCTCCTTGAGTCCGACGGCCATTCGGTTGATACTGCCATCGGTGTATTGGACGCGACAGAATTATTAGAGAGGGCCTCACCAGCCTACGAGGTTCTGGTCACGGATATTGGCCTCTCCGACGGCAGTGGGTGGGATTTGATTACATTTGCAAGACAACGCTGGCCTTCGATGCGGATCGGCGTCGTTACCGGCTGGGAACCACGCGTTGGCGCAGGCGCGGATGGAGATTTCATTCTCCGCAAACCGGTCCGAACATCAGAGTTGCTCGCACAGGTCGCCGGCGAAGGTTGACCGCGTTTTTCACCGCTGGCGTCTACCGCCGCGCGGGGCCAGATTCCGTAAGATGACAGACTCAGTCTCGCGTATCCGTGTTCTGATTGCCGAGGACGATGACAATGCACGCTCATTGCTCATCGATCTTCTGGGGACCCTCGGCCACACTGTTGTTGCCGAGGTCTCGACTGGTCGCGAGGCTTTCGAGCGGGCGCTGGATGTCGTGCCCGATGTGGTGCTGCTCGATGTGCACATGCCCGATGGCTCGGGCATCGAGGCCGCTGAGCGCATCACGCAGGCAATCCCCGGCGTAGCTGTCGTGCTGTTCAGCGGGGATCACACGCTGACCCTGACTGATCGCGATGTCACCGCCACGGCGGCGATCGCGTTCCTTCCAAAGCCGGCGCCGCCGCGCGTGCTCGACTCGACCATTCGTCTTGCTGCCAGGCGCGCCAAAGAACTGATGGCCGCTCGCCAGGACGCCGAGTCGGCGCGACAGGCACTCGAGAATCGCAAGACGATCGAGCGCGCAAAGGGCATTCTGATGCGACGCACAGGTTCGTCGGAGCAGGAGGCGTATCGCATTCTCCAGCGCACGAGCCAGGACCGTTCGGTGCCAATGGTCGAGATCGCGCGCGCTGTGTTGGCGAGCGAGCCGGGATTCCAGGAGACGACGAAGGAGACGAAATAGGACGGTGGCGGTCGCCACGCTTGCGGATTGGAAAAGAAAAGGGGTCGTGACGCGGTGCGTCACGACCCCTTTGTCAACTTCCGCAGCCGAATCGTCGTCCTACTTGCTTCTCACAATCGTGAATTGGACAAGGGGACTTACTGGTAGTCCGCCGGTCGACCAATCGATCGAGACGGATGCGTTAGCCGGGACGAAGAAGCGCACGTACGCCGCGCCCCCGGCGTCGACGGATAAGTTCGCTGGTGACACATCGGACAGAGGCACAACCGCGAGCGGATAGACGCCGAGTGGCTGGTTATTCGATCCCAGGAGTCGCGGGAAGATATTGCGCATGTTCCAGCTCGGTTCCTGGAATCGCACATCGGTGTTGCCGCTGATGTCGTCCGCGAACACCGAGGTCGCCCAGTCGCGGATCTGCGTCAGGTAATTCGATCCAAAAACGTTCACGAGGTTCTTCTGCCCCGTGGCCGTAGTGTTCACGAGCAGCGACCAGGTGTCCGCGTCCGACGAGCCGCGATGATCGGCGAGATACCGCAACAAGTTCCACGTTGCCCCGCGCGTTTCCAGCGAGTCATTGCCGGCATAGACGGATGTTTGCGACGGCTTGCCGATGAAGATCTCGAATCGGCCGAAGTTGTTGCCCTGGTAGTTGTTGAACGCGTCTGCCGCCGTCTGGCTTGCACCGAGGACGCTGGCCGTGATGTTCTGCCGCGGTGCCAGGCCCGATACGCGATAGTACAATAACTCTTCGGCAATGTGGCTCAGTCCCTCGTTGAGCCATACATCCTCGAACGCATTGGCATTGTTCACATACAGGCGCCGGCCGGCGTTGATGAGATGCTGATACTCATGCGCCAGCGTGCCGATCGCATCATTCAAGACGGCCGTCTTTTGTCGGGCATCGCCGAAGACCCCGTTAGGATCCGGCACGAGCACGTAGAACATCTCACCGAAATTGCTCGTCGGGCAGCCTTGCAGCGTCTGCGTGCTCGTCAGCGGGAATAAGTCGCGCTCGAAAAAGAAGCCGCCGATCACGCCGCCGCTCCCGCGTGGCGTGAGCTTGTTCACCTCCTTGGTGAACAAGATGAGAATCTTGCCGTTCTTGTCGATGTCCGTCGGTTGTCCGAACGCTTGCGTGTCGAGCGGATTGATCAGTGTGTCGAACGTGGTGGCGAACGATTGGTAGTCCGCGTCGGTAAAGCCGTTTGCCGGATTGGACGTGTCGGCGACGACGATTGCGGTGTTCGACTGAGAGACGACGCGAGCGCCGACGTTGATTGGGCTCGTACACGCCTGTATGCCATTGGCGTTGAGCGTGAGGATCTGCCCATTCGTCACAGTTGACGGAATGACGTTGAACGCCGCCCCCCTTTGTCGCATCCATGCGCGTGCCGCCGGCATCATCGGCGTCAGCTCACGGCGCGCCGTGTTGCGCAGTTGCGCGTCGAATGCCGCCTGAAGCGTATTCACTCGCGGCGCGGCTCCGCCGACACCCGGTATTGTCTGAAGGCTCGGCGTGATATTCGCAGTCGACACTGCCGTGGCGCCGCCGTGCGATTGAACGGAGAGCGACGCGATATTGGAGCTGTCGGGGTTGCCATTGAACACCACCAGCGCGTATTCAGCGCCAGCCGCTCCCCCGCCCAGACAGATCCCGGTGCCGGCTACGCCAGGCAGCACTCCGCCAGCCGCCGGGGTGGTAGGCGTCGCGCCCTGACAGGCAATACTCGTGGACGTCGATCCCGCGGTCACGGTGAATGTGGCGACGAGGCCAGTGCCCGCAACGGTCGCCGTGATGGAGACGTTGCCCGGCGATGACCCGAGCGAGACCTGCGTCTGCGCCTGGCCAAGGGAGTCGGTGACGGCACTCGCCGGCACTACCGTCGCTGTGCCGCTTGTCACTGCGAACGCCACGGTCACACCTTTTTCGGCGGTCCCGCTGGATGTCACACGCACAGTGAGCGGCACGGCCAGCGTCGTGCCAATCAGGCCGACCTGCCCGTTGCCGGAGACAATGCTCACCGCCGACGGTGTCACGATCGGGCCGTTTGGCTCGGATCCGCCCCCGCACGCTGCGATCGCGGCCATTGAAAAAAGCGACAGTGCCCCGCGAATGCGAGGAGCGAACATTGAACCTCCTATCTGCGTTGCGGAACGCAACATTCTGTCAAGCCGCTGGTGCAGCCTCGGTTGCGCGCGTTGGCCTTGTGTACTCTTCCATACCCAGCCCTAGGAGAATCGTGCCAGCGACGAGTCCGGCTGAGACGAAGAAAGGTAGTTCGGGAAACCGATCGAACGCCCATCCTGCCACGATGGGGAATATTACTCGGGCCGTACCTCCAAAGGTCTGCTGGACTCCCATATACAAACCGCGCTCGCTGCTAAGTATGACACGCGAGAGCATAGCCGTCACACATGGAAAGGTGAACGCAGTTCCGAGGGGTAGTAACGCAACCGCCAGGGCGAGCGGCAAATAGGGCAGGATGGCAATTGCCGAAACCGGCAAAATGCCACCCAGCTTGGCGGCGAACGCCGCGGGGTTGCTCATGCGGTGCATGAACGGCATAGCCGCCAACCCGAGCGCGAGCAGGGCCTGGCCCAGCCGAGACAGGCGTGCCTCGCCAAATCTGTCCACCGCCCACCCCAAGATGAGCGCTCGAGTCAGCACCGAAATGATGCCGATGTACGTATAGAAGTAGCCAATCGTGTGCGACGTCACACCAAAGCGCGCCGCGAGAAATAGCGCGAGTACTGCGTTCAGACCCTGAAATGCGCCAATACCAATGGCGTAGATCCAGATCAATCGAGGCGCGGGCTCACGAGGGTGGGTAATGACATGCACGACGGCCTCGCGCGATCGGCCGGGCCGGTGCTTTATCAACCGTGCCTCCGTCATGTCGCGCGACTCGACGAGATAACGGCCCGCAAAGATGATATTGACGAGACACAGCACCGCCGCCGCCAGGCCGGGGCCATGTCTGCCCAATCCCAGGAATTGCGAGCCGAGTACCGGGCCGAGTGCGACGCCGGCATTGGTCGCCGCGGAAAGCCAGCCGAGGCCCTTGGCACGCTCTTCTGGTTTGACGGCGTCGGCGACGTACGCCTGAATGACGCTCACGGTTCCGCCGCCCGATCCCTGCACCAGGCGTGACAGGAAGAGCAGCCACAGCGAGTCTGCGTACGCAAAGATGACGTAGGCGATCGCCGAGGCCGCGAGACCTACGATGAGCGCAGGCCGACGCCCATATCGATCCGAAAAGCGCCCCCACATCGGAGCGCTGAGCAGTTGCGCAATGGAAAAAGACGAAACGAGCAGGCCCACCACCAGCCCGTTCGCGCCAAACGACTTGGCGTAGAACGGCAGCAGCGGCAGGATCATGAGCGTCCCGACCATGTCGATGAACGCCGTGATCATCAGCACGACGAGCTTGCCGGCGCTCGACGAGGATCGCTGCTCGTCCCGAATCATTTTCAGACGCTATTCGGCGGGCCGGCCGAGTGCGGCTGGAGCCACGGTCCGTCCCACTACCCCAGCCAACGCGATGATCGTCAGCGCGTACGGGATCATCTCCACGAATTGCGACGGAATGACCTGCGCGCCCTGCAACTGGATTTGCAATGTCTCTGCTGCGGCGAACAACAGACAGGCCAGCGCTGCGCGCACTGGATCCCAGCGGCCGAAAATGGTCGCCGCGAGCGCAATGAAACCGCGGCCGGCTGTCATCTCAGCGCTGAATTGATGTTGATCGAGCGCCAGATACGCACCGCCGAGCGCCGCGAGTAAGCCAGAGAGGCCGGCCGCCGTGTAGCGCACCCGCGCTACGTCAATGCCGACCGAAGTTGCCGCGACCGGATGCTCACCGACGGCGCGAATGCGGAGCCCAAACGGCGTTCGATATAGCAGCCACGCCACGAAGGCCACAGCGAGAATCCCCATCCCAACGAGCGGATTCGCAGCGAGCGAGGCGAATCCAGTGCCGGATTGCTCGGCGCCGAACCCCGGAACCCGAGGCGAGTTCGAGGAACTGTGAAAGCCCAAGCGTAGGAAGAACCGCGTCAACCCGATCACCAGCAGATTGATCGCTATACCCGTTACGACTTGATCGGCGCGGAAGCGGATCGCTGTGAGCGCGTAGAGTGTTGCGAGCGCGACACCGCCTACACCGGCACCGAGAAGTCCGATCCATGGACTGCCGCTGTAGTAACTGGCCAATGCTCCGCAGAATGCGCCGCCGAGCATGTAGCCCTCGAGGCCGAGTCCGATGAGCCCCGAGCGTTCGGAGACGACACCCCCGCTGGCCGCGAACAAATACGGAATCGCGATGCGCAAAGTCTGCGCGAGAAAGGCAAGGAGGATCATCGCCCCCTCCGCAGAAGCCGCCGAACCTCGGGCACCGATGCGGCGACCGCGATGATCACCACCGCCTGCAGCACATCCACCATTTGTTTGGGTACCACGGCGTTCACCGCGAGGCCCCCCTGCGACATTGTGGCGAACACCAACGCTGCCAGCACCACACCGAGCGGATGATTCCGACCGACGATGGCGACGGCGATCCCCAGGAAGCCGGCGCCGGACGCGAATGCCTCTTCGTAGTAGTGCTTGTACCCGAGCACGAAATTCAGGCCACCGATGCCGGCGACCGCACCGGATATCGTCATCGCGCGCCACCACACCCCCGGAACATTCACACCGCCGTACTCTGCGGCTTCAGGTTGTAAGCCCGTGGCGCGCAGCTCAAAGCCGCGGCGCGTGCGGAACAGAAACCACCAGGCGACGATCGCCGCGAGCAATGCGACGAAGATCACCACGTTGGCTGCCGATCCGTGAAACGGCCCGACGTACGATGACAGGCGTGGCAGCGCGCCGGCGTGGATCTCCGCCGTATGCAGCGTGTCCGCCACCTTGAGATGTGCCGATACGAGATAATTCAGCAGCGCGAGCACGATGAAGTTCAGCATGATCGTCGTGATCACCTCATGCGCCCCGAATCGCGCGCGCAGCACGCCGGGAATTCCGCCCACCACGCCACCGCCAATCGCCGCCGCCACGATATACACCGGCAGCGTGAGCAGCGCGGGCATTCCGGAGGGCAGCAGCAAGCCGACCGTGGCGGCCAAGAACCCGCCTGCGGCGAGTTGGCTCTCTGCTCCGATATTGAACAATCCCGCGCGCAGTCCGATTGCGACGGCAAGCCCGGTGAACGTGAGTGTAGTCGCCTTGTACAGGACCTGGCCCAACCCATACGCGTTGCCCCACGTCCCTTCGAGAAGCAGGCGATAGACGGTGCCGGGATTCTGTCCGAAGGAAAGAATGAGAACATCGCCGACGATCGCGGCTACGAGAAGCGCGACGATGGCGGGAAGAACCGCTTCCTCGAGCGCGGCGCGGTTCGTCATGCGGCGTGGTCCCCGGCCGCGCCCGTCATGTACGGACCGAGCACCTCCGAATTGGCGTCCTTGCGCCGGAGAACCGTGGCGAAGCGGCCGCGGTACATCACAGCGATACGATCGGAGAGCGCCAGGATCTCCGACAGATCGGCCGAGACGAGGAGGATGGCCTTGCCCGCGTCGCGCGCTTTACGCAGTTGTTCGTGAATGAACTCGATGGCGCCCACGTCCACACCGCGCGTTGGTTGTGCTGCGAGCAACACCTGAAATGGCCGGCCCATTTCGCGCGCAATGATGAGCTTCTGCTGGTTGCCGCCCGACAGCGTACGGGCGGCAACCAGTGGGTCAGAGGGCCGAATATCGTAGGTCTCGATCTGCGACATCGCGTTGGCAAGAATGCGATCGTGGTCGAGGTGCACGCCCCGCGTGAACCGATGTTGCTGGCCAAGGATCAGATTCTCAGCGACGCTGTAGTCCAGAACCAACCCGCGCGCGTGACGATTCTCGGGAATGTGCGAAAGCCCGGCGTCTCCACGCTCTCTTACGGACAGCTTGGTGATGTCGCGTTGCCCGATGTAAATGGTGCCATGCTCGACAGCGCGCAACCCGGACAGAGCCTCAAGCAGCTCCGTCTGACCATTGCCCTCCACGCCTGCGATGCCGAGGATCTCGCCCGGTGCCACGCTGAAGCTCACGCAATCCACCGCCGTGAGCCGCCGGACGCCCTTCACTTCGAGGTCATGCACATCGAGCAAAGGCGTCGACGGAATCGACACACCGCCTGCCGCGGGCGCGGTCTCTTCGACAGGATAGTTCATCGAGAGCTGCACGTCGCGGCCCACCATGGCCTTCGCGATCTCGGCCGGCGTCGTCGACGCCGTCCTCAATTGGCCGATCGTGCGGCCGTTGCGCATCACGGTGATGGTATCGGAAATCTCCATGACTTCATCGAGCTTGTGCGTAATGAGCACGATGGTCTCGCCGCGCTCGCGCATCTGCCGCAGCACCTGCCACAGGTCGTGAATCTCGGGCGGCGATAACACGGCGGTCGGCTCGTCCAGAATCAGAATCCGCGCGCCGCGATAGAGTGTCTTGAGAATCTCGACACGCTGTGCCTCGCCCACGGAGAGATCCGCCACCGTCCGTTCCGGCTGCACCGACAAGCCGGTGGTCCGACTCAGCTCCGCCACGTCGCGCTCGGCGCGAGACCGATCGAGTTGGCCGTGCTTGGTCAGCTCGCGGCCGAGCATGACGTTTTCGGCCACCGTCAGCGTTGGCACGAGCATGAAGTGCTGATGCACCATACCGACGCCGGCATCGATCGCTTGCGCCGTGGACCAGCCGGTGACGTCCGTGCCGTCTACTTCCATGTGGCCACGGTCGGGAGCGTACATGCCGCTCAACACGCGCATGAGCGTCGACTTGCCTGCACCATTCTCACCGACCAGGGCATGGATCTCGCCGCGCGCGACCTCGAGCGATGCGCCCCGATTGGCCTGTACGGGGCCGAATGCTTTGTCGATATCGGTGAGTCGAATGGCGAGCGACGGCGACGCCGTGGGGTCCGCCATCCTCATCTCGTACTCGGCACAGTGATCTTTCCTGCGATGATCGCTGCTTTGAGTTGCTCCACGCGCGCCCGCACGCTGTCGGGGATCAGCGCGCGATTGTGCTCGTCGTACACGTAGCCGACGCCGTTCTGTGCCAGACCGAACGTGTAGATGCCGCCCTTGAAGGTGTGCTGTTTCACGCGGTTGATCATGTCGAAGACGGCAACGTCGATGCCTTTCACCATCGACGTTACGATCCGGCCCGGTGCTTCGCTGTATTGGTCGGCATCGACGCCGATCGCGTACTTGCCCGTTTGCCGCGCGGCTTCGAACACGCCAAGGCCTGTGGAGCCCGACGCGTGATAGATGACGTTGACGCCTTGCTGGTACTGGTTGAGCGCCAGCTCCTTTCCCTTACCGGGATTGCGGAACGCCTCCGGCGTGACACCAGCGTACTGCGAGATCACGGTACAGTCGGGACAGACGGCCTTTACCCCCGCCTTGTACCCGACCTCGAACTTCTGAATGAGCGGTACGTCCATGCCACCGACAAAGCCCACCTTCTTTGAACCGCCGACGAGTGCGGCGATCGCGCCGACGAGGAACGAGCCCTCCTCTTCCTTGAACTTGAGCGCGGCGACGTTCGGCGGTGGCGGGAGCGGATTGCCGCTCTTGTCGGTGGCGAGCGAGTAGTCCACGTCGGCGAAGCTTGTATTCGGGTATTCGTTGGCGAGCTGCGTGATATCGTCGGTGAAGATGAAGCCGACGCCAATCACAAGGTCCATGTGCTCGGCCGCGAGCAGGCGCAGGCCTGCCTCGCGGTCCGTGCCCTCACCCGGTTCGATGAGCCGGATGTGTGCCCCGAGCTCCTTTTCGGCGCGCAGGGCACCGCGGTAGGCACCGTCGTTGAAGGACTTGTCGCCAAGACCGCCCACGTCGAGAACGATGCCGACGTTCACGCCGTCGGCAGACGCAGGCTGTGCGGCGCGGGAGGGATGGACAAAGAGAAGGGCCACGTGGACCACGACGAGTGCGGCCACGAGTATGAGCAGCTTACGCATCGGGAAAGATTCGTCGTTTCGCCAAGCGACGGCAAGGCCGGGATGGGGACATGGGACATGGGACACGGGCGGGGGACACGGGACACGGGACACGGGACAACGGCGACGACGACGACGACGACGACGACGGGGATTGGACTCCAGGTGTTGGCCGGCTGGATGCCGCTGGCTGCTCCGTAGCGGCCGGCCCGCCGGTCGGCGAGGTTCGAGTTTCCAGTGGTGAGTTGTGCGTTTCGCGTTCTTACGGCGGTAGTGGCCGACGTGCCAGACGCCCCGCGGTAGAAGCCAACGGGTAACGCGTAACGCGTTGTCCCGTGTCTCGTGTCTCGTGTCCCGTGTCCCGTGTCCCGTGTCCCGTGTCCGGTAGATTAATTTCCCGGATATGCCGGATCGCATTCGCACTCGGTTTCTCGTCGTTGGCAGCGGTGTAGCCGGACTGCACACCGCCTGGCGGGCGTCGCAGTACGGCGACGTGCTGCTGCTCACGAAACGGTCGCTGTTCGACAGCGCGACGGCCTATGCCCAGGGCGGCATCGCCGCCGCACTCGGCGCAGGCGACTCGCCGGCCCTGCACCGGCAGGATACGCTCGCAGCGGGCGCTGCGCTCTGCGACGCCGCGGCGGTGCAAGTTCTGGTGGAGGAGGGACCCACGCGAGTGCGGGACCTGCAGACGGCCGGTGCCCGCTTCGATCTCGATCCGGCGGGCAAGCTCAAGCTCGGACGCGAAGCGGCGCATTCGAAAAATCGCATCGTCCACGCGCATGGCGACCAGACCGGTGCGGAAGTGGCGCGCACGCTCGTGGCGCGTGTGCGGGAATCGAAGCGCATCACGGTGCTCGAGCGCGCGCGCGTACTCGACCTCATCGTCCGGAACGGAGTGTGTTACGGCGTACGTGCCAGCATAAAGGGACGCGCAACGGAGATCATTGGCGACGCGACCGTACTCGCTGCCGGCGGCTGTGGTCAGATCTATCGATATACCACGAATCCGGTAGTCGCCACCGGCGACGGCTATGCGATCGCGCACCGTGCTGGCGTGACGCTGGCCGACATGGAGTTCGTGCAGTTCCATCCCACCGCCCTCGACACATCAGAAAATCCCCTCGCCCTCATCTCCGAAGCGGTGCGGGGGGAAGGGGCGGTCCTCGTGAACAGCAAGGGCGTGCGGTTCATGAAAGCCCGCCACCGGCTCGCGGAGTTGGCGCCGCGCGACGTGGTGGCGCGCGCAATTTTTCGAGAGCAGCGCCACGGGCCCGTCTTCCTGGACGCGCGCAAGCTCGGCCGGCGCTTCGCCAACCGCTTTCCGGGAATCTTGGCGCTCTGCCTGGCGCGCGGTATTGATCCGCGAAAGGATCTGATTCCTGTTACGCCTGCCGCGCACTACATGATGGGTGGCGTCGTCACTGATCTGTATGGCCACGCGAGTGCGAAGCGTTTGTACGCCGTCGGAGAGGTTGCGCGCACCGGTGTGCACGGCGCCAACCGTCTCGCGTCGAACTCCTTACTCGAGGGGCTCGTGTTTGCTGAACGTGTCGCGCGGGATATGGACGAGAACAAGCGACTTACTCGTCTGCCGGCCGTCGGCAGGTGGAAAGTGCCGCCGCTGCCGGACCGTGGCGCGGCTCAGGTTGCGGCGGATGCCATTCGTGCCGTGATGTGGGAGAATGCCGGCATCGCGCGCACCGCTCGGGGCCTGCGCACCGCTCGTACGAAGCTCGAAGAGATCGGCACGCGTCTGCCGGCTGGCGCGACAGAGGAGTTGAACATGCTCCAGACCGCTCAGCTCGTCGTTGAAGCGGCACTCATGCGCAGGGAATCGCGTGGCGGCCATTACCGGGCGGATTATCCGCGCGCGAAGAAAGTGTGGCGTGGCCGGCATATCGAGCTATAGGCGTCCGCCATTACGTTTCCTGGCATGACTTCGCCTCTCGACCAATCTCTCCAAGCCGACATAAAGCGCCTTGCTCGCGAACGGAACGCCGTCGTGCTGGCGCACAATTATGAGCGACCTGAGGTGCAGGACGTCGCGGACTTCGTCGGTGACTCGCTGGGGCTGTCTCGCGAAGCGGCGAACACAAACGCCGACATCATCGTCTTCTGCGGCGTCCACTTCATGGCGGAGACAGCGGCCATTCTGTCGCCGCAGAAGACGGTGCTCTTGCCCGACCTGGCCGCTGGCTGTTCGCTCGCATCGACGATCGACGCGGATTCCTTGCGCCGATGGAAGGCCGAGCATCCGGGGGCGGTCGTGGTGTCGTACGTCAACACTTCGGCCGAGGTAAAAGCCGAGAGCGACTACTGCTGCACGTCAGGCAATGCGGTGGAGGTCGTGAACTCGATCGATGCCGAAACGGAGATCTTGTTTCTCCCCGACATGTTCCTCGGCGCCCACGTGCGCCGGATGTCGGGGCGGCAGAACATGCATGTCTGGATGGGCGAGTGTCATGTGCATGCCGGTATCGATCCCGAGAACATTCGTCTGCAACGCAGACTGCATCCTGAGGCGGAGTTCCTCATTCACCCGGAGTGCGGGTGCTCGACGAGTGTGCTCGAAGCCATGTCGGCGGGCGAGGTCGATCCCGATGGTGTCCAGATTCTGTCGACCGAGGGAATGATCAAGCGTCCGGAACTTTCTCGGGCAGAGGAGTTCATCGTCGCCACGGAAGTGGGAATTCTCCACCGCCTCCGTCGGGAGAACCCCAGCAAGCGCTTCTATGCGGCCAATGAGCGCGCTTCTTGCGCGTATATGAAGGTTACCACGCTTTCCAAGGTGCGCGCCGCGCTCATCCACAATCAACACCGTATCACCGTTCCAACGGCAGTGGCCGATCGCGCCCGCCGCGCGATCGAACGCATGGTCGCCATTGGTGGTGGCGCGGCGCAGCCCTTGTCTCCGACGGCGGATGGCGTGGATCCAGGGGAATAACGGAGGGGTTGCATGGAAACACCCGAGCTGTCGCAAGCGCACAGGTCAATCCCGCGCACGATCACCCCGTCATCCAGCTCGAGGGCCACGGACGCGTCGGTGCTGCTGCGCTTTCCGTTGAAGGACCACGAGCTCGAGCACTTGGTGCGAATGGCCCTTCAGGAGGATGGTGCGTTCAATGATCTGACGACGATCGCCACCGTGGTATCCGATCGTCGTTCGCGTGCCACTCTTGTCGCGCGTCAAGCAGGCGTCATCTGCGGCGTTCCGCTTGGACTCGAGGCGTTCCGTCAGCTCGACGCCAAAGCGTCCATTCGTGTCGAGCATGAAGACGGAACGCACGTCGCGGCTGGCGAGCCGGTGCTGTTCGTCACGGGCCATGCGCACGGCCTGCTTTCCGCCGAGCGAGTGGCCTTGAATTACATGCAGCGCTTGTCGGGCATCGCCACGATCACCGCGCGCTACGTCGAGGCCGTGAAGGGCACCAAGGCGAAGATTCTCGATACGCGCAAGACGACGCCAGGATGGCGCTTACTGGAGAAGTACGCCGTGCGCGCCGGTGGCGGCATGAATCATCGGATGGATCTCTCCACAGGTGTGTTGATCAAGGACAACCACCTGGCGGCGCTCGATGGCGATGTGGCGAAGGCCGTCGGTCGCGCGCGCGAACTTGCGCCGAAAGACGTGAAGATCGAGGTGGAGTGTGATCGCATCGAGCAGGTACAAAGTGCGGCGGAGGCGGGTGCCGACATCATTCTGCTCGACAATATGCCGCCGGCCAGGATGGCCGATTGCGTGAAGATGGTGAGCGGCCGCGCGATTCTCGAAGCATCGGGTGGCGTGAACCTCGGCACGGTGCGCGCGATTGCAGAGACGGGCGTCGACTGGATTTCCATTGGCGCTCTCACGCACTCCGCGCCATCAATGGACCTCGCACTCGACTTTGAGTGACGTACCATTTCGACATGGGTGCGGCGGTCCGCCGGGTGTTGCTGGCGGCACAGTTCGAACCCGAGCTCAGTCCGGCGGCCACGCAACAACTCGACCGGATTGCCGCGCCGGCGCCCATGGACTCGGCCACCAGAGACCTGCGGACACTGCCGTGGTCGTCGATCGACAACGACGAATCGCGCGACCTCGATCAAGTCGAGGTCGCTGAACGGACGTCCGACGGGTCCATTCGGCTCATCGTCGGCATTGCCGATGTGGACGCGCTCATTTCCAAGGGGTCGCCGCTCGATGACCATGCGCACGCCAACTGCACGTCCGTCTACACGGGCGTGGCTGTCTTTCCCATGTTGCCGGAGAAGCTCTCGACCGGCCTGACCTCCCTCAACGAACATGAGGATCGGGTAGCGATCGCTATCGAGACCGTGGTGAATGCGGACGGTGATGTGGTGTCATACGACGTGTACCGCGCCGTGGTGAGGAACCAGGCGCAGCTGGCCTACGATGAAGTTGGCGCCTGGATGGATGGCGGCGCGCCCCCGAAGAAAGTCGCCGGCAACGCGATGCTGCTCGGCCAGCTCACGTTGCAATACGAGGCGTCGAAGCGGCTCAAGGCGGAACGGCTGCGCAACGGCGCGCTGGAACTCGGCACGATCGAAGCGACACCCGTCGTGCAGAACGGCCATATCGTGAACCTCAAGGTCGTGCAGAAGAACCACGCGCGCGATCTCATTGAGGATTTCATGATCGCCAGCAACGTGGCGATCGCCAAATATCTCGAAGCGCAAGGGCGCTCCGGCATCCGACGGGTCGTGCGTGAGCCGGAGCGCTGGGGCCGCATCGTCGAGCTGGCATCGCGCTTCGGGTTCCCACTTCCCGCCGAGCCGGACTCGCTCGCGTTGGCACAGTTCCTCGTGGCGCGTCGATCCGCCGATCCCGACCGTTTTCCCGATCTGTCGCTGTCGATCGTGAAGTTGATGGGGCCGGGCATCTACGCGCTCGACCTGCCTGGCAAGGATCCAGGCGGCCATTTCGGTCTGGCGACGCACGACTACTCGCACGCCACGGCACCCAATCGCCGCTATGCCGACCTCGTCACGCAGCGTCTAGTCAAGTCCGCGCTCGCCAAGACGACCGCGCCGTATACCAACGAGGCACTGACCGAGATCGCGGCGCGATGCACCCAGCGCGAAGATGCCGAGAACAAGCTCGAGCGCACCGTCCGCAAGATTGCTGCGGCGCTCATCCTCAGCGATCGCATTGGCGAGACGTTCGACGCCATCGTCACCGGAGCCAATGAGAAAGGCACGTTCGTACGCACCTTTCACCCGCCTGCCGAAGGCATGGTCGTACGCAACCACCAGGGATTTGACGTCGGCGACAAGGTACGCGTGAAGCTCGTGGCAGCCGACCCCGGCAAGGGTTTCATCGACTTCGAGGGCCAGGGCCAGCGATAGCTCAGGCTCGGGGCTCGCGCCACTCCACGTCGTCCTTTTCGATCAGCTCGTCGGCTTCCCGGGGACCCCAGCTGCCGGCGGCGTAGGTCGGCATACGTTTGGGCATGTGTGATTCCCAATATTGAATGAGCGGATCGATGACACGCCACGCCGCTTCCACCTCGTCGCTGCGGGTGAACAGCGTCGCTTCGCCGATCATCACATCGAGCAAGAGTGTCTCGTACGCCGGCGCCGCCACCTCGCCGAATGCCTCGGCGTAGTTGAACTCCATGCCCACCGGCGCGATCTCCACCTTCGACGTCAGCGCCACCGCAGCGCCGGGTACCTTCACCTCGAAGTTCAGCGACACGCCCTCGTTTGGCTGCACGCGCATGACGAGCGTGTTGGGTCGCATCGACTCGCTCGTCTGCTGCCCAAACATGAGATGCGGCGGGGTTCGGAACTGTACCGCGATCTCGGAGACCCGTCTGGCGAGCCGCTTGCCAGAGCGCAGGTAGAACGGAACACCATTCCATCGCCAGTTGTCGACGAACAATCGCACCGCGGCGAAGGTCGGCACGCTCGAGTCGGGCGAGACGTTCGGTTCTTCGACATATCCTGGCACTGCCTTGCCACCGATCGTACCTGCGGTGTATTGCGCGCGCACGGCGTTGTGCGGAATCGTCTCCGAGGACATCCATCGAATGGATTTGAGCACCTTCACTTTCTCGTCGCGCACCGCGTTCGCCGTCATCAGCGGCGGTGGCTCCATGGCCGTGAGACTGAGCAACTGCAGGAGATGGTTCTGGAACATGTCGCGTACGACGCCCGCTTCTTCGTAGTACTTCCCCCGCCCTTCGACGCCGACATTCTCCGCCGCCGTGATCTGGACGTGATGAATCCATTGGCGGTTCCAGATCGGCTCGAAGATCGAGTTGGCGAACCGAAGCACGAGCACGTTCTGGACGGTCTCCTTGCCCAAATAGTGATCGATGCGATACGTCTGATGCTCGGCGAACAACCCGAGTACGAGGTCGTTCAGCTCCTGCGCGCTCTCGAGGCTCCGTCCAAACGGCTTCTCGATCACGATTCGCGCCCATGGCCGTTCATCTGCCGTGCGCGTGCGCGGCGCCAACCCGCTGTTCGAGAGATTGCGCACGATCGGCGCGAAGACGCTTGGGGGCAGTGCCAGGTAGAAGAGCCGATTGCGGGCGTCTGGTTCCCGGCTCTTTTCAATTTGCTCCAGTCGCTGCCCGATCAGGTGGTACTCGTCCGGGTTGCTCAGGTCCGCCGAGACATACGCGAGGCGTTTGCAGAGGTCCTGCCAGAGTGCCTCGTCCACCCCGTGGATCTCGTCTGAATCCGCGAGCGCTTTTTGCATCATCTCGCGGAAGGTGTCGTCAGTCTCCTTTTCGCGGCCAACGCCCAACACGGCGAACTGCTCGTTCACGAGATGCTGTTTCATCAGCTCGTAGACGGCCGGCAGCAGCTTGCGGCGACTCAGATCACCGAACGCTCCAAAGATGATCATCGTGCACGCATCGGCACGGTTGTGTACCGCCGCATGGATCGGCGTCGTCGGGCGCGGCGAAACCGTCGGGCCAGGGCCCGTCATGATTTCTTCACGGCGTGGCCGCCAAATTCGTTTCGCAGAGCGGCAATGACCTTCGCGCCGAACGAATCGGTCTGTCGCGAGCGAAACCGTGTCTGCAGCGACAGCGTGATCACCGGCGCGGGCACGTCGAGGTCGATTGCCTCCTGCACGGTCCATCGTCCCTCGCCGGAATCCGCCACCCAGCCCTTGATGTCGTCGAGGGCTGGATCGTGCGCGAAGGCTGCGGCGGCGAGCTCGTTGAGCCACGAACGCACGACGCTGCCATGCTGCCAGACGTTCGCGATCTGCGTCATGTCGAGTTTCGGGAAGATCTTCGACGCGTGCAGGATCTCGTAGCCCTCGGCGTAGGCTTGTAGCATGCCGTATTCGATGCCGTTGTGAACCATCTTCACGTAGTGTCCCGCGCCGGTCGGCCCGACGTGCGCGTATCCCTCATCGGGAGCGAGGGCGGTGAAGATCGGCTCGCACTGTTTCACCGCCGCGTCGCTGCCGCCCACCATCAGGCAGTAGCCGATTTCCAACCCCCAGATGCCCCCGCTCGTGCCCGCGTCGACAAACTCGATTCGCTGCTCCGCGAGCTGTTTGCCTCGACGCACCGTGTCATGAAAATTCGAATTCCCGCCGTCGATGATGATGTCGCCTGGCGAGAGGATGGGCGCGAGGGTTGCGATGGTCTGATCGACCGGGTCACCAGCCGGCACCATGATCCAGACGACGCGCGGCGCACGAAGCGCCGCCACGAGCATCGCCAGGTTCTCCGCGCTGGTGGCGCCGAGCTGCTCGTACTTCACCATGGCGTCGGCGCTGCGGTCGTATACGACGAGCTGATGCCCGTGCCGCATGAGCCGCTCCACCATGTTGCCGCCCATGCGGCCGAGCCCGATCATCGCCAGTTGCATCGTCTACCTCGGGTGTGTACAGGCCGTGTCCGTGCCCAGTCAGGCACGTCCGTGCGGCCGACGCCGTTTGTCCAATCAGCCGCTGACCAACCCCCGCACGTGCAAGTCGCGCCTCAACTGATCCGCCGATGTGAACTGGATGACGCCGACGCCGAGCGCAGCCGCCGGCGCGAGATTCTGAAGGCGATCGTCCACGAACAGGGTCCGTTCCGGATTCGCCTGCGTCATGCCGAGCACCCGTGAATAGATCGCGTGCGTCGGCTTGCGCACGCCGATCCAGCACGACGTGAAGAACGTCGGAAATATCTCTCGCAGACCGAAGCGATCTATGCGATGCTCGTTCAGCTCCGCGCTCTCATTGTTGAGCGTGGCGAGTCGTATGCCGCTGCGTGCCAGCTCTCGCGCCACGGCGATGCAGTCGGGCCACGGCTCGCTCTGCGCGAACATGAATGCCTTGAACTCGCTTCGGGAGAAGCTGCGTTCGGAGCAGAACACGGCAACGTCGAGATATTCGTCGAGCGAGATCTGGCCCGCCTCCAGTGCGCCGACGATCTCTTCGTGACGGCCTTGAAAGTCCTCGGCATCCAGATGGAAGTGCTCGATCGCTGCACTGCGTTGCTCGCGATCCCAGCCGTTCGTGCCGAGCACGCCGCCGATATCGAACAGGACCAGCTCGGTCGCTCCGCTCATCCGATGAGCACCGCCCTGGCCGGTGCACCGTCGAGCCCAGCAAAGCGCAATGGCAGCACGCGCAAATCGTACGGTCCCATGGGCGGCTGCGACAGGTCCAGCCCTTCCACGATCACGACGCCTTTCTCGAGCAATGTGCGGTGTGTTCGATGATGGCCGGAGTGGAACTGTTCGATCGACAGATAATCCACGCCCACGAGCCGAATGCCGAGAGAGACCAGGTACTCGGCGCCGTCCGGCGCGAGGTAGGTGTAATCTGGCCGGAACGTGGGTTCGCGAATGAACGCCGAGTTACGCGTCTTGATGAGCACGCGTGAGTGCGCCTCGAGCTCGTGGAGTCGGAGGTGCGCCTCTCCCACCGCCATGACGTCATCGGGCATGTGCACGACGACCGCCCGGCCCATCAGCACGTCGAGCGGCAGCATGTCGACACCCGCTCCGTCATCGAAAAAGTGCTTCGGCGCGTCGACGTGCGTGCCGGTGTGCGAACCGAACGACAGCGCCGAGACGTTGGCGCTCGCGCCCTGCGAGATCGCCTGTTGCGCCGTGATCCGTATGGGAGGATTGCCGGGATACACGGCGCTGTGCGTGTCCAGCGGGAGGGAAATGTCGTAGATGGTTGGCATGGCGAGTCAGTCCGAGTTCTCGACGAAGGAATCCGTCACTCCGTAAGCTGTAGCCTCACGGACGGAATGCGCCACGCTGGAGCATCCGAATATTCGTGAAATGATGACGTAGACGCGCAGCAAGACTCTGGCCGGCGCTCATGCTGACACTCGAGGCGGACCCATCACGTAAGTACGAGGAGCAGACGAAGGTCATTCCGCCACTTTGCCGGTCGCCATGCCCCGAATTCTCATTGTTGAAGACAACCCGGATCTCGCGTACCACCTGCGTAGCGGGTTCGAAGTCGAGGGTTACGATGTCCAGGTCGCCGGAGACGGAGAGACCGGGCTCGAGCGTACGCATAGTTGGAAGCCCGATCTCATGACGCTCGATCTGAACCTGCCTGGCATGGACGGCTACCGGGTGCTGCAAGCGGTGCGTGAAGCCGGCTCTGACGTTCCTGTGCTCATTTTCACGGCGCGCAGCGAGGAATCGGATAAGGTTCTCGGGTTCCGGCTCGGCGCAGACGACTACGTCACCAAACCGTGCGGCGTGCTCGAGCTCCTGGCGCGAATCGGCGCGCTGCTGAGACGGTCCCGGCTGTCTGACCGACGCGGCCGGGTGGAACATGAGATGGAGCGGTTCGGGGCTGTGGAGATCAATCCAGCGTCACGCACCGTTACAAACGAAGGCATCCTTGTTGCCCTGAGCCCGAAAGAGTTCGATCTGTTGTTGTCGCTCGTCCGCCGACGCGGTGCAGTTGCGTCGCGTGTCGAGCTACTTCGCGAAGTGTGGGGGCATACCGTCGAAGTCATGACGCGCACGGTGGACATTCATATAGCCGAGTTGCGCCGAAAACTGGAAGCTGACCCGTCACAGCCGCGGCATATTCTCACCGTGTGGAAAGCCGGATACCGACTCGAACCGTGATTATGAACGTCCTTCGCCGCCGCACCTCGGCAGCCCCGCGACTTTTCGTCGTGGGGTTGCTGCTATTCGTCGCCGCCTGTCACCGGCAGCAACCTCCGAGCCCCCCCGTTCCGGTGCCGCAGCGACAGCCTACACCCGTGCCGGTGGCCGTGACGAACGGACCGACGCTGGTCCAAGCGATGCACGACCGCTACGCGTCCGTGTGGTACCGCAGCTTCACCTTCACCCAGAAGACGACGGTAAGCCTCAGCAGCGGCGGCCAGGTGGTGCAGACCTGGTACGACGCAGGCACATTGCCCGGTAATTTGCGCATCGATACCGATCGCACGTCGAAGGACGGCGTGTTGTACGCGCGCGATAGCATCTTCAGCTTCAACAACGGCAAGCTGGTGCATGCGGACACGGGGGTGAACGAGCTGCTCGTGCTCGGATTCGATGTGTACGTGCAGCCGGCGGCACGCACCGAGGCGGTGTTGCGCCGTCTCGGCTTTGATCTCCGGCGTTTCCATGAAACCACCTGGCACGGCGCGCCGGTATACGTTGTTGGTGCAATCCGCGGCGACACGGACTCCAAGCAGTTCTGGGTGGACGGGAACACGCTGCTGTTGGTACGCCTGTTGGAGCACAACCGGCAGGGGCTCAGCGACTTTCGGATCGCCGGGTATCAGCCGTTCGGCGGTGGATGGATGGCGACTGAGGTGGAGCAGCTCGAGAATGGCAAGCGTCGCATTCTCGAGCAATACCGCGACATTCGCACGAACGTAGATCTGTCGGAGTCCCTCTTCGACCCAAAGCGCTGGTCTACCACGCCGCACTGGGCATCGAAATCGCCGCCGCTCGAGTAGGATCGAATATGCGGTCTGCATGACGGTCAGTGGCGCGCAGCGTGGTTGCGCGCCACTTTCGTTACGAGTGCTCTCCGAATGGGTGTTTCTCGAGCTGCCGCGACGACCCGCGGTCGGACACCCAAGACCCTACCTCTCGCCGTCATGCGATCCCACACACTCGCTACCGTTCTCACCGTCCTCGCGCTCGCGTCCAGCGCCATGTCAGCGCAGGAAGCTAAAGGTTCTGGAACCATCGCGCTCCGCGCCGCGCGCGTTCTGGACGGCACCGGTACCGCCCCCATCGACAATGGCGTCGTCATCGTCACCGACGACAAGATCGTCGCCGTTGGCAAGCAGGGCGCGGTGACAATCCCAGCAGGTGCGCGAGTGATCGATCTTGGTGATGCGACCCTGCTTCCAGGATTCGTCGATGCACACACGCACATCATCGGTCGTGAGTTGAACGACGCCCGAGCGGATGATGCCGCCGTGCGCGACTTCGAGAGTACCGGCGCGATTATCGGTGTCGCCAATGCCCAGAAGACACTGCTTGCTGGCTTCACGACCATTCGCAACGTTGGCGCGCCAAACTTCGACGACATGGCGCTTCGTAACGCGATCAGCCAAGGCTTCGTCATCGGCCCGCGCATGCAAAACGCCGGACACGCCATCGGCATCACCGGCGGCCACTGTGACGAGAATGGATTCAAGCCCGGTCTCATGGACGGCGATCCGCGGACTGGGATCGCCGATGGCGTGGACCAGGTGCGCGCGGCGGTGCGCTATCAGGCAAAGTACGGCGCCGACGTCATCAAGACCTGCGCGACCGGCGGTGTGCTCTCGGAAGGCGATGCCGTCGGCGTGCCGCAGTACACCTACGAAGAGCTCAAGGCGTTGGTCGATGAAGCGACGAAGCTCGATCGAAAGGTCGCGGCACACGCCCACGGTACCGAGGGCATCAAGATCGCCGTGCGCGCCGACGTCGCTTCGATCGAGCACGGGTCATTCCTCGACGAGGAAGGTGCGAAGATGATGGCACAGCGCGGAACGTTCCTCGTGCCGACGCTCAGCGCAGGTGAGACCGTCGAGCTGGCCGCAAAGGCCGGTGTTCTCAAGGGCCTCAAAGCGCAGAAGGCGCTCGATGCTGCGGCCGCAATGCGCAATGGCGTGAAGATCGCCGTCCGCAACAACGTGCCGATCGCCCTTGGCACCGATGCCGGCGTCGGCGCGCATGGCACGAACGGCCGTGAGTTCGTGCTCATGGTCGAGTGGGGCGGCATGACGCCGATGCAGTCGATCGTTGCCGGTACGTCGAATGGCGCCAGGTTGCTCGGTTGGGAAAACCGGATCGGATCGCTCACCGCCGGCAAGCTCGCTGACATCGTTGCTGTCCCAGGCAATCCGCTCAAGGATATCCATGTCATGGAGCGACCGAGCTTCGTGATGAAGAACGGCTATGTGTACAAGAGCCAAACGGTGACGACCGTGTTGCCGTAGGCGAGGGGCATTGAATAGCGACTCCGGCTTTCGCGCAACACGTCCGGGCTCGTTTCGATCGCCAGACGATTGGGCATTGTGAAGCGCCTGTCGGGTCGTCAGTTTGTCGGCGAACAGGCCCGCCACCGCAACACTCACGCTCAAACCATACCGCGTTGCCACGCTCCACTTCCCACGCTTCGTCGCGTGCTCACATTGCGGACCACGCCACGGCTCACACGCCTTGGTTCCGCCGCGCCATGCCGTGGTGGGCGATGCTCGCCACTTTCCTGGTGCTCGTCACTGCGGCCTTTGCCGTGGAGCCGCTGCGCGACCCCGCCACGCTCGAGACAATCGGTGAGGCGCGGCTGGAGCTGTCCGCCGCCTATTTGTCGATCGCTCCGTTCTCCAATGTATTGGACACGCTGACGCTGCTTGCCGTCGGACAGCATATTGCCCTTCTGCTCTGGGTGATTGGGCTGTTCGCGGTCGTGCGCGTGCTGCGCGCCCGCTGGCGGACAACATCCGTGCGTCGCGAAGCGATTGCCTCCATCGCACTCCTCGGCGGCATCGTGCTCGTCTACGCCGTCATGGCGCTGGCGGCGCGCCCTATGGCGCAGCTGGTCACCGCCGACCAGACCGTACTCGTCATCGATTTCCACGCGCACACCCAGTACTCGCACGACGGGCGCCCTGGCTGGACAGAGAACGACGTCCGCGCCTGGCACCACGGCGCAGGATTCGATGTCGCCTATATCACGGATCACGCGACATTTGAGGGGGCCGAGCGCGGCATTGCCTCCAATCCGGGGCAGGCGGGGGAGGGGACAATGCTCCTCCAGGGAATCGAAGTCATGTGGCGCGGCGAGCATGTGAACGTGCTGAGCGCCGGGCGCCATTATCGCGGCCTCACCACGCCCAACCTCAAGGACATGGACGAGCAATCGCTCGCCCTGGCGAGCTTCCTCCCGCAGACATCGCCGATCGTCGTCCTGACGGTGCCTGGCGATCTGTCCAAGGTGCCGGCGAGCAACGTGCCAGGTGCGCCAACGGTGCGAGCGATCGAGATCGTGGACGGCAGCCCGCGTGGACTCTCGCAGGGACGTCGCGATCGCGCACTCATCGTGCAGCTCGCCGACAGCTTCAACCTGGCGCTCGTCACTGGCTCGGATAACCACGGCTATGGCCGCGCCGCACCGGGATGGACACTCATGCGCATTCCTGGGTGGCGGGGCATGACGACCGACTCGTTGGCGCGCCGCATCGAGGGCATCCTGCGCGCCGGCGGACGCACCGCCACGCGCACGGTCGAGCGTCGCGTGGCTGGAGGCGCGAATCCGATCGCACTCGCCTTCACGCTGCCCGTCGTCACATGGCGGATGTTCACCACGATCGATGCCGACGAGCGCATGATGTGGCTGGTGTGGGCGTGGGGACTGGTGTTCGTGATGCGCGGTCTGCGCCGCTGGCGCGTGCGGCGGTCCGCCACGACGTGAGCCGCGACTGGAGGTACGCACTATTCGTCGTCAGCGTGGCGGCGGCTCTCCGGCTCGTTTTTGCCGCGCTCATTCCGGCGTTTCCAGACGAGACGTATTACTGGGAATGGTCGCGCCATCTCGCGGCCGGCTACTTCGATCATCCGCCGGGTCTCGCGCTGCTCATCCGCGCCGGAGGAGTGCTGCTCGCCCCCTTCGGGGTGAGCACGACACCATTGGGTATCCGCCTCGGACCCGTGTTTGCCGGATTCATAGCCGCGCTGGCGACGATCGCCATCGCGCGGCGTCTCGCCGGTGACGCGGCCGCCCTGCGCGCCGCCATTCTCATCTCTGTGCTGCCGCTCGCCGCGGCGGGGCTCATTCTCGCCACGCCGGACGCGCCGGTGCTCGCCACTACGGCGCTCGGACTCTATGGTGTGACTCGCGCACTGGAGAGCGAGGCCCACTCCGCGCGGTCTCTGCGCTGGTGGGCTGTGACTGGTGTCGCGCTCGGCCTGGCGTTCTCGTCGAAGTACACGTCCATCTTTCTGCCGGTGTCGGTGTTCATCGCGATCGCGATGCGCCCGTCCCTCCGCACGCGTCTGCTCGAGCCAGGGCCGTACATCGCGTGTCTCATCGCGACCGTCGTGTTCCTTCCCGTGCTGCTCTGGAACGCGCACCACGACTGGATCTCATTCGTCTTCCAGTTACGCCATGGCTTGTCCGCGCCCCAGGGCTCGGCGGTCATCGCGGCATGGAAGCACGAGGGCGATCTGTTCGGCGGGCAGGCGGGCCTCGCGTCGCCCATCTTGTTCGTGATGCTTGCAGTCGCCGTGTGGCGCGCGCTGCGCCGGCCGGCGAACGACCGGGAGTTCGTTCTGGCCATGGTCGCCACGCTCTCGTTCGGCTTCTTCGTCTACAGTGCCATTCGTCAGCGCGTGGAGCCGAATTGGCCTTCCCCGGCATATGTTCCCGCCATCACACTCCTTGCCATTGCGGATTGGCAGCGCCGCGGAGAACGATGGTTGAAAGCCGGCGTCATCGTCGCGGCTGCGATGTCAATTCTCATATACGCGCAGGGTGTTGCACCAATCCTGCCGCTCGCCCCGCGCAGAGACCCCATCGCCCGTGCCTTTGGCTGGAACGAACTCGCCCACGCTGCCGACAGCGTTGCTCGTGCCACGCGAGTTCGGCCACCACCCGACAGCCACCAGCCACCAGCTACCTGGTTCGCGGGCGACCGCTATCAGGAAGCCTCGGAGCTCGCCTTTCACTTGCCGTCGCACCCATCGACATTCGCCACCAACCTCTCCGGCCGTGTCAATCAGTACGATCTCTGGCCGGGGTTCCCCCAGTCCGCCCGCCTGGGGGATGATCTCGTGATCGTGGTAGACGACGGCGACGACATGCACCAGGCGGTGAAGGCGCTGGCGCCGTATTTTGGCGGCGTGCGACGGAGCGTGCTGGTGCGGCTTACACGCGGCTCTGGGGAAATCGGCACCCGGCGTATCTGGGTGCTCAACGGCTGGCACGGTGGCTGGCCGCGCCACTGAGCGCGGGCTCAGCGCACGTTCGTTGCCCGCTGCTTGGCGCGATGTCCGGCGCGAACGCCGTCGAGCAGCTTGAGCAGTTGGCGCTGCTCGGTGTCCGAGAGAGTGCCAACCGCCACTTCGTCAGCTTCGCGCATCTCGACGTCGAGCCGCTCCAAGATCTGCAATCCCTGCTCGGTAATGTAGCAGAACACTTGGCGTCGATCGGGTGACGACCGATCGCGGCGTGCGAAGCCGGCCTTCTCGAGCTTGTCGAGCAGCCGCGTGATGCCAGGCGTCGCGTGAATCATCCGGTCGCGAATGACGAGGGTCGGCAATCCCTCCTCACCGCCCCCGCGGAGAATGCGCAGCACGTTGTACTGCTGCACGGTGACGCCGGTGCGTGATACGACTTGAGCAAAGTAGCGTTCGATGAGCGCCGCGGTGCGTAGGATGCTCACTGCCACCTCTGCACTCGCCGAATGGAACGGGAGACGCTGGACGATCTCCGCCTGTAGATCGGCGTTGTTGACAGGGGACGGACGGGTCACCGCAAGTCTCCCGTGCTCGTGTCGTTGTGCCGCATTGTTGCGTCCTCGGTCCGTTTGGTGCGTGCCTCATGATAGACGTTTGCCGCGGAGGACGCGAGCCGCCATTGTTACAGGGCAGGGCCGTCCGAGACGAGGGTTGAATGACCTTCACCGATGGTAGTCATGACGACGCGCTTTCGTCCGCCACAGCAGCACCGTAGTCAGGAGACGCTGGATCGGATATTGGATGCAGCCGAGCACGTTCTCGATGAGAAGAGCTTCAGCGAAGCCACCCTCGTCGAGATCATGGAACGCGCTGGTGTGACCGTCGGCGCGTTCTATCGCCGATTTCCAGACAAGGACGCGCTGCTCCACCTGATGGACGAGCGCTTTTTTGCCGAGCTCTATGCTCGTGGCGACGCCATCCTCGAACCCGTGCGCTGGACTGGCGCCCCGATCACCCCGATCGTCGAAGCCCTCGTCTCGGAGGCGCACACGATCTACCGCGCACGCCGCGGCCTGCTGCGAGCTCTCTTCTTTCGTGCCCGTCTCGACCCCGTGATTCAGGAATCCGCCCGGCAGGTGAACGCGCACCTGATCGAACGTCTCGTAGACTTACTCATGCCGCGTGCTGCCGAGATTACTCATCCCAACCCGCGCGCGGCGATCGAAATCGGCTTGATGGTGCTGATTGGCGCACTGCGCGAAGCGACGGCCTTTGGCGAAGTGTGGCCGAGCCCTAACGCCGCCGACACCGCCGACCTCCCGCGTGAGCTCACGCGCGTCTACCTCGGATACCTCGGGGTGCGATAGGTTACCGGTATGCCACTCGCACAAGACCTCGACGCCTTCTTTACGGCGAATCAGTCGCGCGCGCGCGACGAGCTGTTCGACCTGCTGCGCATTCCGAGCGTGAGCGCGGCCTCAGACCATAACCCCGACACTGCGCGCGCCGCGGCGTGGATTGCCGACGCCATGCGGAAGATTGGCGTTACCGCCTCGGTGCATCGCACCAAGGGTCATCCCATTGTGCTGGGCGAATGGCGCAAGGCCAAGCCGGGTGCGCAGACGGTGCTCGTCTACGGCCATTATGACGTGCAACCCGCGGAGCCGTTGGACCTCTGGGATTCTCCCCCGTTCGAGCCGACGGTGCGTGACGGCCGCATCTATGCACGCGGCGCCGTGGATGACAAGGGACAGCTCCATCTGCACATCAAGGCGCTCGAAGCGCACCTGTCGACGCGCGGCGCGCTGCCCGTCAACATCATCCTCCTCGCCGAAGGCGAGGAGGAAGTGGGGAGCGAAAACCTGGTGGAGTTCATTGAGACGCACAAGGATCTGCTGAAGTGCGATGCGGTGGTGATTTCCGATTCGGCAATGTTCGCGCCCGGATTGCCATCGATCTTGTCGTCGCTGCGTGGCATGGCGTATTTCCAGATCGACGTACAGGGGCCAGCCACCGACCTGCACTCAGGGAGCTATGGGGGAGCGGTAATGAATCCGGCGATGGCGCTGGCGCGGATCCTCGCCACCATGCATGACCCGAGCGGCCACATCGCGATCGCTGGTTTCTACGACAAAGTGCAAGACTGGGGCGACGCGGCGCGTGAAGAGATCCGCGGCCTGCCGTTCGACGAGGAGCACTTCCGCCAGGAGACCGGCTCGCCCGAGCTGTTTGGCGAGGCAGGCTATTCAACGCTCGAGCGTGTGTGGATGCGGCCGACTGTGGAAGTGAACGGTCTGTTGAGCGGCTACACCGGAGAGGGCGCGAAGACCGTGCTACCGGCGAAAGCGATGGCGAAGGTGAGCTGTCGTTTGGTGCCCGGCCAGACGCCAGAAGAGACGGAAGCGCTGTTGCGCGCGCACGTGGAGCGAGTGACGCCGAAGGGCGTGGAGGTGACGGTGCAGCATCTGCATGGCGGCCAGCCCTGGCGCGCCGATCTGACTGGTCCACTCTTCGACGCGGCACGCCGTGCCCTGGCGACAGCGTTCGATCGCGATCCGGTCATGACCGGCGAGGGTGGCTCGATTCCGGTGGTCGGCGACTTCCAGAGAATACTCAATGCTCCGGTCTTGCTCGTTGGGTTTGGATTGCCCGGAGAGAACGCGCACGCGCCGAACGAGTGGATGAGCGAGGAGAATTACTTCAAGGGGATGCGGGCGATCGCCGCGCTGTGGGACGAGCTCGGGTAGGCCTAGGGAACCTGAGCGCGTGAAGAAGAGGGCGGTCGAACGACCGCCCTCTTCGTTGCCGCAGGACGAGGGACGGGATCAGGTTGCGTTCAACTGATAGCAGTCTTGCCATTCGTCGAGTTCGACGAAGACACCGTTCTCCGTATAGAATCCTTCGTACCAGGTCGTGCACAAAAAGGACCCGCCGCTCGTGCCGTTGCTCGATCCATCGCCGAGGGTAGGCTCCGCCGCCAGCTCCTCCTTACAGTGTGAGACACACTCCGATGCGATATAGTCTGCTGCCGCCGCGGCGCTCGCCGCCGCCATGGCGTCGTTCAGAGCGGACTTGATGGACAAGCACGCAACTGGGTCAAAGTTGAGACACTGGGCCGAAAGGCCGGTCAAAATTGCGGTTTTGGCAGCGGCATCGGAAGCGGCCGCCGTTGCGGCCTTGATGAACGCGGTGCAAGGGCCGATATCAGGATCGTCACACGCAGCCGCAGGACGTATGACTTCCGCGTGCAACGCATTGGGCTCGAGTATTGACCGGATCATCCCCAGCGCCGCATCCCCTTCCCGGCGCAGCGTCTCACCGATTGACGCCGTCCTCGTACTCGACTGGAAGCGCACTTCCGAGTGCTCCCGGCCATTTGCGTCGAAAAACACTTCTCGTCCGCCGGTCACGTGCCATTGGCCGCCCGACTTGGAATAGGTTGGGAAGAACGCGATGGTGGGTCTGCCGTCCGTGAAATGAAAGAACCTACTCGGGGGCTTCCCGTTCCCGTTCTCGTCCTCGACGAAGACGATGTTCGTTGCGGGGCCGCCGCCGGACGGCTTGCCGTGCGCGACGCGGTACTTCAGGGTGGCATGCGTCTTTGGCGAGGCTCCCGCGCCCATGTCGCTCGTCGATCTCGCCGGCCCCTGCTGAAGCCGGGTGAAATCGCCAGACCCCCCGCCCGTCGACGGCGTCCATTGAAACGCGGATGTCTTGTCGAACATCACGAAGCCCGGTCGTGACATGACTCCTGCGATTGCCGCCGACGTTGCTGCGTCGGTTGGTGCCGTTGCCTCGCGCGACTCCTGACAGGCCACGAGTAAGGCGGTTGCCGCGATCGCGGTCAGCGCCAGCGTGGGACGACCTAGCCAGATCTTGCTGTCCATGTTCACCTCTCTCACGGGTTGGACATGCCCCGGGTATCTCTCGCGTTGAGGGCGAGCTCCGTGGCGTGTGCCCTATGCTAGAGCTGTGAGAATGAGGTTCCCCCACCGTTTTGTCGCACGCGAAATCACTGCGTGTCGACGCCGTGCCGCGCTATTTCACGAAGCGCGTCTTCGACTTGTCTAATTGATCCAACGTCTTCGCGATATCGTTTCCGATCGCTTCGATTCGCGTGATGTGGTGCGGATCGAAGCTCGGATCGTACGGGCTCTTCGCTGGTCCGCCTGACACCTCGAGCACCGCGTCGAACTTGTATGGGTGTGCCTGGCCGGTCTTCGGATCGGTCCAAGAGCCCTGCCACGCCAACTGCTTGTTCTTGGGCCACAGCCCGTAGGGCAACGCCAGCGTGCGGATCTTGTAGCCCGGCACCGCCGAGTCGATTGCCATCGCGTTGCGTGCGATCTGCTCCTGGACCGCAGCGTCGGGATACTTGTTCAGCATCATGTGCCAAACGGTGTGGTCGCAGAGCTCAAAGCCCTGGTCGGCCAGCCACTTCACTTTCTGGAAGCGCCACTCCTTCCGCTGGCCGCCGTACTTCGGGTTGTCGCCGAAGAAGTTGTGACCCGCTGCGGCTCCGTTCAGCATGCAGAAGGTGCCGCGATTCTTCCATCCAGGATGAGTCTTCGCGAAATCCTGCCAAATGCCGACTGCCGAGTTGGGGTCGATCGTGAGTTGGCCGTTCGCCCCTTGGATGTAGCTGAATTGCGACGGCGAGGCGTCGTCGAACACGAACACGACCGGCGACATCCCCGCCGGCACGTCGCTGAAGTTCTTGTCCAGCATCTGGGCAATCGTGATCGGCCGATATCCGCGCTTGTACGCGTCCTCAATGTCGGCCTTGAAGCTCGCCACCGTGCGCGTGTACAACTCATTCTGCGGTCCGCCAATCACGTGGTACTCGAGCACGGGAATCTTGCCGTCATGGTTCGCCGGCAGGCCGCCACCCTGCTGGCCGCTCATCCCGCCGGCCGACGCCACCGCGCCCCCTGCCGAGTCGGCGGTCCTGCCCGCCGCCGGCAAATTGTCACCCCGGCCCGCCCGCGCGGACCTCGAGTCGCCGCACGCCGCCAGAAGTGCGACGAGCGTCACAGATACCATTGCACGGAACGACATGGATTCCACTGGAGTAGGATCGTAAACGATATAGGCCGTCGCTCAATCCAACGGCCAGAAACCTGCGAAGCGAAGAGCGTACCAGTCGCGAGCTCCATCACCAGCGGATCTGCGTGCAATTCACACCACTCGGCGATCGCCTCGCCCTCCTTCGCCAACGGTTGCAACCTAATCCCGCTGATCCACCGTCCCGGTGGATC
The DNA here is from genome assembly GCA_963817955.1 of uncultured Gemmatimonadaceae bacterium. Classification (GTDB taxonomy): domain Bacteria; phylum Gemmatimonadota; class Gemmatimonadetes; order Gemmatimonadales; family Gemmatimonadaceae; genus JAQBQB01. The sequence goes on from CAWFQK010000007.1 coordinate 173,243, forward strand.
GCTCGGCATTGGCCATGGCTGGGACTGCTGGCGATCGCTTGTGGCGGCGTCATCGCTTTCGACGCCTGGCTTGGCACGTGTGGCTTCCAACGCTGCCCCAGCCCTGCTGAGATTCGAGCCTTCCACCCCAGCGAGGGCGGAAACGTCTTCGATCGAAACAACCGCCTCATCGGGCACCTCGAGAACATCCGCCGCGTCAACGTGCCGATCAGGGTCGTGCCCAAGCAGGTGCGCGACGCGTTCATCGCCACCGAAGACCGGCGCTTTTACGAACATAACGGGCTCGACTGGCACGGTGTGCTCCGAGCCGTTGTCCGGAACTTCAGTGCTGGCGGCATTCGCCAAGGATTCAGCACCATCACCATGCAGGTGGCGCACAACAGCTTTCTCGCCGACCGCTATCACGGCCGGTCGCTGCGACGCAAGCTGATTGAACTCCGCATTTCGCGCCTCCTGGAACGCGAGCTCACGAAGGACCAGATCCTCGAGCATTACCTCAACGTCATCTACCTTGGCAACGGGGTGAACGGCGTCCAAGCGGCAAGCCTCGACCTGTTCGGCAAGAATGTGAACCAGCTCTCGCTCTCCGAAGGCGCCTTGCTGGCCGGGCTTCCCAAGGCTCCGAGCGCGTACACGCCTCGCCGCAGCCCACAACGGGCCGTCCAGCGCCGTAACCTCGTGCTCGGCCTGATGGCGGATCAGGGCTACATCACCGACGCCCAGGCGCAGTCCGCCGAGCGGGTTCCGCTGCGTATCGCCGAGAACGAGTGGCGGCCGTCGATCACCCAGGAGCCAAGCGCGCTCGACGCTGTCCGTGCGTTCGTCGACTCCGTCACGCCGGATGTGCTGAAGGAAGGCGACGTCAACATCTACACGACGATCGACTTCGGCCTTCAGCGCTCGGCCGATCGCACTGTACTGCGGCATATTGCGCAAATCACGCGCGAGACGCAGGAGACAATGGGTCGCGTCACCGAAGACGCGCAGGGCGCGCTCGTGGCCATGGATCCGGCGACCGGCGATCTTCGCGCCGTGGTACCTGGCCGGCGCACACAACGCGGCGGATTCAATCGGGCGTTTTCGGCGCGGCGGCAGCCTGGCTCGGCGTTCAAGCCGTTCGTGTACGCGGCGGGGATTCTGGCGGGATATTCGCCGGGCCAGGAGGTGGATGACTCTCCGATCGACGTACCGATCGGACGTACGGTCTGGCAACCGGCGAACTACAACAACGAGTACGCCGGACGCATCACGTTCGCACGCGCGCTACTCCTCTCGGCGAATGCGGCGACGGTGCGCGTGAGCCGCGCCGTCGGCGAACAGGCGGTGATCGCCGCCGCACGCCGCAACGGAATCGTGAGTCCGCTCGATCCGGTACCGTCGATCGCGCTCGGCGCCGAGGGCGTCACGCCGCTCGAGTTGGTGACTGCCTACGCGCCGTTCGCCAATGGCGGCATGCGCGTGAAACCGCGGCTCATCACGCGCATCGAGGCGCCCGATGGCACGCTGCTGTGGAGCGACGAGACGCAACGCACACCTGCCATGGACCCGCGCGACGCATACGAGATCACTCAAATGCTGCAAGGCGTGGTGAACTATGGCACTGGGAGAACGGTGCGAGACATGGGCGTTGTCGGTCCGGTGGCCGGGAAGACGGGCACGACGAATAGCGGCAACGACGTCTGGTTCGTGGGTTACACGCCGTCGCTCGTCGCGGGCATCTGGTTCGGGTACGACACGCCCCGCCAGATCAGCACCAACGCCTCCGGTGGCCGACTGGCCGCGCCCGCTTGGGCCGAGTTCTACCAGAGCGGTTGGCGCGAGCCGCCGGGCTCGGCGTTCGCCGTTCCGGCGGGAATGGTCTCAGCAGTCGTCGATCCACAGAGTGGTGAGCTGGCCACGGACTGGTGCCCCACCAGGCAACGTGAATGGTTCAAGCCCGGCAGCGAGCCGCATGAGGATTGTCACCTCCACACGGGTCCGCCTCAGGGCCAAATCGCGATCGACGACCAGGGGAACGTGACGGTAAACTCCGGTCGCGGTCAGGACGTCGTTGGAAACGTGGGTCGGAGTATTGGAAACATTTTGCGTAAGATTATCCATTGGTAGGGATGCGAGACGACTCTTTCTTGATCCACCCTTATCCGTACCGAGGTAGTTCCATGCCCAGTCGTTGCTGTTACGTCGTCGCCGTTGCGATGCTCGCGGTACTGCCGAGCCTCAGCGCGGCCCAGATGAACGAGACCACCCACGGTGTTGCCAACGGCGGCATCTCCGTGCCCGGATGGATGGGCAAGGTTGACGCACGGGAAGCAAGTGCTGGAATGACCGTGAACAGCGCGAAGTTCGCCTCAGAGGGGAAGGGCTTTCATATCACCACGGGCCCGGCAATCACCTACTGGAATCCCGCGAACAAGGCGAGCGGCGACTACACCGTCAAGGCGACGTTCACTGAGCCGGCGTTCATGAACCTCAACGATCACGCGCATCCTTACGGCATCATGATCGCCGGCAACGACCTCGGCACCGATCGGCAGACCTACTTGTACTGTGCAGCGTATGGAACGGGCAATTTCATCGTCCGCGGCATGGGTCCGGCACCCTTCCAGATGAATGGCCGCAACGGCGCGCCGAGTCCTGCCGTGCACAAAGCGGCCGGTCCCGGCAAGCCGGTGACACAGGACATCGCGATGTCGGTGAAGGGCGACAAGGTGAGTTGTTCAATCAACGGCACCGAGGTAGCGAGCTATTCCAAGTCCGAGCTCGTGACGGCGGGCAAGCTCAAGTCCACCGACGGCGTGTATGGCATACGGATGGCGCACAACACCGAAGCGATCGTCACCGGCTTCACGATGACGAAACCGTAACGTCCAGCGTCTACAAGAGTCCCAGCCATTTGGACTGATCCCCGTCGAACCCTGGGAACACGACGTCCATCTTGGCCGCGCCAAGATGCTTGAAGGCGACCTCGGAGAAGACGGACCGGAAATCCGTCGTCAGGGCGAGATCGCGGCCTTCGTTCAGCTGTTCGGGCTCGAGGCCCGGCCACCTGCCGTACACCTTCTTGCCCTTCACGCCGCCGCCAATGACGAACATGGCGGTTGCGTGGCCATGGTCGGTACCGCCGTTGCCGTTCTGATGAGCCGTGCGGCCAAACTCCGACATCGTGAGGATCGTGACGTCCGCCATCCGGTTGCCGAGGTCCTGCGTCAACGCGGCGATCGATTTCGCAAAATCGTCGAGTCGGTTGGCGAGTTGACCGGTGGCGCCACCCTGATTGACGTGCGTATCCCAGCCGCCCACGTCGGCGAAAGCGATTTCCAGACCAACGTCGGCCTTGATGAGTTGCGCGATCTGGCGGAGGTGCTGCCCAAAGGGTGTCCTTGGGTAGTCAGCGCTGTTCTGCGGGATGTACTGTTGCGGATGTGCCGACTTGAGAATCTTCATCGCCTCGAACATCTCGCCGCCCGCGGCGTGTACCACGTCGGCGTTGCCCGTGCGATAGAGCGCCTCGATGCGGTCGGCTTGCGAACCGTCCGTGCGTATCGTGAACTCGTCGAGATTGTTCATCGCGATCGTCGGCGCGCTCCCTTCCAGGATGCGTGGCGTCTGCGGCGTCATCGCGACGGCCTTGAATGGCGATGTGGCGCCTTTGGGATCGTTGAGATGGCACTCGTCGCACGTGCCCTGTACCGCCAGATAGCGATTGAGCCATCCGTCGCGCGTGCCCTTGTTGTCGGGTGTGCCGCTTTCCATGTAGTCCTGCGCGTCGAAATGCGAACGCGTGTTACTCGGGCTGCCCACCGCGTGCACGGGCGCCAGAATGCCGTCGTCCCACAACCGCTGGAAGGGCGCCAGTGCGGGATGCAGTCCGAAGAAACCATCGAGGTCGATCGCCGTTTGCGGCGACCCGCCAGGCGTCGGCCGTGGAACGGCGATCGTCGGCCGCATCTGGTAGTACGCTTTTTCGGCGTACGGCACCACGACGTTGAGCGCGTCAGCCGCGCCGCGTTGGAAGAGGACGAGGAGCACCTTGCCACGGCCATTGCCGTTCAGCGCGGCGCCGTTCAGCAGATCCTGCGCGAATACGGTTCTCCGCAGGAATGTGGGGCTCAGTCCCATCGTTGCCAGCGCCATGGCGCCGGACTTCATGAACACTCGGCGATTCATATGTCCTGCTCCGTGTCTTGCG
>CAWFQK010000008.1:0-92208 GCA_963817955.1 uncultured Gemmatimonadaceae bacterium
TAACACATTGTGGTGCAGGCACTTGCGACGGGTCCTCCGTCGCGTGAAAACCGATGATTGTTAGGCATCGGTCCTGCCTTTGGCGATGGTGCGCGGAATCGTGAAGACATCTGCGCCACCCACCCCGGAGGCCAGGATGCCGTGCACGCGAACACCTTGGTAGTGATCAGCCCAACGGGTGAACTTCGCCGATCGCTGGCTGGAGCGCTGACCGACCCATGTGATGTTCTGGACGCACGTCCGGGTGCAGGGGTGCTCCGCGTGCTTCAGCGGGCTCGGCCATACCTGGTTATCGTCGATTGCATCGACGAGCGGCCGGAATCGGCGCAGCTCGAGATCGCGCTGGTGAAGGAACTGTGCCCGCAGGCGCGCGTCATTGCCGTCAGTCGGAATTCGTCGGACGCGGATGCGTTCGTCGTCGAACAAGGAATCTTCTGCTACGTCGCGGCGCCCTGCGAGGGAGAGTTGGTGCGGCTCATCCAAGCTGCCACGCGCGCCGCCGACGCGGAGGCCATTCGAAACTCATGAGTATGCAGCGACGGGACTTTCTCAAATCGGGACTACTGGTGGCTGGCGGCGCAGCCGCCGGCGCCTTGGTGCCCGGACACGCGGGGAACGCCTCGCCCGCAGCGCCGAATGGCCCAACCGCTGCGGCGACCTTGGCGCTCACACCAGACGGTGATCTCGTGGTGGCGCACACGCCGGGTGGCGTGAGGCCACAACCCACGTCGGCCGAAGTCCGGCGCGGAGTTCCTGGCAAGAAATGGGTCATGGTCATCGACCTGGCGAATTGCGACGGCTGTGGCCAGTGCTCAAAGACTTGCTCGAAGAGTCACTTCGTTCCTCCCGATCGCGAGTGGCTCCGCATCTACAAGATGCAGGATGGGGAGAACACCACCCCATACTGGCTGCCGCGTCCCTGCTTCCATTGCGACAACCCGCCGTGCGCGAGAGTGTGTCCAGTCGGCGCCACGTTCAAGCGCGACGACGGCATTGTGCTGATCGATAATGAGCGTTGTATTGGATGTCGGTTCTGCATGGCCGCGTGCCCCTATTCGGTGCGCACGTTCAACTGGAGCCGGCCCGCCGATCCGCCGGAAGCCGTCGCGCGCGGCTACTCGCCGGAATGGGGGTACCCACGGCGCGTCGGCACGGCGGAGAAGTGCGACTTCTGTCCCGACATGCTGCGCGAGGGAATGCTCCCGCACTGCGCCGGCGCGTGCCCGATGGGCGCGATCTATTTTGGCGACGAGAACGAGGACGCTGTCACGAATTCTCGCGGTGATACCGTGAGGCTCTCCAAGCTCCTGCGCGACCGCGCGGCGTTCCGCGAGCTCGAGGAGCTTGGCACCAAGCCACGCGTGTATTATCTGCCGCCCGACAACCGACACTATCCCGCGCCCGGCGATGCCGGCGCCAACACCGGCAACCAGAATACAGGCGTGGTGCAGAGATGAGCGCGAATACGCTACCCGGTCCCGTCGCAGGCGTTATGGACGACCGCCTCGCCGTGACAGACATCGAGCGCGACATGCTCGCCACCCTGGAGCCAATGGGGCGGATGGGCCGTCTGTGGATCGCGAGCTTGCTCGGGGTCTGCGCGTTGGCGCTGGTCGCCTACGTCTACCAACTCGCGAACGGACTCCGCGTGACCGACATGCGGAACATCGTCTCGTGGGGCACGTACATGACGAACTTCGTGTTCTTCATTGGAATCAGCCACGCCGGAACGCTGATCTCGGCCATTCTCCGCGTGACAGACGCCGGATGGCGTCGCCCCATCACGCGTATGGCCGAGGCAATCACCGTCATCGCGCTGCTGGTCGGCGCGAGTATGGTGATGATCGACATGGGGCGCCCTGACCGCGTGTTGAACCTGCTGATCCACGGTCGTTTCCAGTCGCCCATCCTCTGGGATCTCGTGTCGGTGACTACGTATATCACGGGGAGTTTTCTGTACCTCTACGTGGCGATGATCCCGGATATGCCGATTCTCGCCCAGGCGGCACGGGCATCCGGCCGCTCTCCACGACTGGTTCGGTTCTACGAAGCGCTGTCGCTCGGGTTTCGTGAGACACCCGAGCATCGGCGCATTCTCGGACGTGCGCTGGGCGCGATGGCGGTGATCATCATTCCGGTGGCCGTGTCGGTGCACACGGTGGTATCGTGGGTGTTCGGCATGACGCTCCGGCCCGGCTGGCACAGCACGATTTTCGGTCCCTACTTCGTGATCGGAGCGATCTTCTCGGGTACGGCGGCGATCATCACGGCGATGGCGTTGTTCCGGCGTGCCTACCACATCGAGCGGTATCTGCGTCCGGAGCACTTCCATAAGCTCGCCAAGATCCTGCTCGTGCTCTCGCTGCTCTATGGGTACTTCACGCTGAGCGAGTATCTCACCGCCTGGTATGGCGCCGCTGCTACTGAAACGCGTCTGCTCGAGCTCATCGCCGGCAACACGGCGTTCGGCCTGGTCTTCTGGTTGTGGGCCGCATTCGGATTATTCGTCCCGATTGGATTGTTGCTATTCCCAAGCCGGCGCTCCCTCTCCTCAATCGTCACGGCGTCGGTGCTGATCAACATCGGGATGTGGTTGAAGCGGTATCTCATCATCGTTCCCACGCTGGAGACGCCGTACCTCCCCGCGTCGGCGGCAGGCATCAAGGTCCACTACTTCCCGAGCCTGGTGGAGTGCACGATCACGGCGGGTGCGTTTGCCGCCTTCATGCTCCTGTTCACGCTGTTCTCGCGCCTGTTCCCAATTCTGTCCATCTGGGAGACGGCCGAGGATGCAGAGGAAGAAGCAGAGCGCGAGTCGATTCCGCGCTCGGCGAGCCACAAACCGGCCCTCGCCGCCCTCGGAATCGCCCTCGTCGTTGGCGCACTGGCGTCGTTCGGCGCAGCCCGCGGTGCCAGCGCTCAGACGCCGGCGGTCGCCGGCGCCGCCGCCGCCGCGGCAGCACGGCCGTCCACCGCCCAGATCACGATCACGCGCTCGAGCGAAGGGGGGCAGGACATGCTCATTGGGACGGTCACTTCCGACGGGCATCCCGTTGCCGGTGCCACCCTGGCGTTCTCGGTGACGCGAACGTTTGGAAACATGGCGCTCGGCACGGACCAGACGCTGAACGACGGCACCGCTGCCGTCGCGTTTCCGAAGGGTCTCCCGGGGGACACGAGCGGCCAACTGCAGGTGCGTGCGACGGTGCAGGCGCCGGCGGAACTGGTTGGGACGAGCGTGACCGCGGCGATTCCCGGCGGGACGCCGAGACGCACAACGAGCGATCCCGAGCCGCGAGCGCTCTGGTCCACGCGGCCGCCAATCGCGATGATTACGACGATCGGCTTTCTGCTCCTCTGTGTGTGGAGCACGTACGCCTTTGTCGTCAGGCAGCTCGTGGCGATGTCACACCTTCCACAGGAGAGTTGAGCGATGTCACGTTCGCGCATGGTGTCCGTGACCGCACGTTGTGCGGCATTGTCGTTCCTATTCTTGACGCTCGTGGGTCATGCATCCGAAGCGCGCGCACAGGCCGCGGTGTGGACCGCGCCCGAACGGGCGGCGCATCGTCCCAACCCCGTGGTGGCGACGACCGCCGTCATTGGGCAAGGGCAGATGGTTTTTCAGGGGACCTGTCAGCAATGTCACGGGGCAAAAGGCCATGGCGACGGCCCGATGTCGACATCGCTGCCGATCAAGCCGGCCGACCTCGCCTCGGCGAAGGTACAGGCGCAGACGGACGGCGCGATCTTCTGGAAGATCGAATCGGGGAAAGGCATGATGCCGAGCACGCAGACCACGCTCAACGATGATCAGCGGTGGGCCGTGATCGGATATATCCGGACGCTCGCGGCGAAGAAATAGCGGGCGGTAGTTCCGTATTACGCCCGGGGCCGGCGCGACATTTCGCCCGATCGGGAGTCGAATTCGAGAGTCGAATTCGAGAGTCGAATTCGGGAGTCGAATGAGGAAGAGCATTGGCGGATCCTACGGATCCGCCAATGCTCTTTGCGTGTATATAGATCTGTGGTTTTGCCGGAGTGCACAATGCGCGTACGAGACTTTATCGAACAGAAGCAGGCGACGGTGATCACGGTTCACCCAGGAGACCCGCTCAGCCTGGCTATCGACCTTCTCATCGACCACAACATCGGAGGTCTTCCGGTTCTGTTGAAGGACGGCTCGGTGGTCGGCTTCGTCGCTGAACGTGACGTCGTGCGAGCCCTCCACGAGCACCGGAACGCGTTCGCGCAGTTGCGCGTTCAGGACGTCATGCAACGCGCGCCGCTCTGTGAGGCCGACGACTCCCTGGAACATGTGATGCGGCGCATGACGGCTCAGCGGCGACGGCACCTGGTGGCGGTCGAGAACGGTCACGTGATCGGAGTGATCTCCGTCGGCGACATCGTCAAGCACCGTCTCGACGAGTTGGAGATGGAGACCAGCGTGCTGCGCGACTATGTGGCCGCTGGGCGCGCGAGCCGATGAGATTGCGGGCCGGGACACGGGATGCCTGTCATCCTGAGCGAAGGCCTGTCATCCTGAGCGAAGCGAAGGATCTCGGTGGCCGGCCCAACAGCTTTAACGCAGAGGTCGCAGAGAACTGCAGGAGAACTGCAGAGACGTGCGGCACGTACCCCTCACTCGGCGCAGCGGAAGAACTATAAGGACCGTGAAGGATTGTCTCGCCTGGATGTCTTGGCTGAGGCCGTCGTGATGCTCCGATGGGGTCGCCCAGGTCGGGTGTATTGGTTCAGCGGAAATGGACTTTTGGGGGGTGGGTTTATAGGAATACGGCAACAGCGGCTTGGGCGGTGGGTGAGGGGGTCTGCCACGAATCGCGTCGATGAGCCCGAGCCGCTTCGAGCTTCCGATCGCGCGCCGTCCGAATCTCCTCGGCGCGGCCGGCGAGCAGGGCCGCGGGCGGAATGTAGCCAATGCCGCTCTGAAGACGGTGGAAGTTGTAGTGCTCCACGAAGCGTGCGACGAGCTGTCGCGCTGCGTCGAGGGAGCCGGGAGACGCCGGACGAATGGTGGTGCATTTCAGGGTCTTGTTCCAGGCCTCGATCTTCCCATTCGATTGCGGATAATACGGGGAGGTCCGGACGTGGGTCATGCCCGCGAGCCGGATGAACGCCTTGAAGTCCTTCGCGATGAACTGCGGGCCATTGTCGGAGATCATCCGCGGCCGGACGTCGGGAAACTGTTCGCGCGCGCGCTGGAGCACCGTCTCGACGTCGGCCGTGGTCATCGCCTCGCGGATCTCCCAATGCACCAGGAAGCGACTCGCCCCGTCGAGGATGGCGCAGAGGTAGTAGAACGTCCCCGCCAGGTTGAGATACGTCATGTCGATGTGCCAATGCTCGTGGGGCCGAAGCGGCTGGACGAATCCCGTCCCCTTCTTGTTCGGTGAGCCCCTGCGATTCCAGCGATCGATCACGCCTGCGGCCCGCAGCACGCGATAGACGGTGGCCGGACTCACGGCGACCACATCGGCGTCGATCATCATGTAGGCCAAGCGGCGATACCCCTCGATGGGATGCGCCGCGTGATAGGCGAGAATGGCCTGGCGTTCCGCCGGCGTGAGCCAGTGGTCGCGGGAGATGAGCCCGTTGTGGGTGTTCGCTTGGCCGTACCGCGTGGTCCACCGACGGAACTGCCCGGCCGCAATGCCAAGCCGGTCGAGCACCCAACGCACGGGATGGTCGGTGCGCCGACCGAACGCGGTGACGAAATCCACGATCTCGTCTCGGAGCTCGCGCGGGACCCAGCGCCGTCTCAGCGGTCCCCAACTTTTTTTTTGAGCGCCAGGTACTCCTCCGAGATCTCGGCGATCACGGCGTCCTTTCTGGCCAGCGTCGCTTCGAGCGTGGCGATCCGCTGCCGGTCCACGCGGGCGGTCTGCTCCTCGCCGCGGCGCGTCCGCCCGTCTTGGAACGCCGGACTCAGATGCTCCAGCGCTTGGTGCAGCCAGTTGTAGAACAGGCTGGGTTGGAGGTGGTACTCATCGCAGAGGTCCGACACGGGGATCTTGTCGGCGAGATGCCGCCGGAGGATGGTCGCCTTTTCTTCAGGCGTGAACTTCCGACGCTGGCGTCGGGTGGTGCCGTTTGTTTGACTCATGGGCTCCTTGGTCCTCCGAAGTGTGGAGAGGGTAGGAGTCACATTTCAACTGAGGCAATACACGGGATCATCGACGATATAGGCGGAATGCTTGTCGACTCGGCATCCACGGTTCATTCCACTGATACGCGCTTCCCTCTTCCGTACGCTTGCAGTTCTTTCTTGCAGTTCTCTTTTGCAGTTCTCTTTTGCAGTTCCCTTTTCCAGTTCTTTTGCAGTTCTCTGCAGTTCTCTTGCAGTTCTCTGCGTCCTCTGCGTTAAAGCTGTTGGGCCGCTCTGCGGTAGAAAGTGATCTGTCGGTCACAGAGATCCTTCGCTTTCGCTCAGGATGACAGGCGTCGCTCAGGATGACAGGCGTCGCTCAGGATGACAGGCCGTCGCTCAGGATGACAGGCCGTCGCTCAGGATGACACCCTACGACACCACGAACATCCCGACTGCCGCCACCGCCATCACGGCGGCTGCAACCCCGACCAGGATGCGTGCGCGCAGTGGGCTCGGTTGGCCCTGCATCAACGCGCCGTCGGACGCGGCGATCAAGATGCCGATCAACAAGAACGGAGCGAGCACACCGTTGATGACGGCCGTCCAGTATAGCGCGGCCACCGCATTGACGCGGGCGACGTTCATCGCGATCCCGAGTCCGATGGAGCAGATGAACGCCGCGTAGAATCCTGGCGCGCGGTTGTACGGCTCGTCCATGCCTTGCCGCCAGCCGAAGATCTCGGCGAATGCGTACGCACCGGCGCCGGCGAGGGTCGGAATTGCCAGGGCACCAGTCCCCAGGAGTCCCACCGTATAGAGCAGGGAAGCGAAGCGCCCAGCGAGCGGCGCCAGTGCTTCAGCTACCTGCCGCGATGTCATCAGCCTCGTCAAGCCCGCGCGATGGAGCGTGAGCGCCGTTGCGAGAATGATGAAGAACATGGCCGCGTTCGAGAAGAACGTTCCGATGACGATGTCGACGGTGCGCGTGTGGATCTCATACGCGTCGGCGCCGACGCGATCGGCGATTCGGCGGCGGCCGAGTCCCTTCTCTTCTTCGACTTCCTGTGAGGCCTGCCAGAAGAACAGATACGGTGAGATGGTCGTGCCAAGGATGGCGACGAGGGTGGCCCACGCACCGCCCAGGTGTGGCATTCCTGGAATGAACGTGTCATGCGCAACGACCGACCACGTCGGCCCAACGTAGAGGGCAGTGACGACGTACGCGAGCAGCACGAGCGCGAGCCACTTGAGCCCGTTCGCGATCGTGGCGTAGCGCAGCCGGATGGTTGCCACCGCGATGACGACGCCGAGCACCACGACCCAGATGCGCGAATTGATGCCGGTCAGCAGCTCCGCGGCATCCGCCATTCCGTTGAGGTCGGCGCCAACGTTGATCGTGTTGGCAATGAACAGCGCGACGGCCGCGACGAGCAGCACCGAACGGGGGAACTTGTGTCGCAGCGCGCCGGCAATGCCCCGGCCGGTCACCATCCCGATTCGCGCGCACATGTTCTGCACGGCGATCATGAGCGGCCAGGTGAACAGCGCGGTCCAGAGCAGGGCCGTGCCGTATTGCGCGCCGGCAATGGAGTAGGTCGCGATCCCCGACGGATCGTCGTCGGCTGCGCCCGTGACGATGCCCGGTCCCAGACTCCGCCAAAAAGCCCGGATGCCTACAGGACGCGCAGGCACCCGCGGATCCTGCCGCCGCTCGCCCGCGCGTGGATCCGCCTTCATGGCGTGAGAGCGATGAGCGGCCTACTCGTATCGCAGCGCGGCGATCGGATCGAGCTGCGCGGCGCGACGTGCGGGCCACACGCCAAACACGATGCCGACGAGCGCGGAGAACGCGAACGCCAGGACGACGGACGACGCGCTCACCGTCGCGTTCCAGTGAGCCGACACCCGCATGACCTCGGCGCCGGCCAGGCCAAACAGCGCGCCGATGACGCCGCCGGCGAGTGAGAGGACCACGGCTTCGATCAGAAACTGGAGGAGCACGTTGTGTTTGGTGGCGCCCAGTGCTTTGCGAATGCCGATCTCATGCGTGCGCTCGGTGACGGACACGAGCATGATGTTCATGATCCCGATTCCGCCCACGAGCAGGCTAACCGCGGCGATGCCGGCAAGCAAGCTCGTGAACGATTGCGTCGTTGCCGCGAACGCGTTCAGGAAATCCGCCTGATTCCGGGTCTGAAAATCATCGGGTCGGCCCGGCATGATGTGATGCGCGCGTCGCATGATACGCTCGATGTCGCCCATGGTCTTAGGAATCATATCCTCCGTGGGCGCCAGCACGCCAATGGTGCGCAGTTGGCGCGTGTCCATGACGCGAAAGCGGGCGGTGTTCAATGGAATGAGGATTTGATCGTCAGGATCCGAAAATCCCGATGCGCCGCCCTTGGGCGCCAGCACGCCAATCACCGTGAACGGAATACTGTTGATACGAATGGTTGAATCGAGGAGCGCGGCCGGGGTCGTCTTGAGATTCGCAACGACCGTCGCGCCCAACACGGCGGCTCGCCGCCGGCCATTATCGTCGCTTGGCGTGAACATGACGCCCTGGGCCACCGTGTACCGGCGGATCTGCGGATAGTTCGACGTCGTGCCGATTACCTGCGTGCTGGTATTGGCGCCGTGAAACTGGATCTGGAGTTGACGCGCCATCTCCGGCTCCACGCCCGCGATGTTGTGACCTTGTGTGCGGAGCGCATCGGCATCCTCGACATACAACGGCGCGCGATCGCTCTGCGACACGATCCCTCCAACCGCGACCTGTCCGGGTACGACCATGAGGAGTGTGGTGCCGAGCGCGGCAATCCGCGACGACACAGACTCCTGCGCGCCGCGCCCGAGTGCCAACATCGCGATGACGGCGCCCACGCCGATCACGATGCCGAGCATCGTGAGCAGCGACCGAATCACATTGAGGCGCAGTGATGCGAGTGCGACGAGGATGGTCTCGACAAACAACATGGTCAGCGCCCTCCGCCACCGCGGGCACCGCCGCCACCCCCACCGCCAGTCATCCCGCCAATGCCCGAACGGCTCTGTATGCGCTGCAGTGTCGTATCGCGACTGGCTTGCACGCGGACATCACTGAGCAACGCCACGCGCTCGCCGGGCACGAGCCCGGCCGTGACCTGCGTGACATCGTAGTTACCGCCGTTGAGCATGACCATGCGCGGTGCGAAGCGCTTGGTGACCGTATCCTGTACGAACACGATCCCGCGGCGCGGAGCCTGTGTCGCGGCCGCGCTCGCCGCACGTGGCATTCCGGCAAGCGCCACCTCCCCACCAGCGACGCCGCCGCGACCGCCGCGACCGCCGCGACCGCCGCGACCTCGTCCACCGCGCCCCGTGCTGCGCGCGGCGGCACCCACCGTGTCCGTGCGTCGCGCCGATGCTAGCTGCCGCACCGAGTCCGCCGTGGCGCTACCGATCCCAAGCACCGACGCGAGCTTCAGCGACTCCTCCAGCGAGGCGATCGCGTCGTTGGGCACCGTCGCGGCGCCGACCAACCGCGTGATGTTGATCGTTGCATCGCTGTTCATGCCAGGCAGCAGGAGACGCGCGGCATTGTCCAGCGAGATCAACACCGGAAACATCGTGACGCTTTGCTGAACGATGGCCTGCGGCGAGATACGGATGACCTTGCCGCGAAAGGTCTGGTTCGGATACGCGGCGACCGACACGTCCACATCCTGCCCGACCTTCACCTGTCCGATGTCGCTTTCGTTGACGAGCGCGCTATCCAGAACCTTGCCGAGATCGGCGATCGTTACGAGCGTCGTGCCCCCACCGACGACGTTCGTCGCCGATGCAATCACCTGACCGACTGAGACGCTCTTGTCGATGATCGTCCCCGCCATGGGAGCGACCACCGTGGCGTCGGCAAGGTTGATCGACGAGATCTGGACATTGTTCTGCGCGCTGGCCACGGCCGACTCCGCGTTGCTGAACGCGACGGCGGCGGTCTCATACTCCTGGCGCGTAATCGCGCGCTGGCGCAACAGCGTGTCCTCGCGTGCGAGCTCGATCTTCTGCGCCGCAAGATTGTCTTGCGCTGCCTTGAGCCCGGCCACGGCGGCGTCGTACTGGCTCTGCATTTGACGCGGGTCCACTTCCACGAGCAGATCGTTCGGCTTCACGAGCGAGCCGACGACCACCGGCATCTTGACGATCTGTCCCGAGGCTTTGGATTTCACCTGCACGGCGTCCACCGGCTCGATCAGACCCGTCGCCTCCACGTTGACGATGATGTCCTGCTTCACGACCGGCGCGGTCTCGATGCTCGCCGTCGAGCTCGACGGACGGTTGCAGGCCGCGAGGGTGAGGAGGATCGAGGAGAGTGCAGTGGCGAAGGCCGCAGCGACGGCGTGTTTCACGAGGACGCTCCAATGTGCCTGTGAGTGAGACGCCGCGACGCGCACGGTGTTAGGTGCGGCGTCCCACTCGCAACGCGTCGTGCAAACGTACGTGCGCGGTTCAATGCTACGCGTCAGGCGTCACGCGAACGACGGTCCGGAAATGCCGTACGCTGTTAGCGGACCGTTGAAATAGTGCTGGCCAGGAGTCAGATCAGTTCGAGGGCATGCGCATCAATTCGAGGGCCGGAACAGCTTTTGAACGCAGAGGTCGCAGAGAACTGCAAGAGAACTGCAGAGGACTGCAAAAGAGAACTACAAGAGAGAACTACAAGAGAGAACTACAAGAGAGAACTACAAGAGAGAACTACAAGAGAGAACTGCAAAAGAGAGCTGCAAAGGGGGGACCGCAAAAAAAGAACTGCAAGCGTACGGAAGAGGGAGGCGGGTATCGGTGGAATGACCCGTGATTGCCGAGTCCACAATCATTCCGCCGATATCGCTGATGATCCCGACCTGGGCGATACCATCGGAGCGTCACGACGGCATCAGCCAACATCCAGGCGAGACAATCCTGCACGGTCCTCTGCAGTTCTCTTGCAGTTCTCTTGCAGTTCTCTTGCAGTTCTCTTGCAGTTCTCTGCAGTTCAAAAGCTGTTCTATCGGTCGCAGAGATCCTTCGCTTCGCTCAGGATGACAGGCGATTCACTCGTAGCTCAACAGTCTGTTAGCGCCGCGAGAACAACCGGTCGAGCGCAGCCACATAATTCGTCACGACGACCATCACGCCCGTGCGCGGCGGTGCGGGCGTGATGAACGTTGTATCGCCCGGGAGTACCGCGTAGCCCAATCCAATGTTGCGGGACACGAGGATCGGCTTCACCTGGCCGGCGATCAGCTCCCTCCCATCGACGATCGGCGCGGCGAAGAGCGTGTCGCCATTGACGTAGAATAGGTCGCGACCGCTGTGAGCAAAGCGCGGCATCGTACCGCCGTTCAGCGACACCCGCCGCTGCGTTCCGCCCGCGACAGGGCGTACGAACACCTCGACGCGCCCGCTCTCGTCCGACGTGAACGCCAGCAGCCTCCCGTCCGGACTCACGGCCGGTTCTGACTCGGCGTATTCCGTTGCCACGACGGTGTCGAGTTTCGCCGGATTGTCGGGCGACAGGCGCATCAGATCGCCCGGCGGCGCGCCGCGCCCACCCGACGGTCTTCCGGCGACGCGCACGATCACCTGGCCATTCGGCAACCACGCCATGGGGCCAAGGACTGCGCCGCGACCGCCGCCGGGTCGCGAGAGCATCGCCACCGGAATCGAACTGCCGTCCCACGTCCGGCGCATCAGCACGGACGTGGTGGGCGTATCGGTGCTCACGCGCACGAATGACAGCTCGCGCCCGTTCGGTAGCCACGCGGGGGCCTGATCGCGGTCATCGGAGCGCAGCCGCGTCACTCGGCCCGTGGCGAGCTCGTACACGTACAGGTTGTATGGCGGCGGTCCGTTCTGCGCCGAGCCCGCTGTCTGCGGCGGTGCCCCCTGCATGGCGAGCCGCTGCCCGTCCGGCGACAAGGCCATTCGGGTGAAGCGCAGCGTATCTGGAATGTTGGGCAGTGCGACCGTCGCGCCGCCAATCGAACGCGTGACGAGACTCGAGCCCGATTGTTCGGGTACCGGCACATACACGAGCACGTCTGCACTGGTCGCCAGATGGGTCACCCCGCCGCTCGGTACATCGAGGAAGGCCGCGGGCGGGCGCGAAAACGCGAGGCGGTCCATGTCGAACGGTGCGCCCCATATCGATGCGCCACGCGCGAAGAGGACATACCCCGGCTCCACGAATTGGGCGAACGAACCGCTCACCCCGAGCGGCTTGAGCGTCTTCTTCCGCAGATCGAATGCGTCGAGCTCTGATGCGCCATTGCGAATCAGACCGACGATCAGTCCACGCCCCCGCGGCAACACGCAGATCTCTGTCGCGATCGCGTCAAACTTGACGAGGGTGTCCACGGCCCCACCCTCCGCGCGCACGCGCGCCAGACCGCGGACCGGCGACGCGGGATCGGCGAATGCGAAGTACACGTAGCCGTCGGTGCCCCACGCGCCGCTTCGTCCGCCCGCCGCCGTAAGCGAGCGCGCCGCACCACCGGCCAACGGAATGGCCGACACACCGCCGCGGCCGGAGGCCAGCGCGTTTGCGCCGTCGGGTGATAGGCCGCGCACGGGTCCCGAGTTGGGTGTGGCGTCGCGCAACTTGCGGATGCCGAGGCTGTCGAGCCACCGCTCGTAGTATCCAGACCGTGCCGACCAGATCAGGCGGCGCCCATCGGGACTCAACACGACTTGCGCACCGAACGCGGAGTCCGGCACGGGAATCTCGAATCGCGCCGTGACATCCGCGCCGCGCCGCGCCGCGCGGGCCCAGCCGGCGATGGCGGCGGCGGCAAGCACCGCGATCGCGGCGAGGGCGGCCCATTCGCCCCCGCGCAGATACGGAAAGGCACGCCTCGGCGAACGCGCGGCCTTCCCGCTTGCTGCTGGCGCCGTGTACAGCGGATTCTCGAGCGCCGCGGCGAAGTCCGCGGCTGTGGCGAAGCGATCCGCCGGGACCTTGTTGAGCGCCGTCATCGTCGCGGCGGCGACATTCGATGGGGTGGAGCGCCGCAGCGTGGACACCGGCGCAGGCTCGACCGTCATCAGCTTGGTAATGACGGTCTGGGCTGTTGGACCGGTAAAGGGCGGCTCGCCCGTGAGCATTTCATACAGCACACAGCCAAGGGCATACACGTCGGCGCGCGCGTCGAGGGTGCGCTCGCCCATCGCCTGCTCGGGGCTCATGTATTGCGGCGTGCCGAGGGACATGCCGCTTTCAGTGATGCGTGTGCCGTCCGTGGATCGCGTGACGGCGAGGGCAATGCCAAAATCGGCGACGAGCGGCTGTCCCTCGTGGAGCAGGATATTTTCGGGCTTGATGTCGCGGTGGATTACGCCACGCCGGTGCGCGTAGTCCAGCGCGCGCGCCACGTCGACGGCGATGCGTGTGGCTTCGGGCACGGCGAGCTGTGTTTCGCGCGTCAGTCGTTGTCGCAGCGATTCGCCGTCGATGTACGGCATGACGTAGTACACGGTGCCTTCGACAGCGCCGGAATCAATCAGTCCCAGAATGTGCGCGTGCTGCAGGTTGGCCGTCGTCTTGATCTCACTCAGAAAGCGCTCGACGCCGACGGCGGCCGCGAGTTCGGGGCGCAACACCTTGATGGCGACGGGGCGATCGTGCCGCAGGTCGTGGGCGAGGTAGACGGTGGCCATGCCGCCGGCACCGAGCTCGCGCTCGATGCGGTATCGGTCGGCAAGGGCACGGGCCAAGGAGGAGGTCCTTGGCGAAACGCTTGCGACGGCTGCGGGATTACTGAAATCGGACATGTCGGACATGGGTGATGCTTACATCGCGGAGGCGTTCGGCGCCAGCTGAACACGTCCTGATGATGTTTGCCG
The DNA here is from genome assembly GCA_963817955.1 of uncultured Gemmatimonadaceae bacterium. Taxonomy (GTDB): domain Bacteria; phylum Gemmatimonadota; class Gemmatimonadetes; order Gemmatimonadales; family Gemmatimonadaceae; genus JAQBQB01. The sequence continues at coordinate 13,973 of CAWFQK010000008.1, forward strand.
GGAGCGAGTGAAATTCGCGATCAAAGTGAAACTGCCCAACCAAACACGCCCGTAGGGTGTCCAAGCAATAGCCCAGTGCTCCAAGCCCCCTCTTCCGGACTGAACAGCGTGATGATTGGCATGATGGCGGTCCTCGGACTTGTCCTTAATCTGCAGGTTCCACAGGGCAGCGAGGGGCGCGCGCACGTGCGCGCCACGGCTCCGTCCAAAGTTGTGCTGCCCACCGACAGCAGTGCGGTCGCAACCCGCGCGACAGTTCCCCCCGTCATCGATGGCATCGACGACGACCAGGTGTGGCGAAGCGCTCCGCCCATCACAGGGTTCAAGCAATGGCAGCCTACAGAAGGGAAGGCGCCGCGCTTCCGCACCGAGGCCAAGGTCGCCTTCGATGCGGGGAATCTCTACGTGTTCGTGCGCGCGTTCGATCCGCACCCCGACAGCATCATCAAGCTGCTGGAGCGGCGGGATACGTTCACACCTTCTGACATGATCTGGCTGTTCGTCGACTCCTATCACGACCGGCGCACCGGCTATGAGTTCGGCGTGAACGCTGCCGGGGTAAAGATGGACCAGGCGATATACGATGGCGGCAACGAAGATGGCGCCTGGGACGCGGTCTGGGACGCAGCGACGCGGATCGACTCGCTCGGCTGGACCGCTGAGTTTCGCATTCCGTTGTCGCAAATGCGCTACAGCACCGATCGCGAGCACACCTTCGGCTTCACGATCGACCGGGACATTTATCGGTTCGCGGAGCGCGTGAGCTGGCCGGCCGTCAGCCAGGCGAAACCGGACATCGTGTCGCAACTCGGCACGCTCGGCGGACTCGACGATCTCGAGGCGCCGCGCCGGCTCGAAGCCGTGCCATACATCGTCACGAAGAATGCCTCGCAGATCTCGAACAACCGATTCACGAATCCATCGAACGTCACCGTGGGCGGCGATCTGAAATACCGGGTTGCACCCAATCTCACGCTCGATGCCACCGTCAATCCGGATTTCGGCCAGGTGGAGTCCGATCCCGCAGTGCTCAACCTCTCGGCGTATGAATCGTTCTTCGACGAGCGCCGGCCCTTCTTCGTCGCCGGCCGTGGGCTGTTTCGCTTCGACGTCAACTGCAACAACGTCAACTGCAGCAACGAGGGCCTGTACTACAGCCGGCGAATTGGCCGCACGCCAGAGCTCGCGGGTATCTATGGTGACACCGTCCCATCGCAGCCGACGACCATCCTGGGCGCCGCCAAGCTGCTGGGCCGGTTCCCCAGCGGCCTGACGTTCGGTGTCCTGGACGCAGCGACCCAGCGGACGTCGAGCCCCGGCGACACCACCTTCGAGCCATCGACGAACTTCGCGGTCGCCCGCGCGCGGCAGGATCTGCGAAACGGCAACACCAGCATCGGCGGCATGCTCACTGCGGTCAACCGCAACAACGACCGCTGGTCATCGCCCTATCTGGCGTCGCGTGCGTACGCGGGAGCGGTGGATTTCCGTCACCGCTTTTTCCAGAACAATTATGAAGTGTCCGGATCGCTCGATCAGAGCCAGGTGCAGGGCAGCCGCGCCGCGATCCTCGCCGTGCAGACCGATGCCGTGCACTACTACCAGCGTCCAGACGCCGGACTTCCGCTCGACTCCACGCGTACCATGCTCGGCGGCAACGCCGAGGAATTCAAGTTCGGTAAAGTCGGCGGCCAGCATCTGATGTTCGAATCGGCGTATCAGCGCCGCTCGGCCGGGTTCGAGGTGAACGACCTCGGGTATCTGCGGCGGGCAGACCAGCAGTCGTGGAGCACGTGGGTAGGTTTCTTCGACCGCCAGGAGCGCTCACTGTACAACCGGTTCCAGTGGAATAACAACTGGTGGCAGTACTGGACCGCGTCGGGGCTGCCGCTCGAGGCCGCGTACAACACCAATCTCCACCTCACGCTGAAGAACAATTGGTCGTGGAACGTGGGAAGTACGGTGGGTCAGCTTGGCACGACGTACGACGATCGCTCGGCGCGCGGTGGCCCGGCCGTGCGACAGGACCGGTACATCTCGCCGTGGATCAATGTCGGCGGCAACGATCGCCGGTCGGTGGTGCCCTTCATCAACGGCAGCTACTTTCGTGGCGACGCGGGCCGCAATTCATCGTGGAGTGTGGGCCCGGAGGTCGACTATAAACTCCTCGGCCGATTCAGTTCGGCGGTAGCGTTCAACTGGTCGCACAACATCAGCGACAACCAGTGGTACGGGAACTTCACGGATGGCGTGGGCGCGACGCATTACACCTTCGCCCACCTCGATCAGACCACGACGTCGGCAACGGTGCGCCTCAATTACACCTTCACGCCGAGTGTGTCGCTGCAGGCCTACGTGCAGCCATTCGTGTCGAAGGGCGTTTACACGGACGTGCGACAACTGTCGGCTCGTCCGCGCGCTTCGGCGTACGACGATCGGTACATGGCATACGACAACCCTGCTGTGACCGAGAACCCCGGTGGATTCAACTTCAAGGAATTCCAGTCCAACATCGTCTTCCGCTGGGAGTACAGACCCGGATCGACGTTGTTCGTCGTGTGGAACGAAGGGCGGCAGGGGGCCTCGTCGGCCGAAGGGACAAACAGTTTTCAGGGCGACGTCCGCGATCTGCTCCGGTTGCACCCGGCCAATACGTTTCTCGTGAAAGCCTCGTATTGGCTGAACAAGTGAGGCCAGCCATCACTGGATGATCTCGTCTGGCGAACCCAGGCCGCGCGCGCGTGGCGGCCTGGGGAGTAGAAATTTCGAGGACGTTCATACGTTGTCGGACGGCGCGAAAGTAGCTATGTTTATAGCACGAGGCACTCCGACCATGTGGCACTCGGACAATTGACGTCCTGCAAGGGCCCAGCACTGCTCGGGCCTTTTTTCATTCCTGGTGTCGCGTCCGCTTTGATGATTCGCTGGCACCAGCACGGCGCGGGGGGTACCCGCCCGAGGAGCAAACGATGACAGATCTGACCAGTCAGACCTCCCGCACGGATTGGCGTGCGGTCGTGTCGCCCTACCAGCGCTCTGAGATCGCCCGCTCGATTACACAGATGGCCACGACCCTCATCCCGCTCGCTGGCGTCTTTTACTTGATGTACCGCTCGTTGGCGTTGCCGTACTGGATGACCCTGCTGCTCGCGCTCCCTGCCGCCGGGTTTCTGGTGCGGACGTTCATCATCATGCACGACTGCGCGCACGGCTCGTTTCTCCCGTGGAAGCGAGCGAATGCGATCATTGGCTGGATCGCGGGCGTCGTGACGCTGACGCCGTTCGGTCAGTGGCGCCACGACCATGCGCTGCATCACGCCTCATCCGGCGATCTCGACCGCCGCGGGCACGGCGACGTCGAGACCTTGACTGTACGTGAGTACGCTGCGCTCGCGCGCAAGGCACGTCTGAAGTACCGCCTCCTGCGGAACCCGCTCGTACTCTTCGGTCTTGGCCCGATCCATTTCGTGCTCACGAACCGCCTTCCTCCGCGCGGTAACGAGTCGACGAAGCGGCTCCTCCGGAGCGTCTGGTCCACGAACATTGCGATCGCGGTGCTCGTCGCCGCGGCGTCGTTCTGGATCGGCTGGCGCGCAGTGTTGCTCATCTACGCCCCGGCGATGTACGTCGCGGCGGCGGCGGGCATCTGGCTCTTCTATGTGCAGCACCAGTTTGAAGGCACCTACTGGCAACAGCATGGCGAGTGGGACTATGCCGCCGCGGCAATCCACGGCAGCTCCTACCTCAAGCTTCCGGGGGTGCTGCATTGGTTCACCGGCAGTATCGGGCTGCACCACGTACACCATCTCGGACCGCGTATTCCGAACTATGCCCTGAAACGCTGTCATGAGGAGAATGCAATGTTCCACGACGTCACGGTCATCACGCTTGCGCAGAGTGTGCGCACGCTGCGTCTCACATTGTGGGACGAGACCCGCCAGCAACTGGTCGGGTTCCGCGACGTCGTCATCCCACGTCCAATGCAGGTGAGCTGATGGCCGCGCCGAAATCGCACCCAGGTGGAAAGTTGGATCTCGTCGAGTTTCAGGATGGCGAGCGCACGTTCACATGCCGCGCCGAGTCTTCTCCCGCTACGCCGGGCACTCTCTGGTGGTGGATCAGTGTGACGGGCGAGAACCAGCGCTACGCCGCCTTCCGCGCCGAGGTCGATGATACGGCGCCGACGCTGCGACCGCGCGTGCTCGCCTACTACGAGCAACTCCTCGCCGATCGCGCGCGCCCTCGCGAGATTCGCTCGCACTGGTCGCAGCGCCGCCCCGCACAGAAGGCGGCCGAGGCTGATGGAGCGGCTGCCGCGGACGGGATCGCGGACGGGATCGACGAGCCGTAGTATCAGGCCCGTCGAAGCTCCTACTAGCGCAGGCGGGGATTGGACTCCGGGCTCAATTCCGGCTGGTTGTCGCTGGCTGCTCCGTAGCGGTCGGCCCACCGGTCGGCGAGGTTCGAGTTTCCAGTTGTGAGTTGTGCGTTGTGAGTGTCTCGTGTCTCGTGTCTCGTGTCAGGACAACGCGCAAGGCCTCGCGCTCACACGATGCCGGCGCCAGACCGATAGCGTAACCGCGCGACGATTCCGCCATGTATTTCCAGCCGCTGCTCGGCCTCGCCGGATACCTCCTCGACGAGGGCATCTTGGTCGAGCGCTCGACGCACCGCTCGTTCCGCGTCCGCTGCGTGATCGGCGAGGTATCGCGGACTGATGTACAGTGCGCCGACGCACGACAGCTCCAGCGCGCGATCGGTCGCCACCGCTCCGACGACGCCAAGTGCCCCAGCCTCCGCCTGCTCCTCGATTGCGTCGATCTGCAGGGCATCCCAGGCGTTCCGAAGCGCTGAGGCACCAGTCCTTGCCACGTCGGCGATGTCGGCCGGAGTGGCATGGACATCGAGCGACGCCAGCCGCCCCACGCGTGCGGCAACGGGCGACAACAGTCTCGCCGCGTGGGCCACGACACGGGGTATGCCACCGAGCAGAATCCATCCGTCGCGGCCGGCGAGCGCAGTCGCGCGCTCGGCAACTTCGGCGAGCATTCGCTTCATTCCTTCGCGGCGCGACCGTTGTGCCACGTCGCGTCCAGCGGTGCCCCGCGCACCGACATGAAAGCCGACGCGTGGCGAATCTCCCATGTGCGACGGTGGCTCGACCACATGATGAGCATGCAGCGTCGCGACGTGATCCAACTCGCCCCATTGATAGCAATACAGCGACGCCTTCCTCGCGTCCATCACGGCAACGATGACCGGGCGGCTCTCCTTCAACGCTCGCATGTAGGGCGCGACGCACATTCCCGTGCTCCAGACGGCCATGGTCGGCATCGGCATGGGGACACGCTCGGCGTACTGCACGGCGTCGGACGTAATGAACGCGGCCCAGCCAAGCGCCCCAATACCCGCCCCAAACGCGCCGAGCTCGCTCTCGAGCCGGCGAGCGCAGTCCGCATACTCGGCCCGCTCCTCACGAGAGGAGTCGTCAAGCCAGGTCCTGAGATCAGCCAGGGCGTGATCCAGTTGTGCGCGCCAGCTTCGTTGGACCGCGGGATCGGTCGCGGATCCATCGAGGTACACGCTCAGTACACGAGCGCCGCGGTGGGATCGTTCGAGCATGACGAGCTCGCTGTAGCTCAGCATTGGTAGCTCCGCTGGTCAATGTCGTTCGCGAACACTGAGGATCACGCAGCACATAGCACACCATTGGGTACTCGAGCCGCGCCGGCCGGCGCGCGGGAGGCGCGCGTCGTCATTTCCCCCGCGTGAGGCACCCAATTGCCCGATGGATCGGCGCCGCCTCCAGCGCAACGTGAAAAGGGAAACGCCACGAACCCACGCGACTGAGAACATGACGACCATTCAGACCACGCCCCGCGCCCCGAGTAAGGCTGCGCCCGCCGAACGCGCTGCCAGCGCGATGATCGTACCGTTCGCCAACGCACGACGCACGGATACGCCAACGGTCGGCGGAAAGGGCGCGAATCTCGGGGAGCTGACCGCGGCAGGCCTGCCTGTACCGCCGGGATTCATTCTCACGATCGAGGCGTACCGACAATTTTACGAACGCAACGAGATCGGTCCGCGAGTGGCTGCGGAGCTGGAGCGTATCAATCCCGACGATCCCGCGGCGTTGGACCGCAGCGCCGGCGCCCTTCGTCAATTGATCCTCGACGGCCGTGTGCCCGATGCCCTGTGTGCGGCGATCGAGTCGGCATACGAGGCGCTCGTCCGCGATCAGACGCAGAACTCCCGCGTCGCTGTCCGCTCGTCGGCGACCGCCGAAGACACGACGCAGTTCTCCTTCGCCGGCATGTTCGAGAGTTTCCTCAACGTCTCTGGTGCACCCGCGCTCCTCGAGAACGTCAAAGCGTGCTGGGCATCGACGTTCGGAGCGCGCGTGCTGTTCTATCGGATCAAACAGGGCATGTCGCCGGAGATGCCGGTGGCGGTCATCGTGCAGCGCATGGTGGATTCCGAGAAGTCGGGCGTGATGTTCACGACCGATCCGGCGACGGGAGACGCCTCGCGCATCGTGATCGAGGCCGCGTGGGGCCTGGGCGAAGCCGTGGTGCAGGGTGCCGTGACGCCTGACCGTCACGTGCTCGACAAGGCATCGCTCGCGGCCCTCGTCACGGAGATTGCGGAGAAGGAGTTCCTGCTCACGCTGGACGAAGCGAAACAAACGACCGTTCGCATCGACTTGGCTGGCGATCCGCGCGCGAAGGCGCCGGTGCTCACCGCTTCCGAGATCGAGACACTCGGTATGCTCGCACGCAAGGCCGAAACCCATTACGGCGTGCCGCAGGACATGGAGTTTGCCATCGCGGGAGGCAAGGTGTACGTGACCCAGAGCCGCCCGATCACGACGTTGGTGGCGCATCGCGAATCGAGCGCGCCGGCGACTCATGACGCACGTGCGGTTCTCGTGCGCGGCCTGGGTGCGAGCCCGGGACTTGCCAGTGGTGCAGTTCGCGTGCTCGACTCGCCGGCCGCCGATGCCGCGATGAGGAGCGGCGAGATTCTCGTGACCCGCATGACGTCGCCCGACTGGGTTCCGATCATGCGGCGAGCCGCAGCGATCGTCACGGACGCTGGCGGGATGACGTCGCACGCGGCGATCGTTGCGCGCGAGCTCGGGTTGCCCTGCATCGTCGGCGCGCATGACGCAACCCGCGTGCTCTCGACGGGCACCATCGTGAGCGTGGATGGGACCGCGGGCACCGTCACGAGCGGTGCGCGCGAACCACAGGCGGTGGGCACGGTTGCTGTCGGCGTTCCAGCGCCGAGTGTCGCGCCGGTGACGGCTACACGACTGTACGTCAACCTGGCCGAACCTGAACGCGCGGCGGACGTCGCAGCGCGCGATGTGGACGGCATTGGCCTCCTGCGCGCCGAGTTCATGATGGTGGAAGCGCTCGAGCATATGCATCCACGCGAGTTCCTCGCCACGCGCAGCGCCGACGAATTCGTACGCCGCATGAGCGAAAGCCTCCGGGTGTTCGCGCGCGCGTTTACCCCCCGGCCGGTCGTCTATCGCGCGATGGATTTTCGGTCGAACGAATTTCGCAATCTCACCGGCGGTGAGGCGTACGAACCGACTGAAGCGAACCCGATGATTGGCTATCGGGGGTGCTTCCGGTACACCCGTGAGCCGGATCTCTTCGCCCTGGAATTACGGGCGCTCGCCGATGTGCGTCGCGATCACGACAATCTTCACCTGATGATTCCATTCGTGCGCACCGAGCACGAACTGAAGACTTGCCTTCACCTGATTGATGAAAGCGCGCTGGGTGGCGATACGCGGATGGAGCGATGGATCATGGCGGAGGTGCCGTCCGTCGTCTACTGGCTGCCGCGTTACGCCGCGCTCGGCATCACCGGTGTGTCGATCGGCTCGAACGATCTCACCCAACTCATGCTCGGGGTCGATCGCGACAGCGAGTTGTTCGGGACTCTGTATGACGAGCGCGACCCGGCTGTCCTCGACGCCATTCGCTCGATCATTACCGAGTGCCGGCAGCTTGGGCTCAGCTGCTCGATATGCGGGCAGGCGCCCTCGGTGCATCCCGACTATGCCGAGCACCTCGTGCGGTGGGGGATCGACTCGATCTCGGTGAACGTCGATGCCATCGACCGCACGCGCCACAACATCGCGGTCGCGGAACAGCGGTTCGTGCTCGAGCGAACCCGAGCCACGCCGCCGTGAGTCAATGCGCGTTGCTCATCCGTGAGTCCGGTGGACGAACGCGCCACGCCGCCAGCGCCGCGGTCGACTGCGCGCGGCGTAGGCGCGACAGCGCCTTTTCCTTGATCTGGCGCACGCGCTCGCGCGTGATCCCCATGAGGGCCCCGATCTCCTCGAGCGTCATCGGCTCGCTCTCGTCGAGCCCGAAGTAGAGCCGCAGGATCTTCGCCTCGCGCTCCTTCAAGTGCGACAGCGCTTCCGTGATCGACTCGGTGAGCGCCTTCTCGAACGTCTGCTCATCCGGTGTCAGGTTGACCGTATCGGGCAGATAATCGAGAAGATTGTTGTCCTCGCCAGGCGTCAATGGTGCATCGAGCGACAGATGCGTCTGGGAGATCGCCATGGTCGTGGCGACGTCTTCCTCGCTGATGTCCATGCCCTGCGCGATCTCCGCGTGTGTCGCGTCGCGCCCCAGCTCCTGGAGGAGGATGTTGGCGCGCTTGCCGATGCGATACAGCGTGCCCGCGCGATTGAGCGGCACGCGCACGATGCGCGACTGCTCGGCCAGCGCCTGGAGAATGGCCTGACGGATCCACCAGACCGCATAGGAGATGAACTTGATCCCCTTGGTTTCGTCGAATTTGTGCGCCGCGCGGATCAGACCGAGGTTGCCCTCGTTGATCAAGTCCGAGAGCGATACGCCTTGATTCTGATACTTCTTTGCCACCGAAACGACGAAGCGCAAATTGGAGCAGACGAGTGCGTCGATGGCAGCGGGGTCACCAGCGTGGAGACGCTCCGCGAGTGCGACTTCCTGCTCCCGCGTGAGCAGGTCGTACGCCCGAATCTCGTCGAGATATTTCGACAACGGGTCTTGCTCGGCTCCGGAGCGCCGATGGCGGACGGTTGCGGCGCGCATGCTGCCTCCAGCATCATTCGACGGACGGAAGCTCGCCAGCGCGCGGTTCCGCGGCAGTCGGGGCGAACCCGAGACGCCATCGGGCAAATACGGACTTGGAGTTGTCATTGTGCGGTCGTGCGGTGAAGAAGGCTGCCGCGTCCGCTGATGATGCGGGCGAACCGTATCCAGGCCGCGAGGTCGCGGGCATGCGTCCGCGCGCGCGTCATGAGTGGCGGGGTTGAGCCTTCGCGAAATACTTCTTTGTATCGCTCCGTCACGTGCCATGGGCGATCTGCACCGTGTCCAGAGTGTCGAGGCCGTATGCCCGCACTCCACAGCAGCTCGGCGAGCTGTACCGAGGGGCACAGATCGAATACGGCTGACACGATGTACGCTCGCTCGAGCGCCTTGGTAACGAGTCGTGGTTGTGACGGACGGAGCGCGGTGAGCACCTCCACCGGGACTGCGGCATTCACGAGTTTGCGTGACAGGGCGAGCGTCCAATACGCGGAGGTCGCCGCATGCGTCCGGCGCGCGAGGGGGATGAAGGCATCCCAATCGATGTCGCGCGTGGCCGCGAGAGTCGCGACGTCTCGGACGGCGCGGCCGATGCCGTGCACCAGCGAATGCGACCAGGCGAAGTGCACACAGAGATGCAGCAGTTGATGGAGATCAGACGGCACGTACGCGCGCGAGCTTCCAACACGCACCTCCGTCGCATCGTGCCACACGTCCGACTCCGAGATGGCGAATGGCCCGGGATAGGGCATCATCGACCGGTGTATCTCGAGCACGATGCGCCCACCCGCAGGATCGACGAGCGGCTTCAGGTGATGGTACGCGGCGTGAAAGTCCGCCCCACCGTCCTGTTCGAAGCCCCAGCCAAGAACTCGCATGCGCGTCCATGCGTGAAGCGCCTGCTCGGGCGCCACGAGGACGTCGAGATCGCTCATCGGCCGGCGCGCGAAGGACGGATACACGGAGTGCGCCAACGCGGCGCCCTTGAGCAGGAGCGACGGAATGCCTTCAGCGGCGAGCTGCGTGACAATCTGCTCGAGTGTGGCGCGCGTCGCCGCCATCCGAAACTCGATCACCGCGGTGCGGCGGCGCACGGCGCCTTCCAGGTCACGCGGCATCGCATCGACCCGGCCACGCAACCCGTACCACATCACGGACAACATCTTTTCACGCTCGGCGATGTGCGCGAGCAGCTGCCAGTTGATGTCCGAGTTGGCGAGCGCCGCGAGCGGCGCCGTGTCGCCATCATCACGCGGTTTGATCGCCAGAAAGAATAGCTGTGCCTCTGGGGGAAGCAGCGTCACGGCTCTCGTCAGTATTGAGTGAGCGTGCCCTGCGCGCGTGCGCGCCGGAGCGCAAACGATACCGCGACCGCTCCAAGCACGATGAGCGCCGCTGCGGTGCCCGCGAGCGCGACGAGATCCGGCGCCACCGCGGCAAGCGATGCGTTTTGCAGCAGCACGCGGCGGAGGGCGCGCAGGCCGTGGCTCAGCGGCAACACCGCGGAAATCGAGCGGAGCCAGGCCGGATTGGCGCTCGTCGGGTAATACACGCCGCCGAGCAATCCACTGATCATCAAGATCGCTTTCGGGAGCGGACCCGCCGTGCGGAACGCCAGGATCATGGCCGCGCCGAGCACACCCAATGGAAGGTGTGCAGCCACGATGAGGCCCAGGATCGCGATTGCGGGCAGCACTCGTCCGGGGATGATCGTGGCGCCGAGGAGTGACGCCGCGCCGACGAGTACGGCGGCACGTATCGCGGCAAGAACGAGGTCGAACGCATTCAGGCCTACGAGTAGCTCGATGAGCGACGTGGGTGTTGACAGGAGCGCCTCGAACACGCCGCTGTTGATCCGCTCGGCCACGGCCACGGGCAGCGCGTTCACCGCGACCGAGACCAGCGTGAACGCGGCAAGCCCCACCACGAGAAAGCCGAATGCGCTGCCGCCTTCCGTCTTGATGGAGCCGGCCATCACCGGTTGCACGGCTCCGGCTATGAAGTACAGCGGCACGACGCTCACGAGAATGCCGGTCATCGAGATGAGCGTCTGGACTCGATAGCTCCTCATCATTTGCCAATGCGCACGCATCAGCGCCAGGACGCGTGTCATGCGACGCGCCCTCGTTCGACCAGACGTTCCACGAGATCGGCCAGTGACAGCGGGACGCGCGCAAATTCGGCGACGCGCACGCCGGTCGTCACCAACCGGTGTACGATCGCGGTGGTGTTGGCGGGCGTGCCGTCGATCTCTCCTTCGAGCGACGTCCAGCCCGAGCCGATGTCGTCCGCTTCGGCGAACGTGGCCCAGCCGCACGAGGCGAGCGCCGCGCGCGCACGCTCATGGTCGGGCGCGGCGATGATTGCCCGGTATCGGTGCGCTCCGGCGAGATCGGCGAGTTCGCGCGTCGTGCCGGTCGCGACGACGCGGCCCTGGTCGAGCACGGCGAGACGATCGCAGAGCTCGAACGCCTCGTCCGCGTCGTGGGTGGCGAGGAGTACGGTGCAGCCCTGGCGGCCGACGACGTCTTCCTGAAGAAACCGGCGGAAGTCACGCGCGCTCACAGGATCGAGACTACGCGTCGGCTCGTCGAGCAGCAGCACCGACGGTTGTGACAATAGCGCGCGCGCAATCAGCAGACGCTGCTTCATTCCCGACGAATAGGTCGCCACCATGCGGTCGCGGGCCTGTGTCAACCCGACGAGGTCGAGGAGCATGCGCGCTCGATGAGCGGCGTCCGCGGTGTTGAGCCCGTACAGCGCGGCGAACAGCTGCAGGTTCTCCGGTCCGCTCAGCCGCCAGTAGAGACTGCGCTCGTCGGCGATCACGGGCGTGAGCGTCTGTCGCACGCGGCTCGCCTCAGCGACGACGTCGGCACCCGCGACGCTGACGCGGCCGGCGTCCGGGAGAACGACGGTCGAGAGGATCTTGAACAGCGTTGTCTTTCCGGCGCCGTTCGGGCCAAGCAGACCGAAGAACTCGCCGCGGCGCACGTGCAGCGAGACGCCGCGCAAGACATCAACGTATCGATGATCGAATGGGTGGCGGAGCGTCTGGCTCATGGACCGTCGCACCGCGAACCGCTTCATCAGCCCGTCGACGCTCACGAGCGCATCGTTCGAGGCGTCGTGGATCGTCATGATGACGCCGCGACGCCGGCCAACTCGGCGGCGTGCCACGACCACAAGGTGTCCGTCAGCTCATCGAGCCGATCGTAGTCGCGTGGAAGCTCGAGACGATAGACGGGGACCTGGGTGGCCAACGCCGAGAGCCGCTGGAGCAGCGTGGCTCGCAACGCTCGTCCAAGCAACGCGCCAATCTTTGCCTGTCCGAGCAGCGCGAGCGTTGCGGGAACGTAGGGCAACCGTTCGCGACGGATGGTGCGGACGTTGTCTGGCCTGAAGGGCGCGAGCAGGTAGACGGCGGCGAACGGAACGGGCGATGCTGCATGACGGGTTGCGTCCCAGCCAATTTGCAGTTTGGGCGACGAGCCGTCGCCGCGAGCCGATGCGGATACCCGGGCGACATGCTCGGCGGAGTCGTTCCAGAGTTGCACGACGGGCACACTCGGCAGCACGTGCGGGGCGTCGCCCGGCGTGACCGCGACGAGATCGTCAGCCAGCAACCGCCCGCCACGGTCGACGAGCGCTGCGGCCGTGGTGGACTTGCCGTGAAACTTCGGGGCAAGAAAAGCGATCGCCTCGTCGCCCACCTCAACGGCGCTTCCATGCAGCGTTGTGATGCCTTCCAGCTCGAGACAGAGCGCGAACACGCGTCCGAGGACGTCCTTGCGCACCGAGTCGATATCCGGGTCGGCCGACGGGGTCCAGTCGATACGACGGCCGTCATTGGAGATGGCGAATGTACCGGTGTCGTCGAAGGCCAGGCGTAGCGAGTCCGCGCTCTTGTACAGCGTCACCATGACGTTGGCCTCGACACGCTCGGACCCGAGCCACTCCAGCTCGGGTGGCGCGGGGGTGTCGGCGACGCGCGTGAAATGCCACTGCGGGTGTCGAGCCACGCAGGGCGTGAGCTCAGTGAATGTGAGATCGGAGCGAAGCACTCCGCCGAACACACGATAGTCAGGCATGAGAGGGGGGCGGGTGCTGCGGACGACGCCGGCAAGCCGACGTCGTCCGCCGAATTGATTAGGAGCGGGCGCCCAACGGACCATCGAGGAAGCCACTGCCGAGGATGCCGCCGTCCCCGTTCGCGCCGAAACCGACCAAGGTGAGCTCGCGCAGCGAGCCGAAACGCTGGACTTCTGGTTTCTGATACATAAACACTCCAGTCAACGTTCACGGGCGACTGGCCCGCACAGTTCACGGCCGTCTGCCGCGAAGTCTTCGCGAGTGCTCGGCTCGCGCCCGGCGATCGTCGCCGACCGTGTTTCGAGCCCTCGCAGCCAAAATTCAACTTTCATCACATTGAAGAGATTGACCCGCAGGAATTCGTCGCCTTCGCCCGCGCAGACGCGATCCGCCTCGGCGCGGAGCTTCGCCGGCTCGACCATCCCGAGCTCGGCGACCAGGAGGGGTGCCGCGAACATGCGCGACACGAGTCCGGGGTAGGCCTCGCGCATCCGAAGCCGGGAAAACCCAATGGTGGATCCCGTGCGATACGACCGCCGTTCCAGCACACGGGGCGGCAGAAGGCCCTGCATCGACTGCCGCAGGAGTGTCTTCGTGTCGTACGTGCTCGCGCGCTCGTGGATCGGACGCGAGAGCGCAAACTCCACCACTCGGCGATCGAGCAACGGGGACCGGTTCTCGACGCCTTCCTGGAGCAGCGGCCCCCGCATGTACGCCGCGCCCCAACTCCAGATGGGCAGCGTGAGAAACAGCAGGCTTTCCGCGTGAGCGAGACTTGCCGTGCGCACTCCACGGAGGAGCGTCAGATCGCGTTCGCGTATCGCGTGGGCGCTGACGAACGAAGGCTGCATCCACGGCGCCACGTGACGCTCCAGGTAGTGCCGCGGAATATCCCTGCGTGCCATGACATCCACGGCGTCCATGAAACGGTCCGGCAGCAATGGCGCGACGCCGAGCCGCAGGAAATGCCGCCACCCGCGACCGCGTGCGCGCGTGAGGCGTACGGCGTCGATCCAACGGCCACTGCGGAGGAGGTCGGCCAGTACGATGTCCGATACCTGGAACAGTTGGTCGCCGCCGCATCCGTCGAGGGACACGCGAGCGCCGGTGGCACGCGTGGCACGCGCCAATGCGCGATTCCAGAGTTCATACAAATGAGCCGGCGGCTCGTCGGATTCGGCGGCGCGCTGTTCCAGCGCGTCGAAGAGCGGAATGTCCGCGCTGGCCAGCCACTGTACCTTGGCACCCCAGAATGCCGCGACGAGATCGATCAACTCGTCTTCGCGTCCGGGATCGTCCTCTGGATAGCTGATCGACACCGGACGAAGGCGCGAACGATCGAGCGGATCGAGCGACTGTTGGCCAGCGGCAAACACCGCGGTGGAATCCCACCCGCCACTCATCCAGACCGTCGAACGGCCTGAGCCGATGCGGTCGGATACGGCCGTGCAGATCAACTCAGTGAGGGCAACGCGCGCGTCCTTCTCGTTCATCGGGTTGGCAGCGGGCGCCAGCGGTGGCCGCCACACCCGCTCGATGCGCATGCGATCGCCCTCGGCAATGAGCACATGGGCCGGCGGGACGGCCTCCACACCGTCGTACGCCGTCTCGCCGCCGAGGGCCCACGGGAGACCCGCGACCTGCGCACCGAGTGTGGCGAGATTCAAGGCCGTGCCGCGCCCGGCGAGTTCGGCGAGTGCGCGCGCTGATGACGCGACGGCCGGACCGCCGCATTCGGTGTAGAACAATGGGCGCAAGCCGGTTCCGTCGCGCGCGGCCAACAGGCGACGGCGAGCGAGATCCCAAATCACGAATGCGTAATCACCGTTGAGTTGATCGGTGAGACGATCCCCCCAGGCGCGGTACGCCGCAGCGATGAGATGCGTGGGCGTGCTGCCGGTCGGACGCACACCGGCCGCGGCGAGGGCGGCGCGGAGCGATTGGAGATCATAGAGCGTGGCATCCGCGGCAACGACCACCTGATGGCCATGCAGAATCGTAGAACCGCCGCTGTACGCCTCGTCCGTCTCCCACGTCTTGCGCGTCAGGACGATCGTCACATCATGATTCGACCAGGAGTCGCCAACGTCGCCGCCGAGAAACCCGAGACAGCGGATGGCGGGCCGGAGTCGGCTCGGCGAAACGCGTTGGGTACTCGCCAGGAATCCGCTCATTGGGACAGTGCCGAGAAGTCGTGCAATGGGACGAAGCGCGCCACCCGCGAGGGATCGTCGCCGATGACACGGCCGCCCAACTCGATCCACGCATGCGCAAGCAGCGTGTCGCAATGGCGCTGGACACCAACGCGCACGGCGGCCGCTTCCACACCGGCGCGCTGGAGGAGTTGCTCGAGCGCGATTGCACGGACGAGGCAGGTTGGGCGAAAGAGCCCGAACCGCGCGGCACGGTCAACCGCCGTAGCCATGCGAGTGATCCAATGCACATCGCTGAGCCGCGGTGCCGTGTCCGGGGGTGCGACAGGGCGCAGCAGTTGGCCGCGCGGCCGTCGACGTATGGTCCAGAGGGCGGACAGTAGCATCCCTTGCGCGGCCGCGAGGTCGAGCACTTCCCTGAGAGGAAGTGCCAACAGTTGCCGCGTGCGGTGGGCGACGGCCCGCGATCGCCGTGCGTTCACTCGGCCTCGACGACGAGCCGGTCGTCGTGAAGACGCTCGAGCAGTGCGATCACGTCCTCACGGATCGCCATTGCGTCAACGTCAGGATATTCCGCTGACAACGTCGAGCACAGATCGTCGAGCTCCATGCAATGGGGCGGCAGCAACTGCCAGACGCGCGCACCGACGGTGTTCAATCCGAAATAGATCTCGTCTTGCGTGTGAAGCAGGACTGCGCCGTCCGCGACAGACTGGTACATGACTGCGGGGTGGGGCGATGGAAGCATTTGCATGATCGCGTCGTGAAGGTGCGGGTCCGGATCGCCGAGCGAGTCGCTTGCCGGCTGCTGGCCCATGTGAAGGCAATCGCCATTCCGAACGCGGCGCGCGTGCCGCTGGTGCAGCAACTCGGTGTGGGCGCGCGGGTTAGCGTGGAACCGCGTGGCGTAGCAGGGTGGCGCGTTAGCGCCGGCAGTCGCGCGCATGCCGCACAACTGTGGCGCGAAGTCCGCATGCGGTCGACAGCGGACGCGGCATTAGAGATATACTATGGTGTCTGCCGACGCGCCGCAGGACGTTGGGACCGCGTCAATTAGCGGCGCCTCCGCCAATCGCACCGCGGCCCGCGCGGGACTTGCATGGCGCCCATGGCAGCAGGGCCGCGGGTTCGCGGTGCGCCTCTCTTCCCGGACACGTCATCATGAAACAACAATTGCTTGCGCGGATCGACCACCGCACCGCTGTGGTCGGTGTCATTGGTCTCGGATATGTTGGACTGCCGCTCGCAGTCGAGTTCGCCAAGGCGGGGTTCCCGGTCATCGGCTACGACGTCAACGCCGGGGTGGTGGAAGCACTCATGACGGGCGAATCACACATACAGGATGTGCCGAGCTCAGAGATCGCAGCCCTCGTGCGGAGCGGCCGCTTCGTCGCGACGACCGACGACTCGGCGTTGAGTGCCGCCGATGCCATCGCCATCGCCGTGCCCACGCCGCTCGTCAAGACGCGTGATCCCGACATGCAGTACGTCGAGGCGGCGGCTCGTACCATCGCGGCTAACGCGCATCCCGGGTTGTTGGTGGTGCTGGAAAGCACCACCTACCCAGGCACGACGCGCGAGCTGTTGCAGCCGATGCTCGAACGGCTCGGGTATGGGGTGGGGGTGGACGTGTTCCTGGCGTTCAGTCCGGAGCGTGTCGATCCGGGCAATGCCGTGTGGCAGACGAAGAACACTCCCAAGGTGATCGGCGGGGTGACGCCAGCGTGTTGCGACGTGGCGTGCGCGCTCTACTCGAAAGCGATCGATACGTTGGTGGCCGTCTCCAGTCCAGAAGCTGCGGAGCTCGCGAAGTTGCTGGAAAACACGTTCCGAAGCGTGAACATCGGGCTCGCGAACGAGATGGCGATCGTGTGCGATAAGCTTGGCGTGGACGTGTGGGAAGTGATCAATGCGGCGGCAACCAAGCCCTTCGGTTTCATGAGATTCACGCCCGGCCCTGGCATCGGCGGCCACTGCATTCCACTCGATCCCCACTATCTCGCCTGGAAGATGAGAACACTCAACTATAAGACGCGATTCATAGACCTCGCGAGCGAGATCAACAGCCAGATGCCAGCGTTCGTCGTGGAGAAGGTGGCGCGCGCGCTCAACGATGATGAAAAGGCGGTGAAGGGAAGCCGTATCCTCGTTGTCGGCGTTGCCTACAAGGCGGACATCGATGACCTCCGCGAAAGTCCGGCGCTCGACGTATTTCGTTTGTTGGAAGAGCGTGGCGCGCTGGTGGAGTATCACGATCCGTTCGTGCCGATCATTCGCGAAGATGGCTACGTACGCCGCTCGGTCGCGTTGACCCCCGAAGTGCTGGAGGCGGCGGATGCCGTGGTGATCGTGACCGATCATCGCGTCATCGACTATCAATTGCTTCGTGATCACGCGGCGATCGTGGTCGATAGCCGGAATGCCATGGCCGCCACCGTGCCGACGAATGCACGCGTGGTATCACTCTGCGCACGGGTGCGAACCGCATCTGCGCGCGAACCCGTCGTGGCAGGAGTCGGAATGAACGGCGAAGACGTCTGGACGGAATAGTCGCGTGTAGTGTCCGGGCCACACCGTGTTGTGGGTGAGCCACGACGGTGTGCGCTCGTACCGCCGATTGCCGCCGCGTACCATGCATGGTGCCATCAGCTTAGCACCTGGGTCCCAAGTCGCTCGCCCTGGCATGACCGCTGCCAAACGCTTGCATCGGATGCTCGTTCGTCCAACGCGGAGTCTGTGTGAACGTGAACGCCACTGCAACGATCGCGACGGTTCTCGCGATAGGGCTCCTGCCCGTCGCGCTCCTCCTGGTGCTTCCGCTGATCTCGGAGGCCTGTAGCCTCGTGGTGCTCGGTATGGCAGCACTGAGGCCCGGCGCGCCGGCGCGCCGCGTGGTGCCGCGGCAACGCCTTCTGGTGCTCGTGGCCGCCCACAACGAGGAACTGCTGATTGGCGACGCGGTGCGGTCCATGGTCGCCATGCATAAGCGGATCTGCGACTACGACCTCGTCGTCGTCTCGGACAACAGCAGCGATCGAACGGCCGAGCTCGCGGCCAGTGCCGGCGCACGGGTGCTCGAGCGCTTCGACACGGTGCGCCGCGGTAAGCCGTGGGCGCTGCAGTGGGCCATGGAGCGATTGCCCGTGTGCGAGTATGACGGTGTGGTGATCGTCGATGCGGACACGATCGTCGATCCAGACTTCGCGGACGCGTTCGCGCGCCACGGCCCGTTGCGCGGCAAAGCCGTGCAATCGTACTGCGCGATTTCGAATGTGGAGGATTCCTGGCTGACCGTGCTCGGCGGCCTGCTCGTATCCCTGCGGTATGACGGACAGTACGCGCTGAAGCGGCGGGTCGGGTTGAACTGTCCGATCGGCAATGGATGGTGTCTCGGCACCGATCTTCTGGCAAAGGGCGGCTGGGCTCCGGAGTCGCTCACCGAGACGTGGGAGCTGTACGCGCGCTACACCACGATTGGTGCACGAGTGGACTTCGCGGCAGATGCTGTCATGCGCGGCCAGGAAGCACATACGCTGGCGGAGGGCGCGATCCAGCGCCGCCGGTGGCAAGCGGGAAAGCTCGTCGTGTTCTCGCGCTATGGATGGAAGCTGCTGACGAGCTCGATGATCGGATGGCGCCAGAAGCTCGATGCCTTTGGCGAGTTGGCGGCGCCCGGCCCGGTCTTGCACGCGGCCGTCGCTGCGCCGCTCGCGGTGGCGCTCGCGCTGGCCCCGGGCCGCGTTCCGCACGTCGTCGCCGGCCTGTTTGCCGCATCACTGCTCCCGACCATTCTCTGGACGGTGGGGACATGGTACCGGCAACCGCAGCGCGCGCGATTGCTCATGGCGCTGGCGCACATCCCTGTCTACGCCGCCTGGCGGCTGGTGGTTGGCGTGCAGGCATTCGGAACCGCGCGCCGCGGTGTCTGGCACCGTTCACCCAGACATATATCGGCATAGAGGAACTGACGTGCGCACTCCGCTTGCTGTGGCGGTACGCGGCGACGACGCCGCCCCCGAAACTCGTGTCCTGTCTACCGCGGTGGCGGTTGGCATGCCGCGGCTCGCCGGTCATGTGAGGCGGCGCCGCGAGGCAGTCCGCCGAATACGCTACCGGCCCGATGCGCTCTTGTGGGCGCTCGCGTTCATGAACGTCACCTATGTGTGGCGTCTGCCGAGCATTGTATCGGTACTCAAGCCGCTCCGCCTCGCCCTCGTCAGTGGGGCGCTGGCGCTTTGCCTGTTCCTGCTCGATCGCAGTCCGCGTCGCCGTGTAGTCGATCTCCCGATGACGCCCGTGCGACTCGTCGCCGCGTTCGTCGGGTTGATGATACTATCAACGCCGGCCGGGCTCTATCCCACGCATAGCGCCCAGTATCTGGTCCAGACCATCCTGCCCGCGTTGCTGTTGATGATCATGATTGCCGCGTCGATGCGGTCGCTCGCGGACATAGAGTGGTTCGCCATGGTGAACATGGTGGCGGCCGGAGGATACTGCTTGTTCGTGCTGTGGGTATTTCGTGTCGGCCGAGAGGGGCGGTTGGCAGAGCTGATCTACTATGATGGCAACGACCTTGCCTTGCACATGGTCGCGACGCTGCCGCTGACGGCGTACTTCCTGACGCGCGGCCAGCGGTGGACACGACGGCTGGTGGCCGGCCTATGTGCGCCGCTGTTTCTGCTGTTGCTCGTCCGAACGGGATCGCGCGGGGCCTTCGTCGGCCTCACCGTGGTCACCGCGAACATCGCGCTCTTCTATCGCGGATTCAGCCGCGTCAAACGGATGGCAGCCGTGACGTTCATCGCGATCGCGTTCGTCATTCTTGGCGGCGCCACCTATTTCTCCAAGATCCAGACGATCTTCAACCCGACCGCCGATTACAACTGGAGCGGTCAATCGCCCACCGGACGCCTGGAGATTTGGAAGCGCGGCTTCGGCTATCTGGCCCAGCGGCCACTGCTCGGGGTCGGCATCAACAACTTCGAGCGCGCGGAGGGCAATCTGTCTGCCATGGGGCGAGATGCGCAGGCGCGCGGCCGCCCCTTCAAGTGGTCGGTGGCGCACAATTCATATCTCGAGACCGCTACAGAATCGGGCATCGCAGCATTGGTGGTCTTTCTGGCTCTGTTCGCGACGACGTTCCAG
The DNA here is from genome assembly GCA_963817955.1 of uncultured Gemmatimonadaceae bacterium. GTDB lineage: Bacteria > Gemmatimonadota > Gemmatimonadetes > Gemmatimonadales > Gemmatimonadaceae > JAQBQB01. The sequence goes on from CAWFQK010000008.1 coordinate 34,473, forward strand.
TTGTTGCGCCGGATCACGCGCACTATGGGAGGTCTGCCCTTTATCGCGCGCGAGCATGTGCTCGCGCAAATACTCGGGGCGTCGCTGCTGGGATATCTCGTCTGTGCGTTCTTCCTGTCGGCCGAATACTTCACGTATCCGTATGTTCTGCTCGGGCTGGCCCTGGCCCTCTACCGAACGTCGTTCCCCAACGCGCGCGTCGTCAGGCGGTCCCGATGACGGCGACACAGGCGATCAGACGGAGTGGCCACTGGATGCTGGCGCATGCAGGCGCGCCGAGGCTTGCGCGGTGGGTGCATCGTGACGCGCTGCTGGTGCTCACATATCACAATGTGATCCCGAACGGCGGGCACGCAACGCGCGGCGAAGCGTCGTTGCATGTCGAGCAGGCGCAATTTGGCGAGCAGCTCGATGTGTTGCGGGAAACGCACGACGTGGTGTCAATCATTGACGTGCTGAATGGACGCCGCGCCAGCGGCGACCGGCCGCGCGCGCTGATCACGTTCGATGATGCCTATAGCGGCGCGGTGACGCTGGCCGTGGAGGAGTTGGCCAAGCGCCGACTCGAGGCGACCATCTTCGTTGCGCCCGCCTGCATCGGACGTGCGTTCTGGTGGGACGCGCTGGCCGGAGGAACTGGCGGCGAACTGCCGAGCAGCGTACGGAACTGCGCGTTGTTTGCGTATGGCGGTGACGAGAACCGCGTGCGCCAGTGGGCGGACGCGTCCGGTATGACCATGACGCAACCGCATGACGCCCAGAGATGCGCGACGCTGCTCGAGCTGCGCGCTGCCTCGCGGATTCCCGGCATCACGTTCGCCTCCCACAGTTGGTCGCACCCCGTGTTGGCGACGTTGCACACTGACGAGTTGAGTCAGGAGCTTGGACGGTCGCTGCGCTGGTTGCGTGACACGCTCGGCTCCATTGTGCCGGCGCTCGCCGTTCCATACGCGTTGAGCTGTCCGGCGGTCGAGATCGAGGCGCGCCGGCAGGGGTATGCTGCGGTGTTTCCCGGTAATCGCGGTTGGGTGTCGTCGCGCGGTCCGTTGCCGTTCGCCCTGCCGCGCCAGAACGTGCCGGCAGGATTGTCGCTGAACACGTTCAGGCTGCGCATTTCGGGGGTGCCGACATGATGGCTGTGGCTGCGACGCCCGTCGCCCACCCGCGTCCGAGCGCGCGTCAGGTCAAGCGCCGCACACGCGTACTGCACGTAGTGCTCAACCTCGAAGCGGGGGGATTGGAGCGGCTCGTCGTGGAACTGGCGAACCGCGTGGATCCGCGACATTTCGAGAGCCACGTGCTCGTGCTGCAGTACCCAGGCCGGCATGCGAGCGAGTTGCGCGACGCCGCCAGCCTGCACACCAGCGGCCCGCTTTCCTCATGGTCGATGATCTGGCCATCCGCCCTCGCCGATACCGTGCGGAGAATCGCGCCTGACATCATGCACACGCATAGCGGCGTGTGGTACAAGGCGTCGCTCGCCGCGCGAATGGCGGGAGTCCGCCGCACCGTGCATACCGACCACGGGCGGTTGATACCTGATCCCAGAGGCGACCGACTCACCGACGGACTCGCCGCGAGGCGGACGAGCCTGGTCGTTGCCGTGTCGGTGCCGCTCGCGCAGTACTTGCGCCGGGCCCTGCACGTGCCGCTGGCCAAATTGCGTGTGGTGCGCAATGGAGTCGATGCCGACGCGTTCGTCTCGCACGACGCCGGCGCGGCCGTGCGCGCCGAACTGGGGATAGCGCCTGGCCGGCCGGTGGTCGGCAGCATCGGTCGCCTCGACGGCATCAAAGCGTACGATCTCCTCATCGAAGCGTTTCGGCAGGTGCGCGCCGGTTGGACGGCGGAACGCGCACCCGTGCTCGTGATCGCTGGTGATGGGCCGGATAGAGCGCGCCTCGACGCGCTGCTCGCCTCACTGGACGAGACCGTTCGGCAGGACGTGCACTTGCTCGGGTGGCGCACCAACATCCGTGAGTTGCTCGGCGTGTTCGACGTGTTCGCGATGTCGTCGCGGAGCGAGGGCACGTCGGTAAGCCTGCTCGAGTCCATGAGCGCGGGTATCTGCCCGGTGGTGACGGACGTGGGCGGAAACGCCGACGTTCTGGGGTTGGAACTCCGCCACCGGCTCGTTGCGCCGGACGACGCGAGTGCCTTTGCGCGCGCGCTCACGGACGTGCTTCGTGAGCCGGGGCAGCGCATGCGCGATGCGATGCTGGCGCGTGCGCGCGTCGAAGCCCAGTTCAGCGTGGCCGCCATGGTGCGCCAATATGAACAGTTGTATGCCGCTTTGTGGGCCACGTGACGACCGACATCTACACCGCGGCGGCAATGAACTGGCTGTGGCTTGCTGACACAGAGGGACGCGAACGCGCCCTCGTCGTGTCGGAGTCCGGCGACGGGTGGACCGCGGCACTCCGCCGCCATTTCGCGGCCGTCGATCGGCTGACGGTTACTACGCTTCACGACGCGCTGTGTACCACCCATCAGCCGGCTGATCGAATGCAGTCAGCGCTCTTGCCGTTCGATGATGCGCAATTCGATTGTGTGGTGCTCCCAGGATTCATCGGGAGTTGGCAGCGCATCGCGCGGGAAATGCCCGGTCGGGTGGTGCGCGCTCGAATCATGCGCGAGTGCCGCCGAGTACTCCGGACCGGAGGGCTGTTGGTTGTCAGCGGGCGAAACCCGCAATGGTATGGGATGACGGATGATCGTCGCGCGCCCCGCGGCTGCTCCGAGTTGGCGGAGCGGGCCAATGGCGAGCCGGGCCCACCACTGCCAATTGGACAACGCCATAAGGTGTTTCCTTCGGCAGCAGATTTGCGGCTCTCGAACGTGATGATCGACGCCGGCTTTGACAGAGTCCAGCAGTACTTTGCCGATCCGTCGGACCTCATGCCCTCGGCGATCATTCCTGCCTGTCGTTCGGCGGCGCGCGCCTTTGAGCAACAGGAACACACGTTGCGCGGGCGAGCGCCGCGCCTGCTCACCGCGGCGGGTCTCCACGCCATGGCGTATCCGGCGCGAATCGTGATGGCATTCGCGTGAACGCTGCCGTCGCCGACCTCCTGGCCGCCTGCGGCGTGTCCAACGCGCGTGACACGGTGCCGTGGCGCCGCGTGCTGCTCGTCAACAACGTGGGCGGCGTGCCGGGTGAGGATGCCAGAGGTGACGTGGTGGCAAGCCGCGGATTCAATCTCATCGTGCTCGACGAGGGTGGAGCGCCGACACTCTTCTGCAAGTGTCGTCCCGCGTCCGCTGGCTGGAATCGTGGCAGCGCACTCGTGGCGCAGATGAGCGGAATACCGGAGCTCGCAACCGTGGTGGCGCCCACCTGGAGCGTTCACTCCGATATGATCGATGCCGAGGTGAGCCGGTATCTGCGTGGCGAGCTGCTGGAGCGTCGCATTCGGTCCATGACTGCGGTGCAGCTCGGCGTTGCGCTCGACGGAATTCTCGCTGCCGCCGCGAGGCTGGCGACGCATGCGGCCCGCGTGGAACCACAACTGGCGGGGGGCCTCGCTGGCATATCGCTGAGCGATGAGGCGTCGTGGATCATGCCGGCCGTCGTCGACGCTGGACTTGCCTCCGCAGACGCCGGCCGCCTCGAGGCTGCGCTCGCATGCGCGGGCACGCTGCCGCGCTGCCTGCAGCATGGGGATCTCTGGCCGCGCAATGCGCTCGAGGCGGATGGGCATTGGCATCTGCTCGATTTCGAAATGTACGGACGCGTCCAGGTGCCGCTCTATGATGCATTCCATCTCGTGCGCACGTCGTGGGATGCACGCGCCGGGCGAAATGGGGCTCACCGCGCATGGCTCGATGGAATGCGCAGCAACGGGGCGGACAACGACGTGTTTCGCGCGACGATAGGGCGCGCCGCGCGCAAGGCGGGACTGAGTGCCGCGCAGGTTGGCGGCGCGCTCGTGTACTACGTTGTCCACTTCGCGGCGAGTCTGTATCGGCGCGGGATTCTGGCGCGAGATGTCGAGCCATACATGTTCGAGGTGTCCCGTCTTGCGGAGTGGATAGCTGACGGTAGACGCCCGGATGAGCTGTTGCTGCCGACGCGGCAGCCCTGACTGTACAAGTGACCTTCAGATAGGTCAGGTGACACTGCGTCGCACATCGCGTTCTCAGCCAACGATGGCCACGGTTCAGCTAATATGAAGTGTAGGAACGCGAACGGCCGCCCGAGGGCGGCCGTTCGCGTGTACAGCGGATTGGGACCTGCTGGTGCGCCGAACTACGCGGCCGACACCTCACTGGCCGGCGGAGGAGTCACCGGTGGCGTGGTGACGGGTGATGTGGTGACCGGTTGCGTGGTGACTGGCGGCGTCGTCGCCGCAGTCGTAGACCCGATCTTGACGCCCGGTTTGCGCGGAATGCGCTTGGCGGTCTGCCAGGCGGCGAGCAAGGCCTGGTCGGCGCCGATGAGCGGCAGGAGTTCCGAATCGAGCAGCTTGATCATGTTGCGTCCGCGCTGCTCCTCGATCGACAGTCCTGCCGTGGCGCCCCGTCGACGGACGCCGAATGTCGCTCGACCATCGAGCGATTCCTTCATCGTCTCCGCCGCTGCCTCGAGACGTGCAATGAAATTGGTCGACAGCCCGCCGTCGATCAGCACGGCCTCGTGCCGCCGCGACGCCTCGGCCATGGCCGCCGCCGCAGCGAGCAACCGCTCCGTCGAGACATTGGCCCGCGGCATCGTCAGCGAGCTCGAAGTCCGGGACTGCCTTGAGCCGGATCTTCGCGACTGCCGCGATGCCCTGCATGTGATGCTTGCGGAGCGCGACCCGGAGCGCCTGCTGGCGCGTCGTCTCGCCCCGACTCGCGCGGCTGCCATCCTCCTGCGTCGCCGCGTGGGCCGTGAGTTGCGCGATCGTGTCGCTGAGCTCTCGTAGCGTCGTCGAGCCGCTCAGTGTGGCGAACGGGCCGGGATTCGCCGCGATGAATGCGTCGCTGCGGCGGAGCGTCTCCAGGGTACTGCCTTCACTGTATTTCATATGGCCTCCAAGTGGCCATGAGGGCGCCAAAAGAAAACTGCACGCCGGCGGGCGCCCGACGCGCCGGCGTGAAGAGAGAGCAACAGACGTGAGATGTGTCGCGATCGCCGTCGGAAGTGACGGAAGCGCGGCGGGAATGACGGAATGGTCGTCGGAACCGACGGAAGCGCAGTCGGGAATGACGGAATGGTCGTCGGAAGAGCGGGAGCTGCCTTCAGACCTGTCGGAGTCGCCGAGGGACAGCGCGACGTGCCGCGTGCATTGGTCGTGTCTACGTGCCGCGCCAGCCATCCCCCGTGCGTCCGCGCGACTGGGTCCTACAGAACAATCGATTACCTGTCGACAGGGATCTGTTCCATGTCGGCGCGGACGAGTCCCGCGTGGATCGAGCGGGAGAGGCTTCGAGGGCCGAGGCTCCGATGGTGATGAGCGAGGGTTTGCTGTTGACCGGGACTACTCCTCGCGGGATGCCCGCTACTCCATCCTGCACGGCCGTGAGTCCGCTGTCGGTCGCGAGCGGTTCATGCTTGCACGCGACCGATTCGTGCTTGCACGCGACGGGTTCGTGCTTGCACGCGACAGGTTCGTGCTTACGCCGGCGCCGTTCCGTCTCACCACAGACCAATCATACCTGGACGGGCGTGGATTCGCTCTCGACAGGAAGGAATCCGACCTGACCGGGACACCATTCCACGTCGACGTCAGATCATTCCAGCGAACCGAGCGGAGATTGCGGGTGGACGCGCGCGAGATGTGTGTGTACGCGCATCAGAGGCGCCTTGGCAAGCAGAGGTTCCATGGAGCGCGAGGGGCATTGTCACTGGCGCGGGCGGCATTATCGGTCGACACCGGTGTGTTCGATCGGAACCGGAATGCCTCCGCCCTGATCCGTCGCTGGTGCGAGCTGGATGCGCCGGAGTCACTCCTCGATCGGCGCTCGTTCGATCGTGACGGGCGGGAGTTCCACCTGCGCAGGCGTGAGTTGGAGTGAGACAGCGAGGGATTCCCTATGAGCAGGCATGCATTCCAGGTAAAGTCGCGGGAATTCGGTCTCGACCGCGATCAATTCCCTCGGGGCAGGATTGCATTCGATCTCAACACCGATCGATCCCACCTGGACACGCGTCCATTCGGTCTGAACGATGATCGATTCCAGCTACACACGCGTGCATTCGAGCTAGACAACGATCGATCCCATCTCGACAGGCTCGCATTCGATCTCGACACGATCGACTCCATCAGGGCGCCTGAGCGTTCTGTGATGAACATGCCTCTATATATTAGTTCCGAAAATTGGGGGTCGGCGCAAGGGCCAATATGACCGATTGACCAAAACCGACATGTTTTGCTGATTTCGGCGTTAGTACAAGTAGAGAGATACGTCAGTCGTGAGGCCGCGGACCCGTGTCCCGTGTCCCGTGTCCCACTCACCCGGCCGCGACGACGCGCGTCCGCCGTGGCGCCAACCGCGCGGCGATGGTGCGTCGCACCGTTGACCGCTCGGCTTCCGTCAGAATGCCGAGGTGCCAGATGGCCGTGAGGTAGGCGGCAAACAGCAGCGCGCGGATTGGCACCACGACGCTGAGACTTCTGTGTGGTCCGGCGAGTCCGAGCAGTGCCACGCCCACAGCCAACGTGACGAGCCGGCGGATCGGTTTCCAGTCGTATTGCACGGGTAGCAGACGGAGCGACAGCCGCAGAATGATCGCGTACCGAACCCCGAATGCGAGCACCGTGGCGATGGCCGCGCCCAGTCCAAGCCACCGTGGGATCAACACGATGTACCCGATGCACGCCACCGCCGCCGCCACCCAGTTCGCCATCGTGATGTACTCCGTGCGTTCGCGGAGGTGAATGCCAATGTCCTGCATGACCGTCCAACTCTGGAGGATGTAGGCGATCAGGATGACGGGCACGATATCCGCCGCGGGGTAGAACGCCGGCTGCGTCATGATCCGGAGGACACTGTCGACGAATAGCGTGATGCCAAGTGCCGCGCTGATCAACAGCAGGTTGAGGTACACAAAGGCCCGCGACAGTACGAAATCCCGATCTGGCCGTTCGGCAAGTGAGAAGCGAATCGGTTCCCAGACGAGGTCCACGGGCATGGCGCCCACCATGGCGAGCAAGAAGCCGAACTGGTAGGCGAGCGCATAGAGACCGACCGTCGTCATGTCTGCCGCTCGCTGTAGGAAGAACCGGTCGCCGAACGTAGCGATGAAGGTGGCGACCTGCGTGGCAACGAGCGGCAGTCCGTAGCGTACGAGCCGCTTCGCGGCGCCACCGGAAAAATGCAATCCAACCTCACCGACCAACCGAATCGCCAACACGATCCCGACAACGCTGGCGGCGACGGCACTACTGATGAACACCGCCAGCGCCCCGAGATGCAGATGGACGAGCAGGACCAGATTCAGTGAAATCTGCAGCGCAAGCAGCACGGTATTCGCGGCGACGAACACGGACGATCGGCCGCGTGCCCGCGCGTAAGCGAGCGGCACGATGAACAGCGATTGTCCCGCCAACCCAACGGCTGCGACGCGCAGCAGCACGGCACGCGAGGGATCATGAAACACGAGTTGTGCCAGCGGCCCCGCGAAGAGGCACACGCCGCCGGAGACGACGGCAAAGGCGCCGCAGATCAATACCATCGACGTCGACGTCACCGCTTGGCGTTCCTGCTCGTTCTTCGCGGCGTGATAGTAGCGAAAGACACCGATGGCCAGCTTGGCGCCGGCAAGGATGGCGATGAAGTCGAGCGTCATCTCAACGAGCTGGATGACGCCATAGTCCGCCGGTGCGAGATGACGGCTGTAGATGGGCAGCATGATGAACGCTGCTGCCCGATTGATCAGAATGCCCGCGGCATAGATTGCCGTGTCCCGTCCGATGCGCCGCATGGCGATCGGCGGCGGCGCTGCGGTTTCTGCGGTTTCAGTCGCGAGACGCTCAACAGCTGCCGACATACGCCGTCTCCGGTGTCGCGCGCGGGATGAGCCGCTCGGCCGCTTCGGACACCGTGGCGAATGAGAACGATTGTATCCCAGCCAGGCGGTCGAAGTATTGTTCCATGTTGGCGCGGAACCGGTCGCGCTCGGCCGAGCCGCTCACGAACGGACTCAACCCCGATACCAGGCTCGGGCTGTGCCACGTGATGTGGATGAAACGCGCGCCATCGAGCAGGAGCAAGCGCGTCAGCATGAGCATGTCGTTCACGGTATCGGTTTCGAAGCTGAGCTGCACTTTGCGTAGCAGGTGCGTGCGATAGGCCAGCGATGCGAGCGACAGCGGGCCGGCGCGCGATCGGAGGAGTTGCTCGTGCCGGTGATGCCAGCTCGCGAACGGACGTCGTGTGTACCCCACCGAGAGTGGTAGCTCGACGATCGGGCCATCGGATGTCGGAATTGTGATGTCGTCGAACGACGGGTGATATGCTTCCAGCGGAGCGTCGCGGAAATCCGGGCCATCGTTGAATCGGCGCCAGTCGAGAAACGGCGTGACGCTGCTGTCCACGGTATACCCTTGTTCGGAGATGGCCCTCATGCCGAGCGCGCCCATGCCGTATCGGCCGGCGCGAAAGGATGTAGGCCGGGATCCGAACACCGTCGCCAGCAGAGCGGTCAATTCGCGCAGCTTTGCCGCCTGCAATTCGCCGGATAGGTTCTTCATCACCGTGTTGCGCGGCACGAACAGCTCGCGTGCCGGGGGTGTGTTCCACGGATGCAGATGTGCGCCGATTTCCGCTCTGCCGTCGGAACTGAGATCGCTGAGGATACCGGCGGCCCATTCGACGGACGCGACCTGGTAGGATGTGAAGTAGGTCGGACGCACGCCGAAGCGCTCGAGCAACCGATGCACCGTTGGCAGCTCAGCGATGTTCGTCACCCGGATGTCGTTGCGCGACGGCTCCCAGTTGTCCTCCTCGGTGTCAATGGAGACGACGACGAGCAGCGGCGGCGCGGCGGGGTGGACGGCAGCAGTCATGCGGAAGTTCCCGGATCGTCGGGGGGCTGATCGCGCCGCGACATGTGATCGAACAGCACTCCTGCCTGTTCGGCCAGTCGCAGCATTCGTCCCTTTGCCGAGCGGCGGAATGCGATCAGCTGGTGAGTCCAGCGTGTGGTGCTCGTCCACTCGGCTTTGTAGGGCTCTGCGCCGCGCAAGAAGTCGAAGCGACGCACGCCGCGAGCGATCGCGCGTTGAATCATGATGCCAACGTGCACGCCTCCGACGCTGAACTTATTCCACGCCGGGGAGCGGCCGGCCTGATAGAAGTGCAGTGTCTTGGCGTCGGTGAATCCGTACCAGGCGGATATCGGTTCTCCGTCGACATCGATGGTGCTCAGCCACGTGTCATGGGAGCGTGCGAGCGATGTCGCGAAGCGCCGGTGGAGTGCGTCGAGGCGAGCGTCGAACGTCCCTTCGCCGCCCCAGCGGGCATCGTGTAGTCGTCTCAGATGCGCCCAGCCGCGATCGAGCGTGTCGTGCTCGTAGAACGTCACGGCGAGGTGTCCTCGCTTGGCGAGCGCCTGTTCGCGCCGCGCGATCACGTCTCGGCGTGAAGCGCTTCGAGTCTGGAGGTAGTCTTTCCAGGAGCGGGGCAGGTCGATGTACGGACACGGCCACTGGGGTCGCATCATGGTGGCGAAGCCGCGCGCCTCGAGCGCCGCCTGGAGCCGCGGCGCGCCCACGGCGTCGCACGAGATCCCATCGAGCTGGAGCATGTCCCACTCCAGGTTATCGAGTGCAGCGGCGATGGCATTGAACGGAGTCGATGTGCTTGCGAGAACGTCGAGGTGGTCGGGACATCCGAGGTCCCCCACAGCCCACGTCAACGCTGTCGCCTGAAGCCGCCGGTGTGTCACGCGCCGCGGCGCGAGTGGAAGCGCCGTCTGAAGTCGGTGATCACCGTCGACGATCGCCAGCACCACGGCGGCATTGCGCTCGTGTGCCGGGGCACTGGCGTGCCACGCATCGTGCCAGGCCCAGGTGGAGAACGGCGACGCCAACCCCGCTCGGGCACGCAATGATTCCCACCGCGATTCGCCGAGCGCGAGCGTGTCGGCGAGGGACATCACCGACACGCGCGCGGCCCGTGTGGATCCGACGCGTGCGTGAACCTCGCCGATCGCTGTCACGGGTGTCTACGGTCGAGCGCCGTGGTTCGCGACGCAGCGTGGTTGCGCGCGAGTCCCGGTCTTGGCGCATGGGCTATTCGTGCAACCTTCTCCGCGACATCGAGCCGAAAAAAGGGGGCAGTCGCGCGCGCCGCGTGCATGTGTGTCAGCCTGGTGAATGAGCGTTGAGGACTCCTCGCGGCTGAGGCAAATGCAAACGAGACACCGCGCGAGCAGTGGGGTGACGTAAGGGACTCAAACGTGGGAGCGACATGCACTTCCTTGATGTATGCATGGATGGACGACGCACCGTCGCGATGTGACCCCGTTGCCGCGGCGCCACGGTTCCTTGCCGAGTGTGGCGACACGACGACAGTCGTACGCTCACGCGTGACGTGGCGCGCGGCGGCACAGGCGGGCTGAGTGCAAGCCGTGACGCCACTTACGACTCATTGTCGCGCCGCAGCGACGCGGAGCAACGCGTGGCACCTCGCGTGCGAAACTCAACGGCAGACGCTTGGTGCGTCTGCTCGCTGACGCGCGATCCTTATCAGGAACTCGATTCATGTTTGCCGGAACTGCCGCCCCGATTGCCTTGGCACCGAGCATTGCCCATCTCCTGTGGGCGGCGGCGGCCGCGGACGGCGACCGTACGGCGATCGCGACGTGCGGCGGCGACATCAGCTATGCCGCTCTGACGGCGCGAGCCGCCGCATTCGCTACTGCGCTGCACGCGCGCGGGATCGTACCGGGAGATCGAGTCGGGATATTTCTCGAACGCAGCGTGGACGCGGCAGCCGCGTTCTTCGGAACGACGGCCGTGGGTGGAATTGCCGTCCTGATGGACGAAACACTCCGGCCGCGCCAGATCGAGCAGATTTGCCAGCACGCCAGTGCGAAGCTCCTCGTGTCGTCGGCGGACCTCCTCGCGCGCCAATCGCGCGAAGTGGCTCGCGGCCTTCCGCAGCTCGATTGCCTCGATGTGGCAATCGCTGACACATGGACGCCTTGTTCGCGAATTGGCAATGATGTCGCGCAACTCATCTACACCACGGGCCCGACCGGACTTGGCAAGGGCGTGACGATCAGTCACGCAAACCTGTGGGCCGGCGTGGCGTCCGTCGCCAGCTACCTGGAGCTTCGCCAAACGGATCGTTTGGCGAGCGTGCTGCCGTTCAGCTTCGATTACGGATTCAATCAGCTTCTCTGCGCGCTCTGGTGTGGAGGGACCCTCGTCATCGACCGCTCGCGCACACCGGAGGACATCGTCGCCACCGTGGTCGGAAGTCGCGTCTCGATTCTTCCCGCGGTTCCACCGCTGTGGATGCAACTGCTCGCCGTGCCAGCGTTCGCCGAGGTGATTCCATCGCTGCGGATCATGACGAACACCGGCGGCCGCCTCCCGACCGACGCGGTGCGTCGGATCCGCGCGTGTCAGCCGCAGGCACGGCTGTTCCTGATGTATGGCCAGACAGAGGCGTTTCGCGCCACCTATCTGCCGCCAGAGGAAGTGGACCTGCATCCAAGCTCGATAGGACGGGCCATTCCCGGCGCCGAGATCATGGTGTTACGCGACGATGGGGCGCGGTGCGACGTCGAGGAAGTTGGTGAACTCGTGCAGCGCGGTCCCACGGTGGCATTAGGATACTGGAACGATCCCACGAGCACCGCGGCAACCTACCGCCAGAATCCCTATCGCGTTGACGGCGCTCCGGACGCCGAGCGAGTCGTGTACTCGGGGGACCTGGTCCGACACGACGATTCGGGGCGACTCTATCTTGTCGGCTGCCGGAACGAGTTGATCCAATCACTCGGGCACCAAGTGAGCCCGGATGAAGTCGCAGACGTCCTCTATGCGTCGGGAGAGGTTACCGAATGCGTCGTCACCGCTGAGCCGGACGGCATGCACGGCGAGCAGATTGTGGCCGTCGTCACGCTTGTCGCCGATGGATCGGTTGCCCGCCTGCGCGCCTTCTGCAAGACTCAACTGCCACACTATATGCAGCCGGCCCGATATCAGGTGGAGGATGACTTGCCGCGCGCAGCAAGCGGAACGTACGACGTCACGGCGATTCGCGCGCAGGTCGCCGCCTCGAGCCGCCTGTCCCCATGATTGACCGAGCTGATATGGCCGTGTCGCGGCCTGACATATCCTCTCACGCCCAACCCCGGGTTTCCGTCGTCATTACCTGGCCGCACACCACCGATCGCCTGAGCGAGATGCTGACACAACGCGTGTCGCGACTCGGTCGGATGACAGTCGACACCATCGTCGTCACCGCCACCCACGTCGACGACAGCATTGCTGCCGCGCATCCCGAGATCCGCTTCATCACGGCGACCGACGATTGCTCGGTCAGCCGAATGCGCAGCGTCGGCATGCAGTACGCCTTCGGTGACATCGTGTTACTGATCGACAATCTCTATGACGAAGAAATGGTGGAGGCGGTGTTTGCGGGTCGGACCGCAGACGGCATCCGGCTCGTGGCGGCGCTATGATGGCCTCTCGGGCGGACCTCTCGGTCATCGTGCCACTCGCCGACGATCCGCAACACGCCGCCGAAATCTTCGATGCGCTCTCGGCGAGTGATCTGCCGCGTCGCTCGTGGGAACTCATCGTGGTGGCGGCGGGGCAGCCGAAGGCTGCCATCGAGGTCGCGGCGCAGCGCGCCGACGTGATCGTCAGACTTGATGGCTTGTGGACTCGTGACACCGCTTACCGCTTCAACCGTGGTGCCGAGGTTGCGCGCGCCCCTGTCCTCGTCTTTCTCGAGTGCGATGTGATCGTGCGTCCAGACACGCTGCGTCGGATCCGCTGTGCCTTCGCCGATGATCAGGTCGATGCGCTCGTGGCCGGCGTCGACCCGGCTCCGCGGTCGGCGAGCCTTTCCACGCGCTACGTCACGCTCCTGCAGGACTGGGCGCATCGCCGCTGCGCGGGTGAATCGGAACACTTTACGATTCGGGCCAGCGCGATTCGTGCACGGGCGTTCCTCAGCGCAGGGTACCTCGACGAGTGGCAACGGCCGCCTCTCGAAGGCGCTGCCACTGAGCTTGGCTTGCGACTGCGTGCCCTGGGGTATCGTGTCGAGTTGCGCAACGAGGTACGTGTCGCGAATCGCGGATACACGCCCTGGGCCCGCGCCGCGCAGCCATCGGCCATCCAGCAATCGCCGCCGCGCTGGCTGCCCACGGAGGGTGCGCGGCAGGAGCGCACCGCCACGTATCAATTTCGGATGCGCGAGCGCCGGTTATCGATCGCAGCGTGGGCCGCGGCGGCGCTGTTTGTTGCCGCCGCTGGTTTGCGGTCCGCGAATGTGGCAACGGGTGGGATGCTGTGCGCCACGCTGGTCCTTGCCGCGGATGCCCCGCTCGCGGCGCATCTGGCCCGCGGGGGGGAATAGGTGTCGCCTTGATCGCGATTCCGTTGCGCCTCGTGGCGCTTCTGGTGCAAGGCGCGCGAACAGTTGCGTACCATGTGCGCGTCCTATTGGTGGGCGAGCCACGGCCGGCAGCGGGTGTCGAGGCGTTGACGGAGGTTGGCGTCCAACACTGGCCGCCGACACCGGCGCGTCCACACGCTATCTCGGTTGACGGAGCCGGCACCGATTCGCGAGAGGACGGGAATGCAAGCCGCTCATGATTCGGCGCGGCCGCGAGTAGACGCTCAGGTGCTGGCCTTTGACCCGATGCGCGGTCGCCCCTGTTCAATTGTCCATGTCGTCAGCCCTGGAGCGATCGGCGGTCTCGAGACGGTCGTCTACGCGCTTGCGCGCGGCCATGCTGAGGTGGGACATCATGTCACCGTCGTTTCCGTGGCCGATGATGAGGCATCCTGCCGCTTCCTCGACCGGTTCGCCGGCAGCGACGTGCAAACGATGTCCCTCGGTGCGGGCGGGCGGGTATACCTCGGTGAGCGTATCGCAGCATGTTCGGCATTCGCGCGCATTCGGCCTGATGTCGTGCATACCCACGGCCTTCGTCCCGACGTCATCGATGCGGGTGCGGCCCGGTCGATCGGCATTGCGACTGCGACGACGGTGCACGGCTACACCGATTCAACGCTCCGGAATCAGGTGTACGGCTTCGTGCAGCGCATGTGCCTGCGATCGTTCGACGCCGTGGTGGCGGTGTCGACCCCACTCGCGCGCGTGTTGGCATCGTATGTCGAGCCGTCGCGGCTCCATGTCATCCCGAACGGCTTCATGCCGAGCGCCAGCCCGGCCGATCGATTGATTGCGCGCAGCCGGCTCGGCGTTCACGATGGGCGATTGCTCATTGGCTGGGTGGGCCGTTTGAGTCCGGAGAAAGGTCCAGACGTCGCGTTGCGCGCGCTTGCTCGTCTGGTGCAAGGGACCCATCCTGGACCGCTCGAGCTCGCGGTGCTGGGTAACGGTCCGGAGCGGCCGAATCTGGAGCGACTCGCCCGCCAGTATGGCGTCGAGTCGCTCGTACATTGGCACGGCACGCGGTCCGACGCCCCGCTCCTGATGGCGGCCTTCGACGTATTCGTGCTGAGCTCGCGCACGGAGGGCACACCGATGGTGCTCCTCGAAGCGATGTTCGCGAAGACGCCGATCATTGCAACGCGAGTTGGCGGCGTGCCGGACATGCTCACGGCAGAGGAAGCATTGCTGGTGCCGAGCAACGACCCCGACGCCCTCGCGTCGGCCATTCGCAGCGTGCTGACGAACCACGACGCAGCCAGCGTGCGCGCCCTCAAGGCGGCTGATGTGCTGGCGACCCGCTATGATGGCCGCGCATGGCTCGATCAGTATGCGGCGCTCTACGGGCAGTTGCGCGTGCTCACCCTTCGGAGACAACAATGCTGAAAGAAATCGCCGTCGGCTGCGCGGTGGCGCCGGCGCTGTTCGGCTCGTACGCGTACGTCGGATATCCTGGCGTGCTCGCGCTCCTGGCACGACGCAGCGGCCGGCGCAATCCGCCATTGCTTGCGGACTGGCCAACCGTGAGCGTCGTGATTCCCGTGTACAACGAGGAACGCGTCATTGCCGACACGCTGGAACACGTTCTCGCGCTGGACTATCCCAAGGATCGGTTGCAGGTCCTCGTGGTGTCGGACGCCTCGAGCGATCGCACGGATGAGATCGTGCGTGCGTTTGCGGGTCGAGGGGTTGAGCTGCTTCGCATGCAGGAGCGGCGCGGAAAGACCGCCGGGGAGAATGCCGCCGGAGCCGTCGTGCGCGGCGACATCGTGGTGAACATCGACGCGACCGTGCACGTTCCCCGCCACGCGCTTCGGGCGCTCGTGCGGGCATTCGCCGATCCCTCCGTCGGTGTCGCCTCGGGCCGCGACGTCACCACCGGGAGCGCTGTCACCGAGGGCGCTCGCGGCGAAGAGCAGTACACCAATTACGAGATGCGAGTCCGCACGCTCGAGACGCGCGTGTACTCGATCGTCGGCGCCAGCGGATGCTTCTTCGCCAGCCGGCGCGAGCTGTATCGTCTACCATTCCCGGAGCAGTTGAGCCGTGATTTTGGCAGCGCCCTCGTCGCGCGTGACCACGGATATCGTGCGGTGTCCGTGGACGACGCCGTGTGCGTCGTGCCGTGTACGCCATCGCTTCGTGTGGAGCGCCGGCGCAAGATGCGCACGATGACACGCGGTTTGGGCACGCTCTGGTACATGCGGCGACTCCTCAACCCTATGCGGTTCGGCGTATTCTCGTGGATGCTGTTCAGCCACAAGCTTGCGCGTTGGTCCGTCACGCTCAGTGCTCCTGTTGCGATTGGTGGTCTGGCGACCCTGGCCGTGCTGCCGAATGGGGGAGGCGTGGGCCTCGTCGCGCGGGCCATGCTCATCGCCACGGGTGTCGTCGGTGCCATTGGCTGGTCGGGTTTGGCGCTATCGGAACGCCGGACGTTGCCCCGCATCCTGGCGATACCCGCCTTCATCGTGGCCGCGATCAGCGCCGGAACACAGGCCTGGACGCAGTGGCTGCTCGGACGACAGAAACCATTGTGGGAACCGACGCGCCGCCCACCGACCGACGTGTTACAGGCCGGCGCCTGAGGCCACGGCTCAGAGACTGCCGCGCGCGAAGAGCATTACCGGAATTGTCTTGAGCATGATGCGAAGATCTTCGAGCACACCCTGACGGCCCAGGTACTCGAGGTCATAGCGCACCTTCACCCGGACGTCGTCGATCGACATGTCGTACCGGTGATTGATCTGCGCCCAGCCGGTGATACCAGGGCGTCCCAGTTGACGATGCGGGTAGTCGTCAATCGATTCGCGAAGCCGGGCGAAGATGCTCGGACGCTCCGGTCGTGGTCCGACGATGTTCATGTCGCCGCAGAGGACGTTGACCAACTGCGGCAGCTCGTCCAGGCGGGAGGCGCGGAGAATGCGGCCCAGCCGGGTCACCCGGGCGTCGGCCTTCCGGGCCCACACGGCACCGGTGCGCTCGGCATTGACGACCATGGAACGGAATTTATAAATATGGAATGCGGCTCCGCCAATGTTGCGCAGGCGACGGTCCTGCCCGAGGTCCACCGGCTGGCGCCGCCGCCGACGATCCACGCCGACGCGCGCCTGCACATAGATGATTGGACCGGGCGAGGTGAGCGCAACGAGCAGGCCGGTCAAAACGAGCACGGGAGCGAGAAGGGCGAGCGCGACGGACGCAACCAGAATGTTGACTAGCCGGTTGGCGATTTCGGACCGACGGCGTGGCGTGAAGCGCACCCGCCTGGGCGAAGGAGTCGTCTCGAGCTCTTGCCTGGTTTCGGTCTCGTTCTGATCGGCCTGCACCGTTGCGAGCGAGAGCGCTGGCGCGGCATTGGATGGTGGGCACATAGGCGACGTAGGTCCTTCGTTGAGGACGACGTGCTAACGACGTACGATGTAGAGAATCGACACCACCAGACCGGAGACGGCCGCGCTCACCTGCGCGAGGGTCGACCAGTCGCGCTTCCCGCGTTCCTGCACCAGAATGTCGTCGCCGGAGTGAATGCCGAGCTGCGCGAGGGTTGCACCTGCCGCGAGCATTTCACGCAGTTGATCCTCATTCCATAAGGTCAGCCCGCCGTGCCGCACCACGGCGCGGTCAGGCGCCGCCATGGCGGTTGGCCCGCCAGCTGCCATCAGTGCGTCACTCACTGGGGAGTCGATGGCGAGTTGGTAGTACCCCGGGCGTGTCACCAGCCCGAGGACCCCGATGCGAACGAGCGTCGTCACCCGCACCTCACGATCGCGATAGTACTCACTGACGCGTTGCGCCACGCGTTCTTGAACCTCGGAGCGAAGCACACCCTTGAGTGAGACGTCTGGGACGGTGGGAAGCTTCAAGACGAGGCCGTCGCGCACCGTGAACGTGTCGGTCAGGGCGGCTTCACCGCGCACCGACAGTACCAGACGGTCACCAACCCGGAAGTCGCCATCCTGCAGGCGGCTCCGGATGGAACTCGCTGCGCTCGCACTGCGCGCACGGTCTGCCGCCGGCCGTGACGCATCCGTCGCTTCCTGCTCGGCGGCCGTCGCGAGCGAGTCCAGGTCATGCCGGCCGGCCAGCCAGGGACGCGTGGTCCCGTCACGTTGCGTTTGACCTACAACAGTGTTGGGATGGACGAACAATTGGATCAACCAGAGAAAGCTGGTACAGAGGATGATCACGCGGGGCCGCGATCGGCGAGAGCAGAGTGTTGTCATGCTCGTGCCAAATGCAGTGTGCGTGCTACGCGTACGCCGACATGCCGGTGTGCGATAAGTGCATCAACCACATGCAAATGCACGCGCTGTCGTCCAGCGCAGGCCACGTGCAATGATGTGCCGCCGTGGCACGCCCGCGACACTTCCGCCGCCGTTGTGCCACAAATCGTGGTTGATAATGCCTGGGCCACCGTTGGTCCGGTACCTGGGGAACAGCCGACTAGCCGCGGCGCATGAGTTGCGAGTGTAGGCCGTGCTCCCTCGGACCTGCCCCTTACTCGCCGCCCCTTGGGTGGACGAACACTCATGATTGATCATGCTCCCGGCGCCATCACGGCGCCGCCGGCGCTGGCGCTCGTCGTGAGCGCGAACGATTGGAACGCCCGGGCGGTCGAGAGCATTCTCGACCCGTCCGCTTATGTCACGCTGCGGGCGACAACGCGCAGTCAGGCGGTGCAGTTCGCCCGCAATGCCTCGCCGGACATTGTGATTGTCCATGGTGATGTCGCCGACCAGACGCTCGACGATACCGTCCGCGCACTCGTCAACGACAATCCGCTTGGCCCTACCTGTCCGTTAATCGTCATTGCGACGAACGGTGGCCACCGGGAACGCCGTCTCGACCTCCAACGCGTTGGTGCATGGTACGTCGTGGGTGATCCAATCGATTCCGAAGCGCTCGCGTTGCTGTTCGTCCGATTGCTCGGCGCTCGGCGCGAAGTGCGTCGCATAGCCGACCGTGTCCACGTCGACGCCGAGACTGGCGTATACAATGAACGCGGACTCCTGCGCCGCGCCGCAGAGCTCGGGGCACACGCGACGCGGTTTCACGAGTCGCTCGCGTGCATCGCGCTCCGTCCGCTCGCCGAAGGCGAGGAGCCGGGCCTTGCGGCACAGGCGGTATCCGTGGGGCCGATCGCCGTGCATCTCGCGCGTGTCATCGCGCCCCTCGTGCGCATGTCGGACACCCTCGGCCACCTGCGGCCGCGTGAGTTTGGCGTGGTCGCCAGCGGCGGCGGCGACCAGAGCGCGCTTCGTCTTGTCGAGCGGATGCGGTTGGCCGTCGAGAATTCTCCGCTCGTCATGGGCGGCCTCATTCGGCGCCTGTCTCTCGCTGCCGCGATCTGCATGGTACCCGATTTTGCGGATTCAGCCGTGGCGGCGCCCGCCTTGTTGTCGCGGGTGGCGGACCTGATGCGCGACGGCGCGTCGCAGATGGAGCGGAACCCGATTCGCGTCGTTGAGCCGGTGCCGCTGCGGCGCGATTGACCGTCGCGCCGCAGCGATCACCCGCTACTCTCCGGCGTTGAGCAGTCCGACGCGTGACGCGCGCTGTGGAATTGCCGTATCGAGATCTACGGTATCGTGCGTCAGGTAGTGCGAATACTCGTCTTCAGCGTGAGTCGGGCAGTCGTTCAACACCGCTCCAACGACTTGCACTGGTAGCCGGTCCACCACCTCGAGCTTGGCCTTGGCCATGCGAACATCGCTGGCATCCATGCGAAGCACGATGGCCGCTGCGCCGGTGGCGACACTCTCCCAGAGCGCGTCCGACCCCACGCTGAGCGGTGGACTGTCTACGATGATGACGTCGTAGCTGCCGCGCGCTTCATTCAAGAGGGCCGAAAGCCTCGGGCCCGCGAGCATCTCCGGTCCCTGCCGGTACCTCGTGCCGCACGGCAGGATCGACAGCTGCGCGACCTCTGTCGCGACAACCGCCTCGTCCAATGTCAAGCCGGTTGACAGGCAGTCGAGCAACCCCGGTCGGCGCGACACGCCGAACATGCTGTGCAGATCGCCACGACGAATATCGCCGTCGACAAGCAGCGTGCGATACCCAGCTTCGGCGAACGAAATTGCGAGATTCGCCGAGACGAGTGATTTCCCGTCACCGACATTGGGACTCGTGATCGTGAGCTGGATGGGCATGTCGCCGCCGAGCGCGTATGCGATGCCAACGCGGATGGCCCGCATCGCTTCGACGAGCTGTGCGCTTTCTATAGAATGCACGTGTCCCTTGCGATGGCGGCGGAGACGCGGCACGGAGCCGAGCACCCAGAGATCGAGGTCGTCGCGCACCTGTTCTGGGCGACGCAGTCGTTTGTCGACGCCGTCCAGCAGCAGGGCAAAGAACAGTCCGCCGAAACCACCAGCGGTCGTGAATAGCGCCGCGAGTTGGAACGCGCGGCCGCCCGGGGCGTGCGCCGGCGCAACTGCTGGATCGAGCACGCTGACATCGGCCACTGTGCCCGCCTCGGCCAATTGTGCCGACTCGTATTCGTTCTGTATCTTGGCGAACATGTTCTCGGCGAGCGCCACGTTCCGGCGGAGCCGAAGCTCTTCGAGGGTGCGCGGTGGTATCCCCTCCAGCACGTGGGTGGACGCAGCAAGATTACCCTGCAGCTCGTGTTCGCGGCGGGTGATCTGATCGACGCGGGCTGCGACGAGACGGGGAATCGTCTCCAACCGCAGCTCGTTCGTCGCCTGGCGAAGATCTCGTACGATCTTGTTCTCGTCAGTGTAATCCCGACGCGCCGCTCGCAGCGCGGTGTCTTTCGCGCCGAGTGTGACGACGGCGGCACGAACCTCCGGTGCATGCGTGGCGAGCATCGGAAGGGTCAGCACGTAATCGACTGCTGCCGGATCCGCGCGGAGTCGGAGTTCGGCATCGTTCAACGTTGCGCGGTCAGACTGCAGTTGGTCCAGCTCCGTCTTGGCGTCGAGGTACCGGCTCAACAGCGGGTCCAGGCCGTTTGCGCGGGCGCCGGTTGCCGACGCGTCTGATGGGAGCGTGACGGAGGCGACACGAAACCGCTCGAGCGCCGTCTCTGCGGCGCGCAGCGAATTCTCGGCCGATTGCGCTTGATCGCGAAGTCGCGCCGATTGCTCCACGATGCTGCGCCTCTCGAGCTCTGCGCTCACCGAGATGAACTCGTCGGTGATCATGTTGAGCATCGCGGTCGTTGCCTTGGGATCGCCGCCCGTCAAGGTGAGACGAATGAAGCTGGTCCCCTCGGGCTGCACGGTGGTGAGGCGCGAAGAAATGTCGTTTGCCGCATCGCGCGCTGACTGGACGGTGAACGCGTGCTCGGATCCGCCCGGCAGCAACGCCCGCGGCGGCTGCCACTGGAAGCCAATCGAACGGCCGATGGAATCACCCACTGCGCCGGTTTCGAGCACCGTGTTCGCCGCATCGACCAGTGTGTACCGGGATGCGGCGCTGTCCACTCGGATGGCCATGCGGCCGGCGCGCATCGTGTCGCGAACGATGAGGCCAGCGAAGAGAACGCGATCTTGCGGCGAGATGGGCAACGCGTGGAGTCCGGCGCGCCGGGCGACGCGCTCGAGGATCGCGTAGCTGCGCAGCAGGTCCACCCACGACGTCCCGCTGACGAGCTCGACGGTCCGGGCAACGTCGGTCGAGTGTTCACGGCGATCGGTCGAGACCAATAAGGTCGCCTGAACGCTATAGGTTGGACGGATGCGGCGACCAGCAGCCACGCCAGCGGCCGCGCCGATGAGCGTCGCCAGAACAACGAGCCACTTGTACCGCCATATCGCGGACAGGTACCGAGCCCAGGGTACGCCGGGTTCGCCTGCTGCGCCGAGCGGTGTCGCTGAGGGCGCAGAGGACGCAGAAGTGACAACCGGCGCGACTGCGCTCGGTGCATTGGTTAGCGCGAGAGCATTCGGTTCATGAAACGTGGGCACGATCGCTTCCGTTGGTGTCGCATGCCGCAAATGCAAATTGCTGCCCGCAGCGCACCCCGCGTTTTCGCTCGCTAATGGCTGATTCGGCGTCGAGGCTGTCGCTCACATGCAACGAGGCCGTGGCATGTTCGCCACGGCCCACGTCGACAGAACCCGTCGTTCACACCCGTCAAGAGGACAGCAGCCCAATGCGCATGGCGAACGCGACGAGCTCGGCTCGCGTGTCGAGCCCGAGCTTGCGCATCGCCCGCGAGCGGTAGGTCTCGACGGTTTTCGGCGACAGAAAGAGCTTCTCACCGGCTTGCGCTGCCGTGTAGCCTTGCGCGGTGAGCGCCAGCACTTTGCGCTCGCGTTCGGACAGGTCGTGCAGGGCCGTAGCGGCGGCTTGCTCCGTCGGTACCCGGAGGCCGGCGCGGAGGAACTCCTTCAGCGACGGATCGATGAGCAGTTCACCGCGCGCCACGGCACGCAGCGAGGTCACCAGCTCGTCTTCATTGACTGTCTTGCGCAAATAACCACGTGCCCCGGCCCGGAGCGCGGCTGCCAGCGTGCCTGGCGCCTCGTCGGCTGTCAGGACCAGCACGATCGCGTCGTCCGCTTGTCCAACAATGCGCCGCGTTGCCTCCACTCCGCCCATACCCGGCATCGACAGGTCCATGATCACGACGTCGGGATGTAGTTTCGGCACGAGATCTACCGCTTCTTCGCCTGTCGCCGCCTGGCCGATGACGACCATACCGGATTGTTGATTGAGGAGCTGGACGAGTCCTGACCGTGTCAGCGGATGATCCTCGACGACGAGCACGCGAAGATCCTGCTGCACCACCGGTGGTACCACCACGGACGCCGGAGGCAGCGGCGTATCCGGCACAGCACCGCGCCAGATGGGCAGCGTGAAGCTGAATGTTGAGCCGCGGCCCAGTTCACTCTCCACCCAGATCCGTCCCCGGTGCCCTTCGACGATGCCGTGCGCAATGGCTAACCCGAGACCTGCGCCAGTCTTGCGAGAGTGCGCGGCTTGCCAGAAACGCTCGAACACGTGCGGGACGTCATCCGGCGAAATGCCGGGCCCCGTATCGCCCACCGAGAACACCACGTCGTCATCGCGCGCAACAGCCCGCAGCATGAGCTTTCCGCCGCCGGACATGAAGCGGATGGCGTTCCCAATGAGATTGGAC
Organism: uncultured Gemmatimonadaceae bacterium; assembly: GCA_963817955.1. GTDB lineage: Bacteria > Gemmatimonadota > Gemmatimonadetes > Gemmatimonadales > Gemmatimonadaceae > JAQBQB01. The sequence continues at coordinate 57,160 of CAWFQK010000008.1, forward strand.
AGCACTTGGTGGATGCGCTCCGGATCTGCGTAGACGCGCGGCAGCTCGCCATATTCCACGCGGAACTCGACGCCTTTGGCACGTGCAGATTCCTCGAACATCTCGCGCGCCGTGGTGAGCAGGTACTCGGCGCGCACCGGCTCCTGCTCCACCCGTAGGTGTCCAGACTCGAGCCGCGTGATGTCCATGAGATCGGTGATGAGACTGCCCATCGCGTCACCGGCGGCGCGAATCGCCCCGATGGCGCGACGCCGATCGTCGGCCGACGCCGTCGCTTCATCGAGGCGGGCTGCCCAGCGCGAGATGGCTGCAAGCGGATTGCGTAGATCATGCGCGACGAACCCCAATACCTCGTCACGCAAACGAGTGGCGGCTTTGGCGTTGTCGTACAGGCGAGCGTTGTCGATTGCCAGCGCCGACGATGTCGCCAGATCCTCCATCATGCGCAGATCCTCAGACGCGTAGTGGCGGCCCGACTCCGTGGCGGCCACGGTGATGGCTCCGATGATTCGTCCGCGGGCCGCCAATGGAACGATCATCCACGAGACAGTGCCGAGCGCCCGGAGCATCTCGAGATGGGTGGCATCGCGCGCCATCCGCGTCAACACGTCGCTGCGCACGGTCGCCACCAATGAGGCCTGCCCGGTGCGAATGACACGACTGACCGGGTGATCGAACGAAAATGGCGCCAACGGATAGCGCGCCCGAATCTCGTTCAGAATCCGCTCTTTTTCCGAGTTCGCGGCCACGGCTTCCACGGCGCGCACGATGCCCGTCGTGCTGTCGAGCAGATCGATGATGCACCAATCGGCAATTCGCGGCACCAGCAAGTGCGCGATCGTGCGAAGGATCTCTTCCGAGTCCAGCGACGACGCCAGGACCTGGCTCGCTTCAGCGATGAATTCCGACGCCTCGCGCGCTCGCCGGCGCGCGGTGATATCCGGGACCTGCGACACGACGTACAGCGGCCGGCCATTCTGGTCGCACACCACGGTCCGCCTCAGGAGTGCCCAAACGACGTGTCCATCCTTATGGATATAGCGTTTCTCGATCTCGCAGGCCGTGATCTCGCCGGCAAATAAACGGCGCAACTGCTCAGTATCATCGTGCTCATCGTCCGGGTGTGTCACGGCGGCGGACGTCCGCTGCAGCAGTTCTGCCTCCGAATAGCCGAGCATATCACACAATGCGCGATTCACGCGCAGCCAGCGGCCCTCGGCGGTGACGACGCCCATGCCGAACGGCGCGTGGGTCATGGCGTTGCGGAACAGTTCTTCGCTGGCTCTGAGCGCCTCGTCTACGGCATCGCGCTCCGTGACGTCCTCGATCACGCCTACTACATGAGCCGGCGTGCCGGAGGATGTGCGCGATTCAATGCGAGTCGTCGCCTGAAAGGTGTGCTGCACGCCATTCACCGGCAGCGATCGGAACTTGATCGGCTGCACGTTGCCACTGCGATCGTGGAGGACCGCCTGGTAGGCCTCCTTCACGCGGTCGCGATCATCTTCGTGGACGCATGCGAAGAACTCGTCCATTGAAGGCGCGGGCCGGCCGGAATCGAAGTTGAAGAGCCGATACAACCCGTGGGACCACACCACTTGCTCCGTTGGTACATCCCACGACCAGGTACCTATCTGTCCCACGCGCTCGATTGCGTCGAGGAGGGCCGTCTGGCGCTGCTCGGCCCGCTCGGCACGCCTGAGCGCCACCGCGCAGCCCACCGCGGTGTTCAGCCGATCGCTGTCAAGTCCCTCGAGCGTGAGGCAGGCACTTGCTCCCGCGGCCATTGCCTCGGCGCACCGTCCGTCGTCCGCGTGCGGCAGGACGGCGAGGATCGGGGTTGCCGGCGCAGTGGTCGTCAGTTCGTGGATGGTATTGCTCCACATGCTGTCGGGAGAAGCCGCATCGACGAACACGATGTCTGCGTTCCCGACCGCGAGCGTCTGGCTGGATCGCGCGGTGATCGAAACCGAAGGCGCGTAGGGTGTGGAGGCCAGTGACTGCCGCAACATGGCGGCGAGGCGTTGCGCAGATTCTTGCTCCTGGGCCACGATCAGGAATTCCAAGGGAGTTCCCTCATCGAGAGCTGGCATAAGCGTGCCGGGTAAGTGGAATGGGCAACGCGGGAAATTGCTGAATCTGTTGGTACAAGGCCAGCGGGAAAAGTTAGTCAGCAATTTCCCTAACAAGCAGACCCTGTCAGGAAAGATGTGTCAGCCGACGGATCGTGCCGCATGGGTCAGCTATTTGCATAGGCCAACCCCAACGGTCTCATCGTGCCCTGAGGATATCCCTGTCCGCAGGTCGCCGGAAACCCACAGGAAACATTGAATCAAAGAGTCCCAATGCTCCCGGCAGTCGAATGCGACCGCGGCCATAAGTTTTGCTGTGTCGACGCAACATGGCCGTGGCGGCCATGTCTGGTCTGTTGGCATGTGAACCACAACCATCGAGTCTCCAATGGCGGTGACTGACCTCTCCCCTCGCGCAGCCAAGTCGTCCTCCCCACGCGACGGGGCGGGACCGCAACCGCTGCAGATTCTCGTCGTCGATGATGATCGGACGCTCCGCGAAGGGTGCGTCTCCATGCTCAAGAGCGACGGGTACATCGTCGCGTCGGAGGGCCGTGGCGACGATGCGCGTGAGCTCCTGCGCCGGCGTCACTTTGACATTGTCCTGCTGGATCTCTTCATGACGCCCGTGCCGGGCATGGAGATCCTGCAGGCCATTCGTCAGACCAGCCGCGAGACCCTCGTGGTCATCATGACTGGGGAACCGTCGGTTGAGACGAATCTCGAGGCGCTCGATGCCGGTGCCTGGGAGTACATCCCTAAGCCGTTCAGTGCCACGCAGTTACACATTCTGATGGGCCGAGCAGGGCACATCATCGAGTCGCGTCGCCAGGAGCGTGCACCTGAAGAGCCTGCCGCAAGCACTCCGCCCAATGCTGGAGGCCGCGGGGTGATCCTCGGGGCATCACCGGCCTTTCAGCGTGCGCTCGCTCTTGCGCGGAGGGTGGCTGCAACGGACGCGTCCGTTGTGCTCATCGGCGAGAGTGGAACAGGGAAGGAGATGATCGCCCGCTTCATTCACGCCCACAGTCGCCGAGCCAAGAAGACGCTGATGGCTGTGAACTGCGCCGCGCTTCCGGACGCACTCCTCGAGTCCGAGATGTTCGGACATCGGCGCGGCGCGTTCACCGGGGCCGACCGCGACAAGCCAGGACTGCTCGAAACGGCACATGACGGGACGCTGTTTCTCGATGAGCTCACCGAAATGTCAGCCGCTATTCAGGCCAAGCTTCTTCGTGTGTTGCAGGATGGCCGGCTGCGCCGCGTTGGAAGCGAGGAGGAAGATCGCATTGTCGATGTCCGGATCATTTCGGCGACGAATCGTGATCCACAGCAAGCGGTGCGAGATGGCGTCCTCCGGCAGGATCTGTTCTTCCGGCTCTGGGTTTTTCCCATCCAGCTTCCTCCGCTCCGTGAACGGCCTGAAGATATCGCGCACCTCGCGCGCCACTTCGTCACTTTCTATTGGATGAAGCATCGCGGCGCCGGAACGCGACCGCCCGTGCTCTCGCGCGATGCCTTGGAAGAGCTCATCAGCCGTCCGTGGCCCGGAAACGTGCGCGAACTCCAGAATTCGATGGAGCGCCTTGGTGTAACGGCTGAGCCCGGCCAGATCATCGAGCCCGGCGATCTGCCCACGAGTGAAGAACCCATGCAGGCGGCGAGTACAGCCGTGAGTCCCATCACAGCTCCTCTCCTGACGGCCTCGTTCCACCTGGCGAAGGAGCAGCTCGTCGCTGGCTTCGAACGAACGTACCTGGAGCACTTGGTGCAGCGCGCCGATCGGAACCTGTCGCGCGCCGCGCGACTTGCCAGCATCGATCGAACGACTCTCTATAGACTTCTCGAAAAACATGGGCTCCAGCGCAGTGACTTCGTCGATACCCAGGCGTGACGACGTATCGCTGATTCCCTCGTCCGTCGAGCGCGTCGGACCTGACACGCTCGACGGCGGCGAGTCGCGCGAACGTTCGCGAGTACGTGAGGAGGTCGCCGTTCTCCAGCGGGTCGCCGCGCGTTGTCGGCCGCCAGCTGACGGTGTCATGGCTGGCGAGCGCCAGCACGCGATGGAGGTGATCGAGCATGCACTCACCAAGGCATTGCTCGGCTCGCCGTTCGAGATCGACAGCGATGTCTCCAGCGACGGACTGAACGCCGCGCTCGATCGTGTCCGCGGCGAGATACGCAGCGAGCTCGCCCGGCGAAGCCACCGGGCCTCGGCCGATCAGGTGATCCACATGTGGTCGGCGTTCGAAACGGTGGCGCAAGCACTCACCCGCCACCGGCGGACTGCCGATGTGCTGGGCGATGCGGAGTTGCAGTCGGTGAGTGAGGTGGTGCACGATCTGCGATCGCCCCTGTCATCGATTCTCTTGCTCTCCGACGCATTGTCGCAACGCTTTCACTCGCGCGGCGATGAAGTGGCGGATCGCCAAGCGGGTTTGATCCACGGCGCGGCGCTGGCGATGCACGGACTTGTCACTGACCTCCGCGACATGGCGCGCGGTGCGCAAGCGCTCATGGACCCATCGCCGGTGACGTTCTCTCTCTCTGAAGTGATGTCGACGATCGGCAGTCTGGTGCGGCCGCTCGCGGAGGAGAAGGGGCTCGCGTTCCGCGTCAGCATTCCCGAACGCGTCATCGCCATCGGATACCCTACCGCACTCACCCGCGTACTCCTCAATCTGGTGACGAACGGGCTCAAGTTCACGGACTCGGGATTCGTCGACATCACGGTGAGTTTTGCGACCCCCGACATAGGGCGATTCACCATCCGGGACAGCGGAGATGGGCTGCCGGCGAGAATCACTGCACTGGTCGAGAACGCGTTGCCGCTTCGCACAAGGGCCGGCCCGGCCACTGTCAGCGGTGAGTTCGGCGTGGGTCTTGGCCTTTCGCTCTGCGTGCGGCTCGTGCATCTGATGCGGGGCACAATCCGCGTGCAGGAGACCGGTCGTACGGGAAGCTGCTTCGTCGTCGAGGTACCGCTCACCATTCCCGCGGCATCCAACACTGCCCCTTGGCCAGCGCCGCCGCAATTCGTCGTCGGCGGCCAATGCGCCGACATCAGCTATTCCGACGATTCGGGTATGCGCTGAGCGCGGCGCGGTCGCGCGGCGCGCTCAGTGCTTGCGTCCGCGAACCGCGACCGCGAAGCGAGTCTTCTCCACGCCGAGTTGGTCAGCGAATACGAGTGGCCTCAGGAATGGAGCCATGAACGCCTGAAGCACCTTGTTACGCGTGGTCGGCTGGAATGGAAGACAGAAGAGGCTCGTCGCCAGTTCTCCGGTGAAGTACCCGAACGTCGGCAGATATTCGGTAACGGTCAGTCCCGCCTGTCCCACCAATGCGACGAACTCCTCCGCCGAGCGTTCGTCCGCGGTGTGCTCATGCTCGGCCCAATCATGAAACCCGCCGAGCCGTGTAGAGAATGGCACCGGAGTGCGGCGTATGGTCGGCACATGGAAAAAGAAATGGCCGCCGCTCACGAGTGTGCGACGGAGCGCTTCCATTACCGCCTGCTGCTCGACGATGTGCTCGAGCACGTCGATCGACACTACAAGATCAAACCGTCCTACCCAGGGAAGGGACCTCAGGTCGCGAACCTCGAATGAAACATTCCTGATTCCAAGTGCCGACGCGATGCGCTGGTTCATAGCGATCCGCGACTCGTCGATATCCAGCCCCACGACCGTTGCGTTGGGGTAGCGCTGCGCCAGGTAGATCGTGTGGTCTCCCCGTCCACACCCTGCGTCCAGGATATTCCGCGGGCTTGCGCCTCCCATTCGCGACAGCGCCCCGCGCAGATAGAGATGGTGGAGGTAGTGCGCAGGGTCGGCGACACCCATGGTCCGAAACAGCAGACGCTCCGCGGCGCCCGCATCTGGATGAACTAGTCGCCGTACGCCAAATCGTGGAGTAGTCATATTCTCGTGTCCCGTGTTTGAATTCTTATTTACCGCAGAAGACGAAACAGCCTTTTAACGCAGAGGTCGCAGAGAACTGCAAGAGAGAACTGCAAGAGAACTGCAAGAGAGAACTGCAAGCCTACGGAAGAGGGAAGCGCGTATCGGTGGAATGAGCCGTGATTGCCGAGTCCACAATCATTCCGCTCATATCGCTATTGATCCCGACCTGGGAGATACCATCGGAGCGTCACGACAGCATCAGCCAAGACGTCCAGGCGAGATAATCCTTCACGGTCCTCTGCAGTCCTCTGCAGCTCTCTCTGCGACCTCTGCGCTAAATAGCTGTTTCGTCCTCTCCCGTGTCCCTCACTTGGTGCTCACGTAGATGTGGTCGAACCGCATCCACTGTGCGGCGGCGAGTCGGTCACCGCCGCCGCCCCAGATTGGTTCGATATCGATCATCATGAATGGCTGCGATTCGCCCGCCGCGAGGTATTGGACGTCGGTGTAACGGCCGACTTCCACACCATCCATCCACAGATGGAATTCGCCATCCCGCATGCCCGGCGTATTCGCTTTCACGACCATTTCCCACCGCTGCCACGCGCCCGGCACCACGTGGCCTCCGTTGCTCAGATTCGGCGGCAGCACCTCGCGTCCGCGCTGCAGATCGTCGGGAGTTCCTTGGAGCCGTCCGCTTGGCTGCAGCGCGTCGCTCCGTGAGCCTTCGGCGGATACGAAGAAGCGCGGCTGGCCATTGATCCAGACGAAGAGCACCTTGTTGGTGCCCGTACTGTGCGCCTGCCAATTCGCAGACAGCTGGACCCAGACGCTCAGATACACTGACTGCGCCGGCGTGTCGAGCCAGCGCTGAAGGCGGCCTGGTGTGGCGGCACTACTCCCGCCCGTCGTACCTGCCGCATAGGACGCTTGCAGCACTCCTGGGGGAGAGCGTGGGGCGAGTGGATCATTCGCAATGGAGAGATTTGGAAACTGACTCTCCTCGTGGGCGTCCCAACCCTGCATCCCCACTGTGTCCGAGGGAGATGTCGCCAGGCGCGAAAAATCGCGTTCGGTCAGCAGATGGAAGCCGTCTGGCTGATGTGGCCATGGTTCGACGAACACCGATTCGGTGTGCGACACTGCATCGGCGGTGATGGTCACCGCGGTTGCGCCGTAACTCACGCCGGAAATCGTGCCCGTTGACGAAACCTGTGCGACGGCCGGCGCGGCAATGCTGAAGCGCGCCGGGTAGTTCGAAAGCACGTGCCCAGAAGCATCGAGCACGGAATAGTCGAGCGGCACCTGTTCCGTGGTGTCGAGCGCGACGGCTTCCAGGCGAATACTGGCCGCGCGGTTATCGGTGACCGCTGGAGGCCCCCCGCCGCCGCCGCAGGAGCCGGCGAGAGGAGACGCGATGACGGTCGCGTAGGCGCTCAGAAACTGGCGAAACCACATTGTCACGACATTCACGGAGTTCCTACATTGTTGGATGTTGCACGCTGAGCGCGTGCCACGAACCCGCGCGGGACCGCACACGCCAGCGTTCCGCGCGATGCCAACGCATGCTGTACGGCGTGCCCCACCTGGCTTGCGAGCAACGTTGCGCCGGCATCGGTGAAGTGCGCGTATTCTTCGAACAGCCGCGTGCCCTGGCTGACCATGCGATCGTGCATGATGCGCTGCGCATCCACCACGACCACGGCCGAATCGCGCGCTACCTGGAGCGTGACGTCACGGGCTGCCGAGTCGAACGCGACGATCGTGGCGCCCGTGGCGCGGGGGTAGAAGCGCTCCCAGCGTGCGAGGAGCCCCGCGTCGCGCGCCCGTCCTGGCGGGAACGCGTTGCCATGGGTGGCGAGCACCGGTATTGCGCCCACGTCGCGGATGGTGCCGACGAGGGTGCGAAGATCAGCATCGTATGCGGCGAGGCGATCGGCCGGAATCGTATTCCACCGCCACCCGGCCGGCCGCCCGCGCAGCATACGCTGCGTGTCGCGGCGCCGCAGCCAGTCGGCGACCGGTGCCGGGAGCAGCGCTTTTGCCTGGTCGCGGAGTCGGGTGACCATACGCAGATGGAACCGCGTGGCAAGGGATGTCGCAGGCACATGTGCCGAGCTGTCTGGGCGTGCGGCGCGTGGTACCTCATCGTCCAGATAGTGCGGCGGTGTAGGGTACGCTACGATCACGTCAGGATGCGTGGCGGCTACGCGGAGACGTACGTCCTGGGCCACGGTGGGCAGGGACATACCAAAGATGGCGGCGTTCAGCACTTCCACGCGGTCGTACGGTTGCTGTGGACAATCGCCTGCCATCAACGAACGAAGGGTGTCCTCCAACTGGCGCGGGTATTCTCGTCCGTCCGACTCATAGAGACCAAACGTCTCCGATGCGCCGATCGTCGCCACACGGAGCGTCGTGGACGGCTTGGCAAGGCGTACCTCCGGGCCGCGCATGCCGAGTCCATTGAGCACGAACTGCTCGTACTGCGCGTGCGGACGTCCATGCATGCCGGCCGCGTCGCGAACCACGAGATCCTCCTGGTCGCGCACAGTCGAGAGCATGGGCATGCCATAGCGGAGACGGTCCTCCACGCGGCACGTGAGCTCGAAGCTGACGAGGAATGCAAAGAGCAACGATGAGACGAGCGCCACAAGTTTCATGGCCAGTCACCGCCTGGAGAACGAAGTGTTGCGTGAACGCCACGATCTGCGGCGCCGGTTCAACGCAATGCGCGCGAAAATGCGTGCATCACGCCATACGGCAGGGTTGCTTTGCAGGGAGTGTGCGCGGTCGGCCCGCGGGCGCGCGCGGCATCGGGGATGCGTTACGGCGACGCGTCGTCGTCCGTTGCCGTCCTCCTGCGCCCGACACCGATGCTCTTCAATAGCTACGTCTTTCTCTTCGGCTTTCTTCCCATCACGTACGCGGTGTTCTGGACACTGCGTTCGGCGCGTGCGCGGTATGTGTGGCTGGCGCTCACGGGATACGTGTTCTACGGCTACTGGAATCCGAAGTTCTGTCTATTGATGGCATTCTCGACACTCGTGAGCTATCTGGCTGGGCGTGGGCTCATGCGCTTCAGCGATCCGGGACGCCGCAAGCTGTGCCTCGTCGTCCCCATCACGGTCGACTTGTCGCTGCTCGGGTTCTTCAAGTACGCGAATTTCGCGGTCACCAGTGCTGCCGGCGCCATGGGATGGTTCGGTGCCACCGTCGTGCCGCCGCACTGGAACATCGTGCTCCCCATTGGGATCTCGTTCTACACCTTCCATACGATCAGCTACATCGTCGACAGCTATCGCGGTGTCGTCCGCCCCACTCGCAACTTCTTCGAGTTCGCGGCCTACGTGTCGCTCTTCTCCCAGCTCGTCGCGGGTCCCATCGTTCGGTTTCGACAGATTGAGGAGGACCTGGAGCAACTGGGTACAGCGAGTCGCCGCCGCTGGCTCTCGCGCGGACTCTCGTTCCTGGCGATCGGCATGGTCGAGAAGGTCCTCATTGCCGATAGCTTGGCGTCGTTCGTCGATCCGGCGCTCGCGCACTATGCGCTCCTCTCGAGCGGTGGCGCCTGGATGGCGATGCTCGGCTACACGTTCCAGATCTACTTCGATTTCTCCGGCTACAGCACGATGGCCGTGGGCCTTGGCTACCTGTTCGGGCTGCGCATTCCGCAGAACTTCAACTCGCCATACAAGGCGCTCGATCCATCGGACTTCTGGAAACGCTGGCACATTTCGCTTTCCACGTGCATGCGGGACTACCTGTACATCCCGTTTGGCGGAAATCGTGGCGGCGAGTGGAAGACATATCGCAACTTGATGTTCACGATGTTGATCGGTGGGCTATGGCACGGCGCGAACTGGACGTTCGTCGCCTGGGGGGCCTATCACGGTGCCCTGCTTGGCGCGCACCGGAAATTCGGGCGCGGGTGGGACGCACTGCCCGCCACGACGCGACAGCTCGGCATGTTCTTCTTTGCCGTGATCGGGTGGGTGTTCTTCCGTGCCACCGACTTCCACATGGCATCGGCGCTGCTGCGCCTCATGTTCGTTCCCACTGCGGGCGCGCTCGTGGCCCAGCCGACGCTCGCGGCCATGCTCATGGTTGGTGCCGCGGGGTGGGCCATGCGTGGCCCGAACGCGTTCGAGATGTCACACGACTTCACCTGGCGGCGCGCCTTCGCGTATTCGGCCGCGGCTGCGGGAGCGCTGGCGATCATCGCGGGCACGCGATCCTCGCCATTCCTCTACTTCCAGTTCTGAACATGTGAACAGCACAACGCCCCGGGACGATGGTCCCGGGGCGCTGCGTCCCACACGTCGCGGCGCCGAACCGCGCCGGACGTTTACTTGTTGCTCACGTACGCGTGGTCGAAGTACATGTACTGGTCAGCAGTCAGGGTGGTGCCGCCGCCGCCCCAGATGGGCTCAATGTCCATCTTCATGAACGCCTGCGACTCGCTGGAACTCAGGTAGCCGACGTTCGTGTACTGGCTCACCTTGGTCCCGTTCACCCACAGGTGGAACTCGCCGTTCATCTGCCCCGGCGTGTTTGCCTTCACGAGCACTTCCCAATGCTGCCACGCGCCGCGCTGCACGACCGCACCGGTCACCAGGTTTGGTACGAGTCCGTCGCGGGTGTCCAGCGTGCCCTGGAGGCGTCCGGTGGGCACGAGGGCTCCAGTACCACCGCCTTCGGCCGACATGAAGAAGTTGGGCTGCCCATCAATCCAGATGAAGAACACCTTGTTCGTATACGTGCCGTTCCCCACGAAGTTCGACGAGAGCTTCACCCAGATGCTCACGTAGACCGACTGTGACGAGTTGAAGTTCAGGACGACACGACCAGGGGTGGCGTTGATCGTTCCACCCGTGGTGCCGGATGGGTACCATGCCTGCATGACGCTCGATGGCGACTTGGGCGCAGTGGCATCCTGCACGATCGAGATGTTGCTCCACTGACACTCCTCACCGGGGTCCCATCCCTCGGAGGCCGTCGCATCGCTGCAGTTCTTGGCGAGCGAGTTGAACGGACGGCTCGTGAGCTGGGTGAAGCCCGTCGGCTGGTTCGCGAAATCACCCGACGTCGGCGGCGGCGGCGCGGGTGCCGTCACGGTCTCCGTCGCACTGCCGCTGACGGTTCCGTCGGTGGCTTTGATCGTGGCCGATCCCGCGGCGATCGCGGTCACGAGCCCGGTGCCTGACACCGTGGCCACGGCCGTGTTGCTCGATGTCCAACTGTTGGTTTGGCCGGTCATCGCCGTGCCGCTGGACGTGAGGTCCTGCGCCGCGAGCTGCACCGTCTGGCCCACGGTGAGTGCAGACGTGGTGGGGCTCACCGTTACCGTGGAGACAGTCGGAGTCGGTGGCGGTGCCGCCGTCGTGACGCTCACCGTTGCGCTTCCACTTACCGTGCCGTCGGTGGCCTTGATGGTGGCGCTACCTGCGGCCACCGCGGTCACCAGCCCGGTCGCCGAGACTGTTGCTACGGCGGTATTGCTCGACGTCCAGACGTTGGTCTGGCCGGTCATCACGCTGCCGTCGGACGCGATATCCTGCGCCGCGAGCTGCACCGTCTTGCCCACGGTGAGTGCAGACGTGGCGGGGCTCACCGTCACGCTGGCAATCGTCGGCGTTGGCGTTGGTGGGGGCGGGGGCGGGGGAGTTGTGGTGGTTCCACCGCAACCGATAGGCTGGGTGCTGACCACGAAGTTGTCCATATCCCGCACGTCGGCTGCGGGCGCGCCGCCGTTCCAGTACTGCTCGAGGAAGATTGCGTTGAGGCCGTACGCGTTGTAGCTGCTGACCCAGTTGAAGCCAGCTTTTCGCGCCGCGAGATGCCCATTGACCGACATTTCGAAGACGGCATTGCTCTGGCCCGCGTCGTTCAGACGCACGTGGAATTCGTCGCACTGCCACGGCCCAGCGTGGGCATTGTCGTCATACGTGCTGTCGGTACGCGTGGCGCCGAGCCACTGGAAATGTGTCATGTCGTTGTATCCGACCGTGGTCACGTTCCCATTGGCGTCCGTGCCCGAGACTGGGTCGAGCAGGGGGTACTTCGTATTGGTCTCATCGGACCAGACGTGCGCGACCATGGCCTGCGACCAGTCCGACTTTGCGAGGATCGTGGCGCGCGTCAGTTTGCTCGGACCGTCACCCACCCAACCCGCCTCTCGCCTGACCCAGAGGCGCCAATACAACTCGCGGTAGTTCGCCGTCCCGGCGTCGGCGGGGCGGAAGTATGTGGACGGCGTGCGACCAAAGGCGAGGTGCAAGGAACCGGCGCCCGTCTGGCCCGCCGTAAACGTGGCGCGCATCGATGTGGATCCGTTCATGCCGGAGCCGCTGGTCCGCACGAACTTGCCGCCGGCGTTGTCATACTCGAAGTACTTGGCCGTGCGATCCTGCTCGAAATCGTCGCAGAAGATCCATGCTGACTGCATCGTCGAGCATTCGTTGGTCGCGACAGCGCCGGTACCACCCGTCGTACCACCCGTCGTACCACCCGTGGTCCCACCGGTGGTGCCCGTGCCGCTGGAGGTCGTGCTCGGGGTCCGGCTCGTGCTGCCCGTGGCGTAGACCTCGTCGTAGGAAAGCTGCATCGTGCTGGCGACTCGCTCGTACCCGCTGCCCCAGGTCGGCTGCAACTGTAGCTTGTCGTACGTGTCAGTCTGTGTGGACGACACGAATTGCACGTTCGTGTACTGGATGATCATCGTGTGATTGAACCACACGCGAACCACGCCGTCGGCGGAGCCTGGCGTGTTCATGGTCAGGCTGACTTCAACCTGTTGCCAAGCACCTTTGGCGATCTGCGCGGTGCGAACGTTGGGCGTCAGCCAAGTGCGGGAGTCCGGCGTGCTGGCCAGGTTGATGGTTGGAATGAGTGGATTGGTGCTCGACCCACGCGCCACGAAGCTGACGCGCGGCTGGCCATTCGACACGATGTCGAATATCCGGTTGGTTGAGCTATTGCGGCTGCCGACGAAGTTGCTCGACAGCTTGAACCACACGCTCGTGAACAGCGATCGCTGTCCGGCCGGAAAGGCCACTTCCGCGGTTGCTGGCGCATTGCCGCCGGTGAATCCGGCGGGGAAGGTCATTTGACCAACGCTTGACGGCGACTTGGGGGCCGTCGCGTCGGAGGCGATGGCGAAGAGGGAGTAGTTGGCCTCGATCGCACTCCAGCCTTCACTCCCGGTGCCGCTGGTCGTGGACTTGGAGTTGAAGGGGCGGTCCGTGATCAGCGTAAGGCCGGATGGTTCTTCAGGGGCGGCCGAGATCGTGGAGGATGGCGCGGACGGCTGGATGGAAGAATTCGGTTGGACCGTGGGCGCGTCGGAACAGGCAAAGATCGCCAGTGCGGACGATGTGGCGAGCGCGATGGTTCGGAATCGCATAGCGGGTCTCCTCGACCGCTGCAGTCGTTCGGCGGCCCGACTAGCCCGGTGCAGTTGCACCGTCGGCCTCGTGGCTTTGCGTCCCCGGCTTACGCCGGGTTTGCCTTTGTCGCGGCTCCATCGAGGAGTTGCGATCCTGCCAGTTTGTAGAGCAGCAGCCAGCGTTTTCGCGGGTTGGAGGGGATGCGTGATCCTCGCCGCGATCGCTTGTTATTTCGTTTGCATCCCCAGTGCGAATCCTAGGACAATACGTCTGGACCGCAAGGAAAATTCCTGACGGAGCGTCGGCTACTTTGTAGGGAAAAGTAGGGGCAGTCGCGAATGGTTGGTCAGATCCGCGCCCGCGCAGGGCGGTAACCGGGGCATTGGCCGGTTAACCGGGCGTGGGGCGCAGGGGCTGCGACTATGAACGCAGCAGGCGCACCGATTGGCACGCCAAAGATGACTAACTTTTCCTGACAGGAATTGCGGGCTCAGCCGGTCATCCTGACGGAATTGTAAACAGAGTATTGTGATCCGCTCTCAAATTATGCGTGATGTCAGTCACAGCGTCAAGGTCTCGACTGCCTCTTACTGCCTGCGCTCCGCCGAAATGTAGAACGAATGGACGAATTGCCCGAGCGCGCCAAGCCGCGTCAGGATGTCCAGTGCACGGCTCTTCGCCCCCACTCGCGGACCGATGTGCGCCCGGATTTCGGTGACGTCGTGCAACTGAACCGCGAGTGCCGGCCGATGATAGTCTGGCACGGCTGCGCGGACTTCTATGTCCACGAAGCCGGCAGCTCGCAGCAGTCGTCTGTATCCCGCCGCGCCGTAGATCCACGTCCGGTACGGCTCCCCTCGTTGCATTTGCGTCATCCACTCCGCGATGGCCCGTGGCATGACGGCCGCATACGGCAGCTCCCCGTGGGGTGATGCACCGCGAAAATTCTCGTAATGAAAGCGGTTCTCGATCGCGATCCCAACTCGGCCCCCAGGACGGAGCGTGCCGAGCACGCCCCGCAGAAAATCAAGCTGCACCGCCGCCGGACTACGCCGGAGCATCGCCTCATCGTCGCCGCTCGCCACCCATTCGAGCACGCCGTTCACCACCGCGAGGTCGGCATTGGTCACGTCCTTTGGGATATCGAGCCCGCTGGCTTCGATCACGTCCACGTCCGCCCTGTCTTCCGCGAACCGATACCGCATGAACCGGCACCAGCGTGGATCGCGCTCGAGCGCGATCACGCGACCGAACTGTTGCGCGAGCGTGGAGGCAATGACGCCTGACCCGGCGCCGAAATCGATCGCCAGTGCGTTGCGCGGTGACGACATCATCAGGTAGAACGCTGCCTTCGCATCGTTCGTGAACCAATCCGGTTTGTATGACAGCGTGGGGAGCCCGAGCTCGCGCAATGCCGTACGCCACGGCATGCCTGCCTCCAGCGCTTCGAGTAACGCCGTGAGTTCGTCCGGCGGGAGGGTACCTTGTGTGGCCTGCGCGGCGATCGGAACGACAGTGGTCGGCATATAAGGGTTCTCATGGTGGATGTGCACCTTCCCCCCTACCTCTCCTGCAAGAGAGCGTCCGTCGCGCGAGGCCAGAATACCGCTACATCGCCTGTCAAATTGCGGCGCAGCCTCAACGAGAGGTGTGGCGCCGGTGCAGCGAATTCCGCGAAGCGTATCACTCCCCACGGTCACAATTTGCGCTGGCGTGCGATCGCATCGGCTCCACGCCACCACGCCAAGTCGTGTGTGGAGCACGACTTCGCTACGCTGACGGATGCGCGCTCGCCCGCCGGATACTCATGCGTTGGTGCGCCGGGCATCGACTTGCACAACGCTCCTGCAAATCCGCCGCGTCTGGGACGGCGGCTCGACAGCGGAGCACACATACATGTTGCGAAGAGCGTTGGTGACCGGCGGGGCTGGGTTCATTGGCTCGCATCTCGTCGACTTGCTGCAGGGCCAAGGCGTGGACGTCACGGTGATCGACGACCTGAGTCGCGGACGAATCAGCAACCTTGCAGAGGGAACACTGATTCACCCGATCGATGTCGCGTCGGTTGCCGCCGCTACGATCATTCGAACGGGCGATTTCGACGTCGTCTTTCACCTCGCGGCGCAAGTGGACTTGCGTGCGAGCGTCGACGATGCCGGGGGTGATGCACGCGTCAACGTGCTCGGCGCGCTCAACGTCCTGGAGGCGGTGCGCGCGGCAGGCAGCGCAGTCCGTCTCGTATTTTCCTCAACCGGCGGAGCGATCTACTCGGGAAGGGCCCCAGTGCCCTGCGCGGAAGATGCACCCAAAGAGCCGGACTCGGCATATGGATGCGCGAAGCTGTCTGTGGAGCACTACCTGCGCTACTTCGACCGCGTCCATGGCGTGCAGTCCGTCGCGCTGCGGTATGCGAACGTCTACGGCCCACGGCAGAGTGCGGTTGGCGACGCCGGCGTCGTAGCCGTTTTCGCCGAACGCCTGTTGAGCGGACGGCGGCTCATGGTCAATGGCGATGGGCGGCAGACCCGCGACTTCGTCTTTGTGGAGGATGTGGCGCGGGCCAACCTCCTGGCTGCCACCGAATCGTTGCCGCCCAGCGGCGACTTGGACTCGCGCGCGTTCAACATTGGATGCGGTCGCGAGACCGCGGTGGCCGAGCTGGCGGAGACGATGCGTGGATTGGCGCACGTCATGGTACCGATCGATTTCGCCCCCGCTCGTGCCGGCGAAGTCCAACGGTCGGCACTCGACGCGTCGAAAGCCGCGCGTACGCTCGAGTGGATGCCGCGCGTGTCGCTCGAACGGGGGCTCGCGAGAACGCTGTCGTGGTTCGCCGAGCGAAAGGCCGACCGCGCGATCGCGCAGTACGCCTGAGCGGAATCAAGGAGGAGTCGTCCGTGATCACGACAACGCGAACCTCGCGCACACCGGTGACGCACCTCTTCACCGTTGACGTCGAAGAGTACTTTCAAGTTGGCGCGTTCCAGCACATCATCCCTCGGCAATCGTGGGACTTCTGGCCGTCACGCGCCAAGCCGTCCGTCGAGCGGTTGCTCGATGTGCTGGCGCGACACGATGTCAAGGCGACGTGCTTCGTGCTCGGATGGTTTGCCACGCGGCATCCCGCGCTCGTGCGTGCCCTTGCCACGAATGGTCACGAGATCGCGTCTCACGGTTGGTCGCATCGATCGCTGTCGGCCTTGTCGCCCGACACGTTCCGCGAAGAGGTCCGTGCGTCCAAGGCCCTGCTCGAGGGTCTCGTCGGCCGTCCCGTGGTCGGCTTTCGGGCGCCGAACTTCTCTATCGTGCCCGGCGGCGAGTGGGCGTTCGACGTGCTGCTCGAGGAAGGCTACCGCTACGACTCGAGCCTGTTCGTGCATCGGCGGCGCAGTGACTCGGGATATCCAGGCAGCCACCCAGCCGCACACGAGATCGTCCGCGCCAGCGGCCGCATCATCGAATTGCCGATCGCGGTGCGCGGGTGGGCTGGTATACCGGTACCCGCTAGCGGCGGCGGCTACTTCCGCCACCTACCGTACGCGGTCACTCGCGGCGCATTTGCTCGGCTGTCGCGCCGCGGCACGCCAGGGGTGTTCTACATCCACCCGTGGGAGCTCGATCCCGATCAACCCCGGGTGCGCGCGCCGTTGGCGACACGGCTGCGCCATTACACGGGTTTACGCCAGGCGCCCGCGCGGCTGGAACGTTTGCTGTCGGAATTCGCGTTCACGTCAGTAGTGCGCCACCCGACGCTCGGATTCAGCGAACGACCGCGCGAAGCCCGCGTCGACATCTGTATGGCGGCGGTCCAATGAGCGTCCGCGTCGATGGCTTTCGCGGCTCCTCAGCCGAATGGGATCGCTTTGTGCGCGCGCAACCCGGTTGGACGCACTTCCATCTCTTCGGGTGGGGCGACGTCATCGCGGACGTTCACGCGCACGATGTGATACGCCTCTGCGCGCGAAGCGGCGATGGTCGGTTGCAAGGCGTGCTCCCGCTCATACGAGTGGCTAGTCCGGTGTTTGGGCGCTACCTCGTCTCCATGCCGTACGTCAACTACGGCGGTCCGCTCGGTGCGCCGGATGCCGTTCAGGCACTCGTGGCAGTGGCCGAGGCAAAGGCGCGCGATGACAATGGAACCCTGCTCGAGCTGAGAAGCCGACACGAGTTACCGGTGTCGCTCCGGGCGTCGCACCGCAAGATCACCTGTGTCCTCGATCTTCCCGTTCATGATGCCGACGCCGTCTGGCGCGGTTTGGATGCGAACGTGAGGCGACGCGTGCGTCGGGCGCAGAAGGCAGGGGTCACGCTTGCATTTGGTGCAGATCAGATTGCGCCGTTCTACGAGGTCTTCGCGCACCATATGCGCGATCTGGGAACGCCTGCCCAGCCGCGCCGGTGGTTCGAGGCCATTGCCCGAATGTTTCCAGACGATGCCGAGTTCGGTTGCGCCTACCTGGGTACCCGTCCCATTGCTGTAATCGCCGGACTGAAATGGGGCGACGAGTTTGAGGTGACTTGGGCGTCCGCACTCGTGGAGCACAAGGAGTTGGCGGCAAACATGTTGATATACTGGGCCTTCATTGAGCGCTGCGCCGGCGCTGGGCTCAAACACTTCAACTTTGGGCGGTGTTCGCCAGGGAGCGGCACCCATCGTTTCAAGCGGCAATGGGGCGCCAAT
This sequence comes from uncultured Gemmatimonadaceae bacterium, assembly GCA_963817955.1. Taxonomy (GTDB): domain Bacteria; phylum Gemmatimonadota; class Gemmatimonadetes; order Gemmatimonadales; family Gemmatimonadaceae; genus JAQBQB01. Next base: position 75,209 of record CAWFQK010000008.1, read on the forward strand.
GACGAAACGCTCTGGTGGTACGCCGGCGATCATGGCGCACATGCCGCGACCCCGGCCCCGAGCGACCCCGGCTTCGCTTGGGGACCTCGAATCTGGAAACATTTGCCTGCGCGGCTGGCGACCGCCATGGGCCCTCACATCGTTCGGTATATCCCCTGACTGTATGCGACGTGTCATGCTGGTGATCGTCATGGCGTGACGCGCGTGGCCGTTGCCCGGCGGAGTGGCCATTCATAAGTTTGAATCGCCACGTCGGAGAAGGCGTGGCCAGGCCGAATGCCTTCTCCTACTGCGCCGTGATAAGAATTGAACGGAAGTTGGCTGTCACCGTCATCGCACTCGGCGCATGCTGCGTCATCGTGGTCGCGGTGGTCGTGTTGGCAACCCAGCGGCTCTCCGCAAATCTCGACGAGCTCGTGCACGTCGCCTCGGTCCAAGCAGATCTGCGCGCGTTCGACGATGCGCTCGACCACGCCCGCTCCGAGGCCGACGGATTCCTGCTGACGCGCGACAAGACGTATCTGAACAGGTCCGGCGCTCACCTGGTGAACGCTGAGCACAGGTTCGATCGGTTGGTGTCGCCAGGAGAAGTCGATCCGGAGGAGTTGAGGACGCTCGCGACGTTGCGGATGCAGCTCACCGGCCTCGAATACGGACTCGAGCGGCAGGTCAAGGGAGCTGGCGGGTTGTCACCTGCTGATGCCAGAGCGCTCCGCGATGAGCGTGATGGCATTACGAGTCTCACCCGCGGCGCAATTGACTCGCTCGTGACCGCGCAAGACCAGAAGCTGGTGGCAATCGCTGCGATGCAACGAACTGCGGATCGAGCGCTGTGGCTGTCCGTGCTTGCCTTCGGCGTAATCGGCGGCGTCGTCTCGCTGCTGTCCTACAGGTCGATGCGGCGCGACCTGAGCCGCCGAACACGTTCCGAGCGCGCGTTACGCGAGTCGGAGCAGAAGTTTGCGAGCATGCTGGCGCTGGCAGCCGACGCAATCGTCACCGCCGACGAGCAGGGGCGAATCGTCAATTTCAACCAGAGAGCAGAGGCGATCTTCGGGTATCGTGCAGCTGAGGTCATCGGACAGCCGCTGCACCTCGTGCTGCCCGAGCACTTTCGCGACGTGCGATCGGCCCTTCCTGCGTCGCTGGACGACAGTCTGCCGTCAGCCGAGCTCGGCGGTACGCGCCTGGAACTCGTCGCGCGGCGGCAGACGGGCGAAACGTTCACGGTAGAGGCAGCGGTCTCGCGTCTGCAGACGTCGGATGGCTTTCTCTCGACGGCGGTGCTCCGCGACATCACCGAGCACCGCCGTGTGGAACGACGCGAGCACTTGCTCGCCGAGGCGGCCACACGCCTCTCGCCTCGCTTGCCCTACGATGAACAACTGACGGCGCTTGCCCAGTTGGCGTTGCCGGCGCTCGGCGACTGGTGTTCGCTGGATGTCGTCGAGGAAGGGGACGACGGACGCAGGCGGCTGCATCGCGTGACGAGCATGCCGGCGGACCCCTGGCTGGAAGGTCCGCTGTGGGAATTGGAGGCGCACGCGCCCGAATGGGCATTCACCGATCCGGTGACCGACTGCGTGCTGACAGGCAAGCCGCTCTTCGTGAGTGGCGTCACGGATGAGTGGCTCGACGCGCATTACAGCGACGAACAGACCCGTGCCATCATGCGCCAGCTCCGGGTTGACTCGCTGCTCGTGGTGCCCTTGCTCGCGGATGCCGGCGTGATCGGTGTCCTCACTGTGGGCACGTCCTCTCCGCGCCGGGTCACGACGGATGAGTTCGAGCTCGCACAGGTGCTGGCCGAGCGTGGCGCACCGGCGATCGAGGCCGCGCGGCTCTACCGGAAATCGCAGCGCGCCACCGCGGCTCGCGACGCATTGCTCGGGATTGTGTCGCACGACCTCACCGGCACGCTGGGCACCATCTCGATGCACGCGAGAAAGCTGCTCACCAGGACCTGCGACGAAACGCAACGTGAGAAGTTGTGCAACAACATTCTCGAGGGCACGACGATCATGCGTCGGTTGATGCTCGACCTCGTCGATATTTCCGCGATCGAGGCGCATCGGCTGTCGGTAACGCCGGCACCGCAGTCTCTGGCGCCGATCATGGAGCTGCTCCATGAAATGTTCGCGCCGCGCGCGGCTGACCGTGGGATCGCGCTCCACATGGACACGGCGGTAGACCTTCCGGATGCACGCGCGGACGCCACGCGAGTCGTGCAGGTGCTGTCGAATCTGTTGGACAATGCGATCAAGTTCACGGCGGCGGGTGGAAGCGTGGACGTGCACGCCGAAGCAGATGGAAAGGAAATCCTCGTCTCCGTGCGGGATACTGGCGCCGGCGTCGGTCCGGACGAGTTGCCACACATCTTCGAGCGATTCTGGCGCGCGCGATCAAGCCGTGGAACACGCGGCATCGGCCTCGGGCTGGCGATCGTGAACGGTATCGTGACGGCGCACGGCGGGCGCATCTGGATGGAGAGCGCGATCGGCCGCGGCAGTACGGTGCATTTCACGCTTCCCCGGGCAACCGTGACACCCGGCTATTTGCCGACAGCCGATCTCGAGGCCACCGTCGTGGGGTGACGCGATCAGTCGGCGCGCATGCGCGGACCGCCGGCGAGGAGCGACCGCGTGGCGGCAATGGCCTGACTGCGCGCAAGGAGTGATTTGGCCACGTCAGGTGCGCGGCGCTGAGCCAGCCCGGTGAGCGCCGCGAGGTACTCGAGCAGATCCGGCGATGAGAGTCCGTGAACGCCGTCGCGCCAGAGGGTCACGAAACGCCACGCGCCGCGCCAGGAACGCCGCGACAGGATCTTGATCTGCTCGTGTTCGTCGAGGACGAGTGCGCCGTCCACCGCGTGGATTGCCGGCGTTTCCACCTCGGCGAGGTGACTGCCCGTGAGCGACCAATGCTCGATGCGGCCCTGGCGCGTCGGAAGCTTCTCGGCCGCGATCGCGCTGAGGTTCAGCACGTTGCGCATGACCAATACGCCGGAGGCGAGCGCAGCAACACGCGCCTCCTCAGCAGCGATCAGTTCGGTGGAGTACCGATTGATCTGCTTGCACCGGGCGACGAGGTCAGCAAGTGCTTGTGGCGTTGGGGCGTGAACGGGATGCTGCATGGGTACGGCTGAACGCAAAAGCGAAATGACGGGAACGCGATCTTTCATCATACACCAGGTTGCATTGTCGGTGCCTGCGGGACGCGGGATGCCTGTCATCCTGAGCGAAGCGAAGATCTCTGTGACCGTCGTCACGCATGGCGTTCGGTCTGGCCCGAATCTGCGGTTCCCGCGCGCGGCAGCGATACGGTAAATGTAGAGCCCTGGCCCTCCACACTCTGCACGCGGAGGTCGCCGCCCATGGCACGCGCCAGATCGCGGCTGATCGAGAGGCCGAGTCCCGTGCCGGATTGACGGTCCACGAGTGCGCTCCCGAGTTGCACGAACGGCTCGAAGATGGCATCGAGCTTGTCGTCTGGAATGCCCGGGCCGGTGTCGTGCACGTCGATCTGGACCGCTTCGTTCCGAGCCGCGCAGTCGAGCGATACCTTGCCGCCGGAGGGCGTGAACTTCACGGCGTTCGACAGCAGGTTGACCAGAACCTGACGTAGCTTCTCGGGGTCCGCGCAGGCCGCCAGCGAATCGTCGCAGCTGTGGTACTCGAACGTGAGCCCCGCCTGTTTGATTTGCGGCATGAGCAACGATTCCATCTCATTCACGATCTGGCGGACCCGCACGGTGGCGATTGCCGGCTCCACGTGGCCGGCTTCGAGCTTGGCGAAATTCAGCACGTCGTTGATCAGCGAGAGCAGGTGGTGCTGGCTCCGCTGGATGCGCGCCAGGTAGTCGTCCTGACCGGGCGTGAGAACTCCTTGAAGCCCCATCCGGAGCAGGTCGGCGTATCCCGCGATCGCGTTGAGGGGCGTGCGGAGCTCGTGGCTCATCACGGTGAGGAACTCCGTCTTCGCGTGATTGGCATGCTCGGCGTCGCGTGTGGCCGTGAGGGCCACTTGGTGCAGCCGTGCGTTGTCGACCGCCATCGCGGCGCGGCGGGCAAGCTCCATCGCCAGCTCGAGATCGGGATCGGAGTACCGGCGCCCCGACTTCGCGGACACCAACGTGAGTACGCCCAGCGTGCGGCCCCGCGCGGTCAACGGTACGAGCATCGCCGATTTGATCCCGAATTTTCGCGTCAGACGCAGGTGCTCAGGATCCACACAGCCAGCCACGAGCAGCTCATCGGGAACCTCCGGAAAGAGCTCCGGTTTGCCTGTTCGGAGCACGTTCGCGGCACTGGTCGACGCGTTTGGATTGGGCGGAACCCGCTCGTTCAACTCATGCGCGGCGCGCACCATGTCGGGATTCACATGCGCAAAGGCGATCGGTCGCAGCGTTCCGTCGGCCTCTTGAATGTCCACGCGGCACCAGTCGGCGAGCTTGGGCACGACCACTTGCGCAAGCTTGTTCAGGGTTTCCTTATAGTCGAGCGATGCCGCTGCGAGCAGTTCACTCGTACGTGCCAGGTAGTGCGCCATTTCCTCGGCGCGTTTGCGTGCCGTGATGTCTTTCCACTGCGCGGCGAGACCGCCGTCGGCGAGGGGATAGGACGACAGCGCGGACCACTGGCCGCGTGCGGCGCGGAAGGCTTCGACGGTGATCGGGCTCCTCTCCTTCATGGCCCGCCGCATCCCTTTTTCGAAATCACTCCCGACGAGTTCGGGAAACACGTCCCACAACACTTTCCCGACCAGCTCGTTCGCGCGCTGGTCGCCCCGCAGCGCCTTGATCGCGGGTTCATTGACGTAGCGGAAACACCACTTCGCATCCAGCACGACGAAGGGATCGGCAATGCTGTCGATGATCCCCCGCGCGAACTGCTCGGCGGCCGCCATTGCCTCGCGCGCTTCTTCAGCCTCGATGAGCGTCGCCTGTAGTTGCTCATTCGTCTGACTGAGTTTCACGGAGAGTTCCCGTGCCTCCACCGTCTGCGCCTCGAGCTCGGCTGCCTGCTCTTCCAGCTCGACCGCTAGCGCTTCCAGCTCCCGGTTCTTTCCTATTACCGCCTTGTGCGCCGCCGATTCCGCGGCCAACTGCCGCGCCTGCTCCTCAGCGGCACGTCGTTCAGTGAGATCGCGCGTTACCTTCGCGAAGCCAAAGATATTGCCGTCGGGCGAATGCAGCGCCGTGATGATGACGTTTGCCCAGAAGCGGGATCCGTCCTTTCGCACGCGCCAGTCTTCGTCCTCCAGGCGGCCCACGCGTGCGGCCGTATCGAGCTCGCGCTCCGGTTGCTTTGCCGCCACGGCTTCCGGCGTATAGAAGACGGAGAAATTGCGCCCAATGATCTCGTCGGCGGTGTAGCCCTTCAGGCGCTGGGCACCCGCATTCCACGTCCGAATGTTGCCGTTGCGGTCGATTGCGTAGATCGCGTAGTCCTGAACGCTCTCGACCAGCACGCGATACAGCGCGTCCCGGTTCGCGAAGGGCGAACCCGGAGGAAACGGCTGCGAGCCGTCCGCTGTTCGTACAGGAGTCTTTTCGTCCAAACCGGCCTGCCTCGGGCGCCGCGGTGAATCACCGAATGGAGTCGCGCCGATAGTTCAAACGCCCGAGTCGACAATGCACAGTTGATACCGTCCGATCGCCGTCAGGCAGGTCGGCGGTCGTCCGGCGGAACGAAGTTCGACAGGAACTGCCGCTCCTGCGCCGTCAAGCTCCCCATGCCTTTGTCGCTGATCTTGTCGAGGATGCGATTCACCTCGTCGCGGTTGACCTCGTGTACCGACTTTGGGTCGACACGTTTCCAGTTCGCCAGCAGATCGCGTGGAACGGCCGCAGCGGCCTTGGCACGAAAGCGTTTGGTGCCCTGCCGGCGCTCGATCCACTTGAGGTACAGCCACCCGCCAATGAAACCGCCGAGATGGGCAAAGTCCGCCACGCCGCCACGCGATCCGTGAAACCCACTCCAGAGGGCGAGCACCACCATGAGGAGCACGGCAACGCGCGCCTCGATTGGCAAAATGCCCATGATGTAGATCTGGGCCGTTGGCCAGAACCGGGCGAACGCGAGCATGACGCCGAATACGGCTCCCGACGCTCCCACAATGGGGGCGAATGGTGCGAAGACGAGTGACAGCAGCGCGCCGCTCACGCCACTCACCAAATAGAGAGCAAGGAAGCGGTTCGATCCGAGCCGCTCTTCCACGCGTGGACCAAAGAAATAGAGCGCCAGCATGTTGAACAGAATGTGCGTGATCGACGCGTGCACGAACATGTACGTGATGAGCGTCCATGGCCTATACAACGCGTAGGCGGGCACGAACGCGAGTGCGTTCGTGACGCCCGGCGCGGTCTGCTCCAGGAAATACACGACGATGTTGGCGACGATAAGTCGCCGGACCCATGGGGTCACCGCGCACACTCCATCAAAACGTTCACGACGTTAAATTAGTCAGGTGTCCGAGGGCCTGACCCGCTGCGGTCGGGCCCTCGGTGTGTGTACATCGCAGCAGTCCCCGAAATCTAGGTCGTTTCGTTGTCGCTCGAACTCGAGACCCGGCTCCAGGACGCCGTTCGTACCCGGCGGACCTTCGCCATCATCAGTCACCCGGACGCAGGCAAGACCACCCTCACGGAGAAGCTCCTGCTCTACGGCGGAGCCATTCACCTGGCGGGGTCGGTCAAGTCGCGGCGTGCCGTGCGCCATGCCACGTCGGATTGGATGAAGCTGGAGCAGGAGCGCGGCATCTCGGTGACGTCGAGTGTGATGCAGTTCCAGTACGATGGCTATCACATCAATCTGCTCGATACGCCCGGGCACGAGGACTTCTCCGAGGACACCTACCGCACGCTCGTCGCGGCCGACAGCGCGGTCATGCTCCTCGACAACCGGCGCGGCGTCGAAGATCGCACCCGGCAGCTCTTTGCCGTCTGCAAGCTTCGCCGTACGCCGATCTTCACGTTCGTCAACAAGTGCGATCGCGTTGGCGAGGATCCCCTCAAGTTGATCAGTGACGTGGAGGCGGATCTCGGCATTTCCTGCCACCCCATCACCTGGCCGATCTTCCGCGACGACAGTTTCGTGGGCGTGTACGACCGCCGGCTCAAGCAGATCCATCTGTTCGAGCGCGCGGCCGATCACGGAGCGAGCCGTGCAGCCGACGCGGTGATCGGCGTCGAATCGCTCGACGACCCGGCGCTGCATGACCTGCTCGGCGAGGCCGCACACCACCGTCTTGTCTCCGACATTGGGCTGCTGGATGCCGCCGGTCAGCCGTTCGACGCCGAGCAAGTGGCCACGGGGGAGCTGTCGCCGGTGTTCTTCGGCAGCGCCCTCACCAATTTTGGCGTCGAGCCCTTCTTGCGTGAGTTCCTCGAGCTCGCGCCGCCGCCCGCGCCGCGCGAGTCCACACTGGGCGACATCGAGCCAGTCAGCGAAGAATTCACCGGCTTCGTGTTCAAGATCCAGGCGAACATGGACGCCAAGCATCGCGATCGCGTGGCCTTCGTGCGCATCTGTTCGGGTCGGTTCGAGGCAGGCATGCAGGTGAAGCATGTCCGCACCCAGAAGCTCATTCGCCTGGCGGCGCCGCAGCAGTTTCTCGCGCGCGAGCGAACCGCCGTGGAAGAGGCCTGGCCAGGCGACGTGATCGGCGTGATGGACCGCGGCACGCTCCGTATTGGCGACACCCTGTCTGCTGGCGCCGATCTCGAGTTCAGCGGCATTCCGCGCTTTGCGCCGGAACATTTTGCTCGCGTCATCATTGCCGATCCGATGAAGCGCAAACAGCTCGACAGCGGCCTGCGCCAGCTCACGGAAGAGGGCGCCGCCCAGGTGTTCTTCACGTCTGGCACCGAGACCACGAGTCCCACGCCCATCGTCGGAGCCGTGGGTATGCTGCAGTTCGACGTCATGTTGCACCGCCTGGAGCACGAATATGGCGCGCCCTGCCGGCTGGAGCGCATCACGGCGCGCTACCCGCGCTGGGTAACCGGTCCCATGGCGGACATTGAACGCATCGCGCGCGATCGCGGACGCATGCTGCTGTTCGACGCTAAAGGGAATCCGCTCATACTCTTCGAGGATTCCTGGGGCATGCGCTGGGCGGTCGAGCGCGAAACCGCGGTGGCTTTTCATGAGGTCGCACGCTGACGTGGCCTGATTTTCTCGTAAGGGTGACATCGTTGGGCATCACCCTGAACCCGGCACGTCATGTCAGACAATGGAACGGTGCTTCTTGTGGAGGACAATGAGGACAACTTGTTCATCTACAAGACCATCCTTCGCCACTACAACTACGACGTAATAGAGGCGCGCGACGGCCAGGCCGCAGTCAAGGCCGCGCACGAGCAGCATCCCGGCCTCATCCTCATGGACGTGTCGATCCCCATTCTCGATGGATGGGAGGCGACGCGACGTCTCAAGGCTGATCCCGACACGGCCAGTATCCCCATTATTGCCCTCACGGCGCACGCCCTGGCGGCAGACCAGCAGAAGGCAATGGAGGTCGGCTGCGACGGCTATATCTCGAAACCGGCCGAACCGCGCGTCGTTCTGGCGGCGGTGCAACGCTATCTGGGCAAGAAAGCGGCGTGACCATACGATTCACAGCGCGCTAGCGATCGGGACGGCGGATACTGGCCGTCCCGCGTTCAGTACTCGGCCCTGACGCGCTACCTTTTCTGCATGTCCTCCGTTTCCCCCGCGCGCGTTTCGACGCTCGCCCAGGAGCTGCGCGGCTCGACGATTCTGCGCATCGCCGGCGAAGTCCGCGCCCTCAAGCAGGAAGGCAGGCAGATCGCCGACTTCACGGTCGGCGATTTCAGCTCCACGCAGTTTCGCATTCCGCTCGAGCTGGAGGATGGGATTGTCGAGGCGCTTCGCGCCGGCGAGTCCACGTATCCGCCACCGAACGGACTCGAATCGCTCCGCCGCGCCGTTTGCGACTTCTACCAGCGCCGCCTCGGCCTCGAGTTTCCGCTCGAGTCCATCCTGATCACGTCAGGTGCGCGGCCCGCCATCTACGCGCTGTACCGGGCGCTGGTCGATCCCGGGGACCGCGTGATCTTCGGCGTGCCTTCCTGGAACAACGAGTACTACTGCCAGCTCCTCGGCGCGCAGGCCGTAACGGTGAGCTGCGACGCGGGCACGGGCTTCCTTCCAACGGCAGATGCGCTGCGGCCGCTCGTGCGGGACGCGCGCCTGCTGGCACTCAATTCTCCGCTCAATCCCACGGGTACGCTGTTCGGCGCCGAGCAGCTCCGCGCCATTTGCGATCTGGTGCTCGAGGAGAACGCACGTCGCGACGCTGCGCAGCGACCGCTGTATCTGATGTACGACCAGGTGTATTGGATGATCACCGCCAACGGCGCCACGCATGTAGATCCGATCTCGCTTCGTCCCGAGATCGCCCCATACGTGGTCATCGTCGATGCGATCTCCAAGGCGTTCGCCGCCACCGGGCTGCGGGTGGGCTGGGCGGTTGGGCCGGCAGACGTCATCCAGCCGATGAACAACATCGTCGGACATGTTGGGGCCTGGGCCCCCCGCGCCGAACAGGTGGCAACTGCGCGCCTGCTGGCCGATCATGGCACGGTAGATCGCTATATGGAAAACCTGCGGCGCGAGGCGGCGCGGCGCTTGGACGCCGTATTCGATGGCCTCATGGCGCTTCAGCGAGACGGTCTGCCGGTGGACTGCATTCGCCCGCGCGGCGCCATCTACATCAGCGCCCGGTTCGCGGTGCGCGGATCGCGGACTCCGCAAGGTGACACGATCGAGACCGACGAGCAGGCGCGCCACTATCTCCTGCACGCAGCCGGATTCGCCGTCGTCCCCTTCGGCGCCTTCGGCTCGGCCGCCGACGATGGGTGGTTCCGACTGTCCATCGGTGCCGTAGCCATGGAGCAGATCGACGCGCTCATGCCGAGACTGCGGAACGCGTTGGGGGCGCTGTCGTCCTGAGCGAAGGATCTCTTCGAACGGCGCAACAGCTTTTGAACGCAGAGGACGCAGAGAACTGCAAGAGAACTGCAATAGCGAACTGCAAGAGAACTGCAGAGGACCGCGTAGGATTGGGCTCCGGGTGTTGACCGGCTGGTTGTCGCTGGCTGCTCCGTAGCGGTCGGCCCACCGGTCGACGAGGTGCGAGTTTCCAGTTGTGAGTTGTGCGTTTCGCGTTCTTACAACTCACAACTCACAACGCACAACTGGACACCCGAATCTCGCCGACCGGCGGTAGTGGTCAGCGTGCCAGGCGCCCGGCGGTAGAAGCCAACTGGTAACGCATAACGCGTAACGTGGTTTCCCGTGTCCCGTGTCTCGTGTCTCGTGTCCCTAGAACGTCCACCTGAGAAAAACCCGATCCACCGGCGTTCGCGCATGTGCGTGCGAGTAGTCCACCACCCGCCACCCATAGAAGGTGCCGAGGAACGCGCCGGCGAAGATGTCGCTTGCCCAATGCTGGCCGAGGTACATCCGCGATAAGCCAGGCGTAAGCGCGATTGCGTACGCTGGCACGCCCACGTACCACGTTGCCGCGGGGTTTCGGCGGCGGACCTCGGCGACGATTGCTGACGCGGCGGCAAAGCCAGACGACGAGTGAATTGACGGGAATGCCCGGTTCTCGAAGTGCGTGAATCCCCTGAGGAAACTGAAGTCGTATTGATTGTCGTAGGCGGGTGTCGCGTCCTTGGGACGGGCCCGCCCCAGTGGTCCGCGGATCACCTGTGCGGTGAGACTGGCTGCCGCCACAGACTCGGCTTCGTGGATGGCGATGTCGGCCAGATCCGGCGCATGAGCCACACGCGCCAGGGCATAGACCGCAAGCCCCCCCACGGTGAGCGACGTCTCGTTGATGTGCGTGAAGAACCCATCCCAATGGTGCCCCAGGCGCACGTGCATCAACGACGTGTCCTGAAATGAACGCGCGATGCGTGCGTCGAATATGCTCAGGCCACCGCTTGCCACCAGAAAACCAGCGGCGACGGCACCATCGCGGTCCGTGAAAAGGGTCTTTCGCGAACCGGCTTCGCCTGGTGGCGATTGGGCGCGTCCGGCGGTCGTTGCCAGCACTAGCGCCGCGGCTGCGCCTGTCCACCAAGGCTTCACGGGAATATTGGGTTCATGTCTGTGCCCGCCCTAGTGCAGCCGCCGTGCCGGAAGCGCCCGGCACGGGCACCGGGCGGGGCAGGGAGGCGAACGAATGACCCTGGCCGTTCGTAACCTCAGCATGGAACCCAAAGACCTGACCAGCTATTTCGGCCTCGCCGCGGTGTACCTCCTTGCCGCGAACGTGTTGCTCGGACTCTTGATGTCGGTGCGCTACAACCCCTGGAAGCGGTGGCCCTACCGGCGCATCAACATGCTCAAGCTCCACAACTGGACGGGGTATCTGGGACTGGGATTGGCGGTGATGCACCCCATTCCACTGCTGGGCGTCGGGAAGCCCCACTTTGGGCTGGGCGACATCCTGCTTCCGATCTCCTCGCCCGAACAACCGGTGGTGAACTCGCTCGGCGCCATCTCACTGTACCTGCTGGCATTTGCGGTCATCACGTCGGTGTACCACGCCGAGATCGGCCGGCAGCGCTGGAAGGTGCTGCACTATCTCACGTATGTCGTCGCCGCGCTATTCATTGTGCACGGCACACTCTCAAACCAGAATCTGAACAAATTGCCGGTCGACGTGTTTGATGGAGAGAAGGTGGGCATCATGGCCTGCGGACTGGTGATCATTGCCGGGACAGCGCTTCGCTTTCGCTGGACCTCCAGGCACCCAAAATTTCAGCCGCCGCGCTGACTGGCGCCAATGGGCTTGCGGGGCTGAGCGCCCCGATGGCACCAAGCGTGCAAACGCAGGTCGGCCGAGGCGCAGTTCCAGCCGAACCCGGCAGGAACCTATGGCCGACAGGGAGGAGGAGGGGTCAGACAATGACCATGCGAACTTTCGTGGATTCCGCGGGCAGGGAATGGCAAGTGTTCGACGTCGTGCCGCGGCGTGATGAGCGGCGCAACTACGACCGCCGAACCGCCAGAAGCAGTGGTCCATCCGAAGGCGAACGACGCGAACAAGATCGTCGCTTCACTGTGGGCGGCCGGTCACGCTTGATCGGCTTGTACGACGCGTGGTTGTGCTTCGAACGCGGAGCCGAACGCCGCCGCCTCTCACCAATTCCAGAGAAGTGGGAGCGGTTCACGGATCAGGAGCTCGAGCAATACCGCGAGGCGGCGCGCCCTGTCCGCCTACGAACTCAAAGCGCCGCGGTCAACCCACGGCGCTGAAGAGCTTCGATACCCGATCGCGAACGGCGTGGCCCACTGGCCGCGCCAACCGTCTGGCAAAGTCGTGCACCCGCCGGCCCTGGCGCGCGGCATCGGCTGCGGACAGCAGCATGGCGCGCAACTGACGACGCCTTCCGTCGGCTTCTTCAACACGATGCGGGACGTGCGCGAAATTCCGGTCCGTCATACAGCCCCCTTGCATCGCCATTCAGCCCGATCGGGTCTGATTGACCTTCCCGTCGAAACAAAGGCAAAGGCGGTGCCGTGAGAAAGTATCGGTTCGGTGCCGGCTGACTTTAATTTCTCAACATGGACTCGCACACCGACCGTGATGCTCGTGATGCTGCTGCCGCGCCTGAGGCGCTCCGTGCATATCCTCCGGAGACCCTCGAGGGGTGGTACTCCCTCCACCAGATCTTCTCCGTAGACCATGCCGCGTTGCGGAAAGTGCGCAGCACCGGCGCGGCTCCCATGACACAACTGCTCGTCGCGCCGAACGGCGGATGGTCGTCGGTGGTCCATCTGATCGGGTCAAAGGGCGATGTCATGGTGATCCACTTTCGTCCCACGCTCGACGAGATAGGCGATGCCCAACGTGCATTTGCCCGGCATCCGCTCGCCGGCGCGCTCCGTCCCGAGTACTCATTTCTCAGCGTCACGGAGGCGGGCCTCTATCGTCTCACCGCGCAACTCGCAAAGGCCGCGAAGACCCGTGGCGGAGCGGTGGGAGACGAGACGTACGTGGCCGACCTCGCGGCGCGCGTTGCCGCCGAGCGAGAGAACGCCCACGTTCGCGGGCGACTGTATCCCAGCGTGCCGGGCGACATGCCGTATGTGTGCTTCTATCCCATGTCGAAGCGCCGCGACCACGGGCAGAACTGGTACACCCTGAGCCTGGAGGAGCGCAGTCGGCTGATGTGGGAGCACGGCCTCACCGGTCGCCGTTACGCCGGGCGCGTGCTCCAGATCATTGCCGGCGCCATTGGATTCGACGCCTGGGAATGGGGGGTGACCCTATTTGCAAGAGATCCAATGGAATTCAAGAAGATCGTGACCGAGATGCGCTTTGACGAAGTGAGTGCCCGGTACTCGGAGTTCGGCGATTTCTATGTGGGCAAGCTTCTGCTTGCCGATGAGGTTGATACACTGGGCGAAACACTTTCCCGATAGTCCACGTACGGACCATCGACTCCCCTCACAGGCGGCGTGGACATGTGGTCGGTACTCAGCAAATTGGCACTGCGAATTGCGGCGGTGCGCTGGCTGTTCAAGCTCGGCGGCCTCGGCCTGCTGTTGCCGATCGCATTCGTATTGAAGCTGGTCGGCATTCCGATGTTGGCCGTGCTCTGCGTGGTGGGGATGCCCATCCTCTTCCTGCTGTTCCTGTTCGGGCTGCCAGTGTTTCTCGTGCTGCTGGTTGGCGGCATGCTCATCGGGCTGCTTGGCTTTGCGCTGACCATTGGCATCGCCGCGCTCAAGTTCGCCGTGTTGGTCGTATTGCCCGTGTGGCTCGTGTGGAAGCTCGTGTCCACCGTGTACCGGCGGGCGTGCAAGCGTAACGGTGGAGGGTCGCCGCCGACCGCTGCCGCTCCCGAGCCGCCGACCCCGACTGCTGAGAATTGACCATGTTCTCGCTCCTTCGCGCGCTGTTCTTCGGCGCGCTGGCGCTACTGGCGCTCATCCCGATCGGGATCATGCTGGCGATCTTCGGACTGCCGGTGATCGCGGTGTTAGGCGTTCTGGCGCTGCCGTTGCTGATCGTGCTCTTTCTGGTGGGTCTACCGCTGCTCATCGTATTCGCCGTCGCCATGGCGCTCATCGGGACCACCTTTGGCGTACTGATGGCGTTTCTCTCGGTGGGCGTCATTGCGCTCAAGATCGCCTTCGTCGTGCTGGTGCCGCTGCTCGTGCTCGGTTGGGTGGCGCGTAGAATGTTTGGTTCCTCCGGGAACACCCGCATGCACGTGTGAGCATGGTGTTCGGGAGTGGTGTGAGCAGGGAAGGCCGAGGCATGGCGGACATCGCCGAGATCTCGCGAGCATACGACCGCTGGTCTGAGAGCTACGACGGCGATGCCAATGCGACGCGAGATCTCGACGCCGCGGTGCTGCGGCGTGCGCCGCTCGCGCTGGGCGGCTGTGCCGTGCTGGAGCTCGGCTGCGGCACGGGCAAGAATACGGTGTGGTTGGCCGAGCATGCCGACAGCGTCGTGTCGCTCGATTGCTCCGCGCGCATGCTTGCCGTGGCGCGCGAGCGCGTAGTTTCGCCCTCCGTCCAGTTCATTCAGCATGACGTCAGGACGACGTGGCCGGTAGCCGACGCCAGCATCGACCTGGTGGTGGCCGATCTCGTGCTGGAGCACGTCGAGAACCTGGCACCGGTGTTTGCGGAAATTGCGCGAGTGCTGCGCGCCGGCGGACAATTCTTTTTGAGCGAGCTCCATCCGTATCGTCAGATACGCGGCGGACAGGCGCACTTCAACGACTCGCTAAGCGGAGAGACCGTGTACGTCACGGCCTTTGTTCACAGCGTGAGCGATTTTGTGAATGGCGGCCTTGCGGCGGAGCTAATACTCGAGCAGCTCGGCGAGTGGCACGACGACGGCGCCAAAGACGGAGCGCCGCGACTGCTGTCGGTGCTCTTTAGAAAACGCTGAGTGCCCCGGGGGCGAGCACGACGAGCTGCCCGTTCATCATGGGCATGTGCGACGCCACGGCGCACATGAACGTGTAGATCCCGGCGTGGCGTGCGACATAGTGCGCATGCGTGACAGCCTGCGGCTTGAGCGCCACCGCGAGATCCGGCAGCACGAACGAGTGGTCGTCGTCCTCCGGATTGATGAAGGTGAAGTCGATCGTGTCGCCTTGGACAACGGTGATCGTGCTCGGCGAGAAGCCATACACCTCTTTGCCCTGGAGCACCCCGCCCGGCGCGAAATCCGATGCGAGGAAGGGAAGGACCGTTTGCTGTTCTTTCACGAGCAACGGAACGGTGGTGATCGTAACGGCGCGGGTGCGCGGCGTGTACGAGGTGCTGACGGGCGACGGGGCGCGTTGGCAGGCTAGGGCGAGGGCGGTCGTCGTCGTGGCGAGGAGGAGGAGGAGCATGGAACGAGGCATGGCCAGATAGAGAGTCGAAGAAGCGGGGTAGAGGTTTGCCGCCGAGGGAGCAAGGTCCCCGGCGTTCAGCGCCGACCTGGCGAAGGACTTCCTATCGCCTAGCGACGGCGCGGCGAAGCGGTGGGGGCTCGGACGTTGACTGTAGGAACTGTGCCGCCACCGGGCTGATACCCCACCGCTTGCCATCTCGACGCTCAACGAGGCCGCGGCCGCCGAGGCGTGCTACGGCAGCATGCACCGACGCATAGGAGGCACCGGTCAGGCGTGCAAGCTCCGCGACAGTTCTGGGCGACTCGGCGACCAGGCCAACCACCTCAGTGTCGAGTCCGGTCCCGAGGATCGCCCGAATCCGGAGTTCGGGGCAATGCTCGAGAATCCACCGAACCGGGCGGATCGCATCTGGCTTGAGGATCGCGTCGTTGTGCCAGAAGCCCCACTGTGCGAAGATCGGGAGCGTCTCGGCACGGACGAGCGCGAGGAGGCCCTGGTAGCGTTCCATGATCGGGAACAGCGGGATACGTCGCGGCAGTGGCCGACAATGTGAGGCCGCCGCCGTCAGGGCGGTCGGTCCGCTCGTGCCTTGGGCAGCCATCGTTAGCATCGCCCCGGCCACGGCCGAACTCACGTCGTCGAGCGTGTCCAGCCTACGGCCCAATCGGCGCGCGTCCACCAGGTTGTGGTGCAGCGCGAGCCAGCTCGCTGCCATTACAAATAGCCGCTCGTCGGCCGGGGCGACAGTTGCGGTGTCGGCAATGAGCTGCTCGAGGTCGATAGGGGCTGCGGCGGGCGTCGTGTTGAAGAGCGCCCCGACACGCGCCCAGGCACGCATCAATCGCAGCCGCGTCCCTGTCGGCGCGCCCGGCTCACGTGCCGAATCACTGGGGACCGGGACCGCGTTCTGCGCAGCGGAAGGGGGGTTCGTGTGCACCCGCATCTCAAGTCCTTCCCCGTCTTTTGGACTTACGCTGGATCGGCGATCGAGGTGCGGTCGTGTCGGGAGCTGCGGTCGGGGAATGCTCGTGCTCCTGCGCTCCCTGTTCCAGATAGAGGCGGATGCGTAACGCGCGAGGTGAGTCGAAGGCGGCGATGCGGCCCATCTGCGAGCGCACGAAGGCGATCTCGCTCGCTGTCGGCGCGAGCGCCTCCAAGTCCTCGATGTCGCGCGGCCGGCCCGCCGCGAGCTTCATGAGGATGAGGTCTGGCCGTCCGACATGCTCTACGGTGAGATTACCGAAGGTGCCCACCCGCGCGAGACGCGTGTTAAAATCGGACCGGCCACGATTATGTGTGTTGGCTCTGGTAGCCGTTCTCCGAGTGCGCGAAAGGCGTGCAGGAAGTCGTGGCGACGCATTCGGGACTATATCGTTTTTCCGATGAAACCACAAGCATTGCACAGGCGGGTCGCCGGCCTCCGGATCGAACAGCTGAAGTCGATTCGGGAACTTGTTGTATCCGTGGGGGCGGGCCGCTATACTCTTGGGTCTGTCCGCCTGGCGGTATCAGGGCGGTGACGGGACGTAGCGCAGTCCGGTAGCGCACCTGAATGGGGTTCAGGGGGTCGCGGGTTCGAATCCCGCCGTCCCGA
>CAWFQK010000009.1:0-219972 GCA_963817955.1 uncultured Gemmatimonadaceae bacterium
TGCGTCTGCTCGTGGATTGCCGCCACATGAACCTGTTCTCGAGCGGTTTCGTCGAGGCTGCCGCTGCCGCTACTCCTCGCCGGACATCGCTTCGCACGCCCGCACGAGCGCGTCCCAGTCTGATGGTGGGGTGCCCCGTCCGAGTATTCGATAGAACAGCGGCATACGGATCGGTCTGACTTCCGGCCTTCCGCACGATTCTCGTCGTTCAGCCATGGGTAAAAGATCGTGGTGAAGCGGTGTGAAACCGGAAGAACAATCGAAATCGTCGATGAAACTTCGCGCGCCGCCAATGCGTGTGGGTACGACCGAGGCTCTGCCCTGGCGAAAGGCCGGGTGGTCCGGATTGGTCGGTATCTCTTTGAGGACGAGGTCGGCCACCGTGCGGAAGAATTTCACCTCCGCTGTGTGCATGTACCCGATTGGATCCGCGATCTGCGCGTCCCGCGCCGCGTCGCGCATCGCACTCCAGCGATCTCGAAAGGCAGTCCAGAAAAGCAATGTCCAGCCGTTGACAATGAGCGGGGCGGGCGCCGCTGCTCGGCGAGCGCGGCCGCGGCCGTGTGCATGTTGGTTGACATTCCCCGCGCCTGTTTGTTGTTTGCTCACGGCAGTCCGCCGGGCGCCCTCGTGGCGGAATCACTTCCCAGCAATTCGCTTGGAAGGTTTCCTCGATCGAGCGACGGGGCGAGATCCAGGAAGCTCGAAGTTGTCACCGAGATCCGCATCGGGGTCGGACCGCGTGCCGCGGAGGATCTTGTTGGCGTCTCGGCGATCGGCTCGAGTGACTGCGCTGATCAGATCCGGACGCAACTCCATCTGACGCCGGATGAAGCCGAGAAACGCGTCAAGTACAGGGTCGGTCTCATCCTTGGCGTTCTCGACGGTGGCCTGAACGAGCATGCAGCCGGGCGCGATGATGCTGACAGCGAACTCCCGCTCGCGAACTCTGGATGCGCGCGAAAAAGCGCAGAGTCGAGGCGCAGCGCCTTGGAATTGCCTACGGTGGCGGCTTTGCCGTGGTACGTCATCAGTTTCTCCATGATGTACGTACAAATGTAAGAACAGCACCCGCGCGATCAAGGGCCCAATGGGCTATTGGCGGCCGCGTCAATGTTGGGGTATGTGGGATATGTGGGGTATGTGGAGCGCTTCGATCCGCGTAAAAACCGTTCGCGAACCTGCAGGTCGTCAGGTGCGGTAACGTGCAATTCTGCGCGAAGTTACAGGTCTGAGGCACGAGGTTACCCCGCGATGGGGTTCAGGGCCTTGGCCTACGCGTGGCGCTTCTTCGTACATCTGGGCCTAACCGCCCCAGGTCAATATCGAGACCGCGCCGAGTGCCTGGGTGCCCTCGATTGAGTGATGAGTACCTCGACCGCCCGGTGCATGTCACCCGCGATCGTATCCCGCGGCGACGAACCAAGCGCAACAGGAGAAGGGGCGCTGTCCGCGTTTCATCCAGGCCGTGCGGCAGAGACAATCCATTGCGGGACCCGCGCGCGATGCCGGATCGCGATCCCTCGGCCAATCGTGAGGACATCACGGGCCAGCCAAACGCGCGAGCCGTTCCGCGTAACGATCTAGCCATGGTCAGGGTCGTGGCCGAAGACCGCCTCGCACGAACATCGTTCCCGGGCACGATTACCGGTCCGGATGCGGGCGAATTCCTGATCGTCACAGCCGTAGGTCACGTCGCGCTCGGCCGCCGCGAGCCGACGATCATCACGGTCGAAGCGGAAAGCGGATCCGGACGCCGTTCCGGACGGCGACGTCTCGCGTCCACATCCGATGACCGTCGCCTGGTCGCGCTATGCGCAGTCGCTCACGTCGCGGCCAGTGAAGGGAATGCTCACTGGGCCGGTCACCATGTTGCAGTGGTCGTTCGTGCGCGAGGATCTCGGCCACTCGGCCGTGGCAATGCAGATCGCGCTGGCGCTGCGCGACGAAATCGTGGACCTGGAGCGCGCTGGCATCCGAGTGATCCAGGTCGACGAGCCGGCGCTGCGCGAAGGCTTGCCGCTCCGTCGAGCCGAGCGAGCCGACTATCTCGCATGGGCGACGGACGCGTTCCGCCTGTCGACCGGCGGCGCGCGTGCCGAGACGCAGGTCCACACCCACATGTGCTACGCCGATTTCGGCGAGATCGTCGATGCGATGGCGCGGATGGACGCCGATGTGATCTCGATCGAGGCAGCGCGCTCGGGCATGGCGTTGCTGCACTCGATCGACGCGGAGTCGTACGGCCGCGCGCTGGGCCCTGGCGTTACGACGTCCACTCGCCCCGTGTCCCGTCGGTGGACGAGATCGTGCACCAAATCGGGCGGGCGCTCGAGACGTGCGGGCCGGAGCAACTGTGGGTGAATCCCGACTGTGGGCTCAAGACACGGGCGTGGGGCGAGGTACAGGCGGCGTTGGCGAACATGGTCGAGGCCGTGCGGGTCGTGCGCGCCGGCCTGGTTGGCGGAGTCGAATCGGCAAACGCGGCGAACGCGAGGCATGCGACGCGGACTGGAACGGCAGCATGAACAACCCATGAGCGATTGGAGGGAGAGCGCGTCGCTACACCGCCAATCCGAACAATCGTGCGGCGTTTCTTTGCCGTGCCTGGGATTTCGATGACGCAGGCCGCGGTGGGAACGACAGCCGTCGTTCGGCAGTTGCCGTGCGACGTCCGGCCACTTCGTTCGAGCGCTTGACGAACCCTTCGCGCGACGTCGTCAGCATCGTACGGTTTTTCAATGACGTCGTCCGCATCGAGCTTCATGAGCTCGACCACGTCTTCGATTCCCCCGGCGTGCCCGCTAATCACGATGACGGGGATCCACGTTTCTCGCCGGCCGCCCCGTTTTCCTATGCAGCGTGCGCCTTGTGTGCGAAGAGCGATGTGACGCGATGAACGAGTTTCGGCAGTCACTTGACTCGCTTCTGGAAGCGGGAATGGCTGAAGACGCCATCGACCACGCACGCTAGCCATGGAGACGAACTGAAACCCGCGAGCGCGCACGCCCGTACTGTAGATTGGCGCCGGCGTGGAGGCCCAATGCGCATCCTGTGGACGTTCTTCAAGAGTATCGTTGGGCTTGCGATCGCGATCCCGGTCGGCATTCTGCTGCTGGCGCTCACGTTCGGCGTGCTCGGCGCGCTGATCGGACTGGCGGTCCTGGCGCTCAAGTGCGCGGTCATCGCGGCCGTGGTCTACGGGCTGTTCCGCTTCACGCGGTCCATGTTCGCGCCGACGCCCAAGCCCGCCGTGCCGGTGGTCCGCGAGTTGCCACCAGTCGATCCGTACTACGAGGCGGCGATGCGCGAGCTCAACACCGAGCTGGGGCACGAGAGGCGGAGCTGACGGCTGGTGCGCCCACGGCTGGCGCGCGGCCACGACCTGCTTCTGACCTTCGCGAAGGTTCGGGGACACGAGACACGCGACACGCGATGCCTGTCATCCTGAGCGAAGCGCTGTCATCCTGAGCCAAGCGAAGGATCTCTCTGCAGGGCGAAGAGATCCTTCGGTCGCTTCAGTCCCTCCAGGAGTATCTCTGACAAAGCAGTAGTAGAAACGTTCTCATGATTACGCGCGCGGCGAGCGCAGTGCCTGGCACGATGAGGCGGTGCCCCCATGCGGGGATGGTTGTTCTCGCGAGTATTAGAAATCCTCTCATATTAGTTGGCGATTGACAGCGGATGCGGATTGTCCGTACACTGTCGCCGCTCTGATTGCGTATGGATCCGGTCTGAGCTCACAGCCCAGCGTCGAGAAGCGATCACCAGTTCCCGTGCAGAACTGGCCAACGCTGGCCATGAGTGAGTCGCAGATCGGCGACCGTGATGCCACGGCCGTGACTGAGACCTCTCGCCAGTAACCTTCGATTAGCGATGCCTTCCAACATCAGAATTGTTCCTCGCGTGCCGATGATCGCCCTCATCGCGGTCCTCCTTTCTGGCGCCTTGGCCGCTTGCCGCCAAGGCGCGGCCTCTCAATCCCGTGAGAGCGCGGAGCGGCACAATCTCAAGCAGGCGCTGATGTTTCTGGCGACATGCGAATTCAAGTACTGGGAAACGAACAATCGTTTCGCGCCAGACGGGTCCTGCTCCTGGATAACGGATGACACGGCTGGCGTTAGGGTTCGCATACAATGGGCTTCGTCGTCGGGATTCGGCGCACGCGCCACACGCACAGGTGACCGGGCCGACTGCATCTACGTTGTCGGATGGGCCGATTCGGCGAATTTCATGTTCACGAGTCGTGATCACCGTGGCGGGATTCCGGAGGGGCCGGTCTGTGACGGCGACGCTGGTCCTGCCATCAATGATTGGAGAACCTACGACACGCAGCTTGTCTTCGGCAACATGAACCGCCTGGTGCGACGCATGCGGCAATACCGGGCCGATCACGGTCGTTTCCCTCCGCAGGCTGACCTGCCGCCCATATCTCCCCGGAATCGTGTGGTGTGGCTCGAACCGACATCATGGGCGATCGAGACGACGCCGGCGCTGTCGAACGGCATTCATTGTGTGGTTTGGGATGGGAACGCCGGAGCGCACGCTCCGCCGCGCGATCAGCGAGGGAGCGCAGTTTCTGCGGGCACCGCCGTCTGCGATTCGAGCGTCGCGGCAGTGCGATGACGCAGTTTCGATTAGCGTTTCGTCGCCTTCGGGGGGCGCCCAGCTTTGCGCTCACCGCGATCCTGACGCTCGGGGCCTGCTTCGGCGTGAACACCGCGCTCCTGAGTATCCTGGTGTCCGTCGTGTGGCGGCCGCAGCCCGGGCTTCAGCAACCGGACCGGCTCGTGCAGGTCACGCTCCGCGAGCGGCGCGGGACATTCGCCTATCCGTCGCCGGAGGAGTTCCAGGAGCTACGTAGCTCGCCAGCGGGTGACGGAGACTTGGCGTTCTATGCGCCGTCGTTCGTGACGATGGCGGCGAGCGGCGCGACCTCGAGGCTCATGGGCGCGTCCGTCTCGCCCGAGTACTTCCGGGTCCTGCTGGCACGGCCGCGCCTCGGTCGATTCTTCATCCCGTCGGATTTCGACGTATCGAGCAGTGAGCGGCCTGTCGTCATCAGCCACCGCTTGTGGAAGAGCGCTTTTGACGGTGCGACATCCATCCTGGGACGAACACTCCAGGTCGACGGCCGGCCTGCGTACGTGGTCGTCGGCGTAGCGGCCGATGGCTTCCACGGGCCAGAGGGATTCATCCAACCCGATCTTTGGCTTCCGCTACGGAAGCAAGACGAGTCCCCAGGGCCGGGGCGTATCGTCGGCAGGATGTCGCGCGGGACGGATCCACAACGGCTCGGTGCATTGCTGCAGGTCAGCTGGACCCGCGTGCAACGCGCGGAAAATGAGCAACGCCAGGCAACTGGGCGGAGACTGATCGATCTGATCCTGGACGTGGCGCCACTCCGTGCGGGCCTCCAGCCCGAGCACTATTGGGCGGTGCGTGTCTTGGTCGGTGGAGCGCTGACGATTGCCGCCATCGTGCTCCTCGTCGCCTGCATCAATCTCGGCGGCCTGGCGCTCGCTCGGGCTATGGCGCGCCAGAAGGACGTGGCGATCATGCGCGCCCTGGGTGCCGACGCATACCATGTCGTCGCCGATGCACTCCTCGAGGTCGGGATCGTGGTCGGCGTCGGTGCGTGCGTGGGATTGCTGCCGGCGAGCGCGATCGGACACCTGCTGATTGCCGTCGCCGGCTCACCCGTGCCTTTCACGATACCATTTGAGCTCGATTTCGTGACCGTCGCACTGGCGGCCGGTCTCACCGTCGTCTCGATCGCGGTGAGCGCGGTCGTTC
This sequence comes from uncultured Gemmatimonadaceae bacterium, assembly GCA_963817955.1. GTDB lineage: Bacteria > Gemmatimonadota > Gemmatimonadetes > Gemmatimonadales > Gemmatimonadaceae > JAQBQB01. The sequence continues at coordinate 5,797 of CAWFQK010000009.1, forward strand.
CAGTGGTGCGGACGATGCGAGCCGACCCCGCAACGCTGCTTCGAGGGGACACGGTATCGAGTCGAGGCAACGCACGGAGCAATCGCATTCAGGACCTCATCGTGGCCCTCCAAGTTGCGTGTGCGGCCGTGCTCATCACTGTTTCAGTAACGATCACCAACGCCGCACGCACACGACTGGATCGCGAGTCAGGCATAGCGCGACCCGACCAGACGCTCGTCCTCCGCATGCCGACCACCACGAGGGGGGATTCGGTGGCGGCTATCGCTCGCGTCGACCGAGTCGTCGAGCACATGAGGTCTTTGCCAGGCGTCGCCGAGGTGTCGGCCGCGTATAGCGCACCGTCGGGCGGATCACTTCTTTCCATTCAGCTGGCGCCCTGGACTTCCAGCGACGCGCGCGCTTCGCGTTCGGTCGAGGGTGATGTGCCGCCCACGCGTCTCAACGTCATCGATACGGCGTTCTTTGGCGCGGTCGGCGTACGCGCGCTCGCGGGGCGCCTCTTCACCGCCGACGATGAACGTTCGAGAAACCGCGTCGTCGTCTTGAGCCGGACGCTCGCGAGCAGATTGTTCGGCGGCCAAGATCCGGTCGGGCGTCTCGTCACATTCAATGATGACTCGCACACCGCGGCTCGTGTCAGCGGAATCGTTCCCGACGTCGCCTACACGTTTGATACCGACGACGACTCCAAAGGCGAAGCGTACGTCCTCGCCACCCAATTCGGCCCGAGCCTCGGTCGACACACCCTGCTGGTGCGTGCGGCGATGGATCCCGCGGCGGTGAAACAGGAGCTCGACGCCACCATGCGATCGTCATTCCCGACCTCGGTGGTGGAGGGGGCAGCATCGGTGCGTCAGTTCACCCTCGAACAGACGGCGACGAGTCGAACACTCTTCAAGCTGCTTGCCAGTGCCGGATTTCTGGCGCTCGCCCTGGCATGCACCGGCGCTTTCGGCGTCGCATCCTACAATGCTCGCCAGCGTGTACGCGAGGTGGGCGTTCGACTCGCGCTGGGCTCATCGCAGTATCGCATCATCTGGCTCTTCGCGCGACGCGCACTCATCGCCGGATCCTGCGGGCTCGCGGTCGGTCTTGGTGTGCTGACGTACATCGCCCCGGTCTTGCCGACGTCGTTGGGTCTTTCCCAGGGCGTGCCGGCGCGATCGGCGGCAGCGAGCACAGGTCTGATGCTAGGGGCCATCGCCATTGCGGTCATCGTAGCGGTCTGGCGGATGGCAACGATGAAGCCCGTTGACGCGCTCAGGGCGACCTAGGATCAATACCGTTCAGTTAATGGAATAAGGGCTCGATTCGGGTCGTCGCCACCGTGAGGCCGCATTGGCTCGGGCCGCTGCTGGATTGCCGGCTGGCATTCGACTGATGGATCAGATCAGTCTTGGAGTGCTGGCGACGCGACGACGATTGCCATCGTGTCTGTCGTTGTGATGATCGCGCACGCCGAGTCACGGCACACGCGCGGCATCCTCGACACGAGCACGGTCATTCTCCTGCCGCGCATCGAGAATCCGACGCTCCTCCCCGATGAGCCGCTCATCACCGCGATCACCCTCGCCGAACTGAGCGTCGGCCCGCTCGTCGCCGGATCGGATGAATAGCGGGCCGCACGCCAGGCACATCTTCAGCAAGCCGAAGCCGACTTCGAGCCGCTTCCGTTCGACGCGACTGCCGCGCGCGCCTTCGGCCAAGTGGCCGCCTCGCTCAGGCGCTCCGGCCGCAAGACGACGGCGCGCTCATACGACGCGATGATTGCTGCCACGGCGATCGCCAACGAGCTTCCGCTCTACACCTGCAATCCCGCAGACTTCACAGGCATTGCGGGTCTCGAAGTAGTCGCCGTTCCCGTACCCGCCAGCCTATAGTCGCGTCCACACGGGTGGACGCCCAATCAGTCAAAGACTAGCAATATATAATGAGCGAACGTGACAAACAGCCGATCCCCGAGCGGCCCGGTCTCCCCTCGACGTTCGCGCACGCCTCGTCGAAGCCCTTCGGCTCGATCTGCTGATGGCCCTACTCGAGAGCTTCTTCCATTTCGTATTCAAATCCTTCGTGCACGAACGCTGTCGCAATAGCCGCGCAATCCGCGTTCGTGCCCCCTTGCCTGTGGACCTCGCCTTCCCACTCTGCCTTCACGATCTCCACCATCTCGTCAATGATGGTGTTCGCCTCCTCGCGAGTGAGGCCGAAACGCGAAGCGCCTGAGAGCAGATTGACTCGTCGCGCCCGACGGCCGTAACGGCCGCAGATCATTGCCAGGTCTCTCTCCTGCTGCCCCGCTCGCGGATCTGGCGTGATGTCGTAGGCGGGCGCCAGCTGCCACTCGGTTCCGGGGGCAATGAGCGCGTGATTCCTCGGATGGTCGTCGAGGTTGGAGACCAGGGCGTTCAAGACGATACGGCGAAACAGCTCCGTTCGATCGTCCTTGGGCCGTCGCGACCAGCGGCGCAGCTCATCGGCGAATAGGAGGTAAGACCACTGGCGACGATCCGCCAGAGAATCTTCAGCATCGAGCACCGTAAGTGCGCTGACCATCCGGTGGCGAACATATTTCTCGCCTGTGTCGTCGGTTCCGGCAAGCCGCTCGCGGTCGAAGCGTTTGACCATGAGAACGCTGCTATCGCCGATCTGGAGGATCTTCGTCCGCGGCGTGTGTATCCCGCAGCGTCGTGCGAGGCCGAGCATGGCTGCCTCGACGACTGAGTTCATCCAGCGATCATATTTTTCGGGGAACTTGGCTATCCAGAGCCCGTCTTCGTCCTCCACGACGCTCTTCGCACGCGCACCGCCCATGGACGTGCCGCCGCCTTGGAATAGGACCTCGACATGCCTGAGCTGGTCCGGCAGGTTCTGCCCGGTCGGGTCTTCTCGAAGGAGACGTGCCACTTCGAGTAGATGCGGAAGTTGCACCACCCGGTTGAACGCCCAAACGGGTGGTGGCGGTGTGGTGCCGCGGCCGAACGAGAGCGCGCCAGCCCGGTCCTCGGGCGATTGGAGCAGATAGTCGACTTCGGTCAGGTCGCTTCGGCCGAGTGTGCGCTCAATGACGCGCCGGCCCCACGCATCCGGTGATGCGTCGCGAAGCGCCCCGAATACGCCGTGGAGCTTTGTTGTCGCGTAGACCGTGTCCGTGATCGGAAGATTGAACGGGTCGAGTGGCACGGCATCAACACGGGATCGGTATGTTCGACCGTAGACGAAGCGGCCGATGACCGCGCCAGTCATGGTCTCTTCCTGGACGAAGCGTCCGCACGTCACGACCTCGCTCGCGCCGGGCAGCTGGACGTACACATAACACTCTCGCTCGCGGCGTCGACTCGCGGTCTTGCGAGCGCGAGATGTCGCGGTGTCCGGATTGTCGTTGATGCGGGGAGGCACGAAAGCGGGGGAGGGGCGTCAGAAATTGTCGTCGATCGCCGTGGCCGGACGCACGCGCTCGCCGAGGCGGGCAGCTGCGAGTGTCTCGCCCTCGCGATCTCGGTCTGGCAGCGCGACATCGGCAAGTTGGTCCAGCAGCCCGAGCGCCCACAGCGCACCGGCGTAGGCGCCAATGGCGGTACCCGGGGCGCCCATCTCGATCTTCCGAATCGTGTTCGAGTGCACACCCGCCTTTTCGGCCAGGTCTTCCTGCCGCCACCCGCGACGCATACGAGCCGTTGCGATGTGCCCGCCTAAGCGAACCAGCACGTCCTCTATGGCGGCTACCGGACTGATCGGCTGACGTCCCATCCGTATACCTGGTCCTCGAGTCTTGCAACAAAAATATGTCGCTTATCCATCTTTGGCAACATAAATATGGTGCTAGGCCCGTTCGATACCGCCCCACGCGACGACGAGCGCGAGTGCGTGGTCGAGCGACCACACATCAAACCGGTCAGGATCGTAGCCGGCGCCCGCCCAGCGTCGATATGAATCGTGCTCCGGGTGATCCGGATCGCTGAAGGCCTCGAGCATTTCCGCGAAACCCTCTGGACCACCTGTATCCTCCGGCCCATCGCGATATTCCGACGCATCAGACCGAAATCCGAAATGACTGGCGAAGCGGTAGGTTCTTTCGACATCGGTACAGCATGAAACGACACCGCTACGACGCTGCCATCGAGGCGGGCGAGCGAGAACGATTGCCGCGGCCCAACTGGCTGGACGCGAAAGATGTCTTATGCGAGATCGCTCTCAGGGCCGGCATCGCGATTGACCGCCGCACCATCGGACGAATTCGGCACATCGGGGATGGGTTGTCCAACGTCGTCTTCGGCGGCACGGCTCGGTCGCATGAGATCGAGACGGATCTCGTCGTTAAACTGCCGTCACCGCGCGCGATGCCGGATCGCGATGACCGGCTCCGAAAAGAGGCGACCGTCCTTCGCCATCTGCATGCGCAGCGACTGACGTTCGCGATTCCTCGGCCAATTGCCGAGGTCGAAACCTCCGCGGGCTTGGCTGTCGTACAAGAGTGGGTCGACGGACTGGAGGTCGATCTGCGCGCGCCGCGGTTCCGCGGCGGCAAGCCATGGGAGTTCGTCGCCACAGTGGCAGCCGCCATTCACGCGATCGATCCGGCGCCGATCCACGAGCACCTTCCGACCCATCTCACCCGCCGGGGTCATCGACTGGGCGGAGGCGCTGGTCGGCGATCCCGCCTACGACCTGGCGATCGTGACGCGCGGACATCGCAAGCCGTTTGGCGTGGCGAACGGGCTCGCGCGCCTTGTGGAGGCGTACAATCGAGTGGCCGAATCTCCGCTCACGGTTCCCGAGGTACACGTGCCCGAGCTGATGCTTCACGCCGGATTCTATCGAGACGCCGTCCGCGACTATGGACCGCGAAGTCCGCAGGCCGAGCGACAGCGACTCACGTGGCGCTCGCTGCTGCGGCGCGTTCGTGCGGACGTCGGTCGGTCATGAGTCTTCTATGATGAGACGCCTCGGTCCGCGGCGCTTGACTGCGGCTCAGCGCTTTGGCGCAAAGAGCATGCACCAGCCGGTCGGGCTGATGTCCCCCTCCACGAGCTTGCACGACTTTGTTGGCTGGAAATAGGCGCAGCCTGAGCACTGCTGGCCATTCTTCGGCGAGCTCTGATATTTCGCGGTCTTCTTGTCGACCTTCGGCTGGGCCTTGGCCAAGCTCGGGAAAAGGGTGCCGAGCGTAATGGCGAGGAGAGCCCGGCTCAGGCCCGCGAGCACCTCTCGGCGCGAATACATCGATGAATCCATGACGTTCGCCTCCTACACGACGTGATCGATCGTTGGCTGTTGCACCGAAGCGCGCGCGGCAGGTCGTTCGGCCTCAGGGCAGATGCCAGCGTAGAGTGGACAGAGGCACTCGGCATGCCAGGGTGCTGGAGCCGGGGTTGCGAAGGCCCGCTGTTCTTGACGGACCGGCAAAAACCGATACGGGTTCGCAATGCCATGCAAGCAAGAGTTTGGCGCAATCGAGGGCAGCCATTGGTAGATTGACCCCAATGGCCCGCGCATCCAAGCAAACGCACACGTGGCAATTCAAGTCGCGATTCCGGCGCAACGCGTTTGGTTGGCGCGGATCGCGACCGGCCATTCAACGCATCCATGAGGCGGTAGCGGAAATCCAGGCGGTCGCTCGAACAGATCGGAACCTCGCCGCGGATGGCGCCGTTGTGTTCCTCGAGCGAGTGTCGCCCGCACTCGGGCAGATCGATAGTTCGTCCGGTGCCATCGGCAGCGCAGTCAACGGTGCGATCATGGACCTCGTGACGATCATTGCCGACGCGCCCGCCGAGCAGCGAACGCGGGAAGAATGGCTCGATCGGCTCTGGGCTGCACACGAGGCCGATGCGATGCCGTATATCGAGATCCTCGCGGACTACTGGGGCGAGTTGTGTGGCTCGAAGGAGGTCGCGTCGGAATGGGCAGACCGTCTCGTCGACATCACTCGATTGGCGCTCAGTCCTGATCCGCACATGCGGGGCTACTTCCATGGTACATCGGCTTGTCTGAGTGCGTTGTTCCGGGCGGAGCGATACGCCGAGATCATCGACATTCTGCGGACGGAGAAGTTCTGGCACTACGTGCAGTGGGCGGTGAAGGCGCGCGCCGCTCGCGGCGACAAAGCGGGCGCGATCAGATATGCGGAATCGTGCCGCGGTCGATCAACGCCAGACGGCGCGGTTGATCGTGTCTGTGAAGAGATTCTGCTGACGTCGGGCTTCGCCGATGAGGCATACGTACGATACGGGCGTGGGGCAAATCGTCGCGGAACCTACCTGGCTACATTCCGCGCGGTCGCGAAGAAGTACCCGGACAAACAGCCGTCGGAGATTCTCGCCGATCTCGTCGCGGACACGCCGGGCGAGGAGGGGAAGTGGTTCGCCGCGGCCAAAGAGGCGAAGCTCTACGACCTCGCTTTGGATTGCGCGCGCCGAAGCCCCTGCGATCCGAGGACGCTGGCGCGCGCCGCCACCTTGGGCCTGCACTCGTCCGTCGGGCGATCGCCGATGGCCGCCGCACTGGCCGACTGACGCATGACGAGGCTGACCGTCTCACGCAGGAGTTGCTTGACGAATCGCCTCCGCGTGAGAGACGGAGCCGATCGGCACCCGTAGGCGACAGAGCGCGGACGGACTCGTCCAAGCAGCAACGAAAGGCGAAGACCACGCGCGGAGCGCGGGCTCGGTGATCAGGCCAAAATAAAAATCTCCGGCCGGACCGCCGCCATCAGCCGGCGTGCTGGCCAAGTACGCGCGCGCCTACGCAAAGGATCGTGGCGTCAGTGAAGGCCGAGTTCGGGCATGGATCTCGTACATGATTCTCGCCGGCCTCCGCGAACAATCGAGGGAATCCAGCGATGCTCATCGATTCACCGTCAAGGGCGGGGTCGCGCTCGAACTCCGACTGAGAGACCGTGCCCGAGCAACGAAGGACATCGATCTGGTATTGCATCATGCTGAGGGCGATCTCGCACGCACCCTCGAGCGGGCCGTCACGACGGGCGCGTCCAACGGGTATCTGGGCTTCCACTTTCGTCGAAAGGGCGAGCCGCTCGTTCTCGAGAACCGCACGATCAGCGTGGAGTTTGCCGTCACCTACCAAGGCGGGCCGTGGACGAGCATCATCGTCGATGTTGCTCGCGCCGAACCTGGAGAGGGGGAGATAGAGCTGTTGCCGGCGGTTCCGCTTCAGGAGGCAACCGGTATCACTGGACCGACCGAGCTGGCCTGTCTTCTCCTGCGCATGCACATCGCGCAGAAGCTTCATGGCATGACACTGCCCCCACGATCCGGCAAGCGAAACGAGCGATTCAAGGACTTGATCGACGTCCTATTGATGGAGGTGCTCGTCACCGACTATGCGGGACTTCGAGCGGCGTGCGAATCGGTCTTTCGAACTCGCGGCACCCACGACCGGCCCCCGGATTTCGAACTGCCGCCGCATTGGGCGGAGCCTTTCGCGGCTCTTGCGCGAGAGTTGGATCTTCCGGTGCATGATGCACGGGAGGCAATGGAGCGCGTGCGAGCATTCGTTGAAAATATTCGAAATGCCTGACGGCCTCGCCCGTAGTCGGGTCGACCAGCTCTCGTCAAGACGCCGGGCTCGAGCGCGAGCGACTCAGCGAGCTTCAGTCGGAGTAAATCGGGCGATGTTGTCATTTTAGGAGTGACAATATCGAGGCTGAACGTTCGATTGGCTTGATCCGCATGCACCACTGAGACGCCCGCTCCGCGCCGAGGTGTTTGTACTGCAAAGAACTGCGCTATCGTGCAGCGAGCTGGTGCGACAGTTTCAGTGTCGAGCAACTCGTCTTTGTCCCGGAAGTGGCTGTAATAGGTCGACCGGCCGACGTTCGCGCGATCAAGGATCTCCTTCACGACGATCGCGTCGTACGGCTTCTCGTGAATCAGCGATTCCAGCCGGCGCCGCGTCGGATGGCGCGATAGCCCCCGGCGGAAACCCGTTCGCCGGGTCGTCCTGGAACAACCCACTCGAGACCAACCCGAGCCCATAGAGAGCGATCAGGACCGGGGCCGCCATGCCGGAGCGTCCACCCTGTAGGCGCCGGCGCAGACCGACCGCGTACAGAAGGTTCAGGACCCCCGCTCCCATGAAGTTGAGCGTTTGGATCCAGCCCCAATCGCCGAGCGAGAGCAGGCTGATATCCTGGGTCCGCGGATCCATCCCGGGCCGCGTGTAGTCCTGCAGCAGGACCACGAGCACGAACACGGGGCCGGCGATGGCGCCGCACAGCAGGAGCCATCTCGTCGACTTCCTCACCACGCTTTCGGCATGGCGCCTTTCATCTTGCAGGAACCTCCGGACCTCACTCACCAACACCGCGCTTCACCATGTTGTCCCTCCTTCGCGCGCTTCGTTTTCGAGCCGTTCGAGCGTTTCCCGCTCGTCTGGGGTCAAACGGTCACCCGCGCGGCGCTTCCACTCGGCCACATCGGCATACGCCCCCTCCTCATCGTCCAACTGCGATCGAACCACGGCGCGCAAACCCCATGCGTGGTACGCCTCAGGATCGTCCATGCGCTGCTCAATCAACCAGTCCAGGTCCGGCAAGGCTCCGCCAAGATCTCCCGACATCATCCGGCTGAGCGCGCGCTGCATACGCGGCATGATGGCGCTCGGGAAAGCGGAAGCCGCAGCAGTGAACGCTGCCTCAGCTTCCTGCATCGACCCCATTTCTCGCAGTGCCGTGCCTCTGCCAACCAGAACATCGACCGATGCCCGACCCCCAGCGATCGCTGCGTCGAAGTCGGCGATCGCGTCGGCGAAGCGGTCTTGGCGCAGTCGAAACAGACCGCGCTGCTCAACTAGGGGGGCCGGATCGCGTACAAGAGGGATCGCCGCAGTGAGTTCCGAGACGGCATCGTCGATCCTGCCGAGACTCTCATATGAAAATGCGCGGCCGATGTAGCCTTTGACTTCCGCAGGCGCAAGTTCGACAACCCGGCTAAACGCCTCGACAGCCGCCTCGTACTCGCCAGGATCATCGAGATCGAGAAGGGACATACCCAGTTCGTGATAGGCCTCCGCGGGCGCGGCCACACCTAGTCGGATCGCGCGGCGGAGGTCCGCGACGGCATCGTTCGCCCTCCCATCCTTGCGTGCGATTGCCGCCCGCACGATGTACAGCGCGCCAGGGTCCGCGCTGGCGGTCGACGACCTTTCCTGACGTGCCACAATAATCCGTGCGACGATATCCGCGGACAAGCGGTCGCGATCGACGTCCGACTCCAGCAACTCGGCGACATCCAACCTGCGAAGCCTCCGACGATGCATGCGTGCATATCGGCGTCGCCGAGCCTCTCGCACCAGGGCGAAGTCACGCTCGACGTCCTCGCGCGACTTCTCAGGAACGGTCTTTTCAGATTCGTCTGCCACGAAACCCTCCTGGGCTCTCAGGCCACTCCGTGCGCGTTTCACGTTTTCGCGAGAGGTACCGTGCCTCCTGCCGCGCCAGGGGCTGACCATGACGATTCTCAAGCAGTGACATCGAAGATACGAGTCTCCGGATGGGAACGTCCACGAACTTCTGTCGGCCCCCGTATCCGGCTTCTGGCGTAGTGTCCGGAGGTAACGACGGCTGTGTCCCATCACTGAGGCACATGAAAGTACGTCGAATTACAAAGTGATCGTTACCGGTACAGTCACTGTACTTGTTAGATACAAACAAATACTGACCGAGACAGGTCGCCCGTGGGTAACGGTGCTCTCCGACGCACGAACGCCGTTCTTCAAGACGATCGAAGATGAGGGGGTTGCCGAGAAGACCCCTCGAGCGGTGCGCGACTCGGCGGAGTCTCACTTGACGGGGCTGGAGTATGCCGTCGACGCGATTGCCATCGAGGTGGAGCGGATGGGAGAGAATCAGCGATTCCTTACCAGGCTCCTGGCAGACCGTTGAACGACGCGTGAAGACCGATACTACTTCGTCCAGATTACGATCGACTCGCTGTCGAACACCCGCAGGATTCTTGGACGACGGGCCCGAGGAGCCGATAGCATTGAGCCGAATCACGAGCTCACGGAGCGGTTCGTCTGCGGCCAGTTGCACACGAGTATTGGTTGTGTCCGCGCGGGGGTGCGCGATGCGGTAATACATCGGCGTTCCTCGGTCGACGTAGCAGGACACGAACGTTCCGCGCTCCAGTCGTTCCGGATGCTCGGACATGCGGCCGACCTGGACGCCGTTTCGCCCGGCCCGTTCGCTTGCGGCGAGCGGTCGCGCGTCGAGAGTCGCTCCCGTGGCGGGTGACCCATCGGGTAGAAGCACGCGACCGAGAATCGTGCCGACCTGACTCGTATCTCGCACTGATCGGTTCCGGGCGCGGCAGTACTCTCGTACGCGATCCTGAAGCGGCTTCCAGGTCAACGAGCCGTCAGTTGTTGCACTTCGCTCGACCCGTACTGCCCGCACTTGATGCTCGGCGAGGCCGAACGAGGCGGCGGCCGTGTCAGTCGCCTCGAGCACATACGGGCCCGGCACGAGATCTCTGAATAAGAAGTGCCCAAGCGAATCGGTCGTCACCGTGTCCGGGGACAAACGAAGCAACACTTGCACCCCAGCGACGGGTTTGTGTGAGCTCGTCTCCACCACTCGCCCGGCGATCCGACCAAGATCGTTCGTCCAGGTAATGCCGTCTATCCACGAGATAGACACGACTTCGCCGCCGGATTCGTGTATTCCGGTGAGCTGCATCTCCACTCGACGCGTACGCAGCGGACTCGGCGACCGAGGCACATTGTGGAGGTCCACGCCGAGCAGGCCCATGCGAATGCTCCACCGGTCAATGAAGACGACGCCCGGACGCATCTCGCGAAACGAGATGATGCCGCCGGAGTGAGCATCGATCGCGGCGGGCTCGAGGGACGTGTACGCGAATTCGAGGGATCGAAGAGCGGGGCGCTCTGTGTCCATCCAGAGCGTGCCGGTCACGTCGACGATCTCGTCGTCGTCCTTCTCTGGTCGAAAAGACAGACCAACCTGTTGCTGGTGGGCGGCATCGGACCGAACGCCAAAGCAATGCGTATCGGCGAAGCTCGGATCGAGCAGCACGTCGGCATCCGGGGCGTTGAATGTTCGTCCGGACGAGTCTTCGGACATGTAGCCGCGAACCGCGAACTCTGACGCTGGATATGCCGCGATGAAGGGGCTGATCCGGTGCCCTCCCATTCGTCGGAAGGCCAGTCGAGTGACCTCGCCGGATACCGGATTGACCGTGCGCTCGAAGCGAACGGTGTGAGTGTCGGCGGAGTCGGCGCGGGCTACAGCGTTCGCCAGGAGCGCAGCTCGCGCCTGTTGCCACAGGGCGAGAGCGACTCCCTGATCATCCGAACTGCGGCATCGGGCCACGTCCGTCACAACGACCCGGTCCAGGAGCCGCGGTAGCGCCGTCATCGAGATGTCGAGATCGACGTCCTGGTCTTGAGTCGAAAGAGGAACCCTGACCGTACGCGGCCGGAAGCCGATTCGCAGAGCCTGTAGCCGCTGAGTGCCGAACGACGGCAGATGATAGTGACCGCGAGCGTCGGTGACGACCCGCGCGAATGCCTTTCCGTTCGAGTCGAGAGCCGAAACCACCGCACCCGCGATGGGTTCGTGCGATGTACTGTCTCGAACGAACCCACGAACGGTCTGCGCCGGCATTTCCGACAATGCCGCAAGCGCGCATGGAATCGTCCACCCAAGCAGACGAAGTATGCTTCTCCACGTTACGCTAGCGAATCGTACCGATGCACGCATCACGGATGGAAGGGATGGAAGCACAGCAACTGCAGCGCCTATGAGATTCGCTTCGCCCGGCGGGTCCTGCGACTGGGCCGCGTCGTCTCGTCCGGCTCCGTGAACAACATGGTCGCAGGCTCGTCGGCGGCGCCCAATGCTTGGATCAGGCGTGCGAGCGACCGCGCGAGCGACTGGCGTTCGCGCGGCGTGAGCGCATGAAGCGCCGCAACGAGTGCCGTCGTCGGCGCATCGGGCGCCCGTGACAGCATACGCCGCCCCTTGGGGGTAATGCGGACCGACGCTCGCCGTCGGTCCGACGGATCGGCTGTCCGAGCGACGAGTCCTTCAGTCTCCAGGCGGTCGACGACGTCCGTGACCGAGCTGCGATCGGTGAGGGTTCGGGTGGCGAGCTCAGTGAGCGAGAGGCGATCGTCGATTCGCAATTGCTGGAGCACGAACAACTGTGCCGCACTGATACCGGCGATGGCGTGTGTTCGCTGAGCGTTCAGCCGGAGCACCCTCACGAGCCGCCGGATGGAGGTCACGGCCGAGGCGATCGAATCGCGCCGGAGACGAGGCGAGGAGCGTGCGGAGGACGGTGTGCGCGGACTCACGGGATGATTGGGGGCAGATGAAGCACTTGCACGGACGAGGGACTCGCACTGATCGATACCACGCCAGTGTAATGCGAGAGGTCCCGCGTCCGCCAGGCTGGGTTGCTCCGGCCGACGTGACGATGGGGCGTCCCGAATGTGGTTTGCCGTCGATGGGGCGTCATCGAACGAACGGGGTGGCGTCGGTGTGTGCATCACGAAACTTGACTTTGTGAGGGGACCGTCCTGACGGCTATCGCGCCAGCCAGAAACGGGGCATCCCCCGCAACGGCGACACCCTGATGGATGAATCGCTCCCGGCGCGGCTGGACGCCCAGCTGATCGAGAAACGTCTGTATGCATCGCGAGCGCTCCATCGATGTAACCGATGCCGCTACCTTTCGGGGAAATGCGCGGTATCCGCGGGCCCGTCGATAGGATGACCACACCAACTTTCAAGACTCGAGACGACGTGAGCGAAGCGACTTCCCTATCCGGCAGCGTCGAGCGCCGTTCATGGTATGCTCGCGTGGCGGAGCTGGTCGAGGACCTGAGGCGGAGAGAGGACCGGCTCGCCCTGTTGCTGAGCCTCGTGATCGGAGCGCTGGTCGGCCTCGTCGTCGTCGCGTTCATCCTGCTGACCGGACGCCTCGCGGCGCACATGTACCCGTCGGGCGGCGCGGGATGGCGGCGTATTCTCGTTCCGACGATCGGCGCGCTCGTCACTGGCTATCTCATCTTCCGGTTCTTTCCCGATGCCCGGGGGAGTGGAATTCCCCAGACACGAGCCGCGATCTTCATCCATGATGGGCGCATTTCGCTGCGCACCGCATTCGGGAAATTCGTCTGCTGCTCCGCCTCGCTCGCGAGCGGCATTGCACTCGGGCGCGAGGGTCCGTCCGTCCACATCGGAGCGGGAATCTCGTCCGTCATCGCGCGCCGCCTTGGGCTCAGCACCGCGCAGGTCCGATGGCTCGTTCCTGTCGGGGCGTCGGCCGCACTGGCGGCGGCGTTCAACACGCCGATCGCTGCCGTGCTGTTCTCCCTCGAGGAGATCATGGGCGACATGCACGCGCCGATTCTCGGGTCCGTCGTGCTCAGCTCGACGACGTCGTGGATGGTGCTGCACCTGGTGCTCGGCGATGAGCCGCTCTTCCACGTCGCTGGATACCACCTCGTGGACCCTGCGGAGTTGCTCGTGTACGTCGTGCTCGGCATCGTCGGCGGATTCGGATCCGTGGGATTTGTTCGGCTCTTGCTCGAGCTTCGCAAGGGATTTGCCCGGCTGCCGCGCTCGACGGTCTGGGCGCAGCCGGTGGTCGGCGGGCTGTGCGTGGGCGTGCTCGGGTACTTCGTTCCCGCGGTCCTCGGTGTCGGCTACGATCAGGTTGACCGCGCGCTCAGTGGCGAACTGGTGCTGCACGTGGTCGTCGTGCTCGCGGTGCTCAAGATCCTTGCGACCGCCGTCTGTTACGCCTCCGGGAACGCGGGCGGCATTTTCGGACCGAGCATGTTCATCGGTGCGATGATTGGCGGGGCCGTTGGCCAGGTTGCACACCAATTGTTCCCGGCCAGTACCGCCGGTCCGGGAGCCTATGCGCTCGTGGGCATGGGCACGGCGTTCGCGGGCATCATTCGTACGCCGTTGACGTCGGTCATCATGATCTTCGAAGTGACGCGCAATTATACGATCATCGTACCGCTGATGATCTCGAACCTCATCGCGTTCTATATCTCACAGAAGTTCCAGCACGAGCCGATCTACGAGGCGCTCGCCAGACAGGACGGGCTGCACTTGCCGAGCGGCGCGGCACGGCAGATCGCGCGCCAACTGCGGGTGAGTTCTGCCATTCAAGCGACACCGCCCCCGCTCGCCCCAGACCTTTCCCTTGCTGAGGCGCAGCGCTGCGTCGCGGGAACTGCATTTGGTTCGTGGCCGGTCGTGGACGATCGCGGCCTGGTTGGAATGGTTCGGTGCACCGACATCGCGGCGGCGGTGGCCTCTGGCCGCGCCGCGGGGAAGGTGCGAGATCTGCTCGAAGAGATGGATCCCGACGCGACCGACGACGAGGCGGTGCCGCATGTGCACCGTGATCACCCGCTGGGACTCGCCCTCACACGCATGGGCGCCACAGGTCACACCGTGCTGCCCGTCGTGAGTCGCGCGAACGTGCGCACGCTCCTTGGCGTCGTGACGCTGCCGGATGTGCTCAAAGCATACGGCGTGGACCACGTCTCGGACCTGCCCGCGGGAGCGAAGGTGCGCGATGAGTGACGTCGCCCGGTCTCCCGCCGCGCCGACGCGAACTGCGAGCACACCGATGTTTGTCGCGACGCTCGCCGGTGTGCTCCTGGCGACGGCCCTCTTCCTGTCCTTCGACATCTTTCTCGCGCGCCTCGATCGGAGCGCGTCGGATGCGCACGCGGCGTCGGAATACGCGGACGGACTGGCGCTCCTCGCCGCTGGCCGACCGTCGGATGCCAGCGCGCGATTCGGTGCGGCCGTCGCCATCGACCGGCAGAATGTGAACTACGCGCTCGCGCTTGGGCAGGCGCTGCTCGAGCAGGGCCGAACCACGGATGCCGAAGCGACCCTGAGGGCACTGCTGGATCGTGCCGAGAACGACGGGGCAGTGAACCTGACCATGGCGCATGTCATGCTGCGCGAGAATCGGCCGGCGGACGCCAAGGCATACTTCCATCGAGCGATCTTCGGGCGCTGGGGTGCTGATTCGGTCGCGCGTCGCACGCAGGCGCGCTTCGAGCTCATCGACATGCTGGCGGCCCGGGGTGATTCGCGAGAATTGCTGGCGGAATTGCTCCCGTTCGAGGAGACGTCCCCCGATAGCACCGCGCTCCGCCGGCGTCTTGGCCGTCTGTTCATTCTGGCCGGATCGCCGGCGAGAGCGGCCGCGATGTTTGGCGAGGTGCTGCGTCGCGATCCGGAGGACGCGACCGCATACGCCGGGATGGGAGAAGCTGCCCTGGAACTCGGGAATTTTCGAACGGCCCGCGCGGACCTGGCGAAGGCGGCAGAACTCCGGCCGGAAGACCCGGCAATCGCTCGCAGTCTTGCCGTCGCCGACAGCGTGCTGTCGCTCGACCCCACGGCGCGCGGCATTGGGGCGCACGAGCGGTATGTGAGAAGTCAGACACTGCTCGCGCGGACGATCGCCGTGCTCGGGGCGTGCTCGCCGTCCGCGGCATCGGCCTTGGCGGATTCAGCGCGCGCTGTGCTGTCCATGGGCGTGCCCGCGAGGCGCGAAGCGGCACAGGGTGAAGCCATGTTGGCATCGGCCACCGATCTGTGGGCGGCGCAAGCGGCGACGTGCGCGCCGGCTGCGAACGACAAGGTGCTGTGGCTGGTGCAGACCCACCTCGCGCAGTAAGGCTTCGTCAGGTAATAAGGTTTACACAATGGCGTGAGGCCGAATCGCATAGTTCCACTCCCCGTGGAAGGTGTGCGGGAACAGGTTCACCGTCGCGATCTCAGCGTCTGACTTGTTCCATTTGCTCGTGCCCGGATGAGCGCTCGAGCGATCTCACGATACTGCTCGTCGCCATGCTTGCAATTTAGCTGTGCCTAAATTAAATGTTCGCCATCTGGAATCGACTGAGCTGAGTCGCCGATAGGAGGCGATCGAGTGGCAAGATCCTACACAACCGGTGATGAGACCGCGCGGCGGCACCCCAAGGTGCAACGCGCGGCACGTGCGGCGATCGAAGGAAGATCCCGAGGACTCAAAGCGATCCTGCCGTTCATCGGGCCGGCCTTCATCGCGTGTATTGCGTACATCGACCCTGGTAACTTCGCGACCAACGTCCAGGGCGGGGCGCAGTTCGGGTACGCCCTTCTCTGGGTGATCCTGTTGGCCAACGTGATGGCCATGGTGATTCAGGGACTCGCGGCCAAGCTCGGCATCGCCACCGGTATGAACCTCGCCGAGGTGTGCCGAGCCCGATTCCCGCAGTGGGTGAGTTACTGCTTGTGGGCCACCCAGGAGGTCACGGCGATGGCGACCGACCTGGCCGAGGTGCTCGGCGCCGCGATTGGCATCACCCTCCTCACCGGCATGCCCCTATTCGCGTCGGCCCTGATCGCCGGGATGACCGTATTCATCATCCTGGCGCTCCAGGGCGGTGGATTCCGCCAACTCGAGGTGTTCATTGGAGGATGCGCCGCGGTAATCGCACTCTGCTACCTGATCGAGACGATCCTGGCGAAGCCGGACTGGGGGCAGGTCCTTTACCACACCGTGGTGCCGAGCCTGCCGGGGAACGGCGCCGTGCTGCTGTCGGTGGGTATCATTGGCGCTACCGTGATGCCCCACGTGATCTATCTGCACTCCGATCTCACGCGCGACCGCATCGTTCCGACGAGCGATGAGGAAGCGAGACGGATCGCCAACTTCAACAAGATCGACGTCATCGTGGCGATGACCCTCGCGGGCGTTGTCAACATGGCCATGCTGTTCATGGCGGCCAAGGTGTTTCACTTTACCGGGCACGCCGACGTGGCCGATATCAATTCGGCGTACAAGACGCTGACTCCGCTCCTGGGTGGCGCATCGGCACTCGTCTTTGCCATCTCCCTCATTGCCTCCGGGATATCCAGTTCGCATGTTGGGACGATGGCCGGCCAGGTGGTCATGCAGGGATTCGTCGATTTTCGAATTCCTATCTGGCTGCGGCGAATGGCGACCCTGATCCCAGCCCTGGTGGCGATACAACTCGGTCTCGATCCGACCCGTACGTTGGTCATCAGCCAGGTGGTGCTGAGCTTCTCGCTCCCCATCCCGGTGATCACGCTGATAATGTTCACGCGCGACCGCGCGATCATGGGCAATCTCGTCAATCATCCGGCCGTGACGGCGGTCGCGATCCTCTGCGCCACAGTCATCCTGTTTCTGAACGCGATCCTGCTCTACCAGACCTTCGGCGGTCAGCTGCCGAGCTTCGGCTGACCGGTGTGTGACCAACAATGAGAGAAGGTTGACAATGCCTTCAGCGAACCGGCCGCGGCCGACGCCCCCCAACCAATCGCCCGCCGCCGCGTCGATGGAACGAATCCTCGTCCCGGTCGACGGCTCCCGTCTGGCGGAAGCGGCGCTTCCGATCGCCGCTCGGCTCGCGCAAGCGTGTGGCTCGGCCATCACCCTACTCCACGTGATCGAGCGGGACGCGCCATCCAGCGTTCACGGAGAACCCCATCTGGCCAACGCAGCCGAGGCAGTGGCGTATCTCGACCGGCTCACGCGACAGCTCGCCGCAGGCGGCCGAACTGTTGACTATCACGTCCACGAAGTGCCGGTCGGCGACGTCGCGCGGAGCATTGCCGATCATGCCGAGGAACAGAAGAGTGATGTCGTCGTCGTGAGCACACACGGCGCTGGAGGCATCCGGCGGGAACTCTGGGGCTCCATCGCCCAGCGTGTGCTGCAGTTGAGCCGTCGCCCCGTGTTGCTCGTACGGGCGCGATGGGCTCTGCCCGTGCCCGCGTCGTTCAACCCGGCAACGATCATGGTTCCGCTGGATGGCACCGTCGCGTCTGAAGCAGCGCTTCCACTCGCGAGCAAGCTCGCCCATTCGCTCGATGCGCGTCTCCGCCTGGTGATGGTGGTGCCGACCCTGGAGACGGTCGCCCCGGATTACCGCCCGAAAGCAACTTTTCTGCCCGGCACGACCCGCGTCCTCCTTGACGTGCGAGAAGAGCAAGCCGCCGCCTACCTGGAGGATCTCGCCGCGTACCTTCTTTCGATCGGGGTGCCGAACCTCGCCGAAGTCCGTCGCGGCGCCCCAGTGGCCGAGCTCGCGGCCGACGCCGCCGAACACGGCGACGGCTTGGTGGTGGCAGCTACACACGGGCGGGCTGGACTTCAGGCGATCTGGTCCACGAGTGTCGCGGCCCGCCTGCTGAAGCGTACGAACGCCCCGATTCTGCTTGTGCCGATCATTGAACCCGCGTCCAACTCGGTGGTCCAGTCGGGCGCTCACGAAAAGGAGGTTCTTTGATGAGTGCCGCGCGGGCCCGACGCAACGTCCCAATCCAGCCTGTCCTACGCCCAGGGCGGGAGATAGACGGAACGGTCGACGCCGACATCACCGCTCCGGTTGAGGATTATCTCAAGGCGATCTACGAGCTAGAGCGCGGCGGTGTGGCAGTGGCGACGACGGCTCTCGCTGCGCAATTGGATGTTGCGCCGCCATCGGTGACGGGCATGGTGCGGCGACTCGCCGACCAGGGCCTCCTGACACATGAACCGTATCACGGAGTTCGCCTGACGCCCCAGGGCCGGCGCCTCGCGCTTCGCACGCTGAGGCGGCACCGCGTCATCGAGGCGTATCTGTCCAAGGCACTCGGATACGGCTGGGATGAGGTGCACGAGGAGGCGGAGCGGCTGGAACATGCGGCATCCGACGACCTGATCGACCGCATGGCCGCGGCAATAGGTGAGCCGAGCGTGGATCCGCACGGCGCGCCCATCCCTCGTCGCGACGGAGCGGTCGAGGATGAGCGGCTGTGCACGCTGGCCGATGTTAAGGTCGGCGCGACAGCGGAGGTCATGCGGATCTCCGACGATGACCCGGCCCTCCTGCGGTACCTCGCTGATCTCGAGCTCAAACCGGGATGCACCGTGCGAGTCATCGAGCGCGCGCCGTTCGGCGGTCCGATCACGCTGGAGATCGCCGGCAGTCATCGCGACATCGGGCCAGCGCTCGCCGAGCGGCTGTACGTTCGGGCACGGCGCAGCTGAATCCGCATTGGGGGTGTCGATGACAGCCCCGGCGCTTTCCGCCGCTCAGCGCGTTGCGTGCGATGCGTGTGATGCGTTGTCCACGATCGCCGCGACGCCTTCGGCATGTGCGCAATGCGCACAACAGAAGAAGGAGCCCTGCGCCTCGACACCGTGACCGATGACCTTGCACCCGCATACCTCGCACGTGGACATGTGATGCTCCGTCGAAGATTGTCGCCAGAGATCTCTCAGCTTTCGGAGACTTCGTTGTCCCGTCGCTCCCTGGCTGCGCTACTGTCGCTATCGGCATCCTCGAAGTCGGCGTCGAACGCCGCGCCGCGGAGGCGATGCTTCAGCTTGTCGCCGCTGGGCTTTGATTCAGACTTCTTTTGACCAAGCTTGTCGCGGTTCTTACGATCGGCGTCTGCCATGGTATCCACTCCCTTTGCAGTCTGCACAGGTGCCAGGAGCGTGCCGTGAGGAACGTTGCGCCTGAGCTCATCTAACCAGACCGTCGCCTCGGAATCGCTCGGCGCACGCCAGTCGCCGCGCGGCGTGAGGGAACCGCCCGAGCCCACTTTGGGCGCGTTCGGGATTGCCGATCGCTTGAACTGGCTCGTCTTGAAGAATCGGTAGAGGAAGACCTCCAGCCATTTGACGATTGTCGCAAGATCGTACTCGTGCCGTTTCTCCGGCGGGATGAGCTGAGGCCACTGGCCGCGCCCGCGGCTGCCCCACGCGTGCTGTGCCAGGTATGCAACCTTGCTCGGGCGAAAGCCGAAACGCGTGATGTAGTAGAGATGGAAATCCTGCAGCTCGAACGGCCCCACAGCCGCCTCACTACTCTGCAACCCACGTCGCTCGACCGCAGGGACGGGCACGAGTTCGGGTGAGATCTCGGTTTCGAGAATGGAACGAAGCGCGGCACCCACACGATCGTCGAAGCCCCCCGAGTTGGCCACCCATCGAATGAGATACTGGATGAGCGTCTTCGGCACCGAGGCATTCACATGATAGTGCGACATCTGGTCGCCGACGCCGTACGTCGCCCAGCCCAGCGCGAGCTCGCTGAGATCGCCGGTCCCCACCACGAGACCGCCATGGAGATTGGCGAGACGAAACAGGTGCGACGTCCGTTCACCCGCCTGCACGTTCTCGAACGTGACATCGTACACGAGCTCGCCACGCGCAAAGGGATGCCCGATGTCGCGCAGCATCTGCATTGCCGAGGGACTGATGTCGATCTCGCCCGCGGTCACGCCCATGGCGGACATGAGCGCATGCGCATCGGCGCGCGTCTCACTGCTCGTCGCGAACCCGGGGAGCGAATAGCCCAGGACGTTGGCGCGCGGCAGCCGCAGTCGATCCATTGCCTGCGCCGAAACGAGCAATGCTTGTGTGGAATCGAGGCCCCCGGACACGCCGATCACGACTTTCTCAATGCCCGTGCTCGCCAGCCGCTTCATCAGGCCGTGGACCTGAATGTTGTAGGCCTCGCGGCAGCGCTCGTCGAGATCACGCGGATCGCTTGGCACGTAGGGAAAGCGCGAGACCTCGCGACGCAACGCCATCTCGCCGTCGGGCACATGTAGCTCGAACGGAATGCGGCGCATGCGGCGCACGCGCTCGCGTTCTTCGCCCACGAGGTCGTTGAAGCTCGTGGTGCGCGATCGTTCCTGCACGATCCGCTCGAGATCGACATCGGCCACGGTGAGTTGCTCGTCATCCGCGAACCGCTCGGACTCGGCTAACCGAATGCTATTCTCGTAGATCATCGCGTGTCCATCCCAGGCCAGATCCGTCGTGGATTCACCTGGGCCGGCGGCCGCGTAGAGATACGCAGCGATGCACCTGGCAGACTGCCCCGCGCAGAGTGCGCGCCGGTAATCGGCTTTGCCGATCGTGATGTTGCTCGCGGAGAGATTGGCGAGCACGGTCGCGCCAGCGAGTGCGCCCCACGTGCTCGGCGGAATCGGCACCCAGAGATCTTCACAGATTTCGACGAAGAGCGCGAAATCCTTCACGTTCACCGCGTCGAACACGAGATCGTTGCCAAAGGGTACTCGCGCTCCGAGCAGGTCGGCCTCACGACTCACCGCCCAGCCGCCCGGCGTGAACTGGCGGCGCTCGTAGAACTCGCGGTAATTGGGCAGATAACTCTTGGGGACAATCCCGAGGACGCGTCCGCGGTACATGACGACGGCCGTATTGAAGAGCTTCCCCTCGACACGAAGCGGCGCACCCACGACGATGACCGTGGTGAGGCTGCGACTCTCGTCGAGCAGCCGGGCGAGCGCCCGTTCAACGCCCTCGAGTAACGCGTCCTGCTGAAACAGGTCGTCGTTGCTGTATGCCGAGATGCCGAGCTCGGGGAAGAGGGTCACGACCGCATGGACGTCGGACGCGCGCCGCGTGAGCCCGAGCGTCTGCTCGAGGTTGTACTCTGGGTCGGCCACCCGCACGAACGGCGTGGCGACGGCTACCCGGGCAAACCCGTGCGCATACGGCGAGTGAAATGGCATTTAGAACGCGTCATCGACACGAAGGTGAGGCACGACAGCGTGCACAGGCGGGGCCAGATCGATCAGGCAGCAGGTTCGTCGCCCCGTGGCTCGCACCCTGCAGGACGCCGGGGCGCTACCGCGCCACAAAACGTCTCGGCTGCTTTGGATCACTGACATGAACCCCGACGAGTCGTCAGATCAGAACGCCGGCTTGCCAATAGAACGAAGAGAATTCGTTGCTACCATAATCACGGCCGCGGCCGCTCTGGCTGTGACATCCACCGCCGGCGCACGCGAGGCGACCGTGGGCACGGTGGTAACGCCAAGCGAGGCCGCGCCGGCCGCGGACCTCATGGACGTGGAACTCCGGATCAACGGCGTCGCGAGGCAATTGCAGATCGACCCGCGCGTGACGCTACTCGACGCACTGCGCGAACATCTCGCGCTCATCGGCACCAAGAAAGGGTGTGACCATGGCCAGTGCGGCGCGTGCACGGTTCATGTGGACGGCCGCCGTGTGCTCAGTTGCTTGACTCTCGCGGCGAGCGTGCAAGGGAAGGAGGTCGCGACGATCGAAGGGCTTGCGCGGGGTGATCGCTTGCATCCAATGCAGCAAGCCTTTCTCGACCGGGACGGCCTCCAATGCGGCTACTGCACGTCCGGCCAGATCATGTCAGCGGTGGCGCTCCTCAATGAACCCTGCGGCCCAAGCGACGCCGATGTTCGGGAGTGCATGAGTGGCAATCTCTGCCGGTGTGGTGCCTATCCAAATATCGTCAAAGCTGTCCAGGACGTGAGGAACAGGCCGCTCAGCCGATCGGGGGACTAGCATGTACCCATTCACCTTTGTGTCCGCAGCCGATGAGGCGTCGGTGCGGGACCTGCTGGCAAGTGATGCGAGCACGCTGGTGCTGGCTGGTGGCACGACGCTCGTGGATCTCATGAAGCTCGATGTCGAGCGCCCAACGAAAGTCGTGGACATCAACGCGCTCCCGCTCAGGCAAATCGAGGATTTGCCGGGTGGAGGACTGCGAATCGGTGCGCTCGTGCGCAACAGCGATCTAGCGCATCATGATCTGGTTCGGGAGCGCTACCCGGTCTTATCGCAGGCGTTGCTCGCCGGCGCATCACCGCAGTTGCGGAACATGGCGACCACCGGCGGAAACCTCCTGCAGCGGACGCGGTGCTATTACTTTCGCGATACGGCCTCCCCGTGCAACAAGCGCGAGCCAGGTACCGCGTGCTCGGCGCTGCACGGACAGAACCGCATCCACGCCGTCCTCGGTACGAGCGAGCACTGCATCGCGACGCATCCGTCAGACATGGCCGTGGCGCTGGTTGCGCTCGACGCCGTCGTCCACCTGCGCGGGCCGAGTGGTGATCGCTCGGTACCGCTGACCGCGTTCTACCTGGTACCCGGTACGACGCCGCAGCGTGAGACGGTCCTCCAACAGGGTGAGCTCATTACTGCCGTCGACGTGCCGCCGCTGCCGTTTGCCAAGCGCTCTGTCTATGTGAAGGTGCGCGATCGCGCGTCCTACGCATTTGCCCTCGCTTCCGCGGCGGTTGCGCTCGACGTTCAGGACGGGACGATTCGGAATGCCCGTGTCGCGCTCGGCGGGGTCGGCACCAAGCCGTGGCGAGCGATCGAGGCAGAGCATGCGCTCGTCGGCAAACGGCCGGGAGCTGCCGCCTATCAAGCGGCGGCCAACGCCGCATTGGCGGGTGCGGTGGGACGCGAGCACAACACGTTCAAGATAGCAGTAGCCAAGAGAACGCTCATGCGAACACTCGCACGTGCGGAGTCATTGACATGATCGGCGAACCGATCAATCGCGTCGACGGCAGACTCAAGGTGACCGGTGCGGCACACTTCACCGCCGAGACGCCGGCCGACCGAATGGCATACGCCGTGATCGTCCAGAGCAGCATTGCCAACGGAACGCTGCAGACGATCGATACCAGCGCAGCGGCCGCGGCGTCTGGCGTCATTGCCGTGATGACGGCCGACAATGCGCCACGCCTTCCGCAGCAGGGACGCGCGGCGCTCAAACCGCCGTCGGGGCGCGCGTTGTCGCTGCTCCAGGAGCGGACCGTTCACTACAATGGCGAGCCGATTGCCGTGGTCATCGCGAGCTCGTTCGAGGAGGCGACGCATGCGGCGTCACTCGTGCGCGCCATGTACCAGACCGACCAGCCAGTGATCGACATGACGGCGGCCCTGCCGAACGCCCGTCCGTATACCGAGAAGATTCTGGGCAGCATCCCGTCGGCGCTCGCGCGCGGTGATGTCGCGTCAGGACTCTCGGAGGCGGCGGCGCGCGTCGACGAGACCTATACGACGCCAATCGAGACGCACAACGCCATGGAGCCGCACGCCACCGTCGCGCAATGGGAGGGCGATCGGCTCACGCTGTACGATTCCACGCAGTACGTCTATGGCGTCAAACGCTTTGTCGCCAAGACACTCGGCGTGCCGGAAGATAGCGTTCGCGTCATCTCCAACTTTGCCGGCGGCGCGTTCGGCTCGAAAGGATCGGCGTGGTCCCACGTCGTGCTGGCCGCCATGGCGGCGAAACAGGTGGGCCGTCCAGTGAAGCTCGTGCTGTCCCGCCGGCAGATGTTCGGTCTGGTTGGTGCGCGTCCATATACGGTACAGCGTGTCGCGCTCGGAGCCCACAGTGACGGCACGCTGACCGCGGTTCGGCACGAGTCGACATCGAGTACGTCGGTGCTCGAGGATTGGCTGGAGCCGTCCACGCTCCAGACACGGATGTTGTACGCGACGCCGAACATCGAGACGAGTCAGCGGCTCGTGAAACTGAATGTCGGAACACCGACATTCAATCGGGCACCAGGTGAAGCGTCTGGAACGTTTGCGCTCGAAAGCGCGATGGACGAGCTCGCGGTAGAGCTCGGGATGGATCCGATCGCGCTCCGTCTCAAGAACTACGCGGAGGCCGACCCGGAGAGCGGACATCCCTGGTCGAGCAAGTCGCTTCGCGAGTGCTACGCACAGGGCGCGGAGCGGTTCGGTTGGGCGCGACACAACCCGCGCCCGCGAGCGACCAAGGACGGGGAAGTGCTCGTAGGGTATGGCATGGCGACGGCAACGTATCCCGCGCGGCGAAGCCCAGCGTCGGCGCTGGCGCGCATGCTCCCGAATGGCGACGTCGTGGTGCAGGCAGCAACACACGAGCTTGGGACGGGTACGTACACGGTCATGTCCCAGATCGCAGCCGACGTGCTGGGCATTCCGGTAGGGCGTGTCCACTTCGAGTTGGGCGACAGCACGATGCCGGAGAATCCGATCTCTGCTGGCTCAATGACGGCGGCGAGCACCGGGTCTGCCGTTCAAGCTGTCGCGGAGGCGCTCCGCGACAAGCTGCGTTCGCGAACTGGCAATGAGACAGTCGAGGCCCGCGTCAGCGTGAAGCCGGGGGATGAGCAACAGCACTATTCCATGCATTCGTTTGGCGCGGTCTTCGCCGAGGTGCGCGTCGATCCGGACCTCGGCGAACTGCGAGTGTCGCGTGTCCTTGGCGCATACGGCGTCGGACGTCTGCTCAATGACAAGACGGCCCACAGCCAACTCATGGGGGGAATCGTGTATGGGCTGGGCCACGCGCTGACCGAGGAGACGATCATCGATCCGCGCACCGGGAGGTACCTCAACGCCGACCTTGCGGAATACCTCGTGCCCGTGAACGCTGACGTCCCGGACATCGAGGTCATTGTCGTTGACGAGCACGATACGATCGTCAACCCGCTTGGCGTCAAAGGCATTGGCGAGATTGCAACGACCGGTGTTGCGGCCGCGGTCGCGAATGCCGTCTTCAACGCGACGGGACATCGGGTGCGGACGCTGCCAATCAGGTTGGACAAGCTCTTGGTCTGAGTGAGCGCTTCGTTACCAGCGCGCCAGCTGTGTGATTTGAATGAGGTTGCCGCAGGTGTCGTTCAATTTGGCGATTGTCGATCCGGGCACCTTGGTTGGCGGCATGATGAACGCGCCGCCGCGCGCGTCGATGCGTTCGTAGTCGCCCTTGACGTCGTCGGTGTAGAAGCGCAGGGCGTTGTCCAGGTTGTCAACGTAGATGCTCGTCAGTTTGATCGTCATGCGGATCTCCGCGGGTGGTCAGTTGTCGTCGCGCTGAATATTGCGTCCGTCGTGCTCGTCCCGCCACTCATCCGCTGTGACATAGCGCGAACGCAGCGCGCACGTCGGCGAGCACGCCCGCGGCAGTCGCGCGCGCCCGGGCGGTTCCGCGCGCGAGAATGTTGTCGGTGTCGATACCATCGCGCTCGATCTGTGTGCGCCGTTCGCGGATCGGCGCAATCACGGATTCGAGGACATCGACGAGCCGGCGCTTCAACGCGACGTCGCCGAGGCCGCCGCGAGTGTAGTGCTGCGCCAACTCGGTGACGATCTCGGGATTGTCGAACGCGTGCAGGTGCGCGAATACGACGTTGCCTTCTACGCGACCCGGGTCGCTGATGCGGACGTGCGCCGGGTCGGTGTACATCGCGTGTACCGCGGCGCGGATCTCCTCGGGAGTGGCAGAGAGGGGAATCGCGTTGCCGAACGACTTGCTGGCCTTTCGCCCGTCCGTGCCGGGCAGTCGCGGCG
This sequence comes from uncultured Gemmatimonadaceae bacterium, assembly GCA_963817955.1. GTDB lineage: Bacteria > Gemmatimonadota > Gemmatimonadetes > Gemmatimonadales > Gemmatimonadaceae > JAQBQB01. The sequence goes on from CAWFQK010000009.1 coordinate 31,986, forward strand.
TCCGCGACAGCAGCGCGCGGCATTCGGGGAGCACGGGCCTGCCGGCGAGTGCCGCCAGGCGACGCACGATCTCGTTGGTCTGCTCGATCATCGGCAGTTGGTCGTCGCCCACCGGGACCAGCGTCGCACGCAATGCCGTGATGTCCGCGGCCTGGCTCACGGGATAGCAGAGGAAACCGGCAGGAATATCGCGCTCGAACCCACGGGCCACGATCTCTGCACGCACCGTAGGATTCCGCTCGAGCCGCGCGACCGTGACGAGGTTGAGATACAGCATGGTGAGCTCGGCGAGCTCCGGCATGCCCGACTGGAGCGCTATCGTCGTGACGTCAGGGTCGATGCCGGCTGCGCAGTAGTCGAGCACGAGCTCTCGTACGTTCCGGCGCACGTCGGCAGCCCGTCCGCTGTTGTCCGTGAGCGCCTGGAGATCGGCGATGAGAATTGTCTGGTCGTGCTCGTGCTGGAGCGCGACGCGCGAGCGCAGCGAGCCCGCGTAATGGCCCAGGTGTAGCCGCCCCGTCGGACGGTCGCCGGTGAGGATGACCTCACGAGTGGGTGCAAGGGAAGGACTGGACATGATCGATCGTGGCTCCTCTCGGTGGGATGGAGTGAGGGGCCTGGAATCGGATGTCCCATCCGGAGCCAGTCGCGAATGACCTGGCTGGAAATGACATGGGCCGCCTCACGTGAAGCGGCCCGGACACATGCACACGCGATGGTACGGGCCGCTCAGGTCGAGGGCCACCACCAGAGGTTGGTCGTGTGCAGGTATCTCATAGGTATAAACCTAATGGGTGTGAGACGCGGGACGCGGGACACGAGAAACTCACAACGCACAACTCACAACTGGCAACCCGAAACTCGCCGACCGGTGGGCCGACCGCTACGGAGCAGCCAGCGACATCTAGCCGGTCAACACCCGGGGTCCAATCCATGTCGCACCATCGCTGCACCGGTGGCCGACTGCTACGAGGAAAAGCCGCATACGCTCTTACCTCGACTTTGGCCATTTCTCACGTGCTGTGAGCGAGGCGCGGATAGCGGCCTCATGACGTGACGAAGCGGGTGACCTCGTAGACTGACACAACTCCTTGCAAGAGTACTGTGTCATGTCGACGCTGCCGACCCGCTTCGCCTCGATCATCATAGCATTTTCCGGACTCTTTCGCCAGCGGACGTGGCGGTACGCGGAACGGCTCCTCGTCGGCGCCATGCTCGCGCCGGGTATTCGCACCGTCGCGAGCGCCCTGCGCGTGCTCGGGCTGGCCGACGAACGCCATTTCGTGAACTATCATCGCGTGTTGAGTCGAGCCCCATGGTCCCCCCGCGCGGCGAGTCGGATCTTGCTTGCTCTGCTCGTGCGCGCCTTCGTACCGACCGGTCCGATCGTGCTTGGCCTCGACGACACCATCGAGCGCCGGCGCGGCGCCAAGATTCACGCCAAAAGCATCTACCGGGATCCGGTCCACTCCTCGCACAGCCACTTCGTGAAAACGAGTGGGTTGCGCTGGCTCTCGGTCATGCTCCTGGCCCCGATCCCGTGTCGGCCAACTCCAGCGCTGGTTGCCCGGGCGCGCCCGCATCATGGTGGCCGACGCGAGCTTCGCGGCCTTGGACCTCCTTGGCGCCCCCGAAAGAAGGGGCGGCGCCTGCCGGCCCTGCATCAGGTCCTCGGTCGTCGAGCGACGGAGTAGACGCGTCTGACGGTGCCGGCCTGGTATGGCGAGACGAGCCGCGACATCGAGGTCACCTCCGATCATAAAGGAAAGGGCAATGCAGGCAGGTGGACGTACCATTCCGACCAGGGGACACGAGACGCCTGTCAAGTTGAGCGACGCCGTGTCAATCTGAGCGACGCCGTGTCAATCTGAGCGACGCCGTGTCAATCTGAGCGACGCCGTGTCATCCTGATCGAAGCGAAGGATCTCTTATGACCGGCTGGATGTCGCTGGCTGCTCCGTAGCGGTCGGCCCACCGGTCGGCGAGTTTCGAGTGTCCAGTTGTGAGTTGTGCGTTGTGAGTTTCTCGTGTCCCGTTTCCCGTGTCCCGTTGGCGTCACGAAGACAGAGCAAGCCATGAAGAAAAGCTCGGCCCAGTGTTTGGGCCGAGCTTGGCACGACTACAGGCGGAATCAACTCAACGCCAAACGACGTCGAAGGTGTAGTGCCCGTACCCTTGTTCCGGGTCACGAACCCGAAGGACAGCAGTGTAGCCGTTGTCGGGTGTCGGTTGTTGAATGACGTTCACCTGACCGCGACCTTCAAGCAGGTTGACGTCGACACCGGTCGCGCCCGCCGGTATTCCGTTGAACGAGGATTCGATCCGGCGCGGTTCGTCGCCGGCCACCGTACGGTAGCTGACACCCCCTGGCCGCAGTGTGATGAGAAGATTGTCATCAACCTCACCACTCCATTGCAGCGCAACCCGGTTGGCGCGGCTGCGATTGAATGGCGGTCCGAGCTCGCCGGCTGCCGCTGGCTGCCAGTATGCATCGAGCCGGTAATCGCCGGTGCCGGGTTGCGGATCACGAATCCGAATCACCGCCATGTATCCGTTCTCGGCCGTAGGCTGCCGGATCACGTCGACGGTCCCGCGTCCGTCGAGCACCCGGACGCTGACTTGGCCATCAGTGTGCGGCAGGGGCGAAATCACCTCAGTCCGGCGTTGACCCGGCTCACTGGGGCCGAGGCTGGTTGTCGTCAGATTCCTGCCACTGATGGTCAGTTGGACCGCTTGATCGACGCGACCTGACCAGTGGAAGAGCTCGCGCTCCTGCGCACGCGCGATCGTCGCGATCCCCATCGTAATGGCTGCGCCCGCCGCGATGCTCGTCATCTTGCAATTTCCCCACATACTCCCCTCCATGTTGGTCCTTCGAGCTACTGCGTTTTCGCAAGCACTGCGCCGCCGCTGTGGCACGGCGTCTGCCGCGACTTGCCACCTCGCGCACTCGAACGTTCATCCCTATGGCTGGAGGACACGATGGCCAAAGCGAGAAGTCCCGTCCCCTCTGGATTTCATACCGTGACCGCGCATTTGATTTTCGACAATAGCGATCAGGCCATTGACTGGTACAAGAAGGCGCTTGGTGCCGAGGAGAAGAGCCGTGCAGTCGGCCCCGACGGCAAGGTCATGCATGCCGACCTGCAGATCGGAGACTCGCATATCATGTTGAACGACGCGATGGGGGGTGCCAAGAGCGCGAAGACACTTGGCGCGTCGCCAATCTCATTGTGGGTGTACGTGCCGGATTGTGACACGCTCTTCAATCGCGCCGTGAAGGCCGGCGCTCAGGTCGCGCCCGGGCCAATGGGTCAACTGGCCGATCAGTTCTGGGGCGATCGAAGCGGCACGTTCACCGACCCCTACGGCTACCAGTGGACGATCGCCACGCGTAGGGAAGATCTCTCACCCGAAGAGATGGATCGTCGGTCGCAAGAGTTCTTCAGCCAATTCGCGGCGCAGACGGCACACGCATAGTCACACATCTAGCACACGTGTACCACAGCGTGTCATCCTGAGCCGAAGGCGAAGGATCTGCGCGTTCAAGATGCAGATCCTTCGCTGCGCTCAGGACAACAGCGTACCGCTCAGGACGACACCGCGATTACTTGGCGTCGCGGAGCCAGACCACGTACCAGGTGGGGTGCTCACCCATATCTTCGCGGCAATGTACGCCTGTGAATCGCGCGGCGAGCGTGCCGCCGGGGTCCGAGCGTGTGGGATAGACTTCGACGAGCTCCACGTCGCGCGCCATGAAACGGCGGAGCGGCGTGAAGCGCAGCTCCTTGCCGTTGATGAGTATGCAGGCGTCGCTATCGTCAAACGCGCCGATCGGTTGGGTGGGTGCCGGCGGTTGCCCACCAACACTCGGCATGGCCCGGGCCCTGCTCGGGATGTTACTCTGTGACTGTGGCGCCGAAACACGCGGCGCGGGGGGCTCCATGTGCGTCGGGATGGCTTTGCGCATGACCGCGAACTGTTCTGCGCCCGACACCCCCGCGTACAGCATCGCCATATCCAGCGAGATGCCTCCAAATCGTCGCAAGTCGTCCGGTCCGATGACGACATCGCTCGCCGCCGAGCGCCAGCGCTTGCGCTTGTCCAGTTCAGCCCATGCCGCTTCGCTGCGGCCATAGCCGCTCCGTTCGTTCACCACGACCGGGTCGAGCTGCGTCGGGAGTTGACGGATCTTGATCGCCATCTCCCGCTCGTCGCCATCCTGGAGTTGCACCGCCACCGCATTCGGCTCGTAACCGAGTTTCCGCGCCCGCACGAGGTAGGAACCCACCGGAAGCTGGCGAAAGGCGAACCCGCCATTCTCACGTGTGAGTCCCACGCGATCGGCGCCTACGAGCTGGACCTCGGCGTCGGCGACGGTTTCGCCCAGCGAGTCGACGACGAATCCCAAAATCGCCGAGCGTCCGCGCATTTTCTTGTCTTCCTGGGCACGGACGACGACCGGATCCAGCGTGTGCGGCAGGGCGCGGAGCGTGACCATCAAGTCCGTCTGCTCGTTCGCCCGCGCCAACCAGGTGTACGAGACGGTCGTGTAGCCCAGCTTCCGAAAGAAGACATCGTGTGAGCCCAGCGGGATGTCGGCGAGCGTGAATCGACCGTCCGCACCTGTGCGCGTCGTGCGTCGCTGATCTAACGTCGTGACTTCGGCGTCGGCCATGGGAGCACCGGTGGAGTCACGCACGACCCCGACGAGCGACGCAAGCGCAGGCGCCGGCGTGCGTTGGCTATCAATCTGCGCGCTTACGCCGGCCGCACGAACCGTAGCGAATGCCAGCGCAATCAGGAAACGGTGAAGCGGTAAGGTTCGCATGCCGCAACTTGTATGCAAAAATGGATATGCGCAATAGGAAACAAACTCTGGCGCCCCATTGCCGCGCGCTCTTCAAACGCCAACGCCCAACCAGATCCGATCTGCGATCTGGATATCGAACTCAGACGCCACGCGATACAAGTGTCTGCCAAGCTAACAATGCAAAACGACAAGAACATTTGTCATAATGACAAGTACGGCTTACATTGACAACTGACACTTGATGGAGGGTTCGATCGAAGCAGCGCGCTTGGAAAACCGGCTGAAGGTCGCCCGCGCCGAGCGGGGCTTGTCTCAGGGACAACTCGCCGACCTTGCCGGAGTCACCCGTCAAACGATCGGTTCCATTGAAACCGGACAGTACGTCCCGTCGGCGCTTCTTGCCTTCGTGCTCGCCGATCGCCTCGGCAAGCGCGTAGATGACCTGTTCACCCTGGTTGGAGGACCCAAGTCATGACGGCCAAACCGATTCTGCGAGACGAACGGACTGAGAATGCGGCCGTGATCGCAGCCGGTATCGTGCTGTTTCGCCGGTAGGCAGCTGAGTGGTGATGAGCTCTCGCCTCACGCTATCCCTGACTCCGCATAACCGACTGCTGGTTGTGCCGGATGCCCAGGCGCCGGAACTCGATGAACTCGTCGCACAACGTCTGGTTGACGCGTTTGCGCGTGGTTCCGGCGACGGTCTGCTGCAACTCGGCGGCGCCGAGGTCGGACGGCCGCTGCCCCCCGTGTTCGCGTATTGGCGCGAGCTGGGCACGCGCTACGTCACCGCGGTGTGCACCCGCCGGGATACGGGCGAGCATGACGTACCCCTTCCGCCACCAGAGATCTCTGATTTGGAAGCGCTCGCGCTCGGCGCTCCGGCTATGATGGGCGCGGAGTACGTCACCGCCGACGGGCTCCGTGCTTTGTGGGGCGAGATCGACGTGGCGTTTGCTATGCGGCGCCGAGAGGCAGGTTCGACTACCGCCGAGACGCTGAAGCAGCTCAACCCGGCCTGGAACGTGGTGGGGCACGTTCATTTCAATCTGGCGGAGAACGCCAAAGACCCGGACGCACCATTCGCCTTTCTCGCGACCTACACGCATCAGCTCTCGCAGCGCGGCAAGGCGCAGCATGTCCCCCTGGGCGAGGCCCTCCGTGAATATGCGGGCGCGAAGAGCCGCCAGCGCCTGCTCGCGCTACTTGCGCCCGTGCAGCGCGCCGCCGAAGAGTGTTCTTGGCTGCGGACGTTGGTCGACACAGGCGAAGTATTCCACCCGTTGCGTTGGTCCGCCGCCGAGGCGTTCCAGTTGCTCACCGACCTGCCACGCCTCGAGCGCGCCGGCGTAATTGTTCGCGTGCCGGCGCGTTGGGGCCGGCGTGGGCCGCCGCGTCCGCGCGTCGCCGCGACCGTGGGATCGCGGCCACCAGCAAACGGCGGCGTCGGTGCCGACGCGCTGCTCGACTTCGACATGGCGGTGACCCTCGACGGCGAACGCCTGACGGCAGCCGAGATTAAACGGCTACTCCAGGGCACGCGCGGGCTCACGTTCATTCGCGGCCAGTGGATCCAGGTGGAGTCCGAGCAGCTCGCGCAAACGATCGAGCGATTTCGTCAACTCCAACGGATGTCGTCTGAGCGTGGCCTGACGTTCGCCGAAGCCGCGCGGCTCGTCTCCGGCGCGGACGTCGTTGGCCAGGAATTATCCGAAGACAACGTTCGCGAATGGTCGCACGTCGAGGCGGGCCCTTGGCTCATGGATGTTCTGAAACGGCTACGGTCCCCCGAACGGCTGAACGACGTCGAGCCCGGCGAGGCCCTTCACGGTACGCTGCGACCATATCAGCATATCGGCGTACGTTGGCTCACGCTGCTGTCGAAGCTCGGCCTCGGCGCCTGCCTGGCCGACGACATGGGACTTGGCAAGACCATTCAGGTACTCGCGCTGCTCCTCCTTCGGAAGCGCGAGGTCAGGCGCGCAAGCGAGCGAGCGCCGAGCCTGCTCGTCGTACCGGCGTCACTACTCGCCAACTGGCAATCGGAGATTGCGCGCTTCTCGCCGACGCTGCGCGTGATGGTGATGCATCAGTCCGCAATGCCGGCGTCGGCGCTGGCCGCGATCGACTCGCGCCGGTTTGACGAGACGGACCTCGTGATCACCACCTATGGCTCGTTGCTCCGATTGCGATCGGTCGCGGACTACCGCTGGGATCTCGCCATACTCGACGAGGCGCAGGCAATCAAGAACGCTGGCGCCAAACAGACACGGGCGGCGAAACGTCTACAGGCCCGCGCGCGCATTGCGATCACGGGAACGCCGGTGGAGAACCATCTCTCTGATCTCTGGTCCATCTTCGACTTCATCAACCCTGGTCTCCTGGGATCGGCCAAGCAGTTCAGCGCGTACGTGAAGCGGCTCGCGGCAGACCAACACAACCCGTACGGGCCGCTCCGCGAGCTCGTTCGTCCCTACATCCTGCGTCGTCTCAAGACCGATCGGTCGGTGATCTCGGATCTTCCTGAGAAGGTGGAGGTGAAGGCGTACTGTCAGCTCAGCCGCGCACAGGCGGCGTTGTATGACCAAGCGGTCCGTGAGCTCCGAGAGCAACTCGCCATACTCGACGGCATGCAGCGTCGCGGCGTGGTGTTGAGCTTTCTCATGCGGCTCAAGCAGATCTGCAACCACCCCTCGCAGTGGCTCGGCGACGAGGCCTGGGCGGAGAGTGACAGCGGCAAGTGGGCGCGCCTTCGCGAGCTCGCCGAGGTAATCGCGGCGAAACAAGAGAAGGTGCTCGTCTTCACGCAGTTTCGCGAAGTGACGGCACCGCTCGCCGGGTTCCTCGGAACCGTCTTCGGTCAACCGGGCCTCACGCTGCACGGGCAGACTCCAGTGAACCGTCGCGGAGACATGGTTCGGCAGTTTCAGGACGACGACCGGGTGCCGTTCTTCGTGATCTCACTCAAGGCGGGCGGCTCGGGGCTCAACCTCACCGCCGCATCACATGTCATCCACTTCGACCGGTGGTGGAATCCGGCAGTGGAGAACCAGGCGACAGACCGTGCCTTCCGCATTGGACAGCGCAAGAACGTGCTCGTTCACAAGTTCATCTGTCGCGGCACGGTCGAGGAGAAGATCGACCGGCTCATTGAATCGAAGTCGCATCTCTCGGCCGGCTTGCTCGAAGGCGGCGGGGAGCTCAATCTTACAGAGTTGAGTGACGACGAGTTGCTCCGGCTCGTGTCGCTCGACATTGGATCCTCCATCAACGAATGATTCATGTCGTATTACGACTGGAACTGGAAACCTCGCCTGTCGGTCGGTGCGCTCCGTGCGGCAGCCAAGCGCGAGGCGGCGGCGCTCACGAAGAAGGGGCGGACGCTGGAGCCTGTCGTGATCGAGGGCCGTGCGATCACGCGCACCTTCTGGGGGACGGCGTGGTGCAAGAACCTCGAGAGCTATAGCGATTTCGAGAACCGATTGCCGCGGGGTCGTTCGTATGTGCGCAACGGTCTCGTGCTGCACCTCGCCATCACGCCCGGGACGATCGAGGCGTTGGTCCGCGGGTCATCGCTCTACGAGACGACCATCGCCATCTCGCCGATCTCGAGCGAGCGATGGAAGTCCATCTGCACGGACTTGGCGGGCAGCATCGATTCCGTCGTCGAGCTACTGCAAGGCCGCCTCTCGGCTGCCGCAATGGAGCGCATCTGCCGGCAAGGCTCCGGGCTCTTTCCGGCGCCCGCCGAGATCCGCCTCGATTGCAGTTGCCCGGACTACGCGTCGATGTGCAAGCACGTCGCCGCTGTACTTTACGGAATTGGTGCGCGATTGGATGAACAGCCTGAACTCCTGTTCACCCTTCGGCAGGCTGATGCGAGCGACCTGATCGCCAATGCGGATAGTGTTGCCACCATGGCCAAGCGCGCCCCGCGAAAGGACCGGATGCTCGCGCGTGCGAACCTGTCCGAGATGTTCGGATTGGAGATGGCGGCGAAGGACGAAACTGCGACGACCACACGGCGCCAGAATCGAGATCGGCCTGCAGCGAGTGCGAAGAAGGGCGAGAAAGGACCCGGGAAGGTAAAGAAGGCGACGAACGCGAAAGCCGCGCGAAAGAAACCGGCTCGCGCGGCACAAAAATCCGTGCGCAAGAAAGCCCCCGCGCGCAAGAAAGCCCCCGCGCGCAAGAAAGCCCCTGCGCGCACGAAAGCTCAATAGTATCCTACTTCACGATCTCAAATGGCAGTGCCGGCAGTATGCCGGCAACCACTCGCTGGCGCTGCGGCGGGGCCTGTCCAGCCGGCCGCTGCGCATTCGCCGGGGGAACGCGCTCCCCGGTGATCTCCACGATCAAGTTCCCGCGCACCCCTGGTTTCACCTTCGCTGGGTCCACGGTGAGTGAAAATGTGATGCCCGAGGCGTCTAGCGTCGTGCCGGTCAGCGTGACTCCATCTGGCGGTTCACTCAGTCGGCATTGGATGGTCTCCAACGTGCGGTAACCGGGCGGAATTGCTGCACGTACCTGCACCGTTCCTCCGGTGGCGAACCGGAGCGGCAGTGGCGTCACCACGCGCGACGCCACCATGGTGCCGCCTCGAGCCAGCACCGACACCCAGGTATCATCGGCTGGGACGAGATGACGGTACGCGAACGCTTGCATCATGTCGTCCGCCGGGACCGCGTCATGCGTGACGGTGCGCCCGGCGATCGTCGCGTGTCCTGAGAATTGGAGTGCGACGGGCATTGGCGCGGCGCCTTGCCCGCCGATCGCGCGCACCGCCGCTGGCGCTGTGAGCGTCGTGCGGATCTGCTCCTGTCCCGCGGGTATGACACCGCCGCTGAAGAGAAAACCGCGCGGGGCGTTCGCCAGCGCCACGGCAATGTCCCCAGCAAAGCCGTCGCGCCGTATGGCGGTGACGGTCACTGGAACGGAGTTGCCACCCGGCACGCTGATGCTCGACGGTGACACCCGGAGCTCGAAGTCCGGTTGTGGGCTGCTGATGCGCAAACGGTAGGCGTACTCCGGTCCGCCGTGCTGCTGTACGTCGCGCAGTTGCACGTAATACGTACCGGCCGCTGGCAGCGTCGCCATCAACCACGAGTCGGCGTGATGTGTCTCGAGCCCCGCGCCCTTGTCTTCGTGATCGTCGTTCCATGCCAGGCGCTTGCCGGCGGCATCGGACAGCTCGAGCACTGCGTCGAGCGGCGACTCCAATCTGCGGGCAGTCACCTCGGCAACGATGGTATCGCCGGCCTTGCCGGTGAAGCTGAAGATGTCCCGGTCGCCGGGATGGTCGATGCGTCCGTTGATGATGACCGGAAGCGCAACGGATGTCGCGCGCGCGCGCGTATCATTCGGCTCCCGCTCGCTCACTTCGGGGAACGTATCGAGCGCAACGGGAAGGCTGTTCGAGCGGTGAGCTCCGATTGCCGCGGCGATGGACGATCGGCCGGCTCGCTTGTTCGTTGCGTCCAACACCGTGCGATTGGACGCGAGATTCCATCCGGTGAGCGCCAGATCGGTTCGCGCGCCAGCGCGCCCGCCGAGCGGATACACGCTGGTGAGGAATGGAAGCTCGCCGATGCTGATGCGGTAGACGAAATCATCTCGGCCCCGATACAGTGCATCCTTGATCTCGATGACATACTCGCCATCCGCCGGGATGTCGTATTGAATCACGGGGTCCGGATGGAAGCGATAATCATCGTTGTAGGCGAGCTCGCGGCCGTGTGCGTCGTACAGCGTGAGTGTGGCCTGGATCCACCCGGGTACGGCGTCACCGAGATACGGCATCAAGGTCCGCGCATCCACCGTGGCGACCAGGTGCAATCCCTTTGGCGCATGGAAGCGATAGCGATCGACGTCGCCCGACGCGAATTGGTTCTGTGCGGCCTGCGGAGTCCGCGCACGAGCGATGTCGCCGGGAATGAGACGACCGTTGACGACTGCAGGCAGGGTGATCGCCAATTCGCCGTCGGCCTTCGTTTCCTTCCGGGCTATCTCGCGAAACTCGGGGAGCTGTCCCACGCAGAATACGAGAGGACTCGTGAGCCCGACCGGCGTCTGCAATCGCAACCGGCGTTGGCCCGGCTCCGCGTCCCCAGCAATGGTGACGTTGAGCGTGACGATCTCGGCCAACGAGGGATTTTGCTGGCGCCGCACGGACTCGATGATCGTATCCCGGATGGCCAGAATGCGCCGCTGCGTTGCCGGGTCCGCGCCCTGCTGCTGAATTCCTTTCACGAGGGCTTGCACGGTGTCGCGCAGTGCAGTGAGGGCCTGGCCAAGTATGGGCCGGTCCACGCCGGCCACAGACACGCTCACGCCGGTGCCCGACACGAATGCTCCGCCCACGCCGTTCAGATACTGCCCCCCAACCTGCACTTGAAACGTGGTGCCTTGCTGGCCTCCGGCTGGATAGACGTATCCGGCGTGCGGTATCTGCGCGGTTTGTTGCGCCCGTGCCGGCACCGCGGCCACCGTGGTCGCGACGAGCACACCAGACAACGTGAGCAGTCTCATATGATCTCAGTCAGTATTCCGCCCGCGTTGAGGCCTTCGGCGGGTCCGGGAATGGCACGCATGTCGAGACCCTGTGGATGCGGCAGCTTGGCATTCGGATCGATGCCGAGCAATTGATAGATGCTGGCGATGAGATCGCTGGGCGACACCGGCCGGTCGCGCACCTCTTCGCCGCGAGCGTCGGACGATCCGATCACGTGACCGCCCTTGAATCCGCCGCCGGCGACGAGAGACGAGAACACGGCACCATGATGATTGCGGCCGCCGTTCCACGGAGCCTCCCAGTCGATACGAGGCCGCCGGCCGAATTCGCCGCCACACCACACGATGGTGCTGTCCAGCAACCCGTGATCGGACAGGTCCTGCAACAACATCGCGAGACCCTTGTCCATCTGCGGGAGCTTCTGCCGCAGAATCTGGAAGTTCTGCTTGTGGGTGTCCCAGCCCTGATAGTTGATCGTGATGTACGGCACGCCGCGTTCGACGAGCCTCCGGGCAACGAGACAGGATTGTCCGAAGGTGTTGCGCCCGTAGCGGTCGCGAAGGTCGTTTGGCTCCTGCGAGAGATCGAAGACCTTGCCAGCGTCGCCGAGGATGAGATCGTAGGCCTGGTCCTCGGAGTGCGTGAATGCGTCGAGCGATGCATCGGCGTTCAGGACGTGGCCGATGGTCTTGAGCTGGCGCAGCAATTCGCGGCGGCTGCGCTGCCGATCATCCGAGATGTTCTGCGCCACGACGCCTTCGACGACGAATCGCGCCTGCGCCGGGTCTCCGCCGGTCGCAAAGGGGGCATAGCGCGGTCCGAGGAAACCGGCTTCAGAAAATCGCCCCTGCGGTTGGGTGAGGACCACGTACGGCGGAACGAGACCCTTGTATCCCGCATCCGCGCCCTTGAACAGCGATACGACGGCGCCAGCACAGGGAAAGACGTCGTGCCCGTTCGACTTCCGGCCCGTCTGCACGGTATAGGACGCCGTCTCGTGGGCGTTGATACCGTGGGTCATGCTGCGGATGATCGAGTACTTGTCGGCGTGCTTGGCCAATTCCGGCAGCAATTCGTTGATCAGCATGCCATCGACATTCGTGGCAATCGGCTTGTTGAACGGACCGCAGTAGTCGTAGCCGGCATCCGGCTTGGGGTCGAACGTGTCCAGGTGGCCCGGACCGCCCCACATCCAGATCTGGATGACGGACTTGGCCTTGGTGGCGCGCGCAGGCTCGGCAGCCCATGCGGCGCGCGGGAGCTGGTTCGCGACGAAGAGTGCGCCCGCGCTCAGCAGTCCGTGTTTCAAGGCATCGCGTCTGTTCATGCTCATGGCGTGTCCCTGGGTGAGGCCTAGTGCCGGTAGAGAAATTCGGGCGAGTTGATCAGCGCCCACGCGACGTCGATCGTGGTCGTGCGCCGATTGTTGCTGACCGACGCGGCGTAGGTCAGACCAGCTTTCAGCTCGTCGGCACTGGGCGAGCGTGAGAGAATCATCATGTAGAGATTCGTCACCAGCTCCGGCAGCCCCATGGGCGCGCGCACCAGCGCCTGCAAGGATTGGCTCTGCTCCAGCTTCCGTTGGATCTGCGTGGAGTTGAGCAGCGCGAGGCGCGCCGGGGCAGTTGGCTTGTTGTCGCGCTCGGACGCGGTGCCAAGATCTCGCGGTGAACGACCAAAGGTCTTGAGCAGCTCGTTCGTGATGCTCCCGTCGGCGAGCGTGATCGTGCGGCGACTTTCGGGCACGAAGGTGAATGGCTCCGGAATCGGACTGGAGTACTGCTCGGTTCCGCCGGTGATCTGATCGATGGCATCGATCAGCACCTCCGCATCGAGCGGCCGCTGGATATAGTGCGCGAAGTTGGCGTCGGCCCGTGCGTCGGCCGTCCCGGCGACCGCCGAGCGCTGGTACGTGGCCGACGTCAGAATGATCCGCATGAGATGTTTGAGGTCGTAGTGCGACCCCACGACCTCCTGCGCGAGATACGCCAGTAGCTCCGGATTGGCCGGCGGGTTGTCGGGCCGCATGTCGTCTGGCTCGGCGGTGATGCCGCGGCCGAGCAGCCACGCCCAGACGCGATTGGCGATCGCCGGCGCAAACCAGGGGTTCGTCGGTGCCGTGAGCCAGTCCGCGAAGATGACGCGCGGGTCCTGGTCGAGCGAGAGGGCGATGGTCGTGCCATCCGGGAAGGTGGCGCGACGTGGACCCGCCTTGTCCGGATCGAAGAACACGATCTCTTCCTTCCACTCCTGTGTGTACTTGTATGAAACATTCGCGAAGAACTCAGCCATGCCGGCAAGGCGCGCTTTGGGCCAATGCTCCACGCGCGTCCCCATGAAGGTGAGCGCGACGGCCGCCGCGAGCGCCTCGGGCTGGCGACTCTGCACGGCGCGATAGAAGTTCACCGGCGGTTCGCGGAAGTTGCTGCCGCTCGACGTGAGCAGATCGCGGGCAAAGCGATCGAACGGGGTGTTCGCGCGAATGCTCGCCCGGATCCAGTGGTGGTACGACTGGACGGCGTTCGGCCAGAGGTTGATGGGATACTCGGACTTCACGCGGAGCACGTCGCTCCACTTCATTGCCCAGTAGTCGGCGAACTCGTCTCGCTCCAGGAGTGCGTCGATGAGCTTCTCGCGTTTGTGCGCGTCACGGTCGGCGAGAAAGGAGCGTGCTTCGTCGGCGGTTGGCAACGTGCCGATGACATCCAGGTAGACTCGCCGGACGAACACCTCGTCGCTGCTCACGGGCGCCGGCTGAATCCCGAGCCGCTTGAGCTTTGCCGACACGATCGCGTCGATCTTCGAGACGGCGGGTGCACGGGCGGGAACCGTCGAGGCGCTCGCCGGGCAGGGTGCGACGGCGAGCACGGTCAGGACGAGGGCCAGGCGAATCACTCGACGTGGCATGGCTTAGTCGTTACCTGCGCCGGTCGCGCGGCATGACGGCGATTGCTTCGATCTCGATGAGCAGGTCCTCGCGGCACAGACGCGTCTGGATGCCAGTGCTCGCGGGGAGCGGATCGAGGCCGAGCCACTCGAAGAACTCCGTGCGGACTTCATTGAAATCCTTGTAATCACGCTCGATGTCGCGCAGGTAGCAGCTCGTGCGAACGATGTCGTGCCAGCTCGCTCCGTCGGCTGCGAGCAACTCGGAAATGTTGCGATAGGTTCGCCAGAGCTGCGCGCGGAAGTCGCCAACGTTGACCGTGCGTCCAGCCTCGTCGATGCTCGCGGTTCCGGAGATGAGCAGCACCGTCTTGTCGCCGAGATCGAAGCGGATACCGCGGGAGAAGGACGATGGCTTTGCGTAATCGAACGCTTCATTGAGGACGCCGGTCGCGTGCATAGCATGCCGCTCGATGATATCCAGCGTGCGTGATGCGTCGCGAACGGATGCCGGCGTGCGCGTGCCTTCCTGCGTGATCATCCCGAGGGCCTGCATCTCGTCGTATTCGGCGCGGCCGAGGGCGTTCTCGGTGATGTGCGACGAAGGGTGCGGCGCAGTTGCCTCCGGATGGTGCTTGCCGTTGGTAAGCATGAGGCTCGAGCGGAGAGGAGTGATGAATGTGGACCCTCGGATGACGACGCGACGCGACTGTTGTTTGTCGGGGATTCCCTGATCTGCGCATAAGGAAAAACCAATGGTCACGGGATAGGGTCATCAGACGTAAGCACGCCCTTGCAGGGCTTCCGCGTTCCCTACCTGCGGCGTAACGGTACGAGCTCTTGGTGGGCCTGGTCGTAGAGATACGGAACCCGGTTGGGGACGCGCTCCAGCAAGCGCTCATCGAGGGCGCCGTAGTCGTATGCCACGAGCGTGCGCGCCGTACCTGGATCGGCGACGTTGGCCACCAGGGCGTATGTCCCAACGTGGTCCGGAGCATACCGGACGAATACGATACGATTGCATTGCGGGAAGCTGCGCGATCTGCGTGCGGAAGCGGCGAGTGGCAACAATGCGTTGTTGCGTGATTCGCTGCGCGGCCAACACGTCACTCATCGCGGGCACGAGCGCGATGATGACCAGCGCTGCCGTGGCGAGGGCGCTCTTCGTTGCGGTGCGTGCCTCCTGATAGACCGGCGAGCCGTGGACGCGTCACGGGTGGAGGACACGAGACACGAGACACGAGACACGAGACACGAGACACGAGACACGAGACACGAGACACGAGACACGAGACAACGGGACAACGGGACAACGGGACAACGGCCGACTACGTGTTCATGACCTTCACATGGGTCGGGTGAGACTGAGTCGGGTTGGGCTCCGTGTCTTGACTGGCCGGATGTCGCTGGCTGCTCCGTAGCGGTCGGCCCACCGGTCGGCGAGTTTCGAGTGTCCAGTTGTGAGTTGTGCGTTGTGAGTGTTCCACACTCGTCTCCCGTCTCCCGTGTCCCGTGTCCCGTGTCCCGTGTCCCGTGTCCCGTGTCTCTACCCTCACGAGATGTACAGTGTCGTATCCCCGGCGTTATAGGAAACCGTGCGCGCAACGAGGTTCGTGGTTCGTTGCGGTGAGGACGGAAGAAGCTGGCCCGCAGAATCGAACAGCGCGTTATGGTTGGGGCAGTGGAACGCGGATCCCGTGCTGTGCCAGTTCTCTATCCGCACCGTGGTTCCCTGATGTGGACACCGCATTGAGAACGCAGCAAATGTATTCGCGCCAGTGCGAACGACGGCAGTCGGCGTGCCCTGAACGACGCCGACGCTGCCCGCTATACCTCCCACGGTGGCGAGTGTGGGCCAATTGGCGATGACCACTCCAAGCCCCGCCGGGCTCACGGCGAGCGTCACGGCCACGGTCTTGGCGGCTACGCCTACGGCGGTGATCTGAACCGTTGCCGTGTACGTTCCAACGGAGAACGTGCTCGAGGCCGCTCGTAGGGTGAGCGCGGCCGGCGTTGTCGTGGTGTTGAGCGAGGACCCACTGAGCCACCCGGTTGCGCCAGATCCGTAGGTGACGCTGAACGCGAGGCCGCTCAGTATGGCGCTCCCACTACTCGTGATGTTCACCACCTGTCCGCCCGGGCTCGTGCCGGCGGGCGCGCTGAATGACACGCTCGCCGGCGACAGCACCAGCGCGGAACTGGCCCCGACTGTGAGCGTCACGGCGACAGTCCGCGGCGAATTGGCGACGCCGGCAGATGCCACCGACACCGTCGCCGTATAGGTACCAGGCGGCAGCGCCAGTGGAGAGGCGGTGAGTGTGAGAATCGCCGGCGCTGTCGTGGTGGAGAGCGCGGCCGTCAGCCACCCCGAGCCGCCCGTGCCATACGCGATTGCCGCGGTGAGCCCGGCGATGGTGCTGCCGCCGCCGTCTTGCACATTGATCGTTTGGGTTGCGGTGCTGCCGCCCCCTTGCGTCGTCAGGAATGACGCCGTGGTCACCGAAAGCGCCAAGCTGGGTGCTGCATTCGCCGCGGCCACCGTGAAGGTGACGGCAACTTGCAGCGGCGAGTTGGTCGCTCCGGACGCGACGATCGGAACCGTCGCCGTATATGTTCCCGCGTTCAGCGCGCCGAGCGTTGGCGTGAGGATGAGTGTAGAGGGTGCGGTGGCCGAGGTGAGTATCGCGCTCGAGCCACCCGGCGGCGCCCGCGCCGAATGCGATCGTTCCGATGCTGAGCCCCGCAAGCGTTCCACCGCCAACGTTCGTGATGGCGAGCTGCTGCGCCACGGGGCTTGCGCTGCCGGCCGCGGCGGCGAATGCGACGTTCGTCGATGCGACGGCGATTGTCGGCGCCGCCGCGGTAGACGAAACGAGGAGGGAAACGGGGAGCGCCTGCGGCGCATTGACGGCCGTGGGCGCAGTGATCTGCACCGTCGCCGTGTACGCACCGGGGGCCAGCCCTGCGATCGACGGTTGCAGTGTGAGCGTCGCCGGGGCAGTGTGCACGTCGAGCGTGGCGGCGAGCCAGCCGCTTGGCTGAGCCAGTCCGTACCCGACGACGATATCCAGTCCCGATAGTGTTCCACCGCCCGTATTGGTGATGCTCGCCGTCTGCACGGCGGGATTGGTTCCGTTCTGCACGGCGGCAAAGACTTCGCTGGTGGGACTGACCGACATGCTTGGCGCCGGTCCCGCGCCCACAGGGCCGTTGATCGTCACGGTGCCGGCGTTGGGGTCGAACGTGACGCCCAGTTGCGTCAGGTCGCCCGTTTGATGGCCGCCGATCCACGTGCCGTCCGCCGCGAACTCAGCAAGATGGCTCGGGCATCGGAATGCCGGCGATCCCGCCAACTCCACGATCGCACCTTGATGCGGGCAGACCAACGAGACCGCCTCGAAGGACGCGGTGCCGGTGCGAACGAGAGCGACCGGCTGTCCGGTGCCGCCGTCGAGGCGGGCCATGCCCCCGATCGGGGCAAGTTGAGGAAAGTCTGATAACTTGATCGTGAAGGGCGTCGTGGGGAACGGATCGGTCGGATAGGTACCACCAATGTTGCGATCGCCGCACGCCGAGAGCACGAAGGCCCCGATCGTGCCGAGCGCGCCCCGACTGATGAACGCTCGGCGCGGGAGATTTCCGCCGCATGGGCAGTCTGGCGAACACATTGGATTACGGAACCAACAGCGAGTGTCTACGCCGCATGTGACGACTGGTGGCGTGAGTCAATCATGGCGGAACGGGGACAGCATCATGACGTAGCTGACGACTGCGGTGCTGATGGAGCCGAGCGCGATGTCGCGGTGCAGCCGCCGAAGCTGATCCGATCGCTTTGCCTTGGTGGATAGAATTCCTGTTGCGGTGAACCCCGCGTCGGCAGTCAGCATGAGGAGGGCGTGTGCGGTTCGCCATCCGCGACCCGCTGGGTCGTTGCGGCCCGCCCAGAGATTCCAGCCGCCCGTCACGGTGTTCACGACAAAGAGCGCCGTGACTCCCGTCGCCAACGGACCATGCGTATCGATTGCCCAACGCGGCGCCTGGTTGCCGGATTTGAGGAGTTGGCTTCCTGTGACGTAGTTCCCGGCGAAGAGCGGCAGCGTCAGGTAGCTGGCCCACCGATGAATAGTGAGACGACGGCTGTACCAGTCGCTGTACTCCACGGCAACCACGCGCTTCCGGCGCACCGTGTCATTGACCGTGGTCGTGACGGTCGGGTCCGGCACGAGGCTCCGTGGCATGGCGGGCACGGCCGGCGTCGTTGCCGCGACGACGTCACAAGTGAAGCGGTCCAGGTCCGCGTTCGCGTTTGCCGTCGGTGGGTTGATGGCTCCAGCGAACCACAGTCCGCCAGCCAACACTACACATTCAAGCACTCGTTCTCCCCGATGGTCTTCACGGTTGACGACAGAGGCTGATCCAACGTGACTCTCTATCTAGAGTCACGTTGGCGCGACTTTACCCTGTCAGCGATTTCGTGGCAACCGGAAGGGACCCGGGGCTCCGCTACGAGTGTTAGCCGGCGTCGGGCCGCATTGAGGATTTCATGTCGCCACTTCCCGGTGGAGTCGCTCCGCCAGCGCAAGCAGTTCTGCGTGGGTCGTGACGTCCATTTCCTCCACCTGCGCGAACGCCGCAATGACGTCGCCGTGCGCAGGCTCGGGGATCAGCTCGCTCGCCATAGGGAACAGCATCTCGTCCTCCTTGGCGATGTGGTCGCGAAGCAGTGCCGCGTAACTACGGGCGGCCGCTATGATGCGGCCGCTCGCGCGAGTGTCGCCCGCGTCCAGCTGCCTGGCAGCCTCGCGGAGCTGACGGACGTACGCCCGGCCCTGTTCGTGTTCCTCCAACATCATCTCGATCGCGCCGCCCCGCTCCGGGGCACCGTGCCGAGTCATCGTGGGGAACAGGACTCCCTCCTCCTTCCGATGATGCGAGCCATCGGCGAAGCGGGCAGCGAAGTCCGCGGCATCGAGAAAGAAGCGCGCCGGCACGGCCTCGCCGCGCGCGAGCCGCGCGGCGCCGGCGTCAAGCGCATCGAGCACCTGCTCGATGACGCGGTGTTCCTGCAAGAGTACGTCGATGGCTTCCACGCGGTCCTCCCGCTTCCGTCAGGTGGGCGTGAGCACAACTCGCTTTGCGAGCTGTCCATGATGCGCGTCGTCGAAGACCTCATTGATGCGCGAGAGCGGGTGGCGCTCGACGAATTGCTTCACGTGAATGCGTCCGTTGGCGATCCATTCCAACAGCTCGGGATAGATGAGTGGGTCGGCCCCCCAGTTGCCGCGTGCCTCGGCGTCGTACGCCATGAGGTTCGAGAGACACAGTTCGACTCGTTCGGCGGTATAGCCGACCACCGACAGCACGGCGCCGAAGCCTAGCAGGGCGTATGCCGTTTCCTGGCCGGCGCGCGTGCCTGAGGTCTCGAAGATCTTCCAGCAGTGCGGTGGCGCACCCAGTGCATTTGCCAGATCTCGCACGGCCTTGCGCGTGTCCTTCACGCTCATGCCATGAACGTCGATGCCGCCCTGCGCGCCGGCGGCACGTGCCTGCTCGAGCTTTGCGGCGCTCACGTCTACCGCGGCGACGATGGCACCGGCCGCGGCCGCGATCTGCACGCCGTGCACACCAATGCCGCCCGCACCGACGAATACGGCGAAGTCGCCGGCTTCGAGGCCGGAGCGCTTCACCGCCTGGAAGGGTGTCGATATGGCATCGGAGACCACGGCGAGCTCCCACAAGTCGTGGCTGGCAAGGAGCGCGGAAGGCACAGGGCAGAGATAGCGCGCGGGGACGACAACGTGCGACGCGAATCCGCCGTGGCGGTCGTTGCCCGGCATGACCTGGTTACGGCAGATTGCGCGGCGGCCTGCGCGGCAGAGATCACACTCGCCGCACGGCAAAACCGCTGGCACGATGACGGCCTGGCCGATGAGCCCCGCATCGACGCCCGCGCCGATTTCGCGGACCCACCCACTGATTTCGTGGCCAAGGACGAGCGGCAACGCAGACCGAGTCTTCACGCCCTGCATGAGGAAGGAGACGTCGGTGTGACAGACGCCGCAGCCGGCGACCTCCACGACCGCTTCGCCCGGCTCGGGCTTCCGATTGGGGAGCGGACGGTGCTCCAGGCGCGCGCCGGGCGCGGTCATGAACCAAGCGTTCCACTCGGAACCCGCTACGTGCGTCATTGTGTCATTCTCCTGTGCTGGCGACGCCATTGGCGTCGTCAAAGATGAAGGCCCCGCACTCATGGCACTGCGCGAGCGTGCGATCTCGTCCGGCGAAACAGGGGCGGTGGTCGTCCGCCAGGCGCAGCACTTTGCGCAGGAAGCGGCACTCGCACGCGGCGCTCGGCTCGTACACGGCATCGACGTAGCCGTGGGCGCGCTCGAGCACTGTGCGTACGCGCACTTTGAGCGACGGCGTCAGCTCGCCGTCCTCGATCGACAGCTCGGAGCTGATGACGACGAAGGCGTTGACGCGCTCGTACTTCACGGCATGCGACCGGTTGAACTCGAGGATGGTGTCGCGCAGCGACGCCTTCACCTCGCGTTCGGCGGCTGCGCGATCGGTGCCGAACTCCTCGGCGATACGGAAATAGTCGGGGAACACGAGTGCGGCGACGAAGTCACGGCCGTCGCCGGTGATGATCACGTGCCGGATGTACTTGTTCATTCCGGCGAGGCGGTTCTCGATGTCCGTCGGGACGACCTTCTCCGCGTTGAGCATTTTGAACACACGGTCCTTCCTGCCGACAAGCCGGAGCCCGTCGCCAGAGAGCTCGCCGAGGTCCCCGGTGTGGAACCACCCATCCCCGGGAAGAGCACGCGTCGTCGCCGTCTGGTCCATGTAGTAGCCGGCCATGACGTTCAGACCGCGGATGAGAATCTCGCCGTCGGGTGCGATGCGGACGCTGACGCCGGGAATGGGATAGCCAACCATGCCCGGCACCGCTCTGGCCTCGGCGGGATCGGTGAGTGTGCAGCAGGGCGAGGTCTCCGTGAGGCCCCACCCTTCGACGACGGCAACTCCCTTGGACGCGAAAAATTGCGACAGGTTCGCGGGGAGCGGCGCCGCCGCTGTGAATACGAAGCGTAGATCGGGATGGAAGATCGACGCGTCGTCTTCCGGATGCGCTTGCGCGTGGGCCACGAGTTGCTGGTAGACCTTCGGCACGCTGAAGTAGATCGTGGGGCGCGTCTCGATCCAGTTGCGGAGCAGGGCAGCAAAGTCGCGGCCCAGGGAATCGTCGATATAGATGGTCGCGCCATTATGCAGCGCGGTGTACTTCTCGAAGATCCCGCCGAAGCTGTGGTGCCAGGGGAGATACGATAGGAAACGGTCGTTCGACGTGACGTCCCACAGCGCCGCGAGGGCACGCCGCTGCGAGAGAATGTTGTCGTGGGTGAGGAGCACCCCTTTGAGAGCGCCGCTGGTGCCTGACGTGTACATCATGAGGCAGGGCGCATCAACGTCGATCGCGCATGACTGAGCGATGAACTCGCGGCGCGTGACGTCGCTGGGCCGCAAACGACGCACGACCTCATTGAAGGCGAAGCGGCCGTGCTGCGCCTCCGGCGTACTGTCGAAGGTCAACACCGCCTTCGCCGACGCTGGAATCTTGATGCGGTCCGCGTTCGCCGCATCGGCGAAGATCACGATGCTCGGCGCCGCGTGCTCGAGGAGCTCCGCGGTCTGCTCCGGCGAGTACCCGGCGAAGAGCGGGACGTACACGGCACCAAGTGCCATCGTACCAAATTCCGCCGTCAACATCGCCGACCGGTTCCGCGAGACGACCGCTACGCGGTCGCCTGGGACGGTGCCTTGCTCCATGAGAAAGCAGCGGAAGGCGCAGGCGTCGTCCAGCAGTTGGACCCACGACGTTGCCCGGTATGCGCCGTCGCGCCGCTCGCAACATACGGCGAGATCACCGAAACGTGCCGCATTACGGGCCAGCAGCGCGCCAACGCTCTCGCGCTCTCCATGGGGAGCCAGCGAGCATGTCAGCGTGTCGTCCTGACGCACCGACGCTCGCGCGTGATTCAACGGGAGCCGCCTGGAAAGCTGCTCGTCAGATTTCATGAGCGGCGCTCTCGGCTGTGGTCATCATTGGGTGGGGTTTGGTGGCTGCCGGGCCGACGGATGAGGCTCCGTCCCGCGCGGCGAGTGCCGCGCCAAACGCGCCCATCTCCTGTGGGTGCGGCGGCACGACGATGTCTACATGCAGTTCGCGGGCGAGCAGCGTCACCATGGTCGGGTGATGTGCAATGACACCGCCCGTGGCGACGACGCGGCCTTGCAGCACGTCCATGGCGACGATGCGCTTCACGAGCGAGCGATACGCGGCCATGGCGAGATCGGCCGGGCGCTTGCCGCTGCGAATGAGCGTGAGCAACTCGGTTCCGGCAAACACCGTGCAGAAGCTCGACAACTCCAGGTCCTCTCGCGTTTCGGCGGTGAGCGCGTCCATGTCCTCGATGGGGACGCCGAGACGCAGCGCGATTTCATCAAGAAAGCTCCCGGTCCCGGCGGCGCACTTGCGATTCATGCGGTGCGAAACGCGCTGGCCTCCAACGTCGAGGCGAATGACCTTGGCATCTTGTCCACCGATGTCGATGACGGTCAACGGTCCGGGAACGTAGAAGGCGGCGCCGCGTGCGTGGCAATCGAGCTCGGTTCTGGAGCCATGCGCAAACGGCACACTCTGCCGCCCGAAACCGGTGGACCACACAGCGTGGATGTCGCCGCACGCGCACCCTGCGCGCGCGAGGGCATCGGCGTACGCGCGTTCGGCCGCTCCGGCGAGATCGGCACCGGACCGCACGACAGACGTGCCGAGCACTCGTGCATCGCTGTCGATGATGACAGCCTTGGTGTTCCATGAGCCGCTATCGATTCCCGCATACTGCATCATGCGCTGCTACCCCGATTGGCGATCTTCGCATCGGCGAGCTGCTCGACAAATCCCTCCATGTTCGTGCGCGTCTGCTCATCGGACACGCAGCGAAGATCGTTCACGTCACCATCCAGGATGAGCGATGGGATGCCGATGCGCTCGGTGAGACGGGCGGGCATGCCGTAGCGGCTGTTCGTGTTGTTCGGGCAGGTACGGCAGTCATGGTAGATGATACCGTCGACGTGATACAACTCGGCCATGCGCGCGATATAGTCTTCCTTCGCCTGCTCCGACCGGACGATGAACAGCTCCAGCGAGGCGCGCGCCATCGACTGGATGGGATTTGCGGGATCGAGTGCGGAGAAGATCCAGCTATTGCAATAGGTGGAGGCGACGACCGCGCTGCGAAACTCGGCGAACAATGTGGATAGCGCGCGCAGCCGGCCCCAGATCGGCATGCCGTCCCAGAACAGGCGAAACGTTTCACCCTCGACGGCCGCGGCGTTCTGTTGCGCGCGCGTTTCCAGTTCGGCGAGCAGGACGCGGTAATACGCGCACGCCTCTTCGGCGCCCCTCAGCACGACGGCTGGGCCCATGTGGATGGTGCCGTCGAAGAACGTGAGTGGCGCTGGCTCATGCGCTGCCGTACGAAGGCACAGCTCCCACAGGTCCGAGCAGTCACGCGAATGGCGCACCGCGGCTTCGAGCCGCTGCGAATCCAGCCGCGTGCCGGCCACGGCTTCGAGCGTCGGCACGAGGCGCTCGATCTGCTTGGCGATGGCGTCCACGTCGTCCTGTGTGACGACTTCAAGCGAACGAGGCGAGCGAATGCCGACGACCGGTACGTTCCATGTACGCCCGTACCACTCGAACCAGTCGCGCACGTCGCGGCACTGGTTGGTATTGAACACGAGCACGTCTGGTCGCGGCGTGCCTGCAAGACCGTACGCTGTCAGCGGTGACTCGCCGGCGAGATATGCGCCGACGTCGCTCGTCAGATACGAGCAGATTTCCTGCGAGTAGCCGTGCGCGTGCGCGAGCGGCATGTATCGGTTGGCCGTACGTGCCGCGCCGAGCATGGCCGCGTGGTTCTCTGGAAAGAACACGCGGAAGCCCAGGGCGCGCAGCAGTTCGGCGGGGCCGACGCTCGTGCACCAGGCGACCGGCGCGGTTCGCCGTTCCGCGGCGTCACCGAGGTCGCGAAAGTACGCGTCCATCGTTGCTTTGAGCGTGGCGGCCGATGCGAGCGTAGTCATGACGGCTCTCCAGCACGCAGCGTCATGAGCGCGGCCCCGACCGCGGCCGTGTAGATCGGCTCTTGCACGGCGTGCACGGGAATGCCGGCCAGTGATTCCAGGGCTTGCAGCACGCCCGGGAAGAACTCGACGACGCCGCCGCAGACATACAGTGGCTCGCAGAACCCGCCGATCTCGACAATGCGCTCGGCGACCGACCGCATGCAGCCGAGCGCGACCTCTTCTCTCGTCGCGCCGTCGCGCAGTCGTTCGAGCACCTCGGTCGCCGAGAAGACAGAGCAGTAGCTGCTGACGGTGACGGAATGTTCGGCGGCGGCGGCGAGCTCCTGGAGCCGCGTCGGCGGCACATCGAGGTGGCGCGCAGTGAACATGAGAAAACTGCCGATGCCCAGCGCGCAGCGCCGCACGCCGCGCGCATCCGTGCGGCGGCCGAGGTCATCGACGCGGATCACATGCGGATCGCGTCCGCCGATGTCCACGAGCGTCATGGAGTGCGAGACGTGCTGGAAGGCGCCGAGTGCGTGACAGGCCCCGTTGCTGGCGCGCAGCGTTGCGTCG
This sequence comes from uncultured Gemmatimonadaceae bacterium, assembly GCA_963817955.1. Taxonomy (GTDB): domain Bacteria; phylum Gemmatimonadota; class Gemmatimonadetes; order Gemmatimonadales; family Gemmatimonadaceae; genus JAQBQB01. Next base: position 56,906 of record CAWFQK010000009.1, read on the forward strand.
GCAACGCAGTCCATACCGAATCCAGTCGCGCCGATCGCATCGATCGCGTCTGCGTCGAGCTGTGCATCCTCGAGGGCCGCGGCCAGCGCCTCAAAGGCGCACGCCTGGAAATATCCGCGGATCGGCGTCACGGCGCGTCCGAGCACGCGCCCGTCCTCGCTCGCCACGACGGCTTTGACGCACTCCGTTCCGACGTCGATGCCGGCAGCGATTCTCATCCGATGATCGGGCATGCGTATCGCTCCTGTCGCCTCAGTACGCCACGAGGCGGTCGGTGAAGAGCTCACGGTGCTCCTCGATGAAATCCGCAAGCTGGCGCTCGAGCCGCTCGGCGGAAAAGAGACGGGCGTCGTGCGCGTCGGCCTCGAGGACGAGTGTCGGAATGTCCGTGAGCCGTTGGCCGCGTGCGCCAAGACCGTAACCCAAATGACTTGCCTCATGCGACGTGCGGCAATGATGAAGCACGATCGCGTTGACGCCGTATTCCTCCAGCCGCGAATCCACCGACGCGTTCCGGTAAGCTTCCGAGCGATTGCCGGAGACTCCGGCGTAGGCGGCCCCCATGCTCGAGAGTGGATCGCGACCGTCGAGTGCCGTGAGCGCAAAGGTGCTCGCGTACGTGGACGCGACGATCGCTACGCCGCGGGCGGCAAAAATGTCGGCCAGGGTGTGGCGTGCGCACCAGACGGGCGGACCTTCCCAGTACACGCGATGTGTCTGGTTGGGAACAGCGGCGATGCCGCGAGCCATCCGATCCTCGAGCTCCGAGGCGAGCAGGCGATAGTAATCGACCGCTGCGCGCGTTCCGCGGAGCAGCACCAGCGGTGCCAGGTGAACCTGCGCGTCGAAGAATGTCAGCGGTGCCGGATTCGTGCGCGCCATGCCGAGGATATGCGCCCACAACAGGGAGGCTTCGGCGCTCGCGCTCACGACCTCGGAGAGGCGGCTCATCTCGAGCGAGCGTCCCGTGACTGTCTCCAGGCGCTCGATCAGCCGAGCCAATTGTGCCGTTGCCCCATCGATGTCTGTTCGCTCCAGCACGTGTGAGCCCGGGCGGGAAATGCAGGCCCACAGTCGGCACATGAAAATGCGAACCATAGAACTCGAACCAGGGCTGCAACTCGTGGCCGGTGTTCGTGCTGTACACGACCACGTCCGGCCGCGGTGGGCCAGCAATGCCGTGCGTGGCGACGAGCGGGCTGGTGCCTGCCAGCAGCGCCCCGATATCCGAGCGCATGGCCGAACTGACGAACGGCGAGTACCCCTCGGCGGCGGCACGGGCCAGCGCGGCGTGCGACTGCCCGGTCATGCTGATCAGCGCCGCATGATGCTCGGGCAAGTAGGGCGTGACATCGAGCGCGCGGAGGATCTCCACCGGAGCGAGCGACGAGCACGCAGCCACTGTACGCAGCGGATCGGCCGCCGCGGCCGCCAGATCGACGTAGTACTCGTGGACGATCTCCTTCAGTTTGCGCGTACTCTCGAGGGGCGGAACTGTACGGCCCGCCATCGGACGCCGGTGACCAGTGTGCCGTCCCGTCGCACTCGCGACCGGTGGTCCGCCAGTCGCGCGATGCTCCACGATTCCCAGTTGCTGAACCACCTGCTCCTTCTGGAGGAAGGTGTTCCGCTCGCGCGAATGAATGAAGTGCGTGATTGCCGCATTGTGTGGCGCCTGCATTCCCAGCCGCGTGGCTTCAGCCACGACGGCGCCGTTCAGCGCGTCGACCTCGGTCCGCTTACCGCGCGACAGGTCCTGCCACATGGAAGGGCGATTCTTGCCGAGGGAGCGCAACGAACTGATCACCGGGCGGAAGGGATCTTCCTCGTCGACGATCGGAATGCCTTTGGCGCGCATCACGGCGATGATTTCCTCACAGAGCGCGCGCATGAACGCCATGAGGTCCGGATCGCCGAGCATTTCGCGGCAGGTGAGACCCGTGAGCGCCGACGTGGGATTCACGACCGCGTTGTGGAGAAGCTTCTGCCAGATCGCGTGCTCCACATTGTCAACGAGGTCAGTGTTCAGGCCCGCCCGATTGAAGATCTCGGCGACAGCCTCCGTGACAGGGGAGCGCTCACCAACGAACGGGGCGATCTGAATGGGCTTGATGCCCGTGCGGTAGTTCAGACGGCGCGGACCGGCGTGCTGGATGCTGTGATACGTGATGCCGCAGAGCACGCGCCCCGGAGCGACGAGCGACGCCAGCTTCTGCGCGTTGCCAACGCCGTTCTGGAGCGAGAGAAACAGCGTCTTGTCTGAGCACGCTGGCAGTATGGCGCGGACGGCACTCTCCGTCTCATAACCCTTCACGGCCACGAAGACGAGATCGAGATCCGATAGCTCATCGACGCTCGAGACGACGTTCAGCGGAACGCATACCTCTTCTTCGCCGACGCGGGAGATGAGGAGGCCGTCCTGCCGCAGGAGATGTGCGCGTGCCGCGTTCACCTCGAGCAGCACGACGTCCTCGCCAGCTCGCGTCAGTTGCGCGCCGACGAGTCCGCCCAGCGCGCCGGCTCCGACGAATGAGTATTCGCATTTCGGGCCCCCTCCGACCGCCACGTGGCTCATTTATTACTCCAGACCGGCCGTCGCTTTTCGAAGAAAGCTGCGATGCCCTCGCGCACGTCGTCGGTCTGCATCAGTTCCTCGAGGAACACTCGCTCTGCCTCCTCTCGGGCCTCGCCGAACGGCCGGTGCAAGAGCGCACGGGTCAGGCGCACGTTCATCCGCATCACGGCCGCACTCGACGCGGCGCAGGTCGGCCAGCACCTCGTCGAGCGCGCCGGCGAGCGCCTCCGGTGCGACGACGCGCGAGACCAATCCCAAGGCGCACATTTCATCCGCGGAGTACACGCGTCCGCGCGCCGTGACCTCGATCGCTCGGCCGACACCGATGCGCGCGGGCGAGCCAGGCGACACCGACCGGCGCAAAGAAGCCGAGCCGGATCTCCGGTTGCCCGAAGGTGGCACGGTTGCTGGCGAGCAGGATGTCCGCCATCATGGCGAGCTCGAACCCCGCACCGAGCGCCGCGCCATCGACCGCGACCACGATCGGCAGCTCGCTCTCGCCAAGCGCGGCAAAGAGGCGGCTGAAGGCTCGCGATCATTGCGGGCGCGTTCTCAGGCCGATGTTCGCCGACGTCGGCGCCCGCCGAGAAGGCGCGTCCCTCCGCTTGCAGCACGAATGCCTTGAGCGACGGCTCGCGTCCGGCGGCGTTCGACCGCGGTGGCGAGCTCGCAGCATTACCTCCGCCGTCGACAATATTCACCGGCGGCGCGCAGAGCGTGACGAACGCCACGTCGTCTTGCGTGGCGTAGCGCACCAAATTCGTTACTTCTGTGCTGCTGGCATGCCGCTCTCCGGCTAGATGTACTGGCCTCCGTCTACCTTGATGACCTCTCCCGTCACATGCCGCGCGCGTGCCGAGCAGCAGGAATGTGACCACGTCGGCCACGTCCTCTGGCTCGGCGATGCTGGCCGAGCGCGGCCTCGTGCTCCGCGCGCTGCGTCACTTCGGCGGGTAGCGCTGCCGTCATCTCGCGTGCGGACCAATCCTGGCGCGACGCAGTTTGCCGTTGACGCCCGCTTGGTCCGAGCTCGCGCGCGAGCGTCTTGGTCAGCGCGATGACACCGGCTTTCGACGCAGCGTAATTCGACTGCCCGAACTTGCCGCGCATGCCGTTGATCGACGCGATCGTCACGATGCGCCCGCTGTGCTGCGCCGCGGAACACCGGGCGACGGCCCGCGCAGAAGGCGAAGCATCCCTTGAGATTCACGTCGAGCACGGCGTCCCACGCCTGCCTCGTGAAGCTTCCACGACACGCCGTCGCGCGTGATGCCGGCGTTGCACACGAGCCTGTCGAGCCGCCCAAAGCGACTGTCAACCGCCGTCGGCGACCGCTGTCTCTGCCGCGGCGAAGTCGGCGACGTCGGCACGCAGAGCGACGGCGCTTGCGTCCGTGCCAGCGCAGCTCGCCGGCGAGCGCCTGTGTCTGCTCGAACGCGCCGAGGTCGACGAGCGCCACGTCGCTACCCTGCCGCGCGAGCTCGCGCGCGATCGCCGCGCCGATGCCGCGGCCCCGCCCGGTGACGAGTGTCGAGCTGTCCCGCGAGATCGAGATCCATCGTCACATCTTACTCGGCTGCCTGATCATGCGATCCGGCAACGCCGCGCCGCAAGTGCCGCAGAAGGTGAACTGCTTCGGGAATGCCCTTCGCACCGCACTTCGCGCACGTCCTTTGCCGTACGGCCCCCAGAGGAATTCGCTGCTGCCGCTCTCGCTGCGGCCGCCTGCGCGCGCAGTCCGCATGAAATCGATCTTCCGCTTCTCGACGAACGCCTGCATGCCCTCGTACGGCTCGAGCGTCGTGAAATGCGTCGAGAGCCAGTCGCGCGCGTGGCCGACGGTCGCGTGCCACGGCGCTTCCTTCCAGTAGTTCACCTGCTGCTTGGTGTAGCGCGTGCACTCGGGGAACTTCTCGAGCAGCTGCTTGACGAGCGCGCGCACTTCGTCATCGAGCTGCGCGCGCGGCACCACGCGGTTCACGAGCCCCACTCCAGCGCCGTTTGCCGCGGGGATGCGCGGGTTCAGGAACAGCATCTCGCGAGCGCGGCGGTCGCCGACAGTGATCGAGAGCCACTGCGTGGCGCCGCCGCACGCGACGCTGCCTACGCTCGTCCCGACCTGGCCGAGGTACGTGTCGTCGGCCATCACCGCGAGGTCGCAGGCGAGCTGCGTCTCGTTGCCGCCGCCGACGGCGATGCCGTTGATGCGCGCGATCGTCACCTTGCCGCTTCGCAGGATGCTCTCGATGTACTTGGCGAAGAGCCCCATGTACTTGAAGTAGTCGTGCGGGCTCTGCGTGTAGACGTGCCTGCGTACTCCTTCACGTCGCCGCCGGTGCAGAACGCCTTTTCGCCGGCGCCCGTCAGCACGATGACGCCGACGCTGTCGTCGTTCGACGCGTCGTCGATCGCCGTGATGAGCTCCTGCAGCGTGACGTGGTGTAGCAGTTGAAGGACTCCGGCCGGTTGATCGTGATGCGGCCCACCCAGTCCTTCTTCTCGTACAGGATGTCCTTGAAGCCGAAGCCTGGCAGCCTCCTTCGAGGCGAAATAGTTCATTTGGGTGTCGTAATCCTCTCTGTCGTCCCGATCGTTCAGCGCACGCTGACTTTCAACACCACCGCGGCGGCGCTGTCGCCCGCGGCACAGCCAGTGAACAGTCCATAGCCGCCGCCTGCGATCGCGAGATCCTCGATGAGCTCGATGATCGACCGGAGCCCGGTCGGTGCCTGCGGGTGTCCCCACACGAGCGAACAGCCGTGGCGGTTCATCTTCTCGGGATCGAGCGACAGCTCGCGCGAGAGGTAGACGTCGTTCACGGCGAACGGGTTGTGCGACGTCGATGCTCGCGAGCTGGTCCGCGCCGATGCCCGGCGCGTTCCAGTGCCATGCGCGGCGGCCGGCACGACGGCCATCGGCATGAAGCCCTTCTTCACACGCGCTTGTCCGTACGAGAGCAGCTGCACGTCGATCGTTCGCCATTGCGTCGCCATGCTGCGCGCGCGCGGTCGCGATCGCCAATGAGCACCATTGCCGCGCTCCCGTCGGCGGGATGCGTCTGCGTGCCGAAGGTGACCGTTCCGCCCTCGAGCACTGGCCGGAGACCGGCCAGTCCTGCCGCAGTTCGTTGCATGCACGCCCTCGTCGCCCGTGACGGTGGCCATGCACCTGCTTACCGCGGCGTCCTTCACCTCGAGCGGACCACGGCATATAGCGCCGCAGGAAGGCGGCGTCGTCGGCCAGCGCGCGCGCGTACTGCGCATAGCGCAGGAGCGTGATCTCCTCCTGCGCCTCGCGCGATCGATGCCCACTTCGCGCGCCACGTTCTCGGCGGTCTGCATCATCGAGTTCTTGGCGTACGGATCGTGACCGAAGCTGTCGAGCACGAGGTTCTCAGAGTCTCCCGTGCCGCCGGGGCCGGCCGGGTTGGGATAGAACACGTGCGGACCGTTGCTCGTGCGGTCGGCCGTCGCGGCGAGATAAGACGCTCGCCCCTCCAGCGTGAAGTTCCTCGGCGCCCTCGACCAGACAGCGCACCGACGTGGCGCATGCCTGATTGACCGTCGGGCCGCTCGCGTGGCAGAGGCCGGCGAGACCGGCGAACCACGGGGCGCCGTAGAAGGAGTCCTTGCTGGCACCGTCATGCCGAGGCACATGCCATCGACATCGCTCGGCGCGATGCCGCGCTCAGCGAGCGCGCGTGCTGTCACCTCGGCCGCGAACGGAATGGGCTGGAGGGTGGCAAAGCTGCCTTGCCACGCACAGAAGGGTGACGACCAATAGGCGCCATAGGGAATCCAGACATCGTGGAATTGTGTCATATGTTCTCCGTCGCGACTGGCCGCAGCCGTCGAGGTTCACTGCGCGGTAGGCGTGGTGTTTTTCGTGGTGTGCTGCTTTGCACCCGGGGCTTCGGCGGCGGCGGACGCCGTTCAGCACGAGGTCGCAGCATCTCATTCCCGATCTGCTCCACTGTCCCATGCCGCGATGGAGTCGTACCACATGAAAATCCAGTTGAGCATGCCGAAGACGAACAGCGCGCGTGGCGGCTCTTCCGCGACTCCTGCCGTTCGCGTGGCCGCTTCGCCCATCAACGTCGGCCCGAGCACGCGCGTCATCAACCGGTAGTAGCGCCGGCGAATCGCCTCGACGGTCGCGTAGGGCTTGCTCGTGAGCGACTCGAGCTCGAACGTGCACGACCTTCAGCTCGTTCGGGTGCTTCGCGAATAGAACTGCCAGGTGTCCCGTGACCAACCGCGCGAGCCGCTCCTCCGGCGTACCCGGCTTGTGCGGCGACCTCCTGCTGCGCGGCGAGCAGCGACTCGAAGGTGCGATACTGGAACTGGAAGAGCAGGTCTTCCTTGCTCGCGAAGTAGTGATAGATGCCGGCGAGGCTCGACGTCGATCGCCTTGCTCAGGTCGCGCATCGACGTGGCCTCGAATCCCTTTTCGGCGATGAGAGCGCGGCCGCCGTCAGCAGCGCGTCGAGCTTCTGCTGGGTGGCCGGACGCGGGCCGCGCCGCTCACGGCGGTGGCCCGTGATCGGATCGGCGTCGGTCGCGCGGTCATGCAGCGGTCACGGTCATTCAGCGGTCGCCCGGGGAACAGCGGGGAACTCGTGCGGCAACGGGCCGGACAGGCTTGGTACCGTGCCGCGCCGGCTCGCGAGGCCGCGGAGAATCTTCTCCGGCGTGATCGGCAGTTCGGTCACGCGCACGCCGCACGCGTCGTAGATCGCGTTGGCGATCGCGCCCAGCACGGGCAGCAGCGAGCCCTCGCCGATCTCCTTCGCGCCGAACGGACCGCGCGGCTCGAAGCTCTCGACGGCGGCGGTGTGGATCTCCGGCGACGTCGCAGATCGTCGGAATGAGGTAGTCGTGCAGGTTCGCGATTCGAGAGCCGTCCGCCGGCGCCGACGATCGTGTCCTCGAGCAGCGTTTCTCCCAGTCCCATGATGATCGCGCCCTCCACCTGGCCGTGGAAGCGTCACCGGATTGATCACCGTGCCTGCGTCGCTGTAATCCGTGAAGCGGTCGACCGTGACGTAGCCGGTCTCGAGGTCGACGGTCACTTCGGCGATGGCGGTCGAGAAGCTGTACGCGGGCGAGGTGCCGACGGTGCCTCCCTTGAACTCGCCGCCGAGGTGCTTGCGGCGGCGTGTACGACCCCGTGCCGACCACCGGGCCGCCTTCCGAGAACGCGAGCCGCGCCGCGGTCGGCCCAGTCCATCCCCACCGACGGATGCTCGCGGACGAAGATGCGCCCATCGCGCGCCGCGAGGTGCCGCCGCGGTCGCAGCCGAGCTCGCGCGCCGCCACCTCGCGCAGCTGCGCCGTGACGTCGCGCCGCCATCTTCACGGCGTTGCCCGCCCATCAGCGTGACGCGGCTCGAGTACGAGCCGAGGTCGAGCGGGCTGACCGTGGTGTCGCAGTCGGCCATCCACACCCATTCGTACGGCACGCCGAGCTCCTCGGCGGCCATCTGCACGAGCACCGTGTCGGAGCCCTGGCCGATCTCGGCCGCCGCGATGTGCAGCGTAACGCCGGTGCCGTCCTCGTGCACGCGGATCATCGCGTTCGAGTGCGGGAATGTCCGAGCGGTAGATCGGGTAGCCCGCGCCCGACACGAATCCGCCGCACCCTACGCCGATCCCCTTGCCCGCCGGCAGCTGTCCCTTCTTCTCGGCCCAGCCGAGTCGCCTCGCGCGCCCGATCGAGCGTCTGCGATGAACTCGCACGACGAAATGTCGAGCGCGTTGCCGGTGCGCGTGTTCGGCTCCATCGCGTTCCGAAGCCGGATCTCGAACGGGATCGAGCCCGAGCTCCTCGGCCATCATGTCGAGCAGCGACTCGAACGCGAAGCGCGGCTGCGGCACGCCGTGGCCGCGGAACGCGCCGGAGGCGGGCAGGTTGGTGTAGACGCGCGTGCCGTCGTACTTGTAGTTCGGAATCTTGTAGAGCGTCGGCAGCATCGAACCGGCGTAGTACGCGGTGATCACGCCGTACGACGTGTACGCTCCGCCGTCGAGCACCACGCGGTGCTCCACCGCGGTGATCGTGCCATCCTTCTTCACGCCGATCTTGAGATCGATGTACTGCTTGTGGCGGCCGCGGAAATGCCGGTACATCTCCTCGCGCGAGTACTCCATGCGCCACGGGACGGCCGGTGAGCCTGCGCGAGGATGGCCGCGCAGAAATCGAGCGGCGTGGCCTCGGCCTTGGCGCCGAACCCGCCGCCGACCGCCGGTCGGATCACGCGGATGTTGCCCATCGGGATGCCGAGCATACGCGACAGCGAGCGATGCAGGTAGTGTGGCGTCTGCGTGGACGACCAGAGCGTGAGACGCTCGCCGTGGTGCTCCCAGCGCGCGAGCGCCGCGTGCGGTTCCATCGGCGACTGGTACGTGCGGTTGCCGACGAAGCGCTGCTCGCGCACGAGGTCCGCCTCGGCGAATCCCGGCCTCGACGTCGCCGAAGTGCCAGTCCACGCGCGTGTTGATGTTGCCGGCATAGCGCGGCTTCTCGGGATGGATCACCGGCGCGCCTGGCGCCATCGCCGCCTCCGGGTCGAACACCGCGGGCAGTTCCTCGAACTCGACCTCGATGAGCGTCAGCGCGCGCTCGGCGGTCTCCTCGTCGATCGCGGCGACGGCGGCGATCTCGTCGCCCACGTAGCGCACGCGCTCCTTGGCGAGGATCTGCTCGTCCTCGCGCGCCGGACTCACGCCGTACCACGCGTCCGGGCACGTCCGCCCCGGTGATCACCGCGAGCACGCCGGGCAGCGCGCGCGCCTTGCGACACATCGATGCGCCGTGATGAATGCCGTGCGCGACCGGGCTGCCCGAGGATCTTGCCGACGAGCGTGTCTGGGAGCCGGATGTCAGCCGTGTACTTGGCGCGCCCCGTGACTTTGTCCGGCGCGTCGTACCGGGTTACCCGTGACCGACGACGCGTGATCGCGCTACTTGGTCGCGCTCTCCGTCATGCGCGTGCGGTGCGCGTCGAGCGGCGTCCGCTCGAAGTCCGAGCAACGTGCGACCGCCTTCAGCATCCGCGGATACGTGGCGCACCGGCAGAGGTTGCCGCGAGCGCGTCTGTGATTTCGTCGCGCGACGGATGCGGATTGTGGTCGATGAGCGCCTTGGAGGACATCAGCGCGCCGCTCGTGCAGTAGCCGCACTGCAGCGCCCCATGCTTGACGAACGACTTCTGCAGCGGATGCAGTTCGCTGCCCTGCGACAGACCCTCGATCGTCGTGACTTCCGTTGCCCTCCGCCTCCGCGGCGAGCGTGAGACATGCCGCCGTCGCCTCGCCGTCGATCTGCACCGTGCATGCGCCGCAGTCGCCGGTTCCACAGCCGCTTTTGGTGCCGGTGAGATCCAAGTTCGTCGCGCAGCGCGGCGAGCAGGGTCGTGTTGGGCTTCACCGCCAATGTGGCCGGCTGTCCGTTGACGGTCAGGTGAACGAGCCGCTCGCCGCTCATGTGTGCCTCGTGTTGGCCGTGGCGCGTTTGGACGCGGATTCGAGCGCGCGGAACGCCAGCACCGCGATGATTTCACGCCGAAAGTCGGCTGATCCGCGGACGTCGCTGATCGGTCGCGCAGCGGCAACGCACGCCTGCGCCGCGCGTGAGAACAGCGCCTTGGAAGGTTGCTCGCCGCACGAGTATCGATGCGACTTCCGGCACCAGCATGGCGGTAGGTGCGACCGCGCCGAGTGCGACACGTGCGCCCACGATGCGGGGGCCGTCGAAGTCGAGACGAGCCGCGACGGACGCGACGGCAAGCGACATCCCGCGGCGCAGTCCGAACCGCTCGAAGCTCGTGCCGCTATTTGGCGGAGCCGACGGGAATCTCAGCTCCACGAGCAGCTCGCCGGGGGCGAGCACGGTGCGGCGCGCATCCACGAAGAACGCTCCGGCTGGAACCTGCCGCGTGCCATTCGCCGACGCGATGTGCAGCGTTGCGTCGCCGATCAATGCCGCGGGTGGCAGATCGGCGCACGACACGGCGCGACAGAAGTTGCCGCCCACCGTTGCTCGGCTGCGGACTTGCGGGCTGCCGATCGAGCGCGCGGCTTGGGCAAGTGCCGGAAGCCAACCCTCGACGAGCGGCGACCGCGCCAGCTCGGCCACGGTCGTGAGACTGCCAATCCGCAGCGCGTCATTCTCCACACTGATGCCGCGCAATGCCGCAATGTCGCGCAGAGCGATGAGGTCGACGGCCTGTTCCCGCCCACGCTGATAGTCGGGAATCAGCTCGGTGCCACCGGCGAGGAACACGGCGCTGCCGCCGAGCTGCTGTGCGAGTACGCAGGCGTCGCTCACGGTCGCCGGCCGATGGTACCGGAAATCGAGCATCGTTAGGCCGGCACCGCGGTAGCAGCCGCCCGCCACGAGGGCGTCGTTTGTCCGAGCTTCTTGTAGCGGAAGCCGCCCCATATCGCGGCGCCGATCGCGCCCGCGAAGATAGCATCGGGATGCGTGATGACCTCACGGGACATGCCATCGCGATCGGCCTTTCTCGCCAGCGCATCGTGCAATGCGCCGAGCATGCCGACATCCGACGCCAGGCCTCCGCTCACGAACACCGCGCCGTCGAACTCGCAGCGATCGCAGGAGACGCACGAACCGTTCGGCCATGCTCTCATGCACGCCGCGCAGGATGTCGGCTGTGGTGATCCCGCGCGACACCATGTTGATCACGTCGGTCTCCGCGAGCACGGCACAGATCGAGCTCACCTTTTCCGGCTTCGTTGCCTCGAGCGACAGGGCTGCCGATCTCGTCGTGCGACACACCGAGGTAGCGGGCGATGTTCTCCAGGAACTGCCCCGATCCCGACGCGCACTGGCTCGTCATCTTGTAGTCCGAGCACGCGGCCGTGCTCGTCCATGGCGACGCGCCCGCGTGTGGAGCGCGCCGACGTCGAGCACCGCGCTGATGCCGGGCGCCAGGTACAGCGCACCGCGAGCGTGGGTCGTCATGCCGTAGAAATGTCCCGTTGCGAAGGGGACATCCGCGCCCTCGCCCGTGGTCGCCACGTAGTGGATGGCGTCCACGCCAGCCGGCGTCCACCGCCTGCCTCGAATACTTCATCCACCACCTTCGATGATCTCGCGGCGACGGAGCGCGGACCGACACATGGGCGAGCACGTATGTTCGTCCGTGCCGCCGGTGCGCATGACGGTCACTTTCACGGCCCCACTGCCGACGTCGATTCCCGCGGTCACGTGACATCAGGCCGCCATCCTCTTGGCGAAGAGAGCCGCGCCCAGGGCGCCGGTGTAGATGCTGTCGGGCGAAATATTGAGCTTGCGTCGCCGTAGTTCTCTTCCACCAGCTCACGGATGGCGCGCACGGCGGCGGGATTCTTGGCCACGCCGCCAGTAAACGTGAATTCGATCCGATCACGCCGCCCGATCGTGCCAGCAGGCTCATAGCCCGCAGCACGATGGCGCGGTGCAATCCAGCGAGAATGTCCTCGCGCTTCTCGCCCAGCGATAGCCATTCGCGCAGTTCGGCGCCCGCGAACACGGTGCACGTGGAGTTGATCTTCACGCGCGCTTCGACTGTTCGGCAAGCGGGCCAAGCTCGTGGAGGCCGAGGTTCATCTCGTCGGCAATGTATCCGAGGTAGCGACCACAGCCCGGCGGCACAGCGGTCATTCATCTGGAAGCCCGTGACGATTCCGTCGGCATCTACCTGGATGGCCTTGGTGTCCTGGCCGCCGATATCGAGCACGGTCCGTGTATCCGGGAAGATCGCATGCGCTCCCAGCCCGTGACACAGGATCTCCGAGCGAATCTGCTCCTTGGGGAAGGGAAGGCGCGCGCGTCCATACCCCGTGCCAACCGTTGCGGCAGGTGTGAGGTCGGTCGTCACGGCGTATTCCACTGCGTCCGCGAGGGTGGCCGGTTTGCCGACACGTTCGAGTGCGTCCCCGATATGATCGCGGAAATCGAGGTCCAGTCGGCTCGTTCTCCGACGCGGATGATGCACTTGTCATACACGCCGAGGAGCCGGTCGTAGGTCACACCGCTGCGCGCCCGGCCGATCTGCTCCGCAATGCGCATGTACGCCGAGCCCGCCGCGTCGCGGAAGAAATCGGAACGCGCCACCGGTGGCTGCTTGAACCGGATCTCTTCTTCGTTGGCGATCGCTGCGCAGATTTCTTGAATTGCACCTCTGAGCGCCGACTGCGGCCCAGCGGGCATGGAGTGTTCGATTTCCTCGGCCAGGAGCTGCTCCAGACGACGAAGCTGGTGCAGGAACTGCTCCATCACGAATGCGCGGCGCAGGCTGTTCGACCGCCTGGCCGCCGTCTCGCCGGCCGCGACGCTGTTGAATGAGTCCGAACCGTGCGTTGATGAACGCTTCCGTCCGGGCGACCGCCGCCGCGAGATCGTAGTTCGATCGGGAGTTCGTGATGCCACGGCCGAGCATGAGGCCGTCTTCCCCGAGGATGACCGCCTTGGTGGTCGTCGAGCCCAGGTCGATGCCGATGACGCAGCTCATGCGGTCACCACGGCGTCTTCATGCGGTGCTTGGACGGTCTGTCCGGCGCCGCGGCGCCGATTTCGATCATCTGGAAATAGCTCTCCAGTCGGTTCTTGATGTTCGCGTTCGAGAAGTAGCGCGGGATCGACGAGGTCGCTCTCGATGAACGCCCCCGGGATGCCGGTCCGCTTCTCGACCTCGCGCAGGATCATCAGCTGGCCCGCCGAGAACGAGTTGCACGACTTCACCGAATTGATGAGGAATCCGTCGGCCTCGTACTCGCGGATGTATCGCGAGATCATCTCGATCCGCGCCGGCAAGTTCAGATTGGTGTAGCACCCGCTGCAGTAGTCAGCGAGCGTGCCGAGCGGATCGGACGGATCATGGCGGAAGCCGAAGTCGTACGTGCCGCCCACCTTCGTGTAGGTGGACGCGACGACCACCGCCTTCTCGTCGGCGAACATCTTCCAGAAATCGCGGAAGTGCGTCCAATTGGGCGGGCCTTCCACCACGATGCGGTACCGTTCGTCGTCGAGCGGGCCGTCGGGCACAATGGGTCCCAGCCCTGCCGCCATCCGCGCCTCGACCTCCTCGCGCAGGGCGCGATAGTACTCCACGCCTTCCTCGGTGCCACGGAACGCGCTGAAGATCGGGCCGACGTAATACACCGTACCGAAATAGCCATCGATGGGGCTCGGCTTGTGCTTTGCCGACTGCAGCACGGCGACTCAGATCGTCTTCGGCGCGCGCGGCTGAGCATCAGGTTGTGACGCAGCTTTTCCTCGTCGTACGCGCGGCCGGTCACCTTCTCCAACGCGGGAATCACCTCTTCGCGGAGCTGCCGGATCATGTACTCGCGGTGCTCCGGTTCCAGCTTGCCGTCGCCCTGATACGGGCACGTGGAAGAAGACCGTCGGGCAGTCGTATTCCTCCCGCAGCAGCTCGAACCACTTCATGAACGTGTAGCAGCCGGTGTACGAGAGCAGCAGGAGATCGGGCTTTGGCAGCTTGGTTCCCGCGGGCGAGATGTTGCCCGATCGCGCCATGCCGATATCACACTTGACGTACGCGCAGACGTCCTCGGAATGCCCCTCACGCTCGGCTTCGACGATGTAGTCGCCGGAGAGCTTGCGCATGCCCGATTGCAGTGCATTGATCTCCGGCAGCACCGGTAATGCACCAAACGAGCGAATCAGCTCGGTCAGATTGCCCGGCACGAACGTGTAGACCACGGGTTCGTCGATTCTCCGGCGCCTTTTCCAGCCGCTCGAAGTGGCGGGCGATCATCTCCTTTTGCAGGACCATCGAGCGGTCCTTGAGAACCTCTTTCGGGGCCATCAGACGGTCCCCGGTCCAGAGCTTGAGCGAATCGGCGAAGGTGCCGGCCTGCTCGCGAAATTGTTGAAACTGGCCGCTGTTCTCCGAGTACTTGAATGCGATACAGGGAAGCCCGGCCGCCTCTGCGCCATTGCGCAGCATGGGTTGGTCGAGCAACGCCGGATCACAGAAGCTGGGTGCCGCGAAGATCACGCCTTCGGCGTTGGCGGCCTGGACGCAGTGCTGCATCAGCCGGCGCTTGCCTTGCGGGTCGCGCTCATAGACGACCGACGTGCGCGTCTCTGTATTCACGAAGGCTTCGGCTAACGCGCGGAGTGGGTCGCCCTCCAGTGGCACTTCCCCGGTGAGGAAGCGCGTGCCGAGCACGAAATCGTCGTCGACAACGTAGCAGCCCGCTCGTTCGATCGACTTGATGAGGCCGAGCGGCGGTTGCTCGCAGAAGGCGCCACTGATGACGACACGGCTGTTATCGCGCGGACGCCGGCGGTCTGTCTCGACGGCCGCCAAGTACCGTCGCGCCTGAGCGATGAACTCCTCGACGGGTACGACCTCGCCGGCGCGCAAGAGCAGGTAGAGCTCTTCCGTCGGCAGGTCCCACGGCCGCTCGCGCCGCGTGGCGTACAAGGCGCGGATGACGGTTCGCATCTCATTGTAGAGCGCGATGGAACGGCGCAGATCGTCGTCGCTCGGCACATGGCCCGAAACGGCGCCCAGATCGTTCACCAGGTGCCGCAACTCGGTGTCGTAGAAATCGACGGCGACGCCGGGCTGCGAGCCCTGCGGCACGTCGATATACCGAACGTAAACGTCTGGGTACAACAGCTTCCACATTCCGGACAGGTTCCGGATGACGTCACACGTGGAGGGGAAGAGTACTGCCGAGAGCATCGACAACCGGCCGGATTGCGCGAGCTCGATGACCGAGCGAGGCAGGTGGCAGATGTACGATTGATAGAACGCGTCGCCGCGGATGATCTCGAGGCGGTCGCCACCGCCGTGAATGCCGACGGGCAGCATACCGCAGGCGTGGATGATCTCGCGTGGCACGTACACGGGGAGGTAGCCGCCCGCCTTCGCGCCCGGGTGATCGGCGAGCCAGCGATGAACGGCAGTGAACTCAAGATCCTCGTACCGCTCTCGCGCCCAGTCTACAACGGCAGTTCGCAAGCGACCTCCGGAACATGTCTCTATTTCGAACGAACGTTCGATCGTATATAATGCAACTGCCGCGACTGCTGTCAAGAGTTCGCCGGCGGCCGGCGTCGTCCGGCCGCGCGCCGTGGGCACAGAAACGTCCGTCATGAACCGGAGGAGCGCGACATGAGCGTCCGCGTCAAGCACCTGACGATCGAACACGTCGGTGTCGTCGGTTCGGGCCAGATCGGGCCCGACATCGCCCTGCATTTCGCCAAAGCGCTGCACGAGCGCGGCGTCACCGTCACCGTTGTCGATGTCGCGCCGGAAGCGCTCGAGCGCGGCCGCGCGAAGCTCGAGCATAAAGTCGCCAAGGCGCGAGAGACCGGCGCGTTCACCCCTGCGGCTGCCGACGCCATTCAGGCCGCCGTCCAATTCACCACGGATTACGAGGCGCTCCGCGGCGCCGACCTCGTGATCGAGGCCGCCACTGAAAATCTCGCGGTCAAGCGCCGCATCTTTGCGCAACTCGAGGCGCTGTGCGCCCCGACCACCGTCCTCGCCTCCAACTCGTCACATATCGAACCGGCGCTCATTTTCGAGCAACTGCAGCACCGCGAACGTGCGCTGGTCGTTCACTATTTCTTCCCCGCCGAGCGCAACCCGCTGGTCGAGGTCGTGCCCGTGCCGGATCCGCGCGGCACCGATCCGGCGCTCACGGAAGCCATGATGGCGCTGTACGAGGAGATTGGCAAAGTGCCGATTCTCGTCGGCAGCAGATACGGCTACGCGGTGAATCCGGTGTTCGAGGGACTCTTCCTCGCCGCCGCGTTGGCTGTGGAAGAAGGGTTGGGCACAACCACGGAAGTGGACGCTGCCGCGCGCCATGCGCTCCGTCTCGGCATCGGGCCGTTCACCGCCATGAACCTCACTGGTGGCAATCCCATCACGAGCCACGCGCTCGATGAGTACACCTCGCGAGTGGGTCCGTGGTTCCGAACGCCGCAACTCATGAAAGAGGCGATGGTCTCCGGTGCGCCGTGGACCGTGCCGAAACGCGATGAGAAGGTGGTGCTGCCGCCCGACCGCGAGCAACGGATTGCCGACAGCATGTTGGGCGCCTACTTCGGCATCTGCGGCGAGATCCTCGACAGCGGCATCGTCTCGCTGTCCGATCTCGAACTTGGCGTGGAGACCGGCCTGGCCATGCGCGCGCCGTTCGCGTTCATGAACGACATTGGAGTGGCCCACGCGCTGGAACTCGTCCAGTCATACGCCGCAGCGCACGAGGGATTTCCGGTTCCGCGCTGTCTCGTCGAGCAGGCGAAGGCTGGCACGCCGTTCCAGATCGACCGTGTCCTCCGTCGCGATATCGGCTCGGTCGCCGTCCTGACGATTCGCCGCCCGCAGGTGCTCAACGCGCTGAACGACGACGTCTACGCTGAGCTCCATCGTCATTTCTTGGCGTTGCGCGACGACGCCCAAATCGACGGGGTGGTGCTGACGGGGTTTGGCACGAAAGCGTTCGTGTCTGGTGCCGACGTCAACTTCCTGGCGAACATCACGACCCCAGCTCACGGCGTGGCAACATCGGAACGCTCGAAGCTCGCGGGCGATCTCATCGAGAGTCTCGGGAAGCCTGTGATCTGTGCACTCAACGGCTTCGCGCTCGGCGGCGGAAACGAGCTCGCACTCTGCTGCTCGGCGCGCATGGTGAAGAAGGGGCTGTCTGTCGCGGTCTCACAGCCGGAGGCGAACCTCGGGATCGTACCGGGCGCCGGTGCGACGCAACGCTTGCCGCGGCTTGTCGGCGTCGAGCTTGCGGCGTCGATGCTGCGGACCGGCCGCTCGTTGTCCGGGTTGGAGGCCGTGGCGTGTGGACTGATTCGCGAGGAGGTGGACGGTGACTTGCTTGCTGCCGCGGTGACGCTGGCGCGCGACGCGGCCGCGGGACGGGTGAAACTCAAGACCGTCGATCCTCAGCCAGTTGGCGTGTTGCCGGCGCTGCCTGCTGTGGACCTCGGGCATCGCAGCCGCGCGATCGATGCACTGATCTGTCGCGCCATTACCGAGGGCTGTCAGCGTCCGCTGCGCGAGGGGCTACGCTTCGAGTCGGAGATGTTCGGCGCCTGCTGTGCGACGGAGGACATGCGCATCGGTGTCCGGACGTTCCAGGAGAGCGGACCGCGCGCCAAGGCAGCTTTTGTGCACCGGTGACGGTGGGTTTGGCGATTGAGGTGCAAAAGTCGATGCATTTCAATCGGGCAGGGTAGCTTGTGCCAAAGCTCGAACGGCTAGAGCTTCCATGTGCGGACAAAGCGGCTTAACGCTTCGCGAGCGAGCTCCACAGCACGTTTGCTGCCGATGTGGAGCGGAAGGTGCGTCATGAGGATCGGCCACCGCCAACTTCGGCGGCTGACGCCAGTAGTTACACACAACGTTTTCGCTTGGAGACCGGCACGATGCGCACGAAAGGGACAGTGAAGTGGTTCAACAACGACAAGGGGTTCGGGTTCATCACCCCTGAGGACGGCAGCAAGGACCTGTTCGTCCATCATTCGGCCATCCAAGGCGGCGGTTTCAAGTCGCTCGACGAAGGCGAGAGTGTGGAGTTCGACGTCGTGCAGGGGCAGAAGGGACCGGCCGCTGAGAACGTGACGCGGCTCGGCGGCGGAACGCCTGGCGGCAGTGGTGGTGGTGGCGGCCGTGGTGAAGGCCGTGGTGGATACGGCGGTGGTGGCGGCGGCGGTCGCGGTCGCGGCTACTAAGCAGCCTCAAGCAATCACAGCCGGCCCCGGCGCTCGTTCACTCGAGCGCCGGGGCCGGTCTGCATTTCCGCAGGTCGTTGCATTAGCGCAACAGACTGAAGCGTTCATGCGACGGAAAGCGTCGCCGACGGCACGACCCATGACGGCACCAAGCCTCGCATATTGAGAACGTCAGCAACGGGAGTGCCTGATGGCCGGCAAGACGCGAACGATCGCAATTCTGACGGGTGGCGGCGATGTCCCGGGTCTCAACCCTGCAATTCGCGCCATCACGATCCGTGCACTGCGCGAAGGGAATCGTGTCATCGGGATTCGGCGCGGATGGGCGGGCCTCGTGGATTACGTGCGCGACACGGGTGCGGACAATAGCGAGAACGTTCGCGATCTGTCGGAAGCGATCGTCAACCGCGCGGGACGCACTGGCGGGACGTTTCTGCACACGTCACGCACGCGGCCGAGCCACTTGCCGCGCGCTCGCGTGCCACAGCACATGACGGGGTACACGAACGAGATCAACGACGTCACGGTGGACGTGCTCAAGAATCTCGAGCACATCGGCGTCGACGTGTTGATTCCGATCGGTGGCGATGACACCCTCAGCTACGCCAAGCGGCTGCATGACGAGGGCGTGCACGTCGTCGCCATTCCGAAGACGATGGACAACGATGTCTACGGCACCGACTACTGCATCGGATTCAGCACGTGCGTCACGCGCACGATCGAGTTGACGCACACCCTGCGCACATCGGCCGGATCACATGAGCGTTTTCTGGTGATCGAAGTGTTCGGCCGGTACGCGGGCTTCACCGCACTGCTCCCGACCATGGCGGGTGCAGCCGACCGTTGCGTCATCCCCGAGTACCCGGTGGACGTCGAGCATCTGTCGGAACTGATGACGTATGACCGCAACCGACACCCGAGCCACTATTCGGTTGTGCTCGTATCGGAGGGAGCGGGGCTCACGACGCAGCAGGGGATGAGCTTCGAGGGCGAGGAAAAGGACATGTTCGGGCATCGGAAGCTCGGCGGTATCGGTGACAAAGTCGCCGCGGCGCTCAAGGAGTACTCGCCGAAATTCAACAATGGCCGTCGCATTGACGTGGTCAATCAGCGGCTCGGCTACCTCGTCCGCTCGGGCGATCCGGACGCGCTCGACTCCATCGTACCAATGGTGTTCGGCAACCTCGCGTTGGATCTGATTCTCAAGAAGCAGTACGGGCGTCTGGTCAGCATCCACCGTGGTTTTTACGACAGCGTGCCCATCCAGAGCGTGACGTCGGAGAAGAAGGTGGTGAACGTGCCGAAGTACTACAGCACCGAGCGGCTGCGGCCGATCTATGAGTTCGAGGGTGCGCCGCTGTTCGTCATGACGAGCGACTGATACCGGTCGTGGGTTGCGCCGCCGGTGACCCGCCCGTACGTTGAAAAACGATGGTCAATCGCGCGGCCGCCCACCCCTTCTTTTTTAGCAGCTTTCGGAGTTCCGGGAGCCGCTGGCGTGTGCACATCTAAGTAGCTGAAATCCAAACGCCTCCAGACGCTCCCGAAGAACTTCGGGAGCTTTTTTGTATTCCCAAATCCGGATTTCCGTCCTATGACTGCGTATCATCCCGGCAGCCTGGCCGCGGCGCCACGTTCCGCGGACGAGCCCGCCTTCCTCCCGCGCGTCGGATATCAGGGGGTCGCGGGCGCTTTCGGCGAAGACGCCGTTTGCCGCCGCTGGCAGGGTCGTGCACAGCCGCACCCTATGCGTACCTTCGGCGGCGTTCTCGATGCGCTGTCGAGCGGCGACGTCGAGTGGGCGGTCGTTCCGGTGTGGAATTCCGCCATCGGGCGCATCGCTTCGGCGTGGGACGCGCTCGATGAGCACGCCGAGGCCATCGTTTGCGTCGATGAGATCGACATGCCCGTGCAGCATTGCTTGCTCGCGCTTCCTGGATCGTCGATCGAAGACATCCGTTACGTGGGCAGTCACCCGGCGGCGCTCGCGCAGTGTGCCCAGTTGTTCGACGAACGCCGCGGCCTGATCGCCTGCGACGCATTCGATACGGCCGGCGCCGCGCTCGAGTTGTCGCGTCATGTCGATCGGGCATCGTTCGCCGAGCCGTGGTACGCCTGCCTGGAGGTCGACGGGCCTTCGCGTCTCGCAGTGATTGCCAGCGAGAGTGCTGCCCGCTGCTATGGGTTGGCGGTTCTCGAACGGAGCGTGCAGGACGACGCGGAGAACGTCACGCGCTTCGCGGTCATTCGGGCCAGGGCAGGGACGCCATGTTGACCATTCGTCGTCACGTTGAGCCAGCGACGTCGGTGCTCTCGTTCGTTGCGGCCGCACGTTCCCTGGAGGAGCAGGGGAATCGAGTTGCCCGACTCGACATCGGCGAGCCACACTTCGCGACGGCCCCTCACATCATCGAGGCCGCCGCCGCGGCGATGCGAAACGGGCGCACGAAGTACGTGGCGCCGCAAGGCTTGCCGCTGCTTCGTCAGGCGATCGCGGAGTTCGCGGCCGTGCGCGGCCTGGATGCGTCGGCGCACGAAGTCGTCGTGTCGTCCGGCGTCAAACCGATGTTGGCGTATGTGCTGCTTGCCCTCGTGCAGCGGGGCGACGACGTGCTCGTTCCGGAGAGCGGGTACGCCGGCTATGCGGCGGCCGCACGATTGGCTGGAGCGTCCGCGCGAGGCTACCCGGTGGTTCCCTGCGGGGACGCCGTCCGTATTGATCTCGACGCGCTCGAGCGTTCGATCACGCCGGCAACACGCGTGCTCGTGCTCAATTCGCCGCATAATCCCAGCGGTATGATCATCGATCGAGTGACGGTGTTCCGGCTCGCCGAAATCGCCGAGCAACACGATTTATGGATTGTGAGCGATGAGATCTATCATGCGCTGACCTACGATGGCGGACCAGCGACGAGCATCGCGAGCGTGCCGGGAATGCGGCGGCGCACGATCGTGGTGGATGGATTCTCGAAGGCGTACGCCATGACCGGTTGGCGGCTCGGGTTCGCTATTCTGCCGCCCGCGCTCGTCGCGACCATCACGAGCATCGTGGCCGATGCAGCGACGTGCACGCCGTCCTTCGTGCAGCATGCGGGCGTCGCGGCGTTGACGGGGCCGCAGGACTCCGTATACGACATGCGGCGCACGTACCGTGAGAATCGAGACCTGCTGGTTGGTCGGCTGCGCGCCATGCCGGGCGTTCGCATCGTGGCGCCTGCGGGGGCGCTCTACGCGTTCGCCGACGTCACGGACGTGATGAACAGGATGGGGACGACTTCGAGCGCCGCTGCCGCGATGGATCTCCTCGAACGCTATCGAGTCGCGTGCGTGCCGGGCACGGCCTTCGGGCCATGCGGAGCGGGGTACCTGCGCCTGTCCTTCGCCATTGCTGCCGATCAATTGGCGGGCGCAATTCTCTGCCTGGAGCAGTGGGCGCGGGACACGGGACATGAGATATGAGACAACGGGTGTCTGACAAAGAACTATTAGCAGGGCAGGCAGCTCAGCCGGAGTAACTTTCTTCTGCATGGCGCCCGCCGCTGCACGCACCTCCCACCCGCGAACCGCCGGATACCGTGCCTCACCATCATCTCGTCATCGCATGCGTACTGGGCGTGAGTTTCGCCGAGATCGCTGGCGCGCAGGCAGGTCCCGCGGTGGTCGATACCGTAGTGATCGTCGCGTCGCGAACGCACACCGGCGACAGCGGCAGGAGCGTCGACGTCATTTCGCGCGCGGACATTGCACGATCCGGGGCGCGGACGATCGCCGACGTGCTTGCCCAAGCGATGGACGTCGACGTCTCGCCCCGTTCATCCGCGCAGGCCGACGTTTCCATCCGTGGTAGCTCCGCCGAGCAAGTGGTGATTCTCGTTGACGGCGTTCGCATGTCGGATGTGCAATCCGCGCACTATGCAATGGATCTCGCGGTGCCGCTGGCGTCGGTCGAGCGGGTCGAAATCCTGCGCGGTGCGGGCTCGGCGCTCTATGGACCTGACGCGATTGGAGGCGTCATCAACATCGTGACGCGGCGAGATGCGCCATCGGTCGTGGGGGTGCGCGGCGGGAGCTTCGGTACCGTCGGCGGCTCCGTCGTCACCTCGTCCAAGGCGGATGGAGTCTCGATCGTGTCCAGTGCAGATTATGAGAAATCTGACGGGCATCGTGACGGAAGTGACTACCGTGACGGCCAGGGACGGGTGTCGCTTCTCGTGCCGACGGCGCGGGGGCTGATGCGGACCAATGTTGGCCTCGGCGTGCGCGACTTTGGCGCGGCTGACTTCTATGCGCCCTATAATTCGGTAGAACGTACGGCGACGACGACCGTGGACTCTCGTTGGGAAGGTGGAGTTGGGCCGTGGTCGGTGTCGCTTGGTGGCAATACGCGACGGCACCAGGATCACTACGTCTTGGTTCGCGGCGATCCGGCCCTGTATGAGAACCGACATGAGAGCTGGCAATCGGGCGGCGACGTCACCGCCCGGTCGATGGCGGGTCCGCTCGCCCTCGCGATCGGCGCCGAAGGCGTGCACGACCAGTTGTCCAGCGCGCGGCTTGGCGGCCGGCGCGAGTCGAGGCTTGGTGCGTTCGCCGAAGGCAGTCTTGGGTCAGCCTCCTCGGCCGAGGCGGATTTTGGGGTTCGTGGCGACCGCTCCTCCGCGTACGGAGCATTCTTTTCGCCATCGCTGAGTGCGACCGCGCGCCTCAGCGACTGGCTGCAGCTGCGAACGAGCGGAGCCGGGGGTTTTCGCGCGCCCACATGGACCGAGCGTTACTACATAGATCCATCGAATATCGGCGACCCGAATCTGCGGCCGGAGCGTTTCTGGACGGCCGACGCAGGCGCGCGCATCACGGCCTCTCGCCTGTCGGTGGACGTCGCGGCATTCAGGCGGCGCGCGACGAATCTCATCGATTGGGTACGACCTGCCGGCGCACCGAGCAGCATACCCTGGCAAACGATGAACGTCGGAGACGCGACGTACGACGGTCTCGAGCTGACGGCCAATCTCCCGCCGATCGCCGGAGTCGCCTACTCCGCCTTTGGCACCGGTCTCAAACTCGAGGCGTCTCCGGGTGATGCGCTGGTGGGGAAGTACGCGCTTCGTCCTATCACTCGGCAGATTGGACTCCGGGCGGCGCTCGCGCGGAGTGGACCACTCGACGCGCGGATCGACTTGTTGCACGCTCAGCGCGCGGGCGAGCGTGGATATGTCACGGGGAACGCGCGCCTCGCATGGGCCCGTGCCTCGTACCGTATCACGGCCGATGTCATGAACCTGACGGACGCAGAATGGCTCGATGCGTCCGGAAAGATCGTCGCGAGCCGGGGCGTCTATATCGGTTTGGAGCGCGCGCTACCGTGAGTACGAGGGCACGGCAATAGCGTCAATCGGCGTGACAGGATATGACAAGAGTTGACACAAGCGCTCAGGAACGGCTAGAATAACCACGCCTCCCTGTCTTGTGTCGATTGCCAGACCTCCTGAGCCCCAAACAACTCGCCGAGTACCTCCAACTCTCGCAACGGACGATCTACCGTCTGTTGGAGCGTGGTGGCATTCCAGCCGTCAAGGTCGGCGGCCAGTGGCGCTTTCGAAAAGCCGCCGTCGACGAGTGGCTCGATGTCAGCATGCAGCGTCTCGATGTCGCGTCGCTGCGGGTACTCGAGGACGATGTCGAGCACCGCATGCCGCCGCCGCCGCTCGCCGATCTCCTGGATCCGACCAACGCGCGAATCGTCGTACCGGTGACTGGTGCGGCCGAGCGGGCCGATGTCGTTCGTTCGTTCATCGCGCAGGTTCACTTTCCCGAGCCGGTCTCGCCGGACCTTGTCGCCGATCGGGTGCTCGAGCGCGAGGAAATGTGCAGCACGGCTCTCACCGACGGCGTTGCGCTGTTACACACACCGCGCAGCCGGCCGCGTGTGCTCGCGTCGCATGACCTGATCGCGATCGGACGCCTGCAGGCGCCAATTGATTTCAGCGCGATCGACGGCAGTCCGACTGACACATTCATTCTCCTGCTCGCCCGCAGCGAACGCGATCAGCTCGCCCTGCTCGCCAAACTCGCGCGCCTGTGCCGCGAGCCGGGTTTTCTCGCGGCTCTGCACGATGCGCACGGCGCGAACGACGCGTTGGCGCTGATCCGCACCACCGAACACCGTCTTTTCTCGGGCGCGCGCTGACGGCGCGCCGTACTCATGCATCTGACTCTCCGACAAGCTGCTTCTTACCTGAACGTGACCGAGCGGACGGTTCGCAAATGGATCACGACGCGCGGACTGCCTGCTCATCTGATCAACGAGCGCCTGCACTGCAACGCAATCGAGTTGTGGGAATGGGCCGTGGAAAACGGTATCGCGGTCTCAAAGGGATTGCTCGAACAGGCGCGCGGTGCGCCGGACGAGATTCCGCCGCTGTCACAATTGCTTGCGATGGGTGGCATTCACCGTGACGTCGGCGGCGGCGCGAAGTCGGACGTGCTGCGTGGGCTCGTCGGCGTGTTGCCGCTGCCGGCGGAGGTCGACCGGGAATTTCTCGTGACGGTGCTCGAGGCCCGTGAGGCGATGGGGTCGACGGGGATCGGCGATGGCATCGCGATTCCGCACGTACGCAATCCGATTCTGCTACACGTCGACCATCCATTCATCGCGCTGGCACTGCTCCGGCACCCCGTGGAGTTTGATGCGCTCGACGGAAAACCGGTCCATGCGTTATTCGCCGTCGTCAGCCCGAATGTGCCGGCGCACCTTCGCATACTCTCGCAGCTTGGCTACGCGCTGCGTGATCCAGAGCTCAGAGGACTGCTGCGCAGCGCGGCGCCCAGCGCCGCAATCCTGGCGCGCGTCGTCGCGCTCGAGTCGTCGGCAGGGGCATCGAGTCGGGCGGCGGCGACGGTCCCTGCCGTGAGGAACGGGTGAACGCACTCGGTGTCGCGCTCCTCGCATGGGGACTTAGTGCGGTGGCGGCGCTCTCGGCGCGGCGATGGCAGGGTGCACCCGCGGTGGGCGCGGCGGGCGCGGTGATCGGCGGCATTGCCGCTGCCGCTTCCGCCATTGGCGCGCTGAGTACCGGGGTATCGGAACACTGGACGACGCCATGGACCCTGCCGGGTGGCGCACTCTCGTTTCGCCTCGACGCGCTTGCCTCGGTCTTTCTCCTGCCGATCGCGGTCGTTGGTGCGCTCTGCGCGGTTTACGGCGTTGCCTACCTCCGGCAGCACGCGCATGGTCGTCCAATGGGGGGATCGTTCGCCGCGTACAATCTTCTGCTCGTCAGCATGGCGGTCGTCGTCACAGCGGACGATGTGCTGCTGCTCCTGGTCGCCTGGGAGTTGATGACGCTGAGTTCGTGGGCACTCGTGGTGAGCGACCACGACGCACCGGCAGTGCGCGCGGCGGGGTTGCAGTATCTCATCGCCGGGCATCTCGCGACGGTGGCGCTCCTGTTGCTCGGCGTTCTGCTCGCGAGCGCGAGCGGCACATTTGCGATCTCTGCTCTCGCGGCGCCAGCAGCGATGACGGCCCGCGCTGCGTTGCCGGCTGGGTTGCTGTTCCTTCTGGCCCTCGTTGGGTTCGGCACCAAGGCCGGCATCGTACCGATGCATGTGTGGTTACCGGATGCACATCCTGCGGCTCCGTCGCACGTATCGGCGCTGATGTCGGCGGTGATGATCACGATGGGCTTCTACGGGTTCGCGCGCTTTGTTCCACTTCTTGGAGATCCATCGCCGTGGTGGGCGTACCTCCTGATGACCCTCGGCGCGGCCGGTGCCATCGGAGGCATCGTGTTCGGCATCGCGCAGCGCGATGTGAAGCGAACGCTTGCGTATTCGACGGTGGAGAACGCCGGCATCATCACGATGGCCATGGGTCTGGGCGTGCTCGGCACCTCGCTTCATGCGCCGTTGCTCGCCGGGCTCGCGTGGACGGCGGCGCTGCTGCACCTCTGGAATCACGCGTTGGCCAAAGCACTGCTCTTTCTTGGTTTCGGGGCCATTGCGCAGAGCGTCGGCAGCCGAAGCCTCGATGCAATGGGCGGGCTGCTGCGCAAATGGCCCACAGTAGGCGGCCTGCTCGTCATCGGTGCCGTGGCGATCGCGTCGCTGCCCGGCCTCAACGTCTTTGCGAGCGAGTGGCTGCTCTTGCGCGCGCTGTTTGCCGGTGTGACCACGTTGACTGGTGGGTCGCAGATCGCACTGCTCGGCGGCGTCGTTGCGCTCGCGCTCACCGGTGCGATCAGCGTCGCGTGCTTCACACGGCTTGTCGGACTCGGACTGCTCGGCACACCGCGAAGCGCGGCAGTCGAGGCAGCGCCGGAGCCGGGATGGACGATGCGCGGGCCGCTCCTCGTGCTCGGCGGCAGCTGCATCGGGATCGCGGCGGTGCCGGCGCGTGTGACTGCTGCTCTCACTGACGCGGTGCACATTGTTGCGCCGAGTGCCGACGTCAGTATCGTTGCCGAAATCCTCCAGCCGCTGGCGGTGCTGCTTCCGCTGCTGATCGGGGCGATCGTGGTGCTCGTCGCGCTGCGCGAGCTCGCCGTACGACATGCGCTGCGACGTGATGGTGCAACGTGGGGGTGCGGGTATCCCGAACCGACCGCCCGTATGCAATACACGTCTACGTCCTTTGGCGAGCCGCTGACTCGCGTGTTTCAGCCGATGCTGCGCACCGACTCGCGCGCAACGACGACCGCGTGGTGGTCGGAGACTCCTGACCGCGTTCTGATGCAACTCTACATGCCGATGGTCGATGCCGTTCGACGGGCGGGGCAGAGAATCCGGTCCCTGCATTCGCCGCGTGTCACACGCTCGCTGTTCTATGTGGTCGCGACCGTACTCGTTCTCATTGCGCTCCTCTTCCGCCCGGGGGGTGGACGGTGAACCTGCTCGCGCTCGGCTTGATGACAATCCTGCTGGCGGGGATTGCGGCCATTGCCGGCGCGAGGCTGGGCGTATTTAGAGGACTCGTCATTATCGGCTGCGTCGTGGGCATGGTGCCGGTCCTTCGCGTGCTGCGTGGCGCACCGGCGCTCGCCGTGAGCCTTGGCGCATCAGGTCCGGTTGGCGAGTGGGTGTTCGGGCTGGACGCGCTGTCGGCGTTGTTTCTCGTTGCCATCTTTGCGGTTGGTGCGGCGTGCGCGGTCTACGGAACCGTCTACCTCGCGCCAGTCCCACGCAATGGAGACAGTCATTCGCGGGGTGTCGTCGCGGCGCACGGCCTGATCGCGCTTCTCGTGGTCTCCCTGGCGCTCGTCGTCACCATCCGCTCGGCCATGGCGTTCCTCATGGCTTGGGAAGTAATGGCCGTCGTGTCGTATTTCCTCGTGGTCGTCGAATCCGACAAAGCCGCGGTCCGCCGGGCCGGCATGATCTATATCGTTGCAACGCACACCGGGCTGCTCGCGCTTTTTGGTATGTTCGCATGGTGGGGGAAGTATGCCGCAGACCTGACCTTCACGTCTCTGGCCGCGGCGGCGCCGCGGCTTCCAGCCGGCGGCGCGGCGGTACTCGTGCTCGCGCTCATCGGCTTCGGGCTCAAGGCGGGCCTCGTACCGCTGCATTTCTGGCTTCCCGAGGCGCACGCCGCTTCCCCATCGCACGTGTCGGCGATCATGTCGGGTGTCGTGATCAAGATGGGCATCTACGGCCTGCTCCGCGTAATCGCGTTGATGGGCGTGGTGCCGGCGTGGTGGGCGTGGCTCCTCCTTGGCTTTGGAATGCTGTCGGGCGTGCTCGGCGTCGTGTGGGCCCTGGCGCAGCACGACATCAAGCGTCTGCTCGCCTTTCATAGTGTCGAGAACATCGGGATCATCCTGCTCGGCATGGGAATCGGGGCGCTGGGCCTCGCGTACGGCCATCCGGCGGTGGCGTTGTTGGGCTTCGCGGGCGCGACGCTGCACACACTCAATCACGCACTGTTCAAGAGCTTGCTCTTTCTGGGGGCCGGCTCGGTGATTCACGCAACGGGAACCCGCGATATCGAACGGCTCGGCGGAGTCGCTCGGCGAATGCCGCAAACCGCGACCACGTTCCTCCTCGCGTCGGCGGCGATCGTGGGATTACCGCCGCTGAACGGATTCGTCAGCGAGTGGATCGTATATCGTGCGATGTTGCGGATCGGACTCGTGGCCGACGTAAGTCGTCTGGCGGTTCTGTCGGCGCTTGCGCTCGCCCTCATCGGCGGTCTGGCGCTCGCCTGCTTCGCGAAGGTGATTGGAACTATCTACCTTGGCACGCCGCGCGATATCTCAGTGGAGTCGAAGCACGAGTCCCCGCCAGGAATGACGCGTCCGCTCATTGGTCTCGCGGCGGGATGCGCCGTTATCGGCCTGCTGCCCGTGCTCGTGTTGCCGTCGATTCTGCGTGTCGCGGAGGTGATGGCGGGCGCGATAGGAGCGGCTGACCCGGCGTCCGAAGCGCTTGTTCTGGCGTCGGGTACCGCGATGACGTGGCTGGCGTGTGGCTTGACGCTACTGGTGGCGTTGGTCTGGGCGGTGCGCGCCGCGTTTCCTCGCGATCGCGAGACCCTGGGGCCGACGTGGGGGTGCGGCTATCCCGGCGCGACGGCGCGCATGCAGTACTCGGCGTCGTCCTTCGCCGCGCCCGTACTGACGGTCTTCGTCGCAGTCGCCGGCGTACACGCGCATCGCACGCCGCGCTCCTTCGCGACGCACGCCGTCGACCCAATGCTAGACGATGCCGTTCGTCCGGTATGGCATCGGCTCAAAGCCGTCGCCGATGGCCTGCGGCCGATTCTTCAACGCGGCCGGCTCTCCTCCTATCTGCTTTACATCGTAGCAGCCTTGATGGCCGTGCTGCTCTATCTCCTGTTCGGCGGAGCTTCCTGATGACGATAGGCGCGCTGGCCGCGCTCGCGGTGCTATTGGTGTTCGCTCCGGCCATGCCGGGTATCGCGACGCGGACCAAGTCGTTGCTCACCGGGCGCCGAGGCGCGCCGGTGATGCAGCTCTACTACGATTTGTGGAAATTGGTGCGCAAGGGAACTGTCTACAGCACCACGATCACCTGGGTGTTCCGCGCCGGGCCGCTGATCGTGCTCGCGTCGTTGTTCGTCGCGATCCTGTTTCTGCCGCTCGACGGCCAGAGCGCACTCGCGCACTTTGCCGGAGACCTGGTGGCGTTTGCCGCGCTGCTCGCACTCGGCCGCTTCGCGTTGGTGCTCGCCGGACTCGACACCGGTTCGAGCTTCGAGGGGATGGGCGCGAGCCGAGAGGTGATGGTCGCGACGTTCGCCGAGCCGACGCTGTTTCTTTGCTTTCTGGCGCTGGTGCTGGCCACGGGCGATCTGTCGCTGAGCGGCATGTTCGGCGCTCCGCTCGCGGCGGCCTGGCCGCATGCGGCGGCGTCGCTCACGCTCGTGGGCTTGAGTCTCTTCGTGCTCCTCCTCGCCGAGAACTCGCGTGTGCCGGTGGATGACCCGGCAACGCACCTCGAGTTGACGATGATCCACGAAGTGATCGTGCTCGATCATAGCGGGCCGGATCTCGCCGTCGTGCTGTATGGAAGCGCGCTCAAGATGTCGGTGTTCTCGGCCTTGATCGTATGCCTGTTCGTGCCGCGCGCCGGCGTGACGCCTGCTGTCGCGATCGCCGTGCTCGTCGTGGGGCTCGCTGCGGTGGCCGCGATTGTGGGCGTTGTGGAATCGGTGATGGCGCGAGTACGGATGACGCGTATCCCGCAACTGCTCGTCGCCGCGGCGGCGCTCGCGGCGTTCGGGATCATTCTTCTGCTGCGCTGATGATGATGATGACTCCGTTCACCTTTCCGGTGGCAGTGGGTGACGCCGCACGGGCGCTTCCCATATCCCAGACCGCGCCCGAGTTGGTGCTGCTGCTGGTCGTGCTGACTGACTTTGCCGTGCTCGGTAGCACGCGCCTCAGCACCTGTATTCGCGCCCTTGCGGTTCAGGGGTTTCTCCTCGGGATGCTGCCGTTGTTGCTCGCGCCGAGTTTGTCGGTGCACGTCTCGGTGCTGGCGGTGGGGACTGTGGCGGTGAAGGGCGTCGCGTTGCCCTGGTTCCTGCGATGGGCCATTCGCGAGGCGTCGGTGCGGCGTGAAGTGGAGCCCATGGTGGGCTTCATCGCATCGCTGCTGCTGGGCGCGGCAGCGGTTGGACTTGCATTCGCCATTGCCGCGCGGCTGCCGCTGCCCGCTTTGAGCACCGAGCTCCTCGTGCCGGTGTCGCTCGCCACCGTGATGATTGGCTTCGTCGTACTCACCACGCGCCGCAAGGCGGTGACCCAGGTGGTCGGCTACCTGATGCTCGAGAACGGCATCTACCTCTTTGGGCTGACGCAAACGGAGAGCGTGCCCTTTCTCCTCGAAGCCGGCGTGCTGCTCGACATCTTCGTTGGCGTGTTCATCATGGGCATCGTCGTCTTTCACATCAATCGTGAATTTGACTCAATCGACTCAACGCGTCTCACGGAGCTGAGCGACTGATGCGGCTTCTGCTCCTCTGCGTGCTGCCGCTCCTCGGAGCGATCGCGGCGGGTGTCCTTCCCGGCGGTCGTGCACGGGTGGCGATTGCACGGCTGGCTGTTCTTGTCGGCGTGGCGCTCGTTCACACCGCCATCGTTGCGTCGATCTGGATTGCGCCGCCGCCGCCAATGCTCGGTGGCTGGCTCGCCGCCGATGCGCTCGGCCTCATCGTGCTCACGCTCACGAGTGTGCTGTTCGTGCTCACGGCGCTCTACTCCATCGGATATCTACAGCGCGAAACCCCCCGTGGCGGTCGGTTCTTCGTCAGTGCGATGCTCGTGTTCCTTGGCGCGACGACGGTGGTGTCCGTCAGTCAGCATCTCGCGATGTTGTGGGTTGGCATGGAGGCAACGACGCTCGCTGTGGCGCCGCTGATCTATCATCGCCACGACCGCCGTTCGCTCGAAGCGGTGTGGAAGTACCTCCTGATCTCGTCGGTCGGCATTGCGCTCGCCCTGCTCGGCACGTTCTTCCTCGCCAGCTCGCAGGGCGAAGGCGCGGGCCGGCCGCTGGTGCTCACTGATCTTCTCGCCCATGCGCGGATGCTTCATCCCGCGTGGTTGCGCGCCGCATTCCTGTTCCTCCTCGTCGGCTTCGGAACGAAGATGGGGCTCGCACCCATGCATACGTGGAAGCCGGATACATACGGCGAAGCGCCGAGTCACGTCAGCGGCTTGATGGCCGGCGCGCTGACGAGCTGCGCGTTCCTCGGTGTCGCGCGCATCACGGAAGTCGTGATGGCGGCGGGTCTGGGCGCATTCGCGCGGCCGGTGCTGATCGGCTTCGGCCTGTTGTCGCTCGTCGTCGCGGCGGCGTTTGTGATCGGGCAGAACGACGTCAAACGGCTGCTGGCGTACTCGAGCGTCGAGCATATGGGATTGTTGGTACTCGGGCTGGGACTTGGGGGCGTCGGTGCGTACGGCAGCGTGCTGCACATTCTCAACAATGGACTCACCAAAGGTTGGATGTTTCTCGTCGTCGGAAACGTCGTGCTGGCGAGTGGCAGCTCCGTCGCCGCGGCGAATCGCGGTCTGCTGCGCCGGCTACCTGTGTCCGGCACGCTGCTCGTGCTGGGGTTGTTCGCCGTCACGGGCTCACCGCCATTTGGAACCTTTCTCAGTGAATTCACGATCCTGCGCGCTGCCGTGAACGGCGATCACGTCTGGATCGCGGTGATCACGCTGCTGCTGCTGGCGGTGATCTTCGTCGGCATGGGGGCGCTCGTGCTCGATATGGCGCTCGGGTCGCCGGAACCCGATACCGAACCGATGCGCGAGAGCGGCTGGTTGATTCTCGGACCGATCGTCCTCGCGGCCGCGGTGCTCGTGCTCGGTGTCTACATTCCCGGACCGCTACACGAAACGCTAGCACGAGCCGCCGTCGCGCTCGGAGGGACGGCACCGTGACCGCACTGTCCAATACGGCCGCGACGAGCGGTTTCGACGCCCTCGGCCTCCGGAACCGCCGCGCGGTGCCGCTCAGTGCCGTTCCCGTAGAATCCCCGGAGCGATTCCGCGAGACAGTCATCGCCGCCACCGTTGCTGGCTGGCGTATCGCGGCGCTGTTCGGTGTTCCTGAAGATGGAGATCTCACGCGAATCCTCGTGATTCTCGCCGACGACGCGCACGGAGAGCTGGGGGCGACCAGCACCCTCGTCGGAGATCGCTATCCGGCCCTCACGCCGGACTGTCCCGAGGCGCATGCGTTCGAGCGGGAAATTGCTGAGCAGTGCGCGGTGATCCCCGAGGGACATCCCTGGCTCAAGCCGCTGCGTCGGCATCTGCCCGATCATCGCGTGGCGAACCGCACGAACGTGGTGCTCAACCCGGCGTCGTATCCATTCTTTCGTGTCGAGGGCGAGGAGGTGCACGAAGTTGCCGTCGGCCCGGTGCATGCGGGCATCATCGAGCCCGGACATTTCCGTTTTCAGGCGCATGGCGAGGAAATTCTATTCCTCGAGATCATGCTCGGGTACCAGCATCGTGGTGTCGAGCGTCTGCTCGAAACGGTTGACGCCGCGCGGGCGGTGCTCGTCGCAGAATCGATCGCCGGGGATAGCGTCATCGCGCACGTCGGCGCGTACTGCGGGGCGATCGAGGCACTGTCGCGCACGCGCAAGACACCGTACGCGCAGACCATCCGCGGAATGGCGCTGGAACTTGAACGAATGGCGAATCACATCGGCGATCTTGGCGCGATCAGCGGCGATGTGGCGTTCCAGCCGGCGGCGGCCTTCTTCGGCCGCATGCGCGGAGAATGTCTCAATCTGCTGATGACACTATCCGGCAATCGGTACGGTCGCGGCCTCGTGCGGCCAGGCGGCGTCGCGTTCGATCTCCCACCCGCAATGGTGGCCGACATGCACGGACGGCTCGAGCGGCTGCGCGACGAGCTGGATCCGATCGCGGCCTTGCTGTTCGGCAGCGCGTCCGTGCAGGCGCGACTCGAGGGAGTGGGGGTGGTGACGCGGCAGCAGGTCCTGGAGCTTGGGCTTGTCGGTCCGGTTGCGCGGGCATGCGAAGTATCGCGCGACGTTCGGCAGGATCATCCGTACGGCATTTTCCGCTTTGCGCACGTCCCGATTGCTACGGCGTGGGCGGGCGACGTCCATGCGCGAGCGCTCGTGCGCTGGCATGAGGTGCGACGCTCCCTGGCATTCGTCCTCGACCAGCTCGCGGCCCTGCCGAAGGGTGCGTTGCGCGTCGGCATCGGCGCCCTGCGGCCGAACGAGATGGTGGTGGCGATGCAGGAAGGCTGGCGTGGCGAAATCGTGCACGTCGTAATCACCGACGATCGCGGCGGTATTCGCCGCCACAAAGTCGTCGACGCATCGTTCCACAACTGGTCAGCCGTGGCACAGGCGCTCCCCGGCAATCAGATCTCTGATTTCCCGCTCTGCAACAAGAGCTTCAACCTGTCGTATGCTGGCCATGATCTCTGATCGTCTCCTTCCTCCGCCTCGCGCGGGCCATCTCCATGTTTGAGCTATTGCGTGCGCGCCTGCAGCAGGGCACACGCACGTCTTCATATCCCGATGGTGGCGACGCGCTACCGGCCCGATTTCGTGGATTGCCTGTCGTCGATCCAACGCCCTGCACCGGATCGAATGAAGTCCCGTCATCGCTCGTGACGTCGGCGCCCGACGGGCGCGCGGTGCTCGACGTCGGCGCCTGTTTGTTCAGCCCCGAAGAGGCTGCCTGCACGACGGCCGGCAGGGTCGTATTCACGCGCGACTATCGCATGGCAACGTCCACGCGCGACGGCCTCGTTTCGGCCAGCGGGGAAGTGGAGCTCGCGCACGCGCTCGACGCCCGTATGAAATCCATGTTTGGCCGCGCGCTCCGACTGCGGTCGGTCGTGGCGGGGAGTTGTGGTGGATGCGAAGCCGAGTTGCAGGCGCTCAGCAACGTCGTGTTCGATCTCGCTCGGTTCGGCATCCAGTTCGTGGCTTCGCCGCGCCACGCCGATGGGATCGTCGTGACCGGCGCGCTGAGTCGCAACATGCGGGTTGCCCTCGAAAAGACGTTCGAGGCCATGCCGGCGCCGAGTCTCGTGATCGCGGTGGGAGCATGCGCCATCTCCGGCGGTCCGTTTCGCGGTAGCGACGCCGTGGCGAACGGGATGCCGTTGGACTGGCCGGTCGATCTCTACGTTCCCGGATGTCCGCCGCATCCACTGACCATGCTGGACGGACTGCTGCGACTGCTCGATCGGTTGCCGCCGGAGCGCGTGGCGCCGGCGCGCGAGCGCTCGGAATCGGGGATCGCAGCTCAGAGCCCGGGCTGAGCCACGACTCCCGCGCCGAGTGTGACGATGACGGTGTGCGCCGCGCCGTCATCCAACAACACGATTGTGCGGTCTGCTGCCACAGCCCCGTCAACGGTAACGCCGCTGACCCCTCGGCAGACACCGTCCGGGTTGCGCACCTCGATCGCATACGTGCTGGCGCCGTAGGTATACCCGATCGTGAACTGCTGCCACGCGGCGGGAATGCACGGATCGATCTCGAGGCGATCGCCGCGCTTCGCGAAGCCAAGCATGCCTTCCAGCGCGACGCGGTAGCTCCAACTCGCCGAGCCGGTGTACCACGTCCAACCACCGCGGCCCTCCTGGCCGGCCGCCGAATATACGTCTGCCGCGACTACGTAGGGTTCGACCTTGTACCGTTCCGCGTCGGCAGGCGTGCGGGTGTGCGACAGTGGGTTGAGCATGCTCATGAGCTCACCGGCCAAATTCCCATCGCCCAGTTGTGCCATCGCCAGCACCGTCCAGAGGGCTGCGTGGGTGTACTGCGCGCCGTTTTCCCGTACGCCGGGTACGTACCCTTTGATGTACCCCGGATCACGCTCTGACCGGTTGAACGGCGGCGTCAGTAACAGAATGATGCGCTCATCGTTACGAACCAGTCGCTGGTTGACAGCCTGCATGGCGGCACGTGCACGGACCGGATCGGCCGCGCCGGACAACACGGCCCAACTCTGGGCAATCGCGTCGATCTGGCATTCGGGATCGGCGGATGTGCCAAGCGGCGCGCCGTCGTCGAAATAGGCGCGCCGATACCAGCCACCATCCCAGCTCGTGCGTTCCACCGCGGCCACATATGAGTTGGACTGAGCCAGGAAGCGCGCCGCGGTGTCGGCGTCGCCGCGCGCTGTAGCGTGGGCGGCAAATCGGCGGAGCGTTGTCGCGAGGAACCACGCGAGCCAGACGCTTTCCCCCTTGCCGTGCACACCGACGCGATTCAGACCGTCGTTCCAATCCCCCGACCCGATGAGCGGTAATCCATGCTCGCCGGATGTGCACGCATGATCGAGCGCCCGAACGCAATGCTCGTAGATGGTGCCGGTCTCGCCACTGTCTGTCGGCTTGTCGTACACCTCTTGCTCGCCGGGGGCAAGCAGTCGCATGGCGAGGTACGGCGCGCGCGCGTCCCAGAACGCGGCATCGCCGGTGATCTGCACGTAGTGATCTGCGACGAACGGCAGCCAGGCGAGATCGTCGGAGAAACGCGTGCGGATGCCGCGACCAGACGGCTCGTGCCACCAATGTTGCACATCGCCCTCGAGGAACTGCCGCCCCGCGGCACGAATCAGATGGGCGCGCGCAAGTTCCGCGTCGGCGTAGACGAATGCCATGCAATCCTGCAACTGGTCGCGAAACCCGTACGCGCCGCTCGACTGATACAACGCCGAGCGCGCCCACATCCGGCATGAGAGCGCCTGGTACAGGGACCAGCGGTTGAACAGTGCATTGAACTCGGTATCCGGCGTCTGCACGCGAATGACCGACAGGCGCTTGTCCCACGCCGCCGTTGCCTCCTGCATGGACCCCTCGGCCGCAGCCGGCGCTCCATGACGTCCGATCAATGCACGTGCGTCGTCGTCGCTCTGTGCGGCACCGAGCAGGACGACGACCATGCGCGTCTCGCCCGGCTCGAGTGTGATGTTGCATCGCAGCGCCGCGCACGGGTCGTGCCCGACGCCCGTGGCACCGGACAGTCGATCCTGGCGCATGCCGAGGGGCGTCGTCAGATCGCCATTGCGGCCGATGAAGTGATCGCGGCGCGCCGTGTAGCTCGTGGGCGTTTCACTGATCCATGAAAACGCCACGCGCGTCGTGAAATCGGGTGCGTAGAAGTTCTGGGCGAGGATTGCGCCCGACGCCGCATCGTGTCGCGTGTGAAGCTGATGTCGTGTGTGCTCACGTTCGGCGCCGAGCGTCAACTCGACATAACTGGTCAGCGAGAATCGCCGTGGCGTGCTGCCACCATTCGTGATGCGCAGACGCGCGATCTTGACGGGATCGGCAAGCGGCACCGCGAGCGTCAGCTCGGTCTCGATATCGCCGCGCTCGTGGACGAACCGCGTCATTCCCGGAGCGTGTGTGACGGTGTACTCCGGCGCATTCGCTCCCATGGCGCAAGCCGGGCCGGGCGTGGGCGTCCAGACGACTCCACTGGCGAGGTCGCGCAGATAGAGTACTTCACCGCATGGGTCGGACACCGGGTCGTTGAACCAGGGCGTCAATCGGAAGAAATAGCTGTTTTCTGCCCACGTGAAACCGCCGCCACGTTCGGTGACGCAAAATCCAAACGACGGATTCGCGATGACGTTCGCCCAAGGCGCCGGTGGCACGCGGCCGCCCGCCACGCTCATCGCGAAATCGTCGGCCTCGGTCAGCGCGCCGTATCCGTTCGCGTACGTGGCCGGGACGCGCGCCGGCCGATGGGTGGCGAGCACCGTCTGCAGGACCGGCTCCATGGCAGCTACGCGCGGCTCGGGACGCGCGTGTGACGCAGCGTGGCTGAGAACGTTCGCGGCCACGATTGCACCGAGACCCACGCCGTCACACGACAAATGGATGCGCGCAGTCGTTCGCAGCAGTGCAGTGTCTTCTGGTGACAGGACGTCCGCTCGCCGAATGAACACGCCGCCAGGCTGCTCGAGCACACCGCCCTCGCTCGACGCCATCGCCATGGTGACGAGTTGATCGTGCAATTCCTGGGCGTACGAATGCGGCTTCGCGTTCAGAATGACGAGGTCGGAACGAACGCCCTTCATGCGCCAGTAGTTGTGGGCCACCAGTAGTTGCCTGACGCTTGACAGGCCGGCCTCCGCTCTGACGGTTGCGAGGACGATCGGCCAATCGCCGGAAATCCCCTGCGCCCACAGTGCCGTCTGGCCGCGGGTGACGGCGGCCCGCTCGCTTTCCGGCGCGCGCAGCGCTTCGTGTGGGTAGATGAGGGCTCCGGCCAACTCGTGATACAAGGCGACATCGGCGGGGGCGATGGCGAGATCGCGCAGTTCGATCTCCGCCTCGGTGCGCGACAGACTCAGCGCTCGCTCGGCCGCCGCGATCTCGCGATATCGATCCGCCAGTTGCAGCGCCGCCTCGCGGCTGCCGGCGACCGCTGTCGTAAAGGCCACCGCCGCCGACCGCCGAGGCTCGATGCGTATGCGAACGCGGAGCGCCACAATCGGATCGAGAACCGCACCGACGGTACCGGACAGCGTCGCGTTCGCGTCGAGCGCGCGCGGCGCATGAATCGTTCGTCCGCGTCCCAGAAAGTGCGCGCGGTCCGTTTCATAGCTCACCTCGCCAACCCGTTCTGGTCCGGTGGCCACCACGTGCGCACACCAGGGCCGTGCCTCATCGTTCGAACGCGGCCGACGCGTCGCGAGGAGTGTCGCTCCCGGCACCCACTCCGTTTCGACGAAGAGTTTCTGAAATGCCTGATGGGCGCGGTCGGCGTCGGCGGGGCACAGGACGACCTCGCCGTAACTCGTGAGTTCGATCTCGCGCGTGACGTGCGAGCGGTTCACGAGCGTCACGCGCCGGACCTCGGCCTGTTCGCTCGCAATGACGACGATCTCGGTGTGCGTATCCACCCCGCCGTCGCGCCGCGTGAACGTGACGCGATCGGTCGCAAAGGTCGCGCGATACGACGATGGTAGCGCGCGCACTGGTTGATGCGCCACGGACCAGATGGTACGGGCGGTGAGATCCTTGACGTAGATCCACTGGCCACTGTCGTCCTGTGTCGCGTCCGCTCGCCACCGGATCACGTCCATGCCGTTCGCGCGGCTCTGTCCGGAGCCTGAGTTCGTGAGGAGCACGCTGTACCCGTTGCTTCCGAGCAGTCCCACGTGCGGCTCGGGCGTGTCGGGCGTATCGACTTCGTGCACGAAGATCTGCATGCGCGTGGCGCCTTCCGCGCTGCGCACCGGTTCGTCCGTTTGCGACGGACGCGGCACGTAGCGGCGCGGGATGCGTTCGTCGAGCAAGAGGGCCGCGGCGCGCACCATGGCATCAGCCATGAAACGCCGCTGCCAGATTCCTTCCGTCTCCGTCTCACGCAGACTCAGAGCGTTGTCCAACGCGACGAGGCTCATACCCACGTGATGCGCCATGAAGGTACGCACGACCGCAACGCGCTGGTCAGGCCCGATGCGCGTATAATCGAGCGCGTCGTAGAAACCGTATTGACCGAGGGCACCCTGCCGCTCCAACTCGGCGAAATTGCGCAACGCCGCGTGGGCATCGACCGTGGCGGCCAGCGCCGTCGCATACGGCGCCACCACGAGTTCGCTCGCCAGGCCGCGCTTGAGCGCGAGGTCCGGAATGCCGAATGCGCGATACTGATACGTGTCGTGCCGGTCCCGGACGTTGTATGCGGATTCGGAGACGCCCCACGGAGTGCCCCGCGCGTGTCCGTAAACGATCTGGCGGTGAACCGCGGCGTGACAGGTTTGATCGAGCAGCGAGAACGGCCGCGGCGGCATGACCAGCAGCGGCATGAGATACTCGAACATGCTCCCGCTCCACGACACGAGCGCGGTGGCACCATCCACCACAGTGAGCGAGCGGCCGAGTCGAAACCAGTGCTCGGTGGGCGCATCGCCCTTCGCGATGGCGAGGAAACTCGCCAGGCGCGACTCCGACGCGAGCAAATCGTATGACGATTCGTCCAGCTTACCGGTTCGCGCATCGTACCCGATCGCAAACAGCCGACGCTGCGGGTCGTAGACGAGTTGGAAGTCCATTGCGGTCGCCATGTCGCGTGCGCGCCGCGCGAGCGCGTCCAGCCGATCGACCAGTGTCGCCGCGCCAGCCGACGCGCGGGCCGCCGTTCGTAGCGGCGTGCGAGCTTCCGTTTCGGCGTCGAGTTCCAGTGCGGTGAGTTCGGCGGCAGCCGCTTCCAGTCGCTGACGCGCCCACACGGTCGCGGCGGCCGTCTCGGGCGAGTTCGCGCTCGCGGTGGCACGCCGTCGCAGGTCGAGCGTTGCGCCGTGGTAGGCTAACAGCCGTTCCCCAACCCACGGAGCGCGTCCGCTGCCGCCGTCGGCGGGGCGACTACCGTACTGGATGCCCTCGGCGTCGAGCGCTGCCCAGAGCCGTGCGTCGTCCACGGGACCATCCGCCATTCCCAGGCAGCCTTGCGCGACGGCGACGAGATGGCCGGCGAGATTCCCTGAATCTACCGTCGACACGTACGGAGGATCGAGCACGCGCAAGTCGCTCAGGTCATACCAATTGAAGAAGTGTCCGCGCAGGCGCGACATCCGATCCAACGCGTCGAACGCGCGTTCCAGACGGTCGAGCGTCTCGCCGCGCGTGAGGATTCCGAGGTCGCACGCCGACATCGTGGCCAACAGCTGTAGTCCGATGTTCGTTGGCGACGTGCGCGAGGCGATGATCGGTTCGGGAGTCTCCTGGAAATTGTCGGGAACGAGCCAGTGTGTCTCGGCCGTGACAAAACGATCGAAATAGCGCCAGTGACGGAGCGCGTACCGGAGAGCGGTTTGGCGCTGGTCGGCATCGAGCGACCGATCGCGCCGCAGCAGGGGCGCGCTCAGGGCGATCGCCACCTCCGGCGCGAGCAACCATGCGACGGCCAGGCCGGCGAAGCCAGCCGTCGATGCCAACTGCGCGGCTCCGTGAATGGCAACGGATGTTGCGTGCCAGGCGACGAGCGACATGATTGTGCCGCCGAGGAGCGTTGCGGGCCACATGCGTTGCCAGACTGATCGTCTGCTGTGGCCGGTCGTTCGCTCGGTCTGCGATGCCGTCTGCCACTCGAGCATTCGGCGGTGGCGCAGGACCCGGACGATGCTGCGCACGATCGCGTCGCCCGCGAGCAGCGCCTGATCCGGCAGCAGGATCACGGCCAGGCCGAGTTGTTCGATGGCGCGCGATGCATCGCCGCCAAGCGCGACATAGTAGGGCCGCCAGCTATGTCCGCGCGGTGGGCGCAACGCCGCGAACAGGAGCGGCGCGATCCACGGCGTGCTCAGCGCAGCGAGCGCGGCCGCGGTCCACATGAATCCCGGGCCTGGCAAGACGGTCCAGCCGGCGACAAGCCACACGAGTAGCGCAATGGGATTCAGGCTGCGTCGCATGTTGTCAGCAATCTTCCATCGCGACAGCAGAGATAGCGGATTCGGATTCGAGCCAGACGCTCCGGGAACACGCCGCTTGAGCCAGGGCAAGAGCTGCCAGTCGCCGCGTACCCAGCGGTGCGTGCGCCGGGTAGACGTGAGATAGCGCGTCGGATAATCATCGAATACTTCCACGTCCGTCACGAGCCCAGCCCGCGCGAACGTACCCTCGATGAGATCGTGGCTGAGCAGCGTGTTCTCGGGAAAGCGCCCCGCCGTGGCGCGGCGAAACACGTCCACGTCGTAAATGCCCTTTCCGGTGAAAGTCCCCTCGCCGAACAGATCCTGGTAGACGTCCGACACCGCGGTGGTATACGGGTCCACACCGGGATGGCCCGCGTACACGGAGGCAAAGCGCGACTCGCTTGCGCTGGCAAGCGACACGCTCACGCGCGGCTGCAGAATGCCGTAGCCGCGAACGACACGTCCGCGCGCTGGATCGTACTCTGCCCGATTGAGTGGATGGGCGATGGTGCCGATGAGCGCCGCGGCCGCGCCACGCGGCAACATCGTATCGGAATCCAGCGTGATGACGTATCGAACGCTGCGTAACCACGGCACTTCACCTTCGACGACGGGAAAGGCGTGGTCGTCCTCGTCGCGGATGAACGCGTTGAAATCAACGAGCTTGCCGCGCTTTCGTTCCCATCCCATCCAGATGCCATCGGCGGAATTCCACCGGCGATGGCGGTGGAGCAGATAGAACGGAGGTCCCGCCTCGCTCTGGCCGGCGTCTCCGCCGTACGCGACGTTCAAGGCGCGAATCCCGTCTACTGCCGCCGCGACAATCTCGTCATCTCCTGGCAAGGTCTCGGACGGTGCATCGAGCAGATCCGTGAGCATCGCGAATCGCATCTGCGGGTCGCGATTCGCCAGGTACTGGACTTCGATATGTTCGAGCGCATGCCGCACGGCATCGACGCTCCCGACGAGCAGGGGAACGACGACCGCCGTTCGGTCGCGCGCCGGCACGGCGTGCTCGTAATCGAGCCGGGG
The DNA here is from genome assembly GCA_963817955.1 of uncultured Gemmatimonadaceae bacterium. GTDB lineage: Bacteria > Gemmatimonadota > Gemmatimonadetes > Gemmatimonadales > Gemmatimonadaceae > JAQBQB01. The sequence goes on from CAWFQK010000009.1 coordinate 98,660, forward strand.
AAGTCGATCCGGTGGGACGAGGATCATCACGGCCTGATGCACGAGTGCGATCGCGGCATCCGCGGCCGGAAGGAACGCGAGAACGAGCGCGCCGAGCAGCCATGTCGCACGCGCGTGCGTGGTCGGCGCCAGGCTGAGCGGCATCACGAGGACGACGAGTGCCAACGCCGTTGCGATGACCAGGGCGCCGAAGTAGACATGGTCAGGATGTGCCAACAGCCACTCGGTCACACGGCGCGTCATCGGATTGCGGTAGCCAACCGCGCCCTCGAACGTCCGGCGACCCTCGTCCACGAGATGGTAGCCGATGTGCGCCTCTCGAGCATCGACGCCTATCGTCGCGGCGGCAGTGTGTGCGGCTTGGATGGCTGCGGCGGCGACCGCGGGTTCCGCCTTCCCAGCTCCTTTGGCAATCCGTTCCACTGCATGGCGGTAGTGGTCGCGCGTGGCGCGCGCCATGTCCGCATAGATGCCGGCAGGATCACCGCGCAGGACTGCCTCGGTCGCGCTGACGCTCTCTACGAACGCGGTCCAGTCGATGCTCGTTACGGATCGCAGGCTGGTGATCGAGTTGGCCATCACCAGCTGCGTGCGTGCCAATTCCTGCACGGACCGCTGCGCCGCGTCTTCCACCGACATGACATCTTCGGCGACCCATTGCTCGAGCCACAACAGCGGGGTGAAATCGGCTCGCCGGCTCCGGATCTGCTGCAGGAACCGGGTGAGAAACGCCGGCGTGAGCGCGGGCCCGTGGTGGACGAACGCCGTCAACTCATGGATCGCATCCTCGCTCGGTTGTGTGCCCAGGAGGCGCAACACCCATTGATCGGCGACGGTGCGGTCGACGACGTCGCGCGCCGCGCGGAGCGCCATCTGCCGAACATTGTCGAGGAATCCCAGACGTAACATGGCCGGAATCGCCCAGAGCTCGCCCATTGTCAGCGGCGTCACGCGCTGGTAGTGCTCGATCATGAGCTTGACGCTTGCTTCATCGAGGCGCCCGTCGGTGTGGGCGATCAGCTCGATGATGATTTCATAAATGCGCGGGTATCCCGCCAACACGTCGTCGCCGGCGAGCTTCGGGAGCTCCTGGTAATAGCCAGCCGGAAGCGTCGCCCGAATTTCCGGAACCTGCTCCTGCACGACGAAGAAGTTGTCGAGCAACCAGGCGCCGGCGGGGCTCACGTCGTCGCCGGCAGCCGCGGCGCCGCCGAGCAAGTCGCACGCCGCGATCAGCTCACGTTCCGTGGCCTCCAGTCGCGAGAGGAGCGGCCCGCGTTTGCGACGTTTGAACCAGCCCGGCTGTGGCGTCACGGCAATCGTATGCCGACGCGCAAGTGTTCGCGCGTGCTCGGCTAGCTGGCGCGCGCCGAACAATTGTCCGTGGGGCAGCATCGCATGCTCCTGGAAATGAGAACTCGCCGCACGCCGGTCGCGCAGCTGACCGCGCGATCGGTGGACGGCGAATGCGGGCGCCTGTCGACGTGTTCCGCAGTCTAATGCATGACGTCTGGCCCAGGCACTCCCGAGGCACGCCGAATGAGTCTTCTAATACTCTTGTGATAACCGGCGAACGCGCGATGCCGCGTTACGGATCCGTCGGCTGCGCCACCGCGGGCCCGATGCAATCGTGCATGAGCTGAACGAGCATCCGTGACTGGGGGCCGCCAGTCAGTGCGCTGTCGTTCTCGGCGTCCAGCCGGGCGGGATGATTGACCACGCACTCTTCGAAGGTGCGTGCGATCGCTTCCGGCGTCGACCCGGCGGCGAGCATTTGCTGCGCGACCATGCTCGCAATGGTCTGGAGGCCCGTGCGGGCGCCGAAGGTCCCATGAATCGCCCGGGCGATCTGATTCGACAGCCGACGCGCCGCGGCGTCGGACAGGGCCGCCGGACGAACAACCTCAGCGTGCTGCGAAACCAGCACGCTGCGTGTATTTAACCCTCGATCCATTCGTGCCCTCCGTACTCCAGTTACCTGAAACGTAGCCGGAAGCCGGCACGGCCGCTCGATATCGAGGAGATGACGTCGCTGGTAAATGGCCGTGGACGATCCGAAAACGACCTGAGGCGCAGCGCCTATCTCGCTCCGCTGTTCCGCTGCTTCGGCATGAGCCAATGCTTCACTTCTGCCACGAGCGCCATAGGCGAGAAGGGCTTGTTCAAGTAGGTGGTGCAGCCGCTCGCCAGCGCCGCGCGCCGAGCACCATCGGTTTGCAGCCCGCTGATCGCGATGATCGGAATGTGCTTCGTAGCATCGGCATCGCTGAGAAGCTTGGCGACGTCGAGGCCGCTCATGGTCGGTAGCATCAGGTCGAGCAGCACGATGTCCGGTGGATCCGCGAATGCGAGATTCGCCGCCTCGAGACCGTCGGTTGCTTCGACTACCGTCAGGCCGTTCAGGCGCAGCACGTCAGCGAGCAGCCGGAGCTGCTCGACATCATCTTCGGCGATCAGAACACGGCTCATCGGCTACGGTCGAAGCTAGAGGTTCCTCTCGACAGAGAAACTAACGCAAATGTTTCTATCGCGAAGAAGCCGTGTCTCGTATCCCGTGTCCCGTGTCCCGTGTCGCTACCCTGCCGGCCAGAGCCATGCTGCGCCACGTACGCCGCTCGCGTCACCGTGCATTGCGCGCACCACCGTGGTAAGCACCGCATCGGAGAACACGTAGCGTGGCAGCCGCGACACGACGGCGTCTGCCAGTCCGTAGATGTTCGACATCCCGCCGCCGAGGACGATCACGTCAGGGTCGAGCACGTTGATGACGGTCGCGAGGCCACGCGCCAGACGATCGTGGTACCGCGACAGCGCCGCCGCCGCGTTCTCGTCTCCGTGCTCCGCGGCGAGAACGATTTCCTGCGACGTCCACGCCCGTCCGGTCACGCGCTCATGCTCCGCGACGAAGCCGGGGCCGGACAACCAGCTTTCGATGCAGCCGCGTCGTCCGCAGTAGCACTCGGGTCCGGGATGCTCCTCTGCGGTCTGCCACGGCAGCGGGTTATGTCCCCATTCACCGGCGATGAGGTTGACGCCCTCGATGCAGCGACCCTCGATGACGATGCCGCCGCCCACGCCCGTGCCGAGAATCACGCCGAATACAACGCGCGCGGCGGTGGCGGCTCCGTCGCCTGCCTCGGAGAGCACGAAGCAGTTCGCGTCGTTCATCAGCCGTACGGGACGTGCGAGCCGCCGTTCGACATCGTGGCCGAGTGGTTGGCCGATCAGCCAGACCGAATTCGCGTTCTTCACCAGTCCCGTGGCCGGCGTGATGACGCCTGGAATGCCGATGCCCACCGTCCCGCGCTGGCCTGTTTCCCGCTCGAGGCGAGCGACGAGATCTGTGATGGCATCCAGTGTGGCCTCGTACGCGCGTGGTGTGCTCACCCGCCGACGGGCCAGGATCTCACCCGATGCGGACAGTGCGATGCCTTCGATTTTCGTCCCGCCGAGGTCGATGCCGATACGCATGCATAGCGAATCTATCGCCATCGCCAACGTACTCGCGGTGCGCGTCTTGCCAAATGCTGCACTCGCTATTCGCAATCACGTGTTTCCAGAGGAGGATCGCGTGTACGCCACCAGCATGGTGCGGATGCTCGCCGGCATGGCTGCTGGCGCGCTCACCGCCGGTTGCAGCGCCTACGGCCGCACGCAGAGTGCAACAGGCACGGTCCCCGTCACTCCGAGCGTGTTCGTCACACTGATCCCGGCGCTACCGCAGCGTGATCTGGCTCTGCTGAACCGCATGAGCGACGGCAACATCCTGCAGCACGTCGCGATGAGTGATTCCCTGGAAATCGTAATGGCTCAAATGGCGCTCCGGCGAACGCACGACACCGGGGTGTCCTCGTTCGCCAGAATGCTCATTGCCGACCACTCGATGAATCTGCAGGACGGCCAGATCCTCGCGCGACAGACCGGGATCACTCCGACCACTGCCCCCGGGGATACGAGCGGTATCATGTTGTTCCGATTGCTGCATGTGCTCAACGAGGATTCCACAGACTTCAATCAGGTGTTCTTGCGCTCGCAGGTTCAGCTGCACCAGCGGGAACTTGCCGAATTGCAGACGCTGCAAGACGTCGCGCGGGACCAGGACGTGCGCGAGCACGTCGCCGCAACCATCCCGGTCATCCGGAAGCACTTGGCGCGTGCAATGGATTTGGTTGCGGCGAAATAGGCGATCGGCGAGCAACCAGCAACCGTTACTCGTCATCGGTTTGTGGCGCACTCGACGGGGAAACGTGGCCCGCGGCACGTCGCGCGGTGCGTGACTTGCCCCACGAGCCAGCATTCCCTCAGGAGGACACATGTATCAGAAGCTCGCGCTCGTATTCGGCGGCGTGCTCGCCGCCGCAGGCTGTGCGCAAACGACTCACGTGGAGTCTGCCGGTGAAGTTGCCCCGGCAATGCCCGTCACGCGCAACTATGTGCCCGCCGGCACGGCGATGAACATCCGCCTCAACCAATCGCTGGGGACACGGTCGAGCCGCGAAGGAGACGCATTCACGGCTACGGTCATCGATCCAGTCATCGCCCAGGACGGTTCCGTGGCCGTGCCCGCGGGCGCGACCCTCTCCGGACACGTCACGGGTTTGCATACGAGCAATATTCCGGGCGAGCAGTCCATCATCCGGCTCAATTTCGACGACATCACCCTGCGTAACCGGACCTATCCGTTCGGGGCAAGCATCTCGAACGTCACCGTCCAGAATCAGCCAACGAATGCGCCGGCCAACCCGACGCGCGGCGCCGTCACTGGCGCAGCCGCCGGTGCCGTGCTCGGCGCGATTGTCAGCGGCGGGGAGCTCAGCAAGATCCTTACGGGCGGTCTGCTCGGCGCAGCGGCCGGTACGGTGATCTCGATGGGGCAGGGCGGCACACAATCGGTGATTCCGGCGGGATCGATGATGACTATTCGCTCATCACAGCCGGTCTCGATCCGGTGAGTTAGGGCGTCGGCACGCTCCATTTGCCGGGCGTCGGAAGAACCGGCGCAACGTTCACCAGCGTTGCCCGCGGCCACATCGACGGCACGCCACGAATGAATGTGACGAGGCCGTCGATGGGCGCGCGGATCTCACCCGTGGGCCGTCCGACGAAATCTGTCGTGCGGCCCACGAGCTGACCCTTCTTCACGCGTGTGTCGCGCGCCACGAGCGGGAAGAAGACCCCCGCGCCGTCAGCAGCGACGCGCGCGCCGGCACCAGAGAGCCAGACAGGGCGCTGCACCGGCGTCACCTTGCGCGGCAACATGGTGAGTTGGCCAAGCACATTGAGTGATCCGTCGACGAGAGCCGTGAGGTCGGCCGGCGCCACGACGCCGGAGCGTCCCGCTTCCGCCACGAGAATCGTCTTGCCTCGGACGAGCGCCTGTCCGGAAAGCGATCGACTCGCCGTCGGGCTGTTCGGATCCACGTCCGTCACGATGATGTGATCCAGCCCAAATGCCTTCGCGAGCGCGAGCCCCGCGGAATCCTGCCGCGCCCGTCCTCCGCGGAACCAGTAGCTGTATGGCCGCAAGTCTTCGTCGAGATCGCCGCCGTGCAGATCCACGACGATATCTGACGGCCCCACGATCTTCTCTGTGATGGCCGCGAGCGCGCGCTGCGTCTGTGATCCATTCACATCGCCGGGATAGCTCGAGTTCATCCCCTTGCGGTCGATCGGGTTCACGTGTGGCGTCATGCTGAGGAATGAGGCGACGTTGACCAGAGGCACGACGATGACGGTTCCGGAAAGCGTGCGGGCGTCGATCCGCCCGATCAGCTTCTGCATGGCGATGATCGAGCTGTACTCCGTACCGTGGCTTCCCGCCACGAACGCCACGGTCGGGCCCGGGCGTATGCCGCGAATGACGGCAACGGCGATCTGCAACGCCGAGTCGGAGCCCGCTGGGATGTCGATGGAGCCGTAAGCCGTGGTGCCGGGTGCAGCCGTCGCTGATCCGACGGTGAACGACGTGGTCTGCTGGGCCGTGAGTACGGGGGCGGCCACGAAGACGGCGACTGTAGCGCGAAGGACTAGTCGAAGCATGATTCTCTCGGTGGGGGCGTGGCGAGAGGATACCACGCGAGGCGCGCGAGCGACAGGTCGCCGCGTTGGCGACATGACCCAGCAAACAGACCCCCGGCCTGTGGCCGGGGGCGGTACGCGCAATCCGAGACGCGATCAGCTGATGGTGAATTCCTTCACCATACCGTGCATCAGGTGCGGCTTACCGTCTTTGCTATCCGGTACGAAGCAGACGAAGGCATAGTGACCGGCGGTGAGATCGACGGTCGTGAACTCCGGGGCCATGCCCGGCTCAACCGCTGTGATCCCGCCGATCGCATCCCCCGGCGGCGGCCCGTTCATCTTGTCGTACCACGCCTCCAAGTCCTTCACCGTTTTGCCCGGCGCAAAGCGGATGATCTCCATCTCGTGCATCTGCGGGCCCTTATTCGTGACCTCAATGGTGTGTTTGCCGCGCGTGAGCGCGCCCTTCAAGTCGAAGTTGTAATCGACGAGTGAAACCCTGACGTCGGCCTTGGGCAGCGCAGGCAGCGCCGCAACGGCGTTCGGGGCGGCGGTCACGGTGAATGGCCGTACCATGCCTTTGGCGAAGTGCGGCACATGCGCAGGGAAGTCAACCATGCAGATGAGCGCGTACCGGCCCGGTGTCAGCTTGAGCTCCGCGTCTGATTCGGCGCCCGGATTCGGCGCGTTTGGTCCACCGACGAACACGGCCCAGGCCGGCGGCGGTCCCGGGTTCTTCAATGCGGCCTCGAAATCCTGAACGGTCTTTCCACTGCCGAGACGGACGATCTGCAGATGGTGCAGGTTCGGACCATCATTCACGAAGTGAAATGTGGTCCACCCTGCGCTGATGGAATCCGGCGCGTCGAATGCGAAGTCCTTGGCGTGGATCGTGGCGATGCGCGTCGCCGGGTCGAAGCTGGCTTGTGACACGCTGCCCGCGGCGGTGCCTGCGTTCTGGTTCGCGGTCCCCTTTGGGCTACACGCGCACAGGACAGCCGCCACGGCGAGGAGCGCCCCGAATGGTCGGTTCATGAAGCCTCTCGATGGTGTTGGTGAATTGCAGAGCGTGAACATGGGCATCTCTGCAAGAACAGAGCGCGGCTACCAGGCATTCGACAGCCGCGCTCGTCGTGTACGCCGTGATGCCTATCCGAGCCGACCGGCGGGGCGACCGCTACGGAGCAGCCAGCGACATCCAGCCGGTCAACGTCCAGGAGTCGAATGTCCGCTTCACCGTCCGTGATCTACGTGACGCTCACCAGATCCACGTACGCAAACCGTCCGTCTCTCAGTACTCGCTCGCCGACATCGTAGCAAATGGGCGTCGTGAAGATCGGTCCGTCGGCAACAAAGGTGTGAAACTCCCCACGTTCCCCGCACGGATCGACCCCGGCTGGCAACTCTTCGAGCAATGCTTCGTCGAACGCGCGCCCCGAGAATGCGCCGTCGAGTTGCGTGGTATCGACGCATACGAGGCGCGCCTCGAATCCCGCCGCGATGAACTCGCGCGCCAGCGCGTCCGTCGGAGTCCCCCAAATCGGGAAGAGGCCGGCGAACCCGAGTGGGGCGAGGCGTTCCTCTCGATAACGGCGCACCTCCTCCAGGAAGAGATCTCCGTAGGCGATCCGTCTGACCGCGGGGTAGCGGCCGCGAAGTTCGCCGAGGGCCACCGCGACCGCGGCGTCGTATGTCGCGTTGTCGCACTGAGGCTGCAACACGATCTCGTGTAAAGGCAGGCCGATCGACTGCGCCTGCGCGGTGAGCAGCGAGCGGCGAACACCATGGATGCTAATGCGGTCGTATCCTGCGGTGACCGCCGTCAGGAGCGCGACGACCTTGAATGATGCGTCGGCGCAAAGCGCCGCGAGGGCAAGAGCGCTATCCTTGCCGCCGCTCCAGCTCAGCACCACCTGTTCGGCGCCAGACGGCTCGGGGGGATGGTTCATGCGCGGAATATCACCATCCTGCCACTCGGTCACCACCGCCATTGGTTGCCGGCGGCGTGCGGTGCGGGTATCATTCAGTTCATACTGAATGCTCTGAAAGTCGGGAGTGTGCAGGTGCGCCCGCAGTTCCCACAAGGAGTTTGGTATGGACCGCGTCCAGCGGGAGTTCATCGATCGGATGGGCCAGGCGGCCGAGACCGACGGCATGTCCCCGATCGCCAGCCGCCTGTTCGCGCTCCTGCTGTTGAGCGCCGAGCCGCGATCGCTCGACGAGCTCGCCGATGAGCTCCAGGTCAGCAAGGCCAGCATCAGCACCGATGCCCGCCGCTTGCTCGAGCGCGGTGCGGTCGAGCGGGTCTCCCGGCCCGCCGATCGCCGCGACTACTACCAACTCGCGCCCAACTTCTTTGCCGCCGTCATTCGCGCGCGCATTGCACGCTGGCGCCGCATTCAGGAAATCGCGGACGTGATGCGCGAGACGACGCACTTGGCACCGGCGGTGCGTGAGCGGCTGGCGGAAATCGACGATGTCCACGCGGCGGTCATCGACCCGTTCGGCGAGGCGCTCACCGCGTGGGAGCAAAGCGCGCGACGCCGCTCGACGAAAGCGGCCGCGCGCCGTGGCCGCACGGCATAAGGACAATTGTCGTGGCGCAGCCGGTAGCCCTCGAAGACGAGATCACCTCCGCCGAGCGGGGCGCCAGACCACCAATCCGGTCCGACGAAGGAGATCCGCATAAATACCTCATCGCATTTGCGGTCGTCCTCGCGTCGTTGATCCAGGTCATCGATAGTTCGATCGTCAACGTCGCCCTCCCGGACATGATGGGGAATCTCGGGGCCGGCCTCGACGAGATTGCCTGGGTTTCCACGGGCTATATCCTGGCGAGCGTCATCATCATTCCGCTCACCGGGTGGCTGGGCTCGTTCTTTGGGCGCAAGCGCTATTTCGTCGGCTCCATCGTGTTGTTCACCGCGGCCAGCTTCATGTGCGGGGCGTCGCATTCGCTGGGCATGCTCGTGCTCTGGCGCATCGTCCAGGGACTTGGCGGCGGCGCGCTCATGACGGTCTCGCAGGCCGTGCTGTTCGAATCGTTTCCACGGCGCGAGGCCGGGACGGCAATGGCGCTGTTCGGCCTCGGTGTGATGGTTGGCCCCACCATTGGACCGACGCTCGGTGGCTGGATTACCGACAACTACGGCTGGCCGTGGATCTTCTACATCAATCTGCCGGTCGGCGTGCTCGCTGCCATCATGATTGCGAGCTACGTGCACGATCCCGAGCACCAGAAGAAACCCCCGACCATCGACTACCAGGGCATTGCGCTGCTCGCCATGAGCGTTGGCGCGCTGCAGTACCTGCTCGAGCACGGCCAGCGCGATGACTGGTTCGATTCGCGCCTCATCATCTGGCTCGCGGTCATTGGCGTCGTTGGCGGTGCCGTCTTGCTCTGGCGCGAGCTGACCACAGAGCATCCCGTGATCGACTTTCGCGTCATGAAGCACCGGCAGATGTGGGTCGGCACCATCCTCGGCGTCGTCATGGGCGTCGGCTTGTATGCGATGTCGTTCACCCTGCCGGTGTTTCTCCAGAATAATTTGCACATGACTGCCCAGCAAACGGGCATCGCGCTGCTGCCCGGAGCGCTCGCGACGGCCGTGTCCATGGCCGTCGTGGGACGACTGACGAATCGGTTTGATCCGCGTTTGCTGATCACGCTCGGCGCGCTCGTGTTCGCGGCGGCCGCCTGGGAATTGTCGCGCATCACCGGCCAGAGCGGGCGAGAAGACTTCTTCTGGCCGTTGATCCTCCGCGGGGTCGGACTGGGATTGATGTTCGTGCCGCTCACCACTGTGACCCTCGCCGAGCTGTCGCCGCGGGAGATGCCACAGGGGGCCGGCTTGTACAATTTCTTCCGTCAACTTGGCGGCTCATTCGGCATTGCCGGAATCGCGACCCTGCTCGGGCGCTACACGGTGCAGCTTCGCACGACGCTCGGCAATCATGTGTTGGTTGGCGACCCGATCGCCATGTCGCGTCTCAATTCGTTGACCGCCGGGATGATGGCGCGCGGCGCGGACGCCTGGACCGCTCGACAGCGCGCCTTGACCATCCTGGACCGCCAACTCCTGGGGCAGGCGAGCGTGATCGCGTACAGCCGTATTTATGTCCTGAGTGCGATGGTCATGCTTGCGCTCATACCCTTGCTGCTCCTCGTGCGGCAGACCAAAGGCTCGGGCGGCGGACAAGCGATCGTGGAGTGAGTGCGCATCCGCGATGACGCAGGATGTAGATAGGCAAACCTGCCTTGAGGGAGCCCTATCCGTGGCGTAGCTTCTCCGCGACTCGTCTCCCGCTGCCCGCCTCCACATGGACACTACATCGATCGAAATTCGCCCGCTCGTCACCCACGCCGAGATGCATGCGTGCGTCGAGTTGCAGCGCGATACGTGGGGCGACAGCTTCAGTGACGTCGTGCCGATCAGCATTCTGCAGGTTTCGCAACGCATCGGCGGCGTAGCTGCCGGCGCCTTTGCCGAGTCGGGCGCGCTGCTCGGATTCGTATTTGGGCTGACCGGCGTCGAGCACGGTCGCGTCGTCCACTGGTCCGACATGTTGGCGGTGTGCCCGGCGGCGCGGAACATCGGATTGGGACGTCGCCTCAAGGAGCACCAACGCAGGGTAGTCCGTGAGCTCGGCGGCGCCGTGATTTACTGGACCTACGATCCCCTTGTGGCACGCAACGCCCATCTGAATTTCAACAGACTGGGCGTGCGGCTCACCGAGTATGTCCAGAACATGTACGGTATCACGGATAGCGCGTTGCACGGCGGTATCGCGACGGACCGTCTCATCGTTGCGTGGCCGACGCACGACGACGAAATCGACAAACACCTTGCGGAGTCCAACCGCGCGCTCGCGTCGGCGGATTGCCAGCAGTCACCCATCGCGTCGGAATCATGGATCGCCGGCGCGTCGGGCGCCGCTATTCTTCCGCATTGCGTGCGTGTGCAGGTCCCGGCAAATGCGGAGCGTTTGATCGCGGAATCGCCCGGTGAAGCGGAAACCTGGCGGCATGCCGTGCGCACCGGCTTACAGTGGGGACTCGCAGCCGGCTACACGGTCGCGGCGTTTGCCGCGGACGACCGTTCCGGCGGCGGCTACTACCTGATGACCCGGGCATCGCGCACATCACAGACGCTCACGCGCTCATGACCTTGCATATCGAACGAATCACCTGTCGGGAAATTCGGCTGCCGCTCAAGGAGCCGTTTCGTATCTCGTCCGGTGTGATCAGCGATCGGCGCATTTGCCTGCTCGAGCTGACCGACGCTGACGGCGTGATCGGATGGTCGGAATGCGTGGCTGGAGAAACCCCGAACTACAGTGCCGAGACGATCGATACCGCATGGCACGCGATGAAGGAGTGGCTCATTCCGCGAGTCATCGGCCGGGAGTTCGCGCGCCCTGACGATGTCTTCGCCGCGCTCGATGAGAACATCTGTGGCCACAACATGGCAAAGGCGGCGATCGAGATGGGCTGTTGGGACGTCGAGGCTCGCCGCCAGCAAGTGTCGTTGTCCCGGCTGCTCGGGGGCACGCGCGAGGCCGTTGCCACCGGAATATCGATTGGCATTCAGACGGACCCCAATGCGCTGGCGCAGCGCGCACGACAGGCATACGACTTGGGCTACGGCAAGATCAAAGTGAAGATCAAACCGGGGGCGGACATCGACTATGTTCGCGCGGTCCGCACCGAGCTTGGTCCTGCGGTCCAGCTCATGGCCGACGCAAACTCCGCCTACACCCTCGCCGATGCCGATCATCTCGCCGGCCTCGATGCCTTTGATCTGATCATGATCGAGCAGCCGTTGGACCGCGACGACCTGCTGCGCCACGCCGAATTGCAGCGCCGGCTCTCGACGCCCATTTGCCTGGATGAGTCCATCATCAGCGTCGCCCGCGCCGAGGACATGATCGCGTTGCGCAGCGGTCGCATCATCAACATCAAGCCCGGGCGGGTCGGCGGTTTTATGGTTTCCAAAGGCATTCACGATCTTTGCGGACGTACCGGAATTCCCGTCTGGTGCGGCGGCATGCTCGAAAGCGGTATTGGTCGTGCGCACAATGTGGCGCTTGCGTCGCTCCCGTTCTTCTCGCTTCCCGGCGATCTGTCTCCAAGCGGGCGATACTGGGAGCGTGACATCGTGACACCGGAATGGACAATGGACGCCGCTGGCATGGTGCGTGTTCCAGTTGAGAGGCCGGGATTTGGCGTGACAGTCGACGTCGATCGCGTGGAGGACCTCACAGTTCGACGCGAGTCGTTCGGGCAGCGGTAACCTGACGACGTGCGGAACCTACCCCATTGCCGGGGTAAGGATACCGTTCCCGCGCGCCCTTCCTCTTATTGAGGTCATGTCCATTCGTCATCACACGCGCTGGTGGTCGTTCGCCCTTCTGGGCGGTATGGGCACTCTTGTCGCGTGCAGGAACGATGGCATCGCGCCGTCGAATGCGCCGCCGGCTAACATCGAGGTAGCCGGTACGCTGTCGCGCACCGCGGTTGTTGGCGTGAGCATTCCCGGCGCGCTGGCCGTGAAAGTGACCGACGCCAACGGGCGGCCGGTGGTCAACACCGCCGTCGCTCTCGCTGTGACGCTCGGGAACGGATCGACGAGTCCACGGGTTGCCCTCACTGACGCGAACGGGCTGGCGACGGCCATGTGGACACTCGGCACCATCGTAGGCGTCAACGAAGTCACGGCGAGCGTGACCGGCGTCGACGCACAGATCAAGTTCGAAGCGACCGGCACGGCTGGACCTGTCTCGACGATCGCGTTTGCGCCGCCAAGTGCCCGCCTGCTGGTCACCGTCGATTCCACCCGCATCACGGCGCAGAGCCTCGACTCGTTCGGCAATGTCACGTCGCCCGCGCCCACGTTCACGGTGCGCGATCCCACGTTGGTCTCTATCGACTCGCTCGGCGTCATTCGCGCGCTCAGGCGTGGAGCCGGCACGTACGTAATTGCCACGGCGGGAGCGACGAGGGACAGCGCCCTGGTCACCGTGCTCGCCCCGGGGCAATCCCCGTGTACCGCAGTCGCGAACCCCGTCGATCTCGCGATCGGTCAGGTCGTGACGGACGTCTCAGGCGTCGGTTTCTGTGTCCGCGGATCGACCGACAGCGCTGAGTTTGCCCTGATTCCGTACTACAACTCCGGCGTGCCGAGTGCGAGTGCGCAGATCGGGGTGCTCGGCCAGGGCCTTTCGCCCCTGCCGCTGCCGTCACCAGCCGCGCTGTACCCGTCGATGACGGTGCGTCCGGTGTTCCCGCCGCTCATTCCGGATGACGCGTTCGAATCACGCTTACGCGATCGCGAACGCATCGAGGCTGCCAAACGAATGCCTGGTGGCGTGCCGCTGAGCGCGCGCCGCGATTTCCTGCCAGGGAAAGCAACCACGCCTGTAGTGCCCGCGATCGGCGACGTGATGAAGCTCAACGTCAATGCGATGGACTTTTGCGACAACCCGGACTTCCGTCTCGGCCGCGTGGTGGCGATCAGCGACAGGGCGATCGTCGTGGCTGATACGGCGAATCCGCCAGGCGGCTTCACCGCAGCGGAGTATCAGTCGATTGCCGTCACCTTCGACACGCTCGTCGACCCCGTGGATCGTGGTGCGTTCGGCTCTCCGACGGACATCGACAACAACGGCCACGTGATCATGTTCTTCACCCGCGCGGTGAACGAGATGACGCCCTCGGGCGCGAACAGCGTGGTCCTCGGCTTCTTCTATCAGCGAGACCTGTATCCCAAGACGGCCTCGCCGGGGCCATGCGCGGGCAGCAACACCGGCGAACTGTTCTACCTCATGGTGCCGGATGCGGCTGGCGTCGTCAACCAGAATCCGCGGTCGAAGGCGCAAGTGGTGTCGTTTACGAATGGCACGGTAGCGCATGAGTATCAGCACCTGATCAATGCGTCGCGGCGCATGTACGTGAACGGGGGCGGCACGAACTTCGAGGAGAAATGGCTCGATGAAGGGCTGGCCCACACTGCGGAAGAGCTGAATTTCTTCCGTGCGTCCGGCCGGACGCCGCGCTCCAATATCGACGCATCCGCCTTTAACGATCCGAAGTTCCTTGACGCCTTCTCGACATTCGAGCTCAACAATTTTCGGCGATATCAGACTTACCTTGTGCTTCCCGAAACACAGTCGCCGATCGGCTTCGACATGTTTGACGACGATTTACCAACGCGCGGCGCCATCTGGAATTTCTTGCGATTTGCCGCCGATCACCTGGCGGTGGGCCAGGAGAACACGTTCTGGTACAACCTCGTGAACTCCAAGACGTCGGGGATCGCGAACCTGACGAGCGCGCTCGGCGTGGCGCCCAACTCGCTGCTGCGTGACTGGGTTGTGTCGGTGTTCCTCGACGACAACGCGCCGAATGTCGATCCTCGTTTTCAGCAGCCGAGCTGGAATCTGCGTAGCGCCCTCACGGGCAGCGGCGTATCGTTGGAGTATCCGCTGGCGACGCATATCCTCAGCGATAACGTGGTGTCGAGCACGACTCTCTGGGGCAACGCCGGGTCGTTCTTTCGTTTTTCGGTAGCGAAAGGACAGGAGGCGTTGCTGACTGTGACGTCTGGCGGCCAGACTCTGCCGTCGACGGTGCAGCTCGCTATTGTCCGTGTCCGCTAATCGCAAATGCAAATCCTGCGCGGTCCGATTGGGCGACCGCGACATCTCAACACCTTTCCAAACACCATGAAACGCCTGCTTCTTCTCGCGACGGCACTCACGTTGGCCGGCTGCAACCTCAACACCAGTGCGCCACCCGCCGACAATCCGAGCGATCCGGCGACGGAAACGTTTGCTTCGAGCCTGAACGTCAACATCTCGACGATGACGAAGACGCAGAATGGCGTCTATTATAGGGACCTAGTGGTCGGGTCCGGCGCGACGCTCACCGGGTCACCATCGGTGTTGTTCACTTATGCCGGATTCCTCAAGACCGGCAGTCTGTTTGGGCAAGAGCAAATAACGACTCCAATGCCGCTGTCGGCGCTCGTGTTCGGCGTGCAGGAGGGCATGCAAGGCATGAAGGAGGGTGGTGAGCGCCTCATGGTGATTCCGTCTGCGCTCGGCTATGGACCCAATCAGGTCAGTACCATTCCGGCGAACTCGACGCTGATATTCGACATCCGGCTCGACCAGATCCCGTAGCTTCGCGCTGACGCGCGAGACACGGGACACGACATGACCGAGCAGCCCGTCTGGACCCCATCACCCGAACAGGTCGCGCGGGCAAACCTGACTCGGTTCATTGAGCAGGTGCGCCGCATCGGTGCGCGTACCGCGTCGGTCACCGACGTTGAATCGTTGTACGCCTGGTCGGTGCGGGATCTGGAGTTGTTCTGGACAGAGGTGCGGCGATTCTGTGGGGTGATCACCGGCCCGCGCGATCCATCCATCGCCTGTGAGCGCGTGCTGATTGGACGCGACCGCGTCGCGCCGCCCGATCCGGAGGTCGGGCCGAGGTGGTTCGTCGGCACGCGCCTGAATTTCGCCGAGAATCTGCTCCGGTACCGCGACGAGCGCGAAGCGATCGTCTTCTGGAACGAACTCGGGGCGCAGCGCCGGCTGACGTTTGCGGAGTTGTACGATGAGGTTGCTCGTCTCGCAGTGGCGCTACGTGGCATGGGTGTTCAGGCGGGCGATCGCGTCGCCGGCTTCATGCCCAACCTGCCGGAGACGGTGATTGCCATGTTGGCCACCACGAGCCTCGGCGCGATCTGGTCGTCCTGCTCGCCGGATTTTGGCGCGAACGGCGTGCTCGACCGGTTCGGTCAGATCCAGCCGCGCGTGCTGTTCTGCGCCGATGCGTACCGCTACGGCGGACGGGAGATTGATTGTCTCGCCCGCGTTCGCGAGATCGCCGAACGCATTCCGCAGATCGAGCGCGTCGTCGTCGTACCATACCGCTCCGCCGACCCTCACATTGCATCGGTGCGAAACGCGGTGCTCTGGCAAGATTTCGCGCCGATCGCCGATCGTCCACCGTCCATCACCTTCGAGCATCTCCCGTTCGATCATCCGCTGTACATCCTGTACTCGTCGGGCACGACCGGACTGCCGAAGTGCATGGTGCATGGCGCCGGCGGCACACTGCTTCAGCATCTCAAGGAGCTGGTGCTGCACACCGACCTCACTCGCGACGATCGCATCTTCTACTTCACCACCTGTGGGTGGATGATGTGGAACTGGCTCGTGTCGAGCCTCGCGGTGGGCGCGACGTTGGTGCTGTACGATGGCGCGCCGCTCATTCCTCACCGGCCCGTGCTGTGGGACATGGCCGCAAAGGAACGTGTCACCGTGTTCGGCACGAGCGCCAAGTGGATTGCTCTTCAGGAAAAAGCAGGACTGCACCCGCGTGAAACACACGATCTGAGCGCGCTCACATCCATGCTGTCCACGGGCAGTCCGCTCGCCGCGAGCAGTTACGATTACGTGTACGCTCACGTGAAACCCAGCGTTCGTCTGAGCAGCATCAGCGGCGGCACGGACATCATCTCCTGTTTTGCGCTTGGCAACCCGATCGGTCCCGTCTATCGCGGCGAGTTGCAGATGCGCGGTCTGGGGATGAAGGTCGACATCTTCGATGACGATGGCCACTCGGTCGCGGGCCGGCCGGGAGAGCTCGTGTGCACCGCACCGTTTCCCAGCATGCCGGTGGCGTTCTGGAATGATCCCGATGGCGCGAAGTACCGGGCGGCGTACTTCGAGCGATATCCCAATGTCTGGTGTCATGGCGATTGGGCCGAGCTCACCGAGCACGGCGGCCTGATCATCACCGGCCGGAGCGACGCCACGCTCAATCCTGGTGGTGTGCGCATCGGCACTGCCGAGATCTACCGGCAAGTGGAGCAGCTTCCGGAGATCGTGGAGAGTGTCGTGATCGGCCAGGAGATCGCCAGCTCTGCGGGCCCCGACGTTCGCATTGTCCTCTTCGTGCGATTGGCGGATGGCGTGAGCCTTTCCGACGAGATCAAGGAGCGGATTCGATCTCAGATCCGGGCGAACGCGAGTCCGCACCACGTGCCCAAGAAGATCGTGCAGGTCGCCGACATTCCGCGCACGATCAGCGGCAAGATCACCGAGCTCGCGGTGCGCGACGTCGTGCATGGCCGCGCCGTCAGGAACACGGACGCGCTCGCCAACCCGCAGGCACTCGATCTGTTCCGTAACCTCGCGGAGCTCGCGACCTGATTCAGCCCGGCAGTCGCACTGTTTGACCTGGCCTCGCGTGGCGCTAGCATTTCGTGAGCGGCCGTGCCGCAGCCGATGTCGGGGCGAGGCCGAGAGACGACTCTAGCAGCGGAGATTCCATGGCGACGGAGACCATGCCGGTTGGCGCCGAGGTGCACGACACGTTCCCGATCAACGGCACCGACTACATCGAGTTCTATGTCGGCAACGGCAAGCAGGCGGCGCACTACTACCGAGTGCCTTCGGATTCCAGCTCGTTGCGTATCGTGGTCCGGAAACGGGGACGCGCGACCGAGCGAGCTATCTGCTCGCAGCAGGACAAGATCCGTCTCGTGCTGACCACGCCGATTGATCCGGACAGCGAGATCGCCGAGCATGTCCGCGTACACGGCGACGGGGTGCGGGACATCGCGCTCTGGGTAGACGATGCGCGCGACGCATATCAGAAGGCGGTCGACCGCGGCGCCGTATCGGCGTAGGAGCCTCACGTGCTGCGCGACGAAGGCGGCGAGGCGGTGGTGGCTGGCATCAAGACCTATGGCGACACCATCCATTCGATCATCGAACGGCGCAACTATCGCGGCACTGTTTCTGCCCGGATTTCAGAAGCGCGATCCGCACTATCAGGCGCAGCCGACCGGGTGCCTGCACATCGACCACTGCGTCGCAACGTCGAGCTCGGACGCATGAACGACTGGGTCGACTTCTACGCCCGCGTCATGGGCTTCAGGAACCTCATCTCGTTCGACGACAAGGACATCTCCACGGAGTACTCGTCGCTGATGTCCAAGGTCATGACGAACGGCAACGAGCAGCATCAAGTTCCCGATCAACGAACCGGCGCAGGGAAAGAAGAAGTCGCAGATCGACGAGTACCTCGAGTTCTACCGCGGCCCTGGCGTGCAGCACATCGCGCTGGCCACAGACGACATCATTGCAACCGTCGCGCGCGCTGCGCGCCGCGGCGTCGAGTTCTCTCCTGCCGCCGTCGTCCTACTACGATGAGCTGCAGAAGCGCGTCGGCACGATCGACGAGAGCTTCGACGCAGCTCGCAGGAGCTCGGCGTGCTCGTCGATCGCGATCCCGAGGGCTACCTGCTGCAGATCTTCTCGAAGCCGGCGCAGGACCGCCCGACGCTCTTCTACGAGATCATCGAGCGGAAAGGTGCCCGAAGAGCTTCGGCAAGGGCAACTTCAAGGCGCTGTTCGAGGCGATCGAGCGCGAGCAGGCGTTGCGCGGGCAACCTGTAATGCCCATCTACCACACGCTCGGAGAGATCCCGCGAAAGCGGCACACGTCTTTCCGGCAACCCGAACGGCGCGCTCTATGCCGAGGAGTTGATGGGACACGAGGGCTTCACGGGGACGTCGTCGCTGCTCTACCACATGCATCCGCCGACGACGGTGAAGTCGGCGCGCCGGATCCGCGACGATGGCGTATGAAGCCGATCCGGACCGCACGCTGAGGCACCGGCATTTCCTCACGGCGCGCGCGCGCAAGGGCGGGAGCCCGACGCTCGATCGCACCCGATGCTGTTCAACGACGACGTCGCGATGCTCTACGTGGAGCCCGACGAGCAGGACGAGCATTTCTATCGGAACGCGCAGTGCGATGAGGTGGTGTACGTGGCGAAGGGCGCTGGGACGCTCGAGTCGGTGTTCGGTGACTTGCCGTTCTGGCGAAGGCGACTATCTCGTCATCCATCGCGGCATCCTCCATCGGTACCGGTTCGACATGTCGAAGGAGCAGCCGAAGCTGCTCGTCATGGAGAGCCGCGGCCACGTGCGTACGCCGAAGCGCTACCGCAATGAGTTCGGCCAGCTCATGGAAGGCGCGCCGTATTCCGAGCGCGACATTCCGCGCGCCCGCTGTTGCTCACTACGCACGACGAGATGGGCGACTTCCGTCTCTTCGTGAAGCAGTACGACGGCATCAACGAGTTCATGCTCGACCATCATCCGTTCGACGTGGTGGGCTGGGACGGGTACTTCTACCCGTGGGCCTTCAACATCCACGACTTCGAGCCGATCGTCGGCCGCGTCCATCAGCCGCCGCCCGTGCACCAGACGTTTCCAGGGCGACGGGTTCGTCGTCTGCTCGTTCTGTCCGCGGCCATACGACTTCGATCCGAGCGCCGTGCCCGCGCCCTACAACCACAGCAACGTGGATTCAGACGAAGTGCTGTACTACGCGTCGAGCGAGTTCATGAGCCGTAAGGGCATCGAGTTCGGCAGCGATCACCCACCATCCCGACGGGATTCCGCACGGGCCCCATCCCGGGCCGCGCCGAGGCATCGATCGGCGCGAAGGGCACGAACGAGCTCGCCGTGATGATGGACAGCTTCCGGCCACTCAAGGTCGCCAAGCAGGCGCTCGCATTCGAGGATCCGAACTACTACAAGAGTTGGATCGACGAGCAGTACACTGGATTCAATCCGCCCACCACGTAGCGTGAGCAGCTGTCATGGTGACGGGACACGGGACACGGGACACGGGACACGAGAACTGAGCAGGATCACCCGAACTGACGCGTGAATTCCTCGAAGCGCGCGCGAAGGTCCGCCAATTCGCCGCGCAGCCCCTCGACCATTGCTTCGAGCGCGGCAATCCGCTCATCGCCGCCCGGAATGCGAACTGCCCGAGGAGCAATCGTGGTGCGATCCTCGGCTACCGCGTCCCCTGATAGCCGGTGCGCGTACCGCGCCTCCTTCTGTCCCGGGCGTATCGCCAACTGCACCACGAGCTCTCGCGCAACCAACGACGCCAAAGTCTCCTCGATGTCGGCCACGCTCGCAAACTCGGCGAGCCGGCCCGTCCTTCCCTTGATCTCGCCCGCTGTCTGGGGCCCGCGCAGCATCAGCACGCACATCACTGCCAGCGCAGGTGCGTCGAGATTCATCGCATCCGTCATGAGATGCTGGTACTTCATGACGCGCGAATCGCTGCGGTGGATGGCGCGGACGAGTGAGTGCTGCCGCAGGTTATTGATCGCCCACCGCACGGCGTCTTCGCCCAATTCCATGACCGGGTCGCGGTTGGACGACTGGTTGCACGCGTTCACCAGCGCATTCAGCGACAGCGGATAGGCGTCCGGTGTCGTGGACTCCTTCTCGATGAGGGAACCGAGAATACGGACTTCGACATCGGTGAGTATGAGCGGCATGGAGAGAAAGTAACGAGAGACGGGAGACGAGACACGGGAGACGTCTCCCGTCTCCCGTCAGCGTTACTCCGCCGCCAACAGCATCTCGAGCTCCTCCCGCCCGATCTTCGCCAGCACGCCCTGATCCGCGCCGAGAATCGCGTCGGCAAGTGCGCGCTTGGATGCCTGCAACTCCAGCACCTTCTCTTCGATCGTCGCTCGCGCCACGAGTCGCGTTGCGATCACGCGCCGCGTCTGGCCGATGCGATGCGCGCGGTCGATCGCCTGCGCTTCGACAGCCGGATTCCACCAGGGGTCGAGGAGGTACACGTAGTCTGCCGCCGTCAGATTGAGTCCGTGGCCGCCGGCCTTCAGGCTCACGAGGAACAGCGGCGGCCCGTCCGCGGCCTGAAAATGGTCCACGCGTTGTTCGCGGTCGCGCGTCTGGCCGTCCAGGTACTCATACGGAATGCCCGCCGCGTCGAGGCGCCAGCGAACGAGGGCGAGAAAGCTCGTGAACTGCGAGAACACCACGGCCTTATGACCTTCGGCGACGATCTCCTCGAGTGCCGGCACCAGCGCATCGAGCTTCGCGCTCGGCAAATGCACCCTGGTCGAGTCGGCGAGTACCGGGTGGCAGGCTGCCTGGCGCAGGCGGAGGAGTGCCTCCAGGATGTGCATGCGCGCGCCGCCGATGCCAATTTGATCAACGCGATCGAACACCGTCGCCCGAGTCTGGACGAGCAGATCCATGTAGAACTTACGCTGCGGCGGTGTGAGATCCACGTACAGTGTTTGCTCAATGCGTTCAGGCAGCTCGGGTGTCACCTGCTCTTTGGTGCGGCGCAGGATGACGGGCCGGAGCGCCCGCTTCAGAATTTCCCGCCCCGCGAGCCGGTCATCCACCGTCGGGTCCGATGCCAGGTCCGCCATGAGCCCGAACGTCGAGGCGGCGCCGAGCATACCGGGATTCAAGAACTCGATCAAGCTCCAGAGCTCCTGTAGCCGGTTCTCGATCGGCGTGCCGCTGAGCGCGAGGCGATGCCGCGCGCGCAGCAGGCGCGCGGCCTTGGCGGATCCCGTGTTGGGGTTCTTGATCGCCTGTGCCTCGTCGAGGATGGCATACTCGAACTCGATGCCGCTGAGATCCACGATGTCGCGTCGCAGTGTGCCGTACGTCGTGAGCACCACGTCCACGGCACTCGGGTCGATCTCGCTGATGCGCCGCCGCGCGTTACTGAAGTCGATCAGCCTGAGCGATGGCGTGAATCGCGACGCCTCGCGCGCCCAATTGAAGACCAGCGAACGGGGCACGACGATGATCGAAGGCCGTCGCGCGTGGCTCTCGTTATCTCCGGCGGCAGATACACGCAACGAGTCGAGTAGCGCGAGCACCTGCACGGTCTTCCCCAGGCCCATGTCGTCGGCCAAACAGCCGCCCAGTCCGAACTCGCGCAGGAACTGCAACCAGCCGAGCCCCTCTCGTTGGTATTCGCGGAGTGTTCCGACGAAGCTCGGCGCGGCATCTATGGGTGACACGCCGCTGAAGTCGTGGATCCGGGTCCGTGCTGTCTGGAACGTTTCATCGACCGATGCCTCCGGCATGGTCGTGAGCAGCGCGTCGAGCAGGCCAACCTGTGACCGTGTGAATCGCGTCACGTTCGCCAACGACGATCCGGCGGCGAGCACCGGTCCGAGGCGTGACAGCCACTCCAGGGGGAGCAGCCCGACACTGCCATCGGAGAGAGTCACCGTTGTCTGCCGCCTGCGCAGCGCATCCAGCAGGGCAGGGAGTGGCGCGACGACGCCGTCATATTCCACCACCAAGTCGAGATCGAACCAATCGATACCCGAACGCACCTCGGCGCGCGTCGCACCCGGCGTGCGGTATCGGATGCCGGCTCGCGTCGAGGCCCCACCCCTCGCGGACGAGCTCCACGACGAGCGGGGCGAGCTTGTTCTTCGGGATCGTGAGCCGCGCGGAATTCGGCGTGAAGTCCAGAGGTTCGCGTGCGCCGGAGGCCATGAGCCGATTCCGCGCTTCACGCTCTGCCTCACGATCCCGGCGGTACAACGTGAGGTGTCCCTTGTCGAAAACGGTTTCGTGTGGATGATCGCTTTGGATCCGCACGGTCCCATACTGAAACCCCAACACCAGTGCCGGTGGAGGCTTCCTCCAGGGCGACGGATCGGGTGTGATCGAGAGCCACGGCCGCGGCGAGCCCTGCTGCTCTGCGATGGAGATATCGTCCGGGAGCGCAATGACCGGCGGATGCGGGAGTGCGTACAACGTCTCGAGCAGATCGGGCAATTCCCCTTCGGCAAGCGGCACTCGCGGCACCGCACGCAGGGTAGCGGCAATCATGAATGCGCCGCCGTGGTCGAAGCGGGCGAACGTATCGTCTACATAAAGCACGCCTGAGGGGTGAAGCACGAGCGGCGTGGAGAGCGCCATCGTTTCGTCATCGCGCGACAGGGCGCCGCTGAGGATGCCTGCTCCTGTTTCGTCTCGGTGGACGCGGAGCTCGAGTCGCCAGGGCTCACCGGCGTCCCAGCCTGCGGCCTTGCGCTGCCGGTCGCTAGCGGACAGCTGAAGATGACATCGACCGGTGGCGCATATGGCGGCGAGCGTCGTGTCGAACGCTCTGTCGCGGAGCATGAAACTCGACGTCATCGGCGTTCTGCCCGACCGATATTCGTCGATGCGGGGGCCGAGCAGCAACCGCGCGATGTCGCGGTCTGCGGGATCGGGCGCGGCGAGCCAGGCGTCGGCGCTGAGGCGAAGCGGGGGCGAGTCGGGCGATGCGTGGCCGGGCGTGACCGTTTCGGTCGTTACTTCCACGCAGAGCCCCTCGGCGTGCGAGCGGGCGGCGGGATCGACGACGTAGATCAGCCGGACATTTTCCGGGAAGGGATCCGGCATGCATGGAAGATAATAGACACGAGACACGGGACACGAGACACGAGACACGGGATGCCTGTCATCATTCTGGCTGCTGGGCGAGGTCTACTGTAACTTTGTCTCATGCCCTCCATCCTTTCTCCAGAGAAGTCGCTCTCGCTCGTGCCCGATCTCGCGCGCACCACGAATCCATCGGTGTGGGTCTACCGATTCAAGCATCCGCAGCAGGCATGGACACTCAGCATTGCGACGCACGCCGAGCCGGGGTCGGACAAACTCTCGCTCGGCGGCTTTCGTATTGCGCCGCGGGAGCGGACGGACGCGGTGGGATTCGATCCGGATCGTGAGGCCGTTGGTCTTGCGATGGGAATGGAGGAGAAGGTCTACTGGTCGCGACTCATCGACGTCGGAGGGCCGCTCGCGCGGCGGGACATGAGCCGCATCGTGGGTGGAAAATGCGTCCTCAACCCCACCGCCGACTCGCGCGTGGGACAACCGCGCGATTTCGAGATGCTCGATTGGGCCATCGAGTGCTTTCGCGCCTTCGAATCGAAGGCGGGTGTGCGCCTCACGACCGGCCAGGATCTCGGGCATGGTTGCATGTCCGACGGAAAGACTCAATCGCTCGACTATCTGAGCGAGCGCTTTGCCGGCAGTGTTCGCGCCGACACGTCGAAGCCGACCGGAGAAGGGAACTACTTCGTACTCCAGGGCATGCTACGTGGCGTCGGGATTCCGATCGAGCGCGCAACGGTGGGGCTCATTGGCGTGGGCAACATCGGCCAGCACATGTTCGAACGCCTGAATGCGGTTGGGGCCCGGGTCATCGCTGTCGAAGCGCGCGAAGATCGCCGCGCGCCGCTCATTGCCGCCGGACACGTCGCCTGGCCCGCCACGCAGAAAGCCCAACTGCTCCGGCAGCCGATCGACGCACTCGTCGTCAACGCTGCTGGAGGCTCTCTCGATTCGGCCACCATCAACCAGTGCGTGGCGAACCCGCGACTCAAGGTGATCTGCGGTTCCGAGAACCTCGTCATGCCGAACGCTGATGACGCCACCCGTCTGCGCATCGCAAAGAAATCGTATTGCCCCACGGAGCTCGGCGGCATGATGGGCTATCTCACCGCGGTAGAAGAGTTCCTTGCGCACCTGGAGCACGTGCCATTCGACGTACGCGCACTGTACGAAGCCGCGAAGCTTCTCGAGCCGGCGGCGTACCGCGCTACGGCGCTCCAGGAGCAACGCTCGTATGCGATCAGTTTCGAAGACGCGATACGCTCGATATTCGGTCCCGGCGTGGTCTGATCGTCACGCCCGCGACGCGAAAGCCGCGATCGCGCTACGGGTGTAGTCCGAGAGCACGAGTGTGCCGCTCATCGCGGCGCGCTCTTCGAGAAGGCGCGGCCACGCATCGGTTCCTCGCCACGTCATGCGCTTGATGCGCGCCACGGCGTCAGGATTCGCCGCGGCGACCGAGCGTGCGATCCCATCTACGGCACGGTCGAGCGCATCGACGTCATCTACGACTCGCGCGTACAAGCCGTGACGCTCGCCCCATGAGGCGTCGCGCCACTCGGTGTCGATCGTCATCGCGGCGAACGGGCCCCCGCCGATCTTGCGCTCGATCACCGGCCCCACTACGAATGGACCAATGCCGATCGCGAGCTCGCTCAGTCGCAGCGACGCCTGCTGCGTCGCGATGGCATAGTCCGACGCCGCCACCAACCCGACGCCGCCCCCCACCGCCTTGCCGTGAACCCGCGTCACGATGGCCTTGGGGCAACTCGTCATGGCGATGATGACACGCGCAAACCCCATGAAGAATTCCTTGCCGGCCGCGCGATTGGCGATCGCCGTGAGCTCGTCGAACGACGCACCGGCGCAGAACGCGCCTGTGCCGTAGCTGCGGAGCACGATCACGCGCACGTCGTCGCGCGTGGCGAGGGCGTTGATTTCGTGCGCCAGCGCGGCGAGCACCGTTGCCGGAAGCGAGTTGCTCTTCGGATGACCGAACGCCACGTCGGCCACGCCGTCGATCACAAAGGTCGACACCATGCCGCTGGGCGCGAGAGCGGGATGTGCGGTCATGGTGTGCAACGACGCGTGCATGCCATCACTGGCCGAGGTGGACGCGCAAGCCGGCGCGGAAAGCGCCGAGCGTCGTATTCTTGAGCACATCGCAGCCGCTCTGAGTGCAGGCGCCGCCCGGCGTCGGCAGTCCCTGCGCGAGACCGGTGAATGCGTAGGTGTACGTCGCTTCTCCGAAAATCGCAGTTCGGCCGGCGATCTGGCGATCCACACCAGTGCTGATGTTAAAGGTCGCGCCCGTGCGACGCTGCTGTGACGTGGTGGACGTCGAACCGTTCGACGTGTAGGTCACTGTGCCGGGTTGAAAACTCAGAAAACCAAACCCGGCATTCACAAAGGGCATGACGTATGGCGACGGAATTCTGACGCGCAGATTGGCGGCGATGGAGAAGACCTGTGCAGACGACCCGCTCGCCGACGTCGCTGCTGCCCCCCCCGTCGGCGTCCGGAAGTCGGAGAGGAACTGCGGTGCGTTCAGTGGCAGCCTCGCGTAATCCATGCTCAACCCAAAGCCGCTCAGGCTCACGTCACGCGATCCGCTTCCCCAGTTTTCCCACACCAGGCTGACCGCGTTGCCCCGGTCCCATTCGCGCAGGGTGCCCTGTGGATGCAGGGGAGAGGTTACGCCGGCCGACACGCGCAGGTAGTCGCCCCCGGTGAGCCCCCCGGCCATGTCTCTGGCATCCTGCGCGCGTGCGACCTGGAGCGGACGCGATCGATACAAGCAGTGGCACGAATAACAGACGAGCACGCATTCGACCTCGACGGTAATGGACCGAACTGGAATCTATTCGGGCGCGTCTGCTGGCGACTAGATTGCGAGCACGAGCCCACGGCGGTTGCGGCAGTTTCTTGACGCGGAGTCCAGGCCATGGCCAACCAATCGGTTGAAAGTGCTCCGACGGCAGAGGATTCCGCGCAGATCGCGGAATTCGAGGCACGGATTGCCCGCGGTGACAGCATCGAGCCCAAGGACTGGATGCCGGTGCGCTACCGCAAGCAGCTCATTCGGATGATGTCGCAACATGCGCATTCCGAAGTCGTGGGCATGCTGCCGGAAGGCAACTGGATCACGAGGGCGCCGAGCCTGCGGCGCAAGGCGGCGCTCATCGCCAAGGTGCAGGACGAGGCCGGCCACGGTCTGTACATCTACTGCGCCACGGAGACGCTCGGCGTCGATCGCCAACAGCTGATCGAGCAACTACTCGCCGGCACGGCGAAGTACTCCAGCATCTTCAACTATCCCACCTTGTCGTGGGCGGACATTGGCTGCATTGGCTGGTTCGTGGATGGGGCGGCGATCGTCAATCAGACGATGTTGGCGCATGCGAGCTACGGACCGTACGCGCGTGCGATGGTGCGGATCTGCAAGGAAGAGAACTTCCACAAGCGTCAGGGCTACGAGATCATGGCGACGCTGGCCAGCGGCACGCCCGAGCAGCGTGACATGGCACAGGGCGCGGTGAATCGGTGGTGGTGGCCGTCACTCATGATGTTCGGCCCGCCCGACAGCCAATCGTCGAATTCTGACGAGCTGATGCGGTGGGGCGTGAAGAAGAAGAGCAATGACGAGCTCCGACAGCGATTCGTCGACCTGACCGTTCGGCAGGCCAAGGCGATCAACGTCACCCTTCCTGATCCTCACCTCACGTACAACGAGGAGACGGAGCACTGGGATTTCGGCCCGATAGACTGGGACGAGTTCAGGCGCGTGGTTCAGGGCGATGGACCGTGCAACCGCGAGCGCCTGGCGGCGCGCCGCCAGGCACACGCCGACGGGGAGTGGGTGCGCTTGGCCGCCGTGGCGTACGCCGACAAACATCACCAGGAACGACGATGAACGACGCGAGGACTGCCGACTCCCAGTGGCCGCTCTGGGAGGTCTTCCTGCAGCCGCCCAAGGGGGCGGCACACGAGCACGCCGGCAGCGTGCACGCCGTCACCGCGGAGCAGGCGCTCCAGAACGCGCGCGACGTATACGCTCGCCGCGGCGAGACCGTGAACATCTGGGTGGTGCCGAGCGCGGCGATCACCGCATCGACGCCCGAGGACATGGGGCCATTCTTCGACCCGGGAAACGACAAGCCGTACCGGCACCCGCAGTTCTACAAGGTGCCCCGTGGGGTAAAAGTATTCTAATGCAAAGGTCCATACGCCATGTCTGACGCCTCGGTCGCCTATCTGCTGCGGCTTGCCGACGACCGTCTGGTGCTCGGCCACCGGCTGTCGGAGTGGTGCGGTCACGGCCCCATCCTGGAGGAGGACATCGCGCTCGCCAACATGGCGCTCGATCTGATCGGCAATGCCACGTTGCTGTTCACCGTGGCCGGCGAGTGCGAGGGGCGCGGGCGGAACGAGGACGCGCTGGCCTACCTCCGCGACGCTGTCGACTTTCGCAATGCCTTGATCGTCGAGCTTCCGAAGGGTGACTTCGGCTTCACGATCGTGCGCCAGTACCTGTTCAGCGTCTATTCGCTCCTGCAGATGGAGGCCCTGCAGCGCAGCACGAATGCTGATCTCGGGGGAATCGCGGCCAAGGCGGTGAAGGAAGCGCGGTACCACGTGCGGCACACGGCCCAGTGGGTGGTCACGCTCGGCGACGGCACCGCGGATAGTCACACCCGAGCACAGAACGCGCTCGATGATCTGTGGCGATACACCGGTGAGCTGTTCATGACGGACGTCGTGGATCAGGAGGCTGCGAGCTCGGGGCTCGGCATTGATCCAGCGACCCTTGCCCAGGCCTGGCGCGCACAGGTGGAGGATGTCCTGCAGCGCGCTACGCTGACCATTCCGAACGTCAGCTACATGCAGCGCGGCGGACGCGACGGGTTGCACACTGAGCATCTCGGGCACCTGTTGGCGGAGATGCAGATCGTTGCTCGCTCGCATCCTGGGGCGGCTTGGTGACGACCCACGACGTGCCGTCGCGTGGCGATCTGTTCGAGATCCTCGACGCCGTGAAGGATCCTGAAGTGCCTGTGATCAGCATTGTGGAACTGGGCATTGTGCGAGACGCCCAGGCGACACAGGCGGGCGTGGAGGTTACGGTGACGCCCACGTATTCCGGGTGTCCGGCCATGCGAGAGATCGAGACGGAGATCCGCCGCGTGCTCCAGGAGCAGGGGTTTGGCCCGGTGACGATTCGGACGGTGTACTCGCCGGCCTGGACTACGGATTGGATAGGCGCCGCGGCGCGGGAGAAGCTCGAGTCCTACGGCATTGCGCCGCCCCGCCCGGTGGACGCTTCTGACGAGTTGGTCACCATTGGCCGACGGGTGGCGCCGCCTCGCTGTCCATACTGCAAATCGACGCAGACCGTGCGGCAAAGCGAGTTCGGGTCGACGGCCTGCAAGGCGATCTGGCTCTGTCGCGACTGCCGTCAGCCGTTCGAGGAGTTCAAGGCGATCTGACGGCGGTGGTCCATCACCGCTGCAATGGCAGCGTCGTGGTCTCCTTCACGGTCGTCAAGGCGATCGACGTGCGCGCCCGCGCCACTCCGTATTTGTCCTTGAGCGTGTTCGTCAGGAACCGCTCCAGGTCTCCGGTCGTCCGGCAGCGCACCTTCAGCAAATAGTCGTCGTCGCCGGCAATGTGGTGGCATTCCACCACTTGCTCGTGCCTGGCAATGCCCTTGAGGAACGCCGGCCGGTGAGCCGGATCGCCGAGCGTGACGTGCACGAAGGCGAGCAGGGGCAACCCGAGCGCATCGGGATTGGCGATCGCACGATATCCAACGATGATCGCGTGCTCCTCGAGCTTGCGCACGCGCTCCGCCGCCGCAGGCGGCGAGAGCGCGAGCGCCTCACCGACCTCCGTCCACGGAGCGCGGCCCCGCTCCATCAGCAGTGCGAGCGCCTTGTAATCCAAATCATCCATGGGTTCTCACCTTTGACAAACTCGTCCATTGACGATCAATACCGTTGATAGTAAAGTTCCGACATGAAGTAACGAACTATTCGTTAGCTGACGTGTCCTTCTATCCGGGAGGAGGAGAACGTGATGGCAGCCGAGCGTCTGTTCGGGTCGCTGCGCGAAATCGTGCATGCGTTTACCCATAGGATTCGCCGCGCGTCATACGCGCCGGCGCGCGCGACCTTCAGCCCACCGGGCGACCTGTCAGTTACCGCCTTCAGGCGCGCAACGCGCACCGAATGCGACGACGACGATCACCCCGAGCGATATCGCGAGATCGTGTTGATGAACGATCATGCCGTCTCTCGCATGTTCGACCGCCGTCAGAGCCCGCAGCCCGAGGCTTGGCCCGACTGACCGGCTGACGACGACCGGGCTGGTGTGGCGTGCGAAACGACTCGCCAACGAGAAGCTCGTGTCGCTCGTGGAGGCGCACACTGACGTGCTGGTCAAGGATCGGCGCGCCACGTACTACGGCCACAGGATCTATTTCACGACGGGCCGCTCGGGGCTGAGCCTCGACTGTGCGATCCCGAAAGGGAATCCGGGAGATGTCCTCTGACACTGACACTCTCCCCGGCTTTGGTATCGGCGGATTTCCGATGCTGGTTGGTCACGCGAGCCGCTCGGCTGTCAGACCCTCCATACATCATGCAGCGGAGGCAACTCCGATATGAGCAGCTTCGCGCGCAGCTCGTCGCGGCCGAGTTCCGGACGACAGACGTCAAACACCAGCTCGAGCGGCTGCGCGAAAGCTTGCTCGCCTCGAAATCGCCGAGGGCGACGCCGTGCAGATAGAGATCTGGCAGCATCGCCCCAACCTCGTTCATCAACTTCGTATCGCCCGATGCCTTGATTCTCTGCTCGGCGCACTGCATAACTGTCCTATGCACATTCTTGTCATTTCGTTGTGTGAGCACCGCGCATTGAGAAAGACTCGCACATTGCTCGATAGCTATGCGGTTCGCGTTGGGGACCGGAGTTGGGCGAGCGCAATGACAACGGAAGGCGTCAGAGAACTGAGGGCCGCTCTCCGTCGCGTCGCGACTCGGCAGACAGCGGTTGCGTGCTACCAGAACGACGGCCGACGCCGAATGAAGTTGTTGTGGATCGTCGGCTCTCGTGCGGCGTTCGGACCCGATGGTCATGTCCCCTCAGGCACGACGAGGAGAACTCCTGCGAAACATTCGACCCTCGCGCAGCCATGGACGCGCGTCGCATCCCTGCTAGCCCAAGGCGCCGGCCTGGTACACGATATGGGCAAGGTGTCGGAACGGTTCCAATCCAAGCTGCGCCAAAGCACGACGTCGGGCGATGACGTGCGGCATGAGTGGATTTCCATGAAGGTGTTGCAGGCGATGCGCAAGAATGGGCACGACTGGAGGCAGGCGTGGTCGACGCTTGATGTGGGAATGTCGGACGTAACGCTTGGCGATCGTGTTGTCGGGCAGCCTTCGACGGAAGCGGTCGCCAGTTCGCTCGAGGCGCTTGATTTTCTAGTCGCCAGCCATCACGGCCTACTGCAGAGCGAAGACCCCGGCACTGTTCCCACGGCCAGGGCGCCAAGCCGGCATGTGCGCCGTTCACATGCTGCAGACCAGGTGACACCGGCAGGCAACATCGATCCGGCTGTGTTGGCGGACTATTGGCAGCTTGAAGACCGGCTGGCGCTCGCCGCGGGGGAACGGGGCACGGCGTATTGGCGCGCCACCACGGTGTACGCTCGCGCGGCATTGATCTTCGCCGATCACACGGTGTCGGCGCAGCGGCTGCCCATGAGCGGCACCAGCGACGGTATGTACGCCAACACGGTGAGGGAAGGGGGCGTCCGCCGCCTAAATCAAACACTCGACTGGCATCTGCGAACCGTGAGCGCGCGCGCGCGCGAAATCGCCTGGCGCATGTCGCAACTGACCGCGACGCGCCAGGCCGTTGGGTCGTCTCACGGCCAACTTGTCGGGTTGTCTCACGATGCGGTTGAGAACATCACTCGGATGTCGAAGCCGATGGGTCGCTTCGCGTGGCAGAATCGATGCGCGGATGCGCTGGCACAGGCGCGTGAGAAAGCTCCCGATCGCCCGATGTTGGTTTTCAACATGGCGAGCACAGGGTCAGGAAAGACGCGTATGAATGCCCGCGCCGCCTGTGTCCTCTCGCGGGATGCATCCCCGCGCTTTTCAATTGCGCTGAATCTGCGCAGCCTTACGCTCCAGACCGGCGAGGCCCTGAAGTCAGGGTTGGACATCGGTGGTGACGAGTTGGCCGTCGTGATTGGTGATCGCACGGCACAGGATCTCTTCAACAAGGCGCGCTCTGCCGCACAGGCAGCGGTCTTTGACGGAGATAATCCCGACGAGAATCAGTTCGAGGGTGAAATCATCTGCGACGGCGACGAGCACGAGTTGCCCGAATGGATGGAACCGCTCTTCGAGGCCGGCCGCGAACGTACGATCGTTGGCGCGCCGCTTCTCGTCTCCACAATCGATTTCCTCAGTGCCGCCGGCACGCCAGGCGCACAGGGGCATCACGTGAAAGCGCTGCTGAGACTCATGAGCGCAGACCTGGTGCTCGATGAGATTGACAGCTACGAACCGAACGCCTTGGTGGCTGTGCTCCGCCTCGTGCAGCTCAGCGCGCTGTTTCGCAGAAATGTCATCTGTTCATCAGCCACGCTGTCATGGCCAGTCGCTACCGCGGTTGAACGGGCCTTCCGATCGGGCGTTGAAATGCTGCAGGAGCTCGAGCGCGATGCTGGCCAGTCGACGAAATCACCAGAGTCTGCGGAACAGAGTATCGGGTACGTGCGTGCATGCATCGATGACACGCTGCCTCCATTGGTCGACATTGGCGATATATGCGGTCGCGACTTCAAGACGCTCTACTGTGCGCGGCTCGCGGAGATCGCGGCGAGCATTGCGGTACAGCCAACGCTCCGGCTTGCGGTGCTCCAGAAGGTGTCCGTCGTAACGCGAGAAGGGTGGTTCAACGCTGTCCAGGACGCTGTGCAGAGAATGCACAACGCGAACGCTTGGTCATTCGGTGATAGCGGCAAGGTGGTGTCGTTCGGGCTGGTACGAGTAGCCAATATTGGCACAGCGATCGAAGTGGCACGCCACCTTGCCGATGCCTTGCCAAACGCAAGTGTGGCGTGCTATCACGCTGGCGAATTCCGGATCGCTCGATTCCATAAAGAACGGCGGTTGGATGCACTGCTCTCTCGTAGTCGAGGGAACGAGCACATCCTGCACGACCCGGAAATTCGCAAGCTGGTTGCAGCAGCGAAGTCACAGAGCGTGCCGTGTATCGTAGTGGCGACGCCGGTTGAAGAAATCGGGCGAGACCATGACTTCGATTGGGGTGTGATCGAGCCGTCGAGCACTCAGTCGATTGTTCAGGCGGGTGGTCGAGTGAACCGCCATCGTTTCATCCCATGCGGCAACGAACCGAACATCGCGCTCCTGCAGTTCAATCTGCGGCACTGCACGAACGTGGAGCTTGGTCGTGAAGGCAACGCCGCTTTCATACGGCCTGGGTATGAGGATGAACGCAGAAGCCGCAACTCGGGAGGAGGCCACTATCTCGATCACGACCTGCAGCACTTGCTCCCCTGGGACAATGGCCTTCTCAGGGTCAATGCGGCGCTTCGATTCGATGAGGTCAACTGCCAACTCGCACTGGCCGACGATCAGGCGGTCGAGCGGCGCGTCGGAACCTATTTCGGCGAGGGTGGCTTCTTTGTCACACAGCCAGTGGACTGCTGGACGCTCACTGACGGGCCGGGCGGACCCTATGCAAAGACGGCGTTGCGAGAAAGGGATGCACAGAAGCAGTACTGGAGAGTGAAGGACGAAGATGGACACCTTGCGTTTGACAAGAAGGTGCGCGTTCAAGATCCGAGGGGCCGCGACTTTCTCGTAGATGAGTGGTTTGCAGAGGCGATCGATGTCATCGCTGCAAGACCTAACGCCTGGCTAGCGCTCCCGCCGGCCGATATGGCGCAGCTCTGCGCCGACATGGACATCGACGTCGAGAACGGCATGCAGGCGGAGCTCGCCGCCTACAAGGCAGACACGAAGTTTGAGTACGACCTCGGGTTCGGCGTGAGAAGAGCGTGAGAAGAATGGTGCGGGCGACGTACCGGATTGTCAGCTGCTTCAGAGGGCCTTTGCCAATCGATCGCATCGCATCCGTACGTCCGAATGTGAATTACAGTTCCAGTGTCACTGGGTGGTCGTATCGTTCTCCGTCATGACTGGCTGACACGCAAGCACGACAGTTCTGCAGAAGGACGTCAGCAGGAGTAGCGCGTCGATGATCCGTGGCTCCGGCATGGCGCATATCACTTTGGGAGGCAGCATATGAGCGAATCCTCCGACGGCATCGAGGACGAAGCGGGCGATTCTGGTGCAGCACCGGCTACAACGCGAGGCGCTAAGCCGTGGAAAAGCTACGAGGCCGACGTCTATAAGGAGGTAGCAAGCAAGCTCGTTCACTTCAGCACCAAGACCGTCAACTCCAACGCATCTGCCGGCGGCATCCGGTTGGGACCCGATGCTGGCCTCGACCTGCCCTACGTTTCGGCTCGAACGCTCATGAGCTCTGGCGTGCGGGTGGATCTGGACTACACCGCCAACGTCGGAGGCACCGCGACCGTGGTGAAGCAGATCAACGCGGCTCAGCGCAACGACGCGCCAGTGGGTGAGCCATCTGATTTGGAGCGCCAGTTCATCGCAACCGCAATGGAGGAGGCGCATGCCGCGCCATTCACCGTCGGCATTGAATCGGTAGATGCGCGGCTCCGCCAGATCCTCATACCAAAGCCGGACGCGAGAGATGGCTACGTAGCAGTCACGCCGCTCACGGCGGGCGGCGTATGTCACCTGTTGCTCGACTCGAGCACAGGCTTGCTCGCGGCACACAATGGCGCGGTGAAGGAAGAGCGTACCCTGACGTCAAATCCAGCCGAGCACGCACTTCCAGCCGAGCACACACTTCGGAAAATCCACCAAGCAAGATTTGGCTTGGGCGGTTCGAATCCGCAGAACGTCGGCGGCCTCGTGCGCAGCATGCAACGACCCATACACGTGGGGGCGCCAGGTGGCGGAGGGTCCACGCGGGCTGCCTTCGCGCTGTACTATGAAGGCATACGACTCGACCTGGCCCGAGCCGCTCTGCTCCCATATCGGGCCTTCAGAATCAGCCTGACGGCGGGTGGAACGACCGTCAGTACGATGGAAGATAGAAACGTCGAGGAGGAGATTCTTCGCCGCGTGTGCGACGGCATTCAGCAGTTAGCGGCGGAAGCGCTGGACACGCTCCGAACTCACGCGGAGTTGCTCCCGCAAGACCACCAGCTTGCCGGGGACCAGAACGGTGAATATGAGCTCGTGTCGCGGAAGGTTTCCGGCGTCGTACGCGGCTTGATTGACAAGCGGCTGCGTGGCCATGATTACCGGCAGACGCCAGCGGGGCGCGAGATCGACTGGCCGCGCGAGACCGCGCAGCTCATTGCTGGAAAAGTTGGCGCGAGCCTAATGACATTGCACGGCGAACAGGTACCTGTGGTGCCGCTGGACGCGCGCGGGCGCAACAGCGTGGCTGCCATCATCGAGGAGTACCTGCGATGAACTACCTCCTTATGCCGCAGATACGTGTGCAATCGGCGAATGCACATACGTGCGGCTTTCTCCTGGGTGGGCCACCCGTATTGCCGAGTGTGTTCTTCGCGCATGCATTGAGCCGGAAGCTCCGCTGCAGCGTCACTGGCGTCGCCTTGATACACCATCAGGCAGTGCCGCTGGGGCAGTCATTCTTCGGCGTCTATTCACCGCAGCAACGGCGAGCGGCCGCGTTCACCTTCACGAACAAGCCGGGGAGGGACTACTCGTCAAAGAATGCGCACGCCCTGTCCTCCCAACCAGTGGCCTGCACGCACCTCCGGGTCAGTCTGATCCTGGAGGTAGAGGGTCTGCGCACAATCGAAGGAGTAAAGAATTTCATGTTTGGCGGCCGCCTGTCCGGTGGACAGATCACGGCGCACGGAGCGTTGAGTTTGTGCGACACGATCGGCGAGGCCGTCGAGCAGGCACAGACAGGGTTCTGCGTGATTGACAGGCAGGACCTGATGCAGCCCCATGATGGAAAGAACCAGGCCATGCTCCTGGTTGAGCACCTTGGGCGCCAGTCATCAAAGGATGCCGGGGATGCGTGGCTGTCCGCCGCGTGTCTTGGGTATGCCCCAATAACGCCCTTCGAGCAACGCGAGGGTGTCCGCGAAGGTTATGACCATGCCTTCGCGGAGTCCCTCATCGGGCTCGTGCAATACCAGTCTGTCAGATCGATCGCCGATGTGCAGCGCGTAATCTGGAGGCCAGAGTGGCTCCCGAATGGCGTCTTTCGTGTTGTTCAGTCCACCTAGCCACACCCCAAGAGGAATCGACGCAATCATGACAACCGCACTGAAGAAATTGCCGGGCGTTCTGTCCTTTCAGAGAAGCATGCTCGTGACCGATGCGCTGTTCTACAATGCGTATGACGACGGACACAAGGAGCCGCTGCATGTCGTACGCCACGGGATTCGCGGCACGCAAAACATCAACAAGGCGTATGCCGCAGAATCCGCTGGGGCTACGGCCGCCAGTGCGAAGCGCGCGAACGTGTCCAACATTCAGACTACGGATTCGGCGAAACTGGACCCAGCCGCCGTGGCGCTGGAAGTCCGCTTCGACGTCCGGTTCCTCGACTTGGGGAACGCGCTGTTCGCCTGCGCCGCGGGTCAAACGGACAAACCCGAGGATATTCCGGCGCTCCGCAGCCTCCTGGCTGTCTTCATCGATAAGGCGAAGGCCAGCGATGGACTCATGGAGGTCGCCAGTCGGTACGCTCGCAACATCGCCAACGGCCGCTTCCTGTGGCGGAACCGCGCGGTCGCGCAATCGGTGCGCATCGTAGTACGTGACGGCACGGGTGAGATCGCCTCGTTCGATGCACTGGCCACGCCTCTGAACAGCTTCGGCGCCTACTCGGCTGAGGAACGTCGTGTGGCTACAGTCGTTGCCGCCGGCCTGCGAAACGATCGGCAGGCAAAGTTGAGCGTTTGCGCGACTGTGGACTTCGGTGTGCGCGGGCCGGTCGAGGTTTTTCCGTCGCAGAACTATCTGGAAGGGAAGGAGAAGGGTTTTGCGCGTCCGTTGTACTGCGTGGGTGATGTGCCGACGGGACAGGACAGGCACAGCGCGGCGGAGTTAGGGCAAGCGGCGTTGCGAGACCAGAAGATCGGTAATGCGCTGCGCACGTTCGACACGTGGTATCCAAGGTTCGAGACGCATCAGCTACCAATCCCCGTGGAACCCAACGGCGCCAGCCTGGACGCACAGGAGTTCTTCCGAAACACAAAGGCAGCCTCGGGCTTCAACCTGATGCTGCGGCTGGGTGAGCTGGATCCGAACACTGACGATGGGATGTTCCTGCTCGCCTGCATCATTCGTGGTGGTGTCTTCTCGGGGAGCGATAGCTGAGCATGCGGCCCCACTGGTTCTTCGATATCGATACGACCGGCGGTGAAGACAGCGGCTTAGGCCAGCCGCTGCTACGCGGGAGGATGCTGTCCGTGCTGCACCCAGTGTTTCAGCGATGCCCGCACACGTACGCTGTTGCGCTCACGCGTGGCTTGGGGCAGCTGCGCGTATTCGCGTCAGCGCGTCACGACATCGAGATACTGGCAGACCAGCTTGGGTCGCTGCCCTGGGTACGCGACTATGCCCGCCTGTCTAATCCGCGTCTGGTTCCAACTGATTTCGGAGGGAACTGGACCACGTTCAATCGGTATCGGATTCCCACGGCGAAGTCAGATCGCAAGACCGGCGACGAACACGGCCAGCTTCGTAGCCGCCGTCTGAAGGCTGCGATCGAAGGAAAGATGGATTATTTCATGCTTCGGAGCGCGAGCACCGGCCAGACGTTCACGCTTGTCGTGCACCGCCAGCCTGGTGTGCCAATTAACGTGGAATGTCAACCCAGTAGTTACGGATTCAGCTCGGCAGCGCGCGCATTCAGCTTGCCAGACCTGCCGTGAGTGCAAAGGGAGTTGGGCGACCGCAGATCCGTCCGCGCGCGGTCATGCTTTCGAAGCGCGCAAACGTGTTCTATCTGGAGCATGTACGCGTGATCCAGATGGATAACCGCGTGGTGTACTTGACTCAGGACGGCGGGGATATTGAACGGTTCTTCAATATCCCCGAACGCAATACTGCGTTCTTGTTGCTCGGGAAGGGCACGTCGATTACCGACGCCGCGATGCGTCGACTCGCCGAGTCGAACGTGATGGTTGGGTTTTGCGGCTCAGGCGGATCGCCGCTGTTTGGCGCGCTGGACTTGGCGTTTCTTGCTCCGCAAAGCGAGTATCGGCCAACCGAGTATATGCAACGCTGGATGATGGCGTGGCTCGATGAGGAGCGGCGGGTCGGACTTGGCCGAAGTCTGTTACTGGCGAGGTCGAAGCTCACATCCCGGCGGTGGGCCGAAGATCCCGAGTTGAATAAGCGCGGCATCGCAGTTCCCGCACCGCTCATCGAGACATTCGCCAGACAGGTGCAGGCGGCGCAGAACTCGCAGGATCTACTTCTGGCCGAGGCACGCTGGGCAAAGAACTTGTACGCCATTCTTGCGGAGGGTTTTCGGGTCGACTTTGCCCGGCAAGCTGGTGAGGGGGGGCTTGGGGGATTCTCGGATGTCGCGAATGGCTTCCTGGATCACGGAAACTACATCGCGTACGGCTACGCTGCCGTCGCCTTGTGCGGACTTGGCATCAGCTTCTCATTGCCGCTTCTGCATGGCAAGACGCGGCGCGGCGCACTCGTCTTCGACATTGCCGATCTCATCAAGGATGCCGTGGTGATGCCACTGGCGTTTGCCTGCGCCGAGCGAGGCGATAACCAGCGGGACTTCCGTTCCGCGCTTATTGAGCGCTGCCAGGACCAAGAGGTCCTCGACTACCTCTTCACCTTCATTTCTGCACTATGTGAGGAACCGCTGAAACCACAATGACTTAGGCCGTCTGTGTGATTTCGAAGGTCCGAGGGCAGGCACCCACGTACGTCGTTGAGGCAGCGAGACTTGCCCAATTGTTGTTCTAGTTCACCGCCGTGTAGGCGGCTTAGAAGGATTTTCCGCCTTCCATTCGAACGCCGCGATGGTTCACCGCCGTGTAGGCGGCTTAGAAGTCCAGGCGAATGCCAAAGTTGCCGGGCATGTTGTTCACCGCCGTGTAGGCGGCTTAGAAGGTCGTGGCTGGCCCTCCGGCTGGTCCCGGTGCGTTCACCGCCGTGTAGGCGGCTTAGAAGATCCCGCTGATCGTCGAATGCGCGACGCCGGAGTTCACCGCCGTGTAGGCGGCTTAGAAGAGTCCGGACGCGAGCGCAACGATCCAGCTAGAGTTCACCGCCGTGTAGGCGGCTTAGAAGTTACAGCGCTGTAGCGTCCGGCAGGCTTATCGGTTCACCGCCGTGTAGGCGGCTTAGAAGACCTGCCTGGTCGCCCACGGCGCCAGCGGTATGTTCACCGCCGTGTAGGCGGCTTAGAAGAATGTGAGAGAAAGGGATAGTAGCCTTTCCGCGTTCACCGCCGTGTAGGCGGCTTAGAAGGCCAGTCAATCCGTTCGCGCGTGATTTTGCGCGTTCACCGCCGTGTAGGCGGCTTAGAAGGCCCGGCGTTCGCGTCGGAGCAGTGCGAGGCAGTTCACCGCCGTGTAGGCGGCTTAGAAGATCCGATGATGCGGTAGACGCCAGGGGCGACGGTTCACCGCCGTGTAGGCGGCTTAGAAGAGTGAGGCATCGGCCCTGTTGAGCAGCGGCGCGTTCACCGCCGTGTAGGCGGCTTAGAAGTTCTCTCCCGATCAGGAGATCCGCGGCGTTCTGTTCACCGCCGTGTAGGCGGCTTAGAAGGACACGCTCGCTGTCAGCGTCGTCGCCGTCACGTTCACCGCCGTGTAGGCGGCTTAGAAGCCCGGAGAATCGCCCCGTCCCCGTTGCGTTCGGTTCACCGCCGTGTAGGCGGCTTAGAAGAACACGTTGACCGCCACGGTCATCAAAATGGAGTTCACCGCCGTGTAGGCGGCTTAGAAGGATGCGTGGGGCACCGGGACGGCGGCAACAGAGTTCACCGCCGTGTAGGCGGCTTAGAAGCTTCAGGTACGCGGCGATGGCGCGGCGGATCAGTTCACCGCCGTGTAGGCGGCTTAGAAGCAGTTGCACGAATCCAGGCTGGCCGAACGGGGCGTTCACCGCCGTGTAGGCGGCTTAGAAGTCGCGCCGGTCGCGCCAGAGATCGGGCCGCCTGTTCACCGCCGTGTAGGCGGCTTAGAAGCGCGCCTCGCGCAAGGATACCAACCCCCATGTGTTCACCGCCGTGTAGGCGGCTTAGAAGCCGGCCATGAGACTATTGATTGACGGCATCTCGTTCACCGCCGTGTAGGCGGCTTAGAAGTCGCAGCCGCCGGTAGCGACAGCGACGCGACAGTTCACCGCCGTGTAGGCGGCTTAGAAGTCGGCACCGGGACCAGCCGGCGTGACTGGCCCGTTCACCGCCGTGTAGGCGGCTTAGAAGGATCGGCGAGCCCAACGCGCACACCCGGTGAATGTTCACCGCCGTGTAGGCGGCTTAGAAGACCACACGCCGCAGAATCGCTGCTCCGGTGTCGTTCACCGCCGTGTAGGCGGCTTAGAAGAGGAGCCCGCGCCGATCATCGTCGCGCTACCGGTTCACCGCCGTGTAGGCGGCTTAGAAGAGCGACCGTGCTCCCGGGTGGATTCGTGTTCAGTTCACCGCCGTGTAGGCGGCTTAGAAGTTGGTCTGGGCGCGGCCCGGCGTCGCGTAACTGTTCACCGCCGTGTAGGCGGCTTAGAAGGGTTCACCGCGAGGATTTTGACTGCGGGGTGCGTTCACCGCCGTGTAGGCGGCTTAGAAGGTGTCGCCGGTGTCAGCGTCCGGGCCGAACAAGTTCACCGCCGTGTAGGCGGCTTAGAAGTACCGGCCGGTGGCCGCCGGGGCGATCGACGAGTTCACCGCCGTGTAGGCGGCTTAGAAGTATTCGCGATGGACACAGGGCGCTTCAATGCCGTTCACCGCCGTGTAGGCGGCTTAGAAGTGCGTCACCGACCGAGCCGTGATCGTGTACGAGTTCACCGCCGTGTAGGCGGCTTAGAAGTTCAGCCATCGCCGCATAGATGAGATTCTGGAGTTCACCGCCGTGTAGGCGGCTTAGAAGAGCACGGCAACGCGGCGCGCGGACGCCATGTTGTTCACCGCCGTGTAGGCGGCTTAGAAGACGGGCGCCGGCACTGTATACGTCACCCCGGCGTTCACCGCCGTGTAGGCGGCTTAGAAGTGGGCGCGACGAATCCGGATCTCGCGCGGATCGTTCACCGCCGTGTAGGCGGCTTAGAAGGTGCAGGAGCCCGAGGAGCCCGAGACGTTGCCGTTCACCGCCGTGTAGGCGGCTTAGAAGATGCGCGCTATTCTTCCGCGCATGACGAAACTGTTCACCGCCGTGTAGGCGGCTTAGAAGTCGCGCCGGTCGCGCCACAAGTCGGGCCGCCTGTTCACCGCCGTGTAGGCGGCTTAGAAGGTATCAGAGGCGCCCGCATTCTCGATTACGTCGTTCACCGCCGTGTAGGCGGCTTAGAAGCGCATCGTGAGCGTATGTTCAACCGCCTGGTGGTTCACCGCCGTGTAGGCGGCTTAGAAGTCCTCCGCACTGCCGAAGTCCCAGCCCGAACCGTTCACCGCCGTGTAGGCGGCTTAGAAGTTCTCGGCTTTGGTCATGCCCTTCATGAAGTCGTTCACCGCCGTGTAGGCGGCTTAGAAGGTGCGATCAATCGCGAAGTTCGGGACCGTCATGTTCACCGCCGTGTAGGCGGCTTAGAAGATCGCCGCGCGGCGGATCCTTGAGATACGGGTGTTCACCGCCGTGTAGGCGGCTTAGAAGATACGTTCACGAAAGACGTCGCAATGGACGAAGTTCACCGCCGTGTAGGCGGCTTAGAAGATCTGGCGTGCGGATTCCGACGAAGTTGACCACCGAGTCCGATCGAAGCTGACCACCGAGTCCGACGAATCTGACCAGCACGTTAGCAGTGGCGGTTGTGTCGGAGCGAAGCGACGGGCAGTGGATCAGTGAGCCGTGGTTAGGAGGTCGGGGTCGGAGTGGACGGGGAGTGCTCGGCCGCAGCCAGGCGTTTGCGCATGGAGCCGCCCTTGAGGGTGAGAGTGTGCGCGCCATGCACGAGTCGGTCGAGGATGGCGTCGGCGAGCGTGGGATTGCCAATGTATTCGTGCCAGTGTTCGATCGGCAGTTGACTCGTGACGAGCGTCGCCCGCTTACGATACCGATCGTCCAGCACTTCGAGCAGATCGCGTCGTTCGGGATCGTTCAGCGACACAAGTCCCCAATCGTCCAAAATGACTAGATCCGTCTTGGCGATCTTGAGGAGCAGCTTGGGGTACGAGCCGTCCGCGCGCGCGAGCGCGAGCGCATGGAGGAGCCGGCCGAGGCGGAAGTAGCGCGTGGTCAGCCCGTGGCGGCAGGCGGCGTGGCCCAACGCACACGCGAGATAACTCTTGCCCACCCCGGTGGCCCCGACCAGGAGCACGACCTGGTGCTGCCGCACCCACTCCGCGGAAATCAGCCGCACGAGGACGCTGCGATCGAGCCCGCGCGGCGCCCGCCAGTCGATGTCCTCGGCGGCCGCCGCGGTGAGGGCGAGCCGCGCGTCCTGTAAGAGGCGCTGCAGTCGGCGGTCTTCGCGGTAGGTCACCTCCCGCTCGAGCAAGAGTGCGAGGCGTTCTTCAAAGGGGAGATCGACCGCCGCACTGGTCTGGAGTTGCTCGCCGAAGGCGGCCGCCATGCCGGGCAGCCGGAGGGCGTGAAGGCGCTCGACGGTCGTATACGAGGTCATAATGAGAGTTTCTCCTGGATCGGGGGATGTGCGAGGGACGCGAGGGACGAGGGAGGTGAGGGTGGCGTGAAGTAGTTCGCGCCACGCACGTGGGCATGGGTCGGCGGCAGCGTCAGCGTGGCGGGCTCTTCGAGCGGCACGGCATCGAGACCATGTTCGAGAATGGATTTCACCGAGCGATAGGACACCGCGCCGCTGCGGAGAGCGCGGAAGCACGCCGCCTCGACTCGGGGGTCGGTGTACCGCTTGGCGAGACTCATGAGGCCGAGGCAGGCGCGATAGCCCTGCTCCGGGTGGGGCTTGCTCTCGAGAATTCGCTGGACCACGGCGCCCGTGGACTGGCCGATGGCCTCCCCCCAGCGGACCAATCGATCCGGCGTCCACTCGAGATGCTTCTGGTGCGCCTTGGGCCGGTGCGTGGGCTCGGTGGTGAAGCCGCCGATGTGGCGACTGCGCGGATGCAGGGCGACGCGTTGCCCGCCGTACAAGATTTCGACCGCCGTGGCGGTGAGCCGCACCTCGACGGATTTGCGGAGCAGCCGATGCGGCACGCTGTAGTAGTGCCGCTCGACCTCGATGTGATAGTCGATGTTCACGCGCGCTTTCTTCCACTCCGAGTATGTATATGAGTGACTCGGGAGCGGCAGGAGCGCGGGGCGGTCGAGCGTCTCCAACAGCGTGCGGCGGGTGCCCGCGAGCTTCTGAAACGGCCGGTCGTTGAGTGCGGCGAGCAGTCGCGCGATTTCGCGATTGGCCGCCGCGAGGCCGATGAGCGTGTGGTGCCGGAGGGGGGCCAGGACCCAGCGCTCACAGATTTGCACCGCTGTTTCAACTTTCGCCTTGTCCCGAGGCGACCGCACCCGGGTGGGCAGCACCGTGGTCCCGTAGTGTGCCGCGAGATCGGCGTACGTGGGGTTGACGTCGGGATCATAGAAACACGGCTGGCGGACGCCCGTGCGCAGATTATCCGGGATTGTCAGGCGTGGCACCCCGCCGAAGCCCGCGTACATCCGCACGTGTGAGCCGATCCAGTCCGGCAGCGACTGCGTCCACGTCAGCTCGGCGAACGTGTAGTTGCTCGCGCCCAGCGTGCCGACGAAGAGCTGCGCCTCGCGGCACTCGCCCGTGCTCGGGTCCACGACGGGGAGCGTCTGCCCGGCATAATCGACGAACACTTTCTCCCCGGCGACGTGGACCTGACGCAGCACCGGATCCAGCGTGTCCGCCCACGCGCGATAGAGCGTCGTAAACTGCGAATACTGATAGCCCGTCGGCTGGGTGGCCTTGTACTCTAACCAGAGGAGCCGCAGGGTGACCCCTTTGCGGCGCAGCTCCTGGTGCAGCGTCGGCCAGTCTGGGAGGAGTTTGGGGATCGTCAGCGGCTCGGGAGGAACGAGCTGGGCGCTCAACGCTGCGTCATCGAGGCGCGCGCAGTCCGGCCACTGCACGCCGGCCAGCGTCGCGCGATCCAGATAGAGCCCAACGGTATTGTGGCTGATGTTCAGGCTGCGGCCAATGGCCCGGCGACTGAGGCCCGTGGCAGCGAGGCGGAGCACTTCACGAAGTTTGCGCATGGAGAGGCGGTCTGCGGCCATGGTCTTCTCCTGGGAGGTCCAGGGGAAGCCGTCGGCGTTCGATCGTCCGTCGCCTTACTTCTCCAAAGCCGCGATGCGCAGCAGTGCTCAGCGGTGCCGTGGTGGGCGGCTTCCCCGTCACGGCTGGTCAATATCGCCGGAACGGGTGGGCAGCATCACCGGAATCGCTGGTCAGATTCGTCGGAATCGGTGGTCAGCTTGCACCGGAATCGCTGGTCAGCTTGGCCCGGATTCGGTGGTCAGAATCGGCCGGAATACGCACTGGCGCGAGAACGCGGGGTCAGGCGCCGT
This sequence comes from uncultured Gemmatimonadaceae bacterium, assembly GCA_963817955.1. Lineage (GTDB taxonomy): Bacteria > Gemmatimonadota > Gemmatimonadetes > Gemmatimonadales > Gemmatimonadaceae > JAQBQB01. The sequence goes on from CAWFQK010000009.1 coordinate 142,794, forward strand.
GTTCACCGCCGTGTAGGCGGCTTAGAAGGCTCGTAGGTGGCGTGGGCGGGACCAACCTGTGTTCACCGCCGTGTAGGCGGCTTAGAAGTTGAAGGTGAGCGTATCCTGTCCCGCCGCGAGGTTCACCGCCGTGTAGGCGGCTTAGAAGTCCCGCACGAACGGCGCTCTTCCAGCGCAAAGGTTCACCGCCGTGTAGGCGGCTTAGAAGACGCTCAACGCCCAGGATCACACACTCTCGATGTTCACCGCCGTGTAGGCGGCTTAGAAGTGTCGCGTCCATCTCGGACCCTACCAGCCCGCGTTCACCGCCGTGTAGGCGGCTTAGAAGTCGCTCGAGCGCAGGAATAGCGTCCCCTGACCGTTCACCGCCGTGTAGGCGGCTTAGAAGATTGTCGAGCAGCGTCGGCAGCACTTCATTGAGTTCACCGCCGTGTAGGCGGCTTAGAAGTTCCGCGCGGGGCTCAACGTCCACGCGGCGGGGTTCACCGCCGTGTAGGCGGCTTAGAAGTCAACGCCGTGCGAGTGCGCGGTGCGGTGCACGTTCACCGCCGTGTAGGCGGCTTAGAAGCCCAGGCAATCAACGGGGTTCCGTTCGACGGAGTTCACCGCCGTGTAGGCGGCTTAGAAGACACTTGAGTTGCGTGCGATGGCCGATCAGCTGTTCACCGCCGTGTAGGCGGCTTAGAAGTCGATCGCCGCAGCAATCAGCTCGGCGTCACTGTTCACCGCCGTGTAGGCGGCTTAGAAGTTGCATCGGAGCGCATTCGCACGCTTGCACTCGTTCACCGCCGTGTAGGCGGCTTAGAAGGCTCCCGCCGCTCGGAGGATCGACGGCCGCGCGTTCACCGCCGTGTAGGCGGCTTAGAAGTACGACGCGCGCTGCGCCGGGGCAACCGTGACGTTCACCGCCGTGTAGGCGGCTTAGAAGTCGACCCACGCGTTATTGAGCTTGTCCGCAATGTTCACCGCCGTGTAGGCGGCTTAGAAGGATTCGCGCGCGCCGAGTCGCACGTTCTCGAGGTTCACCGCCGTGTAGGCGGCTTAGAAGTCGTCCGCCGTCCACTCAAGCGCCTCAACGCCGTTCACCGCCGTGTAGGCGGCTTAGAAGGATGCGCCAGGCCGCGAGACCGGCGACGATCCGTTCACCGCCGTGTAGGCGGCTTAGAAGTGCGTGAGATCCGTGGTGAGGACGAGGTTACCGTTCACCGCCGTGTAGGCGGCTTAGAAGTCCGACGGCAATCGCTACCTCGTCCGCCGTCCGTTCACCGCCGTGTAGGCGGCTTAGAAGGCAGGGCATCCGGCGATGTGCGCGCACTGGGAGTTCACCGCCGTGTAGGCGGCTTAGAAGAAGAGCGGCGGTGAATCCACTGATATCGACTAGTTCACCGCCGTGTAGGCGGCTTAGAAGAGGACGCCAAGGGCGATCTCGCGCTGCGCGGGGTTCACCGCCGTGTAGGCGGCTTAGAAGCTGATCACGCGCCTCGGCCTCGCACTCGTCCATGTTCACCGCCGTGTAGGCGGCTTAGAAGGTTGCAGCCGGTGTATTACCAGCCGCCCCAGTGTTCACCGCCGTGTAGGCGGCTTAGAAGTGGACGACGCGCATCACGCGTGGTTTGGGCTCGTTCACCGCCGTGTAGGCGGCTTAGAAGGGAGCGAGACATGACGCAGACCACGCAGACCCGTTCACCGCCGTGTAGGCGGCTTAGAAGACATCCCGTCACGTCCGGCTATGGGATATTCTGTTCACCGCCGTGTAGGCGGCTTAGAAGCATCGCGCCCGACTGGAACGCACCCGGAGCACGTTCACCGCCGTGTAGGCGGCTTAGAAGGCGTCGGCCAGCCGCTCCGCCGTCGTCTCGAAGTTCACCGCCGTGTAGGCGGCTTAGAAGGCCTCTTCACGTCGGAGGGGATGATCTACCACGTTCACCGCCGTGTAGGCGGCTTAGAAGTGGAATCGCGGCACCAGTTCCTCGCGCCACAGGTTCACCGCCGTGTAGGCGGCTTAGAAGATTGTCGAGCAGCGTCGGGAGCACCTCGTTGAGTTCACCGCCGTGTAGGCGGCTTAGAAGAGCCGTTCGCGGATGAACAGGGCCACTTTTTCGTTCACCGCCGTGTAGGCGGCTTAGAAGATTCAGAAGCGTGAAGAGAAGGCCGCCGACTCGTTCACCGCCGTGTAGGCGGCTTAGAAGTTGGCGTGTCAGGGTGTAGGTCATGCCGTCCCGTTCACCGCCGTGTAGGCGGCTTAGAAGTCCAGGTCAAAGTGCGCGGCCTCGTCGATCACGTTCACCGCCGTGTAGGCGGCTTAGAAGTCCAGTTCGCCGACGACGAGCGCCACCCACTCGTTCACCGCCGTGTAGGCGGCTTAGAAGAACGCCGGGCCCGATGGCAACGGCGACAAGCGGTTCACCGCCGTGTAGGCGGCTTAGAAGAACACAGTACTCGCCAGCGTGGAGGGCTGAGCGTTCACCGCCGTGTAGGCGGCTTAGAAGTGCAGGGCGGTGACGTGCTGTGGGTCGCCGTGGTTCACCGCCGTGTAGGCGGCTTAGAAGCACGGCTCTTTCGGTAACTCCTTGCTCGCAGCGTTCACCGCCGTGTAGGCGGCTTAGAAGAAAGTCGGCGCGTGGGAGGCGTTCGCGAACGCGTTCACCGCCGTGTAGGCGGCTTAGAAGTCTTTCTTGGCGAAGTGGGTGATCTTCACCGAGTTCACCGCCGTGTAGGCGGCTTAGAAGGAAAGAGTCGCTGGCGTATGCCACATCAGGGTGTTCACCGCCGTGTAGGCGGCTTAGAAGCAGACGAGCCGGTACTCCCCTTTGCCGGCGGTGTTCACCGCCGTGTAGGCGGCTTAGAAGTCCAATACGGCGCGGAGAAACGGTACGTCACTGTTCACCGCCGTGTAGGCGGCTTAGAAGGCTCGCGTCGTAGGCCCGTGCGTAGCCCGTGGGTTCACCGCCGTGTAGGCGGCTTAGAAGACGGTCGCGGCGCCGGCGCCGACCCTCGACTTGTTCACCGCCGTGTAGGCGGCTTAGAAGTGACACCTACGGCAGGCAGCGAGCCGCAATGAGTTCACCGCCGTGTAGGCGGCTTAGAAGGACCCGGAGACGAACAAAGTCGACGCGATCGCTCGGGTTCACCGCCGTGTAGGCGGCTTAGAAGTGCGTATCAGGACGCACAAACACGTCCATCGCGTTCACCGCCGTGTAGGCGGCTTAGAAGTCCATGTTGCTACTCTTGCCGCTGCCGTTCTCGTTCACCGCCGTGTAGGCGGCTTAGAAGGGCTGCGCGGGGTCGATGTTGTCCACGATCACGTTCACCGCCGTGTAGGCGGCTTAGAAGCAACGGGGAGCAGTTCCGCGTGATGCTCGCGCGTTCACCGCCGTGTAGGCGGCTTAGAAGATATCGCCCGCGTGTCGATCGTCATGGCGTACGTTCACCGCCGCCGTGTAGGCGGCTTAGAAGTGGCGCCATCCGATCGCTACGGACGTAACGCAGTTCACCGCCGTGTAGGCGGCTTAGAAGAGATCAGGCAGTTTGCCGACCGGCACGACACTGTTCACCGCCGTGTAGGCGGCTTAGAAGACTTGAACGACCTAATCGCGCTCTGCCATCGGGTTCACCGCCGTGTAGGCGGCTTAGAAGGTCATGGCCGCGCTCCGTGCCGGCAGAGGCGAGTTCACCGCCGTGTAGGCGGCTTAGAAGTCGGCGATGGCCGCCCAGACGAGAAACTGTATGTTCACCGCCGTGTAGGCGGCTTAGAAGTGATCCAGCGAGGGATGGAAGAGTCCATATGCGTTCACCGCCGTGTAGGCGGCTTAGAAGATGAGCGCACGCACAGCCAGCGCCTCGCGGGCGTTCACCGCCGTGTAGGCGGCTTAGAAGTTGGCGCGACTGTGGCCCCAGGGGCACACACCGTTCACCGCCGTGTAGGCGGCTTAGAAGTCGCACTCGGCCATCAAGGCACTAATCCGCTCGTTCACCGCCGTGTAGGCGGCTTAGAAGTGCCACGCGTGGGACCAGCGCATCCCCGTAATGTTCACCGCCGTGTAGGCGGCTTAGAAGTGCCACGCGTGGGACCAGCGCATCCCCGTAATGTTCACCGCCGTGTAGGCTGCTTAGAAGAATCACATTGGCCAGATGACCATGGGAGAACTGTTCACCGCCGTGTAGGCGGCTTAGAAGACGAGATCAAAGCAGCGCTCGCCGCGGGACGTGTTCACCGCCGTGTAGGCGGCTTAGAAGGCTATCTGTTCGCCGTGCCGGCGCCGATCCTCGTTCACCGCCGTGTAGGCGGCTTAGCTCGACTTTGGCCATTTCTCACGCGTTGTGAGCGAGGCGCGGATAGCGGCCTCATGACGTGACGAAGCGGGTGACCTCGTAGACTGACACAACTCCTTGCAAGAGTACTGTGTCATGTCGACGCTGCCGACCCGCTTCGCCTCGATCATCCTAGCATTTTCCGGACTCTTTCGCCAGCGGACGTGGCGGTACGCGGAACGGCTCCTCGTCGGCGCCATTCTCGCGCCGGGTATTCGCACCGTCGCGAGCGCCCTGCGCGTCCTCGGGCTGGCCGACGAGCGCCATTTCGTGAACTACCATCGCGTGCTGAGTCGAGCCCCCTGGTCCCCCCGTGCGGCGAGTCGGATCTTGCTTGCTCTGCTCGTGCGCGCCTTCGTGCCGACCGGTCCGATCGTGCTTGGCCTCGATGACACCATCGAGCGTCGGCGCGGCGCCAAGATTCACGCCAAAGGCATCTATCGGGATCCGGTCCATTCCTCGCACAGTCACTTCGTGAAAACGAGTGGGTTGCGCTGGCTCTCGGTCATGCTCCTGGCGCCGATCCCGTGGGCGAAGCGCGTCTGGGCCTTGCCGATCCTCACGGCGCTGGCGCCCTCCGAGCGCTATGCCCAGGAGCGCGGCCTGCGGCACAAGCGGCTCACGGATTGGGCGCGGCAACTGCTCGGCCAACTCCAGCGCTGGTTGCCCGGGCGCGCCCTTATCATGGTAGCCGACGCGAGCTTCGCGGCCTTGGACCTCCTCGGGGCCCTCGCGCCCAAGATGACCTGCATTACACGCTTCCGACTCGATGCCCAGCTCTATGCGCCCGCCCCACGCCGCGGCCCGCATCGGCACGGTCGCCCGCGCAAGAAAGGGGCGCGTCTGCCCGCGTTGAATCGCGTGCTGCTCAGCCGCGCGACGTCGTGGACCCGGCTCACCGTCCCGGGTTGGTATGGCGAGACGAGCCGCGACATCGAGGTCACCTCCGACACCGCCGTCTGGTACTCGCATGGCGTCGCGTTGCCCATTCGTTGGGTGCTCGTGCGCGATCCGCTCGGCCGGTTCGATCCGCAAGCGTTGCTCTGCACCGATCTCGCGCTCGCGCCGCTCGCGATCGTCCAGTATTTCGTGCAGCGGTGGCAGGTCGAGGTCACGTTTGAAGAAGCTCGCCGGCATCTGGGCCTCGAGACGCAACGGCAATGGTCCGACCGCGCCATCGCCCGGACGACCCCCGTCCTGTTGAGCCTCTTCTCCTTGGTCACGTTGCTGGCCCACCGCCTCGTCCGCGCCGGCACGCTGCCAGTCCGCCGCACGGCTTGGTATCAGAAACCGACGCCCACCTTCAGCGATGCCCTCGCTGCCGTGCGGGCCGACCTCTGGCGCCACGAGGATTTCCACATATCCACATCGCACCGGCACATTCCAAAAGTCTCACGCCGCTTACTCGCTCGCCTCACCGCCATCTTGTGCGAGGCGGCGTGAATGGCCAAAGTCGAGCTTAGAAGAGCCGCGGTATTGGTCGCCAGCCTGCATGATGGTTCACCGCCGTGTAGGCGGCTTAGAAGAATAATCAGTAGACTATAATGACCACGATCAAGTTCACCGCCGTGTAGGCGGCTTAGAAGCGTCTGCAAAGCGCGCTGCGATCATCCGTAGAGTTCACCGCCGTGTAGGCGGCTTACGGTCCCCGACCCGTCTACACGCTCAGTATCGCCTCGAGACGCTCGGCGATCCCCGCCACGCTTGGCAGCACGGCGTCCAGCAGCACCGGATGGTACGGCATCGGTACGTCCTCGACCGCAACGCGATCCACCGGCGCATCGAGGTGCCAGAACGCATCCTTGGCGACGGTGGCGGCGATTTCCGCGCCGAACCCGGCCGTGAGATTGTCTTCGTGCACAATGATGCACCGCCCGGTCTTTGCCACGGACCCGAGCACACACGCGCGGTCCCAGGGCGCAATCGAACGCAGGTCGATCAGCTCCACGCGATTGCCGAACCGCGCCGCCGCTTCGCTGCACCGATGGACCAATGCACCCCAGCTCACCAGGGTCACGTTCCGTCCCTCACGCAGCACCTTCGCTTTGCCGAACGGCACGATGTAGTCGTGGCCGGGATAGTGCGCGCTGCCGTCACTCGTCATCAACAGCGAGCGATGCTCGAAGAAGATCGTCGGGTTCGCGCCGCGCATGGCCGACCGTAAGAGGCCCACGGCATCCGCGGCGTTCGACGGCATCGCCACCTGCCATCCGTAGGCATGCGCGAACCGAACTTCGTCGCTGAGACTGTGCCAGGGGTCGCCGACGTCTTTTCCAAATCCTCCCGGCATGCGCACCACGATCGGCGCCGCGAAGCGATTGGCCGTGCGCCAGCGCATCGTTCCGCAATTGTTCAACTGTTCGGTGGCGGGATCGGCGTATTTGCGGAATTGAATCTCCGCGACTGGCATGAGTCCCGAGATGGCCATGCCGACGGCGCGCCCGATGATGCCCTCTTCCGATAGGCTCGTGTCGAACACGCGGCTGTCGCCGAACTGCTTCTGCAACCCTTCGGTCACGAGATGCACGCCGCCCTTGCGACCAACATCTTCGCCGAACACCAAGACTTTCGGATTCACTTCGAGCTCACGCCGCAGTGTGCGACGCACCGCCTCGGCGAAGCGCACGGTGTCGCCCCCGGCCGCAGGCGTGTCGCGTCCGTCGAGTGCCGCGCGTTCGGCGCGCGAGAGTCCGCCGAGCGCTTCAGGGGAACCTTCGCTGTCGTCGGCATACAGCCAACGTGCGACGGTAGCCGGGTTCGGATTGGGCCGGGCGCGCGCTGCCGCGAGTCCCGCCTGCACGTCACGCGCGACCTCGGACTCGAGCTGCGTCCATTCCGCTTCTGACATCAGCGACGGCACGAGATACGCGCGCAGTTTCGGCAGCGGATCGCGCGCGGCGTCCGCTGCAATCTCGGCATCGGTACGGTAGCCCTTCTGATTGTCAGGGCCGGAATGGCTGGAGAGGCGCGGAACGGTCAGCCGCACGAGCGCCGGTCCCTTGCCGGCGCGCACGTGAGCGACGCATTCGCCGAAGAGACGCGCGGTCTCGCCCGGGTTGCATCCGTCGCCATGACGAACGACGAGATTGCCGAATGACGACAGGTTCTTCGCGATGTCGCCACCGGGCGTCTGGAAGGTGCTGCGAACCGAGATGCCGAGGCCGTTGTCCTCGACGTAGAACAGCATCGGCAGTGACAGTGAGGTGGCGATGGTCAGTGCCGACCAGAAGCCGTTGCTGGCGACCGAGGCTTCGCCCCCGAGCACGACGCCGATCGCACCCTCCCATTCACTCTCTCCGAGAACGCCGGCGTGGTACCGAATGGATTGCGCCCAGCCGGCGCACGGGGTGTACTGCGAGCCGACATCACCGGACATCGGAAGCACGACAGGGCCATTGCGGTTTGGCAGATTACAGACGACGCCGATGTCCCGTCCGTCGCTGAACCCGCCGGCGCGTCCCAACGGGCTCGCCAGCGCATCCTCGATCGTCAGACCGAGCGACAGGAGCAGCGGGCGTGAGCGGTAATACGCGCTCGCGGCGTCGTGCTGATGGTCGATCATCGACCCGAGAATGACCTGCGCCACGTCGTGACCGCGTGCCGAGAACTGGTAGAGCACGAGGTGCTCGCGCGGCACGGTCTGCCTTGTTCTTGTTCGTCGTTTCTTCGGCGTCGTCGAGTGCGCGCGACACGAGCGTGTGATAGGCGATGCGGCGCCAGTCGAGGCGCGGATCGGGCGCGGTTGCGTCCTCGCCGGCCCGGCGCGATCTGGCCGGCCCACGAGGCGATGAGTCGCGAGGCACAGGAAGCGTAGTCACACGCTGTAATCTGTCGGTGCCGTGGTCGCGAAGCCAGCGTCGCGCCCTGCCAACGACCCCCGGGAACGGACTATCTTCCGCCGTCGAGCCAATTATCCAAGGCGCGCATGAGTGATATCGTGTTAGACGCAGCCGCAGGCGTAGCAACGATTACGCTGAATCGGCCAGACGTCCTCAACAGTATGACGTGTTCGATGGCGCGCGAGCTTCGCGAGTGCCTCGAGTTGGTGGGGCGTGACGACGAGTTACGCGCCGCAGTGCTGACCGGTGCCGGCCGCGGTTTCTGTGCGGGGCAGGATCTCGCGGAGGTAGCGCCCAGTGGCGCCGCGATGCCAGACCTCGGCGATATCGTGCGCGACAACTACAACCCTGTCATTCGGGCCATCCGCACACTGGAGAAGCCCGTGATTTGCGCCGTGAACGGCGTGGCCGCCGGCGCGGGTGCCAATCTTGCTTTCGCTTGCGACATCGTCTTCGCGTCGTCCACCGCCATGTTCATACAATCGTTCGCCAGAATTGGTGTCATCCCCGATTGCGGCGGCACCTTCATGCTTCCGCGCATCGTCGGACTGCATCGCGCCGCGATCATGACCATGCTTGCCGAAAAGATGGGGGCCGAGCAGGCGCGCGAATGGGGGCTCGTGTACAGGGTGACTGAACCAGAGGTTCTGCTCGAAACCGCGGTTGGCACGGCGAAGCAACTGGCGATGCAGCCGACACGCGCACTGGGCCTCATCAAACGTGGGTTCAACCGATCGCTTGGAGTCGATCTCGACGCGCAGCTCGATTACGAAGAGGAGCTTCAACGCGAGGCGGGCCTGACCGAGGACTACGCAGAAGGCGTCCACGCATTTCTCGAGAAGCGGAAGCCGGTGTTCAAGGGGAGGTAGGGGCTGAACCATGTCTCTCGATAACAACACGCTCGTCGGAGTCGTCGGTGCCGGGACAATGGGCACCGGGATCGCACAGGTCGCTGCGACCGCCGGACATCGCGTGGTGCTCGGCGATGCCGCGCGCGGCGCGACACAGCGCGCACAGGCGAACATCGCCAAGACCATGGAGAACGAGGTGGCGCAGGGGCGCATGTCGCGCAATGACGCGGATGCGCTCATGGCGCGTGTCGATTTCCAGTGGGAGCCGTTGGACGACGACCTCTCATCATACCGCGACTGCGGGCTCGTCGTGGAAGCGGTCGTCGAGGATCTCGCGACGAAGCAGTCCGTCTGTCGCCGTCTCGAAGGTGCTGTGTCGCGCGATACGGTGCTTGCGACGAATACGTCGTCGCTTTCCGTGGCATCCATCGCCTCGGCGTGCACGGTGCCGGAGCGTGTGATCGGCGTGCATTTCTTCAATCCCGCGCCGGTCATGCCGCTCGTCGAAGTCGTGCCGTGGCTCGGCGCGGGTCCGATCGCCGTGACGTCATCGTTTGCGCTCATGCAGGCGTGGAAGAAGACCCCGGTGCTCGCGTCGGACACGCCGGGGTTCATCGTCAACCGGATTGCCAGGCCGTACTACGGCGAAGCCATTCGCCTCCTCGAGGAAGGAGTGGCCGACGTGGCCACGATCGACTGGGCGCTCAGGGAGCTCGGCGGATTCCCTATGGGTCCGTTCGAGCTCATGGACTTCATTGGCAACGACGTGAATTACGCCGTGACACAATCCGTATTCGAGGCCTTCTACTACGACCCGCGGTACAAGCCGTCGCTCACGCAGCGGCGATTGGTCGAATCGGGCTTTCTGGGCAGGAAATCAGGACGTGGGTACTACGACTATCACGCCGGGGCCGAGCTGCCGGAGCCGAACAAGGACCCGGAGATCGCATTGCTCGTGTTCGAGCGTGTGCTCGCCATGCTGATCAACGAGGCGATCGATGCCGTGCTCCTGCGGGTCGCGTCGCCAGAAGACATCGATCTCGCGATGACGAAGGGGGTACACTATCCCAAGGGCCTGCTCGCCTGGGCGAACGAGATCGGTCTGGCTCGTGTGCTCGGGTGGATGGACCGCCTGCACCTCGAGTATGGCGAGGACCGGTACCGCCCGAGCCCGTTGCTCCGGCGCATGGTGCGGGACGAACGGCGCTTCTTCGAGGGGGCGAATTGATGGGTTCGTGGGGGGACTAGAACAGCTTCTTACCGCAGAGCGGCCCAACAGCTATTGAACGCAGAGGTCGCAGAGAACTGCAGAGAGAGGACGCAGAGAACTGCAGAGGAGCACCGAGTAAGTCTTATCCGGGAGTCTTGGATGATGCCGTCGCGACGCTCGGAGCCGCCAAACTGAGGGGTGGGATCATCTGAGCGATGGAATTATCTAAGAGTTAGGGTCATTCGAATAGTGAATCGCCTCTCGCGTTCCACCTATGCGCGTTTCTCTCTTGCAGTTCTCTTGCAGTTCTCCTGCTGTTCTCCTGCAGTTCTCTGCGACCTCTGCGTTAAATAAGCAAGCCGTCTCCCGCGCGGACCCCCGAAAGCACCCCCACACGCCCGCCCGAAGACCATGATTCAATCCTTCCAAACAACGAATAACGAACGGATATAACGAATGACGAACGCCTACATAGTGGATGGTGTGCGCACAGCCGTCGCCAGTCTCACCGGCGGCCTGAGTGAGGTACGCGCCGACGATCTGGCGGCCCATGTGATCGCGACCTTGATGCGGCGCCATCCGACGCTGGATCAGGCCCGAATCACCGACGTCGTGCTCGGCTGTGCGAATCAGGCGGGCGAGGACAATCGCAACGTCGCGCGCATGGCGGCGCTGCTCGCTGGATTGCCGGTGACGGTGCCAGGCGAAACGGTGAACCGCCTCTGTGCCTCCGGCATGAGCGCGGTGGCGAACGCCGCGCGTGCGGTAAGGCTCGGCGAGGGCGACTACTACATCGCCGGCGGGGTGGAGAGCATGACGCGCGCGCCGTACACGATGTCGAAAGGCGCCAAGCCCTTCGCGCGCGACATCGAGTTGTTCGATACGAGCATCGGTTGGCGTTTCGTCAATCCGAAAATGAAAGCCCAGTACGGCACCGACTCCATGGGACAGACCGCCGAGAACGTCGCGGAGCAGTATGGAGTGACGCGCGCCGATCAGGATTGTTTCGCGCTACGCTCGCAGCAGAAAGCCGCCGCGGCACGTTCCGCGGGGCGGTTCGGATGCGAGATCGTTGCCGTGGACATTCCGCAGAAGAAGGGGGCACCAAAGCGGTTCGACCAGGACGAGTTCCTGCGTCCGGAGACCACCATCGAAATTCTCAGCAAGCTCAAACCCGCTTTCCGCGCCGAGGGCGGTTCAGTCACCGCCGGCAACGCGTCGGGATTGAACGACGGAGCCGTGGCGCTGCTCATCGCATCGGATACCGGCGTCGCGGAACTTGGTGCAACACCGCTGGCGCGCATCGTGGCGACCGGCGTGGCGGGTGTCGAGCCGCGGATCATGGGTATGGGCCCTGTGCCAGCGTCACGCAAAGCATTGGCGCTGGCCGGCCTCACGCTCGATCAGATGGACGTCATCGAACTGAACGAAGCGTTCGCGGCACAATCGCTCGCCTGCCTCCGGGAACTTGGTATTGCGGACGACGATTCCCGGGTCAATCCGAATGGCGGCGCCATCGCGCTTGGCCATCCACTGGGAATGTCCGGCGCGCGGATCGTGCTCACCGCGGCACGCCAACTCGAGCAGACCGGTGGCCGATACGCATTGTGCACGTTGTGCATTGGCGTTGGCCAGGGCATGGCCACCATCATCGAGCGGGTGGCCTGACCCGCTCACGGCGTGCGGCCGTTTTACGAGACGGGAGCATCATGACGACGACAGCAGCGACGAGACCGCCAATTGGACTTCCGGGTGCCGAGCCTCGGCGACTGGAGAGCTTTGTCGAGGGCGAGTGGGTCACCGGAATGGGTGCAGCGGTCGACCTGTATCATGCGGTGAGCGGCGAGCGGATCGGCGAAGCATCGACAGGCGGCGTGGACTTCAAGGGCATGGTGGCGTACGCGAAACGCGTCGGCGGTCCGGCGCTGCGTACGATGACGTTCCACGAGCGCGCCCTGATGCTGAAAGCCATGGCGCAGTACCTCATGGCGCGGAAGGACGAGTTCTATCTCGTGTCTGCCGCTACCGGGGCGACCAAACTGGATTCGTGGATCGACATCGATGGCGGCATCGGGACGTTCTTTGCCTATGCGTCTCGCGGGCGACGTGAGTTTCCGAACGAAACTTTCTTCGTCGATGGCGCTGCGGAGATGTTGTCGAAGGGCGGCACGTTCATTGGCCGTCACATCTGCGTGCCGATGGAAGGCGTGGCCGTCCACATCAACGCATTCAACTTCCCCGTTTGGGGCATGCTCGAAAAGCTGGCGACGTCGCTCCTCGCCGGCGTGCCGTCGATCGTGAAGCCCGCTACGGTCACGTCGTACCTCACCGAAGCGGTGTTCCGGGCGATGATCGAGTCTGGGCTCCTTCCCGCAGGCGCGGTGCAATTGCTCTGTGGCAGCACCGGCGATCTGCTCGACCATCTCGATTGCCAGAGCGCCGTTGCGTTCACGGGCTCTGCCTCCACGGGCAAGATGCTCAAGTCGTCACCGTCGATCCTGGAGCACAACGTTCGCTTCAACATGGAAGCGGACTCTTTGAATTACTCCATGCTTGGCCCGGATGCGGCGCCGGGCACGCCGGAATTCGACTTGTTCATCAAGGAAGTCAGTCGCGAGATGACAACGAAGGCCGGGCAGAAGTGCACGGCCATTCGTCGGACGTTCGTGCCAGAAGCCGTGCTACAGGATGTAATGGCTGCACTCGAGAAGCGTCTGGCCACAGTGACGCTGGGCGATCCCGCAGTGGACAGCGTGCGAATGGGGCCACTGGCCGGCCGCGGACAGGTAGCAGAGGTTCGGAAGAGCGTTGCTGCGCTCTCGCGCTCGGCCGAGCTGGTGTACGGGAACGTTGACGACTTCCAGGTAGTGGGCGCGGACCGCGAGCGCGGTGCCTTCTTTCCGACGCTGCTGTTCTACGCGAAAGACCCGCTCGGCGCGAGCGAGCCGCATGACGTCGAGGCGTTTGGTCCCGTCAACACCGTGATGCCATACCGCGGCATCGACGAAGCCATCGAGCTGGCAAAGAAGGGGAAGGGAAGTCTTGTTGGATCGTTGTTCACGGCAGACGATCGAGTGGCGCGCGACGTGGTGCTCGGCACGGCGGCCTATCACGGCCGGCTGATGTTGATCAATCGCCACAGTGCCCAGGAATCCACCGGACACGGGTCGCCGCTGCCGGCGCTGGTGCATGGCGGTCCTGGTCGTGCGGGCGGCGGCGAGGAAATGGGCGGTGTGCGCGGTGTGCTGCATTACATGCAACGCACGGCGCTCCAGGGCTCGCCGACCACGTTGATGCATGTGACGAAGGAGTACGTGCCGGGCGCCACACGCACGACCGATCGCGTGCATCCATTCCGCAAGTACTTCGACGAACTGGAGATTGGCGATTCGCTGGTCACAGGCCGGCGGACCGTCACCGAGGCCGACATCGTGAACTTCGCCGGGGTGAGCGGCGACTTCTTCTACGCGCACATGGATGACCTGGCGGCGCGGGATTCGGTGTTCGAGAAGCGCGTCGCCCATGGCTACTTCGTTCTATCGGCGGCGGCCGGCCTGTTCGTCGATCCGGCGCCCGGTCCGGTGCTCGCCAACTATGGCTTGGAGAGCCTGCGGTTCGTGAAGCCGGTCTATCCGGGCGACACGATTCAGGCTACGATCACGGTCAAACAGAAGACCGCCAAGGAAAAGAAACCGGATCAAGTCGCGCAGGGTGTCGTCGCCTGGGATGTCGAGGTGAAGAATCAGAACGACGAGCCCGTGGCCGTGTACACGATCTTGACTCTGGTCGAACGTCGGTCGACGCAGCTGCCATTTCCACCCACTACTTCGGAGCCATCACCATGACACAGTCCAGGATTCGGCAGGGTGTGACGATCGCTGTCGCTCTCATCGCAGTTGGTGCTTCGGCCCCCGTAGCACGGGCGATTGTTCTATCTCGCGCGCCCGTTCAGCGAGTTGCCGTCGATCCGGTGGGTGAGTACCAGTGGTCCATGACCACGTCCGGCATGGCAGTCAACGGTACGCTGAAGGTCACGCGCTCCGACTCGACGCTGTCGGCGACGGTGACGAGCGATCAGACCGACAGCCCGATTCCGGCCACATCAGTGAAGCTGGACGGAAATCGGTTGACGGTGGTCGCGTCGGGGGACTTCGGCGAGTTCACGATAGGGCTCGATTTCGCAGAGTCGGGCCTGTCGGGCACATACAAGTACGTGAATCCGAACGGCGCGGCCGACTCGGGGCCGCTCACGATCAAGAAATCCGAGAAATAACTTCGGCAGTGGGCCGTGAAACGAGGGAGCCGCGATGATTCGCGGCTCCCTTGCGCAGGTGCGCAAGGGCTTCTCAACGCTGTCAGGCTGCGTAAGGGTTCCCCAACGCTGCTCCGTACAGTAGCGTATCCCAGTCAGTTGCCGACTGCCGGCACCTCACCTCATCCAGCCTTCCTTCAGAGAGCGTTCCGTGGCAAATCGAGTCATTAGTCGCGGCTTAGTCATAGCCGCGCTTGTCATGCCTTCGATGGTGCTCGCGCAAGGCCGACGCGGGCGCGGCGGCGCGCCCGCCGAATCCGCCGGCCCGAGTGACGTCAGTTGGCGCAATGTGGGCCCGGAATCGTCCGGCCGCATGGTTGCCGTCGCCGGATCGGCGGCGCGACCCGCTGAGTATTATTTCGGCACCACCGGCGGCGGTGTGTGGAAGTCCACCGATGGCGGCAAGACCGCCGTTCCAGTGACGGATAATTATTTCGGCGGCACCATTGGCGCCGTGACGGTCGACGAAAAGAACCCGGATGTCGTGTGGGTGGGCGGGGGTGAGTACGCGATCCGCGGCAACGTCTCGTACGGCGACGGCGTGTGGAAGACCACCGATGCCGGCAAGACCTGGCAGTACATGGGTCTGAAGGAGACGCAGCAGATCGCCCGCATCGTGCTGGATCCGCGCAATGCCGATGTGGCGTACGTCGCCGCGCTCGGCCACGTGTGGGGAGCCACCCCGGATCGTGGCGTGTACAAGACCACCGACGGTGGCAAGACATGGAAGAAGATCCTCTTCCGCAATGATTCCACCGGCGCGGTCGAGCTGGTGATGGATCCGAGCAATCCCGATGTGCTCTACGCCGCGCTCTGGCAGGCCGGTCGCAACCCCTGGATGTTGATCAGCGGCGGCAACGGCGGCGGCATCTTCAAGACGATAGATGGTGGCGACCACTGGACGGAGATCACGCTCGCCAAGGGCTTGCCGACCGGGGTCATCGGCAATGTCGGCATGGCGATCTCTCCGGCAAAGCCGAATCGCATCTGGGCGCTCATCGAGCACGAGCCGAATGGCGGTGTCTATCGCTCCGATGATGCGGGCGCGTCATGGACGCTGCTCAATCAGGATCGCGATCTCCGCCAGCGTGCCTGGTACTTCTCGCGTCTGTTCGCCGATCCCAAGGATTCGAACGTCGTGTACGCGCCAAACGTCACTCCGCTCTGGTCGCAGGATGGCGGCAAGACCTTCACGCGCGCGTTCGGTGCCGGCGACAACCACGTCATGTGGATTTCGCCGACCGATTCGAAGCGCATGGTCGTCGGGCATGACAATGGTGCGGTGCTCACGACGGATGGCGGCACGACGTCGACGCACCTCAATATCCCAACAGGTCAGTTCTATCACGTCCATCTGACGAACAAGGTGCCGTACGACCTCTGCGGCGCGAAGCAGGATGCCGGCTCGGTGTGTGGTGCCGTACGTCAGGCGGGCGGCTTTGGTGGACGGGGCGGCGGTGGCGGCGGTCGGGGCGGTGCGCCGGCCCCGGCATCGGCATATGCCGAATTCTACGGAGCGGCGGGCGGCGAGTCAGGCTATCTGGCCTCGGATCCCACCAACCCGAACATCACCTTCGGCGGCAATTACAGTGGCGTGATCGACATGCAGGATCGCGGCAGCGGTTTGCGTGCCCGCCTCGATCCGTGGCCCCTCAACCCAATGGGTCACGACGCGAAGGACTCGAAGTACCGCTTCCAGTGGACCTTCCCGATCATGAATTCGCCGCACGAGCCGCACACGCTCTATGTGGGCGCGAACGTGGTCTTCAAGTCCACGGACAACGGCAAGAGCTGGCAAGTGATCTCACCCGACCTCACGCGCCACGATCCGGCAACACTTGGCGCATCGGGTGGGCCGATCACCAAGGACCAGACGTCGATCGAGTACTACGGAACGGTGTTCGCGCTCCAGGAGTCACCGATCACGCCGGGGCTCATCTGGGCCGGCTCGGATGACGGCCTCATTCACGTCACGCGCGACGGCGGCAAGTCGTGGAAGAACGTGACGCCGAAGGGGCTCCCGCAGTGGACCCGCATTTCGGTCATCGATCCGTCGCCGCACAACGCGGGCACGGCATACGTTGCCGCGAACCGCTACCAGCTCGACGACTACGCGCCGTACCTCTACAAGACCACCGACTACGGCGCGACGTGGACGCGCATCAACGACGGCATTCCGGTGGGCGAGTACACGCATTCCATTCGTGAAGACCTCGTCAAGCCCGGCCTGCTCTACGCCGCGACCGAGCGCAGCATGTGGTTGTCGCGCGACGACTGGCGCCCACTGGGAAAGCCTGAAGAAGAATCTCCCGCCGGTGCCGGTGCACGACATCGCGCTCCGCGACGACGACATGGTGATCGCCACCCACGGCCGTGCCTTCTGGGTGATGGAGAACATCTCGCTGCTACGACAGGCGCCGGAAGCGGATGCGGCCGCGGCGGCGGGCAAGGATTTCCTCTACAAGCCGGCACCGGCGTATCGGGCGGGTGGTGTGACGGTGCAATACAAACTGGCGAACGCCAATCAGCCGGTGACCGTGGAATTCCTCGACCCCACGGGTAAGCTCATTCGCAAGTTCTCATCAACCGATTCAGTCCCCGCGGCCGGGGGCCGGGGCGGGGCAGGCGGTGGACGTGGCGGCGCGGGTGGACCACCACGCGTGACGACCCGTGCGGGGCTCAATCGCTATACGTGGAACCTGCAGTATCCGGATGCGTCCACGTTCCAGGGAATGATCCTCTGGCAAGGTGCTACGGCGGGCCCGTTTGCCGCGCCCGGCACGTACACGGTGCGCGTGCTCGCCGCCGGCAATACCGCGCTCACCGAGAAGTTCACGGTGAAAAGGGATCCCCAGGCTCAGGCGACCAATGCCGACCTCGTCGAGCAGGAGCGGTTCGCGCTGCAACTGCGCGATCGCGTGACGGCGGCGAACGATGCGGTCAAGACAATTCGCAACGTCACGCATCAGCTCGACGAACGCGCCGGCAAGATGAGCGGCAACGCGAGCTTTGGCGCCATGGCGAAAACGTTCGAGGGTAAGCTCGCCAGCGTCGAGGATTCGCTCTATCAGACCCGCAATCGGAGTGGTGAGGATCCGCTCAACTTCCCCATTCGCATCAACAATCAGATGGCTGCGCTGCTGGGCTTCGTCGAGAACGGCGAGCGTCGGCCGCCCAAGCAATCATATGACGTGTTCGCGGTGCTCGATCCCAGGTTGCAGACCGAGTTGACGCGCTACAAACGCGTCATGGCCGATCTGGCAAAGATCAACGCCGCGTTGAAGGCGGCCGGCCAGCCGGAGATCGTTCCGAGCACGGTGGAACTGCCGGCGCTGCGGAAAGACAACATCAGTCATTAGCGCAACGCGTCAGGGTTGCGAACGGAACGCACGGACGCTGCCCTGACCATGTACTGAGATCACGCACTGATAACAAAAAGCTCCCGCGCTCAATGAGCGCGGGAGCTTTTTGTTATCGAGTCATTGATGGTATGCGCCGAGCCCAACGCCGAGGCCGGACGTAATGCCCATGCGCATGCCGCCGCCGCGAATCTGTTGCACCCAGAATCCCGGCGACGGCAGCGGGCCGAGTCGGAACAGGCCGGGATAGAGATTGATCGTGGGACCGTTCGTACCACCGCCCTTGCTGATGAACGAAGCCAGGAGCGACCCATTGCGGTCAAGGAAGAGTCCAGCGTTCGGTTGCAGCGTCACGGTCTTTGTGTTGGTAGCCGAGTCGATCACCGGGTTGTCCGACGGATCGAAACCGCCGGAGGCCGATACCCAGTACTGATCCCCCACGCGCCTCGAGGCGCCGACGAGGAACGCGCTACCGGCCGTCGTCATCACTTTCCAGTTGTCGGTTCGCGGCAGTGGCGCGCGCACCATGATCAGACTGTACGCGTTCTCCAGATGCTTGTTTGGAAGCGTCAGCGTTGGTTGACCATACCAGTCCGTGGCTTCGATGCGGCCGCTGAAGGCGCGCCGCATCCACTCCTGATTCCAGAGAATGATCGCGCCGGAGTCGAAGATCAGCAAATCGGTCATCCCGTCTTCGTCTTCACAGCAGACGTTGCCGCTCTCGAGGATCTCATTCAGGACGTGGCCGACATAGAGCGTCACCCCAGCGGCAAGCTCCGGGTGGCCGAAGGCGTTGCCATGCTGTTCGAACCACTCCGTCGTGCGCACGTACGTGATACCGCTCCCAAAGAGATGCAGGTGGTAGTTGGGATACCACTGCCCGCCGCCCTGGCTCTTGAGTGTGAGCGGAAAGACCTCATTGCGGAGCCACCGGCTCCAGCCGTAGTGCCGAATGACCGGTTCCGGGTCGGTGACGGAGTGCCAGACAATCTTGAACGAGCTCCAGTACGGAATGTTCAGCACGTCGCGGTGGTCTGCGACGCGGAGCATGTCGAAGCCTTCATTGATCGCGACACTCAGCGGACTGAATTCCAGATCGCTGCCATAGGACCGCGGCGTATAGAACCGGAACTTGGCCGGGCGCGTATCGACGTGCGGGCTGGCGGTGACATCCATCCGGCCCGAGTCGGCGGCCGGGTTCATGGCGGCCGTAGCGGGAGACAACGCTGGGGGCGTGTGCATACACGCCCCCAGCAGGACTGCGACTCCGGCAACAGCAAGATGGCGAAGAATCACCAGATCACGGCACGGCTTTCGTTGTGTCACGAATGGTTGGGTACTTGATCCCGAGTTGGTCGAGGTAGGTCTTGTACTTGGTCGGATCGTAATAGTATTTGCGCATCTCCGGACGGTACCTATCCATGATGGCCTTGTTCAGCCAGATCGCCGGCTTGTCCTCCGGACGCATCAGCGGAAAGTACTTGATGTCCTTGGTCTGCACGGTGTTGAAGTACGCCCACGCCTGCGAGACGACCGTCGGTTTCAGGAGCAAATCGAGTACCGTCATCGCCTGTGCCTTTGCCCCAGCGGTCACGCCCTTGTGCGCAATGGGCGTCGCCATCGAGATGGCGTTTGCCCAGTTATGCCCCGGCAATCCCGGTATGTTCGCGGGGTAGCGGAGGGTGATCGTCGGGACATTCCACGAGACGTCGCCAATGTCGTCACTGCCGCCGCCGCGTAGCTCCTCCTGGCGCGGCGGGGTGCCGAGCGTTTCCGGGATGCGCGACGACAGGCCGCGCGGATTCTTCTGTCCCAACTCACGCTGAATGCCCCGCGCCAGTGCCTGATCTTTCTCGTCCCACACCGGCATGCCGACCTGCTTGATGTTCTCGAACATGTCCATGGCGATCGGCTTGCTGAAGTAACCAGCCCAGCCTGATCCGAGAATGTTCACTGAGGCCAGCTTCGTGCTGGTCATCATGGCGGCCGCGCGTGCCATCGTGTCGCCGAGCGCGAAGAGCGCCTGCGTTTTCGGAGCGTCGGTTTCCCGGAAGAAATACCAATCGCTCGCTGTGGGCGGCACCACGTTGGGCTGGTCACCGCCGTCGGTGATCACGTTGTGCGACCGCTGCGTCAGCGGCAGATGCTCGCGGCGGAAATTCCACCCTACGTCCATGAGCTCGACCGCGTCGAGCGCGCTACGCCCCGCCCACGGCGCGCCTGCGGCATGCGCGCTCGACCCGAGGAAGTTGAACTGCGCACTGATTAGCGCGTTGGAGCCCGACGTTCCATACGACACACCGAAATCGGCGCCCACGTGACAGAACAGCACGGCGTCGACGTCTTTGAACAGCCCGGCGCGCACGAAGTACGCCTTGGCTGCCATCTGCTCCTCGGCTACGCCGGGCCAGAGCTGGATCGTTCCCTGGATATGGTCACGCTCCATGATCTTCTTCACGGCCACCGCCGCCGTGATGTTGAGTGGCACGCCGGAGTTGTGACCTTCCCCGTGTCCCGGAGCGCCACCGACCATCGGATCGTGATAACCAACGCCCGGCTTCTGATTGGCCTGCGGGATATCGTCGATGTCCGAGCCGAGCGAGATCACCGGCTTGCCCGAGCCCCAGGTCGCGACCCATGCGGTGGGAATTCCGGCAATGCCGCGCGTGACCTTGAATCCGTTCTTCTCGAGGACGCCGGTGAGATACTTCGACGTCTCTTCTTCCTGCATGCCGAGCTCACCGAAGCTGAACACCATGTCCACCATCTGCTGCGTGAACGTGGACATGCTGTCGACCATGCGTATCGCGTCCTTTTTCAGGGTGGCGATACGCGCGTCATCGGCGGGCAGGGTGACGGGAAAGGTGACCTCCACTCGATCCTCGGGGCCTTGGCGGCCGCCGCGGCCCTGAGCGGAGAGTGAGACTGGGAGGACAAGCGACAGGCCGAATAATCCGGCAGCCACCAGACGAGCTGGAGATGGACGCATAAAGGCTGGGAGGCGGGGGGGAACGAGGGCGTGCCAGGGAGAGGGAAACACTGCGCTGGCGAATATACGTGCGGGGAGTGGGGACGTGAAGAAGAGCGGATCTCTACAACTACTAACGCCGAAATCGTCACAACATGTCGGTTTTGGTCAATCGGACATATTGGCCCTTGCGCTGACCCCCTGTTTTCGGAACTAATATATATAGGACTACGATCATCGCGGGACGAGCGGGCGGCGACAAGGAATCGATCGGCGACCCGAGGGGATGGGAGCGTGTCGAGAGGGAATCGATCGCTACCCGCAGGGGAGGCGACTGTGCCGAGAGGGAATCGGTCCGCGTGCAGAGGGGATGCCCGCGTGTTCAGATGGGATCGACGCCTGCTCATAGGGAATCCCTCGCTGTCTCGATCGAATTCACGCGTGTGCCGGTGGAAGTCCTCGCGGTCGAGACCGAATTGACGCGTGTGCCGGTGGAAGTCCTCGCGGTCGAGACCGAATTGACGCGTGTGCCGGTGGAAGTCCTCGCGGTCGAGACCGAATTGACGCGTGTGCCGGTGGAAGTCCTCGCGGTCGAGACCGAATGAGCGCCGATCGAGCAGGGACTCCCGCGCGTCCAGCTCGCACCAGCCGCTGTTCAGGGGGGAGTCGCTCCGGTCAAGAGGGAACTCCCCGACGTCGAGCCCGAATGCCGCTCGCGCCACACCGGACCGTCTCTCGTCAACACGCCTCTCCCGCGCGTCCACGCCCATCTCCCGCGCGTCCACGCCCATCTCCCGCGCGTCCACCCACAATCCTCGCTTCGTTCGCTGGGATGCTGTGACGTCCACCTGAGATTGTCTCTCGGTCAGGTCGGAGTCCTTCCGGTTGAGAGGAAACCCTCGCGGTCAAGCACGAACTCCTCGCGGTCAAGCACGAACTCCTCGCGGTCAAGCACGAACTCCTCGCGGTCAAGCACGAACGGCTCGGGTGCAAGCACGAACCCCTCGCTGTCAACCTCAGACTCTCCGGCGTTGAGACCTCTCGGTCGCAATGCCACGAGGGAATCACCCGCGTCGACGTGGAATAGATCCGTGTCAACGTGGAATGGGTCCGCGTCCACGGGCAATGGCTCGGCGTTCAGGACCCAGTCGCTCGCGTTCAGCAGGGAGGGCTGACGTAACAGCAGGGATGGCTGCCGTCGCACAGGGAATCGTCTCTTCTGCAGGCCCACGCCCGATCGTGAAGCGCGCAGGCACTCGTGTCGAGGACGGACTCCTCGCGCGACAGGCAAGACCATCGATTCTCACGCAAACACCGACCGGTCGGAACGAGGCTCCGACTCTTCCGAACGCGACTCTCTCGGTTCCGACGACCATTCCGTCATTCCCGACGACGCTTCCGTCGCGTCCGACGCCGAGTCCGTCGCTTCCGACGGCAATCGCGACACGTCTCACGTCTGTTGCTCTCTCTTCACGCCGGCGCGTCGGGCGCCCGCCGACGTGACGTCTTCTTTTGGCGCCTTCATGGCCACTTGGAGGCCATATGAAATACAGTGAAGGCAGTACCTTGGCGACGCTCCGCCGCAGCGCAGATTTTGTCGCGGCGAATCCCGTCCTGTTCGCCGCACTGAACGGCTTAACGATGCTACGGAAGGCATCGCGGCGGTCGCGAAGATCCAGCTCAAGGCAGTCCCGGACTTCAGCTCGCTGACGATGCCGCAGGCCAAGGTCTCGACGGAGCGGTTGCTCGCTTCGGCGGCGGCCATGGCCGAGGCGTCGCGGCGGCACGAGGCCGTGCTGATCGACGGCGGGCTGCCGACCAATCTTATCGCGCAGCTCGATTCGCAACTCTTGCCGCTCATCGGCGCCGACCAGGCCTTGCTCGCCGCCTGGCAGACCGCCAAACGCATTCAGCGCAAACCAGGCATCAAGATCGGGTCGACGACTGCGACGACGCCGTTGCCGGTCTCCACCCCACCGGTCGTCACATCACCCGTCACCACGCCACTGGTAACTCCTCCGTCGGCAAATGAGGTATCGGCCGCGTAGTTCGTCACACCCGTAAGTCATAATCCGCAGTACACGCGAACGGCCGCCCTCGGGCGGCCGTTCGCGTTCCTACCCTCTCATAAGGAAAGAACAATGCAGACCGGCGCGCCGACCGGTTTGACCGCCGGCCAGCCCCCCCATCACCCCGCGATTGCCCGTTCTACCTCCGCGAGCCGCGGCTCGATCTCAATCGGGCGATTCGCGTGTGACGGCGCCGGTGTGATGTCCTGGTGGTACCGGATGATTGCCGCCGGATCTTTCAGCAGGTGCCCGGTGAGGATGGCGACAACTCGCTCGCCGCTCGCGATCACGCCCGCAGCGCGCAGCTTCTTGACGCCGGCCACGCTCGCGGCACTGGCTGGCTCGCACCCGATTCCGGCCGCGTCGATGATCGCTTTCGCCTCGAGAATCTCGTCGTCCGACACGTCCGCGACGACGCCATGTGTCTCACGAATGACGCGCACGGCGCGATCCCACGACGCTGGCTCTCCAATACGAATGGCGGTGGCGATGGTCTCTGGCGTGACGCGCAGATGTTCGGTGAACCCGCCGCGGAAGCTCTGAGCGAATGGCGCCGCGCCGCTCGCTTGCACGGCGGCAACCCGCGGCACGCGCGAGATGAACCCGCCGGCGTACAGCTCGCGCAGGGCTTTGCCGATGGCCGACGTGTTGCCAAGGTTGCCGGCCGGCAGCGCGATCCAGTCCGGCGCATCCCAGCCGAGTTGTTCGAGCAGCTCGATCGCGATCGACTTCTGCCCCTCGAGGCGGAACGGGTTGATCGAGTTGAGCAGATGCACACCGAGCGCGGTGCTCGATTCTCTCGCCAACGTGAGACATTGATCGAAGTTGCCGCGGACGAGCAGTGTCCTCGCGCCATACGCCAGAGTCTGCGCCAGCTTGCCGAGCGCCACATTGCCCGCCGGCACGAACACGATCGCCGGCAGCCCCGCCAGCGCGGCGTACGCGGCCAGGGACGCCGAGGTGTTTCCCGTCGATGCGCAGGCAACGGCGCGCGCGCCGGTCCGCTTCGCCTGCGTCATCGCCACGGTCATGCCGCGATCCTTGAACGATCCCGTCGGGTTATGGCCCTCGTGCTTGATGAGTAAATGATCAACGGACGCCCATTGGCTCACGCGGTCGCGCTCGAGCAGCGGGGTATTGCCTTCGGGCTGACTGACAATGTCCTCACTTCGCACCGAGGGCAGGACGAGCTCGCGATAGCGCCAGACCCCAGAGATGTCAGGGCCCCGAACCGCGGTGCGTCGTGTGGTGAACCGTTCGCGCAGCATCGCGGCATCGGTGAACGGCGGATGCGTCAGCTCGAGCAGGCCGCCGCACGCTGGGCAGACCGGCGCCGCGTCGCGCTCGTCGAGGGTTGCTCCGCAGAGCTCGCACTGCTGCCAGGATTCGTGTGTTGTCACTGCCATTGGTGCTCCGTTCATTCGTCCTCGATGCGTGCGCCGCGTTCGTCTATCTCTGCCACTCGCCCGCTCGCGTCGATGCCTGCGGCACGATAGGCAGCAATCATGGAAGTCATCACGTGTTGCGCCAATTCATCACCCTCGGAAAGCGCGAAGGCCGACGGCCCGCCGCCGGAGATCGAGCAACCGAGCGCGCCAGCGTCGAGCGCAGCCTGCTTGGCCGCGACAAACCCTGGCAGCAATGGCGCGCGCACCGGCTCGGCGATGCGATCGTCCACTGCGCCTCTGAGCAACGAGAGCGTACCGGTGTAGAACGCGGCGATCATGGTTGCGACGGCAACCGCCTGGGCCATCGCCGTGTTCCGATCGACCGTTGCCGGTAGCACCGCGCGCGCATCGGCGGTCTTGAGCTGCATCGCCGGATGGACGAGGACTATGCGCAGACCAGGCGGAACCGGAAGTCGCACGACGTTCAGCGGCTCGATCGAGCGAATGAGTAGAATGCCGCCGAACAACGCCGGCGCGAGATTGTCGATGTGTCGTCCCGCCAGGCGCTCTTCTGCCACGAGGGCGGCGGCGAGAAGCGTAGGGAAGTCGAGCGGGTGGCCAAGCAAAGCATTCGCCGCGACAGCGCCCGCAACGGCGGACGCGGCGCTGCCACCCTGGCCACCGGCGAGCGGAAGCCCTTTCTCGACGTACAGCGCGATCCCAACATCGGCTGCGCCGGCTCGTCGCAGCACCTCAGTTGCGGCAATCGCCGACGCGTGCCGGGTGGGATCGGTGGGCAGTTCGGGGTCACCGGGATCCACCACCCGAACGCCGTTGTCGTCGGTGCGCTCGGCGCGCACGGCATCACCGGGTCCTGTGACGGCGCATCCCAGGATGTCCAGTCCCGGTCCGATATTGCCGATGCCGCCCGGCGCGAATGCACGAACGGAGCGCCCTGGCTCGAGGGGCGCTGTCTTCGCGCGAACCGGTCTGTCGCGGTGTGGCTGGTCCCACAAGAAGGTGTTCGTGGACACGTGAATCGCAATTTCGCGCCTCGGGTGTCGGATTGCGACTCCAGGCATTTCAATCGGGGATTGGCCGTGGGTTCTTCTTTCACGCGCCTGGCGACGCGAGCTTAGAGGCCATGGTCAAACCGTCTCGCAGTCTGGGCACGCTGTCGCTGGTGTTCATTCTGTATTTCACGACATCCGGCGGCGCATACACGACGGAGACGTTGATCCGTTCCGTGGGCCCTGGCCTTGGCCTGCTGATCCTGCTCGTTGTGCCGGTAATCTGGTCGGTACCGGAGGTGCTGATCGTTGGCGAGCTCGCGAGCATGCTGCCGGAAGAGGGCGGCTATTACCGGTGGGTCGATCGGGCGTTCGGCCGGTTCTGGGCCTTTCAGAACGGTTGGCTGACGTGGATGTATTCGCTGGTCGACATGGCGATCTACCCGGTGCTGTTCATTCAGTACCTACGGTACTTTGCGCCGGCGCTCGGGGTGGGGGTCGAGTGGATGGTGTCGCTGGCGGTGATCTGGGGGGCGACGGCGATCAATCTGCGCGGCGCCGTGCGCGTGGGTCGCACGTCGGTGATGGCGGGCAGCTTCATCATGTTGGGGTTTCTCTCGTTGGCTATTGCGTCGCTCTCGCATGCGACGCACGTGCCGTGGCACCCGTTTGCGAGCCCTGACGCGCGGGGAGTGAGCGGGCTCGCCGTCGGCATATCGATCGCGTTGTGGAACTACATCGGCTGGGACAACGCATCCACGGTGGAAGGCGAGTTGAAGGATGCGTCGCACAGCTACCCGCGCGCGCTGGCGATCGCGCTACCGCTCGTTTCGCTGGGCTACTTCGTGCCGCTGATGGCGACGCTTGCCTCGTCGGACTGGACCAAGTGGACCGATGGGGGCTGGCCGGCGATCGCGATGATGGCGGCCGGCGGAGCGGGTCGGTTCATGGCGATCTGGATTGCGCTGGGCGGAATGGTGAGCGCGCTGGCTCTATTCAACGCGCTGCTGCTCGCCTACTCGCGTATCCCGTTCGTGATGGCGACGGACGCGCTCCTTCCGCCCGCCCTCGCCCGCACTGACGACCGTGGGACGCCGCGCAACGCCGTGCTCGCCTCGGCCGTCTGCTACTCGCTGTTCGTGCTCGTCCCCTTTGGCCGCCTCGTAATCGCCGACGTTCTGCTATACTCGCTCGCCCTATTCCTCGAATTCGGCGCGCTCGTGCGCCTGCGCAAGACGGAGCCGCAACTGCGGGGATCGTTCCGGATTCCGGCAGGCCGCGGCGCCGTCGCGGTGCTCGCGGGCATCCCGATGGCGGTGCTGGTTGGCGTTATCGCGCTTTCATTTCGCGATGGAGAGTACGGATTGCCCGCGATCATCGGGGCGGGCGTCGCGGTTGGTCTTGGGCCGATCGTGTATGCGTGGGCCAGGCCGACGGGTGGGCGATGACACGGGACACGGGACACGGGACACGGGACACGAGAAACTCACAACGCACAACTCACGACTGGAAACTCGAACCTCGCCGACCGGTGGGCCGACCGCTACGGAGCAGCCAGCGACAACCAGCCGGCCAAAACACGGAGCCCAATCCGATCTTCCAGGTCCTTCGCTCGGGAGGACAGGCATCGCGTCTGCACACTGTGATCAGTTGTCAGTGGTGAGTTGTCAGTTGTCAGGGTACAAACCGGTCTGATAGGTGAGCCACAAACCGGGCTGATAGGTGAGCTTGGTGAGACAGCCTTACGTTCGGACATCTTCTGGGAGGTGTCCGTGCCTTGGCAAGAGAGTTCACCGATGTCGGAACGATTGGCGTTTGTGCAACAGTGCATGCGTCGGAGAGAGTCGCTCCGCGCCGTCTGCGCCGAGTTTGGCATTAGCGAGAAGACCGGCCATAAGTGGCTGCACCGCTTTGCGACCGACGGGCCGGCGGGCCTCGCGGATCGCTCGCACGCCCGACATGGGCAGGCCCACCAAATGTCGCCCGCCATGGCCGCCCGCATCATCGCGTTGCGGAAGCGCCACCCGCTGTACGGGCCAGAGAAGCTGCGGGATTGGCTGCAGCTGCACGAACCGGCGGGAGGACGGTGGCCCGCCGCCAGCACGATCGGGGCGCTGCTCAAACGGGCCGGCCTGGTCGACTCAAGACGCCGGCGCGGCCAGACGCATGCCCGCCTGGCGAGTGGGCGCACCGCCGCGACCGCCCCGAACGTGGTCTGGACGGCGGATTTCAAAGGGGAATTCGCGCTCTCAGGCGGCGGGCCCGAATGCTACCCGCTGACCGTGTTGGATCTGCACAGCCATTTCCTCCTCGGCTGCACCGCCCTGCGCAGTACCGCGGTCCCGACGGCCCGCCAGTGCTTTGAGCGCCTGTTCCGCGAGTACGGGCTCCCCGAGGTCCTCCGCACGGACAACGGCGTGCCGTTCGCCCAGCCCAATGCGATTGGCCGCCTCGGCTCCCTGGCGTTCTGGTGGGTGCGGTTGGGCATCCGGCCCGAGCACACGCCGCCGGGCCAGCCCGCCGCCAACGGCGCGCACGAGCGGTTTCACAAAACCCTCAAGGCCCACACCCTGGGTCCGCCCGCGCCCTCGTTCGTGGCGCAGCAGCGCCGGTTCGATCGCTTTCGCAGCGAATACAACGACGAGCGGCCCCACGCCAGCGTCGCCGGACACCGTCCCCCGGGCGCGGACTATCACGGCTCGCCGCGGGCCTATCCGCGCCGCCTGCCCCCGATGTGCTATCCGGAGGGGACCGTGGTGCGCCGCGTCAGCAGCGCCGGCGCGATCAAGGTGCGCGAGGTCAGCTACTCGCTCTCGCACAACCTGGCCGGCGAAGACGTGCGCCTGACCGACACGCACGATGATCGCCTCATTGTGGCCTACGGACCGCTCGAGCTGGGAGAGATTCTGCTCGCCACCAATCGGTTTCTCCCGAACGTCCGTTGGACGTTCCCTTTGACTCCCGCCCCGTGAGGGGATTGCTTCTGGTCTCCAGAGACCACCCTGCTGCCATGCGAGGCTCACCTATCAGCCCGGATTATTGCTCACCTATCAGCCCGTTACTTCACAGTATACCGGTCATGCGCACCAGGGCGCCTGGTTCGCAGGCCACTATCGCCGGTCGGCGAGGTTCGAGTTTCCAGTTGTGAGTCGTGAGTTGTGAGTTTCCCGTTGTCCCGTGTCCCGTGCCTCACGGCTGCTTGTACACCGTCCCATTCTTCATCACCAACCCTACCTGCCTGATCGCCGAGATGTCCTTGGTCGGATCGCCTTTCACCGCGATGAGGTCGGCGTAGAGCCCCGGCTTGACCGAACCGATCTTATCGTCCCAGTGAAGCATTTTGGCGTCGGTGGACGTTGCCGCCCGAAGCGCCTGAACGGGGGACAGACCGTACGCCACCATGAGCTCCAGCTCCCGCGCGTTGTCCCCGTGCGTGAACACGCCCACGTCGCTGCCGCTGCATATCGTGACGCCCGCGTCCACGGCCGCTTTGAAGCTCGCCTTCTTCTGCTTGATGCTCGGCGGGTCGGGGTCGATGTGCTTGTAGCCTCGATACTGCAGAATTGCATCGCCGGCGGCGACGGTGGGAATGAAACACACCCCGCGATCGGCCATCAGCTTGAACACCTCTGGCGTTCCATTGTCGCCATGCTCGATTGTCTCCACGCCGGCGAGCACCGCGCGACGCATTCCCTCCGCAGTGCTCGTATGGGCTGCAACGGGGCGCCCCGAGCTCTTGGCGATC
The DNA here is from genome assembly GCA_963817955.1 of uncultured Gemmatimonadaceae bacterium. Taxonomy (GTDB): domain Bacteria; phylum Gemmatimonadota; class Gemmatimonadetes; order Gemmatimonadales; family Gemmatimonadaceae; genus JAQBQB01. Next base: position 171,856 of record CAWFQK010000009.1, read on the forward strand.
GCTACGATCTCGTTCAGCTCTTCCTGGGTGAACGTCGGCATGGTCTCGCCATTCGGACCCCAGCGATAGTCGGCGTACACCTTGATCCAATCGGCGCCATGCTTGATCTGATCGCGCACGACATGCGCGACGCCATCGAGCCCGTCCGCTTCCTCTGCGCCCTGTGGAATCATATCGGCGTACTCGGTCGCGAACCCCTTGGGTGCGTAGCTGCCGGTCACGACGATGGCGCGCGTCGTGACGAACATGCGCGGTCCCGGAATGATTCCCTGGTTGATCGCCTGCTTCAGGCCGACGTCGGCATACCCGGCGCCCTCCGTGCCGAGGTCGCGTACGGTGGTGAAACCGGCCATGAGCGTGTTGCGGGCATGGTTCACCGCGCGCGCGACGCGTAGCGCCTCGGACTCGTGCAGCACCTGATCGTCCCAGGGCGTCTCGTTGTACGGGTGCAGTAGCAGGTGCGAGTGGCCTTCGATGAGCCCCGGCATCAGCGTCATGCCGCTGAGCGTGATCGTCGTCGCGTCAGCCGGTGCATTGATCTGCGACCGCGGGCCGACCGCCTCGATACGGTCACCACGCACGAGCACCGCCCACCCGTCATGCGGCGCGGCAGCAACGCCGTCCCAGACGCGATCGGGAACGAGCACTGTGGCGGTAGCGGCAGGGCGTGGGGCACGGGCTTGTGCCGACGCGAGAACCGGCAGGGCGGCTACCAGAATAGCGGAGAGACGGATGCGCATGTGTGATACGGGAAGGTCATTCTGTGGGAGCGGAGCGATGGAGCAACCTGTCTGCAACCGCGACGTGGCCTTTCAGGCGACGCGACTGAAGATCCCTTGCTTGGCCCGGAATGACAACTCCGCCGCCCACCCGGGCGGTATTCCTCTCTGCGCCTTACCTTTGGGGACCGGCGCAACGCCGCGCTGCTGCAGGTCGTAAGTGTACAGTACGACTGTGCGATCGCCCCGCTCAGTCGCGTCCCGCCCTCAACCTCCGACGTGTATTATGAGAATGAACCGGCTCGCTGTCGCACTGACGGTCGTGCTCGCTCTGCCAGCATTCGCGCAGACGCCAAAGAAAGTCCTGACGCAGGCCGATTGGGATAAGTGGAAATCCATCAACGCTCCGGCACTGTCGAACGATGGACAGTGGGCCGCGTACACGTTGATCCCACAGGTTGGCGACGGGGAGCTCGTCATTCGGTCCACGTCGGCTACCACGGAGTACCATGTTCCGCGCGGCTACCTTGGCCGTCCGAACAACATTCCGGGCGGCCTGCGCGGTCCGGCGGGCGGCACAGGTGAAGGCGACCCGACCGGCCCCACGGCGACCCCGGCGCAGTTTACCGCCGACAGCCGGTTTGTCATCGTGACTACTCAGGCGACACAGGCAGAAGTCGAGCGTGCTCCCCGCGGACGCGGTGCGGCGCCGGCAAACCGTCAGTCGCTCGTCATCGTCAGTTTGCCCGACGGCAAGCAGACGACTATTCCGGGCGTTCGCTCCTTCCGGCTCGCCCGCGACAACGCGAAGTGGCTTGCCTACGTTGCTGAGCCTACCGATTCAGCGGCTGGCGATTCCACGGCGCGCGGCGCCGGCGCGCCGGCTGGTCGTGGTGGACGCGGTGGTCGTGGCGGCGCTCCGGCAGGTGGACGGCGGCAGTTCGGGGCGCCGCTCGTTCTGCGCGATCTTGCCACCGGTGCGGAAGTGCGCCTGGCCGATGTGCTCACCTTCGCGTTCGACGACAGTGCCAAGGTGCTTGGCTTCACGGTGGTGTCGCGCGATTCCACGAAGGACGGTGCGTTCCTGCGCAACCTGACGAACGACGCAACGACGACACTGTTCGTCGGACACGGCGACTACAAGGCGCTGACATTCGATCGCGTGGCGTCGCAGGTGGCATTCCTGTCCGATCACGACGAGTTCGGCCGCGGCGACAAGCCGCGCTACACGTTGTACCAAGCAGCGGTGAAGGGCGGAGCGGCGCAGCCGGTGGTGACGCCGGCGCAGCTGCCTGCCGGAATGCACATTGCGGACGCCGGCGCCATTGGCTTCACCCGCTCTGGCACGGCGATCACCTTCAGCATCGCTCCCCCCGCGATTGATTCAGTTCCGGCCGATTCGTTGACCGGAAAGGCGATGTTCGATCTGTGGCACTACAAGGATCCCGTGCTGCAGCCGACGCAGAAGCTCAACGCGGCTCGCGATCGCAACAAGTCATATGGCGCCATCTACTTCACGGCGACCAAGAAGCTGGTGCGCCTCGCTGACGATTCGACCCCGACTGTGGCGTTGTCGGATGACGGAAAGCTTGGCGTGGCGAACTCGCGCGAGCGATACATGATCGAGTCGATGTGGGGAGAGGGTGGCACTGACGTGTACGTCGTGGATGGCACGACGGGCGCGCGCAAGCTCGTGAAGGAGAAGATCAACGGCAACGCACAACTGTCGCCCGACGCGAAGTTCGTTGCGTTCTACGATCACGCGCACTGGTACACATACAACACCGCCACCAGCAAGCTCACCGACATCACGGGTGGCCTGAAGGGCGTGCGCTTCGATAATGAAACCGACGATCATCCAGCCGAGCCGCCCGCATGGGGACTTGCCGGCTGGACGAAGGGCGACAAGTCGGTGCTGCTGTACGACCGCTTCGATATCTGGGAGCTGGATCCGTCAGGAGTGAAGCCGGCAGTGGTGGTGACCGATTCCGTTGGCCGCCGCAGCCAGATTCAGTTCCGGCTCGCGGAAGGCGGTGCTGGCCGCGGCGGACGCGGGGGTGGTGGCGGCCGTGGTGGTTCGGCCGCCGGTGACGATCGCGGCGTGATCGATCCGAGCGAACCGCTGATGCTGCGTGCCGTGAACACGGAGACGATGGCGAGCGGGTTCTATCGCGATCAACTCGGCGTCAAGAAGGAGCCGGAGAAGATCGTGATGTCAGACCTGGCATACGGTCCGCTCATCAAGGCGGCCAATGCCGGCGTGTACATGACGACGAAGAGCACGTTCGTCGACTTCCCGAATCTCTGGGTGGGTCCGTCGCTGACGAGCCTCACGAAGATCTCCGATGCAAACCCGCAGCAGAAGGATTACAACTGGGGTACCGTCGAGCTCGTGCACTGGTTGAGCGCCGACGGCGTACCCCTCAAGGGCATGCTGTACAAGCCCGAGAACTTCGATCCGACCAAGAAGTACCCAATGATCTCGTACTTCTACGAGATCCTGTCGAACGGGCTGTACTCGTACGTGCCGCCCACGGGACGCAACGTCATCAACCCGACGCACTACGTCTCGAACGGCTACATCGTGTTCGAGCCGGACATCGTGTACGAAGACGGTTTCCCGGGTCCGAGCGCCGTCAAGGCAATCGTTCCTGGCGTGCAATCGCTGCTGACGCGCGGCTACATCGACGAAACGAAGCTCGGTCTGCAGGGCCAGTCGTGGGGTGGATATCAGACGGCGTTCCTCATCACGCAGACGCACATGTTTGCGGCGGCGATGGCTGGTGCGCCGGTGTCGAACATGACGAGCGCGTACGGTGGCATTCGCTGGGGCACCGGCATCTCGCGTGCGGGGCAGTACGAGACGGGTCAGAGCCGCATCGGCAAGCCGCTGATCGACGCGCCGCAGCTCTACATTGCCAACTCGCCGCTGTTCTGGCTGAAGAACGTGACGACGCCGCTGTTCATCATGAGCAACGACATGGACGATGCGGTACCCTGGTATCAGGGCATCGAGTTCTTCATCGGCATGCGCCGGCTCGGCAAGGAAGCGTATCTGATCGACTACAACAACGACGTGCACAACCCGGCGAGCCGCGCGAACCAGAAGGACATCGCGATGCGCATGCAGCAGTTCTTCGACAACAAGTTGAAGGGTGCGCCGGCGCCGGACTGGATGGTGCACGGCATCCCGTACGTCGCGAAGGGGAAGGATCAGCTGGCAACACCGGTACCCGTGCAGGCTGGGGTGGTCAAGCCGCAATAGTTGCGCCGCGCCCAACGTCTTCACGAAATCCCATGTCCGACGTAATCGGCGTGATCGGCTCGATGATCGACAACGATCGATAGCTGTAAGTTTCCTGGTGTGACCACATGCGGCATCGTCTGCGTTCGACGATGCCGCATCGTTCATTTCATTCCTCTTCTTGTCTTGCATGTCCGCGATTGAAACCAGAGCTCTGCGAAAGGTCTACCCCGCGCCCGCGGCACCGAAGCGTGGCAGGCGGGGTGCGCCATCGCTTGGAGCACCTGGCGGCCGGCCGCTCCCGCCATCGGGCAGCGAGGTGGTCGCGCTCGATGCGCTCGACCTCGACGTGCGCGAGGGAGAGTTCTTCGGTCTGCTCGGGCCCAACGGCGCCGGCAAAACGACGACCCTTGCCATTCTCACGACGCGTGTGAGACCGACATCCGGTACAGCACTCGTGGGCGGCGCCAACGTCGCCACCGAGGCGGTCAAGGTGCGCCAGCGGATCGGTGTCGTACCGCAGCGGCCCAACCCCGACCGCAGTCTCGATGCGCTCGAGAATCTGCTCTATCACGCCGCGTACTTCGGTATCCCGCGCCCGATCGCGCTGCCGCGGGCGAATGTGTTACTCGAGCAGCTCGGCATCTCCGACAAGGCGCGCGCCAAAGTGGACGAGATGTCCGGCGGCCAGCAGCAGCGGCTCATGATCGCCCGCGCGCTGATCCACGAGCCGCAGGTCATTTTTCTCGACGAACCGACTGTCGGACTCGATCCGCAGACGCGCCTGTCGCTCTGGGAGATCCTGCGCCATCTACACGGCGAGGGACGTACCATCATCATGACGACGCACTACATGGACGAGGCGGACAAGCTCTGCGACCGCATCGCGATCGTCGATCGGGGGCAGCTCCTCGAGCTCGACACGCCGCAGGCGCTCAAGCAGCGGGCGCCTGGCGGAACACTGGTCGAGCTCTCGCTCGCCGGGGATGCGAGCCCTTTCGTGGATGCGGTGCGATCGATCGATGGCGTGTTACGCGCCGAGGCGCACGGCACGTTGCTCCGCGTCTACAGCGACCGCGGCGGGCGCGTGATCTCGCCGGTGATCGCTGCCGTCGAGGATGCCGGTACCGCCGTCGCCAATATCAGTTTGACGGAGCCCAGTCTCGAAACGCTGTTTGTCGACCGTACCGGGAGGAAACTCGATTGACTACCGTCGCTCCTACGCCGCACGTGGTCCGTGCGTCCTCCGTGTTCCTTGCGCTGCTGCGCCGCGATGCGCGGGTCGCGCGCAAGGAGCTGCTGTTCTTCCTGATTCGCACTACGATGCAGCCGCTGCTCTTTCTCGTCGTGTTCGGCTACTTGCTGCCGAAGATGAATTTTGTGGGAAAGAGCTATCAGACGGCGCTGCTGCCGGGCATTCTCGCTGTGAGCCTGAGCCTGTCGGCGATCCAGTCAGTCGCGTTGCCCATGGTGCAGGATTTCGGCTGGACAAAGGAGATTGAAGACCGCTTGCTCGCGCCTGTGTCCACGCAGCTCATCGCCGCTGAGAAGATCGTCGCCGGCACGCTGCAGGGCGTGATTGCCGCGGCATTCGTGCTGCCGGTCGCGCGACTGGTCATGGGACCAATTCCCAACCTCACCCTGTCACATGCCGGGGTGGTCTTACTCGTGGTCCTGCTCGGCGCCGTCGCCTTCTCGGCGTTCGGGATGTGGCTCGGAACGGCCATCGCTCCGCAGCAGATCGGCTTGATGTTCAGCGTGATCGTGGCCCCGATGCTCTTCTTCGGGTGTGCGTATTATCCTTGGCGTGGCCTCGACGTGGTTCCCGTCATGAAGTACCTGGTGCTGATCAATCCCATGGTCTACGTGTCGGAAGGACTGCGCGGTGCCCTCACGCCAGCCGTCCCGCACATGTCGTTAGCCGTGGTCGGCGTCGCGCTCACGTTGATCGCCGTTTTCTTCTGGACCATCGGCATACGCAGTTTCTACAAACGCGCCATCGGATGACTGACCTCTTGAACGAAGACCCCATCGCACGCTTCGAGCGCTTGTTCGACGCTGCGCAACAGATTCCGCGCGATCGGCTACCGGAGCCCACCGCGTTCGCGCTCGCCACGGTGGACGAGCACGGCCACCCCGACGCTCGGATCCTGTTGCTCAAGTCCGTCGACCGCCGCGGCTTCGTCTTCTACACCAACTTTCAGAGCAGGAAGGGTCGCGAGCTCCTGGCGACACGTCGTGCCGCGCTCTGCTTCCACTGGCAACTCCTCGAGGAGCAGGTGCGCGTGGAAGGACCGGTCGAGCCGGTGAGCGAGGACGAGGCCGACGCGTACTTCGCGTCACGGGCACGAGGGAGTCAGCTCGGCGCGTGGGCGTCGCTGCAGAGCCAGGCCATGCAGACGCCGAACGACCTGGACGTGCGCCTTGCGGAGTTCGAGCAGCGGTTCGCCGGCCACGCGGTGCCGCGACCGCCACACTGGTCGGGCTTCCGCGTGATGCCCGAGCGGATCGAGTTCTGGAAGAACATGCCGAGCCGTCTTCACGTCCGCCATCTGTACACGCGGGACGGCGGGACCTGGACGGTGCAGCAACTCTTTCCGTAGACATACCCCCGCTCCGGGTGCGTCCTTACTATTCCCCCATGGCTACTCACATCGCCGAAAGCGCCCCGGCGGAAGGGCATTCCAGCTGGTCCATCGACGCGGCACGCGCGCTGTACAATGTCGAAGGATGGGGCGCGGGCTTTTTCGACATCAACGACCAGGGACACGTGGTGGTTCGCCCCGACAAGGAGCGGCCCGAACACGCCATCGATCTGTTCGAGATCACCAATGACCTCGAGGAGCAAGGCATTGCCTTGCCCGTGCTGCTCCGCTTCTCCGACATCCTGCGGTCGCGCATCGAGGCGTTGAGCACGCGCTTCGATCAAGCGCGCGAGGAGTTCGGCTACACCGGCGGGTACACCACCGTGTATCCGATCAAGGTGAACCAGCAGCGGCACGTCGTCGAAGAGATTGTCGAATTCGGCAAGGCACATCGGGTTGGTCTCGAGTGCGGCAGCAAGCCGGAACTCCAGGCCATTCTTGGCATGGCCGAGAACACCGAGCACATGATCATCTGCAATGGCTACAAGGATGAGGAGTTCATGCGCCTCGCCCTCATGGGCCAGAAGCTCGGGCATCAGGTCCACATCGTCATCGAACAGCTCAGCGAGATCGACGTGCTGCTGCAGATCGCCGACGAGATGGGCGTCACGCCGACGGCGGGCGTTCGGATCAAGCTGGCGTCGCGTGGGTTTGGGCGTTGGAAGGAGAGCGGCGGCGAGAAGTCGAAGTTCGGGCTCAACGCCGCACAGCTCGTGCAGGCCATCGACAAGCTGCGGGCGGCGAATCGGCTCGACATGGTCAAGCTGATCCATTTCCACCTCGGCTCCCAGATCACCGATATCCGGTTCATCAAGCTCGGGCTCCAGGAATTGACGCGCTTCTACGTCGAGCTGCGCCGGGCGGGGCTCGACATCACACATGTAGACGTGGGCGGCGGCCTGGGCGTGGATTACGACGGCACGAACTCCACGTCGGACGCGAGCGTCAATTACTCGTTGCAGGAGTACGCGAACGACGTCGTGTACACGCTGGCCGAAGCCTGTCGCGAGCACGAAATCCCCATGCCGCACATCATCAGCGAGTCGGGACGCGCGCTCACCGCGCATCACGCGCTGCTGCTGATCAAGGTCATCGACGTCGAATCGCAGAGTGAACGCCCCGTGCCGGACCTCACGGATGACGATCACCAGTTGTTGCACGAGATGCTCGCCGATTATCGCGACGTGTCGCGGAAGAACGTGTCGAAGCGGCGAGTGCGGGAAGTCTTCCACGACCTCACGTTCGACAAGGAGCGCGCGCAGGAGTTCTTCAACAGCGGCGTCTTCTCCCTACGTGAGCGCGCGCTGTCGGAGCAGCTCTATTTCGCCACGATGAACGTGCTGTCCCGGTCAGTGGAGCGGAACCGCGACGATTTCGAGGACATCGTGTCCGACCTCGACGCGACCCTCGTCGACCGCTACTTCTGCAACTTCTCGCTCTTCCAATCGCTGCCGGACAGCTGGGCAATCGATCAGCTGTTTCCGATCATGCCCATCCATCGGCTCGACGAGGAGCCGTTGCGCCGCGGGTCGATCCAGGATGTCACGTGCGATTCGGATGGTAAAATCGATCGCTTCGTTGGCGACAAGGGTGGTCGGCCCAGCCTGGAGTTGCACGAGTTCCGCGACGGCGAGCCCTACATGCTCGGCGTCTTTCTCACCGGCGCGTACCAGGAGATTCTGGGCGACCTGCACAACCTGTTCGGCGATACGAACGCGGTGCACATCCGTCTTGCGCCGAGCGGCGGCTACGAGGTCACGGACCTGGTGCACGGCGACACCGTGACCGAAGTGCTCAACTACGTGCAGTTCCGCGCGTCAGACTTGCTGCAGACGTTTCGGCGCAAGGTGGCCGCTGCCAAGCACCTCAGCCGGCAGGAGGCGAACACCTTCATTGCCGACTATGTCGCGGGGCTCGAGGGATACACGTACCTGGAAGGGGACGCAGCGCAGTAAAGGCACTCGTTCCTCGTTCGCTCCTAGCGCCGGGTGCCTGGCTCGCGAGCCAGGCACCCGGCGGGCGAATGTGAGCGTCAGCGGCCGTAACGCTTCGCCACCGCTTCCCAGTTCACCACGTTCCACCACGCGGCGATGTAATCTGGACGCTTGTTCTGATACTTGAGGTAGTAGGCGTGCTCCCACACGTCGAGACCAAGGATCGCCGTCTTGCCGTCCATGAGTGGGTTGTCCTGGTTCGGCGTGCTGGTGATCGACAGCGTGCCGCCGTCGTTGATCAACCACGCCCATCCGGATCCAAACCGTGCCGCACCAGCGGCAGCGAACTGTTGTTTGAATTTGCTGAAGTCACCGAATGCACTCTTGATGGCGTCGGCGAGCATGCCACTCGGCTCTCCGCCGGTGCCCGGGACCATGATCTCCCAGAACATCGAGTGATTCCAATGGCCGCCGCCGTTGTTGCGCACCGCCGTACGCACTGCCTCGGGTGCGCTGTTGATGCCACGCATCAGCTCATCGAGTGATTTGTTCCGGAGCTCCGGCGCCTTCTCGATGGCGGCATTGAGATTGTTGATGTACGCCTGATGATGCTTGGTGTGGTGGATTTCCATCGTGCGCGCGTCAATGTGCGGCTCGAGCGCGTCGTACGCATACGGCAGCGAAGGCAACGTGAACGACATGATGGTCTCCTCGTGGTCTGTCTGTCGCGAGGCACGCTACGCGGCCGGCGACTTCGTCCTGGCGCGATACCAGCCAATGAGGCCCGGCAGCAGCGAGACGAAGATCACCAGTAGGATCACGCTCTCGATGTGCCGGTCGACACCCGGAATGTAGCGCCCCAGGAAATAGCCGATGAACAGCATGCTCCAGATCCACCCGAGGGCACCGAGAACGTTGTAAATCGCGTAGGACCGGTATCGCATTTGCGCCATGCCAGCCACGACCGGCACGAAGGTGCGAACGATAGGCATGAATCGCGCAATGACGACGGTGGATCCGCCATGACGTTCATAGAACTCGTGGGCGCGGTACAGGTGTTTCTTGTTGAAGAGCAGGGAATCTTCGCGCGAAAAGAGCCGAGGGCCGGCCGCCTTGCCAATGGCGTAGCCCGCCGTGTTGCCCAGGATCGACGCCACCGTGAGCAGCAGGCCAAGGCCCCAGACGTTGAAGAGTCCGGTCGTGGCGGCGAGCAGCCCAGCCGTCACGATCAACGAATCGCCCGGCAGGAAGAAACCGACCAGCAGTCCAGTTTCCGCGAAGATGATGGTCGTCAGGCCAACGTATCCGCCCCACTGAATGAGCGCGCGAACGTCCCGGATTGTATGAATGAAATCGAGCAGCGATTGCATGTGGTTGCGCTGGGGGGGAGAGGGTAGGCGATGAGCACCGAAAGCTCCACGCGCGGGCACCGGGAATCAACTGGCGGCGTGCGTCATCCTTCGGTCCGGCAGCTCGACCAGGCGCAGGAACGCGCCCTCGAGCTGCCCATGCCGCCGCGGGATCGCTGGTGGAACCGCCGAGGGGTCACCCCGCACGGTGAGCGGGTTCTCGATGTCGTGAGCGCTGTCGTCTTATTGGTGCTCGCCGCCGGTTGGGGATGGTCGATCGCCAATGCACGCACGCTCTCGGCCGCACCGGCGACGGGCACAGCGGTGACGTCGGCCGGGATCATCGCGAGCGCATTGACGCACCGCGACGCCCCGAGCACGGCGTATCTCACGGACGCCACCCTCAACGCCATTACCGCTCAGATGCTCGCTACGGCTCGCGGTGCCAGCGGCAAGCTCGACGTTGTGATTCAGCCCACACCATCGCCGTTGGCGACCGACAGGCTTCCGTCTGGTGCACAACTCGAATACCGGCAGAATGGGCAGATGGCATCCGCGCCGCGCGGTGCCGGCATCTGGAATGTGCTACTCGCGATCGGGAATGCTGTACGACCGGTAGCGGGGTTCAATGTGATCACCATGCTACCGTTCTCCGCCAAGCGAAACGGACACGTCGGGCTGTACTACGTAGGCAACTGGCCAAGCGAGCACGGCACGGTGGGACCGTCAAAGGCACCGTCGAATGCATACATGAATCCTGCGGGATTCATCGAAGTCACTCCGCAGAATGCTGACACATATGTATCCGAGCATTTCAAGTTGCGTGATTTCCTCACCCACGATCAGCCGAATGTCTGGCCGAAGTACATCGTGCTCCAGGCCAGGTTGGTGGACAAGCTCGAACTCGTGCTGTCGGACTTGCAGAGGCACGGAGTGGATGTACACGGAGTTCACGTGATGAGCGGCTTCCGCACGCCACAGTACAACTACACCGGCGGAAACACGGGCGGCCGAGCCAACCTCAGCCGCCACATGTATGGCGATGCGGCGGACATCTACATCGACGACAATGGCGATGGGCAGATGGACGACCTCAACCATGACGGCAAGATCAGCATCGCCGATGCGCAGGTGATCGAAGCTGCCGTGGATCGCGTTGAAGCAGCACATCCGGAGTTGGTGGGCGGAACAGGCGTGTATACTGCCGCGCCCGGGCACGGACCTTTCATTCACATCGACACGCGCGGCTATCGTGCGCGGTGGTCGGGGACTTCAGGAGGCTGACGTGGCGGAGCATCGAAGAATGGCGGACGGTGACACGATGACAACGGAGCCGGGGCCGACGGGCGCGTCGGAGCATCGGGACGGGAAGCCAGAGCCGGAAGAGCATCCGATCAAAGAGGTGCGGGCGTCCGACATCGAGCCGTACACCGGGTTGGGATACCTGTCCAAACTGTTTCGGTTGATGGCCATCATTCTCCTCCTGCTGCTGATTGCCGAGGTGGTGACTGGCATCTATACGCAAGGCTCAGGGGCTGTACCGACGCTGCTCGGTGAAGCGAGCCGGCTCATCGTGCTGGCCGGCGTGCTGTGGGGCACCGGCGACCTTGCGAACCTGCTGATCGACGTGGGCCACGACGTGCGCGCTGCGCGCATTCTGATGGCGCGAATTGCACATGCGGCGAAGGTCGCGCCGCTGACGGTCACGCGTGGAGCGTCAGGCAATTCTACGGTGAACGATGGCACGCCGCGAATTCCGTGACCGGGCGCGGCACGAACTTCAACGGAGAACGGGAAATGCTCATCACGCTCGCGATTGTCCTGATCATCCTGTGGGCGCTTGGGTTCCTGGCGTTCCACGTCACCAGCGGCTTGATTCACCTGCTACTGGTCATTGCGCTCATCGTTATTGTCTTCCGCCTGGTTACGGGTCGGCGTCCAGTCGTCTGACGACTCCCTTGCGCATGACGAACGGCCGCAGCGAACTTCGCCGCGGCCGTTCTGCGTAGTGGCCGCTTCTGACTGCCTCGCTTGCTCATGACCCTCGACGTCCACATAGTCTCGCACACCCACTGGGATCGGGAGTGGTATCACCCAGCCGAGCGGTTTCGACAGCGGCTGGTGGCGCTCGTGGACGAGTTGCTGGACGAGCCGCCGTCGCCAGGCGAGAGTTTTCTCCTCGATGGGCAGGCGATCGTGCTCGAGGATTACCTCGCCGTACGACCCGAGCGTGACGCGCAGCTCCGTTCGCTGCTGCAAACCGGCCAACTCGAAGCAGGGCCGTGGTATGTGCTCAGCGACGAGCTGATTCCGAGCGGCGAGGCGCTCGTCCGAAACCTGATCGCGGGTCGGCGCGTGCTCGAGCGCCTCGACGCGACCGCGCCTCCGATACTGTACTGCCCCGACTCGTTCGGCCACCCGGCCGCGCTGCCAGCGATCGCCGCCGGCTTTGGGCTTCCGATAGTCATTGCGTGGCGCGGGTATGGTGGTGCGCGTTGGCCAGCGGGCGACACCGCAACATGGTCAGCCCCAAGCGGCGATGACGTGCTGTTGTTCCATCTGCCTCGAAACGGATACGAGTTCGGGTCACACTTGCCGCTCGATGCGGATTCCGCCGCTGTACGTTGGAACGCCATGCGTGACGAGCTGGTGCCACGCTCCACCACGGGTGTGATGCTGGTGCAGAATGGCGCAGATCACCACGCGCGACAGCGCGGCCACCATGAAGCGCTCTCGGCACTGGAGCGCGCGGGAAAAGCGGATGGTGTGCATCGGAGCTCACTTCGCGCCTTCGCTGAGCGGTTGCTCGAACGCGCCGGTGCGCAGCGACTGCCCATTGTTCGGGGTGAGTTGCGCGATTCGTATGGGTACACCTGGGCCTTGCAGGGGACGTTCGGCACGCGTGCGCACCAAAAGCGCCTGAACGCCATCGCAGAACGAGTGTTGCTCCGCGAGGCGGAGCCGTGGAGCGCGCTCGCCGCGTATAGCGGCGCGTCGCGCCGCGGACTGATCGCCGCTGCCTGGCGGTCGCTCCTTGCCGCACAGCCGCACGATACGCTCTGCGGTTGCTCGATCGACGAGGTTGCGCTAGCGATGGAGTTGCGGGTTCGATCGGCCACGAATCAGGCTCATGGTATCCGCGACGACTCCATCGCTGACGTCATCGCATACGACGCCGACTCGGCACGCGAAGCGCGCGCGCGCTGGAACGCCGTGGTGCTCATCCGGAATCCCGCTCCCCGACCACGGTCGGGCGTCGCGATCATCGAGATCGAGGAGTTCGTTGCCGATGTGCCTGTCGGGCCAGGTTCCGCGCCGACGTCTCAGCCGCACGGCGTCGATCCCAGACATATACCGGTGGTTCCAACGCTCGGAGCGCTCCAGGTGCTGTCGCGCTCGATGCGGAACTCTCGTACGGAATCGCTGCGACACTATCCGGACAACGATCTCGTTGCGGTGACCCGCGTCGCCGCGTGGGTGGCCGATGCGCCGCCGTACGGCATCGTGAGTCATTCGATCGCCGCCGGTGATGCGACGTACCTGCCAACGCCGTCGCCGGTCGTCGTCGCGAATCAACAGATGAGCAACGGCAATCTCGTTGTGGATGTCGGTGAGGACGGGCGGGTATCGCTCACACACACGGAGACGGAACGGCGCATTCCGTCGCTGCTCGATGTCATCGATGAGGCCGACGTCGGCGACTTGTACACGCCCGCTCCGCGGACTCGTGACGTCGCGACTGAGTTCCTCGGCGTGCGTCGGATGCATCGCGGACCGCTTCGCGGCGAGTTGGCGCTCCGCTTTCGTATTGTCGATCCGTCGGGCGCCCGCCGTCGGCTCGACGTGCAGCTGGTTGTTCATCTCACCCTCGATGCTGGCGCGCATTTTCTGCGCGTCGGCGTGTCCGGGGAGAATTGGCGTAGGAATCATCGACTTCGTCTGCTGCTGCGCGGCGACGTGCGACCGGGGGCCGTGTGGGCCGATGCCGCGTTTGGGCCGGTCCGGCGCGAGCCGATTGCCATCGCGCCGGCAGAGGCGGAGGTGGAGGCTGCACCGCCGACAGCACCATTGCATCGCTACGTCTCCGCATTCTCCGATGATCCAGGCTTCACGGTGTTCAGTGATGGATTGGCCGAGTATGAGGCGACTGCAGAGGGCATTGCCATTACGCTGGTGCGTTCCGTGGGGGAGCTATCGCGGAACGATCTGCCGGAACGGCCCGGGCACGCAGGTTGGCCAACGCCTACGCCCGGCGCGCAGTGCCTTGGGCTCTTCGGCGCCGAGTTCGCCGTCCTCCTGCACGGCCCCCGGACGCCGGACACGATCGATCACATCGAGCGGACGGCCGACGATGTGCTCTGCCCGATTACTGGCACCACGCTTCGCTCCGCCCTTCAGCTTCCGGCGCCCGTCCGCGGTCCGGAACTGATGGGTCTGGGACTCGCGTTCTCCGCGTGCAAGGAAAGTGATGACGGCGGATGGCTGGTGCTCCGCTGCGTGAACCTGCGCGACGAGGACGTTGCCGGCGTTTGGAGACTGCCGTTCGCGCCGCGCGAGGCCCACCTGGCGCGTATTGATGAAACGAGAATGAGCACACTCGACATTTTCGGTGCCGATGTGCCGTTCCAGGCGCAGCCCCGCGGCATCGTGACCATTCTCGTGCGCTGAATCAGGCGCGATCGCGAAGGGTTGTTGCGGTTTCGCCGGCGAGTCGGTCGCGCAGTGCGTCACCAAGAAGTGTGCAGGCAAGCACCGTGGCAATCAGTGCCAGGCCGGGTGCGATGGCGACCCACGGTGCCGACACGATGAGGTCGCGGCCACCGGCGATCATGTTACCCCAGCTCGGGCGCGGCGGCTGTATGCCGAGACCAAGAAAGGACAGACCGCTCTCGAGCAAAATCGCATTCCCGACGCCGAGCGTCGTCGCGACGATCGCTGGCCCAAGGGCGTTCGGCAGCGCGTGACGCCAGAGCACTCGGGACGACGTCGCACCGAGGGCAGTCGCCGCGTCCACGTATGATTGTGTGCGCACGCCGAGCAGTTCTGCGCGGACGAGGCGGGCGACGCCCATCCATCCCGTGGCGACGAGAACCACCACCACTGTTGCGAGGCCTGGACGCCACAGCGCAGCGCAGACGAGCAGGAGCACCAGCCGCGGCAGTGCGAGCAGGGCGTCGGCAATCGCCATCAGTGCGTGGTCGAGCGCGCCTCCTACCCACGCGCTCAACGCGCCGGCTGCGGTGCCGACGGCGCTCGCCAGGAGCGATCCGACGATGCCAACGGCAAGTGATATACGTCCCGCGAGCATCATGCGCACGAACAGGTCGCGCCCGAACCGATCGGTGCCGAGGAGATGCAGCGTGCCGGACGCGTCGCGTGCACCGGGCGGCAGGAGGCGCAGCGCCAGCACGTCTCCAATGGCCAGGGGATCCTGTCCGGATAAGAGCGGAACCAGTATGACAAGGAGCACGAGCACCGCGAGCATCAGCGCCGCAACTCGTTCCACCCCTCGCAGACGTCCCAGTGCGGTCATGTCCGGCGGCGTGGATCGATGAGTGGCAGCGCCAGGTCGCCGGCCAGATTCGCCGCGAGCACGAGCGCAGCATACACGGCTGCCGCTCCCATCACGAGCGGATAGTCGCGGGCGATGATGGCGTTCACCATCAGCCGGCCCATTCCGGGCCACGCAAACACTGCTTCCACGAAGATGGATCCCGCCACCAATCCCGGGAGTGACAGGGCGAACAGAACGACGAGGGCGGGCAGCACGGTGGCCAGCACGTGGCGGAAGTACACTCGCGCGTCCGACGCACCCTTCGCGCGTGCGGTACGCACGAAGTCTTGGGCGAGCACGTCCGCAATGCTCGACCGGGAGTATCGTGCGATTCCGGCCGCACCCACGGACGCGAGAATCGTCACCGGAAGGATGGCGTGTCGCACTAAGTCGGCGAGCGCGGCCCCGCCATGGAGGTCGAGCCCCGGTGATCGAATACCGAACGCCGGCAGGCGCAGCCCCTGCGGCAAGCCCCAAGCAGCCGCACCGTAGGTGAATATTGCCACCAGCGCCAGCGCCAGCCAGAAGCTCGGGGCGGCATAGACGACGGTTGTGAGCGCAGTAAGAACTTGATCGAGGGGACGGCCCCGCCGCACTGCCTGCAACATTCCGATCGGTACGCCGATGAGGAACGTGAGCGCAAGCGACGCGGCGCCCAGCCCGATCGAAATCGGTAGCGCGTCCGCGAGTGCCTGGCGAACGGGTTGATGAAGCGAGAAGCTCTCACCCAGGTTCCCCCGCAGCAATTCGTTGCCCCATCGCACATATTGCACGGCGAGCGAGCGATCGAGGCCGAACTCGGCGCGCGCCCGCGCGATGTCGGCCGCCGTCGCCGACGGTGGAACCAGCAAAGTCGCGGCGTCCCCCGGAGCCAGTCGGATGAGCGCGAAGGTGATCGTGAGCACCAACCAGAGCAGCAACAGCGCGCCGACGAGTCGGCGTAGCACGACAGTGGGATGCACGCTTTGAACCTGCATCGCTGGCTGCGCGTGTCAACTCTGCTCGTCGCGTCGGCGCTTGCAGCGCCGGGGTGTTTCGCCGCTCCGCGCGCTCCCGATACGATCGTGTATGCGTCCGGTAGCGATCTCGAGTCGGGCAACCCGCTTGTGACCATCCATTCGTTGTCGCGACAGATTCAACGCTTCGCTCTCTTCGTGACGCTGGCGCGCTACGACTTGGGCATAGCTCCGACGCCGTATGCCGCCCGGCGCTGGAACTGGTCCGGTGATCGGCGGACGCTGACGCTGCATCTCGTGACGGGCCTCCGGTGGCATGACGGTGTGCCGACGACGGCCCGTGACGTCGCGTTCACGCTCGATGCGGCACGCGATCCGGCAACGGGATACTGGCGTGCCTCCGATCTCGCGGGCATCGACACCGTGACCGTGCTGAACGATTCGACGGCCGATGTTCACTTTACTGCGCCCCAGCCGGAATTCCCGCTCATCTTCTGCGAGCTTCCCATCATACCGGAGCACCTGCTCCGTGGAGTGGCGCACCGCGACATGAGGCGAGCGTCCTTCAATCTGGCGCCTGTCGGAAACGGCCCGTTCAAGTTCGTCGAGCGGCGTGCTGGGGAGCGGTGGGTGTTTCAGCGCAATAGTGATTTCCCCGCCGAGTTGGGCGGGCCTCCGCGCCTGCGAACGCTGGTGGTGAGCGTCGTGGACGAACCGACCACCAAGTTCGCCGGCTTGGCGAGCGGGGATCTCGACGTCGCGGGAATTGCGCCGAGCATGGCCGCGCTCGCCGCACGCGATCCGTCTCTGCGCGTGCTCGACTATCCAGTCCTCTTCACGACTGGCTTGGTGTTCAACGTCGCGAAGCCGCCGTTCGATGATGCGCGCGTTCGACGCGCCGTTTCGCTGTCGATCGACCGCAACCGGATCGTTCGCGCGGCGCTCGCTGGATACGGTCGTCCGGCGGCGGGACCTGTTCCGCCGGAGAGTCCTCTGGCGTTGCCCGGCGCACCGATTCAAGACACGCTGGTTGCCGATTCTCTCTTCGACGCCGCCGGCTGGCGTCGCGGAGCAGACGGCATTCGTGTCAATGGCGCGCGCGTGTTCGATGTGGTTCTGCTGACGGTGGGAAGTGGCGACAACGCGCTCGAGCAGCTCGTGCAGGCCGATCTCGCGGCTCGTGGAGTGCGCGTCGAAATCCGGCAAGTGGAGCTCGGCACGTTTCTCAGCGACGCACGCTCGTCACGAAAACCATTTGACGTCCTGGTCGCCGGTATACCGGGAGACGTATCTCTCTCATTCCTCGGGGCCATGTTCGAGTCGCGGCAAGCCGGAGGTGCGCTCGACTACGCTGGCTACCACTCACCGGCACTCGACCGGTTGTTTGCCGGTGCGCGGGAGGCGACGAGCGACAGCGCACGCGTTCGTGCCTGGCGCGAGGTGCAGGCATTCCTCGGCCAGGAGATGCCGGTTGCCTGGATCTACCACTCGCGTGGACTAGCGGGCATGTCGGCGAGACTTCGCAACGTACGTATGGACCTTCGCGGCGAGCTGGCGACGCTTTCGCAGTGGCAGGTCGGACCGCTCCCGCGCGCGACTCCGCAATGAGTCTTCTCATAGACGATGCAGGTCTGCTGGCGCGTCGCGCCGCCGCCGCCGGGCCGCTCGAGCCCCTGGCGGCGTCGCTCGCGGCCGATCTCGATGTCGTGCTCGCGCGGCCCCTGTACATTCCCGCGGAGAAGGCGCTGTTGTCGCGCGAGGGGGGACGCTGCCCGCGCGACGGAACGATGCTGGAGTTCGATCCGTTCGAACCGCACGAGCATCGCTGTCCGATCTGTGGCGCCACGTATCGCGGCGATCTGCACGACCGTTGGTGGATCTACTGGTACCAGCTGTGGCTGGCCGAACGCGCCGTACATGGCGCCGTGCTTGCCTCGGTCACCGGCCTGAAATGCTATGCGACGTTTGCGGCCGATATCCTGCGCGGCTACGCCGATCGATATGCGTCATATCCCAACGTGGACAACGTGCTCGGACCCTCGCGGCTGTTCTTCAGTACCTATCTCGAATCAATCTGGTTGCTGCAAATCTGCGTGGCATGCGATCTGCTCGGGCCGGCGCACGCTACGCTTGCCGCGCGGGTGCGGAGCGAAATCATTGAGCCGAGCCGGAAGATCATTCTCGAGTACGACGAGGGCGCGTCGAACCGTCAGGTCTGGAATGACGTTGCGCTGCTCGCGGCCGCGCGCCTGCTCGAGGACCAGCGCGGGGCGGACGCGGCGATGTACGGTGCCTCCGGAATCGTCGCCCATTTGCGCGGCGGGTTGCTGAGCGACGGCAGTTGGTACGAAGGAGAGAATTACCATCTATTCGCGCATCGCGGCCTCTGGTATGGCGTGACGATGGCCGAGCAGGCAGGGCTCGAGATTCCGGATGTATTGATCGACCGGTTCCAGCGCGGCTTCACCACGCCCTTCGCCACCGCGTTGCCGGATTTCACGCTTCCGTCGCGCCGTGACTCGCAGTACGCCATCTCACTGCGCCAATGGCGCATTGCCGAGCATTGCGAGCTTGGGCTTGCACGCGTCGAGGATCGGATACTCATCGGCGCGCTCTATCGCATGTATCATGACGATGTCCCGCGCATCGAGACAGGCCGGCGCAATTCCTCTGCCGACGTCGAGCGCAACGCATCTCCATCCGCACTGTCGCGCGCCGACCTGAGTTGGCGCGGGTTGCTCTGTGCGCGCCCGACGCTGCCGACGCTCACGCCAGCCGCCCAACGCTCCGCACTACTCGACGCTCAAGGTATCGCAGTCTTTCGCCGTAACGCCGGACAGACGTACGTCGCGCTCGACTACGGACACGGCGGGGGCGGACACGGCCACCCTGATCGTCTCAATCTCCTCGTCGCCGACGGTGCGACGCGCTGGCTGGACGACTATGGCACCGGATCGTACGTCGACCCATCGCTGCACTGGTATCGCAGCACGCTGGCGCACAATGCCCCCCTCGTCGACGGACGTTCGCAGCAACGTACGGACGGTACACTCCTCGCGCACGACGAGCGCGGAGCTGTCGGATGGATCGTTGCCGCCGTTGAAGGGCTGGCGCGGGCCGCCAACGCGAAGCGGACGGTCGTCGTGATGTCCGAGTATCTCGTGGACGAGCTCGAGTGGGATGCGGACGGACCCGTCACGATTGATCTGCCCGTGCACGCCGACCTCGCCTTCGACCAAGGCGTGACGATGCTGCACGCGGCCGAACTGCGTGGAGGGGACGGCAACGAGGATGGGTTTCGCTTCGCGCACGACACCGCCGTGCAGCGCGCGACCCGCGGGAGCACGGTGCGCGGAGCTGTGCGCCATAGCAATGGCGCCACGTTGTGCTTCTGGTCCACCTCCAACCGCGATGTCGAGTGGTGGCACGCCACGGCACCGGGCGCGCCGGGCCACGGCGAACGCGCGTTCCGCGTTGCTCGCATGACGGGCAGCCGCGGGTATTTACGTTCACTCCTTGCCTGGTCGGTTGACGTCGTGGACGTGGCGTTCGGCGAGGCGTTGCGTGTTGCACTCGCCGATGGGTCGTCGCACGTGCATCGTCGGACCAAGGATAGTTGGCAGGTTGAATTGCGCGCCGGCGAGGCACGGAGCAGCATCGACCTCCGCGGCGTCGTCTCCGAGACGCCGGCGTTCGTCCCCGATGTCCGCACGCCAGTGGCTCCGGCCTCAATCTCCATTGATAAGCCGACCATCGTCGCATTGGGCGCAGCGCACTACAGGCGGTCAGAGCAAACGTGGAACGAGGCCGGTGGACCGCACGCGACCGTGGAGCTGTCTTCGCGGCGAGGTCGCCTGCATGTGACCGTGGACGTTTCGCCGAGCGAGCGAACGTTCGTGCCCGCCGGCGCCGTGAACCTCTTCGACAACGAAGCAGCCGACATCAACGGTGACGGCGTGCAACTATATGTGCGCTCGGGTGACTATCTGGCGGGATGGGTTTTAGTTCCAGAACCGGACTCGGGGGCTGTCCGTATTCGGACCGTGGAGGGATGGACTGCGCCCGTGGATATTTCTGCGAGTTGGACTCCGTCTGCCACCGGATACCGGATGGAGGTTGTGCTCGGTGTGATTCCGGACGCGATTGACGTCGTGATCAATGAGAAGCCAGCGGGGCGGCAGCGGCGGCGCGGCCAGCTGGTGCTGAGCGGCGGGGCGGGCGAGTTCGTGTATCTGCGCGGCGATCGTCACGATGCCGCCCGATTGCTTTCATTAAAACTGTGAGATGACTGAATCACTGCTGTCCGCCGTCGTCGTCGTTCTGTACGAGCCGCAGGACCATGTCAACATCGCCGCGACCATTCGAGCGATGAAGAACATGGGCGCGAGCCGCCTTCGACTGGTGCGTCCCGCAGCATACGAGGCGGCGCGTCTCGAAGGCATTGCGCACGGCACGATCGATCTCATTCAACGCATCGAGCACGTCGATTCGTTCGATGCGGCGGTGGCCGACTGTGTGCGCGTCATCGGATTCACCGCCCGCCGCCGTGCTGCCAAGCTGCGCGTCATTGATCCGAAAGTCGCTGCGTCGGAACTGCTCGAGCGCGCACCGGACGGACCAGTGGCGATCGTGTTCGGCCGCGAAGACAGCGGCCTGCCAAACGAGATCCTCGACCGCGTTCACGCCACGGCGATCATTCCCACGACGGATCACGCGTCATTGAATCTGGCGCAGGCCGCACTCATCGCGCTGTACGAGCTTCATCTCGCGGCGGCTGACGCGACACGCACCATCGGACCACCGCGCAAGGACGCGCCGCCGCCAAAGAACGAAGAGTTCGAGCAGTACTTCGCCGATTTTGAACGGTCGTTGACGGCCATCGAATTCTTCAAGACGCGCTTTCCCGAACATATCATGCGTACCATTCGCTCACTCACCTTTCGCGCCGCTCCCAACAGCCGTGAACTGTCGCTCCTGCGTGCAATGGCGATCGAGGTGACGAACTTCATGAAGCGACGGTAGCCGGGCAGCGAACCTAGCCACGGGCAACCAGCAACCACTACCTTGTTCACATGCCATTTCGCCGATTCTTCGATCGTGGCGCGAAGGATGTCGCGTCACCAGGGCCCGCCGCGGAGCCCGCCGACGTCGCGGAGGAGGAATCGCCTGAGGAAGGCGAACCCGAGGGGCTCCCTGAGGAGCACGATGATGCGGATTGGGGCACACGTGCTCGTGCGGTGCTCCCCACCGGCGCATCGACCGGTAGCAAACGTCGAGAGGCATTGTACGGCAGCGTCGACGCCGCCGGGCCGACGCACTTCGCACAGGCCGTTGGGTGTCGTCTGGTCGATCCCGACGGCAACGAGTATCTCGATTGCGGCATGGCCCTCGGATCGGTCGCGCTCGGGTATGCCGAACCCAATGTCACACGCGCGGTCGTCGACGCCATCGCCGGCGGCAACGTGTCGGCGCTGTCCAGTTATCGCGAGGTAGACGTCGCCGAGCGGCTGTGCGGCGTTATTCCGTGTGCCGATAAGGTGCAGTTTCTCAAGACAGGTGCCGAGGCCATGGCCGCGGCGGTACGGATCGCGCGCACCTACACCGCGCGGGACGTCGTGATCGTGTGCGGGTATTTCGGCTGGCACGACTGGTGTGCGGATGACGCGGCAGGCGTGCCGCAGAGCACGAAGCAACTCACTCGCCGCGTTCCCTTTGATGACATCGCGGCGCTCGAGACCGCGGTCGGCGATGTTGGCGCCCAACTCGCGGCGATTGTCATTGAGCCCGTGATCGAACGCCTACCGTCGAAGGAGTGGATCTCGCGCGCGAGAGAGCTCGCCACGGCCTCGGGCGCGGTGTTGATCTTTGATGAAATCAAGACCGGGTTCCGTCTGCGCACCGGCGGCTATCAGGCGTTTGCCGAGATCACGCCCGACCTCGCCGCGTTCGGCAAGGCAATGGCAAACGGATTCCCGCTCGCCGCTGTCGTGGGCGATCGCGACATCATGGACGCCGCGCGGAAGACCTGGATCTCGTCCACGCTCGCCAGCGAAGGTTCGGCTCTCGCCGCCGCCGCCGCCGTGCTCGCTTGGCATGACTCGGCTGACATCTGTGAATCGCTCTGGACGATTGGTGCCGAGATGCGGCAGGCCGTCGCCGCGGCGGCGGAGGCGGCGGGAATCGCCGGAGTGACCGTCGACGGACTGGACCCGATGTGGCTGCTGCGCTTCGACCGTCCCGAGCGTGAACGGCGCTTCCTCGAACTCGCCGCGTTCCACGGAGTGCTGTTCAAACGTGGCGCGTACAACTACGCGGCGCTGGCTCACGATGAGGATGCCATTCGGGACATCGAGCGGGGTGCGAGCAGCGCGTTCGTCGACCTGCGTGACGAGGAAGCAGAGCAGTGACGGATTCGCGCGCCGCCGAGCCGCTCGCCGGACGCGAGCCGCTCATCGACGCACATGCGCACTTCTATCATGCCGGCGCGGGGCGTGCCGACTGGGCCGATGTCAACGCGGCCCGCTTTCGCGCCGGCGACCGCATCGGCATCACCTACCACGTCGCCTCGGTCCTCGGTAGCTACGGCTTTTCGTCGCCTACCTATTTTCCGTCTCCCGAAGACACGACGCGTGGCAACGACGCGATGCTCGACATCTGCGCCCGCGAGCCGGATCGGGTGCGGATGTTCGTCACCGTGAATCCGAACGATACCCAGCATGCACTCGGCGAGATCGAGCGGTGCGTCTCGCGCGGTGCGATCGGCATCAAGCTGCTCGCGAGTCGCCGCGCACACGATCCCTTGCTCGATCCGATAGCCGAGATTGGCGCCGAGCGAGGACTGCCGGTGTTGCACCACATCTGGCAGCATCGCCAGCGCGAATGGCCGTCGCAAGAGATCTCCGATGGCGTCGATCTTGCGCGCCTCGCGGCCCGGCACCCGAGTGCGCAGTTCATTCTCGCGCATCTCGGCGGCGGCGGTGATTACCGACACACGCTACCCGCGATCGCGGACTTGCCGAACATGTTTGCTGACCTATCGGGCAGCGGTGTCGATCGCGGTATGCTCGACGGGGCGCTGGAGGTGCTTGGCGCACAGCGCCTCCTTTGGGGCTGTGATGTCACGATCTGCACCGGCCTCGCCAAGCTGCGCGCCCTTGAGGTAATCGGGCTCACTGCCGATGAGATGCGTGATGTTCGGTGGCGGAACGCGGCGCGTATCTGTCCGCCGAATAGCTTCCCGCGGGCAACGGGCTAGGCGCGGGCCAACCGGCAACCACTAACCAGCGACCAGATGATCGACGTCAACACGTTCATCGGCCCGTATGCCTTCCGGGATATTCCGCATCCCGATCCGGAGGTACTCGTGCGCGTGCTCGATCGCGAGCAAACGGACGAGGCGTGGGTGGGGCATTTGCCGTCGGTGTTGTATCGCGACCCCACACAGGGCAACGCTGCGCTGTACAAGGCGCTGGCGCCGTTTGCGTCGCGTCTTCGGCCAGTGCCGTGCATTCGGCCTGATTGGCCCGGCTGGCGGGTGAGTCTGGCCGACGCGCACGACCGCGGCGCGCCAGCTGTACGTGCGTATCCGCCGCAATGGGGAATGAGCGCGGATGTTGGTGCCGTGCGCGACCTCGCGATCGCCGCGGGGGAGCAGGGAATGGCGCTTCTGCTCACGGTGCGGTTCGAGGATTTGCGGCAACGACATCCGCTCGATGTCGCGGGCGACCTCAGTGCCGCGGCCATTCGCGCGCTCGCGCGCGCCGGTGACCAGGTACGTATTGTCGTGACGGCAGCCGGGCGTGAGATGATCGAGGAAGTTCACTGGGGCCTTACGTTGGAGGAACAGCGGCGCGTGTGGTGGGACATCTCCTGGATCTGGGGTCCTCCGGAGGATCACCTGGCGAAACTCTTTCGCACAATTGGTGCGGAACGGTTCGTGTTCGGTACTCAATGGCCTTTGCGGCTGACGCAGACGCCGCGTGCGAATCTGGAACTGCTCCCAGACGATGTTTATGGCGCGCAACTGGCAGAGGCGGGGCTGATAGCTTCGAGTGCATCGCGACCGTCCCAACGTTCGCGAGGATGACTGCTGGGCAGTAGCAGACAAGTGTGTCCGAATTAATTAGGATTACAGACCGCTGGACGATTCTGCTCCCTTGCAAGTGTTTCTCGTGCTGTTCAGACTCCACGGCCGATGAGTCCTTGTGAATTGATTCGCAAGTGTCGGCTAACTCGACATATCACATCATCGCGATGACTAAGCGACGGAAGTGGACCGCAATTCCAGGGCTCCTCGCCTTGGCCGCCGGTGCTGTAATGCTTTCCGCGTACAGCGGCGCCTCCTCCTTCCAACACAGTTCGCCGGTGCAACCCATCAAGTTTCCGCACCCAACTCACGTGCAGAAGCTTGGCATGAATTGCCTCTATTGCCACAACGCGGCGTACAAGTCGATGGACCCCGGGTTTCCGGCTGTCTCGACGTGCATGGGGTGCCACAACCTCATTGGCCCGGATCGTCCTGCGTCCGATATCGGCCCCAAGCGGCACAGCGTCGAACTGGGAAAACTGTACAAGTTTGCGAATTCAGCGGGCGTGGGAGCCGGTATGGGATCGAACGCCAAACCCATTCCGTGGATTCGGATCGAGAAGTTGCCGGAGTACGTCCACTTCCCCCACATGCGCCACATCAATGCCGGCGTCACCTGCCAGACCTGCCATGGACAAGTGCAGAAAATGGATCAGGTCTATCAGTACGCCACCTTGAACATGGGGTGGTGCGTCAGCTGTCATGTGAATGGCTACAGCCAGAGCGAGGGGCTTGTCGCCGCTGGGTACGCGGCGCAGCAGGCTACGCCCGCGATGACCGCCGCCAGCGGCCCGTCGGCAACGTCGCCAGCGAGCGGCGACCGCAAGACGGCACGCTATGACTGCGCCAACTGCCACTACTAAAGATGAGCCAAGACAGCACGCCAACTGGCGTCAAACGCCGCGAATTCCTCAAGATCCTCGGCGCATCAGGTGCGGCACTCAGCGCGGCGGGATGCTCCCCAGCCTCGGGCAAGCTGATTCCGTACCTCGTGTCGCCCGACGAGACGGTTCCGGGCGTTTCGACGTATTACGCGACGATCTGTCGCGAGTGCGCCACAGGCTGTGGCATCATCGCCGAAACACGCGACGGTCGCGCGATCAAACTCGAAGGCAATCCGGATCATCCGTTGAATCACGGAGCCCTCTGCGCGCGTGGTCAGGCCGCGTTGCAGGGCCTCTACAATCCCGATCGTCTGCGCGTCCCACTGGTCAAGGAAGGCGGCGGGTGGACGGCCATCACGTGGGACGACGCGATCAAACGTCTGAGCCAGGGCATTGCCGCACAGCGCGGCAAGCCGTCGGTCTTCCTCAACGAGCACGAGAGCGGCAGCTTCCCGCGATTCCTCGATGCCTGGCTCGCCGACTTCGGTTTTGCGCCGCATCTCAGCGTGGACTCCGAGGCCGATGCGGCCGCGGTCGAGGCGAATCGTCGCACATATGGCGTGTCGTGGCCGACACTCAGCTTCCGGGACGCGAAGCTCATCGTGTCATTCGGCGCCGATTTCCTCGAGACCTGGGGAGCGAGCGTTCCGCAGCAGCTCGATTTCGCCGATGCCCGGGCGAAGCTCGACGGCGCGCCGCGCTTCGTGTATGTCGGACCGCGGCGTTCACTCACCGGATTGAATGCCGATGAATGGATCGCCTGCAAGCCGGGTAGTGAGCTGGCGATCGCCAACGCACTCGCCGGCAAGGGCACCATTCAGCAAGCCGTGGCAGAGAGTGGCGCCGACGCGGTCGCGCTGCAGCGGTTGGCGAGCGACCTCGCCGCGGCAAAGCCGGCGCTCGTCGTCAGTGGTGTCAGCGGTGACAATGCGCTCGATGTGGCGCTTGCGGTCGCGGCGATCAATCAAGCGTCGGGCGCGGTAGGTGTGACGATCAAACCTGCGATGCCAATCACCTCCTTCGATGGGATGGTGCACACCGATCAGCTGCTCTCTGCTGTCGAGCGGATGGCCGCTGGACAGGTTTCGATCGCGTTCATTCGTGGCGTGAACGTCGCGCACGCGCTCCCCAAGGCCGTCAACTTCGCCGCGGCGTTTGCCAAGGTACCGTTCAAGGTCAGCTTCAGCGGCCAGCCCGACGAGACGTCGGAGTTGTGTGATCTGATCATCCCGGACCTCCACGCGTTGGAGTCCTGGGGCGACGCCGAGCCCGTTCGAGGCACGATCTCGCTGCAGCAGCCGGCGATGGATCCCGTGTATCCCACGAGCAGCAAGACCTTGCCGCCGGCGCTCGGCACGGCCGATGCGCTCATTCAGGTGGCGAGAACGGACCCAGCCAACGCGTCAAAGTACCCGCAGGCGGATTATCGGAGCTGGCTCGTCGCCAGATTCCCTGGCGGCGCGCAGGCCCTTGGCGAGGCGCTGCCGAAGGGCATTGTCGCGGGCACGTTGCCGGTGCGTGCGGCGCCTGCTGTGCCACCAATCACTCAGCGTCCATCGCCGATCGCCCAGGCGCCAGGCGAATTATTTCTCGTGACCTACCGGTCTCCGTTGCTCGGTGACGGCCGAGGCGCGAACAAGCCGTGGCTGCAGGAGCTCCCGGATCCCGTCACGAAAATCTGCTGGAGCTCGTGGGTGGAAATTCATCCGGAGACGGCCGAGCGGCTTGGCGTTGAGCGCGGCGATATCCTCGTGGTGAAGACAGCGAACGGCACGGTGCGCGCGCCGGCATTCCCGTATCTCGGCATCCATAAGGACGCGATCGCGATCCCGCTGGGGCAGGGACATCGTGCTACGAACGTCATTGGCGCGTTCAATCCGAAGGAGCACGATGTCGCCGACGTGCAGTGGGGTTACGGTCGGTACGCGCGTGACCTCGGCGTGAACGCGCTCGATTTGATCCCGGTTGGTACGAATGGCGCCGGGGGGCTGGTACTCACGGCGACAAAGGCGTCGGTGACGAAGACGGGTGACAACGAGATACTACCGAGTACGGAGGGGTCCGCACGCCAGCACGGGCGCGGAATCGCGCAGGCGATCGACACGGCTGATCTCAATAAGGCACCGCGTGAAAAGGAGGTTCCCCCTGGCGACGCGAGCCATGCCTTCCTTCCCGGACTACGGTCACCTGTGGCCGCTGATGCGCAGGGTGATCTCGGTGCGCCGACGGCCGCCAACCAGGGAAAGAACAAGGGACTCTACGATCCGAACGACGTGCGGGGAATGGCCAAGCGCCGCTGGGCCATGACGATCGACTTGGCGCGTTGCACCGGTTGCTCCGCCTGCGTCACGGCATGTTATGCCGAGAATAACATCCCGACGGTCGGCGCCTATTGGCAGAACGCAACTTTTTGGGCGGACCAGAAGCCCGGGCTCAACATCGCGCGTGGTCGTGAGATGAACTGGATTCGTCTCGAGCGATACTTCGAGGGCAACCCGGACGGCAAGTTCGGCCAGGACTTCGAAACGCGATTCGTTCCCATGCTCTGTCAGCATTGCGGCAATGCGCCGTGCGAGTCGGTCTGCCCTGTGTATGCCACGTATCACGCGCCGGATGGCCTGAACGTTCAGGTGTACAACCGTTGTGTCGGCACACGGTATTGCTCGAACAACTGTCCGTACAAGGTTCGCTACTTCAACTGGTTTGGGTACGGCGAGTCGGATCGCAAGCAGTACGCGTTCCCGGAGCCGTTGAACTGGCAGCTCAACCCAGACGTCACGGTCCGCGGAAAGGGAGTGATGGAGAAGTGCAGCTTCTGCGTGCAGCGCATTCGAGAAACGGAGAACCGCGCGGCGCTGGAGCATCGCGACGTAGAGGCGGATGAATTTACGACGGCGTGCGCGCAAGCGTGTCCGTCACGCGCGATCACGTTCGGTGATGCCGCCGATCCGAAGTGGACTGTGGCGCAGATCGCCAATGACCGACGTGCCTACCATGTGTTCGAAGAGCTCAACACCTATACCGCGGTGGTCTACTTGAAGAAGGTCAACCATCCGGCGACCGGCGTCACCGCGCCGGCGGCGAAATAGGAGGCGCGGCATGGCAACGACTGCGACTCCCTATCCAGACGGGCAACGTCCGAATGTTCCATCCGCCGCCGTGCGGTTCCCGGCGGTGCGTAGTTACGAGCAGGTCGACAGCGAGATTGCCGCGACCCTCGGCCCCAGCCTGGGCTGGTTTGGCGCGCTCGGCATCGCGGTGCTGTGCATGCTCATCGGCGCCACCGCATGGACCTATCAGATCTATGAGGGCCTCGGCGCCGCGGGGTATCAGCCGCCCGTGATGTGGGCCGTCTACATCGTCACCTTCGTGTTTTGGGTGGGCATTGGCCATGCTGGAACACTGATCTCAGCGATTCTCTATCTGTTTCGCGCCGGATTCCGAACCAGCATCTATCGCCTGGCGGAAGCCATGACGGTGTTTGCCGTCATGACGGCGGGATTGTTTCCAATCCTGCACCTGGGGCGGCCGTGGAAGTTCTTCTACCTCATTCCATATCCGAACTGGCGGCTCGTCTGGCCAAACCCCAAGAGCCCGCTGGTGTGGGACGTGTTCGCGATCCTCACGTACCTCACGATCTCGAGCACATTTCTCTACGTCGGATTGATTCCCGATATCGCGATCTTGCGGGATCGCGAGAAGAATCCATTTCGGAAGGCGATTCTCTCACAACTCGCGCTCGGCTGGCGGAACTCGGACCGCGAATGGCGGCATTTCACGCGTGCGTACCTGTTTCTCGCTGCGTTCGCGACCCCGCTGGTGCTCTCGGTGCATTCGGTCGTGTCCTTCGACTTTGCCATGGGGCTGCCGCCCGGCTGGCACACGACGATCTTCCCGCCGTACTTCGTCGCCGGCGCCATCTTCTCCGGTATCGGGATGGTGTTCACCATCGCCATTCCGCTTCGGAAGGCGTTCAAGCTCCAGCACTACATCACGCTCAACGACCTGGACGCGGCAGCGAAGCTCTGCCTGTTCACCTCGTGCGTCGTCGGTCTCGCGTACCTCACCGAGTTCCAGGTCGCGTGGATGAGCGGCAACCGGTTCGAGCAGGATTACTTCTGGAATCGCGTGTTCGGACAGTGGGCCTGGGCCGCGTGGATCATGCTGATCTGCAACTGTGTCCTGCCGTTGTCGCTTTTTTCGCAGAAGTTGCGGCGCAATACCACGTGGCTGTTCTGTCTCTCGTTGTGCATCAACCTCGGTATGTGGTTCGAACGATTCGTCATCGTCATTCCGTCGCTGTCGCACGAGTTCGAGCCTTGGCAGTGGGGTACGTACCGTCCGACGTTCGTGGATTACAGCATTCTGCTCGGTAGCTTCGGCTGGTTCTTCATGTGGTTTCTGCTGTTCATCAAGCAGCTCCCCGTGATGGCAATGTCGGAGATCAAGGAAGTGCTGATTCCGCGCATGAAGCATGCGCGCGACCTGTCTCATGATCTCGCGGAAGGGATCGTTCACCCCGACGAGACTGGAGCGGCCCACTGATGCAAGGCGTCCTTGGAGCATTCCATGAGATCGACGCGGCGGTCGACGCCATCGAAGATCTCAAGAAGAAGAAGATCGGCGACATCACGGTCTATACGCCGACGCCGCGGCACGAACTCGAGCATGCGATGGGACACGGCCCGAGCAAGGTCCGCGTGTTCACGCTGATCTTCGGGTTGATGGGTGTCACGTTCGGCTACTGGATTGCCATCTGGATTTCTGATTACTGGCCGCTCGTCGTGGGTGGCAAGGCCATTGCGAGCTGGGTGCCGTACACGATCATCGGCTTCGAAGTCATGGTGCTCATTGGCGGACTCGCGACCGTGTTCGCGATGTTCGGCTTGGCTGGGCTCCCACGACTGACCACGACCGTGGGCTATGATTCGCGCTTTAGCGGCGGTCACTTCGGTGTGTGGGTCGAGGCCGATCCAGACCGCATCGACGAAGCGATGACCATCCTCGAGCAGCACGGAGCCGAGGAGGTTCGTCGTGAGCGCTGAGCCATCCGGGACATCGGGCCTGGGACACGCGATAGACGCCAGCCGCTGGCTCATGGCGCTTCCCGTCGTGTTGCTCGCCGGCTGTTCGTGGTTCACGGATTTCAAGCGCCAGCCGAAGATCGATCCATGGGAAACAACGAACGACACGATTCCGTTCCGGGGCAATCCGCAAAGCTCCGTTCCGATCTATGGAAGTGTGGCGCCGGGTTTCGAGTACAGCCGGACGCCGATGCCGCAAAGCATCGCCGCAATGGCGAACATTCCGAATCCGGTCGCGGCCGATTCCGCATCGGTCAATCGTGGTCGCGTGCAGTTCCAGATCAACTGCTCCGTTTGTCACGGGCCGCTGGGCATGGGCAATGGGCCCGCGACGAAGTACGGCATGGCTGGCATCCCGATCGGCGCCGGAACCAACGCCGCGACCAACCTCACCGATGGCTACATCTTCGGCATGATCCGGAACGGTCGTGGTCTCATGCCGACGTACAACCGGATCGAAGAGCCGGACCGCTGGGACATCGTGAACTATCTGAGATCGATTCAGGGGAAAGGCACCGTTCCCGCCGATACGACCCACGGTCGTCCCGGTGAGACCGGTGCGTTAGTGCCCGGTGCGTCGCAAACGGGACCGACGCGTCCGCCGCCATTCTTCCGTCCCGGCGCGATCGTCAGGGCGCCCGACACCACCCGCAAAACACCGCCTGACACGACCAAGAGGCCGGAGAATCAGCCGTGAGCCTTCAGGCCATTCGTGTTCCGTCGCGGAGCGAAGTGCTCGCGGCGTCGAGCCGAGAGATACCGAGAACCTTGAAGACTACACTGCTGGCGGTGTTTGCCCTCGGTGCGCTGATCTTCATTGTCGGCCTGTTCGTGGCGCCGGACCGCGCCTGGCGCGCGTTCCACGCCAACTGGCTGTTCTTCGCCTCGCTGTCGAGCGCCGGCATGACCGTTGTAGCGGTGCAGCGCATCACCACGGCGCGCTGGTCGCGCAGCGTGATCCGCTTCATGGAAGGCTATGTCGCGTTTCTTCCCGTCGCGTTCATCTTTCTGCTGCTGACACTCACCGTCGGACGCAACTACGTCTTCCCCTGGACGCATGAGGCGTATCCCTCGGCGGAGAAGGCGACGTACTACAATGGCACGTTCCTGACGATCCGTGACCTCGGCATCTTCGCGCTGTTCACGGTGTTGGGCATCTGGTACGTCTACACGTCAGTGCGACTCGACGTCGGCGGCTCACACGAATCCGGCGCGCGCTGGGCAGCGAATATCCGCGCGCGCATGCGTGCTGGCTTCCGGGACGAGCGCCGCGAGATCCATTCGACCCATTCGCTGCAGGGCAAGCTGGCCGTGCTGCAAGTGGTGTGCTTCGCCCTCGGCTGGTCCGTCCTGTCGTGGGATCTGTCGATGGGACTCTCGCTGCACTTCCAGAGCACACTATACAGCTGGTGGTTCTTCATGGGCGGCTGGCTGTGCGCGCTCATGCTGTTCTCGGTTCTCGTGTACGCTTGGCATGCATTCCTCCGTACGGCGGACGGGCTGATCACCGAGACCCAGTTCCACGACATCGGCAAGCTGTGCTTCGCGTTCACTGCGTTCTGGGGCTATCTCACCTTCGGTCAGTACCTGGTGATCTGGTATGGCAATGTTGGGGACGAGACTTTTTTCATGCGACTGCGCCTGATCGCTCCATGGAAATGGGTGACTGTGGCCTCGCTTCTCCTCGTGTTCGTCGTGCCGTTCTTTGGCCTGCTATCCCGACAAGTCAAGCTGGTGCGCTGGACGATGACGCTACTCGCACTGTCGAGCCTCGTCGGTATGTGGCTGATGCGGTACATCGAGGTGTATCCGTCCGAGTACGGCGTGGCGGCATCGCTGCCGTTCGGGGTTTGGGAGATCGGCGCGCTGCTGCTCTATGCCGGAGCGTGGGGCTGGACGTATGTGACGTTCATGGGCGGTGTCCCGCGCATGCGCGTGACGCTCATGTCCTCGCCCTATCGCGATGAGGTGCAGGTGCCGGTGGATCCGGACACGATGGAACCGCTGCCGGCGCACGAGTAGGGCGAGTCGCGAGTCGCCAGGAAACGGAGTAAGGGCGGGCCATGGCCCGCCCTTACTCCGCCAGCTACGAGGTCGCTTTGGCGAGCAGGTTCTCGAGCATCGCCTTCGGTCCCGCCCCCGTTTGGCGCGCTACTTCCTTCCCGCCCATGAACACGATCGTTGTGGGAATGCCGCGGATGTTGAATCCGCCGGCAGTCGTCTGAGCGCGGTCGGTGTCGAGCTTGGCGATGAGTGCAGTACCCTGATGCTCGCGCGCCAGCTCGTCAACGAACGGCGCCATCATCTTGCAGGGGCCGCACCAGTCGGCATAGAAGTCGACCAGCACCGGCACGTCGCTCTCGGCGATGGTGCGCGCAAAAGTCTCGTCATTCAGGCGCAAGGGTCGGTCGAGCAGCATTGGTTTGCCACACTTGCCGCATTTGGGGCGGTCTACGGCGCGCGACGCGTCGATGCGGTTCCAGGTCTCGCAGAACTGACAGCGAATAGTGAGGTGCCGGGCGGTTCCGGCGTCCGTGATGCCCACGATGTCCTCCGATTGCAATGTTCGTGGCCCGGTAGAGTTCACAACCCGTTCCACTAAGCGTATGTCACGAATAGATTTCACGCTTCACTGGATTCCACAATCAGGGATTCGGGGGCGTTAGCTCAGCTGGGAGAGCGCCTGGTTTGCAACCAGGAGGTCATCGGTTCGATCCCGATACGCTCCATTATATAAGACGAGGCCGCGTCGCAAGTTAGCGACGTCGGCCTCGTCTCGCGCAATGGCCAGGGCGTGTGGGGTGGCCATGACAGAATCAGTTTCAAGCGTAAAAAGAAGAGGGATGCGCAGACAGTGTCCGCGCATCCCTCTTCTTCTTACGTCCGAAATCTTACGCCATCATTGGAGAAATCAGATCGTCGAGCGGCCCAAGCGGAAGGGCAAGTTGGCAGGGTGGAAGCTGATCAGCAGCGTTATCCATCCCGCATTGTAAGGATGGTAGTTGTCGCCGAGGAAATGGTATTGGCCGGTGTTCGTTCCCGCGATCTGTCCGATCGTTCCTGGCAGATCTCCCGAGAACGACGTGATGGGGGTGCCGGAAGCGAGGCCGTTCGACGTGAACAGCGGGGCGCTCGTACGGAAGTCCGTCTGATCGTACTTCTCATACTGGTAGCGGAAGGTCATCGCCCAATCGGCCGAGTACCGGTAGTGCAGGGCCAGCGAGATCGGCACCAGCTTGGACGATACCACCGGCCAGTTCTCGGCCGTTGCGTTGAGGATGTTCGTCGCGGTTCCGCCAGCCGGAGCCACCGGATTGACATTCAACATATGGAAGCTGCCATCTATGACCGACACGCTCCCGATAAATGAGAGCTTGTCCGGGATGAGCGCCGCGGTCACGCTGGCATAGGTCGTCGTGTTCCTGTCCTGGTTCGTGCTGGTCCAGTTGTAGGTCGGGTTGTTGTCCGTCACCGATCCGACCGCGCCCGTCCGGAAGCGGCTGTTGAGGACGTTGTCGTCGCTCTCGTGCGTGTACCCGATGCTGGCGGTGAATCCCGCCAGCGGGGTGAAGTCCACATCGACACCCGCCATCTTGTTCTTGTCGCTCTGGGTGCCGTACACGGAGTTCGGGTACTCGTCGTTGCCGGTCTCGAAGTTGAGTCCGATGGTGAGCTGACTGATCGGCGTCACCGATGCCATGAGGTTGGTGCGTGTGCGATTACGGTTCGCCAGGTCGAAGCGGCGGAAGTCGGTGATCTCAGTGGCGGCAGTCGTGTATACATCGTTGCTGCGCCGCTGGCCCGACAAATAACTGCCTCGCAGCGACAGCCACTCGAGTCCGTTGTAATCGAGGCTCACCTTCGGAGTTTTCTCGCTGGTCGTGCCGACGTTGTCCCGCACCGCCGCATTCTTATCGTAAAACAGCCCGGCACCAGCTTGATTGTCACGCTTCCATTCTTCCGTTCCGTAGCCCGCTGTCAACGCAAGCGCGTACGCCAATTGGTAACTCGCGCTGATGTCGGAGTTGGTCTTCTTGAACGGAAGCGGGAACCATAGCTTCCGAGTCGCTCAGCGCGATGGGACCCCGTCGCTGACGACCATGGCGCGAAGCTTGAACGCCGGTGTCTGGGTGCTGTAGTCATAGTTCCTGAAGCGTCCTGCCAGCGTCAGCTTGTCGATCGGATGACTGGTCGCCGTGAAGTTGACGGTCGTCGTACGCGACTGTCCATTGAGGCTTGCGCGCGGGAGCGTCGAGACGAGCGGAAAGTTCGGATCGCTCGCGAGGGCGTGCGTTGTTCGTCTGCGGCAAGAACGCATCGTTCTGCGTTGCCCACGAGGCGTTGACGGCACCCGTGACCCGCGTACGCAGCGGAAACAGGACCGCGCCAACGACGCTGCCCATCTGCGCCGAGTTGTTCGGTGCGAGCGATACGCGCGACGTCGCGGCGCTGCTCGTTGTACTCACGGCCGTTTGCGGGTTGTCCACCAGGGCGGACGTGATGGCGTTCTGGAACTTGGAGTAGCCGTACGACGCCATCACCTGCCAATTCTTGAGGAACGACTCTGCACGCGGCGCGCCGGAGGCGTAACTCTGCGAGATCGTGAAGTCGTGCATGGTCTGGTCGATCGGCGCGACGAACTCGCGCTGTGGCCCGCTGGATCCCGCAAAGCTCATCGAAAGCGGAATCCCGCCGCTCTTGCCAATGCGGGTGTAGTCCGTCTTGAAGTCGAGCTTTTCGGACGGCGTGAGCCCAAGCGAGGCCTTGACGGGATCCCATTGCTGCATCACTGCGCCGATGTATGGCGCATTCCGCCACGCGTTCGAGTCAGGACGGGGATTATTGGGTAGCGTGTTGAACCCCATGGGGTTGTTTTCGACGCCTGGTGAACGGGCTGTCGTGGAGTACGTATGGAGGATGCGGTCCCAGTCGATCCGGAAGTCGTAGTCCCCGGGGCGCTTCGCCAGCAGATTCACGCTCTGGTCGCGGTCGAAGAGCCGGCGCCCAGTAAGGCTGTACTGACCCATACTGTCGCGCGGCGTGAACGCCACCCGCACTTGCTCAAATACGGGCGACACAGTCTGGCCGGCGCGAAGGTCCCGATACTCCTGAAACTTTCCGATTGCCAGTGAGTCGACCTTCTTCGTGTAGACCCGCGCGCCGATCTCGCCGGCGACGGTGACACCGCCTGTCTGAGTGCTTTGGGCCAGTGCCGCGGGCGGTGTACTGAACGCCAGCAAGATGCCGGCGCCCACGCACGCGGAGCTGACTGCTTTTATACGCATATGTCGTCTCCTGTTGCGAAATGAGCTACCGGGTAAAGAACGCACCGGCTGGGTGGTTTGAACCGTGAATGTTCAGGTGGCAATTGGAGCATGCCTTGTTGTACACGAACCGGACGGCAGCGGCGTCGGTGGGCTTCGCGAGCGTCCCGCCGTGCGCCGTGGGATGGCACTGTTGGCAGAGCCTTGGCCGCGACAGCTTGAGCAGCTTTTCCTTGTTGCTGCCGTGCGGATCATGGCAATTGGCGCAGTTTTCGACGACGGGCGAATGCTCCCAGAGGAACGGGCCACGCTTTTCCGCATGGCAGCGGTAGCAGGTCGCGTTCACCGAGCTCGCCAACAGCAGCTTGTCGTTGACGGAGCCGTGCGGATTGTGGCAGCTCGTGCATTCCATCTTGTTCTCGCCTACGGGCATGTGCGACGAGCGCGTCATTTGCGCCTGCTTTTGCGCGTGACACTTGCCGCAGGTCTCGATGACGGTTTGCTGCTTGAGGTTGCCGCGCTCCGACGCCGCGAGCATGACGGTGTGGCAGTCGGTGCATGCAACGTTGCGGGATTCGTGCGTGCTCCCCTTCCACAACATGCGAGCGGTTTTCTCGTGGCAGTTGAGGCAGGTTGCGTTGCGTACGGCAACCGGCGTCTTGGTCTTGCGGCTGAATGCAACCGGCGGAGCTTCCTCGCCGCCCGAATCCGCGTGCTTCTTGCTGGGGCCGTGGCACGACTCGCAGCCGTGCTTTCCGAATTCAAGCGGGCCGTTGTCGATCATGAGTTTCCCCATCGACGTCCCGGCAAACCGCTGCACCGATTGCCTATGGCATTCGATGCACGAGGCACTGCCGGCGTAGCCTGGCTGCTGCTGTCCGCTCGCCGCGTGCGGCGCAAAGAACAGCGCCATCGCGACGGGGAGCCACCGCAGGTATCGCATGTGTCGCATCGTTGATGAATCCTCTGCCGACCCGCGACCGGGCGGCGCTCAGGGTGTTATCGCTGTACCGAATCCAACGAAGGGCATGATGAGCGGCTCGGCACCCCTACAACTGCTCCGCAATTCGGCCGAGGAACTGGGCGCGCGAATGGCGAGGGCGTCTCAAGCGAGATGTCATAGCCACCGAGTGGGAGCGGTGGCATCTTGACCTTTCAGTCGTGGCGGGAATGAATCGCAAACGGCCTACACGGTCTATCAGGAATTCCCCGCCGGCACGTCAGGGAATGCCCCAGTCCGCTTGGTGATGTCACCTACGATGACAGGGACTTACGAAGTCCGGCGCACCAGATCACATCACCGACGTCATCTCCATCTCGAACACGAGCACCGCGTTCGGCGGAATCTCGCCGGCGCCGCTGGAGCCGTACGCGAGGCTTGGCGGAACGACCAGCCGTCGCCGGCCGCCAACGCGCATCCCGAGCAGGCCGTCCTCCCAGGCGCGAATCGTCTTGTTTGATCCGAGGGTGACCGTAATCTCGCCAGAGTCGAACTGCTTCCCATTCGGCAGCCATCCTTCGTACTTCACCACGACGGTGCGGCCGCGCGTTGCAACCGCGCCGGTGCCGGTCGCCAAATCCTGCACGTAGAGCCCCGACGCGCGCCGCGTCATCTGATCGAGATGGACGCCAAGCGACGGGTCAAAGGTGATCCGCTCAATGTCGCCGGCGATTGGCTGGGGCACTGCCATGGATGACGCCGGCGTGCCGGGTGGGTTCGTCGCTGCGCAGCCCAGCGCGGCGCAAAGGGCGGCGAACCGAGCGTAGCGCGACGAATACAGCATCCATTGGGCGATCGATTTCGTCATGCGTGAATGTCACGCTTTCCGCGCTCCAGGGCAAACGAAGCTTCATTGGGTCCTTAGTTTCGCAGTTGCGAACCGATCAGCAATGCGTCATATCTGAGCCGTTCGGTCATCTTGTCCCTTCTCTGACTTGCCCTGAAAGCTGTGTCCGAGGCACCAGCAACATCCGCCCGACATCGTCCTTCGAAGCCGATTCCGCGAACGCTGACTGCGATCGCGGAGATCGCCGCTTCACTGGCCACCGGAGATTCGGTTGGTGCAGTGATGCCAGGCATTCTCGCGTCCGTCGCGAGCGAACTGGACGGCGCTCAGGCAACGCTCTGGCTACGCGGCCTCGACGGCCTGCGCCGCGCCTGGTCGGTGGCGAGCGACAACACCCCGGCCGCTGAAGTCGAGAAGCAACTCCGTTCAGAGGATGGGTCGGGGGCGGCCGGATTCCTCGTCGCCCGGCTGTTTACCGGCCGTCAGGAATTGGGCGCGATCTCGGTTCGGCCGGGGCGCGACCTGTCGGGCGAGGATGAGCTCTTTCTTTCGGCCGTCGCCGACCTGCTCGCTCCTGCGCTACGCGATGCCGAATACGCGCACCGGTTGGAGTCGGAAGTCGCGGCGCGCACGCGCGAGATCGACGAACAGCGGCGGTTCACCGAAAAGATCATCGACTCGCTCCCGGTCGGTTTGTACGTGATCGACCGTGCGTACCGCATTCAGGCCTGGAATCGCAAGCGCGAAACGGGCCTCCAGGGCGTGTCGCGCGACGAGGCCATGGGGCGCACGATCTTCGAGATCCTGCATCGCCAGCCCGCCGAACTGCTGCGCAGTGAGTTCGAGAGCGTCTTCGAGAGCGGGGAAATGCAGCAGTTCCACATCGAGTCGACGGCATTCGGCGAGGCGCGCAAGTACCGCATCAGCAAGATCCCGATGCATGTCGATGACCGCGAAGTATCGCATGTCATCACGATCGGCGAAGACATCACGGAATGGCGTCAGGCCGAGGAACGGTTTGCGCAGGCGGAGAAACTCGCGGCGATCGGCACGCTCGCCGCGGGGGTCATGCACGAGATCAACAACCCGTTGGCGACGATCGGTGCTTGTGCGGAGAGTCTCGCGTTGGGCCTCGACGAAGGCACACTCGACCCGCAGACGGACCGAGCGGAGCTGAACGATTCGCTGGCGCTCATCCAGCAAGAGGTGCATCGCTGCAAGGGGATCATCGACGGACTGCTCGACTTCAGCCGGCCAAAATCGTCGGCGAAAGTGCTTGTCGACCTGAACCTGGTCATCGAGAAGACACTCAAGCTGGTCAAACACCATCCGCGCTTCCGTCGCGCCGTGGTTGGCGTCGAGGCAGCGCACCCGCTGCAAGCCGTGTTGGCGAACGAGGAGCAGATGGTCCAGGTGTTCATGGCGCTGCTGCTCAACGCCCTCGACGCGATGGAGGACACGGGTATCATCACGCTGCGCACTCGGAGTGACGACAAGACGGAGATGACGATCGCCGAGGTGGTGGATTGCGGGCACGGCATCCGCAGTGCGGAACGTTCGAAGATCTTTGAACCGTTTTATACCACCAAGCCTGCTCGCGGCGGCATGGGGCTGGGGTTGTCGATCTGCTACGCGATCGTCACAGAGCACGGCGGTCGCATCGAGGTGGACAGCATCGTCGGCGAGGGAAGTATCTTTCGTATCTTGTTGCCGGTGGGTGGGGCGTGAGCGCCGACACGGCGGCAGGACGGATTCGCGTTCTCGTCGCCGAGGACGAAGAGAATCTCGCCCAGATTCTCTGCACGTTCCTGCGCGGCCGCGGGCACCACGTCGTCTATGTTAGCGACGGAAAGGCCGCCGTACAGGCAGTACGAGACGAGGCGTTCGATGTCGCGCTCGTCGATATCGTGATGCCGGAGATGGACGGTCTGGAGGCGCTCCGCTATCTGCGCGCCGAGCCGGATCCGCCGGAAGTCATCATCATCACCGGCAATGGCACCGTCGAGACGGCGATCACCGCAATGAAGCTGGGCGCCTACGACTACATGGCGAAACCGTACCGCATGGCGGAGATCGACGTCCTGGTGCGGCGTGCGTGGGAGAAGCATCAGCTCGCGCGCGAGAACCGGTATCTCCAGGCGCGTCTGTCGCGCGTCGACGCAACGCCGGAAGTCATTACGCAATACGCGCCAATGCACGCCGTGCTGACGCTCCTCGAGCGAGTGGCGACGACGGATTCCCCTGTGTTGATCACCGGTGAATCCGGCACCGGCAAGACCCTGTTGGCGCGCGCCATTCATCGTCTCTCGGGCCGCGTCGGTCCCATGGTGGAAGGCGATAGCACGGTGCTCGCCGAGAGCGTGCTGGACGTCGAGTTGTTCGGCCACGAGCGCGGCGCGTTCAGCGGCGCGGTGGCCCGGAAGGCAGGACTCATCGAGCTCGCCGCCAACGGCACGCTGTTCATTGATGAGGTCAGTGTGCTCAGCGCCAAGATGCAATCCAAGCTTTCGCGCACCTTTGAACACGGGAGCTTCTTCCGGGTCGGCGGCACGCAGAAGGTCGAGGTCGCGGTGCGGCTGGTGACGTCGAGCAATCACGATCTCGAGGCGGCAGTGCGCGATGGCCGGTTCCGGGACGATCTGCTGTACCGCCTGAACACCGTGACAGTGTCCTTGCCACCGCTCCGCGAACGCTCGGTGGACATTCCACTGCTCGCGCAGCACTTCCTCACGCAACTCGCCGGCGCGGCGGCGCCGGTCCTGACCCCGGACGCGATCTCCTTGATGCAGGAGTACACCTGGCCGGGGAACATTCGCGAGCTGCGCAACGTGATCGAGCGCGTCGTGCTCCTGTCGCGCGGCGGCAGTCACGAAATTCGCGCTCAGGACCTGCCGCTTGCTCTGGCGCCGTCGCTCGCTCGCGTCGCCGTCGGATCGAAAATGACGCTCGAAGAACTCGAACGCCAGCATATCGAGGCCGTGCTCGCGCAGACCAATTGGCATCAGGGCCTCGCGTCGAAGATGCTTGGGATCTCGTCAAAGACGCTGTACAGAAAGATTCGGGAATATGACTTTCATCGGCCGGCAAAGGGCTGACCATTCGGATCTCGCATCCACCGCCTCCGTCTGCCGTTGCCGGCTCTTGACTGGTAGTTTCTCCCCATGCGCATCCTGGTAATCGAAGACGATCCTACGGTCGGGCAGTACGTCAAGCGCGGGCTCGAGGAGCAACGCTGGTCGGTGGATCTCATCGTCGACGGCGAAGAGGGGGAGCGGCGCGCCGGATCCGAGGCGTATGACGTGATCATCCTCGATATGCGCCTGCCCGGTAAGTCCGGACTTGATGTGCTCCATTCGCTGCGCGCGCGCGGGTTCGAGCGACCGGTGCTCGTACTCACGGCGCAAGATGCAGTGGATGCCAAGGTCACCGCGTTGCGCGCCGGTGCCGACGACTACGTCACGAAACCGTTCGCCTTCGAGGAACTGCTGGCGCGCGTCGAAGCATTGGCTCGGCGCCCGCGCGCCATTGCGTCACCCACACTGACCGTCGGAGATCTGGTCATCGATCAGTCCACTCGGCAGGTGACGCGCGACGGCGAGCTAATCGATTTGACGCCGAAAGAGTACACCGTTCTCGAGTACCTCGTGCGACACGCCGGGCGCGTGATGAGCCGCACGTTGATCACCGAATACGCGTGGGGCTATCACTTCGATCCGGGCACGAACATCGTCGATGTCGTGATCAACCATCTCCGGAAGAAAGTGGACTCCAAGCGTCAGCAGCGCCTGATCAGCACCGTGCGTGGCGTCGGATATATGATCAAGGACTCGCCGCCAGATTCCCGGCACTAGTCCAGAGCGCTTCGGAACAGAGCTACCCGATGTCCACTCGCGCACGGTTGACCTTGTCCTACGCCGTCATCCTCCTCGGGACGATGGTGGCGTTTGGGGTGGCCCTATGGACCGCCCGCTCGAAGCAGGCGACGCAGCAGCTCGTGGCGCGGGAAGCGTTTCGCGTTGCGGATAATGTGCTCTTCACCATGCAGAGCGCGCAGCTCGAGTCGCAGCGCCTGACGTGGGTCGACACGACGGACCCGAAAGCGCCGGTGATCAAGACGACCCGTCAGTTGATCGACATACTGGATCCGCTTCCCGGGTACTTCATGGTACTCGACGAATCGGGACGCGTCCTGTACTCGTCG
This sequence comes from uncultured Gemmatimonadaceae bacterium, assembly GCA_963817955.1. GTDB lineage: Bacteria > Gemmatimonadota > Gemmatimonadetes > Gemmatimonadales > Gemmatimonadaceae > JAQBQB01. The sequence goes on from CAWFQK010000009.1 coordinate 213,563, forward strand.
GCGCTGACGCGCCTGTTGTCCGGCGACGACCAAACGACGCTGCTAACGTATGCGTTGCGCCTGACGGGGGAAAACGCCGGTGCGATCGTACCGGTGCGGGGCGACTCGCTGCACCTGCTTGCCGTGGCTCGGCGGGCCGGGCCGGAGTACGTGGCGGTCGGGCCGAATATTTCCCGCGTCATCGCCGCGCTTCCGACGAGCGTGGCCGAGCTGTCGGCGCAACTGCTGGTTGGCACCATGATCGTGCTCGCGCCAATCATCTTCCTCCTGTCGATGCTCGTTGCGTATCTCGTGGTCGGGAGCGCCTTTCGTCCGGTCGATCAGCTCATCAATGAGGTCGAGGCCATCACCGACGGGCGCAGTTTGCATCGTCGCCTCCCGACGGACACGAGCAACGATGAGCTGTCGCGATTGAGTCATACCGTGAACGCCATGCTTGCGCGTCTCGAGGGTTCGTTCGCGGGATTGCGACGGTTCACCGCAGACGCGAGCCACGAGCTGAAGACCCCGCTCACCGTGCTACGCGCCGATGTCGAGCGCTCGATGCATCCAGCGACCAATCGCGGCGAACGGATGGTGGCCCTCGAGGAGGCGCTGCAGGAAACAGCGCGGATGTCAGATCTGGTGGACAGCTTGTTGACGCTGGCGCGGGCGGACGAAGGCCGCTTCGATCTGCACCGCACGCCGGTGGAGCTGGAACCGCTCGTGCGTGACGTCTACGAAACCGCCGTCATTCTCGGCGAGGACGCAGGGCTCACGCTGTCGATGCCCGTTCTCGAGAATGCGGTCGTGATGGGTGATCGTACGCGTCTCCGTCAACTGCTGCTCAACCTGGTCACGAACGCGATCAAGTACACGCCGCGCGGTGGTCGCGTGGAAATGACCGTGACGCGGAAGCCGCACGACGAGATCGCGATCGCGGTGCGCGACACGGGCATTGGCATTTCAGCGAGCGATCTTCCCCACGTATTCGATCGGTTCTGGCGGGCCGACCGGGCGCGATCGCGCACCTCTGAGCGGGGCGGATTCGGACTTGGGCTATCGATCTCGCAGTGGATTGCGCAAGCGCACGGCGGCAGTTTGACCGTTCAATCGCGGCTGGGTCGGGGCACGGTATTCACCGTGACACTTCCGTTCGAGCGCGAGGAGCAGGAGGAAGGTTCGCCTTCGGCGGAGCATTCAGCCGACGCAACGGACGGCTGATCTTCCGAAGCGAGAGTTCCGGATGGCATGACTTCACCAACTCTTAATCTTCCCGCTATTCCGCCGGAACTAGCGAGGGGTAGCTTATCCACCTGAGACAGTTCGCTCGTTCTTTTCCTGCACCCGATTAGGCCAGCGAGACATGTTCGACAACCTCATCGAGTCAAACGCAAGAAAGCAGAAGCGTACGGGCGGTGCCCTTGCGAGCACGGTCCTGCATGCCGTCCTGATCACTGGGGCGGTGTTCGGCACCTTGCACGCAAGTCAGGAGCTGGACAAACCGAAAGCGGAGAAAGTCGAGTTCGTTCAAGTGAAGAAGGACGAGCCGCCTCCGCCCAAGGATCAGCCCAAGCCGCCCCCGCCGGACGTGGTCATGAAGGCACCGCCGCCGAAAGGCTTCCAGGTGCTGACCGCGCCGATCAAGATCCCTGATGTACTCCCTAAGATTGACCTCTCCCAGAAGGTCACGAACGAGGAGGACTTCAGCGGGAAGGGCGTCGCCGGCGGTATCAGCAAGGGCGTCGTCGGTGGCACGCCACAGCCCGTGAATGACAACCAGACGTACTACAACTTCCAGGTCGAAAAGCAGGTGTCGCCAGCGCCGGGCAATTCTGCGCCACGGTATCCCGACATGCTGCGCTCGGCCAACGTCGAAGGGGAAGTGCTCGCCCAGTTCGTGGTCGATACGACGGGCCGCGCCGACATGAGCACGTTCAAGGCGCTCAAGGCGACGCACGACCTGTTCATCAACGCCGTCAAGGCGTCGCTGCCGAACATGAAGTTCTATCCCGCGGAAGTCGGCGGTCGCAAGGTGAAGCAACTCGTTCAGATGCCGTTCCAGTTCTCACTCACCAAGTCAGAGTAACCACGGAGACTACGTCGATATGGATCTCTCCCTTCTTGGCCTATGGCACCAGATGGGTATGTTTGCCAAGGGCATTTGTATTGTCATGGCGATCATGTCCATCTACTCGTTGACCGTCATGGTCTCCAAGTGGTGGAGCCTTCGCAGAGCGCAGAAGGAAACCATCAAGTTCGCGCCAGAGTTCTCGCAGTTCCTCGAGGAAGACAACCTCACCGAAGCCATTCGGCTCGCGGAGAGCTACAAGAAGTCGCACGTGGCCCTCGTCCTTGGCGGCGCGCTCGGCGAAGTGAAGCCCCTCATCGCCGACGGCTCGGTCACGGTGGCTGACATCAATTCGGCGGAGCGCGCGGTCGAGCGCAACATGCTGCTCGAGATCACGAACCTGAAGCGCGGCATGGCTGTGCTGGCCACGGTGGGCGCTACGGCGCCGTTCGTCGGACTGCTCGGAACGACGATGGGTATCGTGAATGCGTTCACGGGAATGGCCGCATCGGGTTCGGGCGGTTTGGCCGCGATTGGCGGTGGTATTGCCGAAGCGCTAATCACGACGGCATTCGGTCTGCTCGTCGCGATCCCGGCGGTATGGGCGTACAACTACTTCACCACCAAGATCGACAATCTCACCGCGGAAATGACGTACGTCTCCAAGGAGATGATTGACTACCTGATCAAGGGGGTCTCCGGCGAGTTCGGTCGTTCGCGCTTCACGCGTGAGTTCAACACCGCTGGTGGCGCCAGCCCGATCAATTCCTGATCGACACTCACCATTGAGGAGGTAGTCCAATGGCAATGTCATCGGGATCTACGGCTTCGTCCGTTGCATCCTCGCCAAACGTGACGCCAATGATCGACGTCATGCTGGTGCTGCTGATCATCTTCATGGTGGTCACGCCGGCACTGTTGGCTGGGTTCAACGCCGATCCGCCGCAGGCGCAGAACATCAAGGACCATCCGGAAGACGACCAGACCGATCAGGTGCTGGGTATCGACAAGGATGGGACGTATTATCTGAACAAGAAGGAGATTGCGGCTGATGCTGTAGGTCCCGCGCTCAAGCACATCTATGTCGATGCGCCGCGCGACGACTACATCATGTATCTCAAGGCCGACAAGAACCTGGATTACAGCAAGGTGCTCGACGCCATGGACGTCGCGATGAAGAATGGCGTGCGGATGGTCGGCATGATCAGTGACCAGAAGCCGAACACGGTTTCCACCGTGGCTGGGGACAGCAAGGCGCCGGCTCCGGCCGCGCCGGGAGGAGCTAAGTAAATGGCCATGGCCGCAAGCGGTGGATCGGGCGGGTTGTCGAATGACATCAACGTCACGCCCATGATCGACGTGCTCCTCGTGCTGCTCATCATCTTCATGGCCGCGCTGCCGTCAATGCGTAAGGCCATCGACATCCAGCTCCCTGATCCGACGCCCACCGTGGCTCCGGTGAATTCGGCGTCGAATCAGATCGTGCTGGAGGTCAAGCCGGGCGGTCAGTTCGCGATCAATAGTGAGCCGCAGACAGCGGATCACCTGGGCGCGCGACTGAAGGAGATTTTTGATCCGCGTCCGGAAAAGGTGATCTTCGTGAAGGGAGTGCCGGGAGTGAAGTACGCGGACGTGATTTTCGCGATGGACGTGGCGCGTGGTGCTGGCGTCAAGGTCATCGGCGTTCCGCCAAAGGACACGCCGGGCTCGACACCAGCAAAGAAGTGAGCTGAACGTCGAGGCGCGTCAGCTCATCCTGTGCATAGCGAAGGATCTCATTCCTACGGGAAGGAGATCCTTCGTTGCATTGCGCCTCCGGATGATCAGGCGGGCGGCGGACGAACCTTTTCGGGGTCGTCCGCCGTATAACTTCCCATGTCCTCAAGGGCGTCCGCCGTACGTCGGTCATCCCAGATGAACTCACCAGCCGAGCCGCAGCATCCCAACGGGCGGGCCGCCGTCTCTAGGCGGCCGCTACCGGCGACTGGACTCCCGGCGGCGCGCGAGGATCGGCGTGGTTGGGGCGTATTGTCCGCGCTCGTGCACGTGCTCGTCATTGCCCTACTGATCGTCCCCATAGCAACGCATACCGGCGATGTGACAGAACGGCCGCAGGGTGCCGGTGGCGTGGGACCGGCAGGCGGCGGCGGCGGGGGACACCGCGGCACCGGCGGCATTCAGGAGCGCGTGACCTACGTTCGCGTCACACCGGTACCTGCGGCGACGCCACCTGTGGCGCCACCGGTGATTGTGCCTCCGCCAGTCGTACAGGTCAAACCAGTGATTCCTCCGCCGGTGCCAAAGGCAGCGGTACCGATGGCTTTGGTGAAGCCAGAGTCGACGGCGGAAGCGCCGAAATCGGAGGTCACTGCGCCCGTGCCGGGCGCGGGCGGCGGTACGGGCGCCGACGGTACCAACGGGAACGGTCCGGGCCGGGGTGGCGGTGTGGGCTCGGGTATCGGGACGGGACGCGGCTCTGGTGTCGGGCCGGGGACCGGCGGCGGCGTGCAGGCCAACTACCCGCCCTCCCCCACGGAGCTGTTCATTCCGCCGCTCCCGATACCGGACAAGGTGCGTGGCTTCCACCTGGTCGCCGAATACGACGTGGACGAAACGGGCAAGGTGGTGGACCACACATTCACCCCCACGCGGGATGGCGGCTACAACCGCCGTCTCGAAGAGGTACTGAAAAGCTTCAAGTTTCGCCCAGGAACGAAGCCTGACGGGACGCCAATTCGCATGAAGGCCCAAATCATCTATGACTTCTGAGTAAAACTCGGCGCCACTCTCTAGCCCTGAGCCCTTAGGTTTCATATAATTGCGCGATCCGCTGCAGCCCATGATGAATGCACCATGGGCTTTTTTTCTGCCCCGCCTCTTCGACCCCCCTAACTGTGAATCTGATGGAGAACGCGTTCCGTCGAGCCCTTATTATCATCCTTGCGTTCGTGATGGCGGTGCTTGGTGCATCGTCGCATCGCGGTGCGCTGATGGCGCAGCAGCCTGGCCCCGGCGTAACGGTCCAGGGTACCGCGGCAATGCCGCAGGCAGTCTCCCCGCGCCAGCATGAAGTGGGCGGGGAAGCGAACCTCGTCATTCCTGATCTCAATCAGGTGGAGTTCTTCGGCGTCCAAGGCAAGTCGCTGCTCATGGGCGGTCTCGTGGTCTGCGCGCTGGGCCTGATCTTCGGCCTCGTGATTTACACCCACTTGAAGAACATGGCCGTACATGCGTCCATGCGCGCAATCTCGGAGCTGATTTACGAGACGTGCAAGACGTATCTCATCACGCAGGGCAAGTTCATCCTGCTTCTAGAAGTGTTCATCGGTACGGTGATCGCTCTGTACTTTGGTGTGCTGCAGCACTTTACGGCCACCAAGGTGATCATCATTCTCGCGTTCAGCCTGATCGGCATCGGTGGCAGCTACGGCGTCGCCTGGTTTGGCATTCGCGTGAACACCTTCGCCAATTCGCGTACGGCATTCGCCGCGCTGCGCGGCAAGCCATATCCCTGTTACGCGATTCCCCTCAGCGCCGGCATGAGCATCGGCATGTTGCTGATCTCGGTCGAGCTGGTGCTGATGCTCTGCATCCTGCTCTTCATTCCAGGCGATTACGCGGGTGCCTGCTTCATCGGATTCGCCATCGGTGAGTCGCTGGGCGCCGCGGCGCTGCGAATCGCCGGAGGCATCTTCACCAAGATCGCGGACATCGGCGCGGACTTGATGAAGATCGTGTTCAACGTCAAGGAAGACGACGTTCGCAATCCCGGCGTCATTGCAGATTGCACCGGCGACAACGCCGGCGACTCAGTGGGTCCGAGCGCCGACGGTTTTGAGACGTACGGTGTGACGGGTGTCGCCCTGATCACGTTCATCGTCCTCGCCGTGCGCGAGCCGCGAGTGCAGGTGCAACTGCTCGTCTGGATCTTCGTGATGCGCATCATGATGGTCATTGCGAGCGGCACGTCTTACTTGATCAATGCGGCGATCGCCAAGGCGAAATACGCCACGGCCGACAAGATGAACTTCGAAGCACCGCTCACGTTCCTGGTGTGGCTGACGTCGATCCTGTCTGTGGTGCTGACATATATCGTGTCCTACTTGATGATTCCCAACCTGGGCGACGGGTCGCTCTGGTGGAAGCTGTCGAGCGTGATCACGTGCGGAACGCTCGCCGGCGCCATCATCCCCGAATTGGTCAAGGTGTTCACCTCGACTGAGTCGCGCCATGTGAAGGAAGTGGTGACGTCCTCGCGCGAAGGCGGGCCGTCGCTCAACATTCTGTCGGGCCTCGTGGCCGGCAACTTCAGCGCGTTCTGGCTCGGCATCACGATCATGGGCCTGATGACCGTGGCGTA